>NZ_CM003768.1 GCF_001547525.1 Burkholderia anthina
TATGGAAGGGCCATCGCTCAACGGATAAAAGGTACTCTGGGGATAACAGGCTGATACCGCCCAAGAGTTCATATCGACGGCGGTGTTTGGCACCTCGATGTCGGCTCATCTCATCCTGGGGCTGTAGCCGGTCCCAAGGGTATGGCTGTTCGCCATTTAAAGAGGTACGTGAGCTGGGTTTAAAACGTCGTGAGACAGTTTGGTCCCTATCTGCCGTGGGCGTTGGATATTTGAAGGGGGCTGCTCCTAGTACGAGAGGACCGGAGTGGACGAACCTCTGGTGTACCGGTTGTCACGCCAGTGGCATCGCCGGGTAGCTATGTTCGGAAGAGATAACCGCTGAAAGCATCTAAGCGGGAAACTCGCCTTAAGATGAGATATCCCTGGAGGCTTGACCTCCTTGAAGGGTCGTTCGAGACCAGGACGTTGATAGGTCGGGTGTGTAAGCGCAGTAATGCGTTCAGCTAACCGATACTAATTGCCCGTAAGGCTTGATCCTCATAACAAGTCTGCCTTGTGTCGATGATCGTTAGTGCTTCAGCACTTACGAGCATCCCACGCAGAGCGTCGAGCAGCGAAGCTGATCGATGCGGCGCGCCGGTTGAAGTGGCCGGTGACCTGCGTAGCAAGACGAGACATGTTGGATTCTCGTGTGTGATACACACAACCTAATTACTGCTTCTTCCAAGATTGGTTCTGTTGGCCACGCCAGCAGAACAACCCCCTTTGCCTGATGACCATAGCGAGTCGGTCCCACCCCTTCCCATCCCGAACAGGACCCGTGAAACGACTCCACGCCGATGATAGTGCGGATTCCCGTGTGGAAAGTAGGTAATCGTCAGGCTCCCTAAGCCAAGAACCCCCGCCCGAAAGGCGGGGTTTTTGCATTTCGGCATCCCGAAAGGCATGCTTCGGGCCGCACCCGTTCCATCTGCGCTCCTGCGCTCCTGCGCTCCTGCGCTCCTGCGCTCCTGCGCTCCTGCGGACCTGTCCGGTTTCAGTCCGGACTGCAGTTAGAGTCCGAGGTTAAAAACTGCTGCTTTTCGTCGTGCGCCCGGGCGAACTGCGCCGGCGTGAGATAGCCGAGCGAGCTATGAGCCAGCTCGGTGCTGTACTCGATACACAATTCCTCAATCAGCCGCTTGGCGTGGCGCATTGAGGCGAACCGGTGTTCGCTCAGGCATTCATTTCGGAACCGCCTGTTGAAGCTCTCGATGTCGGCATTCTCCACCGGCTTGCCAGGTCGAATGAACGACGGCGTAACGCCCGCTTCGTAGGCCCATGCACCCAGAACCTTATCAGCGGACTCCGGTCCGTTGTCGACCGTGGATGGGTGTGGGCACGCGTCGCATCTCCTTGGGCCGCTCGAGCACTTGCTGCGCTCGTAAGCCCGGGAGCAAAGTATCAACTTCGATGGCCAGGCACTCGCGCGTATAGTCGTCAACCACGTTCTGGCATCGAAACCGGGGCCATAGACCAGCCTGCCGGAAACGCGGTCCATCGACCAACTCTGATCCGGGCCTGTTGGTAACGGCAGCGGCGTGCGCTCGACGGCCGCAATACGCTTGCGTCGCCGCTTGCGCACGCCCAGTCCCGCCTTGCTGTACGGGCGCCGGATGGCTTGTGGCTGGCGAAGCACGCGTGCACGTTTATTCGCCTGAATCGCCGGACGTTGCGGCGGCCGGCCCCGCCACACCGACCAGCAAGTGCGGCAACGACAATGCGAACTGGCGCAGCAGCGGCCACGGTTTGGCTCGCCTCGCCCGCACGTCTTGCTGCGCCGAGAGGGTCTATCGCTTCGCCTGAAACGGCGAAAGAAGCGTCCGAGTCATTGGCGCGGTCATGCCGACACCCAATGGCATCGACAAAAGCCGGGCGGTGGACTTCGTTGCTGACGCGCTGGTGCGTGGTCGACGTATTCGAATGTTGGCCATTATCGATACGTGGAACCGGCGGTTTCCGCACATCGAGGTCGACTTCTCGCTGGTGGATGTTCACGTGGCGCGTCTGCTCGAGCAATTGCGACAACGAGGACGGCGCCCCAATCTGGTTCTGGTGGATGGCCGCGCACGAGCGGTTGCGATTTCGCGTAATACCGACGATTCGCAGCGGTCAGCATGACCAGATGCTGACGTTGGCCTGCTGCCTCCTAGAGGAGGCGAAAAGCTCTGTCCCACAGGCCGCCCCTGACGAGGAAGCCAGAGCGGCCCAAGGTCGCCTGTAAGTCCCTATTTTCCGCTGAACGCCCCTCCGGGCCTCCGCGAACAGCGGGCGACCGCGCCGGGTACCCCGCCCGGCACGAAATTTGCCGAAATTTTGTGCTTACCCGCTTGGCATTGTGCGAAAGAGGCCGTATGATGGCGGTCTTTCGTTTTTAGCGCAGATGCAGATCGGCGCTGAAGGCGGAGTCTGACGAAGATGTGGTGCCGGTCGGCAACATCTCGCGCTTGCCTTAGCCGGGCAAGGGCGGCGATCGGCGGGAAGCAGAGGTCGGGAAGAACGTGAAAATAATCTTCCGGATATGCTTGACAGGAGTGCGATGCACCCCCATAATCGTCAGTTCTCTACGGAGGGGTGCCCGAGTGGCTAAAGGGGGCAGACTGTAAATCTGTTGGCTTACGCCTACGTTGGTTCGAATCCAACCTCCTCCACCAAGATATCAGCGCAGTGAGCGGCAAGGAATCGTTAGTGGCCCGTGCGGGTGTAGCTCAATGGTAGAGCAGAAGCCTTCCAAGCTTACGACGAGGGTTCGATTCCCTTCACCCGCTCCAGACCGCTAAGTTGAAGCGTAGCGCCCATGTGGCTCAGTGGTAGAGCACTCCCTTGGTAAGGGAGAGGTCGGCAGTTCGATCCTGCCCATGGGCACCAGCAGTAAAAAGTCAGTGTCTTGTTTGCGCGCGGCGCAACCTGTGAAATTCCTTTTGGGAGTTGAAAATGGCCAAGGAAAAGTTTGAGCGGACCAAGCCGCACGTGAACGTTGGTACGATTGGTCACGTTGACCATGGCAAGACGACGCTGACGGCAGCGATCACGACGGTTCTGACGAAGAAGTTCGGCGGCGAAGCGAAGGCGTACGACCAGATCGACGCGGCACCGGAAGAAAAGGCGCGCGGCATCACGATCAACACGGCACACGTCGAGTACGAAACGGCTAACCGCCACTACGCACACGTCGACTGCCCGGGCCACGCTGACTACGTGAAGAACATGATCACGGGCGCGGCGCAGATGGACGGCGCGATCCTGGTTTGCTCGGCAGCAGACGGCCCGATGCCGCAAACGCGTGAGCACATCCTGCTGGCGCGTCAGGTTGGCGTTCCGTACATCATCGTGTTCCTGAACAAGTGCGACATGGTGGACGACGCGGAACTGCTCGAGCTGGTCGAAATGGAAGTTCGCGAACTGCTGTCGAAGTACGACTTCCCGGGCGACGACACGCCGATCGTGAAGGGTTCGGCGAAGCTGGCGCTGGAAGGCGACACGGGCGAGCTGGGCGAAGTGGCGATCATGAACCTGGCAGACGCACTGGACACGTACATCCCGACGCCGGAGCGTGCGGTTGACGGCGCGTTCCTGATGCCGGTGGAAGACGTGTTCTCGATCTCGGGCCGTGGTACGGTGGTGACGGGTCGTGTCGAGCGCGGCATCATCAAGGTCGGAGAGGAAATCGAAATCGTCGGTATCAAGCCGACGGTGAAGACGACCTGCACGGGCGTGGAAATGTTCCGCAAGCTGCTGGACCAAGGTCAGGCAGGCGACAACGTGGGTATCCTGCTGCGCGGCACGAAGCGTGAAGACGTGGAGCGTGGCCAGGTTCTGGCGAAGCCGGGTTCGATCACGCCGCACACGCACTTCACGGCTGAAGTGTACGTGCTGAGCAAGGACGAAGGCGGCCGTCACACGCCGTTCTTCAACAACTACCGTCCGCAGTTCTACTTCCGTACGACGGACGTGACGGGCTCGATCGAGCTGCCGAAGGACAAGGAAATGGTGATGCCGGGCGACAACGTGTCGATCACGGTGAAGCTGATCGCTCCGATCGCGATGGAAGAAGGTCTGCGCTTCGCGATCCGCGAAGGCGGCCGTACCGTCGGCGCCGGCGTCGTCGCCAAGATCATCGAGTAAGCCAGTTATTCGTTGATCGACAGTTTTGGGGCTGGCAGCAGCCGGCCCCAACATGGTTTAGGGGTATAGCTCAACTGGCAGAGCGTCGGTCTCCAAAACCGAAGGTTGGGGGTTCGATTCCCTCTGCCCCTGCCAAAAATCGCCACGTGTCCCACGTGGCATTTGTTTTAAGGTGTTATGGCGAATCCATCCGTCGAAACTGTAAATACCTCCGGCGATAAGCTGATGCTGGCCCTGGGCGTATTGCTGGTGTTGGCCGGATTCGTGGGCTTCTTCTGGCTGGCCAATCAGCAGTGGTATGTCCGCGGTGCCGCGTTGGCGGTAGGTATCATCGCCGGCGTGGCCGTCGGGCTGATGTCCGCCCCTGGCAAGAGCCTCATCGCGTTTGCCAAGGATTCGTACAAGGAAGTCCGGAAGGTCGTATGGCCCACCCGCAAGGAAGCAACGCAAACCACACTCGTCGTGTTCGGTTTCGTGCTCGTGATGGCGATTTTCCTCTGGTTGAGCGACAAATCGATCGAATGGGTGATTTTCTCGGCGATTCTGGGTTGGAAATGATATGAGCGATACTCCGGCATCCCCGAGCGGAAAGCGTTGGTACGTCGTGCACGCCTACTCCGGTATGGAGAAGAGCGTGCAACGCGCGCTTCAAGAGCGCATCGAACGTGCTGGCATGCAGGACAAATTCGGTCAGATCCTGGTTCCGACCGAAGAAGTGGTCGAAGTCAAAGGCGGCCACAAGGCTGTGACCGAACGTCGTTTCTTCCCTGGCTACGTGCTGGTGGAAATGGAAATGACGGACGAAACGTGGCACCTCGTGAAGAACACCGCGAAGGTCACTGGTTTCGTCGGCGGTGCGCGTAACCGCCCGACCCCGATTTCCCCGAAGGAAGTCGAGAAGATCATGTCGCAGATGCAGGAAGGCGTCGAAAAGCCGCGCCCGAAGACCCTGTTCGAAGTCGGCGAGATGGTGCGTGTCAAGGAAGGCCCGTTCACGGACTTCAACGGCACCGTCGAAGAAGTCAACTACGAGAAATCGCGCGTGCGTGTGTCGGTCACCATCTTTGGCCGCTCGACCCCCGTCGAACTCGAGTTCGGTCAGGTCGAAAAAGTTTGATCCCGATTCGGTGGGCAGCCTCGGCTGCCCACCTTCGCGCTTACGGCCCGCGTCATGGCCGTTGAGGAGCGTCAGTAGCCAGCGGCGAAAGCGCGTTATCACTCACCGAACGCCTTCTCCGGCGTTCCAATGAGGTTTCAAATGGCAAAGAAGATTATCGGCTTTATCAAGCTGCAGATCCCTGCAGGTAAAGCCAACCCGTCGCCGCCGGTTGGTCCGGCACTGGGCCAGCGCGGCCTGAACATCATGGAGTTCTGCAAGGCGTTCAACGCGCAGACTCAAGGCATGGAGCCGGGTCTGCCGGTGCCGGTGGTCATCACGGCATTCGCTGACAAGAGCTTCACGTTCGTGATGAAGACGCCGCCGGCGACCGTCCTGATCAAGAAGGCGGCGAAGGTGGACAAGGGCTCGAGCAAGCCGCACACCGACAAGGTCGGTTCGATCACGCGCGCTCAAGCCGAAGAAATCGCGAAGACCAAGATGCCGGACCTTACGGCAGCTGATCTGGACGCAGCCGTTCGCACCATCGCTGGTAGCGCACGCTCGATGGGTATCACTGTGGAGGGCGTGTAAATGGCTAAGATCTCCAAGCGCCGTCAGGCATTTGCCGCCAAGGTCGACCGTCAGAAGCTGTACGCGATCGAAGACGCGCTGAGCCTCGTGAAGGAATGCGCGAGCGCGAAGTTCGACGAGTCGATCGACGTCGCAGTCCAGCTCGGCATCGATGCGAAGAAGTCGGACCAGGTCGTTCGTGGTTCGGTCGTTCTCCCGGCAGGTACGGGCAAGTCGGTTCGCGTTGCCGTGTTCGCGCAAGGCGAAAAGGCCGAGCAAGCTCGTGCAGCTGGCGCGGAAATCGTCGGTATGGAAGACCTGGCCGAGCAGATCAAGGCTGGCCAGATGGACTTCGACATCGTGATCGCTTCGCCGGACACGATGCGTATCGTCGGTACGCTCGGCCAGATCCTCGGGCCGCGCGGCCTGATGCCGAACCCGAAGGTCGGTACGGTCACGCCGGACGTCGCAACCGCCGTCAAGAACGCGAAGGCTGGTCAGGTGCAATTCCGTGTCGACAAGGCCGGTATCATCCATGCGACCATCGGCCGTGCATCGTTCGAGCCGACCGCGCTGCGTTCGAACCTGTCGGCGCTGATCGAAGCGCTGCAGAAGGCAAAGCCGGCAACGAGCAAGGGCGTGTACCTGCGCAAGATCGCACTGTCGAGCACGATGGGCGTCGGCGTGCGCGTCGACCAGGCTACGCTGGCAGCACAGTAAGCAAGTATTCGGGCCGCTTCGCTCGCGAAGCGGTCCACATGGGCTTTGGGCGGTTGTTCGTGCAGCAGGGCGGGCAACCGGTTATCAAAGACCGTTGGTGGGGCGCAGCAGTCAGGTGATCCCCTTAATTCAAGCCAACGCAGATGGCGAACCCGAAAAAGTTTTGCAGTGGTGAAGCCGCAGGCCGCGAAGCGATTCGCGGCATGAGGTGGAAATACTCCTAACGAGGTCGGACGCCGTTGTTGAACGAGGTACGTGAGGTTTCGCCATACCGGCAAGGCCGAACGTATCGTTTCTGGAGGCTAACCGTGCCGCTTAATAGAGAAGACAAGCAAGCCGTCGTCGCTGAGGTTTCCGCGCAAGTCGCGAAGGCCCAGACCGTTGTGCTGGCTGAGTATCGTGGAATTGCGGTTGGCGATCTGACCAAGCTGCGCGCGCAAGCGCGTGAGCAAAAGGTTTACCTGCGCGTGTTGAAGAACACGCTGGCGCGTCGCGCTGTCGAAGGTACGCCGTTTGCTCCGCTGGCAGAGCAGATGACTGGTCCGCTGATCTACGGCATCTCGGAAGATGCAATTGCCGCTGCTAAGGTCGTCAACGACTTCAGCAAGAGCAATGACAAGTTGGTCATCAAGGCTGGTTCGTTCGATGGCAAGGTGATGGACAAGGCTGGCGTGCAAGCGCTGGCAAGCATCCCGAGCCGCGAAGAACTGCTCTCGAAGCTGCTGTTCGTTATGCAAGCGCCTGTTTCGGGCTTCGCGCGTGCTCTGGCCGCGCTGGCCGAGAAGAAGCAAGCGGAAGCTGCGTAAGCGAACGTGCATCAGCGTCATTGATCGCTGGCTGTATCCGAATTCAATTTAGGAGTATTTCAAATGGCAATCGCAAAAGAAGACATCCTGGCAGCAGTCGAAGGGATGACCGTTCTGGAACTGAACGAACTGGTCAAGGCATTCGAAGAGAAGTTTGGCGTGTCGGCAGCTGCAGTGGCAGTCGCTGGCCCGGCAGGCGGCGGCGCTGCTGCTGCTGCAGAAGAGAAGACCGAATTCACGGTCGTCCTGGCTGAAGCCGGCGCCAACAAGGTTTCGGTCATCAAGGCCGTTCGCGAACTGACGGGCCTGGGCCTGAAGGAAGCGAAGGACCTGGTTGACGGTGCACCGAAGCCCATCAAGGAAGGCGTCGACAAGGCTGCTGCTGAAGAAGCCAAGAAGAAGCTGGAAGAAGCTGGCGCGAAGGTCGAAGTCAAGTAAGTTTCGGCGCGCTGTGCGAAGGCTGGCGGTATTTTCACCGCCGGCCTTTTTGTGCTTTGTGGGGACGTTATTCTGGCACTCATTCGGGAGCCCGAATAATCGGCCCCAGAAGCCAAAGAAAACCGCCTGATCGTTGTGATGCATCACTTACGATTGGCGGTTCTCTTTGTCTTCTGAAGCGACTGCAGAAGGCAAGTTTGGTCGGGTAGCGGGCAACACAGGCATCCGCTGCCGTCAGCCAGCGGTTGGTAGCGGCCAACCACCAAGCTTCTCGGCTCGTTCAAGCCGTCGAACGGCCATCGGGTCTCAGTCGGTGAACACTCGGGTTTGAAACGTCCAGGTATTCCGCCTCGATAGCACCCGCCGTGATTCGGAGATCGTATGCAATATTCCTTCACCGAGAAGAAGCGCATTCGCAAGAGTTTCGCGAAGCGCCCCATCGTTCACCAAGTTCCGTTCTTGCTGGCTACTCAGCTTGAATCATTCAGCACGTTTCTGCAAGCCGATGTGCCCGCGACGCAACGTAAGCCCGAGGGTTTGCAGGCCGCGTTCACGTCGGTATTTCCCATTGTTTCGCACAACGGTTTCGCGCGCCTCGAGTTCGTGAGCTATGCGCTGTCGTCGCCGGCATTCAACATCAAGGAATGCCAGCAGCGCGGCCTGACGTACTGCTCCGCGCTGCGCGCGAAGGTCCGCCTCGTCATCCTCGACAAGGAATCGCCGAACAAGCCGGTCGTCAAGGAAGTGAAGGAGCAGGAAGTGTACATGGGCGAAATTCCGCTCATGACGCCGACGGGCTCGTTCGTCATCAACGGCACCGAGCGTGTCATCGTCTCGCAGCTGCACCGTTCGCCGGGCGTGTTCTTCGAACACGACAAGGGCAAGACGCACAGCTCGGGCAAGCTGCTGTTCTCGGCACGGATCATTCCGTACCGCGGCTCGTGGCTCGACTTCGAATTCGATCCGAAGGACATCCTGTACTTCCGCGTCGACCGTCGCCGCAAGATGCCGGTCACGATCCTGCTGAAGGCCATCGGTCTGACGCCGGAACAGATCCTCGCGAACTTCTTCGTGTTCGACAACTTCACGCTGATGGACGAAGGCGCGCAACTCGAGTTCGTGCCCGAGCGCCTGCGTGGCGAAGTCGCGCGCTTCGACATCACGGATCGCGACGGCAAGGTCATCGTCCAGAAGGACAAGCGGATCAACGCGAAGCACATTCGCGACCTCGAAGCCGCGAAGACCAAGTTCATCTCGGTACCGGAAGACTATCTGCTCGGCCGCGTGCTGGCGAAGAACGTCGTCGACGGCGACACCGGCGAAGTGATCGCGAGCGCGAACGACGAAGTCACGGAAAGCGTGCTCGAGAAGCTGCGCGAAGCGGGCATCAAGGACATCCAGACGCTCTACACGAACGATCTGGACCAAGGTCCGTACATCTCGTCGACGCTGCGTGTCGACGAAACGACCGACAAGACGGCCGCGCGCATCGCGATCTACCGCATGATGCGTCCGGGCGAGCCGCCGACCGAAGAAGCGGTCGAGGCGCTGTTCAACCGTCTGTTCTACAGCGAAGAAGCGTACGACCTGTCGAAGGTCGGCCGCATGAAGTTCAACCGCCGCGTCGGCCGCGACGAGATCGTCGGCCCGATGACGCTGCAGGACGACGACATCCTCGCGACGATCAAGATCCTCGTCGAGCTGCGTAACGGCAAGGGCGAAGTGGACGACATCGACCACCTCGGCAACCGTCGCGTGCGTTGCGTCGGCGAACTGGCGGAAAACCAGTTCCGCGCCGGTCTCGTGCGTGTCGAGCGCGCGGTCAAGGAACGCCTCGGCCAGGCCGAAAGCGAAAACCTGATGCCGCACGACCTGATCAACTCGAAGCCGATTTCGTCGGCGATCCGCGAGTTCTTCGGTTCGTCGCAGCTGTCGCAGTTCATGGACCAGACCAACCCGCTGTCGGAAATCACGCACAAGCGCCGTGTTTCCGCACTGGGCCCGGGCGGTCTGACGCGCGAGCGCGCAGGCTTCGAAGTCCGTGACGTGCACCCGACCCACTACGGCCGCGTGTGCCCGATCGAGACGCCGGAAGGTCCGAACATCGGCCTGATCAACTCGCTCGCACTGTATGCGCACCTGAACGAGTACGGCTTCCTCGAGACGCCGTACCGCAAGGTCGTGGACGGCAAGGTGACCGATCAGATCGACTACCTGTCGGCGATCGAGGAAGGTCGCTACATGATCGCCCAGGCGAACGCCGCGATCGACGAAGACGGCCGACTGATCGACGAACTCGTGTCGTCGCGCGAAGCCGGCGAAACGATGATGGTCACGCCGGACCGGATCCAGTACATGGACGTCGCGCCGTCGCAGATCGTGTCGGTGGCAGCGTCGCTGATCCCGTTCCTCGAGCACGATGACGCGAACCGCGCACTGATGGGTTCGAACATGCAGCGTCAGGCCGTGCCGTGTCTGCGTCCGGAAAAGCCGGTCGTCGGTACCGGCATCGAGCGCACCTGCGCGGTCGACTCGGGTACGACGGTTCAGGCGTTCCGCGGCGGTGTGGTCGACTACGTCGACGCAGGCCGTATCGTGATTCGCGTGAATGACGACGAAGCGGTCGCGGGTGAAGTCGGTGTCGACATCTACAACCTGATCAAGTACACGCGTTCGAACCAGAACACGAACATCAACCAGCGTCCGATCGTGAAGATGGGCGACAAGGTCTCGCGCGGCGACGTGCTGGCCGACGGCGCCTCGACGGACCTGGGCGAGCTCGCGCTCGGCCAGAACATGCTGATCGCGTTCATGCCGTGGAACGGCTACAACTTCGAGGATTCGATCCTGATCTCGGAGAAGGTCGTCGCGGACGATCGCTACACGTCGATCCACATCGAAGAGTTGAACGTCGTTGCACGCGACACGAAGCTCGGGCCGGAAGAAATCACGCGCGACATCTCGAACCTGGCGGAAGTCCAGCTCGGCCGTCTCGACGAATCGGGCATCGTGTACATCGGTGCGGAAGTCGAAGCAGGCGACGTGCTGGTCGGCAAGGTCACGCCGAAGGGCGAGACCCAGCTGACGCCGGAAGAGAAGCTGCTGCGCGCGATCTTCGGCGAGAAGGCTTCGGACGTGAAGGATACGTCGCTGCGCGTGCCGTCGGGCATGAGCGGTACGGTGATCGACGTCCAGGTGTTCACGCGTGAAGGCATCCAGCGCGACAAGCGTGCGCAACAGATCATCGACGACGAACTGAAGCGCTACCGTCTCGACCTGAACGACCAGCTGCGCATCGTGGAAGGCGACGCGTTCCAGCGTCTCGCGCGCATGCTCGTGGGCAAGGTCGCGAACGGCGGTCCGAAGAAGCTCGCGAAGGGCACGAAGATCGACCAGGCTTACCTGGAAGACCTCGACCATTACCACTGGTTCGACATCCGCCTCGCGGACGACGAAGCGGCGGCGCAGCTCGAAGCGATCAAGAACTCGATCGAAGAGAAGCGTCACCAGTTCGACCTCGCGTTCGAAGAGAAGCGCAAGAAGCTCACGCAAGGCGACGAACTGCCGCCGGGCGTGCTGAAGATGGTCAAGGTGTACCTCGCGGTGAAGCGCCGCCTGCAGCCTGGCGACAAGATGGCGGGCCGTCACGGTAACAAGGGTGTCGTGTCGAAGATCGTTCCGATCGAAGACATGCCGTACATGGCCGACGGCCGTCCGGCAGACGTCGTGCTGAACCCGCTCGGCGTGCCGTCGCGGATGAACGTGGGTCAGGTTCTGGAAGTGCACCTCGGCTGGGCCGCGAAGGGCCTCGGCTGGCGTATCGGCGAAATGCTGCAGCGTCAGGCGAAGATCGAGGAGCTGCGCGCGTTCCTGACGAAGATCTACAACGAGTCGGGCCGCCAGGAAGATCTGGAAAGCTTCACCGACGACGAGATCCTCGAACTCGCGAAGAACCTGCGCGAAGGCGTGCCGTTCGCGACGCCGGTGTTCGACGGTGCGACCGAGGAAGAAATGGGCAAGATGCTCGACCTCGCGTTCCCGGACGACATCGCCGAACAGCTGGGCATGAACCCGTCGAAGAACCAGGTCCGCCTGTACGACGGCCGCACGGGTGAAATGTTCGAACGTCGCGTGACGCTCGGCTACATGCACTACCTGAAGCTGCACCACCTGGTCGACGACAAGATGCACGCGCGTTCGACCGGCCCGTACTCGCTCGTCACGCAGCAGCCGCTGGGTGGTAAGGCGCAGTTCGGTGGTCAGCGTTTCGGTGAAATGGAAGTGTGGGCACTCGAAGCGTACGGCGCGTCCTACGTGCTGCAGGAAATGCTGACGGTGAAGTCGGACGACGTGACCGGCCGGACGAAGGTGTACGAAAACCTCGTCAAGGGCGATCACGTGATCGATGCAGGCATGCCGGAATCCTTCAACGTGCTCGTGAAGGAAATCCGCTCGCTCGGTATCGATATCGATCTCGACCGCAATTAATCGGACTACGGAGAGAAAGCAATGAAAGCTCTGCTCGATCTATTCAAGCAAGTCCAACAGGAAGAAGTTTTCGACGCGATCAAGATCGGTCTGGCCTCGCCCGACAAGATCCGTTCGTGGTCGTTCGGCGAAGTGAAGAAGCCGGAGACCATCAACTACCGTACGTTCAAGCCGGAACGCGATGGTCTGTTCTGCGCGAAGATCTTCGGGCCGATCAAGGACTACGAGTGCCTGTGCGGCAAGTACAAGCGTCTGAAGCACCGCGGCGTGATCTGCGAGAAGTGCGGCGTCGAAGTGACGCTGGCGAAGGTGCGTCGCGAACGGATGGGCCACATCGAGCTGGCCTCGCCGGTCGCGCACATCTGGTTCCTGAAGTCGCTGCCGTCGCGTCTGGGCATGGTGCTCGACATGACGCTGCGCGACATCGAACGCGTGCTGTACTTCGAAGCCTATGTGGTCATCGAACCGGGCATGACGCCGCTGAAGGCGCGGCAGATCATGACCGAAGAGGATTACTACAACAAGGTCGAGGAATACGGCGACGAATTCCGTGCCGAAATGGGCGCGGAAGGCGTGCGTGAACTGCTGCGCGCGATCAACATCGACGAGCAGGTCGAGACGCTGCGCACCGAGCTGAAGAACACCGGCTCGGAAGCGAAGATCAAGAAGTACGCGAAGCGCCTGAAGGTCCTCGAGGCATTCCAGCGCTCGGGCATCAAGCCCGAGTGGATGATCCTCGAAGTGCTGCCGGTGCTGCCGCCGGAACTGCGTCCGCTCGTGCCGCTGGACGGCGGCCGTTTCGCGACGTCGGACCTGAACGACCTGTATCGCCGCGTGATCAACCGGAACAACCGGTTGAAGCGTCTGCTCGAGCTGAAGGCGCCTGAAATCATCGTCCGCAACGAAAAGCGGATGCTGCAGGAAGCCGTCGACTCGCTGCTCGACAACGGTCGTCGCGGCAAGGCGATGACGGGCGCGAACAAGCGTCCGCTGAAGTCGCTCGCCGACATGATCAAGGGCAAGGGCGGCCGTTTCCGTCAGAACCTGCTGGGCAAGCGCGTCGACTACTCGGGCCGTTCGGTCATCGTGGTCGGCCCGACGCTGAAGCTGCACCAGTGCGGTCTGCCGAAGCTGATGGCGCTCGAGCTGTTCAAGCCGTTCATCTTCAACAAGCTGGAAGTGATGGGCGTCGCCACGACCATCAAGGCCGCGAAGAAGGAAGTCGAGAACCAGACGCCGGTGGTGTGGGACATCCTCGAAGAGGTGATCCGCGAGCACCCGGTGATGCTGAACCGTGCGCCGACGCTGCACCGTCTCGGTATCCAGGCGTTCGAGCCGGTGCTGATCGAAGGCAAGGCGATCCAGCTGCACCCGCTCGTCTGCGCGGCGTTCAACGCCGACTTCGACGGTGACCAGATGGCCGTTCACGTGCCGCTGTCGCTCGAAGCGCAGATGGAAGCGCGCACGCTGATGCTCGCGTCGAACAACGTGCTGTTCCCGGCCAACGGCGATCCGTCGATCGTGCCGTCGCAGGATATCGTGCTGGGTCTGTACTACGCGACCCGCGAAGCGATCAACGGCAAGGGCGAAGGCCTGTCGTTTACCGGCGTGTCGGAAGTGATCCGCGCGTACGAGAACAAGGAAGTCGAGCTGGCCTCGCGCGTCAACGTCCGGATCACCGAAATGGTCCGCAACGAGGACACGTCGGAAGGCGCGCCGGAATTCGTGCCGAAGATCACGCTGTACGCGACGACCGTCGGTCGCGCGATCCTGTCGGAGATCCTGCCGCACGGCCTGCCGTTCTCGGTGCTGAACAAGCCGCTGAAGAAGAAGGAAATCTCGCGCCTGATCAACACGGCGTTCCGCAAGTGCGGTCTGCGTGCGACGGTCGTGTTCGCCGACCAGCTGATGCAGTCGGGTTTCCGTCTCGCGACGCGTGCCGGCATCTCGATCTGCGTGGACGACATGCTCGTGCCGCCGCAGAAGGAAACGATCGTCGGCGACGCCGCGAAGAAGGTGAAGGAGTACGACCGCCAGTACATGTCGGGTCTCGTCACCGCGCAGGAACGCTACAACAACGTGGTCGACATCTGGTCGGCAACGTCGGAAGCGGTCGGCAAGGCGATGATGGAGCAGCTGTCGACGGAGCCGGTGATCGATCGCGACGGCAACGAGACGCGCCAGGAGTCGTTCAACTCGATCTACATGATGGCCGACTCGGGCGCCCGGGGTTCGGCGGTTCAGATTCGTCAGCTGGCCGGTATGCGTGGCCTGATGGCGAAGCCGGACGGCTCGATTATCGAGACGCCGATTACCGCGAACTTCCGCGAAGGTCTGAACGTGTTGCAGTACTTCATCTCGACCCACGGTGCACGTAAGGGTCTGGCTGATACGGCACTGAAGACCGCGAACTCGGGTTACCTGACGCGTCGTCTCGTCGACGTCACGCAGGATCTGGTCGTGGTGGAAGACGATTGCGGCACGTCGAACGGCGTGGCGATGAAGGCGCTCGTCGAAGGCGGTGAAGTCGTCGAAGCGCTGCGCGACCGTATCCTCGGCCGCGTCGCGGTCGCGGACGTCGTGAACCCGGAAACGCAGGAAACGCTGTACGAATCGGGCACGCTGCTCGACGAAACGGCGGTCGAGGAAATCGAACGCCTCGGCATCGACGAAGTGCGCGTGCGCACGCCGCTGACCTGCGAAACGCGTTACGGCCTGTGCGCAGCCTGCTACGGCCGCGACCTTGGCCGCGGCTCGCTCGTGAACGTCGGCGAAGCGGTCGGCGTGATCGCCGCGCAGTCGATCGGCGAGCCGGGCACGCAGCTGACGATGCGTACGTTCCACATCGGTGGCGCGGCGTCGCGTGCGGCAGTGGCTTCGTCGGTCGAAGCGAAGAGCAACGGTATCGTCCGCTTCACGGCGACGATGCGCTACGTCACGAACGCGAAGGGCGAGCAGATCGTCATTTCCCGTTCGGGCGAGGCGATGATCACCGACGACTTCGGTCGCGAGCGCGAGCGTCACAAAGTGCCGTACGGCGCGACGCTGCTGCAGCTCGACGGCGCGACCATCAAGGCCGGCACGCAGCTCGCCACGTGGGATCCGCTGACGCGCCCGATCATCACCGAGTACGGTGGTACGGTGAAGTTCGAGAACGTCGAGGAAGGCGTGACCGTCGCGAAGCAGATCGACGACGTGACGGGCCTGTCGACGCTGGTCGTGATCGACGTGAAGCGCCGCGGTTCGCAGGCTTCGAAGAGCGTGCGTCCGCAGGTGAAGCTGCTCGACGCGAACGGCGAGGAAGTGAAGATTCCGGGCACGGAGCACGCGGTGCAGATCGGCTTCCAGGTCGGCGCACTGATCACCGTGAAGGATGGCCAGCAGGTGCAGGTCGGTGAAGTGCTCGCACGTATCCCGACGGAAGCGCAGAAGACGCGTGACATTACCGGCGGTCTGCCGCGGGTGGCGGAACTGTTCGAAGCGCGTTCGCCGAAGGATGCCGGCATTCTCGCGGAAGTCACCGGTACGACGTCGTTCGGCAAGGACACGAAGGGCAAGCAGCGTCTCGTCATCACGGACCTCGAGGGCAATCAGCACGAGTTCCTGATCGCGAAGGAAAAGCAGGTTCTGGTTCACGATGCCCAGGTCGTCAACAAGGGCGAAATGATCGTGGACGGTCCGGCCGATCCGCACGACATCCTGCGTCTGCAGGGTATCGAGGCGCTGTCGCGCTACATCGTCGACGAAGTGCAGGACGTGTACCGTCTGCAGGGCGTGAAGATCAACGACAAGCACATCGAGGTGATCGTTCGCCAGATGCTGCGTCGTGTGCAGATCACCGACAACGGCGATACGCGCTTCATCCCGGGCGAACAGGTCGAGCGTTCCGACATGCTGGACGAGAACGATCGCATGATCGCCGAGGGCAAGCGCCCGGCTTCGTACGACAACGTGCTGCTCGGTATCACGAAGGCTTCGCTGTCGACCGACTCGTTCATCTCCGCGGCATCGTTCCAGGAAACGACCCGCGTGCTGACCGAAGCGGCGATCATGGGCAAGCGCGACGATCTGCGCGGCCTGAAGGAAAACGTGATCGTCGGCCGTCTGATTCCGGCCGGTACGGGTCTCGCGTTCCACAAGGCACGCAAGGCGAAGGAATCGTCGGATCGCGAGCGTTTCGACCAGATCGCCGCGGAAGAGGCATTCGACTTCGGCACGCCGAGCGCGCCGGCGGAAGAGCCGCAACACCCGGCAGCCGAGTAAGCGCGGGGCGGCGCAAGCCGCGTTGCCTTGCTATCATCGCTGTCACCGAAACCGCCCGGTTCTGCCGGGCGGTTTTTTTTGTCCTTCGTTCACGCGCATGACGCGCCTGTGCCGCGCCGGCGCATGCTCCGCGATCGCCTTCGGCATGGCGGCGACAGGCATCGTGATGCACGCGAAAGAACCCTGACCGAATGGCCAACATCCTGCGATTCGCCACGCGTCGCGCGAGCGGGTTGTTAAAATTGCGGTCATCGCTCAGCCGTCCCTGGTCTCATTCATGTCCCGCGCCCTCGAAATACTCGACGAAGTCTTTGGTTATTCCGCCTTTCGCGGCCAGCAGGGCGAGATCGTCGAGCACGTCGCCGGCGGCGGCGATTGCCTCGTGCTGATGCCCACGGGCGGCGGCAAGTCGCTGTGCTACCAGATTCCCGCGCTGCTGCGCCGCGAGGCCGGGCAGGGCGCCGGCATCGTCGTGTCGCCGCTGATCGCGCTGATGCAGGATCAGGTCGCCGCATTGAGCGAAGTCGGCGTGCGCGCGGCCTACCTGAATTCGACACTGTCGGGCGCCGAGGCGGCGGCCACCGAGCGCGCGCTGCGCGAAGGTGAAATCGACCTGCTGTACGTCGCGCCGGAGCGGTTGATGACGGGGCGCTTCCTCGACCTGCTCGAGCGCGCGAAGATCGGGCTGTTCGCGATCGACGAAGCGCACTGCGTGTCGCAATGGGGGCACGATTTCCGTCCGGAATACATCCTGCTGTCGGTGCTGCACGAGCGCTTCCCGTCGGTGCCGCGCATCGCGCTGACCGCCACGGCCGACGCGATCACGCGCGACGAGATCATCCATCGGCTCGCGCTCGACGACGCACGCGTGTTCGTGTCGAGCTTCGACCGCCCGAACATCCGCTACCGGATCGTCGAAAAGGACAACGCGCGCTCGCAACTGCTCGACTTCATCCGCGCCGAACACACGAATGCCGACGGCACGACGGATGCGGGCGTCGTCTACTGCCTGTCGCGCCGCAAGGTCGAGGAAACGGCCGAATGGCTGAAGGCGCAGGGCGTGCGCGCGCTGCCGTATCACGCGGGGATGGAGTTCGAGGTGCGGCAGAAGCACCAGGAAATGTTCCAGCGCGAGGAAGGCATCGTGATGTGCGCGACGATCGCGTTCGGCATGGGTATCGACAAGCCCGACGTGCGCTTCGTTGCCCACCTCGATTTGCCGAAGAGCGTCGAAGGCTACTATCAGGAGACCGGCCGCGCGGGCCGCGACGGGATGCCCGCGAACGCGTGGATGGCGTATGGCCTCGGCGACGTCGTCCAGCAGCGCAAGATGATCGACGAGTCGGATGCGGACGACGCCCACAAGCGCGTGCAGACGTCGAAGCTCGACGCGCTGCTCGGATTGTGCGAGACGATCTCGTGCCGCCGCGTGCGGCTGCTGAACTACTTCGGCGAGGCGAGCCAGCCGTGCGGCAACTGCGACACGTGCCTGGAGCCGCCCGATTCATGGGACGCGACGCGCGAGGCGCAGATGGCGCTGTCGTGCGTGTTCCGCGCGCAGCGCGCGAGCGGCTTCAACTTCGGCGCGAGCCATCTGATCGAGATCCTGCGCGGCGGCCGCACCGAGAAGGTGCTGCAGCGCGGCCATGACCAGTTGAGCACGTTCGGTATCGGCGCGTCGCTGTCCGAGCCCGAGTGGCGCGCGATTTTCCGGCAACTGGTCGCGTACGGCTACCTGGCGGTCGACCATGGCGGCTTCGGCGCGCTG
Source organism: Burkholderia anthina (assembly GCF_001547525.1). Classification (GTDB taxonomy): domain Bacteria; phylum Pseudomonadota; class Gammaproteobacteria; order Burkholderiales; family Burkholderiaceae; genus Burkholderia; species Burkholderia semiarida. The sequence continues at coordinate 18,278 of NZ_CM003768.1, forward strand.
GTGCTCACCGAGGCCGCGAAGCCGGTGCTGAAGAACGAGGAAAAGGTCACGCTGCGCCGCTACGTGAAGCCGCAGCGCACGCGCCAGTCGTCGAGCCGCAGCGGCACGCGGGTCGACCCGACGGCCGGCATGGGCGCTCGCGAGCGCGCACGCTGGGACGCGCTGCGTGCGTGGCGCGCGGAAACCGCGAAGACGGACGGCGTGCCCGCCTACGTGATCTTCCACGACGCGACGCTCGCCGAAATCGCGCGCAACGCGCCGGAGACGATCGACGACCTGCGTCACATTCCTGGCATGGGCGTGCGCAAGCTCGAGCGCTTCGGCGACGAGATCATCGACGTCGTCGAATCGGCGTGACACAGGGTTCTGACCCCTTGCATAGGCCGCGCGGTCGGCCGGCAAATCACGCAAGCCGTTGACTTAGTTGGTATTTCCGGAATATCATGTTGGGTTCCGGTATTCGGAGGCCGCGTCGCGTTCGAAAGTTCGCGCCCGATCCGCCGGTTCGGAAGTCAACTGTGCGTCGATTCTCGCTTTGCCCGAAATCGATGTGCAGATTTTGTTCAATTTCAGGAATAAACAATGCCAACCATCAACCAACTGGTTCGCAAAGGCCGTCAGTCGGAAACGACGAAGAGCAAGAGCCCGGCCCTGCAGGACTGCCCCCAGCGTCGCGGCGTGTGCACCCGTGTGTACACGACGACGCCGAAGAAGCCGAACTCGGCACTCCGTAAGGTCGCCAAGGTTCGTCTGACGAACGGCTTCGAAGTGATTTCGTACATCGGCGGTGAAGGCCACAACCTGCAGGAACACTCGGTTGTGCTGATCCGCGGCGGCCGTGTGAAGGACTTGCCGGGTGTGCGTTACCACATGGTTCGCGGCTCGCTGGATACCCAGGGCGTCAAGGACCGTAAGCAAGCGCGCTCGAAGTACGGCGCGAAGCGTGCAAAGGCTGCCAAGTAAGCAGTTTTTGATCAGGGATCGCCGCAGGGCGGTCGAGGCGGGAGTGCCGGATTGCCGGTGCTGTCGAGTAAGTGGTCACCCGGCCAAGCTGGTTAGTCGTGAAGATGTGATCGGGTTTGTTGGTGGCCGCGGAGCTGAATCCAGCTCCAACTGAACAAGTAAAGGAAGAATCATGCCGCGTCGTCGCGAAGTCCCCAAGCGGGAAGTGTTGCCGGATCCGAAGTTCGGCAACGTTGATGTTGCCAAGTTCATGAACATGCTGATGCTGTCCGGCAAGAAGTCGGTCGCAGAGCGCATCGTTTATGGCGCATTCGAACAAATCCAGACCAAGGGTGGCAAGGACCCGCTGGAAGTGTTCACGGTTGCGCTCAACAACGTGAAGCCGGTGGTCGAAGTGAAGAGCCGTCGCGTTGGTGGTGCCAACTATCAAGTTCCGGTCGAAGTGCGCCCGTCGCGTCGTATGGCATTGGCGATGCGCTGGCTGCGTGAGGCTGCGAAGAAGCGCAGCGAGAAGTCGATGGCCCTGCGCCTGGCAGGTGAACTCTCCGAAGCGGCCGAAGGCCGTGGCGGCGCGATGAAGAAGCGCGACGAAGTTCACCGCATGGCAGAAGCCAACCGCGCGTTCTCGCATTTCCGTTTCTAAGCGCCTGGCTGGGCTGTTTGCGGAAATAAATTCCGGGCGGGTGCGCTTTTCAGGCGCCTCGCCCGTTTGTGTTGAGGCGTGATGCGGCAAGGCTGCATCACGTCATCCCAGTAGAGGATCAAAGTGGCTCGCAAGACTCCTATCGAGCGCTACCGCAATATCGGTATTAGCGCTCACATCGACGCCGGCAAGACGACGACGACCGAGCGCATTCTGTTTTACACCGGTGTGAACCACAAGATCGGTGAAGTCCACGACGGCGCAGCCACGATGGACTGGATGGAGCAGGAACAGGAACGTGGCATCACGATCACGTCCGCTGCTACCACGGCCTTCTGGAAGGGCATGGGCGGCAACTATCCGGAACACCGCATCAACATCATCGACACCCCGGGCCACGTCGACTTCACGATCGAAGTGGAGCGTTCGATGCGCGTGCTCGACGGCGCGTGCATGGTGTACTGCGCAGTGGGCGGCGTGCAGCCGCAGTCGGAAACGGTGTGGCGTCAGGCGAACAAGTACAAGGTGCCGCGTCTCGCGTTCGTCAACAAGATGGACCGTACCGGCGCGAACTTCTTCAAGGTCTACGACCAGCTCCGTCTGCGCCTGAAGGCGAACCCGGTTCCGGTCGTGGTGCCGATCGGCTCGGAAGAAAACTTCAAGGGCGTGGTCGACCTGATCAAGATGAAGGCGATCATTTGGGACGAGGCGTCGCAAGGCACGAAGTTCGACTACGTCGAGATCCCGGCCGAACTCGCCGAGACCTGCAAGGAATGGCGCGAAAAGATGGTCGAAGTGGCTGCCGAAGCCAGCGAAGACCTGATGAACAAGTACCTGGAAGAAGGCGATCTGCCGGAAGCCGACATCGTCAAGGCGCTGCGTGATCGTACGATCGCATGCGAAATCCAGCCGATGCTGTGCGGTACCGCGTTCAAGAACAAGGGCGTGCAGCGTATGCTCGACGCCGTGATCGACTTCCTGCCGTCGCCGGTCGACATCCCGCCGGTCAAGGGCGAACTCGAGAACGGTGAAGAAGCAGAGCGCAAGGCGTCGGACGACGAGAAGTTCTCGTCGCTCGCGTTCAAGATCATGACCGACCCGTTCGTCGGCCAGCTGATCTTCTTCCGTGTGTACTCGGGCGTCGTCAACTCGGGCGACACACTGCTGAACTCGACCAAGGGCAAGAAGGAACGCCTCGGCCGTATTCTGCAGATGCACGCGAACCAGCGTGAAGAAATCAAGGAAGTCCGCGCAGGCGACATCGCCGCAGCGGTCGGCCTGAAGGAAGCCACCACGGGCGACACGCTGTGCGACCCGGCGAACCCGATCGTTCTCGAACGCATGGTGTTCCCGGAGCCGGTGATTTCGCAGGCGGTCGAGCCGAAGACCAAGGCCGACCAGGAAAAGATGGGCCTCGCACTGAACCGTCTGGCTCAGGAAGACCCGTCGTTCCGCGTGCAGACCGACGAAGAGTCGGGCCAGACCATCATTTCGGGCATGGGCGAGCTCCACCTCGAAATTCTGGTCGACCGGATGAAGCGTGAATTCGGCGTGGAAGCGACCGTCGGCAAGCCGCAGGTTGCGTACCGCGAAACGATCCGTTCGACGGCGAAGGATGTCGACGGCAAGTTCGTCAAGCAGTCGGGTGGTCGCGGTCAGTACGGTCACGCAGTCATCACGCTCGAGCCGAACGAACAAGGCAAGGGCTACGAGTTCTTCGACGAGATCAAGGGTGGTGTGATTCCGCGTGAATACATCCCGGCGGTCGACAAGGGTATCCAGGACACGCTGAAGTCGGGCGTGCTGGCCGGCTTCCCGGTCGTCGACGTGAAGGTTCACCTGACGTTCGGTTCGTACCACGACGTTGACTCGAACGAAAACGCGTTCCGCATGGCCGGTTCGATGGCGTTCAAGGAAGCGATGCGCAAGGCGAACCCGGTGGTCCTCGAGCCGATGATGGCTGTCGAAGTCGAGACGCCGGAAGACTACATGGGCAACGTGATGGGCGACCTGTCGGGCCGTCGCGGTATCGTCCAGGGCATGGAAGACATGGTTGGCGGCGGCAAGATCGTGCGCGCCGAAGTGCCGCTGTCGGAAATGTTCGGCTATTCGACGTCGCTGCGCTCGCTGACGCAAGGTCGTGCAACGTACACGATGGAGTTCAAGCACTACGCTGAAGCTCCGCGCAACGTTGCCGAAGCGATCATCAGCGCGAAGTCGAAGTAAATCTGTAGCTCTCAATCGATTATTTTTTGAAAGAAGAGAATCATGGCAAAAGAAAAGTTTGAGCGGACCAAGCCGCACGTGAACGTTGGTACGATTGGTCACGTTGACCATGGCAAGACGACGCTGACGGCAGCGATCACGACGGTTCTGACGAAGAAGTTCGGCGGCGAAGCGAAGGCGTACGACCAGATCGACGCGGCACCGGAAGAAAAGGCGCGCGGCATCACGATCAACACGGCACACGTCGAGTACGAAACGGCTAACCGCCACTACGCACACGTCGACTGCCCGGGCCACGCTGACTACGTGAAGAACATGATCACGGGCGCGGCGCAGATGGACGGCGCGATCCTGGTTTGCTCGGCAGCAGACGGCCCGATGCCGCAAACGCGTGAGCACATCCTGCTGGCGCGTCAGGTTGGCGTTCCGTACATCATCGTGTTCCTGAACAAGTGCGACATGGTGGACGACGCGGAACTGCTCGAGCTGGTCGAAATGGAAGTTCGCGAACTGCTGTCGAAGTACGACTTCCCGGGCGACGACACGCCGATCGTGAAGGGTTCGGCGAAGCTGGCGCTGGAAGGCGACACGGGCGAGCTGGGCGAAGTGGCGATCATGAACCTGGCAGACGCACTGGACACGTACATCCCGACGCCGGAGCGTGCGGTTGACGGCGCGTTCCTGATGCCGGTGGAAGACGTGTTCTCGATCTCGGGCCGTGGTACGGTGGTGACGGGTCGTGTCGAGCGCGGCATCATCAAGGTCGGAGAGGAAATCGAAATCGTCGGTATCAAGCCGACGGTGAAGACGACCTGCACGGGCGTGGAAATGTTCCGCAAGCTGCTGGACCAAGGTCAGGCAGGCGACAACGTGGGTATCCTGCTGCGCGGCACGAAGCGTGAAGACGTGGAGCGTGGCCAGGTTCTGGCGAAGCCGGGTTCGATCACGCCGCACACGCACTTCACGGCTGAAGTGTACGTGCTGAGCAAGGACGAAGGCGGCCGTCACACGCCGTTCTTCAACAACTACCGTCCGCAGTTCTACTTCCGTACGACGGACGTGACGGGCTCGATCGAGCTGCCGAAGGACAAGGAAATGGTGATGCCGGGCGACAACGTGTCGATCACGGTGAAGCTGATCGCTCCGATCGCGATGGAAGAAGGTCTGCGCTTCGCGATCCGCGAAGGCGGCCGTACCGTCGGCGCCGGCGTCGTCGCCAAGATCATCGAGTAATATCGACGATCCGCGGATCCCTCCGGGGTCCGCGATTCCGCGGTAAGCAGCTGCGTACCGTCGAAACCGGGTGTCCAGTTCGATCTGGCACCCGGTTTTTCCTTGTGGCGTACGAAGCGCTGCATTGACAAACGCGCACCACCACCGCGAATTTTCGTGTAGAATCGCGGGCTTAGCAGTGGAAGTACCGTCCGGAACCTGATGCTTCGCTCCCCGCTGGCGTCATGTTTCACGTTCTTTTAGTGTCCGGCGATGCAACATCGCCTCGCTCTTTTCAAGGAATTGTCATGCAGCAACAGAAAATCCGCATTCGCCTGAAGGCTTTCGACTATCGTCTGATCGATCAATCGGCCGCCGAAATCGTCGATACCGCGAAGCGGACTGGCGCAATCGTCCGTGGCCCGGTGCCGCTGCCGACGCGCATTCAGCGTTTTGACATCCTGCGTTCGCCGCACGTCAACAAGACGTCGCGCGATCAGCTCGAAATCCGTACCCACCAGCGCCTGATGGACATCGTCGATCCGACGGACAAGACCGTCGATGCGCTGATGAAGCTCGATCTGCCGGCTGGCGTCGACGTGGAAATCAAGCTGCAGTAAGGCTTCCAGCGCCGCCCGGCGTGCCGGGCGGCGCTAAGTCTTTGTATTGCTTGCGGAAATCGCAGAGTCGGGCTATACTGCTTGGCTTTTCGCGTATTCGCGTAAAAAAGCTGGGCCTTGCGTGCCCGGCATTTTGTAAATCAGCCCCGACCAATCGCAGTCGGGAATGGAGAAAATGATGAGCCTTGGACTCGTAGGTCGCAAGGTTGGCATGACCCGTATCTTCACGGCGGAAGGGGATTCGATTCCCGTCACCGTGCTGGACGTGTCGGACAACCGCGTGACGCAGATCAAGACTGTTGAAACCGACGGCTACACGGCCGTGCAGGTTGCATTCGGCTCCCGCCGCGCATCGCGCGTGACGAAGCCGCTGGCAGGTCATCTCGCCAAAGCCGGTGTCGAAGCCGGTGAAATCCTCAAGGAATTCCGCATTGACGCGGCCAAGGCAGCCGAGCTGTCGAATGGCGCCGTGGTCGGTGCAGATCTTTTCGAAGTGGGCCAGAAGGTCGACGTGCAAGGCGTGTCGATCGGTAAGGGCTACGCCGGTACGATCAAGCGTTACAACTTCTCCTCCGGCCGTGCCACGCACGGTAACTCGCGCTCGCACAACGTGCCGGGCTCGATCGGTATGGCGCAGGATCCGGGTCGTGTTTTCCCGGGTAAACGCATGACGGGTCACATGGGTGACGTGACGGTGACGGTGCAGAACCTCGAAATCGCTCGTATCGACGCAGAGCGCAAGCTGCTGCTCGTGAAGGGTGCGATTCCGGGCGCGAAGGGCGGCAAGGTCTTCGTGACGCCGGCCGTCAAGACCAAGGGGGCGAAATAATGGAACTCAAGCTCCTGAACGAAAATGGTCAGGAAGGTGCAGTGGTCAACGCATCGGACGTCGTGTTCGGTCGTGACTACAACGAAGCGCTGATCCACCAGGTCGTCGTCGCTTACCAGGCGAATGCTCGCCAGGGTAACCGCGCACAGAAGGACCGTGAGCAAGTCAAGCACACGACCAAGAAGCCGTGGCGCCAGAAGGGTACGGGCCGCGCTCGTGCCGGTATGTCGTCGAGCCCGCTGTGGCGTGGCGGTGGTCGTATCTTCCCGAATTCGCCGGAAGAAAACTTCTCGCACAAGGTCAACAAGAAGATGCATCGCGCAGGTCTCTGCTCGATCTTCTCGCAGCTGGCCCGTGAAGGCCGTCTGTCGGTCGTCGAGGACATCATCCTCGAAGCGCCGAAGACCAAGCTGCTGGCCGACAAATTCAAGACCATGGGTCTCGACTCCGTTCTGATCATCACGGACACGGTCGACGAGAACCTGTACCTGGCTTCGCGCAACCTGCCGCACGTGGCGATTGTCGAGCCGCGCTACGCTGACCCGCTGTCGCTGATCTACTTCAAGAAAGTGCTGGTCACGAAGGCTGCGGTCGCCCAGATCGAGGAGTTGCTGTCATGAGCGAGATTCGCAAGAACGATCATCGTTTGATGCAGGTCCTGCTCGCACCGGTGATCTCGGAAAAGGCGACGCTGGTTGCCGACAAGAACGAGCAAGTCGTGTTCGAAGTCGCACCGGATGCCACGAAGCAGGAAGTGAAGGCGGCTGTCGAGCTGCTGTTCAAGGTTGAAGTTGATTCGGTCAACGTGCTGGTGCAGAAGGGCAAGCAAAAGCGCTTCGGCCGTTCGATGGGCCGCCGCAAGGACGTGAAGAAGGCGTACGTTTGCCTGAAGCCCGGCCAGGAAATCAACTTTGAAGCGGAGGCCAAGTAATCATGGCAATCGTGAAAGTTAAGCCGACATCGCCGGGTCGCCGCGCGATGGTCAAGGTGGTCAACAAGAACCTGCACCAGGGCAAGCCGTACGCGGCACTGCTCGACTCGCAGAGCTCGACCGCCGGCCGTAACAACAACGGTCGTATCACCACGCGTCACAAGGGTGGTGGTCACAAGCAGCACTACCGTATCGTCGATTTCCGTCGCACGAAGGATGGCATCCCGGCAAAGGTCGAGCGTCTCGAGTACGACCCGAACCGTAGCGCGAACATCGCGCTGGTGCTCTACGCAGACGGCGAACGTCGCTACATCATCGCCCCGAAGGGCCTGACCGTCGGCCAACAGCTGATGTCGGGTTCGGAAGCGCCGATCCGTGCAGGCAACACGCTGCCGATCCGCAACATTCCGGTCGGTACGACGATCCACTGCATCGAGATGCTGCCGGGCAAGGGCGCGCAAATGGCGCGTTCGGCTGGCACGTCGGCCATGCTGCTGGCACGTGAAGGCGTCTACGCGCAGGTTCGTCTGCGTTCGGGCGAAATCCGCCGCGTGCACATCGAGTGCCGTGCAACGATCGGTGAAGTCGGCAACGAAGAGCATAGCCTGCGCCAGATCGGCAAGGCTGGCGCGAACCGCTGGCGCGGTATCCGCCCGACGGTGCGTGGCGTTGCGATGAACCCGGTCGATCACCCGCACGGTGGTGGTGAGGGCAAGACGGCTGCAGGTCGCGACCCGGTGAGCCCGTGGGGTACGCCGGCTAAGGGTTACCGCACCCGCAGCAACAAGCGCACGACGACGATGATCGTCCAGCGCCGTCACAAGCGTTAAGGAGTAGGCAATGGCACGTTCTGTAAAAAAAGGTCCGTTCTGCGACGCCCATTTGCTGAAGAAAGTTGAGGCGGCTGCAGCTTCGCGCGACAAAAAGCCGATCAAGACCTGGTCGCGTCGCTCGACGATTCTGCCGGATTTCATCGGCCTGACGATCGCTGTTCACAACGGCCGTCAACACGTTCCGGTGTACATCTCGGAAAACATGGTCGGCCACAAGCTTGGCGAGTTCGCACTGACCCGTACGTTCAAGGGTCACGCGGCCGACAAGAAGGCCAAGAAATAAGGGGCAATCAAGATGGAAGTGAAAGCAATTCATCGCGGTGCCCGCATCTCGGCGCAGAAAACGCGCCTTGTGGCTGACCAGATCCGCGGTTTGCCGGTCGACAAGGCGCTGAACGTCCTGACGTTCTCGCCGAAGAAGGCGGCTGGCATCGTGAAGAAGGTTGTGCTGTCGGCAATCGCGAATGCGGAGCACAACGAAGGCGCTGATATCGACGAGCTCAAGATCAAGAGCATCTACGTCGACAAGGCTGCATCGCTCAAGCGTTTCACCGCGCGCGCCAAGGGCCGCGGTAACCGCATCGAGAAGCAATCCTGTCACATCACTGTGACGGTCGGGAATTAAGGAGCCATACGATGGGACAGAAAATTCATCCGACTGGCTTCCGCCTGGCTGTCAGCCGCAATTGGGCTTCGCGTTGGTACGCGAACAACAACAATTTCGCGGCGATGCTGCAGGAAGACATCGGTGTTCGTGAATACCTGAAGAAGAAGCTGAAGAACGCTTCGGTCGGTCGGGTCGTCATCGAGCGTCCGGCGAAGAACGCGCGCATCACGATTTACAGCTCGCGTCCGGGCGTGGTCATCGGCAAGAAGGGCGAGGATATCGAACAGCTGAAGACGGAACTGCAACGCCGCATGGGCGTGCCGGTTCACGTCAACATCGAGGAAATCCGCAAGCCGGAAACCGATGCTCAGCTGATCGCCGACTCGATCACGCAACAGCTCGAGCGCCGGATCATGTTCCGTCGCGCGATGAAGCGTGCGATGCAGAACGCGATGCGTCTGGGTGCCCAAGGCATCAAGATCATGAGCGCAGGCCGTCTGAACGGTATCGAAATCGCTCGTACGGAGTGGTATCGCGAAGGTCGCGTGCCGCTTCACACGCTGCGTGCTGATATCGACTACGCGACTTCGGAAGCGAAGACGACTTACGGGATCATCGGCGTCAAGGTGTGGGTCTACAAGGGCGATACGCTCGGCCGCAACGACGCACCGGTGGTGGAAGAAGTAGCCGAAGACAAGCGTCCGCGTCGCAATGCGCGTCCGGGCGACCGTCGTCCGCGCCGTGACGGCGAAGGCGGCGCTCCGGGTGCTCGTCGTGGCGCACCGCGCCGTGGCGCCGGCAAGCCCGAAGACGGCAAGACTGGAGAATAACGATGCTGCAACCGAAACGCAGAAAGTATCGTAAAGAGCAGAAGGGTCGTAACACCGGCAAGGCGACGCGCGGCAACGCAGTGTCGTTCGGTGAATTCGGCCTGAAGGCGATCGGTCGCGGTCGTTTGACCGCACGTCAGATTGAAGCGGCGCGTCGTGCAATGACGCGTCACATCAAGCGTGGCGGCCGCATCTGGATCCGGATCTTCCCGGACAAGCCGATTTCGCAGAAGCCGGCCGAAGTGCGTATGGGTAACGGTAAGGGTAACCCGGAGTACTACGTCGCCGAGATTCAGCCGGGCAAGATGCTCTATGAAATGGACGGCGTAACCGAAGAACTGGCACGCGAAGCGTTCCGTCTGGCTGCAGCCAAGCTGCCGCTGAAGACGGCATTCATCGTGCGCCAGCTCGGCGCCTAAGGAGAAAACATGAAGGCTTCCGAACTTCTCCAGAAAGACCAGGCCGCGCTCAACAAGGAGCTGGCGGACCTGCTGAAGGCGCAATTCGGCCTGCGCATGCAACTCGCGACCCAGCAGCTCACGAACACGAGCCAGCTGAAGAAGGTTCGTCGCGACATCGCACGTGTGCGGACCGTCATGACTCAGAAGGCGAACCAGAAATGAACGATAGCGTGAAAACCTCGCTGAAGCGGACGCTGGTCGGTCGGGTCGTCAGCAACAAGATGGACAAGACCGTCACCGTGCTGATCGAGCACCGCGTCAAGCACCCGATCTACGGCAAGTATGTCGTGCGTTCGAAGAAGTACCACGCGCACGATGAAGCGAACACCTACAACGAAGGCGATCTCGTCGAAATCCAGGAAACGCGTCCTGTTTCGAAGACGAAGGCCTGGACGGTGTCGCGCCTCGTCGAAGCCGCTCGTGTCATCTAAGCGGGCAGCGCAGTAGGCAGTAACGGGCACTTCGTCACGAAGTGCTTGAAATCGCAAAGTTTTTGCTTGCGTGACCGGGATTATTTGTTATAATCCCGGTCTTCCCTCTTTATGGGAGCCCCGTCGCGGGCGAAGTTGGTGGGGGAAGCGGACTGGCGCCTGCCTGTCCGAAAGATTCACCGAATTGCGATGGCGGGTTTCGTTTGCCGTCGCTGCTGTTCCAACCCAAGCAGCCGATTGGCTGACGGGACCAAGACTGACCGAATGCATCATGGTGGTGCATCCGGATTAAGTTGGGAAAGACAAACCATGATCCAGACCGAATCTCGGCTCGAAGTAGCCGACAACACGGGTGCACGTGAAGTCCTGTGCATCAAGGTGCTCGGCGGCTCGAAGCGTCGTTATGCCGGCATTGGCGACATCATCAAGGTGAGCGTCAAAGAGGCAACGCCGCGCGGGCGCGTGAAGAAAGGCGAAATTTACAACGCCGTGGTGGTCCGCACCGCCAAGGGCGTGCGCCGTCAAGACGGCTCGCTGATCAAGTTCGACGGCAACGCCGCTGTGCTTTTGAATAACAAGCTCGAGCCGATCGGCACCCGTATCTTCGGGCCGGTGACGCGTGAGCTGCGTAGCGAACGATTCATGAAGATCGTTTCGCTGGCGCCGGAAGTGCTGTAAGGAGTCGCGATGAACAAGATTCGCAAAGGTGACGAAGTCATCGTCGTCACTGGCAAGGACAAGGGCAAGCGCGGCGTCGTGCTGGCTGTCGGTGCTGAACATGTGACGGTTGAAGGTATCAACCTCGTCAAGAAGCATGTGAAGCCGAACCCGATGAAGGGTACGACGGGCGGCGTGGAAGCGAAGACGATGCCCCTGCATATTTCGAACGTCGCACTGGTCGACGCGAATGGCAAGGCGTCGCGTGTTGGCATCAAGGTCGAGGAAGGCAAGAAGGTTCGCTTCCTGAAGACGACCGGTGCCGTACTGAGCGCCTGACGCAGCGGAGTAAAAAATGGCTCGTTTTCAAGAGTTTTACAAAGAAAAGGTTGTGCCCGGCCTGATCGAGAAGTTCGGTTACAAGTCGGTCATGGAAGTGCCGCGCATCACCAAGATCACGCTGAACATGGGTCTTGGCGAAGCGATCGCTGACAAGAAGATCATCGAGAACGCCGTTGGCGACCTCACGAAGATCGCCGGCCAGAAGCCGGTCGTCACGAAGGCCCGCAAGGCAATCGCTGGCTTCAAGATCCGCCAGGGTTACCCGATCGGCGCGATGGTGACGCTGCGTGGCCGCGCGATGTACGAATTCCTCGACCGTTTCGTGACGGTTGCCCTGCCCCGCGTGCGTGACTTCCGCGGTGTGTCGGGTCGTGCTTTCGATGGCCGTGGCAACTACAACATCGGTGTGAAAGAGCAGATCATTTTCCCCGAAATCGATTACGACAAGATCGACGCACTGCGTGGGCTGAACATCAGCATCACGACGACTGCGAAGACCGACGACGAAGCAAAGGCTCTGCTCGCCAGCTTCAAGTTCCCGTTCAGAAACTGAGGTTACCGTGGCTAAACTGGCACTGATCGAACGTGAAAAGAAGCGCGCCCGCCTGGTCGCGAAGTTCGCAGCAAAGCGCGAAGCGCTGAAGGCGATCGTCGAAGACCAAAGCAAGTCGGAAGAAGAGCGCTACGAAGCACGCCTGGAGCTGCAGCAACTGCCCCGCAACGCAAACCCGACCCGCCAGCGCAACCGCTGCGCGATCACGGGCCGTCCGCGTGGCACGTTCCGTAAATTCGGCCTCGCGCGTAACAAGATTCGTGAAATCGCATTCCGTGGCGAGATTCCTGGCCTGACCAAGGCGAGCTGGTAATAGGAGAAACGTAAATGAGCATGAGTGATCCTATCGCCGATATGCTGACTCGCATCCGCAACGCGCAGATGGTCGAGAAGGTATCGGTCGCGATGCCCTCGTCGAAGGTCAAGGTTGCAATCGCGCAAGTCCTGAAGGACGAAGGTTATATCGACGATTTCGCCGTGAAGGCGGAAGGTGCGAAGTCCGAGCTGAATATCGCGCTGAAGTACTACGCAGGTCGCCCGGTCATCGAACGCCTCGAGCGCGTGTCGAAGCCTGGTCTGCGCGTGTACCGCGGCCGTAACGACATTCCGCAGGTCATGAACGGCCTCGGTGTGGCAATCGTGTCGACGCCGAAGGGCGTGATGACCGACCGCAAGGCGCGCGCTACCGGCGTCGGCGGCGAAGTCATCTGCTACGTCGCTTAAAGCCGAGGAGAGAGAAACATGTCTCGAGTAGGTAAGAGCCCGATCGCGCTGCAAGGCGCGGAAGTCAAGCTGGCCGACGGTGCGATCACCGTCAAGGGCCCGCTGGGCACCATCACGCAAGCGATCAATCCGCTCGTGAACGTGGCGAACAACGACGGCACGCTGAATCTGTCGCCGGTCGACGAAAGCCGCGAAGCAAATGCACTGTCGGGCACGATGCGCGCGATCATCGCGAATGCCGTGCACGGCGTGACCAAGGGTTTCGAGCGCAAGCTGACGCTGGTTGGCGTCGGTTACCGTGCGCAAGCGCAAGGCGACAAGCTGAACCTGTCGCTGGGTTTCTCGCACCCGGTGGTGCACCAGATGCCGGAAGGCGTCAAGGCCGAAACCCCGACGCAAACCGAAATCGTGATCAAGGGGATCAACAAGCAACAAGTCGGTCAAGTGGCTGCGGAAGTCCGCGGTTACCGTCCGCCGGAGCCCTACAAGGGCAAGGGCGTGCGTTATGCCGACGAGGTTGTGATCCTCAAAGAAACGAAGAAGAAGTAAGGGTGCGCAATCATGGATAAGACTCAATCTCGCCTGCGCCGCGCTCGCCAGACGCGTATCAAGATCGCTGAGCTGCAGGTCGCGCGTCTCGCCGTGCATCGCACGAACACGCACATCTACGCTCAAGTGTTCTCGCCCTGCGGCACCAAGGTGCTCGCCAGCGCGTCGACGCTCGAAGCTGAAGTGCGCGCTGAACTGGCCGACAAGTCGGGCAAGGGCGGCAACGTGAATGCCGCGACGCTGATCGGCAAGCGTATTGCCGAGAAGGCAAAGGCTGCCGGCATCGAATCCGTCGCCTTCGATCGCTCGGGCTTCCGCTACCACGGCCGCGTCAAGGCGCTGGCTGAGGCAGCTCGCGAAGCTGGGCTCAAGTTCTAAGGAAGGAATTCGTCATGGCAAAGATGCAAGCGAAAGTTCAGGCTGACGAGCGCGACGACGGCCTTCGCGAAAAGATGATTTCGGTCAACCGCGTGACCAAGGTCGTGAAGGGTGGCCGTATTCTCGGCTTCGCCGCACTGACCGTGGTCGGCGACGGCGATGGCCGCATCGGTATGGGCAAGGGCAAGGCGAAGGAAGTGCCGGTCGCTGTCCAGAAGGCAATGGAACAAGCTCGCCGCAACATGTTCAAGGTGCCGCTCAAGAACGGCACGCTGCAACACGAAGTGCACGGCAAGCACGGCGCATCGGCCGTCCTCCTCGCTCCGGCGAAGGCAGGTACGGGCGTGATCGCCGGCGGCCCGATGCGCGCAGTGTTCGACGTGATGGGCGTTCAGAACGTCGTGGCGAAGAGCCACGGTTCGACGAACCCGTACAACCTCGTTCGCGCCACGCTGGACGGCCTGCGCAAGCAGTCGACCCCGGCAGACATCGCGGCGAAGCGCGGCAAGTCCGTCGAAGAAATTTTGGGCTAAGCCCGGGTGGTCACCATGTCTGAAAAAACTGTCAAGGTTCAGCTCGTCAAGAGCCTGATCGGGACCCGCGAATCGCACCGCGCGACCGTGCGTGGCCTGGGCCTGCGCCGACTCAACTCGGTTAGCGAGCTGCAGGACACGCCGGCGGTCCGCGGCATGATCAACAAGGTCTCGTACCTCGTTAAGGTCATCGCGTAAGCGGCCCTACGGATCAAGGAGTTGATATGGAATTGAATAACCTGAAGCCGGCCGCTGGCGCCAAGCACGCCAAGCGTCGCGTCGGTCGTGGCATCGGTTCGGGCCTCGGCAAGACGGCTGGCCGTGGTCACAAGGGTCAGAAATCGCGTTCGGGCGGCTTCCACAAAGTCGGTTTCGAAGGCGGTCAGATGCCGCTGCAACGTCGTCTGCCGAAGCGCGGCTTCACGTCGCTGACGAAGGAATTCGTCGGTGAAGTGCGCCTGGGCGACCTCGAGAAGCTGCCGGTCGACGAGATCGATCTGCTCGCACTGAAGCAAGCCGGCCTGGTCGGCGAGCTGACGAAGAGCGCAAAGATCATCGCGACGGGCGAACTGAAGCGCAAGATCGTCGTGAAGGGTCTCGGTGCCACCAAGGGTGCGCGCGCTGCGATCGAAGCGGCTGGCGGTTCGTTCGCCGAGTGACACGCGTAGCGCGTCGTCACTTGCATTCATCGGAGAAGGTACTTGGCTAACAGCCCGAGTCTTGCAAAACCCGGTCGAAGCACGGCGAAATTCGGCGATCTGCGCCGGCGAGCGATGTTCCTGCTCCTGGCGCTGATCGTCTATCGCATCGGCGCGCACATTCCCGTGCCGGGCATCGATCCGGATCAACTGGCCAAGCTGTTCCAGAGCCAGGCGGGCGGCATCCTGGGCATGTTCAACATGTTCTCGGGTGGCGCACTTTCCCGCTTCACGATCTTTGCGCTGGGGATCATGCCGTACATCTCGGCGTCGATCATCATGCAGTTGCTGGCGATCGTTTCGCCGCAGCTCGAGGCGCTGAAGAAGGAAGGGCAGGCAGGGCAACGGAAGATCACGCAGTACACGCGGTATTTCACCGTGGTGCTCGCGACCTTCCAGGCGTTCGGTATCGCGGCTGCGCTGGAAAATCAGCCGGGCCTCGTCACCGATCCCGGCATGCTGTTCCGTCTGACGACGGTCGTGACGCTGGTAACGGGCACGATGTTCCTGATGTGGCTCGGCGAGCAGATTACCGAGCGTGGTCTGGGCAACGGTATCTCGATCATCATCTTCGGCGGGATCGCAGCAGGGTTCCCGAATGCCGTGGGTGGGTTGTTCGAACTGGTGCGTACGGGTTCGATGAGCATCATTTCGGCGATCATCATCGTCGTTCTGATCGCCGCGGTGACTTACCTGGTCGTGTTCATCGAACGCGGTCAGCGCAAGATCCTCGTGAACTACGCGAAGCGCCAGGTCGGCAACAAGATCTACGGTGGGCAGTCGTCGCATCTGCCGCTGAAGCTGAACATGTCGGGCGTGATTCCGCCGATCTTCGCATCGTCGATCATTCTGTTCCCGGCAACGATTCTCGGCTGGTTCAGTACCGGTCAGCCGACGGGAAGCTGGATTTCCAATACGTTGCATAACGTTGCGGAAGCGCTGAAGCCGGGCCAGCCGGTCTATGTGCTGCTGTACACGCTGGCGATCGTGTTTTTCTGCTTCTTCTACACCGCACTGGTGTTCAACAGCAGGGAGACCGCGGACAACCTGAAGAAGAGCGGCGCGTTTGTTCCGGGCATCCGTCCGGGCGATCAGACCGCGCGATATATCGACCGCATCCTCACGCGTCTGACGCTGGCCGGTGCGATCTACATCGTCTTCGTGTGTCTGCTGCCGGAATTCCTGGTGCTGCGCTGGAACGTGCCGTTTTATTTTGGTGGAACGTCGCTGCTGATCATTGTCGTCGTCACGATGGACTTTATGGCGCAGGTGCAGTCGTACGTTATGTCGCAACAGTATGAGTCGCTGCTCAAGAAGGCAAACTTCAAGGGCGGCAACATCCCGATGCGTTGAAAGGACTATGGCCAAAGACGATGTAATCCAGATGCAGGGTGAGGTGATTGAAAACCTCCCGAATGCGACCTTCCGCGTGAAGCTGGAAAACGGCCATGTCGTGTTGGGGCATATTTCCGGGAAGATGCGGATGCACTACATCCGCATCCTGCCGGGCGACAAGGTGACGGTTGAATTGACGCCTTACGATCTGTCTCGTGCGCGGATCGTGTTCCGGGCGAAGTGATTTGAAAAAAGGGTATTATCATGAAAGTGATGGCATCGGTTAAGCGCATTTGCCGCAATTGCAAGATCATCAAGCGCAAAGGCGTCGTTCGCGTGATCTGCAGCTCGGATCCGCGCCACAAGCAGCGCCAAGGCTGACCGCGCGTTTGTTTGCGCTTTTTGTTTGAGGAAAAACAATGGCTCGTATCGCAGGGGTTAACATCCCGAATCACCAGCATACCGAGATCGGCCTGACGGCTATCTTCGGTATCGGCCGCACCCGTTCGCGCAGCATCTGCGTGGCAGCTGGCGTCGATTTTTCGAAGAAGGTCAAGGATCTGACCGACGCAGACCTGGAAAAGCTGCGTGAAGAAGTAGGCAAGTTTGTCGTCGAAGGCGATCTGCGCCGTGAAGTGACGATGAACATCAAGCGCCTGATGGACCTCGGTTGCTACCGCGGCGTCCGTCATCGCAAGGGCCTGCCGATGCGCGGTCAGCGTACGCGTACGAACGCACGTACCCGCAAGGGTCCGCGTCGTGCAGCGCAAGCGCTGAAGAAGTAAGCGGAACTGACAGTTACAGGAAAACGTAATGGCTAAGGCTTCGAACACCGCGGCGCAACGCGTTCGCAAGAAGGTTAAGAAGAACGTCGCTGAAGGCGTGGTTCACGTTCACGCGTCGTTCAACAACACGATCATCACGATCACCGATCGCCAAGGCAACGCTCTGGCATGGGCGACGTCGGGCGGTCAGGGCTTCAAGGGCTCGCGCAAATCGACGCCGTTCGCTGCTCAGGTCGCAGCCGAGTCGGCTGGCCGCGTCGCGATGGAATACGGCGTGAAGAATCTGGAAGTGCGGATCAAGGGCCCGGGCCCGGGTCGCGAGTCGGCAGTGCGCGCACTGCACGGCCTCGGCATCAAGATCACCGCGATTTCGGACGTCACCCCGATTCCGCACAACGGCTGCCGCCCGCCGAAGCGTCGTCGTATCTAAGGATGTGCTGGCACGCTCGTGCTAGCGCATTGCCTGTCGCCGCTCAGCGTCGACGGGCGTTGCTTTTTTGATTGACTAAGCCCACCGTTCGCCCCAAAGGGAGCGGACTAGCGCGGATTCCGATCCGCGTGACTGATTGATAAAGGAATGCAAAGTGGCACGTTATATCGGCCCCAAAGCCAAGCTGTCCCGCCGTGAAGGCACCGACCTGTTCCTGAAGAGCGCGCGCCGCTCGCTCGCCGACAAGTGCAAGCTCGACAGCAAGCCGGGTCAGCACGGCCGTACCTCGGGCGCACGTACGTCCGACTACGGTACGCAGTTGCGCGAAAAGCAGAAGGTCAAGCGTATCTACGGCGTGCTGGAACGTCAGTTCCGTCGTTACTTCGCTGAAGCCGATCGCCGCAAGGGCAACACGGGTGAAAACCTGCTGCAACTGCTCGAATCGCGCCTCGACAACGTCGTGTATCGCATGGGTTTCGGCTCAACCCGCGCTGAAGCGCGTCAGCTGGTGAGCCACAAGTCGATCACCGTGAACGGCGTCGTCGCAAACGTCCCGTCGCAGCAAGTGAAGGCGGGTGACGTCATCGCGATCCGCGAAAAGGCGAAGAAGCAGGCGCGTATCGTCGAAGCGCTGTCGCTGGCCGAGCAAGGCGGCATGCCGAGCTGGGTTGCAGTCGATGCGAAGAAGTTCGAAGGCACGTTCAAGCAAATGCCGGAACGCGCTGAAATCGCAGGCGACATCAACGAAAGCCTGATCGTCGAATTGTATTCGCGTTAATCCGATTGACGGCCGAGGTACCCCGATTGCGTTGCGCAAGGAGGGGCCTCGGCTGTTTATTTTCTGGTTGTTACCGGTCAGCCTTATCGGTGTAACGAGCCGAGGGTATTGAAAAGGAAAGCCCATGCAAACCAGTTTGCTGAAACCCAAGATCATCGCCGTGGAATCGCTGGGCGAGAACCACGCGAGGGTGGTCATGGAACCGTTTGAACGCGGTTACGGCCACACCTTGGGCAATGCGCTTCGCCGCGTGCTGCTGTCGTCGATGGTGGGCTACGCGCCGACCGAAGTCACGATCGCGGGCGTGGTGCACGAGTACTCGACGCTGGATGGCGTGCAGGAAGACGTCGTCAACCTGCTGCTGAACCTGAAGGGCGTGGTGTTCAAGCTGCATAACCGTGACGAAGTGACGGTTACGCTGCGCAAGGAAGGCGAAGGCGTCGTGACGGCCGGCGATATCGAGCTGGCTCACGATTGCGAAGTCATCAATCCGAATCACGTGATTGCGCACCTGTCGAAGGGTGGCAAGCTCGACGTTCAGATCAAGATCGAAAAGGGTCGCGGCTATGTGCCCGGCAACGTCCGTCGCTACGGCGAAGACACGGCCAAGATCATCGGTCGCATCGTCCTCGACGCATCGTTCTCGCCGGTTCGCCGCGTGAGCTACGCTGTCGAGAGCGCACGTGTCGAGCAGCGTACCGACCTCGACAAGCTCGTGATGAACATCGAGACGAGCGGCGTGATCACGCCGGAAGAAGCGATCCGCCAGTCGGCCCGCATCCTGGTCGACCAGTTGTCCGTGTTCGCGGCGCTGGAAGGCACGGAAACGGCAGCCGAAGCGCCGTCGCGTGCACCGCAGATCGATCCGATCCTGCTGCGTCCGGTGGACGATCTCGAGCTGACGGTTCGTTCGGCGAACTGCCTGAAGGCCGAGAACATCTACTACATCGGCGATCTGATCCAGCGCACGGAAAACGAGCTGCTGAAGACGCCGAACCTCGGTCGCAAGTCGCTCAACGAGATCAAGGAAGTGCTCGCTTCGCGCGGTCTCACGCTGGGCATGAAGCTCGAGAACTGGCCGCCGGCTGGTCTCGACAAGTAAGCCCGGTTGTAGCCTCGCTATAGCTGTAGTTGGCAAAGATGCGGATTTTCCTTTAAAATCCGCATCTTGCTTTTTTTCGTTACCGGCCCGTGCACCCTCCGAGGTGCGATAGAAGAGCTGGATCAAAACTTTGAATCAAGGAAACTGAAATGCGCCATCGTCATGGTCTGCGGAAACTGAACCGCACGAGCAGCCACCGTCTGGCTATGCTCCGTAACATGTCCAACTCGCTGATCGAGCACGAAGTCATCAAGACGACGCTGCCGAAGGCGAAGGAACTCCGTAAAGTCGTCGAGCCGCTGATCACGCTCGGCAAGAAGCCGTCGCTGGCAAACCGTCGCCTGGCGTTCAACCGCCTGCGCGATCGTGACTCGGTCGCGAAGCTGTTCGACGTGCTCGGCCCGCGTTTCGCGAACCGCCCGGGCGGCTACCTGCGCGTGCTGAAGTTCGGCTTCCGCGTGGGCGACAACGCACCGATGGCACTGGTCGAACTGCTCGACCGTCCGGAAGTCGACGAAACGGAAAACGTGCAAGAAGCTGAGTAAGCTTCCGGTACGCAGCAGTATCTGAAAGGGGCCGAGCAATTGCTTGGCCCTTTTTGTTTTTGAGATGCCGGCTGCGATCGATTGTCGCAGGCCGGTGCCGGCAGCGTCGCGCGGGCTGCGCTACGATACGGGCAACCGGCGCGGTTCCTGAACGGGTAACGGGGCGCGGGCAGGAGCCGGCAGACCAGCGAGGAGAGCGCGGATGATAGTGGTGCTGATGCTGACGACGGTCCCCGATGCGGCGACGGCCGCGGCGCTCGCCGACGGCGCGCTCGACGCGCGGCTTGCGGCGTGCGTGTCGGAGCTCGGCACGATCAAGTCGCGCTATCACTGGCAGGGCAAGGTCGAAACGGCCGACGAGATCCAGTTGCTGTTCAAGACGAGCCCCATCCGGGCGCTCGAACTGGAGCGATTTATTCTCGCGCATCATCCGTACGAGACGCCCGAAATCGTCTCGTGGCAGACGACGGCATCGGCCGCGTATGGCCAATGGGTGACCAGCGAAACTCAACGTCAATTTCATGTTTAACGGTATGGCGCTTTCGGTGCGCGTGCGCGCGCTGCGGTTTCTTGCGGTCCTGTTGTCGTTCGTGCTCGTGCTGGGCGGCCTGTCCGCCGCGCGCGCTGCCGACGATTTCCTCGATCCGTCGGTTGCGTTCAAGTTCAGCGCGAGCGAATCGCCGGGACAGGTCGACGTCCGCTTCAAGATCGCCAACGGCTACTACATGTACCGCGAGCGCTTCGCGTTCGCGGTGAAGCGCGGCCAGGCGACGCTCGGCGAGCCGCAGTACCCGGCCGGCCACGTGAAGTTCGACCAGACGTTCCAGAAGGACGTCGAGACCTATCGTGACGAAGTCGTCGTTCACGTGCCGGTGAAGCAGGCGGCCGGGCCGTTCGAGCTTGCGGTGACGTCGCAAGGGTGCGCGGACGAAGGGATCTGCTATCCGCCGGCCGAGCACGTGGTGAAGGTCGACGGCGCCGCGCTCGGCGCCGCATCGTCGTCCGGTGACACGGCTGCCGCGGGTAGCTGGTTCGACAAGGTCACGAGCGCCGATTTCGCGCAGTCGCTGCTCGAAGGCCACGGCTTCTTCACGATCGTCGCGCTCTACTTCGTCGCGGGTGTCGTGCTGAGCCTGCTGCCGTGTTCGTACCCGATGATTCCGATCGTGTCCGCAATCATCATCGGCCAGGGCACGCGCGCGACGCACGCACGCGGCTTCGCGCTGTCGCTGACCTACGTGATCGGCATGGCGCTGGTCTACACGGTACTCGGCATCGCCGCCGCGCTGATCGGCCAGAGCCTCGGCGCGTGGTTGCAGAACCCGTGGGTGCTCGGCGCGTTCGGCGTGCTGCTGACCGCGTTCGCGGTGTCGCTGATCTCGGGCAGGGACATCGCGCTGCCGGCGCGCTGGCAGAACGGCGCGGCCGACGCATCGAGCGCGCGGCAGGGCGGCCACTTCGTCGCGGTCGCGGCGATGGGTGCGTTGTCGGCGCTGGTCGTCGGCGCGTGCATGACGGCGCCGCTGTTCGCCGTGCTCGCGTTCATCGCGCACACGGGCAATGCGTTGCTCGGCGGTGCCGCGCTATTCGCGATGGGGCTGGGGCTCGGCGTGCCGCTGCTGGTCGTCGGCGTCGGGGCCGGCACGGTGCTGCCGCGCGCGGGCGCGTGGATGGACGGCGTGAAGGTGTTCTTCGGCATCGTGTTGCTCGCTGCCGCGCTGTGGATCGTATGGCCGGTGTTGGCGGGCGGGCTGAAGATGGTGCTCGCGGCGTTGTGGCTGCTGATCGCGGCCGCGGCGCTCGGACTGTTCACGCCGAATGCCGGCGCTGCGTCGATCTGGCGCCGCCTGGGCCGCGGCGTGGGGGCCGCGCTCGCGATCTGGGCCGCGACGCTGCTCGTCGGCCTGGCCGCGGGCTCGACCGATCCCGTCAAGCCGCTGGCCGTGCTGGCGGCGCGTACGGTGGCGTCCGGCGGCGCGGCGACGGCCGGCGCGGCTGCCGCGCAGGATGGCCCCGTGTTCGCGCCGGTGCGCTCCATTGGCGAACTCGATGCGCTGCTCAAGACATCGGGCCAGCCCGTGATGCTCGACTTCTACGCCGACTGGTGCGTGAGCTGCAAGGAGATGGAACATCTGACGTTCACCGACGCGCGCGTGCAGGCGCGGCTCGCGCGGCTTCACCTCGTGCGCGCGGACGTCACCGCGAACAACGCGGACGATCAGGCGCTCCTCAAGCGCTTCAACCTGTTCGGGCCGCCGGGCATCATCTTCTTCGATCGCAACGGCAACGAGATCGGCCGCGTGGTCGGCTATCAGGCGGCCGACACCTTCTTGCGCAGCCTCGACCGGGCAGCCGTTCCGACGGTATGACGATGGCCCGCCGGAGGCGAATCGCGGAAGAGAAGACTCGGGCCGGCTGACAACCGCGATCGACGGTAAACAAAAAACGGCGGAACACCAAGGTGTTCCGCCGTTTTTTGCAGGTGCGTGCCGGTGCGCGATCAGCGTTGCGCTTTCAGCAGACGCGCGGCATCGAGCGCGAAGTACGTGAGCACGCCGTCGGCGCCCGCGCGCTTGAACGCGAGCAGCGATTCGAGCACGACCTTGTCGTGGTCGAGCCAGCCGTTCATCGCGGCCGCCTTCAGCATCGCGTACTCGCCGCTCACCTGGTACACGTAGGTCGGGAAGCGGAATTCGTCCTTCACGCGGCGCACGATGTCGAGATACGGCATGCCGGGCTTGACCATCACCATGTCGGCGCCTTCGTCGATGTCGAGGCGGACTTCGCGCAGCGCTTCGTCGCTGTTCGCCGGGTCCATCTGGTAGGTCATCTTGTTGCCCTTGCCCAGATTGGACGCCGAACCGACCGCGTCGCGGAACGGGCCGTAGAACGCCGACGCGAACTTCGCCGAGTAGGCCATGATCCGCGTATGGATATGGCCGTCGCTTTCCAGCATCTCGCGGATCGCGCCGATGCGGCCGTCCATCATGTCCGACGGCGCGACGATGTCGACGCCGGCTTCAGCCTGCGCGCGAGCCTGGTCGACCAGGATCTCGATCGTGTCGTCGTTGATCACGTAGGCGTTCTCGTCGAGCACACCGTCCTGGCCGTGGCTCGTGTACGGATCGAGCGCGACGTCGGTCAGCACGCCGAGTTCGGGGAAGTGCTTCTTCAGCTCGCGCACCGCACGCGGGATCAGGCCTTCCGGATTGGCCGCCTCGCGGCCGTCCGGCGTCTTCAGCGACGGCTCGATGGCCGGGAACAGCGACAGCACGGGCACGCCGAGTTCGACGCATTGCTCGGCGACGTGCATCAGCAGATCGACCGACACGCGTTCGACGCCGGGCATCGACGGGACGGGCTGGCGTTCGTTGGTGCCTTCGACGACGAACACCGGGTAGATCAGGTCGTCGGTGGTCAGGCGGTTTTCGCGCATCAGGCGGCGGGAGAAGTCGTCGCGGCGCATCCGGCGCGGACGATGAAGCGGATGGAAGCTCATGGCGATTTGGCAGAAATCAGGGCAAGAAGAACCTTACGGAACCCTTAGGTCATTTTCGAGATCGTTGGTATATGATAGCGATCGAGCGGCGCGCGTTGCGTGCAGCTCCCCGCTTCTCCTCCCTGAGCGGGTGCCTGTCGTTTTTCGATTAGGCTGTTTGACCCGCCGTTCAACGGCGGGTTTTTTTATGAGCCGGCCGAATCCGCAGGTGCCGTCAGGTGCGCGCAGCCGATCCCAGCCGCGCGTTGCCCGCTCATTGTGCTACAGGCTCGCCTTTTTCGTCGGCGACGGACGGCCGCAGCCAGCTCTCGATCAGTTCATGAGCCTCGTCGAGCCCCGTGCGCTTCAGCGCCGAGAACAGCTGGACCGTCAGCTTGCCCTTCACGCCCTGGTCGCGATACGCGTCGAGCCCCTTTTGCGTGTTGCGCAGCGCGTTGATGCTTTCCTGGCGCGTCAATTTGTCGCACTTCGTCAGCAGCGTGTGGATCGGCTTGCCGGTCGGCGCGAACCACTCGATCATCCGGCGATCGAGCTCGGTGAGCGGGCGGCGCGAATCCATCATCAGGATCAGGCCGCAGAGCTGCGAGCGCGTCGCGAGATAGGACGACAGCAGCATCTCCCAGTGCGCCTTCGCGGCGCCGGGCACTTCCGCATAGCCGTAGCCGGGCAGGTCGACGAGATTCGCGACGGGCTCGGCGGCCGGGCCGACGGAGAAGTAGTTGATATGCTGCGTGCGGCCGGGCGTCTTCGACGCGAAGGCCAGCCGCTTCTGGTTGCACAGCACGTTGATCGCCGTCGACTTGCCGGCATTCGAGCGGCCCGCGAACGCGATTTCCGGCTGGACCGTCGGCGGCAGGTCGCGCAGATGGTTGACGGTCGTGTAGAAGCGGGCTTGATGGAGCAGAAAGGCCATGGGAACCGGAAGGACGGGCGGCGCGAGCCGCTTGGTGGAGGCGGGGTAGCCCCGATAGGCGCGGGAGCTTTCAGCGCGATATTGTACAATACGGCGGTTTTACCGAAGGCCACCGGGCGCCTGCCTCGCGCTTTTATGTGGCTTCTGCGGTAGACTGAACGCCGTCGTTTTTTGCAGAACCTCAAATTCCCACAAGACGAAACAGGGTGTGCGAATGAATCGACTGTGCAAGTCTCTGATGGTGCTTCAGGTTGCAGCAGGGTTCGTAGGTTTCGTAGCGGAGGCAAACGCGGCAGATGCGGCCAAACCGGATCTGGACCGCGGCAAGGCGATTGCCGGGCAGGTTTGCGCGTCGTGTCACGGCGCCGACGGCAACAGCGCGTCGGGCAGTTTCCCGAAGCTTGCCGGCCAGCATCCCGAATATCTGGTCAAGCAGTTGAACGACTTCAAGACGCAGCCGGGCGCGAAGGGGCCGGCGCGTAACAACGCGGTGATGGTCGGATTCGCGAGCGCGTTGAGCGCGGACGACATGCGCAATGTCGCCGCGTACTACGGGTCGCAGACGACGAAGCTCGGTACCGCGCGCGATGCGGCGACCGTGCCGATCGGCCAGAAGATCTATCGCGGCGGCATCGCGGAAAAGGGTGTCCCCGCCTGCGCGAGCTGCCACGGGCCGACGGGGCAGGGAATTCCGGTCCAGTACCCGCGTCTGTCGGGGCAATGGGCCGATTACACGGTCGCGCAGTTGACCGCGTTCCAGCAGGGTGCCGGCGCGCGCAACAACAACGAGGCGATGCATCAGATCGCGTCGCGGCTGTCGGATACCGAGATCAAGGCCGTCGCGGATTACATCGCGGGCCTGCGTTGAGCGGTCCGCCGCGAATGGAATGACCGGGCGCCCGAAGGGCGGCCGGAGTCAGAACAAGAAAAGGGTGGGGCGCCGCGTCGTTGCGGTGGCCTCGCCCTTCTTTTTTGTCGGCACTCGCCGGGCCGAGCCGGAATGGAAGGGCATGCAGGCGATCGGGGCTGCGCCCCGGAAGCGAACAGAGTAAGCGTGGGGGCCGTGTCCCCTTAGTCGGAGTTTGAATGAGCGTTACCACGTCGGGGTTGCAGTCGAAGTCGAGTCACGGTGCGTCGAAACGCGCGGTCGAGCTGCTGAGCTCGATGCGCTTCGCGATCGCGCTGCTGGTGGTGTTGTCGATTGCGAGCATCATCGGCACGGTCCTGACCCAGGACGATCCGTATCCGAACTACGTGAACCAGTTCGGGCCGTTCTGGGCGGACATCTTCCGCTCGCTCGGCCTGTACAACGTGTACAGCGCGTGGTGGTTCATGCTGATCCTGATCTTCCTCGTCGTGTCGATCTCGCTGTGCGTGATCCGCAACGCGCCGAAGATGCTCGCCGACGCGAAGAGCTGGAAGGACAAGGTCCGCGAAGGCAGCCTGCGCGCATTCCACCACAAGGCCGAGTACACGGCGTCCGGCACGCGCGCGAGCGTCGCGGCGACGCTCGCCACGTTCGTCGCGAAGGCCGGCTACAAGCACGTCGTGCGTGAAACCGACGGCGCGACGCT
The DNA here is from genome assembly GCF_001547525.1 of Burkholderia anthina. GTDB lineage: Bacteria > Pseudomonadota > Gammaproteobacteria > Burkholderiales > Burkholderiaceae > Burkholderia > Burkholderia semiarida. The sequence goes on from NZ_CM003768.1 coordinate 44,258, forward strand.
GATCTCCGCGAAGCGCGGCGCGATGACCAAATGGGGCTACATCTCCGCGCACCTCGCGATCGTCGTGATCTGTATCGGCGGCCTGCTCGACAGCAACCTGCCGATCAAATTCCAGATGCTGATGTTCGGCAAGAGCCCGGTCAACACGAGCGCGACGATCAGCGAGATCTCGCCCGACCATCGGCTGTCCGCGTCGAACCCGACGTTCCGCGGCTATGCGTGGGTGCCGGAGGGCCAGTTCGTGTCGACCGCGATCCTGAACCAGCCGAGCGGCTCGCTGATCCAGGACCTGCCGTTCTCGATCCAGCTCGACAAGTTCATCGTCGATTACTACACGACGGGCATGCCGAAGCTGTTCGCGAGCGACATCGTCGTGATCGATCGCGAGACGGGCCGGAAGATCCCGGCGCGGGTCGAGGTCAACAAGCCGTTTACGTACAAGGGCGTGTCGATCTACCAGTCGAGCTTCCAGGATGGCGGCTCGCAGATGCAGATGACGGCCTATCCGATGACGGGCAGCCGTGCGGCGACCGTCCCCGTGAAGGGCACGATCGGCAGTTCGGCGCCGCTGCAGGTCCCGGGCGCCGACGGCGAGACGATCGAGTTCTCCGACTTCCGCGCGATCAACGTCGAGAACATGGCCGACGCGAACGGCAAGCCGGACGTACGCGGCGTCGCGACGACCAGCTCGCTGAAGGAAGTGTTCGACGAGCGGCTCGGCTCGGGCGCGAAGACGTCGAAGCCGACGCAGCTTCACAACATCGGCCCGTCGGTGCAGTACAAGATCCGCGGCAAGGACGGCCAGGCGCGCGAATTCAACAACTACATGCTGCCCGTCGACATGAACGGCGAGCGCGTGTTCCTCGCCGGCGTGCGCGCGAGCCCGAACGATCCGTTCCGCTACATGCGGATCCCGGCCGACAGCCAGGACTCGATCGGCGAATGGATGCGCCTGCGCGCCGCGCTCGAGGATCCGGCCGTGCGCACCGAAGCCGCCGCGCGCTTCGCGCAGCGCTCGCTGCCGGGCGATGCGTCGCTGCGCGGCCGTCTGCAGGACAGCGCATCGAAGGTGCTGACCCTTTTTGCGGCGAGCGACGACAGCGTCGGCCGCGGGGCGGACGGCCAGCCGGTCGGCGGCTTCCAGGCGGTGGCGACGTTCATCGACCGCTCGGTGCCGAAGGGCGAGCAGGAGAAGGCCGCGAGCCTGCTGCTGCGGATGCTCGAGGGCTCGATGTGGGAGGTGTGGCAGATCGCGCGCGAGCGTGCCGGCGAGCCGGCCGCGCAGCAGGGCACCGACACGATCCGTTTCGTGCAGAACGCGATCAACGCGCTATCCGACAGCTTCCTGTATGGATCGCCGGTCTATTTGCAGCTCGACTCGTTCAAGCAGGTGCAAGCTTCGGTATTTCAGTTGACGCGCGCGCCCGGCAAGAATCTGGTGTATCTTGGCAGCCTGCTGCTGGTCGCCGGCATCTTCTCGATGTTCTACGTACGCGAGCGGCGACTCTGGTTCTGGCTGAAGGACGCCGGTTCGGGCGTCGATGTGGTGATGGCAATGTCCACGGCCCGCAAGACCTTCGATTTCGAGAAAGAATTCGTGCAGACGCGCGACGCGGCCGGCGCCGCCTTGCGCGCCGCACCTCGCGACGCCGCGCCCGCCGGTGCGGCTTCGACGGCCCGCCCGCCTGCCGGCGGCGGTTCCGATTCCGAGAATTCCACCCGGTAACATCATGGATCTCACGCAAGTTTCCTCTTCCCGTACGGCGTCGGCTCCGGCGCCGGCATCGTCGCCGCTGTTCGACGACCGTCCGTTCCTCGCGCGCCTGTCGCTGTTCGACTGGCTGTTCGCCCTGGCGCTGGTGGCGGGCGCGGGCTATGCGCTCGTGCACTACAACGCGCACATGGATTACTACGACAAGGCGGTGATGATCGGCACCGTGCCGGCGCTTGTCGCGCTCGGCTGGCGCTGGAAGCCCGCGCGGCTGATGATGGCGTCGATCGCCGTGCTGTCGCTGCTGTCGATCCAGATCTACCAGGGCGATCTCGCGCGCGCCGATTCGGCGTTCTTCCTCAAGTACTTCCTGTCGAGCCAGTCGGCGATCCTGTGGATGAGCGCGCTGTTCGTGCTCGCGACGATCTTCTACTGGATCGGCCTGCTCGCGCGCTCGGAAACGGGCGCCGCGATCGGCCAGAAGCTCACGTGGGTCGCCGTGCTGATGGGCTTCACGGGGCTGATGGTGCGCTGGTACGAGTCCTACCTGATCGGAGCGGACGTCGGGCATATCCCCGTGTCGAACCTGTATGAAGTGTTCGTCCTGTTCAGCCTGATCACCGCGCTGCTTTATCTGTATTACGAAGGCCACTACGGCACCCGTTCGCTCGGCGCGTTCGTGCTGCTGGTCATCAGCGCGGCGGTCGGCTTCCTGATGTGGTACTCGGTCGCGCGCGATGCGCAGCAGATCCAGCCGCTCGTGCCGGCACTGCAAAGCTGGTGGATGAAGATCCACGTGCCGGCGAACTTCATCGGCTACGGCAGCTTCGCGCTGTCGGCGATGGTGTCGGTCGCGTACCTGATGAAAGAGCGCGGGGTCCTCGCCGATCGCCTGCCGACGCTGGAAGTGCTCGACGACGTGATGTACAAGTCGATCGCGGTCGGTTTCGCGTTTTTCACGATCGCGACGATCCTCGGCGCGCTGTGGGCGGCCGAAGCGTGGGGCGGCTACTGGAGCTGGGACCCGAAGGAAACCTGGGCGCTGATCGTGTGGCTGAACTACGCGGCGTGGCTGCACATGCGGCTGATGAAAGGCCTGCGCGGCGCGGTGGCCGCGTGGTGGGCGCTCACGGGCCTGCTGGTCACGACGTTCGCGTTCCTCGGCGTCAACATGTTCCTGTCTGGCCTGCACAGCTACGGCAAGCTGTAAGATTTTCGCCGTTCGTCCGACTATCAAACCGCCGGTGCACCGCGTGCCCGGCGGTTTTCTTTTGTAACGAGCGGGCGATCGAGGCGTCGAACGGCGCGCGATGGGCCGGGTCGAACGCTGATGAAGCATGCGCGCCGCGCATGCGGGAGGAACTGGACGATGTGGATCAAACGCCCTTTGCGTAACGTACTGACCGGCGCGGACATCGCGTCGAGCGAGATCACGCCGCGCGCGGTATTCGAGAACCGGCGGCGCGTATTGCAGGCGGCCGGATTCGCGGCCGCCGGCGGCCTGTTCGGCGCGAGCGGCGCGGCGCTTGCCGCGTATGCGTCCCCCGACGCGCGGGCGGCGAGGCTCGCGGCAAAAACGAACCCGAAATTCGTCGCGATCGACAAGGTCACGCCGTTCAAGGACATCACGTCCTATAACAACTTCTACGAATTCGGCACCGACAAGAGCGACCCGGCGCAGAACGCGGGCACGCTGCGGCCGCGTCCGTGGCGTGTGAGTGTCGAGGGCGAGGTGCAGCATCCGAAGGTATTCGATCTCGACGAGCTGTTGAAGCTCGCGCCGCTCGAGGAGCGCGTGTACCGGCTGCGCTGCGTCGAGGGCTGGTCGATGGTGATCCCGTGGATCGGCGTGCCGCTGTCCGAGCTGATCCGGCGCGTGCAGCCGACCGGCAACGCGAAATACGTGCAGTTCGTCACGCTGGCCGATCCGTCGCAGATGCCGGGCCTGTCGACGCCCGTGCTCGACTGGCCGTACTCGGAAGGGCTGCGCATGGACGAGGCGATGAATCCGCTGACGCTGCTGACGATGGGCGTCTACGGGCAGGTGCTGCCGAACCAGAACGGTGCGCCGGTGCGAATCGTCGTGCCGTGGAAGTACGGGTTCAAGAGCGCGAAATCGCTCGTGAAGATCCGCTTCGTCGACAAGCAGCCGAAGACGAGCTGGAACACGTATGCCGCGAACGAGTACGGCTTTTATTCGAACGTGAACCCGAACGTCGATCATCCGCGCTGGAGCCAGGCGACCGAGCGGCGCATCGGCGAGGACGGTTTCTTCACGCCGAAGCGCAAGACGTTGATGTTCAACGGCTACGGCGACCTGGTCGCGTCGATGTATCAGGGCATGGACCTGAAGAAGAACTTCTGAGCGCGACGGTGAGAAACGACATGCCTCCTTCGACGCTCACGCCCGCGCGCGCGGCAAGCGCCGGGCCCGATGCACGCACGGCGCGGGCCGGCGCGGTCCGTCCCGCCGCGCCGCGCTGGCTCGCACCGGCCAAGGTGCTGGGGTTCGCGGCCGGCCTCTATCCGCTCGCGCGCCTCGTGCTGCTCGGGCTGACCGACCGGCTCGGCGCGAACCCGCTCGAGTTCATCACGCGCTCGACGGGCTTGTGGACGCTCGTCCTGTTGTGCATCACGCTTGCCGTCACGCCGCTGAGGCGCATGACGGGCTTCGCACCGCTGCTGCGCTTTCGCCGGATGATCGGGCTGTTCGCGTTCTTTTACGCGACGCTGCATTTCACGACCTACCTGTGGTTCGACAAGTGGTTCGACGTCGTCGAGATCCTCAAGGACGTCGGCAAGCGCCCGTTCATCACGGTCGGCTTCGCGGCGTTCGTGCTGCTGATTCCGCTCGCCGCGACGTCGCCCCGCGCGATGGTGCGCCGGCTCGGTCGCCATTGGGCGACGCTGCACAAAGCGATCTACGCGATCGCGCTGTTCGGCGTGCTGCATTTCTGGTGGATGCGGGCCGGCAAGCACGATCTCGCGCAGCCGAAGCTCTACGCGGCGATCGTCGCCGTGCTGCTCGGCTGGCGGCTGGTTGCGTGGGGATGGCGGCGCGTGCGTGCGTGATGGTGCGGCCCGGAAAAACAAAAGGCGATGACCGGGAAGTCATCGCCTCGTTTCGAGCGCCGCGCGGGCGGCATCGCGTCGTTACTTCGTGGCGGCCGGGCCCGATGCCGGGGCTGGCATGGTCGATGCGCTGCTCGACAACTCGGGCGACAGCGTGAGCGGCGAGCCGGACGTATCGGGCGTCTCGTCGGACGACGCGTTTTCGTCGGTCGGTTTCACATCCGACGGCGGCGTGTTCTGCTGCTGGATCGGCTTGGGCATCGGAGGCACGGTGGGCAGATAGAGCGCGCCGCTTTGACCGCAGCCGGCAAGAATCGCCAAAGCCGCTACAATCGCGCTCATCCGGAAAACGACTCGCATGATCGTCCCTGAACAATTTAACCGATAGAGTTTAGCATGTCCGATACTGAATACCTGGCCCGTGCCGAGGCCGTGCTGGCGGCCGTCGAGCGTACCGTGGACGTCGCGAACGACGGCGATCACGGCATCGATCTGGAGCGCAACGGCAGCGTGCTGACGCTGACGTTCGAGAACGGCTCGAAGATCATCGTCAACCTGCAGCCGCCGATGAAGGAAGTGTGGATCGCGGCGAAGGCGGGCGGGTTTCACTACCGTTTCGTCGACGGCGCGTGGCGCGATACGCGCACGGGCACCGAGTTCTTCTCGGCGCTCACCGAATACGCGACCCAACAGGCCGGCCTGCCGATCACGTTCAGCGCGTGACGGCCGGGGCGCTGCGCTCCGAACGCCGTACCAAAAGAAAAAGCGCCCGCAGGGCGCTTTTTTCATGGCCGTGGCTGCGCGTCAGTGGCCGCGGAACAGGTTCATGATGTCCTGCTTTTCCTGTTCGTCGACGTGCGGCACCGCTTCGTCGACGTCCTGCGCGGCCGGCGCCTGCGGCACGCCGACCGTCGACACGAAGCCGTGACCGGGCGTGAACTCGGTGAAGTACAGTTCGCCGCCGAGCGACTCGACGCCTTCAGGCACCGTCGGCTTGAACTCCGGCACGCCCTTCAGCGCCGCACCCATGTAGTCGATCCAGACCGGCAGCGACAGGCCGCCGCCGGTTTCGCGATCGCCGAGGCTGCGCGGATTGTCGTAGCCGATCCATGCGATCGCGGCGAGCGTGTGCTGGTAGCCGGCGAACCACGCGTCGTGCGAGTCGTTCGTCGTGCCGGTCTTGCCCGCGAGATCGGTGCGCTTCAGCACGTTGGTCCGCGCGCCCGTGCCGCGCTGCGCGACGCTCTGCAGCAGGCTGTTCATCACGTAGGCGTTGCGCGCATCGATCGCGCGCGGCGCATTCTGCTCGGCGACGAGCGGCTGCGCGCGCGCGACGATCGCGCCGTTCGGATCGGTGACTTCGGCGATCAGGTACGGATTGACGCGGTAGCCGCCGTTCGCGAAGACCGAGTACGCGCCGGCCATCTGCAGCGGCGTGACCTGGCCGGCGCCGAGCGCCATCGGCAGGTAGGCCGGATGGCGCTCGGCGTCGAAGCCGAAGCGCGTGATGTATTGCTGCGCGTATTTCGTGCCGATGTGGTTCAGGATCCGGATCGACACGAGGTTGCGCGAACGCTGCAGCGCGGTGCGCATCGACATCGGGCCCTCGAAGCCGCCGCCGTAGTTCTTCGGCTCCCACGGCTGGCCGCCCGTTTCCGCGGCGCTGAAATACAGCGGGCCGTCGTTGATCACGGTGGCCGGCCCGAGGCCCTTGTCGAGCGACGCCGAGTAGATGAACGGCTTGAACGACGAACCGGGCTGCCGCCACGCCTGCGTGACGTGGTTGAACTTGTTCTTGTTGTAGTCGAAGCCGCCGACGAGCGAGCGGATCGCCCCGTCCTGCGGGACGATCGACAGGAACGCGCCTTCGACCTGCGGCAACTGCGTGATCGACCACTTGCCGGCATCGCTCTTCACCACGCGGACGATCGCGCCGGGGCGGATGCGGCGGTTCGGCTGCGCGTTGGCGGACAGCGCGCTCGACGCGAAGCGCAGGTTGTCGCCGTCGATCGTCGCATTGCTGCCGTCGATGAACGCGACCGTGATCTGGCGCGGGCTCGCGGCCGTCACGACCGCGGCGATCAGTTCGCCGTTGTCGGGGTGCTCGAGCAGCGCGTCGTCGATCGCCTGTTCACGATCGTCGGCACCGGCCGGCAGCTCGATGAAGCCCTCCGGCCCGCGATAGCCGTGGCGGCGCTCGTAATCCATGATGCCCTTGCGCAGCGCGGTGTATGCGACCTGCTGGTCCGCGGAATCGATCGTCGTGACGACGTTGAAGCCGCGCGTGTAGGTTTCCTCGCGATACTGCGCGTACATCATCTGTCTGACCATTTCGGCGACGTACTCGGCGTGCACGCTGAAATCGCGGCCCGGCCCCTTGACGACGAGCGGCTGCGCGGACGCTTCGTCGTACTGCTCTCGCGTGATGAAGTTCAGCTCGAGCATCCGCTGGAGGATGTATTCCTGGCGCACCTTCGCGCGTTTCGGGTTGACGACCGGGTTGTACGCGGACGGCGCCTTCGGCAGCCCCGCGAGCATCGCGGCTTCCGCGAGCGTGATGTCCTTCAGGTCCTTGCCGAAATAGACCCGCGCCGCGCTCGCGAAGCCGTACGCGCGCTGGCCGAGATAGATCTGATTCATGTAGACCTCGAGAATCTGATCCTTCGTCAGCGCGCGCTCGATCCGGTACGCGAGCAGCATCTCGTAGATCTTGCGCGTGTAGGTCTTCTCGCTCGACAGGAAGAAGTTGCGCGCGACCTGCATCGTGATCGTGCTCGCGCCCTGCGACGCGTGGCCGTTCGTCAGCGCGACGAAGCCGGCGCGGATGATGCCGGTGAGGTCGACGCCGCCGTGATCGTAGAAGCGCGCGTCCTCGATCGCGAGGATTGCCTTCTTCAGCGAGTCGGGCACGTCCTTGAAATGGACGACGTCGCGGCGCTCCTCGCCGAATTCGCCGATCAGCACGTGATCGGACGTATAGATGCGCAGCGGCACCTTCGGGCGGTAGTCGGTCAGCGCATCGAGCGACGGCATGTTCGGCCAGGCCACGACGAGCGCGTAGCCGAGCACGAGGCCGCCGGCCACGACGAGGGCCACGCACATCGCGGCGAAGCCGAGCAGGACTTTGAGCCACCAGGGCCGCTTCTTCGGCTCCGGAGCGGGAGGCGGGGACGTAGGAGTCGTGGATTGCATAGGCATACCGGAAAACAGTCCCGCGATTATAGCTGCCCGGTAAGACCGGCCCTGACGCGGGGGCCGCCCGTCGAAAAGCCGCGGATCGGCGTGCCGTCAGCATAGTCCGTGCACGGCCGCCGCGAACCGATTCTGGCCGTTTGGCCGACTGTCGGCCGCGCGCGCCGCTTTGCAGAATCAGGTCTCGGAAACGCGGCGTGGGCCGCGACGATCTCGGGAGGCTGGGATGGCAGGACGATGGGTGGCGCGGTTTGTACAGGGCAGGCATCGGTCGACGGGAATCGACGTCGGCGCGCACGAGGTGAGGGTCGCCGTGGTCAGCGGGCGCGGCCGGGGCACGGAGGTGTGCGTCGAGGGGCTCGAGCGGGAACCGGTCGGGCTGGCGGATGGGCCGGAAGACGCGCGCTGGGCAGCGGTCGCACGAGCGCTGGCGGCGGCCGTGTCGCGGCTGTCGGCGTCCGATGTGCGGTGCGACGCGCGCGGCGTGATGGCGCTGCACGATGACGAGATGCGCACCGCGACGCTCGATCTGGCCGGGCGCGGCGACATCGCGGACGCCGCGCGGCAGGCCGCCGAACGCCTCTCGGGGCTGGCGCCGGACAGTCTCGCGTTCGACTGGCGGCACTACGGCGGCGTGCGGTCCGGCGAGATCGCGGTGGCGGTGGCGCCGCTGGCGCTGCTCGAGCGGCGGATCGACGTGGCTGCGCAGGCCGGTATCGACCTGACGGTGATCGACGGCGAGTCGGCCGCCGTGCTGCGTGCGTTGCGCTATGCCGCGCAGTTCGAACCCGATGCGCAGCGCGCCTATGCCGTGCTGTGGTTCTGCGACGCAGGGGTGCGCGGCTGGCGGATCGAGGGCCCGTCGGCCATCCCGGTGCTGACGCTGTCCGGCACGTTGCCGGAAGCGCTTCCCGACGCGTTGCGCCGGCGCTCGTTCGGGGCCGTCCATTGCGTACTCGTCGCCGGGGACGAGCGATGTATCGCCCGATTCGATACATCCGTCGCAGAGATTGGCGATGTGCTCGGCACGGCGGCGGTTCCGTTCGACTGCACGGGTTGGGACGGGCAGCCGTGCGTGCGCGCCGGCGTGCGGGGCGGCCCGGCGTTTGCCGTCGCGTTCGGGCTGGCGTTGCGCGGGGTGTGGGAATGATGGCCGGTCACGTGGCGGCAAACGAGGGCGCGGCGAGTGCGGCCGGGCAGGCGGTACAGGCGGTACTCGGCGACTTCAATCTGCTGCCGTACCGCGAGCGGTTGGCGCAGGCGTTGCGGCGACGCCGGGCCGCGCAGTTCAGTGTGGCGGTGCTGCTCGGCGTGCTCGGCGCCGGGCTGTGGACGGGCGCTGCCGTGCTGTCGCGGTGGCGGGTGGACGCCGAGCGCGCCGGCGCGGAGGCACGGCTGCGGCAGTTGCAGCCACAGGTGGCTGCCGCGACGCGCGCCGCCCATGCCGCCGCCGCCGTCGCGCGGCGCGACGCGCAGGCGGCGGCGCTGGCCGCGCCCTACCGGCGCGTGGCGGGGTTGCTGGCGACCCTGGAGCAGGTGCGCGTCGATCATGTCCGGCTCGACGCGCTGCGCATGACGTCCACCGGCGCCGTGCTCGATGCGCGCGCCGCGAGTTACCGGGCGGCTGCGCGATGGCTCGCCGCGATGGCGCGCGAGCAGCGCGACTGGCGGATCGATATAGACACGTTGAAGCCGGCGTCGGATGGGCCGGCTTCGACGGCCGGGATGCCTTTTCGGTTCTCCGTGCAGTTGCGCTGGCACGACGCGACGTCGTCGCGGAAGGTATCGGGAGGTGGCGCATGACGGCGCTCGTGCATTGGCCGGCGCCGCTCGAAGGCGCCGCGCCGGGCCGCATGTCGCGCGTGTCGCCGGCGGCCGTGCATGCCGCCGGTTGCGTGCTGGCATTCGCGGCCGTGCTGGCGGGCGGCATTCATCTGGTAAATGCGGCCGACTTGAGCGGGCTTGCCCATAGTCGCGCGTTGCTTGCCGCGGCGCAGGCGCGTGCGGCCGACGCGCAACGCATGCTTGCATCCGCCGCACAACGGCGCGACGGGCATCATGCGTCGACGCGCGACGATCGCTTGCCGCCGGCGCCGGAGTGGGCCGCGCTGATGCTGGAACTGGCCGATCTGGCCTCGTCCAGCGGGCTGCACGGCGTGTCGATCGAACCGCAGCGCGCCGATGGCGCGGCACCGGACGGCAGGCGCACCGTGCATATCGCCGCGGATGGCGGTTTCAGTGCGCTGCTGCATCTGGTTGGCGGGCTGGCGCGCTTTCCGGTGCTGGCCGTTCCGTCGGCGCTGCGTATCGAGCGTGGCGTGTCGGCGGAGCGGGTGGACATGTCCATCGACGTGTTTCCGGCGCTGCCGGCGATATCGGCCGCGGAGGGCAACACGCCGGTTCGCGCCGTTGCGCCCGGCGCCGATCCGTTCGGCGAGGCTGGCCTGGCCGAGGCGGCGGGGCACGCCGCGCGCCTTGCCGGCACGATTCGCGATGCGCGTGCCGGTCTCGCGTTGTTCGACGACGGCGACGGCACGTTCACGACCGTTGCACCGGGCGAGGTGTTGGGGGCCGCGCGCGTGGTGCGCATCGAGCGCGCGGCCGTGATGCTCGCGACGGTGGACGGATCGCAGCGGCTCGTCCTGGACGACGGAGGCCGGCCGTGACGAAGTACCGTTGTGGGGCGATTGCCATCTGGGCCGGCATGATGGCGGCCGGCGCAAGCGCGTCGTTGCCGCCGCTGCCGGCGGTGTGGCCTGCCGGATCCACGGATGTGCCGGTGCCGCGCTTGCCGCCGCAGGTGGCTGACGGCATGGACGGCGCGGTCGCGCAGGACGCCGGCCCGCCGCCGTTGGAACAGGCGGCGCGTGCGGCGCTGCGGACGGAAACCGCTGCACCGGGCCCCGCGCTGGAGGGACCGCCGATTCCGCTGGGGCCGCCGGCCCGGATGAGCGACGCCGCGGCCCGGCAACCGGGCGATGCGGACGACGCACGGCGGATCTCGCTGAATCTGCAGGGCGTCGGGCTCGCGGCTGCGTTCGACGCGATCGCGCGGTTCACGGGGCTCAACATCGTCGTCGGCGAACAGGTGCGGGGCACGGTGACGTTACGTCTGAACAATGTCGGCTGGCGCGACGCATTCGATACGCTGCTCGACACGCACGGGCTCGCGATGTCCCGGCGCGGCAACGTGATCTGGGTCACACCGGCAGCCGAGCTGGCTGCGCGCGAACGCGAGCGCTTCGACATGCACGCGCGGGCCGCCGATCTGGAGCCGCTCGCGAGCCGTACGTTCGTGCTGCACTATCCGCGCGCGCAGGACGTGCAACGGCTGCTGGCCGGCGCGACCGGCCAACGCCTGCTGTCGAAGCGCGGCGCCGCGGCGGCCGATCCGCGCACGAACCTGCTGTTCGTGACCGATCTCGCGCCGCGCATCGCGCAGATCGCCGGCCTGATCGACGCGATCGACCGGCCGTCGCGGCAGGTCCGGATCGAGGCCCGCATCGTCGAAGGCGAGCACGGTTTCTCGCGCAGCCTCGGCGCGCGTGTCGCGCTGCGTGCGCAGGGGCGGCCGTCGCCGGCCGACGGCACGCCCTTCACGGCGGACACGCGCAACGCGCTCGATCTCGCCGCTCGGCCGCTCGGCGGCTTCGACGCGGCCACCGCCGGCTTCACGCTGTTCGCCGCGCCGCTCAGCCGCGTACTCGACATCGAGCTGAGCGCGCTGGAGGCGCAGGGTCGGGGCCAGATCGTTTCGCGTCCGCGGGTGGTGACGGCCGACCGCGTCAAGGCCATCGTCGAGCAGGGTTCCGAACTCCCGTACCAGGCGAAGGTCGGTAATGGCATGAGCGGCGTGCAGTTCCGCCGCGCGACGCTCAAGCTGGAGGTCGAGCCGCAGATCACGCCGGATGGGCGCGTGGTGCTCGATCTCGACGTGACGAAGGACAGCGTCGGGGAGCCGACCGCAGCGGGCCCCGCGATCCACACGAAGCACGTGCAGACGCGCGTCGAGGTCGAGAACGGCGGGACGGTCGCGATCGGCGGCATCTACGAGCAACTGAACCGGAACGATGTGACGCGGGTGCCGCTCTTGGGCAAAATACCGCTTCTGGGCGCGCTTTTCCGGCACCGCGCGCAGCGCGACCAGCGCCACGAACTGGTCGTCTTCATCACGCCGACCGTCGTCGACGCGCGTTGCGGCGCGCCCGGCGCGGGCGGCGCGGATGCCGAGAAAACGGGGCCGGAAGCCGCCGGCGCAGGCTCGACAAGGCAGCCGCTTTGCCAGTAAGCTGCGCCACACACCAGCAAGATTGAAGCAGAGGAAGCCGTTGCAAGCGCGGGACCCACATGCAAACGTATTTTTCGTCGGCCTTATGGGAGCGGGTAAGACCACCGTGGGCCGTGCGGTCGCGCGTCGTCTCGACAGGACGTTCTTCGACTCCGACCACGAAATCGAGGCCCGTACGGGCGCGCGCATTCCGGTGATCTTCGAGCTGGAGGGCGAGGCCGGGTTTCGCGATCGTGAAACGCAGGTGATCGCCGATCTCACGCAGCGCGAGAACATCGTGCTCGCCACGGGCGGCGGCGCGGTGCTGCGCCCGGAAAATCGCGACAGCCTGAAAAGCCACGGCATCGTCGTCTACCTGCGCGCCAATCCGCACGATCTGTGGCTGCGCACGCGCAAGGACAAGAACCGCCCGCTGTTGCAGACGGAAGATCCGAAGGGGCGTCTCGAAGCGCTGTATGAAGTGCGCGACCCGCTGTACCGCGAATGCGCGGATTTCGTCATCGAGACCGGCCGCCCGTCGGTCAACGGCCTCGTCAACATGGTGCTGATGCAACTCGAACTGGCCGGCGTCATCGCCAAGCCGCTACAAGCATGATTACTGTCAACGTCGATCTGGGCGACCGCGCCTATCCGATTCATATTGGCGCCGGCCTGATCGGCCGCGCCGAGCTGTTCGCGCCCCACATCAAGGGTTCGTCCGTCACGATCGTCACGAACACGACGGTCGATCCGCTCTACGGCGACGCGCTGCGCGCGGCGCTCGCACCGCTCGGCAAGCGCGTGTCGACGGTCGTGCTGCCGGACGGCGAGGCGTACAAGAACTGGGAAACGCTGAATCTGATCTTCGACGGCCTGCTGACGGATCACGCCGATCGCAAGACGACGCTCGTCGCGCTCGGCGGCGGCGTGGTCGGCGACATGACGGGCTTTGCGGCCGCGTGCTACATGCGCGGCGTGCCGTTCATCCAGGTGCCGACGACGCTGCTGTCGCAGGTCGATTCGTCGGTCGGCGGCAAGACGGGCATTAACCACCCGCTCGGCAAGAACATGATCGGCGCGTTCTACCAGCCGCAGGCCGTGATCGCGGACATCGGCGCGCTGACGACGCTGCCCGATCGCGAACTGGCGGCCGGCGTGGCCGAAGTCATCAAGACGGGCGCGATCGCCGATGCCGAGTTCTTCGACTGGATCGAGGCGAACGTCGATGCGCTGAACCGTCGCGAGCCCGCGGCGCTCGCGCATGCGGTGAAGCGTTCATGCGAGATCAAGGCGAGCGTCGTCGCGGCCGACGAGCGCGAAGGCGGCCTGCGCGCGATCCTGAACTTCGGCCACACGTTCGGCCATGCGATCGAGGCCGGGCTCGGCTACGGCGAATGGCTGCACGGCGAGGCGGTCGGCTGCGGGATGGTGATGGCGGGCGACCTGTCGGTGCGGCTCGGCCTCCTCGACGAAGCGTCGCGGCAGCGCCTCGATGCGGTGATCGCGGCCGCGCACCTGCCGACCCGCGGGCCCGCGCTCGGCGACGCGCGCTACATGGATCTGATGCGCGTCGACAAGAAGGCCGAGGCCGGCGCGATCAAGTTCATCCTGCTGAAGCGATTCGGCGATACGTTGATCACGCAGGCGCCGGACGAAGCGGTATTCGCTACACTGGCGCAGACGACCGGCTAACGGCGCCCGGATTCGCCGGCGCCGCCGACATGGAGGAGACGTGAGCGAGACATCCAGCAGCACACTGCCCGAAGCCAGCCGCGCATCCGCCGCGCCGGTGGCCGAGCCGCCGACGCTCGCGGCGCTGGAAGCCCATCTCGCTCCGTATGCCGCGCACGCGTCGCAGTCGCGCGGCCGCCGCCATCCTGAACCGCCGCCGGCGGCGCGCACCGAGTTCCAGCGCGATCGCGACCGCATCGTCCATTCGACTGCGTTTCGCCGGCTCGAATACAAGACCCAGGTCTTCGTCAATCACGAAGGCGACCTGTTCCGCACCCGCCTCACGCACAGCCTCGAAGTCGCGCAGATCGCGCGCTCGGTCGCACGCAACCTTCGACTGAACGAGGATCTCGTCGAAGCGATCTCGCTCGCGCACGATCTCGGCCATACGCCGTTCGGGCATGCCGGGCAGGACGCGCTGAATGCGTGCATGCGCGAGCACGGCGGCTTCGAGCACAACCTGCAGAGCCTCGCCGTGGTCGACGAGCTCGAGGAGCACTACGGCGCGTTCAACGGGCTGAACCTGTGCTTCGAGACGCGCGAAGGCATCCTGAAGCACTGCTCGCGCGAGAATGCGCGCAAGCTCGGCGCGCTCGGCGAGCGCTTCCTGCAGGGCCGCCAGCCGTCGCTCGAAGCGCAGCTCGCGAACATCGCCGACGAGATCGCCTACAACAACCACGACGTCGACGACGGCCTGCGCTCGGGCCTGATCACGATCGAGCAGCTCGCGGAAGTCGAGCTGTGGCAGCGCCACTACGAAGCGGCGCTCGCGGAATTCCCGCACCTCGAAGGCCGCCGTCTCGTGCACGAGACGGTGCGCCGCATCATCAACACGCTGATCGTCGACCTGATCGACGAGACCACGCGCAATCTCGCCCGCGTCGCGCCCGCGTCGCTCGACGACGTGCGCGCCGCGCCGCCGCTCGTGTCGCATAGCCCCGAGGTCGCCGCGCAGGCGGCAGCCCTCAAGCGCTTCCTGTTCAAGAACCTGTATCGCCACTACAAGGTGATGCGCATGGCGAGCAAGGCGCAACGCGTCGTCACGGGGCTGTTCGACGCGTTCATCGACGATCCGCGCCTGCTGCCGCCGCCGTACCAGTCCGACGACGCGGCGCAGCAGCCGCGTCTCGTCGCGCACTACATCGCCGGCATGACCGACCGCTTCGCGCTGAAGGAATATCAGCGGCTGTTCGTCATCAACGACAACTGACTGTCATAAACGATCACTAGACTTCGCCGGTTCAATGGCGACGGGAATGTTGCACACGCTGTTGGTAACGTTTTCATAGGAGAGGTCGATGAAGAAGAAGCCTGCGGGGACACTGGTTCGTTCGATCGCGCTCGGCGGCGCGCTGCTGTTCGGCGCGCAGCACGTCGCGCTCGCCGCGACGGAAATCCAGTTCTGGCATGCGATGGAGGCCGCGCTCGGCGAGCGGGTCAACGCGATCGCCGACCAGTTCAACGCGTCGCAAAGCGATTACAAGATCGTGCCGGTCTTCAAAGGCACTTACGACCAGGCGCTCGCGGCCGGCATCGCGGCCTATCGCAGCGGCAACGCGCCGGCGATCCTCCAGGTCTACGAAGTCGGTACGGCGACGATGATGCAGGCGAAGAAGGCGGTCGTGCCGGTCTACGACGTGTTCAAGCAGGCCGGCGTGACGCTCGACGAAAAGGCGTTCGTGCCGACCATCGCGAGCTACTACAGCGACGCGAAGACGGGCCACCTCGTCTCGATGCCGTTCAACAGCTCGACGCCGGTGCTGTACTACAACAAGGACGCGTTCAAGAAGGCCGGCCTCGATCCGAACCAGCCGCCGAAGACGTGGGCCGACGTGAAGGCCGATGCCGAGAAACTGCGCAAGTCGGGCATGGCGTGCGGCTTCACGACCGGGTGGCAGGGCTGGATCCAGCTCGAAAACTACAGCGCGTGGCACGGGCTGCCGTTCGCGAGCCGCAACAACGGCTTCGACGGCACCGATGCCGTGCTCGAGTTCAACAAGCCGCAGCAGGTCGCGCATCTTTCGTTCCTCCAGCAAATGGCGAAGGACGGCACGTTCACGTACGCGGGCCGCAAGGACGAAGCGTCGGCGAAGTTCTACAGCGGCGACTGCGGGATCCTGACGACGTCGTCGGGCGCGCTCGCGAACGTGCAGAAGTTCGCGAAGTTCAGCTACGGCACGGGGATGATGCCGTACGACGCGAACGTGAAGGGCACGCCGCAGAACGCGATCATCGGCGGCGCGAGCCTGTGGGTGCTGGCCGGCAAGGATCCGGCGACCTACAAGGGCGTGGCCAAATTCCTCGCGTACCTGGCTTCGCCGCGCGTCGCCGCGAAGTGGCACCAGGACACGGGCTACCTGCCGGTCACGACCGCCGCATACGACCTGACGCGCCAGCAGGGCTTCTACGCGAAGAACCCGAGCGCCGAAACCGCGATCAAGCAGATGCTGAACAAGCCGCCGCTGCCGTACACGAAGGGGCTGCGGCTGGGCAACATGCCGCAGATCCGCACGATCGTCGACGAGGAGTTCGAACAGGTCTGGGCGCAGAAGAAGACGCCGAAGGACGCGCTCGATTCGGCCGCGTCGCGCGGCGACGAACTGCTGCGCCGCTTCGAGAAGTCGGGCGGCTGAGCACGCATCGCGTCGTGCCGCCGGCGGCGCCGCGCATGAGCGCGTGCCGTCCGGCGGCGCGGTTTTCCCTTCCGTTTCGCCTGACCGGACACCCGCGATGCAATCCCGTTCCCGTTTCGGTACGAGCCCGGTGCCGTACCTGCTGATCGCGCCGCAGCTCGCGATCACCGCCGTATTTTTCCTGTGGCCCGCCGGCGTCGCGCTGTGGCAATCCACGCAGATGCAGGACGCGTTCGGCACGTCGAGCGAATTCGTCGGCCTCGCGAACTTCACGCACCTGTTCGCCGATCCGCTGTATCTCGATTCGTTCCGCACGACGCTCGTGTTCAGTTCGCTCGTCACGGTGAGCGGCCTCGTCGTGTCGCTGCTGCTGGCCGCCTGTGCCGACCGCGTGATCCGCGGCGCGCGCGCGTACCGCACGCTGCTGATCTGGCCGTACGCGGTCGCGCCGACGATCGCGGCCGTGCTGTGGGCGTTCCTGTTCAACCCGAGCATCGGCCTGATCACCTATGTGCTCGCGAAGGGCGGCATCGTCTGGAACCACGCGCTGAACGGAGAGCAGGCGATGTTCCTCGTCGTGCTGGCGTCGGTGTGGAAGCAGGTGAGCTACAACTTCCTGTTCTTCTACGCGGGGCTGCAGGCGATCCCGCGCTCGCTGATCGAGGCGGCGGCGATCGACGGCGCGGGGCCGGTGCGGCGCTTCTTCAACATCGTGCTGCCGCTGCTGTCGCCGACGAGCTTCTTCCTGCTGGTCGTGAACCTCGTCTACGCGTTCTTCGACACGTTCCCTGTGATCGACGCGGCCACCGGCGGCGGCCCGGCGCAGAGCACCAAGACGCTGATCTACAAGATCTTCGCGGAGGGCTTCCAGGGGCTCGACATCGGCAGCTCGGGCGCGCAGTCGGTCGTGCTGATGATCATCGTCGTCGCGCTCACGGTGATCCAGTTCCGCTTCGTCGAACGCAGGGTGCAATACGCATGATCGAAAATCGCAAGGGCTTCGACCTGTTCTGCCACGCGGTGCTGATCGCCGGCGTCGTGCTGATCGTGTTCCCTGTCTACGTCGCGTTCTGCGCGGCGACGATGAACGCGCAGGAAGTGTTCACGGTGCCGCTGTCGCTCGTGCCGAGCACGCACCTGTTCGAGAACGTCGCGTACATCTGGGGGCACGGCAGCGGCGGCACGACGGCGCCGTTCGGCCGCCTGCTCGTGAACAGCTTCGCGATGGCGCTCGGGATCGCGGTCGGCAAGATCGCGGTGTCGATCCTGTCCGCGTACGCGATCGTCTATTTCCGCTTTCCGTTTCGCAACACGGCGTTCTGGCTGATCTTCGTCACGCTGATGCTGCCGGTGGAAGTGCGGATCTTCCCGACCGTGCAGGTCGTGTCGACGCTGCACCTGACGAACACCTACGCGGGGCTCACGCTGCCGCTGATCGCGTCGGCGACCGCGACGTTCCTGTTCCGCCAGTTCTTCATGACGCTGCCCGACGAGCTGATGGATGCCGCGCGCATCGACGGCGCGGGGCCGCTGCGCTTTTTCTGGGACGTCGTGCTGCCGCTGTCGAAGACGAGTATCGCGGCGCTGTTCGTGATCACGTTCATCTACGGCTGGAACCAGTATCTGTGGCCGATCCTGATCACGACGGAAGCGTCGCTGTCGACGGCGGTGGTGGGCATCAAGACGATGATCGCAAGCGGCGACGCCGCGACCGAATGGCAATACGTGATGGCGGCGACGCTGCTGGCGATGGTTCCGCCGCTCGTCGTCGTGCTGGCGATGCAGCGCTGGTTCGTGCGCGGCCTCGTCGATTCCGAGAAATGAACGACCGACGGTAACCGGGAGAAGGACCAGGTATGGCTGCGCTGAGCTTGAAGGGCGTCAGGAAATCCTACGACGGCAAGCAGCACGTGCTGCACGGCATCGACGTGGAGATCGCCGACGGCGAATTCATCGTGCTGGTCGGCCCGTCGGGCTGCGGCAAGTCGACGTTGCTGCGGATGATCGCGGGGCTCGAGAGCGTGACGGACGGCCAGATCGCGATCGGCGACCGGGTCGTCAACGCGCTGGAGCCGAAGGACCGCGACATCGCGATGGTGTTCCAGAACTATGCGCTGTACCCGCACATGACGGTCGCGCAGAACATGGGCTACGGGCTGAAGATTCGCGGGATCGAGCGCGCGACGATCGATTCGCGGGTGGCCGCGGCCGCGAAGATCCTCGAGCTCGAGCCGCTGCTCGCGCGGCGGCCGCGCGAACTGTCGGGCGGCCAGCGGCAGCGCGTCGCGATGGGGCGCGCGATCGTGCGCGAGCCGTCGGTGTTCCTGTTCGACGAGCCGTTGTCGAACCTCGACGCGAAGCTGCGCGTGCAGATGCGGCTCGAGATCCAGCGGCTGCACGCGCGGCTCGCGACGACGAGCGTGTACGTGACGCACGACCAGATCGAGGCGATGACGCTCGCGCAGCGCGTGATCGTGATGAACCGCGGCTACGCGGAGCAGATCGGCGCGCCGGTCGACGTGTACGAGAAGCCGGCGACGGTGTTCGTCGCGGGGTTCATCGGCTCGCCCGCGATGAACCTGCTGCATGGCCGGCTGTCGGAAGACGGCGCGACCTTCACCGTCGCGGGCGGCGGTCCGGCTTTGCCGGTCGCCGGCGCGCCCGGCATCGGCAGCGAGATCGCCACCGGGCGCGACTGGGTGCTCGGCGTGCGTCCCGAGCACATGACGCCGCAGCCGGGCGCGGCGCACGCGACGCTGCCGGTCGATTCGTGCGAACTGCTCGGCGCGGACAATCTCGCACACGGCCGCTGGGGCGATCACGACGTCGCGGTGCGCCTGCCGCACGCGGACCGCCCCGCGCGCGGCACGGCGCTGGCGGCCGCGCTGCCCGCGCACCGGCTGCATTTCTTCGATCCCGAGACCGGCAGGCGCGCCGGCTGAAACCGTTCGATCGACGGGAGACCGATGATGACGATCCGTACCGACTGGCCCTATCCGCGCGTCGTCGCCCATCGCGGCGGCGGCACGCTCGCGCCGGAGAACACGCTGGCCGCGCTCGACGAGGGCGCGCGGCGCGGTCACCGGATGGTCGAGTTCGACGCGAAGCTGTCGGCCGACGACGTGACCTTCCTGCTGCACGACGACACGGTCGACCGGACGTCGAACGGCCATGGCGCGGCGGCAGGCATGCGTTATGCGGCGCTGGCCGCGCTCGACGCGGGCGCGTGGCGCGATGCGCGCTTCGCGGGCGAGCGGATGCCGACGCTCGAGGCGGCGGCGGCGCGCTGCATCGCGCACGGGCTGGCCGCGAACGTCGAGATCAAGCCGTGCCCGGGGCGCGAGCGCGAAACCGGGCAACGCGTGGCGGCCGACGCGGCCGCATTCTGGCGCGATGCCGCCGTGGCGCCGCTGCTGTCGTCGTTCTCGTTCGACGCGCTGCAACAGGCACGCGCGAGCGCGCCCACGCTGCCGCGCGGGATGCTCTACGAAGTCGTGCCGGACGACTGGCGCGCGCAGGTGATCGACGCGCTCGACTGCGTATCGTTGCACGCAGACCACACCCGGCTCGACGAACCGCTCGTGCGCGCCATCAAGCGCGCCGGATTGCGCATCCTGGTTTACACGGTGAACGACCTCGAACGGGCGCGCGAGCTTGCGCGCTGGGGCGTCGATGCCGTCTGCACGGACCGTATCGACCTGATCGCGTCCGATGCGCTGGACGACATCGACGTCGTCTGACGGCCGCGGCGGCGGCGGTGCCCGGTGAAACCCTTGCCCGAAACGTGCCGGACGCGAAAAAACGACGCCCCGGCGGGATGCCCGCCGGGGCGTTTTGCATCGTGGAGACGTTACGCCAGGAAAATTCCGCTACAAATTGCAGCAGGATTAACCATTCCCCAAATATTCGACTACGCTTAGAAGCGATAGCCGACGTTCAGGTACGTGACGATCGGGTTCAGCGAGATGTGGGCCTTCGACGTTTCCGTCAGCGTGCCGACCGGCGTGCGGCGGGCCGTCGTGAAGGTCGCGGTCACGCTGACCGGGATGTACGAGAGCGACAGGCCGGCGAACCAGTGTTTCGTGAAGTTGTACGTGAAGCCGGCGTTGAAGACGGGCGCCCACTGGTTGCTGGTCGTCGCGCTGGTCGGGCCGCCGAGCACGCCGTTCTCGAAGCTGCCGTTCGTGATCTTCGCGCCGGTGAACCAGACGTACGTCGCGCCGATGCCGACATACGGACGGAACGTCGCGTTGGCGTCGTTGAAGTGGTAGCGAAGCAGGACGGCGGGGCTCCACTGGTACGCACGGCCGAGTACGCCGAATCTTTCGAACTGACCCTTGCCGGTGATGTCGAACTTCGGCGGTATCCCCATGACGAGCTCGGTGGAGATATGGTCGGTGACGAAGTAGCCAGCCGCGAGCCCGAGCGTATCGGCGTCGTTGATGCCGGCGCCGGTGTTGGGAATCGACTGGTTGATGGGCGTGCCGCCTACGCCATAGACGAACAGCGGGTCGCTGCTGTCCTGCGGCGAAAGGTGCAGCCAGCCGGTGCTGACGTAGAAATCGCCTGCGGATTGTGCGTGTGCCGGACCGCCCGCTAACGTGAATGCGAGCGCTGCGGCCCCCGTAATGGCCAGTTTTCGTTTCATTGTGTCTCCTCCGATCAAAGGCGTGCTCATTATGACGACTGCGTTTAAAACCAAACAAGCTCGTAAGTTAGAGTTTTCACCCTAGGATTCGCACGACCGTACGCTTCCGCGCCCTGACAGGACAGGCATTCTACGCAGGTGCGCATTTTCGGACCTCCGGGTATTTCCTAACGCGTTCAAACGGACATTCAGCATGGCACGGTTAGCACGACTCTACGTTCCCGACCAGCCGCAGCACGTGATACTGCGCGGCCTGGATCAGCAACCCGCGTTCGTCGACGACCAGGACTACGAACTCTTCATCGATTGCCTGAAGGCCGCCGCACGCGATCATCACCTGTCGGTGCATGCCTACGTGCTGCTGCCGCGCCAGGTGCAACTGCTCGTGACGCCGAGCGACGAGGCCAGCCTGCCGAAGGCGATGCAGGCCGTCGGCCGTCGCTACGTCGCGCATTTCAACCGGCGCTATTCGCGGCGCGGCACCCTGTGGGAAGGCCGCTATCGCGCGACGGTGATCGAAGGCGAGCGCTATTTCCTGCTCGCGAGCCGCGTGGTCGAGATGAGCCCGGTGCGTTCGCAGCTCGTCGCGACGCCCGAGGCCTATCGCTGGTCGAGCTACCGGCATCACGTCGGGCTCACCGTCGACAGCCTGATCACCGACCATCCGCTCTACTGGGCGCTCGGCAACACGCCGTTCGACCGCCAGCGCGCGTACAAGGAGCTGTGCGAGCAGCCGCTCGACGAGCGGCAGGCCGACCAGTTGCAGCAGGCGACGCTGAAGGGCTGGGTGCTCGGCGGCGAGAATTACCGCGAGTGGGCGGCGCGCACCGCCAACCGGCGCGTCTCGCCGTTGCCGCGCGGACGCCCCAGAAAGGTGCGCGAGAACACGCCGCCGATCCAGCAGTAATGCCGGAAAGACGGGCCAGGAGCGGCGCGGCGGGCGCCGCTTCTTTTTGCACCAAAACGATACGGCCCCAATAAAACAGCACCGGATCGAGGCATTCGTTTAATTGGGGTTCGATCAAGCGGTTTTTGTTGCTATTCCCTTGATTCGTCGCGTATATTCCGAATTCCGGTGGCCCGGGCGAAGCTTGCCCAACCACTGTCGGCCGCGCCGTCTCCCTCGGGAAGCGGGATCGACGGCAACAAGAAAACGGTTCAACGGCCTCCAGGCCCCCTTTACGACGGTGTCCCCATGAACGACCACCAGCAGCCGCTCGCCGCGGTGCCCGCCGCACAAGGTCTGTACGACCCGCAAAACGAACACGACGCCTGCGGCGTCGGCTTCGTCGCTCACATCAAAGGCAAGAAGAGCCACGAGATCATCCAGCAGGGCCTGAAGATCCTCGAGAACCTCGATCACCGCGGCGCGGTCGGCGCCGATCCGCTGATGGGCGACGGCGCGGGCATCCTGATCCAGATTCCGGACGCGTTCTATCGCGAGGAAATGGCGAAGCAGGGCGTCGACCTGCCGCCGGCCGGCGAATACGGGGTCGGGATGATCTTCCTGCCGAAGGAAAACGCGTCGCGTCTCGCGTGCGAGCAGGAGCTCGAGCGCACGGTGAAGGCCGAAGGCCAGGTCGTGCTCGGCTGGCGCGACGTGCCGGTCGACCATGCGATGCCGATCTCGCCGACGGTCAAGGCGAGCGAGCCGCTGATCCGCCAGATCTTCATCGGCCGCGGCAAGGACATCATGGTGACGGACGCGCTCGAGCGGAAGCTGTACGTGATCCGCAAGACGGCGAGCCACCGCATTCAGGCGCTGAAGCTCAAGCACGGCAAGGAATACTTCGTGCCGTCGATGTCGGCGCGCACGGTCGTCTACAAGGGCCTGCTGCTGGCCGGCCAGGTCGGCGTGTACTACCGCGACCTGCAGGACGAGCGTGTCGTGTCCGCGCTCGCGCTCGTGCACCAGCGCTTCTCGACCAACACGTTCCCGGCGTGGGAACTCGCTCACCCGTACCGGATGATCGCGCACAACGGCGAGATCAACACCGTGAAGGGCAACGTGAACTGGCTGAACGCGCGTACCGGCGCGATCGCGTCGCACGTGCTCGCCGACGATCTGCCGAAGCTTTGGCCGCTGATCTACCCGGGCCAGTCGGACACCGCCTCGTTCGACAACTGTCTCGAGCTGCTGGTGATGGCCGGCTACCCGCTCGTGCACGCGGTGATGATGATGATCCCGGAAGCGTGGGAACAGCACACGCTGATGGACGAGAACCGCCGCGCGTTCTACGAATATCACGCCGCGATGATGGAGCCGTGGGACGGCCCGGCCGCGATCGCATTCACCGACGGCCGCCAGATCGGCGCGACGCTCGACCGTAACGGCCTGCGCCCGGCGCGCTACATCGTGACCGACGACGACCTCGTCATCATGGCGTCGGAAGCCGGCACGCTGCCGATCCCCGAATCGAAGATCGTCAAGAAGTGGCGCCTGCAGCCGGGCAAGATGTTCCTGATCGACATGGAACACGGCCGCATCATCGACGACAAGGAACTGAAGGACAACCTCGCGAACGCGAAGCCGTACAAGAGCTGGATCGACGCCGTGCGCATCAAGCTCGACGAGATCGAGCCGAAGGCCGAGGAAGTCGCGGCCGGCCGCACGCAGGGCGCCGCGCTGCTCGACCGCCAGCAGGCGTTCGGCTACACGCAGGAAGACCTGAAGTTCCTGATGGCGCCGATGGCGCAGCAGGGTGAGGAAGCCGTCGGTTCGATGGGCAACGACTCGCCGCTCGCGGTGATGTCGAACAAGAACAAGACGCTCTATCACTACTTCAAGCAACTGTTCGCGCAGGTGACGAACCCGCCGATCGACCCGATCCGCGAGAACATGGTGATGTCGCTCGTGTCGTTCATCGGCCCGAAGCCGAACCTGCTCGACACGAACAACATCAACCCGCCGATGCGGCTCGAAGTGTCGCAGCCGGTGCTCGACTTCAAGGACATCGCGAAGATCCGCGCGATCGACCAGTACACGGGCGGCAAGTTCAGCGCATACGAGCTGAACATCTGCTACCCGGTCGCGTGGGGCAAGGAAGGCATCGAGGCGCGCCTCGCGTCGCTGTGCGCGGAAGCCGTCGACGCGGTGAAGTCGGGCTACAACATCCTGATCGTGTCGGACCGCAAGACGGATGCCGAGCACGTCGCGATTCCGGCGCTGCTCGCCACGTCGGCGATCCACACGCACCTCGTCCAGCAAGGGCTGCGTACGAGCACGGGCCTCGTCGTCGAGACGGGCTCCGCGCGTGAAACGCACCACTTCGCACTGCTCGCGGGCTACGGCGCGGAAGCCGTGCACCCGTACCTCGCGATGGAAACGCTCGCGAAGATGGCCGAAGGGCTGCCGGGCGACCTGTCGCCGGAGAAGGCCGTCTACAACTTCACGAAGGCGGTCGGCAAGGGCCTGCAGAAGGTGATGTCGAAGATGGGCATCTCGACGTACATGTCGTACACGGGCGCGCAGATCTTCGAAGCACTCGGCCTGTCGAGCGACCTCGTCGAGAAGTACTTCAAGGGCACGGCGTCGAAGGTCGGTGGCATCGGCCTGTTCGAAGTCGCGGAAGAGGCGATCCGCCTGCACCGCGACGCATTCGGCGACAACCCGGTGCTGCGCGACATGCTCGACGCGGGCGGCGAGTACGCGTACCGCGTGCGCGGCGAAGACCACATGTGGACGCCGGATTCGATCGCGAAGCTGCAGCACGCGACGCGCAGCAACTCGTACCAGACGTACAAGGAATACGCGCACCTGATCAACGACCAGACCAAGCGTCACATGACGTTCCGCGGCCTGTTCGAGTTCAAGGTCGAGCCGACCAGGGCGATCCCGATCGAAAACGTCGAGCCGGCGAAGGAGATCGTCAAGCGCTTCGCGACGGGCGCGATGTCGCTCGGTTCGATCAGCACCGAAGCGCACGCGACGCTCGCGGTCGCGATGAACCGGATCGGCGGCAAGTCGAACACCGGCGAAGGCGGCGAGGACGAAAAGCGCTATCGCAACGAACTGCGCGGCATCCCGATCAAGGCGGGCGAGACGCTGAAGTCGGTGATCGGCGACGAGATCGTCAGCGACATTGCGCTGAAGGACGGCGATTCGCTGCGCTCGAAGATCAAGCAGGTCGCGTCGGGCCGCTTCGGCGTCACCGCCGAGTACCTCGCATCGGCCGACCAGATCCAGATCAAGATGGCGCAGGGCGCGAAGCCGGGCGAAGGCGGCCAGCTGCCGGGCCACAAGGTGTCCGAATACATCGGCAAGCTGCGTTACTCGGTGCCGGGCGTCGGCCTGATCTCGCCGCCGCCGCACCACGACATCTACTCGATCGAGGATCTGGCGCAACTGATCCACGACCTGAAGAACGTGAACCCGAGCGCGAGCATCTCCGTGAAGCTCGTGTCGGAAGTGGGCGTGGGCACGGTCGCGGCCGGCGTCGCGAAGGCGAAGGCCGATCACGTCGTGATCGCCGGCCATGACGGCGGCACGGGCGCGTCGCCGCTGTCGTCGGTCAAGCATGCGGGCACGCCGTGGGAACTGGGCCTCGCCGAAACGCAGCAGACGCTGGTGCTGAACCGCCTGCGCGGCCGCATCCGCGTGCAGGCCGACGGCCAGATGAAGACGGGCCGCGACGTCGTGATCGGCGCGCTGCTCGGCGCGGACGAATTCGGCTTCGCGACGGCGCCGCTCGTCGTCGAGGGCTGCATCATGATGCGCAAGTGCCACCTGAACACGTGCCCGGTCGGCGTCGCGACGCAGGACCCGGTGCTGCGTGCGAAGTTCAAGGGCCAGCCCGAGCACGTCGTGAACTACTTCTTCTTCGTCGCCGAGGAAGTGCGCGAGATCATGGCGCAGCTCGGCATCGCGAAGTTCGACGACCTGATCGGCCGCGCCGACCTGCTCGATACGCGCAAGGGCATCGAGCACTGGAAGGCGAAGGGCCTCGACTTCTCGCGCGTGTTCTACCAGCCGGAAGAATGCGAGGACGTCGCGCGCCGCCACGTCGACGTGCAGGATCACGGCCTCGAACGCGCGCTCGACCACGTGCTGATCGAGAAGGCGAAGGCCGCGATCGAGAACGGCGAGCACGTGTCGTTCATCCAGCCGGTGCGCAACGTGAACCGGACGGTCGGCGCGATGCTGTCGGGCGTGATCGCGAAGCAGCACGGCCACGACGGTCTGGCCGACGACGCGGTGCACATCCAGCTGAAGGGCACGGCCGGCCAGAGCTTCGGCGCATTCCTCGCGAAGGGCGTGACGCTCGACCTCGTCGGCGACGGCAACGACTACGTCGGCAAGGGCCTGTCGGGCGGCCGGATCATCATCCGTCCGACCAACGACTTCCGCGGCAAGTCCGAGGAAAACATCATCTGCGGCAACACGGTGATGTACGGCGCGATCGAAGGCGAAGCCTTCTTCCGCGGCGTGGCCGGCGAGCGCTTCTGCGTGCGCAACTCGGGCGCGACGGCGGTCGTCGAAGGCACGGGCGACCACGGCTGCGAATACATGACGGGCGGCACGGTCGTCGTGCTCGGCGAGACGGGGCGCAACTTCGCCGCCGGCATGTCGGGCGGCCTCGCATACATCTACGATCCGGAAGGCACGTTCGCGGCGAAGTGCAACAAGTCGATGGTCGCGCTCGAGCCGGTGCTGCAGCAGGCCGAGCAGGAGCGCACGGTCGACCGCGCGCTCTGGCACGCAGGCACGACCGACGAAGCGCTGCTCAAGGGGCTCGTCGAGCGTCATTTCCAGTTCACGGGTTCGCCGCGCGCGAAGTCGCTGCTGGAAAACTGGGACGCGGCGCGCCGCCAGTTCGTGAAGGTGTTCCCGCACGAATACAAGCGCGCGCTGGGCGAGATCGGTGCGAAGAAGGCGGCGAAGGAAGTGCTGGCCGCCTGAGCGACGAACGACATAGCGAATGCCGCGCGCGCCTGACGGCCGCGCGCGGCTCCCCCACCCGATACACCGAACAGAAGAGCACCTTATGGGCAAGGCAACCGGTTTTCTGGAGTTCGAACGCCGCCACGAGGCGTACGAAGCACCGCTCACGCGCGTGAAGCACTACAAGGAATTCGTCGCGGCACTGACCGACGCGGACGCGAAGGTCCAGGGCGCGCGCTGCATGGATTGCGGCATCCCGTTCTGCAACAACGGCTGCCCGGTCAACAACATCATCCCGGACTTCAACGATCTCGTTTACCGCCAGGACTGGCAGCAGGCGATCGAAGTCCTGCACTCGACCAACAACTTCCCGGAGTTCACGGGCCGCATCTGCCCGGCGCCGTGCGAAGCCGCGTGCACGCTCGGGATCAACGACGACCCGGTCGGCATCAAGTCGATCGAGCACGCGATCATCGACAAGGCGTGGGCGGAAGGCTGGGTGAAGCCGCAGCCGGCCGCGCACAAGACGGGCAAGAAGGTGGCGGTCGTCGGTTCGGGCCCCGCGGGCCTCGCCGCCGCGCAGCAGCTCGCGCGTGCCGGTCACGACGTGACGGTGTTCGAGAAGAACGATCGCATCGGCGGCCTGCTGCGTTACGGGATTCCCGACTTCAAGCTCGAGAAGTGGCTGATCGACCGCCGCATGCGCCAGATGGAGGCGGAAGGCGTGACGTTCCGCACCAGCGTGTTCATCGGCAAGGATCCGCTGCCCGAGTCGATCGGCAGCCTCGCGAAGGAAACCATTTCGCCGGACACGCTGAAGGAAGAATTCGACGCGGTCGTGATCGCCGGCGGTTCGGAAACGCCGCGCGACCTGCCGGTGCCGGGCCGCGAGCTCGCGGGCGTGCATTTCGCGATGGACTTCCTGCCGCAGCAGAACCGCGTGAACGCAGGCGACAAGCTCCCCGACCAGTTGCTGGCGAAGGGCAAGCACGTGATCGTGATCGGCGGCGGCGATACGGGTTCGGACTGCGTCGGCACGTCGAACCGTCACGGCGCGAAGCAGGTCACGCAGTTCGAGCTGCTGCCGCAGCCGCCGGAAGAGGAAAACAAGCCGCTCGTGTGGCCGTACTGGCCGATCAAGCTGCGCACGTCGTCGTCGCACGAGGAAGGCTGCGAGCGCGACTGGGCGGTCGCGACGAAGCGTCTCGAAGGCAAGAACGGCAAGGTCGAGAAGCTGATCGCGGTGCGCGTCGAGTGGAAGGACGGCAAGATGCAGGAAGTGCCGGGTTCCGAGTTCGAGATGAAGGCCGACCTCGTGCTGCTCGCGATGGGCTTCACGCAGCCGGCGGCGCCGGTGCTCGACGCGTTCGGCGTCGCGAAGGATGCGCGCGGCAATGCGCGCGCGGCGACCGAAGGCGATCGTTCGTACTACACGTCGGTCGACAAGGTGTTCGCGGCAGGCGACATGCGTCGCGGCCAGTCGCTCGTGGTGTGGGCGATCCGCGAAGGCCGCCAGTGCGCGCGCTCGGTCGATGCGTACCTGATGGGGCATTCGGAACTGCCGCGCTGAGTCGAAGCGCGAGCGGGTTTCGTGAAAGCCGGGCGTCCGAGAGGGGCGCCCGGTTTTTTTATGGTCTGCGCATGGCGGGGCCGATGTTCTCCAGCTTCCGAGGCCGGCCGCGCGCTTGTCCGCGATGCCGGCCCTCCTCGTCATTTGCCCATAGCGTCGCCTAATCTGATGACATCCGGCGTCGATTTTTCGTCATCTCAATTTCTTTCATTTTGTAATAATCCTTGAAAACTGTCATATCATGTCGCCCCTCCGGCCGCATTCGCGCGGTCGCCGCACATGACTGACCCTATTTACAAGGATTCTGGATGGAAGCATTCGTTCAAGGGCTGATCGACGCCGTCAACGGCGTGTTGTGGAACTACGTGCTGATCGCGCTGCTGCTCGGCGTGGGCGCGTGGTTCACGCTGCGGTTCCGGATGATCCAGCTGAAGGCGCTGCTCCTGAGCGTAAAGCTGGTCGGCAGCAAGGGCGAGCCGGGCAGCATCTCGTCGTTCCAGGCGTTCGCGACCGGGCTCGCGAGCCGCGTCGGCACCGGCAACATCGCCGGCGTCGCGGTTGCGCTGACGGTCGGCGGGCCGGGCGCGATCTTCTGGATGTGGATGACCGCGCTCGTCGGGATGTCGTCCGCGTTCGTCGAGGCGACGCTCGCGCAGATCTTCAAGGTGTCGCACCCGGACGGCAGCTATCGCGGCGGCCCCGCGTACTACATCCAGACGGGCCTGCGCTCGCGCGGCTTCGGCGTGCTGTTCTCGCTGTCGCTGATCCTCGCGTTCGGCTTCGTGTTCAACGCGGTGCAGGCCAACGCGATCGCCGACGCGTTCCATACGTCGTTCGGCTGGAGCCGCGAGACGGTCGGCCTCGGCCTCGTGCTGCTGTCCGCACCGATCATCTTCGGCGGCATCCGCCGCATCGCGACGGTCGCGCAGGTGATCGTGCCGCTGATGGCGATCGGCTACCTCGCGCTCGCGGTCTACGCGGTCGCGACGCACATCGCGCTGGTGCCCGGCGTGATCGCGCTGATCGTGAAGAGCGCGTTCGGCCTCGAGCAGGCGGCGGGCGGCCTGACGGGCTATGCGGTCAGCCAGGCGGTCGCGATGGGCGTGAAGCGCGGGCTGTTTTCGAACGAAGCCGGCATGGGCAGCGCGCCGAACGCGGCGGCGACCGCCAGCACGCGGCATCCGGTCGTGCAGGGGCTGATCCAGATGCTCGGCGTGTTCGTCGACACGATCGTGATCTGCAGCGCGACCGCGTTCGTGATCCTGCTGTCCGGCCAGTACGAGCTGGGCACCGGCATGGAAGGCGCGGCGCTCACGCAGCGCGCGATCGCGGGCCACGTCGGCGACTGGGGCGGCATCTACATGGCGTTCGCGATCTTCTTCTTCGCGTACTCGTCGGTGATCGGCAACTACGCGTATGCGGAAGGCAACGTCGAATTCATCACGAAGCGGCGCGGCGTGCTGCCGCTGTTCCGCATCGCCGTGCTCGGCATGGTGATGTTCGGCAGCGTCGGGCAACTGCCGCTCGTATGGGGGATGGCCGATACGAGCATGGGGCTGATGGCGATCATCAACCTGATCGCGATCCTCGCGCTTGGCAAGTACGCGCACGCCGCGTGGGCCGACTATCGTCGCCAGCGCGCGGCCGGCGTCGCCGATCCGGTGTTCACGCGCAACACGATCCCCGAACTCGCGGGCGTGCTGCCGGCCGACGTGTGGGGCGAGCACGGCCCGTTGCCGCAGCGTCCGGCGGCGGCCGATGTGGCCCGCGCGCCGCGCACGGTGGCGAACGAGTCATGAACGGCGACCGGCTGCGCGTGTTCGTCGCGCTGATGCCCGATGCGGCATCGCGCGACGCGCTGCACGCGTTGCCGGTCACCCGTGGCGCGCGGCGCCCGCTGCCTGCGCAATTGCATATGACGCTCGCGTTCGTCGGCGCGATCGAACGGGCGCGGTGCGACGCGCTGGCCGCTTGCTTGCCGGCGCTCGCGGCCGAACATGCGCTGCCGTCGATGCCGGTCGAACGGATCGCGTGGTGGCCGAGCCTGCCGCGCGCACGGCTGATCGTCGCGGAACTGGCCGCCGAACCGGCGTGCGCGGCGTTGAATGCCGCGCTGTCGGCGACGCTGCGCGAGCTTGGCGTGCCGGCCGACCGGCGGCCGTTCCGCCCGCACGTGACGCTCGCGCGGCTGCCGCACGATGCGCTCGGGCAGCCGGCGCACGGCGGTGCGGTGAAACGGCCGGTCGCGTTGCGGTTCGACGCGCTCACCCTGTTCGAAAGCCGGCTGTCGCACGAAGGTGTGTCGCATCGGCCGATCGTGTCGGTGCCGATTGCACGGGCGGACGGCGCGGCAGCGGGTTGAGCCGGACCGGCGATGCCTCGCGCGGGCCGGTCACGCTTGCTGTGATGTCGCAGCCAGGCGTGTCGCGGCATCGCGTCGCCAATGCTGCCCGAGGTCCGGGCTAGCGCCCGTAGCGCGCGAGCGTCAGCCCGGCCAGATCGATCTCCGGCGTCCGTCCGGTGACGAGATCCGCCACCACCTTTCCCGACCCCATCGACATCGCCCAGCCCGTCGAGCCGTGGCCGACGTTGAGCCAGAGGCGGTCGATCCCGCTCGCGCCGAGCAGCGGCGGGCCGTCGGGCGTCATCGGCCGGCGGCCGACCCAGAAACGCGCCGACGCGCGATCGGCCGCGTGCGGGAACCAGTCGTCGAGCACCTTCATCAGCGTGTCGAGCGCCTGCTGCCGCAATGCCGCCCGGCGGTTGCCGAGCTCCGCGGTGCCGGCGACGCGCAGCGTCGGGCCGAAGCGCGTGATCGCGGTCTTCAGCGATTCGTCCATCAGCGCGGCGCACGGCGCCTTTTCATCGTCGACGACCGCGAGCGTGGCCGAATAACCCTTCACCGGGTACAGCGGCACGTCGATGCCGTGCGGTCGCAGCAGGCCCGCGCTGTCGACGCCGAGCGCGACGACGATCGCGTCGGCGGCGAGCAGCGCATCGCGCCGGGCGGCGGCGTCTGCGTCGAGCGAGTCGACCCGCACGCCGCGCACCTTGCCGCCCGCGACATCGAGCGCGCGAATCGCGGTGCGAAACCGGAACGTCACGCCGTTCGCTTCGCACAGCGCCCGCAATTCGCGCGTGAAGCGCGCGCAGTCGCCCGCTTCGTCGTCGGGCAGATAGATGCCGCCGACGGGCGCCTGCCGCGCCCAGCGCAGGCCCGGTTCGATCGCGGTGCAGCCGGCGGCATCCAGTTCGCGAAACGCGATGCCGGCGTCGCGCAGCACCTTCAGCGCGGGCTGCGCCATCTCGACGTCGAACGCGCCGCGCAGCAGTTGCAGGTAGCCGCGGCTCGCGCCGTAGTCGAATGGATGACGTTCGCGAAACGCATGCAGGCACGCGCGGCTGTAATACGCGATGCGCTGCATCCGCTGCTTGTTCACGCGAAACCGCTCGAACTCGCATTCGCGCAGCCAGCGCGCGATCCAGCGCCACTGCGCGGCATCGAGCGTCGGCCGGAAGATCAGCGGCGACGCGGGCTTGAACAGATATTTGAGGATCTTGCCGGGCATCCCGGGCGCGGCCCACGGCGTCACGTAGCCGGGCGCGATCACGCCTGCGTTGCCGAGGCTCGTCGCTTGCGCGACGTCGGCCTCGCGTTCGATCACGGTGACGCCGCAGCCTGCTTCGCGCAGGTGCCAGGCGGTGGTGACGCCGATCACGCCGGCGCCGAGAACGATCACGTGCATGCGGTGTCCGGAACGAAACGGGGGCTCACGACGCGACGGCCGGATCGTCGGCGAGCGACTTGCCGCGCGTTTCGGGCAGCACGAGCGCCGCGACGATCACGAGCAGGTAACCGCCGCCCGCGACGAGGCCGATCGCCTTCACGAGCGACATCGACTGCGACAGCGCGCCGACGAGGATCGGGAAGAACGACCCCAGCCCGCGGCCGAGGTTGTAGCAGAAGCCCTGGCCCGAGCCGCGGATCGCGCCAGGATACAGTTCCGACAGATACGCGCCGACGCCCGCGAAGATGCCCTGCACGACGATGCCGAGCGGGAAGCCGAGCAGCAGCATCGCGGTATCGGTGATCGGCAGCATCGTGTACGCCATGCCGAGCGAGAACGAGCCGACCGCGAACAGGATGAACGACGCGCGGCGGCCGAGCCGGTCGGACAGGATCGCGCCGACCACGTAGCCGACGAACGAACCGACGATCAGCACGACCAGATAGCCGCTCGTGTTGAATACCGACAGGTGGCGCACGGTTTTGAGATAGGTGGGCAGCCACGTCGTGATCGCGTAGTAGCCGCCGAGCATGCCGGTGCACAGCGCGCTGCCGAACAGCGTCGCACGCAGGTGCGGCGGCGAGAAGATCTCGAGGAAATGGCCCGACACGCGGCCTTCGTCGCGTGCGCGGCGCGTGGCCGTGTAGATGTCGGGATCGCTGACGTTGCGGCGGATGTAGAGAATCCACAGCGCGGGCACGATGCCGATCCAGAAGCACGCGCGCCACGCGACCTGCTCGGGCAGCAGCGCGAAGAAAGCCCAGTAGAGGATCGCGGCCGCGCCCCAGCCGAACGACCAGCTGCTCTGCACGGTGCCGACGGCCTTCGCGCGATGCTCGGGCGAGCGGATCGTCTCGGCCATCATGATCGTCACGACCGACCATTCGCCGCCGAAACCGAAACCCTGCAGCGTGCGCGTCGCAAGGAGCTGCCAGAACGAATGCGTGAAGCCGGACAGGCACGTGAACAGCGCGAACGTCGCGATCGTCCACTGCAGCACGCGCACGCGGCCGTAGCGGTCGGCGAGGATGCCGGCGACCCAGCCGCCGATCGCCGACGAGATCAGCGAGCTCGTCGCGATCATCCCGGCCTCGCTCTTCGTCATGCCCCAGGTGGCGATCAGCGTCGGAATCAGGAACGAATAGATCATGAAGTCGAACGCATCGACCGCATAGCCGCCGAAGCCGGCATACAGCGTCCGGCGTTCGCGCGTCGATAGTTCGTTGAACCACTGGAATGCCTGCATGCTTGCCGCCCCCTGTCGCCTCGTCTGGTCCCGCGCTGCCGCGTCGCGGCTATTTTACGGGCGCGATCCTGCCCGCCAAAAAGGCGGCTTCGGGTTCGTGCGGAAAGGGCGGAGGGAAGGGCGACGCGTCAGAGCGTCAGGCCGCCGTCGACGTGGATGACCTGGCCGGTGATCTGCCGCGCCGCGTCCGACAGCAGGAACGCGATCAACGCGGCGACGTCGTCGGGCTCGGCGATCCGGCCGAGCGGCGTCGCCTGTTCGGCCTGCGCCCACGCGGCGGCGTTGCCGGCGCTCGGCCCGTGATCCTTGCGCGTGAAGCCCGGCGCGACCGCGTTGACGGTGATGCCGTGCGCGGCGAATTCGGCGGCCGCGGTGCGCACCAGCGATTCGAGCGCGGCCTTCGCGGCGGCGGTTGCCGCGAACGGCGCATCGGCGCGGTAGCGGTGCGCGACGAACGAACTGACCGCGACGATGCGCGGTGCGGCCGACGCTTCGAGCAGCGGCCGCGCGCGGCCCGCGAGCGCGGAGAATGCGCCGGGCATCGCCGCGAAGGCGGACGCGAGCGCGCCCGCGGAAAGATCGGAAAAGGATTGCCGTGCGGCGAAACCGGCGTTCGCGACGAGTTGATCGAGCCCGCCGAAGCGCGTGGCGGTTGCGTCGACGAGCGCGGCGGCAACACCCGGCTCGCCGAGATCGCCGGTCAGCGTCAGGCACTCCGCGCCGGCCGCCGTGCACGCATGGGCGACGTCGGCGAGCCGCGCGCGTGCCGCATCGTCCGCGCCGCGCGCATGCAGCGCCAGCGCGACGCCGGGCGCCGCGAGCCGCCGCGCGAGCGCCGCGCCGATCCCCGAACCTGCGCCGGTGATCAGCGCGATCCGTGCGATGGGCGCGGCGCGTGCGCTCACGCGGCGACCTTGTCGTCGTCGTTCACGCGCTCGACGTTGATCGTGCCGACGTGGAACGCGGCGAGCGACTCGCGGTGCGCGATGCTGACGATCGCTGCCTTCGGCAGCCGTTCGGCGAACAGGTGATAGAGGCGCGCCTCGTTGTCGGCGTCGAGCGCGCTGGTCGCTTCGTCGAGGAACAGGAAGTCGGGCTTGTGCAACAGCACGCGCGCGCCGGCCAGACGCTGCTGCTCGCCCGGCGACAGCACGCGGGTCCAGTGCGCGGTTTCGTCGAGGCGCTCGACGTAATCCTCGAGGCGGCACGCGCGCAACGCGTCGCGGCACGCTTCGTCGCTGAACGTGTCGGGCGTCGCCGGGTAGGTGAGCGCGGCTTTCAGCGTGCCGATCGGCAAATAGCTGGTTTGCGGCACGAACATCATCCGTGCGCCGACCGGCGCGTCGATCGCGCCGTCGCCGAACGGCCACAGGCCCGCGAGCGCGCGCATGAACGTGCTCTTGCCGGAACCGGACTTGCCGACCACGAGCCAGCGCGAGCCGGGCTCGATCGTGACGTCGCCGATGTTGGCGAGCGCGTTGCCGTTCGGCAGCGCGAGCTTGAGCGACGACGTGGACAGCTTCGCGGCGTCGATGTAGTGCAGGTTGATGCCGCCGTGCTCGGTCGCGGGCGACAGGCTTTCCTTCAGGTGCGACGTGCCCATCACGCGCTTGAATTCGCGCAGACGGTTGACGGTGGCGCGCCATTCGACGAGCGAGCCGTAACTATTGATGAACCACGAAAACGAGTCGCTGACACTACCGAAGGCCTGCGAAATCTGCATCAGTGTTCCGAACGAGAAGGCACCTGCGAAGTATGCGGGGGCCGCTGCGATCAACGGAAAGATATTCGCGACTTGGCTGTAGAAATTCAACACGAAGTTCAGCCGCATTGTGTACTTCATCAGTCGCCACCAGTTGTCACGGATTCGACCGAAAAGTTGTCGTGCATTATTGCCTTCGAAATCGGCGCCGTCATAGAACGCGATCTGTTCGGCGTTTTCTCGTACGCGAATCATACCGAAGCGAAAGTCGGCTTCGACACGCTGTTGCTGGTAGTTGATCGACACAAGCGGATGGCCGGCCCGATGCATTAGGTAAGAGCCAACTAGCGCATATATTGCAGCGACCCACACCATGTAGCCCGGAATGACGATAGACGTACCACCGATCGGAACGGTCAGCGGACCGGCCAGGGTCCACAGGATCACGGTGAATGACGCAAGCGATGCAACAGTCGACAACAGATCAAGCGACAGCGAGAGCGAAGTGGTTGCGAACGCTTGAAGGTCATCGGTGATGCGCTGGTCGGGGTTGTCGGTCAATCGGTCCCGCTCAATCCGATAGAACGCACGGTCATTCAACCATTCATCGAGGAATCGGTTAGTGAGCCATTGCCGCCAGCGGAACGAAAGCATCTGGGTCAGATAGCGGCGGAACACGAACAGAATAATGGCGCCAAACGCGATGGCACAGAATTCCAGCATCAGATGTGGAAAGTGCTGTGCATCCTTTGCCTGCAATGTGTTCGTGAATCGTCCGTACCATCCGTTGAAGCGCACGCTTAGCCATACGCTCGCGAAGTTCATTGTGATGATCGTAACCAGCAGCCCCCACGCGATTTTCCATTCGGACGACACCCAGTAGGGCTTGATGAGGCTCCATGCGGATACCGGGCGCTCGTCCTGCGGCGCGTCGGAGGCGGAGCGGACGGGATCGATCGATTGGGTCATGTGCTTCCTGATGATGAGCCGGCGCGCGGGCCGGGCGAAACCGGGGCGCGCGCCGCGATACGGCATGCCGGGGCGCGGCGCCGACTGACGGCGGGCGTCCGGATGGTCGCCCGTGCGTCTTAAACGGCACTTAAAAACCGGCGGTGACGCGGCAACCGGCCGCTCGCGCGGCCGGCCTGCGGGCATTGTGCCAGAGCGGCGCAACACGCCGGCGAATTTGCCGCAACGGGGACAGTTTGCGGCGCTTTCCGCTTTTATGGTCTAATGGCCGACGACGAAACAGGGGTGCTTCGTGACGCGGCCGGCGGATGTCCCGGGCAGCGCGGCGAGGCTGAGAAAGACCCTTCGCACCCGATCCGGGTAATACCGGCGAGGGAAGTTTCTGATCCCGCCGGGCCGCGCTGGCCGCCATCCCACATGGTCGGCGCCCGAGTCCCGCCCGGCCGGCCTTTGCTGCCGGTTTCGTCCTTTTGGGTACGCGCATTGCGCGTTACGGAAGGAATGATGACCGCACAATCTTCAGTCTTTTGCCCGGTTCCCGGCCCGATGTCGCGTGCGTTCGCATGCGGCGGCGCGCACGCGTCGACGTTCGTCGCGCGTGAGCGCGCGGAGGGCGGGCGATGAACGTCCGGGACGCACGGCCCGATTTCGCGGTGCTGGGCGGCGGCCTCGTCGGCCGCCTGATCGCATGGCGGCTCGCCGGCGACGGCCATCGCGTCGCGCTCTACGAGCGCGGCGGGCCGGACGGCGAGCAGTCGGCCGCGTGGGTCGCGGCCGCGATGCTCGCGCCGCTCGCGGAAGCCGCGAGCGCGGAGCTGCTGATCACCGAGCTCGGCGCCGCGTCGCTCGCGCGCTGGCCGCGGTGGCTAGCGGAACTGCCCGAACCCGTCTTCTTCCAGCATCACGGCACGCTCGTCGTCTGGCATCAGGCCGACCGCGCGGAGGCGCCGCTGTTCGAGCGGCGCGTGCGTGCGAACGCGCCGGCCGAGCTGTTCGACGGCGGCTTCGTGACGCTGGCCGGTGCGCAGGTCGACGCGGCCGAACCCGCGCTCGCGGGCCGCTTCGCACGCGGGCTGCTGCTGCCGCGCGAAGGCCAGCTCGACAACCGTCAGGCGCTGCGCGCGCTGGCGGCGGGCCTCGCGCAGCGCGGCGTCGAAACGCACTGGCACGCGTCGGTCGACGACACGAACCCGCCCGCCGCGCATTTCACGATCGATTGCCGCGGGCTCGGCGCGAAACCCGCGCTGCCGGCGCTGCGCGGCATCCGCGGCGAGGTCGCGCGCGTGCATGCGCCCGGCATCGGGCTCACGCGGCCCGTGCGGCTGTTGCATCCACGCTATCCGCTATACGTCGCGCCGAAGCAGGACGATCTCTATGTGATCGGCGCGACCGAGGTGGAGGGCGAGGACATGTCGCCCGTCAGCGTGCGTTCCGCGCTCGAACTGCTGAGCGCGGCGTTCTCCGTGCATCCGGCGTTCGGCGAGGCACGCATCCTCGAACTCAACGCGCAATGCCGGCCGACGCTGCCCGATCATCGCCCGGCCGTGATCTGGGACGGCGCGTCGACGCTCGCCGTCAACGGCCTGTACCGGCATGGCTTCATGATCGCGCCGGAAGTCGCGCAGGCGGCCGTCGCGTTCGCGCAGGCCGGGCTCGGCGGCGCGCTCGGCGATCCCGACGCGTTCGCCGCGTGGCGCGCCGCCGCCCGCTGGCCGACCCTGCTTCATCACCGTGACGACGCGCGCCAGCCGGCCTGACGCGCGCCGCCGACCGAATCCGACCGAGCCTCATGGATATCCAGATCAATCAACAGACCCTGACGCTGCCCGACGGCGCGACGGTGGCCGACGCACTGGCCGCGTACGGCGCGCGTCCGCCGTACGCGGTCGCGCTGAACGGCAACTTCGTCGCGCGCACGCAGCATGCGGCGCGCGCGCTCGCGGCGGGCGACAAGCTCGACGTCGTGCACCCCGTCGCGGGCGGCTGAGCGCCGCCGGTTCGTCCCCGCTCTTCCAGGAAAACGACATGACGTCCCCCACCTCCGCCGACGCGCTCACGCTGTACGGCGTAACCTTCGCAAGCCGCGTGCTGCTCGGCACCTCGCGCTATCCGTCGCTGCAGTCGCTGTCCGATTCGATCGCCGCGTCGCGCCCCGGGATGGTGACGGTCGCGCTGCGCCGGCAGATGACGGGCGGCACGGCCGAAGCCGGCTTCTTCGACCTGCTCAAGCGCCACGCGGTGCCGCTGCTGCCGAACACGGCCGGCTGCCAGACCGTCGCCGAAGCGGTGACCACCGCGCACATGGCGCGCGAGGTATTCGACACCGACTGGATCAAGCTCGAACTGATCGGCGACGACTACACGCTGCAGCCCGACCCGGTCGGGCTGATCGAAGCCGCGGCGCAATTGGTCAAGGACGGCTTCAAGGTGCTGCCGTACTGCACCGAGGATCTCGTGATCGGCCGGCGCCTGCTCGACGTCGGCTGCGAGGCGCTGATGCCGTGGGGCGCGCCGATCGGCACCGGCAAGGGCGTCGTGAATCCGTACGGTCTGCGCGTGCTGCGCGAACGGCTGCCGGACGTGCCGCTGATCGTCGACGCGGGGCTCGGCGTGCCGTCGCACGCGTGTCAGGTGATGGAGTGGGGCTTCGACGGCGTGCTGCTGAATACGGCCGTGTCGCAGGCCACGCACCCGGAAATCATGGCGCGCGCGTTCGCGCAGGGCGTCGAGGCGGGCCGCGCCGCGTATCTCGCCGGCCCGATGGATGCGCGCGAGACCGCGCACGCGAGCACGCCGGTCGTCGGGATGCCGTTCTGGCACCAGGACGGGGGCGGCGCATGAGCGCGCGCTTTGCCAATGCGTTCTGGCCGCCGGCCGACGAACTGGCCGAAGCGGCCGAGCGGATTCGCGCACGGCTCGGCGACTGGCCGGAGGGTGGCGCGGCGCTGCGGCGGCTCTGCGTGGCGGCGCCCGGCGTGCCGGCCGACGGCGACGTGCTGATCGTGTCGGCGGGCGACCGTGCCGCGCAGGCCCGTGCATCGGCCGTGTCGCGGCCTGCGTCGCCGGACGCGGTGGCGATCGAATTCGACGAGGGCGGCGCCGTGCTGCATGCGGCCGGCGTGCGCTACGCGCTCGACGCCGCGCATCCGCTCGCGGACGACTGGATCGCGGCGCTCGCCGCGTTCCTCGATTGCGGCTTCGCGCCGGTCGACGCGCTGGTGCTCGCGCTGGCGTGGCGTGACGGCGACGAGACGCGCGCCGCCGACGCATGGCCGGTCGATGCCGCGCGATTCCCGCGTGTCGCCGGGCTGCCGCCTGCGCCGGAACCGGCGTTCGCGCCGTGCCCCGCGCGGCTCGGCCTCTATCCGGTCGTGCCGAGCGCCGCATGGGTCGAGCGCGTGCTCGACGGCGGCGCGCGAACCGTGCAATTGCGCGTGAAGGATGCGGCGCCGGACGCGCTGCGCCGGGAAATCGCGCGCGCGGTCGCGGCGGGGCGCCGCTATCCCGATGCGCGCGTGTTCATCAACGATCACTGGCAGATCGCGGTAGAAGAAGGCGCGTACGGCGTCCATCTCGGCCAGGAGGACCTCGAAACGGCCGACCTGGCCGCGATCGCGCGCGCGGGCCTGCGGCTCGGACTGTCGAGCCACGGTTATTACGAGATGTTGCGCGCGCTGCACACGCGGCCGAGCTATCTCGCGCTCGGCCCCGTGTACGCGACCGCGACGAAGGCCGTCGCCGCGCCGCCGCAGGGCCTCGCGCGGATTGCCCGCTACGCGCGCTTCGCCCGCGCCCGGGCACCGCTCGTCGCGATCGGCGGGGTGGGGCTCGACACGCTGCCGGCCGTGCTGGGCACAGGCGTCGGCAGTGTCGCGGTGGTCAGCGCGGTCACGGGCGCGGCCGATTATCGGACGGCGCTTATTGCACTGCAGCAGTGCTTTGCCGGACAATTTGACAATCATTGACCGCAGGGCCCGGAACGGCGTCACGACATCATTCCAATGCAGGCCCTATAATTCGGCGTTCTGCGTAAAAGGACTGTCAGCTCCGTGAGCCCCACTCCTACCGAGACCCTGCTGGAACTTCGCGACGTCGACTTCGGCTACGGCGACCGCCTCGTCCTGTCCAACCTGAACCTGCGCTTCGGGCGCGGGCAGGTCGTCGCGGTCATGGGCGGCTCGGGTTGCGGCAAGACCACCGTGCTGCGCCTGATCGGCGGCCTCGTGCGTGCGCGCCGCGGCCAGGTGCTGTTCGACGGCGCCGACGTCGGCGCGCAAACGCGCGACGGCCTGTACGCGCTGCGCCGCAAGATGGGCATGCTGTTCCAGTTCGGCGCGCTGTTTACCGACATGTCGGTGTTCGAGAACGTCGCGTTCGCGCTGCGCGAGCACACCGATTTGCCCGAAGACCTGATCCGCGACCTCGTGCTGATGAAGCTCAACGCGGTCGGGCTGCGCGGCGCGCGCGACCTGATGCCGTCCGAGGTGTCGGGCGGGATGGCGCGCCGCATCGCGCTGGCGCGCGCGATCGCGCTCGATCCGCAGCTGATCATGTACGACGAGCCGTTCGCGGGCCTCGATCCGATCTCGCTCGGCATCACCGCGAACCTGATCCGCACGCTGAACCAGGCGCTCGGCGCGACGTCGATCCTCGTCACGCACGACGTGCCGGAATCGTTCGCGATCGCCGACTACGTGTATTTTCTGGCAAATGGCGGCGTGCTCGCGCAGGGCACGCCCGACGAGCTGCGCGCGTCGACCGATCCGAGCGTGCGGCAGTTCATCGACGGCGCGCCGGACGGCCCGTTCAAATTTCATTACACGAGCCCGCCGCTGGCAGCGGATTTCGGGCTCGGCGGAGGGCGCGCATGATCAGCGCGATCGGACGTTACGTCATCGGCGGCCTCGAGCGGGCGGGCTACGGCACGCGCCTGTTCGTGCGCCTCGTGCTGGAATTCTTCCCGCTGCTGCGCCGGCCGCGGCTCGTCACGAAGCAGATCCACTTCCTCGGCAACTATTCGTTCGTGATCATCGCCGTGTCGGGGCTGTTCGTCGGCTTCGTGCTCGGCCTGCAGGGGTATTACACGCTGAACCGCTACGGTTCCGAGCAGGCGCTCGGCCTGCTGGTCGCGCTGTCGCTCGTGCGCGAGCTCGGGCCGGTCGTCACCGCGCTGCTGTTCGCGGGCCGCGCGGGCACGTCGCTCACGGCCGAGATCGGCCTGATGAAGGCCGGCGAGCAACTTACCGCGCTCGAGATGATGGCGGTCGACCCGATCAAGAACGTGATCGCGCCGCGCATGTGGGCCGGCATCATCGCGATGCCGCTGCTGGCCGCGATCTTCAACGCGGTCGGCGTGCTCGGCGGCTATTTCGTCGGCGTCGTGCTGATCGGCGTCGATCCGGGCGCGTTCTGGTCGCAGATGCAGGGCGGGGTCCAGGTGTGGGCCGACGTCGGCAACGGCGTGATCAAGAGCATCGTGTTCGGGTTCGCCGTGACCTTCATTGCACTGTTTCAAGGGTATGAAGCGAAGCCCACGCCCGAAGGCGTGTCGCGCGCGACCACCAAGACGGTCGTGTTCGCGTCGCTCGCCGTACTCGGCCTCGATTTCCTGCTGACCGCGCTGATGTTCAGCTAAGCCTCAGCCAAGCCAAATTTTGGGATGACGATGAAAAAGACTGCTCTCGACTTCTGGGTCGGCCTGTTCGTGGTGGTGGGCTTCCTCGCGGTGCTGTTCCTGGCGCTGAAGGTCGGCAACATGAGCTCGCTGTCGTTTCAGCCGACCTACTCGGTGAGAATGAAATTCGACAACATCGGCGGCCTGAAGCCGCGCGCGGCCGTGAAGAGCGCGGGCGTCGTGGTCGGCCGCGTGAAGTCGATCGGGTTCGATACCAACACCTACCAGGCGGTCGTCACGATCGACGTCGACGGTCAGTATCAATTCCCGAAGGATTCGTCGGCGAAGATCCTGACGTCCGGCCTGCTCGGCGAGCAATATATCGGCCTCGATCCGGGCGGCGACACCGAAATGCTGAAGGCCGGCGATACGATCACGATGACGCAGTCGGCGATCGTGCTCGAGAACCTGATCGGCCAGTTCCTGTACAGCAAGGCCGCCGACGCGGGCGGCGCGAAGCCGGCAGCCGGGGCACCGGCTGCGCCCGCCGCGCCCGCGCCGGTGGCGGTGCCGGCGTCCGCGGTGTCCGGCGCTGCAGCCCAATAACCACACGAGAGAAAGACAAGAGGGTAATGACCATGCACACGATCCGCATCAGGCACGCCGCGCTGGCGGTTGCGGCAGTCGCCGCGTTGAGCGGCTGCGCGACCGTGCAGACGCCGACCAAGGGCGATCCGCTCGAAGGCTTCAACCGGACGATGTACAAGTTCAACGACACGGTCGACACGTACGCGCTGAAGCCGGTCGCGAAGGGTTACCAGTACGTGGTGCCGCAGCCGGTGCGTGACAGCGTGACGAACTTCTTCTCGAACATCGGCGACGTCTACATCGCGGCGAACAACATCGTGCAGTTGCGGATCGCCGACGGCGTCGGCGACATCATGCGCGTCGTGATCAACACGGTGTTCGGCGTCGGCGGGCTGTTCGACGTCGCGACGATCGCGAAGCTGCCGAAGCACACGGCCGACTTCGGGATCACGATGGGCCGCTACGGCATGCCGTCGGGCCCGTACCTCGTGCTGCCGCTGCTCGGCCCGAGCACGCTGCGCGACACGGCCGGCCTCGGCGTCGACTACGTCGGCAACCCGCTCACCTACGTGAAGCCGGACGGCCTGAGCTGGGGCCTGTTCGGCGTGAACCTCGTCAACACGCGCGCGAACCTGCTCGGCGCGGGCGACGTGCTGGATGCCGCGGCGCTCGACAAGTATTCGTTCGTGCGCAATGCCTATCTGCAGCGCCGCCAGATGCTGATCAGCAACGCGCGCGGCGAGGCCGCCGCGACGTCGAGCAACGACGCGCTGCCGAAGTACGACTTGCCGGAAGACGGCGCGGCGCCGGCGGCAGCCGGCGCGGCCGGTACGGCGGGCGCGGCGGCGGTGGGCGGGGCGGCGCCGGCGGGCGCATCGGGCGCGGCGGTCGCCGCGC
Source organism: Burkholderia anthina (assembly GCF_001547525.1). GTDB lineage: Bacteria > Pseudomonadota > Gammaproteobacteria > Burkholderiales > Burkholderiaceae > Burkholderia > Burkholderia semiarida. The sequence continues at coordinate 87,767 of NZ_CM003768.1, forward strand.
CGGCCTCGGGCACGGCCGAAGCGCCGAACCCGGCCAGCGAGACGAACGTACCGGCGATGCAGGTGGCGCCGCCGTCGCCGGGCGGGCTCCGGTTCCCGAGCATCCGGCTGCACTGACGGGCTTACATTCGTTACAGCCGGAAACGATTCAGTCGGTAGCGTAGGCGAACTTGCGCGTAAGCTACCTGCTCCAACCTTCGCATCGACTCATTCATGCAGGCCACTATGATGAAAAAACTGTTCCTGATCCCCGTTTTCGCGGCGCTGTTCTCGTTCGGCGGCGCAGCTCACGCGGAAGTCGACCAGTCGAACCCGCAGGCGCTGATCAAGACGGCGACGCAGCAGGTCCTCGACGAAGTCAAGCAGCAGACGATCAAGCAGGGCGACACCAACCGCATCATCTCGATCGTCAACAAGGACATCCTGCCGTACACCGATTTCCGCCGCACCACGCAGCTCGCGATGGGCCGCAACTGGCGCACGGCGACGGCCGAGCAGCAGCAGCAGGTTCAGGAGCAGTTCAAGCTGCTGCTGATCCGCACGTATTCGGGCGCACTCGCGCAACTGAAGCCCGACCAGCAGATCCAGTACCCGCCGTTCCGCGCCGATCCGGCCGATACCGACGTGGTGGTCAAGACGGTCGCGATGAACAACGGCCAGCCGGTCCAGATCGATTACCGCCTGTACAAGACGGCGAACGGCTGGAAGGTGTACGACCTGAACGTGCTCGGCGCATGGCTGATCCAGACGTACCAGCAACAGTTCAACGAGAAGATCCAGCAAAGCGGCGTGGACGGCCTGATCAAGTTCCTGACGCAGCGCAACCAGGAGCTTGCCGCGGGCAAGCAGGCGTCGTGAGCGGCTTCGAAGCCGGCTCCTCGCTGACCGTCGCGAGCGCGAAGTCCGCGCTCGCGGACGGTCTTGCGCGCATCGGCGCGGGCGCGACCGCCGTCGATTGCGCGGCGCTCGCGCAGTTCGACTCGTCCGCGCTCGCCGTGCTGCTCGCATGGCAACGTGCCGCCAAAGCGCGCGGCGCGGCCCTCGACATCCTCAATCTCCCTCCGAAGCTCGCCAGCCTCGCGCGCGCCTACGGCGTCGACGCGCTCATCGAAGGCGCCGGGCGACATTGACCGTGTCCGACCGAAGCCTGCGGCGCCAGCCGGCGCGCGCACGCTTCAGGCCGCGCGCCGTCGGCGCCGGCTCCCCCAGCCGGTTTGCCCTATAATCAAGCGTTTTGCGGGGCAGCCAATCGGCGTCCGGCCCCCATTTTCTTTCGCAGCAAGCACAGAATAGGCGTCGCGGCCGTTGCGTCGCGCACAGTCATGTCAGCCATAGAAATCCGTCACGTCAAGAAGCGCTACAAGTCGCTTCAGGCGCTCAAGGGCGTCAGCCTGTCGGTCGAGGAAGGCGAGTTTTTCGGTCTGCTCGGCCCCAACGGCGCAGGCAAGACCACGCTCATCAGTATCCTCGCCGGGCTCGCCCGGGCCGACGAAGGCAGTATCTCGGTGCGCGGTCACGACGTCGTCCAGGACTTCCGCAACGCGCGCCGCGCCCTCGGCGTCGTTCCGCAGGAACTCGTTTTCGACCCGTTCTTCACCGTCCGCGAGACGCTGCGGATCCAGTCCGGCTATTTCGGGCTGCGCCGCAACGACGACTGGATCGACGAAGTGATGGCCAATCTCGATCTGACCGAGAAAGCCGACGCGAACATGCGTGCGCTGTCGGGCGGGATGAAGCGCCGCGTGCTCGTCGCGCAGGCGCTCGTGCACCGCCCGCCCGTGATCGTGCTCGACGAGCCGACCGCCGGCGTCGACGTCGAATTGCGCCAGACCCTGTGGAAATTCATCTCGCGCCTGAACCGCGAGGGTCACACGATCGTGCTGACCACCCATTACCTCGAGGAAGCCGAATCGCTGTGCGACCGCATCGCGATGCTGCGCCGGGGCGAAGTCGTCGCGCTCGACCGCACCGATGCGCTGCTGCGCCGCTTCGCGGGGCTGCAGCTGTACCTGCGGCTCGCGACGGGCGCGCTGCCGGCCGAGCTGCGCGGGCTGGAGACCGACCCGGCCGCGCGCGCGCCGGGCGAGCACCTGCTGCGCCTCGCGAGCTACGACGAGGTCGAGCGCATCCTCGCGCAATGCCGCGCGGCCGGCTGCACGTTCGACGAGATCGAGGTCCGCAAGGCCGACCTCGAGGACGTGTTCGTCCAGGTGATGAACGGGGCCGAGGTGATCGAGGGTCTGGCATGAATCAACACTCCCCACGCGAACTGCGTTCGCTGCCGCTCGAAGGGGCGGCCCGGCGCGTGCCGGGAAGCGGGTTTCGGACGCTGTTCTACAAGGAACTGCTGCGTTTCTGGAAGGTGTCGTTCCAGACGGTGCTCGCGCCGATCGTCACGGCGCTGCTGTACCTGACGATCTTCGGCCACGCGCTGTCGGGCCGCGTCGAGGTGTATCCCGGCGTCGAGTACGTGAGCTTTCTCGTGCCGGGCCTCGTGATGATGAGCGTGCTGCAGAACGCGTTCGCGAACAGCTCGTCGTCGTTGATCCAGTCGAAGATCACCGGCAACCTCGTGTTCATGCTGCTGCCGCCGCTGTCGTACCGCGACATCTTCGGCGCCTACGTGCTCGCGTCGGTCGTGCGCGGGCTCGCGGTCGGCACCGGCGTGTTCGTCGTGACGATCTGGTTTATCCCGATGCACTTCGCGGCGCCGCTGTTCATCATGGCGTTCGCGCTGCTCGGCTCGGCGATCCTCGGCACGCTCGGCCTGATCGCCGGGATCTGGGCCGAGAAGTTCGACCAGCTCGCCGCGTTCCAGAACTTCCTGATCATGCCGCTGACGTTCCTGTCCGGCGTGTTCTATTCGACGCATTCGCTGCCGCCCGTGTGGCGCGAGGTGTCGCGTCTCAACCCGTTTTTCTACATGATCGACGGCTTCCGTTTCGGGTTCTTCGGCGCGTCCGACATCAACCCGTTCGCGAGCCTCGCGATCGTCACCGGTTTCTTCGTGCTGCTCGCGCTGATCGCGATGCGGCTGCTCGCGACCGGCTACAAACTGCGTCATTGATATCGACAGGCCGCGGCCGCCCCAGGGCGGCGCGCGCCGACAGGAGCCTTACACCATGTTGCCGACTCCCGAACAGGTCAAGCAATACATCGCCGGCGGTCTCGCCTGCACGCATCTGGAAGTCGAAGGCGACGGCCAGCATTTCTTCGCGACGATCGTGTCGGCGGCCTTCGAAGGCAAGCGGCCGATCCAGCGGCACCAGCTCGTCTATGCGGCGCTCGGCGATCGCATGAAGCAGGAAATTCACGCGCTCAGCATGAAGACGCTGACGCCCGCCGAATGGCAGAACGCATAAACGGAAATCACTGAGTGCAAGTCACCGTCAACGAGCGCGACGCCGTCCAGAGCGTCGCCACGGCACACCCGGCCGCCAACGGGGAATCGCAGGGACAGGGGATGGACAAACTCGCGATCGAAGGCGGCAACCGCCTGTCCGGCGAGATCGTCGTGTCGGGCGCGAAGAACGCCGCGCTGCCGATCCTGTGCGCGGGGCTGCTCAGCGCCGAGCCGGTCGAGCTCGACAACGTGCCGAACCTGAAGGACGTGCGCACGACGCTGAAGGTGCTGAACCAGATGGGCGTGAAGAGCGAGACCGACGGCTGCCGCGTGCAGCTCGACGCGTCGCGCGTCGACAACCTCGTCGCGCCGTACGAGCTCGTGAAGACGATGCGCGCGTCGATCCTCGTGCTCGGGCCGCTGCTCGCGCGCTTCGGCGAGGCGAAGGTGTCGCTGCCGGGCGGCTGCGCGATCGGCGCGCGGCCGGTCGACCAGCACATCAAGGGCCTGCAGGCGATGGGCGCGGAAATCAGCATCGAGCACGGCTTCATCGAAGCGCGCGCGAAGCGCCTGAAGGGCGCGCGCATCGTGACCGACATGATCACGGTGACGGGGACGGAAAACCTGCTGATGGCCGCGACGCTCGCCGACGGCGAGACGGTGATCGAAAACGCCGCGCGCGAGCCGGAAGTGAGCGATCTCGCACACTTGCTGGTCGCGATGGGCGCGAAAATCGACGGCATCGGCACCGACCGCCTCGTGATCCAGGGCGTCGAGCGGCTGCACGGCGCCCGCCACGCGGTGATCCCCGACCGTATCGAGGCCGGCACGTTCCTGTGCGCGGTCGCGGCCGCCGGCGGCGACGTGATGCTGACGGGCGTGCGCCCGCACATCCTCGACGCGGTGATCGACAAGCTGCGCGAAGCCGGCGTGTCGATCGAGGAAGGCGACAGCTGGCTGCGCGTGAAGATGGACCGCCGCCCGCAGGCGGTGACGATCCGCACGTCGGAATACCCGGCGTTCCCGACCGACATGCAGGCGCAGTTCATGGCCCTCAATACGGTCGCGACGGGCACCGCGCAGGTCGTCGAAACCATTTTCGAGAACCGCTTCATGCACGTGCAGGAGCTGAACCGGCTTGGCGCGAACATCACGATCGACGGCAACACGGCGCTCGTGACGGGCGTCGACAAGCTGTCGGGCGCGAACGTGATGGCGACCGACCTGCGTGCATCGGCGAGCCTCGTGATCGCCGGGCTGCGCGCCGACGGCGAAACGCTCGTCGACCGCATCTATCACCTGGACCGCGGCTACGACCGCATGGAAGCCAAACTGACCGCCGTCGGCGCGAACGTGCGCCGCCTTTCCGGGAGCCAAGCATGAGCGCGCCGCTGACCCTCGCCCTGTCGAAGGGCCGGATTTTCGAGGAAACCCTGCCGCTGCTCGCCGCCGCCGGCGTGCAGGTGGCCGAGGACCCGGAAACGTCGCGCAAGCTGATCCTGCCGACGACCGATCCGAACCTGCGCGTGATCATCGTCCGCGCGAGCGACGTGCCGACCTACGTGGAATACGGCGCGGCCGATTTCGGCGTGGCCGGCAAGGACGTGCTGGTCGAGCACGGCGGCTCGGGCCTGTACCAGCCGATCGATCTGAACATTGCGCGCTGCCGGATGTCGGTGGCCGTGCCGGCCGGCTTCGACTACGCGAACGCGGTGCGCCAGGGCGCGCGCCTGCGGGTCGCGACCAAATACGTCGAAACGGCGCGCGAACACTTTGCCGCGAAGGGCGTGCACGTCGACCTGATCAAGCTGTACGGCTCGATGGAGCTCGCGCCGCTGGTCGGCCTGGCCGACGCGATCGTCGACCTCGTCAGCTCGGGCGGCACGCTCAAGGCGAACAATCTGGTCGAGGTCGAGGAGATCATGGCGATCTCGTCGCGCCTCGTCGTGAACCAGGCCGCGCTGAAGTTGAAGCGCGCGGCGCTCAAGCCGATCCTCGACGCGTTCGAACGCGCGTCGCAGAATGGCGGTTGAGCGCATCACCGTAACGGAACTCCCATGTCCATCACCATCCGCAAGCTCGATTCGACGAACGAAGGCTTCGGCGCCGCGCTGCGCGCCGTGCTCGCGTTCGAGGCGAGCGAAGACGAAGCGATCGAGCAATCGGTCGCGAAGATCCTCGCCGACGTGAAGTCGCGCGGCGACGCCGCGGTGCTCGAGTACACGAACCGCTTCGACCGGCTGAGCGCGACGAGCGTCGGCGCGCTCGAACTGCCGCAGGACGCGCTGCAGACGGCGCTCGACGGCCTCGCGCCGAAGGCGCGCGCGGCGCTGGAAGCCGCCGCCGCCCGCGTGCGCGCGTACCACGAGAAGCAGAAGATCGAGTGCGGCACGCATAGCTGGCAGTACACGGAAAGCGACGGCACGGTCCTCGGCCAGAAGGTCACGCCGCTCGACCGCGTCGGCCTGTACGTGCCGGGCGGCAAGGCCGCGTATCCGTCGTCGGTGCTGATGAACGCGATTCCGGCGCGCGTCGCCGGGGTCGGCGAAATCGTGATGGTCGTGCCGACGCCGGACGGCGTGAAGAACGACCTCGTGCTGGCCGCGGCGCTGCTCGGCGGCGTCGATCGCGTGTTCACGATCGGCGGCGCGCAGGCGGTCGGCGCGCTCGCGTACGGCACGCAGACGGTGCCGGCCGTCGACAAGATCTGCGGCCCCGGCAACGCGTACGTCGCGTCGGCGAAGCGCCGCGTGTTCGGCACGGTCGGCATCGACATGATCGCCGGGCCGTCGGAAATCCTCGTGCTGTGCGACGGGACGACCGATCCGAACTGGGTCGCGATGGACCTGTTCTCGCAGGCCGAGCACGACGAACTCGCGCAATCGATCCTGCTGTGCCCGGACGGCGCGTTCCTCGAGCGCGTCGAGAAGGCGATCGACGAGCTGCTGCCGACCATGCCGCGCCAGGACGTGATCCGTGCGTCGCTCGAAGGCCGCGGCGCGCTGATCAAGGTGCGCGACATGGCCGAGGCGTGCCGGATCGCGAACGACATCGCGCCGGAACACCTCGAAATCTCGGCGCTGGAGCCGCAGCAATGGGGCCAGCAGATCCGCCACGCGGGCGCGATCTTCCTCGGCCGCTACACGAGCGAGAGCCTCGGCGACTACTGCGCGGGCCCGAACCACGTGCTGCCGACGTCGCGCACCGCGCGCTTCTCGTCGCCGCTCGGCGTGTACGACTTCATCAAGCGTTCGAGCCTGATCGAGGTCAGCGCGGAAGGCGCGCAGACGCTCGGCGAGATCGCGTCCGAGCTCGCGTACGGCGAAGGGCTGCAGGCGCACGCGAGGAGCGCCGAGTTCCGGATGAAGGGCTGAGCGCGCAGGGTGCGCGGGGCCGGGCAGGCGCCGATGCGCCGCGCCGGCCGCCCCCGGATCGGGGCAGGGGACCAGTGCAGGGCGGCAGCCGCCGCCTTGCCGACCATTTGACGCCGGCGCGATGCACGCCGGCTTGAAACCATGACGACGCCACAAGACATCATCCGCCGCGACGTGCTCGCGATGACCAGCTATCCGGTGCCGGACGCGAGCGGGTTCGTGAAGCTCGACGCGATGGAGAACCCGTATCCGCTGCCCGAGCCGCTCGCCGCGGCGCTCGGCGAGCGGCTCGCGCAGGTCGCGCTGAACCGCTATCCGGCGCCGCGCCCGGCCGCGCTGCTCGACAAGCTGCGCCATGCGATGGGCGTGCCGGCCGGCTGCGACGTGCTGCTCGGCAACGGCTCCGACGAAATCATCAGCATGATGTCGGTCGCGTGCGCGAAGCCGGGCGCGAAGGTGCTCGCACCGGTGCCGGGCTTCGTGATGTACGAACTGTCGGCGAAGTTCGCGCAGCTCGAATTCGTCGGCGTGCCGCTGAAGGCCGACCTGACGCTCGACGCCGACGCGCTGCTCGCGGCGATCGCCGAGCACCGGCCGGCGATCGTCTATCTCGCGTATCCGAATAACCCGACCGGCACGCTGTACGACGATGCCGACGTCGAGCGGATCGTCGCGGCCGCGCGGCACAGCCTGATCGTGATCGACGAGGCGTACCAGCCGTTCGCCGAGCGCTCGTGGCTGCCGCGCGCCGCCGAGTTCGACAACGTCGTCGTGATGCGCACGGTGTCGAAGCTCGGCCTCGCGGGCATCCGCCTCGGCTATCTCGTCGGCTCGCCCGCGTGGCTGAACGAATTCGACAAGGTGCGACCGCCGTACAACATCAACGTGCTGACCCAGGCGACCGCCGATTTCCTGCTCGACCACCTCGACGTGCTCGACGCGCAGGCGGCCGAATTGCGAGCGGAACGCACGCGCCTCGCGCAGGCGGTGGCCGCGCTGCCGGGCGCGACGGTGTTCCCGAGCGCCGGCAATTTCCTGCTGGTGCGCGTGCCGGACGCGGCTGCCGTGTTCGATGCGCTGCTCACCGAGCGGGTGCTGGTCAAAAACGTGAGTAAAATGCATCCGTTACTGGCCGAATGCGTGCGGCTGACCGTCGGTTCTCCCGACGAAAACGCTCGCCTCCTGGCCGCCTTGAAACTCGCGCTGCCCGGTTGAGCCCAGGGCGCGGCGGCGCGCGACGATCAATCCCCATTTACATCAGACTCAATCAAGGAATTGCCATGCGTGTGGCGGAAGTCGTTCGCAATACCAGCGAAACGCAGATCCGTGTGAAGCTCGATCTCGACGGCACCGGCCAGCAGAAGCTGGCCACCGGTGTGCCGTTTCTCGACCATATGCTCGACCAGATCGCGCGACACGGTCTGGTCGATCTCGAGGTCGAAGCGCACGGCGACACGCATATCGACGATCACCACACGGTCGAGGATGTCGGCATCACGCTCGGTCAGGCCGTCGCGAAGGCGATCGGCGACCGCAAGGGCATCCGCCGCTACGGCCACTCGTACGTGCCGCTCGACGAGGCGCTGTCGCGCGTCGTGATCGACTTCTCCGGCCGGCCGGGCCTCGAATTCCACGTGCCGTTCACGCGCGCGCGGATCGGCACGTTCGACGTCGATCTGTCGATCGAATTCTTCCGCGGGTTCGTGAACCACGCGGGCGTCACGCTGCACATCGACAACCTGCGCGGGATCAACGCGCACCACCAGCTCGAGACGGTGTTCAAGGCCTTCGGCCGTGCGTTGCGCGCGGCGGTGGAGCTCGACGAGCGCGCGGCGGGGCAGATTCCGTCGACCAAAGGCAGCCTCTGAACCTCCGGACGGACGACGCCAAGGACAACCTCACGGCTTCGGCGCGGCGCGCCGGCTTGCGATGGATCTGCTCAAATCGTTCATTTCGCTGCTCGCGCTGATCAATCCGGTCGGCGCGGTGCCGTTCTTCCTGAGCCTGACGGCGCAGCAGACGGACGGCGAGCGGCGGCGCACGATCCGGATCGCATCGGTGTCGGTGTTCTGCGTGATGACGGTGACCGCGCTGCTCGGGCAGCAGATCATCAACTTCTTCGGCATTTCGGTCGGGTCGCTCGAGGTGGGCGGCGGGATCATCATGCTGCTGATGGCGATCAACATGCTGAACGCGCAGATCGGCAACACGCGATCCACGCCGGAGGAGCGCCACGAAGCCGAGCTGAAGGACAACATCGCGGTCGTGCCGCTGGCGATTCCGCTGCTCACGGGCCCCGGCTCGATCAGCACGGTGATCATCTATGCGGCGAACGCGCATCACTGGTATGAGCGGGCCGGGCTGGTCGCGATCGGCGCGGTCCTGGCTGTTCTGTGTTTCGTCGCGATGCGGCTCGCCGAGCCGATCGCGAACTGGATCGGCCGCACCGGCATCAACATCGCCACGCGGCTGATGGGTCTGATGCTGTCGGCGCTGGCGGTGGAATTCATCGTCGATGGACTGAGGGCGCTACTGCCTGCACTGAGATGAAAACTTCGATTGCGATTGTGGATTATGGGATGGGCAACCTGCGCTCGGTCGCGCAGGCGCTCAAGAAGGCCGAACCGGCCGCCGACGTGGCGATCGTCGACACGCCGGCCGCGATTCGCGCGGCCGACCGCGTCGTGCTGCCCGGCCAGGGCGCGATGCCCGACTGCATGCGTTGCCTCGGCGAATCGGGACTGCAGGAAGCGGTGATCGACGCATCGCGCACGAAGCCGCTGCTCGGCGTGTGCGTCGGCGAGCAGATGCTGTTCGACTGGAGCGCGGAAGGCGACACGAAGGGCCTGGGCCTGTTGCCCGGCAAGGTCGTGCGTTTCGAACTGGACGGCCGGCTGCAGGACGACGGCTCGCGCTTCAAGGTGCCGCAGATGGGCTGGAACCGCGTGCGCCAGGCGCAGCCGCACCCGCTGTGGGACGGCGTGCCCGACGACGCGTATTTCTACTTCGTGCACAGCTACTACGTGACGCCGGACAACCCGGCGCACACGGTAGGCGAAACGGCTTACGGCGCGCCGTTTACGTCCGCGGTCGCGCGGGACAACCTCTTCGCGACCCAATTTCACCCGGAGAAAAGCGCGGAGGTCGGGTTGCGTCTGTATCGCAACTTCGTGCACTGGAAACCGTAAAACGTGGTGCGCGAGCCACAGTCGACCTGGCCGAACGGCCTGTCGCACGTGGCACGCTCGCTTAAGCGCCGAAAGAGTTGTACTAAACTAGCGAGACGGCGCGGCACCGGTTTGGCCGGTACGCGCCGGATTCTTTTCATTTTCCACGACGACACCCGATTGCTATGTTGCTGATTCCGGCCATCGATCTCAAAGACGGTCAGTGTGTGCGCCTGAAACAGGGCGATATGGACCAGGCCACGATTTTCTCCGAGGACCCGGCGGCGATGGCCCGCAAGTGGGTCGACCTCGGCGCACGGCGGCTCCATCTCGTCGACCTGAACGGCGCATTCGCCGGCAAGCCGAAGAATCTCGACGCGATCGAAGCGATCCTCGACGAAGTCGGCGACGAAATCCCCGTACAGCTCGGCGGCGGCATCCGCAGCCTCGAGACGATCGAGAAGTATCTCGACGCCGGCCTGTCCTACGTGATCATCGGCACCGCGGCCGTGAAGAATCCGGGCTTCCTGCAGGACGCGTGCACCGCGTTCTCCGGCAACATCATCGTCGGGCTGGACGCGAAGGACGGCAAGGTCGCGACCGACGGCTGGAGCAAGCTGACGGGCCACGAGGTGATCGATCTCGCGAAGAAGTTCGAGGACTACGGCGTCGAATCGATCGTCTACACGGACATCGGCCGCGACGGGATGCTGCAGGGCATCAACATCGACGCGACCGTGAAGCTCGCGCAGGCGGTCGGCATCCCGGTGATCGCGAGCGGCGGCCTGTCGAACCTCACGGACATCGAAAGCCTGTGCGAAGTGGAAGAGCACGGCGTCGAAGGCGTGATCTGCGGCCGGGCGATCTACTCCGGCGATCTCGATTTCGCGGCCGCGCAAAAGCGCGCGGACGAACTGAACGGCGAACTCGACAACGCGTAACCGCGGTCGTCCCGTTCGCCGGGGCTGCCCGCGGGCAGCCCCGCCGGAAGCCTCGCGCGAGGCTTCCGTAACCGGCCGTCCCAGCGCGGCATTTGGCGCAACATCATGGCTCTAGCTAAACGCATCATCCCCTGCCTGGACGTGACCGCCGGGCGTGTCGTCAAGGGCGTCAACTTCGTCGAGCTGCGCGACGCCGGCGACCCCGTCGAAATCGCCCGCCGCTACGACGACCAGGGTGCCGACGAACTCACCTTCCTCGACATCACCGCGACCTCCGACCAGCGCGACCTGATCCTGCCGATCATCGAAGCCGTCGCGTCGCAGGTATTCATTCCGCTGACCGTCGGCGGCGGCGTACGCGCCGTCGAGGACGTGCGGCGCCTGCTGAACGCGGGCGCGGACAAGGTCAGCATGAACTCGTCGGCGGTCGCGAATCCGCAGCTCGTGCGCGACGCGGCCGACAAGTACGGCTCGCAGTGCATCGTCGTCGCGATCGACGCGAAGCGCGTATCGGCCGACGGCGAGACGCCGCGCTGGGAAGTGTTCACGCACGGCGGTCGCAAGAACACGGGCCTCGACGCGATCGAATGGGCGCGCAAGATGGCCGAGCTCGGCGCGGGCGAGATCCTGCTCACGAGCATGGACCGCGACGGCACGAAGTCGGGCTTCGACCTCGCGCTCACGCGCGGCGTGTCGGACGCGGTGCCGGTGCCGGTGATCGCATCGGGCGGCGTCGGCTGCCTGCAGGATCTCGCGGACGGCATCAAGGACGGCCGCGCCGACGCGGTGCTGGCCGCGAGCATCTTCCACTACGGCGAGCACACGGTCGGCGAGGCGAAGCGCTTCATGGCCGATCAGGGCATCCCGGTGAGGCTGTGATGAATACCGAAACGAAATCCCTGCCCGCGTGGCTCGACAAGGTCCGCTGGGACGACAACGGCCTCGTGCCGGTGATCGCGCAGGAAGCGTCGACGAACGACGTGCTGATGTTCGCGTGGATGAACCGCGAGGCGCTCGCGAAGACGGTCGAGACCCGGCGCGCGGTCTACTATTCGCGTTCGCGCAAGCGCCTGTGGTTCAAGGGCGAGGAGTCGGGCCACGTGCAGCACGTGCACGAGGTGCGGCTCGACTGCGACGAGGACGTCGTGCTGCTGAAGGTCGAGCAGGTGTCGGGCATCGCGTGCCACACCGGCCGGCATTCGTGCTTCTTCCAGAAATTCGAAGGTACGGTGGACAGCGGCGACTGGGTCGCGGTCGAGCCGGTGCTGAAAGACCCCGAACACATCTACAAATGACGCAATCGACCGAAGACACGCTGCTGCGCCTCGCGGCCGTGATCGATAGCCGCAAGGGCGGCGATCCCGATCAATCATATGTGTCGCGCCTGTTCCACAAGGGCGACGACGCGGTGCTGAAGAAAATCGGCGAAGAGGCGACCGAAGTCGTGCTCGCCGCGAAGGACGTGCGCCAGGGCGGCGCGCCGGGCGCGCTCGTCGGCGAGGTGGCCGACCTGTGGTTCCACTGCCTCGTGATGCTGTCGCATTTCGACCTGAGCCCGGCCGACGTGATCGCCGAACTCGAGCGCCGCGAAGGCTTGTCGGGCATCGAGGAAAAAGCGCTGCGCAAGCGTCGCGAGCGCGAGGAAAACGGCGGGTGACGGGCAGGCCCCGCCGCGGTGGCAACAGTGCGGTAAGCTGTAAGAATTGTCATCCAACGGGGGTAGCATCATGAACGATACGTCGAACCAGTTTCCGACGCCGGCGGTGCCGGGCGCAGCGGACGCCGAACGCCTGAACGGGCTGCGCACGCTCACGCACGTGCTCTACGGCCTCTATGCATTTCACTGGCTGACGGGCGGCGTGACGGGCATCATTGCGATCATCATCAACTATGTGAAGCGCGGCGATGTGGCCGGGACGCCGTACGCCGATCACTTCGAGTGGCAGATCCGCACGTTCTGGCGCGCGCTGATCGCCTACGTGATCGGGTTCGCGCTGGCCTTCGTGGTGATCGGATTCGCGGTGATGTTTGTCACATGGATCTGGACGCTGTACCGTATCATCAAGGGTTGGCTGTACCTGAACGACAACAAGACGCTCGACCCGCAGGCGTGGTTCTGACCGGCCGCGGGCGGGCGTTTGCAGGAGCAACATGAGTCACGATCCGAATTGCCTGTTCTGCAAGATCGCGGCAGGCGAGATCCCGAGCACGAAGGTGCACGAGGACGATGAATTCGTCGCGTTCCGCGACATCCGCCCGGCGGCCGACACGCACGTGCTCGTGATTCCGCGCCGGCACCTGCCGACGCTGTCGGCGGCAGGTGAGGCCGATGCGCCGATGCTCGGCCGGCTGATGCTGCTCGTCGCGCGTCTGGCCGACCAGCTCGGCGTCGCGTATACGGGCGGCGAAACGGGTTTTCGCACGGTGATCAACACGGGCCCGGGCGGCGGGCAGGAGGTCTACCACCTGCACGCGCATATCCTGGCCGGCCCGCGCCCGTGGCAGCGAATGGGTTGACGACGCGGGGCGTTTCCCCGCATCCGATAGTCGAAGCCGGCGCGTCGCCGGCGATTTGCGCCGCATGGCGGCGTGGTTGAGGAGAGGTTTCATCATGGGTGGATTGAGCATTTGGCACTGGCTGATCGTGCTGCTGATCGTCGCGCTGGTTTTCGGGACGAAGAAGCTGCGCAACATCGGCAACGACCTCGGCAGCGCCGTCAAGGGTTTCAAGGACGGCATGAAGGAAGGCGAAACGCCGGCGGATGCGCAGCAGCTGCCGCGTTCGGGCGCGGTCGACGTCAACGCGAAGGAAACGACGCGTTCCGATTCGAACAAGGCGTAACGCCGGCACGCTGACAGGCATTCTCGATGCTGGATCTCGGTCTTTCGAAGATGGCGCTGATCGGCGTCGTCGCGCTCGTGGTGCTCGGCCCCGAGCGCCTGCCGCGCGTCGCGCGTACGGCAGGCGCGCTGTTCGGCCGCGCGCAGCGGTACATCAACGACGTGAAGGCAGAGGTCTCGCGCGAAATCGAACTCGACGCGCTGCGGACGATGAAGACCGATTTCGAATCGGCCGCGCGCAACGTCGAGACGACGATTCACGACAACCTGCGCGAGCACGAGAAGGAACTGAACGACACGTGGCATTCCGCGGTCGGCGGTCTTGACGGGGCGTCCGGCGACGCCGGTTCCGTCGGTTCCGCGGGTTCCGACACGCCTGCGGCGCCGTCGTGGCGAGGCAGTTCGACCGCGCTTGCGCCGAAGCGTCGCAACTGGCGCATCAAGCAGGCGGCGACACCTGTCTGGTACAAGCGCGCGACCACCCGCCGCACGCACGTGCAGTCGGGCGCCGCGCGTGTCGCGCGCCACCAGCCGGCCAGCCTGCGCCGGCCGACGCGCTTCTTCTGAGTCGAGCGCATGCTCGCTCGTCAATCCTACCGAGGGCCGGTGTGAGCGACCCCCAGCAGAACCCGGGCGACGCCCCGGAAGAAACCTTCATTTCCCATCTCGTCGAGCTTCGCGATCGCATCATTCGCGCGGGGCTGGCCGTGATCGTCGTGTTCGTCGGGCTCGTCTACTGGGCGCCGGACATCTTCAAGCTGCTCGCGCGGCCGCTGATGGACAACTTGCCGAAAGACGGCAAGATGATCGTCACCGACGTCACCGGCTCGTTCTTCGTGCCGATGAAGGTCACGATGCTCGTCGCGCTCGTGATCGCGCTGCCGATCGTGCTGTACCAGATCTGGGCGTTCGTCGCGCCGGGGCTGTACCAGCACGAGAAGAAGCTCGTCGCGCCGCTCGTCGGCAGCAGCTACTTCCTGTTCCTGTGCGGGATGGCGTTCGCGTACTTCCTCGTGTTTCCGACGATCTTCCGCGTGATGGCGCACTACAACGCGCCGCTCGGGGCCGAGATGACGACCGACATCGACAACTACCTGAGCTTCGTGCTGGGGATGTTCATCGCGTTCGGGGTCACGTTCGAGGTGCCGATCGTCGTCGTGCTGCTCGTCCGGATGGGCGTGCTGTCCCTGAAGAAGCTGAAGGAGATGCGGCCGTACGTGATCGTCGGCGCATTCGTGGTCGCGGCGGTCGTCACGCCGCCGGACGTGTTCTCGCAACTGATGCTCGCGCTGCCGCTGATCGTGCTGTTCGAGATCGGGCTGCTGGCCGCGCGGTTCTTCGTACCGAAGAAGCCGGTGGAAGAGGGCGAGGCAGGCAACGGCGAAGCCGCGAGTTGACCGCGCCGCCGCGTGGCGCTGCGGCCAGGTCGGCGTGGGCCCGGTACCGCGGTTGGCCGCCGGCCGGTGCGTGGCATAGCCATCTTCCCGGCACCAGGCATCGTTTGAAGCAAGGTGAAAGGGCAGCCGGCCGGCTGCCCTTTTTCAATTCCGCATCGCGTCATGACCGGCAGGCGGCGTGCCGCCCGCCGACCGTCATTCGCTGTCGCTGTCCTGCTCGTCGAGTGCCTGTTTCGGCGGCGGCGGGCGCTTGCCGATCACGACGTTCACGTCGAACTGCTTGCCCTTGCGCACGACGTGCACCTTGGTGGGCGTGCCCGGCTTGATCTGCGCGACGACGTTCAGCAGCTTCGTCGTGTCGGTGATGTCCTCGCCGTTGACGCTCACCAGGATGTCGCCCGGCCGGATGCCGGCCTTGTCGGCCGGGCCGCCCTGCAGCACGCCCGCGACGATCGCGCCCGATTTCTGCTGGAGCCCGAACGACTCGGCGATTTCCGGCGTGACGTCCTGCGGCTCGACGCCGATCCAGCCGCGCGTGACCGAGCCCGTCGTGATGATGCTTTCGAGCACCGTGCGCGCGGTCGAGACCGGAATCGCGAAACCGATGCCGAGCGAGCCGCCGGAGCGTGAGTAGATCGCCGTGTTGATGCCGAGCAGGTTGCCGTTCACGTCGACCAGCGCGCCGCCGGAGTTGCCGGGGTTGATCGGCGCGTCGGTCTGGATGAAGTTCTCGAACGTGTTGATGCCGAGGTGGTTGCGGCCGAGCGCGCTGATGATGCCCATCGTGACCGTCTGGCCGACGCCGAACGGGTTGCCGATCGCGAGCACGACGTCGCCGACGCGCGACTGGTCGGAGCGCCCGAGCGTGATCGTCGGCAGGTTCGTCATGTTGATCTTCAGCACCGCGAGATCGGTTTCGGGATCGCTGCCGATCACCTTCGCGGTGGCCGTGCGGCCGTCGGCGAGCGCGACTTCGATCTGGTCGGCGCCGTCCACGACGTGCTGGTTCGTTAGAATGTAACCTTCAGGGCTCACGATGACGCCCGAGCCGAGGTTGGCGGCCGGCTCGTCCTGCTGCTTGCGGGCGTTGCGGTCGCCGAAGAAGTAGCGGAACAGCGGATCCTTCGCGCGCGGGTCGGGCGGCAGCGAGCCGTCCTTGCTGGAGAACACGTTGACGACGGCCGGCATCGCCTTCTGCGCGGCTTCGGCATACGACGTGGTTGCCGGTGCGCCGCCGATGCCCGGCGCGACTTCGCGCAGCGCGACGATCGGCGTGGCGAGCTGCTTGCCGAGCTGTCCTTGCCGTTGCAGCCATTGCGGCTTGAGCGTCACGACGATGAACATCAGCGCGAGCAGTACGGTCACCGCCTGCGCGAAGAACAGCCAGAAGCGTCTAAGCATCTGAATGGATTAGAGGTTTATATGGATCGGATCGAACTCGAATTGTACTTGAACAATACCCTTGAAACCGCGCGCTTCAAGGACTATTGCCCGAACGGCCTGCAGGTCGAGGGGCGCCG
This sequence comes from Burkholderia anthina, assembly GCF_001547525.1. Lineage (GTDB taxonomy): Bacteria > Pseudomonadota > Gammaproteobacteria > Burkholderiales > Burkholderiaceae > Burkholderia > Burkholderia semiarida. The sequence continues at coordinate 104,349 of NZ_CM003768.1, forward strand.
CAAGATCGAGAAGATCGCCACCGGCGTGACGGCGTCGGTCGCGCTCCTCGAAGCCGCGCTCGAATGGGGCGCGGATGCCGTGCTCGTCCATCATGGCTATTTCTGGCGCAACGAGGCGCCGCAGATCACCGGCCGCAAGTATCAGCGCCTGAAACTGCTGCTCGCGAACGACCTGAACCTGTTCGCGTTTCACCTGCCGCTCGACGCGCACCCCGAATTCGGCAACAACGCGCAGCTCGGCGAGAAGCTCGGGCTGATCGGCGAGCAACGTTTCGGCGAAGGCGATCTCGGCTGGATGGCGACGCTGCCGATGCCCGTCACGCTCGAGCACTTCGTCGCGAAGGTCGAGCACACGCTCGGCCGCACGCCGCTCGTGCTCGGCGATCCGGACACGCAGTTGCGCCGCATCGCGTGGTGCACCGGCGCCGCGCAGAGCTATTTCGATGCGGCGATCGACGCCGGTGCGGACGTGTTCCTGACCGGCGAGGTGTCCGAGTCGACCACGCACGCGGCGGCGGAAAGCGGTGTCGCGTTCGTTGCGGCGGGGCACCATGCGACCGAACGCTACGGAATCCAGGCGCTGGGGCGCCACTTGTCCGAGGAATTCGATCTCGAACACCTTTTTATCGATATTCATAATCCGGTCTGAGCGCCGGATTTGCGGCGGTGCATCGAAATTTCGCAATGTAGCATCCGCTTAAAAGCGAAATGATTTAATTGCTCCGATAGTGGGGGATAACCCTTAACTATCAAACACTTCGAAGGGATTTTCATCTCCGGGCCTTGTAAATGACGACTCCATTCGAGCAAACTAGCGGCGGAATGGAAAGTCGTGACGGAAAATCCAACTCAGAAGTGGGGCGTGTGATGCGAGACAAGGAAGAGAAACGCGTCGACAGCGGCCGCCGTACCTGGCTGATTGCGACATCCGTAGCAGGTGGCGTAGGAGGCGTCGCCACCGTCATACCTTTCGCGGCGTCGCTTGCGCCGTCCGCGAAAGCAAAAGCGGCCGGTGCGCCGGTCGAGGTCGACATCAGCGGCCTGAAGCCCGGCGAAATGGTCACCGTGCCGTGGCGCGGCAAACCCGTCTGGATCCTGAATCGCACCGATTCGATGCTGGCCGACGTCGTCAAGGCCGACAAGGAAGTGGCCGATCCGGCCACGAAATCCCCGTATTCGATGCCGTTGCCCGCGTATTGCGCGAACGAATATCGGTCGCGGGCCGATCGCAAGAACATTCTCGTCGTGATGGCCGTGTGTACGCACCTCGGCTGCACGCCTAGCCAACGCTTCACGCCGGGTCCGCAGCCGAACCTGCCGGACGACTGGCCGGGCGGTTTCCTGTGCCCGTGCCATGGTTCGACCTACGACCTCGCCGGCCGCGTGTTCAAGAACAAGCCGGCGCCTCAGAATCTCGATATCCCGCCCTACATGTTCACGTCGGCGACGACCCTCGTGATCGGCAAGGACGAGAAAGGAGAAGCGTGATGGCCGCCGACAACAACGAAGTCTCCACGACAGGTTTCACCGGCTGGATCGACCAGCGCTTCCCGTTCACGTCCACCTGGAAGAAGCACGTATCCGAGTACTACGCGCCGAAGAACTTCAACTTCTGGTACTTCTTCGGCTCCCTCGCGCTGCTCGTGCTCGTCAACCAGATCGTCACGGGCATCTTCCTGACGATGAACTACAAGCCCGACTCGATGCTCGCGTTCGCGTCGGTCGAGTACATCATGCGCGAGGTGCCGTGGGGCTGGCTGATCCGCTACATGCACTCGACCGGTGCATCGATGTTCTTCGTGGTCGTGTACCTGCACATGTTCCGCGGGCTGCTGTACGGCTCGTACCGCAAGCCGCGCGAGCTCGTCTGGATCTTCGGCTGCGCGATCTTCCTGTGCCTGATGGCCGAGGCGTTCTTCGGCTACCTGCTGCCGTGGGGCCAGATGTCGTTCTGGGGCGCGCAGGTGATCGTGAACCTGTTCTCGGCGATCCCGTTCGTCGGCCCGGACCTGTCGCTGTGGATTCGCGGCGACTACGTCGTGTCCGACGTCACGCTGAACCGCTTCTTCGCGTTCCACGTGATCGCGATTCCGCTCGTGCTGGTCGGCCTCGTGATCGCGCACCTCGTGGCGCTGCACGAAGTCGGGTCGAACAACCCGGACGGCATCGAGATCAAGGCGAAGAAGGACGAGAACGGCATCCCGCTCGACGGCATCCCGTTCCACCCGTACTACTCGGTGCACGATTTCCTCGGCGTGTGCGTGTTCCTGATGGTGTTCGCGCTGATCGTGTTCTTCTCGCCGGAGATGGGCGGCTACTTCCTCGAGGCGAACAACTTCGTCCCGGCGAACCCGCTGCAGACGCCCCCGGAGATCGCGCCGGTCTGGTACTTCACCGCGTTCTACGCGATGCTGCGCGCGACCACCGACCCGTTCAAGATCGTGCTGATGATCGTGATCGCGCTGCTCGGCGTGCTCGCGCTGATCCGCGCGCGCGGCAAGTGGAAGATCGGGCTGCCGGTGCTGGCCGCCGCGATCGTCGTGTTCATGTACCTGACGGAGTCGAAGTTCTGGGGCGTCGTCGTGATGGGCGCGGCGGTGATCACGCTGTTCTTCCTGCCGTGGCTCGACCGCAGCCCGGTGAAGTCGATCCGCTACCGGCCGCTGTTCCACAAGGTGTTCCTCGGGATCTTCGTCGCGGCGTTCCTGACCCTCGCGTTCCTCGGCACGCGGCCGCCATCGCCGGCGGCGACGCTGATCGCGCAGGCCTGTGCGCTGATCTATTTCGCGTTCTTCCTCGGCATGCCCGTCTGGACGCCGCTTGGCACGTTCAAGCAGCCGCCGGAACGGGTGCGCTTCAAGCCCCATTAACGTGAGCGAGGAGAGAACGACATGAAGAAACTGCTTTCGACACTCGCGCTGATCGGGGCGACCGCGTGTGCGCTGCTGGCGGCGCCGGCCGTGCGGGCGGAGGGTAATTTTCCGCTCGACCGGGCGCCCGATAACACGGAAAATCTCGTTTCGCTTCAGCACGGCGCGCAATTGTTTGTAAACTATTGCCTGAACTGCCACAGCGCGAACCTGATGCGCTACAACCGTCTGACGGATCTGGGCATATCCCAGAAGGAGATCGAAAAGAATCTCCTGTTCACGACCGACAAGGTCGGGAACACGATGTCTGTCGCGATGCGGCCCGACGACGCGAAGAACTGGCTCGGCACCACGCCGCCCGACCTGTCGGTCGAGGAGCGTGCGCGCGGCCGCGACTGGCTGTACACGTATCTGCGCAGCTTCTACCGCGACGATACGCGGCCGACCGGCTGGAACAACGCGGTGTTCGAGAACGTCGGCATGCCCCATGTGTTGTGGCAGTTGCAGGGGCAGCGCGTAGCCAAATTCGAAGACAAGACGGACGAGGAGACGGGCGAGAAGGCCCACGTGCTCGTCGGCTTCCAGCAGGTCACGCCGGGCACGCTCTCGTCGCCCGACTACGATGCTGCGGTGGCCGACCTGGTGGCCTATATGACATGGATGTCCGAGCCGGCCCAGCAGACCCGCAAGCGCCTTGGCGTGTGGGTGCTGATCTTTCTCGGTGTCCTGACTTTCCTGGCCTGGCGGCTGAATGCCGCGTACTGGAAAGATATCAAGTAAACACGCCTGACCGGCGTGGGGCCGGCGCAAGGCGGAACCCGTGAAAGGGGTTGCGCCGCGTGCCGGCCCTCGGCTTTTTTGAGGAAACGCAAATATGATGGTTCTGTATTCCGGCACAACTTGCCCGTTCTCCCAGCGTTGCCGGCTGGTGCTGTTCGAGAAGGGCATGGACTTCGAAATCCGCGACGTCGACCTGTTCAACAAGCCGGAAGACATTTCGGTGATGAACCCGTACGGTCAGGTGCCGATCCTCGTCGAGCGCGACCTGATCCTGTACGAATCGAACATCATCAACGAGTACATCGACGAACGCTTCCCGCATCCGCAACTGATGCCGGCCGACCCGGTGCAGCGCGCCCGCGCGCGCCTGTTCCTGCTCAACTTCGAGAAGGAACTGTTCGTCCACGTCAGCACGCTCGAGAACGAGAAGGGCAAGGCGGCGGAGAAGAACCACGAGAAGGCACGCCTCGCGATCCGCGATCGCCTGACGCAGCTCGCGCCGATCTTCGTGAAGAACAAGTACATGCTCGGCGAAGAGTTCTCGATGCTCGACGTCGCGATCGCGCCGCTGCTGTGGCGCCTGGATCACTACGGCATCGAGCTGTCGAAGAACGCCGCGCCGCTGATGAAGTACGCCGAACGGATCTTCAGCCGTCCGGCCTACATCGAAGCACTGACGCCGTCCGAAAAGGTCATGCGTCGCTAATGTTGCAATGAAGGCATGACGGAGCGGTGGCGCGGCGTGCCGCGCGTCCGCTCCGGGTTCGAGGATTGTGATGCAAGAGATTTCAACGAAGCCGTATCTGCTGCGCGCGTTGTACGAGTGGTGCACCGATAACGGTTACACGCCGCATATCGCGGTGAGGGTCGACAACTCGACGCGCGTGCCGCGTCAGTTCGTGCGTGACGGCGAGATCGTGCTCAACATCAGCTTCGAGGCGACGAGCCAGTTGCAGATGGGCAACGAGTGGATCGAGTTCACGGCCCGGTTCTCCGGGAAGGCGCACAAGATCGAGATTCCGGTGGCCAACGTGCTCGCGATCTATGCGCGCGAGAACGGGCAGGGCATGGCGTTCCAGGTCGATGCGGTCGCAGGCGAAGGCGAGGATTCGGGCGCGTTCGACGATGATGTCGTGTCGACCGATGATGCGCAGCGTGACGAGTCCGTATCGCCGTTGGCGCCCGTCGCCGACAGCGGCGCGAACGAGGAACCGTCCGAGGGCGCCGACGAACCGCCGAAAACCGACGGCGACGGCGATGGTTCGAAAGGCGGCAGCAGACCTCGCCTCAAGATCGTGAAATGAGGTAGAATCTCGCGCTACGCCGGCTTAGCTCATCTGGTAGAGCAGTTGATTTGTAATCATCAGGTGGCGGGTTCGAGTCCTGCAGCCGGCACCAATAAGATCAAGGGGTTACGTGACTCTCGCGTAACCCCTTGTGCTTTTGTGGCGTCAAAAAGTACAGTTTCGGTACAGCGGCGGGCGGATGCAGACGGATGGTTCGTCATGATCGCCGCAGGCAATCGAACTGGAAAAACAACCTGTGACGACGAGCACTTCCGAAAGCACGCCGTTTCCGCGCCCGAGCCTTGGCTCACGCATGTGGGCCTACCTTACTGAACACGTATTCGAGGGCGTTGCGCTAGTTTTCTCGGTGACCGCTGCACTCAGTTACGCAGTCGGTCGTTCTCATCTGGATGGCTGGGCCGAGATGGCTGGCGTGCCCGGCATGATGTTTCGGCCCGACCTATACGACACGATTCTCGCGGGCGTTCAGCTTCAAAGCGTCTGGCGCACAGCGGCGTTCGTCGTTGTGCTTTCCACCTTGTACCTTTGGGCAAACGTCGTGGTCCCGGAGTGGTGGGCTGGCCGGTTACCGAACGTGAAGCGCCGTCGCCGGTGGCAAGACGGATGCGACCAGTTGGCGCTGCGCCGGCGCTTCGCATATGCGGCGCGCGCTGCGAGCAAAGGGGTCCCGCCCGAGCAGCGCACGGCAGTTGTTGAGCGCATGAGGTGGAAAGTCATCGGCCGCCGTGGTTTGCGTCGTATGGCGCGAAAGACAAGCTCCAGTGGGGCGGCCAAGCGGGTGCGGCCTATCACGCTAACGCTGATACTCACGGTCTCTGTCACGCTCTTCGCAACGGGCATCTATCTCCTGTTGCAACTCGTGCTGCTTAGCCCGGCGAAGGCGGACGGTGCGCGAGCATTCGTCAAGACGTATGCGGCCGTTACCGGGCACATTCCCTACCAGTACATTCCTGCGAAGGTTGCTAGCACAACGTTGAAAACGTGGGCATGCGAAGGCCGCTCGATGCTGTCGCAATATCGATCGGTGGCGCTAGCCGATCCCGACGTTTCGGGGTCGACAAGGGAACCGTTCTATCTCTTGCAGGGCTTTGGTAGCACCTTCGTATTGCTCGGTGAGAAAGGGTCCGTGATCCGATCATTCGGCGATGCGCCATTTAGCTTGCCTGAGTCTCCTTCGCGCCCTTTGTCCGATTTGGCCAAAGCCTGCAAATAGGGGCGATATGGCGACAGTCGTCAAGACTCCATCTGAGACGTCGTTGGCCGTCGTCATTAGCAAATTTGGCTGACCTACCACCTCGAAGACTTTTCGAACGAAGCGCGATGCGGAGGACTGAGGTGGCGGCGCGCCCGGCGCTGACGCCGATCGGCCAGATGCTGCTTGCCCGTTTCGACGACGCGGCCTGACGGAAAAGGCAAAGGGGGAAAGCTGCAACCGCGCGTCACGCCTTCGCCGCAGCGAAAAACGTGACGCATTGAACGCACGGCGAACCACTTACTGCGCGACCGGCACCGTCACGTCGCTGCCGAACCAGTGCGTCGAGATCTTCTTCAGCGTGCCGTCCTTGCGCAGCGATTCGAGCGCGTCGTTGATCGCCTTCTCGAACTTCGGATTGCCCTTGCGGAACGGAATCGCCATCTCCTGCTTGCCGCCGTTCAGCACCGCACCCGAGCGCAGCGGCAGGTTCGACGTCTTGATCATGTACGGCAGCATCAACCGGTCGTCGAGCGTCGCTTCGATCCGCCCCGCGGCGAGGTCGCGCAGTTTCTCCGGCGCGCCCGGATACGTCTGTACCTCGATGCCCGGCACGCTGCGTGCCATCTGGTCGTAGTTGGTGCCGAGCGTCACGCCGAGCTTCTTGCCCTTGAAATCGTCGAGCGACTTGAAGTTGCGCGTGTCGTCCTTGCGCTGGATCAGCTGCGCGGCCGAGTACGTGTACGGCTGGCTGAAGTCGAGCGCTTCCTTGCGCTGCGGCGTGATCGTGACCTGGTTGACGATCACGTCGAACTTGCCGGCCTGCAGGCCCGCGATGATGCCGCTCCATTCGGTCGGAATGAATTGCGTCTTCACGCCGAGCTTGCCGGCGACGGCGTTCGCGACGTCGACGTCGAAACCCTCGAGTTGGCCGGACGTGCCGCGCGAGTTGAACGGCGGATACGTGCCTTCCAGGCCGACGCGCAGCACGCCGGCTTTCTTCACGGAATCGAGCAGGTCTTCCGCGTGCGCGGCGACGGCCGTGAAGCCGAGGGCCGACGCGAGCAGCAGGCCCGACAGCAGGAACTTCGAACGTTTCATCGCGGATCTCCAGTGGTCAGTAGGGTGTTGTGGTGAGCGACGGGCACCGGGCGCTGGGTGGCCTCGATGGGCCGCAATACGGGCACGTAGACACTACTCGCAACCGCGCCGCACCGGAAGTCGAATTGGCCCTGATTGCAACCGATTTCAGCGGATTGAAGGCGGCAATTCAGCGCGACGGCATGGGCTGTGCACGGCGACTGCCTGGTCGAACCGTTCGCCGCGGGCATTCTGGATCCACTTAAAAATACTCTTTTAAATCAGGTCATTTTTCCGATTCGGGCCGTAATTTGTCTGTAAAATCGCGCGAGCGAAATCGCTCAGCGCGCCATCCGAGGGCGCGTCAAAAGAAGAAAAGGCCGTAGCCATGAACATGCAGAACACGATCGCCGCATTGCGCGGCGGGTTGCTTCAGCAGGACCGGTTGCTGAAGCTCGAGACGCCATTGGGAAGCAACGTCCTGACCGTGCAGCGGGCAGTCGGCCGCTCACGCGTCGGGCGCGCGTACGAATTCACGCTGGACGTGTTGTCGACCGACAGCGATCTGGAACTCAAAAAACTGATCGCGCAGCCGGTCACGTTGTGGATCCAGCAAGGCGATCGCAGCTACCGGCCGGTGAATGGCTACGTGCACACCGCGCGTCGCCTGGGCGCCGACGGCGGGCTCACGACCTATCAGCTGACGTTCGCCGATTTCACCCATTTCCTGAAGTTCCGTCGCGACCAGCGGATCTGGAACGATACGACCGTCGATCAGATCATCAGCGACGTGCTGGACCAGCATCCGCAGGCGAAGGGCCATTTCCGCTTTGCGCTGTCGAAGCCGCTGCCGAGCCGTTCGTACACGCGTCAGCACGATACCGACTGGCATTTCGTGCACCGGCTGATGGAGAGCGAAGGCCTTTACACCACGTGGCAGCAGGCCGACGACGGCAAGTCGCATACGCTCGTGATCACCGACAACCTGCAGGCGTTCGCGCCGCTGTCGCCGCAGGCCGTGCGCTTCTATCACGGCGGCGCGGCGAGCGAAACTGACGCGCTCACGCAATGGTCCGGCACGCGCACGCTGCAGAGCGTGACCCGAACGACACGCACGTTCGACTACAAGAATCCGTCTCAACCGTCGAATCCGAAAGGCACGTCGCTGCCGACGATGGCCGGCCAGGGTGAATTGCCCGATCAGCTCGAAGTGTACGAGTACACCGGTGCGTACACGTATCTGGATCAGACGCGCGGCGATCATCTGACGAAGATCCGGATGGAGCAGTGGGAGTCGGAGGCGAAGCGCTTCCACGGCGCGGGCGGCGTGCGTGCAATGGATGCTGGCCGGCGCTTCACGCTGGCGGACCATCCCGAACACGATCGCGATCCGGCCGACCAGCGCGAATTCGCGGCGATCGGCGTCGAATGGTGGATCGAGAACAACCTGCCCGTTGCCAGCAGCAGCGCCGATTTCCCGTACAGCCTGCGCGAAGCATTGACGCAAGCGCAGGACGGCTACGGCGCCGCCCCCGCGTTTCGCGTGCCGCATGACGACGGCTCGGTCGGCTTCTATCTCGTCGAGGTCGAAGCACAGCGCGTGAGCGTGCCGTATCGCAGCCCGTTCGAACACGAGAAGCCGAAGATGCATCTCGAGACGGCGATCGTCGTCGGGCCGCAGGGCGAGGAAGTCTATACCGACGAGCTGAACCGGATCCGCGTGCAGTTCGTGTGGGACCGCCTGAACCCGGGTAACGAGAACGCGTCGTGCTGGGTGCGCGTCGTGCAGTCGGATACCGGCGGCGGCTACGGCGGCGTGCACGTGCCGCGCATCGGCGAAGAAGTGCTGATCGATTACGTCGGCGGCGACTGCGACCGGCCGCTGGCCGTCGGGCGCGTGTATAACGGCGCGAACCAGCCGCAGTGGCATAGCGACGGGATCCTGTCCGGGTATCGGTCGAAGGAGTATTCGGGCGGCGGCTACAACCAGCTCGTGATGGACGACGCGGCCGGGCAGAACCGCGTGCAACTGATGAGCAGCAGCGCGAACAGCCTGCTGCATCTCGGCTACATCATCGACCAGAACGGCAATGCGCGCGGGTCGTATCTAGGTAGCGGCTTCGACCTGCGCTCGGATGCGTACGGCGCGGTGCGGGCGAGCCAGGGCTTGTACGTGACGACCCATCCGAAGGCGGCGAACAGCCAGCCGCTCGACGTGAAGGAAGCGCAGCAGCAGCTCGTGACGGGCGAGAGCCTGATCGAAGCGATGTCGGGCGTGAGCGAGCAGCATCAGGCGGAAAGCCTGAAGGAGGCGCACGAAACGATGCGCGCGTTCACCGACGCGACGCAGGACAGCAAGTCGGGCAACGCGTCCGGTGGACGTACGGCGGGCGGCGGCACGGGCAGTGCGAATGCGTTCAAGGAGCCGGTGATGCTGTTCGGCAGCCCGTCGGGGATCGGGATGTCGACGCAGCAGTCGCTGCACGTCGTCGCGAACGATCACGTGAACGTGGCGAGCGGACAGAGCGTGCACGTGGCCGCGGGCAAGTCGCTGATCGGGAGCATCGGGCAGAAGCTGAGCCTGTTCGTGCAGAACGCGGGGATGAAGCTGTTCGCGGGCAAGGGCAAGGTGGAGATCCAGGCGCAGTCGGACAACGTCGAGGTGACCGCGCAGAAGGCGGTGAAGGTTGTGTCCGCCACCGACCGGATCGAGATCGCGGCCGATCAGGGGATTCTGCTGACGAGCGGCGGCGGGTATATCCGCATCAAGGACGGCAACATCGAGATTCATGCGCCGGGCGCGATCGATGTGAAGGGGGCGTCGCACACGTTCGCGGGGCCGGCGAGCATGGGGTATCCGTTGCCGAGCCCCCGGCCGGATCAGCCGGGGCAGCTCGAACTGTTTCACAAGTACGTGAACGGCGAGGCGGTGAAAGGCGGACTGTTCACTGTGAAGGACGTGAACGGCGCCGTGCTGAAGAAAGGCGCACTCGACGACAGCGGTCATACGGTTGTGAGCGGGTTGCCGCCGGGCGCGGTGCGCGTCGAGTTCGGAAAGGATCCGCGCGAGTCGGATCAGCCGGCGAACTATTTCAAGCAGGCGAAGTGGCCGGCGGAGCCCGTGCAACCGTCGCCGGAAGCCGCGCAGGCCGCGGCAAGCGGACAGCTCGCGAGCCAATTGCAGGGGATGGCGCCGGCCGCGACGACGGCGGCGATGGGGCTGGTGAGTGGCGGCGGCGCGGGTGCTGCCCTTGGCGGGCTCGCGAGTTCCGCATTGCCGGCCGCTGCGACCGCGTTGGGTGGTGCCGGCGTTGCGTCGGCGTTGCAGACCGCCTCCAGCTTGAGCGGTGCGGCGAAGCAGGTGGCCGGGATGGTTCAGGCAGCACGTCAGGGCGGGCTTGCGGCATTGGCCGCGCCGGCGGCGAATGCGGCGTCCGGCGCGTTGCAGAGCGCATTGCCGGGCGTCGCCGGCATCGCTGGCAAGGGCGCCACGACCGTGGCGTCGGCCACGGGCGCGACGGGCATGAAGCTGCCGACGAGCGGGTTTGGCGGGCCGTTGAAATCCTGAGAGAGCGCGGCTTGTCAGCCGTCTTGAAAAAAACGAATTGAACGAAGAACGACATGGCACAACAACTTCCACCGGGCGCTGAGAAGGAACAGGCTGTTACCTGGCTCAGCGATGTTTCCGCCAAGGATGTCGCCGCGGTCGGCAACCGCTTCGATGCGTGGTTGCGACGGATCAGCGGCAACCACATCACGTTCGAGGACGTGAAGACGTTTGCCGGTGCGGTGCCGATCATCGGCAACATCATGGCGATGGTCGACGCGCTCGGGGATATTGCCGAGATCATCGAGAAGCGCGGCGGCCAGGTGCTCGACTACATGAGCCTCGCGATCAACCTGCTCGGCATCATTCCGATTCCGCCGACACTCGCGCCGTTCCGGATGTCGGCGCGCCCGCTGCTCGCGCTCGTCCGTCACGAATTGCTGGCGACCCGCAACAATCTCGGCGCGGCGATCATCTCCGTGCTGGTCACGCATATCAACGCGACGTGTGCGACCGAGATCGAGGATTTTCTGAACAAGCTGAAGGCTGGCCTCGTCGAGCTGCTCGACGGATGTGCATCGACATGCCAGGAAATCATGCTCGCGCTCGCGACGGGCATGGACAAGGCGCTGCACGGTCAGCTCTTCGACGCCAACGCGAATCTGAAGCGACAGCAGCAGCTCGCGGAGAAGATGGCCGACGACCGGCCGTGGTACAGCCCGAGCCGCGTCGGTGACGGCATTCAATTCGCGTACGAAGGAACCAAGGCGCTCGGGAAGAAGGTCATCAACAAGACTGCGGGCACCGTGGCGACGCTCGCGCCGGATGCATGGCTCGAGCCGTTTCGAAGCACGGTGACGTTCCTTCGGACCGAAGCGCCGAAGATTGCGTCGTCGATTCGGTCGCTTGCAGGCAGTGAAGAAGGCAAGATGATGTGGCTAGTCTTGCAACTGATCGAGGCAGTCGGGCGCGTCAAGGCACGCGCAAAGCTTCATGAGCAGACTGCGGACGTCAAGGCAAGCGGGAAGAGCCAGGCGAAGAAGACGCGCGGGCAGGAGGGGCTCGAGAAAACCGACGGGCAAGCGCCGGCCGAAGGACCGGGGAAGAGCGCGTGCAAGGCATGCGGGCTCGGGGCATCACCGGCATCCATCGATTTCGCGTTCGGTGACGAAACGTTTTCGCACGTGGATTTCGACCTGCCGGGCGCCATGCCCGTCGTATGGGAGCGTACCTATCGTTCCCGGCTGTCAGCCTATGACAACGGTGAACTCGGTGCACGATGGATCACGCCGTATACGACGCGAATCGACGTCAAGAACGATCAGTGGATCTATCGCGATGCGGAAGGGCGCAGCATCGAGTACCCGGCGCTTGCGGCCGGTGCGGTGCACGACGATCTGTCCGAGAACCTGACGCTGTCGCGGCTCGACGATACCTGGGTGACGATCGCATACGGCCATGACGTGCTGCATGTGTACGAGCGCCGCGGCGACGCGTTCCGGCTTGCGATGCAGAAGGACCGCGCCGGCAACACGATCACGCTCGACTACGATGCGCTCGATCGCGTTGCGCGCCTGATCGATGCGAGCGGCAATGTGCTCGCGTTCGAACACGACAGGCACGGCCGTATCGTGCAGATCGAGCATGTGCTCAAGGACGGTGCGCGTCGCACGCTGGCGAGCTACGAATACGATGCGCACGGGGACCTCGTGCGCGCGGTCGATCGTCATGGCAATGCGCGGACGTATCAATATCACCGCCACCTCGTGACGCGTTACACGGACCGAACCGGCCGCGGGATGACGCTCGAATGGGATGGCGCGGACGCGCAAGACAACGCAGACGCGAAATGCATTCGCGAATACGCCGACGACGGCAGTCTGGATCTCCGGCTCGCATGGAATCCGAACATCCGTCTGACCTACGTGACCGACGCGCTCGGTCAGATGACCCGGTACTACTTCAACATCCACGGCTACGTGTATCGGATCGTGTATCCGGATGGTAACCAGGAGTGGTTCCGGCGCGATGCCCATCACAATCTGGTGCTGCATATCCGGCAGGACGGCAGCATCGAGCGTCGCGAATACGACACGCGCGGTAACCTGATTCGGCACGAGCGGGCGGACGGCAGCGTCGTCGAGATGGCGTATGACGACAAGGATCAGATGATCCGGCTCGTCGATCCGAATGGTCATGTATGGCAGCGCAAGTACGACGACGCGGGCAACGTCGTCGAGGAAATCGATCCGCTCGAACATTCCACGAAGTACGAATACAACGACAAGGGTTTGCCGACGCAGATCACCGATGCGAAGGGCGGCTCGAAGACGCTCGAGTACAACGATGCCGGGCAGATGACGAGGTATACGGACTGCTCCGGAAAGACGACGGAGTGGAGGTACGACGATATCGGGCGTGTGATCGAGACGAAAGATGCGGCCGGAGGCGTGGTTGCCTATCGTTACGGTCTGAACGGACAACCGACGGAAGTGCGTTCGCCTGCCGGTGTCGAGCAGGTCCAATACGACGCGGAAGGCCGTTTGCTGCGGCATACCGATCAACTCGATCGTTCGACGCGATATGGCTACGATGCGGCCGGGCGCATTGCCAGCCGCGCCGATGCGCTCGGGCAGACGGTTGCGTATCGCTATGACCGTCTCGGCCGCTTGTCCGCGCTGACCGATGCGAACTTTGCGACGTACCAGTTTCACTACGATCCTGCGGGACGGCTGATCGAGGAGGTGGGCTTCGACGGCAAGTCGACGCGCTATCAGTACGACAGCGTGAGCGGCAGTCTCGTTTCGATCGATGAAGCGGGTTGCGTGACTTCGGTCGAAGTCGATGCAAACGGCCGGCTGCTGAAGCGCGCCGCGGGGGAAAGCGAAGAGCGGTTTGCCTACGATCGGAGCGGCAGGTTGATCGACGCGGTGAATCGGTACAGCCGCGTGCAATTCTTCTTCGATCCGGTTGGCAATCTGGTGCGTGAACATCACGCCTACGATCTGTTCGGCGACCGGCGCAGCTACGTATGGCATCACGAATACGATGAACTCGGCAATCGGCGGCGTACCGTTCGGCCGGACGGGCATGTGGTCGACTGGTTGATGTATGGCTCGGGGCACGTGCATGGAATGCTGCTCGATGGCGAGGAGCGCGTGCAGTTCGAGCGTGACGATCTTCATCGTGAGACAGTGCGCGTGTTGTCGAGCAAGGTCGGACAGCGCACGCACTACGATCCGGCCGGACGTGTGTTGCAGCAGACGATCCAGCGATCGACGTCACCTGCGCCGCTTGCGGAGCGGCGGTACCGCTATGACGCGGCGGGGCAGTTGTCGCGAATCGAGGACAGCCGCAAGGGCGGGACCGACTATCGATACGATCCGGTCGGACGGTTGATCGAGGCGATCAGTCCGGTCGCGAAGGAACGGTTTGCGTTCGATCCGGCAAGCAACATCATCGATCCGGTGCGAACGGCGGAGACGCCTGCATCGCGTCCGAGCCCGGTGCGGCCGGAAAGCACGTTGCCGGTTGAGGTGCCGAAGGTGCTCGGCAACCTGTTGAAGGCGTATGCGGGGATGCACTTCGAGTACGACGCGCGCGGGAATCTGGTGCGCAAGCGTACGCCTGCGGGTGAGCAGGAATACGAGTGGGATGAGTTCAATCGCTTGCTGTCTGCGCGGGTTGCGGAGGCGTCGCGGCAGAGTCAGGCGCGGTATTTCTATGATGCGTTCGGGCGCCGTATTGCGAAGGAGGTGAACGGCGCGCGGACGGTGTTCGGGTGGGACGGTGACACGCTGGCGTACGAGAGTGACGGCGAGAGCGGCACGCACTATCTCTACGAGCCGGGGACGTTCGTGCCGCTGGCGCAGTATGTGGCTGAGCCCGTCGATGGGATCGCGACGCCGGAGTGGAAGAGTACCGACCGCTATGTGCCGGAGGAGGATCCGCTGCAGAAGGTGCCGGAGCGGCGGAGTGACGCGGCGGTGTTCTATTATCACTGCGATCAGATCGGTACGCCGCAGTTGCTGACGGATGACGACGGTGACGTTGTATGGGAGGCATCGTACAAGGCGTGGGGCGAAGCGCGGGAGGTGATTGCGCGGGCGTCGAAGGCGGCGGGGATCGCGCCTAAGAATCCGTTGCGGTTTCAGGGGCAGCAGGCCGATGACGAAACAGGGCTGCATTACAACCGGCATCGGTACTACGATTCCGGAAGTGGGCGCTTCGTTGGCAAAGATCCGATTGGGCTGGCTGGCGGCATCAATGTCTATCAATACGCGCCTAACCCGGTATGGTGGATTGATCCATTGGGGCTGTCGAAGCAATGTGCGAAGTGCCTGCCAAGTTGTAATGACTATACGTCGCGTGGGCCGAAAAATGAGGAGGAGATGGCTCGTGAGCTTTCCGGGCAGATCAACCAGAATTCAGTGACGTTCTCTACACCGACGACGCAGGGCCACATCGATTTGCAAGGGGCATCGCATTTCGACAAAGCTACTGGTGTTGATATTCCGACTCCGCATGTCCAGACTCGGAAAATAAATATCGGTCCAAATGGTCAAGTGACCACGTCGAAAAAGACAGAGGTTACGA
The DNA here is from genome assembly GCF_001547525.1 of Burkholderia anthina. Taxonomy (GTDB): domain Bacteria; phylum Pseudomonadota; class Gammaproteobacteria; order Burkholderiales; family Burkholderiaceae; genus Burkholderia; species Burkholderia semiarida. The sequence goes on from NZ_CM003768.1 coordinate 119,721, forward strand.
AGGCAGCGACCAAGCAAGATATTCGAGTGGCTAGGGAGCTGGCAAGGCGAAAAGGGTTATGCAAATGAGTGATTTAATAGCTGGGTTGCAGCGCTGGTATACATCCCAATGTAATGACGTTTGGGAGCACTCTTATGGTGTGGAGATTGTCAATATCGACAACCCGGGCTGGAGAGTCAAGATAAATGGTGTCTCAGCCAAGAGGCCGACCAATATCAACATTGAGCGTGACGACGAGGATTGGATCAGGGTAAGCGCCACCGAAACGGAGTTCATCGGGTACGGCGGCCCTAGTAATTTGCAGGAAATTTTGGGGCTTGCTATGGATTGGCTTCAGTAACAACAAGGGCCGCGATTGCGGCCCTTGTTGTTATCAGTGGTTGGAATACCTGAGATTGTTGCAGGAGAGCCGGTCTCGCTTTAATTGATGAAGTCAGGTGTTTGACATAGATCGACATCGATGCAAACGAGCGTCTACTGAAGCGCGTCGCAGCGGTTTGCCTACGATCGGAGCGGCAGGTTGATCGACGCGGTGAATCGGTACAGCCGCGTGCAATTCTTCTTCGATCCGGTTGGCAATCTGGTGCGTGAACATCACGCCTACGATCTGTTCGGCGACCGGCGCAGCTACGTTTGGCATCACGAATACGACGAACTCGGCAATCGGCGGCGTACCGTTCGGCCGGACGGGCATGTGGTCGACTGGCTGATGTATGGCTCCGGGCATGTGCACGGAATGCTGCTCGACGGCGAGGAGCGCGTGCAGATCGAGCGTGACGATCTTCATCGCGAGACGGCGCGCGTGTTGTCGAGCAAGGTTGGGCAGCGCACGCACTATGATCCGGCCGGCCGCGTGTTGCAGCAGACGATCCAGCGGTCGACGTCACCTGCGCCGCTTGCGGAGCGGCGGTATCGCTATGACGCGGCGGGGCAGTTGTCGCGGATCGAGGACAGCCGCAAGGGCGGGACCGACTATCGATACGATCCGGTCGGACGGTTGATCGAGGCAATCAGTCCGGTCGCGAAGGAACGGTTTGCGTTCGATCCGACAAGCAACATCATCGATCCGGTGCGAACGGCGGAGACGCCTGCATCGCGTCCGAGCCCGGTGCGGCCGGAAAGCACGTTGCCGGTTGAGGTGCCGAAGGTGCTCGGCAACCTGTTGAAGGCGTATGCGGGGATGCACTTCGAGTACGACGCGCGCGGGAATCTGGTGCGCAAGCGTACGCCTGCGGGTGAGCAGGAATACGAGTGGGATGAGTTCAATCGCTTGCTGTCTGCGCGGGTTGCGGAGGCGTCGCGGCAGAGTCAGGCGCGGTATTTCTATGATGCGTTCGGTCGACGTATTGCGAAGGAGGTGAACGGCGAGCGGACGGTGTTCGGGTGGTGCCGAGCTCGGGCTCACCTGGAACGGGTAAGCTGAGTCTCCCGAAGGCGAGCTCTTTACCGTAAGTGAGAAATGATGGCTAAAGCGCGAGTGATAGGTACGACAATAGACGCGATCCATGCAGCTGAGACGGAATTGGCGCGAACCTTGCCTAAGTCTTTCTCGGATTGGCTGTTGGACAACAACGGCAGAGCATTGGGCGCCTTGGTTGTGTTTCCTGTATTTGATGCACGCGATCCCCGTAAGACGTGGGAGTCGATAGTTCGTCGCTTCAAAGGAGACTGGCAGGAATGGCAAGACAATTTCTCTGGTAGCTCTATCGACTTCTCTCAATTGCTACCGTTTGCCGAATTCGGTACGGGCGATTACTACTGCTTCGACTACGGAACGCTTGGCAACGCGGGGGAACCTGTTGTCGTTCTTTGGTCGCCTGAGACAGGACAGACGTCGGCGGTTGCTGACAGTTTTGCAGCCTTCTTGACCATGCCCGGTCGCCCTGGATAGCTTTAGTAACTCAAGCATAGGAGCCGCGGAAGCGGCTCCTATTGCGACGTGAGCCACCGCAGCACCGTTAGCAAGATTTACGGCGGAGATATCGAGTGTGTCAAGATGCACCCTCCCCTTGAAATAGCGCATAGATCACGCACGTGCCCGAATGGCGCAAATTGCATCATGTCGTGTACAACACGCGGCCTCGAATGGCCTCCGTCGATCGAAGCCCGCGTGGCGCCTGTACTTGAATTGAAAAAAGCATCTCCGATCGGGAGCGATTTAATCGTGTGATGTGCGCCGTGTGGTAATTGAGGACAAAATGTGAAAGAGCTTAGGAAGATTGCATTTCAGTTGAAGAAGGATGAAGACGGATACCCTCCAATGGAATATGAGTCTCTCTGGGGTATATTTTCGGATGATCTTTCTTGTGTGGTTGATAACGTACCGTATTACGTCTGCGGTGTGAGTAAAGGGGACACGGTAGCGATGAAGGATGTCGACGGAGAACTCTTTGCAACGTCCGTGGTTGCACGAGGAGGCCATTCAACACTGCGAGTTTTTGCCGAGAACCCCGACACTAAAGCATCGATCATTTCCGATCTGAACTCTCTCGGAGCGCAATGTTCCGTCACGCGTGGGCTTTCTCTCTTTGCGGTTGACATTCCTTCCGATGCTGATTTCGGAAAGATCGACGCGATGCTCGCCTCCAAATCTGATGGCGAGTATGTTGCATATGAGGACGCGTGCTTGCAACACGGGGGCGTCAGCGCCGACCGGGCACTCGAATGTGAGTCGCTCGCGTCGGTTCCTCTACGGCTGCACTCAGGATGAGTGGGCTTGATGCGCCAGAAGATGCTGCGCGAGGTAGTCGGTTGTGGAGTGGGTTACTGCGATTCGCCTGCAGCATCTACTATCGTTACGTCGGGGTTCACGTGACAAACGATGACGGCATATCTAAACAATATAGAGAACGTGCTGCGACTCGATGCACAGTCCCGATGCGACTATTTCGTCCGCAAGGTCGCTGACTTTGAAGTCGTCTGGGGTCTCTTTGACAAGGGGTGGGCGACTGCCCATACCGGTGCAGCGACAGTGGTGCCTTTCTGGCCAGAGGAGGAGTTCGCAAGGTTATGCGCCACTGATGAATGGCAGGGATTCCTCCCAAAGGAGATTGCTTTAGCCGATTTTCTAGATCGATGGCTGCCTGGGATGGCGAATGATCAGCGAATTTGTGGTGTCTTTGCGGCACCAAGTGATCAGGGAACACTGATGTTGCCGATGGATCTGGAAAAACTGATTCCAAGAGGTGAAAGGCCCCGCTCGGGCCCGACCGGCTCGGACAAGCGCAATGGAGATCGTCGCGACTGAGGCGACCGCCCTACGCTTAGCGATGCATATCGGAGAGCTCGACCGACAGCGACCACCGCCCCAGCCCCGCGCATCCGAAATTGGCATAATCACGTTGACGCGAGCGCGGCGACGCAGGCACATTCGCGCCTGCGTCGCCGCCCGTCTTGCATTGACTTCAGTCCTGTTACAACCGCAACACCCATGCCGACCACCCCCGCGACGACCGCGTCGCTGAAACACATCCTCGAACACCCTGGCGATTTCCACGGATGGCTCTGCCTCCCGCAGACGCCATGGACCCTCGACACAGAGGGCGCATTCATCGAAGACGCCACTGACACCGAAGCCGCTACGCCACCCACCACCGCACCACATCCCGATTGGCGCGTGACCTTGAACAGCGCGACGATCGAGGACATCGTGATCAATGCGCACGACCAGGTCGACGAGCCGACCGCCACCCAGCTGTTCGACGCGTTCGTGTTCTACGTCGACAAGGAAGGCTTCATCCTGCTCTGAAGCCACACGCCACAGTAAAAAAGGACCGCCAAGCGGTCCTTTCTCATACAGCGTCAACGTCCGAACGAAGCGGGGCCCTCAAGGCAACGAAATCGTCAAATTAGCCGACTCCGGCCCAACCTTGATGACTTGCGAATAAGGCGCCAACGCCTGCAGCGTCTTGTCCTTGAGATAAGTATTGAGCCCGAGATACCCGAGCAGCGCCACCAGCGCAAACACGGCCCCGATCGCCCAGACCGGCACCTCGCGCTTGAGTCGATGCGCGATCTGGTCGGGCAGCGGCCAATGCGGCGCGAACGGCGCGCGTTTGCCCTTCATGTGCGCGATCTCGTCGCCGAGCCGCGCGGTGAGATAAGCCAGCTTCTCCGGCCCTTCGAGCAGATACTTGCCCTGGAACCCGAGCAGCAGGCACATATGGAACACCTCGAGCGACTGCAGCCGCGCCGCGCCCTGCGCGCGACATTCCTCGAGATACTGGAAGAACTTCTCGCCCGCGAGCTGCTCGCCGAACAGCACGAGCTGTAGCGGCCGGCGTTCCCAGTCCGCGCGGATCTTGAACTGCGACGACAGCACCATTTCGTCGATCGCCGCGCAGAACGCGAACTTCGCGCCGTACACGTCCTCGGCGGCAATATTCAGCTTCTTCGCGCCGCGTTCGAAATCGGACAGGAATTCCTGGATCCGCGTGCTGAACTCGCTGGCGCTGTCCGGCTCCCGCCCGTTCTTGAGCAGGAACAGCATGAAGAACCCGTCGTACAGCAAATCGAGCAGCGAGCGGGCCTGGAACGCGGAATCCGTCGACGCCGGGCTGTGCAGGGGCGGCGGCACGTTGTCGCCGAACAGGGAAGGCGCGTAGCTCATGATGTGACCGCGATCAGTTCGAATTTCAGGTCATTGATGCCAGTCGGCGCGTAGATCATCGCGGACTGGGCCTGCAGCATGCGCTCGTACAGCGGGCTGCGCGAATCGAGCGCGAAGTAGCACGCGCCGGGGCGCACCGGAATCGCGGGCGGCACCTGCGGCGTGTACGACAGCCGTACGCCGGGCATCGCCGACAGCACGAGCTTGTCGACGTCGTCGGGCGCGCCGACCTTGAAGCGGGCCGGCACCGCATCGACGAGCTCGACGCTCGGCATGTCCGCGGACACCGCCAGATAGAACTCGGTCTTGTCGTCGATCTTGCCGGAATCGAGGCGGCCGAGGTGGAACGACGGGCGCACCTCGTCGAGCGTGATCGCGAAATAGCGCGTCGAGATCACGGTGTCGAGCAGTTCGCGCAGCATCAGGTCGAGACGCGCGAAGCTCGGGCCCGGATCGTCGTGGCGGTACACGGGCAGGTCGGCGAGCGTGTAGCCCTTCGAGAACGTCATCAGCTGGCCCGCGAGGCGCAGCAGTTCCTGGAACAGCCGCTCCGGATGCAGCGCCGCGTGCTGGTGCAGGTGCGCGAGCGTCGCGAACGCGGCATTCGCCGTGTGCAGCAGCCAGAACGATGCGATGTCGCCCGAGCGGAACTCGATGATGTTCTTCGACGGCTCGCGGTGGAAGCCGTACAGCGCGTTCACCTTCGCCTGCAGCGCGTCGACGAGCTGGCGCAGCCGCTGGTGCAGGATCGGCGACGCCTCGATCGCGAGGCACGGCGGCACGAAGCTGTCGTCGATCTCGAAGCCGGACGTCGCGGTGCGGCGCACGCGCACGAGCGGCACGGACAGCAACTGGTCGCGCGGCTCGCTGTGCGCGATCAGCTTGACTTGCGTCTTCAGGAACGTGATGTCGGCTTCGGCGGCGTCGGTGAAATTGTCGGCGACGCTCGTCTGCTCGCTGACGAACCGCGTCATGAAGCCGGCGGCCGGATCGTCGCTGTAGTTGGTGCCGTTCTCGCGCAGCGGATGCAGCGCGAGATAGAACACGAATTCGTTGATGCCGTCGGGCAACGTATCCAGCGCGATCGGCGGCGGCAGGTCGTCGGCCTGCGGCGCGGCATACAGCGCGCCGTCCGGAAACACGAGCGCGAGGTCGGCTACCCGCAGCACGTTGCTGCCGAGCGCGTCGCGGTCGATGCGCACGGAGCGCACGCCCCAGTTGTACGGCTGGATCGCCTGGATGGACTCGAACAGGCGCGCCTCGTGGTACGCGTCCTGCCGTTGAAAGTGTTGAGGCCGGAGGAACAGCCCTTCCCCCCACAGCACCTTGGCCGAATAACTCATGTCAAATCCGGTTAATGTGGCGTTGCGATGTAATCGATTTGTTCGTGCCCGAATTAAATCGCCAATTGTTAACTCTTGTTAATTGACATTCGTGCGTCATGTTTAACCGCAGGACACCGAAGACAGCATATTCAGCGGCTGCGAAGGCGCACCCTGTTGCGGTGCGATGACCGTGCCGCCGGTGACCGTCATCGCGCAGTTATGCAGGCCGATGATTATGCCGGATTTCTCCGACTTCGCCGGATCGAACGTCAGTTTCCATCGTTGCAGCGCGGGATCGCGGAACAGCGCGACGATACCGAATGCCTGCGCTTCGCGCGACACCTTCTCGGTCGCCGTATAGCGCTGGCCCGGAATCAGCGTGATTTCGCGCACGTTCAGCAGGTCGGCGCCGAGTGCGGCTTTTTCCTTGGTCGGATCGGTAAATGCGTCGAACGGCGCTTGCTGGAACGAGGTCGGCTCCTTCAGCGCATAGAGCCGGACGACGAGCGCGAGCGGCTTGTTGTCGGTCGCGGCGTTCAGGTTCGGCGCGGCGGCCAGCGTCAGCCCGATGTTGCGCGGCGGCTTCTGCGCATCGGGCACCTCGGGCTTGCCGATGCCGGCCGCGGACATCACGGCGCTCGCGGCCGAGCCGAGCAGCGGGGCGGCCGCGCATCCGGCCAGAAGGGCGCAGGCGACCAGCGGCAGCGCGTAGCGAATCATGGACGATCTCATCGTGTTTCCGGCGTGCCGCCTTTATCCCTGTCAAAACTGCCGGGTATTACCACGTTCGCTGCGGGTCCCCGACACTGCACCGTTCAACTATTAAGCACGCTCGCGTCAAGGCGAGCGCTCGGAAATTTTTTCCGCCGCCGGGGCGACGCGTCGTGCGACCAGTAAAACTTGCGCTTCCCGGCCCGACGAAAAACCGTCGCGAGCCCGCCGCGAGCGGTCATTCGAGGGGGTAGCGCCCAGTTTTAAAAGGAATTACTCTTCACACGACGATTGAATTATGAAAAATTGATCGGTACTATACCCGCGCGCTTCTTGCAAAGCAAAAGAACCAGATTCTCAACGATTTAAAACTCACGCGCCGGTGGATATAACGATGAAAGACCGTCTGTTCGCAAAACTGTCTGGGGTAGTGGTGGCTTGCGGCGTGATCGCCGGCTGTGCGAGCCAGCCCCCCGCGCCGCCGACTGCGGAAGTGTTCAACAAGTCGCTGGCCGATGCGGACGCCGTCGCGAAGGCGGGGGACCAGGACAAGGCGCTCGGCCTGTACCAGCAGCTCGCGAAGTCGGATCCGACGCGCGAGGAGCCGTGGTCGCGCATCGCCCAAATCCAGTTCGCGCAAAACCATTACGGCCAGGCGATCGTCGCCGCGCAGGAAGCGCTGCAGCGCGACGCGACCGATCGCCAGGCGAAGAGCGTGCTGGCCGTCGCCGGCCTGCGGATCGCCACGCAGTCGCTCGGCGAGCTGCGTCAGGATGCGTCGCTCGCGGGCGACGCGAAGTCCGACGCGCAGGCGCTCGCGAAGCAGCTGCGCGACACGCTCGGCGAGTCGGCGCTGTTCCCGCCGGAGCAGCGGGCGCAGTCGAAGAAGTACAGCGGCCGCCGTACGGTTCATCGTGCGAAGGCCGGGGCCGCACCGGCCGCGGACACGGCCGCGAGCGCCGCCCCGACTCCGACGCCCCCCGCGGCGCAAAAGGGCAGCGCGGATCCGTTCGGCGCACTGCGCAACTGAAACCGCAACTGACGCGATAACCACAACTAACCTGGGAGCCGTCGAGATGGCCAAGAAAGAAAGCATTCAGAAAAGCTTGCAGAAAATACGGCCGCCGCGCGTCCAGCTGACCTACGAGGTCGAGAAGGGCGATGCGATCGAGGTGAAGGAACTGCCGTTCGTCGTCGGGGTCGTCGGCGATCTGGCGGGCCAGTCCGAAATCGAGCAGCCGAAGCTGCGCGACCGCAAGTTCGTCAATATCGACCGCGACAATTTCGACGACGTGATGAAGGCGATCGAGCCGCGCGCCGCGTTCCAGGTGGAAAACCGCCTGAGCCCGGAAGGCGGCAAGTTCGCGGTCGACCTGAAGTTCCGCTCGCTGTCGGATTTCAGCCCGGACGAAGTCGTCGAACAGGTCGAGCCGCTGCGCCGCCTGCTCGAGGCGCGCTCGAAGCTCGCCGACCTGCGCAACAAGCTCGCCGGCAACGACAAGCTCGAGGATCTGCTGTCCGAGGTGCTGAAGAACACGCAGCAGCTGCAGGAGCTCGCGAAGGGCACGGGCAGCGACAAAGACGGCGAATGACGACGGAGTGTTGAGATGAACCAGCAAACGGCTGCGGCCCAAGCGAGCGGCGCGGAATACGCCGCCGGGACTTCGCTGCTCGACGACATCGTCGAGAAGAGCAAGGTCGCGAAATCCGATTCCGAGCATGCGCGTGCGAAGGACCTGATCGGCGAACTCGTGCACCAGGTGCTCGACGGCACGGTGATCGTGTCGGACAACCTGTCGGCCACGATCGACGCGCGCGTCGCGGAACTCGACCGCCTGATTTCCACGCAGCTTTCCGCCGTGATGCACGCGCCGGAATTCCAGCGCCTCGAAAGCACGTGGCGCGGGCTGGACTATCTGGTCAAGGAAAGCAACACGGGCCAGACGATCAAGATCAAGGCGCTGCACGCACCGAAGCGCGACCTCGTGCGCGACTTCAAGGGCGCGAGCGAGTTCGACCAGAGCGCGCTGTTCAAGAAGGTCTACGAAGAGGAATTCGGCACGTTCGGCGGCTCGCCGTTCGGTGCGCTGATCGGCGATTACGAGATCTCGCGCCAGCCGGAAGACATGTACTTCATCGAGCAGATGTCGCACGTCGCGGCGGCCGCGCATGCGCCGTTCATCGCGTCGGCGTCGCCGGAGCTGCTCGGCCTCGAGTCGTTCTCCGATCTCGGCAAGCCGCGCGACCTCGGCAAGGTGTTCGACACGGTCGAGTACGCGAAGTGGAAGTCGTTCCGCGACGCCGAGGATTCGCGCTACGTCGGCCTGACGCTGCCGCGCTTTCTCGGCCGGCTGCCGTTCAATCCGAAGGACGGCCAGACCGCGGAGAATTTCAACTTCGTCGAGGATGTCGACGGCACCGATCACGACAAGTACCTGTGGTGCAACGCGGCATGGGCCTTCGCGGCCCGCCTGACGGCCGCGTTCGACGACTTCGGCTGGTGCGCGGCGATCCGCGGCGTCGAAGGCGGCGGCCTCGTCGAGGATCTGCCGACCCACACGTTCAAGACCGACGACGGTGAAGTCGCGCTGAAGTGCCCGACCGAAATCGCGATCACCGATCGCCGCGAGAAGGAGCTGAGCGACCTCGGCTTCATCCCGCTCGTCCATTGCAAGAACTCAGATTACGCCGCGTTCTTCGCCGCGCAGTCGGTGCAAAAGCCGAAAAAGTACAGCACCGACAGCGCGAATGCGAACGCCGTCCTGTCCGCCCAGCTTCAGTACATCTTCTCGGTATCGCGCGTCGCGCATTACCTGAAGGCGATGATGCGGGACAAGATCGGCAGCTTCGCATCGGCGCAGAACGTGGAGACTTTCCTCAACCGGTGGATTTCGCAGTACGTCCTGCTCGACGACAACGCCTCGCAGGAACAGAAAGCGCAATTTCCGCTGCGCGAGGCATCCATACAAGTGTCGGAGATTCCGGGCAAGCCGGGCTCGTATCGTTCGGTCGCGTTCCTGCGCCCGCACTTTCAGCTCGACGAACTCTCGATTTCTCTGCGACTTGTCGCTGATCTGCCCAAACCGGCAAATTCATAAGCGAGTAAATCGCCCGGGCGGGCCGCCTGGGTAGGACGTTAAAACCACCTCTTTGGGGAGTCGAAGGGCCATGTTACATATGCACTTGCAGTTTGGTAGTCCCGCGGTGAAGGGCGAGTCCGCGGACAAGGACCACCAGGGCTGGATCGAACTGAAATCGTGGGATCACTCGATCGTTCAGCCGCGTTCGGCAACCGCATCGACCGCTGGCGGTCACACGATGACGCGTTGCGAGCACGGCGACATGATCTTCACGAAGGAAATCGATTCGTCGAGCCCGCTGCTGTACCAGCACGCTTCGGGCGGTACCACGTTCGACGAAGTGACGGTCCATTTCTCGCGCGCGGACGGTGAAGGCAAGCGCGTGCAGTATCTGGAAGTCAAGCTCAAGTACGTGATCATCTCGAGCATCGCCCCGAGCGTTCGCGAGGAAGGTCTGCCGATCGAGACGTTCTCGCTGAAGTACGCAGCCGTGCAGTGGAAGCAAACCCAGCAGAAGATCGGCGGCAACCAGGGCGGCAACACGCAGGGCGCCTGGAGCCTGACGAAGAACGACAAGACCTACGCGGTCTAAGGTCGGTTGCGGCAACGGGGCGCTCGCGTCCCGTTGCCGTTTTCGCTGTCAACACCGGCCGATGAAACGATTCGAACCCAGTTTTCTCGACAAGCTGTTCGACGACGAACCGCATCTGCCGGCCTCGGCCGCGATGCGGCAATTGTCGCTGGACGAGCTCAAGACCACGGTCGCCCGCGACGTCGAGGCGATCCTCAACACCCGTATCGCGCACACCGAGAACGAGCTGGCCGCGCTGCCGGAATGCCAGAAATCGGTGCTGACCTACGGGCTGAACGATTTCGCGGGGCTGAGCCTCGCGAGCCACTACGATCGCGCGTTCATCTGCAAGTCGATCCAGCAGGCGATCGCGCGCCACGAGCCGCGCCTGCAGCAGGTGCAGGTGACGTTCGAGCTGAACGAGCAGGCCACCAACGCGCTCTATTTCGCGATCCAGGCGTTGCTCGTGGTGCACCCGGCCGAGGAGCCGGTGAATTTCGACGCGATGCTGCAACCGTCGACGCTGCAGTATTCGGTCACGCGCGCACGCGCGGCACGCATGCAGTAAATCAAGCCGCCGAGCGGGCCGGACCGCCCGGTGGTGAATCAGGTCCGGCAGGAAATATTGAGGTTCGGGGTCGTCGATGGAAGAATTGCTGCCGTATTACGAACGCGAATTATCGTTTTTGCGGCGCTATTCGCGAGATTTCGCCGAACGCTATCCGAAGATCGCCGCACGCCTCGCGCTGTCCGGCGAGCATTGCGAGGATCCGCACGTCGAGCGGATGATCGAGTCGTTCGCGCTGCTCGGCGCGCGCATCAACAAGAAGCTCGACGACGACTACCCGGAATTCACCGAAGCGCTGCTGGAAGTGCTGTATCCGCACTACCTGCGGCCGTTTCCGTCGTGCTCGATCGCGCAGTTCACGCCGGCTTCGCCCGGCCAGCAGACCGAACCGGTCGTGATCGATCGCGGCACCGAGCTGAAGAGCCGCCCGATCCGCGGCGTGCAATGCCGGTTCCGCACCGCCTACGACGTGACGCTCGCGCCGATCCGCATCTCGGAGGCGCGCTACACGCCGGTCGCGCTCGCGCCGAGCGCGACGGTGCTGCCGTCGAATGCGACGGGCGTGATCTCGATCACGTTCGAATCGCTCGCCGCGCAGCTCGATCTCGGCGCGCTGAAGCTGCCCACGCTGCGCGCGCACCTGCACGGCGAGCAGTCGTTCGTCGCCGCGCTGACCGACTGCCTGTTCATCAACGTGCTCGGTGCGTATGTCGAGCCCGAGCGCAACGGCCGCTGGACCGCGCTGCGCAAGCTGCCGATCGCGCAGGCCGGCTTCGCCGAGGACGACGCGCTGATCGACTATCCGGCGAAGTCGCATCCCGCGTACCGCCTGCTCACCGAGTACTTCGCGTTCCCCGACAAGTTCGATTTCGTCGATTTCGACCTCGCGGCGATCGCGCGCGCGTCGGGCCGCTGCCAGCGCGCGACGCTGCATCTCGTGCTGCAGGACGTGCGCGGCGATTCGCACGTCGCGCGCCTGCTCGAGCTGCTGACGGCGAGCCATTTCCGGCTGTTCTGCACGCCGATCGTCAACCTGTTCCGCCAGCATGGCGAGCCGATCCGCATCACGCACCGCGCGGTGTCGTATCCGGTGATCGCCGAGGCGCGGCGCGCGTTCGCATACGAGGTGTATTCGATCGACTCGGTGAAGCTCGTCCGGCAACAGGCGCACGAGGAATCGGTGATCGAGTTCCGGCCGTTCTATTCGCTGCATCACGGCGAAGCGGCGCGCATCGGCCACTACTGGTTCGCGCGCCGCAACGACTGGGTCGCGCAGAAGAGCCCCGGCTACGAAACCGAGATCTCGATCGTCGACATCGACTTCGAGCCGACGTCGCCGCAGACCGACACGCTGAGCCTCGACCTTACCTGCACGAACCGCGACCTGCCTTCGATGCTCGCGTTCGGCCTCGAAGGCGGCGACCTGTTCCAGGAGGGCGGCGCGCAGACGAGCGGCATCTCGCTGCTGCGCCGGCCGACACAGAGCGTGCGCTTCGAGCGCGGCCGCGCCGCGCACTGGCGGCTCGTGTCGCATCTCGCGCTCAACCACGTGTCGCTCGTCGCGCACGGCCTCGCGCCGCTGAAGGAAATGCTGACGCTGTACGACCTGCGGCGCACGGCCGTGTCGATGCGCCAGATCGACGGCCTGGCCGGTGTCGAACAGCGCGGCGCGGTGCAGTGGCTGCCCGGCAAGCCGTTCGCGACCTTCGTGCGCGGCATCGAGATCCGGCTGACGATCGACGAGGAGCACTTCGTCGGCGCGAGCCTCGCGTCGTTCGTGCGCGTGCTCGACAGCTTCTTCGGGCTGTACGTCCACCTCAACAGTTTCGTTCAATTGGTCGTCGTGTCGAAGCGCACCGGCGAGGAGATCATCCGATGCAAGCCCCGAACCGGCGAATCGATCCTGGCGTAGTCGACGCGCTGCTCGACGAGCCGCACCGCTTCGAGTTCTTCCAGGCGGTGCGCGTGCTCGAAGGGCTGTTCGCGCGGCAGGCGTCGGATGCGCCCGGCGCGTGGCGGCAGGGCGACGTGGTCGCGCAGCGCATCGAATTCCGCAACACGCTGTCGCTCGGCTTCCCGCCGAGCGAGATCGAAGGCGCGCGCTCGTTCGACGGCGGCGGCGCGCCGCTGAACTCGAGCGAGCAGCGCGGCGCCGCGCTGGCCGCCGGCGAGCTCGGCCGCGTCGAGCTGACGCCCGCGTTCTTCGGCCTGCTCGGCGGGCAGGGCGCGCTGCCGCTGCACTACACCGAGCAGATCGTCGCGCGCGAGCATCTGCGGCGCGACCACGCGGCGCGCGCGTTCTTCGACGTGTTCTCGAACCGCGCGACCGCGCTGTTCTACGCGGCGTGGAAGAAATACCGGCTGCCGTTCCATTACGAACTCGACCGCGACGAGCGCTACCTGCCGCTGTTGCTCGCGATCGCGGGCGTGCCGAGCGACGAGGTGCGCGACAGCCTCGCGGCCGGCCCGGGCGGCGTGCTCGACGAGGCCGTGGCCGGCTACGCGCTCGCCGCGCGGCACCGGCCGATGTCGGCCGCTTACCTGCAGCGCACGCTGTCCGACTACTTCCGCGTGCCGGTGAAGATCGACCAGTTCGTCGGCAAGTGGTACGACGTGCCGCCCGATCAGCTGAGCGTGCTCGGCGAAGTCAACGCGGTGCTCGGCGCGACGGCGCTCGTCGGCGAGCGCGTGTGGCAGCGCGACATGCGCGCGCGGATCGTCGTCGGCCCGCTGTCCAAGCGCGACTACGAGGCGTTCCTGCCTGGCGGCGCGCACGCCGTCGCGCTCGAGCGGATGCTGACGCTGCTCGCCGGCGTCACGCTCGAGTACGAGGTGAAACTCGTGCTGAAACGCACGGAAGTCGGCGCGAGCGTGCTCGGCGCGGGCTCGCGGCTCGGCTGGGACGCGTTCCTGTGCACGCGCGACGCGGCCGAGGACCGGTCCGATGCCCGCTACGAACTGCACGTGATTCACTGATCCCGAACGACAACAAACACGCAAACGAACCTGAGACCGACGCCATGAGCACGCCTCTGAAGACCCTGATCACGAAACTGAACCCGCTGTGCCGGCACGCGACCGAGCGCGCGGCGAGCGCGTGCCTGGCGCGCGGCCACTACGAGGTCGATCTGGAGCACCTGTTCCTCGCGCTGCTCGACGAGGCGACGGGCGACCTGCCGCTCGCGCTGCGCGCGAGCCGCGTCGATCCGCACGCACTGCACGCCGATCTCGAACGCGAACTCACGCGCCTGAAGACGGGCAACACGCGCACGCCGGTGTTCTCCGTCCATCTGATCGCGCTGTTCGAGCAGGCGTGGCTGATCGCGTCGCTCGATTCGCAGCTCGGCCGCATCCGTTCGGGGCACCTGTTGCTCGCGCTGCTGACCGCGCCGGATCTCGCGCAGTTCGCGCAACGGATGTCGTCGCGGTTCGCGGAAATGAACGTGACGGACCTGAAGCACAAGTTCGACGAAATCATGGCCGGCTCGAGCGAAGCCGAGCCGCGCCAGGCGGACGACGACAGCGACGTCGCACCGGCCGCCGACGGCATGGCGCCCGCGGCCGGCCCGTCGAAGACGCCCGCGCTCGACACGTACACGACCAACCTTACGCAGCGCGCGCGCGACGGCAAGATCGATCCGGTGATCGGCCGCGAAGCGGAGATCCGCCAGGCGATCGACATCCTGATGCGCCGCCGCCAGAACAACCCGATCATGACCGGCGAGGCCGGCGTCGGCAAAACGGCGGTCGTCGAAGGGCTCGCGCTGCGCATCGCGGCCGACGACGTGCCGCCGCCGTTGCGCGGCGTCGCGCTGCACGTGCTCGACATGGGGCTGCTGCAGGCCGGCGCGAGCGTGAAGGGCGAGTTCGAGAACCGGCTGAAGAGCGTGATCGACGAGGTGAAGAAGAGCGCGCACCCGATCATCCTGTTCATCGACGAGGCGCACACGATCATCGGCGCGGGCGGCCAGGCCGGCCAGAACGATGCGGCGAACCTGCTGAAACCGGCGCTCGCGCGCGGCGAGCTGCGCACGATCGCCGCGACGACGTGGAGCGAATACAAGAAGTACTTCGAGAAGGATGCGGCGCTCGCGCGGCGCTTCCAGGTGGTGAAGGTCGAGGAGCCGAGCGAGCCGCTCGCGGCCGCGATGCTGCGCGGGATGTCGGGCCTGATGGAGAAGCATTTCAACGTGCGGATCCTCGACGATGCGATCACCGAGGCCGTGCGCCTGTCGCACCGCTACATCAGCGGCCGCCAGTTGCCGGACAAGGCGATCAGCGTGCTCGACACCGCGTGCGCGAAGGTCGCGCTCGCGCATAGCGCGACGCCGGCCGCGATCGACGACACGAAGAAGCGCATCGAGCGCATCGATGCGGAAATCGCGTCGCTGGAGCGCGAGGCGGCGGGCGGCGCGGCGCACGACGAGCGGCTCGGCGAGCTGCGCGGTGCGCGCGACACGGCGCTCGAACAACTGGCGAAGGATGAAGAACGCTACGAAGCCGAGCGCGTGATCGTCGCCGAGATCACCGAGCTGCGCGACACGCTCGACAAGGCGCGCGGCCCGTCGGAAGATGGCGAACCGGTCGATGTGCACGCCACGCGCGAGAAGCTGGCCGAACGCGTTGCCGCGCTGCATGCGCTGCAGGGCGGCGAGCCGATGGTGCCGCTGCAGGTGGACGGCCACGTCGTCGCCGAGATCGTCGCCGCGTGGACGGGCATCCCGCTCGGCCGGATGGTGAAGGACGAGATCGACACCGTGATGAACCTGCATCCGCTGCTCGCCGCGCGCGTGATCGGGCAGGACCATGCATTGGAGGCGATCGCGCAGCGCGTGCGCACCGCGACCGCGAACCTCGAGGATCCGAACAAGCCGCGCGGCGTGTTCATGTTCGTCGGGCCGTCGGGCGTCGGCAAGACCGAGACGGCGCTGGCGCTGGCCGACATCCTGTACGGCGGCGAGCGCAAGATGGTCACGATCAACATGAGCGAGTACCAGGAAGCGCACAGCGTGTCGGGCCTGAAGGGCTCGCCGCCGGGCTACGTCGGTTACGGCGAGGGCGGCGTGCTGACCGAGGCCGTGCGCCGCAACCCGTATTCCGTCGTGCTGCTCGACGAGGTCGAGAAGGCGCACCCCGACGTGCTCGAGATGTTCTTCCAGGTGTTCGACAAGGGCACGATGGACGACGCGGAAGGGCGCGAGATCGACTTCCGCAACACGCTGATCATTCTGACGTCGAACGTCGGCTCGGCCGCGGTGATGCAGGCGTGCCTGAACAAGCCGGCCGAGGAGCTGCCCGATCCGGACGCGCTCGCCGAGGCGCTGCGTCCGCAACTGTACAAGACCTTCAAGCCGGCGTTCCTCGGCCGGATGAAGGTCGTGCCGTACTATCCGATCTCCGACGACGTGCTGGCCGAGATCATCGAGCTGAAGCTCGAACGCATCCGGCGCCGGATCGACGCGAACCACAAGGCCGCGTTCGAATGGGACGAATCGCTTGTCGACGCGGTGCTCGCGCGCTGCACCGAGGTCGATTCGGGCGCCCGCAACGTCGACCACATCCTGAACGGCACGCTGCTGCCGGAGATCGCGGGCCACGTGCTCGGCCGGATCGCCGACGGCGCGGCCATCGCGCGCATCGCGGTGCGCGCGGACGAGGCCGGCGAATTCGCGTACACCGTCGAATGAGCGCGGCCGCGCCCAGTCAAGCATTGATGAACTGACCGAACCATGCCGATCAATCTCCCCGAGCTGCTGACGCCGATCAGCGATGCGTCGCCCAGCGGCGACGACCTGCTGTTTTCGAACGAATTCGACGCGATCCAGGACGCGCGGCGCTACGACGACCCGACGCTCGACCAGGGCGAATGGGTGACCGAGATCAAGGAGGCCGACTGGGGCTTCGTCGTGGACCATGCGGGCGAGCTGCTGCGCACGCGCACGAAGGACCTGCGGCTTGCCGTATGGCTGACCGAGGCGCTCGCGCTCGAGGACGGCATCACGGGCCTCACCGAAGGCTATGCGCTGCTCGAGGGCCTGTGCCGCGACTTCTGGGACACCATCCACCCGCTGCCCGAGGACGACGACATCGAGCACCGGCTCGGCAACGTCGCGTGGCTGTCCGGCCGCACGGCCGAGCTGCTGCGCGCGGTGCCGCTGACGGACGGCGCGTCGAACGCGTTCAGCACGCTCGACTGGGAAGTCGCGCAGCACGTCGCGCAGGCGATCAGGCGCGACCCCGAACACGCGGACGACATCGCGCGCGGCAAACCGTCGATCGAGCAGATCGATGCGTCGCGGCGCGTGACGTCGATCGCGTTCTACACGGCGCTGCTGGCGAACCTGAAGGCGTTCGAATTCGCGCTCGATGCATTCGAGGAGCGGCTCGTCGAGCGCGCGGGCGATTCGGCGCCGAGCTTCCGGCAGGCGCGCGATGCGTTCGAGACCGTGTACCGGCTCGCCGAGCGCTTCGCGCGCGAACAGGGCTATACGGGCAGCGCGCCGCACACGCAGGCGGCGCCGCAGGCGCAGCCCGAACGCATCGAGCCGGTGTTCGGCCAGCCGATCCAGACCGAGGAGACTCACGTGCAGCAGCAGACCGCTTCGCGTCCTCCGGTGACGCAGACGATCGCCGGCATCCAGAACCGCGCGCAGGCCGTCGACCAGTTGCGCGCGGTGGCGCGCTATTTCCGCCAGACCGAGCCGCACAGCCCGGTCGCGTATCTCGCCGACAAGGCGGCCGAATGGGCCGACATGCCGCTGCACAAGTGGCTCGAGAGCGTCGTGAAGGACGACGGCTCGCTGTCGCATATTCGCGAGCTGCTGGGGGTGCGGCCCGACGAGCAGTCGTGAAGGACCGTTGTTTGACCTGAGAGCGCGGGCCCGACGGGCTCGTGATGAACGAGAAGAAGGGTGACGCATGAACGTGACCGAACTGGCACAGGCGATTCGTGGCGGCCTGATCCAGCAGGATCGGCTGCTGAAGACGGACATCCCGTCGCTGCCGAACAATGCGCTCGTGCCGCGTCGCGCCGTAGCCCGTTCGGCGCTCGGCCGTGATTTCAGCGTAACGCTCGATCTGGTGTCCACCGCGAGCGACGTCGAGCTCAAGACGCTGATCGCGCAGCCGATGACGCTGTGGATCCGGCAGGCGGACATGTCGTATCTGCCGATCAACGGCTATATCCACACGGCGCGGCGGCTCGGCGCCGACGGCAGCCTGTCGAGCTACCAGCTGAGCTTCGCGTCGTGGATGCACTTCCTCAAGTTCCGCAGCGACATGCGGTACTGGCAGGACCAGCCGGTCGACGCGATTCTCGCCGACGTGTTCGACACGCATCCGCAGGCCAGGGGGCGATACCAGTTCGCGTTGTCGAAACCGTTGCCGTCCCGCTCGTATTGCCGCCAGAGCGAAACCGACTGGAACTTCGTGCATCGGCTGATGGAGGACGAAGGGCTGTTTGGCTTCTGGCGGCACAGTGAAGACGGGAAGGCGCACACGTTCGTCATCACCGACGATCTGCATACGGTCGACGCGCTGTCGCCGAATACCGTCAGGTTCGATCGTTCGGGCAGCGGCACCGAGACTGCCGGTTTCACGCAATGGACCGCGTCGCGGACGTTGCAAAGCACGCTGCACACGACGCGCACGTTCGACTACAAATCGCCGTCGGCGGCGGGCAATCCGAACGGCACGTCGCTGCCGACGAAGGCTGATCAGGGCGACCTGCCGGGTCAGGCGGAAATCTACGAATACACCGGCGCGTACACGTATTCGGGCCAGGACCGCGGCGAACATCTGTCGAAGATTCGCCTCGAGGAATGGGAATCACGTGCGAAGCGTTTCTTCGGCGTGGGCGGCGTGCGTTCGATTGACGCCGGCCGGCGTTTCACCCTCGTCGACCATCCGGAGCACGATCGCGATGCGGCGAGCGACCGCGAGTTCGCGGCCATCGGCGTCACGCGTTACATCGAGAACAATCTGCCGGTCTCGGATCACGAAGCGAGCTTCCCTCATAGCTTGCAGGCCGAGCTGGCGCAGGTGAAGGCTGGTCGCGGGGAAGTGGCGGCGTTCGAGGTCTGCCATGCCGACGGCTCTGTCGGCTTCTATCTCGTCGAGGTCGAGGCGCAACGCGCGAGCGTGCCCTACCGCAGCCCGTTCGAGCACCGCAAGCCCGTGATGCAGCTCGAGACGGCGATCGTCGTGGGCCCGAAGGGCGAAGAGGTCTATACGGATGAACTGAACCGGATCAAGGTCATGTTCGTGTGGGACCGGCAGAGCGAAGGCCGAGAGACGGCATCGTGCTGGATGCGCGTCGTGCAGTCGGATACCGGTGGCGGTTACGGCGCCGTGCATATTCCGCGAGTCGGCGAGGAAGTGCTGATCGGCTATATCGGTGGCGACTGCGACCGGCCGATCGTCATGCATCGTGTCTACAACGGTGTTGCCAAGCCGCAATGGCATAGCGACGGCATCTTGTCGGGCTTCCGGTCGAAGGAATATGCGGGATCGGGGCACAACGAGATGGTGCTCGACGACGCGACCGGGCAGAACCGTGCGCGCCTGTTCAGCAGCAGCGGGAATTCGCTGCTTCATCTCGGCTATCTGATCGAGCAGAACGGGAATACGCGCGGTGCGTATCTTGGCTCCGGTTTCGATCTGCGCACGGATGCGTACGGGGCGATGCGTGCCGGGCAAGGCCTGTACGTGACGACGCATCCGAAGCGGGCGAACAGCCAGCCGCTGGACGTGAGCGAAGCGAAGCAGCAGCTTGCCAATGCGGAAGGATTGATCGAGTCGATGTCGCAGGTCGGCGAAATGCATCAGGCGGAGAGTCTCGGCGCGGGGCACGACGCGCTGAAGCAATTTACTGACGCGACACAGAGTAGCGTGGCGGGCGCGACGACCGGCGGCGGCAGGACCGCAGGCGGCGGGACGGGCAACGCGAATGCGTTCAAGGAGCCGGTGATGCTGTTCGCGAGCCCGGCGGGGATCGGGGTGGCGTCGCAGCAGTCGGTGCATGTGGCCAGCGACCGGCAGACCAATATCGTCAGTGGGCAGAGCACGTTCATCACCAGCGGGAAATCGCTGATCGCCGGCATCCGGGATCGCATCAGCCTGTTCGCGCAGAATGCCGGGATGAAGCTGCTCGCCGGGAAGGGCAAGGTCGAAGTCCAGGCGCACATGGACAACGTCGAACTCACGGCGCAGAAGACCGTGAAGGTGATGGCGGCGACAGAGGCTGTCGACGTGGCTGCGAAGCGGGAGATATTGCTGACGTCGGGTGGCGCTTACATCCGGATCAAGGGCGGCAGAATCGAGCTTCACGCGCCAGGGAAAGTCGATTTCAAGGGGGCGCAGCACCAGTTCAGCGGACCGACGAGCATGCAGTATCCGTTGCCCGCGATGCCGGGCGGCACGTGCAAGCAATGCGTGCTGAACGCGCACAGCGGTCGTGAGTCGATGGTCGAGGCGGATTGATGGACGAAGTCAACGATACGGGCGACCGGAACGACTCGGTCGGCGCGAGCGAAGCGGCTGACGCAGAACCGAATCCACGCGAGCTGGAGTGGCCGGCGTTTCTCGAGACGCTGAAGGCTTCGGTCGCGCGTACGGACGACGCTGGGAATGCGATGCGGCTTTACGTACTCGTCGATACGCGCGGTTATCAGGAGTTGGATGTGCAGCTCGCGGCAGTGCCCCGCCTGCGCTATGCGTCGCTTTGGACGGATACCGGGCTCGATGGTTATACGGATATCGCGCCGTACCTGATCGCGTTCGATCGCAACGCGATCAACGACGAGAACGCCGAGCAGTATCGGCTGCTGCGCCAGCTGTGGTTGGAGGCGGTCGACCTGCATGCGGTGACGTGGCTGTGGTCGACGTGGTCGTTCGATGCGCTCGATCAGCATTTGCGCCAATACGTCCAGTACAGGCTGCCCAACGGCCGTGCGTACTACCTCTTCTTTTTCGACAACCATGTACTGGGGCGACTTCGACAGGTGTGGCGCGATACGCAGGCGCAGCGGTTCGTCGCGCCGTTCGGCGAGATCCGGTATCGCGACAGGCGGCTGGGCGAAGTCGTGTGGCGCAATGACATGCACGCGAATGAAGGTGCGGTACCGGTGGGTGATGCGCCGGGTCTCAACGAGCAGCAGCATGCGCAACTGATCGAGCTCGGGTATCCGGACAAGCTCGTGCTGAAGTTCCGCGAGACGATGGGGGCGATGGTCGATCACATGTCCGATGCGGAACTGCATGATCGAGTAGTCGAGCAACTCGATCGCGCTACCGCGCACGGGATTGCCGAAGAAGCGGAATTGCAGTGCTACGTGATGACGGGCGTGCTGGTTTCGCCGCGGTTCGATGAGCATCCGGTCGTGAAGTCGTGTCTCGAGGCCGCTTCGCGCGGAGAAACGAGCGTGGATGCGGCACTGGCCTCGATCGACGATGCGACGTGGGACGCGATTCGCGATGCGCACGAGCGGGGATTGCTGGAGGCGCGTAGTGACGTGGCGTAGGTTCGGGCTCGTGGCGGGTATGCTCGCAGTCGTTTGGTGCTTGAGCGCGTGCGGCAAGTCGGAGCCGGTGTATAGCGGAGTCTCGGTTATTGCCCACAACTATCTGCCGTACAACCTCGACGGATTCTCGATCACTGATGCGTATGGAAATAAGGCACTTGGGGGAAACAGCCTGCCGGGCGGCGGGGGTGGGGTGACCTGTTGCTACAAACTCGAAGGCACAGAATTCGTCGTCAAATGGAGTTATGTCGACGTCGACCAGTGGCACAAAGGTAACGAGGAAACCCTGCACGCCGAGGCAACGGTTGCGATGTTGCCGACTCGGGTTCCGGAAAAGATCGGCGATCGAATTATCGAGGTGCACTTTTACCCGGATCGTCACGTCGAGCTGCAATTTCCCGGTGCGCTGGTGGGCACGTCGCGCATTCCGATGATCGATGTGTCGCGCTGGATGTCCAGCCGCTACCAGAACGAATTGAACCGGAGGTACGACGAACGCGAAGATCAGCAGTTTCGACGCATCGTTCGTGTCGTAGCGATGGCATGGTTGAAATACCGACTCACGGATCTCGATGATCTCAAGCAGTACGCTTACTACGACTTGCTTGTGAACAGCCGGTTCGATTCGCATCCGGCGGTCCAGCACGTACTGCAGACTGCTGCCGGCAAGCCGGGGATGTTCGCGAAATCGATGCGGTCATTGCCGAAGGGGGTGTGGTCAGCGCTGGTAAGCGATAGCTTCGCGCCAGTGGCTGTTCCGGTCGTTCCGGACGGATTGTTGCCGCCGCCGCGTGTGCCAGAGGTGCTGCATGGCTGAGTCGGGTGCGCTCGCTCGGGATTAAGGGTAGGCACCTACCGCGCATCGCACGCCGGACTGCAGTTGAGTTGTGCGCGAAGGCGATCAGTCGCAGATGCACAACAGGCGCTTGCTCGCCATGGAACGGCGCACGAAGTGTCATTCACAAGGGAAACATCGATGCATAGAGCAACGAAGCTGGCGCGCATGACGGGCCGTGTTCTGGCGACTTGCCTATTGTTCGCAGCGGTGACAGCCTGTGGTAAATCCGAGCCGATCTACAGCGGGATTTCGGTCATGGGTCGGAACTATCTGCCGTACAACATGAACGGCTTCACCATCACCGATGCTTACGGCAACAAGGCAAGCGGCGGTGGAGACGACCCGCCCGGCGCGGGAGGGGGCAGCGTCGCGTGCTGCTACACGCTCAAGGGCACCGAATTCACGGTCAAATGGAAGTACTACGACGCAGATCGATGGACGATGGACGACTCGCACGCGCAGCAAGTCGAGACCAAGATCGTGATGCCGAAGTCGGCCGTTCCCGATAAAGTCGGCAGCCGTATTCTCGAAGTTCATTTCTATCCGGATCGTCACGTCGAGTTTCAGTTCCCCGGCGAGCTTCTGGATGAATCACGCATTCCGGTTGTGGACGTTTCGCGATGGATGGCGACGCACTATCAGGAGCAACTGGACAAGAAATTCGACGATACGGACGGGCAGTCGCATCGGCGCATCGCTTGCGTTGTTGCCGGTGCGTGGCTGAAATACCGTCTGACCGATCGGGATGATCTTGAGCAGTATACGTATTACGCGTTGCTCGTGAATAGCCGGTTCGATGCACATCCTGAGGTTCAGCGCATCCTGCAAACGGCAGCCGGTAAGCCGGGAATGTTCGCGAAATCAATGCAATCGCTGCCGAAGCCCGTGTTGTCCTTGCTGTCGAACGAGGCGTTCGAAGCAGCGACAGTGCCGGCGATATCCGATGGTTTGCTGCCGCCGCCGCGTGCAGAGGATGCGCTGCACGGGTAATCATATCGGGTACGTGTCGGATTCGATTTGCGGTGCACACGAGTGGGATTGAGGAAACGTGGACAGCTTCGGCAGCGGGATGCGCGATGAGGAAAATAGGCGCGGCGCACTCGGTGGGCATGTCGCCGAAGGCATTCGGATGATTGCGGTTGGCCGATGTTTGCACTGGTGTGCCGGCCGCGATTCAGAAGGGAAACATCAATGAGTAGAGCAATGAGATTGTCGGGTCTGGTAAGTCGTGTTGTGGCAGGGTGCCTGCTCGTGGTGACCGTGACCGCATGTGGGAAGTCGGAGCCGACCTACAGCGGGATTTCGGTCATGGCCCAGAACTACCTGCCCTATAACCTGGACAAATTCACGATCGTCGACGCATACGGCAATAAGGCGAGTGGCGGTGGCGACAGTATGCCGGGCGGCGGCGGTGGCGTGACCTGCTGCTATCAGCTCAAGGGGACCGAGTTTACGGTCAAGTGGGACTATTACGACGTTGATCAGTGGCATAAAGGCGACGAGCAGACGTTTCATGCCGAAGCAAAGGTTACGTTGCCACCATCAAAAGTGCCCGAGAAAGTCGGTACTCGAATTGTCGCGGTTCATTTTTATCCGGATCGTCACGTCGAGCTTCAGTTTCCCGCTGCACCAGCGGACGACTCACGCATTCCGATGATTGACGTGTCTCGCTGGATATCGAGTCATTACCAGACGCAACTGAACAGACGCTACGATGAGCGTGAGGACCAGCAATATCGTCGCATCGCGCGCATTGTCGCTGCGGCCTGGCTCAAATACCGGCTCAACGACCTCGACGATCTCGAACAATACGCGTATTTCGTTCTGCTCGTTAATAACAGGTTCGACGCTCATCCGGCCGTACAGCAGATCCTGAAAGCGGCCAGCGGCAAGCCCGGCGCGTTCGCGAAGTCGATGCAATCACTGCCGAACGGTGTTCTGTCCGAGCTGAAACGCAATAAATTCGAAGCAGTGGCGGTACCCGCCATTCCCACCGGTCTGTTGCCGCCGCCGCGCGTAGAGGAGAAACAGCATGGCTGAGAGAATCAAGCTCGACCCGGACGACGCGACGCCGGCGTCGGTGTATGTTGCGCTTGCTCGTCAGAATGCGGACGCGTATCCGAAGGCTGATTGCATGCCGTGCGGGGCGACGATCCGCATTGGATTTTTCTTCGATGCCTTTGGTCGCAATCGCGACATCGATGATGCCTCAAGTTCTCAGTATTCGAACATCGCGCGACTCTGGGAAGCGCATCGTGAAATGAAGGACGAGAGGCGGCCCGCGAATCAGTTCTGGTATCGCTACTACTACTCGGGGCTGGGTACGCCGTTGAACGACGACAGCAATTCCGACGCGCTCAAGAACATGGGGAAGGCTGCCATCGTGGCAGGTGCCAAAAAGGCCGCGAGTGCTGCAATATCCGTCGGCGAGTCGTTCGCGCGCGTCAATGCGCCGATCAAACAGGCGGATATGAAAAAGCGCGTCGACAATGTGACGAAGCAGATCCTTGCGGGGGATTTTTCACTTCGGCCGGTCGAGAAGGCATTCGAGGACTTACGACGGGATATCGAGCGCATTCCCGCTCAGGCCCGGCGCATCACGAACGTGCTGAATGCATCGCCTGAGCGGATTTGGGAGCGAACCAAGGCGACTGGCAGGTTGCTGTGGCGCAATACCAAGAACGACGTCAAGACCAACATCAGGGGTAATCCGATGAAGACGGCGTGGGCGGTTGCACGTGGTCTTTTCGTTGGGCTGGTGATGGAGAATGTGCCAATTGCTCGAGACAACGCCGTGATGGCCGAGGCCTTCGGAACGGGTGTCGATACTCGACTGATCGCGGCGAAAGACCAGTTCGAGGCGGCTTACCATGAAGTGAAAGGCAAGATGCAGAAGATTCGCGTCATCGAGGTGTCGGTGTTCGGCGCGGATCGAGGCTGTGTATTGGCCCGGGCTTTCGTCAACGATCTGGCGGAGAAGTATAAGCGAAGAAACGATACTGATCTTGCAATCGACGGCGTTCCGATCCAGATCAAGTTCGTCGGCTTGCTTGACGCTGTTTCTTCGATCATGTCGGAAGAGGCCGGTGAACTGATCGGCATGGTGCCGTATTTGGGCCTGATCAAAACCAGTTACAAGGATCGCAAGCTTTCCATCCCCCCAAGCGTGCAGCATTGCGTCCACTTCGCGGCCGCCCACGAAATGCGCTTTTACCAGCGCCTTGATAGTCTTGAAAAGACTCGGGGGGCCCAGTTCCTCTACCCTGGAACGAGTTGCGACGTCGTGGGGGGCGCGCCAACCGGTTCGCTTGGCGTGAATGCGGAACTGATGAGGGTGCCGCTGCAAGACATGTTGCTGCAAGCGTTGAAGGCAGGGGCGGCCATGGATACGATGGAGGACATGTACCTCCATAAGCGGAAGACCTTCGACAAGTTTTCGATTGCCAAACCCATTATCGGAAATGGCAAGCAATACCGCATCCGGCAACTCGTCAATGCGTACACGGCACTCGTTCCCTATAGAGCCGGCCTCGACCTCGTCGCACATTCGAAAATCTTCCTGCGCTGGATCGCAGTCCGCTACCAGGACCCCGCGTTCCAGCGAACGATGTCCGACCCGGTCGCCGACTGGAAGCGCAACATGGCCGACGCCGACCTGCAGCGCAAGACGACGAAGTCCCAGCTCGATTGGGAACTGCAGCGGCAGGGCATCAACATGAGCATGCTGGCCAGTCGCAGTCCGGCCGATCAGGCGACGTTACGGGGGATGAAGGCGGCCAGCGATGCGGCACAGAAGCGCTACGAGAAGTTGATCGCGGAAGCGCCGAAGGATTACACGACTGTGTGGGAGCGCCTTCACAAGGAGTCGGAAAAGATGCTACGCAGAGCGTCCTACCAGGAAGGCCTGAAGAAATCCGCGGAGCAACTCCGCAACATGCCCGATTCATGGGATTCGAACAACAAGGCAAGCGCGGAGGCCGTCGAAGCAGCCATGCTGCCTGAACCGCAGATGGAACTCGTATCGGCCTGGAAAGAAGGGATCGAGGGCAAGCATCCGTTGCCGCCGGACGTGATGGCGCTGTTCGACATGCTCGTTCACGACACGTTGCTGACGAGCTGGCAAGACCATGTGCTCGCTCCGTCGCTGTACTTCCGGACACGGGACAAAGACGAGTTCGGCTCGTCCGATCTTGCCAAGGAGGCGGCCCAGCGCAAGAAAGACGATCGCGTCGCCGCACGCATCGACCAAGCTGCCAAGCAGAGCCAGGAATGGGCGAAAAGCTATAAGGGGGGCGCGACGCCTCCCGTTCACTGACAATCGGCCGCCGCTCATGCAAAACGGGCGGTGACATGCCTGCCACCGCCCGTCGTGTGCCGCGCCGCTTCGCAACGGAGCGGCCGGCCGATCCGCTGTTACTGCCCCACCCGGAACTCGATCCGCCGATTCCTCGCCCTGCCATCCGCCGTATCGTTCGGCGCGATCGGCTGATCCGGCCCGACCCCCGTCGTCGTCATCTGCTGCGGCGGAATGCTCTTCGTGATCAGATACCCCTTCACCGCGTCCGCGCGCGCCTGGCTCAGCGCGATGTTCGACGTCCGGTTCCCCGAGTTGTCGGTGTGGCCGATGATGTCGACCGTGCGGTTCTGCATCTTCGCGAGCGCGGCCGCCATCTGGTCGAGGATCAGCTTGCCCTGCGGCGTCAGCGTCGCGCTGCCGGTCTCGAACTCGATCGTCCGGTTCGCGAGCGTCTGGTCGAGCACGCCCTGTTCGGACGCCGACACGCGCAGCCCGTTCTTGATCGTGTACGTCGGGTTCAGCGTGTTCGCCATGTCGCTCGCGAGTTGCTGGCGCTGCGCCTCGTTGTGCACCTCGCCCTTCATCTCGATCTGCGTGCCGTTGATCTTCAACTGGCCCTTGCTGATCTGCTTGAGCTGCGCGCCGAGCAGCTTCTGCACGTTCGCGCTCCAGTTCGGCGGCGTCGCGACGTCGCCCACCTCGATCTGGTCGACGACGTTCGTCGCGCCGTAGGTGTCGCGCAGCTTCTGCAGCACGGCCGCCTTGGTCGCCTCGTCGGGCACCTTGCCGCCCACCACCACCTGGCCGGGCGTCGCGTTCGCGGGCGGCGGCGCGATCGTGGCGGCGGTGCCGTGCACCACCGTGCCGGACGCGCCGCCGGCGTTCGGACTGGCCTGCGGCAGCGCGGTCGTCGCGACCGTGCCGTTGCCGACCGGCGTGACGGTCGCGCCGGTGTTCTGCGCGAAGGCCGCGCCGCTCGCGACGAGGCCGGCGGCGAACAGTGCGGCGAGGGCGGGCGAGACGGCGGCTGAAAGACGCGCGCGCCGGGCCTGAATCGTGCGATGCATGCCGTCAGCCTCCGATGAACGCTTCGCGGAACGCGTCGATGGCGACGCGCAGCGAGAGTTGCGGTTGGTCGAGGTAGCTGACGAGCTTGCTGATCTGGTGATCGTTTTGCGCATGGGCGTCGATCCACTCGGGATCGTCGATGTCGATGTTGTGGGCGGCGTAGGTCTGCGGGTCGACGACGCTCAGCAGCGTCTTCGCCGACGCGCCGTTGAAGCCGATGATCAGCCGTTCGCGTTCGGCGATCGTGCCGATGAAGATCGCGAGCTCGAAGTCGGCCTGCGCGACGAACGGCGCGATCAGCTCGAGCCAGAACGCGGCGACGAGGCTGCGGTAGAACGGATCGACCGGCAGCGGCAGCGTGAGGCCGCGTTCGATGTGCGACGAGCCGCTCTGCATCACCGGCCGCAGCAGCGAGCCGAGCGCGAGCATCGCGCCGCGCAACCGCACCGGGTGACCGCTTTCGAGCAGCATCTGCTGCAGGCCGTACAGCGACTGGTGTTCGACGAAATCGTTGAAGGTGCCGTCATGCGACGTGCCGGGCCCGCCGATGTCGATCGGCACCTGCGTGTCGCCGAGCGCCTGCAGCGCGCCGGGCGGCTCGTCCTTGCCGAGCAGCGGCGGGATCTGCGCGGCGACGCGCGACCACAGCCGCGCGAACGCGAGCGGGCTGCGCGCGAGGAACGCGAGCGGCCGGTCGACCTCCAGCGCGGTGGCGCCGAGGAACGGGAAGCGGCGCATCGACACGTCGTGGCTCGCGACCATGTGGCCCGCGATCGCGAGCTTGCTGCGCGAGCCGAGGAACGCGAAATGCATCGGCTTCGCGTCCTCGTAGACGATCTTCCAGCGCGGATCTTCCGCGAGCAGCTCCAGCGCCTGCGCGATCCAGCGATCGAGCGTCTGCAGCAACTGCGGATTGTGCGCGCTCTTCACGAAGTCGCCGCGCGACGGAATCTTGCCGAAGTAGGCGATTTGCGCCTGTACGGTTTGCGTCATTGCGCCCTCTGTGCATTCGTTGCGTTGGCGGCCGCGACGGCCGGCGCGGCGCCCGGCGTGCCGGCGCCGGCTTGCGTTGCGTTCTGCGCGGCGCCCGCGCTCGCGTCGGCGACCGACGACGGCAGCTGCAGGCCGCGCAGGCTCTGCTGCTGCGGCTGGTCGCCGCCGCCGGCCGACGGCTGCGACGTGCTGATGATGCGCATCGTCACCGACACGTTCACGCTGCCCTGCGCCCACGTCAGGTCGAACGTGCCGTCCGGACGGCGCTTGCGCTGCGCCGAGTTGATCAGCTTCTCGAGACCGTAGCGGCCCGGCTCGTTGACGAGCTGCACCGTGCGGCCGTCGAAGGTCGTCGCGGACAGCGTCGCGCCCGGCGAGCCCTGCGGGTTCGGCCACACGAAGTTGGTCCACTGCGGCGGCGTGTTGCGGTAGCGCAGTTGCTGGCCGTCGATCGCGATCGTGTATTCCGTCGTGCCCGTGCTCGGTTGCGGCAGGATCTGGAACACGGTCTGCGGCTCGGACGATGCGGCCGCGCTGCCGGCGGCGCCGCCCGCGAGCGGCGCGACCCAGCGTGCGAAGCCGTTCGTGAAGTCCGGCGTGAGCCCGATGCCCATGTCGCCCCACGTGCGGGCGGCGAGCGTGTCGCCGCGGCGCACCGCGAGCGGCCCGAGCGTCGTGCCGACGAACTTCGCGATCGAGCCGTCCGGGCCGAACACCTGCGCGATCTCGCCGGCGCCGGCCTCGACCTTCGCGTTCGCCGCGAACGGGTACTTGGTCGCGAGCGAGTTCTGGAACGGCTGGTAGACCTGCGCGTTCCACACCTTGTTGACTTCGGCGCTGGCCGGCTGGATCACCACCGCGAACGCCTGCATCAGCGGCCGCACCAGCAGCGGGCGCAGCGACTTGCGTTGCGAATCGGTCAGGCCCGTCAACATCTGCTCGTCGACGAGCTTCAGCGAATCGGCGAGTTCCGAACCGCTGCCGTCGAGCGTCTGCTGCATCAGCTGACGCGCGCCCGGCCCCGGGTCACCCTGGTTCTTGATCACGTTGAAGCGCGTGCGGACCTTCGACAGCGACTCCATGTAGCCCTTCAGCATCGACGTGCCGTCATGCGTCGCGACGATCCGCGCGAGCCCGACGAACTCCTGGCCGATCGGGCCCATCGGCACCTCGGCCGGATTGCCGTTGATGTCGATGTTGGCTGCCGCCATCTGGCCGGCCTGCGAGCGCGTGAACAGTTGCTTGACCCAGTTCACGACGCCCGTCTGCGCCTTCTTGATCGCGACGTTCGCGAGCGACGGGTTGTCCCACGACGTCTGGTCGTACGCGGTCTCGAGGATCTTGCGGATCGGCGAATCCTGCGGGTCGCCCAGGCGGTTCATGCCGTCGACGGCCTGGCCGAAGCTGGTGAAGCCCTGGACCGCGATGCCCTGCATGAACTTCTGCCAGTGCTGCGCGTACTCGGTCTTGTACATGCCGACGAGCGTCTTCTGGATCTGCTCGGGGCTGCCCTCGAGCGTCAGGTCGTCCTGCGTCGACGTGTTGAGCACCCAGTCCTTCGCCTGCAGTTCCTTGGTCGCCGCATCGCGGATCGCCGGCTGCACGTAGTCGAACCACGCTTCGCGCGTGAACGTGCCCGGAATCGCGTAGCTGCCTGCCACGAGACCCTGGTTGCCGTCGCCGACGATGCGCGCGATGGTCATCGGCGCGAAGCGGGTCGACGCGCGCGCCTTGATTTCCTCGTACACGCGCTGGCGGGCCGGCATGCCGCGCACGACGCGGCGCAGGTTCTCGCGGGTCTGGTCGACGAGCGCGAGGTTCGCGTCGATCATCGGCCAGTCGTTGTCGTTCACGCGCGACAGGTAGAACGAGATCATGCGCTCGGCGCTCCGGATCATCTCGTCGCGCGGCATGTTGCCGCGATTCGTCTCGAGCCAGCCGCGCCAGAAGCGGGCGAGCTGGTCGGTCAGGTGCGCCTGTTCGACGTGGCGCTTGTCGGACAGCATCAGGTACGTCTTGAGCGCGTTGTACGCGTCCTGCACGTTGGTCGGCGACGCGTCGCTGTAGAGGCCGCCCTGCGGCGCGGCTGCCTGTTGCGGGGCGGCGGCCGGCGCGGTGCCGGACGCGGCCAGCGCGGCGCCCGCCTGCGGCGCGGCGCCTGCCGCGTTCGTCGAGACCGGCATCGTACCGCCCTGCACGGCGCCCGATTCGGGCGGGCGCGTCATCGGCACGAGCTGCTCGGGGTGCGCGTTCACGTCCTTCATGAACGACGCGAGGTTCTGCGACACGGGGGCCAGCAGGATCTGGCGCACGCCGCCGTAGTACTCGGTCAGCAGGTGCTGCTCGAGACGGTCGCCCTGGTACAGGCCGAGCGACACCGACAGCGGCTTGTCGCGGCGGAACTGTTCGAGCTGCTCGATCCGATCCTCGAGGATGTCCATCGCCTGCAGGCGCGACTGCAGGTCGTTGCGGCCTTGCTGCAAGCGCGTGACGTTGTCGAGGTCGGCCTGCACGTTCGCGACGAGCTGCTGGTTGCCGATCGTCGACCAGGTCCAGCCGCCCAGCGCGAGCGCGAGCGCCGCGACGAAGCCGAAGAAGGTCGCGTAGCGCAGCCGCGTCTTGGTCGGGCTCGCGAACTGGCGCACCGTCTGGCGGTCGGCGAAGATCACCTTCGAGAACAGGTCGCGCAGGAAGAAGCCGTTCTTCGAGAACGCGCTGTGCGGTTTCGGCAGCGCGCTCGCGTCGAGGCCGAAGCGGTGCGCGATGCGCTGCGCGGCCGCGCTGTTGGTTTCGCCTTCCTGCAGCGCGCTGGTGAAGTAGAAGCCGCGGAAGATCGGCTTGTACTGGAACGGGTTGTTCTCGAACAGCGTCGCGAGGAACGCGCGCAGCGACGGCTTGATCGTCGAGAATTCGAGCGGGAAGCTCAACTGGCCCGGCGACAGCTGGTTGCCGCGCGACAGCGACAGTTGCGCGACGCTGATTTCCTTCAGCCCTTCGTAGAGTTCCTCGAAGTGCGTGTCGAACTGCGCGACGACGTCGCGCTTGTCGTCGGGCTCGTAGGGCAGGGTGGCGCCCCACACGCGGTCGTACTCGTGCTTGTCGCTGCTGCTGAAGAATTCGGTGAAGCCGGTGATCAGGTCGGCCTTCGTGAACATCACGTAGACCGGCGCGAACACTTCCAGCTTTTCCGTCAGCTCCTGAACGCGCTGGCGGAGATTCTTCGCGAGGTTGATCGCGAATTCGGGGCGGTTGCCGGTGAGCTCGGCGATGCTGGCCGTGACGATGATGCCGTTGATCGGCGCCTTCGGGCGGTAGCGCTTGAGCAGCCCGAGGAAGCCGAGCCACTCGCTGCGGTCTTCCTCGTGCACCGAATAGCGGCCGGCCGTGTCGAGCAGGATCCCTTCGGTCGTGAAGAACCAGTCGCAGTTGCGCGTGCCGCCGATGCCGTGGATCACGGCGCTGTTCTTGTCCGCAAACGGGAACTGCAGGCCGGAATTGAGCACGGCGCTGCTCTTGCCGGCGGCCGGGTTGCCGATCACGATGTACCACGGCAGCTCGTACAGCGCGGAGCCGCCCGAAACCTGGCCGATCTTCGACGTCTTGATCGTCTTCACCGCATCCGACAGGCGCGTGCGCAGCACGTCGAGGTCGGCCGTCTTCGCGTCGGGCGCGAGCGCGGCGGCGGCCGGCGCGGCGATCTTGCCGGTTTCCGCCTGCTCTTCCAGTACCTGGCCCAGCTGCCGGTTCGCGCGCTTCACGCGCCAGCGGCGCCACAGCGCGACGGCGAGCCACAGCGCGAGAACCGCCGCGAACGCGATCGCCGCCCACAGGAGCGGCAACTGCAGCATGTCGGCGACGATGAACAGAATGGCCGCTAGCGCGACGATCCCGACGATCGAGAGCGTACGCGGATGAGTCAGCACGTTGAGGATGCGTTGCATAGGACGTTCAGGTTCCGGTGCGATTCGGTGAGGCGACGCAGGCGCGTCGAGCGGCAAGGGTGGCGCCGCGATGTGTCGCCATGCTGTCAAACGGGATGAAGGAGGCTGGCATCAATACGCTCGCGGCATCGGAGAAGGCGCGCGCATTAACGAAAGGACGCTGTGAGATTTAAAACGGAAGCGGCGGCCGGAAAAAATCGCGCACCGGAATGCCCGATTGTTTGCGCCGCCCAAATCGTTTCCTGCCGGGTGATTAAAAAGCCCCATGCCGCCCTCATTATTTCTTGTCCGGCAGCCCTGACTAGCTGCCGCGTCCCAGTTTAAAACCGGGTTTATGGTATTCCACGTGCCCGAGATCCATCATTTTCCATCGGCCGCCCCAGGTCAGGCCGACTTGTTCGGCGACCTGGCCGTACAACTGGTAGCCGCGCATCGCCCACGGGTCTTTCTCGGAAATGACCAGCTTGCCGTCGCGCAGGAATGCGTTGTCCGCCGCCAGCCCGAACTGGTGATAACTCTGGAAGGCTGCCGCGTTGGTCACGTTGCTGCCCATCTGCGCCAGCCGGTTCTGCCGTTCCGGGCTCCGGTAACCTTCCAGCAGCGCCATTTCATAACCGTGCTGTTCGTGCATGATCTTGTAGACCAGCAGCAAACGCGTGCGGAAATCCGGGTCCAGCAGGTTCCAGTCGCGGCTCGCATCCTTCAGCGCCGGGCGGACCTGCTCGACTTCCTTCGTGGCGAAGACTTCCGGCGGCAGCGGCGGCGGCGGCACGAGCTGCTCGCCCTGCAGCAGCGCGGCGATTTTCTCGTCGGGCACGCGCGCCGTGTCGTCGTACTGGAACAATTGCCGGCCGCGTAACGCGATGGCGACCAATGGCGGCGTCGCAAGAATACCTGCCGATACCATAATCATCAAGCGCCGTCGAACCAGTAAATTTTGCACATCGCTTAATGCGCCGCGCGTCACGCTTGCCGATTTAACAATCTGACTGCGCGCGCGCGCGGCGCGATCGTTCGCCCGGCGCGTGAGACGGCCGTGAAACTGGGCAACGGATTCGAAAACGGCCGCCCGGATACCCGGTAAAAGCAACAGTGCCGCAACGGCGACGGCAAGGGCGAAATAGGCGACGAGTGCGACGGCAATCAAAGAAATCCCCGGAAATTGGAATTGATTGTGTTTTGCAATGCTTGCTCTTAGAATCAGGCTGCTTCGAGAGGCCGGGCTATATTATCGCGGTGAATTAAACCAGGATTCAATGAGACGCTGAATGAGTGCGCCGGAAAATTCAAATTCGAAAACTCCGCCCAGCCTGCTGTCCGATACCAAACCGGCAGGCGAGGGAGGACCTCGGCAGTCGCGCATTCTCGCGGATCTGGAAGGGCGTGTCACGCCGCCCGCCGAGCCGCCGCGCCGTTCGCTGAAGGGGCCGATCGCCGCCGTCGTGGCGCTGGTCGTGGCCGTCGGCGGCTGGGGCGCGTGGCGCATGCAGCAGTCGTCGGGCGAACAGCCCGCGGCGGTGGTGGCCGCCACGGCACCCGCGGCGGCGCCAGGCAAGGCCGCCCCGGCCAGCGGCGCCGCCGCGCAGGTCGCGCAGAACGGCGCGTCCGCCGCGCCGGCCGCGCAACCGGCCACGATCGTCAACGACGATTCGGCGTCCCAGGCCGTTGCATCCGCTTCCGCCGCGTCCGCCGCGGACAACAGCCGCCTGTCGCGCGCGCTCGCCAACGGCGCCGACGACGCATCGGGCGCGGCCACGGCCGGCGCAGCCGCAACCGCCGCGGTCGCCACGGCGGCGACGGCCAGGTCCGCGAAGGCCGACGCGTCGAAGAGCGCGAAGGTCGCGGCCCACGGCAAGACCGACACGAAGGCGGACACGAAGGCCGACGCCCGCAAGCATCGTAAGGAACAGCAGGCCGAACTCGCGCAGGCGAAGAAACGCCGCGACGCGACGGCGGCCCGTACCGCGAAGGCCGGCGCGAAGGACGATCCGGATGCCGATCTGCTCGCCGCGCTCGTCGCGCGTACGAAGCCGGCCGACAAGACGCTCGCCGCGCAGAAGGCGCAGGCCGTGTCGACCAAGACGGCGGCGGCGACCGGCGGCTCGCTGGCGTCGCGCGTGAAGGCGTGTTCGGAGCGCGGTTTCTTCGAGGATCAGCTGTGCCGCTGGCGCGTGTGCGACGGCCACTGGGGCAAGGACCCGGCGTGCCCGAGCGCCGCGCAGTCGGAGACGCGCCAGTAGCGCGCGCCGCGCCTGCCGCGACGTGTTGCGTGTCCGCGCCGCCCCGATGGGCGGCGCGTTTGTTTTCGGGGAACGGAAAGCTGCCGGCATGATGCCGCGTGACACTGTCACGCGCGTGTCATGGCCGTCGGGCATACGTCTCCTTTCTTTTCCCGGCGCGGGCCCGCGACCCGCGATGTGCGGCGCGCCGCGCGCCGCACGACCTTCGACACGATGGACCTGATCGTACAGACTTACGGCGCCGATACGTCCGGCATGGTGTGCGGATTCCGCTTCGTTCCGGGCGGCGCCGGCGCGACGCTCGATGCCGACGCGGCCGCCGCATGGCTGCGCACGTGCCGCGAACAGGGCGCGGCCGCACCGGGCGATTTCGTCT
Source organism: Burkholderia anthina (assembly GCF_001547525.1). Lineage (GTDB taxonomy): Bacteria > Pseudomonadota > Gammaproteobacteria > Burkholderiales > Burkholderiaceae > Burkholderia > Burkholderia semiarida. Next base: position 154,858 of record NZ_CM003768.1, read on the forward strand.
GGCTGCACTTCAATCTCGCGCACGGCGCGAGCGAGCGCTGGATGCGCACGCATCTCGGGTTGCCCGACAGCTTCTTCGAATTCCTGCACGAAGGCTCGCGCTCGACGCGCATCGAGCAGGAGGACGGCGCGCTGCGCGCGATCGTCAACGACGTGATGTTCAACCTCGAACTGACGCCGTCGGAGATCGCGACGCTGTTCGTCCACGTCGAGCGGCGCATCATGGTGACCGCGCGGCTCAAGCCGCTGCGCTCGGTCGACACGCTGCGCGCGTGCGTGCGCGACGGCGAGGCGTTCCGGTCGCCCGCGGAGCTGCTCGTGCATCTGCTGCGCGACCAGGCCGACCTGCTGATCCAGATCATGCGGCGCACGAGCGTCGACGTCGACCGCATCGAGGATCGCTTCCTGTCGCAGCGGCTCACGTCGAGCCGCATCGAGCTCGGCGCGATGCGCCGTACGCTGACGCGCCTGCAGCGCATGCTCGCGCCGGAGCCCGGCTCGATCTTCCGGCTGCTCGCGAAGCCGCCCGCGTGGCTGCATACGGAAGACGTGCAGGAACTGCGCGAGTCGACCGAGGAATTCTCGCTGGTGCTTGCCGATCTGGCGGGGCTCAACGAGCGCATCAAGCTGCTGCAGGAAGAAATCGGCTCGCGCCTCGACGAGCAGAACAACCGGACGCTGTTCACGCTGACGCTCGTCACCGTGATCGCGCTGCCGATCAACATCGTCGCCGGCTTCTTCGGGATGAACGTCGGCGGCGTGCCGTTCGCGGAGAACAAGCACGGCTTCTGGCTGATGGTGCTGCTCGTCGCGGGCTTCACCGCGCTGGCCGCGTGGTGGGCGTTCCGGCGCCGCGACGATCGCTAGCGAGGCACCGGGCGTCGCATCGACGCGTCACCGCAGCAGCGCGATCGCGCGTTCGCCGATCACCATCCCGAGCAGGCCGACGAGCGCAACGAGCGGCGGGGCCGGCGAGCGCACGTGCAGCAGCGCGTACAACACGCCGACACCGACGCCCACCGCGAGCGAAATCACGTAGTCCATCATGGCGGTCTCCCGTGTGCTCCGGTATCAGGGTTTGAGGATCACGCGTTCGCGCGCACCGGCCAGCACCGCGCGATACGCATCGTGCGCACGCTCGAGCGGGTACACGTCGCCGTCGCCGATCGGAAACGGGCGCAGCGTGCCGTTGCCGAAGCCGGGCGCGAGCGTGTCGAGGATCCGCGCGACCGCGGCCGCGCCGAGCTGCAGCGAATCGATGCCCACGAACGTGTGCTGGGCGCGATAGAACGCGAAGATGTCGAACGGCACGCTGCGCTCGATCGTCGAGATGAAGATCTGCCGCGCGCCGATCGCCATCGATGCGTTCGCGGCTTCGAAATACGGGCTGCCGACCGTGTTGTAGACGAGGTCCGCGCCGTGGCCACCGGTCATCTCGCGCACCGCGTCGGCCACCGTCCGGCTCGATGCGTCGATCATGCGGACCTCGCCCGATGCGTGGCCACGATAGCCGCCCGGGCCGCGCTCGACGCCGATCACGGTCGCGCCGCGCGCGGTGGCGAGCTGGATCGCGGCCTGGCCGACCTTGCCGTTCGCGCCGAACACGAGCACGACGTCGTCGGCCGTCGGCATGCCGGCGCGGCGCAAGCCTTCGTACGCGGTGACGAACGGCACGCCCACGCCGGCCGCCTCGTCGAGCGTCAGCACGGCCGGCTTGCGGCGCACGTGCGCGGCATCCAGCACGAGCCATTGCGCATGCGAGCCGTCGCGGCCGACGCCGAGATCGCCGCCCGATCCCCACACCGGCGCACCGATCCAGTCGTCCGGGCCGCCGCGTACGATGCCGGCCCAGTCGCGCCCCGGCGTGCGCGGCCACACCGCATGCGGCATGCGGCCGAGCGCGGCCTTCACGTCGCTCGGGTTCACGCCGGCCGCGCGCACCTCGATCAGCATCTGGCCGTCGGCCGGCACGGGCGGCGGAATGTCCCGGACCCGCGCGTCGAGCGACTCGATGTCGGCGGCGGGGGTGTCGAAGCGGATGCTGCGCATGAGATTCTCCATGAACGAGGGCCGCCGCGGCCCGGCGGGCCGGCGCGTGCGGCGGATGAAAGCGATGAAGGCAGTCTAGTGGGCCCGATTTGACGCGGAAACGTGCAAAGGCGGATGATTGCTTTGCGTTTTTCGCACAGCCAGACCCCCAGGCCCCTGAATGGACGACTTCCTTTCCCCGCACCTCGCGCTGTTCGTCGACGTGGTCGATCAGCAGAGCTTCTCGGCAGCCGCGCGCCGGCTCGGCGTCGCCGCGTCGTCGGTCACGCGGCGCATCGACCGGCTCGAGACGCAGCTCGGTATCCGCCTCCTGCATCGCACCACGCACGCGCTCCGGCCGACCGAGGCCGGGCAGTTGCTGTACGGTCGCGCGACACGGATGCTGGCCGAGCTGCGCGGACTGCAGGAAGACCTGCATAGCCAGCACGACGAACCGGGCGGGCTGCTGCGCATCGACTGTCCGGCGCCGTTCGGCCGGCGGCATCTGATGGGCGCGCTGGCCGCGTTCATGCAGCATCATCCGGCGTTGCAGGTCGATCTCGTGCTGACCGACAGCATGGTGGATCTGCAGGGTGCGCGACTCGGTTCCGACGTCGATCTCGCGGTGCGCATCGGGCCGCTGGAGGACACGCGTTTCGTCGCGACCGTGCTGGCGCCGCAACGGCGCGTGCTGTGCGCGAGCGCGGCCTACCTCGCACGGCGCGGCGAGCCCGAATCGCCCGACGCGCTGGCCGGCCACGACTGTCTCGCGTGGCATGGCGCGCCGCCGCCGGGCGCATGGCGTTTCGGCGAGCGCCGTCACGCGCCCGCGCAGCCGCGGTTTCGCAGCAATCATTCGGAAGCGTTGCGCGAGGCGGCCATCGACGGGCTCGGTCTCGCGCACCTGCCGACGTGGCTAGTGGCGGACGCGCTGCGCGACGGACGGTTGCGCGCGGTGCTGCCGCAGTACGCGGCGGCGCCCGAGCCGGCGACGATCCACGTATTGCGCCAGCAGGCGCGCGGCAGTGCGCGCACGTCGCGGCTCGTGGCGTTCCTCGCCTCGTGGTTCGCGCAACCGGCGTGGGATGCCGCGTGGGCGTGACCGCGAACGGGCGCCGCGCGGCATGAAAAAAAGGGCCTCGCATGCGAGGCCCGTCAACAGGTCGGAGAAACCGGTACGCCGGCCGGCGCCGCGGGTCGCGCGGCACCGGCCGGGTGCGCACCGTTACTGCGTCACTACCTTGCGCGGCTTGAAGATGCCCTGGTAATGCAGCGCCGGGCGTTCCTTCGTCACCGCTTCGATGCCGCCGAAGCTCGGCGTCTGGCGCAGCTTCATCGCGGCCGGCGAAGCGACCGAGCCGATCGACGTCGAGCGCGAGGCCGGTGCGAGGTTGTTCGCGACGAGCAGCGCCGCTTCGCTCTTCAGGTTCGCCAGCAGCACCGGATCGGTCGAGCCGTTGACCTGCGTGAGCACGCCGCTCCAGGCCGCGTCGCTGTAGTTCACGACGTAGTAGTCGAGACCGCTCGGGTCGGCCACCACGCCCGTGCAGCCGTCGATCCGCGTCTGCGCCTGCGTATCCTTCAGCGCGAGCGTCGTGCGTTTCGCGAGACCCTGGCCGTACGCGAGCGTGATCGGCACCGTCCACTGCAGGCCCGGATACGCGTTCTTGTTCGGGAACGGCTGCTGTTTCAGCGTGACGACGGTCTGGTTCTTCGTCAGGTCGCACTGCGTGTCGAGCGAGATCAGCGGCACGCCGGTCTGACGCACGTAGCTGTCGCCGATCGGGCCGACCGCCTGGCCGCTTTCCTTCGACAGCGCATCCCACAGACGCTTCGGCGTCCCGTTGCCGAACGAGTAGTCGACCAGGTACTGCTGCAGGCCCTTGCGCAGCGTCTGCTCGCCGAGATAGTTCTCGAGCGTCTTCAGCACGTGGCCGCCCTTGTCGTACGTGAACGCGCTGGCGCTCAGCACGAAGTCGTTCGACGCCCAGTCGTTGAAGTTCGGCGCGACCGGGAACGCGTTCGGGCCGATGTCACGATTGATCACGCGGTACTTGTTCTTCACCTGGTCGAGCCAGCTGAACTCGTCGGGGAAGAACTGGATCGTCGTCTTGTTCTCGAAGAACGTCGCGAACGACTCGTTGAGCCACACGTTGTCCCACCAGTCGGTCGTCACGAGATCGCCGAACCACTGGTGCGCCACTTCGTGCGTCAGCACTTCATTGCCGTAGCGCGACATCGGCTGGCCCGGCTGCGGCAGGATGTCGTCGGCGAACTCGAGGATCGAGCCCCAGTTCTCCATCCCGCCGAAGTTCAGGTCCTTCTGCTCCTTGAACGCGTCGTTCGCGGCGACCGTGTCGAACTTCGTCAGCGGCAGCGGGATACCCGTGTAGCGGTAGTAGTAGTCGAGCGCCTGCTTGGTGCGGTCCATCGCCGGCTTCGCCCACTCGCTCATGCCCGGCGGCGTGAACACGCGCAGGTGCAGGCTGCCCTTGGCGCCCGGCAGCGGGCTCGTGAAGTCGTCCTCGTAGGTGTCGAACATGCCGCCGCCGAAGAACAGCAGGTACGACGGCATCGGCGGGGTCTTCTCGAACTGCACGAGCTTGTAGCCGCCGCCGACGTTGGTCGACGGCTTCTCGGCCGCGTTCGACACGACGCGCCAGCTTTGCGGCACTTCGGCCGTCACTTCATAGGTCGGGCGGAACGCCGGCTCGTCCCAGCCGGGGAACCACTGGCGCGACAGGTTGGTTTCGCCCTGCGTCAGGATCGCGCCGCTCGTCTTGCCGTCGGTGCCCTTCAGGTCGACGCGGAACACGCCTTCCGCGGCCGAGCAGCCCGGATACGGATCGTCGCCGCAACTGCCACCGGTCTGGTTGACCGGATCGTCATACGACTTGAAGTTGATGATGCCCGACCACTCCATGTGCAGCGAATAGTTGCCCGGTGCGATCGTGCCGGCGACGGGGCGCAACTGGTAGAAGTCGCCCTTGTCCTGCGGCGTCGCGATCAGCTGGATGTTGCCCGGCTGCAGTGTGATGCGGCCGTTCGTGAACTTGATCCGGTGGCCGGCGACCACGATGTTGTTGACCGGCTTGAGCACCTTGATCTCGACGTCGGCGCGGCCGTCGAACGCGTTCAGCGCGTCGTTCGGGCGGAACCACAGCCGGTAGTTCACGGGCACCACGGTGTCCGGCAATTCGACAGGCGAGACGCTCTTGTCGACGTTGGATGCGCTCGGCGGCGCGGTGACGGCGGGCGACGAGCCCGTGTGCGGCGCGCCGGCGGAGCTCAGCGCGGAAGCGGAGCCCGCACCGCCGTCGTCGCCGCCGCAACCGGCGAGCGCGAGTGCGGCGACGAGCGGCAGATAACGCATCTTGCGAATATGAATCGACATGACTGAAACCTCGATCGTTGAAAGAATCGTTCAGTGCTGCGAAAACGCCGGCAAAAGCAATCCCCTCGCCGTTTAATCAACGGCGAAAAAATGGCAATGACGGATTATTCGAAAAGACGGCGGCCGACTACGTGAAGGTAATCATGGTTTACTGCCCCCTCTGAATTTCCGGATGTCGGTTAACTGGCCGGTTCAAAATGGCCGTGCGCGTGTTGTACTGAATTGATTTCGCGCGCACGACACGGGGCCGCACGCCCGGCGCGGGCGCGCAATCCCTTTGAACCGACGACCTACGGGGCTGGCCGGGCCAGGCCGCAGGACGGAAGGACAGCGTGTCGCCGTCCCGGAAATACGCCGTCATGCGGCTTCAAGGTGTGTCGGCTTGCTCCAAGGATGCGTAAATATACTTGATGGTTTTGGGTAAAGGAAACGAAAAATTTAGAAAGAACGTCTATTGAATTTCCGGCGCTTCATTGAACGCTGGAAGTCATTAATGCGCTTTCCGTTTATCTGCCGATTTCGTAGTTTTAATCTATTAACGATCTCGCGGCGCTCCCGAAACTACGAAATCCGGTGAAGGATGGCGCGGTCGGTACAATGCATTGACGACCCGTTCACCGATCACCGCGAGGAGGCCCTTCCATGTCACGCGCCCTGTTCCGTATCGCGCCGCTGCGCGCCGTGCTGCTGCTGTTCGCGGCCGTGTTCCTGCTGGGCGGTTGCGCGGGGTTCGCGCGCGAGCCCGTGCGCGTGTCGGTCGCCGGGCTCGACCCGCTCGTCGGGCAGGGCCTCGAGATGCGCTTCAGCCTGAAGTTGCGCGTGCAGAATCCGAACGATGCGCCGATCGACTACGACGGCATCTCGGTCGCGCTCGACCTGAACGGTGCGCCGTTCGCGAGCGGCGTCAGCGATCGGGCGGGCACCGTGCCGCGGTTCGGCGAGGCCGTGCTCGACGTGCCCGTATCGGTATCGGCCTTCGCCGCCGCGCGGCAGGCGTGGAACCTGCCGGGCGCGGCCGCGAACGGCGAGTTGCCGTATGCGCTGCGCGGCCGGCTCGCCGGCAGCGGGCTGGGCGCCGTGCACTTCAACGACGCGGGCACGCTCCGTCTGCCCGCCATGCCGGGGTGGGGCGGCTAGGTCGCCGGGATGCATTCAACGTCGGCTAAATGTGTCGAAAAATTCACTATTTGACAGTCTTTAATGCTTATCCGCGCGAGATCTCGATTTTTGTCGACGCGACCCCTTACACTTGTCGATGTCCGAGGGTCGGACATTCTTTTAGGGGAAATTCATGGCGGCAAAATTCGAGCTCAAGAAGGCCACGAACGGCCAGTACTACTTCCACCTGAAGTCGGCGAACGGCGAGATCATCCTCGCGAGCGAGCGGTACGAGGAGAAAGGCGGCGCGAAAAACGGGATCGCGTCCGTGCGGGAAAATGCGCCGCTAGACGAGCGCTACGAGCGCAAGCTCGCCCACAACGGCGAGCCGATGTTCAATCTGAAAGCAGCGAACCACCAGATCATCGGTACGAGCGAAACGTACAGCAGCGTGCAGGCACGCGAGAACGGCATCGCGGCCGTCAAGCGCGATGCGCCCGGTGCGGAAACCCACGATCTCGCCTGATCGACGCTTGCGCCGCGACGAATGCCTTCGGGCGGCCGTCGCGGCGCCTGTTTTGCCGGGTCGGGCAAAGCGCGGTATGGTGTGGTCCGCGCGGTGAATTCTCGCCGCCGTTGAAGCCAACCGTAACCGAGTTCGCGTGACCGATTCCCCCGTTTTCCACTGGACCGACGCCGACGGCGTCGATCATGCCGTGCGCTGGCGCTCCGAGGCCGGCGTGCAACCGCCGAAGCGCGCGGTGCCCGCCGACGACCGCCTCACCGCCGACGCGGCCTACCGCCTCGCATGCGAGGGCACCGCGCTCGTCTGGCAGGGCGACTTCCAGAATGCGCGCCAGCTCGTGCAGGCGATGGCGCGCCGCGTCGAACGCAAGCCGAAGAAGGCGAAAGCCGCGGCCGGCGTCGAAGCCTTCAATCTGCATCGCCTCGCGCAATCGCAGCGTGCCCGCACGCTCGGCATGTTGCTGATTCCGCTCGACGCCGATTACACGATCCCGCTGCGCCGCGCGCCCGACGTGCGTGCCGCTTGCGAGGAAGCGTACGGCCCCGGCGGCGCGCCGTCGGTCGTGTCGCTGCGCGAACTGCTCGGCCTCGTCGGCGCGCACGAGTGGCGCAAGAAGGGCGTGCCGATCCCGGCGCTCGGCGGCGCGCCGATCCATCCGCACTACGGCGTGTTCTCGCCGGTGCGCGGCGAATACGTCGAGCTCGTCGCGCGCGCGCCGCTGCCGGCGACGTCGCTCGCGTTCGATATCGGCACGGGCACCGGCGTGCTGGCGGCGGTGCTTGCGTCACGCGGCGTCGAGCGCGTCGTCGCGACCGACCAGGATCCGCGCGCACTCGCCTGCGCGCGCGAGAACGTCGCGCGGCTCGGTCATGCGGGCCACGTCGAGATCGTCGAGGCCGATCTGTTTCCGGCCGGCCGGGCGCCGCTCGTGGTCTGCAATCCGCCGTGGGTGCCGGCCCGGCCGAGCGCGCCGATCGAATACGCGGTCTACGATCCTGACAGCCGCATGCTGCGCGGTTTTCTCGCGGGGCTGGCCGCGCATCTGGAGCCGGGCGGCGAGGGCTGGCTGATCCTGTCCGATTTCGCCGAGCATCTCGGCCTGCGGCCGCGCGAAACCTTGCTGCAATGGATCGACGAGGCCGGCCTCGTCGTGCTCGGCCGCGACGACATCCGCCCCGCGCACCCGAAGTCGACGGACGCCGACGATCCGCTGCACGCGGCGCGCCGCGCCGAGGTCACGTCGCTCTGGCGCCTCGGCGCGCGGGCCTGACCGCGTATTTTCGGTAAACTGTCGCCATTCCTCACGAATTTTCGCCGCCGGGCCGTGGTCGACCGACCGTGGCCCGGCGCCGCTTCACGATGTCGAACAAGACCCACGAAATCCGTCCGGAGCAGTCCGTCGAGCTGCTGAAGGAACTGCACATCCTCACCCGCGACGGGAAGCTGAACCAGGACAGCCGCCGCAAGCTGAAGCAGGTCTATCACCTGTTCCAGTTCATCGAGCCGCTGCTCGCCGGCGTGCAGGCCGACAAGGGCCACGTGACGCTCGTCGATCACGGCGCCGGCAAGTCGTATCTCGGCTTCATCCTGTACGACCTGTTCTTCAAGCAGCAGCCCGAGCACGGCACGCCGGCGTTCGCGTCGCACGTGTACGGCATCGAGACGCGCGAGGAACTCGTCACGCGCTCGACCGAGCTCGCCGCGCGGCTCGGGTTCGGCGGCATGTCGTTCCTGAACCTGTCGGTCGCCGATTCCATCACGTCGCCGCAACTGCCCGATACGGTCGACGTCGTCACCGCGCTGCACGCGTGCGACACCGCGACCGACGACGCGATCCGCTTCGCGCTCGCGAAGCGCGCGCAGCACATCGTGCTGGTGCCGTGCTGCCAGGCGGAAGTCGCGGGCGTGCTGCGCAAGAACAAGGGCAAGTCGCTCGCGAATGCGCTGACCGAGGTGTGGCGCCATCCGCTCCATACGCGCGAATTCGGCAGCCAGATCACCAACGTGCTGCGCTGCCTGCAGCTCGAAGCGCACGGCTACCAGGTCAGCGTGACCGAGCTGGTCGGCTGGGAGCATTCGATGAAGAACGAGCTGATCATCGCGCAGTACAAGAACCTGCCGCGCCGCAGGCCCGGCGAGCGGCTGAACGAGATCCTCGGGATGTTCGGGCTCGCCGAACTGAACGAGCGCTTCTTCGTCGCGCAGGCGGCGGCGGCGGGCGACGCCGCGGTCGAGCCGGCCGAAGGCTGACGGGCGAACGCGCGGCCGGGCGGGCATGGCGCCCGCGCCGCGCGCGTTGCACGCCGCACGTTGCACGCCGCGTCACACGTCGTCGCCCGGGCGGCGCATCCATTCGCGCCAGCCTTCGTGGCCGAGGCGGCGCAGCGTTTCCTGATTCTTTTCGTAGATCGCGGACGCGTCCGGGAACGCATCGACCGCGCGCGCGATGCTGTCCTCGCGCAGCAGGTGCAGTATCGGGTAGGGCGCGCGGTTCGTGTAGTTCTCGATGTCGTCGGGTTCGGTGCCGTCGAACCGGTATTGCGGATGGAAGCTCGCGATCTGCAGCACGCCGTCGAGTCGCAACTGCTGCACGAGCCGCTCGGCGAAGAACAACGCATCGTTGTAGTCGACGAAATCGGCGAACGCGTGCGGGTAGATCACGAGCGTCGTGTCGACCTGCCGCGGATCCGCCGCTTCCAGCGCGCGCAGCTCGGTTTCGAGTTCGGCGAGCGCGTCTTCCAGCGTCGTCGCTTCGCTGATCGCGTAGCGCACCTGTTCCTTCACATAGACGCTTTTCGCGAATGGGCACAGGTTGAGCCCGATCACCGCGCGTGCGAGCCAGTGCCGCGTGGCGGCGAGGATGTCGTCGTGCGAGTCGGGGCGGGTGTCGGTCATCGTGATACCGGTCGGGCGCAAGGGCGAAGAGGGCCGCATTGTAGCGGGCGCGCCGGCGACGAATGCATGCGATCCGTCACGCGCAGGCCGCTTCGATCAACTGCGTGACGAGCGCGGGCGCGGTGCCGATCGGCGTTTCGCCGTGCCGGTAGGTCTGGCTCGCCGCGTAGATGCCTTCGACCACCAGCGCGAGCGCATCGGCCAGCGCCTTGGGTTGCCGCGCGCCGGCGCCTTCGCACAGCGCGACGAGCCGTTTCATCAGCTGTTCCTTGTTCTGCGCGACGCGTTCGCGCGCCGGGTGCGATGCATCCGGGAATTCGGCGGCCACGTTGACGAACGGGCAGCCGCGATAGTCCTTTTGCGTCGCCCGCTCGGCGAGATCGACGAAATACTGGATCAACTGCGCCTTCGGTTGCCCCGGATGCTTCGCGGCGCTCGTATCGAGCCGCTCGAAGAAGCACGCGTCCATCCGTTCCAGATACGCGAGGATCAGCTCGTCCTTCGACGCGAACTGGCGGTACAGGCTCATCTTGTTGACTCCGGCGCGCTCCACCACCGCCTCGACGCCGACCGTCCGCACGCCTTCCTTGTAAAACAATTCCTCGGCGGCACGCAGCAGGTGTTCCTGCGCGGTGGCGCCGTCGATCGGCCGGCGCGTGCGCCGCGCCGGCGGTTTGGCGACCTCGATGCCCGACATGATGACCCTCGACGACATAATGGATTGCTTGACATGTTACCGACTGGTAACTACGATCGCAACACAGTTGTGACCGGTCGGTAACAATCGCATCCGGATCAACAGACGAATGCCGAGCGTCGGCCCGGGTCAGCCGATGTTGAAATGCGTGGCGGAGGTGGCCTGGTCGGGCGGCGCGGGTGCGATGGCGCCGGCGCCCGCCAACTGGAGAGCGAAGATGAATTGGGCAGTGACACGAATCGGCGGGCGCTTCCATTACGGATGGCTCGCGGCGGCGGTGGTATTCCTGATCCTGCTGGCGGCGGCCGGAACACGCGCGACGCCGAGCGTGCTGATGGTGCCGCTCGAACGCGAGCTCGGCTGGAGCCGCGCGGCGATTTCGCTGGCGATCTCGGTGAACATCGCGCTATATGGCCTGACGGGCCCGTTCGCGGCCGCCGCGATGCAGCGCTTCGGGCTGCGCCCGACGATCCTCACCGCGCTCGTGACGATGGGCGCGGGCGTCGCGCTGTCGTCGATGATGACGCAGAGCTGGCAGATGGTCGTGATCTGGGGGCTGATGGTCGGCTGCTCGACGGGCGTCGTCGCGCTGACGCTGTCCGCGACCTTCGTCACGCGCTGGTTCCATGCGCGGCGTGGCCTCGTGATGGGGATCCTGACCGCGAGCACGGCCACCGGCCAGCTCGTGTTCCTGCCGATGCTCGCGGCGATTGCGCAGCGCCATGGCTGGCGGCCGGTCGTGCTGATCGTCGCGGTGGCGGCCGCGATCGTGATTCCGCTCGTCGCGTTCCTGCTCCCCGAGCGGCCGGCCGACGTGCAACTGCGCCCGTACGGCGAGCCCGCCGATGCGCCGCCCGCGGCCGACACGACGAAGGAGAACCCGCTCGCGGTCGCGTTCCGCACGCTGCTGACGGCGAGCCGCTCGCGCGACTTCTGGCTGCTGTTCTTCAGTTTCTTCATCTGCGGCGCGAGCACCAACGGCTACGTCGGCACGCACCTGATCGCGATGTGCAGCGACTACGGGATGACCGAAGTACAGGGCGCGTCGCTGCTCGCGGCGATGGGCATATTCGACCTGTTCGGCACGACGCTGTCGGGCTGGCTGTCCGACCGTTACGACAACCGCGTGCTGCTGTTCTGGTACTACGGGCTGCGCGGGCTGTCGCTGATCTATCTGCCGCACGCGTTCGGGATCGATTTCTTCGGGCTGCCGCTGTTCGCGATGTTCTACGGGCTCGACTGGATCGCGACCGTGCCGCCTACCGTGCGACTCGCGACCGACGTGTTCGGCAAGGCGGCGGCACCGGTCGTGTTCGGCTGGATCGTCGCCGGCCACCAGCTCGGCGCGGCATTCGCGGCGCTCGGCGCCGGGCTGCTGCGCGCGAGCCTCGGCACCTACACGATCGCGTCGATGATCTCGGGCGGGCTGTGCATCGTCGGCGCGCTGATCGTGTTGCGGATCAACCGCGGCCCGTCGCGCGCGGCCGCGCAGGCAGCCTGATCGCGGTGGATCGACCGGCCGCCTGCACCGCGGCTGGCCATTGCACGCAAGGAGATTTGCATAGCGCGGCAGGATCGGGCGCGCAACCGTTCAAGCAGGTATGCTTGCTGTTCGCCGGGGCGTTCGCGCCCCTTCATCGATGTCAGCGAGGAACCGCATGTCCGTCAAACCTGCTCCCACCACTGTTTCGATTCACGATCTGATCGCGGGCCGCTGGAGCCCGCGCGCGTATTCGGATGAACCCGTCAGCGCCGGCGATCTCCACGCGGTGCTCGAAGCGGCACGCTGGGCCCCGTCCGCGTACAACGCGCAACCGTGGCGTTTCATCGTATTCGATCGCACCCAGGACGAAGACGCGTTCAAGCGCGCATTCGCGACGCTGGTGCCGTTCAACCAGGGCTGGAATGCACCGGCGCCGGTGCTGATCGCCGTGACCGCGCACACGCTCACGCCGAAGGGCGAGCCGGCGCCGACCGCGCTGTACGACGCCGGCGCCGCCGCGATGTCGCTGGTGCTGCAGGCGCACGCGCTCGGCCTCGCCGCGCATCAGATGAGCGGTTTCGACGCGAAGGCATTCCGCGACGCGTTCGCGATTCCGGCGGACGTCGCGATCGTGTCGATCATCTCGCTCGGCCACTACGGCAACGTCGACAAGCTCGATCCCGTGCTGCGCGATCGCGAGAAGGCGCCGCGCACGCGCCATGCGATCGGCGAAGTCGTCTACGCGGGTGCTTGGAAGAAGAGCTTCGACGCGGCAGCCTGACCGCGCGGGCGGGCCGGCTGCGTCGTCGCGCATCCTGCCCCGCGCAGGTTCCCCCGGCGCGCCACGCCGCGCGCCGGCGCCGTCGGCGCCCGTTGCGCGGCGCCGGCGGCCGGCCCCGGTTGTGATCCCGCGGGCTTCATGTTAAAAAGCCGGTCCTTTCCGTTTTCGCGCCGGCCCCTGCTGCGGCAATTTCCCATGACTTACTGCGCGATCGATTTCGGCACGTCCAATTCCGCCGTGGCGCTGCCCGACGGCGATGGCATGCGCCTCGCGCCCGTCGAGGGCGACCACCTGACGCTGCCCACCGCGATCTTCTTCAACAACGACGAAGAGACGGTCGAATACGGCCGGGCGGCGCTGGCCTCCTATATCGACGGTTTCGACGGCCGGCTGATGCGCTCGATGAAGAGCATCCTCGGCTCGCCGCTCGCGGAAACGACGACCGATCCCGGCGACGGCAGCGCGATCGCGTACACCGAAATCATCGCGCGCTTCCTGATGCACCTGAAGCGCAAGGCCGAAGCGTGTGCGGGCGCGCCGATCGGCCGCGCGGTGCTCGGCCGGCCGGTGTTCTTCGTCGACGACGATCCGCGCGCCGACCGCCTCGCCCAGGATCAGCTGGAGGCGGCCGCGCGATCGGTCGGCTTCGCGCACGTTCACTTCCAGTACGAACCGATCGCCGCCGCGTTCGACTACGAGTCGCGCCAGTCGGCGGAGCGCCTCGTGCTCGTGGCCGACATCGGCGGCGGCACGTCGGACTTCTCGCTCGTGCGTGTCGGCCCGGAGCGGATGGCGCGGCTGGAGCGCAAGGACGACGTGCTGGCGCACCACGGCGTGCACGTCGCGGGCACCGACTACGACCGGCGCGTCGAGCTCGCGGCGATCCTGCCTGCATTCGGCTACCGTTCGCTCGACCCGGAAGGGCGCGAGTTGCCGAACAGGATCTACTTCGATCTCGCGACCTGGCACCTGATCAACACCGTCTACACGCCGAAGCGAATCGGCGAGCTGAAGCTGATGAAGCACCTGTATCAGGACGTGCGGCAGTACGACCGGCTCACGAGCGTGGTCGAGCAGCGGCTCGGGCACGCGCTGATGGCGCGGGCGGAAGAAGCGAAGATCGGCGTCGCGGCCGGCGGGGAGACGATGATCGACCTGAACGACGTGGAAGAGGATCTGCAGATCGCGTTCGACGCCGATCGCCTCGTCGAGGCGAGCCGCGACGACACCGCGCGCATCGTCGACGCCGCGCGCGAGACGGTGCGGCTCGCGGGCGTGGCGCCGCGCGATGTCGGTGCGCTGTATTTCACCGGCGGTTCGACGGGGCTCGCGTTCCTGTCGGGCGCGCTCGCCGGCGCGTTCCCGGATGCGCAGCCGGTGTTCGGCGATCGCCTCGCGAGTGTCGCGACGGGCCTCGGCATTCACGCGCAGCGATTGTTCGGCTGAAGGGCGGGCGGCCAAAAGGTCGCCACGCCGGCCGGACGATCGGCGCCCAAAAACAAAAAGCCCCGCCGAAGCGGGGCTTTTTTACACGAATGATCGCGCCAAGCTTAGACCGGACGGATGTTCGCAGCTTGCAGACCCTTCGGGCCCGTCTTCACTTCGAATTCAACCTTCTGGTTTTCTTGCAGCGTCTTGAAGCCTTCGACGCGGATTTCCGAGAAGTGCGCGAACAGATCGTCGCCGCCGCCTTCCGGGGTGATGAAGCCGAAGCCCTTTGCGTCATTGAACCACTTGACGGTACCGGTTGCCATGTTACTTGTTCCTAAAAAGATAAAACGGGGCCGAAGCCCATGGGGTGCGGAAAATCAAGGAAGGGGTAATAGGACCAACCGGAGTACCGTTGATGGGCGAACTACGAAAGAACCAATTCACTCGCCACTTGAAATCCTGCGAAGTCCTTTATACGGCTAATCCGTCTGACGGTCAACCGTATTCCCATGCTATCAGGGTTAATGCGGAGATCAGGTTTACAAAGCTTGCAAGCGATGCGAATTTTTTGTAGGGGGCGATCGATTTTGGCGCCACGTTTAAGGTGCAACCGTTAAACTACGCGCCGCGTGGACGGGTTGCCCCGATCGGGCAACCGTCCCCCCCAAGAATGCGTGCGCGGTGCAGTCCGAGCCGATCCCGGACAGCAGGCCGACCATGCTTTTTGAGACACAGGAGAGGATGTGAAGAGTTCTATTCAACGGAACATCGGCCCGTTTGCATTGATGCTGACGGGGCTGGGTTCGATTATCGGCTCGGGCTGGCTGTTCGGTGCCTGGAAAGCCGCGAAGATCGCCGGTCCGGCGGCGATCTGCGCCTGGATCATCGGCGCTGTCGTCATTCTCGCGATTGCGCTGACGTATGCGGAATTGGGCGCGATGTTCCCCGAGTCGGGCGGCATGGTGCGTTACGCGCGCTACTCGCACGGTTCGCTGGTGGGTTTCATCAGTGCATGGGCCAACTGGATCGCGATCGTATCCGTGATCCCGATCGAGGCCGAAGCGTCGATCCAGTACATGAGCACGTGGCCGTATCCATGGGCGCACGCGCTGTTCGTGAACGGCGAGTTGACGACCCCCGGCCTGCTGCTGTCGGCGGTGCTGGTCGTCATCTACTTCATGCTCAACTATTGGGGCGTCAAGGCGTTCGCGCGGGCGAACACCGCGATCACGATCTTCAAGTTCCTGATCCCCGGCCTCACCATCCTCGGCCTGATGCTGACGAGCTTCCATTCGGAGAACCTCGGCGCCGCCTCCAACGCGAGCTTCGCGCCGTACGGCTGGTCGGCCGTGCTGACCGCGGTCGCGACGAGCGGCATCGTGTTCGCGTTCAACGGCTTCCAGAGCCCGGTGAACCTGGCCGGTGAAGCGCGCAATCCGTCGCGCAGCGTGCCGTTCGCGGTGATCACGTCGATCCTGCTCGCGCTCGTGATCTACGTGCTGCTGCAGATGGCCTACATCGGCTCGGTGAACCCGGCCGACGTCGCGAAGGGCTGGGCGCACTTCGACTTCTCGTCGCCGTTCGCGGAACTCGCGATCGCTCTGAACCTGAACTGGCTCGCGATCCTGCTGTACGTCGACGCGTTCATCAGCCCGAGCGGCACCGGTACGACCTACATGGCGACGACGACCCGCATGATCTATGCGATGGAGCGCAACAACACGATGCCGAAGATGTTCGGCAACGTGCACCCGATCTACGGCGTGCCGCGTCAGGCGATGTGGTTCAACCTGCTCGTGTCGTTCATCTTCCTGTTCTTCTTCCGCGGCTGGAGTTCGCTCGCGGCGGTGATCTCGGTCGCGACGGTGATCTCGTACCTGACCGGCCCGATCAGCCTGATGGCGCTGCGCCGCGCGGCGACCGACATCGAGCGTCCGCTGTCGATTCCGCTGATGAAGCTGATCGCCCCGTTCGCGTTCGTGTGCGCGTCGCTGATTCTGTACTGGGCGAAGTGGCCGCTGACGGGCGAAATCATCCTGCTGATGATCGTCGCGCTGCCGGTGTACTTCTACTTCCAGGCGAAGTCGGGCTGGACCGGCTGGGGCGCCGACCTGAAGGCCGCGTGGTGGCTGGTCGCGTACCTGCCGACGATGGCCGTGCTGTCGCTGATCGGCAGCAAGGAATTCGGCGGCTACGGCTACCTGCCGTACGGCTGGGACATGCTGATCGTCGCGGCGATCTCGCTGGTGTTCTACTTCTGGGGCGTGAATACCGGTTACCGGACCCAGTATCTCAACGAGCGCGAGTCGCACGACGAGATTCTCGAAGGCGTCGGTGTCTGACGCCCGGCCTGCCGCCGGATTCGGCGGCGGCGGGATACAGTGAAAAAAGCCCGTCCGAGCGATGCTCGGACGGGCTTTTTGCTGGCCGGCGGTCGCGCCGCCGTCCAGGTTCAGGCGCCGGCGTTCGCGAACACGTAGTTCGTCATCGCGAGCACGCGCTGGTAGGTGCCGAGCGACTGGATGCCGAGCCGGTAGTCGTCGTCCGCCGCACCGAGTGCCGTGAAGACCGGCAGCAGGTGCTCGTCGGTCGGATGCATCAGCGCCGCGTGCGGTGCCTGCCGGCGGTAGTCGAGCAGCGCGTCGACGTCGCGCGACGCGAGTTTCGCCTCGAACCAGTCGGTGAATTCCGCGACGCGCGGGTCCGCGTCCTCGGGCGCCGCGCCGAAGTCGGCGGCGCGCAGGTTGTGCGTGATCTGGCCCGAGCCGATCACCATCACGCCTTCGTCGCGCAGCGGCCTCAGCGCGCGGCCGAGCGCGAAGTGATGCGCGGCGTTCGCGCGCGGCTGGATCGACAACTGCGCGACCGGCACGTCGGCTTCCGGAAACATCAACAGCATCGGCACCCACGCGCCGTGATCGAGGCCGTGCTCGGTCGTCGCGGTCGCGATGCCGGCCGCGTTCAGCAGGGCGGCCGCGCGCTCGGCGACGTCGGGGGCGCCCGGCGCCGGATAGCGGATGTCGTACAGCGCCTGCGGGAACCCGTAGAAGTCGTGAATCGTGTCGGGATGCGCGGCGACGCTCGCGACCGGCCGTTGCGTGCCCCAGTGCGCGGACAGCATCAGCACCGCACGCGGGCGCGGCAATTCGGCGCCGAGGTGCGTGAACGCGCCGGACGGCAGCGTCGGGTCGATCGGCAGCGTCGGGGCGCCGTGAGACAGGTACAGCGAAGGCAAGCGGTTCATGATGGTGACCTGCAAAAGGGTTTGCCGCTGACTATAGGCGCGTACCGTGCATTGATAAATTGGTGTTCCTGAATTTGATTGACGCCTGAGCGTTGATAATTTCGTAGAGGTCCGGCTTTCGGGCGCCGGTTCGCATCGGATCGCGTGAAATAGAAGGCGTTGCGGTGCAGATCGGCGGAAATGCGCGCTGAAGAGGTGTAACTTACTGCGCGTGCCGGATACCGGCCCACGGCGTCGTTTGCGGAGCGCTGAGCGCGAACAGGTCGAGGACACGCGTGACGGTCTGGTCGACGAGTTCCTCGATCGTCTTCGGCATCGCGTAGAACGCGGGCAGCGGGGGAAACACGATGCCGCCCATTTCGGTGACGGCGGTCATGTTGCGCAGATGGGCGAGATTGAACGGCGTTTCGCGCACCATCAGCACGAGACGGCGGCGCTCCTTCAGCGTGACGTCGGCCGCGCGCGTGATCAGGTTGTCGGACAGCCCGTGCGCGACGCTCGCGAGCGTCTTCATCGAACAGGGCGCGATCACCATGCCGTCGGTCGCGAACGAGCCCGACGCGATCGTCGCGCCGACGTCGCGCACCGAATGCACGACGTCCGCGCGGCCTTCGACGTCGGCCTTCGGCAGCTTCAGTTCATGCTGGATGTTGAGCCAGCCGGCGTTCGAAATCAGCAGGTGCGTTTCGACGCCGCCGGCGGCGCGCAGCAGGTCGAGCAGCCGCACACCGTAGATCGCGCCGGTGGCGCCGGTGATCGCGACGATCAGCCGGCGTGGCGGCGCGCTGGGAGATGCCATCGAAAAGGGGGCGGGTGCCGCGCGTCAGGCGGCGGCGAACAGTTGCTGCAGTTCGCCCGACTGGTACATCTCCATCATGATGTCCGAGCCGCCGATGAATTCGCCCTTCACGTAGAGCTGCGGGATGGTCGGCCAGTTCGAGAACGTCTTGATGCCCTGGCGGATTTCGTCGTCCTCGAGCACGTTGACCGTCTTGAACTGGTCGACGCCGCAGGCCTTCAGCACCTGCACGGCGCGGCCCGAGAAGCCGCACATCGGGAATTGCGCGTTGCCCTTCATGAAGAGCACGACCTGGTTTTCGTCGACGATTTGCTTGATACGTTGTTGGGTGTCCATGACTGACCTTGCGTTTGCGGGGCGTTAGATCGAAATGATAGCGGATTTCAACCGGGCGGGCCGGCCATCAGCCCGGCCGGCGGCCGCCGGTCGTGCGTTCGATGGCGGCGAGATCGGCGCGCGATTCCACCGCGACGAAGCCGTGCGACGCCAGGATCGCGCGGACGGCTTCGGCCTGGTCGTAGCCGTGCTCGATCCACAGCGTGCCGCCCGGTTTCAGACAGGCGCCGGCGCCCGCGACGATCGTGCGGATCGCGCTGAGGCCGTCGGCATCGTCGGTGAGCGCGCCGCGCGGCTCGAAACGCAGGTCGCCCTGCGCGAGGTGCGGATCGTGCTGCGCGATGTACGGCGGGTTGCTGACGATCGTATCGAACGCGAGCGCCGGATCGAGCGCCGCGTACCAGTCGCTCTGCAGCCAGCGCAGCGGGCCGCCGGGGCGGTGCGCGTCGAGCAGCTTGTCGGCGTTGCGTTGCGCGACCGC
The DNA here is from genome assembly GCF_001547525.1 of Burkholderia anthina. Classification (GTDB taxonomy): domain Bacteria; phylum Pseudomonadota; class Gammaproteobacteria; order Burkholderiales; family Burkholderiaceae; genus Burkholderia; species Burkholderia semiarida. The sequence continues at coordinate 174,050 of NZ_CM003768.1, forward strand.
GAGCGCGGCCGGCGAACGGTCGAGCGCCCACACGCGCGCGTCGGGGCGCTCGGCCGCGATCGACACGGCGATCGCGCCGCTGCCGGTACCGAGATCGAGCACGGCCGCATGCGGCAGCCCGTCGATCGCATCGAGCGCCGCTTCGACGAGCAGCTCGGTCTCGGGGCGCGGGATCAGCACGTCGGGCGTCACGTCGAACGGGCGGCCGAAGAACTCGCGCATCCCGACCAGTTGCGCGACGGGCTCGCCGGCGACGCGGCGCGCTTCGAGCGCGCGGTAGCGTTCGACCGCGGCCGCGTCGAGCGGCGCGTCGCCGCGCGTGATCAGTTGCGTGCGGGTCCAGCCGAGGGCGTGCGCGAGCAGCACGCGTGCATCGACCGGGTCGAGCGGCGAGGCGCGCAGCAGGGCGTCGGCGGTGGCGTCGGACATCGCGGCCTCAGTCGGCGTCGCCGAGCGACGCGAGCAGCTCGGCCTGATGCTCGGTGACGAGCGCGCCGATCAGTTCGTCGAGATCGCCGTCCATGATCGCCTCGAGCCGGTACAGCGTCAGGTTGATCCGGTGGTCGGTCATCCGGCCCTGCGGGAAGTTGTACGTGCGGATTCGCTCCGAGCGGTCGCCGGAGCCGATCAGGCTCTTGCGCGTCGCGGCTTCCTTCGCGTGCTGCTCGTGATACTGCTTGTCCTTGATGCGCGCGGCGAGCACCTTCAGCGCGCGATCCTTGTTCTTGTGCTGCGAGCGGTCGTCCTGGCACTCGACGACGATCCCGGTCGGGATGTGCGTGACGCGCACCGCCGAATCGGTCTTGTTGATGTGCTGGCCGCCCGCGCCGGACGCGCGGAACGTGTCGATGCGCAGGTCGGCCGGATTGATCTCGACCTCGCCGATCTCGTCGGCTTCCGGCATCACGGCGACCGTGCACGCGGACGTATGGATGCGCCCCTGCGTCTCGGTGGCCGGCACGCGCTGCACGCGATGGCCGCCCGATTCGAACTTCAGGCGCGAATACGCGCCCTGGCCGGCAATGCGTACGATCACTTCCTTGTAGCCGCCGAGATCCGACGGGCTTTCCGACATCATCTCGACCTGCCAGCGCTGGCGCTCCGCGAAGCGCAGGTACATGCGCAGCAGGTCGCCCGCGAACAGCGCCGATTCGTCGCCGCCCGTGCCCGCGCGGATTTCGAGGAAGATGTTGCGGTCGTCGTTCGGATCCTTCGGCAGCAGCATCTTCTGCAGCTCGGTCTCGAGGCGCGCCATGCCCTCGCGCGCGCTGCGGATTTCGTCTTCCGCGAAATCGCGCATCGACGGATCGGCGAGCAGTTCCTGCGCGGCCGTCTCGTCGCTGCGCGACTGGCGCCATAACGCGTATTGCTCGACGACCGGGCCGAGTTCCGCATGTTCGCGCGTCAGCTTGCGGTACTGGTCGAGGTCCGCCGTGACGTTCTCGCGGCTCAGCAGGTCGTTGAGTTCGGCCAGCCGGGTGGAAAGCTGGTCGAGCTTGCGTTGCATGCTCGTCTTCATGGTGTGGAGCGGCGCTCCCGGGCAAGGGGTCTTCGGAAAGGATAGGCCGGCGGCGGGACAACGGCCGGCGGCGGCAGGGCGACCGGGCGGCGCTAGTGGCCGGACTGGTCGTTCGAGCGCGGCGCGTGCTGGTAGAAGCCGCGCATCAGGTCGATCAGCGAATCGCGATCGGCGCCGTTGACGCGGTTGAGCGCGCTCGTCGGGCCGTGGATCAGCTTGTTGGTCAGCGCCTGCGACAGCGCTTCGAGCACGGCGGCCGGATCGTCCCCGCGCGCGAGCAGCTTCTGTGCCTTCTCGACTTCGGCCCGGCGCAGCGCGTCGGCCTGCGTATGCATGTGACGGATCACCGGCACGACGCTGCGCGTGTCGAGCCATTGCATGAAATTCTGCACGCGCGTCTCGATGATCGCCTCGGCTTGAGCGACCGCGGCCTGGCGCGACGCGTTGCCTTCGCGCACGATCGCGCCGAGATCGTCGACGGTGTAGAGGAACACGTCCTTCAGCTTGCCGACTTCGGGCTCGATGTCGCGCGGCACCGCGAGGTCGACCATGAAGATCGGCCGGTGGCGGCGCGCCTTCACCGCGCGCTCGACCGCGCCGAGGCCGATGATCGGCAGCGTCGATGCGGTGCACGACACGATGATGTCGAATTCGTGCATGCGGGTAGGCAGATCCGCCAGCGGCATCGCGCGGCCGTTGAAGCGTTCGGCGAGCCGCTGGCCGCGTTCGGCCGTGCGGTTCGCGACGACGAGTTCGCGCGGGCCCTGCGCGGCGAAGTGCGTCGCGCACAGCTCGATCATCTCGCCGGCGCCGATGAACAGCACGCGCTGATCCGACACCTTTTCGAAGATCCGTTGCGCGAGGCGAACCGCGGCCGCGGCCATCGACACCGACTGCGTGCCGATTTCGGTCGTGCCGCGCACTTCCTTGGCCACCGCGAACGTGCGCTGGAACAGCTGGTTCAGATAGGTGCCGAGCGCGCCGGCCTCCGTCGCGGTGCGAACGGCGTCCTTCATCTGGCCCAGAATCTGGGTTTCGCCCAGCACCATCGAGTCGAGGCCGGACGCGACGCGGAACGCGTGCCGGACCGCTTCCGACTGCGGCAGCGCATAGACGTGCGGTGCCAGCTCGTCGACCGGGATCCGGTGATACTCCGACAGCCAGCGGACCGCGCCTTCGCGGGCCGCGCGATCGTCGGTCGCGCAATACAGTTCGGTGCGGTTGCAGGTGGAGAGGATCGCCGCTTCGGGCGTATTGGGCGCCTGCGGGCCGAGAAACACGTTCTTGAACGTGGCGAGAGCCGGCTTGATCTGCTCGAGCGGAAACGCCACGCGTTCGCGCAGGGCGACAGGCGCAGTGTGGTGGTTGATTCCGATCGTGAGGAGTTGCATATCGAGGGCTATCGTTTAGCCCCATATTATAGCGTTTCGGTGATTTCCTCACTCGCTGCGTACCGGCCATCGGCGTGGCGGGGCCGCGAATTTGGGGGTTCGATCGGCACGCGGTCGAGCTGATAGCCGAAGCCGTAGAGCGGCAACAGCCGGTAGCCGCGCTCCGGAAGCAGTTGCAATTTGCTGCGTAGCCGGGACGCGTGCGTGTCGAGCGTGCGCGACTTCATGTCGCGGCGGCGCCCCCACACCGTTTCGAGGATATGGGCGCGCGACACGGGCCGCGATACGTTCGTGAGCAATAACTGCGCGAAGCGGAACTCCTTCGGCGTCAGTGAAACGATTGCGTCGTCGAAACGCACGAGGCAATGCGTGGCGTCGAATGCGTATTCGCCATACATTTCGCGCGAGCGGGCGGGTGCGCGGCGTACGCCGGCGCGCCGGATCAGCGCGTTGACGCGCGCGAGCAGCTCGGGCCCGCTCACGGGGCGCACGAGACAATCGTCGGCGCCCGCGTGCAGGCACGAGACGATTTCGCTCTCTCGCGCCGACGGCATCACGGCGATGGCCGGCAACCCGGGCAGGACCGCTTGCGCGCGCGGAATGACTTCCTGCGCCGGCTGGTCGCCGGCCCAGTGCCCCGTGACCAGCATGTCGCAGGTGTTGTCGGCGGCGAGCCACGCGAAGAATGCGGCGCTGGACGCAAATGCGTGACACACGTGACCGCCCGCGAAGAGCAGGCGGTTCAGGAGTGCGGCATGGCGCGACTCGGGATCGATCAGAGCGATTCGCATGAGAATTTCTTCAATACGGCAGCAGGCGCGCGCTTGCCATAACGTCGAGTCGGCCCCTACACTCGAACGTTCGCGGCGCCCGGTTGGTCTCGGGTTCGATGAATGAATCGATGCTAGCCGCTGGCAACGTTCACGCCTATGGGACGAATCTGAATTTATAGAAGGCGTCGAATGAACTGGTTTGGAATCCTTGTCCTGGGAGCGGCCGTCGGGCTGTTCGGCCGCTGGCTGCACCCGATGCGGCGCACGGGCCGGCCGGCGTGGTGGATCGCGGTGCTCGTCGGCATCGTGGGCGCGGCCGCCGCCCGCATGGTCGGCAATCTCTCGGGACTGTTTTACGATGGCGAGACGCTTGAATGGCCGGTCTGCACCGGCGTCGCGTTCGTCGCCGTAGCCGTGACGGTCGCGTTGTCGGCCCGTCGCTGAATGCTCTCAGGTGAAATCATGAATGCCCGTCTTCCCGAAGTCTCGCCGGTGCCGGCCCGCCTCGCGCTGCTGCGCGACGCCATGGCCCGCGAGAATCTGGCCGCCTATCTCGTGCCGTCCGCCGATCCCCATCTGTCCGAATACCTGCCCGAACGCTGGCAGGCGCGCCGCTGGCTGTCCGGCTTCACGGGTTCGGTCGGCACGCTGGTCGTGACCGCGGATTTCGCGGGGTTGTGGGTCGACAGCCGCTACTGGGTGCAGGCCGACGTCGAGCTGGCGGGCACCGGCGTGCAGCTGATGAAGATGACGGGCGGGCAGCAGAGCGCGCCGCACGTCGACTGGCTCGCGCAGAACGTGGCGGCGGGCGCGACGGTCGGCGTCGACGGCGCCGTGCTCGGCGTCGCGGCCGCGCGCGCGCTGACGGCCGCGCTGAGCGCGCGCGGCATCGCGCTGCGTACCGACGTCGACCTGCTCGACGCGATCTGGCCGGAGCGGCCCGGGCTGCCCGGCGATGCGGTTTTCGAGCACGTGGCGCCGCAGGCGGACACGACGCGCGCGAGCAAGCTCGCCGAAGTGCGCCGCGCGATGCACGCGCAGGGCGCGCAATGGCACTTCGTGTCGACGCTCGACGATCTCGCGTGGCTGTTCAACCTGCGCGGCGCCGACGTCAACTTCAATCCGGTGTTCGTTGCGCACGCAATGATCGGCGCCGATCGCGCGACGCTGTTCGTCGCCGACGGCAAGGTGTCGCCGGCGCTGGCCGCGTCGCTCGCGCAGGATGGCGTCGACGTCCGCGCCTACGACGCCGCGCGCACGGCGCTCGCGGCGCTGCCCGACGGCGCGACGCTGCTGATCGATCCGCGCCGCGTGACGTTCGGCACGCTCCAGGCCGTGCCGGCCGGTGTGAAGCTCGTCGAGGCCGTGAATCCGTCGACGTTCGCGAAGTCGCGCAAGACGTCCGCCGAGATCGAGCACGTACGCGTGACGATGGAGCACGACGGCGCCGCGCTTGCCGAATTCTTCGCGTGGTTCGAACAGGCCGTCAATCGCGAGACGATCACCGAGCTGACGATCGAGGAGAAGCTCACGGCCGCGCGCGCCCGCCGCCCCGGCTATGTATCGGCGAGCTTCGCGACGATCGCCGGCTTCAACGCGAACGGCGCGATGCCGCACTACCACGCGACGCGCGAGTCGCACGCGACGATCGCCGGCGACGGCCTGCTGCTGATCGATTCGGGCGGCCAGTACGTGACGGGCACGACCGACATCACGCGCGTCGTGCCGGTCGGTACCGTCAGCGACCTGCAGCGGCGCGATTTCACGATCGTGCTGAAGTCGATGATGGCGCTGTCGCGCGCCCGCTTCCCGCGCGGCATCCGCTCGCCGATGCTCGACGCGATCGCGCGCGCGCCGATGTGGGCGGCCGGCCTCGACTACGGTCACGGCACCGGGCATGGCGTCGGTTACTTCCTGAACGTGCACGAGGGCCCGCAGGTCATCTCGCACTACGCGCCCGCCGAGCCGTACACGGCGATGGAAGAGGGGATGATCACGTCGATCGAGCCGGGCGTGTACCGTCCGGGCCAGTGGGGCATCCGGATCGAGAACCTGGTCGTGAACCGGGCGGCCGGGCAGACGGAATTCGGCGATTTCCTCGCGTTCGAGACGCTGACACTGTGCCCGATCGACACGCGCTGCGTGCTGATCGAGATGCTGCACGACGAAGAGCGCGCGTGGCTGAACACGTATCACGCGACGGTGCGCGAGCGCGTCGGCCGGCACCTGAGCGGCGACGCGAAGGCGTGGCTCGACGCGCGCACGCAGCCGATCTGACGCAACGTGCGGCAACGGCCGGATCGCGATTCGGCAACGATCGAGCGACGGCCGGACGATAACAGCGAGGGAAGGCAATGGCGGACACCGCGGTGATCGTAATCGACATGCAGCGCGGGCTGGTGGAGCGGGCGCGGCCCGCGTACCGGCTCGACGACGTGGTGTCGGGCATCAACCGGTTGACGGCGGCGGCGCGCGCGGCGAACGCGCCGGTGTGCTTCGTGCAGCACGACGGCGACGCGGACGACGACATCGTGCCCGGCACGCCGGGCTGGGAACTGCATGCGGGGCTGGTCGTCGGTCGAGCCGACTGGCGCGTGCGCAAGCAGGCAAGCGATGCGTTTCACGACACGCCGCTCGCGGCGCAGCTCGATCGCCACGGCATCCGTTCGGTGCTGATCTGCGGCTATGCGACCGAGTTCTGCGTCGATTCCGCCGCGCGCCGTGCCGCGCTGCTCGGCTACCGGACGACCGTCGTGTCCGACCTGCACACGACGAACGAGCGCGCCCATCTGTCGGCGGCGCAGATCGTCGCGCACCACCACTTCATCTGGAACAACAATTCGCTGTCCGGCAACGCGGTGACGCCGCGGCCGCTCGCGGACGTGCTCGCCACGGAGTTCGCATGACGATCAAGGCAGTGGTGTTCGATTTCGGCGGCGTGCTGATCGACTGGAGCCCCGAGTACCTTTACCGTGAGCTGATTCCCGACGATGCCGAGCGCCGCTGGTTCCTCACGCACGTGTGTGCGATGGACTGGGTGGTCCGCCAGGACGGCGGGCAGACGATCGAGGAAGGCACGGCCGAACTCGTCGCGAAGTTTCCGGAGCACGAGGCGCTGATCCGCGCGTTCTACGCGCGCTGGCACGAGATGATCGGCGGCGTGCTGGAGGAGGGTGCGGCGCTCGTCGACCGGCTGGACGCGCAGCGGATGCCGCTGTTCGGGCTGACCAACTGGTCCGCGCAGACGTTTCCGTATGCCTGGGACAACTTCCCGGTGCTGCGCCGGTTCAAGGACATCGTCGTGTCGGGGCGCGTGAAGCTCGTGAAACCCGATCCGGCGATCTACCGCGAGATGCAGGCACGGATCGAGCCGCACCTGCCCGGCATCGCGCCGCACGAGCTCGTGTTCATCGACGACAACGCGCACAACGCGGCGGCCGCGACGGCGCTCGGCTGGCATGGCATTCATCACACGAGCGCGGCGGCGACCGAGGCGCGGCTGCGCGAACTGGGCGCGCTCGCGTAAGCGGCGGGGCGAGCGCCGGGCGGATAAAGAAAGCGGGCCATGAGCCCGCTTCTTCGTTGTGCCGTGCCGGATGCGGCCCGCTTCGGCGTCGGCCCCGCGCGAGCGCGGCGCCGGTTGCCTGGGCTGCGCCGCTCAGCGGCTGATCGGCTTGTAGCGCAGACGCTTCGGCTTCGCGGCCTCCTCGCCGAGGCGCGCACGCTTGTCGGCTTCGTACTCCTGGTAGTTGCCGTCGAAGAACGTGACCTGCGAATCGCCTTCGAACGCGAGGATGTGCGTCGCGATCCGGTCGAGGAACCAGCGATCGTGCGAGATCACCATCACCGAACCCGCGAATTCGAGCAGCGCGTCTTCCAGCGCGCGCAGCGTTTCGACGTCGAGGTCGTTCGACGGTTCGTCCAGCAGCAGCACGTTGCCGCCCGAGATCAGCGTCTTCGCGAGATGCAGGCGGCCGCGCTCGCCGCCGGACAGGTTGCCGACGATCTTCTGCTGGTCGCCGCCCTTGAAGTTGAAGCGGCCGATGTACGCACGCGACGGCGTTTCGTACTTGCCGACCGTCAGCACGTCGGCGCCGCCCGAGATTTCCTCGAACACCGTCTTCGACCCGTCGAGCGCGTCGCGGCTCTGGTCGACGTACGCGAGCTTCACCGTCGGGCCCATCACGACTTCGCCCGAATCCGGCTGTTCCTTGCCGGTCAGCATCTTGAACAGCGTCGACTTGCCGGCGCCGTTCGGCCCGATGATGCCGACGATCGCGCCGGCCGGAATCTTGAAGCTCAGGTTGTCGATCAGCAGGCGGTCGCCGAACGACTTGCTGACGTTCTTGAACTCGATCACTTCATTGCCGAGGCGTTCGCCGGCCGGAATGAAGATTTCCTGCGTTTCGTTGCGCTTCTGGTATTCCTGGCTGCTCAGTTCCTCGAAGCGGGCGATACGCGCCTTCGACTTCGCCTGACGGCCCTTCGGGTTCTGGCGCACCCACTCCAGTTCCTTCTTGATCGCCTTCTGGCGTGCCGACTCCGACGCTTCTTCCTGCTTCAGGCGCTCTTCCTTCTGGTCGAGCCAGCTGCTGTAGTTGCCCTTCCACGGAATGCCGTGGCCGCGGTCGAGTTCGAGAATCCATTCGGCCGCGTTGTCGAGGAAGTAGCGATCGTGCGTGACCGCGACGACGGTGCCCGGGAAGCGCACCAGGAACTGCTCGAGCCAGTCGACCGATTCGGCGTCGAGGTGGTTGGTCGGTTCGTCGAGCAGCAGCATGTCGGGCTTTTCGAGCAGCAGCTTGCACAGCGCGACGCGGCGCTTTTCACCGCCGGACAGGTGCTCGATCTTCGCGTCCCACGGCGGCAGGCGCAGCGCGTCGGCCGCCACTTCGAGCTGCTGCTCGGGGCTGCCGCCGTCGCTCGACGCGAGGATCGCCTCGTACTTCGCCTGCTCGGCCGCGAGCGCGTCGAAGTCGGCGTCCGGTTCGGCGTAGGCCGCGTAGATTTCTTCCAGCTTCTTGTTGGCCTGGAACAGGTCGCCGAGGCCTTCCTCGACGGCTTCGCGCACGGTCTTCGTCGGATCGAGCTGCGGTTCCTGCGGCAGGTAGCCGATGTTCAGGTTCGGCATCGGCGTGGCTTCGCCCTCGATGTCCTTGTCGACGCCCGCCATGATGCGGATCAGCGTCGACTTGCCCGAGCCGTTCAGGCCGAGCACGCCGATCTTCGCGCCGGGAAAGAACGACAGCGAGATGTCCTTCAGGATCTGGCGCTTGGGCGGCACGATCTTGCCGACCCGGTTCATCGTGAAAACGTATTGGGCCATTTCGGTGTGAAAGTCAGAAGTGGTTGAGACGGCCGCGCAGCGCGCGCGGGCGTGGCGGCGTCGGGTGATTCGGTACGGAGCGTGCCGCGCGGGGCGCGGCGGTGCGAGCGCGTATTGTACTTCGCCGCCGGCTGCCGCTGGCACGGCGCAGGCCATTCGGCCGACCCGCGCTCACAGCCACGCGGCGACGCCGCCGTGCCCCGAGCACGTGCCGCGCCGGTGGCGGCTGAAGCTGTACGTGCCGTCGCGGCAGCGCGCGCTCGCGCCGTCCGGCACGCGGCCCGATTTCGAATGCGCGGGCGCATGCACGGTTTCGCCGTCGCGGTTGCGATACGTGTCGTGACGGTCGAGATCGGCTTCGTTGCCGTAGCCGGGCGACGCGCGATAGGCATGCGCCGGCGTGGGTAACGCGGCGCCCGCGGCGAACAGCGCGGCGGACAGGGTCGCGACGTGTGTCGCGCGGCGGAGCAGGGCACGCATGGTCTCTCTCGTTCGGTTCGTTGTTATCGATGTCGGGCGATGTCGGGCCGATCGCCCGCGCCGCATGTTAGCGGATCGGCGCCGTGGCGCCGCGCGACGCTACGCCGCGCCGGACATCGACGCCGCGCCATCGGCCTGCGCGGCGTCGAGAATCCAGCGGCGGAACGCGGCAACCTTCGGCCGTTCCGCATGATGCGGCGGATAGACGAGGTAGTACGCGAAATCGTCGAGCCATGCGGCATCGGCAAGCTGCACGAGCCGGCCGCTCGCCAGCTCGCCGCGCACCATCGCGGCCGGCAGCAGCCCGGCGCCTTGGCCGGCTACGATCGCCTGCAGCAGCAAGCCCGAATTGTCGAACGCGGGGCCGCGCGGCGGGCCGAAATCGTCGATCCGCTGCGCGCCGAACCAGATGTGCCAACCCTTGCGTTCGGCGTCGTGCAACTGCGGCCAGCCGACGAGCGCGGCTGGCGTCGCCGGCATGCCGAGCCGCGCGACGAGTTCGGGCGACGCGAGCGCGACGATTTCCACCGTCAGCAGCCGTTCGCTGCACAGCCCGATGTAACGCCCGAGGCCGTGACGGATCGCGACGTCGACGCCGTCGCGCGCGAAATCCGCGAGCGCGTGGCTCGTGACGACCTGCAGGTCGACGTCCGGGCAAGCCTGCCGGAACTGCGCGAGGCGCGGGACGAGCCACGCGGACGCGAAGAACGGTGTGACGCTCACCGTCAGCACGCCGCTGTCGGCGGCGCCCGACACGCGCTGCGACGCATCGGCGATCTGCCGGAACGCGTTGCGCACGGGCGGCAGGTAGTCGCGGCCGGCGGCCGTCAGCAGGATGCCGCGGTTCACGCGCTCGAACAGTTGCACGCCGAGATGCGTCTCGAGCACGCGGATCATCTGGCTCACCGCGCCCGGCGTGACCGACAGCTCCTCCGCCGCCGACTTCACCGACAGGTGGCGGGCCGCGGCTTCGAAGGCGCGCAGTGCGTTGAGCGGCGGCAGGCGGGAACGATTCATTCAGTTTTTCTAAAGCGAAAGGTCGACGAAATATCGTTTGAGGCGGCGCGTGCGCGCGAGTACCGTTGATGCATCGGATCGCTGTTTTGCGGCTGCCTGTCGACAGCCGATGCGGTCAACATAGTTCAACTATATCCATGGGGCAACCCGGCTGCCGCGCGGCGGCCGGTCGAACCTGAGAGGAGCATCGTCATGAACCGCCCGGGCGCGTCGCGCCTTTTCTACGGCTGGTACGTGGTGGCGGCCGCGTTCACCGTCACGTTCGTCGGATTCGGCAGCGCGTATACGTTCAGTGCGTTCGTCGAATCGTTGCAGCGGGATTTCGCCGCGTCGCGCGGCCAGATCTCGCTCGTGTTCTCGCTCGCCGGCTTCCTGTACTTCGGCTTCGGCATCGTCAGCGGGCCGCTGGCCGATCGTTTCGGCTCGCGGCGCCTCGCCGTCGCCGGGATGCTGCTGACCGGCGCGGGGCTCGCGGCCGCCGGCGCGGCGCATACGCTGCTGCAGGTCTATGTCGCGTACGGGCTCGGTGTCGGGTTCGGCGTCGGCTGCGCGTACGTGCCGGCCGTCGGTGCGGTGCAGCGCTGGTTCGTGCGCCGGCGCGGGTTCGCGTCGGGGCTCGCGGTCGCCGGGATCGGCGTCGGCACGCTGGTGATGCCGCCGCTCGCGTCCGCGCTGATCGCGCAGGTCGGCTGGCGCGGCGCGTACTTCACGCTGGCCGCGCTCGTGCTCGTGCTGGGAGCCGGCATGTCGCTGCTGATCGAGAACGATCCGCGCAGGCGCGGTTTGCTGCCGGATGGCGATGCACCCGGCGGCGGCAGTCGGGATGCCGCTGCTGCGTCGACCGGCGCGAACGCGCATGCCGGCGCGACGGTCCGCGAAGCCGTCACGTCGCGGCCGTTCGCGAGCCTGTACGCGGCCTGCCTCGTCTGCTCGTTCGGCGTGTTCGTCCCGTTCGTTCACCTCGTCCCGTACGCGCTCGATCATGGCGTCGCGCCGTCGACGGCCGTGCTGCTGCTCGGCGCGATCGGCGTGGGCAGCACGGCCGGCCGCTTCTTCCTCGGCGGCCTCGCCGATCGCTTCGGCCGCCGCGCATCGCTGCTCGCGATGTTCGCCGGCATGGCCGTCGCGCTCGTCGCATGGGCGGGCGCCGGCACCGTCGCGACGCTGGCCGCGTTCGCACTCGTGTTCGGCGTGTTCTACGGCGGCTGGGTCGCCGTGCTGCCGGCCGTCGTGATGGACTATTTCGGCGGGCGCAACGTGAGCGCGATCATCGGCATCCTGTACACGAGCGTCGCGTTCGGCACGCTGATCGGGCCGGCCGCCGCCGGCTTCATCTACGACGCGGGCGGCGGCTATCTCGTGCCGATCCTCGCGAGCGCCGCCGCGAATGCGATTGCGTTCGCGATCGTCGCAACCACCGGGCGTGCGCCGGCCGCCGCGCGTGCGACCGGCGCATAGCGCCGCGCGGCTGGGCGTGTCGCGCGGTTTCCGGTAGGGTAGCCGGACCGTCAACCATCGGCGTACGGTGGAGGAGGCATCGTGACATTCGACGAAGTCCGGCAGATCGCACTGGCATGGCGCGGCGTCGAGGAAGGCACGTCGTACGGCACGCCCGCGCTCAAGGTGAAGGGCAAGCTGCTCGCGCGGCTGCGCGAGGACGGGGACACGCTCGTCGTGAAGGGCGTGGGCCCCGACGAGCGTGCATGGCTGATCGAGTCGGCGCCCGACGTGTACTACGTGACCGATCACTATGTCGGCTGGCCGATCGTGCTGGTGCGCTTGTCCGCCGCGCACCCCGACGCCGTGAAAAACCTGCTTCTGCGAGAATGGCTCGCGATCGTGCCGGCAAAGTGGCGGGACGAAGCCGCCCGCGACGCGAACTGAATGGCGCGCCCCGTGCTCGAGCCGCCGCCGGAACCAATCAACCGTTGCATCGGTTCGTATCGATGCAACGAGTGGTTCCATCGAAATTCCTCAATTGGTTCTTAGTGAAGAACCGTTTGGTGCTTACACTCCTTCGCTTCGAAGGCGGCTGACGACAGCCGACGGAACGGGCGTACGCGATGCGCCGGCGCCTCGTGCGCCGCATCGCACCCGCAGCTTCGCAGACTGCGCGGACGACCCGACCGGAACGGCCCCCATCCGGCCCATGCCCGCGTGCGACGCACGCGCGGCCGCGGCTGGACTCAAGAACGACAACTCCCCGCGCCGCCTTCACGCGACACCGGTCGTACCGGAACCGTTTTTTGGAGAGAGACAGATGAGTGGAAGCAACACGGGCCTCGGCACGGGCCTGAAGCAGCGTCACGTAACGATGATGTCGATTGCCGGCGTGATCGGCGCGGGCTTGTTCGTCGGCTCCGGCCACGCGATCGCGGAAGCCGGGCCGGCATCGATACTCGCGTATGCGATCGCGGGCGTGCTGGTCGTGCTGGTGATGCGCATGCTCGGCGAGATGGCCGTCGCGCATCCGGACAGCGGGTCGTTCTCGACCTATGCCGATCGCGCGATCGGCCACTGGGCCGGCTTCACGATCGGCTGGCTGTACTGGTGGTTCTGGGTGCTGGTGATCCCGATCGAGGCGACCGCGGCCGCGACCATCCTCAATGCGTGGTTCCCGGGCATCGCGACGTGGATCTTCGCGCTCAGCATCACGCTGCTGCTCACCGTCACCAATCTCTTTTCCGTCAAGAACTACGGCGAATTCGAATTCTGGTTCGCGCTGATCAAGGTCGTCGCGATCGTCGTGTTCCTGTGCATCGGCGGCGCGGCGATCGTCGGCATCATTCCCGCGCCGGCCGTGTCGGGCGTGTCGAACCTGTTCGTGCATGACGGCTTCATGCCGCACGGCGCGAGCGCGGTGCTCGCGGCGATGCTGACGACGATGTTCTCGTTCCTCGGCACCGAGATCGTGACGATCGCGGCCGCTGAATCGGACAATCCGCAACGCCAGATCGTGCGTGCGACGAATTCGGTCATCTGGCGTATCACGCTGTTCTATCTCGGCTCGATCCTCGTCGTCGCGGCCATCGTGCCGTGGAACGACCCGCTGCTGCCGAAGCACGGCTCGTATCAGCGCGCGATGGAACTGATCGGCGTCCCGAACGCGAAGGCGATCATCGACGTGATCGTGCTCGTGTCGGTCGCGAGCTGCCTGAATTCGGCGCTGTACACGGCGTCGCGGATGCTGTTCTCGCTGTCCAGGCGCAAGGACGCGCCCGCGTTCCTGCATCGCACCGATTCGACCGGCACGCCGCGTGCGGCCGTGCTCGCGTCGACGGCGTTCGGTTTCCTGACCGTGATCGCGAACTACCTGATGCCGGAGCAGGTATTCGGCTTTCTGCTCGCGACGTCGGGCGCGATCGCGCTGCTCGTGTATCTCGTGATCGCGATCTCGCAACTGCGGATGCGCAAGACGCTCGAATCGGGCGGCGCCGATCTGACGCTGCGGATGTGGCTGTTCCCGTGGCTCACGTGGGCCGTGATCCTGTTCATCTGCGGCACGCTGACCGTGATGTTCGTCAGCGAGGATCACCGGATGGAAGTGGGCGCGACGGCCGTGCTGGCGTCTCTCGTGCTGCTTGCGTCGTGGTTGAACAAGCGTGGGCGCGATGCGCGGGCGAGTGAAGGGCGGCGCGTGTCGGCGACTTGATGGCGTGACGTGATGGCGGGCGGAAAGCCCGCGCCGTGAAACATGGCCCGATCGGTGTTTGCCGGTCGGGCCGTTTTTATTCCGCAATTGGCAGGATGTCGTCGCGGGATCAACGATCGGGCAACGCTACTGAAGCGCGCCGGATCAAATCCGATTCGTCGCGCCCGTCGCGGTAATCGAAGCGGCCGACGGGCTATGCTCTGCGTCGGCCGGTATCGAAGCGCGGCTGCTGTGCCGGTGCGCAGTAGCGACCACGTTCGCGTGTGTTCGCATCTTTACATCAGGATGGGGCCTGATCCCGCGTCGAGGACAGTGTCTTCGTCATCTTCTTCGTCGATGCCGTCGCACAGATCGCTACCGCCGCAGGAAGCATGGATCCTCCACCCCATTCCTTGCGTGCGGACCTTTCGCATGAGGCGTCTCGCGCCTTCTTCCATTTTGAGATCCGCGCCTCGAGCGACGTTTTGCGCTCCGGGTGCGCGCGGACCTCTTCGTCGATAACGTGCTGCAATTCGCGTTCCGCAACGATCTGATCGCGCCAGGCGCAGAAATTCATGCCGGTTTGGCTCGAGTCGCAGTTGTTCAACAGCGCGGTGACTTCACTGGCCGGCAAACCGCTGCGCGCGGATATCTCGTCGGCCGGTGTCGGGTCGGCGAGTGCGGCAGCCGAAACCGCCATGAACAGCCATAGGCAGTGCTTCGTCATCGTGGCCTGCTAGCGGAATGATGCTGGGAGCATAAAGCGGAAAACCCCTTGCGGCACCATGGCCGCAAGGGGTTCTCCGTGAATTGCCGTACGCCTGGGAGATTCGCTCAAACGTTGAACAGGAAGTTCATCACATCCCCGTCGTGCACGACATATTCCTTCCCTTCCGCGCGCATCTTGCCGGCTTCCTTCGCGCCTTGCTCGCCCTTGTACGTGACGAAGTCGTCGAACGCGATCGTCTGCGCACGGATGAAGCCGCGCTCGAAGTCGGTGTGGATCACGCCGGCCGCCTGCGGAGCGGTGTCGCCGATGTGGATCGTCCACGCGCGCACTTCCTTCACGCCCGCCGTGAAGTAGGTCTGCAGGCCCAGCAGCTTGAAGCCCGCGCGGATCACACGGTCGAGGCCCGGCTCTTCCATGCCCATGTCGGCGAGGAATGCCTCCTTGTCCGCGTCGTCGAGATCGGCGATTTCCGCCTCGATCGCCGCGCACACGGCGACCACCGGCGCATTTTCGCTTTCCGCGTACTTGCGCACCGCCTCGAGGTGCGGATTGTTCTCGAAGCCGTCGTCCTTCACGTTCGCGACATACATCGCCGGCTTCGCGGTGATCAGGCAGAACGGCTTGATCAGCGCCTGTTCGTCGTCCGACAGCGCGAGGCCGCGCACGGCCTTGCCCTGGTCGAGTTGCGCGCGCACCTTCTCGAGCACCGCGACGAGCTTCGCCGCTTCCTTGTCGTTGCCCGACTTCGCCGCCTTCGAATAGCGCGTGAGCGCCTTCTCGATGGTGCCGAGGTCGGCGAGCGCGAGTTCGGTGTTGATCACTTCGATGTCGTCGATCGGGCTGACCTTGCCGGCGACGTGAATGACGTTCTCGTCCTCGAAGCAGCGCACGACGTGCGTGATCGCGTCGGTTTCGCGGATGTTCGCGAGGAACTGGTTGCCGAGGCCTTCACCCTTGCTCGCGCCCGCGACGAGGCCCGCGATGTCGACGAACTCGACGACGGCCGGTACGACACGCTCCGGCTTGACGATTTCGGAGAGCGCCTTCAGGCGCGTATCCGGCACTTCGACGATGCCGACGTTCGGCTCGATCGTGCAGAACGGGTAGTTCTCGGCGGCGATGCCGGCCTTGGTCAGCGCATTGAACAGGGTGGACTTGCCGACGTTGGGCAAGCCGACGATGCCGCATTTGAGACTCATGGAATCCTTCGGACGGGTGAGGCGGCGCGGCCGGACAGGGCACGGCGGCGCGGGAAAAAAGGGCGGCCGGCGCGTGGCGCGCGGCAGGCCGACGGTCAAAGACGCTATTGTACCGTGCCGGCGCCCCGGATTCCGGGCTGGCGCCGAACGGCCGATGCGGCGCGCCGCCGCGCCCGCGCACCGCGCCTGCGATTCTGCTGATTTCCCGCAAAGTCCGGCCGCGTAAGGGTTTGGCCCCGCGGCTATAATGCCCGCCATGACTGCCCACCACACCTTCGACGTCGCCGTGGTCGGCGGCGGGCTCGTCGGCAAGACGGCCGCGCTCGCGCTGACCCAGTCCGGCTACAAGACAGCCTTGCTCGCCCAGCCGGCCACGCCGCGCCCCGCCGATCTCGCGTTCGACACGCGCGTCTACGCGCTGTCGTCCAGTTCGCAGGCGTTGCTCGAGCGGCTGCGGGTCTGGCAGGCGCTCGACCACGGCCGGCTCGCGCCGGTCTACGACATGCGCGTGTATGGCGACGCGCATGCCGAGCTGCATTTCTCCGCCTACCAGGCGTCCGTGCCGCAGCTCGCATGGATCGCCGAGTCGTCGCTGGTCGAGGCGTCGCTCGACGCCGCGCTGCGGTTCCAGCCGAACCTCACGTGGTTCGATGCGCGCGCGCAGGGTTTCGACGTGCGCGACGACGCGGCCGTGCTCACGCTGTCGTCGGGGCAGGTGCTCGAGGCCGATCTCGTCGTCGGCGCCGACGGCGCGCATTCGTGGGTGCGCTCCCAAATGGGGGCCAGGGTGGAGCGGCGCGACTACCGGCAGACGGGCGTCGTCGCGAACTTCAAGGCGTCGCGGCCGCACCGCGAGACGGCCTGGCAGTGGTTCCACGAAGGCGAGATCGTCGCGCTGCTGCCGCTGCCGGACGGCCACGTGTCGCTCGTGTGGTCCGCGCACACCGCGCATGCGGATGAATTGCTGGCGCTCGATCCGGCGCAGCTCGCGGCCGAGGTTGAGCGCGTGTCGCACGGCCAGCTCGGTACGCTCGAATGCGTGACGCCGGCCGCCGGCTTCCCGCTGGCGCTGCAGACGGTCGACAAGCTGATCGCGCCGCGCGTCGCGCTGGTCGGCGATGCCGCGCACCTGATCCACCCGCTCGCGGGGCAGGGGATGAACCTCGGCCTGCGCGACGTCGCCGCGCTCGCCGACGCGATCGCGGGCAAGGAAAGCTTCCGGAATCTCGGCGATACGGTGCTGCTGCGCCGCTACGAGCGTTCGCGCCGCGAGGACATCCGCGCGCTGATGGTCGCCACCGACGGCCTGCAGCGGCTGTTCGCGGTGCCCGGCTCGCTCGCGAAGGCGGTGCGCAATGCGGGCATGGCGTTCGTCGGCGCACAGCCGCTCGTGAAGCGCTGGCTCGTGTCGGCCGCGCTCGGCTGATCGAACCTTCTGCCGCTGCACGGGTCGGAGACGGTTCCATAACGGCGTACACTGTGCCGAGCACTCCGATTGAGCTGAAGGAAGATTTCGATGAAAAAAACGATCCGCATCGCATCGCTGGCGCTGGCCGTCGCGATGGCGACGCTGGGCTGCACCGCGCAGGCCGACCAGACCACCGACAAGCTGAAGGCCACGCTGCAAGCCCGTCTCGGCAACGACGCGCCGATCAAGAGCGTGTCGAAATCGCCGGTTGCAGGGCTTTACGAAGTGAACCTCGGCTCGCAGATCATCTATAGCGACGCGGCGGGTGACTACGTGCTGCTCGGCGATCTCGTCGACGCCAAGACGCACAAGAACCTGACCGACGCCCGCCTGTCCGAAATCAACAAGATCGATTTCGCGAGCCTGCCGTTCGCGAATGCGATCAAGGTCGTCAAGGGCAACGGCGCCCGCAAGATCGCGGTGTTCTCCGATCCGAACTGCCCGTACTGCAAGAAGCTCGAGACGACGCTGCAGTCGGTCGACAACGTGACCGTCTACACGTTCCTGTACCCGGTGCTGTCGCCGGATTCGACCGCGAAGTCGAAGGCGATCTGGTGCGCGACCGACCGCGCGAAGACGTGGTCGAGCTGGATGCTCGACCACCGCGCGCCGTCCGGCCCCGGTACCTGCGATACCAGCGCGCTCGACAAGAACCTCGCGCTGGGCCGCGGGATGAACGTCACGGGCACGCCGACGATCTTCCTGCCGGACGGCCGCCGCCTGCCGGGCGCGGTATCGGCCGACCAGCTCAACCAGGCGCTCGCCTCGAGCAAGTAACCGACTGCACGCCGGGCGCATGGCCCGGCCAGCGAGGGGCGCCCGCACGATCTGCCGGCGCCTCTCTTCGTTTTCGCCGCCGTATTCGACCGACCGATTGCCACGATGACCCAGCCGATCCGCTATTCGATTGTCCCGAAAGATCTTGCCGCGCACCTGTTCGAAGTGACGGTGACGGTTGCCGATCCCGATCCCGAAGGCCAGCGTTTCTCGCTGCCGGTATGGATTCCGGGCAGCTATCTCGTGCGCGAGTTCGCGCGCAACATCGTGACGCTCGGCGCGTTCAACGACGCGGGCCGCAAGGTGCGCATCGCGAAGACCGACAAGCATACGTGGCAGGCCGCGCCCGTCACCGGCACGCTGACGCTGCGTTACGACGTGTATGCGTGGGACCTGTCGGTGCGCTCCGCGTATCTCGACGAATCGGGCGGCTTCTTCAACGCGACGGCCGTGTTCCTGAGCGTCGCGGGCCGCGAGGAGGCGCCCTGCGAAGTCGACATCGCGAAACCGGCCGGCGCGGCGTTCCGCACATGGCGTGTCGGCACCGCGCTGCCCGAGGCGCGCGGCACGAAGCGCTACGGTTTCGGCGCGTATCGCGCGGCGAACTACGACGAACTGTCCGACCATCCGGTGACGATCGGCGAATTCGCGCTCGCGACGTTCGACGCGCACGGCGTGCCGCATGACATCGTGATTGCAGGGCGCGTGACCCAGCTCGACCTGGAGCGGCTGCGTACCGATCTGAAGCGCGTGTGCGAAGCGCAGATCGCGCTGTTCGAGCCGAAATCGAAGAAGGCGCCGATGGACCGCTACGTGTTCATGACGCTTGCAGTCAGCGACGGCTACGGCGGCCTCGAGCATCGCGCGTCGACCGCGCTGATCTGCAACCGGACCGACCTGCCGGTGAAAGGGCGCCCCGAAACGACGGAAGGCTATCGCACGTATCTCGGGCTTTGCAGCCACGAGTATTTCCACACGTGGAACGTGAAGCGCATCAAGCCGGCGGCGTTCGTGCCGTACGACCTCACGCGCGAGAACTACACGTCGCTGTTGTGGCTGTTCGAGGGCTTCACGTCGTATTACGACGACCTGATGCTGGTCCGCAGCGGGCTGATGTCGCAGGACGAATATTTCGCGGCGCTGGGCCGCACCATCGGCGGCGTGTTGCGCGGCACGGGCCGGCTCAAGCAGAGCGTCGCGGAAAGCTCGTTCGACGCGTGGATCAAGTACTACCGCCAGGACGAGAACGCGACCAACGCGATCGTCAGCTATTACACGAAGGGCTCGCTCGTCGCGCTGGCATTCGATCTCGCGATCCGCGCGCGGACGCGCAACCGGAAGTCGCTCGACGACGTGATGCGCCTGCTGTGGCAGCGCTACGGCCGCGACTTCTATCGCGGCAAGCAGGCGGGCGTCGAGGAAAACGAAGTCGAGGCGCTGATCGAGGAAGCGACGGGCGTCGCGCTCGGCCGCCTGTTCGCCGACGCCGTGCACGGCACGCGCGATCTGCCGCTTGCCGAACTGCTTGCGCCGTTCGGCGTAACGCTGGCGCCCGACGTCGCGACCGGCGCGGCCGCGAAGCCGACGATCGGCGCGCGTTTGCGCGGCGGCGCGGACTGCACGCTCGCGGCGGTCTACGAAGGCGGCGCCGCGCATCGCGCGGGGTTGTCGGCCGGCGACACGCTGATCGCGGTCGACGGGCTGCGCGTGACGGGCACGAACCTCGATGCGCTGCTCGCGCGCTACCGGCCGGGCGACAAGGTCGAGGTTCACGCGTTTCGCCGCGACGAGCTGCGCACCGCGAAACTGAAGCTCGACGGCCCGGACGTCACGCGCTACCGGCTGACGGCGGCCGCGAAGCCGGCTGCGGCCACGAAGGCCCGCGAAGCGTGGCTGAAGGGGGTAATCGTCCGATAGCGGGTATCGGGGCGCGATCAAGGATTGTTCTGCTGCTGCAACAATCCGTCGCCCTGGGCCCGCTTTTTCGCGGTCATGCGGCCACGCACAATGGCGTCACTCGCGCTACCGAAGCGCAACCCCACCGGAGCCTGACATGACGACCATTCTGCAAATCAATTCCGCTGCGCGTTCGCAAGGCGCGCAGTCCACGCTGCTGGCCAACGAACTGACGGCAAAGCTGCAACAATCGAACCCCGGCGCGAACGTCGTGGTTCGCGATCTGCTGGCCGACGCGCTGCCGCACCTCGACGAATCGGTGCTCGGCGCATTCTTCACGCCGGCCGACAAGCGCACCGCGGAACAGAATGCGATCGTCGCGAAGAGCGATGCGCTGATCGCCGAGTTGCAGGCTGCCGACATCATCGTGATCGGCGCACCGATGTACAACTTCGGCATCTCGTCGCAACTGAAGACGTATTTCGACTGGATCGCCCGCGCAGGCGTCACGTTCCGCTACACCGAGAACGGTCCGGAAGGCCTGATCAAGGGCAAGAAGGTTCACGTGGTGACGGCCCGCGGCGGCAAGTACGCCGGCACGCCGAACGACAGCCAGACGCCGTACCTGCGCACGTTCCTCGGCTTCATCGGCCTGACCGACGTGAGCTTCATCTTCGCGGAAGGCCTGAACCTCGGCCCGGATGCGCAAAGCGCCGCGCTCGCCAGCGCGCGCGAGGCGATCGCCGCCGCGTAACGCGTGAGGTCGACGCGGGTGCGACGCACCGGCTGCGTCACCCGATAAAAAACGCCGCGCCCCGAAAGGGGCGCGGCGTTGTTGCATTCGGGCCGGCGAACCCGCCGCCTGGGCCGTTACGCGAGCGTTTCGGCCACGTCCGGCAGACGCCAGTCGATCGGCTCGCGGCCTGCTTCGACCAGATAGTCGTTCGCGAGCGCGAAATGGCGGCAGCCGAGGAAGCCGCGATGCGCGGACAGCGGCGACGGATGCGGCGCCTCGAGCACGCAATGCGCGTTCGCGTCGAACAGTGCGCGCTTGGCCTGCGCGTGCGCGCCCCACAGCATGAACACGAGCCCGCGATGACGGCCGGCGAGCTCGCGGATCAGCGTGTCCGTGCATTGCTCCCAGCCGCGCTTCGCATGGCTCGCGGCCGCGCCGCGCTCGACCGTCAGCACGGTGTTGAGCAACAGCACGCCCTGGCGCGCCCACGTGTCGAGGCAGCCGTGCCGCGGCGTGTCGTGACCGAAGTTCGCGGCGATTTCCTTGAAGATGTTGCGCAGCGACGGCGGCGTGCGGACGGCCGGCGGCACCGAGAACGCGAGGCCGTGCGCCTGCGGCGTGCCGCGATCGTCGCCGTGGTACGGATCCTGGCCGAGGATCACGACCTTCACGTCGTCCGGGCTCGTCAGGCGCAGCGCGCGGAACACGTCGGTCGGGTAGACCGTCTTGCCGGCCGCACGCTCCTCATCGACGAAGCGGCACAGCGGCGCGTACGCGTCGCTGTCGGTGAACGGTTTCAGCACGTCGCGCCAGACAGCCGGCAGCGCGTCGAATTGCGCGGCGAGATGCGGTACGTCGGCGGCGACGGGTCGCGGCGCCGCGGCGGCCGAGGCCGGCTCGGGCATGGGCGCGGGTGCGGGTGCTGCAGTTTTCTTCGCTGCTTTGCGCCGAGCGGCAGGCGGCTCGGAAGCCGGGGACGGAATATCGTCCGGTGCCGTTTCCGGCACGGGATCGTCGAACAGCGACGCCTGTTGCGGCGCGCGGGAAGTCTTGCGGGTTGCCATGCGTGATGCGGGTTTATTGCGCGCGCAGCCGGTAGCCGCGCTGCGCTTTGCTGATGTTTTCGGGAACGAGGCCCGGCAGCGCCTGCTGCAATTCGGCGGCGAGCGTCGCGAGCGCCGATTCCGGGCCGTCGATCAGTTCGAGTTCGATTTCGCTGATCGGTTCGCGGCGCGTTTCGTGTTCCGCCTGGACGACGATCTCGCCGAGGTCCACCGCGGCCTCGACCGTCGCGCCGCCGATGGCGATGCGCCACAGCGTACGCGAAAAATCCGTGCGGAACAGCGCATGCAGCGCGCCGGCCGCGTCATTCAGCGCGGCGGCGGCTTCCGGCACGTCGCAGGCCGCGACGAGCGCATCGATTTCGAGCGCGTCGCCCGCGACCGGCAGTTCCCATTCGTGGCGGCGGTGCAGGCCGCCTTCCGCGCTGCCGACCGTCTTGAACGTCTGCAGCCAGCCGTCCGGCGTGCGGCGCACGCGCACCGCGCTCTTCGAGCGCGCCAGCGCGAGATCGGGCGTGTCGTAATAGACGTTCGCGAGCGTGATCACGCGGCCGGGTTCGCCGGTCAGCGTCTCGAAGAAGCGGCGCGCGGCATCGGCCTGGCCGGCCGGCAGCGCGAGCTTGATTTCCTTTTCGATCGCCATCAGAAGAACATCCGTGCGAGTTCCTCGCCCGGCTGATCGGCGCGCATGAACGCCTCGCCGACGAGGAACGTGTTCACGTTCGCCGCGCGCATCGTGTCGACGTCGGTGCGCGACAGGATGCCCGATTCCGTCACGACGATGCGGTCCGCCGGAATCATGTCGAGCATGTCGAGCGTGGTCTGGATCGACGTCTCGAACGTGCGCAGGTTGCGGTTGTTGATGCCGAGCAGCGGCGTCTTGAGCGTCAGCGCCTGTTCCATCTCGTGGCGGTCGTGCACTTCGACGAGCACCGCGAGGCCGAGCGAATGCGCATAGGCCTCGAGATCCTGCATCAGCGGCGTGTCGAGCGCGGCGGCGATCAGCAGGATCGCGTCGGCGCCCATCGCGCGGGCTTCGACGATCTGGTACGCGTCGACGATGAAGTCCTTGCGCAGCACCGGCAGCGTGCAGGCCGCGCGCGCTTCCTCGAGGTAGCGGACGCCGCCCTGGAAGAACTGCTCGTCGGTCAGCACCGACAGGCACGCGGCGCCGTGCGCCGCATACGAGCGCGCGATGTCGGCCGGCACGAAATGCTCGCGCAGCACGCCTTTCGACGGGCTCGCCTTCTTGATTTCGGCGATCACGGCGGCGTTGCCGGCCGCGTGCTTCGCGCGCAGCGCGCCGACGAAGTCGCGCAGGTCGCGTGCCGATGCTTCGAGTTTCAGCGCCTCGAGCGGCGCGCTGCGCAGGGCCGCCGCGATTTCTTCGCGCTTGACGGCGATGATTCGGTCGAGAATGTCGCTCATGTGGGTTCCTGCTGGATTCGTAAGAGGGTCAGCGCTTGAACTGCTGCGTGAAGCGCACGAGTTCGTCGACTTTCGCGCGGGCCTTGCCGCTCGCGATCGCTTCGCGGGCGAGCTGGATGCCGTCCGCGATCGACTCGGCGATATTGGCCGCATAGAGCGCGGTGCCCGCGTTCAGCGTGACGATCTCGCGCGCGACGCCCGGCTGGTTGTCCAGCGCGCCGAGCAGCATCGTGCGCGATTCGTCGGCATTTTCCACCTTCAGCGTGCGGTTCGACACCATCTGCAGGCCGAAGTCCTCCGGATGGATCTCGTACTCGTGCACCTTGCCGTCGCGCAATTCGCCGACGAGCGTCGCGGCGCCGAGCGACACCTCGTCCATTCCGTCCTTGCCGTACACGACGAGCACGTGCTGCGCGCCGAGGCGCTGCATCACGCGCACCTGGATGCCGACGAGGTCGGGGTGGAACACGCCCATCAGCTGGTTCGGCGCGCCGGCCGGATTGGTCAGCGGGCCGAGGATGTTGAAGATCGTGCGTACGCCGAGCTCGCGGCGCACGGCCGCGATGTTCTTCATCGCCGGGTGATGGTTCGGCGCGAACATGAAGCCCATGCCGGTTTCGGCGATCGACGCGGCGACCTGGTCCGATTGCAGGTCGATGTTCACGCCGAGCGCTTCGAGCACGTCGGCGCTGCCGGATTTGCTCGACACGCCGCGGTTGCCGTGCTTCGCGACCTTCGCGCCCGCGGCCGCCGTGACGAACATCGACGCGGTCGAGATGTTGAACGTGTGCGAGCCGTCGCCGCCGGTGCCGACGATGTCGACGAAATTCGAGTTGTCCTGCACCTCGACGTGGTTCGCGAATTCGCGCATCACGGTGGCGGCGGCGGCGATCTCGCCGATCGTCTCCTTCTTCACGCGCAGCCCGGTGATGATCGCGGCCGCCATCACGGGCGACATGTCGCCGCGCATGATCAGCCGCATCAGGTGCAGCATTTCGTCGTGGAAGATCTCGCGGTGCTCGATCGTGCGCTGCAGCGCTTCCTGCGGGGTAATCGTCATCGTGCGTCTCCCGTCAGGCAGTCGGTGCGGCGGCATGCGCCGCTGCGCGATGCTGCTTCAGGAAATTCTCGAGCAGCGCGTGGCCGTGCTCCGAGAGAATCGATTCCGGGTGGAACTGCACGCCTTCGACCGGCAGCGTCTTGTGGCGCACGCCCATGATCTCGCCGTCGTCGGTCCACGCGGATACCTCCAGGCAGTCGGGCAGCGATTCGGGCTCGATCGCGAGCGAGTGATAGCGCGTGACGTCGAAATGCTTCGGCAGATCGGCGAATACGCCGCGGCAGTCGGTTTCGATCCGGCTCACCTTGCCGTGCATGATGGTCTTCGCGCGCACGACGCGGCCGCCGAACGCTTCGCCGATCGCCTGGTGGCCGAGGCAGACGCCGAGGATCGGCTTCCTGCCCGCGAATTCGCGCAGCACGTCGAGCGTGATGCCCGCGTGCTGCGGATTGCTCGGGCCGGGCGACAGGCAGATGGTGTCGGGGTTCAGGCGCGCGATGTCGTCGAGCGTGATTTCGTCGTTGCGGCAGGTACGCACGTCCTCGCCGAGTTCGCCGAAGTACTGGACCAGGTTGTAGGTAAACGAGTCGTAGTTGTCGATCATGAGCAGCATGGTCAGTCTCCGGTCAGAAGTCGCTATCGAGGCCGTCCTGGACCTGTTCGGCCGCACGCAGCACCGCGCGCGCCTTGTTCTCGGTCTCTTGCCATTCGGATTCGGGCACCGAATCGGCGACGACGCCGGCCGCCGCTTGCACGTACAGGTTGCCGTTGTGGATCAGGCCCGTGCGGATCGCGATCGCGAGATCCATCTCGCCCGAGAACGACAGGTAGCCGACCGCACCGCCGTACAGCCCGCGCTTGACCGGCTCGAGCTCGTCGATCAGTTCCATCGCGCGCACCTTCGGCGCGCCTGACAGCGTGCCGGCCGGGAACGTCGCGCGCAGCACGTCGTAGTTCGTCATGCCGGGCTTCAGCTTGCCTTCGACCGAGCTGACGATGTGCTGCACGTGCGAGTACTTCTCGATCACCATCTTGTCGGTCACCTGCACCGAGCCGATTTCCGCGATGCGGCCCACGTCGTTGCGCGCGAGGTCGATCAGCATCACGTGCTCGGCGATCTCCTTCGGATCGTTCAGCAGCTCGGTCGCCAGTTCCGCATCACGCTCGGGCGTGTTGCCGCGCGGGCGCGTGCCGGCGAGCGGCCGGATCGTGACGATCTGGTCGTCGCCGCGCTTTTCCTGGCGCACCAGGATTTCCGGCGACGCGCCGACCACGTGGGAATCGCCGAAGTTGTAGTAATACATGTACGGCGACGGGTTCAGCGAGCGCAGCGCGCGGTACAGCGACAGCGGATTGTCGCGGTACGGCTTCGTCAGCCGCTGGCCGACCTGGATCTGCATCAGCTCGCCGGCCGCGATGTATTCCTTCGCCTGGCGCACGGCGGCCAGGTAATCCTCCTTCTTGAATTCGCGGAACGTCTCGGTGCGCACGCTCGCCGACGTGACGGGCGGCTGCACGGTCGTGCGCAGGCGCTGCTTCAGTTCGCGCAGGCGCTGTTTCGCCTTCGCGTACGCTTCGGGCTGGCCCGGATCCGCGTAGATGATCAGGTAGAGCTTGCCGGCGAGGTTGTCGATCACCGCGACTTCCTCGGTCAGCAGCAACTGGATGTCGGGCAGGCCGAGATCGTCGCGCGGCGCGGTGTTCGCGAGCTTCTTCTCGATGTAGCGCACCGCGTCGTAGCCGAAGTAGCCGGCGAGGCCGCCGCAGAAACGCGGCAGGCCCGGACGCTGCGCGACCTTGAAGCGGGCCTGGAACGATTCGATGAACTGGAACGGGTCGCCTTCGTGCGTCTCGACGATCTGGCCGTCGCGCACGACCTCCGACACGCCGTTGCGGGTGCGTACGAGCGTGCGGGCGGGCAGGCCGATGAACGAGTAGCGGCCGAAGCGTTCGCCGCCGACCACCGATTCGAGCAGGAACGAGTTGGCGCCCGCGCGTTCGGGCTGGGCCAGCTTCAGGTAGAGGGACAGCGGCGTTTCGAGATCGGCAAGGGCTTCCGCGATCAGCGGGATGCGGTTGTAGCCTTCGTTCGCGAGCGATTGGAATTCGAGTTCGGTCATGTTCCGGTCCTGTTCGGGACGAGCGGCGCGTGCGCCAGGGATCACTTGACGCTGCGCGGGTGGCCGTCGGCGAAAGGGCGGTCGATCGAGAAGTGCCTGTTGCCGGCCGGCACTCCGGGCGTGAACGTCGCGAGCCTGCGGCCGACCCTGAACGCGAGCGTTCGGACGCGGTGGAACTCGAGGTGGTGCGACGGTCGGCGCGCGGATGCGCAGCGAGATAAAAAACGGCGCTGAAGACGTGCTTCAGCGTACCTCATCGAAGAGGTTAGCGCGACCAGCGACGCCAGGGCCAGGCTCCCCGGTCGATGCTGCTCAGACTCCGTTTTTTATTCAGAAACATGCGGATGGAAGAAATAATCAGACGGTTGGCCGGCCGGCATTGTGCGCGGAAATTGCGCGAGCCGCGACCAGCAACGAATCGACTATACCATCCGAATTTATCGTTTGTATAGCTTTGCCGTGGTTGTAGCCGTACGGCACCGTCAGCGTCGCCATCCCGGCCGCGCGGCCTGCCAGCGCGTCGTTTTCCGAGTCGCCGATCGCGACCGCGGCGCCCGGCGCGACGCCGAGCGCGTCGCAGGCCGTCAGCATCGGCAGCGGATCGGGCTTCTTGCGCGCGACGCTGTCGCCGCCCAGCACGATGCCGAAGCAGCCGGCCAGCCCGTATTGTTCGAGCAGCTCGACCGCGAAGCGGTGCGGCTTGTTCGTCACGCACGCGAGCCGGATGCCGGCCGCGCGCAATGCGTCGAGGCCGGCTGCCACGTCCGGATAGAGACGCGTGTGGCGACCGTTGATCTTCGCGTATTCGGTCTGGTAGATCGCCAGTGCGTCGTCGAAGCGCGCGTGCGCTTCGTCGGCCGGCAAGCGCGGCTTCAGCACGCTCTGGATCAGGTGTTCGGAGCCCTTGCCGACGTAGCCGATGACTTCGTCGCGCGACGTGGCCGGCGCGCCGAGCTGCGCGAGCATCCCGTTCAGGCCGGCCGTGAAATCGTCGGCCGTGTCGACCATCGTGCCGTCGAGGTCGATCAGCGCGGCATCGATGCGCGGCGCGGCAAAGCGGATCGGGGCCGCGTCCGTGGCGGCCCCGGCCGGCGCGTGGCCGGCGAACGACGAATCGGCCACGGCATCAGCTCCGTTCGACGGTGGCGAGCGCCGCGCGCATCTCGTCGATCACCTTGCGGTAGTCGGGCTTGCCGAAGATCGCTGAACCGGCGACGAACGTGTCGGCGCCGGCCGCCGCGATTTCCGCGATGTTGTCGGCCTTCACGCCGCCGTCGACCTCGAGCAGAATCTCGCGGCCGGTGCGCTCGGTGTACGCGTCGAGGCGCGCGCGCGCTTCGCGCAGCTTGTTCAGCGTTTCCGGAATGAACGACTGGCCGCCGAAGCCGGGGTTCACCGACATCAGCAGCACGAAGTCGAGGCGGTCCATCACGTGGTCGAGGTAGTTCAGCGGCGTGGCCGGATTGAACACGAGACCGGCCTTGCAGCCGTGGTCGCGGATCAGCGACAGCGTGCGGTCGATGTGGTCGGAGCCTTCCGGGTGGAAACTGATCAGGTTCGCGCCGGCCTTCGCGAAATCGGGCACGATCCGGTCGACCGGGCGCACCATCAGGTGCACGTCGATCGGCACCTGCACGTGCGGGCGGATCGCCTCGCAGACGAGCGGG
Organism: Burkholderia anthina; assembly: GCF_001547525.1. GTDB lineage: Bacteria > Pseudomonadota > Gammaproteobacteria > Burkholderiales > Burkholderiaceae > Burkholderia > Burkholderia semiarida. Next base: position 202,329 of record NZ_CM003768.1, read on the forward strand.
CCGATCGTGAGGTTCGGCACATAATGGTTGTCCATCACGTCGAAGTGAATCCAGTCGGCGCCGGCGGCGACCACGTTGCGGACTTCTTCGCCGAGCCGGGCAAAGTCGGCCGACAGGATGCTGGGAGCGATGCGGAATTGAGTCATGGCAGGGGAGCGGGGACGTTGCGGCGCAAAACCGTCATTCTACCGTCCGGCGACCCGGTGCGCGGCGGCAGGCCGTGCGGTTGCCGCCCGATTGCGCATAGAATGCCGAACCAATGCGGCGCGCCCGCGGCCCGGCCGCTAGAATCGGCGCGCGCGGTTACCTACAGCGGACACACCATGAGTCAGTATCAGTTCACCGTTTCGGTGAAAACCAGCTACTTGCCGGAACAATCCGACCCCGATCACCGTCAATACGCATTCGCGTACACGCTGACGATCCGCAACACCGGACAGGTCGCGGCGCAGCTGATCGCCCGTCACTGGATCATCACGGACAGCGAGAGCCACGTGCAGGAAGTGAAGGGGCTCGGCGTCGTCGGGCACCAGCCGCTGCTGCAGCCGGGCGAGCATTTCGAATACACGAGCTGGGCCGTGATCGCGACGCCGGTCGGGACGATGCGCGGCGCGTACTTCTGCGTGGCGGAGGACGGCGAGCGTTTCGAGGCGCCGGTCGACGAGTTCGCCCTGCACATGCCGCGCACGCTGCATTGAGCGTGCGGCGCGCGTCAGCGCGGCTGGCGGTCGTTGTCGTGGGCCGGCTTCTTTCTGCCCGACGACGTCCAGACGACGATGAAGATCAGCAGGGCAAGCGCTACGAAGGCTTCGAGCGCGAAGATGAGCATCGGATATTGGTCGAGAAAATCTGACATGGCGGTTTCCATCAAGAACGGACATTGTATGTGGTTTGGGCCCCGGCTGGCCGGGTGGATGGCCGCAGCCGCGGCGGCGGCGCTGCTCGCCGCGTGCGGCGGCGCGCCGACGCGGACCTCCGCGCTGAAGCCGCCGACCGGCGCGGCGATCGTGCCGGGGCAGGTCGCCGCGAAGCGGCTCACGCCGGTCGCGTGGCAGCAGGTGCCGGGCTGGCAGGACGATTCGCTGATCGGCGCGACGGCCGCGTTGCGGCAGAACTGCGCGCGGCTCGCACGCCAGCCGGCCTGGACGCGCGCTTGCGCGGCCGCCGACCGGCTCGACGAACTCGACGTCAGCAGCGCACGCGCCTTCTTCGAAACGTATTTCACGCCGTTCCAGTTCGCGAATACCGACGGTACGCTCGACGGGCTCGTGACCGGCTATTACGAGCCGCTGCTGCACGGTTCGCGCGTGCGCCGCGGCCCGTATCAGTACGCGCTCTATCGCTGGCCGGCCGGCTATCGCGCGGGCGCCGCGCTGCCCGCACGCGCGCAGCTCGAGCGCGCCGGCATCCTGAACGGCAACGAACTCGTATGGGTCGACGATCCGATCGAGGCGTTCTTCCTGCAGGTGCAGGGCTCGGGGCGCGTGCTGCTCGACGACGGTTCGGTGATGCGGGTCGGCTTTGCCGGTACCAACAACCAGCCGTACCGTTCGATCGGCAAGTGGCTGCTCGATCGCGGCGAGCTGACGCCCGCACAGGCGACGATGCAGGGCATCAAGGCCTGGGCGAAGGCGAACCCCACGCGCGTCGACGCGCTGCTCGACACGAATCCGCGCTTCGTGTTCTTCCGCGACATGCCGACCAAGGAGGATGCGCCGCACGGCGGCGCGGACGGTCCGATCGGCGCGCTCGGCGTGCCGCTGACGCCGGAGCGCTCGATCGCGGTCGATCCGTCGTCGATTCCGCTCGGCACGCCGGTGTTCCTGCAGACCACGCGTCCGCTGACGAATACGCCGATGAACCGGCTCGTGTTCGCGCAGGATACGGGCTCGGCGATCAAGGGCGGCGTGCGGGCAGACTATTTCTGGGGGCTCGGCGACGACGCGGGCGACCAGGCCGGCCGGATGAAGCAGGTCGGCCGGATGTGGCTGCTGTTCCCGAATTCGTGATTTGGGGCAGGGCGGGCTGCCCGGATGGTGGCCCGCGCATGAGACTCGGCATTCGCGGTGCGTCTCCTGCGCGTGGCGCGTGCCGGCCTGATCGCCGGTGTGCCCACGTGATTTCAGTTCGCGTGATCCGGTGAGTGTCACGTCGAACGACGCTTGGAGTAAAGCAGCCCGGTCGGCGTTGGCCGACCGGGCTGTTTCGTTTGCCGGCACGCGCTCGCCGCCGCGCGCCGTGCGTGCGTCGCGCGACTTTAGCCCTTGCGTTTGTCGACGACGCGGCGCGCCTTGCCGACCGAGCGCTCGATGCCGTTCACCGGCAGCACGTTGATCACCGCCGTCACGCCGATCAGCGACTTGATGTCGTACGCGAGCGCCTGTTTGGCCGCCTGTATCGCCGCGGTATCGGGCGCGGTTTCCGGGCAGGGCTCGACGTTGAGCGTCAGCACGTCGAGCGGGCCTTCCTTCGTCAGCACGATCTGATAGTGCGGCGCGAGCGCGCGCTGCTTGAGCAACTGTTCCTCGATTTGCGTCGGGAACACGTTGACGCCGCGCACGATCATCATGTCGTCCGACCGGCCGGTGATCTTCTCCATCCGGCGCATCGTCCGGGCGGTGCCCGGCAACAGGCGCGTGAGATCGCGCGTGCGGTAGCGGATGATCGGCAGCGCTTCCTTCGTCAACGACGTGAACACGAGCTCGCCGAGCTCCCCATCGGGCAGCACTTCGCCGGTTTCCGGGTCGATGACTTCCGGATAGAAGTGGTCTTCCCAGATGGTCGGACCATCCTTGGTCTCGACGCATTCGGACGCCACGCCGGGGCCCATCACTTCGGACAGCCCGTAGATGTCGACCGCGTCGATGCCCATCCGCTGTTCGATTGCGACGCGCATGTCGTTGGTCCACGGCTCCGCGCCGAAGATGCCGATGCGCAGCGAACTCTTGACCGGGTCGAGGCCCTGGCGCTCGATCTCGTCGGCGATCGACAGCATGTAGCTCGGCGTGACCATGATGATGTCGGGCCGGAAATCCTGGATCAGCTGTACCTGCTTTTCGGTCTGGCCGCCGCCGAACGGGATCACGGTGAGGCCTGCGCGCTCGGCGCCGTAGTGCGCGCCGAGCCCGCCCGTGAAGAGCCCATAGCCGTAGCTGACGTGCACCTTGTCGCCGCGGCGCGCACCGGCGGCGCGGATCGACCGGGCGACGAGGTTCGCCCACGTGTCGATGTCGGCGGCCGTATAGCCGACGACCGTCGGCTTGCCGGTCGTGCCCGACGACGCGTGGATGCGCGAGATCTGGTCTTGCGGCACCGCGAACATCCCGAACGGATAGCTGTCGCGCAGGTCGCCCTTGGTCGTAAACGGAAAGCGCGACAGGTCGGCGAGCGTCTTCAGGTCGTCCGGATGCACGCCCGCTTCGTCGAACTTGCGGCGATAGACGGGCGAGTTGTCATACGCATGTCGGAGCGACCACTTGAGGCGTTCCAGTTGCAGCGCGGTCAGCTCGTCGCGCGAGGCGGTCTCGATCGGCTCGAGCGGTAGCGGGGTAGTCATGCATGTCTCCAGTGTTTGTTATGGGCGAGCCGTCGACGTCAGCGGTCTTCCGGGATGACCGTGCCCTTGATCTGGGCGGATTTGCCGCGAAACATCGCAACCGTGTCGCCTGTCTGGTTCGTGACGCGGATGTCGTAGATGCCGTGGCGGCCGGCGCGCGCCTGTTCGACCGCCTCGGCCGTCAGCACGTCGCCGCCGTGGACGGGGCGCAGGAATTCGATCGAGCAGCCGGCCGCGACCGCATTCACGTTGTACGAGTTGCATGCGAACGCGAACGTCGAATCGGCGAGCGTGAAGATGATCCCGCCATGGCAGGTCTGGTGACCGTTCAGGAATTCGGGCCGCACGCGCATCTGCAGACGGGCGTAGCCGGCGCGTACTTCGGCGATTTCCATGCCGAACGCGCGACTGCACGCATCGGCGTCGTACATGGCCCGTGCGGTGGCGCGGGCGAGCGAATCGGGGTCGAGCGTGGCGGTCGCGTTCGTCATGTCAGCGCCCCTCGAAGCGCGGCGCACGCTTCTCGATGAAGGCCTTCACACCTTCTGCGTAGTCATGCGACTGGCCAAGCTTGCGCTGCAGGTCGCGTTCCAAATCGAGCTGCTGATCGAGCGTGTTCGTGATGCCGTCTCGCATCGACTGCTTGATCGATGCGATGGCGAGCGTCGGCTGCTGCGCGAGCTGGGTGGCGAGCTGGCGGGCCGTCGCGACGAGCGCGTCGTCGTCGACCGCGCGCCAGATCAGGCCCCATTGTTCGGCCTGTTCCGCGCCGAGCTTGTCGCCGGTCAGCGCGAGCCCCAGCGCGCGAGCCATGCCGATGCGTTGCGGCAGGAACCAGGTGCCGCCCGAATCGGGTACGAGCCCGATCTTGACGAAGGCTTGAATGAAACTGCTCGAGCGCGCGGCGAACACGAGATCGCACGCAAGTGCGAGATTCGCGCCGGCGCCGGCGGCCGTACCGTTGACGGCGGCGATCACCGGAATCGGCAGACGCTGCAGGCGGCGGATCAGCGGATTGAAATGCTCGTCGATCAGCGTGCCCAGGTCGCTGGACGCGCCCGGTGTGAAGTCGAGGTCGGCCAGGTCCTGGCCCGCGCAAAAGCCGCGCCCCGCACCCGTCAGAATCAGCGCGCGTGCACCGGCCGCCTCGACTTCATCGAGCGCCGACTGCAGTTCGCGATGCATCGCCCGCGTGAAGCTGTTCAGCTTGTCGGGGCGGTTGAGCGTGATCGTGGCCACGCGCGCGGCCTGATCGATATCCAGCTGGATCGCCTGATAGGACATGCAGTATCTCCGTCATGACTTCGTTATAGGCGCGCGGCGCGTCGGTTACACGCGTTCGATCGCGAGCGCGATGCCCTGGCCGACGCCGATGCACATCGTACAGAGCGCGAAGCGGCCGCCGGTGCGCTCGAGTTGATGGAGCGCCGTGGTGACGAGCCGGGCGCCCGATGCGCCGAGCGGGTGGCCGAGCGCGATCGCACCGCCGTTCGGGTTCACGCGTGGATCGTCGTCGGCGACGCCGAGCATGCGCAGCACGGCGAGACCCTGCGACGCGAACGCCTCGTTCAGTTCGATCACGTCGAACTGGTCGATGCGCATGCCGAGCTGCAACAACAGTTTCTGCGTGGCCGGCGCGGGACCGATGCCCATCACGCGCGGCTCGACGCCGGCGGTCGCCATGCCGACGACGCGCGCGCGGCGACGCAGGCCATACTGGTCTGCTGCCTGCGCATTGGCGAGCAGCAGCGCGCAGGCGCCGTCGTTGACGCCCGATGCGTTGCCGGCCGTCACGGAGCCGTCGGGGCGTACCACGCCCTTCAGCTTCGCGAGCGCTTCGAGTGACGTTTCGCGCGGATGCTCGTCGCGCGACACGACGACGGGCTCGCCTTTCTTCTGTGGAATCGTGACCGCGACGATTTCCTCAGCGAGCGTGCCGTCCTGCTGGGCCCGTGCGGCCTTCTGCTGGCTGCGCAGCGCGAAGAGGTCCTGATCGGCGCGGCTGATGTGGTAGTCGACCGCGACGTTCTCGGCCGTCTCCGGCATCGAATCGACGCCATACAGCTGCTTCATCAGCGGATTGACGAAGCGCCAGCCGATCGTCGTATCGAAGATGTCGGCCTGGCGCGCGAACGCGCTCGCGGCCTTGCCCATCACGAACGGTGCGCGGGTCATGCTCTCGACGCCACCTGCGATCATGAGGCGCGCTTCACCCGCCTTGATCGCGCGCGCGGCCGTGCCGACCGCGTCCATCCCGGAGCCGCAGAGCCGGTTCAGCGTCGCGCCGGGCACGGCGGTGGGCAGGCCCGCCAGCAGCGCCGACATGCGTGCGACGTTGCGGTTGTCCTCGCCGGCCTGATTCGCGCAACCGTAGATCACATCGTCGATCGCCGCCCAGTCGACGTCGCGATTGCGCTCGATCAGCGCCTTGAGCGGCACCGCGCCGAGGTCGTCGGCACGAACATCTTTCAGTGCGCCGCCGTAGCGGCCGATGGGGGTGCGAATCGCGTCGCAGATGTAGGCGTCGTAGGCGTCTGTCATGGGCGTATCGATGAGTGACGAACCCGCCGGGTGGCGGATTCGTTCATGGTAGAGAACATGGCGGCGTTTGCATGTCGGCCATTCGGGCTATGCCGGCTGGCCAGCTTCCGCAGGTACCGCCTTCGGGGCAACATGGACACGGCTTTGCACCACGCGGAACCGGTTGGCGACGAACGCGGGGTCGGCCAGCGCCGCGTTGGCCGCCGGGTTCGCGCCCGTTCCGTGGAAGTCGGAGAACGCGGCCGACTGGTTCACGAATACGCCGCCCGTCAGGTTGATCGACAGCGCGACGCCGCCACGCACCGCCGCGTCGTGTGCGGCGTCGATGATTGCGTCATCGGTGCTGTAGACGGAGAGGGTCAGCGCGCCGTGTTCGGCGGCGATTTCACCGGCCAGATCGAGCGATTGCGCGGTCGAGTCGGTCGCGATCACGAACGAGATCGGGCCGAACCATTCCTGCGTGAATTTTTCGCGGTCGGCCACGTCAAGCTGCAGCACGAGCGGCGTGCGCACACGCGCATCGGGGAAGCCGGGATGCTGGAGAGCCACGCTATCCGCAAGCACGCGGCCGAGCTTGCGCGCGTCGTCGATGCGCGCGGTCACGCCTTCGTTCTGGATTGCGCCGATCAGTTCGACCGAGCGTGCCGGGTCGCCAGTGAGTTTTTGCACGGCAACCGCAATCGCTTGCGCGACTTCGTCGAAGCTCGCATGGCCGTCGGCGGTCCGGATGCCGTCGCGCGGCACGTAGATATTCTGCGGCGCCGTGCACATCTGGCCGGAGTACAGCGCCAGCGAGAACGCGATGTTCTTCGCGGCGGCTTTGAGGTCGTCGGTCGAGTCGATCACGATCTGGTTGACGCCCGCTTTCTCGGTATAGACCTGGGCCTGGTGGGCATGGTGTTCGAGCCACGTGCCGTTTTGCGTGCTGCCGGTGAAGTCGATCAACTTGATCTCGGGGCGCAGCGCGAGATCCTGGACGAGGGCGCCGTCGTTGGGCTCGGTCGCGAGGAGCGTGACGACGTTTGGATCGAATCCGGCTTCGCGGAGCACGTCGCGGGCGATTCGGACCGTGATGGCAAGCGGCAGGATCGCGCCCGGGTGCGGTTTGACGATCACCGTATTACCGGTTGCCAGATCGGCGAACAGGCCCGGGTAGCCGTTCCAGGTCGGGAACGTGCAGCAGCCGAGCACGAGGCCGGTGCCGCGCGGCACGATCGTATAGCGCTTGTGCATCGCAAGCGGAGGGTTCTTGCCTTGCGGCTTTTCCCAGTGTGCATCGGCCGGAATGCGGCGCAGTTCGTCCCACGCGTAGGCGACGGCTTCGAGCGCGCGGTCCTGTGCGTGCGGGCCGCCGGCCTGAAACGCCATCATGAAGGCTTGCCCGGTGGTGTGCATCACGCTGTAGGCAATTTCGAAGCTTGCGCGGTTCAGGCGCGCAAGGATTTCGAGGCTAACGCCGATCCACGCGCTCGGGCCGGCTTCGCGCCACGTACGTTGAGCGGCGGCTGCGGCTGCGATCAGTGCGTCCGGCGTGGATTTCGGATACCGGATGCCCAGCGCGATGCCGTATGGCGAGCGCTCGGCGCCAACCGTTTCACCGGATGCGGGCTGGTCAAGCACGAAGGTCTTGTGGAGGTGCGACTTGAACGCCGCCTCGCCGTCCGCGCTTGCGCTTTCCCCGTACACTTTGGGGCTCGGCATTTCGGCGAACGGGCTCCAGTACCCGCGGCTCTCGATGGCGGCGAGTGCGTGTTTCAGCGTGTCTTCGTGCTTCGTGAGCAGGGCATGGGTCATGACGGCGGCCTGATGAACGTTGAGAGGGATCGGATCGATTAATTAACCGACCGGTTGGTCGGAGAATGGTAGCATCAAACTATTCGCATGTGCGAGGCGTTTCTCATTTCATTGATCGAGGAGAAATAGATGGCTTACGAAAACATCCTGGTGGAGACCCGGGGGCGCGTTGGTCTGGTGACGCTCAACCGCCCGAAGGCGCTGAATGCGCTGAACGATGCATTGATGGACGAGTTGGGCGCCGCGCTGAAGGCATTCGATGCGGACGACGACATCGGCGCGATCGTCGTGACGGGCAGCGAGAAGGCGTTCGCGGCCGGCGCGGACATCGGCATGATGGCAACCTACTCCTATATGGATGTTTATCGGGGTGACTACATCACGCGCAACTGGGAGGCGGTCCGCGAGATCCGCAAACCGATCATTGCTGCGGTTTCGGGCTTTGCGCTGGGCGGCGGCTGCGAACTCGCGATGATGTGCGACATCATCTTCGCGGCGGACACGGCCAAGTTCGGCCAGCCGGAAATCAAGCTGGGCGTCATGCCGGGGGCGGGTGGCACGCAGCGCCTGCCGCGCGCGGTGTCGAAGGCGAAGGCAATGGACATGTGTCTGACCGCGCGGTTCATGGACGCCGTCGAGGCCGAGCGTGCCGGGCTCGTCTCGCGCGTGCTGCCGGCCGACAAGTTGCTCGGCGAGGCGATTGCCGCCGCGACGACGATCGCCGAGTTCTCGCTGCCGGCGGTCATGATGGTCAAGGAGTCGGTGAACCGCGCGTACGAGACGACGCTGGCTGAAGGCGTCCACTTCGAGCGCCGGTTGTTCCACTCGTTGTTCGCAACGGAAGACCAGAAGGAAGGGATGGCGGCATTCGTCGAGAAGCGGAAGCCTGTTTTCAAGCACCGCTGATCGGACTGCGTCGGGGCGGGTGTCCGATGGCGGGCCTGTATCGGTTGCGGGCGGGATCGCCTTGTCCGGTTCATCAAAAAAGGCCTCCGTGCGCGACAGCGCACGGAGGCTTTTTTGAACTTTCTTCACAAAGAGCTTGCGTGGATGGGGGCGGGTGCTTAGAATCACGCCTCTTTCGCGCTACCGGAAACGCGGCGCGGGAGAAAGGGAAGCGGTGCTGTTGGGGTTCGGTGGTAACGAGCCGCGGCGGCGCAGGAAGTTGGGCCCCGCAGTCGCAACGAAGTCGTTCAGAAAGTTGTTGACGAGCTGCGAAACACGGTTCATAATCTCGCTTCTCTGCTGCTGAAAACGCAGCGCTGCCGAGGGGTCTCAGATTCCTCGCAGACATGCTCTTTAAAAATTAACAGCCGATAAGTGTGGGCGCTTGATGAAAGCGAGCTGATCCTCGGATCAGATAGCGAAAGTATCAAGAGTCTCACACTAAAGTAAGTCAGGTTTATGAAGTGATTCATATTCCTGTCAGCTTTGAGTGAGCGACCGGTTCTACGGAACCGAAAACAGTAACAGGTTTGAACTGAAGAGTTTGATCCTGGCTCAGATTGAACGCTGGCGGCATGCCTTACACATGCAAGTCGAACGGCAGCACGGGTGCTTGCACCTGGTGGCGAGTGGCGAACGGGTGAGTAATACATCGGAACATGTCCTGTAGTGGGGGATAGCCCGGCGAAAGCCGGATTAATACCGCATACGATCCACGGATGAAAGCGGGGGACCTTCGGGCCTCGCGCTATAGGGTTGGCCGATGGCTGATTAGCTAGTTGGTGGGGTAAAGGCCTACCAAGGCGACGATCAGTAGCTGGTCTGAGAGGACGACCAGCCACACTGGGACTGAGACACGGCCCAGACTCCTACGGGAGGCAGCAGTGGGGAATTTTGGACAATGGGCGAAAGCCTGATCCAGCAATGCCGCGTGTGTGAAGAAGGCCTTCGGGTTGTAAAGCACTTTTGTCCGGAAAGAAATCCTTGGCTCTAATACAGCCGGGGGATGACGGTACCGGAAGAATAAGCACCGGCTAACTACGTGCCAGCAGCCGCGGTAATACGTAGGGTGCGAGCGTTAATCGGAATTACTGGGCGTAAAGCGTGCGCAGGCGGTTTGCTAAGACCGATGTGAAATCCCCGGGCTCAACCTGGGAACTGCATTGGTGACTGGCAGGCTAGAGTCTGGCAGAGGGGGGTAGAATTCCACGTGTAGCAGTGAAATGCGTAGAGATGTGGAGGAATACCGATGGCGAAGGCAGCCCCCTGGGCCAATACTGACGCTCATGCACGAAAGCGTGGGGAGCAAACAGGATTAGATACCCTGGTAGTCCACGCCCTAAACGATGTCAACTAGTTGTTGGGGATTCATTTCCTTAGTAACGTAGCTAACGCGTGAAGTTGACCGCCTGGGGAGTACGGTCGCAAGATTAAAACTCAAAGGAATTGACGGGGACCCGCACAAGCGGTGGATGATGTGGATTAATTCGATGCAACGCGAAAAACCTTACCTACCCTTGACATGGTCGGAAGCCCGATGAGAGTTGGGCGTGCTCGAAAGAGAACCGGCGCACAGGTGCTGCATGGCTGTCGTCAGCTCGTGTCGTGAGATGTTGGGTTAAGTCCCGCAACGAGCGCAACCCTTGTCCTTAGTTGCTACGCAAGAGCACTCTAAGGAGACTGCCGGTGACAAACCGGAGGAAGGTGGGGATGACGTCAAGTCCTCATGGCCCTTATGGGTAGGGCTTCACACGTCATACAATGGTCGGAACAGAGGGTTGCCAACCCGCGAGGGGGAGCTAATCCCAGAAAACCGATCGTAGTCCGGATTGCACTCTGCAACTCGAGTGCATGAAGCTGGAATCGCTAGTAATCGCGGATCAGCATGCCGCGGTGAATACGTTCCCGGGTCTTGTACACACCGCCCGTCACACCATGGGAGTGGGTTTTACCAGAAGTGGCTAGTCTAACCGCAAGGAGGACGGTCACCACGGTAGGATTCATGACTGGGGTGAAGTCGTAACAAGGTAGCCGTATCGGAAGGTGCGGCTGGATCACCTCCTTTCCAGAGCTTCTCGCACAAGTTGAGCGCTCACGCTTATCGGCTGTAAATTAAAGACAGACTCAGGGGTCTGTAGCTCAGTCGGTTAGAGCACCGTCTTGATAAGGCGGGGGTCGTTGGTTCGAATCCAACCAGACCCACCACCGTCTTGTGTGGCGGTACACACCTGGGGCATCTGTACTCATGGGGGCATAGCTCAGCTGGGAGAGCACCTGCTTTGCAAGCAGGGGGTCGTCGGTTCGATCCCGTCTGCCTCCACCAATCTTCAATGACAAGCGTTCGAACGAAGCGTGGTTCGAGTCTTTGTCATTGGCGATTGAGCCAGTCAGAGCGGTACGAAAGTATCGGCTGTCGTTCTTTAACAATCTGGAAGAAGTAAGTAATTTGGATAGCGGAAGCGTCTTGAGATGGACGTGGAAACTATCCGGGTTGTGATTGTATCGATGTATCTCAAGATGATTCGAACTTCATTGTTCGGCTCGATTTTGGAATACGGCACAACGCGAGAACTCAACCTGTAGCGACTGTCGTCCCCCATGCGGGGATGGGGCCCTCGTAAGCGCTAAAGCGCTAACGATGGCCGACATGAGACAGACTCGTTATAGGGTCAAGCGAACAAGTGCATGTGGTGGATGCCTTGGCGATCACAGGCGATGAAGGACGCGGTAGCCTGCGAAAAGCTACGGGGAGCTGGCAAACGAGCTTTGATCCGTAGATGTCCGAATGGGGAAACCCACTCCTTATGGAGTATCCATGGCTGAATACATAGGCCATGCGAAGCGAACGCGGTGAACTGAAACATCTAAGTAACCGCAGGAAAAGAAATCAACCGAGATTCCCAAAGTAGTGGCGAGCGAAATGGGATGAGCCTTGCACTCTTTATTTGTATTGTTAGCCGAACGCTCTGGAAAGTGCGGCCATAGCAGGTGATAGCCCTGTAGGCGAAAACAGTATGAAAGAACTAGGTGTGCGACAAGTAGGGCGGGACACGTGAAATCCTGTCTGAAGATGGGGGGACCATCCTCCAAGGCTAAATACTCGTGATCGACCGATAGTGAACCAGTACCGTGAGGGAAAGGCGAAAAGAACCCCGGGAGGGGAGTGAAATAGATCCTGAAACCGCATGCATACAAACAGTCGGAGCCTCGCAAGGGGTGACGGCGTACCTTTTGTATAATGGGTCAGCGACTTACGTTCAGTAGCAAGCTTAACCGTATAGGGCAGGCGTAGCGAAAGCGAGTCCGAATAGGGCGTTCAGTTGCTGGGCGTAGACCCGAAACCAGGTGATCTATCCATGGCCAGGATGAAGGTGCGGTAACACGTACTGGAGGTCCGAACCCACTAACGTTGAAAAGTTAGGGGATGAGCTGTGGATAGGGGTGAAAGGCTAAACAAACCTGGAAATAGCTGGTTCTCTCCGAAAACTATTTAGGTAGTGCCTCGTGTCTCACCTTCGGGGGTAGAGCACTGTCATGGTTGGGGGGTCTATTGCAGATTACCCCGCCATAGCAAACTCCGAATACCGAAGAGTGCAATCACGGGAGACAGACATCGGGTGCTAACGTCCGGTGTCAAGAGGGAAACAACCCAGACCGCCAGCTAAGGTCCCCAAATATAGCTAAGTGGGAAACGAAGTGGGAAGGCTAAAACAGTCAGGAGGTTGGCTTAGAAGCAGCCACCCTTTAAAGAAAGCGTAATAGCTCACTGATCGAGTCGTCCTGCGCGGAAGATGTAACGGGGCTAAGCTATATACCGAAGCTGCGGATGCGAGCTTGCTCGCATGGTAGGAGAGCGTTCCGTAAGCCTGCGAAGGTGCCTTGTAAAGGGTGCTGGAGGTATCGGAAGTGCGAATGCTGACATGAGTAGCGATAAAGGGGGTGAAAGGCCCCCTCGCCGTAAGCCCAAGGTTTCCTACGCAACGTTCATCGGCGTAGGGTGAGTCGGCCCCTAAGGCGAGGCAGAAATGCGTAGCTGATGGGAAGCAGGTCAATATTCCTGCACCATTGTTAGATGCGATGGGGGGACGGATCGCGGAAGGTTGTCCGGGTGTTGGACGTCCCGGTCGCTGCATTGGAGAAGGCGCTTAGGCAAATCCGGGCGCGGGATTCAAGGGTGTGGCGCGAGCTCCTTCGGGAGCGAAGCAATTGGAAGTGGTTCCAAGAAAAGCCTCTAAGCTTCAGTCTAACGATGACCGTACCGCAAACCGACACAGGTGGGCGAGATGAGTATTCTAAGGCGCTTGAGAGAACTCGGGAGAAGGAACTCGGCAAATTGGTACCGTAACTTCGGGATAAGGTACGCCCTTGTAGCTTGACTGGCCTGCGCCAGGAGGGTGAAGGGGTTGCAATAAACTGGTGGCTGCGACTGTTTAATAAAAACACAGCACTCTGCAAACACGAAAGTGGACGTATAGGGTGTGACGCCTGCCCGGTGCCGGAAGATTAAATGATGGGGTGCAAGCTCTTGATTGAAGTCCCGGTAAACGGCGGCCGTAACTATAACGGTCCTAAGGTAGCGAAATTCCTTGTCGGGTAAGTTCCGACCTGCACGAATGGCGTAACGATGGCCACACTGTCTCCTCCCGAGACTCAGCGAAGTTGAAGTGTTTGTGATGATGCAATCTACCCGCGGCTAGACGGAAAGACCCCATGAACCTTTACTGTAGCTTTGCATTGGACTTTGAACCGATCTGTGTAGGATAGGTGGGAGGCTATGAAACCGGAACGCTAGTTTCGGTGGAGCCGTCCTTGAAATACCACCCTGGTTTGTTTGAGGTTCTAACCTTGGCCCGTGATCCGGGTCGGGGACAGTGCATGGTAGGCAGTTTGACTGGGGCGGTCTCCTCCCAAAGCGTAACGGAGGAGTACGAAGGTACGCTAGGTACGGTCGGAAATCGTGCTGATAGTGCAATGGCATAAGCGTGCTTAACTGCGAGACCGACAAGTCGAGCAGGTGCGAAAGCAGGTCATAGTGATCCGGTGGTTCTGTATGGAAGGGCCATCGCTCAACGGATAAAAGGTACTCTGGGGATAACAGGCTGATACCGCCCAAGAGTTCATATCGACGGCGGTGTTTGGCACCTCGATGTCGGCTCATCTCATCCTGGGGCTGTAGCCGGTCCCAAGGGTATGGCTGTTCGCCATTTAAAGAGGTACGTGAGCTGGGTTTAAAACGTCGTGAGACAGTTTGGTCCCTATCTGCCGTGGGCGTTGGATATTTGAAGGGGGCTGCTCCTAGTACGAGAGGACCGGAGTGGACGAACCTCTGGTGTACCGGTTGTCACGCCAGTGGCATCGCCGGGTAGCTATGTTCGGAAGAGATAACCGCTGAAAGCATCTAAGCGGGAAACTCGCCTTAAGATGAGATATCCCTGGAGGCTTGACCTCCTTGAAGGGTCGTTCGAGACCAGGACGTTGATAGGTCGGGTGTGTAAGCGCAGTAATGCGTTCAGCTAACCGATACTAATTGCCCGTAAGGCTTGATCCTATAACAAGTCTGTCTCGATGCCCGTTAGCGCTTTAGCGCTTACGGACATCGAGCGTCGAGTGCGAGGCACTCGACGTACGACGGTTGAAGTACCGCGTACGTGTGAGATACAGCTCACAACCCAAATCAAGATTACTGCTTCTTCCAAGATTGGTTGCGCTGCGAAGCAACGCAACAACCCCCTTTGCCTGATGACCATAGCGAGTCGGTCCCACCCCTTCCCATCCCGAACAGGACCGTGAAACGACTCTACGCCGATGATAGTGCGGATTCCCGTGTGAAAGTAGGTAATCGTCAGGCTCCCTAAGCCAAAAACCCCCGCCCGACAAGGCGGGGGTTTTTGCATTTGGGCGATGCAAACGCACGCGGGCGGGCAAAGCGTTGCCAAGGTGACTACCTGAGTGAACTTCCCGTCCGACACATCGATCGCGGCGTCGTTCTCCCAATGGCTGCCATCTCTAGTGATTCAGCCGCATACTGGCCGTATCTCCGATCAAGATCGCACTTGTCTTGAAGCGCCTCACCGGCAAGCAGTACGGTGCGGTTGCTTTCCCTCCGCCGCAGCCCGGCACCACTACTTGGTCTTCGGTCAGATAATCCCCAATCGGTGCGAAATGAACGCGTTATTCAGCGTGTCCACGTAAAATTTGCGAATCCCCATCTCTGCATTCAAGACCATGAACGCCGCCACCCAAGTAGCCCGGGCCGTTTGCCCGCATGATTGTCCGGACACATGCGCAATGCGTGTGACCGTCGAAAATGGCAAGGCGATCAAGGTCACGGGCGATCCCGACCATCCGCCGACGCAGGGCGTGTTGTGTACGAAAGTCAGCCGATACGCGGATCGCGTTCATCATCCCGACCGCCTCACGGTCCCGCTCAAGCGTGTCGGTGCCAAAGGGGAAGGGCGCTTCGTGCCAATCAGCTGGAGCGAGGCGTTCGACGAGATTGGGCGTCGCCTCGGTGAAATCGCCGCGCGCGCGCCGGAGGCGATCGTGCCATACAGCTATGCGGGAACGATGGGGCTCGTGCAAGGCGAGGGCATTGCCCAGCGCTTTTTTCACAAGCTCGGCGCCTCGCGGCTCGAGCGCACGATCTGCTCGGCAGCCGGCGCAGCGGGGTTGCGATATACGTACGGCGGCAACGTCGGCATGCATCTCGAGTACTTCGAGGAAAGCGAGCTGATTCTGATATGGGGCGCGAATCCGATTGCATCGAGCCTGCACTTCTGGACCCGCGCGCAGGAAGCGAAGCGCCGGGGCGCGCGTCTTGTCGCGATCGACCCGTATCGTTCGCTGACCGCGGAGAAATGCCACCAGCACATCGCATTGAAGCCCGGTACCGATGGCGCGTTTGCGCTCGGCATGATGCATGTGCTGATTACCGAAAACCTGCTCGATCACGGTTACATCGCCGACCATACGCTCGGCTTCGACGCGCTCAAGGCGCGCGCCATGTCCTATCCGCCGGAACGCGTTGCGCAGATCTGCGGCATCGACCCATCGGAACTGATCGATCTTGCGCGTCGCTACGGCGCCACCCGCAAGGCTTCGATCCGCCTCAACTACGGCATGCAGCGCGTTCGCGGCGGCGGCAATGCCGTGCGCGCGATCGCCAGCCTGCCGGCGTTGACCGGGGCATGGCGCGATCGGGCCGGTGGGCTGCTGCTCTCGTCGTCGGAATCCGCACCGGTCAACCAGGCGGCGCTGCTGCGTCCGGATCTGATGCCGGGTTGGCCGCACAAGCTGCCGCGCATCATCAACATGAATGCGATCGGCGACGCGTTGCTGCACCCGGGCGACGCGACGTTCGGGCCGAAAGTCGAAGCGATGATCGTGTACAACTCGAATCCGGTCGCGGTCGCGCCCGATTCGTCGAAGGTCGCAGCAGGCTTCGCGCGCGACGATCTGTTCACGGTCGTTCTAGAACACTTCAAGACAGATACGGTCGATTTCGCCGACATTGTATTGCCGGCGACCACGCAACTCGAGCATCTGGATGTCCATAAGTCATACGGCCATACCTACGTGATGGCAAACCTGCCGGCGATTCCGCCGGTGGGCGACGCGCGGCCGAACACGGAGATCTTTCGCGGGATCGCACGCAGCATGGGGCTCGACGAGCCCGCGCTCTATCACAGCGACGAAGAGGTCGCGCGCGCGGCGCTTCGCTGGGACGATCCGGCGCTCGACAGCGACTGGGACACGCTGAAGCAGGCCGGCTGGCTGAAGCTCAAGCTGCCGGACGCGCCGTTCGCGAACGGCGGCTTCCGCACGCCTTCGGGAAAGTGCGAGTTCTACAGCCCGCGGCTCGAGCAGATGGGCAAGGACCCCGTCCCCGACTACCTGCCGCCGTTCGAGTCGGCCGAGGCCGCGCCCGAGCTCGCCGCACGCTATCCGCTGGCGATGATTTCGCCGCCGGCCCGCCACTTCCTGAACAGCACGTTCGTGAACGTCGACAGCCTGCGCTCGACGGAAGGCGAGCCGCACCTCGACATGCACCCGTCCGATGCGAGCGCGCGCGGCATCGCGGAGGGCGACGTCGTCCGCATCTTCAATGACCGCGGCTCGATGCAGGCGCTTGCGCGAATCACTGACCGTGCACGTGCCGGGCTAGTCGTGGGGTTGTCGATATGGTGGAAGAAGCTGTCGCCGGACGGCAGGAACGCGAACGAAGTGACGAGCCAGGCGCTGACCGATCTGGGCAATTCGGCGACGTTTTACGATTGTCTTGTGGAAGTTGAGCGGATTTGATCGAATATTGCCGTATGATCAGACAATATCGATAGGGAAGTTCGAAGTGGACATCTAACCCTGTTGTCTCGGGGCGGGGGAGCCGTTAGGATGCGTTTTAGCACGACCATTCGAAAATCTGTGAGGAGACGCGCGGTATGGACAAAATTTGGCTGAAATCGTACCCACCCGGCGTTCCAGCCGAAATTGACTCCTCGCCTTATCCGTCTGTCCCTGACCTGCTCGACGAGAGCTTCCGTCAGTATCGGGACCGTACCGCGTTCGTCTGCATGGGCAAGGGCATCACGTACGGCGAACTCGACACGCTGTCGCGCGAGTTCGGTGCGTGGCTGCAATCCCGCGGTCTGGCACGCGGGGCGCGCGTCGCGATCATGATGCCGAACGTGCTGCAATACCCGGTGACGATCGCTGCGGTATTGCGCGCCGGCTATACCGTGGTCAACGTCAATCCGCTCTATACGCCGCGCGAGCTCGAGCATCAACTGAAGGACAGTGGTGCCGAGGCGATCGTCATCCTGGAGAATTTCGCGTCGACGCTGCAGGCCGTCATCGCCAATACGGCCGTCAAGCACGTGGTCGTCGCATCGATGGGCGACCTGCTGGGCATCAAGGGATGGCTCGTCAATTACGTCGTGCGCAACGTGAAGAAGATGGTGCCGGCGTGGCAACTGCCGTCGTTCACGCGCTTCAAGGCCGCGCTGTCGGAAGGCGCGCGGCAGGCGTTCAAGCCGCAGAAAATCGGCCCCGACGACGTCGCGTTCCTGCAGTACACGGGTGGTACGACCGGCGTCGCGAAGGGGGCGACGCTGCTGCACCGGAACATCGTGTCGAACGTGCTGCAGGCGGGCGCCTGGCACCATCCGGCTCATGAGAAATTCCCGGACGTGAAACAGTTCGTGACGGTCGTCGCACTGCCGCTGTATCACGTGTTCGCGCTGACCGTCTGCGGTTTCCTGACGATGCGCACGGGCGGCATGGGCATCCTGATTCCGAACCCGCGCGACATCGCCGGGATGATCAAGGAGCTGAAGGGCTACCAGATCTCGACGATTCCGGCCGTCAACACGCTGTACAACGCGCTGCTGAACCATCCCGAATTCGGTCAGCTCGACCTGTCGAAGCTCGTCATCGCCAACGGTGGCGGCATGGCGATCCAGGAAGGCGTGGCGAAGCGCTGGTACGAAAAGACCCGCACCGCGATCATCGAGGGATACGGGTTGTCCGAAACGTCGCCGGTGGCCACCTGCAACCCCGTGACGGCGACCGAATACAGCGGCACGATTGGTCTGCCGCTGCCGTCGACCGAAGTCGCGATCCGCGACGATGCCGGCAACGACGTCCCGCTCGGCGAACCCGGCGAGATCTGCATCCGCGGGCCGCAGGTGATGGCCGGCTACTGGAACCGGCCCGACGAGACCGCGAAGGTCATGTTCGCGGACGGCTTCTTCAAGACGGGCGATGTCGGCGTGATGGATGCGCGCGGCTACGTGAAGATCGTCGATCGCAAGAAGGACATGATTCTCGTATCCGGCTTCAACGTGTATCCGAATGAAGTCGAGGACGTGGTGGCGTCGCATCCGGGCGTATTCGAGGTGGCGGCGGTCGGCGTGCCGGACGAGCATTCCGGCGAAGCCGTGAAGCTGTTCGTCGTGAAAAAGGATCCGGCGCTGACCGACAAGGACATCCTCGCCTATTGCAAGGAGCGGCTCACCGGGTACAAGCGGCCGAAGCTGGTCGAGTTCCGCACGGAGCTGCCGAAGACGAACGTCGGCAAGATCCTGCGGCGTGAACTGCGCGATGGACGCGCGTAATGCGCGCAACGATGCGATCGAACGAGAAAGCCCGGCACTTGCCGGGTTTTTTGTCTGTGGGGCGGGCTGGATGACGGAAGCGCGCGTTACGTGCGGGAGACCGCGGCAAGCCTCGCGTTTCGGCCTGACGGTCGCGGGAGGGACGGCGCGCCGCGACGTGCGTCTACCGTCGACCCGCTCGACCCACCGCCGCCGCCCCGCCACCCGCCGGCCTCCCCGCCGCCCCGGAAAAGAAAAAGGCGCCCGAAGGCGCCTTCAATATGCCGCGGCTTGTCAGACAAGCTGATTAGAACTTGTGACGGATACCGACGCGTGCCGCGACCTGATTGCTCGTGCTCGACCCGGCCAGACCGTTGATCGCTGCCGTTGCCTTCAGGACGTTGCCGTTCGAATCGAGCACGTTGCCCGATGCGTGCTGGTACACGCCGATCGCGTAGATGTCGGTGCGCTTCGACAGGAAGTAGTCGACGCCCAGCGAGCCCTGGTGGTACTTGGCCGCCGAGTTGCCGTCGATCTTGCTGCCTTGCGTGTAGTCGTACGCCGCGCCGAGGATCAACGCCGGGGTCAACTGGTACTTGAAGTTGATTTCGCCGTTGTTGAACGTCGCGGTCTGGTTCACGAACGGGCCTGCCGAGAAGCCCTTGAACTTCGTGTTCGAGTACGTCGCACCGATCGTCGCCGCGCCGAACGTGTAGGCGCCGCCCGCGCCGATGACCTGGTACGTGTTCGCGTTGTTCGCGTACGCGCCGTAGATCGGCGACGAGACCGACGAAGACGTCGAGCCGTTGTTGAACATGCCGCCGAACTGGTTCGGCGTACGTGCGTTCAAGTAACCGACGCCCAACACCAACGGGCCGTTGGTGTAGCCGGCGCCGAGCGACCAGACCTGGTTCTTCGAGAACTGGCCCGCCTGACCGCCGAAGCTGTACAGGCCGCCGAACGTGAGGCCGCCGTAGTTCGCGCTCGTGAACTTGACCGCGTTGTTCACGCGATACGCGTTGTTGAAGTTGTCGAGGTCACCCGGGTGAGCGGCGATGTAGCCGCCCCACTGGTCGCCTGCCTCGAGCGGGCCGACGAAGTCGACGACGGAGTCGTACTGACGACCCAGCGTGACCGTACCGTACGGGCTCGACAGACCGACGTAAGCCTGACGACCGAACATCAGGCCGCCTTGACCGAGCCTGCCGCTGTTCACGTCGAAACCGTTTTCGAGGGTGAAGATCGCCTTCAGGCCGCCACCGAGGTCTTCGGTGCCGCGCAGGCCGAAGCGGCTGCCTTGCATCACGCCGCTGGCGAGGCCGTACAGGTGCTTGCCGCCTGCGTTGTTGTTGAAGAGGAAGCCTTCATCGATGATGCCGTAAAGCGTCACGCTGCTTTGCGCATGGGCAGCGCCAGCGAACGCGCCCAGCGCGACGAGCGCGAGAAGCGACTTTTTCATTAGCGGATCTCCAAGAATCACTGAATTTTTTTGACGGGGCGGATAGTTATGTTCTGTCGACGAGCCCCCTCAACTTCGCAAGAAGTCGGACGTAATGTAGCAAAGCCGATTTTTGCCACAAAGCGAAATGCTGCTGCTCAAGGTCGCCATGTTTCCTTTATGCAACAATGGTTAAAATCACGGGTTAACCGCAATTTCCGCTGAATAATCAAGTCGGTTACGCAGCGGACTCGTGCCCTTGCCGCGCGCAGCGGCACCTGCAGCCAGGAGAACAGGATGGTGTTGGATGAACTGATCAGCGAATTCGATCGTGGCCTGCGATCGCTGACCGGCATTAGCCGGATGAGCCGGCCGGTGCCCGTGCCGGCCGATGCGCCGGACGTCGAACTGACGCCCGCCGAGCGCACGCACGCGGCCGGACTGATGCGTGTGAACCACGTCGGCGAGGTCTGCGCGCAGGCGCTCTACCAGGCGCAGAAGCTCACCGCGCGCACGGCGTCGGCGAAGGCGATGTTCGAGGAGGCCGCGCGCGAGGAGGAGGATCACCTCGCGTGGACCGCGCACCGGCTGAAGGAGCTCGACTCGCGGCCGAGCCTGCTGAATCCGCTGTGGTATGCCGGCGCGCTCGCGATCGGCGTGGCGGCCGGCACCCTCGGCGACAAGGTCAGCCTCGGCTTCATGGCCGAGACGGAGCGGCAGGTCGAGAGCCATCTCGAAGGTCACATGTCGGAGTTGCCGGCCACTGACGCCGCGTCGCGCGCGATCGTCGACCAGATGCGGATCGACGAAGTGAAGCACGGCAAGGCCGCGACCGACGCCGGCGGGATCGAGCTGCCGCTGCCCGCGCGGATGCTGATGCGTGCCGCCTCGAAAGTCATGACGAGCACCGCGTACTATCTCTGAGATTCGCGCCGGGGCGGCGTGGGACGTCGCCCCGGTTCGCCGCCTCCGGTATCGCCCGCCTACTCCTCGTTTTCCCGCCCCCGAAAGCCCCGTCCGCACGCCCGTCTGGCCCGTCTTTCTCACGTATCACCTTCACAAGTTGCACTAGCTCATTCATTTATAACGGTTTTTGGTATGAGGGGCCGCATGAGCTTGTGCGCGTAAGTCCTTGTTCTAACTAACAAAATTCGTCAAAAAAGCGGGCCGCTCCCTTGACCGTGCCACACCCTTCCTCTAAAGTGGGAGACAGTGTGAGAAAGTGTATTTTTGTGTGATTTAGCAGGCTGTTCCGGCTAAATTCTCAGCATTGAGCGGGTGCTTCGGTGCCCTGAACGGGAGAGCGGAAAGTGTTCCAAGGGGCGTCGGCGCTGACGCTCGATGCGAAAGGGCGGATGTCGGTGCCGGCTCGCTATCGCGAAGCGCTGCAAGGACAGGCAGAAGGACGGGTGACTGTGACCAAGCACCCGGACGGCTGCCTGTTGCTGTTTCCGCGCCCCGAATGGGAAGTGTTCCGCGCCAAGATCGCCGCGCTGCCGATGGACGCGCACTGGTGGCGGCGAATTTTTCTCGGCAATGCG
The DNA here is from genome assembly GCF_001547525.1 of Burkholderia anthina. Classification (GTDB taxonomy): domain Bacteria; phylum Pseudomonadota; class Gammaproteobacteria; order Burkholderiales; family Burkholderiaceae; genus Burkholderia; species Burkholderia semiarida. The sequence goes on from NZ_CM003768.1 coordinate 224,235, forward strand.
ATGGATGTCGATCTCGACAGCGCGGGCCGGATTCTCGTATCGCCCGAGCTGCGCATGGCAGCCGGACTGGAAAAGGAAGTCATGTTGTTGGGAATGGGTAGTCACTTCGAGCTGTGGGATTCGCAGACCTACAACGCGAAGGAGCAGGCAGCGATGGCGCAGGGCATGCCCGACGCGCTGAAGAATTTCACGTTCTGATTGCGGTGACGGAGACGCCCGCGATGGGAAATGAATTGCGGCATCGGACGGTGCTGTTGGATGAGGCGGTCGAGTCGCTCGTGACGCGGCCGGACGGCGTGTATGTCGACGGCACGTTCGGGCGCGGCGGCCACAGCCGCGCGGTGCTCGCGCGGCTGGCGTCGGCCGGGCGGCTGATCGCGTTCGACAAGGATCCGAGGGCGATCGAGACGGCGCAGGGCATCGAGGATGCGCGCTTCTCGATCGTGCATGACAGCTTTGCATCGATGCGCGACGCGCTTGCGGCGCGCGGCGTCGAGAAGGTGTCGGGGGTGTTGCTGGACCTGGGCGTGTCCTCGCCGCAGGTGGACGATCCGGCGCGCGGCTTCAGTTTCCGCGCCGATGGTCCGCTGGACATGCGAATGGATCCGACGCGTGGCGAGTCGGCGGCCGAATGGCTCGCGCGGGCTTCGGTGCAGGAATTGACGGAGGTGATACGGGATTATGGGGAAGAACGGTTTGCTTTTCAGATTGCAAAGGCGCTTGTTGCTCGCCGGGCAGAGTCCGACCGTCTTGGGCCTCTCGACACCACGGGCGAGCTTGCCCAAATCGTGGGTCACGTCGTCAAAACCCGTGAGAAGGGCAAGGATCCGGCAACCCGCACCTTTCAGGCTATACGGATTCACGTCAATCAAGAGCTTGCGGACCTGCAAGTCGTACTAGACGCGGCACTGTCGTTGCTGGAGCAAGGGGGGCGGCTGGTGGTCATCAGCTTTCATTCACTCGAGGACCGGATCGTCAAGCGATTCATGCAGGCGCACGCGAGTGCGCCTGCGGTCGATCGTCGCCTGCCGATCCGCGCCGTCGATCTCCCGAGCCCGCCGCTCAAGATCATCAGCCGCCAGTTTCCGAGCGACGCGGAAGTCGCCGCGAATCCGCGCGCCCGCTCGGCCGTGATGCGTATCGCGGAGCGCGTCACGCCATGAGCCGTCTCAATATCTTCCTGCTGATCATCGTGATGGGTTGCGCGCTGTCGGTCGTCAACTCGACGAACCAGCAACGTCAGATCTTCATCCAGCTGCAGCGCGCGCAGTCGCAGGAGCGTCAGCTCCAGCAGGACTACGCGCAGCTTCAATATCAGCAGAGCGCGCTGTCGAAGACGTCGCGCATCGAGCAGCTCGCGAACGATTCGCTGAAAATGCAGGCGATCTCGACGGGCCGCACGCAATACCTGACGCTGCCGCCGGGCGCCGCGAAGGCGATCGACGCGCCGATCCCGGCGTCGGCCGACACGGCCGGCAAGGGCAAGGGAGGCGCGCGATGAAGCCGTCCCCGAAGCGCCAGAACGTGAAGTTCTCGTCGAGCCCGGTGCTGGGCGTGCATCTGCCGATGTGGCGCTCGAAGCTCGTCGTGTTCCTGCTGTTCATGGCGTTCGTCGCGCTGGCCGCGCGGGCGTTCTGGATCCAGGGGCCCGGCAACGCGTTCTATCAGAAGCAGGGCGAAAGCCGCTACCAGCGCACGATCGAACTGCCCGCGACGCGCGGCAAGATCCTCGACCGCAACGGGCTCGTGCTCGCGACGAGCCTGCCCGTGCGCGCGATCTGGGCGATTCCCGACGCGGTGCCGGACGATCTCGACGCCGACAAGATCAACCAGCTCGGCAAGCTCCTCGGCATGACGCCGAAGGAACTGCGCGTGAAGCTGTCGGAAGACAAGGGTTTCGTCTACGTGAAGCGCCAGGTGCCGATCGACGTCGCGGACAAGGTCGCCGCGCTCGACATTCCCGGCATCTATCAGCGCAACGAGTACAAGCGCTTCTACCCGGAAGGCGAGATCACCGCTCACCTGATCGGCTTCACGAACGTCGAGGACGAAGGGCAGGAAGGCGTCGAGCTGGGCGACCAGAAGATGCTGTCCGGCACGTCGGGCATGCGTCGCGTGATCAAGGACCGGATGGGGCACATCGTCGAGGACGTCGCCGAGCAGATCCCGCCGCACAACGGTACTGACGTCGACCTGTCGATCGACAGCAAGATCCAGTACATCGCGTACGCGAACCTGAAGGCCGCCGTCGAGAAGTTCAAGGCGAAGGCCGGCGCGGCGATGGTCGTCGACGTGCGTACCGGCGAAGTGCTCGCGCTCGTCAACTACCCGACCTACAACCCGAACGACCGCTCGCGCATGACCGGCGAGCAGTTGCGCAACCGGATCATGACCGACGTGTTCGAGCCGGGCTCGATCATGAAGCCGTTTACGGTATCGCTCGCGCTCGACTTGCACCGCGTGACGCCGAACACGCTCGTCGAGACGGGCAACGGGCATTTCGTGCTCGACGGCGCGCCGATTACCGATGACGCCGGCTTCGGCACGCTGACGGTCGGCGGCGTGATCCAGAAGTCGAGCAATATCGGCGCGACGAAGATCGCGATGACGATGCGGCCCGAGGAAATGTGGAATATGTATACGAGCATCGGCCTCGGCCAGGCGCCGAAGGTCGGCTTCCCGGGCGCGGTGGCCGGCCGCCTGCGGCCGTGGAAGAGCTGGCGCCGCATCGAGCAGGCGACGATGTCGTACGGCTACGGCCTGTCGGTGTCGCTGTTCCAGCTCGCGCGGGCGTATACGGCGATCGCGCACGACGGCGAGCTGATGCCCGTGACCATTTTCAAGACCGACCCCAATCAGCCGATCGCGGGCACGCAGGTGTTCAACCCGACCACCGCGCGCGAAGTACGCGCGATGCTCGAGACGGTCGTCGCGCCGGGCGGCACGTCGCCGGATGCGGCCGTGCCGGGCTATCGCGTCGGCGGCAAGAGCGGCACCGCGTACAAGCACGAAGGCCACGGCTACACGCGCAAGTACCGCGCGTCGTTCGTCGGGATGGCGCCGATGCCGAACCCGCGCGTCGTGATCGCGGTGTCGGTCGACGAGCCGACGGCCGGCAGCCACTTCGGCGGCCAGGTGTCGGGCCCCGTATTCTCGGCGATCGCCGGCGACACGATGCGCGCGCTGAACGTCCCGCCGAACATGCCGATCAAGCAGCTCGTCGTGTCCGGCGATTCGCCGGATTCCGCCGCCGCAAAAGGCCCGCAAAAGCTGGCTACGGGGGGCGGCGCGAAGCATATGATCGTATCCAGCACGACCCGTAATTCACCAGGAGTTGTTCGATGAGCGCCGCCCGCAGTTCCCATCCGGCGCATCAGCAGATCGCAGCCGCGCTCGCGTGGCTGCGTCAGCATGTGGCCCCCGCGGCGCAACTGCATGCCGACACGCGCAGCCTCAAGGCTGGCGACGTGTTCGTCGCGTATGCGGTCGACGGGGCAGACAATCGCGCGTTCATGGCCGACGCCGTCGCACGCGGCGCGGCCGCCGTGTTGTATCAGCCGGAAGGGCTGGTCGACGCGCCGGCCGTACCCGTCGCGCTCGCGGTGCCGGCGCTCGATCAACTCGCCGGCGAGATCGCCAGCGGCTGGTACGGCGATCCGAGCGACAGCCTGCTCGCGATCGGTGTCACAGGCACGAACGGCAAGACGTCGTGCACGCAATGGATCGCCACCGCACTGACGGCGCTGCGCGAGCCGTGCGCGGTGATCGGCACGCTCGGCACCGGGATGCCCGGCCAGCTCGTGCCGACGGGCTTCACCACGCCCGACGCACCGCAGCTGCAGCGCAGCCTCGCGCAATTGCGCGACGCGGGCGCGCAGGCCGTGGCGATGGAAGTATCGTCGCACGCGCTGCACCAGGGGCGCGTGAACGGAACGGCGTTCGACATCGCGGTGTTTACGAACCTCACGCAGGATCACCTCGACTATCACGGCACGTTCGACGCGTACGAGGCCGCGAAGGCGAAGCTGTTCGCATGGCGCGGCCTGCGCGCGGCGGTGATCAACCGCGACGACGCGGCAGGCCGCCGCCTGCTCGAGAAACTGGCCGGCCGCGTGCGCACGATCGCGTACGGAATCGGCGACGCACCGGCGCCCGACGCCGATCGCGCGCTGGTCGCGCTCGACGTGCGCGCCACCGCGACGGGTACCGCATTCCGCCTGCGTTCGCCGTGGGGCGACGCGGACGTCGAGGTCGGCACGCTCGGCACGTTCAACGTCAGCAACCTGCTTGCCGTGCTGGGTTCGCTGCTCGCGGCCGACGTGCCGTTCGACGCGGCACTCGCCGAGATCGAGCGGCTCGAGTCGGTCAATGGCCGGATGCAGCGGCTTGGCGGCCGGCTGCAGAACGATGAACCGCTCGTCGTGATCGACTACGCACACACGCCCGACGCGCTCGAAAAGACGCTCGATGCGCTGCGCCCGATCGCCGCGGCGCGCGGTGGCCGGCTGATCTGCATGTTCGGCTGCGGCGGCGATCGCGATGCGACGAAGCGCCCGCTGATGGGCGCGATCGTGGAGCGGCTCGCCGACGAAGCAGTCGTCACGAGCGACAACCCGCGCAGCGAAGATCCGCAGCGCATCATCGATCAGGTCGTCGCGGGCATGACCGCACCCGATCGCGCACGCCGTATCGAGGATCGCGCGAGCGCGATCCTGCAGGCCGTGCGCGGCGCCGCACGCGAGGACGTCGTCGTGCTGGCCGGCAAGGGCCACGAGGCCACGCAGGAAATCATGGGCAAGAAGCGCGCATTCTCCGACCAGGACCACGCACGGCTCGCGCTCGCGGCGCGCGCGACGCACGGCAAGGGAGGCGCCGAATGACGATGCTCAGTCTCGGCGAAGCCGCCCGCCTGATTCCCGGCGCCACCGTCCACGGCGACGCGGGCGTCACGTTCGATCGCGTGTCGACCGACAGCCGCACGGTCGGCCCGGGCGACCTGTTCGTCGCGCTGAAGGGCGAGCGCTTCGACGCGCACGACTTTCTCGGCGACGTCGCCGCGCGCGGAGCGGCCGCGGCACTCGTCGCGCACGCGCCGGCGGGCATCGCGATGCCGATGATCGAAGGCGGCGAAACGCGTGCCGCGCTCGGCGCGCTCGCGCACGGCTGGCGCATGCGGTTCCCGCTGCCGCTCGTCGCGGTGACGGGCAGCAACGGCAAGACGACCGTCAAGGAAATGATCGCGGCGATCTTCGCGGCGGCGGTAGGCGCCGACGCGCGGCTCGCGACGGCCGGCAACCTGAACAACGATGTCGGCCTGCCGCTGACGCTGCTGCGCCTGTCGGCCGCGCATCGTCTCGCGGTGATCGAGATCGGCATGAACCACCCGGGCGAAACCGAAGTCCTCGCGCGTCTTACCGCGCCGACGGTCGCGCTCGTCAACAACGCGCAGCGCGAGCACCAGGAATTCATGGCGACGGTCGAAGCCGTCGCGCTCGAACACGCAGCCGTGATCCATGCGCTGCCGCCGGACGGCGTCGCGGTGTTCCCGGCCGACGACGCGTACGCAAGCATCTGGCGCGTCGCGGCGACCGGCAACCGGATCCTCGATTTCGCGCTGCACGACGCCGAACGGCGGAACGACGCGCAGGTCGTCGGTCGCCTGCACGGCGGCGAACTCGCGATCGACACGCCGGCGGGTGCCGTCACGGTGCGGCTGCGCGCGCTCGGCGAACACAACGCGCGCAACGCACTCGCCGCGACGGCCGCGGCGCTCGGCGCCGGCGTCGCGCTGTCGGCGATCCGGCAGGGGCTCGAATCGTTCGAACCGGTCAAGGGCCGGCTGCAGGTGAAGCAGGCGAGCGTCAGCAGCCTCGCCGGCGCGACGGTCGTCGACGATACGTACAACGCGAACCCGGATTCGATGCGCGCCGCGATCGACGTGCTCGCCGCGCATCCGGCGCCGCGCGTGCTGGTGATCGGCGACATGGGCGAGGTCGGCGACGAAGGGCCGGCATTCCACCGCGAGATCGGCGCGTACGCGCGCGAACGCGGGATCGACGCGCTGTTCGCGCTCGGCGACGCATCGCGCGACGCATGCACGGCCTACGGCGACACCGCACGCCATTTCGGCGACGTCGGCGCGCTCGTGTCGGCGCTGCTCGCGGCCGGTTACGGCGCGCAGGCGACGGTGCTCGTGAAGGGCTCGCGGTACATGAAGATGGAGCGCGTGGTCGACGCGCTGACGAACCAACCCGCGGCGGGCACGGTGCCCGCCGCACACTGAGTAGAAGGAAGGAAGCATGCTGCTGGCGCTGGCGCAATGGCTGCAAGGAGACGCAAGCTTTTTGCGCTTGTTCACGTACCTCACGTTCCGTGCGGTGATGGCCACCATCACCGCGCTCGGGATCGGGCTCGTGTGCGGACCGTGGGTGATCCGCAAGCTGACGCAGATGAAGGTCGGGCAGGCCGTGCGCAAGGACGGCCCGCAGACCCACCTCGTCAAGTCCGGCACGCCGACGATGGGCGGCGTGCTGATCCTGATCGGCATCGCGGTCGCGACGCTGCTGTGGGGCGACCTGACGAACCGTTTCATCTGGATCGTGATGCTCGTCACGTTCGGTTTCGGCGTGATCGGCTGGGTCGACGATTACCGCAAGGTCGTCCACAAGGACCCGCGCGGGATGTCGTCGCGCGAGAAGTATTTCTGGCAGTCGGTGATCGGGCTGTTCGCGGCCGTCTATCTCGCGTTCAGCGTGTCCGAGGCGAACAACGTGCGCGTGTTCGACCTGTTCATGGCGTGGGTGAGGAGCGGCCTGTCGATGGGGCTGCCGGCGCGCGCCGACCTGATGCTGCCGTTCCTGAAGTCGATCAGCTACCCGCTCGGCGTGTGGGGCTTCATCGTGCTGACCTACTTCGTGATCGTCGGCGCGAGCAACGCGGTGAACCTGACCGACGGCCTCGACGGCCTCGTGATCATGCCGGTCGTGCTGGTCGGCGCGTCGCTCGGTGTGTTCGCGTACGTGATGGGCAGCGCGGTCTATTCAAAATACCTGCTGTTTCCGCACATCCCCGGCGCGGGCGAACTGCTGATCTTCTGTTCCGCGATGGGCGGAGCCGGGCTCGCGTTCCTCTGGTACAACACGCACCCCGCGCAGGTGTTCATGGGCGACGTCGGCGCGCTGGCGCTGGGCGGCGCGCTCGGCACGGTCGCGGTGATCGTGCGCCAGGAAATCGTGCTGTTCATCATGGGCGGCATCTTCGTCGCGGAAACGCTGTCGGTGATGCTGCAGGTGTCGTGGTTCAAGTACACGAAGAAGCGTTATGGCGAAGGCCGGCGCCTGCTGAAGATGGCGCCGCTGCATCACCATTTCGAATTGTCCGGCTGGAAGGAAACGCAGGTGGTCGTGCGTTTCTGGATCATCACGCTGATGCTGTGCCTGTTCGGTCTGACCACCCTCAAGCTGCGGTAAAGGAAAGGTAACAAGGATGTCTGGCGAGATGTTTGGAGATCGGCAACGGCCGATGGTGCTCGTACTGGGGCTCGGGGAATCGGGTCTTGCGATCGCGCGATGGTGCGCGAGGCACGGGTGCCGGCTGCGCATTGCCGATACCCGCGAGGCGCCGCCGAACCTTGCCGCGCTGCAGGCCGAAGGCATCGACGCGGAATTCGTCGGCGGGGCGTTCACGCCCGCGCTGCTCGACGGCGGCGTCGAGATCGTCGGGCTGAGCCCCGGGCTGTCGCCGCTGGAGCCGGCGCTCGCGGCGCTGGTCGCGGCCGCGAACGAGCGCGGCATCGCGGTATGGGGCGAGCTGGAATTCTTCGCGCAGGCGCTGCGCGCGCTCGGCACGAGCGGCTACCAGCCGAAGGTGCTCGCGATTACCGGCACCAACGGCAAGACCACGACGACGAGCCTCACGGGCCTGCTGTGCCAGCGCTCGGGCAAGAAGGTCGCGGTCGCGGGCAACATCAGCCCGGCGATGCTCGACCGGCTCGCGAGCGCGATCGACGAAACCGCGTTGCCGGACGTCTGGGTGCTCGAACTGTCGAGCTTCCAGCTCGAGACCGCACGCACGTTCGCGCCCGATGCGGCCGCGATCCTCAACATCACGCAGGACCATCTCGACTGGCACGGCAGCTTCGACGCGTACGCGCAGGCAAAGGGCCGGATCTTCGGCGCGACGACGACGCGCGTGCTGAACCGCGACGACGCGGCCGTGATGAAGTTCGCGCCGGCAGCCGGCGCGGCCGATGCGCCGCGCACGGTCACGTTCGGCCTGAACGAGCCGACGCAGGACGGCGACTACGGGCTGTCGCGCGACAACGGCATCGCGTGGCTGGTGGAAGCCGTCGATCGCGACGCGCCGGATGAGGCGACGACGGGCCGCCGGCGCAAGCGCGACGCCGCGCACACGCCCGACATCGCGCAGAAGCGCCTGATGCCGGTCGACGCGCTGCGCATCCGCGGGCTGCACAACGCCGCGAACGCGCTGGCCGCGTTCGCGCTCGCGCGCGCGATCGATCTGCCGGCCGCGCCGCTGCTGCACGCGCTGCGCGAATACCGCGGCGAAGCGCATCGCGTCGAAGTGATCGCGACGATCGACGACGTCGACTACGTCGACGACAGCAAAGGGACGAACGTCGGCGCGACGGTGGCCGCGCTCGACGGGCTCGCGCAGAAGACCGTGCTGATCGCGGGCGGCGACGGCAAGGGGCAGGATTTCGCGCCGCTCGTCGCGCCGGTCGCGCGCTGGTGCCGCGCGGTGATGCTGATCGGCCGCGACGCGCCGGCGCTGCGCGACACGCTCGCCGAAACGGGCGTGCCGCTCGCCGATCACGCGACGCTCGAAGGCGCCGTGCACGCGGCGGCCGAGCTGGCCGAGCCGGGCGATGCGGTGCTGCTGTCGCCCGCGTGCGCGAGCCTCGACATGTTCAGGAACTACGCCCATCGTGCGGAAGTGTTCCGCGCGGCGGTCGACGCCATCGCCATCGACAAAGGAGCGACGCCATGAGCTGGTCCGATCGCCTCGTCTCCCGTTTCAACGACCGACGCGACACCGGCGGCAACGCTGCGGGCGGCCGCGTCGCATCGGCCACGCGCGCCGCGACGGGCGGCCTCGCGAGCGTCGTCAACGGCGTGCGTCCGAGCCGTTCGCGGATGCTCGATTTCGACTATTCGCTGCTGTGGGTCGCGATCGCGCTGCTCGGGCTCGGCGTCGTGATGGTGTATTCGGCGTCGATCGCGATGCCCGATTCGCCAAAATACGCGTCGTATCACGATTACGCGTTCCTGATGCGCCACTGCGTGTCGCTCGGCGTCGCGTTCGTCGCGGCGGTGATCGCGTTCCGCGTGCCGGTGTCGACCTGGGACAAGTACGCGCCGCATCTTTTCCTGATCGCGCTCGTCGGCCTCGTGATCGTGCTGATTCCGCACGTCGGCAAGGGCGTGAACGGTGCGCGCCGCTGGATTCCGCTCGGCATCACGAACATGCAGCCGTCGGAAATCATGAAGCTCGCGGTGACGATTTACGCGGCGAACTACACGGTACGCAAGCAGGAATACATGCAGAGCTTCGCGAAGGGCTTCCTGCCGATGGCGTTCGCGGTCGGTCTCGTCGGCGCGCTGCTGCTGCTCGAGCCCGACATGGGCGCGTTCATGGTGGTCGCCGCGATCGCGATGGGCGTGCTGTTCCTCGGCGGCGTGAACGGCAAGCTCTTCGGCGGCCTCGTCGCGACGGCGGTCGGCACGTTCACGATGCTCGTGTGGCTGTCGCCGTGGCGTCGCGAGCGGATCTTCGCGTATCTCGATCCGTGGGACGAACGCTACGCGCAGGGCAAGGCCTACCAGCTCACGCACTCGCTGATCGCGTTCGGCCGCGGCGAATGGTTCGGCGTCGGTCTCGGCGGCAGCGTCGAGAAGCTGAACTACCTGCCGGAAGCGCATACCGACTTCATCCTCGCGGTGATTGGCGAGGAGCTCGGTTTCATCGGCGTGCTGGTCGTGATTCTGCTGTTCTACTGGATCGTGCGCCGCGCGTTCGAGATCGGCCGCCAGGCGCTCGCGCTCGATCGCACGTTCGCGGGCCTGATGGCGAAGGGCATCGGGATCTGGTTCGGCGCGCAGACGTTCATCAACATGGGCGTGAACCTCGGGCTGCTGCCGACCAAGGGCCTGACGCTGCCGCTCGTGAGCTACGGCGGTTCGGGCATTTTGCTGAACTGCGTCGCGCTCGCGGTGCTGCTGCGGGTCGATTACGAAAATCGCGTACTGATGCGGGGAGGGAAGGTATGACCTCCCCGCGTCAGTACGCGATTTCGGTGAAGGTTCACTTCGTGCGCGAAGCGCGCGAAGTCAAGCGAAGCGGCCGTAGCCAGAACATTCGTTCATTCTTGCTGATGCGCGGAGGGAAGGTATGACCGCGTCGCAACGCACGCTGATGGTGATGGCAGGCGGCACCGGGGGCCACGTGTTCCCGGGGCTCGCGGTCGCGCACCGGATGGAAGCGGCGGGCTGGCGCGTCGTATGGCTCGGCAATCCGGCCGGGATGGAAGCGACGCTCGTGCCGAAGCACGGCATTCCGATGGAGTACGTGCGGTTCGGCGGGCTGCGCGGCAAGGGCCTGAAGACCAAGCTGACGCTGCCGGTCAACCTGCTGCGCGCATGCTGGCAGAGCCTCGGCGCGCTGCGCCGCGTGCGGCCGGACGTCGTGCTCGGGATGGGCGGCTACATCACGTTCCCGGCGGGTGTGATGACCGCGCTGTCGGGGCGTCCGCTCGTGCTGCATGAACAGAATTCGATCGCGGGCCTGACGAACAAGGTGCTCGCGAAACTCGCGAAGCGCGTGCTCGTCGCGTTCCCCGGCGCGCTGCCGCACGCGGAATGGACGGGCAACCCGATTCGCGCGGAACTTGCGCACACCGAGCCGCCCCAGGCGCGCTATGCGTCGCGCAGCGGCCCGCTGAACGTGCTGGTCGTCGGCGGCAGCCTCGGGGCGGCCGCGCTGAACGAAGTCGTGCCGCGCGCGCTGGCGCTGCTGGCGCCGGGCGAGCGCCCGCGCGTCGTGCACCAGGCCGGCGTGAAGCACATCGATGCATTGAAGGCGAATTACGAAGCGGCCGGTTTCGCGGCCGGCGAAGACGTGCGGCTCGTGCCGTTCATCGACGACATGGCGGCCGCGTATGCGGCGGCGGATCTGGTGATCTGCCGGTCGGGCGCGATGACGGTGTCGGAGATCGCGGCGGTGGGCGTGGCGGCGCTATTCGTGCCGTTCCCGTACGCGGTCGACGATCACCAGACGACCAACGCCGCGTTTCTCGCCGATGCCGGCGCGGCCGTGCTGGTGCAACAACGCGACCTGTCGGCGGAACTGCTCGCCGACTGGCTGCGCGGCCAGTCGCGGGCATCGCTCGCGGAGATGGCGGAACGTTCGCGCTCGCTCGCGAAGCCCGAGGCCACCGACGAAGTCGCGCGTGTGTGCGCGAAGGCGGCCGGCGCGAACCTGGAACAACTGCAATGAAACACATCGTCAAACACATTCATTTCGTCGGGATCGGCGGCGCGGGCATGAGCGGCATCGCCGAAGTGCTCGTCAACCTCGGCTACGCGGTCAGCGGCTCGGACCTGTCGCGCAACGCGGTGACCGATCGCCTCGCGGCGCTGGGCGCGCGGATCGCGATCGGCCACGACGCGGCGAACATCGAGGGCGCGAACGCGGTCGTCGTGTCGACGGCCGTGCGCTCCGACAATCCGGAAGTGCTGGCCGCTCGCCACCAGGGCGTGCCGATCGTGCAGCGCGCGGTGATGCTGGCGGAACTGATGCGCCTGAAGCAGGGCATCGCGATCGCCGGCACGCACGGCAAGACCACGACGACGAGCCTCGTCGCGAGCGTGCTCGCGGCGGGCGGGCTGGACCCGACGTTCGTGATCGGCGGCCGGCTGATCAGCGCCGGCGCGAATGCACGGCTCGGCACGGGCGACTTCATCGTCGCCGAGGCCGACGAGTCGGACGCGTCGTTCCTGAATCTGTATCCGGTGATCGAAGTCATCACGAACATCGACGCCGACCACATGGACACCTACGGCCACGATTTCGCGCGGCTCAAGCAGGCGTTCATCGAATTCACGCAGCGCCTGCCGTTCTACGGCAGCGCGGTGGTGTGCGTCGACGATCCGAACGTGCGGCAGATCATTCCGTTCATTTCGAAGCCGGTCGTGCGCTACGGCCTGTCGCCGGACGCGCAGGTGCGCGCGGAGGACATCGACGCGCGCGACGGCCGGATGCATTTCAATGTGATCCGCGAAGGTCGCGCGCCGCTCGCGGTGGTGCTGAACATGCCCGGCCTGCACAACGTGCAGAACGCACTCGCGGCGATCGCGATCGCGACCGATCTCGGCGTGTCGGACGACGCGATCCAGCTGGCGCTGGCGGAATTCAACGGCGTCGGCCGGCGCTTCCAGCGTTACGGCGAAGTGCCGAGCGCGGACGGCGGCCAGTACACGCTGATCGACGACTACGGCCATCACCCGGTCGAGATGGCCGCGACGATCGCGGCCGCGCGCGGTGCGTTCCCGGGCCGCCGCCTCGTGCTGGCGTTTCAGCCGCACCGCTACACGCGCACGCGCGACTGCTTCGACGATTTCGTCAACGTGCTGTCGACGGTCGATGCGCTGGTGCTGACGGAAGTCTACGCTGCCGGCGAGGCCGCGATCCCGACGGCCAGCGGCGACGCGCTGTCGCGTGCGCTGCGCGCGGCGGGCAAGGTCGACCCGGTGTTCGTCGCGACGGTCGACGACGTGCCGGACGCATTGGCGAAAGTCGCGCAGAACGGCGACGTGGTGATCACGATGGGCGCGGGTTCGATCGGCGGCGTGCCGGCGAAGCTCGTGCAACACACTGAACAGAAGGCATGACATGAAACGACTCCCACGCTTACTTCGTTCGCTGCCCCCCGCGGGGGCGGTCAGCCTCCTTGGGGCGGCCCGGCGGAGGTCGGCATGAGCGGAATCGATCCGAAACGCTTCGGCAAGGTGGCGGTGTTGTTCGGCGGCGAATCCGCCGAGCGCGAGGTGTCGCTCACCTCGGGCCGCCTCGTGCTGCAGGGCCTGCGTGACGCGGGCGTCGACGCGCATCCGTTCGACCCGGCCGAGCGGCCGCTGTCGGCGCTGAAGGACGAAGGCTTCGTGCGCGCGTTCAACGCGCTGCACGGCGGCTACGGCGAGAACGGCCAGATCCAGGGCGCGCTCGATTTCTACGGGATCCGCTACACGGGCAGCGGCGTGCTCGGGTCGGCGCTCGGCCTCGACAAGTTCCGCACGAAGCTCGTGTGGCAGCAGACGGGCGTGCCGACGCCGCCGTTCGAGACGGTGATGCGCGGCGACGATCTGGCCGCGCGCGCGACCGACATCGTCGCGAAGCTCGGCCTGCCGCTGTTCGTGAAGCCGGCGAGCGAAGGCTCGAGCGTCGCGGTGCTGAAGGTGAAGACGGCCGACGCGCTGCCGGCCGCGCTCGCGGAAGCCGCGACGCACGACAAGATCGTGATCGTCGAGAAGAGCATCGAAGGCGGCGGCGAATACACCGCGTGCATCGCCGGCGATCTCGACCTGCCGCTGATCAAGATCGTGCCGGCGGGCGAGTTCTACGACTACCACGCGAAGTACGTCGCCGACGATACGCAGTACCTGATCCCGTGCGGCCTGCCGGCGCAACAGGAGGCGGAACTGAAGCGCATCGCGCGTCGCGCGTTCGACGTGCTCGGCTGCACCGACTGGGGCCGTGCGGACTTCATGCTCGACGCGGCCGGCAACGCGTATTTCCTGGAAGTGAACACGGCCCCCGGGATGACCGACCACTCGCTGCCGCCGAAGGCCGCTCGCGCGGTCGGCATCGGCTATTCGGAGCTGGTCGTGAAGGTGTTGTCGCTCACGCTCAACGACTGACGCAGGAACGGAACGACGTATGTGGAACAACGTTCGCCAACTCAACCTTGCCGCCAGCGCGCTGTACGCGCTGCTGCTGCTCGTGTTGGCGGCGGCCGGCTGCTACTGGCTGATCCAGCGCCCGACGTTCGCGCTGCGGGAAATCCGGATCGACGGCGACACCGAGCACATCAACTCGCCGACGGTGCGCGCGGGCGTGGTCGGCCGGCTGAAGGGCAATTTCTTCACGGTCGATCTCGATGCGGCGCGTGCCGCGTTCGAGCAGATGCCGTGGGTGCGTCACGCGAGCGTGCGCCGGGTGTGGCCGAATGCGCTGGCTGTCACGCTCGAGGAGTACAAGCCGCTCGGGACCTGGGGCAGCGATCAGCTGGTGAGCGTCGACGGCGAGCTGTTCACCGCGAACCAGGGCGAGCTGGAGCAGGAACTGCCGGCGTTCGACGGCCCGGAAGGCAGTGCGAAGGAAGTCGTCACGCGGTATCGCGACTTCGGGAAATGGTTTGCGCCGCTGAAGGCGGCGCCGGAAGAAGTGACGCTGTCGGCGCGGTACGCGTGGACGGTGAAGCTGTCGAACGGCATGCAGGTCGAGCTGGGCAAGGAACGCAACAGCGACACGCTGCATGACCGGAGCCAGCGCCTGGTGGCCGCGTGGCCGGCCGTCACGGAGCGTTGGGGCAACGACATCGAGTACGCGGATCTGCGTTATCCGAACGGATTCGCGATTCGCGCGGCAGGCATGCGGTTCCTGACCGATACCGACAAGCGCAAGAAGTAACGAGAGATCACACGCAAGAGCACTTTATGAGCAAAGACTACAAGGATCTGCTGGTTTCCCTCGACATCGGCACGTCGAAGGTAGTGGCCATCGTCGCCGAGCTGAAAGGCGAGGGCCACTACGAGGTGATCGGTCTCGGCCAGAGCGAGTCGAAGGGTCTGAAGAAAGGTGTGGTGGTCAACATCGAGGCCACCGTGCAGTCGATCCAGCGCGCGCTCGAGGAAGCCGAGCTGATGGCCGACTGCAAGATCACCAACGTGTTTACTGGGATCGCGGGCAGCCACATCCGCAGCTTCAACTCGAGCGGGATGGTCGCGATCAAGGACAAGGAGGTCACGCAGACGGACGTCGCGCGCGTGATCGAGACCGCGAAGGCGATCAACATCCCGACCGACCAGCAGGTGCTGCACATCCTCACGCAGGAATTCATCATCGACGGCCAGGAAGACGTGCGCGAGCCGATCGGGATGAGCGGCATCCGGCTGGAAGTGAAGGTGCACATCGTGACGGGCGCGGTGAGCGCCGCGCAGAACATCGTCAAGTGCGTGCGCCGCTGCGGGCTGGAAGTGAACGACCTGATCCTGCAGCCGCTCGCGTCGTCGCTGGCGGTGCTGACGGAAGACGAGAAGGATCTCGGCGTGGTGCTGGTCGACATCGGCGGCGGCACGACGGACATCGCGATCTTCGCCGAAGGCGCGATCCGCCACACGGCGGTGATCCCGATCGCCGGCGACCAGATCACGAGCGACATCGCGATGGCGCTGCGCACGCCGACGCCGGATGCGGAAGACATCAAGGTCGGCTACGGGATCGCGAAGCAGGCGCTCGCCGATCCGGACGAAATGGTCGAAGTGCCGGGCCTCGGCGAACGCGGCCCGCGCACGCTGTCGCGCCAGGCGCTCGCGGCCGTGATCGAGCCGCGCGTCGAGGAACTGTTCTCGCTCGTGCAGCAGGTCGTGCGCGAATCGGGTTACGAAGAACTCCTGAGCTCCGGCGTGGTCATTACCGGCGGCGCTTCGATGATGCCGGGCATGGTCGAGCTCGGCGAAGACATTTTCCTGAAACCGGTGCGCATCGGCGCGCCGGAGTATGCAGGCGGCCTCTCCGACGTCGTGCGCAATCCGCGCTACTCGACGGCGATGGGGTTGCTCGTCGAAGGCAGTGCGCAGCGCATGCGCGGCCGCAAGGTCGCCGTGCAGTCCGGCAACGCGGGGCAGGTGTTCTCGCGGATGAAGGAATGGTTCCTGAGCAACTTCTGACGAGTCGAACCGAATCGAAATTCGCGCTGGTGCCGGCGGCTGGCGCGCGACAGGGGGTTGCCCGATCTCCTGCCGAATAACGGCCGAGTAGCAGTCATTCTCTTGACGGAGGCAACATGGAATTCGAAATGCTGGAAACCGAGACCAACGGCACCATCATCAAGGTGGTCGGCGTTGGCGGCGCTGGCGGCAATGCCGTCCAGCACATGATCAACCGCGGCGTGCAGGGCGTCGATTTCATCGTGATGAACACGGACGCCCAGGCGCTGTCGCGTTCGCGCGCATCGTCGGTGATCCAGCTCGGCAACACGGGTCTTGGCGCCGGTGCGAAGCCGGAAATGGGCCGAGCGGCAGCGGAAGAGGCGCGTGAGCGCATCGCCGACGCACTGCGCGGCGCGCACATGGTGTTCATCACGGCCGGCATGGGTGGCGGCACGGGCACGGGCGCGGCGCCGGTGGTCGCGCAGATCGCGAAGGAGATGGGCATTCTGACGGTCGGTGTCGTCAGCAAGCCGTTCGAGTTCGAAGGCGGCAAGCGCATGCGCGTCGCCGAAGCAGGCTCGCAGCAACTGGAGGATCACGTCGACTCGCTGATCGTCGTGCTGAACGACAAGCTGTTCGACGTGATGGGCGACGACGCCGAGATGGACAAGTGCTTCCAGTGCGCGGACGACGTGTTGAACAACGCGGTGGCGGGTATCGCGGAAATCATCAACGTCGACGGCCTCGTGAACGTCGACTTCGAGGACGTGAAGACGGTGATGGGCGAGCAGGGCAAGGCGATGATGGGCACGGCGACGGTCGCCGGCGTCGATCGCGCGCGCCTCGCGGCGGAACAGGCCGTGGCGAGCCCGCTGCTCGAAGGCGTCGATCTGTCGGGCGCGCGCGGCGTGCTGGTCAACATCACGTCGAGCCGTTCGCTGCGCCTGTCGGAAACGCGCGAAGTGATGAACACGATCAAGAGCTACGCGGCGGAAGATGCGACGGTGATCTTCGGTGCGGTGTACGACGACGCGATGGGCGATGCGTTGCGCGTGACGGTCGTGGCGACGGGTCTGGGCCGTGCGGCGAAGAAGCAGCAGTCGGCACCGATGACGCTGCTGCGCACGGGTACGGACAACCAGCCGGTCAGCGCGGTGTCGCACGGCTATGCGCCGGCGCATCACGTCAGCACGGCCGACTACGGCGCGCTCGATACGCCGGCGGTGTGGCGCAACTCGCGCGAAACCGCGGCATCGCACGTGCAGGCGCTGCAGGAGAAGGGGGTCGACACGTACGACATCCCGGCTTTCCTGCGCAAGCAGGCTGACTGACGCAAACACAGGCGAAGCCGCGGCGACACCGCCGCGGTATCGCCGGCGTGACGGATGCCACGGACCACGACAGGCCGCGTCGGATGCGACGCCGGGCCGGGAAAGGTGCCCTCTTCGCTTGTGCGAAGCGGGATGGGCCGTGCTGTCCGCGACACGCTGAAAAACCGTATCGCTATGAGGGACCAGCCATGATTCAAGTGGGCGACGCGCTGCCCGACGCGCAATTGTTCGAGTTCGTCGACGACGCGCGCGAAGGGTGCACGCTGGGGCCGAATGCCTTCAGCGTGCGCGACCAGGTTGCGGGAAAGCGGGTGGTGATCTTCGGATTGCCGGGCGCGTTCACGCCGACCTGCTCGGCGCAGCATGTGCCGGGCTACGTCGAGCACGCCGAGCAACTGCGCGCGGCGGGTATCGACGAGATCTGGTGCGTGTCCGTCAACGACGCATTCGTGATGGGCGCATGGGGACGTGATCTGCACACCGCGGGCAAGGTGCGCATGATGGCGGACGGCAGCGCGGCTTTCACTCATGCGCTGGGGCTGACGCAGGATTTGTCCGCGCGTGGCATGGGAATTCGTTCCCTGCGCTACGCGATGGTGATCGACGGCGGTGTGGTCAAGACGCTGGCCGTCGAGGCGCCGGGCAAATTCGAAGTGAGCGATGCGGCGAGTGTGCTCGCGACGTTGACGTCCTGATCGTGCGGCGCGCCGTTGCCTTCCGGCAACGTTGCTCGCCGGCCTCAGGGCAGTTGTAACACGGGCCGATGACCGGAAACGCCTCCGTTCCGGGCATCGGCCCGTCCCGTATCGGCGCGGGTAAACAGTCGAAACAGATTGATACGCAGTTTCAGACAGCGTTGAATTGGGAATTACGCTATAATCGCGCCTATCGAATATAACTCCTGATTGATATCCTCAATCAAGACGAAGAAGACCATGTTGAAGCAGCGCACCATCAAATCCATCGTGAAGACCGTCGGTATCGGTCTCCACTCGGGCCGCAAGGTCGAACTGACGCTCCGTCCGGCCGCGCCGGGCACGGGTATCGTGTTCTCGCGCGTCGACCTGCCCACGCCCGTCGATATTCCGGCCTCCGCGATGTCGATCGGCGACACGCGGCTCGCGTCGGTGCTGCAGAAGGATGGCGCGCGCGTGTCGACGGTCGAGCACCTGATGTCGGCGTGCGCCGGCCTCGGCATCGACAACCTGTATGTCGACGTGACGGCCGAGGAAATCCCGATCATGGACGGCAGCGCCGCGTCCTTCGTGTTCCTGATTCAATCCGCCGGCATCGAAGAGCAGAACGCGCCGAAGCGCTTCATCCAGGTGAAGAAGCCGGTCGAAATTCGCGATGGCGACAAGTTCGCGCGTCTCGATCCGTATTTCGGCTTCAAGCTGAAGTTCACGATCGACTTCCGTCACCCGGCCGTCGACAAGACCGGCCAGGAGTTGGAGGTCGATTTCGCGAATACGTCGTACGTACGCGAGATCGCGCGCGCGCGCACGTTCGGTTTTGCCCACGAAGTCGAAATGATGCGCGAGCTGGGTCTCGCCCGCGGCGGCAGCATGGACAACGCGATCGTGCTCGACGAGTACCGGATCCTGAACAACGACGGGCTGCGCTACGACGACGAGTTCGTGAAGCACAAGATGCTCGACGCGATCGGCGACCTGTACGTGATCGGCCACCCGCTGCTGGCATCGTACACCGCGTACAAGTCGGGCCACGGGCTGAACAACGCGTTGCTGCGCGAGCTGCTCGCGCACGAAGACGCGTACGAGATCGTGACGTTCGACGATCCGCAGGCGGCGCCGAAGGGGTTCGCGTTCGACGCGCAGACGGCCTTCGCGTGAGCGGCGTTCAGTGCAAGCGATAAAAAAGCGACCCTCGGGTCGCTTTTTTATTGGCTGGCCGCCGCCTGCGGCCCTGGCGATCAACGCGGCTTCGCGCCGTGCCGTGCCGCCATCCGCGCGAGCGCCGCCTGCAGCGGCGACGGTTCGAGGTGATCGGCGAGGTCGCGCAACGCGGCGGCGCCGGCCGAGGTCATCCGCGCCTGCTTCACATGTGGCGGTTCGGGCGCGTCCTTCGGCCGCACGCGCACCCGCAGCGTCGTCACCGGCCAGCCGCGCTTCTGGAGATCGCCGAGCAGCCGCATTTCGACCTGCCGCAGCCGTGCTGCCAGCGCATTGTGGGCGGCAAAGAGGGTCAGGGTGCCGTCCTTGATGAAGCCCGGTTCGACGTGATTCGCCAGATAATCGGGCAGGCACGCGCCGAGGTCGCGCTGCAGCGACGCGATCTGCTCGACGCCGGCGCGCAACGCCGCGAACGCGTCGGTGCGGCCGAGCACTTCGGACACGGGTTGCGGACGATAGGCGGCGAGCGGGCCGAAACGCTTGGAAAATCGGTTCATCGAGGCTTTCTTCGAGCGCGCACGCGCGCGGAGGTTGCAGCCGATTGTACTCGCGCCGGCTCGCGCACGCGCGGCTTTCGCCCCTGTCCGCCCGGCCCCGGCGCGCGATGGCCGTCCGGCCGGGACGCGGGCGCATGCGTCCCCGCGTGCTAAAATTCGACGTTTGAGTCCACTAATTCGCTAAGCCGCCGAGGCTCGGGCGCCGGGGCGCGCAACACGCGCCGGGCGCCGGTGCTGCGACGCAGGATCCGATCCGATGACAACCGGTTTTCTCCAGAAAATTTTTGGCAGCCGCAACCAGCGGCTCGTCAAGCAATACCAAAAGACCGTCGCGACGATCAATGCGCTCGAAACGCAGATCGAGAAGCTGACGGACGACCAGTTGCGCGGCAAGACGGACGAATTCCGCCAGCGGGTCGCGGCCGGCGAGTCGCTCGACAAGCTGCTGCCCGAAGCGTTCGCGGTCTGTCGCGAGGCAAGCCGCCGCGTGCTGAAGATGCGCCACTTCGACGTGCAGCTGATCGGCGGCATGGTGCTCCACTACGGCAAGATCGCGGAAATGCGCACCGGCGAGGGCAAGACGCTCGTCGCGACGCTGCCCGTGTACCTGAATGCGCTGGCCGGCCGCGGCGTGCACGTCGTGACCGTCAACGACTACCTCGCGCAGCGCGATGCCGAATGGATGGCGCGCCTCTACAACTTCCTCGGTCTGTCGGTCGGCATCAACCTGTCCGGCATGGAGCACGACCAGAAGCAGCAGGCGTACGCGGCGGACATCACGTACGGCACGAACAACGAATTCGGCTTCGACTACCTGCGCGACAACATGGTCTACGAGACCGACGCGCGCGTGCAGCGGGCGCTGAATTTTGCCGTCGTCGACGAAGTGGACTCGATCCTGATCGACGAAGCGCGTACGCCGCTGATCATTTCGGGTCAGGCCGAGGATCACACCGAGCTGTACGTGCGGATGAACGCACTGCCGCCGCTGCTCGAGCGCCAGATCGGCGAAGAGAAGGCCGACGGCACGGGCGTCGAGAAGCCGGGCGACTACACGCTCGACGAAAAGTCGCGTCAGGTGTTCCTGACGGAATCGGGCCACGAGAAGGCCGAGCGCCTGCTCGCCGAATGGGGCCTGATCGGCGAGGGCGAGAGCCTGTACGCGCCGCAGAACATCACGCTGATGCATCACGTGTACGCGGCGCTGCGCGCCCACACGCTGTTCCACAAGGATCAGCACTACGTCGTGCAGAACGGCGAAGTGGTGATCGTCGACGAATTCACGGGCCGCCTGATGGCCGGCCGCCGCTGGTCCGACGGCCTGCACCAGGCGGTCGAGGCGAAGGAGCACGTGAAGATCCAGAGCGAGAACCAGACACTCGCGTCGATCACGTTCCAGAACTACTTCCGGATGTACGCGAAGCTGGCCGGCATGACCGGTACCGCGGACACCGAAGCGTACGAATTCAACGAGATCTACGGCCTCGAGACGGTCGTGATCCCGACCAACCGCCCGCCGAAGCGGATCGACAAGCAGGACCAGATCTACAAGACGGCCAAGGAGCGCTACGACGCGGTGATCCGCGACATTCGCGACTGCTACGAGCGCGGCCAGCCGGTGCTGGTCGGCACGACGTCGATCGAGAACTCCGAACTGCTGTCGCACCTGCTGAAGCAGGCGGGGCTGCCGCACGAAGTGCTGAACGCGAAGCAGCACGAGCGTGAAGCGGCGATCGTCGCGGAAGCCGGCCGTCCGAAGCGCATCACGATCGCGACCAACATGGCCGGCCGCGGTACCGACATCGTGCTCGGCGGCAACGCGGAGAAGCAGGCGGCGTTCATCGAGGCCGACGATTCGATTCCGGCCGACGAAAAGGCACGCCGCATCAAGCAGCTTCACGACGAGTGGGAAACGCTGCACGAGGAGGTGAAGGCCGCGGGCGGCCTGCACATCATCGGCACCGAGCGCCACGAATCGCGCCGGATCGACAACCAGCTGCGCGGCCGTGCGGGCCGTCAGGGCGACCCCGGCTCGTCGCGCTTCTACCTGTCGCTCGACGATCCGCTGCTGCGCATTTTCGCGGGCGACCGCGTGCGCTCGATCATGGATCGCCTGAAGATGCCGGAAGGCGAGGCGATCGAGGCCGGCATCGTCACGCGGTCGATCGAATCGGCGCAGCGCAAGGTCGAGGCGCGCAACTTCGACATCCGCAAGCAGCTGCTCGAATACGACGACGTGTCGAACGACCAGCGCAAGGTGATCTACCAGCAGCGCAACGAACTGCTCGAAGCGCACGACATCACCGAGACGATCACCGCGATGCGTCACGGGGTGATCACCGAAGTCGTCCGCCAGTTCGTGCCGGAAGGCAGCATCGAGGAGCAGTGGGACGTGCCGGAGCTCGAGGAAGCGCTGCGCAAGGACTGGCAGCTCGATCTCGCGATCCAGGAAATGGTGAACGAGTCGTCGTCGATCACGGCCGACGAGATCCTCGACGCCGTGACGACGGCCGCCGACGAGCAGTACGAGGCGAAGGTCGCGATGGTCGGCCGCGAATCGTTCAGCGCGTTCGAGCGCTCGGTGATGCTGCAGACGGTCGACCGCCTGTGGCGCGAGCACCTCGCGGCGCTCGACCACCTGCGCCAGGGTATCCATCTGCGCGGCTACGCGCAGAAGAACCCGAAGCAGGAGTACAAGCGCGAGGCGTTCGAACTGTTCGCCGCGATGCTCGACGCGATCAAGCAGGAAGTCACGCGCATCGTGATGAACGTGCAGATCCAGTCGCCGGAGCAACTCGAGGAAGCCGCCGAGCAGATCGAGGAGCGCAGCGGTCATCTCGAGAACGTCGAATACCAGCATGCCGATTACGCGGACGCCGGCGCGCCGGTGGCGAACGTCACGGCAGCCGCGGCGGCCACGGCGACGGCCGACATGGTCGGCAGCGCGATGACGCACAGCGGCCCCGGCGGCGAAATGCCGAAGGTCGGCCGCAACGATCCGTGCCCGTGCGGCAGCGGCAAGAAGTACAAGCAATGTCACGGGAAGCTGTCATGATCGGCGGCGGCGCGCATCACGCGCGCCGCGTCGTTCGCAGCTTCCAGTCAGTGACGTGAGTTGTGGCGGCCCGCGCGTGCGGCCGCCGGTTCTTCCAATCGATGCCGGCACGTGCCGGCATTTTCCATCCGGCAGGTGTGCCCCATGGCTGTCAATTTTCCGTCGATCGATCCCGCCCAACTCCATCCCGTCGCCGGCGTCACGCTCGGCTGGGCGGAAGCGAACATCCGCAAGCCGAATCGCAAGGACGTGCTGGTCATCTCCGTCGACGAAGGCGCGACGGTCGCGGGCGTGTTCACCGAAAACCGTTTCTGCGCAGCGCCGGTCACCGTCTGCCGCGAGCACCTGGCGAAGGTGCGTGCCGGCGGCGCGGGCATTCGCGCGCTGGTCGTGAATACGGGCAATGCGAACGCGGGCACCGGCGAGCCGGGCCTCGTGAATGCACGCGAAACCTGCACGGAACTCGCGCGTCTGGCCGGCATCGAGCCGGCGCAGGTGCTGCCGTTCTCGACCGGCGTGATCCTCGAGCCGCTGCCGATCGATCGCCTGAAGGCCGGCCTGCCGGCCGCGCTCGCGAACCGCAAGGCCGCGAACTGGTTCGACGCCGCGCAGGCGATCATGACGACCGACACGCTGCCGAAGGCGACGTCGCGCCAGGTGACGATCGACGGCCACACGATCACGCTGACGGGCATCAGCAAGGGCGCGGGCATGATCAAGCCGAACATGGCGACGATGCTCGGCTTCCTCGCGTTCGATGCGAACGTCGCGCAGCCGGTGCTCGACACGCTCGTGAAGGAAGTCGCCGACCGCTCGTTCAACTGCATCACGATCGACGGCGACACGTCCACGAACGACTCGTTCATCCTGATCGCGTCGGGCAAGAGCACGCTGCCCGCGATCACGTCGACCGATTCGCCCGCCTATGCGGCGCTGCGCGACGCGGTGACGGAAGTCGCGCAGGTGCTGTCGCAACTGATCGTGCGCGATGGCGAAGGCGCGACGAAGTTCATGACGGTGCAGGTCGAAGGCGGCAGGAGCGTCGCCGAATGCCGCCAGATCGCATACGCGATCGGCCATTCGCCGCTCGTGAAGACGGCCTTCTACGCATCCGACCCCAACCTCGGCCGGATTCTCGCGGCGATCGGCTATGCGGGCGTCGCGGATCTCGACGTCGGCAAGATCGATCTTTATCTCGACGACGTGCTGGTCGCGAAGGCAGGCGGCCGCAATCCGGCCTACCAGGAAGAAGACGGCCAGCGCGTGATGAAGCAGAGCGAGATCACGATCCGCGTGCTGCTGGGGCGCGGCGATGCGCAGGCCACCGTCTGGACGTGCGACCTGTCGCACGATTACGTGAGCATCAACGCGGATTACCGCTCCTGATCGGGAGCGCTCGAACGACATGGACAAGCTTGAACAGTTTCTGACACGCGCGGAAGCGCTGCTCGGCCGCCTCGAAGGGATGCTGCCGCCCGCGCCGGCGGCCATCGACTGGAACGCGGCGCACGCGTTCCGCTGGCGCAAGCGCCAGGGGCGCGGTTACCTGCAGCCGGTGCCGGCCGTGTCGTCGATCACGCTCGGCGACTTGCACAACATCGACCGCCAGAAAGCGCTGATCGACCAGAACACGCGCCAGTTCGTGCAGCGCAAGCCGGCCAACAACGTGCTGCTGACCGGCGCACGCGGTACCGGCAAGTCGTCGCTGATCAAGGCGTGCCTGAATGCGTACGCGAACGACGGGCTGCGCCTGATCGAAGTGGACAAGGACGACCTGCACGATCTCGGCGACATCGTCGACCTGATCTCGCAGCGTCCGGAGCGGTTCATCGTGTTTTGCGACGACTTGTCGTTCGAGGACGGCGAATCGGGCTACAAGGCGCTGAAGGTCGCGCTCGACGGCTCGATCGCCGCGCAGTCGGACAACGTGCTGATCTACGCGACGTCGAACCGCCGTCACCTGCTGCCCGAGTACATGAGCGACAACGAGTCGTACAAGCATCTGCCGGACGGCGAGATTCACCCCGGCGAAGTCGTCGAGGAGAAGATCTCGCTGTCGGAGCGCTTCGGCCTGTGGGTCAGCTTCTATCCGTTCAAGCAGGACGACTACCTCGACATCGTCGCGCACTGGCTGCGTCACTTCGGCTGCCCGGATGCGGAGATCGAGACCGCGCGCGGCGACGCGCTCGTATGGGCGCTCGAGCGCGGCTCGCGCTCGGGCCGCGTCGCGTGGCAGTTCGCGCGGGACTGGTCGGGCCGCAAGGAGCAGGCATGAGCGCGGATCAGGCACAAGGCGCCGTGCGGGCGCCGGACGGCCGCAAGGTGACCGAAGTCGCGGTTGGCGTGATGGTGCAGCCGGACGGCAGGTATCTGCTCGCGCAACGCCTGCAGGGCAAGCCGTATGAAGGTTACTGGGAGTTCCCGGGCGGCAAGCTGGAGGCCGGCGAAAGCGTCGAGGACGCACTGGCGCGCGAGCTGCACGAGGAACTCGGCATCGAAGTCACGGCCAGCCACCGCTGGCACACGCTTGAGCACGATTATCCGCACGCGTATGTCCGGCTCTATTTCTGCAAGGTGACGGGCTGGACGGGCGAGCCGCACAGCAAGGAAGGGCAGGCGTTCGTGTGGCAGCAGCTGCCGGTCGAGGTCGCGCCGCTGTTGCCGGCGGCGCTGCCGGTGCTCGAACTGCTGGAGAAGGAAGCGGCGTCGCAGTGACGCCGCGGCGGCCTGCCTGAAACGCGGGCCATATTGGCGGACGGCGGCGCGCGCCGCTCAACTGTCGCGGCGGCTGTCCGTGCCGTCTTCTTCCGACGACGGGCCCTCGTCGGAAGAACCGCCGATCCGATACTTTTCCGCGGCCCATGCGCCGAGGTCGAGCTGCTTGCAGCGGGCCGAACAGAACGGACGGAACTTGTTTTCAGGCGTCCAGCGCACTTCTGCGCCGCACGAAGGACATTTCACGACGGTAGTCATACGAAAGCGTTGAACCGGCACGCGGCCGTTACAGATTACACAGGGTCAGATGGAACGGCACGTCGATGTCCACCGCGCGCGGCCGCACGTCGCCGTCCTGCATCGTGAACCGCACCCACAGCATGTATTTGTTGGCGCTCGCCTCGGGAATCACGCGCAGCTCCGGCGACACTCGCACCTGCATCAACTGATAGCTGCGCCCGGACAGCATCTGCTGGTAGCTGCCCTGCATCGCCATGACCTTCGACGCCTGACCCGATTCGCGCGCGAGCCGCAGCACGATCGCCGCTGCGTCGCGCAACGGCAGCAACGGCAGGATCCACTTCGCGATGTCCTGACGCCGCTGCTCGGCCGGCCACTGCTGCCACGCGTAGTACGACGGCAGGTCGAACTTGCACGTACCGCCCGGGATCACCGCGCGGCTGCGGATGCTGGCGAGCCACTCGTTGTCGACGAGGTGCTGGCCGGTCTTGCCCTGCATCTGCGCGAGATTCGCGAGCGTCTGCTCGATTTCGCCGAGTACGGCTTCGAGCGCGTTCTGCTCGATGCCCGGATTGCCGCGAAAGGGGGCGAGCGTCTGGCGTTGGCGTTCGAGCTCCTTCATCAGATCCGATTTCAGGTCCGCGCGGCCCGTCACCTCGGCGATTTCGAACAGCGTCGTCAGCGCGACGTGGTGCTCACGCGGGTCCTCCTGAGCCAAAAAGAACGCGAAGCGCTCGAACAGATCTTCGAGACGCAACAGCGTGCGAATTCGCTCGTTGAACGGATACTCGTAAAGAATCAAGCGCGCTCGCCTCTTGGGTAGGGATTGAAACAATGAAGGACATTCTAATGCCCCCTCTCTACCCTAGCAACGCGCCAATTTCGTACACCATCAGGATTGCATGCGATGCTCAGTGCGCGGCCGCGAATCCGACGTAGCGTTGGTGCAGTGCATCGACCTGCGCGGCGAGCGCGTCGGGCGTGACCGCGTCGTTGACGATCACGTCGTCGGCCGCCGCGAGGCGGGCCTCGCGCGTCGCCTGTCGCGCGATGATCGCTTCGACCTGTTCGCGCGTGAAGCCGTTGCGCCGCATCACGCGCGCGATCTGCGTTTCGACCGGGCAGTCGACGACGAGTACGCGATCGCTGCGCGCCTTCCAGGTGCCCGACTCGACGAGCAGCGGCACGACGAACATCACGTACGGGCCCCGCGCCTCGCGCGCCTCGCGGTCGGTCTCCGCGCGGATCAGCGGATGCGTGATCGCTTCGAGGCGCCGGCGCGCGTCGTCGTCGCTGAAGATCAGCGTGCGCATCTTCGCGCGATCGAGCGAGCCGTCGTCGGCCACGAAGCCGCGACCGAAAGCCTGCTCGATCGCCGGCATCGCGAGACCGCCCGGCGCGGTGATGCGGTGGGCGATCAGGTCGGTATCGACGAGCGATGCGCCGCGGGCGCCGAACAGGTCGGCAACGGTCGTCTTGCCGCTGCCGATGCCGCCCGTGAGTCCTACTGAAAACATGTCAGCCTCCGAGCGCCGCATAGAAAGGGGTGCCGAAAAACAGCGTGGCGACGCCGCCGGCCGCGAGGAACGGGCCGAACGGAATCGGCTCCTCGAAGCGCATGCGGCCGCGCCAGGTCGCGACGAGCCCGACGATCGCGCCGGTCACCGCCGCGAACAGCACGACCTGCGGCAGCGCGGCCCAGCCCATCCATGCGCCGAGCGCGGCCAGCAGCTTCAGGTCGCCGAAACCGATGCCCTCGATGCCGCGCAGCCATTTGAACAGCCAGTAGATCGACCACAGGAACAGGTAGCCGGCCATCGCGCCGATCACGGCCGAGCGCAGCGACGTGAAGGTGCCGCCGAGGTTGAGCGCGAGCCCGGCCCACAGCAGCGGCAGCGTCATCGAATCGGGCAGGTAGCCGGTGCGGATGTCGATCGCGCTCATCGCGAGCAGCGCCGCGCACAGCGCGAACGCGGCAAGCGCGGCGACGGTCGGGCCGAACGCCGCGAGCGAGACGGCGGCGAGCAGCGCGCACGCGAGTTCGACGAGCACATAGCGGATGCCGATCGCATGGCCGCAGCGCCGGCAGCGCCCGCGCAGCACCAGGTAGCTGACGAGCGGGATGTTCTCCCAGGCGCGCAACACGTGGCCGCAATGCGGGCAGGCGCTGCGCGGGCGCCACAGATCGTAGCGCGGCGGATAACCGTCGTCGGGCGGCGGGGGCTCGGTGCCCGTCGCTTCGGCGATTTCGGCCTGCCACGCACGCTGCATCATCACGGGCAGCCGGTGCGCGACCACGTTCAGGAAGCTGCCGACGCACAGGCCGATGACGATCGCGAACGCATACTGCAGCGCGGGCGGCAGCATCGCCAGCGCGAGCAGCGTGCTCTCGGGCGAATCGGAAACGGCGGACAGGAGCGCTGGCGTCATGAGGATCAAGGTTCGAGACAAAAAGGCGACAGAGTCGGTTGCGATGCTACACCACGTTGCCGAGCTGAAGGATGGGCAGGTACATCGCGATCACGAGGCCGCCGACGAGCGCGCCCAGGACGATCACGATCAACGGTTCGCCGAGCGCCGCGAGCGCATCGAGGCGCGCGTCGAGCTGACGTTCGCACAACGCGGCGATGTCGGCGAGCATCGTGTCGAGCGCACCGGTTTCCTCGGCGACGGCGATCGGTTGCACGACGTCGTCCGGAAAGCAGCCGGCCGAATGCATCGCATCGGCCAGGCGCACGCCGCGCAACACGCGTGCGGCGATGTGCGCGGTAGCCTGCGCGAACACCGGGTGGCCGGCCGTGCGCTCGAGCGTGGCGAACGCATCGGCGAGCGGCACGCCGGCGCCGAGCAGGGTCGCCAGCGAGCGGCACCAGCGTGCGGCGGCGAACCGCTCCAGCGCGCTGCCCGCGAGCGGCGCGCGCAGCAAGTGTCGCGCGAGCGCATGGCGCAATGCGGACGAGCGCCGAAGCGCGTGCTGCGCGGCAAGCCCCGTGGCGGCCGCGCCGGCCAGCAGCACGCCGCCCCACGCCGACAGCGCGGAGGACAGCGCGAGCAGCGCGCGGGTCGGCGTGGGCAGGGCGGCGCCGAAACCGTCGAAGATCTGCCGGAAGGTCGGCACGACCCACACCATCAATGCTGCCGAGATCGCGAGCGCGAACAGGATGACGGCGGCCGGATACGCGAGCGCGGCACGCAGCTTGCGCCATTGCGCGTCGGCGCGCTCGCGGTGTTCCGCGACCCGCGTCAGCACGATGCCGAGCGAACCGGACGCCTCGCCGACCTCGATCAACTGACGATACAGCGTACCGAACTGCGAGGGATAACGTGCGAGTGCATCGGCGAAGCGCCGGCCGCCGACGATCTCGCGGGCGAGCCCCGCCGCAATGCGCGGCACGCCGTCGCGCGTGCGGGTGCGCGCGAGCATCTCGAGCGACGGTGCAAGCGGCAGGCCGGCCTGCAGCAGGCTCGCGAGCTGGCGCGTGAAGCGCGTGATGTCACGGGCGCCGGCCGCCGGCGGGCGGGCCGGCCCGCGGACGTCGAGCGACAGTACCGCGATGCCGTCGCGCGCGAGCGTGGCGCGCGCGGCCGCCGCGTCGAAGGCGATGACGATCCCGCGGCGCGGCGCGCCGTCGCGATGGCGGCCGCGCCATGCAAAGCGGGTTTCGCGCGGCGGCGTGCGCACGTTCACGCTGCGGGCGTGGCGGCGACGGCTTCAGCGATGCTCGTCGTGCCGTCCAGTACGCGCGCGAATGCCGCGTCGCGCAGGGTACGCACGCCCTCGGCCGCCACGCATTGCGCGAGTTCCCCGACGCTTGCCCGCGCGACGATGCGCTCGGCCAGCGCGGGCGATACCGGCATCGTCTGATGCAGGCCGATGCGGCCGCGATAGCCGATTCCGTGACAGGCGGAACAGCCGCGCGCGACGAACGGCCGCCAGCCGGTTGCCAGCGCCGCCGGGTCGCAGCCGGCTTCCCGCAGCGCGCGCGCCGATGCGTCCGAATGCACGCGGCAGGCGACGCACAGGCGCCGGACGAGGCGCTGCGCGGTGACGAGGTGCAGCGCGGCCGCGAGGTTGTACGGCGCGACGCCGATGTCGAGCAGCCGTGCGACGGCGGCCGGCGCGTCGTTCGTATGCAGCGTCGACAGCACGAGATGGCCTGTCTGGGCGGCCTTGATCGCGACATCGGCCGTCTCCGCATCGCGAATCTCGCCGACCATGATGACGTCGGGATCCTGTCGCAACAGTGCGCGCAGCGCGGTCGCAAACGTGAGACCGGCCTTGTCGGCGACGCCGACCTGGTTGATCCCGTCGAGCTGGATCTCGGCGGGATCCTCGACCGTACAGACGTTGTGCGCGTCGCGATCGAGCATCTGCAGCGCGCAGTAGAGCGACAGCGTCTTGCCGCTGCCGGTCGGGCCGGTGACGAGCACGAGGCCATGCGGCGCGCGGATCGCGGCCTCCATCGCGGCGGCCTGCCGCGCGTCGAAGCCGAGGTTGGCAAGCGTGAGATCGGGCGGCAGTGTTTCGAGCCGCCGCAGCACGAGCTTTTCGCCGAACAGCGTCGGCAGCGAACTGACGCGGTAGTCGCCGCGCGTGCCGCCGTCGATCACGATGCGCAGCCGGCCGTCCTGCGGAAGCCGCCGCTCGGCGATGTCCATGCGCGAGAGCACCTTGATCCGCGTCACGAGCGCATCGCGCAGGTGCAGCGGCGGTCGCGCATGTTCATGCAGTACGCCGTCGATGCGCAGACGGATGCGCCAGCCGGCTTCGAACGGCTCGACGTGGATGTCCGACGCGTCGCGCACGCGCGCCGCGTGCAGCGTGTCCGTCAGCAGCCGTACGGCGGGGGCATCGTCGAGCTGGGCCGCATCGAGTGCATGGGGCGCGGCGGCGTACGCGGGCGCCGACTGCGTGTGCGGTGACGCCCCGGAGGAAGGGAAGTGCATGTGAGCCGGCACGCTGGCCGCCTGTTGACCGTGATGCGCAGATGATCGCGCGTCGCGGGCGGCGCCGGCAGTCGGCCGTTCGGCTAGCGCGACGCCGCGCGCCCGGTGCGCGTGCCGCGCGGCTTGAAGAGCTTGACGGTACGTACTGCCTGATCGTCGCTGCGCATCACTTCGAGCATCACGTCGCCGATTTTCAGGCACACGTCGTCTTCCGGAATTTCCTCGAGGATCTCGAGCACCAGCCCATTCAGCGTCTTCGGCCCGTCGGTCGGCAGTTTCAGGTGCAGCCAGCGGTTCAGTTCGCGCAGCGGCATGCTGGCCGACACGATGCATTCGCCGTTCTCGTCCCAGCCGCCCGCGCGTTCGCTGCGCGGCATCGACGTCGTGAATTCGCCGATCAGCTCCTCGATGATGTCCTCGGGCGTGACGAGTCCTTCGAGCTCGCCGTACTCGTTGACGACGAGCGCGGTGCGCTGCCGGGTTTCCTGGAAGAACTGGAGCTGCTGGACCACCGGCGTGCCCGACGGCACGTAGTACGGCTCGGCGAGCAGCGTGCGCAGCGTCTCGCGATCGAAATCCTGGTTGTGCAGCCCGGTGAGCGTCTTGCGCACGTGCAGCACGCCGAGCACCTTGTCGATGTCGCCTTCGTAGACGACCAGGCGGTTGTGATAGCAGGTTTCGAGCTGATGCAGGATGTCGTCGAGCGGCGCGTAGAAGTTGAGCGACTCGATCTGGCGGCGCGGCACCATCACGTCGTCGACCGTGATGTTCTCGAGGTCGAACAGGTTGAGCAGGATGCTGCGGTGCTTGGTCGGCATGAAACTGCTCGATTCGAGCACGATGGCGCGCAGCTCGTCGGCCGACATCCGCTGGTCGCGGCCCTTCTTCGTGTTGATGCGCAGCACCCACAGCACGCCGTTCGCGAGCGCATTGACGAACCAGACGACCGGCTTGAACACGCGCATCAACGGGGCGATCACGAGGCTCGCGGGCAGCGCGATGCGCTCGGGGAACGTCGCGCCGACGATCTTCGGCGCGATTTCCGCGAACACGATGATCAGGAACGCGACGACGCCGGTCGCGATCGACAGCGCGAGGTTGTTGCGGCCGAACGTATGGAGCGCGAGCGACGTCGTGAGGACCGGAATGATCGTGTTGAACAGGTTGTTGCCGATCAGGATCACGCTGAGCAGCAAGTCAGTGCGCGTGAGCAGCCCCTGCGTGGTTTTCGCGCCGAGCACGCCCTGGCCGGCGAGATGCTTCAGCCGATGGCGATTGAGCGCCATCATCGCGGTCTCGGAAATGGAAAAGAAGCTGGAACAGAGGAGAAGCAGGAAGACGGCGCCGATTTGCGCCCATAAGGGAATTTGGTCCACGCGTTGGAAAGGGCAGTGAAGGACAGGGATGGGGCAAATATAGCAGAGGCCGGCGACCGCGATGTGTCGCGCGCGACACGAGGGCCCGCGGCGGCCGGACGAAAAAAAACCGTGCACAAGGTGCACGGTTTTTTTAAATCTGGTCGGGGTGAGAGGATTCGAACCTCCGGCCTCTACGTCCCGAACGTAGCGCTCTACCAGGCTAAGCTACACCCCGATTTTTGCTCTTCGGACTTCGCCGTCTTTCTTGAAGATCGCTGCGTCGTCACAAGCAAGAACGTAACTATAACGATGTTTTTTCTAAAAGGGAATACTTTGGTGAAGAAATTTTTCGAGACAAGGCGTCGCTTCCCGTTCGCCGCGTGTTTACGACTGCCGCGACGTCGAGTATGAACACAACCCGAGCAGGCTTTCCTTGTAGATCGAATCGGGGAACGCGGCAATCGCCGCCGCCGCCGCCTGCGCTTCCTGGCGTGCGCATTCGAGCGTGTGGTCGAGCGCGCCCGAGCGCGTGATCGCTTCGAATATCGTGTCGAAGCGATCGGTGCCGCCGTGTTCGATCGCCTCGCGGGCGAGCGCCGACTGGTCGGGCGTGCCGCGTTCGATCAGATAGATGAGCGGCAGCGTCGGCTTGCCTTCGCGCAGGTCGTCGCCGGCATTCTTGCCCATTGCCTCCGCGGTGCCCGCATAGTCGAGCCAGTCGTCCATGATCTGGAATGCGGTGCCGATCCGGCGGCCGTATTCGGCGGCGGCGGCCTCGGTCGGCGCGTCGGCGCCCGCGAGCACGGCGCCCAGGCGGGCCGATGCCTCGAACAGCTTCGCCGTCTTGTAGCGGATCACCTGCATGTAGCGCGTTTCGTCGACGTCCGCGTCGTGCATGTTCAGGAGTTGCAGCACCTCGCCTTCCGAAATGATCGTCGTCGCTTCGGACAGAATCTCCATCACGCGCATCTTGCCGACGCCGACCATCATCTCGAACGAGCGCGAGTAGAGGTAATCGCCTACCAGCACGCTCGCCGCGTTGCCGAACAGCGCATTGGCGGTCTGGCGGCCGCGGCGCAGCTCGGATTCGTCGACGACGTCGTCATGCAGCAGCGTGGCCGTATGGATGAACTCGACGACGGCGGCCAGCACGTGCCGCTGGTGCGACGTTTCGCCGAGCGCGCCGGCGACGAGCAGCAGCAACGCCGGACGCAGCCGCTTGCCGCCCGCGCCGATGATGTACTCGGCGATCTGGTTGATCAGCAGCACGTCGGACGCGAGGCTTTGCCGGATAACGCGATTCACCTGCTCCATGTCGCTGGTGATCGGGGCGAGCAGGTGGGCGGCGCTGAGGGTGGGGGAGGCGGTGGACGACGACATGATGATGGAATTGGGTGATGCGGCGGATTATAAGTCGAATCCGCGATATGCCGGTCTGTCAGACATACCCGTGGCGCGATTTTGGCCGTCCGGCCGAGGCCCGCGCGCGGCAATCGTCGATCGGCTTTGACTTGGGTGCTAACCCCATGTATAATCACGTGTTTTCCGCGCGTGGTGTGCGGAAAAATTGGATCCAGAGTGAGGTTCTCAATGTACGCGGTCATAAAAACCGGCGGCAAGCAGTACAAGGTTGCCGTTGGCGAAAAACTCAAAGTAGAACAGATACCGGCTGACATTGACGCTGAAATCACGCTCGACCAGGTTCTCGCAGTGGGCGAAGGCGAATCGATTAAGTTCGGTACGCCGCTGGTCAGTGGGGCTTCCGTCAAGGCCACCGTCGTGTCGCACGGTCGTCATGCCAAGGTCACCATCTTCAAGATGCGTCGCCGGAAGCACTACCAAAAGCACGGCGGCCACCGCCAGAACTACACTGAGCTGCGCATCGACGCGATCAACGCGTAAGCGCCTCGGTAAAGGAGCAATCAGATGGCACACAAAAAGGCAGGCGGCTCTTCCCGGAACGGCCGCGACTCCGAGTCGAAACGTCTCGGCGTGAAAGTGTACGGCGGCCAGGCAATCAACGCTGGCGGCATCATCGTGCGTCAGCGCGGCACGCGCATGCACGCTGGCGAGAACGTCGGCATGGGCAAGGATCACACCCTGTTCGCGCTGGTCGACGGTCACGTCAAGTTCGCGACGAAGGGCGCGGACAAGAAGCATCTGGTCATCGTCGTCCCGGCGGCTGCCTGAGTCAGGCACCCACGGGCTTCGTAGCCGAAAGGCCCCGCAGTCTTCGCGGGGCCTTTTTTATTGGGTCGCCGGCCGCAAATGCGCGCCGGCGACCCTCGCGCAACCGGCGTACGATCGGCCGAACGGCAGATTGTTCAAGCGTGTCGGCGCGCGGCACAATAGCGGAAATACTGGGCGGAGTGGCGAATGAAGTTCATTGACGAAGCACGAATCGAAGTCATCGCCGGCGACGGAGGCGATGGCAGCGCGTCGATGCGCCGCGAGAAATTCGTCCCGTTCGGCGGGCCGGACGGCGGCGACGGCGGCCGGGGCGGCAGCGTTTACGCGATCGCCGACCGCAACATCAACACACTGATCGACTACCGTTACGCGAAGAAGCACCTCGCGCGCAACGGCGAAAACGGCCGCGGCTCGGATTGCTACGGCAAGGGTGGCGACGATGTCACGCTGCGCATGCCGGTCGGCACGATCATCAGCGACATGGATACCGGCGAGCTGATCGCCGATCTGACCGAGCACGACCAGCGGGTGATGCTCGCGCAGGGCGGCGCCGGCGGCCTCGGCAACCTGCATTTCAAGTCGAGCACGAACCGAGCGCCGCGCCAGAAGACGGACGGCAAGCCGGGCGAGCGGCGCATGCTGAAGCTCGAGCTGAAGGTGCTCGCCGACGTCGGCCTGCTCGGCATGCCCAACGCGGGCAAGTCGACCTTCATCTCGTCGGTGTCGAACGCGAAGCCGAAGATCGCCGACTACCCGTTCACGACGCTCGCGCCGAATCTCGGCGTGGTGCGTGTCGGGCCGAGCAAGAGCTTCGTGATCGCCGATATCCCGGGGCTGATCGAAGGGGCGGCCGAAGGCGCGGGCCTCGGGCATCAATTCCTGCGCCACCTGCAGCGTACCGGCGTGCTGCTGCATCTGGTCGATCTCGCGCCGTTCGACGAAAGCGTCGATCCGGTCGCGGAAGCGACGGCGATCGTCGGCGAGCTGCGCAAGTACGACGAGGCGCTCTACGAGAAGCCGCGCTGGCTCGTGCTCAACAAGCTGGACATGGTGCCGGAAGACGAGCGCGAGGCGCGCGTCGCGGATTTCCTCGACCGTTTCGGCTGGGACGGCCCCGTGTTCGAGATCTCGGCGCTCACGGGCCAGGGCTGCGAAGCGCTGTGCTACGCGATCTACGACTACCTCTCCGAACATTCGGACGCGCATCGCGCGGCGGAGGCGGAGGATCTCGCGGCGGACGTGCGTTTCCGCGAGGCGCCGTCGGCGAAGGGTGGTGCGGCGCCGGGCGACGACGCCTGAACGGTTCGCTGACGCGCCGGGCGTGCCGCCCGGCGTTGGCGTTCCATCGGGCCCGGCCGGGCGGGCATCAGATACAGGAGACAGTGCAGGATGCGTTCGATCATCGCGGATTCGAAGCGATTGGTGGTGAAGGTGGGCTCGAGCCTCGTGACCAACGACGGCAAGGGGCTCGATCATGCTGCAATCGGTCGCTGGGCAGCCCAGATCGCTGCGCTGCGTGCGCAGGGCAAGGAAGTCGTGCTCGTCAGTTCGGGCGCGATTGCCGAAGGCATGCAGCGGCTCGGCTGGAGCAAGCGGCCGCGGGAAATCGACGAGTTGCAGGCCGCCGCCGCGGTCGGCCAGATGGGGCTCGCGCAAGTCTACGAAAGCCGCTTTACCGAGCACGGCATCCGCACCGCGCAGATCCTGCTCACGCACGCCGACCTGGCGGATCGCGAGCGCTATCTGAACGCGCGTTCGACGCTGCTCACGCTGCTGCGGCTCGGCGTCGTGCCGATCATCAACGAGAACGACACGGTCGTCACCGACGAAATCAAGTTCGGCGACAACGACACGCTCGGCGCGCTCGTCGCGAACCTGATCGAAGGCGATGCGCTGATCATCCTTACCGACCAGTCGGGGCTGTTCACGGCCGATCCTCGCAAGGACCCGAATGCGACGCTCGTCGGCGAGGCCAATGCGGGCGCACCGGAGCTCGAGGCGATGGCAGGCGGGGCCGGTTCGAGTCTGGGCCGCGGCGGAATGCTGACGAAGATCCTCGCGGCGAAGCGGGCGGCGCACAGCGGCGCGAATACCGTGATCGCAAGCGGCCGGGAGTCCGACGTGCTCGTGCGGCTGGCGGCCGGCGAGGCGATCGGCACGCAACTGATCGCACGGACCGCGCGGATGGCGGCACGCAAGCAATGGATGGCCGATCATCTGCAGGTGCGCGGCCATGTCGTGATCGATGCCGGCGCGGTCGAGAAGCTGACGGCCGGCGGCAAGAGCCTGCTGCCGATCGGCGTCACCGACGTGCAGGGCGCGTTCGCGCGCGGCGAGGTGATCGCGTGTGTCGGCCCGGACGGGCGCGAGGTGGCGCGCGGGCTCACGAACTACAGCAGCGCGGAAACGAAGCTGATTCACCGCAAGCCGAGCGGCGAGATCGAGGCCGTGCTCGGCTACATGCTGGAGCCCGAACTGATTCATCGCGACAACCTCGTGCTGGTGTGATCGCCAGCCGGTTTTCGTCGCCGAAATGGAAAAGCCCGCATCGCGCGGGCTTTTTCATTGCAGCGGGGCGATGCGGGCGACGGGCCCCCGCGCGCCGTCAGCGCAGCTGCGTCATCGCGGTGCGGTGGAACCGGATGTTTTCGAGGATCTGCCGGGTGGAGCCCTGGGGCATCTTGTTCGAGCAGAAGTAGTCCTGGTAGAGCGCGGAGTGGTAGGCGTTCAACTCGCCGTTCTCGATGCGCCGCCAGTCGTTCTCGACGGTGCGATCCCAGCCGTTGTGGTCCGCGTTCAGGCCGGCGTACTGGCGCCATTCGTAGGTGTCGCAGCGGATGCCTTCGTAGTTCACGTTGCGCGCGCCGGCGGGGCTCGTGATCACGACGGCGTAGCGCACGACGCCGTCGGTGCCGACGTCGAGCGACTTCGCATCGACGAAGAACTTGAGCGGCGTGTTCTGCGACACGTTGAATGGCAGCAGATCGCCCGTTTGCGGTAGCGGCGGCAGCGTGTCGACGGCGTTTTCCTTCCAGGTTCCCTGACGGTCGAGCAGGTACACGAACTCGCTGTCATCCTTGTTGGACGGCGCTTTCGAGTTCGCGCAACCGGCCAGGGCGGCCATCGCGGCGATCGATGCGAGCGCGAGAGCAATCGCTTTCAATATGCATTCCTCGTAAAAAAAGGGCGCGACACCAAGGTCGCGCCCGGTCATGCAGTCCAACTCGTCATTTGCCGACGATCACGCGGGGCGGCATCTCGTCGAGCGTGC
This sequence comes from Burkholderia anthina, assembly GCF_001547525.1. Taxonomy (GTDB): domain Bacteria; phylum Pseudomonadota; class Gammaproteobacteria; order Burkholderiales; family Burkholderiaceae; genus Burkholderia; species Burkholderia semiarida. The sequence continues at coordinate 261,699 of NZ_CM003768.1, forward strand.
TCGCTTCCACTTCGATCTCCGAACAGACTACCGATGCGTCGACAATCGTCAGCGTCTGGGCCTGTGCGCCGATGACGCGCGGATAGCGCGACACACGCGGCCCGCGCGGCTTCTCGGCTCGCTGCGCCGGGCGGCGCAGGAAGCGCGACAGTTCCGTTAGCGCCAACTGATAGACATCCCGCTTGAACTCGATCACCGCATCGAGCGGCACCCAGTACTCGTTCCAGCGCCACGCATCGAACTCCGGGTGATCGGTCGCGCGCAAGCAAATGTCGCAATCGCGTCCAACCATCCGCAGCAGGAACCAGATCTGCTTCTGGCCGCGGTAATGACCGCGTACTTCGCGTTTGATGAACTTGTCAGGCACCTCGTAACGCAACCAGTCGCGAGTGCGGCCGATTATCTTGACGTGTTCCGGATGCAGGCCCGTTTCCTCGTGCAGTTCCCGGTACATCGCCTGCATGGGGGTCTCGCCGTACTTGATCCCACCTTGAGGAAACTGCCAGGAATGCTCGCGGAGCCGCTTGCCCCAAAACACCTCGTTGCGCGCGTTCAAGAGGATGATGCCGACGTTCGGGCGAAAGCCTTCACGATCCAGCATACAACCACCTTCGAATCCTTTAAAATTGCTTTGATTATAAACAGATAACGGGCGCTGCGCACCGTGACGGAGCGAATCCGCGCGGGGTACGCCGGCTGAATTGTCCCTGATTAGTCTGCTACGTCGTCTGCGCCATCGTCGTCCCTCGTTGTTCGCCGCGCGCAGCTTTTTCACCTTGAAACTTTTTCGGGCGCCCCGCCTGGGGGCGCCGTTTTTGGAACCCGTCCGCATGAAAGCTTCCCGTTTCTTTATCGGCACCCTGAAAGAGGCACCCGCCGACGCAGAGATCGTCAGCCACAAGCTGATGGTCCGCGCCGGCATGATCCGTCGCGTCGCCGGCGGCATCTACAACTATCTGCCGGTCGGCCTGCGTTCGATTCGCAAGGTCGAGGCGATCGTGCGCGAGGAAATGAACCGGGCGGGCGCCATCGAGCTGCTGATGCCGGCCGTGCAGCCGGCCGAGCTGTGGCAGGAATCGGGCCGCTGGGAACAGTACGGCCCCGAGTTGCTGCGCTTCAAGGACCGCAAGGACAACGATTTCGTGATCGGGCCGACGCACGAGGAAGTCGTCACCGACATCGCACGCAACCAGATCAAGAGCTACCGGCAGATGCCGGTGAACTTCTACCAGATCCAGACGAAGTTCCGCGACGAGATCCGTCCGCGCTTCGGCGTGATGCGCGGCCGCGAATTCATCATGAAGGACGCGTATTCGTTCGACAAGGATGCGGCCGGCCTGAACGAGTCGTACCGCAAGATGTACGACGCGTACGTGCGCATCTTCACGCGCCTCGGCCTCGAGTTCCGCGCGGTGGCGGCCGACAGCGGCTCGATCGGCGGCAACTTCTCGCACGAATTTCACGTGATCGCCGACACCGGCGAGGACGCGATCGCGTACTGCCCGACGTCCGAATTCGCGGCGAACGTCGAGGCGGCCGAAGCGCTGCCGCTGATTGCCGAGCGCGCGGCGCCGGCCGAAACGATGGAAAAGGTCGCGACGCCCGGCAAGGCGAAGTGCGAGGCCGTCGCCGAACTGCTGTCGATCCCGCTCGAGCGCACGATCAAGTCGATCGTGCTCGCGACCGACAATGAAGGTGCCGAGCCGACCATCTGGCTCGTGATGCTGCGCGGCGATCACGACCTGAACGAGATCAAGGTGTCGAAGCTGCCGGGCCTGAAGAACCACCGCTTCGCGACCGAGCAGGAAATCGTCGAGTGGTTCGGCACGCCGCCGGGCTACCTCGGGCCGGTCGGCACGAAGAAGCCGGTGAAGGTGATCGCCGACCGCACGGTCGCGAACATGAGCGACTTCGTCGTCGGCGCGAACGAGGTCGACTATCACATCGCGGGCGTGAACTGGGGCCGCGACCTGCCGGAGCCGGAAGTTGCCGACGTGCGCAACGTGAAGAAGGGCGATCCGTCGCCGGACGGCAAGGGCGTGATCGACATCTGCCGCGGCATCGAGGTCGGCCACGTGTTCCAGCTCGGCACCAAGTACTCGGAAGCGATGGGCGCGACGTTCCTCGACGAGTCGGGCAAGCCGCAGCCGATGCTGATGGGCTGCTACGGCGTCGGCATCACGCGTATCCTCGGTGCGGCGATCGAGCAGAACTTCGACGACCGCGGCATCATCTGGCCCGAGTCGATCGCGCCGTTCGAGGTCGTGCTGTGCCCGATGGGCTACGACCGCAGCGACATGGTGCGCGAGACGGCCGACAAGCTGTACGCGGAACTCGTCGCCGCCGGCATCGACGTGATCCTCGACGATCGCGGCGAGCGCCCGGGCGTGATGTTCGCCGACTGGGAACTGATCGGCGTGCCGCATCGTCTCGTGATCGGCGAGCGCGGCCTGAAGGAAGGCAAGGTCGAATACCAGGGCCGCCGCGACGCCGAAGCGACGCTGCTGCCGGCCGACGCGGCCGCGGCGACGGTCGCCGAGAAGATCCGCGCCGCGCTCGCGCACTGAGCGCGGCGACCGGGGACACGATGGAATACACGTTCCTGTCCGCCACCGTGCTCCTCGTGCTGATCACGGACCCGCTCGGCAACATCCCGCTGTTCATTTCGGCGATGCGGGATGTGCCGCGCGAGCGGCGCGTGAAGCTGATCCTGCGCGAAGTAGGGATCGCGTTCGTGATCCTGCTGTTCTTCATGCTGGTCGGCGATCGCTTTCTGCGGATGATGAGCCTCACCGACCTGTCGCTGCGGCTCGGCGGCGGGATCGTGCTGTTCCTGATCGCGCTGCGGATGATTTTCCCGCATCCGGACGGCGCGCTCGGCAGCGATCCGCGCGCGGGCGGCGAGCCGTTCATCGTGCCGCTCGCGATTCCGGCGCTGGCGGGGCCGTCCGCGCTCGCGACGGTGATGCTGATGACGTCGCAGGCGCCCGGCAAGATGCTCGAGTGGGTCGGCGCGCTGACGGTCACGATGCTCGTCTGCGCGATCACGCTGGTGCTGGCCGAACGGATCCAGCAGTGGCTCGGCGAGCGGACGGTCGCGGCGTTCGAGCGGCTGATGGGGCTCGTGCTCGTCGCGATCTCGGTCGAGATGCTGCTGGCCGGCATCCGCGCGTTCGTGCACCAGTTATAAGCAGGCGGCGCGGAAACAAAAAAGCGGCGCTCCGGGCAACCGGCGCGCCGCTTTCTATTTATATGGCGGGTATATGGCGGACAGCTCGGCGATCAGACGTTCGCGGTCAGCGCGCGGATCGTCGGCAGGTTGCGCCAGTAGCCCTTCGCGTCCATCCCGCAGCCGAACACGTAGCGGTCCGGCACCGAGAAGCCGCAGAAGTCGGGGTGCAGCGGTTTCGCCTTCGTGAGCGTCTTCTCGCACAGCACGGCGGACATGAAGCGCTTCGCGCCCATGTCGAGGATGCGGTCGCGGATCGCGGCCATCGTCTCGCCTTCGTCGAGGATGTCGTCGAGTACGAGCACGATGCGGTCCTTCACCGATTCGCGCGGTGCGACGCGCCAGTGCATCTCCGGGCTGCCCTGCGTCGTGTTGCGGTAGCGGGTCAGGTGGATGTAGTCGAATTCGAGCGGGAAATCGAGATGCGGCAGCAGCATCCCGGTAAACACCGCGGCGCCGCCCATCACCGAGAGAACGAGCGGGAACGCGTCGCCGATCTCGGCGCGGATCGCGTCGGCCATCTTCGAGATCGACGCGTTGACGGCGTCGGCCGAGACGATCTCTTCGGAGTGGTCGAAAATGTGGAGGGCTTCTTCGCGGTTCATGTGTTCTGGCGGGCAGTCGGTATACAAATAAGGATGAAGCAGAACGACCGGCGCGCGCTACGGCAAAAACCCGCGCGCCGGCCGACGGGCGAAATCAGCGCATGCCGGGCATCATGCCCTTCAGCCCGCGCATCATCTTCTGCATGTTGCCGCCCTTCAGCTTCTTCATCATCGTACGCATCTGGTCGTACTGGTTCAGCATCCGGTTGACTTCCTGCACCGGCACGCCCGCGCCGGCTGCGATGCGGCGCTTGCGCGTCGCCTTGATGATTTCGGGTTTCGCGCGCTCGGCGGGCGTCATCGAGCTGATGATGCCTTCCATCCGGCGGATCGACTTCTCGGCCTGGCCCATGTCGGCGCCGGCCGCCGCCTGCTGGAACTGCGCGGGCAGTTTGTCCATCAGCGACGACAGGCCACCCATGTTCTTCATCTGCGAGATCTGCGCGCGGAAATCGTTCAGGTCGAAGTCGCCGCCTTTCTTGACCTTGTCGGCGAGCTTCTGCGCGGCCTGGACGTCGACGCCGCGCTGCGCCTCCTCGACGAGCGCGAGGATGTCGCCCATGCCGAGGATCCGGTTCGCCATCCGGTCGGGGTGGAACACCTCGAGGCCGTCGAGCTTCTCGGCGACGCCGACGAACTTGATCGGCTTGCCCGTGATGTGCCGCACCGACAACGCGGCGCCGCCGCGCGAGTCGCCGTCGAGCTTGGTCAGCACGACGCCGGTGAGCGGCAGCGTGTCGTTGAAGGCCTTCGCGGTGTTGACCGCGTCCTGGCCGAGCATCGCGTCGACGACGAACAGCGTTTCGGCCGGCTTCAGCACGCCGTGCAGCGCGGCGATTTCCTGCATCATCGCCTCGTCGATGCCGAGGCGGCCGGCCGTGTCGACGATCAGCACGTCATGGTAGTGGCGCTTCGCCCAGTCGACGGCCGCGAGCGCGATGTCGACGGGCTTCTGGTCCGGCGTGGACGGGAAGAAATCGGCGCCGACCTGTTCGCTCACCGTTTTCAGCTGCATGATCGCGGCCGGGCGATACACGTCGCACGACACGGTCAGCACCTTCTTCTTGTACTTCTCGCGCAGCAGCTTCGCGAGCTTGCCGGCGGTCGTGGTCTTGCCCGCGCCCTGCAGGCCGGCCATCAGGATCACCGCGGGCGGCGTGACCGCGAGGTTCAGCTCGGCGGCCTTGCCTTCGTAATCGCCGCCGATCACGGCGGTGAGTTCCTTCTGGACCACGCCGACGAGCGCCTGGCCCGGCGACAGGCTGCTGATCACTTCTTCGCCGAGCGCCTTTTCCTTGACCTTGGCGATGAATTCGCGGACGACCGGCAGCGACACGTCGGCTTCCAGCAGCGCGAGACGCACCTCGCGGAGCATCTCCTGCGTATTCGCCTCGGTGAGCCGGGCCTCGCCGCGCAGCGTCTTGACGACGCGCGCCATCCGTTGAGTGAGATTGTCGAGCATGGGGAGCGATGGACAGTGGGGCCCGAAGGCGCGGCGGAACCGAACAAAGGGAGCCGTCGCGGGGAGGGGGCCTAGTGTAAACTTCGAACATGGATATTGTACTGTATGCCCTCACCGCATTCCTGTACGGCGGCCTCGCCGTCGCAGGCTGGCGTGCGCACCGCCAGGGTGCGACGCCGCTCGTCGCGAGCGTGCCGGCCGTGCCGGTCCCGGCGTCCGCCGCGTCCGGGATGAGCGGGGCCGGCCGCGCGCTGCTGTTCGCCGCGCTGGTCGCGCACGGCGTGCTGCTGCACATGACGATCTTTCCGAACGACGCGATGGTGTTCGGCTTCGCGTTCGCGCTGTCCGCGATGTTCTGGCTCGGCGCCGGCATCTACTGGATCGAGAGCTTCTTCTTCCCGCTCGACAGCCTGCGCCTGCTGGTGCTGCCGCTCGCGTGCGGCGCGTCGCTGCTGCCGCTGATATTCGGCGGCGTGCGGGTGCTGCCCTATGCCGCGGCGCCGCTGTTCAAGCTGCATTTCCTGATCGCGAACATCGCGTACGGCCTCTTCGCGATCGCCGCGCTGCACGCGATCCTGATGCTGATGGTCGAGCGGCGTCTGCAGTCGCTCAGGAGCGGCGGGCGCGACGGCTCGACGGGCTGGATCGCGAGCTGGCTCGAAACGCTGCCGCCGCTGCTCACGCTCGAGAAGCTGCTGTTCCGCCTGATCGGCGCCGGCTTCGTGCTGCTGACGCTGACGCTCGCGTCGGGCATCCTGTTCAGCGAGCAGGTCGACGCGCGCGCGTTGCGGCTCGATCACAAGACGGTGTTCGCGATCCTGTCGTGGCTGATGTTCGGCGGCCTGCTGGTCGCCCACAAGACGTCGGGCTGGCGTGGCCGCGGGGCCGCGCGCTGGGTGCTCGTGTCGTTCGCCGCGCTGCTGCTCGCGTATGTCGGCAGCCGGTTCGTTTTCGAGGTGCTGCTGCACCGCTCCGTGGTTTGACCGCAGGTTTCCGATGCGACAGATTCTTCTCCTGATTCTTCTCTTCTTCGCGGGTTCGTGGCTCGCGCGCAAGCTGCGCCACGCGCAGGAACAGGCGCAGGCGCGCGCCGGTCGCGGCGCCGGTAACGGCGGTGCGCCCGGCGCCGGTGCCGCGCGCCCGAACGGCGACGCACGCTCGCTGCCCGAACCGATGGTGCGCTGCGCCGAGTGCGGCGTGCATGCGCCGAAGGGCGATGCCATCGCCGCGAGCGGCGAATACTTCTGCAGCGCCGAGCATGCGCAGCGCCACGCCGCGCGCGTGAACGGCCGCGACGCGCGATGAGCGACGCGCCGGTGTTGTCGGTCGACGCGAACGGCTGGGTGCGCGAAGCGCGCCATGCGCCGTCGCCGAACTTCGAGGCGCGGCCCGCGGGTGCGGTGCCGACGCTCGTGGTCGTCCACAACATCAGCCTGCCGCCCGGCGAATTCGGCGGCGACGCGATCGAGGCGCTGTTCCTGAATCGTCTCGACTGCGATGCGCACCCCTATTACCAGAGCCACCTGCGCGGCGTGCGCGTGTCCGCCCATTTCCTGATCCGTCGCGGCGGCGAGCTCGTGCAGTTCGTGTCGTGCGACGAGCGCGCATGGCATGCGGGCTCGTCCGAGTTCTTCGGCCGCACGCGCTGCAACGACTTCTCGATCGGCATCGAGCTCGAGGGGGCCGACGACGTGCCGTTCGACGATGCGCAATACGCGGTGCTCGCCGCGCTCTCGCGCGCGCTCGCCGCGCGCTACCCGGTCGATGCGTTCGCCGGGCATTCGGACGTCGCGCCGGGCCGCAAGACCGACCCGGGCCCGCATTTCGATTGGCAACGCTTCGCGAGCGATGCCGGTTTTTCCGCCGAATACTTTCCTTTCCGTCAGCACTGATCGCGGGGTTTTTTGATCGGAGAAAGTTTTTTCTCCGACCAATGCCTTGCCGTGTCTGCGCGTGAGCGATGTCAAGACCTCTATCGCAAATTATCCGTTTGGACGTCCTCCGAATGTCCACTATACTTGGTGCCAGTTGAACGGTTCTGTACTAGATATAGTGTGTGTCGCAGGGGAAAACCCGAGCGGCACCGGCCGGCGGGCAACGTCGGCGGACAGGGTTCTCAAGGCGGCGCGTCAGGCCGGGCGGTCCGGGCGTCGCGACCAGCGCAGCGAACATCGACGGGGCAGGGTACACATGACGAAGCACACGACCGGCCGGGTTGTCGCGCATCGACCGAACCGGCTTCCCCGGCGCATCGCTCGCCTCTTACCGCTCGCGCACCGCATCGCGCAGCGTTCGTTTTAATCCGCGGTTCTCTCCGCACCATCCAACACCAGGAGCTTTGCACATGCAAACCACCGACAACGCGACGTCCCAGTACGAGAGCGCCTCGAGCCGTCCGCTCGGCGGGACCGAACAGGGCGCGAAGGCGCTCGCGCCGCAGGCCACGTTCGCCGACTACAAGGTGATCCGCCGCAACGGCAGCGTGGTGTCGTTCGAACCCTCGAAGATCGCGATCGCGGTGACCAAGGCTTTCCTGGCCGTCAATGGCGGGCAGGGCGCGGCATCGGCGCGCGTACGCGAGCAGGTCGAGCAACTGACGCACAACGTCGTTCGCGCGCTCGTGCGCAGCCGCCCGAACGGCGGTACGTTCCATATCGAAGACATCCAGGATCAGGTCGAACTCGCGCTGATGCGCGGCGGCGAGCACAACGTCGCGCGTGCGTACGTGCTGTACCGCGAGAAGCGTCACCTCGAGCGCCAGCATGCGGGCGAGGAAGCGGCGGCAGCGGGCGGCGAGTCGACCACCGGCATCAACGTCGTCGACAACGGCGTCACGCGTCCGCTCGACCTGAACGCGCTGCGCGCGCTGATCGTGTCGGCGTGCGACGGCCTCGGCGCTGCGGTTAACCCTGACCCGATCGTCGCGGAGACGGTGAAGAACCTGTACGACGGCGTGCCGATGAGCCAGGTCTACGACTCGGCGATCCTCGCGGCGCGCACGATGATCGAAAAGGATCCGGCATACAGCCAGGTCACGGCCCGCATCCTGCTGCACACGATCCGTCGCGAGATCCTCGGCGAGGAAGTCGTGCAGGCCGAGATGTCGACCCGCTACGCCGAATACTTCCCGCAGTTCCTGAAGCGCGGCGTGGACGCCGGCCTGCTCGACGACAAGCTGCTGCAGTTCGACCTGAAGCGCCTCGGCGAAGCGCTCGACGCGAACCGCGACCTGCAGTTCGGCTACCTCGGCCTGCAGACGCTGTACGACCGCTACTTCCTGCACGTCGAAGGCACCCGCATCGAAATGCCGCAGGCATTCTTCATGCGCGTCGCGATGGGCCTGTCGCTGAACGAGATCGACCGCGAAACGCGCGCGATCGAGTTCTACAACGTGCTGTCGAGCTTCGACTTCATGAGCTCGACGCCGACGCTGTTCAACTCGGGCACGCACCGCTCGCAGCTGTCGTCGTGCTACCTGACGACGGTCGCGGACGATCTCGACGGCATCTATGAGGCGCTGAAGGAAAACGCGCTGCTGTCGAAGTTCGCCGGCGGCCTCGGCAACGACTGGACGCGCGTGCGCGCACTCGGCTCGCATATCAAGGGCACGAACGGCAAGTCGCAAGGCGTGGTCCCGTTCCTGAAGGTCGTGAACGACACGGCCGTCGCGGTGAACCAGGGCGGCAAGCGCAAGGGCGCGGTCTGCGCGTACCTCGAATCGTGGCACCTCGACATAGAGGAGTTCCTGGAGCTGCGCAAGAACACCGGTGACGACCGTCGCCGCACGCACGACATGAACACGGCGAACTGGATTCCCGACCTGTTCATGAAGCGCGTGATGGAAGGCGCCGACTGGACGCTGTTCTCGCCGTCGACCTGCCCGGACCTGCACGACAAGTTCGGCGCGGAATTCGAGGCGGCTTACACGGCTTACGAAGACAAGGTCGCGCGCGGCGAGATCAAGCTGTTCAAGAAGATCCCGGCGCAGCAGCTCTGGCGCAAGATGCTCGGCATGCTGTTCGAGACGGGCCACCCGTGGATCACGTTCAAGGATCCGTGCAACGTGCGCTCGCCGCAGCAGCACGTCGGCGTCGTCCACTCGTCGAACCTGTGCACGGAAATCACGCTGAACACGAGCGACACCGAAATCGCGGTGTGCAACCTCGGCTCGGTGAACCTCGTCGCCCACCTGGTGAAGCAGGCCGACGGCAGCTACGCGCTCGACCACGACAAGCTCAAGCGCACGATCAGCGTCGCGATGCGCATGCTCGACAACGTGATCGACATCAACTACTACGCGGTGCCGAAGGCGCGTAACTCGAACCTGAAGCACCGCCCGGTCGGCATGGGCATCATGGGCTTCCAGGACTGCCTGCACCTGCTGCGCACGCCGTACGCGTCGCAAGCGGCGGTCGAGTTCGCCGACCGTTCGATGGAAGCCGTCTGCTACTACGCGTACTACGCGTCGACCGAGCTGGCCGAGGAGCGCGGCCGCTACTCGAGCTACCGCGGCTCGCTGTGGGATCGCGGCATCCTCCCGCAGGACACGCTGAAGCTCCTGACGGAAGCGCGCGGCGGCTACGTCGAGGTCGACACGTCGGAATCGCTCGACTGGACGACGCTGCGTGCGCGGATCGCCACGCACGGCATGCGCAACTCGAACTGCGTCGCGATCGCGCCGACGGCGACGATCTCGAACATCATCGGCGTGTCGGCCTGTATCGAGCCGACCTTCCAGAACCTGTACGTGAAGTCGAACCTGTCGGGCGAATTCACGGTGGTGAACGAATATCTCGTCCGCGACCTGAAGGAGCGCGGCCTGTGGGACGAAGTGATGGTCGCCGACCTGAAGTACTTCGACGGCATGCTGTCGCGCATCGACCGCATCCCGGCCGACCTGCGCGCGATCTACGCGACCGCGTTCGAGGTCGACCCGACGTGGCTGGTCGAAGCGGCATCGCGTCGCCAGAAGTGGATCGACCAGGCGCAGTCGCTGAACATCTACATGGGCGGCGCGTCGGGCAAGAAGCTCGACGAGGTGTACAAGCTCGCATGGCTGCGCGGCCTGAAGACGACCTACTACCTCCGCACGATGGCGGCGACGCACGTCGAGAAGTCGACGGTCGCGCACGGCGCGCTGAACGCGGTGCCGACGGGCGGTGCGGGCAGCGGCGGTGCAGGCGGTTCGGGCAGCGGCGGCGCGCAAGGCGCGGCGGGCGGCTTCGGTGCGGCAGGCGGCGCTGCATCGTCGGGTGCGGTCAACGCGGCGCCGGCGCTCGCGCCGGTCGAAGCAGACGGTCCGGTGTGCACGATGCGTCCGGGCGACCCCGGCTTCGACGAGTGCGAAGCGTGCCAGTAACGCAGTGCGCCTGACCTGAGAAGCAGGCCTGGGCGGCGCGCACGACGACCGATCGAGGTTGAAGTGTGCGCCGCTCTCAACTAAAAAAATGATAAGGAATCTGTAACGCGACACCTGCGTTGCAGGCAGTGACAAGCGATCGAAACAGCCCCGACGACGTCGCGTTTCGATCAGCGTTCGACGCGTCGAGCGCACCTCGCGATACAAGCGCGACTCACGTCGCGCGCTGCATGAATGACGATGCGTTGCTCAAAGTGTTGTATCGAGGTCGCAACGCGAATCGAAAAAAGGATTTTTCGTGAGCGAACCCTTTTATCGCTCAGGAAAAGATGGTACAAACCGTTCTAAATTGATGGTGAGAATTTATGCTCAACTGGGATGACGAGAAGACTGCCGTAACCCCCGCGAGCGGAGCGCAGCAAAACGCGATGCGCACCTCCGCCGGGATGGCTGTCGGAATGCAGGCTGCAACGCCTGCCGCCCATCAGGTCCGTGACATTTTCGAAGGCGATCTTGCGGTGCCGCCGCAAGCATCGGCTGTTCCCGCCGGCGGTACGGAAGCGCGGGTCAATGTCGCCGACAAGCGCATCATCAACGGCCAGACTGACGTCAATCAGCTGGTGCCGTTCAAGTACAAGTGGGCGTGGGAAAAGTATCTGGCCGGTTGCGCGAACCACTGGATGCCGCAGGAAATCAACATGTCCCGCGACATCGCACTGTGGAAGGACCCGAACGGTCTGACCGAGGACGAGCGCCGCATCGTGAAGCGCAACCTCGGCTTCTTCGTGACGGCCGATTCGCTCGCGGCGAACAACATCGTGCTCGGCACGTACCGCCACATCACGGCGCCCGAGTGCCGGCAGTTCCTGCTGCGCCAGGCGTTCGAGGAAGCGATCCACACGCACGCGTACCAATACATCGTCGAATCGCTCGGCCTCGACGAAGGCGAGATCTTCAACGCGTACCACGAGGTCACGTCGATCCGCGCGAAGGACGAATTCCTGATCCCGTTCATTCATACGCTGACGGACCCGGCCTTCAAGACCGGCACGCTCGAAGCGGATCAGAAGCTGCTGAAGTCGTTGATCGTGTTCGCCTGCATCATGGAAGGCCTGTTCTTCTATGTCGGGTTTACGCAGATCCTCGCACTCGGCCGCCAGAACAAGATGACGGGTGCTGCGGAGCAATATCAGTACATCCTGCGCGACGAGTCGATGCACTGCAACTTCGGCATCGACCTGATCAACCAGATCAAGCTCGAGAACCCGCATCTCTGGACCGCCGAATTCCGCGCCGAGATCCGCGAGCTGTTCAAGCAGGCTGTCGAACTCGAATACCGCTACGCCGAGGACACGATGCCGCGCGGCGTGCTGGGTTTGAACGCGTCGATGTTCAAAAGCTATCTGCGCTTCATCAGCAACCGCCGTTGCCAGCAGATCGGCCTCGACCCGCTGTTCCCGAACGAGGAAAACCCGTTCCCGTGGATGAGCGAGATGATCGACCTGAAGAAGGAACGCAACTTCTTCGAGACGCGTGTGATCGAGTATCAGACGGGGGGCGCGCTGTCCTGGGAATAACCCGCAGCAGCGAACCCGTTACATGATGGAGCAGCCGGTGGCCTCTCGGCCCCGGCCCAAGGTTTAGGAGCAAGAACGCCTGATGCAAAGCATGCCCGGTGCCTTAGCGGCCCAACGATACGACAGGCACTTTGCGAACCCTTCAGTGGGATGGGCAAACTTCCCTCCGGAAAAAGCGGACGGCCGTGTGGCGGTCCGCTTGATCAAGCGATTAGGGGTAGCGGCGCGAGGTGCGCCGGCTACCGACTTGATTTGGCGCGCGAGGCCGGGTGGTCACGCGCGCCATACCGTATTCATTAGCGTAAGCGCGCGGTATCTGCGTACGCCGATGAATAGCCCGCTTCGAAGCGCACGTCCTGAACAGCGTCCGCGGGAAGCGGGTTTTGACGAAGGGTGTAGTTTGAACTGACTCTCATCTGAACCTGAAGGAGAACAACATGGCTACTGCCAAGAAGAAACCGGCTGCTAAGAAGGTTGCTGCAAAGAAGACCGTTGCGAAGAAGGCTGCTGCTCCGGCGAAGAAGGCCGCGGTGAAGAAGGTTGCCGCGAAGAAGGTCGCGGTGAAGAAGGTTGCCGCGAAGAAGGCAGCACCGGCGAAGAAGGCAACTGCAAAGAAGGTTGCAGCCAAGAAGGTCGCAACGAAGAAGGTTGCAGCCAAGAAAGTCGCGGCGAAGAAGGTCGCGGTGAAGAAGGTTGCTGCAAAGAAGGCAGCACCGGCGAAGAAGGCCGCCGCGAAGAAGGTTGCAGCCAAGAAAGTCGCGGTGAAGAAGGTTGCCGCGAAGAAGGCCGCACCGGCGAAGAAGGCTGCTGCGAAGAAGGCCGCGCCCGCGAAGAAGGCTGCCGCGAAGAAGGCCGCGCCGGCGAAGAAGGCTGCCGCGAAGAAGGCTGCGCCCGCCAAGAAGGCTGCCCCTGCGAAGACGGCTGCCGCACCGGCGAAGAAGGCTGCTGCCCCGAAGAAGGCCGTCGTGAAGAAGGCCGCGCCGGCGACGACCGCGTCGACCGCATCGGTTGCGCCGGCATCGGGCGTGAAGACCGCGCTCAACCCGGCAGCAGCATGGCCGTTCCCGACCGGCAGCCGTCCGTAATCGCGGCTGAGCAGCATCACCCGGACACTCATGTGTCCGTGGGTTGAGTAGCGCTACTCAATCAGTCCCGCCATCTGGCTCAGGTGGCGGGATTTTTTTCGTCCGTATTCGTCCGTATGGGTCATCGATCGGCGGGCCGACGCGAGCGCGGACGAAAACGGGCGGACGAAAAAAACGCATGCGCGGCTTCGCACATGCGTTCGACCGCGGCTTGCGCCGCGTGCTGAGGATATCGGTTAGTGCGTGACGCGCGTGACGCCGCCGCTCGACAGCAGGCGTACGCGCTCGCCGGCGCGGAACGCTTCGCCGCTCGCTGCCTGCGTGATCGAGCGCAGGTCGCCGTTGTCGAGACGCACGGTGATTTCGACACCGTTCGCCGTGCTGAGGTTTTCGCCGACCGCGTTGCCGGCGACTGCACCGACGAGGCCGCCGGCGATCGCCGTCAGGATCGAACCTTTGCCGCCGCCGATCGCGCTGCCCGCGACCGCACCGAGTGCGCCGCCGCCGAGCGTGCCGATCGCGCTGCCGCCGCCGTCGGACTGGATGCGCACCGCGCGGACGCTTTCGACCGTGCCCATGCGGACCGTTTGTTCGCGCTGCGCCTGGCCGACGCTATAGACATCCGCCGAACCGGGTGCCGTGAAGCAGCCGGCGAGGGTCAGCGTGGCCGTCAGCATGGCCGCGAGCGTGAGGGTTTTTCTGGTCAACATCTTTGCTCTCCCACAATATTCATTTGAGACTGTAACCGAATGCAGTCTCGAAGCGTGCGTCGATTTCCTCGCGCGTCAGTACGTAAGTCTGGGGCCCTTGATGAGCGATCTTGAGCGAGCCCAACAGGCTCGCGAGGCGGCCCGTGGTTGCCCAGTCGAGACCGTGCTCGATGCCGTACAGCAAGCCGCCCCGGAAGGCGTCGCCGCAGCCGGTCGGATCGGCGACGCGCTCGGCCGGCACGACCGGAATCTGCTCCGTGCCCTGCTTGTGGCGGATGGTCGCGCCGTGCTCGCCGCGCGTAATGACGAGAGCGTCGACCCGGCTGGCGATTTCGTCTTCGGACCATCCCGTCTTGTCGCTCACCAGCTTGGCCTCGTAGTCGTTGACCGCTACATAGGTCGCAAGTTCAATGCTGCGGCGCAGCGTCGCACCGTCGAACAGCGGCAGGCCCTGGCCCGGATCGAACACGAACGGCACACCGGCGCGGGCGAGTTCTTCCACATGCTGCACCATTCCGTCGAAACCGTCCGGGCCGACGATCGCGAGCTTGATGTCCGGCGCGTCGCCCGCATGGTTCAGGTGCGACTGCATCATCGCGCCCGGGTGGAATGCGGTGATCTGGTTGTTGTCGAGATCGGTCGTGATCATCGCCTGCGCGGTGTACGTATCGGGCAGCACGCGCACATGGTCGCGGCGCAGGCCGAGCTGGTCGAACCGGTCGAGATACGGCTGCGCGTCGAACGCGCCCATCGTGGCCATGATGCGCGCGTCGCCGCCGAGCAGGTGCAGCGCGTACGCGATGTTGCCCGCACAGCCGCCGAATTCGCGGCGCATCGTCGGCACGAGGAAGCTCAGGTTGATGAGGTGCACCTGGTCGGGCAGGATGTGCTCGCGGAACCGCCCTTCGAAGGTCATGATGGAGTCGTAGGCGATCGAGCCGCAAATCAGCGTAGCCAAGGTGTGCGTTCCTGTAGAAATGAGGGGCCCTGCGCGACAACGCCGCGCGAAGGGCGCGGCGCGGCAGGGGAAAGCGGAAGAAAGCTTACTTCAGTGCGGCGAGCGCTGCATCGTAGTTCGGCTCGTCCTTGATTTCGCCGACGAGTTCCGCGTGGATCACCTTGTCCTGCGCGTCGAGCACCACCACCGCACGCGCGGTCAGGCCGTTCAGCGGGCCGCTCGTCACGTCGACGCCGTACGCGTTCGCGAATGCGCGGCCGGTGCGGAACGTCGATGCCGTCACGACGTTCGCGAGGCCTTCGGTCGTGCAGAAGCGCGTGGCGGCGAACGGCAGGTCGGCGGACACGACGATCACGACCGTGTTGTCGAGCGACGACGCGGCTTCGTTGAACTTGCGGGTGGACGTCGCGCAGGTCGGCGTGTCGAGGCTCGGCACGATGTTCAGCACCTTGCGCTTGCCGGCGAAGCTGGCGAGCGTCAGATCGGCGAGATCCTTGCCGACCAGCTTGAAATCGGCGGCTTGCGCGCCGACGGCCGGGAACGTGCCGGCGAGATCGATCGGGTTGCCACCCAGCGTAACTTTGCTCATGTTCGTGCTCCGAAATAGCGCGCCGCTCGGGCGCGCGGGTTGAGACGGGCGCGCAAGCGCGCCGCGGCGCGTCACGGATAGAAGATCTGGACGCGGAAATTCGAGGCCGGCGTGCCGTTCGTTTCGAGGCGGACGACCATCGTCTGCGTCGTGCCGGGCGGCAGCCCGGCGTCGATCGGCGTGCCCGGGCGCACGTAGTCGCGCGGCGCGAGCACGCGACGCACGGTGACGTGGTTGGTGTCGTCGAGCAGCGTGAGTTCGAGCGACGGGTACGCGAGCGCGACGCGGTAGCGGTTCGTCAGCGGCACCTTCAGTTCGAGCTCGCGCGGGCCGTCGAGCTGGCGCAGGTCGGTCGCGTCGAGCCGCAATCCGTCGATCGCGCGCGGCGGCGTGACCATGCAGCCGAGCGGCGCGCACGCCTGCCGGAACCAGCCCTGCGTGGCGGGCCAGTAGATCATCAGCGTTTCGCGCTGCCACCACGCCAGTTGCGCGGCGAGCAGGGCGACCAGCGCGGCCGCGACGAGGCCGCCGAAAAAGCCGCCGAGCATCCCGCGCCGCTGCGGCGCGCGCGTCTCGCGCGTGACGGCGAAGTGCGGACGATCGTCATCGGTCGGTGCGGTGGGGAACGGGACGGCCAGTTGGACGGCCGGCTGGGCGTCTGGCTGGGCGTCTGGCTGGATGATCGGTTCGTCGGCCGCTGCTGTCGTCGGGGCCTTGTCGTGCCGGGCGAAGGGATCGGGTTCCGATGCGGTTTCGGTTTCGGTAACGGCCGGCGCGGGCCTGAACGCAAAGCGCGGTTCGCGCGGCGCGCGTTCGTCGTCGGGCGCCGCGAAGTGCGCGGGCACGACGGGCTCGACCGGTTCGGCGGCGGTTTCCGTTTCGGGCGGCAGGTGAGCGACGAAGCGCGGCTCGCGCGGATCGCGCTCGACGGGCGCGGGCGACGACGCGGCTTCCCCGGTCTCCTGCGGTTCGTGCGGTTGCGGCGAATGCGGTTCGGCCGGTTGCTCGACAACTGCCGAGGCATCGAGCTCGGCCGGAGACGACGCGAACGGCTCGGGCGTACCCGACAGGTGGACGACGCCGGCTTCCGTGGACGGGAGCGAGAGCGGTATCAGCGGTTCGGTGCGCACGGTCTCGGCGCTGTGCTGCAGCGACGGATCGACGCCGCCGTCGAGCCACGGCGCCCACATGTCCCAGCCTTCCGGCTTGTAATCGGCGCCGGTCGGCAATTCGGGCGGCGCGTCGGAGGTGAACAGCCGAGCCGGGGCGGCCTGCTGGCGTGCGTCGCCGCCCTGCGGCGCGGCAGCCGGTTCGGTCAAGGCCGGCTCGGGCTGCCGCGCGTACTCGGGAACGAGCGATTCGGCGGCGTTGAAGACTTCGTGGCAATGCCCGCAGCGCACGAGCCCCTGGTGCAGCGAGAGCTGTTCCTGCTGCAGCCGGAAGACGGTTTCGCAATGAGGGCAGCGCGTCGCAAGAAGCATGTCGAGCCGGGCGGCCTGCTGGCCAGAGTGAAGGACAGCGCTATTCTAATGGCTTTCGCGGCGGGTTCCGGCGAGGCATACCCAACCTTCGTGCTCGCGCCAGACCGAGATGTCGACGTAGCGCGCATAGACGGCCGCCACTTCGTCGGCCTGGCGCGCGAGCACGCCGGACAGCGCGATGCGCCCGCCCGGCTTGACCTTCGACGCGAGCATCGAGGCCATCAGCTTCAGCGGGTTCGACAGGATGTTCGCGACGACGATGTCGAATTCGCCGTCCGGGCAGGCGTCGGGCAGCCCGTACGTGACTTCCGCGCGGTTGCGTTCGCTGTTCTGGCGCGCCGATTCGACCGCCTGCGGATCGATGTCGATGCCGATCACGGGGTTCGCCCCGCATTTCTTCGCGAGGATCGCGAGGATGCCCGAACCGCAGCCGTAGTCGAGCACCGACTGGCCCGGCTTCACCGACTGCTCGAGCCATTCCATGCACAGCCGGGTAGTAGGGTGGCTGCCGGTGCCGAACGCGAGGCCCGGATCGAGCTCGAGGACGAGCGCATCGGGATCGGGCGCATCGTGCCACGACGGCACGACCCAGATCCGCTCGCCGATCGGGATCGGCTCGAACTGCGACTGCGTGAGCCGCACCCAGTCCTGCTCCTCGACTTCGCGCACGACGAACTTCGGCGTCTCGGCGATGCCGATCTCGTTCGCGGCCGCCGCGAGCAGCACGGCCGGCTCGTGGTCGGCCGACAGCAGCGCGACCACGCGCGAGTGCTGCCACGCGGTGCGATCGGGCACGAGGCCCGGCTCGCCGAAGAGCGGCTGTTCGTCGGGCGTGTCGGCGTCGGCGTCCTCGACGGACACCGACAGCGCGCCGAGCTCGAGCAGCGCGTCGGACAGGGCCTCCGCATGCTCGCGGGCCAGTTCGACGACGAGTTCGCGATAACTCATGCTTACGCTTCTTCCGGTGCGACCTGCTGCTTCTGCGCGAGCCGGTTTTCGAGGTAGTGGATGCTGGTGCCGCCTTCGACGAACTTCGAGTCGATCATCAGCTCGCGGTGCAGCGGGATGTTGGTCTGGATGCCTTCGACGACCATTTCCGACAGCGCGATGCGCATCCGGCGGATCGCCTGTTCGCGCGTCGCGCCGTAGGTGATCAGCTTGCCGATCATCGAATCGTAGTTCGGCGGCACGAAATAACCATTGTATGCGTGCGAATCGACGCGCACGCCGGGGCCGCCCGGCGTATGCCACGACGTGATCCGGCCCGGCGACGGCGTGAACTTGAACGGATCTTCGGCGTTGATCCGGCATTCGATCGCATGCCCGCGGAACTGGATGTCGCGCTGGCGCAGCGCAAGCTTCTCGCCGGCCGCGATGCGGATCTGTTCCTGCACGATGTCGACGCCCGTGATCAGCTCCGATACCGGATGCTCGACCTGCACGCGCGTGTTCATCTCGATGAAGTAGAACTCGCCGTTCTCGTACAGGAATTCGAACGTGCCCGCACCGAGGTAGCCCATCTTCTTGCACGCGTCCGCGCAGCGGTCGCCGATGCGGTCGATCAGGCGGCGCGGAATGCCGGGCGCCGGCGCTTCCTCGATCACCTTCTGGTGGCGGCGCTGCATCGAGCAGTCGCGCTCGCCGAGCCAGATCGCGTTCTTGTGCGCGTCCGACAGCACCTGGATCTCGATGTGGCGCGGGTTCTCGAGGAACTTCTCCATGTACACCTGCGGGTTGCCGAACGCACGGCCGGCTTCCTCGCGGGTCATGTTGACCGCGTTGACGAGCGCGGCTTCGGTGTGCACGACGCGCATCCCGCGCCCGCCGCCGCCGCCTGCCGCCTTGATGATGACCGGATAGCCGATCGCGCGCGCAATCTTGACGATCTCCTTCGGATCGTCCGGCAACGCGCCTTCCGAGCCCGGCACGCACGGCACGCCGGTCTTGATCATCGTCTGCTTCGCGGTGACCTTGTCACCCATCATGCGGATCGTTTCCGGACGCGGGCCGATGAACGTGAAGCCCGACTGCTCGACGCGCTCCGCGAAATCGGCGTTCTCCGACAGGAAGCCGTAGCCGGGGTGGATCGCCTCGGCATCGGTGACTTCCGCGGCGCTGATCAGCGCCGGCATGTTCAGGTAGCTCAGGTTCGACGGGGCCGGGCCGATGCAGACGGCTTCGTCCGCGAGGCGCACGTACTTGGCTTCCTTGTCGGCTTCCGAGTAGACGACCACCGTCTTGACGCCGAGTTCGCGGCACGCACGCTGGATGCGCAGCGCGATTTCACCGCGGTTGGCAATGAGGATTTTTTCAAACATAGCGAGTATTCGTCTCTTCGAGGGGCGCGCGAACGGCGCCTGGCGAGCATCGGCGGCGCGCGGCCGGCTGGGCCGCGCGGCGGGCTTAGCCGATCACGAAAAGCGGCTGGCCGTATTCGACGGCCTGGCCGTTCTCGACGAGGATTTCCTTGATCACGCCGGCCTTGTCCGACTCGATCTCGTTGAGCAGCTTCATCGCTTCGATGATGCAGATCGTCTGGCCTTCCTTGACCGTGTCGCCGGCCTGCACGAACGGGTCGGCGCCCGGCGACGGCGCGCGATAGAACGTGCCGACCATCGGCGACGTCACGACGTGGCCCTGCGGAGCGGCCGGTGCGGCTGCAGCGCCGGCGGCCGGCGCGGCGGCGCCTTCGGCCGGCAGCGCGGCCGACGGAGCGGGCGCGCTGACTTGCGGGGCATACCCAGCCGTCGGCTGCACGTAGACCGGCGGCGCGTTCTTGACGATACGCACCTTGCCTTCGCCTTCCGTCACTTCCAGCTCGGAGATGCCGGATTCGGAAACGAGGTCGATCAGAGTTTTCAGCTTACGAAGATCCATCGGGAATTCCCCTTTCAATACGTGAAAGCGCCGGTTAGCGGCCGGCGCTGAATCTAGATCGCGAAATCAGCCGCGCGACGCGCCTTGCAGCTTGTCCAGCGCGTACTCGAGCGCGTACAGATAACCTTTCCAGCCGAGCCCGCAGATCACGCCTTCGGCCTGGTCGGAAAAGTAGGAGTGGTGCCTGAACGCTTCGCGGCGATGCACGTTCGACAGGTGAACCTCGACGAACGGAATGCCAACACCGGCGATCGCGTCCCGGATCGCAACGCTCGTATGCGTATACGCGGCCGGATTGATCAGGATGAAGTCGGTCTGTTCCTCCCGCGCGGCCTGGACGCGGTCGACCAGCGCACCTTCATGGTTGCTCTGGAACGACGACAGTTCGGCGCCGGCCTCCTGGGCGCGCGCGGCAAGCGCCTGATCGATCTGCGCAAGCGTGACGCGGCCGTACACCTCCGGTTCCCGGGTGCCGAGAAGGTTCAGGTTGGGGCCGTGCAACACCAGCAATCGTGTCATGGTCGCTTCTATTTCTGCGGAATTGCGCGAACTTTAGCGCTATTTAGAGAAATTTGTCTAGTTTTGCCGAACGGCCAGACGCGTCGGACCCGCAAGAATTACCGGTGCGGATGCAAAGTATCGGCGAATTCACGCGAAATTGCGGCGAATGAACGGCAAATCCCCGCGAACGCGCAGGCCGCCGCTTGCGCGGATTACAGCGCGTCGAGCGTCTTTTTCAGCTCGGCCGGCTGGATTTGTCCTAATTTTGTCTCGCGGATCTTGCCGGTTTCGTCGATGACGACGGTAAACGGCAGCGCGCCGGCGGTATTTCCGAAATTGCGGGCCAGATCGGCGCCCGCATAGCCACTGACGAAGACCGGGTAATCGACCTTCACCTTCTGCAGGAAATTCTTCACGTTCTGCTCGGAATCCACGCCGATTCCGACGAAGCGGATGCCTTTCTGCTTGTACTGATGCGACAGCGCGACGAGCTCGGGCATTTCCTCGACGCACGGGCCGCACCACGACGCCCAGAAATTGACGACGACTTTCTGGCCCTTGAAGGCGGCCAGCGTGGCCGGCTTGCCGTCGACGCCGGTGAGCGACGACGCCCACAGCTGGTCGACCGGACTGCCGTGGGCGGCCGGCGCGGCGACGGCGACGCCGTCGTCGGTCGTGCCGCGGAACCAGTGGCCGGCGGCGATCCCGCCGGCAACGGCGGCGGCCGCGACCACCGCGAGCGCCAACATGCGTTTCATCATCATCGTTGAATCATTCCGGTTCGGAAGGGGCCTCGCCTGCCGCGACGAGTGCGCGCAGCGCGGCGGCGTCCGCGCGGGCGACGCGGCCGCGCGCGTCGGCCTTCACCGCGCCGCGCAGGTCGTCGCTCGCATACAGCGCGAGATGGATGCCGATCGCGTCCACGTCGCGCCGCGGGCGCCACAGGAAACTGAGCGTCTCGACGTCGCCGCGGCCCGCGAAATGCCGCGTCTCGGACACGTCGTACTGGACGTTCTGGTTCAGCAGGTAGATCGCGACGTCCTTCGGGTTGTCGGTGAATGCCTGCAAATGGATATCCGAATGCGCGTTCGCGGTGCCGTTCAGCACGGCGCCCGTCACGTAAGGATGGAACTCGGCGAGCCGGCGCATCCAGTCGAGCGCGATCTCGCGCAGGCGGCGCAGTTCGTCCGGCTGCGTGTCGCTCTGGAACAGCGCGAGGTACTCGCGCAGTTCTTCCTCGATCTGGTCGTTATCCGGCAGCCATTCGCCCGCAACGCGCGAATCGCCCAGCAACTGGCGCGCGGCCTTGCGTTTCGCGCCGGCGTAGTCCAGCCCGTCCTCCGCGATCAGGCGGGCGGCGGACTGGGCGATTTCCTCGCGGACGCGCCGCGGGTCGACAAGAGGTTTGCGAGACATGATCCGGCAATCATACTCGATCGTCGCGGCGCCCGAGCACGGGTGCGGCGGCCCGCCGCCCGAGGGTGACGGTGCCGTTCGCCCGCATCGTTCGGGCCGCCGGGCATCGCAGGCCGTCAGTTACAATAGTGCTCTTTTGTGTCGCGGCCAGGTCGTTGGCCGGGCGCCGGCCGCACGGCCTCGCCGGCGCGCCGCACACGCATCCTTTCCGAATCGACGGCGCCCGGCGGCGCGAAAGCATTCATCTATGCACATCCACATTCTTGGCATCTGCGGCACCTTCATGGGCGGTCTCGCCGTACTCGCACGCGCGGCGGGCCACACGGTGACGGGTTGCGACGCGGGCGTCTATCCGCCGATGAGCACGCAGCTCGAGGCGCAGGGCATCACGCTGATCGAGGGCTACGGCGCCGAGCAGATCGACCTGAAGCCGGACCTGTTCGTGATCGGCAACGTCGTCACGCGCGGCAATCCGCTGATGGAGGCGATCCTCGATCGCGGCCTGCCTTACGTGTCCGGCCCGCAGTGGCTCGGCGCGCACGTGCTGGCCGGCAAGTGGGTGCTCGCCGTGGCGGGCACGCACGGCAAGACGACCACGTCGTCGATGCTCGCGTGGCTGCTGGAGGACGCGGGGCTCAACCCGGGGTTCCTGATCGGCGGCGTGCCGCTGAACTTCGGCGTGTCCGCGCGGCTCACCGATTCGAGCTTCTTCGTGATCGAGGCCGACGAGTACGACACGGCATTCTTCGACAAGCGCTCGAAGTTCGTGCACTACCGGCCGCGCACCGCGGTGCTGAACAACCTGGAATTCGATCACGCCGACATCTTCCCCGATCTTGCCGCGATCGAGACGCAATTCCATCATCTGGTGCGCACCGTGCCCGGCGTCGGGCGGATCGTCACGAACGGCCGCTCCGACGCGCTCGAGCGCGTGCTGGCGCGCGGCTGCTGGAGCGAGGTCGAACGCTTCGGCGTCGACGGCGGCTGGCAGGCGCTGCCGGCCGAGGACGGCGTGCCGGTGGACGAACGCTTCGCGGTGTATCGCCAAGCCGAGCGTGTCGGCGAAGTCGCGTGGCAGGTGCAGGGCGACCACAACCGGATGAACGCGCTCGCGGCGATCGCCGCCGCGCGCCACGTCGGCGTGCCGCCCGCGCAGGCGGCGGCTTCGCTCGCCTCGTTCCGCAACGTGAAGCGCCGCATGGAAGTGCGCGGCAGCGTGGACGGCGTGACCGTCTATGACGATTTCGCCCACCATCCGACCGCGATCGACACCACGATCGCCGGCCTTCGCGCGCGCATCGGCCGCAAGAATGCCCGCATCCTCGCGGTGCTGGAGCCGCGCTCGAACACGATGAAGCTCGGCGTGATGAAGTCGCAATTGCCGTCGAGCCTCGCCGACGCCGATCTCGTGTTCGGCTACGGCGCGCCGACCGGGCGCGATGCGCTCGGCTGGAATCTTGCCGAAGCGCTCGCGCCGCTGGGCGAGCGTGCGCGCGCATTCGACGACCTGCACGTGCTGGTGAAGGCGGTGGTCGAGGCCGCGCGCCCGGGCGACCACGTGCTCGTGATGAGCAACGGCAGTTTCGGCGGCGTGCACCAGAAGCTGCTCGACGCGCTCGGGAGCCGCACGTGATCCTGTATCTGCACGGCTTCCGGTCGTCGCCGGAATCGCAGAAGTCGCGGCTGCTCGCCGCACGGATGGCCGAACTCGGCCGCACCGGCGAGTGGCGGTGCCCGTCGCTGTCGGTGTCGCCGCTCGACGCGATCGCGATCGCGGAAGCCGAGGTCGCGGGCGCGCGCGACGTGACCGTGATCGGCAGCTCGCTCGGCGGGTATTACGCGACGTGGCTCGCCGAAAAGCATGGCTGGAAAGCCGTGCTGCTGAATCCGGCGATCGTGCCGCAGCGCGATCTCGAACAGCATCTGGGCGAGCAGCCGCTGTGGCACGGCGGCGGCACAATCGTCGTCGAGCGCCGCCACCTGCACGAACTCGACGCGCTGCGCGTGCCGGCGATCACGCGCGCCGACCGCTACTATCTGTTCGCGGCGACCGGCGACGAAGTGCTCGATTATCGCGAGATGCTCGCCCATTACCCGGGCGCGAAAACCCGCGTGATCGACGGCAGCGATCACGGGATCAGCGAATTTGCCGACTATGTCGACGACGTTCTCGCGTTTTGCGACGGAAAGACGTCATAAACCGGCCGCGTGCCGATCGAATCCCCATCATCATGCGGCGCCGCCGACGCGGCGCCCGGCAGTCTGAACGAGAGTACTGAGTGAACGTTTTCTTCGAGGAATCGGGCAGTTTCAAGGCGGGCAGCGTGCTGTCGCGCCAGGGCGACGCATTTCAGGTCGAGTTGCCCGGCGGGCGGCGCGCGAAGGTGCGCGCGAAAGACGTGCTGATCGAATTCGACAAGCCGGCCGCAAGCGAACTGATGCAGGAGGCCGACACGGCCGCGCAGCAGATCGATCTGGATTTTCTGTGGGAATGCGCGCCGGCCGACGAGTTCGCGTACACGGCGCTGGCCGCCGAATACTTCGGCGCGACGTACGGCCCGGTCGAGCGCGCCGCGCTGGTGCTGCGGCTGCACGGCTCGCCCGTCTATTTCCGCCGCAAGGGGCGCGGCCAGTACCAGCGCGCGCCGGAAGAGCAGCTCAAGATGGCGCTCGCGTCGCTCGAGCGCAAGCGCCAGCAGGCGCTCGTGCAGGCGCAGTATGAAGAGGAACTGAAGGCCGGCAAGCTGCCGGAAGCGTTCGCGGGCAAGGTGCTCGGGCTGCTGACGCGGCCGGACAAGAATTCGATCGAATACAAGGCGATGGAAGCGGCGGCCGGCGCGCGCGGCGTGTCGCCGGCGCGGCTGATGCTCGACTGCGGCGGCATCGAGTCGCCGCGTGCGCTGCACGAAGCGCGCTTTCTCGCGGAATTCTTCCCGCACGGCACGGGCTTTCCGCCCGTCACGGTCGGCCCGCTGCCGGACGACCTGCCGCGCGCGAACGTCGAGGCGTTCTCGATCGACGACATCACGACCACCGAAATCGACGACGCGTTCTCGGTCGAGCACCTGTCCGACGGCCGGGTGCGGATCGGCGTGCACATCGCGGCGCCGGCGCTCGGCATCGTGCGCGGCGACCCGGTCGACGCGATCGCGCGTGCGCGCCTGTCGACCGTCTACATGCCGGGCGACAAGATCACGATGCTGCCGGACGACGTGGTGGACGTGTTCACGCTGAAAGAGGGTGACTATCGCCCGGCGTTGTCGCTGTACATCATCGTCAACCGCGAGACGCAGGAGATCGTCGCGAACGAGACGCGCGCGGAGCTCGTGTTCGTGAAGAGCAACCTGCGCCACAACACGCTCGACGAGCTCGTCAATGAAGAGACGCTCGCGGCCGGCACCGGCGACTATCCGCACAAGGACGACATCGCCGTGCTGTGGCCGCTCGCGCAGGCGCTGTTCGAAAAGCGCCAGGTCGCGCGCGCGGGCTACGGGCTGAAGCGCGAGGTGCAGCGCAACACCGACTACAACTTCTACGTCGAAGGCGAGCACGTGACGATCACGCCGCGCCGCCGCGGCTCGCCGCTCGACCTGATCGTGTCGGAGCTCGCGATCCTCGCGAACTCGACTTGGGGCGCGTTCCTGCACGACCATACGGTGCCGGGCATCTACCGGTCGCAGCGCGGCTTCGGCGCGCCGGGCCCGAAGCGCACGCGGATGCAGACGACGGCCGCGCCGCACGAAGGCCTCGGCGTCGCGCAGTACGCATGGAGCACGTCGCCGCTGCGCCGCTACGTCGACCTCGTGAACCAGTGGCAACTGCTCGCGTGCGTGCAGCACGGCGTCACCGCGAAGCTCGCCGCGCCGTTCAAGCCGAAGGACGCCGATCTCTACGCGGTCGTGCAGGGCTTCGACGATACGTATACGGCCTACGCCGACTACCAGCGCCGGATGGAGTATTTCTGGTGCCTGCGCTGGCTCGCGCAGGAGCAGAAGAAGCAGGTCGTCGCGAGCGTCGTGAAGGGCGATCTCGTGCGCCTCGAGGAAATCC
The DNA here is from genome assembly GCF_001547525.1 of Burkholderia anthina. Taxonomy (GTDB): domain Bacteria; phylum Pseudomonadota; class Gammaproteobacteria; order Burkholderiales; family Burkholderiaceae; genus Burkholderia; species Burkholderia semiarida. The sequence goes on from NZ_CM003768.1 coordinate 287,598, forward strand.
CGCTGCTGCTGCACGTGCCGGGGCTCGGCGTGCATGCGCGCGGCACGCGCGTGCTGCTCGACGTGATGTCGCTCGACGAGCTGACGATCGAGGCGTCGGTGCGGCTCTTGAACGTGCTCGACGCGCCGACCGTGACGAGCGGCGACGCGGCCGACGACGAGGATGACGCCGAAGGCGGCGACGACACGCTGGTCGACGCGCAAGACGCGTCGGCGCAAGCCGAGGCCGAGGCGCTGGCCGAATCGGGCGACGCGGCGGCAGAGGGCGGCGAGGCCGCGGGCGGCAACGACGGCGAAGCGGGGCGCGCATCATGAACGCAACTGCGTCGACGAGCAGCGCCGACCGCTATGTCGTGTTCGGCAACCCGGTGGCGCACAGCAAGTCGCCGTTCATCCACGCGCAGTTCGCCGCGCAGACCGGCGAGCCGATCGAGTACACGCACCGGCTCGCGCCGGTCGACGGGTTCGAGGCCGCCGTGCGCGCGTTCGTCGCCGAAGGCGGACGCGGCGCGAACGTGACGGTGCCGTTCAAGCTCGACGCGCATGCGCTCGCCGATACGCTGTCGCCGCGCGCGGCGGCGGCCGGTGCGGTGAACACGCTGCGCATCGACGCCGACGGCCGCCTCCACGGCGACAACACCGACGGCGTCGGCCTCGTGCGCGACATCGAGGCGAATCTCGGCGTGTCGCTCGCCGGTGCGCGCATCCTGCTGCTCGGCGCGGGCGGCGCCGCGCGCGGCGTCGTGCTGCCGCTGCTCGACCGCGCGCCGCTGTCGATCGAAATCGTGAATCGCACCGCGAGCAGGGCCGAGGCGCTCGTCGGCCAGTTCATGCAGGCCGCGCACGATGCGGGCTGCACGCTCGCGGGCGGCGGCCCTGGCGTCGTGCGCGCCGAGCCGTACGACGTGGTGATCAATGCGACGGCCGGCAGCCTCGATGCCGCGCTGCCGGAATGCGACGCGGCCGCGTTCGGCACGGGCACGCTCGCGTACGACATGATGTACGGCGCGCAGCCGACCGTGTTCATGCAGCACGCGGCGTCGCTCGGCGCGCGCACGGCCGACGGGCTCGGGATGCTCGTCGAACAGGCCGCCGAATCGTTCTTCATCTGGCGCGGCGTGCGGCCGGACGGTGCGCCGGTGCTGGCCGCGCTGCGCCAGGCGCTCGCGGCGAGCTGAACGGAGCGGCACGTGGTGGCGGTGAGCGGCATGCAGCGCACGCGCACGGTGAGCGTCGCTCGCTGGCTCGTCTACGCAGGGTCGGTGTTCGCGCTCGCGTGGCTCGCGACGCAACTGTTCTATCTCGCGCAGATCGCGCTGTGGTCGTTCGTGAATCCGGGCTCGACCGCATTCATGCGCACCGACGCGTGGTGGCTGTCGCGCGACACGCCGCCCGCGCAAATCCGGCACCAGTGGGTGCCGTACGACCAGATCTCGCGCAACCTGAAGCGTGCGCTGATCGCCTCCGAGGATTCGACGTTCGCGACCAACAACGGCTACGACGTCGACGCGATCCTGCAGGCGTGGGAGAAGAACAAGGCGCGCGGCAGGATCGTCGCGGGCGGCTCGACGATCACGCAGCAGCTCGCCCGTAACCTGTTCCTGTCGCGCGAGAAGAGCTACATCCGCAAGGGGCAGGAGCTCATCATCACGTGGATGCTCGAAACGGTGCTCGACAAGGAACGCATCTTCGAGATCTACCTGAATTCGGTCGAATGGGGCCGCGGCGTGTACGGCGCCGAGGCGGCCGCACGCTATTACTACAGGATTCCCGCGAGCCGGCTCGGCGCGTGGCAGTCGGCGCGTCTCGCGGTCATGCTGCCGAAGCCGCGCTGGTTCGATGCGCATCGCGGCTCGGCCTACCAGGCGCAGCGTGCGGCGGTCATCGCGCGCCGGATGGGGGCGGCCGAGCTGCCGCAATCCGAGTAAGCGGCGCCGCGCCGCTGCATTGTCCGTTCTGCCGTTGGCGCACGGTTGCTGCACCGCAGCGCATTCATGTCGCGATCATGTCGGGCCGGATCCTTTAGACGAATCCGTCTATTTCGATTTCCTGAGCAATATCGGCGACTACCTGCTTTTGTTGACCGGCATCGCACGAAACGGGTGCTTTTTTAGTCGTTTCCGGTCAACGCGAAAGTCCGCGAAAGCGACGTGAAATGCAACGTTTCGCGAATCGAAGCATTCCTGAAAGGTGTGCGCCGCACCGGCCGCACGCCAAATATTTCCAAATTTTTCAAAGCCGGCGGGCTCGCGTATATTGGCCGGCGCCTCGGCTCATCGGCCGCAATCGAGGCGGGGGGCGGCTTATCCGGCTGCTCGACACGAAAAACATCCGAGAGAAGGAACGCAACGATGCCAGCGAGCAAAGCGAAGCTGTTGTTGGGGGTGGTGTGTTCTTCGCTGATTCTGACGGCCTGCAACGACGACGTGACGTCGTCCGCTGCGGCGAGCGCCGCGAATTCAGCCGATCCCGCCGGTCAGGTCGACCGCGCGTACAACGATCCGAACAGTTATTCGTCGAGCGCCACCGCGTCGCTCGACGCGGCCGCCGCGGTCGAAAAGGCGGCCGTCACGCACCACCAGATCACGCTGAACGGCAAGACGATCCGGTACACGGCCACCGCCGGCCACCTCGTCGCCCGCAATCCGCAGACGGGCGCGCCCGAAGCGTCGTTCTTCTACGTCGCCTACACGGCCGACAACCAGCCCGCCGCGAAGCGGCCCGTCACGTTCCTGTACAACGGCGGCCCCGGTTCGGCCTCGGTGTGGCTGCATCTCGGCTCGTTCGGCCCGCGCCGGATCCAGACTGGCGACCCGAACGCGAACACGTCGACGTTCCCGTTCGTCGACAACCAGGACACGCTGCTCGACACGACCGACCTCGTGTTCGTCGATGCGATCGGCACCGGCTTTTCGGAGGCAATCGCGCCGAACACGAACCAGACGTTCTGGGGCGTCGACCAGGACGCCGGCGCATTCCGCGATTTCGTGACGCGCTACCTGAACGTGAACCAGCGCGGCGCTTCGCCGAAATACCTGTTCGGCGAGTCGTACGGCACGCCGCGCACCGACGTGCTCGCGAACCTGCTCGAGACGGCCGGCGTGAAGCTCGACGGCATCGTGCTGCAGTCGTCGATCCTGAACTACAACACCAACTGCGACATGGCGAGCGACTATGTCGGCAACTCGAACAACGGCGCGAGCCCGGTGAGCTGCGCGGGCTTCGTGCCGTCGTACGGCACGGTCGGCGCGTACTACCAGCTCGACAACCCGAACCCGTCGAACCTGCCGCAGTATGCGGACCAGATGCGCCTGCTGACGGCCGGCAGCTACGCGCCCGCCGTGAACGCGTACCTCGCGAGCCACACGCCGCCGCCGCCGAACCTGGTCACGACGATGGTGAATTCGACCGGCGTGAAGCAGGCGCTGTGGAATGCGGACTTCAACGTGGTCCCGACCTTCTTCGACAACAGCTTCCAGTTGTCGCTCGTTCCGGGCACGCTGATCGGCCGCTACGACGCACGCGTGAATGTGCCCCTGTCGAGCCCGCTCGCGGCCGACGGCGATCCGTCCAGCTCGTTCATCACGAAGCCGTTCACCGACACGATCGGCAGCTACCTGCCGAACGAACTGAAGTACACCGCGCAGTCGGCCTACTCGGTGAGCAGCAATGCGATCAACACGTGGGACTGGACGCACGACGGCCTCGCGATGCCCGACACGATCCCCGATCTGGCCGCGGCGCTGACGCTGAACCCGCAGTTGAAGGTGCTGTCGCTGAACGGGTATCACGACATCGCGACGCCGTTCTACCAGACCGAGCTCGACCTCGCGCGGCTCGGCACGCAACCGAACCTGACGATCAAGGACTATCAGGGCGGGCACATGGTCTATCTCGACGATACGTCGCGTCCGCAGGAGAAAGCCGACCTCGTGACCTTCTACAGCGCGGCCGCGCACTGATGCGCGAGGCCGGCGACAGGCGCCCTCGGCGGCGCCGCTCGCCGGCAGTCGACCTCATTCCAGACTGGAGCCTGACATGAAGAATCGTTTCATCGTCGTTGCCGCGGCGCTCGCATGCGTCGGCGCCGCCACATCCGTTTCCGCGTTCGCGCAGGCGAGCGACGCCGTCGCGCCGGCGCGTGCGCGCCAGGCGCAGCTCGGCGATCCGTACGTGCCGCCGGCCGCGCGCCACGCGAGCGCCGGCACGCAGACGACCGGCGCCGCACTGCATGCGCAGGTGGTGCGCAAGCTCGCGCGGCAGTTCAGCGCGGCCGATACGCAGAACACGGGTTCGATCACCGAGTCGCAGGCGCGCGCGGCCGGCCTCGGCTACGTCGCGAACCACTTCCGGCAGATCGATGCGGGCGGCAGCGGCCGCGTGTCGTTCGCCGACGTACAGCGCTACATGCAGGCGCGCGGCACGAGCCAGCAGTAAGCGCGGGACGCGGTGAGCAAACGGGGGCGGAACCTGCGGCACGGCGGGTTCCGCCCCCGTGCGCATCGCCCGGCGGTTGCGCGAGCCCCCGGGTCGATCTCGCCTGAATTCTCATTATCTGGACAACGCATTCAAATATTGGAGCCGAGTGCGTGCGCTCCTACAATCCGAAGCACATCGACAGCTTCGGACCCACGCATCGCGCGGCGCCCGTCGCACACGGAGACACCTTCCATGAAGTTCGCCGGGCGCTTTACTCGGTGCATCGACCGCCGCCACGCCGCAGCACGGGACGCAGTTCCGGCGCCGCGCGAGCGGCTTCACCGATTCCGTTGAAGAAGCCCCGCCCCATGACCAAGATGCCAGACTCCCTTGCCCTCGACGCCCGGCGCACGATGCCGGCCGAACCGTCGCTGACCGACAGCATCGGCGCGACCAGCACGCCGCTCGACCTCGCCGCGCAGCAGGCCGGCACGCAGACGCTGCTGCGCGGCCTCGCGATCCTCGAGGCGATCGCGAACGGCGCGCGCGACATGCGTGCGATCGGCGCCGCGCTCGGCACGACGCGCAGCACGACGCATCGCCTGGTCAGCAGCCTCGTGCAGGCGCGCTATCTGCGCCAGGTGCAGGGCGGCTACCTGCTCGGCCCGAAGCTGATCGAGCTCGGCACGATCGCGCTCGAACAGATGCCGCTCACCGCGGTGGCGCGTCCGCATCTGGAGGCGCTCGCGGAAGCGACGCTCGATACGATCCATCTCGGCGTGCGCGACGGCGACGACGTGCTGTACATCGACAAGATTCCCGGCACGCGCGGCCTCGAGATGCGCTCGCGCGTCGGCCACCGGATGCCGCTTGCGTCGACCGGCATCGGCAAGGCGATGATGCTCGACCTCGATCCCGAGCTGTGGCGCTCGCTGTTCGAGGCCGCGCGGCGCGCGCTGGCCGGCGTCAACTTCAAGCCCGACAACCGGCCCGAGACGAATGCGTTCCTGCAGCGCATGGCCCATTACGCGGCCGGCGGCTATACGTTCGATCTCGAGGAAAACGAGGCGTCGATCCGCTGCGTGGCCGCGCCGATCCGCGACGCGTCGGGCGCGATCGTCGCGGCGGTGTCGGTCGCGAGCACGATTCCGTACATGCCGCACGACCGGATGGACGAACTGATTCCGCTCGTGCAGCGCGAAGCGCGAGCCATTTCCGCGGAACTGGGCTGGAGCCCGCCGCAGGGTACCCGCAGGATCAAACGATGACGACTTCGACCCGGCCCGTTCCGGATGCCTGTTCCGCCGCCCCGTCGCTGATCGCGCTCGACTGGGGCACCACGTCGCTGCGCGCCTATCTGTACGACGCGCACGGCGTGCCGATCGACACGCGCAGCCGGGCGGCCGGCGTGATGCACGTGCCGGGCGGCGGCGCGCGTGCGTTCGACGCGGTGTTCGAGGAAGCGTGCGGCGACTGGCTCGACCGCACGCCCGGCCTGCCGGTGCTCGCCGCCGGGATGGTCGGCAGCGCGCAGGGCTGGCGCGAAGCGCCGTACGTCGCGGTGCCGGCCGGCGCCGACGCGCTCGTCGCGGGCCTCATCACGGTGACGACGGCGCGGGGCGCGACAGTCTCGATCGTGCCGGGCGTGATCGCGACGGGCGATTTGCCCGACGTGATGCGCGGCGAAGAAACGCAGATCGTCGGCGCGCTCGCGAGCGATCCCACGCTTGGCGCCGATCGTTCAGGCGTACTGATCGGCTTGCCGGGCACGCATGCGAAATGGGCGTGGGTGAAGGACGGGCTGATCGAACGCTTCCAGACCTTCATGACCGGCGAGCTGTTCGCGGTGCTGCGCGATCACACGATCCTCGGCCGCACGATGCGCGCGGGTGCGTCGCCCGACCGTGGCGCGTTCGTGCGCGGCGTGGCGGTCGCGCGCGGCGCGCGGCACACGGGGCTGCTCGCGACGATTTTCAGCACGCGCACGCTCGGCCTGACCGACCGGCTCGCACCCGATGCGCAGGGCGACTACCTGTCCGGCCTGCTGATCGGCCATGAGCTCAATGCGCTCGACGCGATGCTCGCGGAGCGCGGCATCGCGCTCGCGGACCAGCCGCTGCTGCTGATCGGCGACCACGGCCTGTGTTCGCGCTACGTCGATGCGCTCCAGGTATTCGGCCATGCGCATGCGCGTGTCGCCGCGCAGGCGACCGAGCGCGGCCTGTGGCGGATCGCGTCGCGCGCCGGGCTCGTGCGCGCGGACGGCGAGCCCGTCTGCGCCGACCAATGAACTGCTTGCAGAGGAATCCTCGATGCCGTCCGACCTGACATTGCCCGCGCCGTACACGCCCCACGCCGCCCTGATGCGCGCGTTCGATGCGTGCCCGCTGATCGCGATCATGCGTGGCATCACGCCCGCGGAAGCGGCCGACCACGGCCGCGCGCTCTACGAAGCCGGCTTCCGGATCGTCGAGGTGCCGCTGAACTCGCCGGAGCCGTTCGACAGCATCGCGGCGCTGCGCCGTGCGTTGCCCGACGACATGATCGTCGGCGCGGGCACCGTGCTGCGCGCCGAGTACGTCGACCGCGTGCAGGACGCGGGCGGCGCGCTGATCGTGATGCCGCACAGCGATGCGGCCGTGATCCGCCGCGCACGCGAGCGCGGGCTGGCGAGCGCGCCGGGCGTCGCGACGCCGACCGAAGCATTCGCGGCGCTGACGAACGGCGCCGACGTGCTGAAGATGTTCCCGGCCGAGCAGCTCGGCGTGACGGTCGTGAAGGCGTGGCGCGCGGTGATCGACCGTGCGGTGCCGCTGGTTCCGGTCGGCGGGATCGCACCGGACAACATGCGGCCGTTTCTCGACGCCGGCGCGAACGGTTTCGGGCTCGGCTCGGCGCTGTACCGTCCCGGCCGGTCGGCGGATACGACCGCGGCGAATGCGCGCGCGTTCCAGGCCGGCTTGCGCGCGGCACGCGGCGGAGCCGCATGATGGGCCGCCTCGCGGGCAAGGTCGCGATGGTGACGGGCGCGGGCCGCGGCATCGGCGCCGCGATCGCGCGTGCGTTCGTGCGCGAAGGCGCGGCCGTCGCGCTCGTCGATCTCGACTTCCCGCAGGCGCAGCACACGGCCGCCGCGATCGCACACGAATGCGACGGCGCGCGCGTGCTGCCGCTGCAGGCGGACGTCGCGCGGCAGCAGGCGGTGCGCGATGCGCTCGCGCGGACGGAAGCGGCGTTCGGCCCGCTCGACGTGCTCGTGAACAACGCGGGCATCAACGTGTTCGCCGATCCGCTGACGATGACCGACGACGACTGGCGGCGCTGCTTCGCGGTCGATCTCGACGGCGTGTGGCACGGCTGCCGCGCGGCGCTGGAGGGCATGGTCGAGCGCGGTCGCGGCAGCATCGTGAACATCGCGTCGACGCATGCGTTCAGGATCATCCCGGGCTGCTTTCCATACCCGGTCGCGAAGCACGGCGTGCTCGGTCTCACGCGTGCGCTCGGCATCGAATACGCGGCGCGCAACGTGCGCGTGAACGCGATCGCGCCGGGCTACATCGAGACGCAACTGACGCGCGACTGGTGGGACGCGCAGCCCGATCCGGCCGCCGCGCGCGCCGAGACGCTCGCGCTGCAGCCGATGAAGCGGATCGGCAAACCGGAGGAGGTCGCGATGACGGCCGTGTTCCTGGCGTCCGACGAGGCGCCGTTCATCAACGCCGCGTGCATCACCGTCGATGGCGGGCGCGCGGCGCTGTATCACGACTGACACGATTGACGTAACGATTCGAAAGACCGCACGTGCGACGGCCGCGCGCACGCTGCGTCGAAACCAACAAGCGGCTGCATCCTGTTCGATGAAAACAAGGAGACACTGGAGATGAAACGCAGAACGTTCGTAACGCTGGCCGCCGCGGCCGCGGTGGTGATGGGCAGCCCGGTCGCGCACGCGGCCGACCCGGTCAAGATCGGCTTCCTGGTGAAGCAGCCGGAAGAGCCGTGGTTCCAGGACGAGTGGAAATTCGCCGAGATCGCCGCGAAGCAGAAGGGCTTCACGCTCGTGAAGATCGGCGCGCCGTCCGGCGAGAAGGTGATGAGCGCGATCGACAACCTGTCCGCGCAGAAGGCGCAGGGCTTCATCATCTGCACGCCTGACGTGAAGCTCGGGCCGGGCATCGTCGCGAAGGCGAAGTCGCACAACCTGAAGATGATGACGGTCGACGACCGCCTCGTCGACGGCGCGGGCAAGCCGATCGAGTCGGTGCCGCACATGGGGATTTCCGCATACAACATCGGCAAGCAGGTCGGCGACGGCATCGCGGCCGAGATCAAGAAGCGCGGCTGGGACATGAAGGACGTCGGTGCGATCGACATCACCTACGAGCAGTTGCCGACCGCGCACGACCGCACGAGCGGCGCGACCGACGCGCTGGTGGCCGCCGGCTTCCCGAAGGCGAACGTGATCGCGGCGCCGCAGGCGAAGACCGACACCGAGAACGCGTTCAACGCGGCGAACATCGCGCTCACGAAGAACCCGCAGTTCAAGCACTGGGTCGCGTACGGCCTGAACGACGAGGCCGTGCTCGGCGCGGTGCGCGCGGCCGAAGGGCGCGGCTTCAAGGCCGACAACATGATCGGCATCGGCATCGGCGGTTCCGATTCGGCGTTGAACGAGTTCAAGAAGCCGCAGCCGACGGGCTTCTACGGCACCGTGATCATCAGCCCGAAGCGCCACGGCGAGGAAACCTCGGACCTGATGTACGCGTGGATCACGCAGGGCAAGGCGCCGCCGCCGCTGACGCTGACGACGGGCATGCTCGCGACGCGCGAGAACGTGTCGAAGGTGCGCGAGGAGATGGGGCTCGCATCGAAGTAAGCGGCCCGCCGGCTGCCGCGGCGACGCGGCGGCCGACGGTCGATGGATCTGGAAGTGGGGAGACGACGTGTCAGCGGCACTGCGTTTTGACAATATCGGCAAGGTATTTCCCGGCGTGCGCGCACTCGACGGCATTTCGTTCGACGTGCATGCGGGCGAGGTGCATGGCCTGATGGGCGAGAACGGCGCGGGCAAGTCGACGCTGTTGAAGATTCTCGGCGGCGAATACCAGCCCGACGCGGGCAGCGTGCTGGTCGACGGCCAGCCCGTGCAGTTCGCGAATGCGGCCGCGTCGATCGCGGCCGGCATCGCGGTGATTCACCAGGAATTGCAGTACGTGCCCGATTTGACGGTCGCGGAAAACCTGCTGCTCGGCCGCCTGCCGAACGCGTTCGGCTGGGTCAGGAAGCGCGAGGCGAAGCGTTACGTGCGCGAGCGGCTCGCCGAGATGGGCGTCGATCTCGACCCCGACGCGCGGCTTGGGCGGCTGTCGATCGCGCAGCGGCAGATGGTCGAGATCTGCAAGGCGCTGATGCGCAATGCACGCGTGATCGCGCTCGACGAACCGACGAGCTCGCTGTCGCATCGCGAGACGGAAGTGCTGTTCAAGCTGGTCGACGATCTGCGCGCGCAGGGCCGTGCGCTGATCTACATCTCGCACCGGATGGACGAGATCTACCGGCTGTGCGACGCGTGCACGATCTTCCGCGACGGGCGCAAGATCGCGTCGCACGAGGCGCTGGCCGACGTGCCGCGCGAGCGGCTCGTCGCCGAGATGGTGGGGCGCGAGATCGCCGACATCTACCATTACGCGCCGCGCGCGCTCGGCGACGTGCGGTTTTCCGCCGAAGGCGTCGACGGCCCGGCGCTGCGCGAACCGGCGAGCTTCTCGGTGCGCGCGGGCGAGATCGTCGGCTTCTTCGGGCTCGTCGGCGCCGGCCGCAGCGAGCTGATGCGGCTCGTGTACGGCGCGGACCGCCGGCGCGCGGGCGTGCTGACGCTCGACGGCCAGCGCATCGACGTGAAGCGCACCGGCGACGCGATCCGCCACGGCATCGTGCTGTGCCCGGAGGACCGCAAGGAAGAAGGAATCATCGCGATCGCGTCGGTCGCGGAGAACATCAACATCAGTTGCCGCCGCCATTCGCTGCGTGCGGGGCTCTTCATCAACGGCAAGACCGAAAGCGAAACGGCCGACCGCTTCATCCAGCGGCTGAAGATCAAGACGCCGAACCGGCGCCAGAAGATCCGCTTCCTGTCGGGCGGCAACCAGCAGAAGGCGATCCTGTCGCGCTGGCTCGCGGAGCCCGACCTGAAGGTCGTGATCCTCGACGAGCCGACGCGCGGAATCGACGTCGGCGCGAAGCACGAGATCTACGACGTGATCTACCGGCTCGCGGAGCGCGGCTGCGCGATCGTGATGGTGTCGTCGGAGCTGCCGGAAGTGCTCGGCGTGTCCGACCGCATCGTCGTGATGCGCGAAGGGCGGATCGCCGGCGAGCTGGCGCGCGCCGACGCGAACGAGCACGCGGTGCTGAACCTCGCGCTGCCGCAGACGAGCGCGGTCGAGGCGGCCTGACGCGGCCGGCTACGTCCGGACAAGCCCGGGACAATCGAATCGAACACGCGCGGCGCGGGCCGCGCGATGCAGGAGCAGGAGACACACCATGCAAGCCAACGAAAACCTTGCCAGCGCCGCCGTGAAGCCGTCGGCCGACGCGCTGGTTCCGCAGCAGAGCGACCGCCAGAAGTGGTGGCAGCATCTGACCGAATACAGCCTGATCGCGATCTTCGCGGTGATGTTCATCACGATGTCGCTGACCGTCGATCACTTCTTCTCGATCGACAACATGCTCGGCCTCGCGCTGTCGATCTCGCAGATCGGCATGGTCGCGTGCACGATGATGTTCTGTCTCGCGTCGCGCGACTTCGACCTGTCGATCGGCTCGACCGTCGCGTTCTCCGGCGTGCTGTGCGCGATGGTGCTGAACGCGACCGACAACACGTTCGTCGCGATCGTCGCCGCGGTCGCGGCCGGCGCCGCGATCGGCTTCGTGAACGGCGCGGTGATCGCGTACCTGCGCATCAACGCGCTGATCACGACGCTCGCGACGATGGAGATCGTGCGCGGGCTCGGCTTCATCGTGTCGAAGGGGCAGGCGGTCGGCGTGTCGTCGGATACGTTCATCGCGCTCGGCGGGCTGTCGATGTTCGGCGTGTCGCTGCCGATCTGGGTCACGCTGCTGTGCTTCATCGGGTTCGGCGTGCTGTTGAACCAGACCATCTATGGCCGCAACACGCTCGCGATCGGCGGCAATCCGGAAGCGTCGCGGCTCGCGGGGATCAACGTCGAACGCACGCGCGTGTACATCTTCCTGATCCAGGGCGCGGTGACGGCGCTCGCGGGCGTGATCCTCGCGTCGCGCATCACGTCGGGCCAGCCGAACGCCGCGCAAGGCTTCGAGCTGAACGTGATTTCCGCGTGCGTGCTCGGCGGCGTGTCGCTGATGGGCGGCCGCGCGACGATCTCGGGCGTCGTGATCGGCGTGCTGATCATGGGCACCGTCGAGAACGTGATGAACCTGCTGAACATCGACGCGTTCTACCAGTACCTCGTGCGCGGCGCGATCCTGCTCGCGGCCGTGCTGCTCGACCAGTTGAAGAACCGCGGCGTACGCGACTGACCGAATCCACGGAGACGACACGCATGACCATCGACCCATCAGCGCAGGGCACGCACGCGGCGGCGAGCGATGCGCGCTATGCGCGCTACCCGAGCCTCGAGGATCGCGCGGTGCTGATCACGGGCGGCGCGACCGGCATCGGCGCGTCGTTCGTCGAGCACTTCGCCGAACAGGGCGCGCGCGTCGCGTTCGTCGATCTCGACGCGGCGGCCGGCGCCGCGCTGGCCGAACGCCTCGCGCACGTGCGCCATGCGCCGCTGTTCCTGTCCTGCGATCTGACCGACATCGACGCGCTGCGCCGGGCGATCGACGCGATCCGTGCGCGCATCGGCGCGATCGCGGTGCTCGTGAACAACGCGGCGAACGACGCGCGCCATGCGATCGGCGACGTGACGCCGGCGTCGTTCGACGCGGGCATCGCGGTGAACCTGCGTCACCAGTTCTTCGCCGCGCAGGCGGTGATCGACGACATGAAGCGGCAGGGCGGCGGCTCGATCGTCAATCTCGGCTCGATCAGCTGGATGCTGAAGAACGGCGGCTATCCCGTCTACGTGATGGCGAAGGCGGCCGTGCAGGGCCTGACGCGCGGCCTCGCGCGCGATCTCGGCCCGTTCGGCATCCGCGTGAATTCGCTGGTGCCCGGCTGGGTGATGACCGACAAGCAGCGCCGGCTGTGGCTCGACGACGCGGGCCGCGCGGCGATCAAGGCCGGCCAGTGCATCGACGCCGAACTGCTGCCGGCCGACCTCGCACGGATGGCGCTGTTTCTCGCGGCCGACGACAGCCGGATGATCACCGCGCAGGACGTGATCGTCGACGGCGGCTGGGCCTGACCGTTCGCACCGACCTGCATCGTTTCTTCGACGAAGGAAAGGAGCTCACCATGACCGCCACGTCCTCGCGCGCATCGTCGTCCACCAGCCAGTCGCGCCGCGCGCGCCTGGCCGCCGCCGCCCAGCCGGTCAGCCCCGGCCCGCAGACGGCCGTGTTCGCGCAGGGCGTCGGCGCCGCGCATGCGGCGGCCGTCACGCTGTCGAACGCGTCGCTGCGGCTCGACGTGCTGCCGCACCTCGGCGGCGGCATCGCGCGCTTCGACTGGCGCGGCGACAACGGCGCGCTGATGCCGGTGTTCCGCCGTTGCGAGCACCCGGAGACGGCGACGGACCCGAACGAGCTCGCATGCTACCCGCTGCTGCCGTACTCGAACCGGATCGGCGGCGGGCGCTTCGAATGCGACGGGCGCAAGGTCGCGGTGCCGCGCAACCGCCGCGACGAGCCGCTGCCGATCCACGGCGACGGCTGGCTCGCGCCGTGGCAGGTGGACGATGCGACCGACACGTCGCTGCAACTGTCGCTCGATCGTGCGGCCGGCGCGCCGTATGCGTTCCACGCGATCCAGTCGTTCGAACTCGACGACGCGACGCTGTCGATCGCGCTGACGATCGAGAACGCCGGGCGCGCGCGGCTGCCGTTCGGGCTCGGCGTGCATCCGTTCCTCGTGCGCGATACGGAGACCGAGCTGGCCGCGGCGGCGGGCGGCCTGTGGCTGTCGGGCGCCGATTTCCTGCCGGTGCGGCACGTCAGCGTGCCGCCGGCCTGGCAGTTCGGCGTCGCGTATCCGCTGCCGGCCACGCTCGTCAATCACGCGTTCACCGGCTGGGGCGGCCACGCGACGGTGAGCTGGCCGCGCCGCCGGCTGTCGCTGACCGTCGCGGCCGACGCCGACGCGTACGTGCTCTATACGCCGCCGGGCGAGGATTTCTTCTGCTTCGAGCCGGTCGATCATCCGATCAATGCGGTGAACCTGCCGGGCGGCGCGGCCGCGCACGGGATGACGCTGCTCGCGCCCGGCGAGCGGCTCACGCGGCGCTTCGCGTTCACGGTCGAGCGCGCCGATGCGCGCGGCAATGGCGCGACACGCGAGGCAGCGCGGCGACGCGGGTAAAATACGCGGTCTACCAACGGTTTGCCGCGAGTATCCGCCATGTCTTCCCCGCTTACTTTCATCGAATCGCTGCGCGCCGCGTGGCAGCGCACGAATTCGCTGCTGTGCGTCGGCCTCGATCCCGAGCCGTCGCGCTTTCCCGTGCAGTTCGACGGCCAGCCCGACGCGATCTTCGAATTCTGCCGGCAGATCGTCGACGCGACCGCGCCGTATGCGAGCGCGTTCAAGCCGCAGATCGCGTACTTCGCCGCGCATCGCGCGGAAGACCAGCTCGAGCGGCTGATCGCGCACATCCATCTCCAGCATCCGGGCCTGCCGGTGATCCTCGACGCGAAGCGCGGCGACATCGGCAGCACGGCCGAGCAGTACGCGCGCGAGGCGTTCGAGCGCTATCGCGCGGACGCCGTCACGGTGAACCCGTACATGGGCTACGACTCGGTCGAGCCGTACTTCGAGCATGAAGGCAAGGGCGTGATCGTGCTGTGCCGCACGTCGAACCCGGGCGGCTCGGACCTGCAGTTCCTCGATACGAACGGGCGGCCGCTGTATCAGGTCGTCGCCGATCTCGCGGCGAACAAGTGGAACGCGAAGAACGGCCAGCTCGGCCTCGTGGTGGGCGCGACGTTCCCGAAGGAAATCGAGATCGTGCGCGGGATCGTCGGCGACATGCCGCTCCTGATCCCCGGCATCGGCGCGCAGGGCGGCGACGTGCAGGCGACCGTCAACGCGGGCCGCACGGCCGACGGCACCGGGATGATGATCAACTCGTCGCGCGCGATCCTGTATGCGAGCAAGGGCGAGGATTTCGCCGAAGCCGCGGCGCTCGCCGCGCGGAAGACGCGCGACACGATCAACGCGCATCGCTGAAATACCGGCCGCCCGGTCGGGCGGCCTTCGACCGCCGCGCCCGCGTTCGCGGGCCGCGCGCCTTCATCGTGTATTCGCCGTCCTGGCGCACGCGAACAATTTCCCGTCGCTTCCGTATTGCACGTGCGCAATTTAGTCGCGCCATGCTGCCGTTTGTCACCGATCCGTCACGAAAATGTCAAGAAAAGGAGCGACGCCATGCCCAAGCTGTCCCGCCGTCTTCTGAGCGCGTTCGCCGCGTCGCTGTGCATGACGTTCGCCCATGCGGCGGACCTGTCGCACTGGCCCGCCGACAGCGCGAAGGCGTTGAACGCGATGATCGCCGCACACGCGAACCGGGGCGACTACGCGGTGTTCGACGCCGACAACACGACCTACCGCTACGACCTCGAGGAATCGCTGCTGCCGTATCTCGAGAACCACGGCGTGCTGACGCGCGACTCGCTCGACCCGTCGCTCAAGCTGATCCCGTTCAAGGATTCCGCGGACTACAAGGAATCGCTGACGAGCTACTACTACCGGCTGTGCGAGATCGACGATCTGGTCTGCTATCCGTGGATCGCGCAGGCGTTCGCCGGGCAGTCGCTCGCCAGCCTGAAGCGCCACGTCGACGCGATGCTCGCCGACGGCAAGCCGATCCCGATCCGCTACTGGCAGGGCGACAAGGTGGTCGACGGCACGGTGAATCCGCCGCGCTTCTTCCGCGGGATGCAGGAGCTGTACAACGCGCTGCGCGAGAACGGCATCGACGTCTACGTGATGACGGCCGCGCACGAGGAACTCGCGCGGCTCGTGCTGTCCGACCCGAAGTACGGCTACAACGTGAAGCCGCAGAACGTGATCGGCGTGACGACGCTGCTGCGCGACCCGGCCACCGGCGCGCTGACCACGTCGCGGCTGCAGATCAAGGCCGGCAAATACGACGAGGCCGCGAACCGCAACCTCGTGATCACGCCGTTCCTGATGAACCCGATGACGTGGTACGAAGGCAAGCTCGGCTCGATCGTCGGCTGGATCGACCAGTGGAAGAAGCCGGTGCTCGTCGCGGGCGACACGCCGAGCTCCGACGGCTACATGCTGCTGAACGCGACCGACGTCGCGCGCGGCGGCGTGCGCGTGTGGGTCAACAAGAAGGACAAGCAGATGGCGCAGATCCGCGCGTGGTCGGACGAATCGGCCGCGAAGCAGAAGGCGCTCGGCCTGCCGGTGACGGCGGACAAGAACTGGATCGTCGTGAAGCCCGACGCGATCCAATAAGCGGGCGCGGCGCGCCACGCGCGCCCGGGCCGCTCAGCCTTCGTGTTCGTCGAGCAGCTTCAGCAGCCCGCGCAGCGCATGCGCGGCCGCCTGCGTGCGGATCTGTTCGCGGTCGCCCTTGAACACGCGCGTCTCGACGTCGGTATGCAGCCGGTTGCTCCAGCCGAACGACACGGTGCCGACCGGCTTCTTCTCGCTGCCGCCGGCCGGGCCCGCGATGCCGGTGACGGACAGCGCGACCTGCGCGCGGCTGTTGCGCAGCGCGCCTTCGGCCATCGCGCGCGCGACGGGCTCGCTGACGGCGCCGTGCTTGTCGATCAGGTCGGGCGGCACGCCGATCATCTCGATCTTGGCCTGGTTCGAGTACGTGACGAAGCCGCGCTCGAACCACTGGCTGCTGCCGGAAATGTCGGTGATCGCCGTGGCGATCATCCCGCCGGTGCAGGATTCGGCGGTGGCGAGCGTGAGGTGCTCGTCACGCAGCTTGTTGCCTGCGCGGATCGCAAGCTGATGGACGACTGAATCGGTTGGCATGCGCGTCGGGAAACGGGAGTCGGGAAATCGGTCAGCCGGCGACGGAGCGCCACAGCGCGATCACGAGCAGCGTCATGAACGCGGCGACGAGGTCGTCGGCCATGATGCCGAGCCCGCCCTTCAGGCGGCGGTCGAAGTAGCGGATCGGCGGCGGCTTGAGCATGTCGAAGAAGCGGAACGCGACGAACGCCCACAGTTGGCCGACGAAGGTCGCGGGCGTGACGAACAGCATCACGAGCCAGATCGCGACGATCTCGTCCCAGACGACGGCGCCCGGATCGGACACGCCGGCCCGCTTCGCGGTGAAACCGGTGATCCACGTGCCGGCCGCGAAGCCGACGGCGATCAGCGCCCACCATTCGGGCACCGTCAGGTAGCGATTGAGCACGACGAACGTGAGCCAGCCGAACAGCGAGCCGAACGTGCCGGGCATGATCGGCGCGAGCCCGCTGCCGAAGCCGAGCGACACGATATGCGCGGGGTGCGACAGCATGAAGCGGGCCGTCACGCGTGTCGGCGCGGGCCGCGCGGCGCCGGACTCGGCCGCGGCGTGCGCGGGCGTCGGATCAGTCTGCATGGAAGTGGTCGAAGCCGTGCAACGTGAGAGCGAGGGGCGCGCCGGCGGCGTCGCGCCACGCGATGGCGGGCTGCGCCGAAGGCGCGGACAACGCGCGTATTGTACCGATTCGCGTGACCGGCACGCCGGCCGCGGCGCCGGCCGCTTCGACCGCCGCGCGGGCCGCGACGGGCGCCGTGAAGCACAGTTCGTAATCGTCGCCGCCCGCCAGCGTGCAGCGGCGCTGCACGTCGGCCGGCAGCGTCGCGAGCGCGGCCGAGCGCGGCACCGCGTCGGCGTCGATCTCGGCGCGCACGTTCGAGCGCGTCAGGATGTGCTGGAGATCGCCGGCGAGGCCGTCCGACAGGTCGAGCGCCGCGTGCGCGACGCCCGCGAGCGCCAGGCCGAGCGCGACGCGCGGTTCGGGCCGCTCGAGCGCGCGCCGGAACGCGGCGGCTTCATGCGCGCCGGCCGTCCATTCGCCGCGGGCGACGCCGAGCCCCGCGCGCGCATCGCCGAGCGTGCCGGACACCCACACGTCGTCGCCGTCGCGCGCGGCATCGCGCCGCAGCGCCGCGTCGGGCGCGACTTCGCCGAACACGGTCACGCACAGGTTCAGTGGCCCGCTCGTCGTGTCGCCGCCGATCAGCTCGCAGCCGTATCGGTCGGCCAGCGCGAACAGCCCGTTGCTGAACGCTTCGAGCCACCCCGCGTCGGCGCGCGGCAGCGCGCACGCGAGCGTGAACGCGCGCGGCTCGGCGCCCATCGCCGCGAGATCCGACAAATTGACCGCGAGCGCCTTGTGGCCGAGCGCATCGGGCGCGACATCGGGAAAGAAGTGGCGGCCTTCCACCAGCATGTCCGTCGAAATGGCCAGCAATTTCCCGGATCGGGGCGCAATCAGCGCGCAATCGTCGCCGATGCCGAGCGTCGACGCGCGGGCGCCCCGGGCGGCGCGGCGCGTGAAGAAGCGTTCGATCAGCGAAAACTCGGAGAGGGCGGCTGGCACGGCGGGCGGTCCGAAACGGTTGAAGGAACGGCATTGTACGAGGCGGGCGGCGGCGCGCCTGTACCATCCAGTTCATTTTTGTCGCGACTGTCGCACCCGAATCGCCGGTCTGGCGGCCGGTGATTGGCGCTACAATGCCGTCGAACAGTTATTCTAATCCGCCCGTCACGAGACACATGTCTACCCAAGCCTCCTCCAAAGCCAAGCTCCGCGAAGCCGCGCTCGACTATCACGAATTTCCGACCCCCGGCAAAATCGCGATCGCCCCGACCAAGCAGATGATCAACCAGCGCGACCTCGCGCTCGCGTATTCGCCGGGCGTGGCGTACGCGTGCGAGGAGATCGTCGAGAACCCGCTGAACGCCGCGCGCTTCACCGCGCGCAGCAATCTGGTCGGCGTCGTCACGAACGGCACGGCGGTGCTCGGTCTCGGCAACATCGGCCCGCTCGCGTCGAAGCCGGTGATGGAAGGCAAGGCCGTGCTGTTCAAGAAGTTCGCGGGCATCGACGTGTTCGACATCGAGCTGAACGAGTCGGACCCGCACAAGCTCGTCGACGTGATCGCCGCGCTGGAGCCGACCTTCGGCGGGATCAACCTCGAGGACATCAAGGCGCCGGACTGCTTCATCGTCGAGCGCGAAGCGCGCAAGCGGATGAAGATCCCGGTGTTCCACGACGACCAGCACGGCACCGCGATCGTCGTGGCCGCGGCCGTCACGAACGGCCTGAAGGTCGTCAACAAGGACATCAAGAAGGTCAAGCTCGTCGCGTCCGGCGCGGGCGCGGCCGCGCTCGCGTGCCTGGACCTGCTGGTCGACATCGGGCTGCCGCTCGAGAACATCACGGTGACCGACCTGGCCGGCGTGGTCTACAAGGGCCGCACCGAGCTGATGGATCCGGACAAGGAGCGTTTCGCGCGCGAAACCGACGCCCGCACGCTCGCCGAGGTGATCGACGGCGCGGACATCTTCCTCGGCCTGTCGGCCGCCGGCGTGCTGAAGCAGGAGATGGTGAAGGGCATGGCCGAGCGCCCGCTGATCCTCGCGCTCGCGAACCCGACGCCGGAAATCCTGCCGGAACTCGCGCTCGAGGTGCGCCCGGACGCCGTGCTGGCCACCGGCCGCACCGATTACCCGAACCAGGTCAACAACGTCCTGTGCTTCCCGTTCATCTTCCGCGGTGCGCTCGACGTCGGCGCGACGACGATCACGCGTGAAATGGAGATCGCGGCCGTGAACGCGATCGCCGAGCTCGCGCAGCACGAGCAGAGCGACATCGTCGCGACCGCGTACGGCATCCAGGATCTGTCGTTCGGGCCCGAATACCTGATTCCGAAGCCGTTCGATCCGCGCCTGATCGTGAAGATCGCACCGGCCGTCGCGCAGGCCGCGATGGACGGCGGCGTCGCGACGCGCCCGATCGAGGACATGGACGCGTACAAGCAGCACCTCCAGCAGTTCGTGTACCACAGCGGCACGACGATGAAGCCGATCTTCCAGATCGCGCGCGCCGCGCCGGAAGAGAAGAAGCGCGTGGTGTTCGCGGAAGGCGAGGAAGAGCGCGTGTTGCGCGCCGTTCAGATCATCGTCGACGAAAAACTCGCGAAGCCGATCCTGATCGGCCGCCCGTCGGTGATCGAGCACCGTATCCAGCGCTACGGCCTGCGCCTGACGCCAGGCACCGACTTCACGGTCGTCAACACCGAGCACGACGAGCGCTACCGCGACTTCTGGCAGACGTACTACAAGATGATGGCGCGCAAGGGCATCAGCGAGCAGCTCGCGCGTGTCGAAATGCGCCGTCGGACGACGCTGATCGGCTCGATGCTGGTGAAGAAGGGCGAAGCGGACGGGATGATCTGCGGCACGATCAGCACCACGCACCGCCACCTGCACTTCATCGACCAGGTGATCGGCAAGCGTCCGGGCTGCAGCGTGTACGCGGCGATGAACGGCCTCGTGCTGCCGGGCCGCCAGATTTTCCTCGTCGATACGCACGTGAACGTCGATCCGACCCCGGAGGAGCTGGCCGAGATCACGATCATGGCCGCCGAAGAAGTGCGCCGCTTCGGCATCGAGCCGAAGGTCGCGCTGGTGTCGCACTCGAATTTCGGCACGAGCAACGCACCTTCGGCGAAGAAGATGCGCGATACGCTCGCGATCCTGCAGGAAACCGCGCCGGAGCTGAAGGTGGACGGGGAAATGCACGGCGACGTCGCGCTCGACGCGGCGCTGCGCAAGGAGATCCTGCCGGAATCGACGCTGGAAGGCGAAGCGAACCTGCTGATCCTGCCGAACATCGACGCCGCGAACATCGCGTACAACCTGCTGAAGACGGCCGCCGGCAACAACATCGCGATCGGGCCGATCCTGTTGGGCGCCGCGCAGCCGGTGCACGTGCTGACCGAATCGGCGACCGTTCGTCGCATCGTCAACATGGCGGCGCTGCTGGTGGCCGACGTCAACGCCGCGCGCTGAGCCGACACGAACGCGCGGCGCCGGTCGAACCGGGGCCGCGCGCCGGGCGAAATTGTAAACAAAGGCAAAAAGAGGCGTGCCCGCAAGGGGCACGCCGCGGGCAGGGCGCAACCGCGCTTCCCATAAGCAACAGCAGCATCTTTCCACTCCGGGTAGCGAGTGTGGCAAGGAGGCAGGTCTTGCCATACGAAAGATGCCGCACGCATTTTATCCTATGTAAGATAAATGTAGTGCGATTTCGGTAAAAAATGCGGAATTCGGGGCATCGCGTGGCTTTCGATTCCCAAACGGACATTGATTCGCGCGGCCAATAACGCTACGCTAACGCCTTTGTTGGTCGTCAACTACTTGATTTAACAGCGGGAACCCTGGTTCATGGCACGCAAGTGGCTCCGCAACGGCGCGCTCGCGTCCGTCTTCGCGATGTTCGCGATGGGTATCGTCGGCACGCCGACGGGCAGTCTGGTTTCCGCCGCTTACGCACGGGAGGCCGTTCCGGCCGACGTGGCCGCCAGCGGGCTCGATACGATCCCGACTGCCCGTCTTCCGCGCGAGGCCGTGACCACGCTGGGCTTGATCAGCGCCGGCGGCCCCTATCCGTACGAGAAAGACGGCGCCGTGTTCGGCAACCGCGAGCGGATCCTGCCGAAGGCGAAGCGCGGCTACTACCATGAGTACACGGTGCCGACGCCGCGTGCGCGCAATCGCGGCGCGCGCCGGATCGTCTGTGGCGGGCCGTTGCGCCGGATCGACAACTGTTATTACACGGGCGACCACTACAACAGTTTTAAACGTATTGTTGAATGACTTCGGGACGAATGGCATGAGCGACTCCATCTACGCGCACGATACGGCGGCGGCGGATCTGTTCGCGGCCGGCGACGGCAATCTGTTTCAGCGTGTGATTCAGCTGCACGCGGCGGCGCAGGCCGGCGGCACGCCGGAGCAACAAGAAGCCGAGCCCGGGCTTTCATCGAACGAGGAGCCTATGAGCCTTTTCACGACCGTGCGACCCAATCTCGTGCAGTCGATCCGCGCGTTCCGCGTGCAGGATCTCGCCGACGAAGCCGGTCGGCTCGGCCAGCATTTCCTGTATGCGTATTGCGGCGCCGCGCAGTCGAAGCAGGAAGTGATGGAAACGATCGCGACCTCGTTCCTGTTTCCGAAGCATTTCGGGAAGAACTACGACGCGCTGTACGATTGCCTCACCGATCTCGTCGCGAAGGCCGGCGCGCAGCCTGGTTTCGTGATCGTCCTCGAAGGGTTGCCGATCGCGCAGAAATTCGACAAGGAAGGGCGCGAAACGCTGCTCGACGTGTTCCGCGAGGCGGCCGAATTCTGGGCCGAGCGCAAGGTCGCGTTCCGCGTGTTCTACTCGTTCGCGTAAGCGCGTCGGCGGGCCGGTACGCCGCGTTGTCGCAGCTTCCGGTCGTTGTTCGCCGCCGGCACCGGAATCCGGTGCGCAACCTCTCCGAAACCCGCCTTTGCGCGGGTTTTTTTGCCTCTGGCGACTGAATCGGCGGGTGCGCCGGGCACCCGATGGACGTACTTCACGTCATTGCAACGATGCCGGCGACGAGCATGCGCTTGCACGGATCGCCCCGTACACGGCAACGCGATTCATCGCCGCGGAATGAACCCGAGACGATCCGCGCGTTGAAGTCGAGCCGGAGCGAATCGCGCGAGGTTGCCGATCACCACCCGCCCCAGCGCGCCGCCAATGCCGCGAGTACGGCCGCACCGGCCGTCTCGGTGCGCAGCACGCGCGGCCCGAGCGACAGCGCGGTGAACCCGCGTGCGCGTGCCGCATTTTCCTCGTCGGGCGACAGCCCGCCTTCGGGCCCGATCAGCAGCGTGACGGCGCCCGCCGGCGGCGCGTCGGGCAGCGACGCGAACGGGATGCTCGCGCGCGGCGACAGCAGCAGCCGGAGTTCGCCGTCGGCCGGCGCGGCCGGCAGCGCGTCGAGCCATGCGTGGAAGCCGGCCACCGGCGCGACGTCGGGCACGCGGTTGCGTCCGCACTGTTCGCACGACGCGCGCACGACGCCGCGCCAGTGCGCGACGCGCTTGTCCGCCCGTTCGCCGGCGAGTTTCACGACGCCGCGCGCGGTCGACAGCGGCACGACCGCCGCGACGCCGAGCTCGACGGCCTTCTCGATCACCCAGTCCATCTTGTCGCCGCCGGCGATGCCCTGCGCGAGCGTCACGCGATACGGCGGCTCGGCCTCGGCGGGCTCGAACGTATCGACCTGCACGAGCGCGCCGCGCTTGTCGACCTCGACGAGCCGCGCGCGGTACTGGCCGCCCGTGCCGTCGAACAGCGCGAGCGCGTCGCCGGGCTGCAGGCGCAGCACCTGCACGTGGCGCGCGACGTCGGCCGGCAATGCGAGCGGGGTGTCGGCGCGCGGCGCGGCGTCGACGAAAAAGCGCGGCACGGCCGCGGTGGTGGTGGCTTCGTTCATGCGTGTGGCGGTTTCGGTCATGCGTCGAGACGGCACCCGAGCGCCCAGCGGTAGCCGTCGAGATCCTCGATCTGCGCGAACCGGTCGCCCCAGAACTGATCCTGCGGCGCGCTCAGCGATTTCGCGCCCGCGTCGAGCGCGCGCTGCCAGGTGGCGTCGACGTCGTCGACATACAGATAGAACGATTGCGGCGCGGTGGCGTTCGCGCGCTTCGGCGTGAGCGCGGGCGAGCCGAACGCGCCCTCGGGCGCGAACATCACGATCAACTGGCCGCGATAGGCCATCTCGACGTGCATGATTGCGCCGTCCTCGTCGTGCACGTCGCGTACCGTGAAGCCGAATGCGGCCTGGAAGAACTCGATGGCCGCGCGCGCGTTGCGCACGGTCAGGTAGGGCGTCAACCAAGGCACGTTGGCCGGACGTGGATCGGTCATGAAAATCTCCTGTTGCACGGTATCGGCGCCGCGGCGCCTGCGCCGGTCTCATGCTGGAACGACGGAACGTTGCGCGGCGTGCCGAGGTTCAGCGGCGAACGCCCAGTGTATCGCGCAGCGCGCGCGGCAGGGCAAAGAGGGACGCATGCAGCCGCGCATCGTAGTAGCGCAAGCCGTCGACGCGGCGGGCCGCGAGCCGTTCGTCGACGTCGTGCGCGAACAGCGCGGCCGCATCGAGCGTGTCGCTCGCGATCGCCATCAGCCACTGCGAGCCGTACAGCGGCACGTGCGCCGACAGTGGGTCGACGACCGCGAAGCTCGCGCGCAGATCGTCGAGCAGCGCGGCGATGCGCGCGGCATGGAACACCGGCGAGCCGAGATGCATCGAGATCGCGCCGCAGCGCGTGAGGATTCGCTTGAGCCGCGCGTAGAACGCACGCGTATAGAGGCCGGCCGCCGGCGAATCGGGCGGCGTGAGGTCGAACACGACGAGATCGAAATGTTCGACCGTCGAATCGACGAAGTGCGCGGCGTCGCCGATCACGACCTCGACGCGCGGGTCGTCGAGCGCGCCCTGGTGCACGTCGTCGAGATAGCGGCGCGCCATCCCGATCACCTCGTGGTCGAGCTCGGCGATCACGATCCGTTCGATGCACGCGTGCTTGAGCAACTGGCGCGCCGCGCCGCCGTCGCCGCCGCCGAGCACGAGCGCCTTCTTCGGCGCCGGATGCGCGAGCGCGGCCGGGTGCGTCATGCATTCGTGATACACGTACTCGTCGCCGACCGACGTCATCGGCCGGCCGTCCAGCGTGAACAGGCGGCCGAGCTGCGGCGTTTCCCAGACTTCGATGCGCTGGTGCGGCGACGCCACGTGCGCGAGCCGGCGTGCGTTCGGGAAGCCGTAGGCGGCGTTGGGCGTGGGATGGAAGAGAAGGGTCGTGCTCACGGGTGGGCCGCGGGAGGCGGGCAGTTCCGACGCCTGAATTATAGGAGGCGGGCGGTTTGGCGGAAAACCGTGCCGGAACACGACGCGCCGACAAGGGAAATGCCGGCCCATCTGTTAAAATGACGAGCTTTGCAGCCCCGTCCGTTGGCTCCGTCCGCTTCGCGTCCGTCAGGCGCCGCACCGCGCGCCGGGAACGATTGACGCTCGAGCTTCCGGATGCCGCCGTGCCCCCGTTTCCTCGACTCGTTCTCCGGACTCGACATGACGACTTCGTCTCCCGCCTCCACCACCTTGATGGCCAACGCGATCCGTGCGCTCGCGATGGACGCCGTCCAGCAAGCGAACTCCGGCCACCCGGGCATGCCGATGGGCATGGCCGAAATCGGCGTCGCGCTCTGGTCGCGCCATCTGAAGCACAACCCGGCGAACCCGCACTGGGCCGACCGCGACCGTTTCGTGCTGTCGAACGGCCATGGCTCGATGCTGCTGTACTCGCTGCTGCACCTGACCGGCTACGACCTGCCGATCGAGGAGCTGAAGAATTTCCGCCAGCTGCACTCGAAGACGCCGGGCCACCCCGAATACGGGATCACGCCGGGCGTCGAGACGACCACCGGCCCGCTCGGCCAGGGTCTGGCGAACGCGGTCGGCATGGCGCTCGGCGAAGCGCTGATGGCCGACGAGTTCAACCGTGACGGCGCGAAGATCGTCGATCACCACACGTACGTGTTCCTCGGCGACGGCTGCCTGATGGAAGGCATCTCGCACGAAGCCTGCTCGCTCGCGGGCACGCTGAAGCTGAACAAGCTGATCGCGCTGTACGACGACAACGGCATCTCGATCGACGGCGACGTCGTGAACTGGTTCCACGACGACACGCCGAAGCGCTTCGAAGCGTATGGCTGGAACGTGATCCCGAACGTGAACGGCCACGACGTCGACGCGGTCGACGCGGCCATCGCGAAGGCGAAGCTGTCGGACAAGCCGACGCTGATCTGTTGCAAGACGGTGATCGGCAAGGGCGCGGCCACGAAGGCCGGCGGCCACGACGTGCACGGCGCGGCGCTCGGCGCGGAAGAAATCGCGAAGACGCGCGAAGCGCTCGGCTGGAAGTGGGAGCCGTTCGTGATTCCGCAGGAAGTCTATGCGGCCTGGGACGCGAAGGAAGCCGGCAAGCGCGCCGAGTCCGAATGGGACGCGACGTTCGCGGCCTATCGCGCGAAGTTCCCGGCGGAAGCGGCCGAATTCGAGCGCCGGATGGCCAACAAGCTGCCGGCCGACTGGGCCGAGAAGGCCGCGGCGATCATCGCCGGCGCGAACGAGCGCGCCGAGACGGTCGCGACCCGCAAGGCGTCGCAGCAGGCGATCGAAGGCCTCGCCGCCGCGCTGCCCGAGCTGCTCGGCGGCTCGGCCGACCTGACCGGCTCGAACCTGACCAACTGGAAGGCGTCGAAGGCGGTGCGCGCGAATCCGGAAGGCGCGGGCGTGCTGCTCGGCAACCACATCAACTACGGCGTGCGCGAATTCGGCATGAGCGCCGCGATCAACGGCCTCGCGCTGCACGGCGGCCACAAGCCGTTCGGCGGCACGTTCCTGACGTTCTCCGACTACAGCCGCAACGCGCTGCGCGTGGCCGCGCTGATGAAGGTGCCGTCGATCTTCGTGTTCACGCACGATTCGATCGGCCTCGGCGAAGACGGCCCGACGCACCAGTCGATCGAGCACGTGTCGAGCCTGCGCCTGATCCCGAACCACGACGTCTGGCGTCCGGCCGACACGGTCGAGACGGCCGTCGCGTGGACCCACGCGGTCGCCGCCGATCGTCCGTCGAGCCTGATCTTCAGCCGTCAGAACCTTGCGTTCAACCCGCGTACCGATGCGCAGATCGCGAACATCGAGAAGGGCGGCTACGTGCTGAAGGACTGGGACGACGAAATCGTCGCGCGCAAGATCATCCTGATCGCGACGGGCTCGGAAGTCGAACTCGCGATGAAGGCCGTCGAGCCGCTCGCGCAACAGGGCATCGCGGCCCGCGTCGTGTCGATGCCGTCGACCAACGTGTTCGATCGCCAGGACGCCGAATACCGCGAACGCGTGCTGCCGCACGGCGTGCGCCGCGTCGCGATCGAAGCGGGCGTGACGAGCTTCTGGCACAAGTACGTCGGCCTCGAGGGCGGCGTCGTCGGGATCGACACGTTCGGCGAATCGGCGCCGGCCGGCGTGCTGTTCAAGTACTTCGGTTTCACCGTCGAGCACGTCGTCGAGACCGTGAAGGCCGTGCTGGCCTGAAAGCATACGCGACGCGCGCCACCCGTTGCGCGCGTCGCACCGTGAAGCTGCACGAAACGAATTTTTTCAGCCATCAGGAGATAGACCATGACGATTCGCGTCGCAATCAACGGCTACGGCCGTATCGGCCGCAACACGCTGCGCGCGTTCTATGAAAACGGCAAGAAGCACGATCTCGAGATCGTCGCGATCAACGACCTGGGCGATGCGAAGACCAACGCGCACCTGACCCAGTACGACACCGCGCACGGCAAGTTCCCGGGCGACGTGTCGGTCGACGGCGACTACCTCGTCGTGAACGGCGACAAGATCCGCGTGCTCGCGAACCGCAACCCGGCCGAACTGCCGTGGGGCGAGCTGGGCGTCGACGTCGTGATGGAATGCACGGGCTTCTTCACGACGAAGGAAAAGGCGAGCGCGCACCTGAAGGGCGGCGCGAAGAAGGTGATCATCTCGGCGCCGGGCGGCAAGGACGTCGACGCGACGATCGTCTACGGCGTGAACCACGACGTGCTGAAGGCCGAGCACACGGTCATCTCGAACGCATCGTGCACGACGAACTGCCTCGCGCCGCTCGTCAAGCCGCTGAACGACAAGATCGGTCTCGAAACCGGCCTGATGACGACGATCCACGCGTACACGAACGACCAGGTGCTGACGGACGTCTATCACGAAGACCTGCGCCGCGCGCGTTCGGCCACGCACAGCCAGATCCCGACGAAGACGGGCGCCGCATCGGCCGTCGGCCTCGTGCTGCCGGAGCTGAACGGCAAGCTCGACGGCTACGCGATCCGCGTCCCGACGATCAACGTGTCGATCGTCGATCTGTCGTTCATCGCGAAGCGCGACACGACGGTCGAGGAAGTCAACGCGATCATGAAGGAAGCATCGGAAGGCGCGCTGAAGGGCATCCTCGGCTACAACGACGCACCGCTGGTGTCGATCGACTTCAACCACAACCCGGCTTCGTCGACGTTCGACGCGACGCTGACCAAGGTGTCGGGCCGTCTCGTGAAGGTGTCGAGCTGGTACGACAACGAGTGGGGCTTCTCGAACCGCATGCTCGATACGGCTGTCGCATTCGCGAACGCGAAGTAATCGCGCACGTCGCGCGGCCGCCGCAAGGCGGCCGGCGTGGCGAACGAACCCGGCCCGGAGTTTCCCGGCCGGGTTTTTTATTGCCCGGCGTTCGCCGTCACCTGCCCGATCGCATCGACGAACGCGCGCTTCAGCGGGCTGTCGAGATCGGTCCACGCGAGGCCGACGCCGCTGCGGTGGCCGGCCAGGTCGAGCGGCCGCGCGAGCACGTTCGGCGGCAGCGCGCTGGCCGCTTCCGCCGGGATCAGCCCGATCCCCATGCCGGCCGCGACGAGCGCGAGCATCGTCGTGAATTCCCCGAACTCCTGCGCAATGTCGAGCGTCGTGCCCGCGCGGCTCAATGCGAGCAGCATGTCGTCGTGAAAGCCGGGCGCGTAGCGGCGCGCGAGCACGAACGTGGGCTCGCCGCGCAGCGCTGCCGGTGAAATCGCGTCGTGCACGGCCAGCGGATGGTCGAGCGGCAGCGCGACGACGAAGCCTTCCTCGAGCACCACGCGCGTGTCGATGCCCGCGTAGGTGGCCGGCAGCCGGATCATCCCGAAATCGATCCGGCGCTCGCGCAGTGCGGCGATCTGGTCGGGCGTGGGCATGTCCTTCAGCTCGAGCGCGATCAACGGATAGCGCTCACGCATCGTGCGCAGCACGGCCGGCAACAGCGCCGGCAAGACCGACGACACGAACGCGATCCGCAGCGTGCCGATTTCGCCGCGGCTCGACCGCCGCGCGATCTGCTCCGCGCGCGCGGCCTGCTGCAGCGTCGCCCGCGCTTCGGGCAGGAACACGCGCCCGGTGTCGCTCAATTCGACCTTGTGCCGGTCGCGCTCGAACAGGCGCGCGTCGAGTTCCGCCTCGAGCGCCTTGATCTGCATGCTCAGCGCGGGCTGCACGATGCACAGGCGCTGCGCGGCACGCCCGAAATGCAGCTCTTCCGCGAGCGTGACGAAGGCGCGCAATTGCTTGAGTTCCATTGGGGCGGCGGGTGCGAGAAGGCGGTAATCAGTTTTCATGATAACCGGATCAAAAAAGACCATTGGCGCGGCCCGCGCCGGCGGCCGAAGATACCGTCGATGCGAGACCGACTGCGATGGGCAGCCGGCTCGACCGGCACGAGGAGACATCCATGACCCATGCGCTTGACCGGTTCCGCCTCGACGGCCGCCGCGCGCTGATTACCGGTTCCGGTCGCGGAATCGGGCTGACGCTCGCCCGCGGGCTCGCGGAAGCGGGTGCGGCGATCGTCATCAACGATCGCAATGAAGAGAAGGCCGCGACGCTCGCGCGCCAGTTCCGCGACGAAGGCTTCGCGGCCGACCATGCGGTGTTCGATGTGGCCGAGCACGCGCAGGTACGCGCGGCGATCGACGACTTCGAGGCGCGCGTCGGCGCGATCGACATCCTCGTGAACAACGCGGGCATCCAGCGTCGCGCGCCGCTCGACGCATTCGACCCGGACGACTGGCATGCACTGATGCGCGTGAATCTCGACGGCGTGTTCAACGTCGCGCAGGCGGTCGCGCGGCACATGATCGCGCGCGGCCACGGGAAGATCATCAACATCTGCTCGGTGCAGAGCGAGCTCGCGCGGCCGACGATCGCGCCGTATGCGGCGACCAAGGGCGCGGTGCGAATGCTGACCAAAGGAATGTGCGCCGACTGGGCGCGCCACGGCATCCAGGCGAACGGCCTCGCGCCCGGCTATTTCGAAACCGAGCTGAATCGCGCGCTGGTCGACGACGCGGCGTTTTCCGACTGGCTGTGCAAGCGCACGCCGGCCGGCCGCTGGGGGCAGGTCGACGAGCTGTGCGGCGCGGCGATCTTCCTCGCGTCGGCCGCGTCCGATTTCGTGAATGGCCAGACGTTGTTCGTCGACGGCGGCCTGACCAGCGCCGTCTAACGAGGAGAGCGTGTCATGCGTATGCGTTGCATGTGTGTCGTGATTCACGGGCCGAACGACCTGCGGATCGAGGAGCAGGACGCCGGCGAGATCGGCCCGGGCCAGGTGCGCGTCGACGTCGCGATGGGTGGCATCTGCGGCTCCGACCTGCATTACTTCCGGCATGGCGGCTTCGGCGCGATCCGGCTCCAGCAGCCGATGGTGCTCGGCCACGAGGTCGCCGGCACCGTCGCTGAAGTGGCGCCGGACGTGACGTCGGTGAAAGTCGGCGATCGCGTCGCGGTCAACCCGAGCCGGCCGTGCGGCGCCTGCCGCTACTGTCTCGAAGGGCTGCCGAACCAGTGTCTCGACATGCGCTTCTACGGCAGCGCGATGCGGATGCCGCACGTGCAGGGTGCGTTCCGCAATGCGCTCGTGTGCGACGCGGTGCAGTGCGTGAAGGTCGCCGATCACGTGCCGCTGCAGCTCGCGGCGCTCGCCGAGCCGTTCGCGGTCGGCCTGCATGCGGTGTCGCGCGCGGGCGCGCTGATCGGCAAGCGCGTGCTCGTGTCGGGTTGCGGGCCGATCGGCGTGCTGGCGGTCGCGGCGGCGCGCGTGCACGGCGCCGCGGAGATCGTCGCGACCGATGTCGTCGACGCGCCGCTCGCGGTGGCGAGCGCGCTTGGCGCGGACCGCACGATCAACGCGGCGGCCGATGCCGGCTGGGTCGAGCGCTACGGCGCCGACAAGGGCACGTTCGACGTGATGATCGAGTGTTCGGGCAATGCGCGCGCGCTGCGCGACGGGCTGGACGTGATGCGGCCGCGCGGCGTCGTCGTGCAGCTCGGGCTCGGCGGCGACGTGAGCCTGCCGCAGAACGTCGTGGTCGCGAAGGAACTGTCGATTTGCGGCTCGTTCCGCTTCCACGCGGAGTTCGCGCTCGCGGTGCAACTGATCAACGCCGGGCGCGTGGACCTGCGGCCGGCCGTCACGCGCGTGTTTCCGATGCGCGACGCGAACCGCGCGTTCGAACTGGCGGGCGACCGGCAGCGCGCGATGAAGGTGCTGATCGATTTCGCGAACGACGCCGCGTGACGGTGCGGCGCTCGCGCGTCGGGACGGCAGCGGCGCCCTTGGCAAGAAGGCACGCCCGCGATGCGCGGCGCGTGCCTTTTTCGTCATGCGGCGCCAGCGGATTGCCGGCCTGCCGCATCACTGCGTGACCTGCCGCGTGCCGGCGCGCTGCGAGGCGAGCCACAACGCGATCAGCACGCCCGACAGCGCCGTGCCGGCGATGCACACGCCGCGCCAGCCGTCGAGGCCGTACGCGACGCTTGCCGCGAACGAGCCGAGCGCGCCGCCGATGAAGTAGCTCGTCAGGTAGAGGGTCGTCACGCGGCTGCGCGCATGGCCGGCCAGCGCATAGATCACGCTCTGGTTCGAGATGTGCATGCCTTGCACGCCGACGTCGAGCAGCAGGATGCCGGCGATCAGCGCGGCGAGCGAATGCGCGCCGGCCGCGATCGGCGCGAACGACGCGAGCACGGCCGCCGCGAACAGGCCGGTGGCCGCGTTGCCGTGACCGCGATCGACGAGCCGGCCGGCCGACGTCGCCGCGAGCGCACCGACCGCACCGACGATGCCGAACAGGCCGACCTGCCCTTCGGAATAGCGGTAAGGCGGCTGGCTCAGCAGGAACGTGAGACCCGTCCACAGCAGGCTGAAGCAGGCGAACACGAGCGCGCCGTAGGTCGAGCGCAGCGCGATCGGCGGCTGCGCGCGCACCAGCGCGACGAGCGATTTCATCAGCGCCGCATAGTCGACGCGCGCGTCGCGGCGATCTTTCGGCAGCTTCACGGCGAGCACGGCGGTCAGCGCGAGCACCATCGCCGCGGCGATGCCGTACACCGCGCGCCAGCCGAACCCGTCGGCGATCGCGCCGGCCGCGACGCGCGCGAGCAGGATGCCGAGCAGGAGCCCGCTCATCACGGTGCCGACCGCGCGGCCGCGCGAGCGCGCATCGGCGAGCGACGCGGCGAACGGCACGAGCAGTTGCGTCGAACAGGTGACGAAGCCGACCGCGACGTTCGCGACGACGAACATCGTGAAGTTCGTGCTGAACGTGACCGCGACCAGCGCGACGACGTTGAGCATCAGCAGCCGCACGATCAGCGTATGGCGATTGACCGCGTCGCCGAGCGGAACGATCAGCAGCAGGCTGGCCGCATAGCCGAGCTGCGTCAGCGTGACGAGATAGCCGAGCTCGGCCGGCGCGCGCCCGAAGCTGTGCGCGATCGCCGCGAGCAGCGGCTGCGCGTAGTAGATGTTGCCGATGACGATGCCGCATGCGCCGGCGAACAGCAGCGTCATGCCGCGGGTGAGGGGAGGGTGGTTGTCGTGATGCGGTTCCATGGTCGCGAAAAACGGCGGCGCCGGCCGGCGGCACGGGGCCATCGGCTGCGCGGGGTGACGGAAATCGGAGCCGGCGTCGAAGGATCGGCGGTGAGCCGATGCGCGCCGGGCGGATCGCGGCCGGGCCTGGATCGGGCGGGTGGCGGATCGCCGGTGCGGCCGGACCGGGCGTGCCGCCCCGGTGCGCCAGCAGCGGCGACGCACGGAGGCGGATGTGCGTATGGTGCGGGAATCGATCCATAGCGTCCAAGCCTGGATCGTTATGGTCGGCATTGGCAAAACCAATACGGTGGCCGCGATGCTTCTTCGCCACATCCGCTGTTTCCTGGCCGTCGGGCGCGTGAGCGGCGACCTGTGCGCGCTGGAGATCGAGCCGCTGCTGCCGACGCGCACGGCCGCGCTGCTCACGCGCAAGGGCGCGTGCCGCAGCGTCGCGGCGCGCGTTCATCGACCGCATGCTGGCGCATCGCGATCGGTCAGAGCGGTGACCGGTACGCCCGCGCGGCGGCGCGGAAGGGTTACGCGCCGGGTGTCGGGAAGAAGACGCCCGCGCGCTGAGCGGCGTTCGCGATGTGCGTTTCGATCGCGGTGCCGGCGGCGGCCGCGTCGCGCGCGATCAGCGCGTCGACGATCGCGCGGTGCTCGTGCCACGTCGACAGCAGCAGCTCGCGCCGGTAGAACGGCATGCGCTGGCTTTCCTTCATGATGTCCGCGCTGCTGCGCAGGATCGACTCGATCGCCGCGTTGCCGGCCAGATGGATGATTCGCATGTGGAAGTCGAAGTCGAGCCGCGATGCCTCGTCGAGCGCGCTGTCGGTCAGCGCGACGTGCAGGTCCGCGAGGTTGTCCTCGAACCATGCGATGTCTGCGTCGCTGACGACGTGCGCGGCCATCCGCGCGGCGAAGCCTTCGAGCGCATAGCGCATCTGGTAGGTGTCGGGCGGCGACGACTGCTCGGCGAATTGCCACGGATGCGCGGCCGACGCCTGCGCGCTTTCGACGTACACGCCCTTGCCCGCGCGGATGCGCAGCATCCCGAGCGCCTCGAGCGTCGACAGCGCCTCGCGTAGCGACGCGCGGCTGATCTCCAGCTCCTCGGAGAGCTGGCGCTGGGCCGGCAGCAGGCTGCCGACCGGATACACGCCTGCCTCGATCCGGTCGCGGATCGTCGCGATGGCGGCGTCGGTCACGGTATGCGGAACATTTCTCATGATGTGAACGATGGCCGGTCTGACCGGCATTGTAATCCGCACGCAGGCGGTGCACGCGGCCGTACGGGAAAGCCACGATCCGCCCCCTTTCGGGCCCCGGAAGCACGGGCGCGGGGGCGGGAAATCCCTATTTTGTCCGTCCTTGACGCCACTATATCGGCTTCCTACTATCCACCATAACATCACTGGTCTTACCAGTATGAACAGACGAAACTGCAACCGTTGGATCGGGAGAGCGCCGTGTCGAAATTCCTTAATTCGCTGTTTGGCCGGGTAGTCGTCGCCTTGATACTGGGGGTCGCGCTCGGCGCGTTCTTCCCGCACTTCGCCGAGTCGCTGCGTCCGCTCGGCGACGGCTTCCTGAAGCTCATCAAGATGGTGATCGGCCCGATCGTGTTCTGCGTCGTGGTGAGCGGAATGGCCAACGCGGGCGACCTGAAGAAGGTCGGCCGGGTCGGCCTGAAGGCCGTCGTCTACTTCGAGGTGATGACGACGCTCGCGCTCGGCATCGGGCTCGTGCTCGCGTGGTTCACGCGCCCGGGCGTCGGGATGAACATCGACCTGCGCTCGCTCGACGCGGCGTCGCTGTCGACGTACGCGAAGAACGCCGAAAGCCTGAAGGACACGGCCGGCTACCTGATGAAGATCATCCCCGACACCGCGATCGACGCGTTCGCGAAGGGCGACATCCTGCAGATCCTCGTGTTCGCGGTGCTGTTCGGCTCGGCGCTGTCGCTGCTCGGCGACAAGGCGCAGCGCGTCAACTCGCTGATCGAGGAGCTGTCGCACGTGTTCTTCCGGATCATCGGCTTCATCATCAAGCTCGCACCGCTCGGCGTGCTCGGCGCGATCGCGTTCACGACCGGCAAGTACGGCGTCGCGTCGCTCAAGCAGCTCGGCTATCTGGTCGCGGTGTTCTACCTGAGCTGCTTCGTGTTCGTCACGGTCGTGCTCGGCGTCGTGATGCGGCTCGCGGGTTTCTCCGTGTTCAAGCTGATCCGCTACCTGCGCGAGGAACTGTCGATCGTGCTCGGCACGGCGTCGTCGGACGCGGTGCTGCCGCAGGTGATGAGCAAGCTCGAATACATGGGCATCAAGGATTCGACCGTCGGCCTCGTGATCCCGACCGGCTATTCGTTCAACCTCGACGGCTTCTCGATCTACCTGACGCTCGCGGTGCTGTTCATCGCGCAGGCCACCAACACGCCGCTGTCCACGCACGACCTGATCGTCGTGCTGCTCGTGTCGCTCGTCACGTCGAAGGGCGCGCACGGCATCCCCGGCTCGGCCATCGTGATCCTCGCGGCGACGCTGTCGGCGATTCCCGCGATTCCCGTGCTCGGCCTCGTGCTGATCCTGCCGGTCGACTGGTTCGTCGGCATCGCCCGCGCGCTGACCAACCTGATCGGCAACTGCGTCGCGACGGTGGTGGTCGCGGTGTGGGAGAACGACATCGACCGCGCCCGCGCGACGCGCGTGCTGAATCGCGAACTGCGCTACGTGGCCGACGCGCCGGGCAGCGCCGCCCCCGTCGCAGGCGACCAGGCCCACGCGCTCTGACCCCGACGCTCGCGCGGCGCGGCTTCCCTGGCCGGGCGCCCCTGGCCGGGCGCGCTTGGCCGGCCGCCCCCGGCCACACCGTGCGACCGACCTTCACGCGACCGGCGCGCCGACGCGCCGGCGCTTCTCGAAACAATGGAGACGACATGGCAGCCCCCATCCTCGATCCGAACGCGCCGGCTTTCACGCGGCGCTACATGAACCTCGCCGACCCGCGCCTGGGCGCGCAGGCGCTCTTTGCCAGCGACGAATTCTTCGCGCCGAAGGAGCGCATGCTCAATCCCGAGCCGGCCGTGTTCATTCCCGGCAAGTACGACGACCACGGCAAGTGGATGGACGGCTGGGAAACGCGCCGCAAGCGCACGACCGGCCATGACTTCTGCGTGGTGCGCCTCGCGCGGCCCGGCGTGATCCACGGCGTCGATCTCGATACGAGCCACTTCACCGGCAACTTTCCGCCGGCCGCGTCGATCGAGGCCTGCGCGGTGGACGGCGACACGCCGCCCGACGACGCCGAATGGCGCACGATCGTGCCCGCGACGACGCTGCAGGGCAATTCGCACCATTACGTGAGCGTCGACGATGCGCGGCCGGTCACCCACCTGCGCGTGAACCTGTACCCGGACGGCGGGCTCGCGCGGCTGCGCGTGTACGGCCAGCCGCAGCGCGACTGGCGCCGCGTGCCGGCCGGCGAGCTCGTCGATCTCGCGGCGATCGAGAACGGCGGCTACCTGGTGGCCGCGAACAACCAGCACTTCGGCCCGGCCTCGCAGATGCTGATGCCGGGGCGCGGCGTGAACATGGGCGACGGCTGGGAAACGCGGCGCCGCCGCGAGCCCGGCAACGACTGGGCGATCGTCGCGCTCGCGCGGCCGGGTATCATCCGGCGCGTCGAGGTCGATACGGCGTTCTTCAAGGGCAATTTCCCCGACCGCTGCTCGCTGCAGGCCGCGCACGTCACGGGTGGCACCGACGATTCGCTCGTCACGCAGGCGATGTTCTGGGCCGAACTGCTCGGCGAGCAGAAGCTGCAGATGGACCACGTGCACACGTTCGACGCGCTCGCGGCGCTCGGCCCCGTCACGCACGTGCGGTTCAACATCTTCCCGGACGGCGGCGTGTCGCGCCTGCGTCTGTGGGGCGAGCCGGCTTGAGGGAGGGGGCATGAGCGGAACTCCGATCCTGCGCGTCGAGCGCCTGACCCGCGAAGCATTCGCGCCGTTCGGCGACGTGATCGCGCTCGAAGGCGCGCGGCATTTCCCGATCAACGGCGGCACGACCGAGCGCTTTCACGATCTCGCGACGATCGACGTGTGCGCGGACGGCGGCCGGCCGCTCGTCAGCGTGTTTCGCGCGCAGCCGCGCGCGCTGCCGGTGGCGATCACGCTGATGGAGCGCCATCCGCACGGCAGCCAGGCGTTCATCCCGCTCGCGGCCGTGTCGCGTTATGCGATCGTCGTCGCGCCGGCCGGCGAGTTCCGGCCCGATGCGATGCGCGCGTTCCTGGCCGAGGGCTGGCAGGGCGTCAATTATGCGAAGGGCGTCTGGCATCATCCGCTGCTCGCGCTCGACGCGGTCAGCGATTT
Source organism: Burkholderia anthina (assembly GCF_001547525.1). GTDB lineage: Bacteria > Pseudomonadota > Gammaproteobacteria > Burkholderiales > Burkholderiaceae > Burkholderia > Burkholderia semiarida. The sequence goes on from NZ_CM003768.1 coordinate 324,092, forward strand.
CGTGATCGTCGATCGCGGCGGGCCGCAGCCGAACTGCGACGAGATCCCGCTGGAGCACGCGTGGACGCTGGCGTTCGAGCCGGCCTGCGCGGGCGTCGAAGGGTTTTCGTAAGCATTCCCGGCGCGCGGCAGGCGCGCCGAAAAAGCACACGGCCCGGGCGGCGAGATGCCGGCCGGGCCGTGCCGCGTGCGCGGGTGGCGCGATTCAGTGCTTGCGGTGCGGGCAGTTCTCGGTCGTGCACGAGCCGTACATCGCGAGCGAGTGCTCCTGGAGCCGGAAGCCGCGCTCCTTCGCGATCGCCTGCTGGCGGCTCTCGATCTCGGCGTCGAAGAATTCCTCGACGCGGCCGCAATCGAGGCACACGAGGTGGTCGTGGTGCGAGCCTTCGTTCAGCTCGAACACCGCCTTGCCGGATTCGAAGTTGCTGCGCGACAGCAGGCCGGCCTGCTCGAACTGCGTGAGCACGCGATAGACGGTGGCGAGCCCGATGTCGAGCTGCTCGTTGAGCAGGTTGCGGTAGACGTCTTCGGCCGTCAGGTGGCGCACGGGGCTCTGCTGGAAGATCTCGAGAATCTTGAGGCGCGGTAGGGTGGCCTTTAGCCCGATATTCTTGAGATCCGTCGGATTGGTCATGGCTAGGCATCCCTAGAGTACAATGCAGGGCTTCAATGTTACCGGCTTTTCGCCGTTCCAGATATACGCGCGGCCTGCAGGCGGGCCAGCACGGTGAAGGAAATGATCCCAGAATCGCTTTCGCACTTTCAGAGGAGTCGCATGCGGAGTGCCATCATCGCTGCCGCCGCCGTTGTCGCGCTGGCGGGTTGTTCGTCGTACGACAGCGTGACGCAGCGCATCGCGCAGAGCATCACGCCGTATCGGATCACCGTCGTGCAAGGCAACTTCGTGTCGCAGGAGAAGGCCGCCCAGCTGCAGGTCGGCATGACGCGCGAGCAGGTCCGCGCGCTGCTCGGCACGCCGCTGCTGGCGGACATGTTCCACGCGGATCGCTGGGATTACCTCTTCTACTTCAAGCGCGGCTCGACGTCGATCGTCCAGCAGCGCGACCTCGTCATCAACTTCTCGGGCGATCGCGTCGCGAGCTGGAGCGGCGCCGACAACCTGCCGTCCGAGCTCGACCTGCTGGCCGACATCGACGGCGACCGCGGCGGCAAGAAGGCGAAGGCCGCTGCCGCGGCGAAGAAGGCGTCCGAAGCCGCTGCGGCCGCGAGCGCCGCGCAGGCTGCCGCCGCCGCGAGCCCGGCCACCGAGCCGGCGCCGGGCGCGGTGGTCGACCAGGATGCGAACGCCCAGGCGGCGCGCGCGGCGAACCGCGCGACCAACCAGGTGTCGGGGCAGGGTGCGGCGTCGCGCCGGTTCACGCCGGCCGCGCAGGCCTCGGGCGGCGCGCCGGTGCCGGGCGGCCAGCCGCCGGGCGCCGCGCCGGCGATCCAGCCGCAGTTCCAGTTCCATCGTCCGCCGCAGCCGAACGTGTCGAACGAGGCGTCGCCGCCGGTCGGCCCGCAAGGCTCGGACAACCTGCAGAACCAGCCGCTCACCGCACCGGCGCAGTAAGCGGCCGGCGTGCGGAAACGGGGCGGCATGCGCCGCCCGCCTTTAGACCTGTCGTGTAGAAAGCCATGAAGATTGCGATTGCCGGCGCATCGGGCCGAATGGGCCGGATGCTGATCGAAGCCGTTCTCAACGATGCCGACGCGCAGCTCGTCGGCGCGCTCGACCGCGCCGGTTCGCCGTTCCTCGGCCAGGACGCCGGTGCGTTTCTCGGCAAGGACACCGGGATCAAGCTGACCGACGATCTCGACGCCGTGTTCGCGCAGGCCGACTATCTGATCGATTTCACGCGCCCGGAAGGCACGATGGCCCACATCGAGGCCGCGCTGCGCCACGACGTGAAGCTCGTGATCGGCACGACAGGCTTCACCGCCGAGCAGAAGGCCGAGCTGCAGGCCGCCGCGGGCAAGATCGGCATCGTGTTCGCGGCGAACATGAGCGTCGGCGTGAACGTCACGCTGAAGTTGCTCGAATTCGCGGCGAAGCATTTCTCGCACGGCTACGACATCGAGATCATCGAGGCGCATCACCGCCACAAGGTCGACGCGCCGTCGGGCACCGCGCTGATGATGGGCGAAGCCGTCGCCGGCGCGCTCGGCCGCTCGCTCGACGACTGCGCGGTGTACGGCCGCCACGGCGTGACGGGCGAGCGCGATCCGTCGTCGATCGGCTTTGCGGCGGTGCGCGGCGGCGATATCGTCGGCGATCACACCGTGCTGTTCGCCGGGATCGGCGAGCGCATCGAGATCACGCACAAGTCGTCGAGCCGCGTGTCGTACGCGCAGGGCGCGTTGCGTGCGGTGCGCTTCCTGTCGGCGCGCGGCGCCGGCCTGTTCGACATGCAGGACGTGCTCGGCCTGCGCTGACACCCGCGAGGAAACTCCGATGGCGATTCCCACCGGCGTTGTCCACTACCTCGAAAGCGGCGATGCGATCACGCACGCCGTCGCCTATGTGCTGCTGGCGATGTCCGTCGCCAGCTGGTGCTTCCTCTTCATGAAAGCCTGGCTGCTGGTCCGCGCGAAGCGGCAGGGGCCGCGCGCGCTCGCCGCGTTCTGGCGCGCGCCGTCGCTCGACGCGGGCATCGCCGCACTGGCCGGCGCCGATCGCGAGCGCGTGTTCGTGCCGCTCGCCGAAGCCGCGCGCGACGCGGCCGACGACCACGATCCGGCCGCGCTGGCCGCGCGCGTCGAGCGCGGCGAACGCGTGCTGCGCGCGTTGCGGCACGCGATGCTGCGCTCGCAGCGGCGCCTCGAATTCGGCCAGGTGCTGCTCGCGTCGATCGGCAGCACCGCGCCGTTCGTCGGGCTGCTCGGCACCGTGTGGGGTATCTACCACGCGCTCGGCAGCATCGCCGCGAGCGGGCAGGCGCAGATCGAGAACGTCGCGGGCCCGGTGGGCGAGGCGCTGATCATGACGGCGTTCGGGCTGGTCGTCGCGATTCCCGCGGTGCTCGCGTACAACATTCTCGGCCGGCTCGTCCGGCAGCTCGCCGAGGAACTCGACGGCTTCGCACGCGATCTGCACGTATTCGTGTGCGCGCAGGGCGCCTGACGCGCCGGCCCCGGAGGAACGACCATGGCATTCGGCGGGCTCGAGCACCACAAGACGTCCGCGCCGATGGCGGAGATCAACATGACGCCGCTGATCGACGTGATGCTCGTGCTGCTCGTCATCTTCATCATCACCGCGCCGCTGATGACGCACGCGATCCGGCTCGACCTGCCGAAGGTGGCGGCGAGCGTCGCGCGCGACACGCCGCAATCCGTCACGCTGTCGATCGACGACGCGGGCAAGCTTTACTGGGACGACGCGCCCGTGGCGCTCGACGCGCTGCCCGCGCGCTTCCGGGCCGCCGCCGCGGGCGCCGCGCCGCCCGAGCTGCGGCTGCGCGCGTCGCGCGCGACGCGCTACGACGTGATCGCGCAAGTCATGGGCGCCGCGCAGGCCGCGGGCCTCACGCGGATCGGCTTCGTGACCGACGTGCCGCCGGCCGGCGGCGCCGCGCCGCCCGCCGCCGGCGCGAAACCCTGATACGCCGGCGTTGCGGGCCCCGGCCCGCGAGAGACCGGCCGTGCGGGCCCGCACGGGCGGTATAATCGACGTTTTTCCCGGCCCGGAACCGCTCAGCCCGTTCCCGCGCCGGGCACGCACGATTTCGATCCAATCCTGCGCGCGAGCCGTCGCGCCGCTTAAAGCCTAGCCCGAACCACACCATGCACGAGAGATACGTACCCGCCGACGTCGAAGCCGCCGCCCAGGGCGACTGGCGCGCAGCCGATGCCTACAAGACGAAGGAAGATGCGCAGAAGCCGAAGTTCTACTGCGTGTCGATGCTGCCGTACCCGTCCGGCAAGCTGCACATGGGTCACGTGCGCAACTACACGATCAACGACGTGATGTACCGCTATCTGCGGATGAACGGCTACAACACGCTGATGCCGATGGGCTGGGACGCGTTCGGGATGCCGGCCGAGAACGCCGCGATGGCGAACGGCGTGCCGCCCGCGAAGTGGACCTACGACAACATCGACTACATGAAGGGCCAGATGCAGTCGATGGGCCTCGCGATCGACTGGTCGCGCGAAATCGCGACGTGCAAGCCCGACTACTACAAGTGGAACCAGTGGCTGTTCCTGAAGATGCTCGAGAAGGGCATCGCGTACAAGAAGACGGGCACCGTGAACTGGGATCCGGTCGACCAGACCGTGCTCGCGAACGAGCAGGTGATCGACGGCCGCGGCTGGCGCTCCGGCGCGCTCGTCGAGAAGCGCGAGATCCCGATGTACTACCTGCGCATCACGCAGTACGCGGATGAGCTGCTGAACGACCTCGACGGCCTCGGCTGGCCCGAGCGCGTGAAGATCATGCAGCAGAACTGGATCGGCAAGAGCTTCGGCGTGAACTTCGGCTTCCCGTACGAACTCGACGGCGAGCAGAAGCTGCTGCGCGTGTTCACGACGCGCGCCGACACGATCATGGGCGTCACGTTCTGCGCGATCGCGGCCGAGCACCCGCTCGCCACGCGCCTCGCGCAGGACAAGCCGGAGCTGCTCGCGTTCATCGACGAATGCAAACGCGGCGGCGTCGCCGAGGCCGACGTCGCGACGATGGAGAAGAAGGGCGTCGCGACCGGCTTCTCGGTCAAGCACCCGCTGACCGGCGAGCCGGTCGAGGTGTGGATCGGCAACTACGTGCTGATGAGCTATGGCGAAGGCGCGGTGATGGGCGTGCCGGGCCACGACGAGCGCGATTTCGCGTTCGCGAAGAAATACGGCCTGCCGATCAAGCAGGTGATCGCGAGCGAAGGGCAGACGTACTCGCTCGACGCATGGCAGGAGTGGTACGGCGACAAGGAAACCGCGGTCTGCGTGAACAGCGGCAAGTACGACGGCCTGCGCTACACGGAAGCGGTGGACGCGGTCGCGGCCGACCTGAAGGCCGGCGGCTTCGGCGACAAGCAGGTCACGTGGCGCCTGCGCGACTGGGGCGTGTCGCGCCAGCGCTACTGGGGCACGCCGATCCCGATCATCCACTGCCCGTCGTGCGGCGACGTGCCGGTGCCGGAGGCCGACCTGCCGGTCGTGCTGCCGGAAGACCTCGTGCCGGACGGCACGGGCAACCCGCTCGCGAAGTCCGAAGCGTTCCTGAACTGCACGTGTCCCAAGTGCGGCGCGGCGGCGAAGCGCGAAACCGACACGATGGACACCTTCGTCGATTCGTCGTGGTACTTCTCGCGCTACACGGCGCCGGACGCCGAGACCATGGTCGACGCGCGCACCGATTACTGGATGCCGATGGATCAATACATCGGCGGCATCGAGCACGCGATCCTGCACCTGCTGTATTCGCGCTTCTGGACCAAGGTGATGCGCGACCTCGGCCTCGTGAAGTTCGGCGAGCCGGCGAAGAACCTGCTCACGCAGGGGATGGTGCTGAACGAGACGTACTACCGCGAGGACGCAGCGGGCAAGAAGACCTGGTACAACCCGCTCGACGTGACGGTCACGCACGACGACAAGGGCCGCCCGGTCGGCGCGACGCTGAATGCGGACGGCCAGCCGGTCGTGCTCGGCGGCATCGAGAAGATGTCGAAGTCGAAGAACAACGGCGTCGATCCGCAACTGCTGATCGACCAGTACGGCGCCGATACCGCGCGCCTGTTCACGATGTTCGCGGCGCCGCCGGAGCAGCAGCTCGAGTGGTCGGGCGCGGGCGTCGAGGGTGCGAGCCGCTTCCTGCGCCGCGTGTGGAGCTTCGGCTCCGGCAACCGCGAAGCGCTCGCGGCCCGCGCGGGCTTCGACGCCGCCGCGCTGGGTGAAGCCGACAAGGCGCTGCGCCGCGAGATCTACAGCGTGCTGAAGCAGGCCGATTTCGACTACCAGCGCCTGCAGTACAACACGGTCGTGTCGGCCGCGATGAAGATGCTGAACGCGATCGACGGCGCGAAGGGCGCGACGCCCGCCGTGCTGCGCGAAACCTACGGCGTGCTGCTGCGCGTGCTGTACCCGGTCGTGCCGCACATCACGTTCGAGCTGTGGAAGGCGCTCGGCTACGCGGACGAATTCGGCCCGCTGCTCGATGCGCCGTGGCCGAAGGTCGACGAGGCCGCGCTCGAGCAGGCCGAGATCGAACTCGTGCTGCAGGTGAACGGCAAGGTGCGCGGGGCGCTGAAGGTCGCGAAGGACGCGAGCCGCGACGCGATCGAAGCGGCGGCGGTGGCCGACGAGGCATTCGCGAAATTCAGCGACGGCAAGCCGGCGAAGAAGATCGTCGTCGTGCCGGGCCGCCTCGTGAACATCGTCGTCTGACGGCCGCGGGCCGTCGGGTGCACACAGAAGGAGCGAAGGTGATCCGCAGATCGTTTTTGATGCTCGTCGGCAGCGCGGTCGCGCTGTCGGCATGCGGCTTCCAGTTGCGCGGCCAGCAGGACTACGCGTTCAAGCACCTGTTCGTGGCCGGTGCGCCGGCGCCCGTCGAGGCGCGGCTCACGCGCCTCGTCCAGGCCGGCAGCGACACGAAGATCGTCAAGTCGGCGGACGATGCCGACGCCGTGCTGCGCATGTGGGAGTCGCGTGGCCAGAACACGCTGACGCTCAACAAGTACGGCTCCGCGCAGGAATACGCGCTGTTCTACACGCTGAACTACACGCTGACGAGCAAGGACGGCACCGTGCTGATCCCGCCGAGCGCGATCGCGCTGAACCGCGCGATGACCTACAGCGACCAGTACACGAACGCGAAGGCGCAGGAAGCCGACATCCTGTACGGCGACATGCAGAACGACGCGGTCGATCAACTGATGCGGCGTCTCGCGATCGTCCATTCGCTGACGCCGGCGCCGGAGGACGTGGTGCCGGGCGTGGCGCCGCGCGCGCCGCTGCCGCCGCCGCCGCTCTGATCGCGGGCGCACGCAGCGATGCAATTGCGACTTGATGCGCTGGAGCCGCACCTCGCGAAGGGGCTGGCCGGGCTCTACACCGTCTACGGCGACGAGCCGCTGCTCGCGCAGGAAGCGTGCGACCGCATTCGTGCGGCCGCGCGCGCGGCCGGCTTTACCGAGCGTTCGGTGCATACGGTCGAACGCGGCTTCGACTGGAGCGTGCTGCTCGGCGCGACCCAGGCGATGTCGCTGTTCGGCGAGCGCCAGCTGATCGAGCTGCGCATTCCGTCGGGCAAGCCCGGCAAGGAAGGCGCCGACGCGCTGAAGGCGCTCGCGGCCACGCCGAACCCCGACGCGCTGATGCTCGTCACGTTGCCGCGTCTCGACGCGGCCACGCAGAAATCCGCATGGTTTACCGCGCTGCAGAACGGCGGCGTCGCGCTGAAGATCGATCCGGTCGATCGCGCGCAACTGCCGAACTGGATCGGGCAGCGCCTGTCGATGCAGGGCCAGCGCGTCGCATCCGGCGACGACGGGCGCCGCGCGCTGCAGTTCATCGCGGAGCGCGTCGAGGGCAACCTGCTCGCCGCGCACCAGGAAATCCAGAAGCTCGGGCTGCTGTATCCGCAGGGTGCGCTGTCGTTCGAGCAGGTGCACGACGCGGTGCTGAACGTCGCGCGCTACGACGTGTTCAAGCTGAACGAGGCGATGCTCGCCGGCGATGCCGCGCGGCTCGCGCGGATGATCGACGGCCTGAAGGGCGAGGGCGAGGCGATCGTGCTCGTGATGTGGGCCGTCGTCGAGGAATTGCGCACGCTGCTGCGGATCAAGCGCGGCACGACGGCCGGCAAGCCGCTCGCGACGCTGCTGCGCGAGAACCGCGTGTGGGGGCCGCGCGAGCGGTTGATCGCGCCCGCGCTGAACCGCGTGTCGGAAGCGGTGCTCGAAAAGGCGCTCGCGTTCGCCGCGAAGCTCGACAGGCAGGTCAAGGGGCTGACGGCCGTCGCGCCGGGCCGCCGTACGCAGGACGAACCGCCGCCCGACCCGTGGGACGGGCTGTTCCAGCTTGCGATGACGGTCGCGGGCGAGCGCGGCGAGCGACCGCCGACCGCGGGTCGCGTGCGACGCTAAGTCCCGTTCGGGCCTTCAGCGCACGCTGCGCAACCCGCTTACAATGTTTTGATGACCGGGCGCCGTTGCGCGGCGCCGTCTGGCGGCCGCCACCGCGCACGGATGGCCGCCCACGCTTCCCGACGAATTCATGCCGCTTCCCGCGGCTCGCTTCTCGAGTCACACGATGGATATCGATCAGTACATGACCGACCTGGGCCGTCGCGCCCGGCACGCTTCCCGCGCGATGGCGCGCGCCAGCACGGCCGCGAAGAACGCGGCGCTCGACGCCGTGGCCCGCGCGATCGAACGCGACGCGCAGGCGCTGAAGGACGCGAATGCGCGCGACGTCGCCCGCGCCCGCGAAAAGGGGCTCGATGCGGCGTTCGTCGACCGCCTGACGCTGTCGGACAAGGCGCTGAACACGATGGTCGAAGGGCTGCGCCAAGTCGCGTCGCTGGCCGATCCGATCGGCGAGATCGGCAACCTCAAGTTCCGGCCGAGCGGGATCCAGGTCGGCCAGATGCGCGTGCCGCTCGGCGTGATCGGCATCATCTACGAGTCGCGCCCGAACGTGACGATCGACGCGGCCGCGCTGTGCCTGAAGTCGGGCAACGCGACGATCCTGCGCGGCGGTTCCGAAGCGCTCGAATCGAATGCGGCGCTCGCGAAGCTGATCGGCGAAGGGCTCGAGGCGGCTGGCCTGCCGCAGGATGCGGTGCAGGTCGTCGCGACGGCCGATCGCGCGGCGGTCGGCAAGCTGATCACGATGACCGAGTACGTCGACGTGATCGTGCCGCGCGGCGGCAAGAGCCTGATCGAACGGCTGATCAACGAGGCGCGCGTGCCGATGATCAAGCATCTGGACGGCATCTGCCACGTGTACGTCGACGACCGCGCCGATCTGGCGAAGGCGCTGACCGTCTGCGACAACGCGAAGACGCACCGCTACGGCACCTGCAACACGATGGAGACGCTGCTCGTCGCGAGCGATATCGCCGCGAAGCTGCTGCCGCCGCTCGGCAGGCTGTATCGCGACAAGCAGGTCGAACTGCGCGTCGATGCAGCCGCGCGCGCGGTGCTCGCCGATGCGGGCGTCGGCCCGCTCGTCGACGCGACGGAAGAAGACTGGCACACCGAATATCTCGCGCCGGTGCTTGCGATCAAGGTCGTCGACGGCCTCGACGCCGCGATCGAGCACATCAACCATTACGGCTCGCATCACACCGATGCGATCGTCACCGAGGATCACGACCGCGCGATGCGCTTCCTGCGTGAAGTCGATTCGGCGAGCGTGATGGTCAACGCGTCGACGCGCTTCGCGGACGGTTTCGAATTCGGCCTCGGCGCGGAAATCGGCATCTCGAACGACAAGCTGCACGCACGCGGCCCGGTCGGCCTGGAAGGGCTCACGTCGCTGAAGTACGTGGTGCTCGGGCACGGCGAAGGCCGTCAGTAAGTCAACAGCGAGGCGCACAACCGATGGCAATGCTCTGGGTCAAGACGTTTCATATCGTTCTGATCGCCGCGTGGTTCGCGGGGCTGTTCTACCTGCCGCGCATCTACGTGAACCTGGCCATGGAGACCGATCCGGCCGCGGTGCGGCGCCTGCTGCTGATGGCGCGCAAGCTGTTCCGCTTCATGACGATGATCGCGGTGCCGGCACTGGCCTGCGGGTTGTGGCTCTGGCTCGTGATCGGCATCGGGCAGGGGCAAGGCTGGATCCACGCAAAGGTGACGGTGGTGCTGCTGCTGATCGTCTATCACGCGTATTGCGGGCACCTGCTGCGGGTGTTCGAGCGCGGCGAGAACCGCCGCACCGACAAGTGGTATCGCGTGTTCAACGAGCTGCCGGTGCTCGGCATGCTCGCCGCGGTCGCGCTGGTGGTGATCAAGCCGTTCTGAGTTCGCCGCAACGCGCGGCCGGCGATCGATGCGCAACGGCGCCCCTCGGGGCGCCGTTGTTCGTTTACGCGCGGCGTCCCGCACCGGCTCAATCCTTCACCGGATCGTCGATCCGGCGCCGCGTGATCGCTTCCTTCGCGCGGCCGACGCGTTCCATCAGCGCCGGCCCGCGCGACAGCGCGACGCCGACCGCGAGGATGTCGCCGATCGCGAGATGCGACATCCGCGACGTCATCGGCGAGAACACGTCCGTTTCCTCGGCGACGTTCGACGCGAGGCTGACCGTCGCGAGCTTCGCGAGCGGCGAATGGCTCTGCGTGATTGCGACGACTTTCGCGCCGCACGCGAGCGCGGAGCGCGCGGCGTCGACGATATCGCGCGTGCGGCCGGTGTTCGAGATCGCGACGACGACGTCGTGCGGCCCGAGCAGCGCCGACGACATCGAGAACGTGTGCGGATCCGAATACGCGACGCTCGGCACGCCGAGCCGGAAGAACTTGTGCTGGATGTCCTGCGCGGCGATGCCCGAGCCGCCGGCGCCGTAGAACTCGATGCGCGACGCGTTCGACAGCAGCGCGATCGCGTCGGCGACGCTGCCCGCGGACAGGCTGTTGCGCACTTCGATCAGCGCGCCGATCGTGCGGTCGAACACCTTGCCGATGATGCCGGGCGCCGGCTCGTCGGGCTCGACGTCGCGGTACACCGACGACACGCCGGGCGCGACGCTCTGCGCGAGCCGGATCTTGAATTCGCGAAAGCCGCTGCAGCCGAGCGCCTGGCAGAAACGCGCGATCGTCGGCTGGCTGACGCCCGCGCGGGCCGACAGCTCGGTCATCGCGAGGTCGAGCACCTCGCGCGGCGCGGCGAGAATGTAGTCGGCGAGCTTGCGCTCGGACGGGCGCAACTCGGCGCGGATCGCTTCAATGCGGGGCAGCATGGGACGGCACGTGGAAATCGGGTTCGGATGAGCGAGTGTAACGCAATCGAATTGTAGAAAATCTACATGAAAATACTAGCGCAATGGTGAGCGTTGCGATGCGGGTCCGGCGAGCGGAATTAGGGTTTTCACTGATGAAAGCCTTGCTGGTGGCGGGAATAAGGGTTGCACGCGCGTCGATCCACATTGCGTGCATGTAGTTTTTCTACTAGACTTGCGTCGTTCGGTCGACGAAGCGCGACCGTCCCCACGATTCCAACCGCCGGTGTTGGCCGGCATACAGGAGCGCCCAGCATGACGTCGCTGCACCCCACCCTGGCGAAGGTCACCGAACGCGTGATCGCCCGCAGCCAATCGACCCGTTCCGCCTATCTGCAGCGCATCGACGGCGCGCAAGGCAAGTTCCCGGCCCGCGGCGCGCTGTCGTGCGCGAACCTCGCGCACGGCTTCGCAGGCCTCGAGGGCAACGACAAGTTCCAGATCAAGGCGATTCGCGAACCGAACATCGGCATCGTGTCCTCGTACAACGAGATGTTGTCCGCGCACGCGCCGTACAAGAATTTCCCCGACATCATCAAGGCGGCCGCGCGCGAGAACGGCGGCGTCGCGCAGTTCGCCGGCGGCGTGCCGGCGATGTGCGACGGCGTCACGCAGGGCAATCCGGGCATGGAGCTGTCGCTGTTCTCGCGCGAGGCGATCGCGATGGGCACGGCGATCGCGCTCACGCACAACATGTTCGATGCGGCGCTCTGCCTCGGCATCTGCGACAAGATCGTGCCGGGCCTCTTGATCGGCGCGCTGCAGTTCGGCCACCTGCCGACCATCTTCGTGCCGGCCGGCCCGATGACGAGCGGGCTGTCCAACGACGACAAGGCGAAGATCCGCCAGCAGTTCGCGACCGGCCAGGTCGGCCGCGACGCGCTGCTCGAAGCCGAATCGGCCGCCTATCACGGCCACGGCACCTGCACGTTCTACGGCACCGCGAACAGCAACCAGATGCTGATGGAGCTGATGGGCCTGCACCTGCCGGGCTCGGCGTTCATCCATCCGCACACGCCGCTGCGCGACGCGCTGACGGCCGAGGCCGCGCGCCGCGTGCTCGACCTGACCGTCGAGCGCGGCCAGTACACGCCGATCGGCCATGTGATCGACGAGAAGGCGATCGTCAACGGGATCGTCGCGCTGCTCGCGACGGGCGGCTCGACCAACCACACGCTGCACCTGGTCGCGATCGCGCGCGCGGCCGGCATCCTGATCGACTGGAACGATTTCGACGAACTGTCGGCCGTCGTGCCGCTGCTCGCGAAGATCTACCCGAACGGCAAGGCCGACGTGAACCATTTCCACGCGGCGGGCGGTGTCGCGTTCCTGGTGCGCAACCTGCTCGAAGGCGGGCTGCTGCACGAGGACGTGACGACGGTCGCGGGCAAGGGCCTGTCGCACTACACGAAGGAGCCGAAGCTGATCGACGGCAAGCTGACGTGGGTCGACGGTACGGCCGAGAGCCACGATACGAAGGTGCTGCGCGGCATTCGCGACCCGTTCCAGCCGGACGGCGGCCTGCGCCTGATGCAGGGCCGGCTCGGCCGCGGCGTGATCAAGATTTCGGCGGTCGCGCCGGAGCACCGCAAGGTGACGGCGCCCGCGATCGTGTTCGACTCGCAGGAAGCCGTGCAGGAAGCGTTCGATCGCGGCGAGCTGAAGCGCGATTTCGTCGCGGTGGTGCGCTTTCAGGGCGCGCGCGCGAACGGCATGCCCGAGCTGCACCGTTTGACGCCGCTGCTCGGCGTGCTGCAGGATCAGGGCTTTCACGTCGCGCTGGTGACCGACGGCCGCATGTCGGGCGCGTCGGGCAAGGTGCCGGCCGTGATCCACGTGTCGCCGGAAGCGCTGCTGGCAGGCCCGATCGGCAAGGTGAAGACGGGCGACATGCTCGTGATCGACGCGGAAGCCGGCGTGCTCGACATCGAGGTCGACGACGCCGAATGGCTCGCGCGCCCGGTCGCGCAGCCGCAGCATCAGGCCGAGAACGAAGTCGGCTTCGGGCGCGAACTGTTCGGCGTGTTCCGCGCGGCCGCGGCGCCGGCCGAGCAGGGCGCATCGGTTTTCGGGACGCTGGTCGGCGAAACGGCCGTCGGCGTCGCCGCATGAATTTCAAGGAGCCAATTCAATGAAGACGATTGCTGAAATCGTGAAGCTGGGCCCGGTCATTCCGGTGCTCGCATTCGACTCGGTCGAGCAGGGCGAAAACGTGTCGCGTGCATTGCACGCGGGGGGCGTGAAGGTGCTCGAGATCACGCTGCGCACGCCGGCCGGCCTGGAGGCGATCCAGCGCGCGAGCCAGCTCGCGGACGACATCGTCGTCGGCGTCGGCACGATCACGAAGCCCGAGCACTGCGCGCAGGCGAAGCGCGCGGGCGCCACGTTCGGCGTGTCGCCGGGCCTGACGAAGGACCTGCACCTCGCGTCGCTCGACGCGGGCCTGCCGCTGCTGCCGGGCGTGATGACACCGAGCGACATCATCCAGGCGCTCGAATTCGGCTACGACATCGTGAAGTTCTTCCCCGCGCAGCAGGCGGGCGGCGTGCCGATGCTGCAGGCGTTCCACGGCCCGTTCCCGGCGCTGAAGTTCTGCCCGACGGGCGGCATCACGGTCGACACCGCGCCGAACTTCCTGAAACTGCCGAACGTCGTGTGCGTCGGCGGCTCGTGGCTCACGCCGAAGGCCGCGCTCGCCGCGCAGGACTGGGCCGAAGTCACGCGCCTCGCGCAAGCGGCGAGCCAGTTGCCGCGCTAATACTTGTATCAAACGACGATTCAGCCCTCGGAAAACAAGCGTTAGTGCTTGTTTTACCGAGGGTTTTTGCTGATGGAACCGGTTCTATCCGCGGATCGCAAAGATAAGTAAAATTCAGCGTCCTGACGGGGGGGTACCCCCGTGTTTCGGAGACCTGCATAGCCGGGCATACTCGCAACGCGCCCGGTTCGAACAATTCTAGGAGGAGTGCCACATGGCGGCCGTCCAAGGCAGCATGCTGCTCGTATTCACGCTGATCGCGATTGCCGCGCTGATCCTGATGATCGCGCGCTACAAGATCTACCCGTTCCTGGTGCTGATCATCGTTTCGCTCGGCCTCGGCCTCGTCGTCGGCATGCCGATGGACAAGATCGTCAAGTCGTTCGAGACGGGCACCGGCGGCACGCTCGGCCACATCGCGATCGTCGTCGGCCTCGGCACGATGCTCGGCAAGATGATGGCCGAATCGGGCGGTGCCGAACGGATCGCGACCACGCTGATCGACTGGTTCGGTGAAAAGAACATCCACTGGGCGATGATGTTCGTCGCGATCATCGTCGGCCTGCCGGTGTTCTTCGAAGTCGGCTTCGTGCTGCTGATCCCGATCGCGTTCAACGTCGCGAAGCGCACCGGCAAGTCGCTGCTCGTCGTCGGCCTGCCGATGGTGGCCGGCCTGTCGGTCGTGCACGGGCTGATCCCGCCGCACCCGGCCGCGCTGCTGGCCGTCCAGCAATACGGCGCCGATATCGGCAAGACGATCGCGTTCGGCCTGATCGTCGGCGTGCCGACCGCGATCATCGCCGGTCCGCTGTTCGCGCTGGTGATCTCGAAGTTCGTGAAGCTGCCGGAAAACAACCCGCTCGCCGCGCAATTCGTCGATTCGCGCGCGGATGGCGGCAAGCGCGAACTGCCGAGCTTCGGCATCACGCTGTTCACGATCCTGCTGCCCGTCGTGCTGATGCTCGTCGGCAGCTGGGCCGACCTGGTGTTCACGCCGAAGTCGCTGCCGAACAACCTGCTGCGCTTTGCGGGCAACTCGGACGTCGCGCTGCTGATCGCCGTGCTCGTGAGCTTCTGGACCTTCGGTGCGAAGCAGGGCTTCAACCGCGATCAGATCCAGAAATTCTGCGGCGAGTGCCTGGCGCCGATCGCCGGCATCACGCTGATCGTCGGCGCGGGCGGCGGCTTCGGCGGCGTCCTGCGCGACAGCGGGATCTCGCAGCAGATCGTCGAGACCGCGAAGCACGCGCACCTGTCCCCGCTGCTGCTCGGCTGGTTCGTCGCGGCGCTGATGCGTCTGGCCACGGGCTCGGCGACGGTCGCGATGACGACGGCCTGCGGCATCGTCGCGCCGATCGCGGCGGCGTCGGGCGCGGCGGTTCGTCCGGAGCTGCTCGTGCTGGCGACGGGCTCGGGCTCGCTGATCTTCTCGCACGTGAACGACGGCGGCTTCTGGCTGATCAAGGAATATTTCGGGATGACGGTCGGGCAGACGTTCAAGACCTGGTCGCTGCTTGAAACCATCATCTCGGTGCTCGGTCTGAGCTTTACGCTGCTGCTGAGCCTGGTTCTGTAACAAGGGGTAGTCAATGATTCTGATCGCAATGGGCGTGTCGGGCGCGGGCAAGTCGCGAATCGGCGAAATGCTGGCGGAACGCCTGTCGTGCAGCTATACCGACGGCGACGCGTTTCACAGCGCGGCGAACAAGGAAAAGATGCACCACGGCATTCCGCTGACCGATGAAGACCGCTGGCCGTGGCTGCGCACGATTCGCGCGGCCATCGAGGAAAAGCAGCGCGCCGGCGAGACGGCCGTGTTCACGTGCTCGTCGCTGAAACGGTCGTACCGCGACGTGCTGCGCGGCACCGACACCGACGTGCGGTTCGTGTATCTGAAGGGTTCGTTCGAGGTGTTGCAAGAGCGCCTGAAGAGCCGCACCGGCCATTTCTTCGATCCGTCGCTGCTGAAGAGCCAGCTCGATACACTCGAGGAGCCGGGCCCGGATGAAGCGATCGAGGTCAGCATCGAGCTGACGCCCGAACAGATCGTCGATCAGGTCATGCTGAAGATCGGCCTCGCGCATCAGCACTGAGCGCGGTTCGCGGCCATCGTCATGGAAAGGCGCCTTCTTCTGGCGCCTTTTTCGTTGGCGGCGCGTATGCCGATGTCAGGCCGAGTGCGCGCGTTGCGCGATGCCGTCGAGCAGCACGTCGAGCATCGTGTCGTGCACGACGGCCGGATCGAGCTGCGCATAGAGCGGGGCGGCCGACTTGACGAGCGGATGCGCGGTGTCGGACAGCGCGTGCATTTCCGCGAGCTCGACGTCGTTCGCGGCGCGGGTGAGGCCGCCCGCTTCGGCGGCGGCGAGGCCGATCACGGCCGCGTACCAGCCGACGCATACCGACGGCAGCGCCGCGCGCGGGATGCCGGCGTCGGTCAGCGCGCGATGCACGGCCTCGATGTGCGCGAGATCGGCCGGCCCCGTGCTCATGTGCCGCTGCAGCAACGCGAAGGCGGCCGGGTAGCGCAGCGCGAGCGCGCGGTACTGGCGCGCGAGGTCGCGCAGCCGTTCGCGCCACGGCTGCGACGGATCGACCGGCACGAGCGAGCGCGACAGCGCATTCGCGATCGCGCGGCTCAGGCCGTCCTTCGACTTGAAGTGATACAGCACGCTCATCGGGTCGCAGCCGACCGATTGCGCGAGCTTGCGCACGCTGAACGCGGCTTCGCCGACGTCTTCGAGCAGCGCGAGCGCGGCCGCGACGATCGCGTCCTTGTCGAGGCCGCGCGGCCCCTGGGTGGGTGTGTCTTTCATCGAGGCGGCTGGCAGGCGCGGCATCGCGCCGGCTGTAAACTTGACGAAAGCTTATTCTACACTGTAGAATTATTTCTGCGGTGTAGAAATTGGGTGTCCCGGCACCTTTCAATACGTGCTTTCGCACAGTCCGGGATTCAGGCAGACGCGAGCGTGTCTGCCGTCAACACGGGCCATCGCGCCCTTATCTCGTTGACACCCAAGTGGAACCGGCTGCCCCACCCGCGAAGCCCCGAAGCAACGGGGCGCTTCGACAGGCGGCCAAGACCATGCAAGTGCAATCATGACTTCCAATCACAAGCCCCTGATCCAGGGCGAATCGCGTTTCGAGCAAACGCAACTGAATATCGAGAAAGACAACTGGAACTGGTGCGATCCGGCCCGCTACGACGGTGAGCGCCCGGCGAACTGGTACGAGGCGTCGCTGTCGCGCCATGAAAACAGCGCGCCGCTCGCGCAAGACGCCGTCTGCGACGTGCTCGTGATCGGCGCGGGGCTGCTCGGCGCATCGGCCGCGCTGCATCTCGCGGAAGCGGGCGTCGACACGATCCTCGTCGACAAGCATCACGTCGGCTCGGCCGCGTCGGGCCGCAACGGCGGCCAATTGACGCCCGGCCTCGCGCGCTGGGAAGCGGCCGACATGATCGAGAACCTGTCGCACGACGATGCGAAGCGGCTGTGGCGCTTCGCATCGGCCGAGTCGATGGACCTGATCGACGGGATCGGCGCGCGTTACGCGCTCGATCTCGACCGCAAGCGCGGCCACGTCACGGCAGCGGTTCACCCCGGCCACATGAGCGCGCTGCTCGACGGCGCCGATGCGCGCCGCCATCTGGGCGATGCGGGCGTGACGCTCGTCGGCCGCCATCAGCTGCACGACGAATACGTGCGCTCGGGGCTGTATCACGGCGCGGCGATCGACGCGATCGGCGGGCAGATCCATCCGCTCGCGCTCGTGCGCGGCCTCGTGCACGGCTTCCGGCTGAACGGCGGCGCGCTGTTCGAGGGCACCGAGGTGCTGGAGCTCGACGAGACGCCCGCGGGCGTCGTCGCGACGACGCCGGGCGGCACGATCACCGCGCGCCGCGGCGTCGTGCTCGCGCTGCACAACACGACGTTCCGGCTGCTCGACGACGGCGCGGCGACCACGGTGCCGTTCTTCACGTACGTGAGCGTGACGGCGCCGCTCGACGTCGACGTCGCGACGCTGATGCCGGCCGGCATGCCGGTGTACGACACGCAGTTCCAGATCGACTACTACCGGCCGGTGCGCGGCAATCGCCTGCTGTTCGGCGGGCAGGGCACCGGCAGCTGCTGGGCGCAGTCGGACGTGAACGCGTACTTGCTGACGCGGCTGAACACGGTGTTTCCGCAGCACGACGGCCGCTTCGCGCTCGACTACTGCTGGAGCGGCGTCAGCGACTTCACGCTGAACGGCGCCACCGACAGCCGCAAGACCGACGGCCGCGTGCCGATGTACATGGTGCAGGGCTGGAGCGGCCACGGCGTCGCGCAGACGGTGCGGATCGGCAAGGCGATCTGCGACGATTTCGTGGGCCGCAACGACGATTTCTCGATGCTCACGGGCATCGACCATCGCGCAATTCCGCTCGGCCGGCAGCTGTCGCCGATCGCGATCCCGGCCGCGAAGGCGGCGATGAGCGTGATGAGCGCGCTGAACCCGGGGCGGATGATTTCGTTCTGACCGACTGCGGCAGGCAACAAAAAGCCCGATGCGAATCGCTTCGCATCGAGCTTTTTTTCGTCCGGCGACGCGGCGCTTACGCGATCCGCTTCGCGAGTTCGACGGCCGTGCCGATGTACGACGCCGGCGTCATCGCCAGCAGGCGATCCTTCGCATCCTGCGGGATCGCGAGCGTGCCGACGAATTCCTGCAGCGCTTCGCGCGTGATGCCCTTGCCGCGCGTCAGTTCCTTCAGTTGCTCGTACGGGTTCTCGATGCCGTAGCGGCGCATCACCGTCTGCACCGGCTCGGCAAGCACTTCCCAGCAGTTGTCGAGATCTTCGTTCAGGCGCTGCGGGTTCACTTCGAGCTTGTCGAGGCCGCGGATCAGCGAGTCGTACGCGAGCAGCGAGTAGCCGAGCGCGACGCCCATGTTGCGCAGCACCGTCGAGTCGGTCAGGTCGCGCTGCCAGCGCGACACCGGCAGCTTGTCGGCGAGGTGGCGCAGCGTCGCGTTCGCGAGGCCGAGGTTGCCTTCCGAGTTCTCGAAGTCGATCGGGTTGACCTTGTGCGGCATCGTCGACGAGCCGATTTCGCCGGCCTTCGTCTTCTGCTTGAAGTAGCCGACCGAGATGTAGCCCCACACGTCGCGGTCGAGGTCGAGCAGGATCGTGTTCGCGCGGGCGACCGCGTCGAACAGCTCGGCCATGTAGTCGTGCGGCTCGATCTGGATCGTGTACGGGTTGAACGTGAGCTTCAGGCGGTTTTCGATCACGTCGCGCGAGAACGCTTCCCAGTCGAATTCCGGATATGCGGACAGGTGCGCGTTGAAGTTGCCGACCGCGCCGTTCATCTTGCCGAGGATCTCGACCTTCTCGATGCGCGCGATCGCGCGGGCGAGGCGCGCGGCGACGTTCGCGAGCTCCTTGCCGAGCGTCGTCGGGCTGGCCGGCTGGCCGTGCGTGCGCGACAGCATCGGCTGCTCGGCGTGCGCGTGCGCGAGCGCGACGAGGCGCTGGTGGACCGTGCGCAGCGCCGGCAGGATCACGTGTTCGCGCGCGCCGGCGAGCATCATCCCGTGCGACGTGTTGTTGATGTCCTCGGACGTGCACGCGAAGTGGATGAACTCGCTCGCCTTCTCGAGTTCGGCCTGGCCCTTCACCGATTCCTTCAGCCAGTATTCGACGGCCTTCACGTCGTGGTTCGTCACGCGCTCGATTTCCTTGATGCGCGCGGCGTCGTGCGCGGTGAAGCGCTCGGCGAGCTGCAGCAGGAATTGCTCGGAGGCTTCCGAGAAGCGCGGGACTTCCGCGAAGCCGGCGCGCGACAGCGCGATCAGCCAGTGCACCTCGACGGTGACGCGGTGGCGCATGAAGGCGGCTTCGGAGAGCCAGTCGCGCAGCGCTTCGGTCTTGCTGGCGTAGCGGCCGTCGATGGGCGAGAGCGCGGTGAGGGCGAAAAGCGTATCGGGACGAGTGTCGGACATGATCGGGCAGGGCCTTTTGGGGCCGGGGCGAACGAGGGGAGGAGAATCCGGCATTTTACCATCGGCGCGCGTCGCTCCCGACCGAATCGGTCCGGCCGCGGGCGCCACGGTCGAGCGATGCTCGGCGGCGCGCGAATGGCGTGCCGGCGCGCGCCTGCCCAGGCGCGCCGGGCCGCGCGCCAAGCCGCCGGCCGGGCCCGCCCGCCGGTAGAATGCAGGCTTCTTCCCGACCGCCGCCCGCCGCGCCCGCCTGCATGGAACTGAAATGGCTCGAAGACTTCGTCTCGCTCGCGGAAACGCGCAGCTTTAGCCGGTCCGCCGAGCTGCGGCACGTGTCGCAGCCGGCGTTTTCGCGGCGCATCCAGGCGCTCGAGGCGTGGCTCGCGACCGAGCTGATCGATCGTTCGGTGTATCCGACGCGGCTCACGCAGGCCGGGCAGATCTTCTACGAGCAGGCGCTGACGATGCTGTCGCAGGCGCACGAGGCAAGGACGCTGCTGCGCGGCCACGTCGGCGCGCCGGTCCCGACGATCGAGTTCGCGGTGCCGCACACGCTGTCGCTCACGTATTTCCCGCGCTGGCTCGAGCGGATCGAGGCGAAGATGGGCCAGGTCCACACGCGGCTGCGCGCGCTGAACGTGCACGACGCGGTGCTGTCGCTCGTCGAGGGCGGCTGCGACCTCGTGATGGGCTACCACCACCCGAGTCACCCGGTCGCGCTCGACCCGGCCCGCTACGACATGCTGGTCCTCGGCAGTGAGCCGATCAGCCCGTTTTCCGCGCCCGGCCGCGCGGGCCGGCCGCGCCATACGCTGCCGGGCGCGGCCGACGCGCGCGTGCCGTACCTGTCGTATACGCCGAACGCGTATCTCGGCCGGATGACCGAAGTCATCATCGCGAACGCGCCCACCCGGCTGTTTCTCGATCGCGTGTACGAAACCGACATGGCCGAAGGGCTGAAGGCGATGGCGCTCGCCGGCCACGGCGTCGCGTTCCTGCCGCACAGCGCGGCCGACGATGCGGTCGCGGGCGGCCGGCTGATCCGCCTCGACCGGTCGGCGCGCGGCGGCGCGCATCCGTTCACGCTGACGATGGAGATCCGGCTGTACTGCGACAAGCTCGCGCTGCAGGGCGACGATCCGCGGCAGAAGCTCGTGCGCGCGCTGTGGGACGTCGTGCGCGACGAACTGCGCGAGACTGCCGGCGACACCGCCGGTTGACCGACGGTTAACCGCCGACGGTTAATCCGGCCGGCGGCCCGGCGGCCCGGCGGCCCGGCTGACGGCGGCCTTGCGGCGCCTGTCGGACGGCCGTCCGCAGCCCCGCCCGTGCCTGCCCGATCCGGTTTTCCCCGAACGCGATGCACGGCCGATCGCCGGCGTTCTTGCGCAGATCGACCGCGGATTTGCGGAAAATCGCGATCATGCAAGAAACGCATAATCGAATAAACAAACGGCATTGGATAAAAAAAACGGCTTTTTCGACAATGGGCGCAATCCGTTGAACGTTGGAGCTTCCATGTCTTCGCAACAGCAGTCCATCCCGTCCTACCTGCACGCCGACGATCTCGGCCCGTGGGGCAACTACCTTCAGCAGGTCGATCGCGTCGCGCCGTACCTCGGTTCGCTGTCGCGCTGGCTCGAAACGCTGAAGCGTCCGAAGCGCATCCTGGTCGTCGACTGCCCCATCGAGCTCGACAACGGCACCGTCGCGCACTTCGAGGGCTATCGCGTGCAGCACAACGTGTCGCGCGGCCCGGGCAAGGGCGGCGTGCGCTACCACCAGGACGTGACGCTGTCGGAAGTGATGGCGCTGTCGGCATGGATGTCGGTGAAGAACGCGGCTGTGAACGTGCCGTACGGCGGCGCGAAGGGCGGTATCCGCGTCGACCCGCGCAAGCTGTCGCGCGGTGAGCTCGAGCGCGTGACGCGCCGCTACACCAGCGAAATCGGCATCATCATCGGCCCGAACACCGACATTCCGGCGCCGGACGTCAACACCAACGAACAGGTGATGGCGTGGATGATGGACACGTACTCGATGAACCAGGGCCAGACGTCGACCGGCGTCGTGACCGGCAAGCCGATCGCGCTCGGCGGTTCGCTCGGCCGCAAGGAAGCGACGGGCCGCGGCGTGTTCGTCGTCGGCTCGGAAGCGGCGAAGAAGAAGGGCCTCGAGATCGAAGGCGCGCGCATCGCGGTGCAGGGCTTCGGCAACGTCGGCGGCATCGCGGCGAAGCTGTTCCAGGAAGCGGGCGCGAAGGTGATCGCGGTGCAGGATCACACGGGCACGATCTACCAGCCGGCCGGCCTCGATTCGAACAAGCTGCTCGACCACGTCGCCCGCACGGGCGGCGTCGCGGGCTTCGAAGGCGCGGAGCCGATGCCGAACGACGAGTTCTGGACGGTCGAGACCGACATCCTGATCCCGGCGGCGCTGGAGAACCAGATCACCGAGAAGAACGC
Organism: Burkholderia anthina; assembly: GCF_001547525.1. Taxonomy (GTDB): domain Bacteria; phylum Pseudomonadota; class Gammaproteobacteria; order Burkholderiales; family Burkholderiaceae; genus Burkholderia; species Burkholderia semiarida. The sequence continues at coordinate 346,245 of NZ_CM003768.1, forward strand.
GGCGAAGATCCGCACGAAGATCATCGTCGAAGGCGCGAACGGCCCGACGACGACGGCGGCCGACGACATCCTGAGCGCGAACGGCGTGCTCGTGATCCCCGACGTGATCGCGAACGCGGGCGGCGTGACGGTGTCGTACTTCGAGTGGGTCCAGGATTTCTCGAGCTTCTTCTGGACGGAAGACGAGATCAACCATCGCCTCGAGCGCGTGATGCGCGAAGCGTTCGCCGGCGTGTGGGCGGTCGCGGAAGAGCACAAGGTGACGGTGCGTACGGCGGCGTTCATCGTCGCGTGCAAGCGCATCCTGATGGCGCGCGAAATGCGCGGCCTCTACCCCTGACCGGGCGTCCCTGATCGGGCGTCCCTGACCGGGTGTCCCTAACCGGGCGTCCCTAACCGGGCGTCCCTGATCAACGACCATGATCGATTCATGATGCAATCCACCCGATTGCGGAAATGAACCCTCGCGGGCGATGCCGAATCCGGCATCGCCCGCGCGCGCATTCGGGGCGCCCGAAGCCGGGAGGACGGCTTCTCGCAGGGCGATTCGTAGTGCGGTTAACAACCAGTACTTTCAAAAATATTACTTTGATACACTGGCGCGGGTTTTAGCCAAGGAGATGACCAAAATGAAATACCACAAGGCAGTCCTGATGGTCGCGGCGCTTTGCGCGTTCGCAAGCGGCGCGCATGCTCAGGAGACGGGCACGCTGAAGAAGATCAAGGACACCGGCGTGATCGCGCTGGGCCACCGCGAATCGTCGATTCCGTTCTCCTATTACGATCAGAACCAGCAGGTGGTCGGCTATTCGCGCGAATTCCAGATGAAGATCGTGGACGCGGTGAAGAAGAAGCTGAACCTGCCGAACCTGCAGGTGAAGAACATCCCCGTCACGTCGCAGAACCGCATTCCGCTCGTGCAGAACGGCACGGTCGACATCGAGTGCGGCTCGACGACCAACAACCTCGAGCGCCAGCAGCAGGCTGCATTCTCCGACACGATCTTCGTGATCGGCACGCGCCTGATGACGAAGAAGGATTCGGGCGTCAAGGATTTCGCCGACCTGAAGGGCAAGACGGTCGTGACGACGGCCGGCACGACGTCGGAGCGCCTGCTGCGCAAGATGAACAACGACAAGCAGCTCGGCATGAACATCATCAGCGCGAAGGATCACGGCGATTCTTTCAACACGCTGGAATCGGGCCGCGCGGTCGCGTTCATGATGGATGACGCGCTGCTCGCGGGCGAGCGCGCGAAGGCGAAGCAGCCGGGCGAGTGGGTGATCGTCGGCACGCCGCAATCGGAAGAGGCTTACGGCTGCATGATGCGCAAGGGCGACGCCGACTTCAAGAAGGTCGTCGACGACGCGATCTCGCAAGTCGAGAAGTCGGGCGAAGCCGCGAAGATCTACGCGAAGTGGTTCGAGAACCCGATCCCGCCGAAGGGGCTGAACCTGAACTTCCCGCTGTCCGATTCGATGAAGAAGCTGTACGCGAACCCGAACGACAAGGCGCTCGACTGACCAAGCGGCCGTTGACGCAGAAATGACGCTACTGAAACGGAAGAGGCCATGCTTCTTCCGTTTCTTTTTGCTGGAGTCTTGCCCATGTCTTACCACTGGAACTGGGGCATCTTTCTGAGCCCCGTGTCGACCGGCGAGCCGACGACCTATTTCGGCTGGCTGCTGTCCGGCTTCTGGGTGACGATCGAGGTGTCGCTCGTCGCCTGGGTCATCGCGCTGATCGTCGGATCGCTGTTCGGCGTGCTGCGCACCGTGCCGAACAAATGGCTCGCCGCGATCGGCACCGTGTACGTGTCGATCTTCCGGAACATCCCGCTGATCGTGCAGTTCTTCGTCTGGTATCTCGTGATACCCGAGTTGCTGCCCGCGTCGATCGGCACGTGGATCAAGCAGTTGCCGCCCGGCACGCAGTTCTTTACCGCGTCGATCGTCTGTCTCGGCCTGTTTACGGGTGCCCGCGTATGCGAACAGGTGCGCTCGGGCATCAACGCGCTGCCGAAGGGCCAGCGCGCGGCCGGCCTCGCGATGGGCTTCACGCAATGGCAGACGTATCGCTACGTGCTGCTGCCCGTGGCGTACCGGATCATCGTGCCGCCGCTCACGTCGGAATTCCTGAACATCTTCAAGAACTCCGCCGTCGCGTCGACGATCGGCCTGCTCGATCTGTCCGCGCAGGCGCGCCAGCTCGTCGACTACACCGCGCAGACCTACGAGTCGTTCATCGCGGTCACGCTCGCGTACGTGCTGATCAACCTCGTCGTGATGGCGTTCATGCGCTGGATCGAAGGCCGTACGCGGCTGCCCGGCTATATCGGAGGCAAGTGATGCATCAGTTCGACTGGAGTAGTATTCCCGGCGCGCTGCCGACGCTGTGGTCGGGCGCGATCGTCACGTTCAAGATCACGCTGATCGCGATCGTGGTCGGGATCGTCTGGGGCACGCTGCTGGCGCTGCTGCGGCTGTCCGGCGTGAAGCCGCTCGCATGGTTCGCGAAAGCGTACGTGACGGTGTTCCGCTCGATCCCGCTCGTGATGGTGCTGCTGTGGTTCTTCCTGATCGTGCCGCAGGTGCTGCAGGGCGTGCTCGGGCTGTCGCCGACGATCGACATCCGCCTCGCGTCGGCGATGGTCGCGTTCTCGTTGTTCGAAGCCGCGTATTATTCCGAGATCATCCGCGCCGGCATCCAGGCGGTGCCGCGCGGGCAGGTGAATGCCGCGTTCGCGCTCGGCATGAACTACGCGCAGGCGATGCGCCTCGTGATCCTGCCGCAGGCGTTCCGCGCGATGGTGCCGCTGCTGCTCACGCAGGCGATCGTCCTGTTCCAGGATACGTCGCTCGTGTACGTGATCAGTCTCGCGGACTTCTTCCGCACGGCCGCCAACATCGGCGATCGCGACGGCACGACCGTCGAGATGGTCCTGTTCGCCGGCGCATGCTATTTCGTGATTTGCTCGTTGGCGTCTGCTCTCGTCAAGGGTCTCCAGAAAAAGGTCACAAGATGATTTCCATCAAGAACGTTTCGAAGTGGTACGGCCAGTTTCAGGTCCTTACCGAATGCACGACCGAGGTCAAGAAAGGCGAAGTGGTCGTCGTGTGCGGCCCGTCGGGCTCCGGCAAGTCGACGCTGATCAAGACCGTGAACGGCCTCGAGCCGTTCCAGCAGGGCGAGATCCTCGTGAACGGCCAGTCGGTCGGCGACAAGAAGACGAACCTGTCGAAGCTGCGCTCGAAGGTGGGGATGGTGTTCCAGCATTTCGAGCTGTTCCCGCATCTGTCGATCACCGAGAACCTGACGCTCGCGCAGATCAAGGTGCTCGGCCGCGGCAAGGACGAAGCGGCGGAGAAGGGCATGAAGCTGCTCGATCGCGTCGGCCTGAAGGCGCATGCGCACAAGTTTCCGGGCCAGTTGTCGGGCGGCCAGCAGCAGCGTGTCGCGATCGCGCGCGCGCTGTCGATGGACCCGATCGCGATGCTGTTCGACGAGCCGACGTCCGCGCTCGATCCCGAGATGATCAACGAAGTGCTCGACGTGATGGTCGAACTCGCGCAGGAAGGCATGACGATGATGGTCGTCACGCACGAGATGGGCTTCGCGAAGAAGGTCGCGCATCGCGTGATCTTCATGGACAAGGGCGCGATCGTCGAGGACGACCGCAAGGACGATTTCTTCTCGAATCCGAAATCGGAACGCGCGAAGGACTTCCTCGCGAAGATCCTGCACTGAGCGTTCGCGCGTTTTCGCGCGCACCCATGCGAAAACCGCCCAGCACGTAGCCGGGCGGTTTTTTTTCGTCCGCCGCCGGGCGTTACCAGCTGTACCGGTAGCCGACCTGCCCGACGATGCCGCGCCGGTAATCGCCGCCGATGTTGCGCGCGATCTTCGCATTCGCGTACAGCTCGCCCGACTTGCCGAAGCCGGCGGTCACGCCGACGCCGAGCTCGTACCAGGTGCGCCCGAGATGCGTCGCGAACGGCGTGCCGCCGACCACGGTTTGCCCCGGCGACAGGAAGTCGTGCAGCACGTCGGCCGTGAAGTACGGCGTCGCGGCGCCGCCGCCCGCGTCCGACGGGAGGTTCGGCCGGAAGATGCGCACGCCGACGCGGCCGCGCAGCGCATTCGACGTCGTGCCCGATACGGCCGACACGTTGTCGTTGAACCCGTTCAGCTTCAGGTACTGAACCATGAGCTGCGCCTGCGGCTCGACCGCGACCGGCAGCGTACCGATCGCGAACGGTTTGCCGACTTCCTGCGACAGCGCGACGCCGAAGCCGTTCTGCGACGCTTCGTTGCCGTAGCTGTCGCGATAGCGGTTGCCGTAGTGCGTGACCTGGCCGACGCTGTCGAAGTAGGTGCCGTCGGACAGGTAGCGCGTCCAGTAGCCGCCGACGCTCTGCGCGTGCATCTCGACCGAGCCCGTCGACGTCGACAGGGTGGGCGAGCCGGCGCGCGCCATGTCGCTGAAGCTCGCGTTCGACACGCCGATGCTGGCCGTCACGCCCGCATGCGTGCTGCCGGCGCCGTCCGGCGCCTGGTCGAGGGTCCAGTCCTTGCCGAACTGCGCGAAGAACGTGCGCTCGTCGGCGGAGAAACGGCCCGCGTTCGCATCGAGGCTTTGGCCGCCGATGCGCCCCCACACGCCGTCGCGATTGCCCGGCGCCTGCTTCTCGACGTTGTAGATGTCGCCGACGCGCTCGTGCAGCCTGCCGAGCGTCGAAAAGCCGTAGTCGGCGTTCAGCAGCGGTGTCATCGCGTAGCCGGAGACGCCCGGACGATACGCGAGCGCGCCGCCGTTGCCATTCCCGTTTCCGTTGGTGCCGCCGTCGCCGCCGCCGGACGGGTGGATCGGGCCGCCGGGGTCGGTCGGGTCGAGCTGCGAACGCAGGTACCAGCCGTTCGCATCGCCTTGCCCGCCGCGATAGAGCCGGTATTCGTACGCGCCGGCCTGTACCGGGCCGGCGAGATGGAACGCGGACGCGGCGGTCGTGCCGCCGTTGGCCGTGACGACCACGGGAATCCCGTCGCCGGTCGTCTGCGCGCCGGTGCCGGCCGTGTTGGCGATCTTCAGGCCGGTCGTGCCGCTCGCCGTGCCGCCGTTCACGATCAGACGGTCGGTCGGCGACGCGTCGGCGCCGAGATACGTGTTCAGCGCGATCGTGCCGCCGTTGCCGACGTAGCCGCCCGTCGTCAGCGTCTTGTAGCTGCCGGTCAGCGTCGGCGAGCCGGTCGGCGCGGCGAATGCGACGAGGCCCGCGTTGTTCAGGCGGCTCAGGACCGAACTGCCCGTCATGCGCCACGTGCTGGTGCCGTCGACGGTCAGCGCGACCGGGTCGATTTTCCCGGTCAGCGTCGTGCCGTTCGCGAGGAACACGTTGCCGGTGCTCGACGCGTCGGAAACGATGTCGCCCGCGAGGTTCACCGCCGATGCGTCGAACGTCACGTTGCTGCCGTTCGCGAGGTTCAGCAGCGTGCCGTTGCCGGCCGTCACGACCGTGCCGTTGCGCACCGCGATGTCGGCCGTGCCGCCGCGCGCGGCGAAGGCCGGCCCGGTGACGGACGTCACGCTGCCGCCGTCGACGAGCACCGAGCTGGTCGCGCCGTTCGCGAGCGTGTCCGACGTCAGCACGCCGGCCGTCGCGCCCGTGAGCGCCGTGCCGGTCAATGCGAGCACGCCGCCGCTGTTCGCCGTTGCGCCGTTGCCGGCCGCGCTGGCGAGCGACGAACCCGTATCGGCGATGCGCCCGCCGTCTTGCGCGACGATGGCGTCGGCCGCATTGCCCGACGCGGTGACTTTCGCACCCGACAGCAGGGTCGTCGCGCCGCCGTCCATGACGATCGCATGGGCGTTCGCGCCGGTCGTCGCGACGGTCGTCCCGTTGGCCGCGAGCGTGGAATCGGCGCCCGACACGAACAGGGCGCGCGCATCGGCGCCCGTCGTGCGGACGACCGTGGCCGCATCGGTCGCGATGCGCGCGCCCGCGCCGGTCGACGTGAGGCCGGCGGCGCCGTTGCCGGTCGTCGCGATCTGCGTGCCGGACAGCGCGATCGTCGCATTCGCACCGAGGTTGCGGATCGCGCTGCCCGATCCGCCGACCGCGATCGACGTCGCGCCGGCCGCGATGCCGCCGCCCGTGACGGTCGAGTCGATCAGCACGCCGTCGGCGCTGCCGTTCGCGACGACGGTGCCGGCGCCCGACAGCGCGACCGATGCGCCGGCCCCCGTCAGGCGCACGCCCGCGACGCCGTCGTCGGCCTCGATCGAGCCTGCGTTGGCGAGCGTGGCCGACGCGCCTTGCACGAGCGCGCCGGTGCCGTTGGCGACGCGGATCGTCGACGCGTTGTTCACCGTGCCGAGCGTGCCGGCCACGACGCCCGTCGAGCCGGCGCCGGTCAGCAATATCGTGCTGCGATTCTCGAGCGTGCCGAGGTTCCGCGCGATGAAACCGGTCACGCCGGCGGTCGACGCCGTGACGGCGGCGTGGTTGGTGAGCGTCGTCGCGACCGGCGCGCCGGCATTCGCGCCGGCGAGGTCGTGCGCCTGCCCGTCCACCACGCCCGCGGTCGCGCCGGCCGCGTTCAGGTCGATCGTCGCGCCGGCGTCGATCGTGCCCTTCGCGCCGCCTTCGACCGCGATCGCGATGCCGTTCGCGCCGTTGACGTGGTAGACCGCGTTGCCGGTCGACAGCGTGGTGCCGGCGTCGGTCGCGAGTACGCCGCGCGCCCGCTGGCCGTTGACGTCGGTCGTCAGCGCGCCGGCCGCCGACGCGCCCGTGTAGGCCGCGCCGCCCGCGACGCGGAACAGCGTCGAATCGTCGGTGTCGACGCCCAGATGCTGCGCGGCGACGTTGATTTTCGAGCCTGCACCGTATGCATAGAAGCCGATCTGGTTCGTGCCGGACATGAAGGCCGGCACGGCGTTCGCACCGACGTCGATCGTCGCGCCCGAACGCGCATGCACGCCGATCGCGCCGGTGCCCGTCAGGTTCAGCGCTCCGTCGAGCGTGGCCTTCGCGCGCGGCCCTTCGGCCCAGACGCCGTAGTTGCGCGTGCCCGACGCGGGATCGAGGCCGCCGGCGACGTCGATCGTGCCGGTCGACGTCGCGGCCGTCGCGTTCGCGCCGGTCCCGACGACCATGATGCCGATGCCGTTCACGCCATTCAGCGTGATCGTGCCCGTGTTGGTCACGGTCGCGGCGGTGTCGACGGCGAGCATGCCGACGTTGGCGAGCGGCGTGCCGGGCGCGGCGCCGTTGACGACGATCGCGCCCGCGTTGGTCAGCGTGCCGGAGCTCGAGCCGATGCTCGCCAGCGCGGCGCCGTTCTGCGTCTGTGTGCCGATCACGATCGTGCCGAGATTGCTCGCGGTGCCCGACGCGCCGAGCAGGATGCCGTACGCGTGCGCGGCGAGCGCGACGTCGTTTGCCGTCTGGCCGGGCGCGTACTGCGCGGCGCGGCCGAGATAGATCGTGCCGCCGGCTTCGTTCGTGAAGCGGCCGCCGGCGACGAGGCCGCCGATCACCTGGCTGTCGAGCGTCGTCGCGTTGACGCCGACATTGATCGTGCCGGCGTTCGACGCCGTTGCGCCGTCCGTCACGGCGACCGCGTAGTTCTGCAGGTCGGGCCGGTTGCCGTCCAGCGTCCACGCGCCGACGTTCATCACGCCGTTGTTGACGAACGACGTGCCCGCGCCGTTCGCGAACACGCCGGCGCCTTCGGTGTACGCGTTGTAGTTGAAGTTGTTCGGCGGCGCGCTGCCGCTCGTGTCGAAGTCGTCGCCGGACGCGTACCCGGACGAGATCACGCCGTTGTTGACGCCGCTTGCGCCGCTCAGCAGGCGCACCAGCGTGAAGTCGCCCGACAGGCGGCCGTCGTTGATGAAGTGCGCGCCGTTTTCCGCGAGGACGGCCGAGCTCGACACGATCGTGTTGGTGCCGCGAAAGTCGATCTGGCCGTCCTTGCCGATCTGCAGCGTCGCGTTCGCGCCCGTGCCGTGCATCACCGACAGGAAATCGATCGGCAGCGTGTTCTTGTCGCCCGCGGACACGTCGTTTCGATACTGGAAGGCTTGCTGCGAGAACGTGACGGCCTGGCCGAACGCGCTGTCGTAGGCGGCCTGCGAGCCGAGCGCGCCGCTTTGCACCGAGCGCACGAGAAAATCGTTGTACGCGGCGAGCGACGCGGCGTCGGTCACCCGCCACGTGCTGCCGTCGAATGCGGTGAAGGTGCCCGCGTAGGCCGGCACGTCGAGCTGGCGGGTGCCGACCGCGCCGCCGTCCGCCAGGTAGTCGCCGGTGGTGAACCGGATCTGGTTGCGCGAATTCCAGTTCACGGTGCTTGCCGCGGCACCCGTGCCGTCCGCGACGGTAAGGTCGGTCGCCTTCGCGGCCATCGAGATCGCGTTGCCCGGCGCATCGGGGGCATTCGCCGCATTGCCGATCGACACGTTGAGCGTACCGCCGGTGGCGGCGACGGTGCCGATGCGCGTGTTCACATACTGATCGCCGTTCACGTCGTGGTAGACGGGCACCTCGGTCGCGCCGGCCGTCGACGGGGAGAACGCGGACGAATCGTAGGTCGCGACCGACGTGTGGGTGCGGGTGATCGAGTCGGGTGTGCTGACGCTGTGCGTCTTGCCGCCGAGCGACAGCAGCGGCTGGTTCGGGTTGCCCGACACGAGGGTCGTGCTCCCGATCGGCGTGAGCGCGTAGCCCGGGTCGCCCGCGGCGGCGCTCCATGCGCCCGACACGCCGACGGTATCGCCGCCGGACACGGTGGCGGAGCCGGCCAGGTTGTCGTTGACGGTCGGGCTGAAACTGTCGAGCGCGCAGGCGCCGCCGTTCGCGATGGCCGTACCGCCGCCGCACGTCGATGCATGCGCGGCGCCGACCGACAGCGCGGTCAGCAACGCGCCGAGTGCCGCCGCGCGACGGCCCGTGCCCGATTCGCCGCCCGAGCGCTTGCCGCGCGCGCGAGTCGTTTCCGCCACCGCGACCCAGCAGCCGGCGGCTTCGCTCCATATCGATCGAAATGAGTGATTCACGACATACCCCTCTTTCTTCTTTTTGACGTGGCATTCGCCGCCATTCGGCGAATTCGCATTCCGCGGTGGAGAAATGATTCGAAGGGGGCGTGCGGCGGCTATGGCTGCGTGTCGCGCCAATCGTGTTTCGTTGACACCGAGGATGGGCGGAGTCTACTGATTCGAGTGGCCGTCGATTATCGATAAGCCGGAAACTGTAATGATGCGAACCGTAATGCGTGGTATTTTTGATTTGTGTGGTTAATCGAACCGAAAGCCGTGGTGGGGGCGGCGGTTGGGCCGGTGCGTGAAAATCCGGAGCGGTTGCCGGAGTAGGTGGGATAGCGCACGGTTCCCGCCGGGACGATACGTTAAAATGCCGGTCCGGGATCCTGTTTTTAATTGATGGTTATTTATTTGATTCCTTCTGCTATTTTATTTTCGCTCGTCAATTAATAAAATCAAGCGAATGTCGTGCGGCATCGGGCGATTGGCGCCGGTCGGCGGCCGAAGTGAAACCGTATTGGCTGGAGCGGGCGATTTGCGCCGATGGCGGGCGTGGCCGGTTGCGCGGCATGAAGTCCGCGCAGCAGGCAGGAAATGAGCAGAAAGCAGGCGCGGCCGGTACCGCGCCGGGTTTCAGAAATCGATCGCGTCGTCGGCGTCGCCGTCGGCCGCGGTGGCGAGCGCTTCGCGAACCGCCGTGCGCGGCGCCGATGCCGACGCGTCGAGCGACGGGTTGCGCAGCTTCTCGAGCACGCGCTCGGGCACCGGAATCCGCATCCGCGCGGCGACGTCGCCGCACTGGAACATGATCAGCTCGCCCGGCTCGAACGCGGTCCAGACCTCGTTGTCGGTGAGCGGCTGCGTCGCGATCACCGCGACGCGATCCTCGGGCGTCGTGTATTTCGCGAAATCGATCGACAGGTCTTCGTCGACGAGATGCGCGGTCGAGAACGGCCAGCGCCGCACGAGGTAGTGCAGCCGCGTCGAGCAGTGCGCGAAGAGCGCCTGGCCGTTCGACATCAGGAAGTTGAACACGCCGTGATCGGTGATGCCGCGCGTCAGTTCGCCGACCCGCTCGAACAGCTCGGGCAGCGGCGGCTGCGCGCCGGGAAAGGCCTCGCGCAACCCCTGCATCAGCACGCAGAACGCCTGTTCGCTGTCGGTCGTGCCGACCGGATGGTAGACGCTGCCGTCCATGTCCGGCGCGTAGTCCTGCAGGTCGCCGTTATGCGCGAAGATCCAGTGCCGGCCCCACAGCTCGCGCATGAACGGATGGCTGTTCTCGAGCAGGATGTGCCCTTGCGTCGCCTTGCGGATGTGCGCGATCGTGTTCTTGGATTTGATCGGGTAGCGTTTCACCATTTCGGCGATCGGCGACGTGGCCGATGCCTGGTGATCGATGAAGAGGCGACAGGCCTTGTCCTCGAAGAACGCGATGCCCCAGCCGTCGGCATGGTGATCGGTGAGCCCGCCCCGGGCCGCGAAACCTGTGAAGGAGAATGTGACGTCCGTCGGCGCGGCGCAGTTCATTCCAAGGAGTTGGCACATTTTACGTGGGGCGGCAGGCTGAAGCGGGGGTAACGAACCGGGCGAACCCCGGTACAATGCGGCTTCTAGCATATCACCGAGCCCTGAGCGGTAAAAAGCGGATTCCGCTGGCCAAAGGCCCCGTGTTGCGGTTTGCCGTCAGTCGGCCCGCGCACGCGCGTTCCGGCCCCGCCGATGGCAAGCCCGTTCCTCACGACGCCTCCTATGACTGCCTCGAACGCTTCTTCCCCGGCGACGCTTTCGCTCGCCCGTCCCGACGACTGGCATCTGCACCTGCGAGACGGCGACATGCTCGCCGCCGTGCTGCCGCACACCGCCCGCCAGTTCGGCCGCGCCATCGTCATGCCGAACCTGAAGCCGCCCGTCACGACCACCGCGCAGGCGCAGGCCTATCGCGAGCGCATCCTCGCCGCGCTGCCGGCCGGGATGACGTTCGAACCGCTGATGACGCTGTACCTGACCGACAACACGCCGCCCGACGAAATCCGCCGCGCGCGCGAAAGCGGCTTCGTGCACGGCGTGAAGCTGTACCCGGCAGGCGCCACGACGAATTCCGACCACGGCGTCACCGATCTCGCGAAATGCGCGAAGACGCTCGAGGCGATGCAGGAAACCGGCATGCCGCTGCTCGTGCACGGCGAGGTGACCGATGCGTCGATCGACCTGTTCGACCGCGAGAAGGTGTTCATCGATCGCGTGATGACGCCGCTGCGCCGCGATTTCCCGGGCCTGAAGGTCGTGTTCGAGCACATCACGACGAAGGACGCGGCCGATTACGTGCGCGATGCCGACGCGGCGCCCGGCCTGCTCGGCGCGACGATCACCGCGCACCACCTGCTGTACAACCGCAACGCGCTGTTCGTCGGCGGGATTCGCCCGCATTACTACTGCCTGCCGGTGCTGAAGCGCGAGACGCATCGCGTGGCGCTGGTCGAGGCCGCGACGTCGGGCAACCCGCGCTTCTTCCTCGGCACCGACAGCGCGCCGCACGCGCGCGGCGCGAAGGAAACCGCGTGCGGCTGCGCGGGCTGCTACACGGCGCTGCACGCGCTCGAACTGTACGCGGAAGCGTTCGACACGGCCGGCGCGCTCGACAAGCTGGAAGGCTTCGCGAGCTTCTTCGGCGCCGATTTCTACGGGCTGCCGCGCAGCGCGGAGACGGTCACGCTGCGCCGCGAGGCATGGGAACTGCCGCGCGAGATCTTCGCGGGCGACACGCCGGTCGTGCCGCTGCGCGGCGGCGAGACGATCGGCTGGAAGCTCGTGTGAGCGGCGCGCCGCCGCGCGGATCCGGCCCCGCGGCCGGGCGCCCGGCGGCGGATTTCGCGCGGATCGACTGGTCCGCGCCGTGGCTCGCGCCGTACGCGGAGCCCGGCCGCGTGTGGCAGGCGGCCGCCCGTGCGGGCGAGGCCGCGCTGCTCGATGCGTTGAACGGCGCGTTGGCCGGCGTGTCGCGAGGCGGCGATCGCGTCACCGGTCGCGGCAGGCCGCTGCGCTTCGTGCCGCAGGCCGGGCTGCCGCCCGGCGTCGCGTACGAGACCCATATCGCGGGCACCGGCGGCGTGCCGACCCGCCACAATCTTCACGACTTCTTCAATGCGCTCGTCTGGTTCGCGTACCCGCGCACCAAGGCCGCGCTGAACGCCCGCCAGGCCGCCGCGATCGACGCGGCGGGCGGCGTCGGCCCCGTACGCGGCACGTTGCGCGATGCACTCACGCTGTTCGACGAGAATGGCGCGCTGTTCGTCACCGCCGAGCGCGCGCTCGCCGATGCGCTGCGCGGCTTCGACTGGGCGCGGCTGCTGGTGGCCGCGCGCGATGCGTGGGGCACGCGCTGCGAGGCGCGACTCGTCGGCCACGCGCTCCTCGAACAGCTCGTCGCGCCTTACAAGTCCTGCACTGCGCACGCATGGATCGTCGAAGTGAGCGCCGACTATTTTTCATGGCCCGACGCGCAACGGATCGCGCACGTCGACGCGCGAATCGCCGCCGAACTCGCGACGCGCGCGCTGACGCCCCGCGATTTCGCGCCGCTGCCGGTGCTCGGCGTGCCGGGCTGGTGCGCGGCGAACGCCGACCCCGCGTTCTACGACGATCCGGCCGTGTTTCGCCGCGGCCGCCGCTCGCGCGCTGCCGACGGCGGCGCGCAGTGCTAGAATGCGCGTCGCAAAGCAGGCCAGGCAGTCGCGGCCTCGGCGCCTTCGGGCGCGCGGGGGCGAGGAAAGTCCGGACTCCACAGGGCAGGGTGATGGCTAACGGCCATCCGTGGCGACACGCGGAACAGGGCAACAGAAAGCAAACCGCCGATGGCCCGGCGCAAGCCGGGATCAGGTAAGGGTGAAACGGTGCGGTAAGAGCGCACCGCGGCGACGGCGACGTTCGCCGGCACGGTAACCTCCACCCGGAGCAATTCCAAGTAGGCAGGCGCGCATCTTCGGATGCAGGACGGGGCCCCCGTCTCGTCTGCGGGTAGGAAGCTTGAGCGCGTCAGCAATGGCGCGCCTAGAGGAATGACTGCCACGCGTTGCGCGCTCCGGTGCGCAGCGTGCACAGAATCCGGCTTATCGGCCTGCTTTGCCGTTCGAATGCGAAAGGGCCGGCGCTCCCCACGGGGCGCCGGCCCTTTTTTCATGCGCGCGCCCTGTGCTCAGGCGGCGACGATGTCGAACGAATGCGTGAGTTCGGCCGTCTTCGCGATCATGATCGACGCCGAGCAGTACTTGTCGTGCGACAGGTTGATCGCGCGCTCGACCGTGGCCGGGTTCAGGTTGCGGCCGGTGACCGTGAAGTGGAAATGCACCTTCGTGAACACCTTCGGATCCTCGCTCGCGCGCTCGGCCTTCAGCGTGACCGAGCAGCCGGTCACTTCCTGGCGGCTCTTCTTCAGGATCAGCACGACGTCATAGGCCGTGCAGCCGCCGGTGCCGAGCAGCACCATTTCCATCGGCCGCGGCGCGAGGTTGTGGCCGCCGCCTTCGGGCGCGCCGTCCATCGTGACGAGATGGCCGCTGCCGGTCTCGGCGGAAAACGCCATGCCGTCCTGACCCATCCAGCTTACTTTGCATTCCATGCTTGCACTCCAGCGTTGCCTGATTCGGATTCGATCCGGCATTGTAGCCCGTGGCGCAACGGTCGGCTGATGCGCTGCACGACGTGCAACGCCCGTGCCTCGCGAGCGGAGTGACGGGTGGCGATTTCCCTGTCGGATTTAGGGGTTTTGCTCTAGGTGCGGGCGATTTTGAATCATGTCTGACGTATTTATGCCTTTGATTTGCAACAGGAATTTGTTCTTGTGAACGCGTCGGCCGGTATCTCGTATCGTGAGATTTGATTTCGCAATGCAAATTTTCTTGCGAAGTCGGCGGGGCATTCGTATAATGAGATCCATTGGTTGTCGCGCTGCGGCAACCTCCGAATGTCTCCTCCACCCTCCTCCTAAGGTGGATTAAGCCCGAACCAGCCGTTCGGGCTTTTTTTCGTCCCATGCAAACGTCGGCGCACGGTTTGTGTGCGCCGCGATCGTCACGCCGGCTGTCGCGCGGCCGGCTGCGACGTCGCGTCGGGCGGCGTGCCGCGCGAGCCGGCTTCGGTCGCCGGCGCATGGGCGGCCGACGCGTGGCCGTGGCCGCGTGCGCAGAAGTGGCGCACGCGTTCGCGCACCGCGCGCAGGCGCGCGATGCGGTCTTCGGCATGGGCGGTTCGGGCTTCGGCGATGCGCGCATCGATCGCGTCGAGCTTGGCTTCGCAGCCGGAGCCGGCGGCGACGGCGGGCGCCGCCGCAGCCACCAGGGCGGCCGCGAGGAAGGGCGTGAGTCGTTGTTTCATCATGCTGGTTTGTTGTTTTTCGGGTTCGGCCGGTCTGGCGCGGCAAGGTCATGTGCCGCGCGTCGATGGGTGCCGCCGCAGGCGCTCGGTTCGCCTGGCTTGGCGGGGCACGACCGAATTTTGGCCCATTTCGGCCGCCGCGAACACGGGGCGCGGATTCTCTTTGACCACGCAGCCGTATTTCCTTTATAATTCAGGGCTTTTCCGCATTCATGCCCACGGAAAAAGAACAGGGAGAGCCTGCACCGCGCCTCGAAGCGCACACAGACAAGCAGGAAGAACACATCGGGCAAAGCATTTTTTTTGGATCGATCATGAAGACGTTTTCCGCAAAAGCCCATGAGGTGACGCGCGAATGGTACGTGATTGACGCGACGGATAAGGTTCTCGGCCGTGTTGCCAGCGAAGTGGCACGCCGTCTGCGCGGCAAGCACAAGCCTGAGTTCACCCCGCACGTCGACACTGGTGATTTCATCATCATCATCAACGCGAGCAAGTTGAAGGTCACGGGCAACAAGACGCTGGACAAGAAGTACTACCGTCACTCGGGCTACCCGGGCGGTATCTATGAAACGACGTTCGGCAAGATGCAGGAACGCTTCCCGGGCCGCGCGCTCGAGAAGGCGGTCAAGGGCATGCTGCCGAAGGGCCCGCTCGGCTACGCGATGATCAAGAAGCTGAAGGTCTACGCAGAAGCGACGCATCCGCATTCGGCTCAACAGCCGAAGGCGCTCGAGATCTAAGGGGAGCCCACATGATCGGTAACTGGAACTACGGCACGGGCCGCCGCAAGAGCGCAGTCGCACGTGTCTTCATCAAGGCTGGCAAGGGCGACATCATCGTCAACGGCAAGCCCATCGCTGACTACTTCTCGCGCGAAACGTCGCTGATGATCGTGCGCCAGCCGCTGGAACTCACGAACCACGGCCAGACGTTCGATATCAAGGTCAACGTCAACGGCGGCGGCGAAACGGGTCAGGCAGGCGCAGTGCGCCACGGCATCACCCGTGCACTGATCGACTACGATGCGACGCTGAAGCCGTCGCTGTCGAACGCAGGCTTCGTCACGCGCGATGCACGTGAAGTCGAGCGTAAGAAGGTCGGTCTGCGCAAGGCACGCCGCGCGAAGCAGTTCTCGAAGCGTTAATTCCGCTTCATGGCCTCGCCGCTTCCGGGCGGCGTCCGCCGGAAAAACCGTCAGCTTTCACGCTGGCGGTTTTTTTTATGCCCGCTGGTTTACCCGCGCCCGGGCCGCCGTGGCGGCCGCCCGTGCAGGCACGCTTGACGAAATCGACAAGAACCTATTGATTTCATGGACATCAGCACGATCTTCTGATCGGCCCTACAATAGCGGCTAAAGCTTTTTGGAGAGTTCGAATGAACGCTGTTACCGAATCCGCAGCAACGACGACCGATATGCCGCTGCCGTTCGTCTTCACCGACGCCGCGGCCGACAAGGTCAAGCAATTGATCGACGAAGAGGGCAATCCCGACCTGAAGCTGCGCGTGTTCGTGCAGGGTGGCGGCTGCTCGGGCTTCCAGTATGGCTTCACGTTCGACGAGGAAGTCAACGAGGACGACACCGTGATGGACAAGAACGGCGTCCAGCTCCTGATCGACTCGATGAGCTACCAGTACCTGGTCGGCGCCGAGATCGACTACAAGGACGACCTCAACGGCGCCCAGTTCGTGATCAAGAACCCGAACGCGACCACCACCTGCGGGTGCGGTTCGTCGTTCTCGGTCTGAGCGCACCACAGATCCGCGCCGGTTCGCCGGAATGAAAAACGGGGCTTCATGCCCCGTTTTTTAATGCGCGCTCGTCCTGCAGCGCCCGCGACAGGCCGGGTACCGCATCAGCGCGGATAGAGCGCGCCGAGCACGCGGTTGGCGGCCGCGCCGGTGACCGTCGCGAGATTGCCGGGCTGGCGCGCGGTGAAGCGGTACGCAAGCCACGCGAACGCGAGCGCTTCGACCTGCTGCGGCGGCACGCCGAGCGCGGCCGTCGTATCGACGCTCGCCGGCACGCCGGCCTCGCCTAGCGCGTGCCGAAGCGCGTCGAGCAGCACCGGATTGCGTGCGCCGCCGCCGCATACGAAAACGGCCTTGCAGCCCGGTGCGTGCTGCGCGATTTCGCGCGCCACCGACACGGCGGTGAGCGCGGTGAGCGTGGCCTGTACGTCCTCCGGCGCCACCTGCGGGAATGCGGCGAGCTTCGCGTCGAGCCACGCGGGATTGAACAGGTCGCGCCCGGTGCTCTTCGGCGGCGGCGCGGTGAAATACGGTTCGTCGAGCAGCGCATCGAGCAGCGCCGCGTGGAGGGCGCCGCGTGCGGCGAACTTTCCGCCGTCGTCGTACGGCTTGCCCAGATGGCGGGTCGCCCATGCGTCGATCAGCGCATTCGCGGGGCCGCAGTCGAAGCCGCGCACGTCGCCGCCCGCGCCGGGCAGGATCGTGATGTTGCTGATCCCGCCGAGATTGCACACGACCCGCGTTTCGCCCGGCGCGCCGAACACCGTCGCGTGGAAGGCCGGCGCGAGCGGCGCGCCGTGGCCGCCGGCCGCCACATCGCGGCTGCGGAAATCGGCGATCACGTCGACCTGGGTCAGCTCGGCGAGCAGCGCCGGATTGTTGAGCTGGCGCGTGTAGCCGCGCTCGGGGCGGTGGCGCACCGTCTGGCCGTGCACGCCGATCGCGCGGATCTCGTCGCGCGACAGCCCGGCCGTGCGCTGCAATTCATGGCAGCACACCGCATAGCGCGCGACGAGCGCATTCGCCGCGAGCGATTCGCGGTCGATCTCGTTGTCGCCCGGCTGCTGCAGCGCGAACAGCGCGTCGCGCAGCGATTGCGCGAAGCCGACGAACGCTTCGGCGAGCACGACCGGCGCGCGGCCGGCCTCGAAACGCACGGCGACACCGTCGACGCCGTCCATGCTGGTTCCCGACATCAGCCCGAAGTAGATGCCGTCTGCCGGATCGGCATGCTGCGGCTGTCGTTGCGGCACGTTGGATTCTCCTGGGTCGTGCGGCGCGGGCCGGTGCCGCGCGCCTTGCGCCCGATTATCCGCGCAACGCGACGCGTCGTTAAGCGATGCGCGCGCAAGTTATGGGAAAATCCCTGTTTTTGCGACATTCTTCCTGGCACCGATGAGCACCGAACCCAGTTCCAAGCCCGTTTTCCCGATCACCGACGAAGTCCGGCATGCGCTCGCCGTCACGAAGCGCGGCGTCGACGAGCTGCTGATCGAGGAAGAGTTCGCGCAGAAGCTCGCGCGCAGCGCCGCCACCGGCACGCCGCTGCGCATCAAGCTTGGCCTCGACCCGACCGCACCGGACATCCACATCGGCCATACGGTCGTGTTGAACAAGATGCGGCAGTTGCAGGACCTCGGTCACACGGTGATCTTCCTGATCGGCGATTTCACGTCGCTGATCGGCGATCCGTCGGGCCGCAACGCGACGCGCCCGCCGCTCACGCGCGAGCAGATCGAATCGAACGCGAAGACCTACTTCGAGCAGGCCGCGCTCGTGCTCGATCGCGACAAGACCGAGATCCGCTACAACAGCGAATGGTCGATGCCGCTCGGCGCGGACGGGATGATCAAGCTCGCGTCGCGCTACACGGTCGCGCGGATTCTCGAGCGCGAGGATTTCACGAAGCGCTTCCAGGGCGGCGTGCCGATCTCGATCCACGAATTCCTGTACCCGCTGATGCAGGGCTACGATTCGGTCGCGCTGAACGCCGATCTCGAACTCGGCGGCACCGACCAGAAGTTCAACCTGCTGGTCGGCCGCGAACTGCAGAAGCAGTACGGCCAGGAACAGCAGTGCATTTTGACGATGCCGCTGCTCGAAGGCCTCGACGGCGTCGAGAAGATGTCGAAGTCGAAGGGCAACTACGTCGGCATCAGCGAGAAGCCGACCGAGATGTTCGGCAAGCTGATGAGCATCTCGGACACGCTGATGTGGCGTTACTTCGAGCTGCTGTCGTTCCGCAGCCTCGACGAGATCGCCGGCTTCAAGCGCGAGGCCGAAGGCGGCCGCAACCCGCGCGATTTCAAGGTGCTGCTCGCGCAGGAAATCGTCGCGCGGTTCCACTCGCAAGCCGATGCCGAGCGTGCGCTGGAAGACTTCAACCACCGCGCGAAGGGCGGCGTGCCGGACGACATTCCGTCGGTCACGCTGGCCGGCGCGCCGCTGGCGATCGGCCAGTTGCTGAAGCAGGCCGGCCTCGTGCCGTCGACGAGCGAAGCGCTGCGCAACATCGAGCAGGGCGGCGTGAGGATCGACGGCGCGACCGTGTCGGACAAGGGCCTGAAGGTCGAGGCCGGCGAGTTCGTCGTGCAGGTCGGCAAGCGCCGCTTCGCACGCGTCACGCTGACCGCATGATCGCGCTGATCCAGCGCGTGACGCGCGCCGACGTCCGCGTCGGCGGCCGCACGACGGGCGAGATCGGCGCGGGCCTGCTCGCGCTGGTCTGCGCGGAGCGCGGCGATACCGAGGCCGCGGCCGACAAGCTGCTCGCGAAGCTGCTCGGCTACCGCGTGTTCAGCGACGCAGCCGGCAAGATGAATCTGCCGGTGTCGAACATCGATGGCGAAGGTCGCGCAGGCGGCCTGCTGCTTGTGTCGCAGTTCACGCTCGCGGCCGATACCAACAGCGGGCTGCGTCCGAGCTTCACGCCGGCCGCGCCGCCCGACGAAGGCGCGCGGCTGTTCGACTATTTCGTCGCGGCCGCGCGGGCGCGCCATCCCGTCGTCGAGACGGGCGAGTTCGGCGCCGACATGCAGGTGTCGCTCGTCAACGACGGCCCCGTGACGTTCTGGCTGCAAGTGCGGCCCTGATTCTTTCCCGGAGGCGCGCCGCGATGGCCACCACGCAGATTCTTTTCATCCGCCATGGCGAGACGGCCTGGAACCGCATCAAGCGCATCCAGGGGCATATCGACATCCCGCTGGCCGATACGGGGCTCGCACAGGCGCAGCGGCTGGCGGCGCGGCTCGCGCGCGAGGCGCGCGACGGCGCGCGGATCGACGCGGTGTATTCGAGCGACCTGATGCGCGCGCAACAGACCGCCCAACCGTTCGCCGATGCGCTCGGGCTGCCGCTGCTGCTGCGCGAAGGGTTGCGCGAACGATCGTACGGCGCGTTCCAGGGGCACGACAGCACCGAAATCGAGGCGCTGTTTCCGGACGCGTATGCGGTGTGGCAGACGCGCGATCCGGGTTTCGCGCCGGAGGGCGGCGAGTCGCAGCGTGAGTTCTATCACCGCGTGCTGCATGCGCTCGAACCGATCGTCGCCGCGCATCCGGGCGGCCGGATCGCATGCGTCGCGCACGGTGGCGTGCTCGATTGCGTGTATCGCTTCGCGAACGGGATCGAGCTGTCGGCGCCGCGCAACTATCAACTGCTCAACACCAGCATCAACGTCGTCGATTACGTCGATGGTCGCGCGCAGGTCGTGCGGTGGGCCGACGTGTCGCATCTCGAAGCCGCGAGCGACGATGACGACGGGTACCGCAAGGTGCTCTGAGCAAGCCAATCGCGTCCGGCCCGGGCGGCTCCCCGGGGGCCTTGCTGTCTTCCGGCGTGACGCTTACTGCGGCAGCCCGTGGCGCGTCTTGTAGTCGAGCGCGTACGCGATCTTGCCGGGCTTGTCGGCCGTGATCGGCTGGCGCAGCTTGTCGAATTCCCCCTTGCTGTATTTCTTCCCGCCGTTGATCGCATCGGCGCGCCCGAGGTCGGCGCCCGTCTTGCCGTCGATCACCGGGTCCGTGGCCGCGACCATCCGCGCAGACGCATTCCAGACCGCATTCAGGTAGCCCGTGTCGGCCTTCGCCGGATCGGGATCGGTCGTGCCGCCGCGCGTCAGGTCGTAGCTCGCCAGCGCGAACGTGCCCGGCTGCGCCCGCAGCCAGTCGGCCCAGTAGAACTCGAGGTAGTCGGTTGTTTGCGCGGGTTTGCTGTAGCCGATGTCGCGCGTGAAATAGACGAGCGACCGGTAGCGGTCGTTCGTCA
Source organism: Burkholderia anthina (assembly GCF_001547525.1). Taxonomy (GTDB): domain Bacteria; phylum Pseudomonadota; class Gammaproteobacteria; order Burkholderiales; family Burkholderiaceae; genus Burkholderia; species Burkholderia semiarida. The sequence goes on from NZ_CM003768.1 coordinate 366,682, forward strand.
TCCCGAGCGTCAGGCCGAGGCCGCTCGGCAGTTGCGCGGTCGCGATCGGCTTGCCTTCGCCGTCCTTCAGGCGCAGATAGCCGCGGCTTTGCATCTGCTGCCAGAACGCGTCGCCCGAGTAGTCGCCGAGGTTGTCCTTGACGACGACGTGCACGTGCAGCGCCGGGCCGCCGTCGGGCGTCTCGTAGTAAGTCGACAGGCCGTGGTGGCCGTCGGTCAGGTACAGCGTATCGCCGTTCGGGCCGATCACGACGGGGTTCAGCACCGAGCGGTCGCGGGCGGTCGCGTCGGTCGTCGCGCACGTGTAGCTCGCCGGATCGCGCAGCGACGATCGGGTCGTGTAACCGCCCGATGCGATGCCGCCGAGGCCCTCGTCCGCGCAGAAGTCGTCGAACTTCTTGTCGGGCTGCAGTTCGTAGCGGCCGAGCTTGTAGTAGATCTGGTCGTAGCCGAGCGCGCCCTGCGTCGGATGGAGATCGCCTAGCGTCACGTCGAGCAGGTCGCCGGCGCGGGCGGCTTTCCACTTGCCCGGTTGCGGCGTGGTGGTTGCGGGCGGCGTGGGAGCCGACGTCGTCGTGCCGCCGGACGGCAGTTGCGCGTCCGTGCGCGCGACGGCGGCGACATCGTCGCCTCCGCACGCGGCGAGGGCGAGGACGCCGGACAGGCTGGCGGCAAGGGCGAGACGGATCGGCAGGCGTGGCATCACGGGCATCGGGTGTCGTAGCGGGTAGGCGGAACTCCGCGCGGGCCACCGGCGTGCGTGACGAGCCGGACGTGCGACCGTGCGCGGGTGCGAGCGTGTCAGCTTGCCACAGGTATTTGACGGTAAATTGAAATGATCCGAAGAAACGGATCGTCAGCCAGGCGGGGCGCCGTCGGACGGGGCGGCCGTCGCGCGGCGGCGCGCACGCTTCGACGCGCCGTTGACGAGCGCCCAGCGCAGCACGGGCGCGACCGCGCGTATGCCCGGCCGGACCAGCGCGCGCCGCACCGGCGCGAACGCTGACACGCCGAGCATGCGCTGCGCCCACGGCGGCAGCAGGTCGATTCCGGCATGCATCACCAGCGACGCGGCAGGCCGCAGCGCCGGCTTCGCGACCGGCACATTCAGCAGGATGGACATCACGTCGAACGTGCGCGGCCCGGCTTCGAGTTCGGGCAGCATGCGTGCGAGATAGGCCGCCACCTCGGCGCGCGAACGCGGCACCGCTTGGGCGCCCAGCAGCTCGGCGATCAGCGCCGTCTCCGCGTAATAGCGGTCCTGCAGTTCGCCCGGCAGCGCCGGATTCACGTAACGCAGATGCGCGGCGAGGAAGCTCGACACTTCCGCGACATGCACCCAGGTCAGCAGCGCGGGATCGTCGGCGCGGTACGGCCGGCCGTCCGGCGCGTTGCCCGAGATGTGCGCGTGGATCGCCTTCACGCGCTCGATCAGCGCGAGCGCGTCCGCGCGGCTGCCGAACGTCGTCCCCGTGATGAACGTGGCGGTGCGCCGCAGACGGCCGAGGATATCGGTGCGGAACGACGAATGATCCCAGACGCCGGCGAGCGCTAGCGGGTGGAGCGCCTGCAGCAGCAGCGCGGCGATGCCGCCTGTCATCATCGACGTGAAATCGGCATGCACGTGCCAGCAGACGGCGTCGGGGCCGAACAGCCCAGGGTCGCCGGGCGGTGAAGAGAGATCGATCGACGGGCCGCCGCCGCCCACCGTCAGGTGCGTGATGCCGGCCACGAGCCGCTTGCGGATCGGCTCGGCCCAGCGCGGGCCCGGCGCGGGTGCGGTGGGGCGGTGGCTGGGCGGCGTCGTCATGGCGGGTGCGACTCGGGCGACGGACTACTTCCCGTCCGGAGTATCCCACTCGTCGCGTTCGGTGCGGCGGGCCTCGGGCACCGACAGCCCGAAGTGGCGATACGTGAGCAGCGTCGCGACGCGCCCGCGCGGCGTGCGCTGCAGGAAGCCCTGCTGGATCAGGTACGGTTCGAGCACGTCCTCGATCGTGTCGCGCTCCTCGCCGATTGCCGCCGCGAGGTTGTCGATGCCGACCGGGCCGCCGTCGAACTTGTACAGGATCGCTTCGAGCAGCTTGCGGTCCATCAGGTCGAAGCCGACCGGATCGACGTCGAGCATCGCAAGTGCGGCATCGGCGACGGCCGCGGTGATCTGGCCGTCGGCCTTCACTTCCGCGAAGTCGCGCACGCGGCGCAGGAGCCGGTTCGCGATCCGCGGCGTGCCGCGCGAGCGCTTCGCGATTTCCAGCGCGCCGTTCGGATCGATCTGCGCATTGAGCAGCGACGCCGAGCGCCGCACGATGCGCGACAGTTGATTGGCGTCGTAGAACTCGAGGCGCGCGACGATCCCGAAACGATCGCGCAGCGGGTTGGTCAGCATCCCCGCGCGAGTGGTCGCGCCGACCAGCGTGAACGGCTGCAGGTCGAGCTTCACGCTGCGCGCGGCCGGACCTTCGCCGATCATGATGTCGATCTGGTAATCCTCGAGCGCCGGATACAGGATTTCCTCGACGACTGGCGACAGCCGGTGGATTTCGTCGATGAACAGCACGTCGTTCGCCTCGAGGTTCGTCAGCAACGCGGCGAGATCGCCCGCGCGCTCGAGCACGGGCCCCGACGTCTGGCGCAGGTTCACGCCCATCTCGCGCGCGATGATGTGGGCGAGCGTCGTCTTGCCGAGACCCGGCGGCCCGAACAGCAGCACGTGGTCGAGCGGCTCGGAGCGGCGTTTCGCGGCTTCGATGAAGATCTCGAGCTGGCCGCGGACCTTTTCCTGGCCGACGTAGTCGTCGAGCTGGCGCGGCCGCAGCGCCCGTTCGAACACCTCCTCGTGCGACGAGGCGGGCGTGGCGGCGATGATCCGCTGCTCGGTGGCGAGTTTGTCGGTTTCAATCATGCGGCCATTGTACCGCGCGACGGAGCCCGGGCCACCTGGCCGAAGGGCCGACTGGCGCGCGCCGCGCGGCGGCGCGACACTGGCTTCGACGGCCGGATCGACCGCGTGTTACGCCTTCGACAACGCCTTCAGCGCGAGCTTGATGCCTTCGGACACGCCGGTGCCGGCCGGCACGTTCTTGATCGCGGCAAGGCCTTCCTTCTCGGAGTAGCCGAGCGCCAGCAGCGCGTTGAGGATGTCGGTCGCGTGGTCGGACGGCGAAGCCGCGCCGGCGAGCGCGCCGAGGTCGGCGCCGAGCTTGCCCTTCAGCTCGAGCAGCAGGCGCTCGGCTGTCTTCTTGCCGATGCCGGGCAGGCGCGTGAGGCGTGCGGCGTCCTGCATCGTCACCGCCTGTGCGAGCTCCTGCACGCTCATGCCGGACAGCACGGCGAGCGCCATGCGCGCGCCGATGCCGGTGATCTTCAGCAACTCGCGGAAGGTCGTGCGTTCCTGCGGTGTCAGGAAGCCGTACAGCAGGTGCGCGTCTTCGCGGACGATCTGCTGCGTGAGCAGCACGATGCGTTCGCCCGTTTGCGGCAGGTTGTAGAAGGTGCTCATCGGCACGTCGATTTCATAGCCGACGCCGTTGCAGTCGACGAGCAGATGAGGCGGGTTCTTTTCGAGCAGGATGCCGGCGATGCGACCGATCATGGAGGACGGGATGCGAGGAAGAAAGCGCGAGTGTAGCGCACGCGCGGCGCGATGCCGATGGGCGCGGCCGTCAGGCCGAAGCGGCGCGCGTCGCGGGCATGTCGGGCGTGGGTGAAACGATCGAGGCGGCAAACGCAGCCCGCGCAGTCGAGCCGACGCGCGCGGCCGAAGCGCGCGGCCGCGTCAGCCGACCAGCCTGCCGCGCCGCACGCGCAGCCCTTTCTGCGCGAGCGCCGGCGCGAGCCCGCCGAGCGTGCTGAGCGTGTTGCCGCCGTGCGCGTGGCAGATCGCCATGCCGAGCGCGTCGGCGGCGTCCGAGCCCGGCTGGCCGGACAGGTTGAGCAGCCGCGTGACCATGTCCTGCATCTGCGTCTTGGTCGCGCGGCCGTAGCCGACCACGGCCTGCTTGAGCTGCAGCGCCGTGTATTCGGCGACCGGCAGCCCGCCCGCGACGAGGCCGCAGATCGCGGCGCCGCGTGCCTGGCCGAGCAGCAGCGTCGACTGCGGGTTCACGTTGACGAACACCTTTTCGATCGCGGCCTGGTCGGGCGCGTGTTCGCGCACGATCGTCGAGATGCCCTGGAAGATCGTGCCGAGCCGGGTGGCCAGGTCGGCCGTCGGCGTGCGGATCACGCCGCTCGTGACATAGGCGAGCCGGTGGCCGCTGACGTCGATGACGCCGAAGCCGGTGACGCGCAGGCCGGGGTCGATGCCGAGAATTCGCATGAGTGAGGAGAGTGGCGTGATGCAGCGATACTACAACGAATGGGGCGGCAAGCCGGTCGCGCGGTCGCGCGCGAAGGCGCCGCGCAATAAAAAACCCGGCGGAGGGGATGCCGCCGGGTTCCGGTACAGCGGCCGCGCGGGCCGCATGCGGCGATCAGTGACGGAAGTGGCGCACGCCCGTCAGGATCATCGCGATGTTGTGCTCGTCGGCTGCCGCGATCACTTCGTCGTCGCGCATCGAGCCGCCCGGCTGGATCACGCAGGTCGCGCCGGCCGCCACGACCACGTCGAGGCCGTCGCGGAACGGGAAGAACGCATCCGACGCGACGGCCGAGCCGGCGAGCGTCAGCCCCGCGTTCTGCGCCTTGATGCTCGCGATACGGGCGGAATCGACGCGGCTCATCTGGCCGGCGCCGACGCCGAGCGTCATGCCGTTGCCGCAGAACACGATCGCGTTCGACTTCACGTACTTCGCGACGCGCCATGCGAACAGCAGGTCGTCCATTTCCTTCGGCGTCGGGTGGCGCTTCGTGACGACGCGCAGCTCGTGCGGCTGCACGTTCTTCGAATCGAGCGACTGCACGAGCAGGCCGCCGCCCACGCGCTTCAGGTCGAATGCGTTGTGGCCGTCGCCCAGTGCGATTTCGAGCAGGCGCACGTTCTGCTTCGCGGCGAACACCTGCTTCGCGGCGTCGGAGAACGACGGCGCGATCAGCACTTCGACGAACTGCTTCGCCACCGCTTGCGCGGCCGCTTCGTCGACTTCGCGGTTGAACGCGATGATGCCGCCGAATGCGGAGGTCGGGTCGGTCTGGAATGCCTTCGCGTACGCGTCGGCCGAGTCGTTGCCGACCGCGACGCCGCACGGGTTCGCATGCTTGATGATCACGCAGGCCGGCGCGTCGAACGTCTTCACGCATTCCCACGCCGCGTCCGAATCCGCGATGTTGTTGTACGACAGTTCCTTGCCCTGCAGCTGGCGGTAGTTCGCCAGCGCGCCGGCCGGCGCCGCGAGGTCGCGGTAGAACGCCGCGCTCTGGTGCGGATTCTCGCCGTAGCGCAGGTCCTGCACCTTGTCGAACGCCAGGTTCAGCGTGGCCGGGTACGTGCTGCGCGATGCGTGCTTCAGCTCGTCGGTCAGGCTGGTCAGGTAGTTCGTGATCGCGCCGTCGTATTGCGCGGTGTGCGCGAACACCTTCGTCGCGAGACGGAAGTTGGTCGGGTAGCCGACGGTGTTGCCGTTCGCCTTCATTTCATCGAGCACGACCGCGTAGTCGGCCGGGTCGACCACGACCGTCACGTCGCGGTGGTTCTTCGCTGCCGAGCGCAGCATCGTCGGGCCGCCGATGTCGATGTTCTCGATCGCGTCGGCGAGCGTACAGTCGTCCTTCGCGATCGTCGCGACGAACGGATACAGGTTCACGACGAGCAGGTCGATCGTCGGGATGCCGTGCTGCTCCAGCGCCTGCATGTGCTCGGGCAGGTCGCGGCGGGCGAGGATGCCGCCGTGCACCTTCGGGTGCAGCGTCTTCACGCGCCCATCGAGCATTTCCGGGAAGCCCGTGTAATCGGCCACTTCGGTCACGGGCAGGCCGGCGTCGGCGAGGAGTTTCGCGGTGCCGCCCGTCGACAGCAGCTTGACGCCGAGGTCGGACAGCGACTTCGCGAAGTCGACGATGCCGGTCTTGTCGGAAACGGAAATGAGCGCTTGCTTGATCATGATGGAACCACCAATAGCCAGGGAAACGGGGACGGGACGGCCGCCTACAGCAGGCCGTGCTGCTGCAGCTTCTTGCGCAGCGTATTGCGATTGATGCCGAGGTACTCGGCGGCGAGCGACTGGTTGCCGCCGGCCTGTACGAGCACGACCTCGAGCATCGGCTTTTCGACGCAGGACATCACCATTTCATAGACGTCGTGCGGATTGGAGCCGTCTAGATCCCGGAAATACACGTCCAGGCTCTCGCGGACACATTGTTCGATGTTGTGCTTGCTCATGCTGCTAACTGGTTATGGTCGTCCGGCTCGCCCCGGCCGTTTTCCGCTTCGTCATCGACGTAGACGAGGTGGTCCGACAGCGCTTTTTGCGCCTCGAAGAATGCATTGACGGCGGCGAGCTGCTCGCGGGTGGAATCGAGCGTGTTCATTCGGTGCCGGAACCCGTTGGCACCGGAAAGGCCGCGAGTGTACCAGCCGATGTGCTTGCGCGCAGTACGGACGCCGGTGAATTCGCCATAGAAAGCGTAGTGGTCTTCCAGGTGTTCGTTCATCACGTGCTGGATCTCGTCGATCCGCGGCGGGGGCAGCAGCTCGCCGGTTTGCAGGAAATGATCGATTTCGCGGAACAGCCACGGCCGGCCTTGCGCGGCGCGACCGATCATCAGCGCGTCGGCGCCGGTTGCGTCGAGCACGGCCTTCGCCTTGGCGGGCGACGTGATGTCGCCGTTCGCGACGACCGGAATCCGCACGGCCGCCTTCACGGCCGCGATGGTGTCGTACTCGGCGTCGCCGCGGTACAGGTCGGCGCGCGTGCGGCCATGCACGGTGAGCATCGAGATGCCGGCCGCTTCGGCCAGGCGCGCGACCGTGATCGCGTTCTTGTGCTCGCGGTCCCAGCCGGTGCGGATCTTCAGCGTGACGGGCACCGCATCGGGCCCGGTGCCGACCGCCGCCACGACGGCCTCGACGATCCGCTGCACGAGCGGCTCGTTCTGCAGCAGCGCGGAGCCGGCCGCGACGTTGCAGACCTTCTTTGCCGGGCAGCCCATGTTGATGTCGATGATCTGCGCGCCGTTGTCGACGTTGTAGCGGGCCGCTTCGGCCATCATCGCCGGATCGGCGCCGGCGATCTGCACCGCGATCGGCTCGACCTCGCCTTCGTGGTTCGCGCGCCGCATCGTCTTCGCGCTCTTCCACAGCTGCGCGTTGGACGCGACCATCTCGGACACCGCGTAACCGGCCCCCAGCCGCTTGCACAGCTGGCGGAACGGACGATCCGTCACCCCGGCCATCGGGGCGACGAACAGGTTGTTACGCAATACGTGAGGGCCGATAACGGGCATCGCAATGGCGCCGCCCGCGACACGCGCGGGCAGGGGAAGGGAAGGCGGAAAACGGGCATTTTACCGTATTCCCATGCCCCGCCGATTTGACCCGGTTTGCCTGGTGTGCCCGGAGGGGCCGTACGGTGCGCCGCGCGTCAGTTGCGCTGGCCGAACATCATCTGGCGAGCGATCGCCTTCTTGAGCGGCGGCACGAATTCGAGCGCGGTGAGCGCCGCGCCGCGCAGCAGCGGAAGCGGGCCCGAGTCGATCGTAAACAGGCGCGCCAGCGTGTCGGTCGCGCCGATCGTGAGGCGCCGGTCGAGCGCGCGGCGCGCGTTGAAGGTCGCGAGCGCGGTCGCTTCGAAGCCTTGCGCGGAGAGTGCGTCGACGAGCGTATGCGCATCGCGCAGCCCGAGGTTGAGCCCCTGGCCCGCGACCGGATGCAGCGTTTGCGCGGCGTTGCCGACGATCGCGATGCGGCCGCTCACGAGCGTTTGCGCCGCGCTCAGCCCGAGCGGGAACGACGCCCGCCCCGCGATCGCGACGAACTGGCCCATCCGCTCGCCGAATGCCGCGCCGAGCTCGCCAAGGAACGCGTCGTCGGGCAGCGCCGCGCGGCGTGCGGCCTCGTCGGGCGTGCAGCACCATACGAGCGAATACTCGGCCTGACGCGGCCCGCCGAGCGGCAGCAGCGCGAGCGGGCCTTCGTGCGTGAAGCGCTCCCACGCGACGTTCGGGCGCGGTGCCGATACCGTGACCGTCCCCACGATCGCGGTCTGCCCGTAATCGCGGCGATGCTTGCCCGTATCGGCGTGCCGTTCATGAAACAGCCCGCCTTCGGCATTGATGACGATGCGCGCGCGCAGCGTGCGTTCGCCCTGAGGGCCGTCGAGCGTCAGCGTGACGCCGTCGGTGTCCTGCCGCGGCGTGCGTGCGGTGGTGGACGTGAGCCAGTCGACCCGCGTGTCGCGCACGGCGCCCGCGAGCGCCTGCACGATCGAGCCGTAACGCACGACGTAGCCGAGCGCGGCGAGCGCGTGTTCGTCGCGGTCGATCAGCGTGCGGCCGAAATGGCCGCGTTGCGACACGTGGATATGTTCGATCGGCGTGGCGTCGGCCGGCCACGCGAGCGTGTCGAGCAGCACGCGGCTGCCGTGCGATACGGCGATCGCGCGCGGGTCGTTCGCGCTCGCGGCAGGTTCGCGCGCGTCGATCAGCGCGATCGACGCATGCTGGGTCGCGCTGCGGCGTGCGAGCCAGCCGGCGAGCGCGAGTCCGACGGGGCCCGCGCCGACGATGGCGAGGTCGTAATCCGGCGTGGCCGGCGAGGAAGCGGTCGTCATCTTGATTCGTGAAACGGAGGTAACGGTCGGCGGCCGGTCATGCGTCCGCGCGCATCAGCGCCTCGATTTCGTCGGCCGCGACCGGCACGCCGCGCGTGATCAGCTCGCAGCCGTGCTCGCGCACGATCGCGTCGTCCTCGATGCGGATGCCGATGTTCCAGTACTCGGGCGGCACGTCGTCGGCCGCGCGCACGTACAGGCCGGGCTCGACGGTGAGCGTCATGCCCGGCTTCAGCGTGCGCCACGGCAGCGCGCCGTTCGCGTCGCGCGCGGCGAGCCGCTCGCGATAGTCGCCGCAGTCGTGCACGTCCATCCCGAGCCAGTGGCCGGTGCGGTGCATGTAGAAGCGCGTGTATGCGCGCTCGGCGATCACGTCGTCGACGTTCGAGAAGCGCGTTTTCGGGATGATGCCGGTGTCGAGCAGCCCCTGCGCGAGCACGCGTACGGCCGCATCGTGCGGCGCCTCGAACGGCACGCCCGCGCGCGTCGCGTCGATCGCGGCCTGCTGCGCGGCGAGCACGATGTCGTACAGCGTGCGCTGCGCGGGCGAGAAGCGGCCGTTGGCCGGAAACGTGCGCGTGATGTCCGATGCATAGCCGTCGAGTTCGCAGGCGGCGTCGATCAGGATCAGGTCGCCGTCCCGCGCGGCCGCGTTGCCGGCCGGGTAGTGCAGCACGCACGCATTCGCGCCGGCCGCGACGATCGACCCGTACGCGGGCGCCTGCGCGCCGTGCTTGCGGAACAGGTACAGCAGCTCGGCCTCGAGTTCGTATTCGCGGATGCCGGGGCGGCACGCCTGCATCGCGCGGCGGTGCGCGAGCGCGGAGATGTGCGCGGCGCGCATCATGATCGCGAGTTCGTGTTCGTCCTTCACGAGCCGCATGTCGTCGAGCAGCGGCGTAAGGTCGAGCAGCGCGTCCGGCGCGGCGACGCCGGTGCGTGCCTGCGCGCGCACCGCGTCGATCCAGCCGGCGAGCCGGCGCTCGAAGTCGGGCGATGCGCCGAACCGGTAGTGCACGGTGCCTGCATCGGCGAGCAGGCGCGGCATCTCGGTGTCGATCACGTCGACCGCGAATGCGGCATCGAAGCCGAACGCGTCGCGCGCGGCGTCGGGCCCGTAGTGAAAGCCTTCCCAGATTTCGCGGTCGACGTTCCTGGCGCGGCAGAACAGGATCGATTCCGGCGCGCCGTGCGGCGCGGCCGCGTTCAGCACGAGCACGGCATCCGGCTCGGTGAAACCCGTCAGGTAATGGAAGTAGCTGTCGAACCGGTACGGGTAGGCCGTGTCGCGGTTGCGCAGCATTTCCGGCGCGGTGGGGACGATGGCGACGCCGCCGCCCGCGGCACGCAGTGCGGCAAGCACGCGTTCACGGCGCTGGCGGTAGACGTCGACGGCGATGGCGGTATCGAGGGGCGCGTTCATTCGTGCGATTGTAGCGCCGCGCGCCGCGGTGCGTGAGAGTGGGGCGGAAGCCGCGCCGGCCGGGCCGCGCGCGGCGGCTGTTGCAAACCATCCACAGGCCGGACGGCCGATTTTCTACCCGGCCGCGCGGGCCGGTTATGATCGGCGACAACGTATACTCGCGGCGGTTCCCTTAAAAAGGCAGATGATGAAATTAATCGGTTCGCTCAGCAGCCCGTACGTCCGAAAGGCGCGGATCGTGCTTGCCGAAAAGAAGATCGACTACAAGCTGGAGCTCGAGAACGTGTGGGCGCCGGAGACGGATATTCACGCGTCGAATCCGCTCGGCAAGGTCCCGTGCCTCGTGATGGAAGATGGCGCCGCGGTGTTCGATTCCCGCGTGATCTGCGAATACGTCGATACGCTGTCGCCGGTCGGCAAGCTGATTCCGCCGTCGGGCCGCGAGCGACTCGAAGTGCGGTGCTGGGAAGCACTGGGCGACGGCGTGCTCGACGCGGCCGTCGCGATCCGCCTCGAGCACACGCTGCGGGAAGAAGCGCAGCGCAGCCCGAGCTGGATCGCGCGCCAGCAGCGCAAGATCGACGACGCGCTCGTCGCGATGTCGCAGGGTCTCGGCGGCAAGACGTGGTGCGTCGGCAATCATTACACGCTCGCCGACATCGCACTCGGCTGCGCGCTCGGCTATCTCGACTTCCGGATGCCCGAGCTCAACTGGCGCGATCGCCACCCGAACCTCGACAAGCACTTCGTGAAGCTGCAACAGCGACCGTCGTTCGCCGATACGCTGCCGCAGAACTGAGCCGCGGCACGGCCTTCACGCATTCGCCAGACGAAAGAAAAGCAAAAGCGCCCCGCGGGGCGCTTTTGCTTTTGCGGCGCGGGCCGGCCGCCGTCGTAACGGGGCTGCCGTGCGCTTTACTCGATCGACGCGTACACGGCTTCGCCGAGCGTGAACGAATCGCTGCGCGCGATCGGCCACCACTTGTCGTACAGCGAGAAGCCGCAGGTCTGGCCGTCGAGCAGCGCACCGGGTTTCAGATATTTCAGCAGTTGCGACATCAGCCGCACTTCGTGCGGCGCGACCCGCTGCACGATGTGATGCGCGCGCAGCTCGGACGGATGCGCGAGGCCGGCCGCCTGCACGAGTTCCTGCAGCGCATGCAGCGTATTGCGGTGGAAGTTGTATACGCGCTCGGCCTTGTCGGGCACGACGAGCGCGCGCTGGCGCACCGGGTCCTGCGTCGCGACGCCGGTCGGGCAGCGGTCGGTGTGGCAGTGCTGCGCCTGGATGCAGCCGACCGCGAACATGAAGCCGCGCGCCGAGTTCACCCAGTCCGCGCCGATCGCGAGCGTGCGCGCGATGTCGAACGCGGTGATGATCTTGCCGCTCGCGCCGATCTTCACGCGGTCGCGCACGCCGATCCCGACGAGCGTGTTGTGCACGAGCAGCAGCCCTTCCTGCAGCGGCACGCCGACGTGGTCGGTGAATTCGAGCGGCGCCGCGCCCGTGCCGCCTTCCGCGCCGTCGACGACGATGAAGTCGGGCACGATGCCCGTCTCGAGCATCGCTTTCGCGATCCCGAAGAACTCCCACGGATGGCCGATGCACAGCTTGAAGCCGGTCGGCTTGCCGCCGGACAGCGTGCGCAGCCGTTCGACGAATTCGAGCAGCCCGCGCGGCGTCGAGAATTCCGAGTGCGTCGCGGGCGAGATGCAGTCCTTGCCCATCGGCACGCCGCGCGTCTCCGCGATTTCCGGCGTGATCTTCGCGGCCGGCAGCACGCCGCCGTGGCCGGGCTTCGCGCCTTGCGACAGCTTCACCTCGATCATCTTGACCTGCGGATCGGCGGCCTGCTTCGCGAACTTGTCCGGGTTGAAGGTGCCGTCGTCGTTGCGGCAGCCGAAGTAGCCGGACGCGATTTCCCAGATGATGTCGCCGCCGTTCTCGCGGTGGTACTTCGACAGCGAGCCTTCGCCGGTGTCGTGCGCGAACCCGCCTTTCTTCGCGCCGAGGTTCAGCGAGCGGATCGCGTTCGCGGACAGCGAGCCGAAGCTCATCGCCGAGATGTTGAAGATCGAAATGTCGTACGGCTGCGCGCGATTCGCGCCGACGCGGATGCGGAAATCGTGGTTCGGCAGCTTCGTCGGCGCGAGCGAATGGCTGATCCATTCGTGCGCGACGGCCTTCACGTTCAGCTCGGTGCCGTACGGGCGGTTGTCGGCAACGTTCTTCGCGCGCTGGTAGACGAGGCTGCGCTGCGCGCGCGAGAACGGTTTTTCGTCGGTGTCGTCCTCGACGAAGTACTGGCGGATTTCAGGCCGGATGAATTCGAACAGGAAGCGGAAGTGGCCCCAGAGCGGGTAGTTCCGCAGGATCGCGTGGCGGTCCTGGTTCAGGTCGTACAGGCCGAGCGCGACGAGGGCGATGGGGATGACGATCCACAGCCAGGAAAGGAGGTGGACCGACGCGAGTGCGGCTGCGGCGACGAGCAGCAGGACGGCGCACCACATCGCGAGGTAGCGTCTGGAAAGCATGGGGGACTCCGCAAGAATCTTGAGATACCGCCATGCGTACGCTGCGAAGGCGGCGCGCCGGCCGCGGCGGAATCGTGTTCCGCCGGGCGCGGCGTGCCGCAAGTCTAAACCGAATGGGTGTCAGCGTGCTTCGGCGAGCGCCGGCGCGTGGCCCGCCGCCGCAGCCTGACCGGGCTGGCCGGTCGCCGCGGATTCGATGATGCCGCCGCCCAGACAGATCTCGCCGTCGTACAGCACGGCCGACTGACCGGGCGTGACGGCCCACTGCGCGTCGTCGAACGCGAGCGAGAAGCGCGCCTCGCCTGCCGGGCCGGCTGCCGCGGCGTCGATCGCGGCCCGGCCTGTCGCGGCTCGACCTGTCGCAGCCCGACCGAATGCGCACGCCGCATCGGCCTGCCGGTAGCGCGTCTTCGCGCCGCACGCGAAGCCGTCCGCCGGCGGCTCGCCGGCGACCCAGCTCACGTTGCCGGCGACGAGCTCGCGCGACAGCAGCCACGGATGATCGTGGCCCTGCACGACGTACAGCGTGTTCGACGCGATGTCCTTCGCGGCGACGAACCACGGCTCGCCGCTGCCGCTCTTGCTGCCGCCGAGCCCGATGCCCTTGCGCTGGCCGAACGTGTAGAACGCGAGGCCGATGTGCTCGCCGACCACCTTGCCGTCGGGCGTCTTCATCGGGCCGGGCTTCGTCGGAAGATAACGGTTCAGGAAATCGCGGAACGGCCGTTCGCCGATGAAGCAGATGCCGGTCGAATCCTTCTTCTTCGCATTCGGCAACCCGATCTGCGCGGCGATCTCGCGCACCTTCGTCTTCGGGATCTCGCCGAGCGGGAACATCGTCTTCGACAGCTGCGCCTGGTTCAGCCGGTGCAGGAAGTACGACTGGTCCTTCGTGTGATCGAACGCCTTCAGCAGTTCGAAACGCCCGTCGCGTTCGCGCACGCGCGCATAGTGGCCGGTCGCGATCATTTCCGCGTCGAGCGACATCGCGTGGTCGAGGAACGCCTTGAACTTGATCTCGGCGTTGCACAGCACGTCGGGGTTCGGCGTGCGGCCGGCCGAGTATTCGCGCAGGAATTCGGCGAACACGCGATCCTTGTATTCCGCCGCGAAGTTGACGGCTTCCACGTCGATGCCGATCAGGTCGGCCACCGACACGACGTCGATCCAGTCCTGGCGCGTCGAGCAGTACTCGCCGTCGTCGTCGTCTTCCCAGTTCTTCATGAACAGGCCGACCACGTCGTAGCCCTGTTCCTTCAGCAGCCACGCGGTCACCGACGAATCGACGCCGCCCGACATGCCCACCACTACACGGCGCTTGCTCATTTGCCGACCGCCTGACGTTCGAATGCCTCGGGGCGCGGGGCGACCGAGTGCGTGTGTACGAAATCGAGCGGAATGCGCCGCCCGGCGAGATAGTCGTCGACGCAGCGCATCACCGCGGGCGAACGATGGCGCTCGCTGCAGGCGCGCAGCTCGTCGGCCGTCATCCACAGCGTGCGGACGATGCCGTCGTCGAGCACGTGGCCCGCGACCGGTTCGCCGGCCGTGCCGCAGAACGTGAAGCGCAGGTAGGTCGCGCCGGCGCTGCCGGGGCGGTCGTAGTGCGCGAGATAGACGCCGACGAGCGCGTCGGGCGTGAACGGGTGCGCGGTTTCCTCCAGCGTTTCGCGGATCACCGCGTCGGCCAGCGTTTCGCCGGCTTCGAGGTGACCGGCCGGCTGGTTGATGCGCAGGCCCGTCGAGGTTTCTTCCTCGATCACGAGAAAGCGGCCGGCGCGCTCGACGAGCGCGGCGACCGTCACATGCGGGGTCCAGATTTCGGGTTTCATGGTTCGGCATTTTACCGGTTGCGCCCGAACGCTGCCGGCCGTTCCGTTAGACGAATCCGACCCTTTCGGATTCGTCGGCCCCGGCGGGACATGGCGGCGCGGATCAAACCGACGTCGCATTCGAGCACGATCGTGCGGAAAGTGCTGGCGGGGCCATCGCTTTCGGTTAAAGTGCAGCGTGAACGCCGTTGCTCGTGAGCCGGTAAGTCAGCCTGTCCGGCTCGTTGCGCAGTAAAAAGATCGCAAGAAAAGAAATACTGACAATGACTGGAGGAACTGACGATGCATATTGGAGTGCCTGCTGAAACGCGGGCCAACGAGGCGCGTGTGGCCGCGACGCCGGAAACCGTGAAGAAATACGCGGCGGCCGGCCATCGGGTCAGTATCGCGAAAGGGGCCGGCACCGCGGCCAGCTATCCCGACGAAGCCTATGCGGCCGCCGGCGCCGAATTGACCGACCAGTCGGCCGCTTTCGACGCCGACATCGTGCTGAAGGTCCAGGCGCCCACCGACGCCGAACTGCCGTCGCTCAAGCGCGGCACCGTGCTGGTCGGCATGCTCGAGCCGTTCAATGGCGAGCAGGCGGCGAAACTCGCCGCGGCCGGCGTGACCGGCTTCGCGCTCGAGGCCGCGCCGCGCACGACGCGCGCGCAGAGTCTCGACGTGCTGTCGTCGCAGGCGAACATCGCCGGCTACAAGGCCGTGCTGGTGGCCGCGTCGCTGTATCCGCGCTTCATGCCGATGCTGATGACGGCCGCGGGCACCGTGAAGGCGGCGCGCGTGCTGATTCTCGGCGCGGGCGTCGCGGGCCTGCAGGCGATCGCGACCGCGAAGCGGCTGGGCGCCGTGATCGAGGCGTCCGACGTGCGGCCGGCCGTGAAGGAGCAGATCGAGTCGCTCGGCGCGAAATTCCTCGACGTCCCGTTCGAAACCGACGAAGAGCGCGAAGCCGCGCAGGGTGTCGGCGGCTATGCGCGCCCGATGCCGCCGTCGTGGCTCGGCCGCCAGGCCGCGCTCGTGCACGAGCGCGCGAAGCAGGCCGACATCGTGATCACCACCGCGCTGATTCCGGGGCGCCCGGCGCCGACGTTGATCTCGGTGGAGACCGTGCAGTCGATGAAGCCCGGCGCGGTGCTCGTCGATCTCGCGGCCGGCCGCGGCCCGGAATTCGACGGCCGCAAGGGCGGCAACTGCCCGCTGACCGTCGCCGACCAGGTGATCGTGCACAACGGCGTGACGATCGCCGGCTACACGAACCTCGCGTCGATGGTCGCGTCGGACGCGTCGGCGCTGTACGCGCGCAACCTGCTCGATTTCATGAAGCTGATCGTCACGAAGGAAGGCACGCTGAACATCGACCTGACCGACGACATCGTCGCCGCGACGCTGCTGTGCCGCGACGGTGAAGTCACGCGCAAATAACGGAGGAGACCATGGAAGTCATCAATCACACGGTGATCAACGTGATCATCTTCGTGCTGGCGGTGTACGTCGGCTACCACGTCGTCTGGAACGTCACGCCGGCGCTGCATACGCCGCTGATGGCCGTGACCAACGCGATCTCGGCGATCGTGATCGTCGGCGCGATGCTCGCGGCGGCGCTCACCGTCGGCGCGACCGGCAAGTTCTTCGGCACGCTCGCGGTCGCGCTCGCGGCCGTCAACGTGTTCGGCGGCTTCCTCGTGACGAGGCGCATGCTCGAGATGTTCCGCAAGAAGGAGCCCAAGCGTGTCGAGGGCGGCAAGGAGGGCGCGCGATGAGCATGAACGTCGTTACGCTGCTGTACCTCGTCGCGTCGGTGTGCTTCATCCAGGCGCTGAAGGGCCTGTCGAACCCGAAGAGCGCGCGGCGCGGCAACCTGTTCGGGATGGTCGGGATGGCCATCGCGATCCTCACGACGATCGCGCTGATCGTCAAGCAGGCCGCGTGGCTCGGCGCGAACCTGCCGCTCGGCCTCGCGCTCGTGCTCGGCGCGCTGATCGTCGGCGGCGGCGTCGGGGCATTCGTCGCCGCGCGCGTCGAGATGACGAAGATGCCGGAACTCGTCGCGGCGATGCACTCGCTGATCGGTCTCGCGGCCGTGTGCATCGCGTATGCGGTGGTGTCGGAGCCGGAAGCGTTCGGGCTCGTGCCGCAGGACGCGGTGTCGTCGAGCTTCATCCCGTACGGCAACCGCGTCGAGCTGTTCATCGGCACGTTCGTCGGCGCGATCACGTTCTCCGGTTCGGTGATCGCGTTCGGCAAGCTGTCGGGCAAGTACAAGTTCCGACTGTTCCAGGGCGCGCCGGTCGTGTACGCGGGCCAGCACCTGATCAACCTGATGCTCGCGATCGCGATGCTCGGCTTCGGTATCCTGTTCTTCATCACGCAGGCGTGGCTGCCGTTCATCATCATGACGGCGATCGCGTTCGTGCTCGGCGTGCTGATCATCATCCCGATCGGCGGCGCGGACATGCCGGTGGTCGTGTCGATGCTGAACTCGTACTCGGGCTGGGCCGCGGCCGGCATCGGCTTCTCGCTGAACAACGCGATGCTGATCATCGCCGGTTCGCTGGTCGGCTCGTCGGGTGCGATCCTGTCGTACATCATGTGCCATGCGATGAACCGCTCGTTCTTCAACGTGATCCTCGGCGGGTTCGGCGGCGAAGCGGCGGCCGGCGGCGCGGGGGGCGCGCAGGAGCAGCGGCCGGTGAAGTCGGGTTCGGCCGACGACGCGGCGTTCATGCTCGGCAACGCGGAATCGGTCGTGATCGTGCCGGGTTACGGGCTCGCCGTCGCCCGTGCACAGCACGCGCTGAAGGAGCTGACCGACAAGCTGGTCGAGAAGGGCATCGACGTGAAGTATGCGATCCACCCGGTCGCCGGGCGGATGCCGGGGCACATGAACGTGCTGCTCGCGGAAGCGGAAGTGCCGTACGAGATCGTGCACGAGATGGAGGACATCAACGGCGAATTCGGCCAGGTGGACGTGGTGCTCGTGCTCGGCGCGAACGACGTCGTGAACCCGGCCGCGAAGAACGATCCGAAATCGCCGATTGCGGGGATGCCGATCATCGAGGCGTACAAGGCGCGCACGGTGATCGTCAACAAGCGCTCGATGGCGGCCGGCTATGCGGGCCTCGACAACGACCTGTTCTACATGGACAAGACGATGATGGTGTTCGGCGATGCGAAGAAGGTCATCGAGGACATGGTGAAGGCCGTCGAGTGACGACGAGGCGGCGCGCCGGCGGCGTTCATGACGGAGCGAATGCGGTCGCGCGCATGCCATGACATGTGCAATGCAGGGGGCGCACGTATCGCGCCCCGCCGCGCTAGCGCGCTTTTGTCAGCCGATCGGAAAGCGCGTCGAGTTCCCGACTGTGGAAGAGGTCGATGCACTTCATCGTATTGAACGACGCTGGAATCGATCCGCTGTATTGTCGTTTGACGTACCGTTGCGTGAGCGCGCGGAGCGCGTCGCAGGCCTCGATCGGCTGATCGCCGAATTCCAGATAGGCGCTTGCGGTGGCATTGGCGTCGTCACGATCGCGGGTATCGTGCGCGATCCCGGCCAGGCAAACGCCGAGTGCCCAGTTCTTCAGCAACGTTTTTTGCGAATACCGTTCGACAGCATGGCGAGCATCGGGGGCCGCGACCGTGGCTTGGGGTGCCGCCGTGACGGAGCCGATTGCGAGAGCGCGAGCAGCGGGTCTTTCAGCGCAATACCCATATCGATGCGGTTTCCGGAATCCGTGTCCCGACTTCATCGACCGAAACTTTGACTCTCATGAAGGCGTGCCATGCACTGGAGAATGGCGGCCTCGACATGTTGTTAATCCAATCGGAATTGACTGAGAGGCGCGAGCCGATTCCTTAAATCCTCAGGATCATGGGCGGATCGTGCCGTGAAAAAATCGACAAGCAAGCTCGATTGTGCGCAGTGTGCTGACTATCCAGAAAATGGACGTGTATGAAAAATCTCGCCGGCTTTGTTTATTTTGCGACGAACGGTTCCGTCCGACCGCTTCGTTCCAAGAAGCGGTCGGTACGGAAATTCGAATGAAAACGAGAGAGATTCGAAAGTGACGGCGCCGATTTTCCCGGCGCCGTTTTCCATCCCGCGACGGCCCGATGCGTCACTTCATCGGCGCTTCCGCGATCCGCATGTAGTCGGCGATCCGCCGGCCTTCCATGTCCGGAAACTGCTCGTGCACGGTGATATCGCCCATCCGCGCGATGTCGAAGGTGCGGAAATCGCCGCGCAGCTCGCACCACGCGCCGATCGTCCAGCGCCCGCCCCAGTAGACGAGCCCGAGCGGCCATACGCGGCGCTGCGAATGCGCGCCGAGCCGGTCGCGATAGGCGAAGCTGACGATGTGGCGCGTGTCGATCGCCTGGTGGATCGCGTCGACCTTCGCGCAAAACGTCTCGTCGATGTGGAACGACGGCGCGAACACGGGCAGCCGATCGAGCGCCGTACGCTTGTCGGCCGGCATCGCCGACGCGATCTTCGCGAGCGCCGAGCGCGCGCCGCTCGCGAAGCGCGCACCGCCCCAGGTTTCGAGCATCCGCGCGCCGGTGGCGAGCGCCGCCAGCTCCTCGGCCGTGAACGTGAGCGGCGGCAGGCTCGCGTTGCGGTTCAGCCGGTAACCGATGCCGGCTTCGCCTTCGATCGGCACCCCTGACAGTTGCAGGTCGCGCACGTCGCGATAGACCGTGCGCGGCGACACCGACAGCCAGTCGGCCAGTTGCTGCGCGGTCGTGAGACGACGCCCGCGCAACAGCTCGGCGATCTGGAACAGACGGTCGGCACGGCGGGTCATGACGGCACCTCGATTCCTCTGGCTACGGGGACTTCGCGATGATAGCGCCGCGCCGGCCCGCTGACCGCTGCGCTCAGTGGCATTTCGGCGCGTGCAGGCCGACGCGGTTGCCTTCCGTGTCGATCAGGTAGCCGACGTAGCCGTAGTTGTTCGGCAGCTCGACGACCGAGCCCTGCACGACACCGCCCGCGCGCTTCGCGCGTTCGAGCGCGGCGACGACCGATTCGCCGGCGTTCAGGTAGACGAGCACGCCGTTCGCGCTCGGCTTCATCTGCTGCGGATCGAACACGATGCTGCCGCCCGTGCTCGACGCTTCGTGATCGAACATCGCCATCGGCACGCCGCCGATGACCTCGCGCTGCAACGTGGTTTGCAGCACGGTTTCGTAGAAGCGGATCGCACGGTCGAAATCGAGGGACGGAATGTCGAACCACGCGATCGCGCGTTCCAGGGTTGCGGTTGCAGTTGCGGACGTCATGACGAGCTCCTTGTTGTTCGGGTTGTTCTGGACGGAAACCAGCCTTGCATTGCGCCGGGATTGCAGTGTGAGCGGGGGCTCCTGACAGCGTGCTGTCAGTAGTGATGGCGGTGCTGACAAAAGGCCCCGCCGGCCGCATCGGCGGCGTGCGCCCGGGCGGCGGCGCGTACGGGCCGGGCGGGGCGGGGCGGAGCGGACGCGGCCCCGCTTGCATCGATGCCGCGCAAAGCAAAACGCCCGGCGGATGCCGGGCGTCATCGGAGTGTCAGCAGGCGGCAGCGGCCGCCGCGACGTTCGCGCGAGTTCGGCGCGTCAGGGTCAGGCGTCGCCTTCCTGCGCGGCCGGGCGCGCCTTCACGCTGCCGGCGATCAGGTCGAAGCGGAACAGCCGGCATTCGAGCGCGCCGTTGAACAGCGGCGTCTTGGCCGATTCGCGCAGCCGCAACTGGCCGGGCAGCGAACGGTCGGACGTCAGCAGGAACGCCTGCCAGCCCGTGAAGCGCTGCTTCAGCGCATCGCCGAGCGCGTTGAAGAACTCGCTGTCCGGCGCGTCGGTGTGCGTGCGGCGGAACGCGTCGTCGTTGCCGCGGTTGCGGCCGGTCTCGCGCACCTCGCCGCGCGCGCTGCGGCCGCGCACTTCGATCCGCTCGCCGTACGGCGGGTTCGCGAGAAGGATGCCCGGCCCGTCGCACGGCGGCGTCATCCCGCGCGCGTCGACCTGCTTGAGCCACACCGACGGCACGCCCGCGCGCTCGAGGTTCGCGCGTGCCTTCTCGAGCATGTCGCCGGAGATGTCGCTGCCGTACACGCCGAGCGCTTCGCCGCGCTGGGCCCGCGCCGCGCGCTTCGCGTCGAGCGCCGGGACCTTCAGCCCCTGCCACGCGGTGATGTCGTACTGCTTGAGCTTTTCGAAGCCGAACCGGCGCTCGACGCCCGGCGCCACGCCGAGCGCGATCTGCGCGGCTTCCGCGAGGAACGTGCCGCTGCCGCACATCGGGTCGTACAGCGCGGTACCGGGCTTCCAGCCCGTCAGCCGCAGGATGCCGGCCGCGAGGTTCTCGCGCAGCGGCGCCGCGCCCTTGTCGAGGCGCCAGCCGCGCTTGAAGAGCGGCTCGCCCGACGTGTCGAGGTACAGCGTGCATTCGCCCGCGGTGAGGAACGCGAACACGCGCACGTCCGGCGCACCGGTGTCGATGCTCGGGCGCGAGCCGGTTTTCTCGCGCATCCGGTCGCAGATCGCGTCCTTCACGCGCAGTGTCGTGAATTCGAGGCTTTTCAGCGGCGACTTGATCGCGGTGATGTCGATGCGCAGCGTCTGCGTCGACGCGAACCAGCGTTCCCACGGCTGCTCGAGCGCTAGCGCGTAGACGTCCTGTTCGTTGCGGTACGGGCCGTGCGCGATCTTCAGCAGGATCCGGCTCGCGATCCGCGAATGGAGGTTGGCGGCCATGCCGGCGGCCCAGCCGCCGCTGAAATGGACGCCGCCCGGCACCTGCGCGCCCGCGGTGAACGGCGCGCCGTTCAGGTGGCGGCCGGCGATTTCGGCCAGCTCGGCGGCAAGCGCCGCTTCGAGGCCGCGCGGGCAGGGGGCGAAGAATTCGAACAGGGTGGGCGAGGACATAAGGCGGGTGAGGACGTGCAAAAGTCCACTATTGTACGCGGCGCGGGCGACCGGGGCCGGCGTTTCGGCGCGGCGGCGCCGGCGCAACCGGCGTTCGCGCGCGCCGGCAGGGGCGGCGAGGCGGGGGCGCGGCCGGGCGCCGCCGCCTCGCCGCCGGTCAGTGCGCGCCCGGCTGGCCGACGCGCGTGCTCGGATTGCCGGCCGGCCAGAACAGCGCCTGCGGATTCGACAGCACCGTGCGGACGATCGCCGCGACGAGCGCGCGCACCTTGGTCGGGCGCAGGCTGCGCGAGCGCACGGCCATCGTGAACGCGAGCGCGAAGCTCACGAGCACGTTGAGGATCGCCATGCTGAGCACGCCGGCGGCGGCCCACCACAGCTCGGGCGTGCCGAGCGCACCCTTGCCCAGTACGCCGAGCGCGACCCCGATCGAGCCGGCCGACAGCGTCACGTGCCGCACCTCGAACGGGAACATGAACACGGTGACGATCGCCGGGACGAGGCCGAGCATCAGGCCCAGGCCGACGTTCGCGACCACGCCGGCGACGTTCGACCGGCAGAAGTGCGCGAGCTTCGCGGCGCCGGCCGCGCCGAGCGTGAGGCGCAGCCGGCGGTTGTACGTGAGCGCGTCGCCGACCCGGTGCAACACGAACCAGTTGTCGGCCCAGCCCGCGAGCAGGCTCGACGCCCACAGCAGCACGCCCGTCAGCGCCGCGTAGAACGGCGTCGGGCCCAGCAGCGAGAACGAATGCAGCGTCGCGTGCGCCTTCTCCGGCGAAATCACGTTCGTGTGCAGCACGTTGGCCGCGAACAGCTGCACGAGCAGGCACACGGGCAGCACGACGAGCACGTTGCCGGAAATCGCGGCCGCCTGCGTGCGGATCAGCGCGATCACCGACGCGACGAACGCCTTCACGCCGTCGTCGTGGCCGGTGTCGTCGAGCTCGCGCGCGAGCGTCGGCGCGGTCATCGCGGGCTGCTTGGTCGCGAGCGTGAAGTGCAGGAAGTGCATCAGCATGAAGCTGGCCGCGTAGTTGATGCCGGCGAGCAGCCCTTCGAGCATCGACTGCAGGTGCGCGCCCGTGATCGCGAACTTCACGCACACCGTCGCGACGGTGACGAGGCCGCCGCCCGCGGCCATCCGCAGCATCTTCAGGTACTCGGCGCGGCCGCGCGAGATGTAGTGTTCGCCGGTGTCCGCGTTGGTCTCGACGAGCTTGCGCGCGAACAGCGAGAAGTTGCTGCGCACGAGGTGCGCGACGCTCTGGCTGTTCTGGTTCGCGTCGACGAGCTCCGCCGTCAGGTGCGCCATTCCGTGCAGGTCGTCGCGCGCCATCCACGCGTTGAGCAGCGTTTCCGCGCGCAGGATGCGCATGCGCATCCGCTCGACCTGGAACACGATGTCGACCGACACGCCGTTGCGGTACAGGTGCGCGAACACGTCGTCGACGGCGATCCGGCATTCGTCGAGCAGCACGCGCAGGTAGTTGACCTCGTGCAGCAGCTTGCTCGGGTCGCCGCCGTCCTCGACGGCCGCATGCGCGGTCTCGACCGCGAGCATCGCGCGCGTGAGGCGGTAGAACGGCTGCGATTCGAGCGGCTTGCGCGCATCGTCGTCGGACAGCCGGCTGCGCACCGTCTGCGACAGGCCGGTCGAGCTGATCTGGCAGGTCAGGTTGTGCAGCGCGGCCAGCAAGTCGCGCGAGAACGAGCCGGGCTCGTGGCGCTCCTCGTCGGTGACGTCGAACGACAGCAGCTCGGCGAGGCGCGCGAGCAGGTCGTCGGGCAGCGCGTCGATCCATTTCGCGTCCTCGGGCGCCGGGAACATCAGCGTGAACAGCGCCGACAGCTCGCGGCGGTTCGGCGCGGGCGGGATCAGCGACGAGTCGATCCGCTCGAACAGCGCGCCGAAGAAGCCCGAATGCACGGGCATGCCGGCGTCGCACAGCAGCGAGATGCCGTCGCACTCGCGCAGGATGCCGCGCAGGATGCGCGCGGCGTGCGCTTTCCACGCGGGGTTGCGATCGAGCACATGGAACAGGTAGCGCAGCCGCGCATGGGCCGGATACGCGCGCGTGTCGGCGTCGCGCGCGGCCGGCGCGTCCTGCACCGTGCCGTTGCGGCGCAGCCAGTGCGCGAGCTCGATCAGCCATTCGCTGCGCTCGGCGTACGACGCGTCGGCGTCGGCGTGCGCGAGCAGCGCATCGAGCTGGTGACCGGCATTGCGCGACGCGCGCCACTTCTTGATCAGGGTCGTCAGGGAACGAAACATAAACGGAATAGCGAAAGCCCGGGACGGGCGGGTTCGGGATGCCGGCCGGGAAAACGGCGCGGCGCCGGGAGAACGGGTGAGACGCGCCGGCGCCGAATGCGGCACGGCGGCCCGTGATGCGGCTGCCCCGCCGCGGTGCACGCGGTTCGCGTGCGGGCGCCGGGCGGTACGACGGTTGGGCCAAACGCGGCCCGGCGTCGCTGGCCGATGCGCGCGACGAGCGACGCGAGCCCGAAAGTGCGTAGGATCGTCAATCGGGCCGGAAAACGCAAGCCGACCGCGTTGCATGGCGCGGGTTCCGGGGGCTTTGACAAAGAATGTCAACGGCCGTTTCGGCCGATGGGACGCAGGCGCGAGGCGGGCTGCGGCGTGCTGCCGGTGTCCGGCGCGTGCGACCGGACGCGCCGCGCCGGGCGACACCGCGCACGCGAACGCCGCGCCGTGTCGAACGTTCGCGCCCGTGCCGCCTGCGTTCGCTTATGCGCCCGACTTGCCCGTCGCGCCGGCGTCGCCGCCGGGCGTCGGGTTGGCCGGACACGGCACGACCGGCGCGGCGGCCGTCTTGCCGCCAGCAGCCGGCGCGGCCGCCGCGCCGCCGCGAGCGGCCATCGCGCGCACGCCGGCCGCGGCCTGCGTCGCAATCACGTCGAGCGCGCGCCGGTGGCCGGCGACGAGCGCGTCGTAGCCGTCGGCGACGGGTTCCGCGACGCTCGTGCGGCAGGTCATCACGGCCTGCGTGGCGAGCGAGCGCACGCTCCACACGGCGTCGAGCGCGGCGCGCTTGCCCGGCCACGACTCGAAGCGCTGCACGTTCACGCTGATCCGGTACACGGGCACGCCGGCCGGATAGGCGGAATTCGCGACGTCGATCGTGCCGAGCTGCGCGGCGAGATCGTCCGACAGCGCGCGGCGGATCTCGTCGGCGGGCGGCGACGCCCAGCGTTCCTGCTCGAGCACGTCGACCTGCGCGGCGTTCTTCTGCACGACCAGCTGGTTCTTCGCGACCTGCTCGGGCACGCCGACCGACGGCACCTCGATCAGGAACGCCGGGTTGGCCGGCGCGGTGCGCAGCGGCGCTGCGGCGTCGGCCGGGCTGAGCGTGTAGAACCGCGCGGGCGGCGAGCTGCACGCGGCGAGCGCGAGTGCGGCGAGTGCTGCCGCCGCGCCGCTCGCGAAACCGTTCACGCGTGTCGTCGTCATGGTTGATCTCCTGGCTTGCCCTTGAGCAGCGATTCGGGGTGACGCTCGAGATAATCGGCGAGCGCATTCAGCGATTGCAGCGTGCGCGTGAGCTCCTTCAGCGCGCCGCGCACGTCGGACTGCAGCGGCGAATCCTGCTGCAGCGTCGCCTCGGCGGTCGAGAAGGTCTGCTTCGCGGCCGACAGCGTGTCGCGCGCTTGCGGCGCGACCTGCGTGTCGAGCTGCTTGAACAGCTTGTCGGCGTTCGCGAGCGCGCTGTTCAGGTTTGCGCCGATCTGGTCGAACGGCACCTTGTCGAGCTTCTTCGCGATGTCGGCGACCTGCAGCTGCAGCTCGTCGAGCGTATTGGGCACGGTCGGCAGCTCGAGCGGCTGGTGGGCCGTGTCGATCTTCGCGGCCGGCGCCTTCGGGAAGAAGTCGAGCGCGACGTACAGCTGGCTCGTCAGCAGGTTGCCGGTGCGCAGCTGGCCGCGCAGCCCGTGCTGGACGAGCCGCTCGACGATCTCGCGGCGCGCCGGTTCGCCCTTGCTCTCGATCGTCTCGCGGAAGCGGCGGCCGAGGCGTTCCGGATACACGTTCATCGTCACCGGCATCAGGAAGTTCTTCGTCTTCGGATCGAAGTCGATGCCGATGTTCGTCACCTCGCCGAGCACGATGCCGCGGAAGTCGACCGGCGCGCCGACGGCGAGCCCGCGCAGCGACTGGTTGAAGTTCATCACGACCTGCAGCGGCTGGCCGTCCGGGTCGCGCATTGCGTCGCCTTCGTCGGAGCCGAGACGGAACGTCGTGTTGTTCGGCGCGGTCGTGCCGGTGCCCTGGTTCGGCGGCGTCTGGAACGCGATGCCGCCGAGGATCACCGTCGCGAGCGACTGCGTGTTCAGCTTCAGGCCGCTCGAATCGAGCCGCAAGTCGACGCCGCTCGCCTGCCACCACCGCGTGTTCATCCCGATGTACTGGTCGTACGGCGCATTGACGAACACGTTGAACGTGACGCCCGTGCCGTCCTTGTCGAGCGAGAAGCCGACCACCTGGCCGACCTGCACGCGGCGGTAGTAGACCGGCGAGCCGATGTCGACCGAGCCGAGCGAATCGCCGCGCAGCACGTACTGCGTGCCTTTCTGGTCGCCCGTGACGGCGGGCGGCGTCTCGAGGCCCGTGAAGTCGGTCAGCGTGTCCTGGCCGTGGCCGGCGTCGACGCCGATGTATGCGCCGGACAGCAGCGTGCCGAGCCCCGACACGCCGGTCGCGCCGACGCGCGGCCGCACGATCCAGAAGCGCGAGCCCTTGACCGCGAAGTCCTCGGCTTCCTTCTTGAGCTGCACCTGGACCAGCACGCGCGACAGGTCCTTCGACAGCTTGATCGTCTTGACCATGCCGATCTCGACGTCCTTGTACTTGACCTGGGTCTTGCCCGGCTCGAGCCCTTCGGCGCTGTGGAAGCTGATCGTGATTTCCGGGCCGCGCTCGCGCACGGACTTGATCACGAGGCCGATGCCGATCAGCGCGGCGATCAGCGGCACGAGCCAGACGAGCGACGGCAGCCAGCCGCTTTTCGTCGAGATCGCCGGATCGGGCGGCCGGGGCGCGTCTTGCTGCGGGCCTTGTGGATTATTCATGGTGATTCCCTGAGGTTTCGACTGGATCCCAGATCAGGCGGGGATCGAACTGCATCGACGCGAGCATCGTCAGGATCACGACCGAGCCGAACGCGAGCGCGCCGGGGCCGGCCGTGATGACGGCGAGCGAACGGAAATGGACGAGCGCGACGGTCAGCGTCACGACGAAGATGTCGAGCATCGACCAGCGGCCGATGCGCTCGACGATCCGGTACAGGCGCGTGCGCTGCAGCGGCCGCCAGGCGGCGCGGCGCTGCGCGCTGGTCACGAGAATCGTCAGCACGCCGAGCTTGAGCATCGGCACCAGAATGCTGGCGACGAACACGACCACGGCGAGCGGCCAGTCGCCGGACGTCCAGAAATAGATGACGCCGCTCATGATCGTGTCCTGCTGCGAGCCGACGATCGACGACGTGCGCATGATCGGCAGCAGGTTCGCCGGAATGTACAGGATCGCGGCCGCGAGCAGCAGCGCCCACGTGCGCATGATGCTGTTCGGCGTGCGCACGTGAAGCGCGCTGCCGCAGCGCGCGCAATGCGCGTGCGGCCGGTCGATCGTCTGCACGAGCCCGCATGCGTGGCAACTGGCGTAGCCCTCGCGGGCGGCGGTCGGCGTGGCCCTCGTCATCGGCGGGGCGCGTCCGGCAGCGGCGCGGCGGCGTCGGGCCGCCCGGGCGCGCGGCCGGCGCGCAGATCGTCGGCGATGTCCCACACCGTACGCGGGTCGAACATCAGCACGACGGCGGTCATCAGCGTGAGCGCGCCGAACGCGAACAGCGCCGCGTCCGGCACGACGCGCGCGAGGCTCACCATTTTCACGATCGTGACCACGATGCCGAGCATGAACACCTCGATCATCCCCCACGGCCGCACGAGCTGGATCGTGCGCAGCACGAGGTTCAGGCCCGGCGGCACGACGCCGCGGCGGATCGGCAGCAGCACGTAGAGCAGCGCGGCCATCTCGACGAGCGGGAACAGCACGGTCGAGCAGAACACCATCACGCCGACGGCCGCCATGTCCTGATGCCACAGCGTGTCGATCGCGCCGATCAGCGTCGTCTGCACGCGGGTGCCGTTCAGGTCCATTTCCAGGATCGGGAACGCCTGCGCGATGATGAACGTGACGAGCGCCGCGACCGCGAGCGCGGTGATGCGCTCGATCTGCGTGGTGCTGTTGCGATAGAGCAGCGCGTCGCAGCGCGGACAGCGCGCGATTTCGCGACCGTGAAGACGCGGTTTATGCAACAGTGCGTCGCATTCGTGGCAGGCAATCAGGTCGTATCGTTGCATGGAAAAGGCGGTGTTGCGGCGGCTCGGGGACGCGTCGACGGGGCCGGAACCCGCGCCAATCTTACCAAAACGGCTTTTTCGATGGGTCAACGTCCGGTTGCCGGGTGACCGGGCGGTAACATGACGCAGGCATGGCAGCCGGCTGGCGCGCCTGTTCTCAGAGTCCGCGCGGGACAAAAGGTTGCGGTAGCATGGCGGCCTTGACTCGCGTCGGTCGAATTTGCCGGCGCAGCCGTTCGCTCAACTGAGGACCCACGATGGCATCGAATTCGCTGCCGGCCCGGCCGGTACGTTACTCGCAGACCGCGATCGCGCTGCACTGGCTGATCGCGCTGCTGATTATCTGCGGCTTCGCGCTCGGCTGGGTGATGACGGACATCCCCGGCTTCACGCCGACCAAGCTGAAGTACTTCTCGTGGCACAAGTGGATCGGCGTGACGGTGTTCGCGCTGGCCGTCGTGCGCGTGCTGTGGCGTGCGACCCACGTGCCGCCGCCGCTGCCGGACGACACGCCGGCGTGGCAGCGCGCGGCGTCGCACGGCGTGCACATGCTGCTGTACGTACTGATGATCGTGATCCCGGCGACGGGCTACCTGTACAGCTCGGCGTCGAACATCCCGGTCGTCTATCTCGGCATCGTGCCGCTGCCGCGCCTGATCGACCCCGATCCGGCGCTCAAGGAAACCTTCAAGACGCTGCACGTGACTTTGAATTACATTCTGCTTGCGCTCGTTTCGCTGCACGTGCTCGCGGCGCTCAAGCACCAGCTGTTGGACCGCGACGGCCTGCTGTCGCGCATGCTTCCCTTTGCCAAATGAAGGATCCCATGAAAGTGTCTTTCTCCCGCTCCATGCTGACCGCGTTCGCCGCGGCGGCGCTTGTCGCGTCGGGCGCGGCGCATGCCGATGTCGATCTCGCGAAGAGCAAGGTGTCCGCCGTGTCGAAGCAGATGAACGTGCCGACCGAAGGCGCGTTCAAGAAATTTTCCGCGCAGGTGAAGTTCGACCCGGCCAAAGCCGCGCAGGGCAGCGCGCAAATGACGATCGACGTCGCGAGCTTCGACCTCGGCGACAAGATGTACAACGACCAGGTCGCCGGCAAGGACTGGTTCGACGCGAAGACCTATCCGCAGGCGACCTTCGTGTCGTCGGCGATCGCGCCGGCCGGCGGCAACAAGTACAACGTGACCGGCAAGCTGACGATCAAGGGCAAGGCCGAGACCGTCACGGTGCCCGTCACCGTCACGCAGAGCGGCGCGACGCAGACGTTCGACGGCGTGCTGCCGATCAAGCGTTCGGCCTTCAACGTCGGCACCGGCGAGTGGAAGGACACGTCGATCGTCGCGGACGAAGTACAGATCAAGTTCCATCTCGTCGCAACGAAGTAAGCGGCTGGTTGCCGCCTCAACTGAATGCCGCGCGAGGGCGCGGCGCCGTTTCCAGGAGAAAAAGTTTGAAAAAGCATCTGATCATCGCCGCCGGCGCGCTGGCCGCTTCGCTGTCGTTCTCGGCCTTCGCCGAAAGCGCGACCTACGAGTTCGACTCGAGCCACACGTACCCGAGCTTCGAGGCCGACCATTTCGGCGGCCTGTCGGTCTGGCGCGGCAAGTTCGACAAGTCGAGCGGCACCGTGACGCTCGATCGCGCGGCGAAGACCGGCACGGTCGACGTGACGACCGACATCGCGTCGATCCACACGGGCAGCGCGAAGCTCGACGAGCACCTGCAGACGGCCGAGTTCTTCGACGTGGCGAAGTTCCCGCAGGCGAACTACAAGGGCACGATCAAGTTCGACGGCGACAAGCCGGTGTCGGTGGTCGGCAACCTGACGCTGCATGGCGTCACGAAGCCGCTCACGCTGAAGATCGATTCGTTCAAGTGCATGCCGCACCCGATGCTCAAGCGTGAAGTGTGCGGCGTCGACGCGGTCGGCGAATTCAGCCGCGACGATTTCGGCCTCGACTACGGCAAGCAGTACGGCTTCAAGATGAAGACGAAGCTGCTGATCACGGCCGAAGCCGTCAAGCAGCAGTAATACTCCCCGACGCGGCCGGCCATCGCGTCGGCCCCCCGCGGGCAAACCGCCGCGCTCCCGTTACCGGGGCGCGGCGGTTTTTTTGCGCGCCTATAATCGCCCGAACGTCGCATGTGGCCATGTGGCGCCGGGCAGGCCGACGGCGCGACGTCGGCCGCCTCGAACATCGAACAGAACGTACAACGACAAGGAGATCGCCGATGCATGCCGTCACGCAGTCCAGCTCCATGGCTTCGTCGCCGCGCGTCTGGCGCGCGGTGGTCGCCGCGTCGATCGGCAACGCGCTCGAGTGGTTCGATCTCGTCGTCTACGGCTTTTTCGCGGTGACGATCTCGAAGCTGTTCTTCCCGGCCGGCAACGACACCGTGTCGCTGCTGCTCACGCTCGGCACTTTCGGCGTGTCGTTCTTCATGCGGCCGCTCGGCGCGATCGTGCTCGGCGCATACGCCGATCGCGCGGGCCGCAAGGCCGCGCTCACGCTGTCGATCCTGCTGATGATGGCCGGTACGCTCGTGATCGCGGTGTTGCCGACTTACCAGACGATCGGCGTCGCGGCGCCGCTGATCCTCGTCGCCGCGCGGCTGATGCAGGGCTTCTCGGCGGGCGGCGAGTTCGGCAGCGCGACCGCGTTCCTCGCCGAGCATGTGCCCGGGCGGCGCGGTTTCTTCGCGAGCTGGCAGGTCGCGAGCCAGGGGCTCACGACGCTGCTCGCGGCCGGCTTCGGCACCGTGCTGAACGCGCAGCTCACGGCGGACCAGATGGCTGCGTGGGGTTGGCGCGTGCCGTTCTTCTTCGGGCTGCTGCTCGGGCCGGTCGCGTACTACATCCGCGCGAAGGTCGACGAGACGCCCGAATTCCTCGCGGCCGAAAGCACCGCGAGCCCGCTGCGCGATACGTTCGCGTCGCACAAGGCGCGGCTCGTCGCCGCGATGGGCGTGGTCGTGCTCGGCACCGTCGCGACCTATCTCGTGCTGTTCATGCCGACCTACGGCGTGAAGCAGCTCGGCCTCGCGCCGTCGGCCGCTTTTGCCGCGATTCTCGTGGTCGGCGTGATCCAGATGGCGTTCGCGCCGCTCGTCGGCCACTGGTCGGATCGCTATGGCCGCGTGCGCGTGATGATCGCGCCGGCCGTCGGCATTCTCGTGCTGATCTATCCGGCGTTCGCGTATCTGGTCGCGCATCCGGGTTTCGGCACGCTGATCGCGCTGCAGGTGCTGCTCGCGTTCCTGATGACCGGCTATTTCGCGGCGCTGCCGGGGCTGTTGTCCGAGGTGTTTCCGGTGCAGACGCGCACGACCGGGATGTCGCTCGCGTACAACGTCGCGGTGACGATCTTCGGCGGCTTCGGGCCGTTCATCATCGCGTGGCTGATCAAGACGACCGGGATGAAGACCGCGCCGAGTTTCTACCTGATGTTCGCGGCCGTGCTGAGCCTCGTGGCGCTGGTGGTGCTGCGGCGGCGGTTCGGGTTCCGGTGAGGCTTGGGTGAGGCGGCGATGTGTCCGCCGCCCTCCAAAGGGGGGGCGATTTTTTTATGTGCCGCCTTTTTCGGTTGGTGATATTTCGGAGACTGCCCTGTAGCTCGAAATGAGCCTTACAAAATTCAGTCACGTCTTATGGCGATTTTGCCCTTCGCTTTGTAGAGTCTTGCGGGATATTTCGCAAACCACTCGGGCAATTTAGCCGGAAAGGACTGATATGGCGGTTCAGGCACCACCGAAGACGGGCTTCGAGAAATGGCAGGACGGCATCGACAAGGCGGTAGGCGATACCAGATGGGATTCCCGGGATTGCGAAATCCGGATGGCAGTTGATGAGTACAGCATCTGCAAGTCGTCCCCCTACGAAATTCTGGAGAAGAAATTCGATGGCGACCAGGAGCGAATAGTCTTTCGCTTGAAGAATCGCAGTAGTCGATGCCGTTACTCTGTCGTAGAAGTTGAGCGAGCAAGCGGCTACAACTGGAACGTGAGCGGCTACCAATCTTTGGAAGGGTTTCGGAAAAGAGATTTACCGGAATGGAGTAATTCACCGTTACCAGAAAGGCAAATATTGTCGTGCTCGATGACCGGGCCGGATTGAGTTGGAAGCCGGAATCATGTAGACGGATTACCTTCCGATTCGCAGACCGGCTTCGCCGGCATCGACCATGGTTTCGCATCAACCTTCGCAATCGCGCGCCCTACCAGCGCATCGAGCGCTTGCCGGAGTTGCGAGTCGACGGTCGTGCCGAATTCACGCGGCGGCAGCGCCGCACTCGTCGACCGATCGACCTTCGCGTGCGGGAACGGGACGGGCACGAGCCGGTTCGCATCCGGCGCGCCGGGCGGTGGTTTCACTTATGCGGCAAAGCCAACTGCGCATTGAAGGCGATGCAATACAGGACAGGGCGAATATGCGCAAAATCGTATTATTAGTCGCGGCTATTACTTTTCCAATCATCTCCATAGCCGCGCCGGATACCTCGGTTCAGAGTGAGCGCGAACTGCGCGGCGAATGCTCGAACGGAGTGATTGGCGTCTCCTCATTGGGCGGAGGTGCTATAGGCAATGCACTTGAGATGCAGCGTCTGGCCTGTGTTGCAGAACTCAACAACAGACGCGCCGCGCAACTACGCGACGCGGTGTCTGACTTGCCGTTGAAATAGCGTGGCCATATCCCCATCGCGACGCGACGGCACGATACCGTAGCCCGCCACCTGTGCCGTCGCGCCGCGAGAAGAGGGCGGCGACGCCCACATGAAAAAAGGCCGGTCCAACAGGACCGGCCTTCGTATATCCGCCGAAACCGCGCAGCGCTCAAACCTGCGCGCCCGCGTTCGGATCGTCCGGATCGTGCGCGGTCTTCTTTTCCTTGATCAGGTCTTCGCGCTTGATGCCGAGCCACATCGCGAGCGAGCCCGCGACGAACACCGACGAATAGATGCCGAACATGATGCCGACCGTCAGCGCGAGCGCGAAGTAGTGCAGCGTCGGGCCGCCGAAGAAGAACATCGACAGCACCATCATTTCCGTCGACGTGTGCGTGATGATCGTACGCGACATCGTGGTCGTGATCGCGTGGTTGATCACTTCCTGCACGCTCATCTTGCGTTCGCGGCGGAACGTCTCGCGGATCCGGTCGAAGATGACGACCGACTCGTTGACCGAGTAGCCGAGCACCGCGAGGATCGCCGCGAGCACCGCCAGCGAGAACTCCCACTGGAAGTACGCGAAGAAGCCGAGAATGATCACGACGTCGTGCAGGTTGGCGATGATGCCGGCCACCGCGTACTTCCATTCGAAGCGGAACGACAGGTAGATCACGATGCCGATCACGACGCACGCGAGCGCGAGCAGACCGTCGGTCGCGAGCTCGCGGCCGACCTGCGGACCGACGAACTCGACGCGCTGCAGCGTGACGTCCGGGCTCTGCGCCTTCAGCGCGCCCATCACCTGGTCGCTCTGCTGCGCGGACGTGAGGCCTTCCTTCAACTGCAGGCGGATCAGCACGTTGCGCGACGTGCCGAAGTTCTGCACCTGCGCGTCGGCATAGCCGAGCTTGCCGAGCGTCGCGCGCACGGGTTCGAGCTCCGCGGCCTGCTGGTACTGCACCTCGATCACCGTACCGCCGGTGAATTCGACGGACAGGTGCAGCCCGCGGTGGAACAGGAAGAACACGGCGGCGAGGAACGTGACCAGCGAGATCACGTTGAACACCAGCGCGTGCCGCATGAACGGAATGTCTTTACGGATGCGGAAAAATTCCATGGCTTCGTCTCCGGGGCCTTATTGGGTCGAGCCCGGTTTCTTCGGCGACACGCCTTGCTGCGCGCGGTTGCGCAACTGCGGCTTGCCGGCGCGCGGCGCGTTGCCCTTTGCCGGGGCGGCGAGCTTCGCGGCGCGCGCGGTGTCGGTCGATTCGTCCGCGTCGGTGAACGACGCGGCGGCCGCGCCTTCCGGCTTCCACACCTGGCCGATCGCGAGCGACTTCAGCTTCTTGCGGCCGCCGTACCAGAGGTTGACGATCCCGCGCGAGAAGAACACCGCGGAGAACATCGACGTCAGGATACCGAGACAGTGCACGATCGCGAACGCGCGAACCGGGCCCGAGCCGAACGCGAGCAGCGCGAGGCCGGCGATCAGCGTCGTGACGTTCGAGTCGAGAATCGTCGCCCACGCGTGCGCGTAGCCGGCCTGGATCGCGAGCTGCGGCGGCTGGCCGGCGCGCAGTTCTTCGCGCACGCGCTCGTTGATCAGCACGTTCGAGTCGATCGCCATGCCGAGCGCGAGCGCGATTGCCGCGATACCGGGCAGCGTCAGCGTCGCCTGCATCAGCGACAGCACGGCGACGAGCAGCAGCAAGTTCACCGACAGGCCGATCACCGATACCACGCCGAACAGCATGTAGTACGCGATCATGAACACGGCGATCGCGCAGAAGCCCCAGATCACCGAGTGGATGCCCATCTTGATGTTGTCGGCGCCGAGGCTCGGGCCGATCGTGCGTTCCTCGATGATGTCCATCGGCGCGGCGAGCGAACCGGCGCGCAGCAGCAGCGCGAGATCGGCCGCGGCCTGCGGCGTCGGCTGGCCCGTGATCTGGAAGCGGTCGCCGAGCTCGGACTGGATCGTCGCGACCGTCAGCACTTCGCCCTTGCCCTTCTCGAACAGCACCATCGCCATCGGCTTGCCGATGTTCTCGCGCGACACCGTGCGCACCGCGCGGCCGCCCGCCGAATCGAGGCGGATGTTGACCGACGGACGCTGGTGTTCGTCGAAGCCGGCCGATGCGTCGATGATGCGGTCGCCGGTGAA
Source organism: Burkholderia anthina (assembly GCF_001547525.1). Taxonomy (GTDB): domain Bacteria; phylum Pseudomonadota; class Gammaproteobacteria; order Burkholderiales; family Burkholderiaceae; genus Burkholderia; species Burkholderia semiarida. The sequence goes on from NZ_CM003768.1 coordinate 401,291, forward strand.
GATCACGTCCTTCTTCAGCAGCACGGGCGCCTGGTTGCCCTGCGTGAACAGCTCCTCGCCCGGCGGCACGGGGTCGTTCGGGTTCGGGTGCGTGTTGATCGGATCGGCAAGGCGCGCCTCGAGCGTCGCGGTGCGGCCGATGATGTCCTTCGCCTTCGCGGTGTCCTGCACGCCCGGCAGCTCGACGACGATGCGGTCGCTGCCCTGCTGTTGCAGGATCGGCTCGGACACGCCGAGTTCGTTGACGCGGTTGTGCAGCGTCGTCAGGTTCTGCTTGAGCGCGGCGTCCTCGACGGATTTCTGCACGGCCGGCGTGAAGGTGCCGACCACCTGCGTGCCGCCGCCGCCGGGCTGCGTCGCCCATTGCAGCTCGGTGATCGACGCGGCGAGCACCTTGCGGGCATCTTCCGCCGTCTGCGCATCGCTGAAGTTGACGACCACGGACTGCTCGACGCGGCTCACGCCGCCGTCGCGGATGTTCTTGTCGCGCAGCAGCGCGCGTGCATCGGACGCGTCGGAGTCGAGCTTCTTCGTGAGCGCGCCCGTCATGTCGACCTGGAGCAGGAAGTGCACACCGCCGCGCAGGTCGAGGCCGAGATACATCGGCAGCGCGTGCAGCGCGGTCAGCCAGCGCGGCGACGCGCTCTGCAGGTTCAGCGCGACGACGTACTGCGGATCGTTCGGGTCGGTGTTCAGCGATTTCTGCAGCAGGTCCTTGACGCGCAGCTGCGTATCGGTGTCCTTCAGGCGCACGCGGATGTTCGCGCTGGTCGCCGTGTTCTCGAAGGTGATGTCGTCCGGCTTGATCTGCGCGGACGCGAGCGCCGATTCGACCTGGGTCAGCGTGGTCGAGTCGAGCTTGACCGTGGCCTTGCCGCTCGACACCTGCACCGCCGGCGCTTCGCCGAAGAAGTTGGGCAATGTGTACAGAAGGCCGATGGCGAGCGCCACGACCATCACGACATATTTCCAGAGTGGATAACGATTCATGAGGGGGCCGAACGGGTGGTTGGCGTGAAAGCGTCGCGTCCGGCGCCGCGGCGGCCCGCTCTCTCAGGCGGGCACGGCGCGGGGAGCCGGACGCTCGGTGAAGGCCTTACAGCGACTTGATCGTGCCCTTCGGCAGAATGGTCGTGACGGCAGCCTTCTGCACGGTGATTTCGGTGCCTTCGGCGATTTCGACGCCGATGTAGCCTTCGGTGACCTTCGTCACCTTGCCGACGAGGCCGCCGCTCGTGACGACTTCGTCGCCCTTCGCCATGGCCGCGAGCATGTTGCGGTGTTCCTTCTGGCGCTTCATCTGCGGACGGATCATGATGAAGTACAGCACCGCGAACATCAGGATGAGCGGCAGGAAGCTCATCAGGCTCGATTCGGCGCCACCGGCACCTTGCGCGAAGGCATTGGAAATGAACGGCACGTTGGTCTCTCCGTAGGGGAAGATCGAAAAATAAGCCGGTTATTCTACCACCGGCCCCATGCGCAAACGGCGCGGCAAATGCGCTTTCGGATCAAGCTGTTAAAGCATGATCCGATACCATTGCGGCTTGTTTGGAAAGGCAATTGTAATGTTTGGCGGTCGCGACCGGTATCGGGATCGCTCAATTTAGTACGCGTCCTATGCGGCGGGCTGTGATGCGGGCAGTCGGCCCGTCAGTCGACCCCTCTCGCCCGATCCTCCGCGAAGCGCTGCCGGAATGCGTCGAACGTATGCGTTTCGATCGCGTCGCGGATCTCGCTCATCAGTTGCAGGTAGTAGTGCAGGTTGTGGATCGTGTTGAGCTGCGCGCCGAGGATTTCGCCGACCCGGTGCAGGTGATGCAGGTAGCCGCGCGAGAAGTTCTGGCACGTGTAGCAGGTGCAGGTCGAATCGAGCGGCTTCAGCGAGTTCTTGTGCGTCGCGTTGCGGATCTTCACGTCGCCGAAGCGCGTGAACAGCCAGCCGTTGCGCGCGTTGCGGGTCGGCATCACGCAGTCGAACATGTCGATGCCGTTCGCGACGCCGTCGACCAGATCCTCCGGCGTGCCGACGCCCATCAGGTAGTGCGGCTTGCTGGCCGGCAGCTTCGGGCCCACGTGCCGCAGCACGCGCATCATGTCTTCCTTCGGCTCGCCCACCGACAGCCCGCCGATCGCGAGGCCGTGGAAGCCGAGTTCCGAGAGGCCCGCGAGCGATTCGTCGCGCAGATCCTCGAACATCCCGCCCTGGACGATCCCGAACAGCGCGTTCGGGTTGCCGAGCCGGTTGAATTCGTCGAGCGAGCGCTTCGCCCAGCGCAGCGACATGCGCATCGAGTCGGCCGCTTCCTTGTGCGTCGTCGGCACACCGTTGGTCGCGTACGGCGTGCATTCGTCGAACTGCATCACGATGTCCGAGTTCAGCACCTTCTGGATCTGCATCGACACTTCCGGCGACAGGAACAGCTTGTCGCCGTTGATCGGCGACGCGAACGTGACGCCGTCCTCGGTGATCTTGCGCAGGTCGCCGAGCGAGAACACCTGGAAGCCGCCGGAGTCGGTCAGGATCGGCTTGTTCCAGCCCATGAAGCCGTGCAGGCCGCCGTGCGCGTCGATCGTGTCGAGGCCCGGGCGCAGCCACAGGTGGAACGTGTTGCCGAGGATGATCTGGGCCTTGATCTCGTGCAGCTCGCGCGGCTGGATCGCCTTCACGGTGCCGTAGGTGCCGACCGGCATGAAGATCGGCGTCTCGACCGTGCCGTGGTTGAGCTTCACGCGGCCGCGGCGCGCGTGGCCGTCGGTCGTCAGCAGTTCGAATTCGAGCCCGTTGGCGGGGCGGTCCTGCACGGGGGCGCTCGGATGAGCGTGCGTATTGTGGGATGAACCTTCGGTCATCGCGTCATTCTCCTTGCCACCGAAGAACAGTTCGGCGCATGTTGGAAACGCCGCCGGGCAGCCGGCGGCGGGGAAAGCGGGTGCGCGCCATCGTAGCGCGTACGGCGGGAAAACGGGGTAACAGCGCGAGGCGCGACCGCGAGGCGCGACCGCGAGGCGCGCAACGGCTGCTGGCGATCGCAGGCCGGTGCGTGATCGCGCACGCCGCGCTTACGCGCCCGGCGCCTCCGGCGTGTCGCGCCGCGTGAGCAGCATCGCGTCGCCGTAGCTGAAGAACCGGTAGCGTTCGGCGATCGCGTGCCGGTACGCGGCGCGGATCGTCTCGACGCCCGCGAACGCGGACACCAGCATCAGCAGCGTCGATTTCGGCAGGTGGAAATTCGTGACGAGCCGGTCGACCACGCGGAAACGGTAGCCGGGCGTGATGAAGATGTCGGTCTCGGCCTGCGTCGCCGCGAGCGCGCGGCCGGCTTCGTCGGCCGAGCGCGCCGCGGCTTCGAGCGCGCGCATCGACGTCGTGCCGACCGCGATCACGTTGCCGCCGCGCGCACGCGTCGCGGCGATCTTGTCGACGAGCGACTGCGGCAGGTCGTACCACTCGCTGTGCATCTTGTGCTCGGCGATGTTCTCGACGCGCACCGGCTGGAACGTGCCGGCGCCGACGTGCAGCGTCAGCGTCGCGCGCTCGACGCCCATCGCATCGAGCTTCTCCAGCAGCGGCTGGTCGAAATGCAGCCCGGCCGTAGGAGCTGCCACCGCGCCCGGGTTGCTCGCGTAAACCGTCTGGTAGCGCGTTTCGTCGGTCGCGTCGGGATCGTGCTCGATATACGGCGGCAGCGGCAGGCGGCCGTGTTGCTCGATCAGGTCGAGGCACGGCGCGGGAAAGTGCAGCGTGAAGAACGGCTCGACACGCTCGCCGACCGTCACGTCGAACGCATCGGCCAGACGCAGCGTCGTGCCGGCGCCCGGCGACTTGCTCGCGCGGATCTGCGCGAGCGCCGTGTGCGTGCCCGTCACGCGCTCGATCAGCACCTCGATCCTGCCGCCGCTGGCCTTCTGGCCGAAGAAACGCGCCTTCAGCACCTTGGTATCGTTGAACACGAGCAGGTCGCCGGGCGCGATGCACGCCGGCAGCTCGGTGAAATGGCGGTCGACCAGGCGGGCGGGCTCGACGGTGCCGTCCACCTCGAGCAGGCGGCTCGCGGTGCGGTCGGGCAGCGCGGTTTGTGCAATCAGCTCGGGCGGCAGATTGAAATCGAAATCGGAAAGCGTGAACATGCGGGCTGGTTCGAAGCGGCCGGCGGGCGTCGCCGGCAGGGCGGAAACGCGTAATCGGGGCGCGCGAGCCGCTATGATGACGGGATGCGCGGCCTGGCCGGCGTCGTTCGTTCGGACGACGTGAAAGCCGCTATTGTACTTGCCTTGCGAAGCACCCAGACGATCCGATGCCTGTGTCACCACGCCGTTCCCCCGCTGCCGTCGCCGATTCCGCCGATCCGTTCGACGCAGACGATGCCGGCTCGTTAGCGCCGCCCGCAGCGGGCCCCGGCGCGCGCCGCGCCGGCCCGAAGCGCGGCGCCGACGGCCGGCTCGCGCAGCCCGCGGCGGCCGCGCCCGAGGCCGACGGCGCCGCCGCCGCGAGCGACGAAGCAGGCGCGGCCGGCGCGAAGCGCAAGAAGAAGCCGGCCGCCGACAAGCCGGTGAAAACCGCCGACAAGCTCGCGAAGCTCGGCCTCACGCGTTCGATCGATCTCGTGCTGCATCTGCCGATGCGCTACGAGGACGAAACCACGCTCACGCCGATCGGCGAGCTGTTGCCGGGCGGCATCGCGCAGACCGAAGGCGTCGTGTTCGACAACGAGGTCGCCTACCGGCCGCGCCGCCAGCTGGTCGTGAAGATCCAGGACGACGACGGCGAGCAGCTCGTGCTGCGCTTCCTGAATTTCTACGGGTCGCAGGTCAAGCAGATGGCCGTCGGCCAGCGGCTGCGCGTGCGCGGCGACGTGCGCGGCGGTTTTTTCGGGATGGAGATGGTGCATCCGGCCGTGCGCGTCGTCGAAGCCGACGCGCCGCTGCCGCAGGTGCTCACGCCCGTCTACCCGAGCACGGCCGGCGTATCGCAGGCGTACTTGCGCAAGGCGATCGAGAACGCGGTCGAGCGCACGCCGCTGCCCGAACTGCTGCCGCCCGAGATCCAGCGCGATTACCTGAAGCCGCTCGACGTGCCGACGCTCGAGCAGGCGGTGCGCATCCTGCACCATCCGCGCGTCGATTCCGACGAAGCCGCGCTGATGGACGGCTCGCATCCGGCGTGGACGCGCATCAAGTTCGAGGAGTTGCTCGCGCAGCAACTGTCGCTCAAGCGGGCGCACGAAGAGCGCCGCACGCGCGCCGCGCCCGCGATGCCGCGCCGCGGCGCGAGCGATGCCGATGCGCTGACGACGCGTTTCTACGCGGCGCTGCCGTTCACGCTGACCGGCGCGCAGGCGCGCGTCGTCGACGAAATCGCGCACGACCTCACGCTCGCGCACCCGATGCAACGCCTGCTGCAGGGCGACGTCGGCAGCGGCAAGACGGTCGTCGCCGCGCTGGCCGCCACGCAGGCGATCGACGCCGGCTACCAGGCCGCGCTGATGGCGCCCACCGAAATCCTCGCGGAGCAGCACGCGCGCAAGCTGCGCGCGTGGCTGGAGCCGCTCGGCGTGAAGGTCGCGTGGCTCGCGGGCAGCCTGAAGGCGAAGGAGAAACGCGCGGCGATCGAGGCGGCCGCGCTCGGCACCGCGCAGCTCGTGATCGGCACGCACGCGATCATCCAGGATACGGTCGAATTCGCGCGGCTCGGCCTCGTGATCGTCGACGAGCAGCACCGTTTCGGCGTCGAGCAGCGTCTCGCGCTGCGCGCGAAGGCGGCGAATGCGGCCAACGGCGCGCGCGACTTTCAGCCGCACCAGTTGATGATGTCGGCCACGCCGATCCCGCGCACGCTCGCGATGACGTACTACGCGGACCTCGAGGTGTCGACGATCGACGAGCTGCCGCCCGGCCGCACACCCGTGCTCACGCGCCTCGTCGGCGACGCGCGGCGCGACGAGGTGATCGCCCGCGTGCGCGAGGCCGCGCTGACCGGGCGCCAGGTGTACTGGGTGTGCCCGCTGATCGAGGAGAGCGAGACGCTGCAGCTGCAGACGGCCGTCGAAACCTACGAGACGCTCGCCGCCGCGCTCCCCGAACTGAAGGTCGGCCTCGTGCATGGCCGACTGTCGCCGGCCGACAAGGCGGCCGTGATGGACGCGTTCACGCGCAACGAAGTGCAGCTGCTGGTCGCGACGACCGTGATCGAGGTCGGCGTCGACGTGCCGAACGCGTCGTTGATGGTGATCGAGCACGCGGAGCGCTTCGGCCTGGCGCAGCTGCACCAGTTGCGCGGCCGTGTCGGGCGCGGCACCGCGGCGTCGGTGTGCGTGCTGCTGTACACCGGGCCGCTGTCGATCGCCGGTCGCGAGCGGCTGAAGACGATGCGCGAGACGACCGACGGCTTCGAGATCGCGCGGCGCGACCTCGAAATCCGCGGGCCGGGCGAATTCCTCGGCGCGCGCCAGTCGGGCGCGGCGATGCTGCGCTTCGCGAACCTCGAGACCGACGGCTGGCTGATCGACCCGGCCCGCGAGGCCGCGGCGCGGCTGATTGCCGCGTATCCTGAGGTCGTCACGCAGCATCTGGCGCGCTGGCTCGGCGCGCGCGAGCAGTACCTGAAGGCCTGATCCACCGGCTCGGGGCCGGATCGAACGCCACCGATCGACGCATCGCGATGCAGAGAAACTTGGCGAACCGGTGCCAACAGGTGTATAAATTAAACCTATCGCCTGTATATCTCTGATTGACCCACAATGACGCTGACTGAATTGAAATACATCGTCGCAGTCGCGCGCGAGCGGCATTTCGGCCGTGCGGCCGAAGCGTGCTTCGTGAGCCAGCCGACGCTATCGGTGGCGATCAAGAAGCTCGAAGACGAGCTCAACGTGCAGATTTTCGAGCGCGGCGCGAGCGAAGTGAGCGTGACGCCGATCGGCGACCAGATCGTCACCCAGGCACAGCGCGTACTCGAGCAGACTTTCGCGATCAAGGAGATCGCGAAGCAGGGCAAGGACCCGCTCGTCGGCCCGTTCCGCCTCGGCGTGATTTACACGATCGGGCCGTACCTGCTGCCGACGCTCGTCAAGCAGATGATCCAGCGGGTGCCGCAGATGCCGCTGATGCTGCAGGAGAACTACACGCTGAAGCTGCTCGAACTGCTGAAGCAGGGCGAGATCGACGCCGCGATCATGGCGCTGCCGTTCCCCGAAACCGGCCTGATGGTGCGCCCGCTGTACGACGAGCCGTTCGTCGTCGCGCTGCCGGCCGGCCACCCGTGGGAGAAGCGCGACGAAATCGACGCCGAGGACCTGAAGCAGGAAACCATGCTGCTGCTCGGCAACGGCCACTGCTTCCGCGATCACGTGCTCGGCGTGTGTCCGGAACTGATGCGCTTCTCGCAGACGGCCGACGGCATCCAGAAGACCTTCGAGGGCTCGTCGCTCGAGACGATCCGCCACATGGTCGCGAGCGGCGTCGGCATCACCGTGCTGCCGCGGATGTCGGTCGCCGAGATCGGCCCGCGCGCGAACGGCCCGGATGCCGAGCTGTTGTCGTACGTGCCGTTCAACGAACCGGTGCCGGACCGCCGCGTCGTGCTCGTATGGCGCAAGAGCTTCACGCGGATGCCGGCGATCGACGCGATCAGCGACGCGATTGCCGCGTGCGAGCTGCCCGGTGTCGCGAAGCTCGACATGCCGGCCACGATGAACTGACGCGCCTTCTGCATGCGTGTGTGGCAGCGTGATGAACGGGGTCGTGCGACCCCGTTTATTTTTCCCTATCAAATAGATGAAATTTATTAAATTCAAATAATTGATAGATTTATATAGAATCCTCACCATGGATCGGCATCGAGCCGACGTGCGGGATGCACGTTGAATGCAAGCGTCAAAGGAGGATGTCATGATGCGGTCGGTATTGCAGCACGCGCAGTGGAACGTCCCGTCGCGCGGGACAGTCGTGCATCGCGCCAGGGCGGCGGTTCGCAGCCTGCGTCCGATTGCATTCGCGTACCTGGCGGATCGTGTGTATGGCGGATGAGTGCCGCCCCGCGCCGGTCCTGTGTTCCCCGATTCACCCGCCGTCAAGCCATGACGGAGCATCGCATGTCCGATACCGGAAAAAACACCCGCCTCGCCGGCACGACGGCAGCCGGCGACCGCTTCCCCGAGCGCCCCGCCTGCGGCGCGCGACAGCGGGAACGCGTGCGGAAGGCCGCGCACGACGTCCGGTAGCGCGACAGGAGAACCCGCCCGTTCTGTTTCTTACCCCCCGCAATGCTCCACGAACCGCGCCCGGCACGTGGGGGCCTACGAGCAAGTAAAGGAGAAAAAGCATGTCGAACGAAACGAAGTGCCCGTTCAACCACACCGCAGGCAGCGGCACGACGAACAAGGACTGGTGGCCGAATCAGCTGAACCTGAACGTCCTGCATCGGCATTCGGCGCTGTCCGATCCGATGGACCCGGATTTCGACTATGCCGAGGCGTTCAAGAAGCTGGACCTCGCCGCGGTGAAGCAGGACCTGCACGCGCTGATGACGACCTCGCAGGACTGGTGGCCGGCCGACTTCGGCCACTACGGCGGCCTGTTCGTGCGCATGGCGTGGCATAGCGCCGGCACCTACCGCACGGCCGACGGCCGCGGCGGCGCCGGCGGCGGGCAGCAGCGCTTCGCGCCGCTCAACAGCTGGCCGGACAACGTCAGCCTCGACAAGGCCCGCCGCCTGCTGTGGCCGATCAAGCAGAAGTACGGCCGCAACATTTCGTGGGCCGACCTGCTGATCCTGACCGGCAACGTCGCGCTCGAATCGATGGGCTTCAAGACCTTCGGCTATGCCGGCGGCCGCGTCGACACGTGGGAGCCGGACGACGTCTACTGGGGCTCGGAAAAGATCTGGCTGGAACTGAGCGGCGGCCCGAACAGCCGCTACACCGGCAAGCGCGAGCTCGAAAGCCCGCTCGCCGCGGTGCAGATGGGCCTCATCTACGTGAACCCGGAAGGCCCGGACGGCAACCCCGACCCGGTCGCCGCCGCGCACGACATCCGCGAGACGTTCGCGCGCATGGCGATGAACGACGAGGAAACGGTCGCGCTGATCGCGGGCGGCCACACGTTCGGCAAGACGCACGGCGCCGGCCCGGCCTCGAACGTCGGCCCCGAGCCGGAAGCCGCGGGCCTCGAAGAGCAGGGGCTCGGCTGGAAGAGCACGTTCGGCACGGGCAAGGGCAAGGACACGATCACGAGCGGCCTCGAAGTCACGTGGACGTCGACGCCGACGCAGTGGAGCAACGATTTCTTCAAGCACCTGTTCAGCTACGAGTGGGAGCTCACGAAGAGCCCGGCCGGCGCGCACCAGTGGGTCGCGAAGGATGCCGACGAAGTGATTCCCGATGCGTACGACGCGTCGAAGAAGCATCGCCCGACGATGCTGACGACCGACCTGTCGCTGCGTTTCGACCCGGCCTACGAAAAGATCTCGCGCCGCTTCTACGAGAACCCGGCCGAGTTCGCCGACGCGTTCGCACGCGCATGGTTCAAGCTCACGCACCGCGACATGGGCCCGCGCTCGCGCTATCTCGGCCCGGACGTGCCGGCGGAACACCTGCTGTGGCAGGACCCGATCCCGGCCGTCGATCACCCGCTGATCGACGCCGCCGACGTCGCCGCGCTCAAGGCGAAGGTGCTGGCCACCGGCCTGTCGGTGTCGCAGCTCGTGTCGACCGCATGGGCGTCGGCGGCGACGTTCCGCGGCTCGGACAAGCGCGGCGGCGCGAACGGTGCGCGCATCCGTCTCGCACCGCAGAAGGACTGGGAAGTGAACCAGCCGGCGGCGCTCGCGGCGGTGCTCGAAACGCTCGAAGGCGTGCGGAAGGCGTTCAACGATGCGCAGACGGACGGCAAGAAGGTGTCGCTGGCCGACCTGATCGTGCTGGCCGGCGCGGCGGGCGTCGAGCAGGCGGCGAAGAACGCGGGTGTCGCGATCACGGTGCCGTTCGCGCCGGGCCGGATGGATGCGTCGCAGGAAGAAACCGACGTCGACGCGATGGCCGTGCTCGAGCCGGTGGCGGACGGGTTCCGCAACTACCTGAAGCACGCGTACAAGACGCCGGCCGAGGCGCTGCTGGTCGACAAGGCGCAGTTGCTGACGTTGACGGCGCCGGAGATGACGGTACTCGTCGGCGGCCTGCGCGTGCTCGGCGCGAACGTCGGCGACTCGAAGCACGGCGTGTTCACCGATCGTCCGGGCACGCTGACGAACGACTTCTTCGCGAACCTGCTCGACATGGGTACGGAGTGGAAGCCGGTGTCGGGCGCGAACGACGTGTTCGAGGGGCGCGACCGTGCGACGGGCGCGGTCAAGTGGACGGGCACGCGCGTCGACCTGATCTTCGGCTCGCACTCGCAGTTGCGCGCGCTGGCCGAGGTGTACGGCAGCGCGGATGCGAAGGAGAAGTTCGTGCGCGACTTCGTCGCCGCCTGGAACAAGGTGATGAACCTCGACCGCTTCGATCTCGCGTGAACCCGGCCGCATCCTGATGTGGTGATGCAGTAACGTGAAGCGGCCGGTCGAACGACCGGCCGTTTCTTCTCTGAACGATGTCTTGTCGAAGGAGTGACGACCATGACCCAGATGATGCTCAACGTGCGCGCCGCGGCGTCGCCCATTCTGCGATCGCCGGTCGAGCTGGCGCGTTACGCCGTTGGCTTCGCGATCGTCGTCGGCGGGGCGGCGGAACTGGTCTCGCAGGCGCTGCACGCGCTCGGGCCGTTCATGTCGATCGCCGGCGGTTGAGTGCGGTGACGCCTTCGCGACGTTAAACTGGCGAGTCGCGAACGGATGCCGCGCGACGCGGCATGCGGCTTGCTCGACGCATTTTCGCCGGTTCAACATTTCGAATGAGGAGTCTCGAAGATGGCCAAGAAAGGCAACGCCACGCAAATCAACATCGGTATCAGCGACAAGGACCGCAAGAACATCGCGGACGGCCTGTCGCGCCTGCTTGCCGATACGTTTACGCTGTACCTGAAGACCCACAATTTCCACTGGAACGTGACCGGACCGATGTTCAACACGCTGCACCTGATGTTCGAGGAGCAGTACAACGAACTGTGGCTCGCGGTCGATTCCGTTGCCGAGCGCATTCGCACGCTGGGCGTCGTCGCGCCCGGCACGTTCGCCGATTTCGCGAAACTGTCGTCGGTGCCCGAAGCGAAGGGCGTGCCGGCCGCCGAGGACATGATCCGCCAGCTCGTCGAAGGGCACGAGGCGGTCGTGCGCACCGCGCGCGAGATCTTCCCGATCGCCGACGCGGCGAGCGACGAGCCGACCGCCGACCTGCTGACCCAGCGCCTGCAGACGCATGAAAAGACCGCATGGATGCTGCGGTCGCTGCTCGCGTAAGCTTCGCGCTGCCGCGGACTTCAGGCCGGCCCGATGCCGGCCGGTCTTGAATCTGTCCCCGGATCGATGCGTGCGACCGTGCGGCCACGCGCGGCGGGCCTCGGCGGCCAGCCGGCCCGCCTCGGCCGCTGGCCGCGCGTCGCGCCGACATGACGCGGAGCACCGCTCGGCTCTAAAATGCCGGGATTCCCTTCCCGGTGCTTGACCATGCTTGCCCGCTTCCCCCTGTATCTGCGGCTCGTCCGGATGGACAAGCCGATCGGCAGCCTGCTGCTGCTGTGGCCGACGCTCAACGCGCTGTGGATCGCATCGGACGGCCACCCGCGCTGGCCGCTGCTCGTGATCTTCGTGCTCGGCACGCTGCTGATGCGCTCCGCCGGCTGCGCGATGAACGACTACGCCGACCGCGATTTCGACCGCCACGTGAAGCGCACGGCCGACCGGCCGCTGACGTCGGGCAAGATCCGGGCGTGGGAAGCCGTCGCGATCGCGGTCGGGCTGTCGTTCATCGCGTTCCTGCTGATCCAGCCGCTCAATACGCTGACGAAGGAACTGTCGGTCGTCGCGCTGTTCGTCGCCGGTTCCTATCCGTTCATGAAACGCTTCTTCGCGATTCCGCAAGCGTATCTGGGCATCGCGTTCGGCTTCGGCATCCCGATGGCGTTCGCGGCCGTGCAGGACACGGTGCCGGTACTGGCCTGGGTGATGCTGGTCGCGAACATCTTCTGGTCGGTCGCGTACGACACCGAATATGCGATGGTCGATCGCGACGACGATATCAAGATCGGCATCCGCACGTCGGCGCTGACGTTCGGCCGCTTCGACGTCGCGGCAGTCATGCTGTGTTACGCGGTGACGCTCGGCATCTACGTGTGGATCGGCGTGACGCTGGGTTTCGGCCTCGTGTACTGGGCGGGCTGGGCGGCGGCGGTCGGCTGCGCGCTGTATCACTACACGCTGATCAAGGATCGCGAACGGATGCCGTGCTTCGCGGCGTTCCGCCACAACAACTGGCTCGGCGGCGTGTTGTTCGCGGGCATTGCCGTGCAGTACGCGCTGGCGGCGGTCTAGCGATACATCTCGACGATGAAGAGAAGCGGCCCAACAAGGCCGCTTTTGTTCGATCCGTTGAGAACCACGTATTGGGTGGCGACGGTCGGGGCGTGTCCGCCGATTGCAATCGGCTACGGCTACGCGCGGCCGAGCTCGTCGCCCATTTCCTTCGCGCGCGCTTCGGCCGCGAGCGCGCCGCGCACGATTGCTTCCTTCACGCCCTGCGCGTCGAACGCCGCGAGCGCGGCGGCCGTCGTGCCGCCTTTCGACGTCACGCGTTCGCGCAGCACGCTCGCCGGTTCGCCCGACTGCGCGGCGAGCTGCGCGGCGCCGGTGAACGTCGCGACCGCGAGCGCTCGGCCCTGCTCGTCGTTCATGCCGAGGCGGCGCGCGGCTTCCTGCAGCGCTTCGATGAAATAGAACACGTACGCGGGGCCGCTGCCCGAAATCGCGGTGACCGCGTCGAGCTGCGATTCGTCGTCGAACCATACGATCTCGCCGACCGCGCCGAGCACGCTCGATGCGAGTTCACGGCCCGCGGCGTCGACGCCCGGCAGCGCGGCCAGGCCCGTGACGCCCATGCCGACCAGCGCGGGCGTGTTCGGCATCGTGCGCACGACGCGCGCGTAGCCGCCGAGCCAGCGGGCGAGATCCGTGCCGCGGATGCCGGCCGCGATGCTGATCACGAGCTGCGATTTCAGGTGCGGCGCGAGCGCCTGCGCGACGTCGTGCAGCACCTGCGGCTTCACCGCGAGCACGATCGCGTCGTAGTCGGCGAGCGTCGCGTCGACGGTCGCGCCGGTGCGCACGCCGAATTGCTGCGCCGCGCGCGCGCGGACGTCGTCGTTGATGTCGATGGCATACAGGCCGTCCGCGGCGACGCCGCGCTTGATCAGGCCGCCGATCAGGGCCGCGGCCATGTTGCCGCCGCCGATGAATGCGATTTTCATGATGTCGGGAATGAGCGAGTGAATGAACGGAAAGGCGGAAAAGGGCGCGGCGTTCAGTGCGCGTAATCGCGCGCGCCGAAGATCGCGGTGCCGATGCGCACGATCGTCGCGCCCTCGAGCACGGCCGCCTCGAGATCGGCGGACATGCCCATCGACAGCGTGTCGAGCGGCAGGCCGTCGGCGCGCAACGCGTCGAACAGCGCGCGCAGCGCGCGATGCGGCGCGCGTTGCGCGGCCGTGTCGCCGGCCGGTTCGGGAATCGCCATCAGCCCGCGTAGCCGCAGGGACGGCAGCGCGGCGACCGCCCGCGCGACCTCCGCCACGTCGGCCGGCGCGACGCCGCTTTTCGACGCCTCGCCGCTGATGTTCACCTGCACGCACACGTTGAGCGGCGGCAGGTGGGCGGGGCGCTGCTCGGACAGGCGCTGGGCGATCTTCAGCCGGTCGACCGAATGGACCCAGTCGAAGCGCTCGGCGACGGGGCGCGTCTTGTTCGATTGCAGCGGCCCGATGAAATGCCATTCGAGGCTCGCGCGCAGATCGGCGAGCGCGTCGATCTTGTCGATCGACTCCTGCACGTAGTTTTCGCCGAACGCGCGCTGCCCGGCCGCATGCGCGGCGCGCACGTCGTCGGCCGGAAACGTCTTCGACACGGCGAGCAGCGAGACGGTGGCGGGGTCGCGGCCGGCCGCGCGGGCGGCGTCGGCGATGCGGCGGTGAACGGAGTCGAGACGGGCGGCGAGATCGGACATGACGGGCACGAAAGCGGGCACGGAGGCAGCACGGAAGCGGGTATGAAGCCGATGCGCGGCGACGCGCCGCGCATCGATCCGCTCATTATACGGACGGCGCGCGCCGGCACGTCGCGCGCGTGAACAGGCCCTAACCGTACAGCAGATGCTCGACGAGCTGGACCCAGTGGGCGACCGGCACCTGCGTGCCGCTTTGCAGATGCGCGATGCAGCCGATGTTGCCGGACACGATCATCTGCGGCTCGAGCGCTTGCAGCTTCAGCAGCTTCTGCTTGCGCAACCGGTACGACAGCGACGGCTGCGTCAGCGAGTAGGTACCGGCCGAGCCGCAGCACAGGTGGCTGTCGGCCGGCAGCCGCACGTCGATGCCGAGCGTCTCCAGCAGGCGCTCGACCTTGCCGCGCGACTGCTGGCCGTGTTGCAGCGTGCACGGTGGGTGATAGGCGACCGTATGGATCGCGCGGCGCCGCGCGATCGTCGCGAGCTCGGCCTCGAACGCGAGCAGCACGTCGGAGATGTCGCGGGTCAGCGACACGATGCGCTGGGCCTTCTCCGCGTAGGCCGGATCGTCGCGCAGCAGGTGCGCGTATTCGAGCACCGTCGCGCCGCAGCCCGACGCGTTCATCACGATCGCCTCGACGCCCTGTTCGACGTGCGGCCACCACGCGTCGATGTTGCGGCGCGCGTCGTCGAGCGCCTCGTCGTGATAGTTCAGGTGCAGACGGATCGCGCCGCAGCAGCCCGCGTCGGGCGCGACGACCGTCTCGATGCCGAGCGCGTCGAGCACGCGTGCGGTCGCGATGTTGATGTTCGGCAGCATCGACGGCTGCACGCAGCCGCCGAGCATCAGCATCTTGCGCGTATGCGTGCGGTGCGGCCATTCGAGCAGCCGCGTGCGCGGCGGCACCTTGTCGCGCAGCCGCTTCGGCAGCAGCGGCCGCACGTGCTGGCCGAGCCGCATCACCGGCGAGAACAGCGCCGCGTTCGGCACGACGCTCGCGAGCACGCGGCGCATCAGTCGCTGCTGCGCGGGGCGCTGCACCTGCGCCTCGACGTGCTTGCGGCCGATCTCGACGAGCCGGCCGTACTGAACGCCGGACGGGCAGGTCGTCTCGCAACTGCGGCACGTGAGGCAGCGGTCGAGATGCTGTTGCGTGCTGCGCGTGACGGCGGCGCCCTCGACCATCTGCTTGATCAGGTAGATGCGGCCGCGCGGGCCGTCGAGTTCGTCGCCGAGCAGTTGATAGGTCGGGCAGGTCGCGGTGCAGAACCCGCAGTGCACGCACTTGCGCAGGATCGCGTCGGCCTCGTCGCCGTCGGGTGTGTTGCGGATGAAATCGGCGAGGTTCGTTTGCATCCAGCCCTCAGAGTTCAGGGTAAAGCCGGCCGCGATTGAAGATGCGCGCGGGATCGAACGCGCTCTTCAGCCCGCGGTGGATCTTCATCATCGGCGCGGGCAGCGGCGTGAACACGCCCGCGCTGCGGTCGTAGGTGTCGCCCGCGCGGAACAGCGTCGCATGGCCGCCGGCCTGCTTCGCGCTCATGCGCACGGTTTGCGCGTCGGCGTCGGTGATCCACCAGCGCTGCGCGCCGCCCCATTCCATCAACTGGGTGCCGGGCAGGTGCATCGGTTCGGTGATCGACGGCAGCGACAGGCGCCACAGCGCATAACCGGGCGGGATGCCGTTGAAGAACGGATCGGTGTGTTCGCGCACGCCGGACCAGAAGCGCTCGGCCTCGACCGCGTCGACGACCTCGCCGCCGAGCAGCGTTTTCGCGGATTTCACCGCGGCTTCCGCGCCCGACAGGCGCAGCACGAGCGTGCCGTTGCGCCACGCGCTCGCGCTGACGGGCAGCGGATGGCCGCCCCATTCGTTGAGCTTGCGCACCGCGTCGGTCGCGGTCATCTCGAACTTAAGCGTGACTTCGGCGACGGGCATCGGCAGCACCTTGATCGACAGGTCGAGCATCAGCCCGAGCGTGCCGAGCGCGCCGGCCATCAGCCGCGACACGTCGTAGCCGGCGACGTTCTTCACGACCTGCCCGCCGAAGCGCAGCATGTCGCCGCGGCCGTTCATCAGCGTGACGCCGAGCACGAAATCGCGCGGGGCGCCGCAGGTGGCGCGGCGCGGGCCCGCGAGCCCGGCCGCGACGCAGCCGCCGACGGTGGCCGCGCGGCCGAAATGCGGCGGCTCGAACGGCAGCATCTGGCCGCACTCGGCGAGGACGGTTTCAAGCTGCGCGAGCGGCGTGCCCGCGCGGACCGTGACGACGAGTTCGGCCGGGTCGTATGACACGATGCCCTGAAACGCACGCGTGTCGAGTATTTCGCCCTCGAGCGCCTGGCCGTACCAGTCCTTGGTGCCGCCGCCGCGAATCCGCAGCGGCCGGCCGTCGGCACTGGCGGCGCGGATGCGCTCGGCCCATCCGGCGACGATGTCGTCCTCTTCCATGTTCCGTTGCTTTCTCGTCTCGTTGTCCGGTCGATTGTACCGGGGTGGCGCGATTGCACATCGCGACTATCCCTAAGCCCCATCGCGGTTGCGGCACGCCGGCGCCGGCGCGCGAACGCGCCGAGCCGGTACGGCAGAGCCCCGTACCGCGGCCGCCGGTGCGGGGGCGCGACCCGCGCGTGCCGCTCAGAAGCGCGGCAGGTCGGGGTGCGGCAGCAGCCCGCCGCGCACGTGCTGGCGGCCATATTCGGCGCAGCGCGCGCGGGTCGGGATGCCCTTGTCCGGGTTCAGCAGCCCGGCCGGATCGAACGCGCGCTTGACCGCGAAGAACGCGTCGCGCTCCTGCGGCGAGAACTGCACGCACATCGAATTGAGTTTTTCGATGCCGACACCGTGCTCGCCCGTCACGCTGCCGCCGAATTCCACGCAGCATTCGAGGATTTCCGCGCCGAACTGCTCGGCGCGGTGCAGTTCGTCCGGATCGTTCGCGTTGTACAGGATCAGCGGATGCATGTTGCCGTCGCCGGCATGGAACACGTTGATGCAGCGCAGCCCGTAGCGCGTCTCGAGCTGCTCGATGCGCGCGAGCAGCGGGCCGATCGCGCGGCGCGGCACGGTGCCGTCCATGCAGTAGTAATCGGGGGAAATGCGGCCGGCGGCCGGGAACGCGTTCTTGCGGCCGGACCAGAAGCGCAGCCGCTCGTGTTCGTTGCGCGACACCTGGATGCGCGTCGCGCCGTGCTCGCGCAGCACGGCCGTCATCCGCACGATTTCCTCGGCGACTTCTTCCGGCGTGCCGTCCGATTCGCACAGCAGGATCGCCTTCGCGTCGAGGTCGTAGCCCGCGTGCGTGAACGCCTCGACGGCCTGCGTGGCCGGCTTGTCCATCATCTCGAGCCCCGCCGGGATGATGCCCGACGCGATGATCGCAGCCACCGCCTCGCCGCCTTTCACCACGTCGTCGAAGCTCGCCATCACGAGCTGCGCGGTCTGCGGCTTCGGGATCAGCCGCACCGTCACCTCGGTGACGATCGCGAACATCCCTTCGCTGCCGATCATCACCGCGAGCAGGTCGAGGCCCGGCATGTCGAGCGCGAGCGAGCCGAATTCGACGATCTCGCCGTCGATCGTCACCGCGCGCACGCGCATCACGTTGTGCACGGTCAGCCCGTATTTCAGGCAATGGACGCCGCCGGAATTTTCCGCGACGTTGCCGCCGATCGTGCAGGCGATCTGCGACGACGGATCGGGTGCGTAATACAGGCCGTACGGCGCGGCCGCTTCCGAGATCGCGAGATTGCGCACGCCCGGCTGCACGATCGCCGTGCGCGCGTACGGGTCCACTTCGACGATGCGCGTGAAGCGCGCGAGCGACAGCACGACGCCGAGCGCGATCGGCAGCGCGCCGCCCGACAGGCTCGTGCCGGCGCCGCGCGGCACGATCGGCACTTCCATGCGGCGGCAGATCTGCACGATCCGCTGCACCTGCGACTCCGTCTCCGGCAGCGCGACCGCGAGCGGCAGCCGGCGGTAGGCGGACAGGCCGTCGCATTCGTACGGCGCCGTGTCCTCGTCGCGGTACAGCAGGCAGTGGGTCGGCAGCACGGCCATCAGCGCCTGCACGATTTCGCGCTGGCGCTGCGCGCGGGCGGCGCTCGACAGTTCGACGGGAGCGTTCATGGGGTCTCCTGCGTGGGGCGCGACGTCGCGCCGCCGTGTCAGCACGTGAAAATCTTGCCCGGATTCATCAGGTTGCGCGGATCGAGCGCGAGCTTGATCGCGCGCATCGTGTCGATTGCGTTGTCGCCGTGCTCCTTCGGCAGGAAGCGCATCTTGTGCAGCCCGACGCCGTGCTCGCCGGTGCAGGTGCCGCCCAGGCGCAGCGCACGCTCGACGATCCGGTCGTTGATGTGTTCGGCTTCGGCCAGTTCCTCCGGCTTGTCGGGATCGATCAGGATCGCGACGTGGAAATTGCCGTCGCCGACGTGGCCGACGATCGGACAGGGCAGCGACGACGCACGCAGGTCGACCTCGGTTTCCTCGACGCATGCGGCGAGCTGCGAGATCGGCACGCATACGTCGGTCGTCACCGCGCGGCAGCCGGGCTTCAGCTGAAGCATCGCGAAATACGCGTTGTGGCGCGCGGACCAGAGCCGCGTGCGATCCTCGGGGCGCGTCGCCCATTCGAAGCCCTGGCCGGCGTTCTGGCCGGCGAGCGCCTGCACGAGTTCGGCCTGTTCCTTCACGCCGGCCTCGGTGCCGTGGAATTCGAAGAACAGCGTCGGCGCTTCGGCGAGCGTCAGGTTCGAGTGACGGTTGATCGAGCGCACCGCGAGCGCATCGACGAATTCCACGCGCGCGATCGGCACGCCGATCTGGATCGTCTCGATCACCGTGCGCACCGCGTCGCCCATGGTCGGGAACGTGCAGATCGCGGCCGACACGGCCTCGGGCAGCGGGTGCAGGCGCAGCGTGATCTCGGTGATCACGCCGAGCGTGCCTTCGGACCCGACGAACAGGCGCGTGAGGTCGTAGCCGGCCGATGACTTGCGCGCGCGCGAGCCGGTTTTCACCACGCGGCCGTCCGCGAGCACCGCAGTGAGGCCGAGCACGTTCTCGCGCATCGTGCCGTAGCGCACGGCGTTGGTGCCGGAGGCGCGGGTTGCGGTCATCCCGCCGATGCTGGCGTCGGCGCCCGGATCGATCGGGAAGAACAGGCCGGTGTCGCGCAGTGCGTCGTTGAGCGCCTTGCGCGTGATGCCCGGCTCGACCGTCACGGTCAGGTCTTCGGCGTTGATCGACAGCACGCGGTTCATTTCCGACAGGTCGAGCGACACGCCGCCGCGTACCGCGAGCAGGTGGCCTTCGAGCGACGAGCCGGCGCCGTACGGGATCAGCGGCACGCCGTAGAGCGAGCACAGCGACACGACTTCGCGCACGTCGTCGGTGCTGCGGGCGAACACGACGGCGTCGGGCAGTTGCGGGTCGAACGGGGATTCGTCGCGGCCGTGATGGGCGCGGACCGCATCGGCGGTCGACACACGCTCGCCGAAGGCGGCGCGCAGCGCATCGAGCATGGCGGGGGGCAGCGGGCGGCGCGTGGCGGCCGGCGGGGCAGGGTGATTCACGAATGTCTCCTGACTGCTTGTCGTACTGTCGGCTCATTCTACGCCGTAACGTCCGCTGCGCCTCGCGCCTCGCGCCTCGCGCCTCGCGCCGCGGGCTGCGATAATCGCGTTCCAGCCAACCGGGCCGCGTGGCGGCCGCGCACGAGAGGATATTCGCATGGGCAACCGCTTGAGCAAGATCGCGACGCGCACGGGCGACGACGGCACCACCGGCCTCGGCGACGGGCGGCGCATCGGCAAGGACGACGCACGGATCGCCGCGATCGGCGACGTCGACGAACTGAACTCGCATCTCGGCGTGCTGCTGGCCGAGGCGCTGCCCGACGACGTGCGCACGGCGCTCGTCACGATCCAGCACGACCTGTTCGATCTCGGCGGCGAGCTGTGCATCCCCGGCCACACGGTGCTCGACGACACGCATCTCGCGCGCCTCGACCAGTGGCTCGCCGACTACAACGCGACGCTGCCGCCGCTGAAGGAATTCATCCTCCCGGCCGGCTCGCGCGCGGCGTCGCTCGCGCACGTGTGCCGCACCGTGTGCCGCCGCGCGGAGCGCTCGATCGTCGCGCTCGGCCGCGGCGACACGCTCAATGATGCGCCGCGGCGGTACGTGAACCGGCTGTCCGACCTGCTGTTCGTGCTGGCGCGCGTGCTGAACCGCGCCGGCGGCGGCGCCGACGTGCTGTGGGAGCGCGGGCGCGTCCGCTAGCCAACCATCACGCTTGTTACGCGCTGCGACAATTTGCCCGAGGGGCGTTCGTTTTTAAACAAGTATCGTATATGCATGTTTAACGGAGAACGAACATGACCCACCTCACCGCCGACCAGATGGCCCGTGTGAAGGCCACCGCCCCCGTCCTCGCCGAGCACGGCGCGACGATCACGAAGCACTTTTACCAGCGCATGTTCGCGCGTCATCCGGAACTGAAGAACCTGTTCAACCAGACGCACCAGAAGACCGGCAGCCAGCCCGAGACGCTCGCGAAGGCCGTCTATGCGTATGCGGCGAACATCGACAATCTGGGCGCGCTGGGCGGCGCGGTGTCGCGCATCTCGCACAAGCATGCGAGCCTGAACATCCGTCCCGAGCATTACCCGATCGTCGGCGAGAACCTGCTCGCGGCGATCGTCGAAGTGCTCGGCGACGCGGTCGATGCCGGCACGCTCGAAGCGTGGCGCGTCGCATACGGCCAGCTCGCGCAGATCCTGATCGGCGCCGAGGCCGACCTGTACGCGAATGCCGCGTGGAGCGGCTTCCGCCCGTTCAAGGTCGCGCGCAAGGTGCGTGAAAGCGACGAGATCACGTCGTTCTACCTGACGCCCGCCGACGGCGGCGAAGCACCGACGTTCGAGCCGGGCCAGTACATCACGGTGAAGCGCTTCGTCGGCGATCTCGGCGTCGACCAGCCGCGCCAGTACAGCTTGTCCGACGCGCCGCACGGCAAGTGGCTGCGCATCTCGGTGAAGCGCGAGGCCGGCAAGCCGGAAGCGATCCCGGCCGGCAAGGTGTCGACGCTGATGCACGACGGCGTGGAAGAGGGCGCGATCGTCGAGGCGACCGCGCCGATGGGGGATTTCTCGCTGAAGCGCGAGGCCGATACGCCGGTCGTGCTGATCTCCGGTGGCGTCGGCATCACGCCGATGATGTCGATGGCGTCGACGCTGATCGCTGAAGGCAGCAAGCGCGACGTGCGCTTCATCCACGCATGCCGTTCCGGCGCGGTGCACGCATTCCGCGACTGGCTGAACGACGCGGTGCACGAGCATGCGAACGTCAAGCGCACGGTGCTGTACGAGCTGGTCGGCCCGAACGATCGCGCGGGTGTCGATCACGACCTCGAAGGCCGCCTCACGCAGGAGCGTGTGAAGCAGTACGCGCTGGTGCCGGATGCCGATTACTACATCTGCGGCCCGATCGCGTTCATGAAGGCGCAACGCGACGCGCTGGTCGCCCTCGGCGTCGCGCCGGAACGCGTGAACACGGAAATCTTCGGTTCGGGCGCGCTCGAGTGAGGGTCCGGCGGCCGGTGTCGACCAACGCAACGATGCAATGACGAAGCCCGGCGCGAGCCGGGCGTTTTGCTAGCGGCGCCGTGGGGGCGACTTCAGGCGCGCAACATCAGCGTTGCGTGGTAGCGCCACACCTTCGGATCGGCACTGACGAGCGGCATGCCTTCATGGAGTGCCTGCGCGACCATCACGCGGTCGAACGGATCGGCATGGTCCGGGAAATCCGGCAACGCGGCGACTGCCTCGGCGTGATCGCTGCTGATCGGCAACTCCGCAAAACCTGCCAGCCGAAATGCCGAACGCGCATCTCTCGGATGGACGGGCAGATTGCCTTTGCGGTACTTGATCGCGATTTCCCAAATCGACGCGGCGCTGACGTACAGCGTGTTTTGGGGATGTTCGATCAATGCGGCCGCGGTTGCCGAAAGTTGCGGTGCGCCTTCAGCCGCCCAGAGCGCGATGTGCGTATCGAGCAGCAGCTTCACGGTGCAAGCCCTTGGTCCGAGCTGGCATCGAAGTCGGCGGCGATCGATTCATCGCCGGCATTGAATGCCTCGACGCTTGTCGGAATGTTCAGTCCGGCAAGCAACTGACGGGCTGCGCCGATCCGCTTCGGCGCGGTGTACGGAACGATCCGGGCGACCGGATGACCATTGCGGGCGATCACGACTTCGGCTTCGCGCCCCGATTCAAGCGCTTCCACGAGGCTGGAAAGCCGCGACTTGGCATCGTGCATGTTGACGGTCGACATGATCGATCCTCTGGTTAGCTAGATGATGTTAGCTAGTCTAGCAGAGCAACACGTCGGCCGCAGGCTGGCCGTATGGCCAATTCGCCGCCAGGCGGGGGCCATACGGTCAGCCTGGCGGCGTTTCTTCAGTTCCCGCTGCCGCGCGCGACGCGCCGCGCCTTCACCGATTCCGCGAGGCCTTCGAGCACCTTCACGCTGTCGTCCCACGCGATGCACGCGTCGGTGATGCTCTGGCCGTAGGTCAGCGCGCAGCCTTCCTTCAGGTCCTGGCGCCCCTCGACGAGGTGCGACTCGATCATCACGCCGACGATGCGCTCGTCGCCGGCCGCGATCTGGCGGCCGATGTCCGCGCACACGGGAATCTGATTCTCGTGCTTCTTCGAGCTGTTCGCGTGGCTCGCGTCGATCATCAGGCGCGCGGCGAGGCCGGCCTTGCCGATGTCCGCGCACGCGGCGTTCACGCTGTCCGCGTCGTAGTTCGGCGTCTTGCCGCCGCGCAGGATCACGTGGCAGTCCTCGTTGCCGGCCGTCGACACGATCGCCGAATGGCCGCCCTTCGTCACCGACAGGAAATGGTGCGGCTGCGACGCGGCCTTGATCGCGTCCACCGCGATCTTCACGTTGCCGTCGGTGCCGTTCTTGAAGCCGACCGGGCACGACAGCCCCGACGCGAGCTCGCGGTGCACCTGCGACTCGGTCGTGCGCGCGCCGATCGCGCCCCACGAGATCAGGTCGGCGATGTACTGCGGGCTGATCATGTCGAGGTATTCGGTCGCGGCCGGCAGCCCCATTTCGTTGATCTGCAGCAGCAGCTCGCGCGCGGTACGCAGCCCTTCGTTGATCTTGAAGCTGTTGTCCAGGTGCGGATCGTTGATGAGCCCCTTCCAGCCGACCGTCGTGCGCGGCTTCTCGAAGTACACGCGCATCACGATTTCCAGTTCGCCCTTGAAGCGCTCGCGCTCCTTCACGAGCCGGCCCGCGTATTCGATCGCCGCCTTCGTGTCGTGGATCGAGCACGGCCCGATCACGACGATCAGCCGGTCGTCCATTCCGTGCAGGATGCGGTGCATCGACTGGCGCGCGTGGTAGATCAGCTCGGACGCGGCTTCGGAGCACGCGAATTCGCGGATCAGGTGGGCGGGCGGCGTGAGTTCCTTGAGTTCGCGAATGCGGACGTCGTCGGTGTTGTGCGGGGGCATGCTGTTTCTCCTTGGTTCCGGGCGCCGTTCGGTCAGTGCGCGTGCGGCAGATTCATCAATTCAGGCAATTCAGTGGTGCCGGTCGGGGCTGCGGGCCGCTGCGGCGGCGACCGGCTGGCGAAGGGCGAAAAAAAACCGCCGGGTTCGCCGGCGGTTTTTTCGGGAATTTCGGTTGCGCTTCACGCGCCATCAACCCTCTCGATCCGCCAGCGGTCTGAGATACCAAAAAAAGTAAAAGTAAAGCTTGGCGGACATGACGGAAATTCGGCTCGTCAAAAAAGTTGATTCGGAACTTATACCCGGTCAGCGCGCGGCTGGCAACCGGGGGTGCTCAAAAATGCGGACAATCCGCGCGTTTTCATCGAAATGCGCGGATTGTCTGCGCCACGATGCGGTTATGCCGTACCGCCGACCGTCATCTTGTCGATCCGCAGGGTCGGCTGGCCGACGCCGACCGGCACGCTCTGGCCTTCCTTGCCGCATACGCCGACGCCCGTGTCGAGCGACATGTCGTTGCCGATCATGCTCACGTACTTCAGCGACTCCGGGCCGCTGCCGATCAGCGTCGCGCCCTTCACCGGGTAGGTGACCTTGCCGTTCTCGATCATGTACGCCTCGGACGCCGAGAACACGAACTTGCCGTTCGTGATGTCGACCTGGCCGCCGCCGAAGTTCACCGCGTACAGGCCGTTCTTCACCGACGCGATGATTTCCTGCGGATCCTTGTCGCCGTTGAGCATGTACGTGTTCGTCATGCGCGGCATCGGCAGCGCCGCGTACGACTCGCGCCGCGCGTTGCCCGTGACCGGCATCTTCATCAGGCGCGCGTTCAGCGTGTCCTGGATGTAGCCCTTCAGGATGCCGTCCTCGATCAGCGTCGTGCACTGCGTCGGATTGCCTTCGTCGTCGATGTTCAGCGAGCCGCGGCGGTTCGGCAGCGTGCCGTCGTCGACGACGGTCACGCCCTTCGCGGCCACCTGTTCGCCGATCCGTCCCGCGAACGCGGACGAGCCCTTGCGGTTGAAGTCGCCCTCGAGGCCATGGCCGATCGCCTCGTGCAGCAGCACGCCCGGCCAGCCCGGGCCGAGCACGACCGTCATCGCGCCGGCCGGCGCGGGTCGGGCGTCGAGGTTGACGAGCGCCGCGTGCACGGCGTCGTCGACGTAGCGCGACAGGACTTCGTCGGTGAAGTAGCCGTAGTCGAAGCGGCCGCCGCCGCCGCCCGAGCCGATCTCGCGGCGGCCGTTCTGCTCGGCGATCACCGTGACCGACACGCGCACGAGCGGGCGGATGTCGGCCGCGAGCGCGCCGTCGCTGCGCGCGACGAGCACGACATCGTATTCGCCGGCGAGGCCGGCCATCACCTGCGTGACGCGCGGGTCGCGCCCGCGCGCCATCTGTTCGATGCGTTCGAGCAGCTTGACCTTGGCCGTCGCGTCGAGCGACGCGAGCGGGTCGGACGGCAGGTACAGGTCGCGGCCCGAGATGCCCGTCAGCGACGTGGCGGCCTTGATCTTCTGCCGGCCGCCGCCGGCCGCCGCGATCGCCTTGGTGGCGGCGGCGGCTTGCGCGATCGCTTCGGGCGACAGGTCGTCCGAGTACGCGAACGCGGTGCGGTCGCCCGCGACCGCGCGTACGCCGACGCCCTGGTCGATGCTGAAGCTGCCC
Organism: Burkholderia anthina; assembly: GCF_001547525.1. Classification (GTDB taxonomy): domain Bacteria; phylum Pseudomonadota; class Gammaproteobacteria; order Burkholderiales; family Burkholderiaceae; genus Burkholderia; species Burkholderia semiarida. Next base: position 426,647 of record NZ_CM003768.1, read on the forward strand.
GATTTGACGATGCCTTCCTCGAGGCTCCATGCCTCGCTGCGGGTCGCCTGGAAATACAGGTCCGCGTAATCGACGCGATGCGTGAAGATGTCGGCGATCGTGCGCGTGAGCAGGCTTTCGTCGAGGCCGTACGGCGTGAGCAGGATGTCCTTCGCCAGCGCGAGGTTGCGGATGCCGGGTTCGATGATGTTCATGCGGATATCGGGAATTCTCAAAAAAGTTGTCGGGTGCTGCCGGGCAGATGGGTGGGCCGCGCGGCGTTTCAAGCGGTGCGGCGGATTCAGGTCAGCACGCGGTGCCGCCACGCGGGCAGGCTCTGGCGTACGTCGGCGATGCGTTGCGGATCGAGCGTGCCGAGCACGACGCTCGCACCCTCGTCGCGCACCGCGACGATCTCGCCCCACGGGTCGATCAGCATGCTGTGGCCCCACGTGCGCCGGCCGTTCTCGTGCTTGCCGCCCTGCGCGGCCGCGAGCACGTAGCACTGATTCTCGACGGCCCGCGCGCGCAGCAGCGTTTCCCAGTGCGCGCGGCCCGTCGTATACGTAAACGCCGACGGCACGACCATCAGCGCGCAGTCGCCCATGCGGCGATACAGCTCCGGAAAGCGCAGATCGTAACAGACCGACAGGCCGACCCGCCCGAACGGCGCGTCGAACGCGACGACCGTGTCGCCCGCGCGGATCGTGCGCGCCTCGTCGAACGATTCGTCGCCTTTCTCGAAGTTGAACAGGTGGATCTTGTCGTAGCGCGCGGCCTCGTTGCCGGACGGGTCGAACACGAGCGTCGTGTTCAGCACGCGGTCGGGCTGCGGCGCCTTCAGCGGCAGCGTGCCGCCGATCACCCAGATGCCGTGGTCGCGCGCGGCGTCGGCGAGGAATTGCTGGATCGGGCCGTCCCGGTACGGTTCGGCGAGCGCGAGCTTGTCGGTGTCGCGGTGGCCCATGAAGCAGAAATACTCGGGCAGCAGCACGAGCTGCGCGCCTTCGCCGGCGGCCTCCGCGATCAGGCGGCGCGCTTCGGCGAGATTGCGGGTGACGTCCGGCGCGCTCACCATCTGCAGCGCGGCGACCTGGAAGGGCGTGGCGGAACGGGCGTGGTCGGTCATCGCGGAATCGCTTGCGTCATAAATGGGGTGCGGCCCGGCACCCTGCGGCGCGATATGCGCTCAATGGCTCGATGCATCGGCCGGACCGTGATTCATCTTACCCTGATCGCTCCGCACCCGCTCGATGTGCGGGTGCGCCCACGAGCCGGTGATCGCGTAGTCGAGCGCGAACGCGTGCGACAGCGTTTCGGACAGCGCGTAGTTCGCGGCCAGCACGCCGACGCCGAGCAGCGGGTTGATGATGGCTGCACCGATCGCGGCCGCGCCCGCGCTGATCTTCGGCGCGACGTGCGCATGCAGGTCCTGCGTTTCGGTGCCGAGGTCGACGGCGCCGCGCACGGTGACGTTCGCCGGGCCCGTCATCATCGAGAAATCGTCGGTGCGCGCGATCCCGTTCGAAATCCGGCCGGTGCCGGTGATCTTGTCGAACGGCAGCCCCTTGCCGACCACGTCGCGGAAGTTCAGCGTCAGGAAGCGCGCGAGGCTCTGCAGGCTCAGCACGCCGAGCAGTTTCGCCGCGCCCGGGTCGACCTTCAGGATCTTCCCGTGTTCGAGGTCGACCGCGACCTGGCCGCCGAGCGACGGGAAGTCCAGCGCGGTCGGGCCGCCGCGCCAGCCGACCTTGCCCGTGACCGAGCCGTGACCGTCCGCGAGCGTGCGCGGCAGGCCGACGCGGTCGAGCAGCGCGCCCGCGTTGTCGATGTCGAGCTTGAAGTCGAACACGGTGCGGCGCGGCGCGTCGTTTTCGTCGGCGCCGCGGGCCAGCGCGCGGCGCGACGTGCGCCAGTTGCCGGTGGCCGTGAGCTTCGCGGCCGGGTTCGACAGTTCGAGCTTGTCGAGCTGCCACACGGGCGTGCCGTCTTCGTCGATGTTGCGCGCGTTCACGACGAGCCGGCCGATGTCGTGATCGCGCGCGACGACCTGGTCGACGATCAGGTCGATCGACGGCATCGGGCGGTCGGTCGGCGTCGGCAGGTTCATCGCGCGGCCGACCAGGTCGTGCTGCGCACTCTGCGGCACGACGAGCTTCGCGAGCCGCGCGTTGAGCACGCCCGCGCCGTTGTGGCCGCCGCCCGGCGCCCACGACAGGTAGCCCGACACCTGGTTCGACGCGATGTTCGCCTGCCAGAGGTCGTCGACGTGCGACGCGCCGACGATCACGTTCTCCCAGTTGCGCTTGAGCAGCTTCAGCGTGCCGAAATGGAACGCGAAGCGCTTCGGCGCGAAGCTCGCGAAATCGACGCGCGGCGCGGCCGGCGGCGCGGGCGCGCGCGGCGTGTCGGGCCGCAGCGTGTGGGCGAGCGCGAGCCACGCGTCGGCGTCCAGCTCGGCGACGTCGACGGCCGCGCTCACGCCGTCCTGCGGCATGTCGGGCATCCGGTGGATGCCCATCGCGCCGCGCACCGCGCGCAGCGGCTGGCCGCGCGTCGCGTCGAGCAGGTAGGTCGCGGACACCGGGCCGAGCGTGAGGTCGGCGTGTTCGAGGCGTTTGCCGTCCGCCTGCGGCGCCGGCTGGAGCGTGAAGCGGAACGGCATCGGCGTGCCGGCCGGTTTCGCGAACGGCGCCGGGAAGTTCAGCGCGACGCCCGTCAGGTCGGATTGCGCGCTGACGTCGGGCAGGCGGCCCGGCGCGCCGCGCACGGCGACCTGGTACGGTGCGTCGCCGACCACGTGTTCGAGCAGCGCGGCGGCCGCGCCGTGCAGGTTCAGGCCGCGCGCGGCGTCGAGCGCGAGCCGGCCGTCGACGTCCACCGCGTACGGGCCGTGCGACCGGAACGTGCCGTTCGCGCGCACCGGGCCGCCGAGGAAGCGCCCCGACAGGCCGTGCAGCGACGCGCCCGCCTCGGTGAAGCGGACGCTGCCGCGCAGGGCCGACAGCGGCGGCACGCCGCTCGTCGACAGCGTGTTTCCGCCGAACGCGAGCGCGCCTTCGACGTGCGTGTGCGGATGGGGGACGTGCTGCGGAATCGTGATCTTGAGCGCGAGCGACGCGGGCCCCTGCGCATCGATCCGCTGGCCGATGTGGCCGCTCATCGTGCCGAGCGAGCTGTTGTCCGCGTAGTCGATCAGGTCGGCGAGCGGGCCCTGCGCATGGCCGTCGATGATCAGCGGCGAGTGCGACGGATTGCCGAGATCGTCGATGCGGCCCGCGACCTTCGTCAGCGTGACGCGCTTGTAGCGCGCGCGCTCGATGTCGAACCGCAGCTTGTTCTGCGCGAGTTCGAACACGCCGTCGATCCCGTCAAGCGCCGGCCAGACGCTCGGCGTGCCGTTCGCGAGCTTGCGCGGCGGGTACGGCGTCGGCTCGAAGCGGCCGCCGGTGAACGGCGCGACGATGTGGAACACGCCGGCGTCCGGCTCGTGTTCGAACGGGAATTTCTCGAGCGGGCCGCGTGCGACGATCGACGCGCCCTTGGTCACCTTGCCGTCCTGCAGCGCATGGCCGAGATAGTCGCGCAGGTGCTCGGACATCCCGGTCGGCAGGTAGCGCGGAATGCGCGCGACCGACGCGCGCGCGAAATCGGCGCGCAGGTCGAGCGAGCCGCGGCCGTGGCCGGGGTTCGTGTACGAGCCGGACACCGCGATTTCGGCATCGGGGTTCGACACGAGCAGATCGGGCAGCGACACGTCGACGCGCGCGTGCCTGTCGCCGGGCGCGGGCGTGATCGTCCATTTGGCGTTGCCGCGCAGCCGGTCGAACGTCAGCCGCGGCTCGTCGAATTCGCCGGGCACGGTGACCGCCGCGTTGACCGTGTCGATATGCGCGGAGCCGCCGGTCTCGTTCGCATCGACGCGGCCCCACAGATTCTCGACGCCCGGCCAGCCGGCGCGCGGGTGGCCGCGCGGCGAGAGCCCGGGCGGCGGCTCCTGCGCCGCGAAGCTGATGCCTTGCAGATCGCCGAGGAAGCGGTAGCGGACGATCGGCGCGGCGCCCATGCGCCCGTCCTCGTCGGCGAGATCGGCGTGCGCGGGTTTCGCGCGCTCGACCTCGATGTGATAGTTCGACACCATCCCGCGCGGGTCGATCTTGATCAGCTCGTTGCGCAGGCGCGCCGGCAGCGGCAGCCCGCGGATGAATTCGCTGAGGATACCGAGATCGACGCGGTCGCCGACCACGCTGAGCAGTTGTCCCTGGGTCGCGGTCGGCACGCGGTAGCGTGCCGTCAGCGTCGACAGCGCGAGCGAGCGGGCGAGCGGCGTGCCGTCCGGCAGCGGCGGCTGGCCGAGCTCCGCATTGAAGCGCGTCAGGTGCAGCGTGTAGTCCTGGCCCGCATCGAGCGCCATGTCCCAGCCGAAGCGGACCGTCGGCACGTCGAGCCGCGGCTGCGTCGGGCGCACGCGCAGCGCGACGTCGGCGCCTTGCAGATCGCCGCCCGCCGAGCGCAGGTGGCCGTCGCCGAAGGTCGCCCAGATTGCGTTGTCGATCCGGCCCGCGTGGATCGTGAGCGGCATGTCGAGGTAGCGCGCGAGCGTCTGCAGGTCGACCGGGCCGGTCGACAGGTACGCGTCGCCGGTCCAGTTCGACGGCTTGCCGATCGGCGCGAGCGGCTTGTGCCTGAAGCGCGCGCGGAAATCGAGCGGGCCGAGCAGCAGCGTGCCGTTCGCGGGCGCCTGCAGCGCGGCCTTGTGCACGCGGCCGTCGTTGAGCACCGCGAGCCGGATGCCCGACAGCACGAGCTCCGGTGCATCGTGCTGCGCGTCGCGCCAGCGCAGCGTGCCGCCGCGCAGCACGATCGCCTCCTGTTTCAGCAGCCACGTGCCGAACGTGTCGTTGCCGCCGTGGGTGGTGGCCACGCCGACGCCCGCGACGCTCAGCGAGCCGTCGGCCGCACGCGCGACGACGAGGTCGGGCTGGTCGACGATCAGGCTCGACAGCGCGGGCGACAGCCGCAGCAGCGACATCCACGACAGCGCGGCCGTCGCGTGCGGCACCGACAGCGCGACCTTGCCGTCGCGGCCGCGGATCGTCAGGTTCGTGAGCTCGACGCCCGGCTGCATGCCGGACCAGTTCGGGGAAAGCTTGCCGATCGAAAGCTGCGCGTGGAGCTTGTCGGATACGGCACGCTCGATGCGCGGGCGGTATTCGTCGATGCGCGGCAGCAGCACGTAGCGCAGCCCGAGGAACGCGCCGGACGCGACGAAGTAGGTGCCGATCCCGACTGCCAGCGTCACCCTGAACACGCGACGCAGGACCGGGTGATCGTGCTTCGGAGGTCCCGCTTCGGGCGCAGCTACGGCGGATTCCTGACGGTCGGACATGCGGCGGACGGGCGGCGATATGGTAGTTTTGCAGACTGACGTTGAAATGTATCACACGGGTTCGTGTCGGCGGCCGTTGGGGGCCGTACGGCACGGGCTTTCCGGCGCGCGGCGTCGCGACGGGCGCACGCGCGTCCGGCGCGGCCGCGCCGAGTCCATTCGGGCCGGTCGGCAGCGGGGCGCGCACACGCCGGCCCGCTGCCCGCCGGTCTTTCCGCCAGGCCCGCTTTTCGATGACCGACGCTTCCGCCCTGCTCAGCACGTCCTATTCCCGATACCTTGCCCGCGCGGCGGCCGCCCGGCCCGCGCTGGCCGCGCAGATCGCCGCGTGGGCGGCCGCGCCGCTCGGCCGCGCGCGGCTCGACGCGCGCCTCACCGAGCTGCTCGCGACGCCGGCCGGCACGTCCGCGCCGGGCGAGGAGCAACTGAAGCGCGCGCTGCGGCAACTGCGGGCCGAGGCGTTCGGCGCGGTCGCGGAGCGCGACCTGCGCGGGCTGGCGGACGTCGCCGAAGTGACGGGCGCGATGACCGATCTCGCCGAAGTGGCCGTGCAGCGTTCGCTCGCGCTGCTGTCGGCCGAACTCGAGGCGCTGTACGGCGAGCCGCGCGGCGCCGACGGCCAGCGCGTCGTGCTCGGCGTGGTCGGGATGGGCAAGCTCGGCGGCCGCGAGCTGAACGTGTCGTCGGACATCGACCTGATCTTCGTCTACGAGGACGACGGCGAGACGACGGGCGGTACGCGTTCGCCGCTGTCCACGCAGGAATACTTCACGCGGCTCGGCCGGCGCCTGATCGGCGTGCTGTCCGAGGTCACGGCCGACGGCTACGTGTTTCGCGTCGACATGCGGCTGCGCCCGAACGGCGATTCGGGGCCGCTCGTCTGCAGTATCGGCATGCTCGAGGAATATTTCTACGTGCAGGGGCGCGAGTGGGAGCGCTATGCGTGGATCAAGGGGCGGCTCGTGTCGGAAGGCGACAGCGACGCGGCGCGGCGGCTCGCGGCGCAGCTCGAGTCGATCGTCAAGCCGTTCGTGTACCGTCGCTATCTCGATTTCGGCGTGATCGGCGCGATCCGTTCGCTGCACCAGCAGATCCGGCACGAAGCCGCGCGGCGGGCGTCGATGCGGCCCGACAAGGCCGACGACATCAAGCTCGGGCGCGGCGGGATCCGCGAGATCGAGTTCAGCGCGCAGGTGTTCCAGTTGATCCGCGGCGGCCAGGATGCGGAGTTCCGCGTGCGGCCGACGCTCGCGGTGCTGCGGCATGCGCAGGCGCGCGGGCTGATCGGCGACGACGTATGCGCGCGCCTGACCGACGCCTACCGTTTCCTGCGCACGCTCGAGCACCGGCTGCAATACCGCAACGACGCGCAGACGCACGCGATGCCGGTCGAGCCCGACGAGCGCGCGGCGCTGGCCGCGTCGCTCGGGTTTGCCGACTACGCGGCGCTGATGACGGTGCTGGACGAGCACCGGAACTTCGTCGAGGCGCAGTTCGACCAGATCTTCGCGGACAAGGTGAAGGGCGGCGGCCCTTGCACGGCCGGCGACGACACGGCCGCCGCGTGGATCTGGAGCGGCGCGCTGGCCGACGACGGCGAGGACGACGCGCTGGTCGCGCGCCTCGACGGCCTGGGCTTCGCCGATCCGGCCGCCGTGCTCGCGCGGCTGCGCGCGATCTGGCAATCGTCGCGCTATACCGGGCTGCCGGAAAAGAGCCGGCAGCGCTTCGACAGCGTCGCGCAGCGCGCGCTCGACGCCGCGCCGACGATCGACGCCGCGCGCCGCGACGAGACGATCGTGCGCCTGTTCGACCTGCTGGAGACGGTCAGCCGGCGCGGCGTCTATCTCGCGCTGCTGACCGAATACCCGGCCGCGCTCGACCGCGTGCTGTCGGTGCTCGGCGCGACGCGCTGGGGCGGCGGCTACCTGATCCGCCACCCGCAGCTGCTCGACGAGCTGCTCGACGACGAGGCGATCGCGAGCCCGTTCGACTGGCCCGCGTTCAAGGAGGCGCTGCGCGCGCGGCTCGCCGCGGCCGACGGCCCCGAGCAGCAGATGGACCTGCTGCGCCATGCGCAGCACGCGGAGGTGTTCCGGATCCTGCTGATCGACCTGGCCGGGCAACTGTCGGTCGAGCACGTGAGCGACCGGCTGTCCGAGCTGGCCGACGCGGTGCTCGACGTGACGATCGAAGTCGTCTGGTCGCAGCTCGCGAAGCGCCATCGCGACGTGCCGATGTTCGCGGTGATCGCGTACGGCAAGCTGGGCGGCAAGGAGCTCGGCTATGCGTCCGATCTCGATCTGATCTTCCTGTACGACGATCCGGACGAGCGTTCGGCGGACGTCTACACGACCTTCACGCGGCGCCTGATCACGTGGCTCACGACGGCGACCGGCGCGGGCGCACTGTTCGACATCGACCTGCGGCTGCGGCCGAACGGCGAGGCCGGGTTGCTCGTCACCGATCTCGACGCATTCCGCCGCTATCAACTGCGCGAGGGCGACGCCGCGAACACCGCGTGGGTGTGGGAGCACCAGGCGCTGACGCGCGCCCGCTACAGCGCTGGCGACGCGCGGATCGGCGCGGCTTTCGAGGCGATCCGCCAGCAGGTGCTGACGACGCCGCGCGACGGGGCGATCCTCGCGAAGGAGATCGTCGACATGCGCGGGAAGGTGTTTGCCGGCCACCCGAACCAGACCGGGCTGTTCGACCTGAAGCACGATCGCGGCGGGATGGTCGACATCGAGTTCATCGTCCAGTACTGGGTGCTGCTGCACGCGTCGAGCGACGCCGAGCTGATCCGCAATACCGGCAATATCGCGCTGCTGCGCGAGGTCGCGCGCTTCGGGCTGATGGGTGCGGACGAGGCCGAGCGCGTCGGCGCGGCGTATCGCAAGTACCGCAAGCTGCAGCACAAGCTGCGGCTCGACGGGATGGAGAAGGCGCGCGTCGATCCGGCCCTGGTGGCCGACGAGCGGGCGGCCGTGACGGCGCTGTGGGCGCGCGTGTTCGGGGCGGTCGAACCGGGCGTTTGAGTCGCCCGTTCGAATCGGGCGTACGATCGGCGGCGCGGGCCGGCCGCGATCGACCGGCTGGCCTGCCGTAACAAAAGACCGGCGCATGCGCCGGTCTTCCCGCATTCGGGCCAACGTGGTGCCGGCGTCAGGCCGCCAGCATTTCCTTCGCGTGCTTGCGCGTCGTTGCCGTGATTTCGAGCCCGCCGAGCATCCGCGCGACTTCCTCGATACGGCTGGCGCGGTCGAGCGCGACAACGGTCGATACCGTGCCGCCGCGCTCGTCGGCGCCCTTCGCCACCTGGAAATGATGGTCGCCGCGCGCGGCGACCTGCGGCAGGTGCGTCACGCACAGCACCTGGCGGTCGCGCCCGAGCTGGTGCAGCAGGCGGCCGACCACTTCGGCGACGCCGCCGCCGATTCCCGTATCGACTTCGTCGAAGATCAGCGTCGGCGTCGGGCTCGCGGCGCTGGCGATGACCGCGAGCGCGAGGCTGATCCGTGCGAGCTCGCCGCCCGACGCGACCTTCGCGAGCGGGCGCAGCGGCACGCCCGGGTGCCCGGCCACGCGGAATTCGACCTGTTCCAGCCCGTGCGGGCCGCCGTCGGCGAGCGGCACGAGCGCGACTTCGAAGCTGCCGCCTGCCATCGACAGTTCCTGCATGCCGGCCGTGACGGCCGTGCCGAGCGCCTTCGCGGCCTGCGCGCGCGCCTTCGACAGGCGTTTCGCATCGGCGAGATAGGCTTCCCGCGCCTTGGCCTGCGCGGCTTCGAGCGCGCCGAGATCGGCGGCGGCGTCGAGCGCGGCGAGTTGCGCGCGGCGCGCCGCATGCTCCTCGTGCAGCGTGTCGGGCGGTAGCCGGAACTTGCGCGCGGTCGAGTGCAGCGCGTCGAGCCGCGTTTCGACCTGCGCGAGCCGCTCCGGGTCGAGATCGACGCGCTGGGCATAGTGCGACAGCGAATACACGGCTTCCTGCAACTGGATCTCGGCCGGCTCCAGCGATGCCAGCGCATCGCCGAGCGCGGTGTCGTAGTCGGCCAGGCTGCGCAGCTTCGACACGATCGCGCCGAGCTGCGCGAGCATCGCGTCGTCGGACTCGGACAGCACGTTGAGCGCGCCGCGCACGCCTTCGATCAGGTTCGCCGAATGCGACAGGCGCTTGTGTTCGTTGCTGACTTCGTCCCATTCGCCGGCTTGCGGCGCGAGCTTGTCGAGTTCGGCGAGCTGCCACGCGAGCTTTTCGCGCTCGAGCTGCAATTCGCGCTCGTGCGCCTTCGCGGCGTCGATCGCCTGCGTCGCGTCGCGCCACACGCGCCACGCGCGCGCGACGTTCGCGGCATCGGCGACGAGCCCCGCGTGCGTGTCGAACAGCTCGCGCTGCGCGTCGGGCCGCATCAGCAACTGGTGCGCGTGCTGGCCGTGGATGTCGACGAGCATCTCGCCGAGTTCGCGCAGTTGGGCGAGCGTGGCGCTGGTGCCGTTGATGAACGCACGCGACCGGCCGTTCGCGTCGATCACGCGGCGCAGCATCACGGTGTCCTCGGCGTCGAACGCGTGGTCGTCGAGCCAGCGCGCGACACGGTCGTGCGGCGTGAACTCGGCCGTGATGTCGGCGCGGCCGCAGCCGGTGCGCACGATGCTCGCGTCGGCGCGTTCGCCGAGCGCGAGGGCGAGGGCGTCGATCAGGATCGACTTGCCGGCGCCGGTTTCGCCTGAAAAGACGGAAAAGCCGCTGTCGAATTCGAGATCGAGCGCGGCGACGATGACGAAGTCGCGGATCGAGAGGTGGCGGAGCATGGTGTCGGGCGGAGCGGCGTCAGGACGCCTTGTCGTCTTCGTTCGATGCGTGTTCGTTCCAGTGCAGCTTCTTGCGCAGCGTCGTGTAGTAGCTGTAGCCGATCGGGTGCAGGAACGGCACCGTGTGCTTCGAGCGGCGCACCTCGATCGTGTCGTTCAGCTCGAGCGACGTGAACGACTGCATGTCGAAGTTCACGTTGACGTCGCGGCCGCCGACGATCTGGATCGCGATCTTCGAATCGTCGGGCAGCACGATCGGCCGGTTCGACAGCGCGTGCGGCGCGATCGGCACGAGCACGATGCCCGCCAGCTGCGGATGGAGGATCGGGCCGGCCGACGACAGCGCATACGCGGTCGAGCCGGTGGGCGTCGCGACGATCAGGCCGTCCGAGCGCTGGTTGTACATGTAGCGGCCGTCGACCGACGCACGCAGCTCGACCATCCCGGAGAAGCCGCTGCGGTTCACGACGACGTCGTTGAACGCGAGCGCGTGGTAGATCGGTTCGCCGTCGCGTACGATCCGCGCCTCGAGCAGCGAGCGCTCCTCGCGCTCGAACTTGCCGGCCAGCATCACGGGCACGAGCGCCTGCATGTCGGAGGCCGCGATGTCGGTGATGAAGCCGAGCCGCCCGTGGTTGATCCCGATCAGCGGTGTCCGGTACGGCGCAAGCTGGCGGCCGATGCCGAGCATCGTGCCGTCGCCGCCGAGCACGATTGCCACGTCCGCTCGTGCCCCGATTTCGGCCGGGGTGAGCGCCGGGTAGCCGGCGATGCCGATTTCCCGCGCGGTATCGCCTTCGAACACGACCTCGAAGCCGAGCGTGGCAATGCTGTCCGCCAGCGTGGCGAGCGGCTCGGCGATGCCGGGCGTGTTGCTCCGGCCGACGAGCGCGACAGTGTTGAACTGATTACCGGTTTTCATGCCGGCATTACACCATAGCTCGTTGACGAAAAGAACCGCCCGTGCGCCGACGGGGCCGGATCGGGCCGGCCCGCGCAATGGTGGCCGACGCCACTCGCCGTGCTTGCGCGGTTGCGCTAAAATTTTCCACCATGCTAGATCCTCGCGCACGAACCCTCCTGAAAACCCTGATCGAACGGTATATCGCCGACGGTCAGCCAGTCGGATCGCGCACGTTGTCCCGTTACTCCGGGCTCGAGCTGAGCCCGGCGACGATCCGCAACGTGATGTCCGACCTGGAGGAGCTCGGCCTCGTGTCGAGCCCGCACACGTCGGCCGGCCGCGTGCCGACGCCGCGCGGCTACCGGCTGTTCGTCGACACGATGCTGACGGTCGAGGCGCCGATCGACGCGGAGGCCGTCGCGCGTCAGGTGCAGAACACGCTGCAGGCCGGCGAGCCGCAGCAGCGGGTGGTGGCGGCCGCCGCGAGCGTGCTGTCGAACCTGTCGCAGTTCGCGGGCGTCGTGCTGACGCCGCGTCGCAGCCACGTGTTCAAGCAGATCGAATTCATGCGCCTGTCCGACAAGCGCATCCTGCTGATCATCGTCACGCCCGAGGGCGACGTGCAGAACCGCATGCTCGCGACGCCGCGCGACTATTCGCCGTCGCAACTGACCGAGGCGTCCAACTACATCAACGCGCATTTCGCCGGCCTGTCGTTCGACGAGGTGCGCCGCCGCCTGCGCGACGAGATCGACCAGTTGCGCGGCGACATGACGACGCTGATGCACGCGGCCGTGACGGCCAGTACCGAGGTGCCCGACACCGAGGACACCGTGCTGATTTCCGGCGAGCGCAACCTGCTCGAGGTGGCGGACCTGTCGTCCGACATGGCGCGGCTGCGCAAGCTGTTCGACGTATTCGACCAAAAGACGGGCCTCCTGCAACTGCTCGACGTGTCGAGCCACGCCCAGGGCGTGCAGATCTTCATCGGCGGCGAATCGACGCTCGTGCCGATCGAGGAAATGAGCGTCGTGACCGCGCCTTACGAGGTGAACGGCAAGATCGTCGGCACGCTCGGCGTGATCGGCCCGACCCGCATGGCGTACAACCGCGTGATACCGATCGTCGACATCACCGCGCGCCTGCTGTCGCTCACGCTGAGCCAGCAGTAGCCGCCGCCCCGACGCCGTCCCGCCATCGTGCCGCGGCGTCGCGCGCGCCGCCAGTCGGCCGAACGGCCAGCCGACCCGAGCGCCACGGCCCGCTATAATTGAGGGCCGTCCGACTGCGTGCCCCGAGCACGTTCCTGCCCATGCGTTTCGATCTTGAGCCGCCATCGAGCGTCGCGGCTGCCCATCGCATCGGTGTGCTGCTGATCAATCTCGGCACGCCCGACGCGCCCACCCCGCGCGCGGTGCGGCGCTACCTGGCCGAATTCCTGTCGGATCCGCGGGTCGTCGAAATTCCGCAGGCCGTCTGGCAGGTGCTGCTGCGCACGCTGATCCTGCCGCTGCGCGGCCGCGCGTCCGCGAAGAAATACGCGGCCGTCTGGATGCCCGAAGGCTCGCCGCTGCGTGTCTACACCGAGCGCCAGACCGACAGCGTGCGGCACCTGCTCGCGTCGAACGGCTATCACGTGATGGTCGACTACGCGATGCGCTACGGCAGTCCGAACATTGCGCTCGCGCTCGCGCAGTTCAAGCGCGCGGGCGTCGAGCGCGTGCTGCTGATGCCGATGTATCCGCAATACTCGGCGTCGACCACCGCCACCGCGTTCGATGCCGCGTTCGGCGCGCTCGCGCGCATGCGCAATCAGCCGGAAGTGCGCACGGTGCGGCACTACGCCGACCATCCGGCCTATATCCACGCGCTGGCCGAGCAGGTGCGCCAGTACTGGGCGCAGCACGGCCGGCCCGATTTCGCGGCCGGCGACAAGCTGGTGCTGAGTTTCCACGGCGTGCCGAAGCGCACGCTCGACCTCGGCGATCCCTATCACGACCAGTGCCAGCAGACGGGTGCGTTGCTGATGGCCGCGCTCGGGCTGTCGGCCACCGAATGCCGCGTCACGTTCCAGTCGCGCTTCGGCAAGGCCGAATGGCTCCAGCCGTATACCGCGCCGACCCTGCGCGAATTCGGCGAGGCCGGCGTGCGGCGGGCCGACGTGTTCTGTCCCGGCTTCACGGCCGATTGCCTCGAGACGATCGAGGAAATCGGCATGGAAGTGCGCGACGAGTTTCTCGCCGGCGGCGGCAAGACCTTTCACCGCATTCCGTGCCTGAACGGTGCCTCCGCATGGATCGGCGCGCTCGGCGAGATCGTCGCGGAAAATCTGCAGGGCTGGCCCGTCAAGGCCGCGCAGCCCGAACCGGTCAATTGAGATGAAACGATTCCCACGCGCGCGTTGTTCGCCGTTCCCCGGGGCGGCGGTCAGCCTTCACACGGCGGCCCGGCGGAGGCTTGCATGAACTACAGGATTTCCACGGAGCCGGGCGCGAAGCTGCGCATCGACAAATGGCTGTGGGCAGCCCGATTCTTCAAGACGCGCTCGCTCGCGACCGATGCGGTCGACAAGGGGCACGTGAAGATCGGCGGCGCGGCGGTCAAGCCGGCGAAGGACGTACGGGTGGGCGACGAGGTCGAGATTGCGATCGACGGCATCGTCTGGCACATTGCCGTGCTGGGCGTGTGCGACGTGCGCGGGCCCGCGAGCGTCGCGCAGACGCTCTACGAGGAAACGGCTGCGGGGCGAGCCGCGCGGCTCGCCGAACTGGAGCGGCGCCGGACGTATCGCGAGCCGGCGGCCGAGCTGCACGGCCGGCCGACGAAGCGCGACCGGCGCATCATCGACAGATTTTCTGGTGGGAGCTGAACATCTGGTCGAACGTCGCCCGCGCGCTTCCGTATTCGGTCGTGCGGTCGGTGACGGCCCCCGACAGGCAGATGGTGGTGGTGCCGGCAATGAGTACCAGCGCGACCACCGATATCGCAAAGGTCAGTTTCACGGTACTCCCCTCGAGAACAAGGGTGAAAACGGCGCCAGGTGGAAGGTCACGCGGCGGTCAGCTAGGGTAAACGCGCTTTTCCGACGCTTGAGTGGAGTGTAGTGCAGCCGGCCTGTGTGCAGCTAGTACTTGCCGGGTAAGCGTTGTTACAGGCCGTTTCGCCCGAGGCGGCGGACGATGCGGTGCCTGCCCCGGCAGACGCGCGGTTGTTTCGCGGCATTGGAGAATGCCGGCGAATAACCCTCTTGAAACCGCAGTTTTCGCCCTTATTTGCACCAGTAATGTGCGGTGCCGCCGGGTATACGTCCGGCGGTTGCCGATTTGGCTTCAACCTCTAATCGACTTTCAGCGACATGGAAAACACGCAAGAGAACCCGGCTACCCAATCGGCCGAAGACATCGGCAGCGAGAAGCAGGCGGAGCAAGGCGCCGCACCCGCCGCCGAAGCCGCCGACGCGGCGCTCGCGGAGGCTCAAGCCAAGGTCGCCGAGCTCCAGGAAAGCTTCCTGCGGGCGAAGGCCGAAACCGAGAACGTGCGCCGCCGCGCGCAGGACGACGTGTCGAAGGCGCACAAGTTCGCGATCGAGAGCTTCGCGGAGCACCTGCTGCCCGTGCTGGACAGCCTGGAAGCGGCCGTCAACGATACCTCCGGCGACATCGCGAAGGTGCGCGAGGGCGTCGAGCTCACGCTGCGCCAGTTGACGAGCGCGCTCGAGAAGGGCCGCGTCGTCGCGATCAATCCGGTCGGCGAGAAGTTCGATCCGCACCAGCACCAGGCCATTTCGATGGTGCCGGCCGAGCAGGAGCCGAACACCGTCGTCACGGTGCTGCAAAAGGGCTACATGATCGCCGACCGCGTGCTGCGCCCGGCGCTCGTCACCGTCGCGCAGCCGAAGTAAGGCGGCCGACATGGTGCCCGCCGGCGTCGATCGGGCCGCGTTCGACGCGTTCGACATGCAGGCGCTCGACGCCGGCACGTTCGACGCGGCCGTCGACGGCGCGGGCGACGCGCTGGCCGTGGTGTTCTTCTGGGGCGTCGACTGCTTCAACTGCGAGATCGCGAAGAAGGCGATGCTCGCCCAGCCCGACGCGATCCGCGCGCTGGGCCTGAAGTGGTTCCATTGCAACGTGTACGAGCACCATCAGCTGGGGCGCCGCTTCGGGCTGCACGGCGTGCCGACGTGGTTCTTCTTCCACCGCGGCAAGCGGTTGGGCCGCGCGACGGGCTGGCATGGTCTCGCGCAGTTCCAGGCAGCGGTTGCGGCGGCACGCGAGAAGATCGGCGCGGCGGCCGGTGCCGCGGCGGCCGGTGCGCCGTCCCGCGAGGGCACCGGCCCGCGCGATCCGCTGGCCGGCGGCGATTGAAAAAATTTAATATCCGCATCGCACGCCGGGTCTTGAAAACGGATCGGGCGGACGCATTTCGGGAACAGAGTTGAATTCTGGCGTGCGAAACCGCCCAAAAACGCGGCGTTTCGCGCAGCAAACAAGCATTTCTGGAGATTAGGAAAAAATGGGAAAGATCATCGGTATTGACCTCGGCACCACGAACTCGTGCGTCGCCATCATGGAAGGCAACCAGGTCAAGGTCATCGAGAACTCGGAAGGCGCTCGCACCACGCCGTCGATCATCGCGTACATGGACGACAACGAAGTGCTCGTCGGCGCGCCGGCCAAGCGCCAGTCGGTGACCAACCCGAAGAACACGCTGTTCGCGGTGAAGCGCCTGATCGGCCGCCGCTTCGAAGAGAAGGAAGTCCAGAAGGACATCGGCCTGATGCCGTATGCGATCATCAAGGCCGACAACGGCGACGCATGGGTCGAAGCGCACGGCGAAAAGCTCGCGCCGCCGCAGGTGTCGGCCGAAGTGCTGCGCAAGATGAAGAAGACGGCCGAAGACTACCTCGGCGAGCCGGTCACGGAAGCCGTGATCACGGTGCCGGCGTACTTCAACGACAGCCAGCGCCAGGCGACCAAGGACGCCGGCCGCATCGCGGGCCTCGAAGTCAAGCGGATCATCAACGAGCCGACCGCGGCCGCGCTCGCGTTCGGCCTCGACAAGGCCGAGAAGGGCGACCGCAAGATCGCCGTGTATGACCTCGGCGGCGGCACGTTCGACGTGTCGATCATCGAGATCGCGGACGTCGACGGCGAAATGCAGTTCGAAGTGCTGTCGACCAACGGCGACACGTTCCTCGGCGGCGAAGACTTCGACCAGCGCATCATCGATTACATCATCGGCGAGTTCAAGAAGGAGCAGGGCGTCGACCTGTCGAAGGACGTGCTCGCGCTGCAGCGCCTCAAGGAAGCCGCCGAAAAGGCGAAGATCGAGCTGTCGTCGAGCCAGCAGACCGAAATCAACCTGCCGTACATCACGGCGGACGCGTCGGGCCCGAAGCACTTGAACCTGAAGATCACCCGCGCGAAGCTGGAAGCGCTGGTGGAAGACCTCGTCGAGCGCACGATCGAACCGTGCCGCATCGCGATCAAGGACGCAGGCGTCAAGGTGTCGGACATCGACGACGTGATCCTGGTCGGCGGCCAGACCCGCATGCCGAAGGTGCAGGAGAAGGTGAAGGAGTTCTTCGGCAAGGACCCGCGCCGTGACGTGAACCCGGACGAAGCCGTCGCGGTTGGCGCGGCGATCCAGGGCCAGGTGCTGTCGGGCGACCGCAAGGACGTGCTGCTGCTCGACGTGACCCCGCTGTCGCTCGGTATCGAGACGCTCGGCGGCGTGATGACGAAGATGATCAACAAGAACACGACGATCCCGACGAAGCACGCCCAGGTGTATTCGACGGCGGACGACAACCAGTCGGCCGTGACGATCAAGGTGTTCCAGGGCGAACGCGAAATGGCGGCGGGCAACAAGCTGCTCGGCGAGTTCAACCTCGAAGGCATTCCGCCGGCCCCGCGCGGCGTGCCGCAGATCGAAGTGACCTTCGACATCGACGCGAACGGCATCCTGCACGTCGGCGCGAAGGACAAGGCGACCGGCAAGGAAAACAAGATCACGATCAAGGCGAACTCGGGCCTGTCCGAGGCTGAAATCGATCAGATGATCAAGGACGCGGAAGCGAACGCAGCGGAAGACCACAAGCTGCGCGAGCTGGCCGATTCGCGCAACCAGGGCGACGCGCTGGTCCACAGCACGAAGAAGGCGCTGACCGAGTACGGCGACAAGCTGGACGCGGGCGAGAAGGAAGCGATCGAAGCGGCGCTGAAGTCGCTCGAGGACGTGCTGAAGGACACGTCGGCCGACAAGGCCGCGATCGACGCGAAGGTCGAGGAGCTCGGCAAGGTCTCGCAGAAGCTCGGCGAGAAGATGTACGCCGACATGCAGGCCCAGCAGGCAGGTGCGGCCGGCGCGGCCGGTGCGGCGGAAGGCGCGGCCCACGCGGGCGGTGCGCAACAGGCTGCCGACGACGTCGTCGACGCCGAGTTCAAGGAAGTGAAGAAGGACTAAGCCAGGTTGCAATGGCACCGCATGCCGCGCGCGCGAAAACGCGCGCGGCGCGACTGACCAGCGGCTGAAAAGCGGTCTGTCTTTCCTTCCGGATGGCCGGATCGACTCCACGCCTGGCGGGCCTTGCGGCCCTCCGGGCACATTTGTTTTTTGGCGGGTGCTGCGCGAGCCGTCCGCGGACGGTGCAGCGCCAGACGAGTCGAGAGACTTTACTGCGGGCGAAAGGAGCCGCCGCGTGCGCGATGCGTGGCGGCACAGTGAATCGATATGGCGAAACGGGATTACTACGAGGTTCTGGGCGTCGCGAAGAATGCGAGCGACGACGAAATCAAGAAGGCATATCGCAAGCTTGCGATGAAGTATCACCCTGACCGCAATCCGGACAGCAAGGATGCGGAAGAGCATTTCAAGGAGGCGAAGGAAGCCTATGAAATGCTGTCGGATGGCCAGAAGCGGGCCGCGTACGACCAGTACGGCCACGCGGGCGTCGATCCGAACATGGGCGGTGCGGGCGCGCAGGGCTTCGGCGGCTTCGCGGATGCGTTCGGCGACATCTTCGGCGACATCTTCGGCCAGGCCGCGGGCGGCGCCGCGCGCGGCGGCCGCGGCGGCCCGCAGGTGTATCGCGGCGCCGACCTGCGCTACAGCATGGAAATCACGCTCGAGCAGGCCGCGCACGGCTACGACACGCAGATCCGCGTGCCGAGCTGGGTGTCGTGCGAAGTGTGCCACGGTTCGGGTGCGAAGCCCGGCACGAAGCCGGAAACCTGCCCGACCTGTCACGGCCAGGGCACGGTGCGCATGTCGCAGGGCTTCTTCAGCATCCAGCAGACCTGCCCGAAGTGTCATGGCACCGGCACCTACATCCCCGAGCCGTGCGCGCATTGCCACGGGTCGGGCAAGGTGAAGGAAACCAAGACGCTCGAAGTGAAGATTCCGGCCGGGATCGACGACGGGATGCGGATCCGCTCGGCCGGCAACGGCGAACCGGGCATCAACGGCGGGCCGCCGGGCGACCTGTACGTCGAGATCCACATCAAGCCGCACTCGGTGTTCGAGCGCGACGGCGACGATCTCCATTGCCAGATGCCGATTCCGTTCACGACCGCCGCACTCGGCGGCGAGATCGAGGTGCCGACGCTGGCCGGCCGTGCGTCGTTCCCGGTGCCGGAAGGCACGCAGTCGGGCAAGACGTTCCGCCTGCGCGGCAAGGGCATCAAGGGGCTGCGTTCGAGCATCGCGGGCGATCTGTACGTGCACGTGCAGGTCGAGACGCCCGTGAAGCTGACCGACCAGCAGCGCGACCTGCTCAAGCAGTTCGAGAAGTCGCTGGCCGAAGGCGGCGCGCGTCACAGCCCGCAGAGCAAGAGCTGGTTCGACCGGGTGAAGAGCTTCTTCGAGTAACGGGCATGACTGAAGGCAACGAGAGCGCGTCGTTCGCGCTCTTGGACGATTGCGACTCGACCGCGTCCGCGCGGTCGAGTCGTTTGTATTCGGGCTTCGTGCGCGAACGCGTGTGCACGGACCCGGCGCAGCTCGACGCCATCGATGCGGCGCTCGCGCGGGATCTGCGCGACGGGCTGCATGCGGTCGTCGTCGGCGATTACGAATTCGGACGCAACCTGCAAAAGGCGCAGCCGGGCGATGCCCCGCTGCGCTTTTTGCTATATGCGCGCTGCGAGCGGCTGTCGCGCGACGAAGTCGACGCGTGGCTCGCACAGCAGGATGGCGGCGGCCCGCCGTCGATCGCCGGTGTCGCGCACGTCGCGAAGAGCGTGTCGCGCGACGCGTTCGACGCGGCGATCGGCGCGGTGCAGGACGCGCTGCGCGCAGGCGATTCGTATCAGGTCAACTACACGTACCGGCTGAATTTCGACGTGTTTGGCACGCCGCTCGCGCTGTACCGGCGGCTGCGCGCGCGCCAGCCCGTGCGGTACGGCGCGCTGATCGCGCTGCCCGGCGGCGCGTGGGTCGTATCGTGCTCGCCCGAGCTGTTCGTCGAGAAGCAGGGCGACGTGCTGCGCGCGCGGCCGATGAAGGGCACCGCGCCGCGTTCGGCCGATCCGCGCGACGATGCGGCGGCCGCCGCGTTCCTCGCGAGCGATCCGAAGAACCGCGCGGAAAACGTGATGATCGTCGACCTGCTGCGCAACGACGTGTCGAGGATCGCACGCACGGGCAGCGTCAAGGTGCCGGCGCTGTTCTCCGTCGAGCCGTATGCGTCGGTGTGGCAGATGACGTCGACGGTCGAAGCCGGCTGGCGCGACGGCACGACGTTCGCGCAGATGCTGCGCGCGCTGTTTCCGTGCGGGTCGATCACCGGTGCGCCGAAGTACAAGACGATGGAATTGATCGACGCGATCGAGTCGACGCCGCGCGGGCTCTATACGGGCGCGATCGGGTGGCTCGATGCGCCGCGAGACGGCGCCGTGGAGGACGCCGCGCAAGACGTTCCGTCGGCGAGCGACGGCGCCGCGCGACAGGTTGACGGGGCCGGTGCGTCGCCGGGCCGTGCGGCGTCCTGCGGCGATTTCTGCCTGTCGGTCGCGATCCGGACGCTGACGCTCGATGCGGCTGGCGTCGATAATGACGCGGACGGCACGGGCATCGCCGCGGCCGGCCGGCGGCGCGGCACGATGGGCGTCGGCGCGGGCATCGTGCTCGACAGCGTCGCGGCCGACGAATATGCGGAGTGCGAATTGAAAGCGCGATTCCTGACCGATGCCGACCCCGGCTTCCAGTTGTTCGAAACGACCGCCGCGACGCGCGCGGGCGGCATCCAGTATCTCGAGCGCCATCTCGCGCGGCTGCAGCGCAGTGCCGATGCGTTCGGCTTCCGCTTCGACGCCGACACGCTGCATCGCGAGATCGATGCACGCTGCGCGGCGCTCGACGGTGACAGTCCATACCGGATGAAGCTCGCGCTCGCGAAGGACGGCGCGGTCGACATCACGGCCGCACCGCTGAAGGCGCTGCCCACCGGGCCGGTTAGCGTGATGCTCGCGTCCGAGCACGGCTTTGCGCCGACCTGCGCGAGCGACGCGCTGCTGCTGCACAAGACCACGCGCCGTGCCGAATACGACCGCGCGTGGCAGGCGGCCGAAGCACTCGGCGGATTCGACATGCTGTTCGTCAACGAGCGCGGCGAGGTGACGGAAGGCGGGCGCTCGAACCTGTTCGTGAAGCTCGACGGGCAATGGGTGACGCCGCCGCTGGCTTCCGGCGTGCTGCCGGGCGTGATGCGCGGCGTGCTGCTGGACGATCCGGCACTAAACGCAACGGAGCGCGCGCTGACGCTCGACGATGTGCTGAACGCTGACGAATTGATGATCTGCAATGCGTTACGCGGGCCGATGACGGCGCGGCTAATTCGCGACTGCGCATCGGCCTGAACGAATTATTTTCGTGGCGTACATTGCCAGGTTTGTACGATGGCGTGCCCTCGTTTATAGCGCGCGACGCAAGTTTGCGCATGTTTGCCGAGTGGCCGTGCGATCACGACGCTCGTATTGCCGTAGTCACACGAGACCAGTAGTCTTCACGGGCTTCGGCCAGCGACCAGGTATAAACATCGCTTTTGGACTCGGTGCGCGAGCGATTGGGCAGCAATGACATTATCCGGTCCGGCGGCCCCGACCAGAAGGTGACACCGGCAAGCGGATAGGTGCGTTGCGTGTCGAAGTTTTTCCAGCCATCGGGTGGTTGACCGTGGAGCTGCTGGGTGACGGCAAGGCGCGCGGGGCAATTTGCAATGGCGGCGGATACGGGTAAGACGGTGAGCGAACTGAATGCGAACGCGGTAATGGTGAGCAGCCGGTACGGCGTTTGCCGGATGAACATCATCATTTCACCACCGAAAATGCATCGGCATTGTTGCTCGGATCGATGTAACGGCCATTTTTGTCCTTGCCCTTGAATGGAATACATCGTCTCTTGATTGCCGTGCGAATATGGGACGCGTATGGAATTGCGATGTGTACGACGCGTGATCGATGTTCTCGAGCGCGCGTCGACATTGTCTTCGCCTTCCGCTGCATCCTCAGCCGCAGTGCCAGTCGATCATCCTTGGCGGCGTCCGCTTCGCGTCGTAGCGGACCGTGCAGGTTCGCGCGGCAGTGCCCAGCGGACGGGCAATGATCGCGGCCGTGTCGAAATACTCGCAACTCACCCAGTAATCGGTTTCGGCTGCCGCGAGTGGCCACGTGTTGACGAGCATATCGCGCCGTTTGACGCCGCTCGATGGGGCGAGCATGGCGAGTTGATCGGGCGGCCCGGACCAAAACGACACACCGATCAGCGGATGTGCCTTCTGTGAGTCGTAAGGGCGCCAGCCGTCGGGCGCGGGACCGTTGACCGTCTGTGAAACCGCCAGGCGGGCCGGACACTGAACAGGCGCCGAAGTGGCGTACGCCGACGAGATGCAACTAGCTGTCAGCAACGCGGCGAGCGCCGCATTGGCTGGAAAACAGGCGAGTGCCATCGTCATCGCACCACCGAGAACGCATCGGCGTTGTTGCTCGGATCGATATAGCGACCGTTTCTGTCCTTGCCCTGGAACCGGATGTGCCGTTTCCGGATTTTCGACAGACTGCGCCATTGTTCGATGACGTAGATGCCTTTCGAATCCTGACTCAGATAGAACGCCGCATGGTTGCCGTACGACCTGTTTCGATATTGTTCGCTTTCGAAGGTCGCGATGACCGTGCCCGGACGAATGGTCGAATCGCCCTTTACCGTCTTTTCCGGTCGCCAGCCCGAGGTCGCGCCCACTTTGGTATGGACCTTCACGAGCGCAACGCACTCACCATCGCCTTGTAGTGGTTCGCCGGCCAATTCGGCTGCGCGTTCGTATACGTGGGACATTTCGCCTCCATGGAATGATGGAAGCGCAATGGTCTCCGCAACGAAGGCCTACGGATATAGGACGTGTTTGAAAATGCAGTGCTGCCAAATCGAACGACGGGTGTCGTCGAGGAGGTGGCGGCCTTTGCCTTCGCATCGAGCCGCCATCTCGTCCGAAATCAGAACGAATGCTCCGGGCCCGGGAACGTGCCGTCCTTCACGGCGCGTACGTACGCTTCGACGGCCGCCTGAATGTTCGGCTGCCCCTGCATGAAATCCTTCACGAAACGCGGCCGCTTGCCGGGGAACACGCCGAGCATGTCGTGCAGCACGAGCACCTGCCCCGAGCAGTCGACGCCCGCGCCGATGCCGATCGTCGGAATCTTCAGCATGTGCGTGACTTCGGCCGCGACGAGCGTCGGCACGGCTTCGAGCACGACGAGCTGCGCGCCGGCGTCCTCGATCGCGCGCGCGTCGCGCAGCAGTTGCGCGGCGCCGGCTTCCGTCTTGCCCTGGACCTTGAA
Source organism: Burkholderia anthina (assembly GCF_001547525.1). Lineage (GTDB taxonomy): Bacteria > Pseudomonadota > Gammaproteobacteria > Burkholderiales > Burkholderiaceae > Burkholderia > Burkholderia semiarida. Next base: position 449,568 of record NZ_CM003768.1, read on the forward strand.
GCCGCCGAACGCATGCACCGATTGCGGCGTGAGGCCGAGGTGCGCGCACACGGGCACCGAGCGTTCGACGAGGAAGCGGATCGTATCGGCGAGCCATTCGCCGCCTTCGAGCTTCACCATCTGCGCGCCCGCGCGCATCAGCTTGACCGCGTTCGAGAACGCGTCGGCCGGCGTTCCGTACGTGCCGAACGGCAGATCGGCGACGACCAGCGCGCGCGGTTGAGCCCGCGCGACACAGGCGGTGTGGTACGCGATGTCGTCGGGCGACACGGGCAGCGTGGTCGTGTGGCCCTGCAGCACGTTGCCGAGCGAATCGCCGATCAGCAGCACGTCGGTGCCGGCGCGATCGAGCAGCGCGGAAAAGCTCGCGTCGTAGCAGGTCAGCATCGCGATCTTCTCGCCGGCGTCGCGCATTGCCTGCAGCTTGGGTACCGTCACGGCAGGCCGGCTCGATTCCTGGAGATAGGTCATGGGAAATCCGGGTCGGTGGGGAAGAACGACGGGCGATGACGCGTCAGCGCGTCGTCTCGCCCTTGACGAAGAATTCCTTGCGGCCGCGCATCGTCTCGATGCGCTCGATCAGCAGGGCAAGGTCTTCGGGGGAATCCAGCGGGTTCAGGTGCTCGGCTGCGACCGTCAGCACCGGCGTGCGGTCGTAGTGGTAGAAGAATTCGTTGTACGCGTCGACGAGCGAGCGCAGGTACGCATCGCTGATCTGCAGCTCCATCGGTAGCCCGCGCTTCTGGATGCGCGAGAACAGCACTTCGGGGCTGGCCTGCAGATAGACGACGAGGTCGGGCGACGGCGCCTGCGGCACGTCGACGTGCGTGGCGACCGAGCGATACAGTTGCCATTCGTCTTCCGGCAGGTTCAGCCGCGCGAAGATGTCGTTCTTCTGCGGCATGAAATCGGCGATGACCGGGCGGCCGGTGTCGAGCACGCCGATCAGCTCGCGTGCCTGCTGCGCGCGCTGCAGCGCGAACGACAACTGGACGGGCAGCGCGTAGCGCGCGGTATCGCGGTAGAAGCGTTCGAGGAACGGGTTGTCCTGCGGGCGCTCGAGCAGCGCCTGCATCGACCAGCGCTCGCCGAGCAGGCGCGCGAGCGTCGTCTTGCCGACGCCGATCGGGCCTTCGATCACGAGATAGCGGTGCGGGGCGCGCAGGTCGGGCGCGGTGACGGTCAGCGGAGTCGAGTTCATCGGCAGCGGGTCTTGTCGGCGTCTGCGTCGGCCGCGAGCGCCTTCTGCATCGGGCACTGGCAGGTCTGCACCTTTTCGACGCGCTGATCGGCGACGGCGGCGAGAAAGGCGTCGGCACGGCCGCGCGCGGGGATGTCGAGCGCCGGCTCGATCTCGACGAGCGGCACGAGCGCGAACGCGCGGTCGGTAAGGCGCGGGTGGGGGACGATCAGGTCGGGTTCGTCGATCGAATCGGCGCCGAACAACAGGATGTCGAGGTCGAGCGTGCGCGGCGCATTGCGATACGGACGCTCGCGGCCGAAGTGATGTTCGATCTTCTGGCAAAGCGCGAGCAGTTCGCGGGCCGACAGCGTCGTGTCGAGCTTGACGACGCAGTTGTAGTAGTCGTCGCCGCCCGCTTCGAACGGCGCCGTGCGATACAGGCTCGATTTGCCGAGGATCGAGATGGTGCGCTGCTGCGCGAGGCACACCACCGCGTCCTTCAAGGTCTGGCGCGCATCGCCGAGATTCGCCCCCAGTCCGATATATGCAACCGTCATGGCATCACTTCCTACGTCGTTCGCCGGCGGGCGCGTCAGTCGTCGGACCCGCCCGCGGTATCCGGCGCCTGCTCGGCGGCACCTTCACCCGGCTTGCGGTTTCGCGCACCGCCGCGGCGGCGCCGCTTGCGGGGCGATTTTTCCTTCGAGCCGCCCTGCGCGAGCAATGCCTCGCGAGCGGCCGCGTCGCCTTCGATGAAATCCGTCCACCACTGTCCGACTTCCGCATCGAGCTCGCCGGATTCGCAGCGTAACAGGAGGAAATCATACCCCGCTCTAAACCTTTGGTGTTCCAGCAGCCGCATCGCGCTGCGGCCCGAGCGTTTCTCGAGGCGCAGTTGCAGGCCCCAGATCTCGCGCATGTCGGCCGAGTAGCGCTTGTGGATCGCGAGTTTCTCGGTCTGCATGTCGAGCACGTCGTCCATCGCGCGATGCAGCGCCGGCACCGGGATTTCGCCCTCGGCCGTGTATTGCTCGAAGCGCTGGCGCATGTCGTGCCACAGCAGCGTCGCGAACAGGAAGCCCGGCGACACCGGCTTGCCGGCGCGCACGCGCGCGTCGGTGTTGTTCAGCGCGAGCGTGATGAACTTCTCGCCCTGCGGCTGTTCGAGCACGACGTCGAGCAGCGGCAGCAGCCCGTGATGCAGACCTTCCTTGCGCAGCTTCTTCAGGCACGCGAGGGCATGGCCCGACAACAGCAGCTTCAGCATTTCGTCGAACAGGCGTGCGGCCGGCACGTTGTTGATCAGGTCGGCGAGCGCGTGGATCGGCTCGCGCGTATGCGGCTCGATCTCGAAATCGAGCTTCGCCGCGAAGCGCACGACGCGCAGCATCCGCACCGGATCCTCGCGAAAGCGCGTGGCCGGATCGCCGATCATCCGCAACAGGCGGGCGCGTACGTCGGCCATCCCGTCGTGGTAGTCGAGCACCGTCTGCGTCGACGGGTCGTAGTACATCGCGTTGATCGTGAAGTCGCGGCGCGCGGCGTCCTCGTGCTGCTCACCCCACACGTTGTCGCGCAGTACGCGGCCGCTCGCGTCGACCGCGTGCGTGCGGCGATCGAGTTCGTCGCGCTTCAGGCGCCTCGGCGGCTCGGCCGCAGCCGCGGCCGCCTCGGGCGGCGCGTCGACCAGCGCGCGGAACGTCGACACCTCGATCAGCTCCTGGCCGAACTGCACGTGCACGATCTGGAAGCGGCGGCCGATCAGGCGCGCGCGGCGGAACAGGCGCTGCACCTCGGTCGGCGTCGCGTCGGTCGCGACGTCGAAGTCCTTCGGCGCGATGCCGAGCAGCAGGTCGCGCACCGCGCCGCCGACGATGAATGCACGAAAGCCCGCCTGCTGCAGCGTGTCGGTCACGCGCACCGCGTTCTTCGAGATCAGCGCCGGGTTGATGCCGTGCACGCTGGCCGGCACGACGGTCGGCTCATGGTTGCTGCGCGGTTTCTTCGCGCCGCCGCGGGCGCCCTTCGGGGCGCGCGGGGCGGCTGGGGCCGCTTCGTCGGCCGGGGCCGCGGCGGGAGGCGTTTGCTCGGTTTCGTCCTGGCCGAGCAGCTTGCGGATGAATTTTTTGATCACGACGTTCAGAAGAGATCGAGGATACGCCAGCCGCGGTTGCTTGCATGCGCGCGCAGCGTGTCGTCAGGGTTGGTCGCGATCGGGTCGGTGACTTTCTCGAGCAGCGGGATGTCGTTGTGCGAGTCGCTGTAGAAGTAGCTATGTTCGAAGTCGTCCCAGTGCTTGCCGAGCGATGCGAGCCATGCTTCGGTGCGCACGATCTTGCCTTCGCGATAGCTCGGCGTGCCGGTCGGCCGGCCCGTGTACGGCGAGTCGGGATGCCCGTCGGTCGTTTCGACCTCGCACGCGATCAGCGTGTCGACGCCGAACGCGGTCGCGATCGGACGCGTGATGAATTCGTTGGTGGCCGTCACGACGCAGCACAGGTCGCCGGCATCGACGTGCTTGCGCACGAGTTCGAGCGCGGCGGGCGTCATCGCGGGGCGGATCACCTCGTGCATGTACTGCTCGTGCCATTCGGCCAGCTGCGCGCGCGAATACTTCGCGAGCGGCGTGAGCATCGCGCACAGGTACGCGTGGATGTCGAGCTTGCCGGCCTTGTAGTCGGCGAAGAACTGATCGTTCTGACGCGAGAAGCTTTCCGCGTCGACGATGCCGAGCTTCACCATGAAGCGACCCCATTCGTGGTCGCTATCGGTGGGGATCAGCGTGTGATCGAGGTCAAAGAGTGCCAGATTAGTCATGGAAGCGCATTTTACTCGAAGCGGTTCGGGCCCGTGCCCGGTGGTGTGATGTCGTCGCCGGGACGCGCGAGCATCCGGCGCAGCAGCGGCAGCGTGACCGCGCGTTTCTGCTCGAGCGAGAAGCGGTCGAGCGCGTCGAGCAAGGCCATCAGGCTCGGCATGTCGCGGCGGAAATGGGTCAGCAGGTACGCGGCGATGTCGTCGGTGAGCGCGATCCCGCGCTCCTTCGCCGCGAGCTTGAGCACGGCGATCTTGCCGGCGTCGGACGGCGGCGACAGGTGGAACACGAGCCCCCAGCCGAGGCGCGTGCGCAGATCCTCGCGCACGTCGAGCGCGAGCGGCGCCGCCGGGCCCGCGGCGACGAACGCGCTCGACGGGTGCGCGCGCACTTCGTTGAACAGGTTGAACAGCGCGACCTGCTGCGTGTCGCTCATCCGGTCGCAGTCGTCGATCGCGTAGATGCCGATGCGCGGGTCGAACGTGAACGCGCCGAGCGGGCTCTGCGGGCTCAGGTAGCGCGCATAGCCGTACGACGCGTCGCTCACGAGCGCCTGCAGCAGGTGGGTGCGGCCGCTGCCGGGCTCGCCCCAGATATAGAACGACCGGTCCGGCACGGGGCCGGCCGCGAGCGCGAGATCGAGCTTCTGCAGGCGCGTGACGAGCTCGTCGTTCTCCTCGCTCATGATGAAGTTGTCGAACGTGGCGGGCGGCGGCGTGCCGAGATCGAGCGTCAGTTGACGGGACACAGCAGTCACAATGCGGATCGGTTGAAAATACGCGTGCCGTACGCCGGGCGCGCGCGCGGGAAGGCGCCTCGGCCGGCTTCACGCGCGACCGTACGCACGGCGGCGCGGCGCGGGCTTCGGCGCGCTTCGCCCGGCGATGAAAACGGGGACGTGTTGACCAAGATGCAATCCCTGACGATTCGGTGCTGGGAATTCCGGCCAACGGGCCGGCTTCGGGTAAAATCGCATTTTACCGACCTTCTCGCATTCCCCCATGAATCCTCCGAAATCCGCTCCCGACGCTCAGGGTCTGTCCTATCGCGACGCAGGCGTCGACATCGACGCCGGCGACGCGCTCATCGACAAGATCAAGCCTTTTGCGAAGAAAACCCTGCGCGACGGCGTGCTCGGCGGCATCGGCGGGTTCGGCGCGCTGTTCGAAGTGCCGAAGAAGTACAAGGAGCCCGTGCTCGTGTCGGGCACCGACGGCGTGGGCACCAAGCTCAAGCTGGCCTTTCATCTGAACAAGCACGACACCGTCGGCCAGGATCTCGTCGCGATGAGCGTGAACGACATCCTCGTGCAGGGCGCCGAGCCGCTGTTCTTCCTCGACTACTTCGCGTGCGGCAAGCTGGACGTCGACACGGCCGCCACCGTCGTCAAGGGCATCGCGCAGGGCTGCGAACTGTCGGGCTGCGCGCTGATCGGCGGTGAAACGGCCGAAATGCCGGGCATGTACCCGGACGGCGAATACGACCTGGCCGGCTTCGCGGTCGGCGCGGTCGAGAAGAGCAAGATCATCGACGGCAGCACGATCGCCGAAGGCGACGTCGTGCTCGGCCTCGCATCGAGCGGCATTCACTCGAACGGCTTCTCGCTCGTGCGCAAGATCATCGAGCGCGCGAACCCGGATCTGTCCGCCGATTTCCACGGCCGCTCGCTCGCCGACGCGCTGATGGCGCCGACGCGCATCTACGTGAAGCCGCTGCTCGCGCTGATGCAGAAGCTGACGGTGAAGGGCATGGCGCACATCACCGGTGGCGGCCTCGTCGAGAACATTCCGCGCGTGCTGCGCGAAGGCCTCACCGCGGAGCTCGACCAGAAGGCATGGCCGCTGCCGCCGCTGTTCAAGTGGCTGCAGGAGCACGGCGGCGTCGCCGATGCGGAAATGCACCGCGTGTTCAACTGCGGGATCGGCATGGCCGTGATCGTCTCGGCGGCCGATGCCGACGCAGCGATTGCCGACCTGACCGCCGCCGGCGAACAGGTGTGGAAGATCGGCACCGTGCGTGCGACCCGCGAAGGCGAGGCGCAGACGGTCGTGGTCTGACGCACCGCAAGCAGATGCAGCACGGAAAGCCACCCGGAATCGATCCGGGCGGCTTTTTTTTCGGGCGCTCGAGCGCTCAGTATGGCCGGCGCCCGCCGACGCTCAAGCGGACGCTCGCGGCGCATTCGCCGGGCGCGCACCGGCCAGCAGCGGCGGCACGAGCAGGTACAGCAGCGCGGCGCCAGCCCACACGAGTCCCGGCCACGTCGCGCGCGTCGCCGCGTAGGTTGCGGTAACGACCAGCGGCCCCGCGACGCCGATCAGGCTCGCCACGCTCGCCAGCGTGCCTTGCAGTTCGCCCTGGCGCGTATCGTCCACCTGCCGCGCGAGCATCGCCTGCAACGCCGGCAGCGTCATGCCGCCGGCCGCGAACAGCGGCAGCAGTGCAAACGGCACCCATGAGGCCGTGGCGAACGCGATGACCGCAAGCCCGAGCGCATCGCCTGCCAGCCCCAGTGCGAGCGCGCGCCGCTCGCCGAGCCGCGCGATCAGCGGCCCGATCGCGAACGCCTGCGCGAGCGCGTGGCATGCGCCGTAGCCGGCGAGCGACAGTCCGGCGACCGGCGTCGACCAGCCGAAATGCTCCTGGCCGTACAGGATCCACAGCGTCGCGGGCGCCTGCGACACGAGTGCCACGATCACGTAGATGCCGACCAGCGGCGCGAGCGCGGGCGCGCCGCTCAGCCGGCGCAGGCTCGCGAACGGGTTGAGCGTGCCGGCCGTCCGGCCTTCCCGGGCCGCGCGCGGCCGCGATTCCGGCAATGCGCGCCACACGAGCACGAGATTCAGCGCGTTGAGCAACGCGGCCGCGATGAACGGCGCACGCAGGTGCAGCGCGCCGAGCAGCCCGCCGATCAGCGGGCCGGCGATGAAGCCGATGCCCATCATCGCGCCGAGCTGGCCGAAGCGCCGCGCACGGTCGGGTTCGGCCGTCACGTCGGTCACGTACGCGGTCGCGACCGCGACGTTCGCGCCGGTGATGCCGGCGATCAGCCGCCCGACGTAAAGCCACGTGAGCGTCGGCGCGAGTGCCATCAGCAGATAGTCGAGCGCGGCGCCCGCGAGCGACGCGAGCAGCACCGGGCGGCGGCCGAGACGGTCGCTCAGCGCGCCGAGCAGCGGCGCGCACAGGAACTGCGCGAACGCGTACAGCGCCAGCAGAATGCCGTAGTGGGTGTCGGTCCTGCCCGCGCCGGCGAGCGCGCGCAGTAGCCCGGGCAGGATCGGCATCACGATGCCGACGCCGATCGCGTCGAGCAGGACCGTGGCGAGAATGGCAATCAGGGACGGATTCAAGGGCATCACTCTATCGATGATAGAGTGGGGATTATTCCACAGTTTCCCTATCGGTGATAGAGATGAAGGACACAGGCGCGCGGCTGACGCGCGACACGGTATTGCGCGCGGCGCTCGAACTGCTGAACGAAGTGGGCATCGACGCGCTGTCGACGCGGCGGCTCGCCGAACGGCTCGGCGTGCAATCGCCGACGCTGTACTGGCATTTCAGGAACAAGGCCGAGCTGCTCGACGCGATGGCCGAGGCGATCATGCTCGAGCGCCACGGCGCGTCGCTGCCGAAGCCGGGCGACGTGTGGGATACGTGGCTCGCGGAGAATGCGCGCAGCTTCCGCCGTGCGCTGCTGGCTTATCGCGACGGGGCGCGCCTGCACGCCGGCACGCGGCCGCGCGCGCTGCATTTCAGCTCGATCGAACGCAAGATCGCGCTGCTCGGCGACGCGGGGTTCACGCCGGACGAAGCGGTCGACGTGATGGTCGCGATCGGCCGCTTCGTGGTCGGATGGGTGCTGGAAGAGCAGGCGGCGCCGGACGCGGACGCCGATGCGTCGCTGCCGGACGCGGCCGACTATCCGTTGTTCGCGAAAGGCTGGGCCGTGCTGCGCGAGCGCGGCGGCGACGAAGCGTTCGAGCGCGGCATCGCGTGGATCGTCGACGGCGCCCGCGCGCGCCTGGCGGCGCGTCGGGCGGATTGAGCGGTCAGCGCGGCGTGCGGCCGTCGAGCACGCGTTCGAGCGCGTCGAGCGCGCGAGCCGTCGAAGCCGGCGCGATGCAGTCGACGACGATCCGTTCCGGCATCGCGCGCAGCCACGTGATCTGGCGCTTGCACAGCTGACGTGTCGCGAAGATGCCCTTGTCGCGCATCGTCCGGTAGTCGGTATCGCCGTCGAGGAATTCCCACGCCTGCCGATAGCCGACGCAACGCATCGACGGCAGATCGGGATGGAGATCGTCGCGGCGCCGCAGCCGCTCGACTTCGTCGATGAAACCCGCATCGAGCATCGCGTCGAAGCGCTGCGCGATCCGTGCGTGCAGCACCGCGCGATCCGACGGCTCGAGCGCGACCGGCACGAAGCGGTACGCGGCGGCCGCATCATCCGTGCGGCGCGGCGCGGCGAGCAGCGCCGACATCGGCCGCCCGCTCAGCATGAAGACTTCGAGCGCGCGCTGGATCCGCTGCGAATCGTTCGGCGCGAGCCGCGCGGCCGTGTCGGGATCGACCTGCGCGAGCCGCGCGTGCAGCGCGGGCCAGCCGTCGCGCGCGGCGTCGGCGTCGAGTGTCGCGCGGATCTCCGGGTCGGCTCCCGGCAGGTCGTTGAGCCCTTGCGTCAACGCCTTGTAGTACAGCATCGTGCCGCCGGCAAGCAACGGCGTGCGGCCGCGCGCGACGATCTCGCCGATCAGCCGCAGCGTGTCCGTGCGGAATTCCGCGGCCGAATACGCATCGGCCGGGTCGATGATGTCGATCAGGTGATGCGGCACGCTCGCGCGCTCGTCGCGCGACGGTTTCGCGGTGCCGATATCCATGTCGCGGTAGACGAGCGCCGAGTCGACGCTGACGATCTCGATCGGGCGGCGCGCGGCGAGCGCCAGCGCCGCGGCGGTCTTGCCCGAGGCGGTGGGGCCGAGCAGGCAGGCGATCGTCGTCGGAGTGGGCTGCGAGGAAGCGCTCATTGCCCGCGCATGAAGAGACGGTCGAGATCGTTCAGCGTGAGCTGGTACCAGGTCGGCCGGCCGTGATTGCACTGGTCCGCGCGCTCGGTCGCCTCCATCTGGCGCAGCAGCGCGTTCATCTCGTCGAGCGTCAGGCGCCGGTTCGCGCGCACCGCGTGATGGCACGCGAGCGTGCCGAGCAGCTCGTGCTGGCGCTCGGTGAGCACACGCGAGCCGCCGAACGCATGCAGGTCGGCGAGCACCGCGCGCGCGAGCGATTGCAGGTCGGCATCCTTCAGCAGCGCCGGCACCGCCCGGATCGCGAGCGTCGTCGGCGACAGCACCGCGAGGTCGAAGCCGAGCGATTCGAGCGTGTCGCGCTCTTCCTCGACCGTGCCGATTTCGACCGGCGTGGCCGTCATCGAGATCGGCAGCAGCAGCGACTGCACGGCGACCGAGCGATCGGCGAGCGCGTTCTTGAACTGCTCGTACAGGATTCGCTCGTGCGCCGCGTGCATGTCGACGATCACGAGGCCGTACGCATTCTGCGCGAGCACGTAGATGCCGTGGATCTGGCCGAGCGCGAAGCCGAGCGGCTGCTCGTCGTGCGCGCCGGCGGCGAGCGGCGCCGCGGCGAAGCCCGGCAGCGGCGCGACCGGCGCGTCGGCCGCGTCGCGGGCGACGAGCGTCGTGCCGTCCGGCGTGCCCGCGCCGCTGTCCTTGCGGCCGAACAGCGCATCGTAGAGCGCGAGCGGCTGCGCGACGGGCAGCGTGCCCTGCGTCATCCGCGCCTGGCGCATCCAGGTATTGCCCGCCGACGATGAAGACGACGGCGACGAGAAGCCGCTGCCGCCTGCCGCGTGGCCCTGGCTTTGGCCGAGCGGCGTGTCGACGAACGACGCCGGCCCGCGCGGCGCCGGGGAGAGTTGCGCGGCATGGCCGCCCGCGGTGGTTTCCGGCGACGCGCCCGCATGGCGGGCAAGCGCACGCTGCACCGCATGGAACACGTACTGGTGGATCGAGCGCGAATCGCGGAACCGCACCTCGATCTTCGACGGATGCACGTTCACGTCGACGGCTTCGGGCGGCAGGTCGAGGAACAGCACGTACGACGGGTAGCGATCGCCGTGCAGCACGTCCTCGTAGGCCGCCCGCACCGCGTGCGTCAGCAGCTTGTCGCGCACGAAACGGCCGTTCACGAAGAAATACTGCTGGTCGGCGCGCCCGCGGCTCGCGGTCGGCAGGCCGGCGCAACCGTACACGGCGAGCGGGCCCGCCCGCTCGTCGAGCGGCAGGTGCGCGGTCGCGAAGCCGTCGCCGAGGATCTTCGCGACGCGCTGCGCGGGCTCGGTCGCGTTCCAGTGCTCGACGGCCTTGCCGTTGTGCAGCACCGAGATCGCGACGTCCGGCCGCGCGAGCGCCGCGCGGCGGATCATTTCGAGGCAGTGGCCGAATTCGGTCTGCTCGCTTTTCAGGAACTTGCGCCGCGCGGGCGTGTTGAAGTACAGCTCGCGCACCTCGATCGTCGTGCCGATCGAGCCGGCGGCGGGCGACAGCACGCCCGTCTGCGCATCGATCTTCATCGCGTGCGCGGCATCGGCCGTGCGGCTCGTGATCGACATCTCGGCGACCGATGCGATCGATGCGAGCGCTTCGCCGCGAAAGCCCAGCGTCGCGACCGCCTCGAGCTCCTCGAGCGAGCGGATCTTGCTGGTCGCGTGACGCATCAGCGCGAGCGCCAGTTCGTCCGGCGGAATGCCGCAGCCGTCGTCGGTGATCGAGATGCGCTTGACGCCGCCTTCCTCCAGCACGATGCGCAGCGTCGTCGCGCCGGCGTCCATCGCGTTCTCGAGCAGCTCCTTGACGACCGACGCCGGGCGTTCGACGACCTCGCCGGCGGCGATCTGGCTGATCAGCTGGTCGGGCAGGGGCTGGATCGCGCGCAGCGGGCGCGCGGCGGGGGCGGGCGCGGCGCCCGCGGCCGTTTCGGTGATATCGGACATGGCCGAATTATAGCGAGGCGGCGAACGCGTGCCGGCGCGAGCGGCCGTTACGTTTTTTCACGGAGCCTCAAGGGAGTTTCGGTATCATCACCCCGTTGCACGCGCCGCCCTGGCCGGCAGGCGCGTCGGCCATCTCTGGCCTGTCCCGGCCGTTCCGGCCCCATCGCCTTCGAGGAATCGCATTTGGATACGCTGCTTCATTTCGTCAACCTTGTCCTGCATATCGACGCTTTCCTCGGCGATTTCATTCGGCAATACGGCGCGTGGGTCTATCTCGTCCTGTTCCTGATCGTGTTCTGCGAGACGGGGCTCGTCGTCTTCCCGTTCCTGCCCGGCGATTCGCTGCTGTTCATCGGCGGCGCTTTCGCGGCGACGGGTGAAATGAACGTCGGCCTGCTGATCGTGCTGCTGCTCGTCGCGGCGATTACCGGCAACACCGTGAACTACCTGATCGGCCGCTGGGTCGGCCCGAAGGTGTTCAATACGCATATCCCGGTGCTCGAGCGCTTCCTCGATCGCGCCGCGCTGCAGAAGACCCACTCGTTCTACGACAAGCACGGCGGCAAGACGATCGTGCTCGCGCGCTTCATTCCGGTCGTGCGCACGTTCGCGCCGTTCGTCGCGGGGGCGTCGTCGATGAGCGTCGCGCGCTTTCAGTTGTTCAACGTGATCGGCGCGCTGGTGTGGGTGCTGCTGCTCGTGCTGCTCGGCTATTTCTTCGGCAACATCCCGTTCGTCCGCCAGTACCTGAACGTGATCGTGCTGGTCGGGATCGGCGCGGCGATCGTGCCGGTCGCGCTCGGCGCGGTGTGGAAGCTCGTGCGCGGGCGGCGCTCGAACGGCGCGCCGAAGGCGGGCGGGCGCTGACGCGACGCGCTTCGACGCAATAAAAAAGCGTGGCGGCGGCCACGCTTTTTTTCGTCCGCGCGGTTCGCCGTGCGGCTCGGCTGCTGCCGTCACGCGTTGCGTTGCGAGACCGGCGTTTCGGGCGTCGGATAGCCGGCTTCGCGGAACGTCTCCAGGATCACGCGGTTGGTGTCGCAGTACACCTGCCAGTAGTTCTCCGGTTGAGTCGACGGGCGCACGAACAGCAGCGGGCCTTCCGGCGTGAACTGCAGCACGCCGACGTCCGGTGCCGGCACTTTCAGCACGTTCGGCACCAGCTGGATCTGCGTCTTCAGGCGGTTGATCGCATCGGCCGCATCGACGCTGTTCGCGATCTTCGCGGTCAGGTCGACGCGGCGGTGCGGCGTCGCGCTGTAGTTCGCGATGTTGTCCGAGAAGATCTTGTTGTTGCCGACGATCGTCACGATGTTGTCGGCGGTGATGATCGTCGTGCCGAACAGGCCGAGCTCCTTCACCGTGCCCGTGACGCCGCCCGCGCTGATCACGTCGCCGATCTTGAACGGGCGCAGCACCTGCATGAACACGCCGGCGGCGAAATGCGCGAGCAGGCCGCCCCAGGCCGTGCCGATCGCGAGGCCGAGGCCGGCGAGCAGCGCAGCGAACGAGGTCGTCTGCACGCCGAAGATCTGCAGGATCGCGAGGATCAGCAGGATCGTCAGCAACACGCCGACGACGGAGGTCAGGTAGTCGGTGAGTGTCGGGTCGACCTTGCCGCTGCGGCGTACGACCTTGCCGAGCAGGCGCGTGCCGATGCGGATCGCCCAGCGGCCGACGAACCATAAGACGATCGCGGCGAGGAGGTTGAGGCCGAAGTCGAGGCCGCGGGTCATCAGGAATTGCTGGGCAGTGGCGAGATCGATCATGCGTTCTCCGAAGTCAAGGGTAAAAGGGCGGCGCATGCACCGGAACGGGTGCGCTTTTATAACCTGACCGGCGAGCGGCGGGCAACCGGGCTGACATTGCTTGACGTAGTGAAAAACGGGCGGGACGTGGATGCGTGCGGCCCGTTTGAGGACGGCCTGTCGTGGCGCGCGGCGCGCGGCGGGCGTCGAGTGGCTTGCCGTGCTGCGCGGCCGTAAGTGCCGTCGAGGCGGGCGGTGTCGCCCTCGCCGAGATACTGCCCGACTGCACTTCGATCGGTTCGAGCGGAATCTTGCCGGGGTTCGCCGGACGATGCGTCGTGCCGAGCGGGATGTCGGTCGGCTGGTTTTCAGTCAGATCGCGCCGCGGTGGCCGACGATGGCGCGGTGCTCGCGGCGAGGGCGATGCACGACGGGCAGCGGACGACGTTCGACGATGGGCATCAGCCGTTCAACGGCAATTTGCGCATGATCGCGTGCACGCATTCCAGCGGACCTGCCTCGCCCGTGCGCACATGCACGTCGGGCGATACCGGCTGCTCGTAGATCGATTCGATGCCGGTGAACTGCCGAAGGGTCCCTTGCCTTGCCCGCGCGTAGAGCCCTTTGGGGTCGCGCGCTTCCGCCACGTCCAGCGCGACGTCGACGAAGACTTCGAAGAACATGCCCTGCGGAAAACGTGCGCGCGCTTTGGCGCGTGCCTCGCGAAACGGCGAGATCTGGGCAACGATGACGACGAGCCCGGCATCCACCATCAGGCGCGCGACCTCGGCTGTCCGACGAATGTTCTCGTGGCGGTCTGCGTCGCTGAATCCGAGGTCCTGATTCAATCCTTCGCGAAGCCGATCGCCGTCCAGCAGAAAAGTCCGCAGACCGCGCGCATCGAGTTGCTGCTTCAGCAGGTTCGAGAGCGTCGATTTGCCGGCGCCGGAGATACCGGTGAGCCATACCACGAAGGCATGGTCCTGCTTCATGCTGGAAAGCACGGATGGATCGCGCGTGAGCGTGACAGGGGGAGAACTGGGGAGATCTTGAGCCATCTCGGATTCGATGTGCCGGTAACGGCCTCGTACTTTAATTGTGAAGCGGATTCATCCGTCGGCGAATTGTAGCGGTGCTTTTCAAAATTGGTAACTTGAATATTTTAATCAGGAATAAACGTTCGCCTTCAGTCGCCGTGACGGCGTGCGAGCATCGCCCGCACGGTAATGATTGCCGATGCGCCGTAATAATTCGAAATGAATGCGTGTCGCTGACAGGGTTCTCGACCGTGTGTCGATTATTGCCGTGGTTCCCGGTCGGGATGAATCGCAAGGGTATCGATTTTTTTATTCAGCGAAAACTGTGCTAGTGCGCAGCATCCGCTTTCGCCATGCGACTCCGTCGCTCATTATCGAATTGGGGAATTATCCGAGGCGTTTGCCCGATCGTATTCGTCGAGCGACGATTCGTATCGCTTTCGATTGATCTGGCAGTACCGGGCGTCGGCCCGGCGCAACCGGATCGGCGAAACGGCCGTATCGCACCGAAGTACTCGCCACCTGGACGCGCTCGATTCGTCAGGACTGCGGCATGTCACTTGTGCCGCGGCCCGAACGGCCGCTGCTGCACGTCGGCGCCGTGCGCGACGATCGCCATCCCCTCCGGCACTTCCTCCCACGCGCCGCGCAGGTCGACGAGCGGTTCCGACACGACCATGAACGCGTCGTCGCCGGCTTCGGCGATGCGCGGGTTATGTGGATACAGCTCGTGCAGATGCTTGAATGACGTGCTGTGGAACAGCGAGCGCGATTGCCGTTCGCTCGAATAGCGCACCGCGACGATCCGTTCGCCGTCGGTCGCGCAGATCGTCATGTTCAGCGGGTCGGTGACGCGATGCCGCGCGGCGGTTTCCTCGACCACGCCGACCATCCGTTCGAGCGCCGGCAGCGGCGCCTGCTCGAGACCGTACGTGAGCGCGAGGCGGAACATCAGCTCGGAGTCGGTCGAGCCTTCGAGCGTCGGGAACAGCGCGGGATCGACCTTCATCGTCAGGTCGCGACGCAACTTGTGGAAGTCGCGGATCAGCCCGTTGTGCGCGAACAGCCAGCGGCCGTGGCGGAACGGATGGCAGTTGGTTTCCTGCACGGGCGTATCGGTCGCCGCGCGAATGTGCGCGATGAACATCCGCGAGCGGATCGCACGCGCGGCTTCGCGCAGGTTGCGATCGTTCCATGCGGGATGCACGGAGCGATAGCGGAACGGGAGTTCGTCGGGATGCCCGTACCAGCCGATGCCGAAGCCGTCGCCGTTGGTGGTCGTGGCGCCCAGCTCCGAATGCAGGCTCTGGTCGATCAGCGAATGCTTCGCGCGGAACAACACGGTTTCCAGATGGATCGGATTACCCGTATAGGCGAGCCAGCGGCACATGGAGCGCTCCTTCACGATGTATCGTTCGCGCATGGTAGCCGACTGAGCGGCGTTGCCGCATCGAGGCGCGTCACCGGCAATCGTCATACATGGCCGCCGCATAGGCGCGATGGACCACCGTGCGGCCACACTGCGGGCGTGACGCAACGCAGCCGTTCGACGCTGCGGTGCGGCACGACGGCAGTGCCGCACCGCGTCGGCTCAGTCGCCGAGCGCGTCCATCACACGCGCCGAATAGACGAGCGCCGCGCCGGCATTCAACGCAATCGCGACGCCGAGCGCTTCCGCCACTTCCTCCCGGGTCGCGCCATGCTTGGCCGCTTCGGCCGTGTGCACGGCGATGCAGCCGTCGCAGCGCGTCGTGACGGCCACCGCGAGCGCGATCAGCTCGCGCGTTTTCGCGTCGAGATGGCCGGTTTTGGCCCCGGCGCCGGACAGCGCCTGGTAGCCGGCCAGCGTGTCGGGCGACAGCTTGGCGATGTCGCCGATACGCGTCGAGAGCTCCTTCCGGTATTCGTTCCAGTTCAGCATGATGCGTCCTTTTTCGAGAAGAGTGACGAGCGCGGCGGCTGCCGCGATCTCGGGCGAAGCAAGGCTATTCTGATCGCTCTCGATAAGGGTTTCGATAGGCGGGAGTGTCAATTTTTAGCGCAATCGTCTCATGGATGCATTGAGTCAACTGCTGTCGCTGGGTCGCAGCCATGTCGAGCTCGACGTGCGCTGCCTGCTCGACGGCCTGGTTCGCGATGCCGCACGGCCCGCTGCCGCCCGGCGAGGCGGCGTTCCACCTGGCGCCGGCTGGAACCTGCCGGCTGCGTGTCGCCGACGCACGCACGTTGCAACGCTCTGACGGCGATTTCGTGCTGTTTCCCGGCGCGGACGACGTGTTCATGCTCGCGTGCCGATGCGCGGCTCGGCCCGCCGGGCCAGGCCGTGCTGCAGGCGCCGGCGCAACCGTGGACGGTCGAACCGCTCGGCGCCGCGGCCGCGATGTCGCGCGCCGAAGCTGCTACCATGCGCAAAACGCAGTTCAACGACAACGATTTCGAACAACAAGAAAGAGAGGGCAAAGCAATGAACCAGACCACCATCCAGCAACCGTCGTTCGCGTTCGTGGCCGCGTCGTGGGCCGCGCTGCTCGCCGGTTTCGCGGCATTCCTGATCGGGCTCTGGAACGCCGGCATGCAGCTCAACGAGAAGGGCTACTACTTCACCGTGCTGGTGTTCGGCCTCTATGCGGCGATCTCGCTGCAGAAGAGCGTGCGCGACCGCGCGGAAGGCATTCCCGTCACCGGCATCTACTACGGCCTCAGCTGGATCGCGCTGCTGCTGTCGATCGCGCTGCTGATCGTCGGCCTCTTCAACGCGACGCTGCAATTGAGCGAGAAGGGCTTTTACGCGATGTCGTTCGTGCTCGCGCTGTTCGGCTCGGTGGCCGTGCAGAAGAACACGCGCGACTTGCAGGACGCGAAGCCGCGCTATACCGACGCGGATTCCGCGCCGTCGATTCAGGAATAACGGCGCGCGCGGCGGGCGCCGGATCGACTTCGTCGAGATCGGCGCGAACACCGGCTACGACGAAGCGAGGAACGACGGCTTCGATCGCGTCGACGCGTCGCGTTGCGACATCGTCGGATTCTGCGATGCCGATTGCCGGCCGGCCCGCGACTGGCTCGAGCACCTGCTCGCGCCGTTCGCGCGCGACGCGATCACCTGTCGCGGTGGCGGGGCGGACCGGCCATGCACCCAACGTGTACGCGATCGACCGCGGCAACCATACCGTGTTGTGGATCGACGCCCGGGGCGATGCGGCGGTGGTTGCTGGACGGCTCGATTCACGCGGCAATCGGCCGGGCGCGTTGCGGGATGCGCTGAATCGTCCGGCGGGGATGGTCGTCGCGCCGAACGGCGATCTGCTGGTCGAAGTCGGTGACGACGGAATCGTGCGATGGCGCGCGTCGGGCGCGCCGTGGCGCAGGTGCCGGTTGCGGCGGCGACGTCCGAAGGGGCCGTGGAGGCAAACTTGCGGCAGCCGTGAGGGGCAGCGCGATCGAGGTTTGCGGGGGGCTTCATCGGCGCTGGCGGGTCTCAGCGAAGGGCGTCCAACGCGGCAAAGGCGACAGACGCAAAAAAGCCTCCGCGAGGGAGGCTTTTTTGCACTATCGAAGATAGTTGGTAGGGTGGGAGGGACTCGAACCCTCGACTCTCTGATTAAAAGTCAGATACTCTAACCAACTGAGTTACCACCCCACGTTCTTGAAACCTGCTGGTTCGTTGCCTCGACAACTTGGGCAGCGACCTAAAGAGCAAAAGATTATAGCGACGGGTTGATGGACTGTCAACAACGCGCCACGATAATTATTTGATCGTTTCGAGCTTGCCCTGCGCCGTCTGCGCCGCGTTCGACCCGGCGTACTGCGACACGACCTGCTCGAACGTCTTCTTCGCGGCCGCCTTCTGGCCTTGTTCGAGCTGGTTCGTGCCGATCGCCACGAGAGCGTCGGCCGCGCGCGGATGTTGCGGGAACTTGCTGACGATCCCTTGCCACGTCGCGGTCGAACCACGGTAGTCGCGCAGCGCGTATTGCGCGTTGCCGTACCAGTACTGCGCGGTCGGCTGATAGGGGCTCTGCGGATACTTCGCGATGAACGCGCGGAACGAAGCCGCCGCCGCCTTGAAGTTGCCGTTGCGGAACTGCTGCTGCGCCGCGCTGAGCGCATCCGTTTCACCCGGCTGCACGGTGCCTTCGACACCATCGATCGTCGCCTGCTGCGGCTCGAACTTCTTGAGCCGCGTGTCGAGATCCTGGTAGTACTCCTTCTGCTGCCGCTCGAGCGTCGTCAGCCGGTTCGTCAGATCCTCGTTCTCGCCGCGCAGCGTCGCGACCTGCTGGTTCAGCTGGTCGATACGGCCGGATTGATCGAGGATCGTACGCTGGGCGGCCGACAACTGGCTCGACAGGTTGTCGCTCTTGCTGCGCAGATCGAGCACGGCGCGGCGCGCCTCGTTGTCGTCGAACATGCCGGCGTGCGCCGGCGCGGCCGACCACGCCGCGCCCGCGACGCAGAATGCTGCGGCAACGCGCAGCCAGGTTGAACGGTGCGTCATACGGCGATTCTTCCGTTACTTACTGTTGGTAGACGAGGTCGGCGCGACGGTTCTGCGCCCACGATGCTTCGTCGTGACCCGTTGCCTGCGGCTTTTCCTTGCCGAGGCTCACGGCTTCCATCTGCGAGTCGTTCACGCCGAGCAGCGCCATCGCACGGCGGACGGCTTCCGCACGCTTCTGGCCCAGCGCGAGGTTGTACTCGCTCGTGCCTCGTTCGTCGGTGTTGCCCTGGATCAGCACGTGACGCTGCGGGTGGCTCTTCAGGTACTGCGCGTGCTGCTGCATCAGCGGCTGGTACTCGTCCTTCACCGAATAGCTGTCGAAGTCGAAGTAGATGCTGCGCTTCGCGAGCGGGCTGTTCGGATCGTTCAGCGGGTCGACGTTCACTTGCGCGACGTTGTCGGCGCTCGGCTGCGTGCTGACTGCGCCCGCGTTGTTTGCCTTGTCGTCGAGCTTCACACCCGACTTGCACGCGGCGAGCGCGCTGATCATCATCACGGCCAGGGCCAGACGAGCTTTATTCGACATCATGGTTACTCTCCTTGTGGTCAT
Source organism: Burkholderia anthina (assembly GCF_001547525.1). Taxonomy (GTDB): domain Bacteria; phylum Pseudomonadota; class Gammaproteobacteria; order Burkholderiales; family Burkholderiaceae; genus Burkholderia; species Burkholderia semiarida. Next base: position 468,411 of record NZ_CM003768.1, read on the forward strand.
TGCATGAAGGGCCCCCACGACGGCTCGCGAACGGAGCCGCCCTGGACGGACAGGATCTGCGGCGGCGCGCTGCCGTCGGAAGGCACGGCGGCCAGAACGTTGCGGCCACCCGACTGGGTAGCGTACAGAAGGTACTGGCCGTTTGCCGCGAAGCTCGGCGATTCGTCGCGATTGGTATTCGTGATGGCGTTCGCCGCGCCAGTCTGCAGATCCTGAACGTACAGCTTGAAGCCCCCACCCGTGCGGGAGATGTAAGCGAGCAGCTTGCCGTCCGGGCTCACGCGCGGGCTCGTGTTGTAGCTGCCGGTGAAGGTCACGCGCTGCGCGGCACCGGCGCTTTCACCCTGTGCGGGCATCCGGTAGATCTGCGGCGCACCGCCCCGATCGCTCGTGAAGTAAATCCAGCGGCCGTCCGGCGAGTAGAACGGCTCGGTATCGATCGAACTGCTCTGCGTGAGACGGCGCAGGCCGCCCCCGTTCGCGTTGACCGTATAGATTTGCGTATTGCCCGTCAGCGACAGCGCGACGGCGAGCGTGTTGCTGTCCGGCGACCACGCCGGCGCGCTGTTGTTGCCCTTCTGGTCGGACACCATGTAGCGGCGGCCGGTCGGCAGGTCGTGGATGTAGACGATCGGCTTCTTGCGCTCGAACGATACGTACGCGACCTTCGTGCCGCTCGGCGACCAGGCCGGCGAGATGATCGGTTCGGTGCTCGACAGCGCAATGCGCGCGTTCTGGCCGTCCGAATCCGAAATCTGCAGCTGGTAGCGATTGCCCGTCTTGATCACGTACGACAGGCGCGTGGCGAACACGCCGCGCACGCCGAGCAGCTTCTGGTAGATGTAGTCGGCGATCTTGTGGCCGGCCGTGCGCAGCGTGGTGTCGGTGGCCGTCAGCGACAGGCCGCCAAGGCTTTGCTGCTTCACGGTGTCGTACAGGATGAAGTTGACCTTGTACTGGCCGTTCGCGTCGCGGTTCACGCTGCCGGCGACGAACGCGTTCGCGCCCTTGGCCTTCCATGCGCCGAGATCGACCGAGGCGGTCTCGGGCACGGGCGTGCTGCCTGCGTCGATGTTGGTGAACTTGCCGCTGCGGGCGAGGTCGGCGCGTACGATCGACGTGACCTGCTGCGGCAGGTTCGCCTCGTTCGTGAAATTCGCGGTGGCGATGGGGAACTGGGTCGACCCGACACCGGTGATCAGCACGTTGACCTGGGCGTTAGCGGCGCTGCCCGCCGTAATCAGACACGAGGCCACGAGTGCCCTGAAACCTAGCTTTGTCATCAAACTCATGCTTCTTGCTTCCCGTATGGCTTGGATCGCTGCGCAACCGCAGAGACAGTAAAAATACCCGATTCGTTCCCATCCGACAGCGACGCCCGGAGTGTAAGCGCATTTCGCTTCACTCCGCCGCCTTGAAGGTAATCGTAATGTCGGACGGGGTACGGCCGTTGGAATCGGGCGGCAACGGGACCGACGCGTGGATCGCATTCACCACGGCTTGATCCCACCCCGAATTCCCGCTCGAGCGGGAGACCGATGCGCTCAATACGTCACCGGACGGCGTGCACCGAATCTTGACGACGGTGGTCAGGCCTGCCCGCTCGCCGCCCCAAACGATGTTCGGCTTGACGCGGCGGCGCACCTTGTCGGCATAGCCGGGCGTCGCGGCATTGCCGCCGGAGCCCGTGCCGGTGCCGCTTTTCGCCAGGCCGTCGCCGCCGCCTTCGCCGGCGCCGGACAGGCCTTGCAGTTGCGCGAGTCGCGCGCTGCGCTCGCGGTCGAGCTTCGCGTTCGCCGCCGCATTGGCCTTCGCGCGCGCCGCGGCTTCGGCCTTCGCCTTGGCCTGGGCTTCCGCCTTGGCCTTCGCGGCCGCGTCAGCCTTCGCCTTCGCTGCCTGCTGCGCTTCGAGTTGCGCCTGCTTTTGCTGCTGGAGCTTCTGTTGTTCGAGTTTCTGCTGCTCGGCGAGCTGCTGTTGCCTGAGCTTCTCGGCCTGCTTCTGTTTGTCGCGTTCCGCGGCCTTCTGGGCGGCGAGGGCGGCCGCCTGCTGCGCGGCGAGCTGCGCACGCCGGGCTTCCTCTTCCTGCTGGGCCTTCAGTTGCTGGGCGCGGCGCTGCTGCTCGAGTTGCGCTTCGCGCGCGGCCGCTTCCTGCTGGCGCTTCTTCTGCTGCAGCGCGATGTCGGCCTGCTCGTCGCGCACCGGGGCAGGGGGCGGCGCGACCTTCGCGGGCGGCGCGGGCGTGACCACCGGCCGCGGCGCGGGGACGTCGGGCACTTCGGTCCACAGCTCGGCCTCGGCGCCGGCCGGCGTGCTGTTCTGCCACTGCACGCCGTGATAGAGGAACAGCGCGAGCAGCACGTGCATCAGCGCGGCGAGCGCGAACGCGCGCCACGTCCCGCGCTCGCGGGGAGGCTGGAGCGGGTACGCGGATCTGCGCGTGGATTGCTGCCGGTTCATTGCGATTTGACGAGGAGGCCGACGCGCTTGACGCCGCGCGCCTTCAGATCGGACATCACGGTCATGACGGCATCGTACTGCACGGTCTTGTCGGCTGCGATCACGACCGGCTGGTCGGGGTGATCGGCCTGCCGGGCCGAGATGAAGCTGTCGAGCTCGGCCTTCGTCATCGTGTCTTCCTGGGTCGCGCCCGAGTCGCCCTTGTACTTGACGCTCATCGTGCGGTCGGCCTTGATGTTGACGACGACGGGCGGCGTCTGCTCTTGCGGCGCGGCATTGCCGACGGTGGGCAGGTTGATGATCGACGGGGCGACGAGCGGTGCGGTGACCATGAAGATCACGAGCAGCACCAGCATCACGTCGATGTACGGCACGACGTTGATGTCGGCCATTGCGCGGCGCGAGCGGCCGCCGCGCATGCTGGATCGGATGGGGCTTCCTGCCATGGCGCGCTCCTTACTGGGCCTGACGCTGCAGGATGTTCGAGAACTCTTCGATGAAGGTCTCGAAGCGGATCGCGAGGCGATCGATGTCGTGCGCGTAGCGGTTGTACGCGACCACCGCGGGAATCGCGGCGAACAGGCCGATCGCGGTGGCGACGAGCGCCTCGGCGATGCCCGGCGCGACGTTCGCGAGCGTGGCCTGCTGCACGTTAGCGAGGCCGCGGAACGAGTTCATGATCCCCCAGACCGTGCCGAACAGACCGATGTACGGGCTGACCGAGCCGACCGACGCGAGGAACGCGAGGTTCGCCTCGAGCACGTCCATTTCACGCTGGAACGACGCGCGCATCGCGCGGCGCGCACCGTCGAGCACGAGGCCCGGGTCGCTCAGGCGCTTTTCCTTTCCCTTCAGGAATTCGCGCATCCCCGATTCGAAGATCCGCTCGAGTGCGCCGATCGTATGGCGGTTGTTGGCTGCGCTCTGATACAGCGCCTGCAGGTCGCCGCCCGACCAGAAGTCCTTTTCGAAGCGTTCGGTCTGCGCGCGCGCGCGGCGGATGGCAAACCATTTGCGGAAGATGAAGGTCCACGACATCAGCGACAGCAGCAGCAGCAGCCCCATCACGGCCTGGGCCAGCACGCTCGCGTTGAGGACGAGGGAAATGATCGACAGGTCTTGAACAGTATTCATAGAGGTTTGAGTAACGTCCCTTCGGGGGTGCCCGGCAAGGGCGTCCGGCGTGCGTGCGGCGCGGCGCGCCGGCCATGCCTGACGCCGAACCTTGCTTAGTATCGAATCAGAACGGCAAGTTCATAGGCTGTGTCTAAACGGCGCTCATGCGAGCTTCGTTGACAAACCAGTCTGCCCGGCGTCGATGACGGGCCCGCGTTGCAGCGCGTCGAGCACGGCCGGCGGGATGGCCGCGGGCCGGATGCCGTGACGGTCGACGCAGCCGAGGCGGATGTGCCCGACCACGAGCAGCGTGTCGCCACACCAGGCTTCCTGCGTGAATTCCACCGACGCGCGGCCGATGCGTCCGGGCCGGCTCGCGATCGTCAACGTGTCGTCGAGTCGCGCCGGCGCGCGGTAGTCGAGCGACGTGTTGCGCACGATGAAGATCGCACCGGTATCGTCGGCGAGCCGACGCTGGTCGACGCCGCAGGCGCGAAGCCACTCGGTTCGGGCGCGTTCGAAGAACTTCAGGTAGTTGGCATAGAAGACGATGCCGCCTGCGTCGGTATCCTCGTAGTACACGCGCACCGGCCAGGTAAAGCCGGACGGCGCTTCCGGGGAGCGGGTGGGCTGAGTCATGGCGCGCATTCTACCGGAAGGCAAAGACCGGATTCGTAACCGATTCGTAACGGAATGTAGTGCGTCGTGGCACACCGTCATGGCACACCGCGGGCCGGCCGGAGGCGGGCCCGCGGCTGCGGGCGACGTGTCAGCCGCGATGGACCGTGAGGCCGGCCGGGGCTTGCGCGACCGGCATCATTTCGATCGTGTTGATGTTGACGTGCGCGGGGCGCGTCGCAATCCAGTAGATCGTGTCGGCGATGTCCTCGGCGGTGAGCGGCTGGACGTTCTGGTAGACGTTCGCCGCCTTTGCATCGTCGCCGCGGAAGCGGACGTTCGAGAACTCCGTGCCGCCGCACAGGCCCGGTTCGATGTCGGTGACGCGCAACGGCGTGCCGATCAGGTCGGTGCGCAGGTTCAGGCTGAATTGTCTGACGAAGGCCTTGGTCGCGCCGTACACGTTCCCGCCCGGATACGGATAGGTGCCGGCCACCGAGCCCAGGTTGAAGATATGGCCGCGACCGCGCGCGATCATGCCGGGCAGCAATGCGTGCGTGACGGTCACGAGGCCCGAGCAATTCGTGTCGATCATGGTCTGCCACTCGTCGAGGCTCGCCTTCTGGGCCGGCTCGACACCGAGTGCGAGGCCGGCATTGTTGACGAGTACGTCGAGCGCCGCGAATTCGGCGGGGAGGGCGGCCGGCACGGCCTCGACGGCCGCGCGGTCGCGCACGTCGAGCTCGAGCGGCAGCAGGGCGTCGCCGAGTTCGGCGGCGAGCGCGTCGAGACGGTCCTTGCGGCGTGCGGTCGCGACGACGCGATGGCCGCCCTTGACGAAGGCACGGGAGATGGCGGCGCCGAAGCCGGCGGACGCGCCTGTGACGAACACGATCATTGCTGCTCCTGGTCGGTAACGGAATAGCGGGTGGAATCCCGCAAGCCTACTGAGAATGCCGCACCGCGGCAAGGCGGCAAAGCGTGTCGGCACGGGCGCGTAGAGTCCGGCCCCAATTGATTCGGGCGCCCTGCCGCGCGGTTGCCTATTCATGACGCATCCAATACACTAATGCGCTCATCACCCCTGCGTGACTGGCGATAGAACCCTTCGGGTTCAAGGTGGAGCATCCCACCGTGAAGCGCGGGGCGCCGTTTTTGCCGTTCGCCTGGGCAGCCGTTGTGCGCCGTCGCGTGCATCGCCGGTGGCTGTCCTGCCTCGCGTCATACGGATTCTTCCGCCACGTCGAGCTGGTCTCGCCAGCAGCGCACCGTACTCGGCCACTCCGGTCAACCTGTACACACTTAACGGAAACCGTATGTTTGACAGAGCCCAAAGCACCATCGCGAACGTCGATCCCGAAATCTTCGCAGCGATCGAGCAGGAAAACCGCCGCCAGGAAGATCACATCGAGCTGATCGCGTCGGAAAACTACACGAGCCCGGCCGTGATGGCCGCGCAGGGCTCGCAGCTCACGAACAAGTACGCGGAAGGGTACCCGGGCAAGCGCTACTACGGCGGTTGCGAGTACGTCGACGTGGTCGAGCAGCTGGCGATCGACCGCGTGAAGCAGCTGTTCGGCGCGGAAGCCGCGAACGTCCAGCCTAACTCGGGTTCGCAGGCGAACCAGGGCGTGTTCTTCGCGATGCTCAAGCCGGGCGACACGATCATGGGCATGAGCCTCGCGCATGGCGGCCACCTGACGCACGGCTCGCCGGTGAACATGTCGGGCAAGTGGTTCAACGTGGTGAGCTACGGCCTGAACGAAAACGAAGACATCGACTACGACGCGGCCGAGAAGCTGGCGAACGAACACAAGCCGAAGCTGATCGTCGCGGGTGCGTCGGCGTTCGCGCTGAAGATCGATTTCGAGCGTCTGGCGAAGATCGCGAAGTCGGTCGGCGCGTACCTGATGGTCGACATGGCCCACTACGCGGGCCTGATCGCGGCGGGCGTGTACCCGAACCCGGTGCCGCACGCGGATTTCGTGACGACGACGACGCACAAGAGCCTGCGCGGCCCGCGCGGCGGCGTGATCCTGATGAAGGCCGAGTACGAGAAGCCGATCAACTCGGCGATCTTCCCGGGTATCCAGGGCGGCCCGCTGATGCACGTGATCGCGGCGAAGGCCGTGGCGTTCAAGGAAGCGCTGTCGCCGGAGTTCAAGGCATATCAGCAGAAAGTGGTCGAGAACGCGCGCGTGCTGGCCGAAACGCTGGTCAAGCGCGGGCTGCGGATCGTGTCGGGCCGCACGGAAAGCCACGTGATGCTGGTGGACCTGCGTGCGAAGAACATCACCGGCAAGGCAGCGGAAGCGGCACTCGGCGCGGCGCACATCACGGTGAACAAGAACGCGATCCCGAACGACCCGGAAAAGCCGTTCGTGACGAGCGGCATCCGTCTCGGCTCGCCGGCGATGACGACGCGCGGCTTCGGGCCGGCGGAAGCCGAGCAAGTTGGCAACCTGATCGCCGACGTGCTGGAGAACCCGGAAGATGCGGCGACGATCGAGCGCGTGCGCGCGCAGGTCGCCGAGCTGACCAAGCGTTTCCCGGTCTATCGCTGATCGTCGATGCGCTGCCCGTTCTGCCGGCATGACGACACGCAGGTCGTCGACTCGCGCGTGTCCGAAGATGGCGCCGCGATTCGGCGGCGCCGCCGCTGCTCGGCTTGCGACAAGCGCTTCACGACGTACGAGCGGGTCGAGTTGTCGCTGCCGTTCGTCGTGAAGAAGGACGGCAGCCGCACGGAATTCGACCGTCGCAAGATCGTCGCCAGCATGCAACTCGCGCTGCGCAAGCGGCCGGTTGCCGCCGACGCGATCGATGCGGCGGTCGCCCGCATCGAATATCAACTGCTCGCGACTGGCGAGCGTGAAGTGCGTAGCGAGAAGCTGGGCGAGCTCGTGATGAACGAGTTGCGCGGCCTCGATACGATTGCCTATGTGCGCTTCGCATCGGTGTATCGCCAGTTCGAGGATGTCTCCGAATTTGCCGACGTGATCGAAGAGTTCCGTCGCGCCTCTCCCGCCAAGACCCCGCGTAAGCGCTGACGCGCTGCGTTCGTTCATCGTCTGCTCCGTTGGTTCGATTCGCGCCGATTGTGTCGGTCGCGATCGCATGTCGCCAGTCGGCCGTTCGGCCAATGGCGTGCGTCCGCACGCGCCGCTACAGTCGTCGCATCACCGTGGCGGAGGACGATTGCGATGGAACCGGGCGCTCAATCCTTGAAGAATGTGGTGCAACGATTGGGCGGATTCACGCTCGTCGAGCTGATGGTCGCCCTGTCGCTGGCGGCGGGGCTCGCGCTCTATGCGGTGCCCACGTTCGACCAGTGGCGCATGCGTGAACGCGTGGATGCCCGCTCGCGCGCGCTGCTCGGTGCGCTGTCGTTTGCGCGTACCGAGGCAACGCGCCTCGGCGCGCGCGTCACGCTGTGCCGCGCCGGGCGCGACGGCGCCTGCCTGCGTGCCGGAGAGCGGTGCGATCCGGCCGAATGGTCGTGCGACTGGATCGTCAGCGGGCAGGTCGACGGGCACTCGCGTGTGCTGCGACGCTATCCGCGCGATGCGGAAGTGGCCGTCGTGGGCGCGGCACATGAGCTCGCGTTTGCGCCGCCGGCCGGCCAGTCGATCGGCGGGATCCGGCGTTTCGAGTTGCGTCCGAGGCGCGGCGTGTCCGATGCCGACGACGCGCGCGCATCGCGTTGCGTGCGCATCGCGGCCGGCGGCCGCGCGCGGATGGTCGCCGGTCGCTGCGACGCGGCATGATCGCCATGCGCCATGCCATGCGCGGTACGTCGTTGCTCGAGGCGACGCTGGCCATCGCGCTGCTCGCCACCGTGATGTTGGCGGTCGCCGGCAGCCAGCTCGCGATGGCGCGTGCGCAGCGCGCGACGATCTGGCGCGAGCGCGCGCTGTGGCTGGCCGATGCACGTATCGAGCGTCTGCATGCCGCCGCGGCGGTCGACGACGGCCTCGCGGCGTCGGCGGCGACGTCGTTGCCCGGTGGCGCGATGGCGCTCGACGGCGGGCCGGGCGGCGTCCGCTACGCGGTCGTCGGCTGGCGGGGCGGCAACGGGGGCGCGTCGCCGCGCTGCGATGCGGCAGGGGCGTCGTCAGCGCAGCCGCGATCGTGTGTCCGGATACCGTTTCGGGAGAGGGCGCGCGATGAGCGCTGATCGCCGTACGTGTGGCCATACGCTGCTCGAAGTGCTGATTGCGATGACCGTTGGGCTACTCGTGCTCGCGGCGGCCGGTGCGCTGTACCACGCGCAGCGCATTGCGCAGCGTCGCGCGGAAGACGGGTTCAGGATGCGCGACGCGGCGGCGGCCGCGCTGATGCTGATCGGTCAGCAGATCCAGATGGCGGGTTTCCGGCCGCTCGATGCCGAAGCGGCATTGCCGTTGCCGCCGGTGTTCGGCTGTTCGACGGCACGCGTGCGCGGTAGCGGCGCACAGGTGCGCTGCGAGCCCGCGCGTTCGGCGTCGGACGCGTTGCTGGTCCGGTATGTCGGCGATGCCGTATCCACGTGGACGACGGTGAGCGGCCAGGCGTCGGATTGCCTCGGGCAGGGTGTCGGCGAGCCGGGCGAGCCGGCGCCGATGGAGAATCGCTTCGATGCGCATGTCAGCCCGTCGACGGGCGAGCCCGAACTGTATTGCGAAGGAAGCGGCCGTCCGGGCACGCCGCAGCCCGTCGTGGCGGGGATCGACCAGTTGCGCATCCGTTATTTGCGTCGCGGCGCCATGCGGTTCGTCGACGCCGATGCGATGCGTGCCGACGACTGGCGCGAGGTCGTGGCCGTGCATGTCTGCGTCAGGGCGCGCGGCGAGCCGATGCGCGAACCGGCGCGCCAGGTCGACTGCGACGGCCGCGTTGCCGTGCCATCGGACGGCCGCGCCCGTTTGACGCTCGATCGCATCGTCGCGTTGCGCAACGTCGCGCTCGCCGCCGACGCTGCGTCGCATGATGCGATTCGAGCAAGCGAGGTGGTGCGATGAGCGGAGCATCGCGATACATGCGGGATGGCATCTCGCGACGCGGCGAGGCTGGCCACGCGCACGAGCGCAGCGTCGCGAGCGGCGGCGATCGGCAGCACGCCGTACGTGCTCGCGTTCCAGCGGCGACCCCGCGCGAGCCGCACATGCGTTTCCGGCCCGGTCGCCGTGCGTGGCGGCGCGATGCGGGCCTTGCGTTGCCCGCGGTGATCGCCGTCGGCGCAGCGGTCGCGGCACTGACCGGCACATGGTTCGACGCCGCGCTGACGGAGTCGCGCCGCACGCGCGCGTTGTCCGATCGGCTGATCGCGTTCCACGCGGCCGATGCCGCGCTTGCCGAGTGTACCGCGCGATTGCTGCGCGGCTCGGCGCCGTATGTGTACGAAAGCGAATCGCATGCGGAGCCCGACGCGTGGCGACGCATGCCGCCGCTGGCGGCTGCCGAAGCGTTCGCGCCATTCGCCGAATGGCCGATGGCCGAGCAGCCGCCGCGATGCCTGATCGAGGCGTGGCGGCGTCCGGCGGGGCAGGCACGCGATCGCGCTTATCTTGTGACCGCGCGCGGTGTCGGCGCGCACGCGTCGAGTGCCGTATGGTTGCAGCAGCAGGTTGCGATACGGGACGGCCATATCGTCGTGCTGCGCTGGCGTCGTGTCGCGGCGGTGCTTCGATGAACGGCCGCCTGTTCATGATTCGAGCGGCGGGGTTCACGCTGATCGAACTGATGATCGTGCTCGCGATCGTCGCGGTGCTGGCCGGGTGGGGTATCCCGTCGTATCGCGAGCATGTCGTGCGGGTTCACCGCGTGTCGGCGGTGTCCGCGCTGTACCGTGCGGCCCAGTATCTCGAAACGCTCGACGGTGCACCGCCTGCGGCATTGCCGGACGCGCTCGCGCAGGCGCCGCCGGACGGGCAGGCCGTGTATCGATTGACGCTCGGGCGGCCGGACGGCGACGAGTCGCCGGTGAGCTATGAACTGGCAGCGACGCCGCTCGACACGGGGCCGATGCGCGACGATGCATGCGGCACGTTCACGCTGCGCTCGGACGGGACGAAAGGCAATGCGGGAAGCGGGGGCGCCGACGAACCAGGCGCTGCCTGCTGGGGCGTGCGCTGAGTTCGCAACGAACGCGCGCAACGAACGCGCGCGGCGGCGCATGGCCGTGCGCGCGGGAGGCCCGCGGTCAGTCGTCGCGTGCGTCGAGCCCGCGCTCGTCGCGGGACTGCTTCCAGATCCGGTAGACCTCCCATGCGGCGAAGCCGAGCGTGCCCCACTTCAACGCGGGGCCCGCACTTGCGCGCAGCAGCGAGCGAACGGGTTTCGCCAGCACGAGCGATGCGAGCGAACTCAGCATCGGATACTGGTTGACGAGATGGCCGAGGCTTGCGTTCAGGTTCCTGGCCGACTGGCCGAACTTGCCGGTCGACAGCCCGGGGATGAACACCTTGAGCCAACTGAAGCGCGTGACGGCCTGGCGCATTTCGGCGGCGGCTTCCGCGAGTTCGAGCCGCTCGACTTCGGATCGCAGGATCAGCAGTTCCTTGCGCAGCGCGCGGTGCTGCGACGCGCTCCAGTTCGATCGCGACGAATGGGAGCGGGATGGATTGCCCGTGATGTTCTGGCTCATGGCGCGTCGGCGAAGTAGGTGGAAGGGATGAGCGCGAGGGCGTTCACGGCTTGCCGCGGAACAGGTCGCGGTCTTTCTCGAGTTCGGCGAGCGTCGCCTCGAACACGGTTGGCGCGCCCCGCAGGCCCGAGCGCGCCTTCAGCCCGCATACGATGCCGCCAACGGCATACAGCGCGGTGATCGCGGCGAGCGACTGCCAGCGGTAGGTATCCCAGAACGCGATCGCGATCAGCACGGTCAGGCTGATGAGTGCCATCGTCGCGAGCATCATCGCGGCGAGGCCGAGGAACAGCACGCCCATCAGGCGCTCCTTCTCCTCGGCAAGCTCGATGCCCACCAGTTCGAGGCGCGTTTGCAGGAGGCCGATGGCCGAGCCGACGAGGCGGCGCAGCGGTCCTTGACCGGATGGCTGCGAGGGGGTGTCTGTCGTCATGGATGCGGTGCTTGCGCGTACAGTGAGCAGCTAGGACAAAGCCGCCGGCGCAGGCCGGCCGGCTTCGACGCCCGCGCGCCGCGTCATCATGCGGCCCGCGGGACGAAACGGCGCAAAGCGCGTTACTTGCGGTTGATCAGCAGGCCGATCAGCACGCCAACGCCGGCAGCCACGCCGATCGACGTCCACGGATGCTCGTGCACGTAGTCGTCGGTCGCGCGCGCGGCCTTCTTGCCTTTCTCGACCACCACGACCTGGACGTCGGCTGCCTTTTCCTTGGCCTGCTTCAGGCGCGACATGGCTTTCTCGCGCAGCTCGGCCGCACGGTCGCCCGTGCTGCTCGCAGCTTGCTTGAGCAGGTCTTCGGCGTCCGAGAGAACGGTTTTGATATCCGACATCAGTTTCTCCTTGTTGATTTCCGACATTGCAACTCCCTTCGTGCTGTCATGCTGCAGGTTCACATCGTAGCGAAACCCGTGCCTGCTGGCGAGCCGGGAAGACGCACGGCGGCAGCGCAAGACTGCATGGTAAACGACTTGTAATGATGAACAGAGCGGCAAACGGATTGAAAAGTTTCCCCGCTGCCGTCCGTTCTCCCACGACGCCGGGCAAAAATGACAAAAAAGTATGAATATCAAACGGAATAATCGTTCGCACGGCCCATTGCTTCCCGTAAGCTGATGGACTGCCCCGCGCTGTCCGGCGCGCGGTTTCAACCAGCATCGTTCGAGGAGGGAACATCATGAGTCTGCGTCTTGGCGACATCGCACCGGATTTCGAGCAGGAATCGAGCCTGGGCACCATCAAGTTTCACGAGTGGCTCGGCAACAGCTGGGGTGTCCTGTTCTCGCACCCGGCCGACTACACGCCGGTGTGCACGACCGAACTCGGGCTGACCTCGAAGCTGAAGGGCGAATTCGAGAAACGCAACGTGAAGGTGATCGCGCTGTCGGTCGACGGCGTCGAATCGCACAAGGGCTGGATCAACGACATCAACGAGACACAGTCGACGGTCGTGGGCTTCCCGATCATCGCCGACGCGGACCGCAAGGTGTCGCAGCTGTACGACATGATTCATCCGAACGCGAACGAAACGCTGACGGTGCGGTCGCTGTTCGTGATCGACCCGAACAAGAAGGTGCGGCTCACGATCACCTATCCGGCCAGCACGGGGCGCAATTTCGACGAAGTGCTGCGCGTGATCGATTCGCTGCAGTTGACCGACAATTACAAGGTCGCGACGCCCGGCAACTGGAAGGACGGCGACGACGTCGTGATCGTGCCGTCGCTGCAGGATCCGGAAGAACTGAAGAAGCGCTTCCCGAAGGGCTTCAACGCGGTGCGTCCGTATCTGCGCCTGACGCCGCAGCCGAACAAGTAAGCATCGACGCAGCCCCTGCCCGCGGCTACGATGACAAAGGCCCGTCCGGCAGCGATGCCGGGCGGGCCTTTTACGTGGCGGCGCTCGCAGGCGCGGCATCGCCGCCGCCGCGTGCGTCATGGCCGAATCATCAGAAGAACGCCTGGATGCCCGTCTGCGCACGGCCGAGGATCAGCGCGTGGATGTCGTGCGTGCCTTCGTACGTGTTCACCACTTCGAGGTTCACGAGATGGCGCGCGACGCCGAATTCGTCGGAGATGCCGTTGCCGCCGAGCATGTCGCGCGCGAGCCGCGCGATGTCGAGCGCCTTGCCGCACGAGTTGCGCTTCATGATCGACGTGATCTCGACGGCGGCCGTGCCTTCGTCCTTCATCCGGCCGAGGCGCAGCACGCCTTGCAGGCCGAGCGTGATTTCGGTCTGCATGTCGGCGAGCTTCTTCTGGATCAACTGGTTCGCGGCGAGCGGCCGGCCGAACTGCTGGCGGTCGAGCACGTACTGGCGTGCGGTGTGCCAGCACGACTCGGCGGCGCCGAGCGCGCCCCACGCGATCCCGTAGCGCGCCGAGTTCAGGCAGGTGAACGGGCCGCGCAGGCCGCTCACGTTCGGCATCAGGTTCTCTTCGGGCACGAACACCTCGTCGAGGACGATCTCGCCGGTGATCGACGCGCGCAGCCCGACCTTGCCGTGGATCGCCGGCGCCGACAGGCCCTTCCAGCCCTTCTCGAGGATGAAGCCGCGGATCGCGTCCTTGCCGTTTTCTTCCAGTTTCGCCCACACGACGAACACGTCGGCGATCGGCGAGTTGGTGATCCACATCTTCGCGCCGGACAGCGCGTAGCCGCCCGGCACCTTCTTCGCGCGCGTGACCATGCTGCCCGGGTCGGAGCCGTGGTTCGGCTCGGTCAGCCCGAAGCAGCCGATCCATTCGCCGGTCGCCAGCTTCGGCAGGTATTTCTGCTTCTGCGCGTCGGAGCCGAATTCGAAGATCGGCACCATCACGAGCGACGACTGCACGGACATCATCGACCGGTAGCCCGAATCGACGCGCTCGACTTCGCGCGCGATCAGCCCGTAGCTCACGTAGTTGAGGCCGGGGCCGCCATACTCCTCCGGAATCGTCGGGCCGAGCAGGCCGAGTTCGCCCATCTCGCGAAAGATGGCCGCGTCGGTGCGTTCGTGGCGGAACGCTTCGGTGACGCGCGGCGCGAGCTTGTCCTGTGCGTAGGCCTGCGCGGCGTCGCGCACCATCCGCTCGTCCTCGGTCAGTTGCTGGTCGAGCAGCAGCGGATCGTCCCAATGAAAAGTTGCAGCACTCATCGTCTCATCTCCTGTTGGTCCGGTCTTCGAGCCGGCCCCATGCCAAAGTTCGCTTGACTATGGTTCCGCTATGCGGAACAATGTTTTGCAAATTGAACTCAGTGTAGCACCGGATGACGCTTTCAACCATCGACGACACCACGATCGACGAGCGCAAGTTCGTCGTCGCGCTCGCGCGCGGGCTCGACCTGCTGCGCGCCTTCCGGCCCGGCGAGACGATGCTGGGCAATCGCGATTTCGCGGAACGCACGGGGCTGCCGAAGGCGACGGTGAACCGGCTCGCCTATACGCTGACCGTGCTCGGCTATCTGCGCTACGACGAGACGCTCGGCAAGTATGCGCTGGACGCCGGCGTGCTGTCGCTCGGCTACGCGTTGCTGTCGGGCTCGGGGACGATCGATCTCGCGCGGCCGCACATGCAGGCGCTCGCGCGCGAGATTGGCGCGGCCGTGTCGCTCGGCTGCCGCGACGGGCTCGACATGATCTATCTGGAGACGATCCGCAGCGAGACCGCGCTGACGCTCGGGCTCGCGCCCGGTTCGCGGCTGTCGATGCTGACGAGCTCGATGGGGCGCGCGTACCTGGCCGTGCAGCCGGAGGACGTGCGCGGCGCGCTCTATGCCGAGCTGCACCGCGCGGCCGGCGGCGCGGCCGATGCCGATGCGCTCGTCGCCGCCGCGCAGCACGCGGTGGCCGAGTTCTCGGCGAGCGGTTGCTGCTATTCGTTCCGCGCGTGGCACACGGACGTGAACGCGGCGGCCGTGCCGTTTCGCGAGCCGCGCGAGGGGCGCTGGCTGATCCTGAGCTGCAGCGGCCCCGCATCGTCGATGGACGAAGACGTGTTCCGCACGCAAGTCGGGCCGAAGCTGAAGGCGCTCGCGCAACGGCTCGGGCAGACGGTCTGAGCAACGGGCGCACGCGGAGGTCGCCGTCGCGCGGCCATCGGTTCGTTGGTCGCGGGTGCGGAAGCGGAGGGCGCGGCGCGGCCCGGTTGCGTATTGTGCGACGGGCGAACTGCGCTCATCATCGTTCGCCTGTGTCCTGACGATCACGAGGTTCGCGATGCCGCACCCCGAAACGATGGAAGGCGGATGCGCATGCGGCGCGATTCGCTACCGGATCGCCGGCCTGCCGGCCGATGCCGGCTTCTGCCACTGTCGGCTCTGCCAGCGTACGACCGGCGCGGCGGTCGTCGCATCGGCATCGGTGCCGATCGACGCATTCGAATACCTGCAGGGCGAACCGAGCGTCTATGCATCGAGCGCGTGGGGCGAGCGGCGTTTCTGCGGCCGCTGCGGCGCGCAGCTCGAATACCGGCGCTCCGTGGAGCCGCGGACGGTCGAGATCAATTACGCGACGCTCGACGAGCCGTCGCGGCTGCGTCCGGCGTGGCATGTCTGGTACGGAAATCGTTTCCCGGGCATCGAGATCGACGACGATCTGCCGAAGTACGACGACGGTGGAAGAGAATAAGAATAGGCGGTTGGTTTACGCCGACGCGCCGGTGTGGATCTCGCGCGCAAGCAGGTTCGACCTTTGCGCGTAACGAACAGGAAACCGGCCGGCGTCGAGCGATGCCGCGTGCTGAAACCTGAAACCTGAAACCTGAAACCTGAAACCTGAAACCTGAAACCTGAAACCCGATTCCCGAAGCGGCACGACACGCCGTCATTCAGCGTGCCACGCCCGCGCGCGGCGCGCACCGTCCGCCGCGCCGCTCAGGCCGTCACGACCTTCGCGAACACCGGCCCCTGCATGAACCGCACGTCGTGCTGGCGAAGCAGCTCGCACTGCGTCTCGTCGACCACACCGTCGAAAATCAGCGGAATCCGCACGCGCTGCGCATAGGCGACGAGCGCCTTGACCATCCCGTCGCGCAGCGCGATGCCCGCATCCATCTTGATGTAGTCGGGGCGCGCCATGTCCGATTCGACCGCGAGGATGCGGCCCGGGTCGGGCAGCTTGTCCGCGACCTTGAAGCCGTGATGCTGGTAGCTGCGCGTCAGGTAGCCGAGGAACGTCTTGTGGGCGACCGCGACCGCCGGCAGCTCGATCACGATCCGCTCGGGCGGCAGCCCGAAGCGCTGCAGCACCGACGAGAAATGCTTGCCGTGGTCGTACTTCACGCTCTTGAGCAGCCGCTCGTGCACGCGCAGGAACAGCAGCCCGTGACGCTGCGCACCGAAGAAATTGATCGCGTGCAGCGCGCGCGACAGGCGGTCGATCGCGACGAGCGTCTGGTCGTCGACGGCCGCGTCGACCGGATCGTGCTGCGCGCCCGTGACCAGCGTGACGGCCTGGAAGCCGAGCTCGTCGCCGTAGCGCTCGATCGCGTCGGCGAACGACGTCGATTGCGGCGCGCCGGGCATCGTCACGTCGTAGATCGGCTCGTACGCACTGGCGAGCGTGCGCTCGGGCAGATTCGCGCACGCGGTGCCGCCTTCGGCAAGCGCGAGGTGCTCCCGCAGATACGGCAGTTGCCCGGCACGGGCGACCAGCTCGGGGATGGTAGGCGGAATCATCGGCGTGAAAAGGAAAAATGGCGGCCGAAAGGGCCGCCTCGTTGTCTTGATATTAGCAGCGCGCGCCGCGCTCGGCTCGGCGTTTCGCTCATATGGTTATCCCGTCCCCGAGCGAACGACTAGGGTTTACGTTGATTTCACTATTCGTAATTGGTTTTACTATTCGTAAATCCAAAGATTTGTCGCCGATCAAGAAATGCGGCAGGCAGGCGCCGCGAAACGGCGCCGTTCACGAATCAACAGGAAGCAAGGAGCGAGACGTGGCGGTTGACAGGACAGGCGGGCACGCGCGCCGGCAGGAGACGGACGCGATGCCGGGCGCGGCGGTGCGCCCGGCGGGATTGAGGAGCGGATGGCGACCATGAGCATCGATTACCAGACGCTGAAGTTCGAGTACCGCGCCCGCGCGCACGACGCGGCCGTCCACCCGGTGATCGTCGTCGGCGCGGGGCCGGTGGGCCTCGCGGCCGCGATCGACCTCGCGCAGCAGGGCGTGCCGGTCGTGCTGCTCGACGACGACGACACGCTGTCGACCGGCTCGCGCGCGATCTGCTTCGCGAAGCGCACGCTCGAGATCTTCGACCGGCTCGGCTGCGGCGAGCGCTTCGTCGACAAGGGCGTGAGCTGGCACGTCGGCAAGGTGTTCCTGCAGGACGAGCAACTGTACGCGTTCGACCTGCTGCCCGAGGAAGGGCACGCGCGCCCCGCGTTCATCAACCTGCAGCAGTACTACGTCGAAGGCTATCTGGCCGATCGCGCGTTCGAGCTGCCGAACATCGACATCCGCTGGAAGCACAAGGTGACGGGCGTCGCGCAGTCGGCCGAACACGCGGTGCTGACGATCGAGACGCCGGACGGCGTCGCGACGCTGCACGCGCAGTACGTGATCGCGGCCGACGGCTCGCGCAGCCCGATGCGCACGATGATGGGCCTGGAGAGCCGGGGCCGCACGTTCAAGGATCGCTTCCTGATCGCCGACGTGAAGATGAGGGCGGAGTTTCCGACCGAGCGCTGGTTCTGGTTCGATCCGCCGTTTCATCGCAACCAGTCGGTGCTGCTGCACCGCCAGCCCGACAACGTGTGGCGCATCGACTTCCAGCTCGGCTGGGATGCCGATCCCGTCGCCGAGAAGCAGCCGGAGCGCGTGATCCCGCGCGTGCGCGCACTGCTCGGGCCGGACGTCGAGTTCGAGCTCGAGTGGGTGAGCGTCTATACGTTCCGCTGCCAGCGGATGGACACGTTCCGTCACGGCCGCGTGCTGTTCGCCGGCGATTCGGCGCACGGCGTGTCGCCGTTCGGCGCGCGTGGCGCGAACAGCGGCGTGCAGGATGCGGACAACCTCGCGTGGAAGCTGAAGCTGGTGCTGGACGGCCACGCGCACGACCGTCTGCTCGACACCTATGCGAGCGAGCGCGAGTTCGCGGCCGACGAGAACATCCGCAACTCGACGCGCTCGACCGATTTCATCACGCCGAAGAGCGCGGTGTCGCGCGTGTTCCGCGATGCGACGCTGAAGCTCGCGCGCGACTGCGAATTCGCGCGCAGGCTGGTGAACAGCGGGCGCCTGTCGGTGCCGGCCGTGCTGGCCGATTCGCCGCTGAACACGCCGGACCGCGGCGGCGACGCATTCGCATGCGCGATGCGGCCGGGCGCGGCGGCGGCCGATGCGCCGGTGCGTGCGCACGGCGCGTCCGGCTGGCTGCTGCGGCATCTGTGCGGCGGCTTCACCGGCGTGCTGTTCGGATTGCCGGGCGACGCGGCCGCGCTCGCGCAGGCCGTCAGTGGTCTCGCGCCGACGGTGCGGCCGGTGCTCGTCGTGCCGGCCGGGCACGCGCGGCCGGCAGCCGGCGTCGACGTCGTGGAGGACGTCGACGGGCTCGCCGCGCAGCGCTACGACGCGCAGCCCGGCACGTTCTACCTGCTGCGTCCCGACCAGCACGTGTGCGCACGCACGCGCACGCTCGACCGTCAAGCGATCGCCGACGCACTGGCGCGCGCGACCTGCGCACGCTGACTACGATAAAGACACCGGAGACACCGTCATGCCCTCACTCGATACCCGCCCGCGCCTGGCCGACCCCGACGCGTTCTACGAAGCGCTGATCGACATGCATCGCGACCTGTCGGACGCCGACAGCCAGCTCGTCAACGCGAAGCTGATCCTGCTGCTCGCGAACCAGGTCGGCGACGCCGACGTGCTGCGCGAAGCGATGGCGCTCGCGCGCCAGGGCGTGACGCCGCCCGTGCATCCGTCCGCCGAGGTGGCGCAATGAGCGCGGCGCCGGCCGATACGCGCGTGCTCGAAGTCGAGCGCGTGATCGACGAGACCCATCGCCCGGGTTTTCACTGGATGCTGCTCGCGCTGTGCGGGCTGTGCCTCGTGATTGACGGTTTCGATGCGCAGGCGATGGGCTACGTCGCGCCGAGCGTGATCGCCGAATGGGGCGTGCCGAAGCAGGCGCTCGGGCCGGTGTTCAGCGCGAGCCTGTTCGGGATGCTGCTCGGCGCGCTCGGGCTGTCGGTGTTGGCCGACCGGATCGGCCGGCGTCCGGTGCTGATCGGCTCGACGCTGTTCTTCTCGGTGACGATGCTCGCGACGCCGTTCGCGAGTTCGATCCCCGTGCTGATGGCGCTGCGCTTCGTCACGGGCCTCGGCCTCGGCTGCATCATGCCGAACGCGATGGCGCTGGTCGGCGAATTCAGCCCGGCCGCGCATCGCGTGAAGCGGATGATGATCGTGTCGTGCGGTTTCACGCTCGGCGCGGCGCTCGGCGGATTCATCAGCGCGGCGCTGATTCCGGCGCTCGGCTGGCGCTCGGTGTTCTTCGTCGGCGGCGCGGTGCCGCTCGTGCTGACGATCGCGATGGTCGCGCGGCTGCCGGAGTCGCTGCAGTTCCTGGTGCTGAAAGGGCGCGTCGCGCAGGCGCGCGACTGGCTCGCGCGCTTCGCGCCGGCCGCCGGCATCGATGCGAACACGCGGCTCGTCGTGCGCGAACGCGCGGCGAGCGGCGCGCCGGTCGCCGAGCTGTTCCGCCATGGCCGCCTGCCCGTCACGCTGCTGCTGTGGGCGATCAGCTTCATGAACCTGATCGACCTGTACTTCCTGTCGAACTGGCTGCCGACCGTGATGCGCGACGCCGGTTATTCGCCGGGCACGGCGGTGATCGTCGGCACGGTGCTGCAGACGGGCGGCGTGATCGGCACGCTGTCGCTCGGCTGGTTCATCGAGCGTTACGGCTTCGTGCGCGTGCTGTTCGCGTGTTTCGCGTGCGCGGCCGTGTCGGTGGGGCTGATCGGCTCGGTCGCGCATGCGCTGCCGTGGCTGCTGGTCGTCGTGTTCGCGGGCGGGTTCTGCGTGGTCGGCGGACAGCCGGCCGTGAACGCGCTCGCGGGCCAGTATTACCCGACGTCGCTGCGCTCGACGGGCATCGGCTGGAGCCTCGGCATCGGCCGGATCGGCTCGGTGCTCGGGCCGCTCGTCGGCGGGCAACTGATTGCGCTGAACTGGACCAACGGCGCGCTGTTTCACGCGGCCGCGGTGCCCGTGCTCTGCTCGGCGCTGTTCGTGCTGGGCTTGGCCGGTGTGACGCGGCGCGGCGGCGCGCAGGCGCCGAACGCCGCCTTGAATTGATGGAGAAAGGAAACGATGACGCTTGACCTGTCGAAACCGGCGAGCGCCGGCTACCTGAGCGGTTTCGCGAACGAGTTCGCGACCGAGGCGCTGCCCGGCGCGCTGCCGCACGGCCGCAACTCGCCCCAGCGTGCGCCGTACGGGCTGTACGCGGAGCAGTTGTCGGGCACCGCGTTTACCGCACCGCGCGGCCACAACCGCCGCTCGTGGCTGTACCGGATTCGCCCCGCCGCCGTGCACCGGCCGTTCGAGCCGTATGCGGGCGCGCAGCGGCTCGTGTCGGAGTTCGGCGATTCGGCCGACGTGCCGCCGACGCCGCCGAACCAGTTGCGCTGGGATCCGCTGCCGATGCCGGTCGAGCCGACCGATTTCGTCGACGGCCTCGTGACGATGGCCGGCAACGGTTCGGCCGCCGCGATGAACGGCTGCGCGATCCATCTGTATGCGGCGAACCGGTCGATGCAGGACCGCTTCTTCTACAGCGCGGACGGTGAACTGCTGATCGTGCCGCAGCAGGGGCGCCTGTTCATCGCGACGGAATTGGGCCGGCTCGACGTCGAGCCGTTCGAGATCGCGGTGATCCCGCGCGGCGTGCGTTTTTCGGTCGCGCTGCCGGACGGCGACGCGCGCGGCTACATCTGCGAGAACTTCGGCGCGCTGCTGCGGCTGCCGGATCTCGGCCCGATCGGCTCGAACGGGCTCGCGAACCCGCGCGACTTCCTGACGCCGCAGGCCGCGTACGAGGATCGCGAAGGCGCGTTCGAGCTGATCGCGAAACTGAACGGACGCCTGTGGCGCGCGGACATCGGCCATTCGCCGCTCGACGTCGTCGCGTGGCACGGCAACTACGCGCCGTACAAATACGACCTGCGCCTGTTCAACACGATCGGCTCGATCAGCTTCGACCATCCCGATCCGTCGATCTTCCTCGTGCTGCAGGCGCAGAGCGACACGCCGGGCGTCGACACGATCGACTTCGTGATCTTCCCGCCGCGCTGGCTCGCGGCCGAGGATACGTTCCGCCCGCCGTGGTTCCACCGCAACGTCGCGAGCGAGTTCATGGGGCTCGTGCACGGCGCGTACGACGCGAAGGCCGAAGGCTTCGTGCCGGGCGGCGCGAGCCTGCACAACTGCATGTCGGGCCACGGGCCCGACGCGGACACGTTCGAGAAGGCGTCCGCGAGCGACACGACGAAGCCGCACAAGGTCGACGCGACGATGGCGTTCATGTTCGAAACCCGCACGCTGATCCGGCCGACGCGCTACGCGCTCGATACCGCGCAGCTGCAGGCCGATTACTTCGAATGCTGGCAAGGCATCAAGAAACACTTCAATCCGGAGCAAAAGTGAGCGATACCCAAGACTGGCGCGCGACGCTCGATCCGGCTCGCAAGAGCTGGGTCGACACGGCGAACGATCCCGCCTGCGATTTCCCGATCCAGAACCTGCCGTTCGGAATCTTCAGCGATGCGAAGCAGACGGCGCGCCGCGCGGGCGTCGCGCTTGGCGACCAGATCGTCGACCTGGCCGAATTGAAGCGGGCCGGGCTGCTGACGTTGCCGCTGCCGAGCCCCGAGGATTTTTTCGAGATGCGCGATCGCGCGTTCGAGCAGCCGACGCTGAACGATTTCATCGCGCTTGGCCGCGATGCATGGCGCAGCGTGCGCGTGCAACTGTCCGACCTGTTCTCGCGCGACAACGCACGGCTGCGCGACGATGCGGCGCTGCGCGCGAAGGTGCTGGTGCCGCAGCGCGACGCGACGCTGCATCTGCCGGTCGAGATTCCCGGCTACACCGATTTCTATTCGTCGAAGGAGCACGCGACCAACGTCGGCTCGATGTTTCGCGATCCGAAGAATGCGCTGCTGCCGAACTGGTCGGAGATGCCGATCGGCTACAACGGCCGCGCATCGTCGGTGGTCGTGAGCGGCACGCCGGTGCGGCGCCCGAACGGGCAGCTGAAGCTGCCCGACCAGGAGCGTCCGGTGTTCGGCGCGTGCCGCAAGCTCGATATCGAACTGGAGACGGGCTTCATCGTCGGCCGCGGCAACGCGCTCGGCGAGCCGATCGCGTGCGAGGACGCGGAAGCGCATATCTTCGGGATGGTGCTGCTGAACGACTGGAGCGCACGCGATATCCAGCAGTGGGAGTACGTGCCGCTCGGCCCGTTCAATTCGAAGGGCTTCGCGACGACGATCTCGCCGTGGATCGTCACGCTCGACGCGCTTGAACCGTTTCGCGTCGCGCAGCCCGAGCAGTCGCCGCAGCCGCTCGCGTATCTGCGGCATGCGGGCAAGCACGCGTTCGACATCGCGCTGGAAGTGACGCTGCGCGCCGAAGGTGCGGCCGAGGCCACGTCGATCTGCCGGACGAACTTCAAGCACATGTACTGGACGATGGCGCAGCAGCTCGCGCATCACACCGTTGCCGGCTGCAACACGCGCGTGGGCGACCTGATGGGCTCGGGCACGATCAGCGGGCTGACGAAGGATTCGTTCGGCAGCCTGCTCGAACTGACGTGGAACGGCAAGGAGCCGCTCGCGCTGACGGGCGGCGGCAGCCGTACGTTCATCGAGGACGGCGACGAGCTGACGCTCGCCGGCTGGTGCCAGGGGGACGGCTATCGCGTCGGCTTCGGCACGTGTGCGGGCAAGATCTTGCCGGCGCGGAGCGCGTGACGGATCGCGGCGACGGAACGTCGCGCGCAGGTCACGCGTAGTCTGGAAGGACAGGGCGGCCCGCATTGCGCGGGCCGTTTCCGTTTACCGGAGAGTGGGCGCGAGCGGGCCGATGCGTACCGGTGCATGATGCCGCGCGCCAACGCCAACGCCAACGCCAATCTGCATCAGATCGCGCGTTGCACCGCGGCGCGTCGTTCCCACAACGCGGCCGCGACGAACGCGGCGACACAGGCGACCAGCACGCCGACCAGCGCATGGCTGCCCAACTGCTCCATCAACGCGCCGGCAACCAGCGGCCCGCCGAAGCTCGCGGCGCTCCACGACGCCGACACGAGCGAGCTCGCGGTGACGAGTGCGGCGCCGCGGAAACGTTCGCCGCACGCGACGAGCGACAGCGTATAGATGCTGCCGGCGGCCGCGCCGAGCACGAACAGCAGCGGCCAGCACAGCCACGGATTGGCGATGACGAACGGCAGCAGCGGCAGGCCGCCCAGCACGATCCAGCCCGCGCCGAGGTGTACGCGTTCGCGGCCGAGCTTGTCCGCGAGCCAGCCGATCGGGAACTGCATCGCGGTATCGCCGAACAGCATGATCGACGCGAGCAGCACGGCGGTCGCGCTCGCGACGCCGTGATCCATCGCGTAGAGCGGCAGCAGCGACAGCGCGAGCGTGTCGAACAGCGCGAAGAAGCCGGTGCCGATGATCAGCGCGGGCATGCGCGGCAGCACGTCGAGCCAGCGGCCGTGCGCTTCGTGATGCGCGTCGTCGCCGGCGAGCGGCGCGCGGCGGATCGTCGCGAGCGTCGGCAGCGCGAGCAGGAACAGCGCGCCGCACAGCGCGAAGCGAATGCGCGTCGCGCCGGCGATCTGGCTGACCAGCACGGGGCCGGCCATCTGGAACAGCGTGAAATTGGTTGCATAGATCGCGACCACGCGGCCGCGTGTCGAATCGTCGGCGAGCTGGTTGACCCATGCTTCGCCGATCGTGAACAGCAGCATCAGCGCGGCGCCGCACAGCACGCGCAGCACGCCCCACAGGATCAGGTTCGACGTGAACTGCATCAGCGCGGTGGCGGCCGCGAGCAGCACGACCGACACGACGATCGCGCGGCGCGCACCGATGCGCCGCGCGAGCGCGGTGACGAACGGCACGATCGCGAGGCCGCCGAGGGCCTGCGCGGCCGTCAGCATGCCGACGACGTTGGTGCCGTGTCCGGCTTCGGTCAGCGCGAGCGCGGTGAGCGGCAGCGTGGCGCCGGTGCCGAGGCCGACGACCGCGACGCTCAGGATCAGCGCGAGGAAATCGCGATTGAGAATGGCTTTCATCGGCCGGGATGCTACACCGCGGCCCTTCAAAGGTCCATGAAGGCCGTCACGTTTGAATGGCGTTGCGCACGCAACGATTACTGCAGGGTTGCGTCATACGTACTCGGTCGGCACGACCACGGGGCGGCGTTCGAGCGACGCCGACCACAGCGTGAGCGCGAGCGCCGCGACGGCCATCGCGACGCCGACCCACGGCAGGTTCACGAGCGATACGCCCGAGCCGATCGCCATCCCGCCGAGCCACGCGCCGGTCGCGTTGCCGAGGTTGAACGCGCCCTGGTTCAGCGTCGACGCGAGGTTCGGTGCGTCGCTCGCGCGATCGACGATCATGATCTGCAGCGGCGGCACGATCGCGAACGCGAGGATGCCCCACACGAAAATCGTCGCGAGCGCGGCGAACGGCAGATGCATCGTGCCCGCGAACAGCGCGAGAACGATGCCGATCAGCGCGAGCGTCGCGATCAGCGACGGCATCCGGCGCCAGTCGGCGAGCTTGCCGCCGAGCGTGCCGCCGACCGTCAGGCCGAGGCCGAACAGCAGCAGCACGTAGGTGACCTGATGCGGCGAGAAGCCCGTCACGTCCTCGAGGATCGGCGTAATGTACGTGAACACGCTGAACAGGCTCGCGGACGCGAGCACGCTGATGCCGAGCACCATCAGCACCTGCGGATGCTTCAGCACGCTGAATTCGCGCGTGATGCTGGTGTCGGGCATCGCGAGGTGCTTCGGCAGACACACCGCGAGCGCGCCGGCCGCGGCGATGCCGATGCCGGTGACGGCCCAGAACGTCGCGCGCCAGCCGAACGCCTGGCCGAGCGCGGTGCCGAGCGGCACGCCGAGCACGTTCGCCAGCGTGAGGCCGGTGAACATCAGCGCGATCGCCTGCGCGCGGCGGTTCGGCGCGACGAGGTTGCTCGCGACCACCGAGCCGATGCCGAAGAATGCACCGTGGCAGAACGCGGTGACGACGCGCGCGGCCATCAGCACCGCATAGCCGGGCGCGATCGCGCAAAACAGGTTGCCGGCGATGAACAGGCCGATCAGGCCCATCAGCGCGCGCTTGCGCGGCATCTTCGCGGTGACGATCGCGAGGATCGGCGCGCCGATCGTCACGCCGAGCGCGTAGCCGGACACGAGCATCCCGGCGGCCGGGATCGACACGCCGAGATCGCGCGCGACATTGGGCAGCAGGCCCATGATCACGAATTCGGTGGTACCGATTCCAAATGCGGCGACGGCAAGGGCGAAAAGAGGCAGGGGCATCGCGGTAGGCTCGGGAAAAGAGGCCGCTCGAGCCCAAGCGCGGGAGACGCGGGCGGGCGGTCGGTGAGGCGAACGTCAGCCGCGATTCTACTTCAGTGAAAACCCTTATGTTTGGGGCCAAAACGGGTGTTGCCGGCGTGCGACGGGGCGGCAAGCGGGAAGTTCATACTGTGGGATTTTCGGCGATTCGGTCGCGAGGCGATGGCGGTTGCCGAACCTTGGATCAGGCGATGGGTTCGGACGATCCATTGGGCATCGTGGCCGACGTTTCTTTCATTTCAGTCTCTATTGACGACGCAGCCGATCGGGCCCCGTCGGTCGCCGCCTGATTGTCCCAGCCGTTCTCGAACAGGCAGGCTTCGATCGGCATCCGCGCGGCCCAGCGTTCTTGTTCCAGCATCGGCTTCGCATAGAACGCATCGACGTGCCCGACGCACAACACGGCGATCGGCTTCGCGCCGTCGGGCATCCGCAGCAGCGTGCGCAGCGCATCGACGTCGAACAACGACACCCAGCCCATCCCGAGCCCTTCCGCGCGCGCCGCGAGCCACATGTTCTGGATCGCGCACGCGGCGGACGCCAGGTCCATCTCCGGCAGCGTGCGGCGGCCGAATACGTGGCGCTCGCGGCCGTCGGCGAGCGCGACGACCAGCAGCTCGCCGCATTCGCGCACGCCTTCGACCTTCAGCCGCATGAACTCGTCCTGGCGTTCGCCGAGCGCGTCGGCGGTCGCGCGGCGCTCGGCCTCGACCAGTGCGTGGATCGACGTGCGCAATGCGGGATCGGTGATGCGGATGAAGCGCCACGGCTGCATGAAACCGACGCTCGGTGCGTGGTGCGCCGCGCGCAGCAGGCGCGCGAGCACGGCCGGATCGACGGGCGCCGGCGTGAAATGGCGCATGTCGCGCCGTTCGAAGATGGCGCGGTAGACGGCGGCGATGTCGGAATCGTCGAAACGCATGAGCGGCAAAGGCAGGGATGACGTCGACGCAACGATAGCAGACGGCGCGCGCGGGAATCGTTACGTCACCTGAAACAATGCGCGGAATTGTGGATGATGGCGAGTGCGGTGTGCGGCAACCGGCGCAAGCAAACGATTGCGAATGCGCTGCCGGCCGTCAAACGTGCCGTTTTTCGTGGTTTCTCAGCGGTTTGCCGTCACGACGTTCCGCGGCGCGCCCGCATGCCACGCCTCGATGTTCAGCAGCGTCGTGTGCGCGATCTCGGCCAGCGCCTCGCGCGTGAAGAACGCCTGGTGCGACGTGACGATCACGTTCGGGAACGTCAGCAGGCGCGCGAGCACGTCGTCCTGCAGCGGCAGGTCGGAGTGATCCTCGAAGAAGAGCCCGCTTTCCTCCTCGTACACGTCGAGCCCGAGATGGCCGAGCTGGCCGCTCTTGAGCGCGTCGACCAGCGCCTGCGCGTCGACGAGCCCGCCGCGCCCGGTGTTGATCAGCATCGCGCCATGCTTCATCCGCGCGAGCGTCCGTTCGTTGATCAGGTGGTGGGTCGACGGCAGCAGCGGGCAATGCAGGCTGACGACGTCGGCGCGATGCAGCAGCTCGTCGAGCTCGACGTAGCGCGCGCCGAACGCGATCAGTTCGTCGTTGTACGGCGGCACCGAGTGGGCGAGCACGTGCATCCCGAAGCCCATCATGATCTTCGCGAACACGCTGCCGATGATGCCGGTGCCGATCACGCCGACGGTCTTGCCGTGCAGGTCGAAGCCGAGCAGGCCGTTCAGCGAGAAGTCGCCTTCGCGGGTGCGGGCGACGGCGCGCGGCAGGCGGCGGTTGAGCGCGAGGATCAGCGCGACCGCGTGCTCGGCGACCGCGTGCGGCGAATACGCGGGCACGCGCACGACCGTGACGCCGAGCCGTTCGGCGGCAGCCAGGTCGACATGGTTGAAGCCTGCCGAGCGCAGCGCGATCAGCCGCGTGCCGCCGTCGGCGAGCCGTTCGAGCACGGCCGCGTCGACGGTGTCGTTGACGAACGGGCAGACGACGTCATAGCCGTGCGCGAGGATCGCGGTTTCCGCGTCGAGGTGCGACGGCTGGAAGTGCAGCCGATAGCCGAACTGCCGGTTGGCGGCGGTAAACGAATCGTCGTCGTACTGCCGGCTGCTGAACAGGATCACGCGCACGCTGCACCTCCGAGGGCTGACGCGCGCAGTTTACTGCAGGCCCGTGACGATGTCGGAGCGGTCGGGGCCGCGCACCGGCCGCAGGAAGCCGTAGTCCGTCCGCTCGCGGCCGGACGGCGCGCCGAAGTGCTCGAGCGCGTGCTCGACGAAGCTGCGTGTGCGGGCCGGCACGTACTGGCGGTTCGGATAGACGAGCGACAACTGCGCGTCGGGATCGTCGATCCGGTAGCCGGCCATCAGCCGCACGAGCGTGCCGTGGTTGAGCGCGTCGGCCACGCACGGCTCGGGCAGCACCGCGATGCCGGCGCCGGCCACCGCCGCCGCCTGGACGAGCGCGAGCTGGTTGACCGTGCAGGCCGGGCGTACCGTGACCGAATGGACGACGCCGTCGTGGCCGACCAGTTGCCACGTCGGCGCGTGCTGGTGCGGCGCGAGCGTGACCCAGTCGTGGCCCGGCAGGTCGTCGGGCACGCGCGGCTCGCCGCGGCGGTCGAGATAGGCGGGCGCCGCGCACGCGACGAACGGGTTCGGCGCAAGGGTGTGGCCGATCAGCGACGGGTTGCCGTCGAGCCGGGTGCCCGTGACGATGCCGACGTCGTAGCCTGAATCGAGCACGTCGAGCGGCCCTTCGGCGACGGTCAGCTGCACCCGTAGCTCGGGATAGCGGTGCCGGAAGCTGCTGACGAGCGGCGTCAGCGCGAGCGGCGACAGCAGCCCCGACGCGACGACGCGCAGCGTGCCGGCCGGTTCGCGCACGGCATGCGCGACGGACGATTCGAGGTGGTCGAATTCCTCGAGCAGCGCGCGGCAACCGTCGAGGTAGCGCACGCCGGCCTCGGTGAGCGACAGGTTGCGCGTGGTGCGATGGATCAGCCGGGTGTTCAGGTGGCCCTCGAGCATCGCGATGGAACGCGTGACGAGCGCATTGGACACGCCGAGATGGTGCGCCGCGCGCCGGAAGCTTTGCTGCTCGGCGACGCAGACGAATACACGCATGGTCTGAATCTGGTTCATGGCTTGCGTATTTCTGGCCCGGTTGATTGATTTTGGTTGTGATTTATCGCCGCGCAACGCCGAAAGCGCATCGCGCGGCCCCTAGCGCTCCCTCGTATCGAAAATGGAATTTCGATTCCGCAGACGATTGTTCAATAAAGAACCGATATCCGTCAACCTGCGAAAACGGGCGGCTTGCGTAAAATCGAAATCGCGAGTAACGGTTTAACGCTGCGGTGCAGCAAGGAGGTGCGGCGTAAAACCAGAGCGGTATTGGTGGATTCGTTGGGTTGGCGAATATTTCAAAATAAATCAATTACTTGTATGAAATTCTTGCGCGCCGGGACAGCGCCTTTCGGAGTCGCTCCCCAATACATGCCACAATAATAGATGTTTTTTCCACGTTCGGATTTTGTGTATCGAATTCGTTCCGCGATTTGTATCAGGTACCGGTCTATTCGTTCCGATCCCGCCAATGGGGCTGAACTGTCGGTTTCGACGAATAGTCTCGATATTGGCGGAGAAAATCGCGCCTGCGGAACGCGAATGGAACCGTTTCGCAACCGGCGGCCCGCCCTTTTCAATCCGGACGGCCGTCGCGCGCGTGGTGCGCGGCCGGTTGGCCCGGTCCGGCGACCGGGCCACCGTCGTGCTGTCCGAACGGGGCTGCCTCTTGCGCAAGGCGGCGGAACACGGAATGATCGTTCAGTTCGCTGCGCGTGCAACGGGCGCGTGCAACGGGCGCGTGCATACGGGCGCCGTCCCGCGGGCGTTCGCGCACTTCCTTTCCTCACTTTTCCAGCCATGTCCATCGATCATTCGCCGATTCCCTGTCCCGTCGTCGTGCCGCTCGACGCGATCCTGCCCGAAGAACCGCTGCTGATGATGGGGGCCGGTCCGGTCCCGATCCCGGCCGCCGTCGCCAAGGCGAACACGATCGTGATCAATCACCTCGGCGCGACGATGGCGAAGATCATCGAGCAGGTGAAGGAGATGGCGCGCTACGTGTTCCAGACCCGCACGAAATGGGTGCTCGGCGTCGCGGGCCCCGGCTCGGCCGCGATGGAAATGGCGATCTCGAACCTCGCGTGGCGCGGCACGCGCGTGCTGTCGATCCGCAACGGGTTCTTCAGCGCGCGGATGGCCGAGATGGCCACGCGCGTCGGCGCCGACGTCGCGACGCTCGAAGTGGCCGACCGCGCGGTCGCGAGCCTCGACGAGATCGCCGACGCGATCGCGCGCGAGCGGCCCGAGATCGTCACGATCGTGCAGGGCGAGACGTCGAACACCGTGTGGAATCGCGACCTGCGCGACATCGCCGCGCTCGCGAAGGCGGCCGGCGCGCTGGTCGTCGTCGATGCGGTATGCACGCTGTCGACGATGCCGCTCGAGATGGACGCGTGGGGCATCGACGCGGTGATCACCGGCGGCCAGAAGGGGCTGTCGTCGATTCCGGGCGTGTCGCTGATCGCGTTCTCCGATGCCGCGTGGGAACGCATGAAGCACCGTCCCGAGCCGAATGCGCACTGGTGCCTCGACATGGCGCTCGCGGAGAACTTCTGGCACAACGCCGGCTATCACTACACGGCGCCCGTGTCGGGCGTGCTCGCGCTGCACGAGGCGCTGCGGCTCGTGTGCGCGGAGACGCTCGAGAGCCGCTTCGCGCGCCACCTGCGCTGCTCGCTGGCGCTGCAGGCGGGCGTCGAATCGATGGGGCTCAAGCTGTATGCGCCGAAGGACTGCCGGCTCAATTCGGTGGTCGGGATCGAGACGCCGGAAGGGCTCACGCCCGGGATGGTGTGCGGCCATATCTCGAAGCAGTACCAGGTCGAGATCTCGGGTTCGTTCGGGTTGCCGATCGTGCGGATCGGCCAGATGGGCGAGCAGTGCCGCGAACACAACCTGTTCCGCACGCTGCATGCGTTCGGCCGCACGATGGTCGACCTGAAGGTGCCGGTCGACCTGCCGGCCGGTGTCGCGGCGCTCGAACAGGAACTGTCGCGGCGCGGCGCGTAAGCCGGGCGGCGCGGCACGGGGCCGCGCTCAGCGGCGCTGCATCGCGCGCCGGTACGTATTCGGCGTCGTGCCGTGCGCGTCGCGAAAGCGATGGCTGAAGTGGCCGGCATTTGCGTAGCCGCAGTCGGCCGCGATCTGCGCGAGCGGCAGCGCGGTCGTGCGCAGCAGCTCGCGGGCCCGGGCGAGCCGTTGCTCGGCCACCCACGCGTGCGGCGCGCGGCCGAACGACAGCCGGAACATCCGCGAGAAGTGATATTCGGACAGCGCGGCGACCTCCGCGAGTTCGCCGAGCGTCAGCGGCTGCGTCAGGTACGTGTCGATGTAGTCGCGCACGCGGCGGCGCACGGCCGGCGCGAGCCCGCCGCGGAACGACGTGTCGGTGCGCATCGTGCTCTGCCCGCGCAGCAGCAGGCTCAGTACTTCGTGCGCGGTCTCGTTCACGCGCAGCCGCTCGTCGGCATCGTCCCAGCCGTCCAGCGCGAGCGAGCGCAGCAGCGCGGCGACGCGCGCATCCTCGAAATAGGTGCGATCGGCGAGCTTCAGCTCGCGCGGCTCGCGATCGAGCTCGCGGATCGCGCGCTGCGTGAAGTGCTCGGGCAGGAAATACAAATGGATGAAATGCATTTCGCCGCGCACCCACCAGCGTGATTCGTGATCGCCCGGCAACGCACACAGCAGGCTCGGCGCGCCGTAGCGCGGCACGCGCTGGCGCTCGGTCCGGTAGCCGCCGTCGAGGTAGCACGACAGCGTGTGGTGGCCGGGCTGCTCGTAGACCGTCTCGCTTTCGTCGGTGATTCGCGTCCATTCGGCGATCGCGAGATGGTCGCCGAGCCACGCGAAGCGCTCGAGCGTCGCGTTCGCGTCGGCGAGCGTGCGGCACACCGACTGCAGGCCGAACGGCAGATCGCCGCCGGCCAGGGCGGCGGCGCGGTCGATGGGCGGGGCGCAGAGGGAGAGACTCATGATGCGCCGAGTATAAGCGGGCGCGCGGCGCCGCGTGCGGCGCGCCGAAAAAGACCGCAATTCCGGACAATCGGCACGCGTCGTGCGGCGGCATAGTCGGGATCCCGATTCACCCGATTGTCCGGATTGCCGCCATGAACCTGTCGCTTTATTTCGTCACCGTGCTGATCTGGGGCACCACCTGGATCGCGATCAAATGGCAGCTCGGCTCGGTGCCGCCGCCCGTGTCGATCGCGTGGCGCTTCTGGCTCGCGGCCGCCGTGCTGTTCGCGCTGCTGCGCGTGATGCGCCGCCCGGTGCGTCCGCCGCGCGAAGCGTGGCGCTTTCTCGTCGCGCAGGGCTTCGCGCTGTTCTGCCTGAATTTCCTGTGCTTCTACTACGCGGAGCAGGTCGTGCCGAGCGGGCTCGTCGCGGTGATCTTCTCGACCGCGCCGCTGCTGAACTCGATCAACGGCCGGCTGTTCATGGGCCGCCCGCTGCGGCCGTCGGCGATCGCCGGCGCGCTGCTCGGGCTGACCGGCATCGCGTGCCTGTTCTGGCAGCAGATGGCCGGCCATCTCGACGACCACGCGACCTGGGCGGGGCTCGCGATCGCGTTCGCCGGCACGATGTGCTTCTCGGCGGGCAACCTGCTGTCGAGCCGGATGCAGTCGATGGGGCTGCACCCGCTCGCGACCAACGGCTGGGCCATGCTGATCGGCGCGGCGATCCTGACCGTCGGCAGCGCGGCGGCCGGAATGCCGTTCACGCTCGACATGAGCCCGCGCTATCTCGGCGCGCTCGTGTACCTGGCCGTGCCGGGCTCGGTGATCGGCTTCACCGCATACCTCACGCTCGTCGGCCGCATCGGGCCGGAGCGCGCCGCGTACTGCACGGTGCTGTTCCCGATCGTCGCGCTGGCCGTGTCGACGGTGTTCGAGGGCTACCAGTGGTCGCTGCTCGCGGTGATCGGGCTGCTGCTCGTGGTGGCCGGCAATCTCGTCGCATTCGACCTCGCGCGGCGGTTGTTTCTGCGGACGGCATGAGAAGTTCGCGGTTGCGCGAACACATGGTCGACGCAACCGGCGAACGGCCCATTTGGTTGACATGGTTGACTTGGTTTCGATTCGGGGCTACGCTCGAGCATTCCGGACGTGACGGGAGGTGATGATGATTGCGCGAGCGCATACGCTGGAAGGGACGGCCGTCGTTCTTGATGTCGAGGCGGAGGAAGCGCTGCGCAGCGCTGTCGGCGCCGCGACCATGCTCGGCCCCGATCGCGCGCGGGCGCTGCTCAGCCTGTCCGACGAGCAATTGGGGCACCTGTTCAAGGCCGGCATCGCGCAGGTCATCGATCTGGCCGGCACGATCACGTTCGGCATCGCCGCTGCCGCGACGCGCGACAGGAAGCCGACCGGCGGGAAGAAGCGGGCGGCGGGCGTCGCCGCCGATCTGGAGCGGCAGGTGCAGGCGGAACGGCGCATGCTGGTCGCCGACGGCAAGCTGCTGCCTGCCGCGCAGACATGGGCCGGCCTCGGCATGACGCGGCAGGCGCTCAGCAAGGCCGTGGCGTCCGGCCGGATCTTCACGGTCGATGTCGGCGCCGCACAGTACTATCCGGGCTTCTACCTGGCGGGAGATATCGACCGCAAGACGTTGGGCAGGGTGACGCAATGTCTGGGCGATTTGCCGGGATGGAGCAAATGGCAGTTCTTCACGACGCCGAAGGCGTCGCTGGGCAACGTTACGCCGCTCGTCGCGCTGTCGCGCGGGAAGGTGGACGAAGTCGAGCGCGCCGCCACGGCGTTCGCCGAGCGCTAGGCGGCCCGTTTGCTGACGGCGCCGGGGGAACATTTCGCGAGCGCGACACTGGTGACGCGCGAGGTGGCGCCGACGGCGCTCGTGCGCATCTCGCGATTCGCGACGGGCGAGCCGTATTTCGGCAAGTCGGGCGGCAACCGCTTCGACGATCCGCGCAAACGGCGGCGGTACGGCACCAGCTACTTCGGTTTCGATCTGCATTGCGCGTTCGCCGAAACGGTGCTGCATGACGAAGTCGCCGATCTGGTGCTGGGTGGCTTTCCACTCGTGACGACCGAGCTTGATCGCTACGTCCTTTCATTTGACGGCGCGCCGTTGACCGTCGCCGTCCTGCACGGCTCGCCGCTGAAAAATCTCGGGGGTGACGGTGCGTTGTCGACCCTCGCACCGTACGACGTTCCGCAACGGGGGTCGCTTGCCCTCCACCGGCATCCCCGCCGCGTCGACGGGTTTTTGTACATGTCGCGCCATCTCAACACGTCGGAAGCGCTCGTGCTCTTCGATCGTGCCGAACCGAAGCTCTCGCTCGGGCGCGCCGTCCCGTTCAGGCGTCATCCCGATGCGGCCCGCGTATTGCGGGACTTCAACGTACTACTGCGTTGATGTGCGTCGCGGGCGCGGCAACGCGCCTCCCGCTTCTCACGCCGCCGCACCGCTCCCCGCCACCCGCGCCTGCCGCTGGTACAGCATCATCGACAGCGCGACGCCTGCCGCGGCGGCCACCGCCGCGAACAGGAACACCTGCGGATAGCCGAACGCGCCCGCGACATAGCCGGCGAGCGGGCCGGTGATGCCGAGCGACAGGTCGAGGAACACCGAATACGCGGACAGCGCCGCGCCGCGGCTCGCGGCCGGCACGAGCGCGACGGCCTCGACGCCGAGCGCCGGGAAGATCAGTGCGAAGCCGAAGCCCGTCAGCGCCGCGCCGACCAGCGCGACGTGCGGCACCGGCGCGAGCCACAGCAGCACGAGGCCCGCGCATTCGAACGCAAACGACACGATCGCGACGCGGAAGCCGCCGTACGTCTTGATCGTGTTCGCGAACAGCAGGCGCGCGCCGATGAACAGCGTGCCGAATACGGTGAGCGACAGTGCGGCGTTCGGCCAGTGGCGCGCCGCGTAGTACAGCGTGACGAAGGTCGCGATCGAGCCGAAGCCGGCCGAGCCGAGCGCGAGGCCGAGGCCGTGCGGCAGCACGCGCGTGAACACGCTCGCATACGACATCCGTTCGCCGTGCACGAGCGGCACGGGCGCAATCAGGCGGGCGAGGTAGAAGCCGAGCGCGGCGAGCGCGATCACGATCACGCCGATCAGCGCCGGATTCAGCGTATGCGCGATCGCGACGCCCACCGGCGCGCCGAGCGCGAGCGCGCCGTAGGTCGCGATGCCGTTCCATGAGATCACCTTCGCGTTGTGCGCGACGCCGACCCGGCCGATGCCCCACAGGATCGCGCCGGTGCCGCACAGGCTTTCGCCGACGCCGAGCACGAGCCGGCTCGCGACCAGCAGCACCAGGCTCGCGACCGGCCAGTGCGCGAGCAGCAGCGCGACGAGCAGCAGCACGCCCGACACGCCGCAGCCGACCAGCCCGCGCAGCACCGTCTGCTTCGGCCCGAGCGTATCGGCGAGGCGCCCGGCGAGCGGCCGCGACGCGAGCGTCGCGAAGTACTGGACGCTGATCGCGCCGCCCGCGACGATCGCGGAAAAGCCGAGCTCGTCGTGGACGAAGCCCGGCAGCACCGCGAGCGGCAGGCCGATGGTCAGATAGCAGATGAACGTGAAGCAGACGACGGACACGATTTGCAGCGTGAGCGCGAACCCGCTGCGCGGCGGTGTGGCGGAATCGGATGACATGGGGTCGGAACGAATGGCGAAACGAACGGAAAACGGCGGGAAAGGGAATCGGGATTTTCCCATGGAACCGGTTTTCCCGCAGGTACCGTTTAGTTAACCGCGCCCCTATTCAGGAACAGGGCGATGGTCGGCGGCCGGGACCGGGCGAAGCGCCCCGCGCGGCAAGGGCATCGGCCGGCCGTGCGCGCATATCGCGGCAGTTATATGAGCCGCATGCGTGATGGGCTATGGGTTGCGGAATTTGACGGTGATAGCGTGCAAACTGTCGGAAAAACGTCGGTCGAGCGCTCCGCGCAGGCCGCCTTGCCCCCAATTTGAAGAAACGCCGAGACATGAGTGAGCCGATTCGCTTCTACCATCGTCACGCGATCCGCGAAGTCAGCGGCGCGGACGTGACCCGCACCGTGCTGCAATATCTGCGCGAGGATGCGCATTGCACCGGCACCAAGGAAGGCTGCGCGGAAGGCGACTGCGGCGCGTGCACGGTCGTCGTCGGCGAGCTGACCGACGCCGGCGCGGTCGAGTTCAAGGCCGTCAACGCATGCATCCAGTTCCTGCCGACGCTCGACGGCAAGGCGCTGCTCACGGTCGAGGACCTGCGCCGGCCGGACGGCACGCTGCACCCGGTGCAGCAGGCGATGGTCGATTGCCACGGTTCGCAATGCGGGTTCTGCACGCCGGGCTTCGTGATGTCGATGTG
Source organism: Burkholderia anthina (assembly GCF_001547525.1). Taxonomy (GTDB): domain Bacteria; phylum Pseudomonadota; class Gammaproteobacteria; order Burkholderiales; family Burkholderiaceae; genus Burkholderia; species Burkholderia semiarida. Next base: position 504,250 of record NZ_CM003768.1, read on the forward strand.
GGCGCTGTACGAGAAGCATGGCCACGAAGGCTGCGGCAGTGCATGCGCGAAGGCGAAGGACGTGCCGACGCGCACCGAGATCGCCGATGCGCTGACCGGCAACCTGTGCCGCTGCACCGGGTATCGCCCGATCGTCGATGCGGCGGTGCGGATGTTCGACGCGGCCGGCGAAGGTGCGGCCGGCGTAGGTGCGACCGGCGAAGGTGCGACCGGCGAAGGTGCGGCCGGCGAAGGCGCACCGGCGCCCGCCGCGCCCGTCGACACGGCCGCGCTGGCCCGCACGCTCGCGTCGCTCAGGCGCGACGACACGTTCGACTACACGACGATCGACGGCGCGCGCTTCGCGGCGCCGCGCACGCTCGACGCGCTGGCCGCGCTGAAGGCCGAGCGTCCCGATGCGCGCATTCTCGCCGGCAGCACCGACATCGGCCTGTGGGTGACCAAGCAGATGCGCCGCCTCGATGACCTGATCTACGTCGGCCAGATCGCCGAGCTGCAGCAGATCGTTCACGGCGACGACTGGATCGGGATCGGCGCGGGCGTGACGGTCGAGAAGGCCTATGCGGCGCTGGCCGGCACGTATCCGGAGCTGACCGAGATGTGGAAGCGCTTCGCGTCGCTGCCGATCCGCAACGCGGGCACGATGGGCGGCAACGTCGCGAACGGCTCGCCGATCGGCGATTCGATGCCGGGCCTGATCGCGCTCGGCGCGCGCGTCGTGCTGCGCGGCGGCGACACGGTGCGCGAGCTGCCGCTCGAGGCGCTCTACACGGGCTACCAGCAAAAGGACATGGCGCCGCACGAATTCGTCGTCGGCCTGAAGGTGCCGACCCGCACCGGCGCGCGCGACAAGCTGCGGTTCCGCACGTACAAGCTGTCGAAGCGCTTCGACTCGGACATCTCGGCCGTGTGCGCGGCGTTCGCGTTCATCGCGGACGGCGACACGATCCGCGAGCCGCGCATCGCGTTCGGCGGGATGGCCGCGACGCCGAAGCGCGCAACCCACACGGAAGCCGTGCTCGACGGCGCGCAGTGGCACGAAGCCACCGCGCAGGCGGCGATGCAGGCGCTCGAGCGCGACTACCAGCCGCTGTCCGACATGCGCGCGACGAGCGCGTATCGCCTCGATACCGCGAAGAACCTGATCTATCGCTTCTGGCTGGAGACGCGTGCGCACGACCCGCTGCCGCCGCAGGCGCTGAACGTGCGCGAAGTGGCCGCCGAAGCAGGCGCCGAAGTGGCCGACGACGCGGCGCGCGTCTGACGACGGAGAACACCGAACATGAACCAGCAAGCAGAACCGTTCCTGAGCACCCTCGACCCGCAGGCCGACGCCGCGCAGGTGCACGTCTCGCGCGCCCACGAATCGGCCCACCTGCACGTGAGCGGGCGCGCCACCTACACCGACGACATTCCGGTCGTCGCGGGCACGCTGCACGCGGCGCTCGGGTTGTCGGCGAAGCCGCACGCGAAGATCGTGTCGATGAACTTCGACGCGGTGCGTGCGACGCCGGGCGTGGTCGCGGTATTCACGGCCGACGACATCCCGGGCGTCAACGATTGCGGCCCGATCATCCACGACGATCCGGTGCTCGCGAAGGGCGTCGTGCAGTTCGTCGGCCAGCCGATGTTCATCGTCGTCGCGACGTCGCATGAAACCGCGCGGCTTGCCGCGCGCCGCGCGCAGGTCGAGTACGAGGAGCTGCCCGCGATCCTGACCGCGCAGGAAGCGCGCGCGGCCGAATCCTACGTGATCCCGCCGCTGAAGCTCGCGCGCGGCGACGCGGCCGCGCGGCTCGCCGCCGCGCCGCACCGCGAGTCGGGCGAGATGCTGCTCGGCGGGCAGGAGCAGTTCTACCTCGAAGGACAGATCGCATACGCGGTGCCGAAGGACGACGACGGCATGCACGTGTACTGCTCGACGCAGCACCCGAGCGAGATGCAGCACCTCGTCGCGCACGTGCTCGGCGTGGCGTCGCACAACGTGCTGGTCGAATGCCGCCGGATGGGCGGCGGGTTCGGCGGCAAGGAATCGCAGTCGGGCCTGTTCGCATGCTGCGCGGCGCTCGCCGCATGGAAGCTGCTGTGCCCGGTGAAGCTGCGTCCGGACCGCGACGACGACATGATGATCACCGGCAAGCGGCACGACTTCCATTACCGCTTCGACGTCGGCTACGACGACGACGGCCGCATCGACGGCGTCGCGCTCGACATGACGTCGCGCTGCGGCTTCTCGGCCGACCTGTCCGGCCCGGTGATGACGCGCGCGGTGTGCCATTTCGACAACGCGTACTGGCTCGGCGACGTCGACATCGCCGGCTACTGCGGCAGGACCAACACGCAGTCGAACACCGCGTTCCGCGGCTTTGGCGGCCCGCAGGGCGCGTTCGCGATCGAATACATCCTCGACGACATCGCGCGTTCGCTCGGCCGCGATCCGCTCGACGTGCGCTACGCGAACCTGTACGGCAAGACCGAACGCAACGTGACGCCGTACGGGCAGACGATCGAGGACAACGTGCTGCAGGAGCTGCTCGGCGAACTCGAGGCGACGAGCGACTACCGCGCGCGGCGCGCGGGCGTGCGTGCATTCAACGCACGCAACACGGTGCTGAAGAAGGGTATCGCACTCACGCCGGTGAAGTTCGGCATCGCGTTCAACGTCACGCACTTCAACCAGGCCGGCGCGCTGGTGCACATCTACACCGACGGCTCGGTGCTCGTGAACCACGGCGGCACGGAGATGGGGCAGGGGCTCAACACGAAGGTCGCGCAGGTGGTCGCGCACGAGCTCGGCATCCGCTTCGGCCGAGTCCGCGTGACGGCGACCGACACGAGCAAGGTCGCGAACACGTCCGCGACGGCCGCGTCGACGGGCTCGGACCTGAACGGCAAGGCCGCGCAGGACGCGGCGCGCCAGTTGCGCGAGCGGCTCGCGGCATTCGCGGCGAAGCAGTTCGGCGACGGCAAGGTCGAGGCGGCCGACGTGAGGTTCGGCAACGACGTCGTGTGGGTCGGCGGTCATGGCGTGCCGTTCGGCGAAGTGGTCGCGAAGGCATACCTCGCGCGCGTGCAGCTGTGGTCCGACGGCTTCTACGCGACGCCGAAGCTGCACTGGGATCAATCGAAGCTGCAGGGCCGGCCGTTCTACTACTACGCGTACGGCGCGGCGGTGTCGGAAGTCGTGATCGACACGCTGACGGGCGAGATGCGCACGCTGCGCGTCGATGCGCTGCACGACGTGGGCGCGTCGTTGAACCCGGCGCTCGACATCGGCCAGGTCGAAGGCGCGTTCATCCAGGGGATGGGCTGGCTGACGACCGAGGAGCTGTGGTGGAACAAGGGCGGCAAGCTGATGACGCACGCGCCGTCCACCTACAAGATCCCGACCGTGAACGACACGCCGCCCGAGTTCAACGTGCGGCTGTTCCAGAACCGCAACGTCGAGGACAGCATCCACCGCTCGAAGGCCGTCGGCGAACCGCCGCTGCTGCTGCCGTTCTCGGTGTTCTTCGCGGTGCGCGATGCGATTGCCGCGGTCGGCGACTATCGCGTGAACCCGCCGCTCGACGCGCCGGCCACCGGCGAGTCGATCCTGCGCGCGGTGCAGGCGGTGCGGGCGGCGAACGCCGCGCGGGCAGGCTGACGTGAACGGCCTCTGCCCGCTCGTTTCGTGCGTCGGCTCCGACGGGGCGATCGGCTTCGTTCGGGCGACCCGCCGGAGGCCGGCGTGAACGGCCCCGCTCGTTCGCCGCGTGCCGCGCCCGACGCGGGGTGCGAAGGCGCGTGCGGCAGCGCGCCTTCGCCGTTGCAGCCGTTCGCGCCGGGCACCGGCCAGCGCAACCGCGCGACCGGTGCGCCGCCGCCGATGCACGTCGTGCTGTTCGGCGCGGGCCACGTCGGCCATGCGCTCGTCACGCTGCTCGGCGCATTGCCGTGCGTCGTGCAGTGGGTCGACACGCGCGACGAGCTGTTCCCGGACGAGTGCCCGCCGAACGTGCAGCCGGAGCCGACCGACACGCCGGAGGCCGTCGTCGACGCGGCGCCGCCCGGCGCGTATTTCCTCGTGATGACGCACAACCACGCGCTCGACTTCTCGCTCGCCGCGCGGATCATGCGGCGGCGCGACTACGCATACTTCGGGATGATCGGCTCGCGCACCAAGCGCGTGAAGTTCGAGCGCCGGCTCGCCGCGCGCGGCGTCGATCCGGCGCGGTTCGCCGAGATGGTGTGCCCGATCGGCGTCGCCGGCATCGTCGACAAGGCGCCGGGCGCGATCGCGGTGGCCGTCTGCGCGGAGCTGCTGCAGGCCCGCTCGGGCATGCCGGTGGCCGATGCGAAGGCAGCCGCGGCCGGGCGCGCACGCGACGACGTGTCCTGCGCGCGGTAACGCGCGCATGCCGCGCGGCCGGCGCACGGCCGCGCGTTTTTGCCTACACTGCACGGCAACGCGCGGCAGCGGGCCGCGCTCACTTCACCGTGCACGCGCCCATGTCCGATCACTCCGTCTATCTCGACGCGCTCGATGCGAGCCTCGTCGCCATCGAGCGCTGGCTGTCCGGCGTCGATACCGCGCCGGCGGCGCTCGATGCGCTGCTCGCCGCGTTTTCCGCCGACTTCACGATGATCCTGACCGACGGCCGCATGGTCGACCACGACGGCATGCGCGCGCTGTTCGCGAAGCTGGCCGGCGCGAAGCCGGGGCTGCGCATCGCGCTGTCGGAGATCCGCGTGCTCGCGGCGGACGCGTCGCACGCGGTGCTCACCTATCGCGAAGCGCAGCACGCGGCGGCGGGCGAGTTGCCCGCGCGCCGCGCGACCGCCGTGTTCGCGCGCGACGCGGCGGGCGTCGTACGCTGGGCTCATCTGCAGGAAACCTTCTGCACGGCCTGAGCGGCCGCGCTGCCTGACCCGTCGCGCTGCGCTTCGGCCGCGCGTCAGCGCTTGCGCGTGCGGGCGACCGTCAGCTCGTCGGACACGCTCTGCATCAGCGCGCACAGCCACGCGATGTCGGTTGGCCGGTCGGGCTGCGGGTGCGTGAGCAGATAGCTCTTGATGCGTGGGAACGGCACGGGCGGCGCGACGACGACGAGCGGCAGCAGTTGCGCATAGTGCGTCGCGAAGCGGCGCGTCGTCGTGAAGATCAGGTCCGACTGCAGCAGCACCTGCGGCACGATCCCGAAGTACGGCAGCGTCGTCACGACGCGCCGCGCGAGGCGCGCGCGTGCCAGGCCGATCTCGATCGCATTGCGCTTGTCGCCGGTGTACGGGGTGGGCGCGACGTGCGCGGCCGACGCATACGCTTCGCGCGTGAGCGGCTCGCGGGCGAGCGGATGCGCGACGCGCATCAGGCACACGATCGTGTCGGAGAACAGGTCCTGGCGCGCGAACTGCGGGTCGGGCTTCGGCCAGTTGCCGATCACGAGATCGAGCGCGCCCGACTCGAGCGCGGCCGCGTGGTCGAGCGCGGGGTTCAGCGAATCGATTTCCAGACGGGCATGCGGCGCCGCGTCGCGAAAGCGCTCGATCAGCGTCGGCATGAAGAAATCGTTCAGGTAGTCGGGCGCGGCGACGCGGAACGTGCGCCGCGCGGACGACGGATCGAACTCGCCGTGCGGCGTCGCGATGAAATCGACCTCGCGCAGCGCGCGCGACGCGGCTTCGAGCAGCGACGCGCCGTATTCGGTCGGCACCATGCCGGATTTGCCGCGCACGAGGATCGGATCGTTCAGCGTCTCGCGCAGCTTGCGCAGCGCGGTGCTGATCGCGGGCTGGGTCTGGTTCAGCCGCAGCGCGGCCTGCGTGACGCTGCGCTCGAGCAGCAGCGTGCGCAACACGCGCACGAGCCAGATGTCGAGCGAGGCGGTACGGTCGTCGTCTTCCATTGGTGGGGGATGCGGGGGACGCCAAGGGGCCGTTTTCATATGAAAACAGCCCGTTACCTTACCGCAGCCGCGCGTTGCCGTGCGTGATACCGGCCATCACGCATGCCATCACGCGCGGCCCTTCGGCAGCGTGCTGATCCGCTTGACCTCGCCCGATTCGAGCCAGTTCGGCGTGCGCGCGCAGTACAGCACCATCGGCAGCGCGTCCTCGCCCCAGAACAGTTGCTGATTCATCCAGAAGGTCGGCACGCCGAACACGCCGAGCGCGATCGCGTCGGCCGTGTTGCGGGTCAGTTGCGCGGCGGTTTCCTCGAATTCGATCAACTCGTCGCCGTGGCCGACGCCGACGCGTTCGCACAGCGCCGCGAAGCCTTCCGGCGTCGACGGATCGTTGCCTTCGCGCCAGATGAAGCGGAACATTTCCAGCACCGTCGCGATATCGGCGCGCAGCGCGATCGCGAGGCGCAGCACCTTGTCCGAATCGAACGGGTGCGCGGGCGGCATCTTGAAGCGGATGCCGAGCTGTTCCGCGCGAAACAGCGCGTGACGGTACGTGAACACGCGCTTGGCCGGCACGTCGGCGCTCGGACGCTGGCCCCAGTGGCGCTGCAGGTCGGCGAGCGACACGGCCACGGGGTCGAACGGCACGTCCGGCCATTTGTCGTGCTGCTCGAGCAGCAGATACGAGAACGGCGACACGAAGTCGAAGAACCAGGCGGGTTGGGCGGTATCGAGGCCGGTTGTCATGTCGTTCTCCAGAAGGTGGGGCGTGCGGCGCCTGACGGCGGCCTCCATGTTACGCGGCGGCGCGCGCATGCAGCAATGATCGCGGATCGTCCGCTCATGCGGAACCGGGAGTCGCCCGGGGGGCGTCGCCGGCCGGCTGCGGCGCGCTTGCCGTGCGTGCCGGCGGGCTGCCGGCGGCGGGCGGGCCCGCCGGCGTGTCCGGCTCCTGCGCGGTGAGCCGTTCGCGCACGAAGCCGATGTGCTCGCGCAGCACGTAGAACTGCCCGGCGTACGCGAGCGGCATCTTCATCCGGTTCACGGCTTCCTCGATGTCGTCGAGCTCGTCGAGCAGCTGGACGCGCTCCTCGGCCGTGTGTTCGCCGAGCGCGCGGCGCTCGAGCGCGATCAGCGCGCCGTACCAGCGGTAGATGCGCGAGCGCACGCGCCAGCCGTACAGCGACGGCACGAGCCGCAGCCCCGGAATCAGCACGACGATCAGCGGCACGACCACCACCAGCAGCCGGTCGACGAGGCTCGCGACCCAGAACGGCAGCCGCCGGTACAGGAAGCTCTTGCCCGACTTGTAGTAGCGGGCGGCGTCGTCGGACAGCGGGAAGCCGCGCGTGACGGACGACGGGAATTCGCCTGCGTGCTGCAGGATCGTCGCGTGCCCGTGCACTTCGCGCGCGGCCTCGATCAGCAGGTCGGACAGCGCGGGGTGCAGCGAGTCGCGCGCGACGAGTTCGATCGTCGGCGCGACGGTGTGGATGTCGGCAGGCGGCAGGTTGCGGCCGAGATCGTAGACGCCCATCGGCAGCGTGATCGCGGTCAGGTACGGAAACCGCCGCGCATACGCCTCGGCCTGCGTGAACGAATACACGTGCACGCCCGGCGCGCGGAACAGCTTCGCCATCACCGGGATCTGCGTCGAGTCGCCGGACAGGAAGGCCGCGTCGATCTTGCCGTCGAGCAGCGCGGTCGCGGCGTCCTCGCCGGCGGTCGGCAGCAGCTCGGTCGAGCCGCCCGGCACGATCCCGTTCATCTTCAGCAGCGCGAGGCTCAACTCGCGCGCGCCGCTGCCTTCCGCGCCGAGCGCGAGCCGCTTGCCCTTGAAATCGGACAGCCGCGCGACGATCAGGCCGCGGTACATGATCGCGAGCGGCACGTAGCCGATGCTGCCGAGCGACACGAGATGCTCGTCGCGCTCCTTCGGGCCGATGCCGCTCTGCACGAAACCGACGTCGACCGGCGCGTTCGGGTTCGACAGCCGCGCGAGGTTCTGCGCGGAACCTTCGGACGATTGGACGTCGAGCGTGACGCCGTTTTTCGCGAGGATCGTCTTGTATTTCTGCGCGGCGTTCCAGTACGTGCTGCCGGGCGGCCCGGCCGAGATCACGAGCGTGGACGGCGGCGCCGGCTGGATCAGCTTGACCGCGAGCCAGACGGCCGCGCCGGCGAGCAGCACGGTCGGGCCGATCGACAGCGCGAGGTCGCGCCACGAGACGGCGACGAAGCGGGCGAGGATGCGGCGCGGCGGGCGAGGGCTGGCAGGCTTCATGGGGTGGGTGGATGACGCTGGCGTGACGCATCGGTGACGGTCGTCACCGGACGACACGGATGCTCGCGGCGATGGTACCCGGTTTCGCCGCGCATGCGCGAGTCGGGCGGGCCCGCGCGGCTGTCCGGCGACAGCGGCGGCGGCCGTCGCGTCAAAAGCTTTGCGCTTCGGCGGGCGCTGGATTACATTGTGCGACGCAGCCGCGCCCGAATCGCGCGCGACCCGGCACGTCATGAGACCGGGCGCGTCCGGCCGGCGGCTGTCCGGCCCGGCTGGCCCGCTTCTCGCGTGCGCCGGCCGCCGGCCCGTGCCGCCTCTCTCGTATCGCCGTGGAAAACACCGGCTGTCCCGCCCGTTCGCGCGCGGGCCGGCTGTTTTTGGGGGTATCCGGCCGTACTGTGCACGGCCGTTCCGAAGTGATAAGGAGATAGCATGAAGTCGATCGTGTTGAGAGCGTTGGGTGTCGCCGCCGTGGCGGCCTGTCTGTCGGGCAGCGTGTATGCGCAGTCGAGCGACGCAGCGGCGACGGAAGCGCCGGCGGCCGCAGCGAGCGCGCCGAAGGCCGCCGCGAAAACCGCGAAGAAGGCGAACCGCAAGCTCGGCTACGCGGTGCGCAAGGCCATTACGAAGGCAGGCGGCATCGACGTGGCGAACATCGTCGTGCGTTCGAAGGGCGGCGCGATCTCGCTGGAGGGCACGGTGCCCGACCAGGCACAGATCGACAAGGCGGAAGAGGCAGCCAAGAGCGTGAAGGGTGTGACGTCGGTCTCGAACAAGCTGACGGTTCAGCAGCAGTAACGCCGGGCCGCGGCGCGCGAGCGCCGCGTGCGCCCGTTTCCAGCGGGCCCCGGCATGCCGGGGCCCGTTTGCGCTTCAGAGGCCGAAAGCCGCGCGCGGCGCGGCAGCGGACCGATAACGATATCGAGGGGGCGGCGATGACGAAGCTCGGGTGGGGCAGGCGGGTGGTGTGGGGAGCGGCGCTGGCCGCGGTCGCGATGCTCGGCGCCTGCAACGGCGACGAGTCGGCCGAGCGCAACCGGTTGCCCGGCTTCGTGTCCGGCAGCGTGCGCACGACGGCCTACGACGGCGCGAGCGACGACCTGCTGACGGCCGGCCTCGGCAAGACGGGGCTCGCCGCAACGAGCGCGCCCGGCTTCGCGAATCCGGCGCGGCCGACGAGCGCCGAATTGCGGCGCCTCGCCATCTGGTCGAACTACCGCGCGCTCGTCGACATGAGCGCGAACGGCGGCTACGGCCGCTTCTGGGGGCCGAACGTCGACCTCGACGGCAACGATACGCTCGGCGAAGGCAAGATTCCCGGCACCGAATACCTTGCGTATGCCGACGACGGCAGCGGCACCAAAAACGTCACGCTGCTCGTGCAGGTGCCCGCCCGCTTCGATCCCGCGCAGCCGTGCATCGTCACCGCGACGTCGTCCGGCTCGCGCGGCGTGTACGGCGCGATTTCCGCGGCCGGCGAGTGGGCGCTCAAGCGCGGCTGCGCGGTGGCCTACAACGACAAGGGCGGCGGCAACGGCGCGCACGAGCTCGGCTCCGACACCGTCACGCTGATCGACGGCACGCTCGCCAACGCGGTGCTGGCCGGCACTGCGAGCCTGTTTACCGCGAACGTGACGAGCGGCGATCTCGCCGCGTTCAACAACCGCTTCCCGAACCGCTATGCGTTCAAGCACGCGCATTCGCAACAGAATCCCGAGCAGGATTGGGGGCGCGTGACGCTGCAGTCGGTCGAATTCGCGTACTGGGCGCTCAACGAGCAGTTCGGGCCGCTGATCGACGGCTCGCGTCGCGGCGTGCGCTATCGCGCGGGCGACATCACGACGATCGCCGCGTCGGTCAGCAACGGCGGCGGCGCGTCGCTCGCGGCGGCCGAGCAGGACAACCGCGGCTGGATCACCGCGGTCGTGGTCGGCGAGCCGCAGATCAACGTGCGGATGGCGCCGAACGCGGTGGTCCGCGCGGGCGGCCAGCCAGTGCCGTCGTTCGGCCGGCCGCTGGCCGATTACGCGACGCTCGCGAACCTGCTGGAGCCGTGCGCGGCCGCATCGGCGTCGCTCGCCGGCGCGCCGTACCTGAGCGCGCTGCCGGCCGCGACCACGCAGTCGATCCGCACGCAGCGCTGCGCGACGCTCGCCGCGGCCGGGCTGGTGTCTGGCGCCGACACGCAGAGCCAGGCGGCCGACGCGCTCGCGCAGCTCCATGCGGCCGGCTATCTGGCGGATTCGGACCTGCTGCAGGCGTCGATGTGGGATTCGCAGGCGATTCCCGCGATCGCGGTCACCTATGCGAACGCATACACGCGCTCGCGCGTCACCGACAACCTGTGCAACTTCAGCTTCGCGACGACGAACGCGACGGGCGCGGTCGCGGCGCCCGCCGCATCGCCGATGCCGGCCGTATTCGGCGCCGGCAACGGCGTGCCGCCGACGGCCGGCATCAATCTCGTGTTCAACGACGGCGCGGGCGTCGACCACCGGCTCGCGACGCCCGATGCGAGCTTCGCGGGCGCGCTGTGCCTGCGCCAGCTATGGACGAACGGAATGCTCGGGATGCCCGCGAACGTCGACGCGGTGCGCGTGAACGCGAACCTGCACGGCAAGCCGGCGATCATCGTGCAGGGCCGCAGTGACGCGCTCGTGCCGGTGAACCACGCGTCGCGCGCGTACGTCGCGCAGAACGGGATCAGCGAAGCCGGGCGCAGCCGGCTGGTGTTCTACGAAGTGACGAACGGCCAGCACTTCGACGCATTCCTGTCGGTTCCGGGCTTCGATACGCGTTTCGTGCCGGTTCACTACTACAACGTGCAGGCGCTGAACCTGATGTGGAAGCATCTGAAGAACGGCGCGCCGCTGCCGCCGTCGCAGGTGGTGCGCACGGTACCGCGCGGCGGCACGCCGGGCGCCGCGCCCGCGCTGTCGAGCGCGAACCTGCCGCCGATCTCGGCCGCGCCAGGCGCGAACGCGATCACGACCGGCGTGGGCACGATCGACGTGCCGCTCTGACCGCGGCCGTCGCGCCGCCTCCTGCAAGCCGGACAGCCGTCCGGCTTTTTTCTGCGCGTCGTCTGGAATCGGTCGCACTGCGTTCAACGCGCAGAACCTGACGATCGAGAACGACCCGTCGGGCCACATCATCTGCCTGAACGACGCGTCGCGGACCGCGCTGAAGGGCGATCTCGCCAACTTCTACGACGGCATCCTCGCGAACCGTACTGCGCTGCAACGCGTGCTGAAGCTGCGGGCGCGCACGCAGCACCGGGACGGCGTTGTTCGTCAGGAGCGGCGCCCGCTTACGCGAGCACGAGCCGCACGCCGACCGCGACCAGGGTCGACGCGAGCAGGTTGCGCAGCAGCCGCTCGGGCGCGCGTGCCGACAGCAGGCTGCCGATCACGATGCCGGGCAGCGAACCGAGCAGCAGCGACAGCAGCATCGACCAGTCGACCGAGCCGAGCAGCCAGTGGCCCATCCCCGCGACCAGCGTGAGCGGCACCGCGTGCGCGATGTCGGAACCGACGATGCGGGTCGTCGCGAGCAGCGGATACAGCAGCAGGAGCACGGTCACGCCGATCGCGCCGGCGCCGACCGACGTCATCGACACGAGCACGCCGAGCACGGCGCCCGTCAGCACGGTCGACCACAGCGTGCGCGCGGGGCTCGGCGCGAGCGGGTTGCGCGCGGCGAATGCAGTGAGCTGAGGGCGGAAGATCAGCGCGAGCGACGTCAGCAGCAGCGCCACGCCGAGCACGAGCTGGATCATCCGCGCGGTGCCCGGCGTGTTCATCCCGTGCGTGTGCAGCCACCACAGCGTGAGCGCCGCGGCCGGCACGCTGCCCGCCGCGAGCCGGCCCGTGATGCGCCAGTCGACCGAGCCTTTCAGGCCGTGGACGAGCGTGCCGGTGGCCTTGGTCGCGGCCGCGTACAGCAGGTCGGTGCCGACCGCCGTCGCAGGGTGGACGCCGAACAGCAGCACGAGAATCGGCGTCATCAACGAACCGCCGCCGACGCCCGTCAGGCCGACGAGAATGCCGACGAACAGGCCGGACAGCGAGTACAGCAGATCGATATGGGGAAGCGACATCGGAAGCAGGCGGTTATGCGGCGTTCGGCGGCGGCGCGCGGCCCGTGGCGTGCGCGTCAAAGTCCGCCATTGTCGCAAAAGTGACGCGTCAATGGACGACTGCGTTAAAAATCGGCCGCGAAGGCCCGCCCGGCAGGCGGCCGGCGGGACGGTGAAACGCGCGTTCGGGCGGGCGCGGCCGACGACGATGATCTGGCCCGAAAGCGGCGGCGAACCGGGCGCGTACGCCGCGTGGCCGGCGCGCACGAAAAAGGCGCGACGATGCGCGCCCCGATCCGATGCCGGTTCCCGGCCCGTCCGTCGACGGTCAGTGCATCGCGGGCCCGGCGCCTTCGACCGCGCGCGGCGGCCGGATGCGCAGCGCGAAGCCGGTCAGCGCGGCCACGACCGCAAACGCCGCGCCGAACGCGAAGGCCGCATGGTAGCCGCCGTTCAGCGCGTCGAGCGGCGCCGCCTGCGCCGCCGCGAGCGCGTCGCTGCGGGCCTCCGCGAGACTCGCGAGGACCGCGAGCCCGAGCGCGCCGCCCATCATGAACGCGGTGTTGACGATGCCCGACGCGAGCCCGGAATCGGCCGGATCGACGTCGTTCATCGCGGCGAGCAGCACCGGATTGAACGCGACGCCGGCGCCGATGCCGAGCAGCGCCATCCCGGGCAGCACGTGCCACACGAAACCGCCGTCGACCGGCGCGCGCGAGAACAGCGCGAGGCCGCATGCCGCGATCAGCAGGCCGGCGGCGATCGGGCCGCGGATCCCGAAGCGCATCACGATGCGCGCCGACAGCCCGAGCGAGAACGCGGCCATGATCAGGTTCGCCGGCAGGAACGCGAGGCCGACCTGCAGCGGCCCGTAGCCGAGCACGCGCTGCATGTACAGCGCGGACAGGAAGAACCACGCGAACATCGCGGCCGCCCACAGCACGGCGATCGCGTTCGCGAGCGCGACGTTGCGCGCGGCGAACAGCGTGAGCGGCATCAGCGGATGCGCGGCGCGCGACTCGATCGCGATGAACAGCGCGAGCAGCACGACGGCCGCGCCGATCAGCGCGACGGTCTGCGTCGACAGCCAGCCGGCCTCGTTGCCGCCGACGATCCCGTAGACGGCCAGCATCAGCGACGCGGTTACCGTGATCGCGCCGGCCACGTCGAGCCGGGCCGTGCCGGCCGGCGCACGCGTGCGCGGCAGCAGCGCGACGCACATCGCATAGACCGCGACGCCGATCGGCAGGTTGACGAGGAAGATCCAGTGCCACGACAGCGAGCTCGTCAGCAGCCCGCCGAGCAGCACGCCGATGCTGCCGCCGCCCGCGCACACGAAGCCGTAGACGCCCATCGCACGTGCGCGCTCGCCGGGCTCGGTGAAGAGATTCATGATCAGCGACAGCGAGACGGCCGACACGACCGCGCCGCCGAGCCCCTGCACCGCGCGCGCGGCGATCAGCATCGCCTGCGATTGCGCGAGGCCGCAGGCGAGCGACGCGAGCGTGAACACGACGAGGCCCGCGAGGAACATGCGCCGCTGGCCGTACAGGTCGCCGAGCCGGCCGCCGAGCAGCAGGCAGCCGCCGAACGTCAGCAGGTACGCGTTGACGACCCACACGAGGGCCGTTTCGGTGAAGTGGAGGTCGGTGCTGATCGACGGCAACGCAACGTTCACGATCGTGCTGTCGAGCACGATCATCAGCACGCCGAGGCAGAGCACGATCAGCGCGTACCAGCGCTTCTCGCCGTGGATACCGTGGGTCATGGGCGCTCAGCCTTCTCTCTGACAGTTATTTGAAAGGAGGCATTGTAGACGTCATCGGCGCGGGCTTCCTGCCGGTTTGTGGCAGCAGCGAAGCGTAGTCGTGGCGGCGCGTCCGGCGGGACGCGCACGCGGTATTCGAGGCACGTTACGACCGGGCCGGCAGTTCGCAGCCGTCGGGGCCGCAGGCGGCCGCGTCGCTGCCGCCGAGTTCGACGACGCCGTCGCGCCATGCCTGGTCGAGCGCCTGCGCGAACGCGTCGGCCGGCTGCGCGCCGGACACCGCGTAACGGCCGCCGAACACGAACAGCGGCACGCCGCGTCCGCCGATCTGTTCGGCGCGCGCGATGTCGGCTTCGACTTCGTCGCGGTAGGCGTCGCTGCGCAGCACCGCTTCGACGGCCGGGCGCTCGAGCCCGGCTTCGACCGCGAATTCGGTCAGCGCGGCATGATCGAACAGCGAGCCGTGCTCGCAGAAATACGCGCGATAGAGCCGCTCGGTCAGCGCGTGCGCGCGGCCCGACGCCTGCGCGAGCTTCACGAGCCGGTGGCCGTCGAGCGTGTCGCCGACGAGCGTGCCCGGCAGGTCGTAGCGCAGCCCGACGCTCGCGGCCGCATCGGTCACCTGGCGCAGCATCTGGCCGACCTGCGCGGGCGCCATCCGGTATTTGCCTGCCAGCATCGCCTCGACCGGCTCGACGGGCTGGCCGGGCATCAGCCGGTACGCGCGCGGCACGACGTCGACGCGGTCGGCGTGCACGAACGCGGCCAGCGCCTCGTCGAAGCGGCGCTTGCCGATCCAGCACCACGGGCAGATCAGATCGGACCAGATTTCGACGGTCAGGGTCGGGCGGGCAGTCGGGGCGGGAGCGGTCGTCATGGGCGGTTCGGGGCGGCAAAAAAATGTAACTGCGACTATATCATTTTATGCTTCGGCGCTTCGGCGCTTCGGCGCTTCGGCGCTTCGGCGGCGGGCCCGCGCGGAACCCGGGCTGCACCCGCGCATCGCGAGGCTTGGACGCGGAACCGGAAGGCCGGTGCCGATGGCGCGAAGCCTGCTCGTCATCGCGCCCGCCGCATCCCGCTCAGGCGTCGCCCTGCATTTCCTTCAGGTGCTTCAGATGCTTGTAGACCGTCGCGCGCCCCATCCCGAGCACGTTCGCGACGTAGTTCGCCGCGCTCTTGCCGCGGAACGCGCCTTCCGCGTACAGCGCCTCGACGAGCTCGCGCCGGTGCTCGCGCGTGAGCCCGTTCAGCCCGACCTGCCGCTCGCGCAGCCAGCCGTGCAGGAACGTGTTGATGCGCTCCTGCCAGTCGTCGCGGAACAGTTCGTCGGGCTGCGCGACGACGCCCGCGCCCTTGATGAACAGGTCGAGCGTCGCGCGCACCTCGTCGAACACCGCGATGTTGAAGTTGATGCACATCATCCCGGCCGGCCGGCCTTCGTCGTCGAACAGCACGTTGCTCACGCAGCGCATCCGCCGGCCGTCCCAGTTCAGCTTCTCGTACGGGCCGATCACGCGTTCGCGCGCCGAATGATCGATTTCCTCGAGCGCGGAATCGTCGCCGACCTCGCGCTTCGACAGGTTGTTCGCGAGATACAGCACGGTCTGGTCGTGCAGGTCGTGGATCACGACTTCCGCGTACGGGAAGAACAGCGCGGCGATACCGTCGGCGATCGGCGCATAGCGGGTGAGCAGCAGGTCCTTGACGGGAGATTTCTTCTTGCGCATCGGTGTCGCGATCTCGGGTGGGCGGGAGCGGGGCAGCGTGTCGGGCCGGCGGGCCGGGCCACCGTCGGCCGGCATACTCGTGCGCTCGCGCGCGGCCGCCGCGGCGGTTGCGCCATTGTATCGGCCCCGTGTGCGCGCGCCGCTCATGCGAGCGTCAGATGCGTGTACAGCGCGTGCGCGATCGCGATGTCCTCGAGGCCCAGGCCGATCGAGCGGAACAGCGCGTGACGCGTGCGCGACGGCGCCGCGCAGGTGCCGGCGACGAGCGCGGGCAGGTCGCCGACGATCCGGCCGGCATCCCAGCCGTGCTCGGCCGCGGCGATCTGCATCTCGCCCGCGCTCGCGGGCGTCGTGTGCCGGTAGTCGCAGTAGACGTCCATGTCAGGCAGCCACGCGGGCGGGATTTCGTGCGCGCGCGCGACGTTCGTGCTGATCGACGTGACGAGCGCGGGACGCGTGAGCATGCCGTCGCCGAGCACGGGCGTGCCCGACGACGTGCACAGCATCACCACGTCCGCGTCGCGCACGCAGGCCTCGACGCTCGCCGCCGCGCGTGCGCGTGCGTCGAGCGCGGTCAGGCTCGCCTGCAGCGCCGCGTCGCCGGCCAGCGCGGGCGAGTACACGCGGATCGTGTCCCAGTCGCGCAGCGCCGCCGTGTGCCGCAGGTGCGCGAGGCCGACCGCGCCCGCGCCGACGATCGCCAGATGGCGCGCGTCGCGCGGCGCGAGACAGTCGACCGCAAGCGCCGTCGTACCGGCCGTGCGTTCGACGGTCAGCAGCCCCGCGTCGCACCACATCAGCGGCTGGCCGGTTTGCATCGACATCAGCGCGGTCCATGCGGTGACGACAGGTTTGCCGCCTGTCACGACATACGGCGACAGCTTCGCGCCGAACACCTGCTCGTCGGCGAGCGCGCCGAGATACGTGATGAAGTCGCCGGCCTGGTCGGGAAACAGCGTGAGCGTCTGCGGCGGCTGCACCGCGCGCGCCGCGGCCAGCGACGCGAACATCCGGCGCAGCGTGCCGAGCACGTCGAGCGACGGCAGCGCCGCGCGCACCGCGGCTTCGCCGACGGTCAGCGGCAGGGTGGGGACGGTTCGCGTCATGGGGCATCTCCGGTTCGGGCTGGACAGAAAGTCTCGAAAGACGGTGTTCTGCGGGATTTGTGATGGACGAAAAGTCTAATATAGACAAACAAAATCGTGAGAGTTTTTATTTTCGAGATGCTGTGTCGGAGTTGGTGTCACGAAAAATGCCATGAAATCAACGGTGTTTCTGGCGGTAGAAAGAAATTTCGATATGGAGGACCGAAGCCGCATCCTCGTATCCCCTATAGTCCATAGTAGACTTTGAGTCTATATTTCGCATGCAGGACCTGCCACGTCGCCATGCGGCGGCGGCCTGCACTCGAATGCCGACCCGCCGCCCACCGAGGGCGTCGGGCGACCGATCTTCATCGCCTCAATCCGGAACGGAAGACCGTCATGAACTGGAAGCTTTCCCTCTGCGCCGCTGCGGCGCTCGCGTGCGCGGCCGTCACGGCCCATGCGGAACAAACCACGTTGCGCTTCGGGATCGAAGCCGCCTATCCGCCGTTCGAGAGCAAGACGCCGGCCGGTCAGTTGCAGGGGTTCGACGTCGACGTCGGCAACGCGGTGTGCGCGAAGCTGAACATGAAGTGCGTGTGGGTCGAGAATGCGTTCGACGGGCTGATCCCGGCGCTGCAGGCGCGCAAGTTCGACGCGATCAACTCGGCGATGAACATCACCGCGAAGCGCAAGCAAAGCATCGATTTCACGCCGGCGATCTACGTGGTGCCGATCGTGATGGTCGCGAAGCGCGGTGCGCCGTTGAAGCCCGACGTCGCGAGCCTGCGCGGCAAGCACGTCGGCGTGCTGCAGGGCTCGTCGCAGGAGGATTTTCTGAAGGCGCACTGGGCCAATGCGGGCGTGGCCGTCGTGTCCTACCAGGAGCAGGACCAGATCTACGCCGATCTCGTCGCGGGGCGTCTCGACGCGGCCGTGCAGGAAGCGCAGACCGCGCAGGACGGGTTCCTCGACAAGCCGGCCGGCCGCGACTACCAGATCGTCGGCGAGCCGCTGAAGGATCCGGCGACGCTCGGCGAAGGCACGGGCTTCGGGATGCGCAAGAACGACAAGGCGCTGCAGGCGAAGATCGTCGGCGCGCTCGATGCGCTGAAAAAGGACGGCACGCTGAGCGCGCTGTCGCAGAAGTACTTCAAGCGCGACATCATCGCGAAGTAAGCGCCGCCGCGCGCCGGCCGCGGGGCCGGCGCAACGCGCATCCCATCTCGACGCAGTGCGGGGAACCATGGATTTCGACGTCATCGTTCTGGGGGCCGGCATCGTCGGCGTGTCGTCGGCGCTGCATCTGCAGGATCGCGGGCTGCGCGTCGCGCTCGTCGACCGGCGCGCGCCCGGCGAGGAAACCAGCCACGGCAATGCGGGGCTGATCGAGCGCTCGTCGGTCGTGCCGTATGCGTTTCCGCGCCAGCTCGGCACGCTGCTGCGCTATGCGCGCAACCGCTCGGTCGATCTCTATTGGGACTACCGCGCACTGCCCGCGTACGCGGGCTGGCTCGCCTGCTTCTGGCGCGAATCGTCGCCGCGGCGGCTCGCGGCCGCCGCGAGCGACCTGCTGCCGCTCGTCGCGGCGAGCGTCGTCGAGCACGATGCGCTCCTCGCGCGTACCGACGCGCAGCCGCTCGTGCACGACGGCGGGTGGATCGAGGCGTTCCGTTCGCCCGCGCTGTTCGACGAGCAAGCGCGCGCGCAGCAGCGCGTGGCGGCCGCGCACGGGCTGCGGATGACCGTGCTCGATGCGCATGCGCTGCGGGCGCGCGAGCCGGGTATCGGCGACGCATTCTGCGGCGCATTCCACTGGCAGGATCCGAAGACCGTATCGAGCCCGGGCGGGCTGACCAAGGCGTATGCGCGGCTGTTCGTGCGCGACGGCGGCACGTTCGTGCGCGGCGACGCGACGACGCTCGTGCAGGTGGATGGCGGCTGGCAGGTCCGGTCCGAACACGGGCCGATCTCGGCACGCTCGGCCGTGGTCGCGCTCGGGCCGTGGTCCGATCATGTGTTCGCGCCGCTCGGCTACCGGATTCCGCTGCGCGCGAAGCGCGGCTATCACATGCATTACCGGCCAACGCGCACGCCGTTGAACGTGCCCGTGTGCGACACCGAGGCCGGTTTCGTCGTCGCGCCGATGGAGGGTGGCCGCCTGCGGCTCACGACGGGCGTCGAGATCGCGCCGCGCGATGCGCCGCCGACCGGCGTGCAACTCGCGCGCGCCGAACCGCTGGCGCGCGACGCGTTCGGCATCGGCGAGCGGCTCGATCCGCAACCGTGGCTCGGGATGCGGCCATGCACGCCCGACATGCGTCCGGTGATCGGGCCGGCGCCGCGCCACCGTCATTTGTGGTTCGCGTTCGGCCATTGCCATCACGGGCTCACGCTGGGGCCCGCGACCGGCCGCCTGCTCGCCGAGATGATGACGGGCGCGCCGACCTATATCGATCCTCATCCGTATCGGCCCGCCCGGTTCGGCTGAACCTGCGGCGCGCGGATGCGGTTTCGGTCGTCGGCACACGCCGGCGGCCGTGCGCTTGCTTCACAGTTTTTCGTTCTGCTGTCCGGCTCGTCGAAATCCGCGCAATTGGAAATGATCTGCGTAATCGACAAGAAAGAAAATTTCGCGACAAAAGAAAATAAGCAAATTCGCGATTGGTCAATGCATTTTCATATTGCCGAAATGCGTAATGGGCGGCCCGTCGTAACGGAATAGGGCTGCATCGCCGCCGCGTGTTCCGGCCTTGGCGGAATGTACCGGTACACGTCACCACGAGGCTCGCAAACGTTACGTTACATCCTCGCTCCGATCGCGCTTTTCATCAGACTATTGTGGCGTCGCGACGCGTGAATTCGTCAGAAATCAATTAAAAAAGCGTTATTGCCGGCCAATAAGCAGACGAATCGATCCGGTTTTTGTATTGGCACGCTTCGTGCAATCCGTCCCCATGCTTTGTCAACGTAGTGCCAACCGAGATGGGGAAAATAACGATGGGACAGAATTTTAAATTGACGGGTGTGGCGCTGTCGGTCGCGACGGTGTTCGGGGTGCTGGCTTCGGGGTCCGCGATGGCCGCGGCGCTCGATGCGCTGCCGATCCCGCAAGTGATCGTCAATCCGCCGACGAACAGCGTGTCGGTCGGGTTGGGCGCGACGGGGACGTCGCCGCTGGGTTCGGTCACCGTGACGGCGGGTGGGTCGGGCGCGATCCAGACGTCGCTCGGCGAGCCGGGGCAAGTGCTGTCGGGCGCCGTGGGGGCGGTGACGGGGGCACTGGGTAATGTCGGCGGCGGCACGAATCCGCTGGCGCCGGTGCAGGGCGTGGTGAATCAGGTGACGGGCGCGCTCGGTGGCGGTAACCCGGCAGGCGCGCTGAGCGGTGCCGTGGGTACGGTGACGGGCGCACTCGGCGGCATCGGTGGCGGCAACCCGGCCGGCGCACTGACCGGCGCGCTGAACACGGCAACCGGCACGCTGAGCAACGCGCTCGGCACGGCAACGGGTGCGCTGGGCGGTGTCGGCGGTGGCGCGAATCCGCTGGCGCCGGTGCAGGGCGTGGTGAATCAGGTAACGGGCGCGCTCGGTGGCGGTAACCCGACAGGCGCGCTCAGCGGTGCCGTGGGTACGGTGACGGGCGCACTCGGCGGCATCGGCGGCGGCAACCCGGCCGGCGCATTGACCGGCGCCCTGGGCACGGTGACGGGCGCACTGGGCGGCGCTGGCGGCGGCAACCCGGCCGGCGCGTTGACCGGTGCCCTGGGCACGGTGACGGGCGCACTGGGCGGCGTTGGCGGCGGCAATCCGGCCAGCGCATTGACGGGCGCCCTGGGCACGGTAACCGGTGCACTGGGCGGCGTTGGCGGCGGCAATCCTGCAGGCGCGTTGACCGGCGCCCTGGGTACGGTAACCGGTGCACTGGGCGGCGTTGGCGGCGGCAATCCCGCCGGCGCGCTGACCGGCGCCCTCGGCACCGTAACCGGCACACTGGGCAACCTCGGCGGCGGCGCGAACCCGATCACCCCGATCCAGAACGTCGTGAACCAGGTCACCGGCACGCTAGGCAGCGGCAACCCGGCCGGCGCATTGAGCAACGCGGTCAACACGATCACCGGCACGCTCGGCAACGTCGGCGGCGCAGGGAGCCCGCTCGCGCCGGTGCAAGGCGCCGTCACGCAACTCGCCGGCACGCTCGGCAGTGGCGATCCTGCCGGTGCGCTGACGAACGCGCTGAACTCCGTGACGGGCGCGCTCAGCGGTGCGAACCCGCTGGCGCCGGTGCAGGGCGTCGTGAACCAGGTCGTCGGCACGCTGTCGGGTGCAGGCGGCGGCAGCCCGATCACGCCGATCACGAACCTCGTCAACGGTCTGCAGAACGCATTGCCGGGCGGCAACCCGGCCGGCGCGCTGACCGGCGCCCTCGGCTCGGTGACGGGCGCGCTCGGCAGCCTCGGCGGCGCGAACCCGCTGGCGCCGGTGCAAGGCGTCGTGAACCAGGTCGTCGGCACACTCGGCGGCAGCAATCCGGCCGGCACGCTGAGCAACGCGGTCGGGACGGCCACCGGCGCACTCGGCAACGCGGTCGGCTCGGCAGCGGGCGCGCTCGGCGCGCTGGGCGGTACGAACCCGCTGGCGCCGGTGCAAGGTGTCGTGAACCAGGTCGTGGGCACGCTCGGCAGCGGCAATCCGGCCGGCGCACTGACGGGCGCGCTGAACTCGGTGACGGGCGCCCTCGGCAACCTCGGCGGCTCCAACCCGCTCGCGCCGGTGCAAGGCGTCGTGAACCAGGTGGTCGGCACGCTGTCCGGCGCTGCCGGCAACAACCCGATCGCGCCGATCACGAGCCTCGTGAGCGGCCTGACGGGTGGCGGCAACCCGGCGGGCGCCCTGACTGGTGCGCTCGGTTCGGTGACGGGCGCACTCGCGTCCGGCCCCGCGGCGCTCGGCCAGGCGGCCGGCGCGCTGTCGGGTGCGGCCGGTTCGACGGCAGCGGCAGGCGGCAGCCTGCTCGGCTCGGGCGCGAACGCGGCCGGCGGCACGGCCGGCGCGGTCGGTTCGCTGCTGACGGTGGGGGCCAATTCGACCGCGACGGTCGTCAATGCGGTCGGCACGTCGGTGGGTACGGCGCTCGGTTCCGCGCCGAGTCTGTCGGTGACGCCGCATTCGGGCAACAGCTCGCCGAACAACCCGCTCGCACCGGTGACGACGCTGCTCCAGTCGCTGACCGGCGCATTGCCGAGGTAACCGGCCGAAACCGCCCGACGGCGCCGCATCGGCCGTCGGGCGAGACGGCCGCTCAATACGGGCCGTGCAATACCGGCGATGCAGTACCGGTCGCCCAACGCGGCATGACAGCGATGTCATGCCGCGTTGTCATTTCGGGCTTCCCGCGTTCTTTCGTCGCATGAACGATCGCGGCTGCCGGTCGCGGCGCCGCATGGAATAACGGGCCGTCGCCGTCCGTTTACATACCGAGTTCCGGCACCGCCGGCCGGCGGGATAATGATCGCGACGAAGCCGATCGTCCCGTCTGGCCGCATCGTGTCGCGACACGACGCCAAGGAGAACGGGAATGAAACGGATGCTCTTCGCTGCCGCGCTGACGGCGGCGATCGTGCGGCCGTCGGCCGCGGAACCGCCCCAGGCCGGCGACGGGAAACTCGTCGACGAAGCCCACATGACGCTGTACGTGTTCGACCGCGATGCGCCGGGCAAGAGCATGTGCGACGGCGCGTGTGCGGCCAACTGGCCGCCCGCGGTCGCCGACGCATACGACAAGCCGTCGGGTGCGCTGAGCGTCGTCGCTCGCGTCGACGGCACAAAGCAATGGGCGTACCGCGGCCGTCCGCTGTATCGCTGGAAGATGGACCGCAAGGCTGGCGACGCCGGCGGCGACGGGATTGGCGGCATGTGGCACGTCGCGCGGCCGTGACCGCGCGGCGACGCGCGAGGCGCCCCGATGAGCTATGAATCGGACCTGCTGGTGTGGCTGCCGCATCTCACGCGCTATGCGCGTGCGCTGACGGGCGAGCGCGCGTGGGCCGACGATCTCGTGCAGGACACGCTCGAGCGTGCGCTGAACCGGCCGCCGCGCGACGGCGGCAACCTGCGCGCGTGGCTGCTGACGCTGCTGCGGCACCGCTTCATCGACCAGTTGCGCGCGCGGCACGAGATCGCCGTGGACGACGCGACGGCGCCGTGGCAGACGATGGCCGCGCCCGTTGGCGAAGTCGGCGGGCTGGAACTGCGCGACGTGCAGCGCGCGCTGTATCGGCTGCCGGTCGAGCAGCGCGAGGTGCTGCTGCTGGTCGCGCTCGAGGAGCTGAGCTATCGCGATGCCGCGCAGGTGCTCGGCGTGCCGGTGGGCACGGTGATGTCGCGGCTCGCGCGGGCACGCGCACAGATGCGCGCGTTGCTGACCGACGCGCCGGCGGCGTACGGCACGGCCACGTTACGGGTGATCGGGAAGCCATGATGGACGATCCGCGCAAGCCTTCGAACCGGCAGGACGACGACGCGTCGGCGCAACTGCTGTCCGCGTTGCTGGATGGCGAACTGTCCGGGCACGAGCGGCGCGAGATGCTCGAGCGCCTGCAGTCCGATCCGCAGGAAGCCGAACGATTCGCGCATTACCGTGCGCAGCGCGATGCGCTGAAGGCGTTGTTTCCGTTGCCGGGCGCCGCGCCCGCATTGTTCGTGCAGCGCCGCGCGTCGCGCTGGCGCGCCGCCGCGCACGCGTGCGCGGGGCTGGCGGCCGGGCTGCTGATCGGTGTCGCGCTGCATGCGGGCTGGGCGGCATTCGGCCGCGAACCGGCGTTCGCCGCGCGCGCCGATGCCGCGTACGCGGTGTACGCGGCCGATCGCGAGCATCCTGTGGAAGTCGGTGCGGCCGATCCCACGCGTCTCGCCGCATGGCTGTCGGCGCGCGTCGGCCGGCCGGTGCGCGCACCGTCGCTCGACGAATACGGTTACGCGCTGCTGGGCGGCCGGTTGCTGCCCGGCGACGCGGGGCCGGCCGCACAGCTGATGTACCAGCGCGCGGACGGCGCGCGCGTGACGCTGTACATGACCGCATACGATGCGCGGCGCCTCGCGCCGCAGGCGCTGTCGGCGGACGGCCGCTACACGTATTTCTGGTCGGATCGCGGCATGGGTTATGCGCTGTCCGGCCGTGGCGACGAACGGCGTCTGCGCGAACTGGCGATCGACGCATGCGCAGCGCTGGGCGGGCCGGCCGATGCGTGGAAGGGATGACGCGCGGCGCCCGCGGGGAGCAGGCGATGAAGACGACGATGATGAAGGAGCTCGTGCTGGCGGCGTGCCTCGCGGGCACGATGCTTGCGCGAGCGCGGGGAAATGCGCCCGTGCGCGTGCCGGTCGATGCCGACGGCGTACAGCGTGTGACGATCGTCGGCGGCAGCTATTTTTTCCGGCCGAATCACGTGATCGTCCGCGCGAACCTGCCGGTGGAGCTGACGGTGTCGGCCGAGCCCGGCGTGGTGCCGCACAGCTTCGAGATCGACGCGCCGCCGCAGGCGGGCATCGCAGTGCATACCGAACTCGGCACGACGCCGAGGACGTTCCGTTTCACGCCGCAGCAGCCGGGTCGATTCGCCTACTATTGCACGCACCGGCTGCTGTTTTTCAGCAGCCATCGCGAGCGCGGGATGGAAGGCGTGCTCGACGTCGAGGCGGCGCCGTGATCGCCGCGTTGCTGGCCGCGAGCCTGATAGGAGCGAGCATGACCGCCGATCCCGTGACCGTCGCGCAGGCGCATTTCGACCACGTCCGCTCGTACCGCGCGACGATCCGCTCGTCGGCGCGCGACGGCGAGCACACCGAAATCCGTTACGCGTACCTGAAACCGGGCTTTGTCCGGATGGATTTCGTGTCGCCGCATCGCGGCGCGGTGCTCGCGTACGATCCCGGCGACGGCAAGGTGCGGCTGCGCCCGTTCGGCACGCATGCGCCGCCCGCGCTGACGCTGTCGCCGTCCAATCCGCTCGTGCGCGACCGCAGCGGCCACCGGGTCGACCGTTCGGACGTCGGCGAACTGCTGCGCAGCGTGCATGCGCTGCAGCAGGGCGGCGCGACGGTGACCGAAGGCGAGGAAACCATCGGCGGCCGGCGCGCGCTGCGCGTGCTGGTCACGGGCGCGCCCGCGCATGCGATCGACGGCGTGCATCGCTATCGGTTATGGCTCGACATCGACGACGGTTTTCCGCTGAAGGTGGTCAGCTACGCCGGCGACGACGATGTGCCGCTCGAAACCGTGACGCTCGACGACGTGGAGATCGACGTCGCGTTTCCCGAGCGTTTCTTCGCGCCCTGACGGCGCGCCGATCCGCGTTCCTGACGCGCAATGCTGGAGGCTGCATGGCGGAGTACCGGTTCTCGACGACCTGGCGGGTGGCCGCGCCGCTCGCGGCGGTCTGGGACGCGATCTACCAGGTCGACCGCTGGCCCGACTGGTGGAAGGGTGCCGTGCGCACCGTCGAGCTCGAACCGGGCGACGCGCGCGGCGTCGGCGCGCTGCACCGGTATACGTGGAAGGGCGCGCTGCCGTACCGGCTGACCTTCGACATGCGCGTGCGTCGCGTCGAGCGGCCGCATGCACTGGAAGGCCATGCGAGCGGCGCGATCGAGGGCGACGGCCGCTGGTCGTTCGCCGCCGACGGCGCGCGCACCGTCGTGCGCTACGACTGGCACATCCGTACGCACCTGCGCTGGATGAACTGGCTCGAGCCGCTCGCGCGACCGCTGTTCCGGTGGAATCACGACGTCGTGATGCGCGAAGGCGCGAAGGGGCTCGCGCGGCGGCTGGGCGCGACCGTCGAAACGGACGGCCGGACCTTCCGGCCGCTGTCGGGCGCGGATTGCGCCGACGCGTGAGGATCGGCCCGGCGACGCCGGCGAACGAACGTGCCGCGGCGGATGAAATTGGCGCCCGCACGTTTTTTTCGATGCGATGTCGGCGGCCTCGGGAACTCCGGGCTTACCCGGTGTCCAAACGGGGCTGGATGGAATTCGCGGGCCTCGCCGGCCCGCCCGTCGGGTCGGTTTCGATCGTCATGGCTTTGTTTTGAAAGGGTTTTTTGTTGTTTTCAGTCGTTTTCCCGCCGCGTCGCCGCCTCGAAAATTCCTCCGGTTTCCCTTCTTGAATTTGTCAAAACCCGTCCATATAATTAGCACTCGCTGCACGAGAGTGCTAACAATTCTCTGCCGGGCGATGAGCCGGGCAGTTCCCTAAGCGTTCTTCAATCTCAGTCAAGAGAGGAGTGAATATGAACCTTCGTCCTTTGCACGATCGCGTGATCGTCAAGCGCCTGGATCAGGAAACCAAGACCGCCTCGGGCATCGTGATCCCCGACGCCGCTGCTGAAAAGCCGGATCAGGGCGAAGTCCTGGCCGTCGGCCCGGGCAAGCGCGACGACAAGGGCGCCCCGATCGCGCTCGACGTGAAGGTCGGCGATCGTGTTCTGTTCGGCAAGTACGCAGGCCAGACCGTGAAGGTCGACGGCAACGAACTGCTGGTCATGCGCGAAGAAGACATCATGGCCGTGGTCAACGCCAAGTAAGCGTCCTCCGACGGTACATATTCCCAAGAATTCAAGGAGTTAGAAGATGGCAGCTAAAGACGTCGTATTCGGCGATTCCGCCCGTTCGAAGATGGTCGAAGGCGTGAACATTCTCGCCAACGCAGTCAAGGTCACGCTGGGTCCGAAGGGCCGCAACGTCGTGCTCGAGCGCAGCTTCGGCGGCCCGACGGTCACCAAGGACGGTGTGTCGGTCGCGAAGGAAATCGAGCTGAAGGACAAGCTCCAGAACATGGGCGCGCAGATGGTCAAGGAAGTCGCTTCCAAGACCAGCGACAACGCAGGCGACGGCACGACGACGGCAACCGTCCTCGCGCAATCGATCGTCCGCGAAGGCATGAAGTACGTCGCATCGGGCATGAACCCGATGGACCTGAAGCGCGGCATCGACAAGGCAGTCGCGGCGGCTGTCGAAGAGCTGAAGAAGATCAGCAAGCCGTGCACGACCAACAAGGAAATCGCCCAGGTCGGCTCGATCTCGGCGAACAGCGATTCGTCGATCGGCGATCGCATCGCTGAAGCGATGGACAAGGTCGGCAAGGAAGGCGTCATCACCGTCGAAGACGGCAAGTCGCTCGCCGACGAGCTGGACGTCGTCGAAGGCATGCAGTTCGACCGCGGCTACCTGTCGCCGTACTTCATCAACAACCCGGACAAGCAAGTCGCCGTCCTCGACAACCCGTTCGTGCTGCTGCACGACAAGAAGGTGTCGAACATCCGTGATCTGCTGCCGGTGCTCGAGCAAGTCGCGAAGGCTGGCCGTCCGCTGCTGATCATCGCAGAAGACGTCGAAGGCGAGGCACTGGCCACGCTGGTCGTCAACAACATCCGCGGCATCCTGAAGACGGTTGCGGTCAAGGCGCCGGGCTTCGGCGATCGTCGCAAGGCGATGCTGGAAGACATCGCGATCCTGACCGGCGGTCAAGTCATCGCGGAAGAAACCGGCCTGACGCTCGAGAAGGCAACGCTGGCAGAACTGGGCCAGGCGAAGCGCATCGAAGTGGGCAAGGAAAACACGACGATCATCGACGGCGCAGGCGAAGCTGCAAGCATCGAAGCACGCGTGAAGCAAGTGCGCGCGCAGATCGAAGAAGCGACGTCGGACTACGACCGTGAAAAGCTGCAAGAGCGCGTGGCCAAGCTGGCAGGCGGCGTGGCAGTGATCAAGGTTGGTGCTGCGACCGAAGTCGAAATGAAGGAAAAGAAGGCACGTGTCGAAGACGCACTGCACGCTACCCGCGCAGCTGTGGAAGAAGGCATCGTGGCAGGCGGCGGCGTTGCGCTGATCCGCGCACGCACCGCGATCGCAGGCCTGACCGGCGCGAACGCCGACCAGAACGCGGGCATCAAGATCGTGCTGCGCGCGATGGAAGAGCCGCTGCGCCAGATCGTCACGAACGGTGGCGAAGAAGCCAGCGTCGTGGTGGCGGCAGTTGCTGCAGGCAAGGGCAACTACGGCTACAACGCAGCAACGGGCGAGTACGTCGACATGGTTGAAGCCGGCGTCGTCGACCCGACCAAGGTCACGCGCACCGCGCTGCAGAACGCAGCTTCGGTTGCAGGCCTGCTGCTGACGACGGACGCTGCTGTCGCGGAACTGCCGAAGGAAGACGCACCGATGCCGGGCGGCATGCCGGGCGGCATGGGCGGCATGGGCATGGACATGTAATCGACTTCGGTCGACGATGTCCGGAGCGCGCAGCGATGCGTGTTCCAGCCAAAAGAAAAGACCCGCAGCGATGCGGGTCTTTTTTTATTTGCACGTGGAATTCGGCGCGCCGTTCGCGGCGGCGGGATCGGCTGGCCGCGTCGCCGCTCAATGCCGATGCGACGTCCTCGGCGCCGAATCGGCCTTCACTGCCGGCGGCGTGTCCGACTCGTCGTTGCTGCGCGCCCAGAAGAACCGGTCGGGCAGGTACGCACCCATGCCGGGCCGGAACGCGTCGCGCACGGCCTGGTACAGATATTCCTGCGCCTCGCGCACCGCTTCGGGCGGCTCCTGGCCGTTCGCGAGCAGCGCCGCGATGGCCGCGCCGAGCGTATCGGTGATGCCCATCAGCCGGTGCGGCGAGCGATCCCACATGTCTTCACGAAGCTGGCCTTCCTCGCCGTACAGCGTATTGACGAGCCGGTGCGAACCCGTTTCCGACGACAGGATGTATTCGCAGCCCTGCGACAGCAGGTGCGACACGGCCGCGTCGAGATTCGGCGCCTCGGCATCGCCATCCGGCTGCGCGAGCGCGATCAGCGTCGCGTGGTCGGCGACCAGCAGCGTGGTTTGCGGCGCCAGCAGATCGGCAATCGATTCGCGCAGGTCGTCGGCCGCGAGCACGTGTTCGTCGTCGAGCGTGAAATCGGGCGCGAGCACGAGCGGCACACCGTCGTAGTCGGCGACGACTTCGGCGATCGCGCTGACGACTTCCGCGCGCGTGGCCGCGCCGATCTTGAACGCGGCAACCGGCATGTCTTCGAGCAGCATGCGCGCCTGCGCGGCGACGACGTCGGGGTCGAGGCCGGTCACCTCGTCGCAGGCGGCCGAGTCGCGCACGGTATAGCCGGTCAGGACGGACACGCCGTGACAGCCCATGCTCGCCAGGGTCATCAGATCGGCTTGGAGGCCGGAGCCGCCGGTGGGATCGGACAGGCCGAAGGTGAGGACGATCGGAGGGGCGTTGCTGGACATGTAAAAATGGGGCAAGAGAAAAACGGACAAGCGACGGACGTGCGGACGGCGAGGCGGATGGGCTTTGTTCGGCCCCGTGTTGCCCGGCAGGCCGCACTTTTTAGCCATTATGCGGTGGAATCCGGCCGGTACGACGGATTTTTTAGCGCGGCGCAACGTAGTTGCCGTCCTCCAGCGCGATTGCTAGGCAGTCCGGCCCCGACACGGTACCATCATGGCTCCCGAATTTACCGACTTTTCCCCGACGCGGCTTAAGATGGAATACAAGAGCTGGATGTGCCTGATTTGTGGCTGGATTTACGACGAAGAAGCCGGGCTGCCGGAAGAGGGCATTGCCCCGGGCACGCGCTGGGAAGACGTCCCGATCAACTGGACGTGCCCTGAATGCGGCGCCCGCAAGGAAGACTTCGAGATGGTCCAGATCTGACCGGACCGCTGGCCCACGAGCACTCCGCTCAGGCCTCGCACCGGCCCGGCGCTCGCGCCGCGGCACGCGCGAGCGACTTGACGATGACAGGCGCGCGTGCCCATGACGTCCGATCCGGCGAACGTTCCCCACCCTGACGCATTGCCCAACCCGCGCGGCGGCGCCGTGCGCGCGGCCGATGCGTGGCTGGCGGCGGCCGCCGACGCGTTCGAGCGGCGCGACGACGCCGTGGCGCCGCTTGCCGCTGCCGCGGCCGTGCTGGCGGAAGCCGGCTGGCTGCCGGCCGCGCGCTTCGCCGGGCAACTATCGGCCGCCGTGCCGCTCGTTGCCACCGAGCCGACGTCGGCCGGCTGGCGTGCGGCGCTGCGGGATTTTCGTGCGGCCGTCGGGCGCCACAATCTGCGCGAGCTTGCGTGCTCGCCCGTTCTCTTCGAGCATTTCCGGGCGTTGCGCGCGCAAAGCGCCGCCGACCTGCGCGCGAGCGTGCCGCTCGATGCGCTGGCGCTCGTCGGCCGCGCGGTGCCGCCCGCCACGCTGCGCGCGCTGCCCGATACCGTCGCACCCCGGATTCGCGCCCGCTACGAGCAGGCGCTGCTCGGCGTGCTGCGTGCCGAACACGGTGCGCCGGGCGCGGCGCTCGACGAACTCGACGCGATGTTCGCCGCGCTCACCGACGACGCACCGTACGATTTCTGGCGGCTCGCGGCCGCGTGCGCGCGCGCGCTGCGGGCAAGCGGCGCGCCCGAGCTCAAGCGCTTTCTCGCGCGGACCAACCTGCTGCTCGGCGAACACGCGCAGGGCCGGCGCAGCGCGCCGCCCGACCTGGTGCGCGAGACGGTGGCGCTGCTATGGCGCGATTTCGCGCTGTTCGGCGCCGCGGCCGAGGACGTCGCGCTCGTCGACGTGCTGCACGACTACGGGTTGACGGTCGACTGGCACGTCGCCGGCACGCCCGCATCCGAGGCACTGTGGGAGGCCGATGCCGCGCGGGCCGAGCACGATGCGGTCACAGCCGCCCCCACTCGTGCGCTCGGCGTCGTGACCGTCAATGCGCATGCCTACGAGGATTTCCTGCAGACCGCCGATGCGTCGATGGCCGATCTGGCGGCCAATCCGGCCACGGCCGACGCCGGCGCCGCATGGCACGCGTCCGGCGCCGCCTACCGGGTCGGCACGGCCGCGTGCGCGCTCGGGCTCGGCCACGCGGCGCTGCTGGCCGATACGCTCGGCCTGGCGTGGCGCCGTGCGGCGCACGGCGTGCCGCTCGCCGACGGCGGCCTCGATGCGCACCGCCATGCGTCCGACATGCTGCGCGCGGCGCTCCTGAAGATCGCGGCCGGCGTCGCGCCGCCGGACCTCACGGCGGCGTCCGAAGCGCTCGGCGCGGCGCTCGGCCGGAGCTGACGAACAAGGGGACGGACACGCGACGGCGGGCCTCGCCGGGCGGGCCTGCAACACGCTGCCGACAGCGCCCGCGCGCGTGTTAGAGTGCCGTGTGATCCGCGCGCGCGCCGTTGCCAGCGCGGCGCGGCGTTGCTTGTTTATCGCGGCCCGGTCAGGTCGCGGCGTCTTTGCTAAAATTCAAACCATGTCAAAGCCTTCCGATCGCATCAATCTCACCAACCAGTTCCTGATCGCCATGCCGAACATGGCCGATCCGACGTTCTCGGGGACGGTGGTCTATCTTTGCGATCACAGCGAGCGCGGTGCGCTCGGCCTCGTCATCAATCGTCCCACCGACATCGACCTCGAGTCGCTGTTCAACCGCATCGACCTGAAGCTCGACATCGAGCCGTTGCTGCACATTCCCGTGTACTTCGGCGGCCCGGTCCAGACCGAGCGCGGCTTCGTGCTGCACGAGCCGGTCGAGGGCGCGAGCTACAACTCGTCGATGTCCGTCGACGGCGGGCTCGAGATGACGACGTCGAAGGACGTGCTCGAGGCGGTCGCGACGGGCACCGGCCCGAAACGCTTCCTGCTGACGCTCGGCCATGCGGGCTGGGGCGCCGGCCAGCTCGAGGAAGAAATTTCCCGCAACGGCTGGCTGACCGTCGCCGCCGATCCGCGCATCGTGTTCGACACGCCGGCCGAGGAGCGCTTCGAAGCCGCGCTCGGCCTGCTGGGCGTGAGCTCGTCGATGCTGTCCGGCGAAGCAGGGCACGCATGACTGGCGCGGGCGCGCGCGATGCGACGCTCCTGGCGTTCGACTACGGCGAAAAACGGATCGGCGTCGCGATCGGCAACGCGCTGACGCGCTCGGCGCGTGCGCTCGTCGTGATCCAGAACCTGAACCGCGAACACCGCTTCAAGGCGGTCGGCGACCTACTGGCCGAATGGCGGCCGGACGCGCTCGTCGTGGGCCTGCCGATGCATCCGGACGGCACGCCGCACGACATGACGCAGCAGGCGAAGCGCTTCGGCAACCAGTTGAACGGCCGCTTCGGGCTGCCCGTCACGTGGGTCGACGAGCGCTATTCGTCGGTCGAGGCCGAGGCCGGGATGCGCGAGCGCAACGTGCGCGGCCGCGCCCGCACCGACATGCTCGATGCCGAAGCCGCGCGCGTCATTCTTCAACAGTATCTCGATCAATTGTCCGACCATGAGCATCATTGACGCCGAGGCGCTTTACCGCGTCCTGCTCGACCAGATCCGCGCCGCGTACGGCACGGCGTTCGCCGAACCGGGCGGCCCGCGGCTCGCCGGCATTCACAGCGGCGGCGCGTGGCTCGCCGAGCGCCTCGCGCGCGATCTCGGCGCACCGGCGTTCGGCGTCGTCAACGTCGCGCTGCACCGCGACGACTACGCGAAGAAGGGGCTGCACAGCCAGGCCAGCCCGACGTCGCTGCCGTTCGAGATCGACGGCGCGCGCATCGTGCTCGTCGACGACGTGCTGTACACCGGGCGCACCGTGCGCGCGGCGCTCAACGAGCTGTTCGACTACGGCCGTCCGGCCGCGGTCGAGCTCGCGGTGCTCGCCGATCGCGGCGGCCGCGAGCTGCCGGTTGCCGCACGCTTCGCGGGCGGCACGCTCGACGTGGCGGCCGGCGCGACGCTCGTGCTCGCGCGCGACGATGCGCGGTTCACGCTGCGCGTCGAGTCGCACGGCGCCTGAACCACACGCGAACCGTATCCCGGGCCGCTGGTTTGCACCGCGGCCCGTTTGCATAGTTGGAATCACGCACACCATGACCACCGACACCACTGGCCGCACCGGCAATCCCGCGGCGGCCGCGAGCCCCGACCGGTTTCGCTACGGTTTCCTGAAGGGCAACCCGCAGCTCACGAAAAACGGCGAGCTGAAGCATCTGCTGTCGATCGAAGGGCTGCCGCGCTCGATCGTCAATCACATCCTCGATACGGCCGAGCAGTTCGTCAGCGTGACGGACCGTGAAGTGAAGAAGGTGCCGCTCTTGCGCGGCAAGTCCGTGTTCAACCTGTTCTTCGAGAACTCGACGCGCACCCGCACGACCTTCGAGATCGCCGCGACGCGCCTGTCGGCCGACGTGCTGAACCTGAACATCAACGCGTCGTCCACGAGCAAGGGCGAATCGCTGCTCGACACGATCAACAACCTGTCGGCGATGCATGCCGACCTGTTCGTCGTACGCCACGCGTCGAGCGGCGCGCCGTACCTGATCGCCGAGCACTGCGCGCCGCACGTGCACGTGATCAACGCCGGCGACGGCCGCCACGCGCATCCGACGCAAGGCCTGCTCGACATGTACACGATCCGCCACTACAAGCGCGACTTCACGAAGCTGCGCGTGGCGATCGTCGGCGACATCCTGCATTCGCGCGTCGCGCGCTCCGACATCCACGCACTCACCACGCTCGGCGTGCCCGAAGTGCGCGCGATCGGCCCGCGCACGCTGCTGCCGGGCGGCCTCGAACAGATGGGCGTGAAGGTGTTCCACAACCTCGACGAAGGGCTGAAGGGCGTCGACGTGATCATCATGCTGCGCCTGCAGAACGAACGGATGAGCGGCGCGCTGCTGCCGTCCGCGCAGGAGTACTTCAAGACGTGGGGCCTGACGCCCGAGCGCCTCGCGCTCGCCGCGCCCGACGCGATCGTGATGCACCCGGGGCCGATGAACCGCGGCGTCGAGATCGATTCGCAGGTCGCCGACGGCCCGCAGTCGGTGATCCTCAACCAGGTCACGTTCGGCATCGCCGTGCGGATGGCGGTGATGGGCATCGTCGCCGGCAACAGCGACTGAGCCCGCTTTCGCGCCTCCTCGTTCAGGCATTCAACGCAATCAACGCATTCACAGACAGCGCATGAAGATTCATATCAAAGGCGGCACGCTGATCGACCCGGTCGCCGGCACCGAACGGCAGGCCGACGTATTCGTCGCGGACGGCAAGATCGCCGCGCTTGGCGGCGCGCCGGCCGGTTTCAACGCGGACAAGACGATCGACGCATCGGGCCTGATCGTCGCGCCCGGCCTCGTCGACCTGTGCGCGCGACTGCGCGAGCCCGGCTACGAACACAAGGCGACGCTCGCGTCCGAGATGGCCGCGGCCGTCGCAGGCGGCGTCACGACGCTCGTGTGCCCGCCGGACACCGACCCGGTGCTCGACGAGCCGGGCCTCGTCGAAATGCTCAAGTTCCGTGCGCGCAATCTGCGGCAGGCGAACGTGCATCCGCTCGGCGCGCTGACCGTCGGCCTCAAGGGCGAAGTGATCACCGAGATGGTCGCGCTGACCGAATCCGGCTGCGTCGGCTTCACGCATGCGAACGTGCCGGTGCGCGACACGCAGGTGCTGCTGCGCGCGCTGCAATACGCGAGCACGTATGGCTACACGACGTGGCTGCGTCCGCTCGACGCGTTCATCGGCCGCGGCGGCGTGGCCGCGAGCGGCGCGCTCGCGTCGCGGCTCGGGCTGTCCGGCGTGCCGGTCGCGGCCGAGACGATCGCGCTGCACACCATTTTCGAGCTGATGCGCGTGACGGGCGCGCGCGTGCACCTCGCGCGGCTGTCGTCGGCGGCCGGCCTCGCGCTCGTGCGCGCGGCGAAGGCCGAAGGGTTGCCCGTGACCTGCGACGTCGGCGTGAACCATGTCCACCTGATCGACGTCGACATCGGCTACTTCGATTCGCAGTTCCGGCTCGATCCGCCGCTGCGCGGCGAGCGCGACCGCGAAGCGATCCGCGCGGCGCTTGCCGACGGCACGATCGACGCGATCTGCTCCGATCACACGCCGGTCGACGACGACGAGAAGCTGCTGCCGTTTGCCGAAGCGACGCCGGGCGCGACGGGGCTCGAGCTGCTGCTGTCGCTCACGCTGAAGTGGGCGGACGAGACGCGCACGCCGCTCGCGCAGGCGCTGCGCCGCATCACGGCCGCGCCGGCCGACGTGCTGCAACTGCCGGCCGGGCGCCTCGCCGAAGGCGGCGCGGCGGACCTGTGCGTGTTCGACCCGCGCGCGCACTGGCGCGTCGAGCCGCGTGCGCTGAAGAGCCAGGGCCACAACTCGCCGTTCCTCGGCTACGAACTGCCGGCCACCGTGCGCGCGACGCTCGTGGGCGGGCAGGTCGCGTTCGAGCGCCACTGAACCACGCCGGACCTTCGCCATGATCGCCTTTCGCAAGCTGCGTCTCGTCTTTCACCTGTTGCGCGGCATGGTGATCGTCGCGCTGCGTTTTTCGCACGTCACGCCCGCGCGCCGCGCCGAGTTGACGCGCCGCTGGTCGGTCAAGATGCTGCGCATCTGCGGGATGCGCCTCGTCGTCCACAACGACGGCGCGCGGCTCGACGCGAGCGCGCTCGTCGTGGGCAACCACGTGTCGTGGCTCGACATCTACGCGGTCAACGCGTGGCGGCCGACGCCGTTCGTGTCGAAGGCCGAGGTGCGGCAGTGGCCGGTCGTCGGCTGGCTCGCCGAGAAGCTCGACACCGTGTTCCTGCAGCGCGAGAAGCGCACCGAGGCGATGCGGATCATGCACGAGATGGCCGAACGCCTGCGCAACGGCGGCGTGATGTGCGTGTTTCCGGAAGGGACGACGTCCGACGGCCAGGATCTGCTGCCGTTCCATGCGAACCTGTTCCAGTCCGCGGTGTCGGCCGGCTGCGCGGTGCAGCCGATCTGCCTGATGTACGAGGATGCGCACGGGCGGCAGTCGGTCGCGCCGGCCTACACGGGCGATTTGTCGCTCGGCAAGTCGCTCGACATGGTGCTGCGCGGCGGCCCGCTCGTCGCGCATTTGTACGTGTGCGAACCGATCGCGCCGGGCGGCGATCGCCGCGCGACGTCCGCGGCGGCGCGCGATGCGATCGCGACCGCACTGGCGGCGATGCAGGAGAAGGTCGGCAAGCCGACGGCCGAGTCGCTCGCCGAGCTGCAGAAGCATGCGTATCCGGCGACCGAGCTCGGCGCCGGTGCGGCGGGCGAGGCGGCAGCGGACGCGCCCGTGCCGGGGCGCGAGGGCTGACGCGCTGCCCGGCCTGGCCGGGTCAGGCGAATCAGCGTGTGGTCACTCGCCGCCCGGCGAGCGGCACGCTTCGCACTGCACCTGCGTGACCGTGCGCTGCGCCGGATCGGCCGTCAGCCGTACGGCCGACAACTGGTTGCCCCATACGCAGCCCGAATCGAGCGCGACGACGTTGTCGCGCAGCATCAGGCCGAGCGCGGCCCAGTGTCCGAACACGACCGTCACGTCCGCGGTGCGGCGCCCCGGTACGTCGAACCACGGCAGGTAGCCGGGCGGCGCGCTGTCGGGGCCGCCGTTCGCCTTGAATTCCATCGCGCCGTCGGGCGTGCAGAAGCGCAGGCGCGTGAACGCGTTGAATGCGACGCGCATGCGGTCACGTTTTTTCAGGTTCGGGTTCCATTGGTTGGGTTCGTTGCCGTACAGGCCTTGCAGCGTGTCGCGCCAGTCGGGGGCGCGGAGTGCGCGCTGGAGTTCGTCGGCGAGTTCGAGTGCGAGCGTGGCGTCCCATTGCGGCAGCACGCCGGCGTGGACGAGCAGCTTTCCGTCTTCGACATGCACGAACGGGCGGTGGCGGACCCAATCGAGCAGGGCTTCGGCGTCGGGGGCGTCGAGGATCTCGCCGATCGTGTCGCCGGGGCGTTCGGTGCGCAGGCCGGCGGAGACGGCGAGCAGGTGGAGGTCGTGGTTGCCGAGTACCACGGTCGCGCGCGGGCCGAGCTCGACGACCGCGCGCAGCGCGGCGAGGGAGCCCGGGCCGCGGTTGACGACGTCGCCGGCGATCCAGAGCGGGGTGTCGCCGGGGGCTGAGAGCTTGGCGAGCAGCGACTGGAAAGCGGAATGGCAGCCTTGGATGTCGCCGATGGCGATGGGGGGATGGGGCATGGGTTCGTGGGTGTTCGGGAGTCGAGCATACGGTAGCAAAAGTTCGTTCCCGGAGGCTACGCGAAAATTTTCATCCGACACTAATAACTTCACCATGCCTGCGCTTTGGCCACCAAGCACGGGTCGGGCGTCGCTGTTTCAAGTTGTTAGCAACGTGGCTTTTGCATCCGGCGGCTTCATATAATTTGCCGTTCCCGCGCGAAAATTACCATCAGATGACTCTGGCGGGCATGGCGACCGGGTAAAATGCCGGGCCTGAGGCGGCTCGGATGGTTGTTCCCCCTTGCGATCTGCCGCATGGCAACGTTCGCGGCGTGCCTGGCTTGTACTCGCAGGGACGCCAAATGATCCGATTCGTGGTCATGCTTGCCCCATTTGACTGCTGTCATAGTGGGCCAGGCATCGACTCGATAACGTGCCAGGGCGCGCTGACATAGTCGACAATTCTGTCTGACGCCCCTATTCCTTCATTTTTGAAAGCTTGCATGCTGACCCTTTCACTTGCGGACCTAAAGAAAAGCATCACGGCGTGGCGGTTGTGGACCTTGCTCGGCTGGCTTGAAATTCGGCAACGCTATGCGCGTTCGCGCCTGGGGCCGTTCTGGCTCACGATCAGTATGGGTGTGATGATTTCGTCGTTGGGTGTCGTTTACGGCACGTTGTTCGGCCAGAAAATCAACGAATACCTGCCGTTTCTTGCTGCCAGCATCGTGCTGTGGGGTTTATTCTCGACGACGATCGTGGAAGGCAGCGTCGCGTACATCAACAGCGCGCCCTACATCCGGCAAATGGCCACGCCGAAACTGATCTATATCCTGCAGGTCGTGTGGCGAAACTTGATCGTCCTTACCCACAACTTCGTGATCGTCATCGCGCTGCTGGCGATCTACGGCGTGAAAAGTTGGGAGACGTTGCCAGTATTCATTCCGGCGCTGCTGGTGTATGTGCTGAACGCCACATGGATCGCGATGGTGGTGGGCCTGCTGTCGGCGCGCTTTCGCGATCTGCCGCAGATCGTGAGCGCATTGCTTCAGGTCGCGTTCTACGTGACGCCGATCATTTTCCGCCCCGATGCGCTTAATCGCTTCTCTTTCATTGTCGAGTGGAATCCGCTCGCGTATCTGATCGACCTCGTGCGTGGCCCGCTTATCGGACAGATGCCCAGTGAATTGACCTGGGCGATCACGGTCGGAATGGCAGCGATTGGATGGCCTGTTGCCCTGTTGATGACCGGACGTTATCTGAAGCGTATTCCGTACTGGGTCTGAGAGAAACGATATGGCGTTTATCGAATTACAGAGCGTAACGCTCGATTTGCCGATCTTCGACGTGCAAGGGCGTTCGCTCAAGAAGCAGGTGCTCAACATGGGGCGCCGCAACAGGATCGCCGAGGGCAACGACGGTGTGATCGTCGTGCGTGCGCTGGACGAAGTGAGTTTCCGTTTTGAGCGTGGCGACCGCGTTGGGCTGATCGGACACAACGGGGCGGGGAAATCGACATTGCTTCGTGCTATGGCGGGCATCTATCCGCCATCGTCTGGCCAGTTGTTGCGTGAAGGAAGCGTGGTGCCGCTCCTCGATATCGGCCTCGGCATGGACGAGAACTCGACCGGCATGCAGAACATTCGGCTCAGAGGGCTGTTGCTCGGCATGTCAGATGCGGAGATTCGGGAGAAGCAGCGCGAAATCGCTGAGTTCTGCGAACTCGGCGATTATCTGGACCTGCCGATTCGTACGTATTCCAGCGGGATGAAGGTGCGGCTCGCTTTTGCAGTGTCCACTGCAGTCGATGCCGAAATCCTGTTGCTCGACGAAGTGATGGGCGTCGGTGATGCGTCGTTCATGCACAAGGCGGAAGCGCGATTGGCCGATCTTCATAGCCGGGCCGAAATCGTCGTGCTGGCGATGCACTCGAACTCCGAAATCCGCAAGGTATGCAACAAGGTGCTTTGGATGGAGCGTGGTCGTGTACGCGCTTTCGGGCCGACGGAAGAAGTCGTGTCGGAGTATGAGGCGACGACGGCGTGACTTAGCGCATGCCGGGTCATGGGCCATCCTGCGCGCGGGCAGGATGTCCATGCAGGCTCGCATGCTTTAATGGCGAGCCAGGATGCATAAATCAACCGCTGGGCGGATAAACCGGGATGTATCGTTCGTTGCGGGCGCGAACCCGCAACGACAGTTCAGGTGAGTTGCAAACCGTTGGTTTGCGGCACGCTCCATGCAGGTGCGACCTCCGCCGATCTGCGTCCGCTGAAAATCTCCAGTGTCGCCAGATCTTCTTCGCGTAGCGGATTCGCAATCGTCGCTGACCAGCGCCCCGCAATTTCCGAGATCGAATGGCATGCGTCGATGACCGGTTTCGCGGCGAGCGCGCGCCGCGTCATGTCCGCTAGCGACCGCGCGTAGGCGGCTGCCGAGAAGGTATCGGTGGCCCAAAGCTGCGCTTTTTTGCCAATTGTCCTGATTTTTTCCCGATCGCGGATCAAGGCGGTCAAGCTGGACGAAATGTCGTTAATTTCATTCTTGACCGATACCTTCAGCACGTACTCGTCGGGAATCTCAGAATAGAAGCCGGCATCGGTACAGATGACGGCTTTTCCATAGAGCATTGCCTCGATCGCGGACGCAGATGCTGCTTCGAGCGTCGGCCAGCGCAAGCAACTGACGACGTCGCTCTCGGCGATCGTTTGCGCGAGCACAGCATCATCGACTTCTCCGACGATCACCAGATTCACACCGTGGCTTCTGGCCATACGAGACAGCGACAGCACTATCTCTGGCTGAACATGGCCCACGAGCTTGTAAGTGATGTTGTTTCGGAGCGTTGCACTCGCGCCAATCGCCGTGATAACGCTTTCGACACGCTTGTTCGAATTGACGTGCCCGATGGTCAGGACTTGCACGCGCCCACAGTCCTTGTGAGGCGGGTGCCGTTCGGTCTGAGCAGCCGGCGCATCATAAGGGAGTGCTGACACGCTGACAGGCCCCGAGCACGCTTTCAGCACGCGATCGCATCCCCACGAACTGTGAGTGACGACGCCGAGCGCCATCGAGCAGATCCATTCGGTCATCGGCGAGTCTTCGCACGTAGCGTCGATGAACGCGTCGCCGTTGGTGTAGGCGAAGAAGCGCGCGGCAATCGCTTCACCGTACCAGTTCTTCAGGACGGCATCGGCCTCTGGTAGGTGTGACTGCGCCCAGCTGTAAAACAGATGTCCGAGGTAAAAATCGTGAAGGCATACGATACCCGGCGCCTTCGATATCCAGTGTAGGCAACCCTCATGAAAATCGTAGCTGTTGCCGATCTGGTAGACGCACATATCCGCCGACGCAGTGGCCTGCTGTACGCTCGTGAATTCGTTCCACGCAATAAGTGGCGCGTTGAATTCGTGCGTCGGAAGATCCAGAAACCGGACCGATTCCGTTTGCACGACGCTGACTTCGTGACCTTGCGCAACGAGCTGACGAACAACCAACGACGCCATGCGACCAATTGCCGAGCGTTTGATCGTCGGCGTGAAGATCAATAGCTTCATTGCAGCAGCGCCTCCACGGTTTGCGGCCAATTCACGCCCATGCTTTCCCACAACGCCTTGGCTGCCTGTCCATAAGTGTGTGCTCGTGCGGCGTTCTGAACGACAGCGTGCATGACGCTTGCGAGCGAGGCGGCCTCGGGTTGCGCAACCCACCCCGTCTCGTTGTGCTTGACGAGCCCTAGAATACCGCCGCTATCGTCGGTCGTGATCAGCGCCTTGCCGGCCGTCGCGGCTTCCATGGCAACGTAACCCAGCGAATCTTCGTCGAATGGCAGATAGGCCACGGCCGAGGCCTCGTTGATGTAAGTGGCATACACGTCGCGCGGCAGGAAACGCAAGTCGAGCTTGACGCGATCCGACAGGCCAAGCCGCTCGACGAGTTGATGCAGGCGCGTGCCGTCGTCCGGCGTGTCCGGCGGACCGGCGATGATCAGCCGTACTCCACGGTCGGTTTTCGCGAGCGCTTCGAGGAGGAGATACTGACGCTTCATGTCGTTTACGCGGCCACCTGCGAATACGTAGCCACCGGGCTCGCCTCCGGGAAACATCTCCGGATCATTGACGGGTGGAAGCAGGACTTCAGCGTCGAAGCCGTTGTACTGCTTGAGCCGACGTTGAGTCACCGCAGAGTTCGTGAAGATGTGGCGG
The DNA here is from genome assembly GCF_001547525.1 of Burkholderia anthina. Lineage (GTDB taxonomy): Bacteria > Pseudomonadota > Gammaproteobacteria > Burkholderiales > Burkholderiaceae > Burkholderia > Burkholderia semiarida. Next base: position 545,294 of record NZ_CM003768.1, read on the forward strand.
CTTTCCGCAAAGCTTTCGTTATCGGCATTGCGGATCATTTCGCGCAATGCGTCACCTTCCGGCCCGGGCGGGAGATTGGTCTGGCCTGCATCGAACAGGTCATACGCCTGCCGGTATTGATGCAGCAGCCAAAGCGACTTCCGGTGGTGGCGAATCAGGTACGCCGGAAATTTGAGTGCGATGACGTGGTCCGCATTCGACAATTCGAACGCCCGCACCATCAGCATCTGCGACGGAATACGCGTTGCAGGTTCCCATCGGAACGGGATGCGGAGCACTTCGGCTTCGTGGCCGGCAATCACCAGGTTTCGCTGCAGATGCGCAGCCAACTCTTCCGCACCACCCCAGACGAACGGGGCCATATTGTTGACGACGAGCACCTTCATGCTAGCAACCTTTGGAGCACGTGTTCCCACGAAATGTTGAGCGCCTTCAGGCGTTTGGGTGCCGCTTTCCCCATTTGAATCGTTTTGTTTCGATCGAGATAAAGCCGATCCATCGCTTCCGCGAGTGCTTTGGGATCGGGATCTGCCACATAACCATTGATGTTGTCTTGTACCAACTCCAGCACGCCGCCGGAATCGGACACCGTCAAGACAGGCTTCTCGGCGTGACTGGCCTCGACGCTCGGATAGCCGTACGAATCCTCATCAACCGGGATATAGGCTGCAGCGAGACAATGGGCCAGTTGCTCGATCTTTTCCTCTTCGGAAATCCAGCGATCTTCCAGCAGTACCTTTTCGTCAAGAGCCAGAGCGGAAATGGTTCGCCGGAGGTCGTCTGCGTAGCCTTGCGACCCACTTTTGCCATAAAGGCGCAGCCGGACGGGCGTGGTGACGTATTGCATCGCTTCGATCAGCAGGTGCTGCCGCTTGTGATGTTCGATTCGGCAGATACATACGATATCGTTCGAATAATCCGCGCAGTGGAACCGTTCCGGCTCGAATACCGGCGGGTACAGGATTTCGCTCGGGACGTTGTTGTACTTGTCCAGGCGTTCGGATACGACGCGACTGTTCGTGAAGATCGCCTTGGCTTCTCTCAGACCCGCGTCGTCGACCTGTCGTAGCGCGTCGCGCATGCCCAGATGCTTTTGATCATCCGGGAAGCCCCGGTACGGCGAATCCCACAGATCATAGAATGCGCGCAGGTGATGGATAAACCATACGATCTTGTGCCGATGGGGAATCAGATGCGCTTGCGGCCGGAAACAGATGATCCGGTCAGCTGCGTCCAAGTCGATCCACCGATAGGCCATCATCTGTTTGAACAGCAGATCTGGAGCATCTGTCTCCGGCAGATAGACGCGCTCGACGCGATGTCCTTGCCTTTCGAGCATGATCTGAAGCCACTCGACGATGTTTCTGTAGCCGCCATTGACGAATGGCACGAAAGACGAAACAAGCGCAATCTTCATCAGTCGGCAAGAACCTGCTGCAGGCTGTCGGCAATGCGTTGCACGTCGGCCCGCGTTAAATCCTGATGCGTCGGCAGATTGATGCCGCGCTGCGACCATAGATCAGCGATCGGATAGGTCGACTCCTCCATGTAAGGCGGCAGCACATGCATCGGGTAAAACACCGGGCGCGTTTCGATGGCCATTTCGTCGAGGCATCGCATCACGTAATCCCGCTTGTGCTCGTCGCCTTCGCGCAAGAATACGTTGTACATCCAGAACACCTGCTTGGCCCAAGAAGCTTCGGACGGCAGGACGAGCTTGTCGCGCAGTTCATTCAGGGCTTCGTTGTACCAGCCTGCCAGACGTTCGCGCTCGGCGAGCGCATTGTCGATGCCTTCCATCTGCGCCAGCCCGATTGCTGCCTGGATGTTGGTCATCCGATAGTTGTAGCCCACGACGGGGAACCAGTAGCGGCGCGTGGGGTCCATTCCTTGGCCGCGATACAGGCGCAATTTCGCTGCAAGCTCGTCGTCGTCGGTGGTGACCATGCCGCCTTCGCCGGTCGTAATGATCTTGTTGCCGAAGAAGCTGAAGGTCGCGCAGGTTCCGAGGCTACCGACACGCTTGCCGCGCACTTCCGCGCCATGGGCTTCGGCGGCATCCTCGACGACCCACAAGCCATGTTTTTTCGCGATCTCGTTGACGGCATCCATTTCGGCCGGGTGACCGTACAAATGGACGGGAATGATGCCCCTGGTCCGAGCGGTGATTTTGCGTTCGATGTCGTTTGGATCGATATTCATCGTGTCGGCGCTAACGTCGACGAGCACCGGGGTCGCGCCGCAATAGCGAACGGCGTTGGCAGTGGCGATATAAGTGACCGTCGGGATGATCACTTCGTCACCGGGCTGCAGGCCGAGAGCGACCAGCGCGAGGTGAAGGGCAGTCGTACCGTTGTTTGCCGCAATCGCGTGCTTGACGCCGCAAAATTTCGCAAATGCCTCTTCGAACGCCGGAATGTATTTTCCGTTCGAGGAAATCCAGTTCGTATCGAGGCAATCGAGAACGTACTTGCGCTCGTTTCCGGCCATCTTCGGCTGAGCTACCATGATTCGTTGCATATGAATATTCCTGTTACTTTATTTGTTTGGCGGGCACGCCAACGGCCGTGCAACCCTCGGAAATATTGCTAACCACAACGCCGCCAGCGCCGATGACAGCTCGCTCGCCAATGACGATTTCCGGAATGACCTTGGTACCGACGCCGAGAAATGTGTAATCGCCGACTACGACGTTGCCGGCCAGCGCGCTTTGAGGCGCGACATGCACCGCGCGTCCGATCCGGCAATCGTGATCGATCGTGGCACCCGTATTCACGATCGACAGGTCACCGATGCTTGCCTCTGCGTTGATCACGGCGCCGGCCATGATTGCTATACCCGAACCGATCGTCGCGCTCGGCGAAATCGTCGCCGACGGGCTGATCGCATTGACGAGCGTGTAACCGTGGCGCAGCGCCAGTGTCGCCAGGCGGTCTCGGAGCCTGTTGGCGCCAATGGCGATGAATACGCGCGCGTAACCTTCGTGCCTCAGCGTCTCTAGATTCTCGTCGCCCTTCAGCACAGGAACACCGACGCATTGTTCCGGACTGTCGGCTCCGCCAATGCAGTAAGCCACGCGTTCGCCAGCCGCCTGCAGCAGTTCGATGCAGACTTTCGCATGCCCTCCGGCCCCAACGACAACAATTTCCTGCGTCATGCGTCCAACCTTTCCCAAACGCCCGAATTCTTTCGGCTGAAAAGCAAATTGATCGAATCACAGGCAAGCAGATTTTCGATGGTCCAGTGCTCCAGCACGCCGGAAACACTATTGATTGCTCGATATTGCAAGCCGTGCGCCGCAAAGGCATTCAACCAGTCGCCGGGCGCGATGCCTGTTCGCTTGAGGTGCGCCGGGCCGAATTCGACGATGATCGCGAGTTCCGTATTGCGCTCGATGAGTCCGGCTGCGGATTCGATGACTTGGAGTTCGGCGCCTTCCGCGTCGATTTTCAGAAGATCGACCTTTTGTGTGGCCGGAACGATGTCGTCTATCTTGACCACGGAGACTTCGACCGGCTCGGTATCCGTGCTCGTGCGTTCGTCAAGCGGGAAAAGGGAATGGTGGCCGCTCGTCGCACCGAGAAACAGTTTGTGATGTCCGGTTTCGTTTGAGACGGCGGCTTGATGAATCTCCACCAGCGACGCAAACCCGTTCATCCACACGGACCGTTCGAGCAGTGCTTTGGTCGGCCCGAACGGCTCGAATGCAATAATCTTTCCTTGACCTTGCATCGATCGCGCTGCGGCAAGCGTATGGAGTCCGATATTTGCGCCCACGTCGATGAAACAGTTTCCTGGCTCGACAAGCTTTTCGATGAGCAGTCGCGTACCGCGTTCCAATTCGCCGGTCTCGAGCAGGGAGGCAAGAAGCGCGTGATCGTTCTCGGCGCAAAGCGCGAAGCCGGCTTCGGTTCTGACAAGCACGGCACCATTGCCGCAGTTGACGGCGACTCGGCGAGCCGTTGCGTGGCTGTAAATCTCGATACGGTCCAGCTTGGGATTGATGTTTGCAAACCACTCGTCAAGCCGTTGTGTCGTTTCGGACACCGCTTGTTGGGTTTCGAGATGAGTCAGACTATGGGACTCGAGCGCCTTCTGATGCGCAGCAACCATTTCCTGGCGAAGGGGGACCTGCGTGTCCCGGAATTCCTGTGCGGTCGTCGACGTTGCCTGTCGAATTTCGTGGGTGACCGCCTGCCGGGTCGTCAGTACATCCCCTTGAATCGACGCTTGCGCCTTCTGAAGCTCCTGCACCATATGAGCGGTCGCTTTCTGCAATTCCTGATGAATTGCAGATTGAGCGTGATGGATCGCCGACTGGGAGGCGAATGCATCCTGCAAGAGCTGGTGGCGAATCTCCTGCAGCTTGGTCAGGTTTGCCGACAGGGAGTTCTGAATTTCCTGGCGGAAGTCCTGCTGCAATTCTGCCATCAGATACCGGCGCGCCCTGAGCGCGATAGGGCGGATAGCGGGTTTGAGAAGCCTGTACGTGATTTGCGCCAGCGGGCGCAGCAGTTTCTTCACCTGTTGCCGGATGCTGGTATGCGTTGGATGCGTCGACGCGATGGCGTCGCTTTCGCCCGGATGAGCGGAGGCCGGGGGCGCGTTTCCTGTCGCCGTCGCCTCGTGCTGATGGGCGCGCGCGTCTCGTTTCGTTGTCGATGCAAAGGCAACGCCGACATCAGCGCCAAGCCTCAGATTTTTTTTCATTGGGGAATCCCGATCCGGCGTGTCTGGAACTTCAAACTTCAAAGTGAGTCGTGCGGGAATGCATCCGATGTTCCGGGTTGGCGTGTCCGACGACCAGTTCGGTGGCATGCCTGCGTCAGAAATGCGACGAGGATGTCTGATCCGCATGATGCGTTGCAGGCCATCCTTGAAACGATAATTATCTCATTATGTTCCGGGGAACTCCAAACGTGCTCGGCTGCATGCACGCGTCATCGCCGGTTCGCATCGCCGTGCTTGTCTCGATAGTGCGCGGCCGTAGGGATCCGCTTCCCCGAAAAAACACGAGAACATTGGGACGCGTCGGAGTGCGCACGGGGCCGCGTGGGGCCTGCGGCAGTACGACTCCGAAGGCATGGCACGTATCATTTCGTGATTGTGCGTCCGGCTGGATCGACCCCGTTGGAGCACGATATATTCGTCTTAACTGCATGATTATGCAGGATTTTTTTGGCGTTGCGGTGGGGCCGGAGCGTTGTTTCGAGTTGTTAATGGCATGGCCCTTGCGGCGGGGTACTTCTTATAATCGCCGGTCCGTCGCAAAATTCGCATTTCTTGACTTTGATACCTACGGTGACCGGTTAAAATCCGGGCCTGACGAGGCTCGGGCGTTGCCACCCGTGATATGTCATGCGACGAGCGCCCCGACCGGGCGTGCCGCACATTTCTAGAGGGAGTCCCATGATTCTGGTGACGGGCGGTGCGGGTTTTATCGGTGCCAACTTCGTTCTCGACTGGCTACACCACCACGACGAACCCGTGCTCAATGTCGACAAGCTGACCTATGCGGGCAATCTGCGCACGCTGCAGTCGCTGATCGATAATCCGAAGCACGTATTTGCGCGTGTTGATATTTGCGATCGCGCCGCGCTCGACGCACTGTTTGCCGAACACAAGCCGCGTGCGGTCGTGCACTTCGCCGCCGAAAGCCACGTCGATCGTTCGATCCATGGCCCCGCCGATTTCGTGCAGACCAATGTCGTCGGCACGTTTACGTTGCTCGACGCGGCGCGCGCGCACTGGAGCGGGCTGAGTGATGCCGACAAGGCCGGATTTCGCTTCCTGCACGTGTCGACCGACGAGGTATTCGGCTCGCTATCCCCGACCGATCCGCAATTCTCCGAAACGACACCATACGCGCCGAACAGCCCGTACTCGGCGACAAAGGCCGGCTCCGATCATCTGGTGCGTGCCTATCACCATACGTACGGCCTCCCGACACTGACGACGAACTGCTCGAACAACTATGGCCCATATCAGTTTCCCGAGAAGCTGATTCCGCTGATGATTGCGAACGCGCTTGCGGGCAAGGCGCTGCCGATCTACGGCGACGGCCAGAACGTGCGCGACTGGCTGTACGTCGGCGATCATTGCAGTGCCATCCGCGAGATACTTGCGCGTGGCGTCCCGGGCGAGACGTACAACGTCGGTGGCTGGAACGAGAAGAAGAATCTCGACGTCGTGCATACGCTGTGCGACCTGCTCGACAGCGCGCGTCCGAAGGCGACGGGTTCCTATCGTGACCAGATCACCTACGTGACGGATCGTCCAGGCCACGATCGCCGCTATGCGATCGACGCGCACAAGCTCGAACGCGAACTGGGGTGGAAGCCGGTGGAGACGTTCGAGACGGGGCTGGCGAAGACGGTACGCTGGTATCTCGACAATCAGGCTTGGGTTGACGATGTCGTATCGGGCGAATATCGCAAGTGGGTCGAGACGAATTACGCGCAACGCACTTGAGGGCATGGCCGATGGCACGTAAAGGCATCATTCTCGCGGGCGGTTCCGGCACGCGACTGTATCCGATCACGCATGTCGTATCGAAGCAGCTCCTGCCGGTCTACGATAAACCGATGATCTACTACCCGCTGTCCACGCTGATGGTGGCCGGGATCCGCGACGTACTCATCATTTCGACGCCGCAGGATACGCCGCGCTTCGAGGCGATGCTTGGCGATGGCAGTCAATGGGGGATGAATATCCGCTACGCGGTGCAGCCGTCACCGGACGGGCTCGCGCAGGCATTCATCATTGGCAGGGAATTCATCGGCAACGATCCGTCGGCGCTGATTCTCGGTGACAACATTTTCTACGGGCACGATCTGGCGAAAAAACTGGAGCGTGCGGACGCGAAGGAGTCGGGCGCGACTGTGTTCGCATATCACGTGCAGGATCCCGAGCGTTACGGCGTCGTCGAATTCGACACGCAATTTCGCGCGCTGTCCATCGAGGAAAAGCCAGCCGTGCCGCGCTCGAATTATGCGGTGACAGGCTTGTACTTCTACGACAATCAGGTGTGCGACATCGCCGCCGATATCAAGCCATCCGCGCGTGGCGAACTCGAGATCACTGACGTGAATTCACGCTATCTCGCCGATGGCAAGCTCGACGTCGAGATCATGGGGCGCGGCTATGCCTGGCTCGATACCGGCACGCACGATTCGTTGATCGATGCGGCAACGTTCATCGCGACGTTGCAGAAGCGTCAGGGGCTCGTTGTTGCCTGTCCCGAAGAGATCGCCTATCGCAGACAGTGGATCGACGCGGATCAGTTGCGCAAGCTTGCCGTGCCGCTGGCGAAGAACGGCTACGGGCGCTATCTCGAACACGTTCTTTTGGATCAGGTCGCATGGCAATTCAAGTAACGGCAACGGCGCTGCCGGAAGTCAAGATCATCGAACCGAAGGTCTTCGGCGATGCGCGTGGCCATTTCTATGAAAGCTTCAACGCGCGCGACTTCGCGGAACACGTGGCGGCGGGCGTCGAATTCCTTCAGGACAATCATTCGCGCTCGACAAAGGGGGTGCTGCGCGGCCTCCACTACCAGATTCGGCACGCGCAGGGAAAACTTGTGCGCGTCGTGGAAGGCGAGGTATTCGACGTCGCGGTCGATATCCGCAAGCACTCGCCGAATTTCGGCAAGTGGGTCGGCGTCGTGCTGTCGGCCGAGAACCATCGGCAGGTATGGATTCCGCCCGGTTTTGCGCACGGCTTCGTCGTGCTGTCCGACGCTGCGCAGTTCCTGTACAAGACGACCGATTACTGGTACCCGGAGCACGAGCGCTGTATCGTGTGGAACGATCCTGAGATCGGGATCGAATGGCCGCTCGATGTGGAGCCATTGCTGGCGCCCAAGGATGCCGCTGGCGCACGACTCAGCGAAGCCGAGGTGTACGTTTGAGGCCGGATATGAGGCAGCAGCCGACGATTCTCGTGACCGGGGTAAACGGCCAGGTTGGTTTCGAATTGTTGCGATCGCTCCAGGGGCTCGGCCGAGTGGTGCCGTGTGACCGGTCGACGCTCGATCTTTCCGATCTCGATCGTGTGCGCGCTTTCGTCAGGGATCTGAAGCCGTCCCTGATCGTGAATCCGGCCGCTTATACGGCGGTGGACAAGGCAGAGAACGACATCGAGCTTGCGCGACGCCTGAATGTCGACGTGCCGCGCGTATTTGCCGAGGAGGCGGCGCGTAGCGGCGGCGCGCTGATTCACTACTCGACCGATTATGTGTTCGACGGTGCGAAAGCGGGCGCGTATGTAGAAACCGACGCGACGAATCCCCTGAATGCATACGGAGCGACGAAGCTCGAGGGCGAACACGCGATCGCGGCGACCGGATGTGCGCATTTGATCTTGCGCACGAGCTGGGTATATGGCCGGCGTGGCAGCAACTTCCTGCTGACGATGCTGAGGCTGGCTGCCGAGCGCTCCGAGTTGCGGGTCGTTGCGGATCAGGTCGGCGCGCCGACCTGGGCCAGGACAATCGCTGCCGCGACGTCGCACATCGTCGCCCAGGGCGTTGCATCGGTTGACGCCGACTGGTGGGCGCGCCAGTCGGGTATCTACCACTTTACGTCTGCCGGCGCGACCTCCTGGTGCGGCTTTGCCGAAGCGATATTCGCTATCGCGATGGCTTCGCGCGCGCCGAGGGTGGTGCCGATTTCCTCGGATGACTATCCGACGGCCGCAACGCGGCCGGCCAATTCGCGAATGGCACTGGGGAAGCTGACGGCGGCATTCGGCTTGCAGATGCCGGATTGGCGCGATGCATTGCAACTGTGCTTGAGCGAATGACGCGCCGCGGCGCCGTCCGCGCCGGGCGAGACGGGTTGCGGGCGCCCGGGAATGCCTCGGCCCTCCCCGGCGGTTGTTCCGGGCGCCCCGGCCGTTTCCGGGGAAGGTGGTTCGCCGGCTATAATTCTCCTTTCGGCCCGGTCCGATGCGACCCGGCTGACACCGATGCCGGCGGTGTACTGATGCAAATGGCGAAGGCCTCGACCTTGCCAACGGATACTAAATTTCTGGAGTGAATGCGATGTTAATCCCCGTCATCCTGTCCGGTGGTGCTGGCACCCGACTGTGGCCAGTTTCCCGCGAAGGGCATCCCAAACCGTTCATGAAGCTTGCGGATGGTGAAAGCTTGCTCCTGAAAACCTACCGCCGGGCGGCAGCGGCGATCGGCAATGATGGGGAATCCGAGCGTGGAGAACTGTTGACGGTCACGAACCGCGACTACTACTTCATGAGCAAGGACGAGTTCGGCTATGCCGCGCTCGGCAATCAGCAGTCCGGTGTATTCATGCTCGAGCCGACCGGTCGCAACACTGCGCCTGCGGTGGCGATGGCGGCGCATCACGTTGCGGACAAGTACGGGCGCGACGCGCTGATGTTGGTGCTCGCAGCCGATCATCTGGTGCAGGATCAGCAGGGTTTCTCGGCTGCGGTCGCGAGCGCGATCGAACTTGCGAAGCAGGACAAACTGGTCACGTTCGGCATCGTGCCGACGGGGCCGGACACGGGCTTTGGCTACATCGAGGCGGGGGATCGCGTCGGGGACGGCCGCGTGGCGCTGCGCTTCGTCGAGAAACCCGACGCAGTGAAGGCTGCCGAATATGTCGCAGCCGGCAACTACCTGTGGAACTCGGGCATGTTCTGTTTCAAGGCCGGTGTGATTCTCGACGAGATGGCTCGTCATGCCCCGGACGTCGCGACGGCCGCCGATGAATGTTGGGCGTCGCTGCAGTCGGACAAGGGTTCGGCGCAGATGCTCGAGATTCCCGCCGAATCGTTCCAGAAAATGCCCGACATCTCGATCGATTATGCGGTGATGGAGCGTTCGTCGAAGGTTGTGGTCGTGCCGTCCAGTTTCGGCTGGAGCGATATCGGCTCGTGGGGCGCTGTGCGCGACCTGACCGTGCCGGACCAGGACAGCAACCGGGCCGTCGGCGAAGCGATCTTCGTCGATAGCCGGAACACCTATGTGCAGAGCCAGGATCGTGTCGTCGCGGCGGTTGGCGTCACCGATCTGATGATCATCGATACGCCGGACGCATTGCTGGTCGCGAGTCCGGATCGCGCGCAGGACGTGAAGCAGGTGGTAGCCCGCCTGAAGAAGCAGAATCACGATGCCTACAAACTGCATCGCACGGTGAGTCGCCCGTGGGGCACGTACACGGTGCTGGAGGAAGGCCCGCGCTTCAAGATCAAGCGCATTGAAGTCAAGCCGGGCGCGAGCCTCAGTTTGCAGATGCATCATCATCGCAGCGAGCACTGGATCGTCGTGTGCGGGATGGCCAAGGTCGTCAACGGCGATCAGGAAATTTTCGTTCGGACCAACGAATCCACCTACATTCCCGCCGGTCACAAGCACCGCCTCGAGAATCCCGGTGTGCTGGACCTCGTGATGATCGAAGTGCAGAGCGGCGAGTATCTCGGCGAAGACGACATCGTTCGCTTCGAAGACGTATACGGCCGGGCTTGATGCCGGGAATGACGCCAGTCCTTCGGATCTAGCGGGGCTCATGGCGTGAAGCGCCAAGCGGGAATTCCAGTCCGGGTTCGGAATTCCGGCTTGGCGCGGCTGTGCCGTTCTTGACCAGCGATGGCCTGCTCGCGGCGCAGGCCTGCCGCGGGTCTGATGTCGACATATCGCCGCACTGTTGTGCGGGCAAGTTGCCGTGGAGCACATGCGTGAAAGCGCTGGGCTGCGCCCGGAACGCGTTCACCCGTGACGTCAACCTGATCCAGGAGCCGCGCTTCCCGCGGTGCTACTTGCCGGTGGTGGATAATTTCGTCGATGTGGCTTGGCTGCTGGACGATGGTGAGGAGTTTGTCTTAGTGGATAGCTTTTATCGCGCGTTTGAAGATCAGCATCGAGGCTCAAGGGAACTGATCAAAAGTCGGCTGGCGAAATACCGGCCGTTTATTGCACCCCTTGCGAGGCTCTATCCGGGCGGAAAAGCGTTCGATCTGGGTTGCGGTCGCGGTGAATGGCTGGAGTTGATGGGCGAGTCGGGGTTCGCCGCGATCGGCGTGGACCTCGATGGCGACATGCTGGAAGCATGTCGGGAGCGCGGTCTGTCGGTATTTCAGGGCGATGCCATCGAGTATCTTGCTGCGCTCGACGCCAATAGTCACGCGCTCGTTTCAGCGTTTCACGTTGTCGAGCATGTGTCGTTTGAGCAAGTTCGACGAATCGTCAGCGAAGCGTTGCGCGTACTGAAGCCGGGCGGTCTCTTGATCCTCGAGACGCCGAACCCGGAAAATATCGTCGTCGCGGGCTGCAATTTCTATCTGGATCCGAGTCATGTTCGTCCGATTCCTTCGGAACTCCTGAGTTTCGTGGGCGAGTATGCCGGATTTGCCAGGGTCAAGCGAATTCGGCTGCAGGAGTCCCCTGCGTTGCAGGAAGAGGGGGCGCGGGCCCATCTTATGGATGTGCTCGGCGGTGTCAGTCCGGATTACGCCATTGTTGCCCAGAAACCCTGCGGTGAAGCCGACGCGGCATTTTTCGACGCAGCGTTCGATGCCGATTACGGGCTGTCGCTGGCCGAGCTTGCTGCGCGTTTCGAGGCAGGGGCCACCAGGGCGCATGAGCATGCCGCTGAACAGATCGAGCAGACGCGGAGCGAAATCGGGCGCCTTCATCAACAGACCCAGAGCGAAATCGAGCGCCTTCATGGCGAACTGGGCTTGACTCGCGAAGAAGTGGACGGCACCCGCCGTGAACTGATGCGGGCCGTTGATGAGCTTGCGCAGATCCGCAGCGACCTGGGCAGTGTCCGGGGCGACCTGGCGCAAGTGACCGGCGAACTGAGGCGGGTCCAGGACGACGCGCAGCACGCCGCGGAGCGATTGCAGGCGGTCTATGGCAGCACGTCTTGGCGTGTTACTGCGCCCATGCGAAGCGCCGTCACGTTCGCTCGCGGAGCGAAAGCGACGTGCAAATCCGGCGTGAGGCGTGTGCTGTTCCGAAGCGTCGCGTACGTCAATCGCAACCCTCGTCTGCGACGATTGGCGGTGCGAGCGCTGGGCGCGATGCCTGGTGTGAAGCAGAGGCTCGTTCGGATCATCGTGGGGGCGCCTGCGCAATCGATGCAGAGAAAGCCGATCGATGATGACGGTTTGACACCCCGCGCGCGCGAAGCGTACATGGCGCTCAAGTCAGCGTTCGCGCCGGACCATGGGGATACTGAATAATGCGTATCGTTGTTGACATGCAAGGGGCGCAAAGCCTCAATTCGCGCAATCGCGGCGTGGGTCGTTACACCGAGTCCATCGTCAAGGCGATGATCCGGAATCGCGGCGACCACGAAATCGTACTTGCACTGAATGGCGCGTTCGAGGAGTCCGCGCGGGTCCTGCGCGAGCAGTTCGAGGCATTGCTCCCGGCGGAGAACATTCACGTCTGGTATGCAGCGGCGCCCGTCGCGCATGCGGATAAAGCCAATGCCTGGCGTCGCCGCGCCAGCGAATTGACCTATGAAGCCTTTCTGACGAGCCTGAAGCCTGACTTCATTTATATCGCCAGCTTTTTCGAAGGCTTCGGCGATGATTCGATCACCAGCATTCACGCGCTTCAGACGAACGTCCCGGTCGCGGTTACGCTGTACGACCTGATTCCATACCTCTATGCCAAGCCTTATCTGGAGAATCCTCTTTTCAAGGATTGGTACCTCGAGAAAATTGAACATCTTCGACGCGCGGATCTGTGGTTGGCCATTTCCGAATCGTCTCGCTCGGAAGGGATCGAACATCTGAATTTCTCGCCCGAGTGGTCGGTCAACATGTCCGCCGATGTCGACGCATGGTTCCGTCCCGAGCAGATTTCTGCCGAGCGCGAAACTGCGTTGCGAAGCAAATACGGGCTGACGAAACCGTTCGTGCTCTATACGGGGGGTATCGATCACCGCAAGAACGTCGAAGGCATGATCCGCGCGTTCGCATTGCTGCCGTCCGAGTTGAGGAAGTCGCACCAGTTGGCGATCGTTTGTTCGATTCAACCGGCTAGCCGTGATGCATTGACGCGCCTGGCCCGGCAAGTCGGCCTGGACGCGGCTGATGTCGTATGCACGGGCTTTGTGCCCGACGAGGATTTGCTGTCGCTCTACAATCTGTGCCGCTTGTTCGTCTTTCCTTCGTGGCATGAAGGTTTCGGTTTGCCGGTGCTGGAGGCGATGCGTTGCGGCGCGCCCGTCATCGGCGCGAATACGTCGAGCGTTCCCGAGGTGATTGGCTGGGAGGAAGCGCTGTTCGATCCCAAATCCGACGACGCGATTGCGCAGCACATGCAGCGTGGCCTGACGGACGAGGGTTATCGTCAGGCACTGATCGAACACGGGATGCGTCAGGCGGGCAAGTTCTCGTGGGATCGCAGCGGGCGGTGTGCGCTCGATGCAATCGAGCGGCGGCGTCGGGCTTGGCTCGCCGAAACGCGCGAGCCGGAAGTCCAGTCGAAACGGCCCAAACTGGCCTACGTGTCGCCGATGCCGCCGGCCCGCACCGGGATCGCTGACTACAGCGCCGAATTGCTGCCGGAACTGGCGCGCTTTTACGATATCGACGTCATCGTCGATGCGCAGGCAGCGCGTGAAATACGGCTCGACCAGTTCGCGCCCGTCTCGGTCAAAACGCCGGCGTGGCTGCGCAAACATGCGGCTTCGTACGATCGGGTGCTCTATCATTTCGGCAACTCGTCATTCCACGAGTACATGTTTTCGCTGCTGGAAGCCGTGCCGGGAGTCGTTGTTCTGCACGATTTCTTTCTCTCGGGCGTGCTTGCGCACATGGCCATTCACGGGAACCGTTCCGACGCTTGGTCCAAGGCACTGTATGACGCGCACGGGTACGTTGGCCTGCGGGCACGACATCTGAGCGCGGATATTGCGGACGCTGTGTGGGAGTACCCGTGCAGCTTGGGCGTGGTCCAGAAGAGCCTCGGCGTGATCGTCCATTCTCCCAATTCACTGCGGCTCGCCCGTCGCTGGTACGGCGGGGACGTGGCAGACTGGACCGTCATTCCTCACATGCGCGATGCGCGTATCGCGTCGCATGGCGAGGATGCCCGCGACGCGCTGGGGATCGGCAAGGACGATTTCGTGGTGTGCGCGTTCGGCGGCCTCGGGCCGTCCAAGTTGAATCACCGGCTGCTTGATGCGTGGGGCCGGTCGACCCTCGCGCGCGATCGGGCCTGTCATCTGATATTCGTCGGGGAAAATCAGCCGACCGAGTATGGCGAGAAACTCGCGCGCACCATTCGGCAAATGGGGGATCGGGTCCGCATCACCGGTTGGGCCGATGCGCAGATGTTCCGGCGGTATCTGGCGGCAGTCGATGTCGGCGTGCAGTTGCGTACGCTGTCTCGCGGCGAGACGTCCGGGACGGTGCTGGACTGCATGAATTACGGCAAGGCGACGATCGTCAATGCCAACGGAAGCATGGCAGACCTGGATCGCGAGGCGGTATGGATGTTGCCCGACGAGTTTTCCGACGAGCAACTGGTCGAGGCGCTGGAAACGCTGCGCTCGGATCCGGCACGCCGGCAACGGATAGGCGCACGCGCGCGGGACATCATCGTCAACGCTCATGCGCCCGACGTTTGTGCACAACAGTATCGCGATGCCGTCGAGCGGTTCTATCTTCACGCGAACGCGAATCCGGTCGTATTGTCTCGCGCAATCGCGGTTCGCGCCGGTCAAGCCAGCGACGACCAGTTGCGCACGTGGGCGCTGAGCACGGCGAGGAGCTTTGTTCCGCGCAACAACAAGCGGCAGTTGTTGGTCGACATCTCCGAGCTCGTGCAGGTGGACGCCAGGAGCGGGATCCAGCGTGTGGTGCGCAATCTGCTGAAGGAATGGCTGGATTCTCCGCCCGACGGCTTCCGGGTGGAACCGGTGTACGCCACGACCAAGGACTCCTATCGCTATGCGCGTGAGTTCACGATGAGGTTGATGGGGTTCGACGACGGCTGGCTGCAGGACGAGCCGATCGACTATGCGGCAGGAGACGTATTCGTCGGTCTGGATCTGCAACCGCGGGTCGTCCCAGCGCAGCGGGCGTTTTATCAAACCATGCGATTGCAGGGTGTGCAGGTCAAGTTTGTCGTCTACGATCTGCTCTGCGTGCTGCTCCCTCAGTACTTCGTTCCTGGCGCGGCCGATGGGTTTACGGGATGGCTCGATGTCGTGGCGGAGAACGATGGCGCGTTGTGCATTTCGCAGGCTGTGGCGGCGGATTTGTCGTCATGGCTGGCAACGCACGCTCCGGACCGCGCACGCTCGTTCGAGATCGACTGGTTCCATCTCGGGGCGGATATCGAAAATTTCGCGACGTCTTCGGAAATCCCGCGGGACGGAAGCAAGATGCTTCAACACCTGCGTAATGCCCCGACGTTCCTGATGGTGGGGACGCTGGAACCCCGCAAGGGGCATGCTCAGGTACTTGATGCGTTCGAGCAGCTGTGGCGCGACAATCAGAACGTCGTCAATCTGGTCGTCGTGGGGCGACAGGGCTGGATGGTGGAGGACCTGGTCGCCCGCCTGCGGGCGCACACGGAGCAGGGGCGCCACTTGTTCTGGCTGGAAAATGCCTCGGACGTCTATTTGGAGAAAATCTATGGGGCAAGTTCGTGTCTGATTGCGGCGTCCTATGGTGAAGGCTTTGGTTTGCCGCTGATCGAAGCCGCGCAACATGGATTGGCGATCATCGCGCGCGATCTGCCGGTGTTTCGCGAAGTGGCTGGCGAGCACGCATTCTATTTTTCCGCGCAAGACGGGCGCGAGCTGGCGACCGAGATCGAGGCATGGCTGGAGCTCCGAGCGCAGCAGCAGGAGCCTTCATCTCGCGGTATGCCGTTCCTGACCTGGGCGCAGAGTGCTCGCCAATTGGCAAAAATTCTCATGCGCGATGAAGCGTATTCTTAAAGTAGGATCATTATGTCTAAGAAAACTTCCATCATCACTGGCATCACGGGACAAGACGGTGCTTATCTGGCCGAGTTGCTGCTTGATAAGGGCTACACGGTCTACGGCACCTACCGCCGCACCAGTTCGGTGAACTTCTGGCGCATCGAGGAGCTCGGCATTGCCAAGCATCCGAACCTGCATCTGGTCGAATACGACCTGACCGATCTGTCGGCGAGCATTCGCCTGCTTCAGACGACCGGGGCAACGGAGGTGTACAACCTCGCCGCGCAGAGCTTCGTCGGCGTGTCCTTCGACCAGCCGGTCACGACTGCGGAGATTACTGGCATCGGGCCGCTGAACCTGCTCGAGGCGATTCGCATCGTCAATCCGAAGATCCGCTTTTACCAAGCGAGCACGTCCGAGATGTTCGGCAAGGTGCAGGCGATTCCGCAGATCGAATCGACGCCGTTCTATCCGCGCAGCCCGTATGGCGTGGCGAAGCTGTACGCGCACTGGATCACGGTGAACTATCGCGAGAGCTACGACATCTTCGGTTGCAGCGGGATCCTGTTCAACCACGAGTCGCCGCTGCGCGGCCGCGAATTCGTCACGCGCAAGATCACCGACTCCGTCGCGAAGATCAAGCTCGGCCAGCTCGACGTACTCGAACTGGGCAACATGGATGCGAAGCGCGACTGGGGCTTCGCGAAGGAGTATGTCGAGGGTATGTGGCGCATGCTGCAGGCCGACGAACCGGACACGTACGTGCTGGCCACGAACCGTACCGAGACCGTGCGCGATTTCGTGAGCATGGCGTTCAAGGCGACGGGTGTCGACCTCGAATTCAAGGGCAGTGACGAGCAGGAAGTCGGTATTGATGTCGCCACCGGCAAGACGCTGGTTCGCGTGAATCCGAAGTTCCATCGGCCGGCCGAAGTCGATCTGTTGATCGGGAATCCCGAGAAGGCGAAGCAGAACTTGGGCTGGGAGCCGAAGACGACGCTCGAGGAGCTGTGTGCGATGATGGTTCAAGCAGATTTGCGCCGAAATGAACGCGGCTTCTCGTTCTGATACGCCGCGCGCCCTGGTGACGGGGCTCGGCGGCTTCACCGGCGACTATCTCGCGAAGTCGTTGCAGGCGGCCGGCTATCGCGTGTTCGGCACGACGCACGGCTCCGAGGTGACCGGAGCCGGCATGTACCGGGTCGATCTGTGCGACCGGGCGGCGCTGGCAAAGGTCGTCGCGGACGTGCAGCCGGACGTGGTCGCGCATCTCGCCGCGGTGTCATTCGTCGCGCACGGTGATGCGGACGCGATCTATCGCACCAATGTGGTCGGCTCGCGGAATTTGCTGGAGGCGCTCGCGAGTCTGGCAAATCGTCCGCGAGCAATTCTGCTGGCGAGTAGCGCCAATATCTATGGCAACGCGGCGGTCGAGATCATTGACGAATCCGTCGAGCCGAATCCCGCGAACGATTACGCGGTCAGCAAACTGGCGATGGAATACCTGGCGCGCCTGTGGCAGGACAAGCTGCCGATCGTCGTTGCGCGTCCGTTCAACTACACGGGCGTCGGGCAGTCGCCGCAGTTTCTTCTGCCGAAGATAGTCGGCCATTTCCAGCGCGGCGAGCGTGTGATCGAACTCGGCAATATCGATGTCGAGCGAGATTTTTCCGACGTGCGGCGCGTGGTGGATGCCTATCGGCGTCTTCTGGAACAAGCGCCGGCTGGCGGCGTGTTCAACGTTTGTTCGGGCCGGGCGGTGTCGCTGAAGGCGGTGATCGCGATGATGGAGCAGATCGCCGGCTACACGATCGACGTCCAGGTCAACCCCGCGTTCGTACGTGCGAACGAAGTGCGCCGATTGCAGGGCAATGGTGCGCGGTTGCAGGCCGCTATCGGGCAGCTCGACGACATTCCGCTGGAGAGTACGTTGCGCTGGATGTTCGAAGCGGGGCGTGGGTGAGCGTCGGTTTCGGTATGGTCGCGTCGGTTTCGCGTGGTGCGTACGCCGTCTCGGCGGGTGCACGTCGGCAGTTTGTCGAACGGGCGGGGTGCGACGAGGTATCGATGTCGGTCGGCCGGATTGTACGATTCCCCGCGTTCGGCGGCCGCGTTCGCGTCGCTTGCGAGTGGGCCCGGATGAGGAGCAGCACGTGAAGTTGGGGGTGGATATCACCTGGATGGTGGGCAACTACCGCGGCATGGGGCGATTCGCCCGGCAACTGGTGGAACCGGTCAGCGCGTCGGTGCTGGGTCTGGCGCCGAGCGGCGTGAGTGCCGACGAGTGGCCGTTCGTCAGTGACGGTCACGGTTTCTTCCCGTGGTGGGAGCAGGTCGAGTTGCCGCGCTTGTGCCGTGAGCAGAAGCTCGACTATCTGCTATGCCCGTATAACACGGGGCCGCTGCGGTCCACGGGCAGCACGCGGGTGATCGCGGTCGTCCATGACCTGATCTACATGAAGCCGTGGCATGTGCTGCCGCCGGCGCGATCGTTGTATCAGACCGTTGGGCGGGTTTACCGTCGTCAAGTGGTGCCTCGGCTCGTTCGCCGGGCCGACGCCGTGCTCACCATCTCACGCTTCACACAGCGAGAGTTGATGGAGCGGTTCGGGTTGCGCGAGGCGGACGTCCCTGTCATTCCGTGCACGATTTCGGACGACTGGTTCGCGCCGCCGGTCAGTTGGTCTGCCCGCCAGCCGTATCTGTTCACGGTGGCGGGAGAAGTGCCCAGCAAGAACGTTGACCGTTTGCTGCAGGCTTTCGCGATGGCGAGGCCCGCACTGGGCGATGACGCACGGCTCAGGATCGCGGGGATCAAATCCGACCATCACGCGCACTTTCTCGGGCGAGCGAATGCGCTTGGGCTGGGGGGCGTCGTCGAACTGCTGGGCTACGTGTCGCGAGAGGATCTGCGGCAGCAGTACCGCCACGCCCGCGCGTTCGTCTTTGCGTCGTTGTTCGAAGGGTTCGGGATTCCATTGCTGGAAGCGATGGCGTCCGGTACACCGGTCGCATGCAGCAACACGACGTCGATGCCCGAGATCGTCGGCGAGTGCGGCCTGCAGTTCGATCCTTATTCGGTCGAGGACATGGCCGAACAGATCCGCCACGTATGGGGCGACAGTACGCGATTCGACGTGGCGGTCGGTGCCGGCATGGACCGCGCGCGCACCTATTCGGCGTCTGCCGTTCGTCCATCGATTCAGGATTTCTGGGCCCGCCTGTCATGAGCCAGAACAAGAAGAAACTGCTGGTGCTGACGCCGCGGTTTCCGTATCCGGTGATCGGCGGCGACAAGCTGCGGATCTACCATCTCTGTCGCGTGCTGTCCCGCCATTACTCGCTGACGCTGCTGAGCATGTGCGAGACCGACGAAGAAATGCATGCCGTGTTGCCGGACGACGGCGTGTTCGACCGCGTCGAACGGGTCTTCCTGCCTCGCCGGCTGTCGTACCTCAATACGCTGCTCGCGTTGCCGACCCGCACGCCGTTGCAGGTCGCGTACTACCGGAGCCGCGCATTTGCGGCGGCGGTGGCGAGATTGCTGCCGTCGCATGATGGCGTATTCGTGCATCTCGTGCGCTGTGCCGAATATGTACGCAAGTCGGACAAGCCGCGCATCCTCGAAATGACCGACGCGATCTCGCTCAACTACAGTCGTGTGAAGCAGTTGAAGAACGCACGAGGACTGAAGTCGCGCGTGTTCGGTATCGAGGCAAAGCGCCTGCTCGACTACGAGCGAACGATCGTCGACGACTTCGATCTCTCGGTGCTGGTTTCCAGAACCGATCGCGACTACCTGTTTCCTGGCGCGTCGGGCAAGAACGTGATGGTGTGCTCGAACGGTGTTGACCTGTCGGGCCTGCCGTACACGCCGCGCAGCATGGCGAGCCGCGTCGTGATTTTCATCGGCGACATGCGCACGGTCCAGAACCAGGATATGTGTCACTTTTTCGCCGGGGCCGTGTTGCCGTTGCTGCGCAAGCGTGCCGACTATCGTTTCCGGATCGTGGGGTCGATCGTACCTGCACTCGCCGAACGATTTCGCGCGTACGACGGCGTCGAAGTGACCGGCCGGGTCGAGTCGGTTGCGCAAGCTGCGTCAGACGGCGCAATCGGCGTATGTCCGATGCGCATCGGTGCGGGAGTGCAGAATAAGATTCTCGAGTACATGGCGCTCGGGCTACCCGTCGTTACCACGTCGCTGGGCCATGAGGGCTTGGGTGCTGAAGGGGGGCGGGAACTGTTGATCGCCGATACGCCGGAGGAATTTGTCGATTGCATCGAACAACTCGTCGCCGACGAGGCCGCGTCGGTAGAGATGGCGGCGCGAGCGCGCACCTTCGTCGAACGTGAGCATGGGTGGGAGCGAATGATTGCGCCGCTCGTCGAAAAGGTGAATGCGTTGCTGGCTTGATCGCTGTCGTGCCCGTCGCGGCCCGTATGCGTACGGCTCGGTTGCAAACAGCGGTTCGAGCGCCGTCGGCCCGGCCATTCGAGGCGCCCGGCTTGGAGGCCGCGAGCCGGCACGGTTACAATTTGGGACGCGTCCGATTGAACCCCCGGGCAGCGGCGGTCTTCTTTCATGACGACCCCGGTCACATCAGCGGTGCAGCATTTATGTCCGATCCAGAGGCCGCGCATCGATTCGTATCGGCCCTGCCGCGGCCGGGTGCGCGGTGGTGCGAATCGATGACGGTGTCCACGATCGATATCCTCCCCGTTTTCGAGAGCCATCCGTGTTCCTCTTTGGCCCCTTTCCCGTATGCGTGCGCCCGCTGGGCACTGGCGGTCCCACCTGCGATGTAGCGCGTGGCGTCGTGACGCGCGCGCTTGACGCTCCGATTTCGTGCGTGGTCATCGGCAGTGGCATCAGGCGGTTATGTAGCGATGTCCGCCGGCTGAGTCGGAGGCGATCATGACGCATCTCGTTGTCACTGGCGCGAACGGCTTCGTCGGCCGCGCGGTTTGCCGTCTCGCGCTGGACGCCGGGCACGCTGTCACCGCACTCGTGCGGCGGCCGGGCGGATGCGTCGACGGCGTACGCGAGTGGGTGCATGGCGGCGCCGATTTCGATGGCCTCGCCGAAGAATGGCCGGCCGACCTGACCGCCGATTGCGTGATCCACCTCGCCGCACGCGTGCACGTCATGCGCGACGAGTCGCCCGATCCCGACGCGGCATTCGACGCGACCAACGTCACGGGCACGCTGCGTCTCGCCGAGGCCGCGCGCAAGCATGGCGTGCGTCGGATCGTGTACGCGAGCAGCATCAAGGCGGTGGGCGAAAGCGACGGCGGCGCACCGCTGTCTGAAAGCGTGCGCCCCAACCCACAGGACGCATACGGCCGCTCGAAGCTGCGTGCGGAACAGCAACTCGCGCGGTTCGGCGCATCGGCCGGGCTCGATGTCGTCGTCGTGCGGCCGCCGCTCGTCTACGGCCCGTCCGTCCGTGCCAATTTTCTGCGAATGATGGATGCGGTGGCGCGCGGGATGCCGCTGCCGCTCGGTTCCGTCTCCTCGCGCCGCAGCATCGTCTACGTCGACAATCTCGCCGATGCGATGCTGCAATGCGCGACGAACCCGCACGCGGCCGGTGAATGCTTCCACGTTGCCGATGACGACGCACCGTCCGTCACGGGCCTGCTGCGTCTGGTCGGCGACGCCCTTGGCAAGCCGGCGCGGCTTCTGCCGGTTCCGGCCGCGTTGCTACGTGCGCTCGGCAAGGTGACCGGCCGCAGCGCGGCGATCGATCGCCTGACCGGCAGCCTGCAACTCGATACGGGCCGGATCAAGCGCGTGCTCGGTTGGCAACCGCCTTATACGACCCGGCAGGGCCTCGAAGCGACCGCCGCATGGTATCGTTCGCGCGATACACAACGATAGTCGACATGCCTTTCCCGATATTCACGTGGCCCGTTGCGGTGGCGCTGGCCGCCGCCATCGCATCGACGGCCATCTTGCGCGTGCTGCTCGCGACCGGCCTCGCGTGGCGTCTTGCCACCGACATCCCGAACGATCGTTCACTCCATACGCTGCCGACTCCGCGCGTCGGCGGGTGGGGCATCGTGCCGGTTTGCATCGTCGCGCTGCTGGCGCTGGCGCCGCACCTGTGGCTGATCGCGGTCGCCGCCGCCGCGCTTGCCGCGATGTCGCAGATCGACGATCGGCGCGGGCTACCGGCCCGCGTGCGGTTCTCGGTGCACCTGGCGTCCGTCGTCGCGCTGATCGCTGTCTACCCGGCCGATGCGCCGTGGTGGCTGCTCTTCGGCGTCGGCTTCGTGATGGTTTGGCTCACGAACCTGTACAACTTCATGGACGGCGCAGATGGCCTCGCGGGAGGTATGGCGCTGTTCGGCTTTGGCGCGTACGCGGTCGCGGCGTTGACGGGCGCGCATCCGTCCCCCGATCTCGCCTTGACCGGGGCGGCGGTGGCGGGCGCGGCGTTCGGCTTCCTGCTACTCAACTTCCATCCGGCGAGGCTGTTTCTCGGCGATGCAGGTTCAATTCCGCTCGGTTTCCTGGCCGGGGCGCTCGGCTATTGGGGCTGGCGTACGGACGTCTGGCCGATCTGGTTTCCGGCCCTGGTGTTCGCGCCCTTTATTGCGGACGCGTCTGTAACACTTTTGAGACGTCTGTTACGCGGCGAAAAGTTCTGGCAAGCGCACCGGGAGCACTATTATCAAAGGATGGTCCGATCAGGCGTAGGTCACGGACGGACCGCTCTTTATTGGTACCTCATCATGCTCGCAGGCATAATCGTCGCGGTGTGGGCAAAGGGCCGCCCGGAATGGCAGCAATGGCTGTCATTCTTCGCGTGGTACGCCATCCTGGCATGCATAGGATGGTCGATCGACATGCGCTGGCGCCGGTTTCAGGCGGCCGCCGAAAACAATTCGTGAGGTTTCCCGCCGATGTTGCGATCCAAAGCATCGTGGCTGTCACTGAGTGCTTTCCTGTTCGACCTGACGGCCGTTGTCGCGTCGTGGTTGTTCGCTTATCTCATTCGTTTCAACGGCAGCGTTCCGTCTGATTTCCTGAGCGGCGCGCTGATGGCCCTCGTCTGGGTGCTGCCGGTCTACGCGCTGATGTTCCACCTGTTCGGCCTGTACCGCGGGCTGTGGGTATTTGCGAGCCTGCCCGACCTGATGCGCATTTCGAAGGCAGTCGTCGGCGGTGGCGTGATCGTGATGATCGGCGCCGTGATGTTCCAGCCATCGCCGATCATCCCGCGTTCGGTGCTGCTCGTGTCGCCGCTGATGCTGTTTCTTGCGATGGGCGGGGCGCGCGCGCTGTATCGCGCGACGAAGGAGTTCTACCTGTACGGCGGCCTCGTCGGGCAGGGCAAGCCCGTGTTGGTGCTCGGCGCCGGCACGGCCGGCGCGAGCCTCGCGCGCGAGCTGTCGCGTTCGGGCGAATGGCGTCTGGTCGGCTTGCTCGACGACGACGTCACCAAGCAGGGGCGCGAGATCTACGGCTACAAGGTTCTCGGCTCGTTCAACGACCTGAAGCACTGGACAGACGCGCTGAAGGTCGAATACGCGATCATCGCGATTCCGTCGGCATCGGTCGAAACGCAGCGCAGGGTGGCGACGCTGTGCGTGCGCGCCGGTGTGAAAGCGATGGTGCTGCCGTCGCTGACCGCATTGATGCCGGGGCAGGGGTTCCTGTCGCAGGTCCGCAATATCGACCTCGAGGATCTGCTCGGTCGTGACGCGGTGACAATCGATACGCCGCACGTCGAGGCGCTGCTGCGCGGCCGCGTCGTGATGGTGACGGGCGCGGGCGGCTCGATCGGATCGGAACTATGCCGGCAGATTCTTCGTTTTGCGCCGGCGCAACTCGTCGCGTTCGACCTGTCCGAATACGCGATGTACAGGCTTGCTGAAGAGTTGCGCGAGCGTTTCCCCGACCAGCCGGTGGTGCCGATCATCGGCGACGCGAAGGATTCGCTGTTGCTCGACCAGGTGATGTCGCGCCATGCGCCGCACATCGTGTTCCATGCGGCAGCGTACAAGCATGTGCCGCTGATGGAGGAGCACAACGCGTGGCAGGCGCTGCGCAATAACGTGCTCGGTACGTATCGCGTCGGGCGCGCGGCGATTCGTCACGGGGTGCGTCATTTCGTGCTGATCTCGACCGACAAGGCAGTCAATCCGACCAATGTGATGGGCGCGAGCAAACGTCTTGCCGAGATGGCCTGTCAAGCGCTGCAGCAAACGAGCGGCGGCACGCAGTTCGAGACCGTACGCTTCGGCAACGTGCTCGGCAGCGCAGGCAGCGTGATTCCGAAGTTCCAGCAACAGATCGCGAAGGGGGGGCCGGTGACGGTCACGCATCCCGAGATCACGCGATTTTTCATGACGATCCCGGAAGCATCGCAACTCGTGCTGCAGGCATCGAGTATGGGACACGGCGGCGAAATCTTCATTCTCGACATGGGCGAGCCGGTCAAGATCGTCGATCTCGCACGTGATCTGATCCGCCTGTACGGGTTTTCGGAAGGCCAGATCCGGATCGAATTCACGGGTCTGCGGCCGGGCGAGAAGCTTTACGAGGAGCTGCTCGCGGATGACGAAACGACGACGCGCACGCCGCATCCGAAGCTGCGGATAGCGCGCGCACGGGAAGTGCCGGATCATCTGCTCGATGAATTGCTGCCGTGGCTGATGCAGAACCGCGTGCTGAGCGACGACGAGGTGCGGCGCGATCTGCGGCGCTGGGTGCCGGAATATCAGACCGCCGCAAGTCCTGCCCTTCAAGCCGTATCGGCGTTGTTCCCGCCGAAGTCCGCGACGCGAGGATAGCGGACGCGGGTACTACCAAGCGTGCCCGCCGACCGTAGCCATTTTTGAAACCATTCTTGGATAAAAGGGCGCAATGCATCGAACATACGATGCAATCCGCCGTTACGGTGCGAGTAGTGCCCCGTAACGGGCAATTGCCCTCATGGTGATTTGTCGCTGGAGCGACGGTATCTTCGCGCCCCTGGGAAATCGCCGTATCGCCAGCAGGGACCAGAGCTTCACATCGAGCCTGCATCGGTCGTCCAGCAATGACAACGTCTCCTGATCGAGTTCCTTGTCGAGCCGGATGCGCAGATTTTCCGGCACACGTGCAGTCGAATTAAGATGCATCATTGGCAGATCGGTCCTGAACCAACGATTCAAATTTTGATGAAAATGTGGGTTCTCGATAATATCGCTGTAAGCAATTGAATCGAGTCGACTCAGTGCGTCTCTCAGTAATCTGGAGTCCTGATCCGGGGAGATGAACGAATCATTCCCGATACGTTCGTCCGGCCACAATAGCATGCGAGTGGCCAGATTATCCGTTTGACACGCAATGCGTGGATCCGTCAGGAATTCTTTCAGGGTGCCGCGCGAGAGTTTGATGCAATCTTGCCAACTTCCCCAACGCACAAGATATTCGTCCGACATACATCGCCAGTACACCCAATGAGACAAGAGGCGGGATAACGGCTCGCGAAGGAAAGTCAGTAGTTGGGCGTGCGGGTATCGATGCGTCAAAGTGCTGTAAGAGAAATGGCCCATGATCAGCTTCGATTCGGGCATCTTGCTTTCGTCAAGATGGATTGTCTGCGCAACCTCATCATCGAACTCCGAGAGTCGATCAAATGTGCCGAGCAGTAGTCGATCGATTCCTCGAACTTCGTCGTTGATTTTCAAGGATTGCGATATGCCGGTGATGACTGATGTGCCCGCCGTTTTCGGGACGTGCATGATCGCAAGCGGCTTTTCGTGGTTACGCGGTTCGTTTTTAAATCTGGGAGTAGTGAAATAGTCGAACACGATCTAATTGGAGATGATCTATCAAAATCGCCTTGGGCAGACGATTTCTTCACGATGACTTGCGACAAGTAGAAGGCCGGCGGGGAATGCGTGCGGCTATGTCGGGATGTCAGTTTATCGGTAAAAAAAGGCGGCTGCCACAATACCGGCGTCGAAGGCGGCCCATCGTCGGGATGTCCGGCGGCCTCAAGCAGCTCAATTTCTACGTTGCACGGTCGTTTGCCTGTTCCGCCGCTCAAGGGACGGGCTTTTCGGGGCATGCCGGACGTCGCGTTCGACGCCGATCCGAACAGCGGCGAAGCAGTCGCCGTGGGCGGACAACTCGAGATAGTGGGCGGGACGAATCTGTCCGCACCGCTATTTGCTGCGACCTGGGCGCGCGTGTTGTCCAGTGCCTGCGCGACGAATCTCGATTTTGCGGCGCCCACGCTCAGGTCACGACGCCATCGGTCTTTCGCGATATCACCTACGGGGCGAGCGGCGCGTACAGGGCAGGTTCGGGATGGGACTTCGTGACCGGCTGGGGCACACCGAACGTCAGCATGCTGTATTCGTCGGTATGCAATTCGGCCCGTGCCGTCTATAGCGCCGGAATCAACGAAGGGACGACGCTAAAGCCACTAGTGATACGGTCCGTCGGCATCGACGCGCCATGCGAGCCGACAACGCGCCGGCTACCCGCACCCCTCAATACCCCCCCTTCCCCTTCCTCACCACCATCCACCGCGGCGCCCTGAACCTGACGATACTGAGATAAAGCCACACATAAGTCAGCGCGAACACCACGACAAAAACGAACAGATGCACGGTATGCCGCCAGAACAGCGTCGCCGGAATCACCGCGACGAGGCACAGCAGCCACAGATAAGGTGACGTAAGCGAATTCCGCCGCGTCAGATCGTGCGCGTGCTTCGTCCCCACGGCCCACCGCATCAGCCGCTTGTACACGAGCATATGCAGATGCACGCCGTCCGGAATCCCCGGCGACATCCCGCGGATGAACTTCTTCCGGTAGATCGAGAAGCAGGTCTCGAAGATCGGATACATGAACAGCAGCACCGGATACCACGCGGACACCTCGCGGTTGCGCATCACGAGCATGATCGCGAGCTCCGCGAGCATGAAGCCGATGAAATACGCGCCGCCGTCGCCGAGAAAGATCAGCCCGGCCGGGAAATTCCACAGGAAGAAGCCGAGCACGGCGCCCATCATGATGATCGACGCCGACATCACGACCGGGTCGTTGACGTGGAACGCGACATACGCGAGCGACGCGAACATCATGAAGCTGACCATCGACGCGAGCCCGTTGAAGCCGTCGATGATGTTGATCGCGTTCGCGAGCGCCGCGACCGCGAGCACGGTGATGAACGCCGAGATGGCCACGTAGCCGAGCAGAAAATCGAGCGGCGGCACGCTGATGCGCTTGACCGCGATACCGAGCAGCCAGAACGCCAGCGCGGCCGCGCCCATCGTGCACAGCAGCCGCGCGCGGGGCGACACGCGCTTGGTCAGGTCCTCGACGAGGCCGGACAGGAACGCCGGCAGCCCGCAGGCGACGATCCCGAGAATGCTGCCGGCGATCGTCGGGTAGCGTCGCGACACGACAAGTGCGGCAATCACGACCCCGGCGAGGATCCCGATGCCCCCCACTCGCGGCACGGGCCGCACGTGGAATTTCTGCACGCCGGCCAGGTCGCTGTCGATCGAGAATTTCTCGTGAAGGTGCGCGTAGCGCACGATGAACAGCGTGACGAGCAAGGAGACGATGAAGCCGGACGCGAAGCTGAGCATGGGATCGCTCGAAAAATGGACAGCGGATTATACAAAACCGCGCGGGTTCCCCTCCTGCCATCGCCAGTGGTCGGCACACATTTCCTCGATGCCGAGCGTCGCACGCCAGCCGATGATGTCGGCCGCGGCCTGCGGGTTCGCATAGCACTCGGCGATGTCGCCCGGGCGGCGCGCGACGAGTTCGTACGGCACCGGGCGGCCCGACGCCTTCTCGAACGCACGCACGACTTCCAGCACGCTGTAGCCCTGGCCGGTGCCGAGGTTCACGACGAAGCTCGCGTCGCGCGTGGCCAGCGCATCGAGCGCGGCGATGTGCCCCTTCGCGAGATCGACGACGTGGATGTAGTCGCGCACACCGGTGCCGTCCGGCGTCGGGTAGTCGGAGCCGAACACGCGCAGCTTTTCCAGCTTGCCGACCGCGACCTGCGCGACGTACGGCATCAGGTTGTTCGGGATGCCGGCCGGATCCTCGCCGATCAGCCCGCTCGCGTGCGCGCCGACGGGGTTGAAGTAGCGCAGCGTGGCGATCCGCCACGACGGATCGGACACCTCGAGATCGCGCAGGATCTGCTCGGCGATCAGCTTCGACTGGCCGTACGGGTTCGTCGCGGACAGCGGGAACGATTCGTCGATCGGCGAGCGCTCGGGCACGCCGTACACGGTCGCCGACGAGCTGAACACGAACTGCCGGACGTTGCGCTCGCGCATGACCTTGAGCACGGCGAGCAGGCCGCCGATGTTGTTCTGGTAGTACTCGAGCGGCTTCGCGACCGATTCGCCGACGGCCTTGAGCGCCGCGAAATGAATCGTGCCGGTGATCGGGTGCGCGTCGAACACCTTCGCGAGCGCGGCTTCGTCGCATACGTCGACCTGGTGGAACGCGGGCGTCTTGCCCGTGATCCGCTCGATGCGCCGCACCGATTCAGCCTTGCTGTTGACGAGGTTGTCGACGATCACGACGTCGTAGCCGTTGTCGAGCAGCTCGACGGCCGTATGCGAGCCGATATAGCCCGCGCCGCCGGTAACGAGGATGGTGCCTTTAGCGGACATTGTTGATGCGCTCCTTCAGAGTGTGAATCCCGTCAACGAATGGATGGTCTCCCTGTAGCGTTCGACGACCTGCTGTTCGTCGAATTCCGCCGCGACCTTGTGTCGGCCGCGTGCGCCCATCGCCGCGCGGCCTTGCGGCCCGAGCGCGATCATGCGAATCAATTGTTCCGCGAGGCTTCCGCTGTCGCGCACGCGGCACAGGAACCCCGTTTCGCCGTCGGCGACGACGTCGCGGCAGCCCGGCACGTCGGTCGCGACGATCGGGCGGCCCATCGCCGATGCCTCCATCAGTGTGCGCGGCACGCCTTCGCGGTACGACGGCAGCACGACGCAGTCGGCCGCCGCGATGTGCGGGCGCACGTCGTGCGCTTCGCCGAGGTACTCGACGATGCCTTCGCCGACCCACGCGTCGACGTCCGCGCGACCGATCGCGCTTGGATTGTCGACGCCGAGCGGCCCGAGCAACTGGAAGCGCGCGTTCGGAAAGCGCTCGCGCACGACACGCGCGGCTTCCACGTATTCACGCACGCCCTTGTCCCACAGCAGCCTGCCGATCAGGATGAAGACGGGCGCGTCGCCGCCCGGCAGCGGCACGGGCGAGAACTGTTCGAGATCGACGCCTTCGCCGTGCAGCAGCCGCGCGCGCTCGGGATGCGCGAGCAAGCGCTCGTCGGTGAAAGTCGCGAGATCGTCGCGGTTCAGGAACCACACCTCGCGCGGAAAGCGGAACGCGAACCGGTACAGGCGCTTCGCGATGCTCGCCGCGCGGCTCTTCTGGATGAACACGTAGCCGAGGCCCGTCGTCACCGCGATCGACGGCACGCGCGCGAGCCATGCGGCCACCGAGCCGTAGATGTTCGGCTTGATCGTGTAATGGAACACGAGGTCGGGCCGCAGCGCGCGGTAGTGGCGCGCGAGCGCGGCGAGCGTGCCGAGATCCTCGCGCGGGCTCGTGCCTTTCGACGCGACCGCGAGCGCGACGTAGCGGCAGCCCATCTGTTCGAGCAACGGCACCGTACGGTCGTGCGGCGCGATCACGATGACCTCGGCGCCGCGCGCGACGAGCGCACGGATCAGCCCGTGGCGATACGTATGGATCGCCCAGGCCGTGTTGCAGACGAGCGCGATGCGCAGCGGAGAGGTGGCGGACATGAAAAAAAGAAAAAAATAAAGCGTCGAAATTGCCGAACGGGCCGAATGCGCGTCAGGCGGACGGCCGCGCGGCGAACAGCGTCTGCTTGATGCGCTGCAGCGTACGGTACGGCGTCACGAAATGCAGCAGGTTCTTGGCGAGGCCGGCCCAGTCGTACGGGTTCAGCACGTTGAAGTGGCGCAGCAGCAGCGTGAGCGTCGATACCAGTTGGCGCCGGCGCTTGGTCGCGCTGATCCCGCCCTCGTTCAGCTCGTAATACAGGCCGAGTTCCGGCAGGTTCGCGCAATCGTAGCGTTGCATTAACCGTAAAAAAAGATCGAGATCCTCGGCCGCGCGGTACTTGGCCCGATAGTTGCCCACTTCGCGCACGGCGTCGATGCGCAACATGACCGACGGATGCACGAGCGGCGAGCGCAGGAAGCGCGTGCGGCGCAGCGTGCGCGGATCGGTGGGCGGCGTGAGCATGAAGCGCGGCTCGCCGGCGCGCGACACGACCTGCGTCCACATGCCGACGCAGGCGACGCGCGGGTGGGCGCCGAGATACGCGCGCTCTTTCGCGAGGCGCCGCGGCGCGGCGAGATCGCCCGCGTCGATGCGGGCCGCGTAGCGGAAGCCGCGCGCGGCGAGCGCGTCGATGCCGGCCGCCAGCGCGCGTTCGATGCCGCCGTTTTGCGGCATGCGCAGCACGTCGATCGCGAGGCCCGGCAGGTCGGGCGCGACGATCGGCGGCGTGCTGCCGTCGTCGACGATCAGCACGTGCACGGGCGCGTCCTCGCGAAACGACGCGAGGGTCCGGACGACGTCGTCGTGCCCGTTGTAGGCCGGCATCAGCACGGCCACGTCGTCGAGCGGGGGCTGGCTATCGGGGTGCATCATGTTCGCAGCTTGAAACGGATGTAATAAAAGTTGACGGCGGCAGCAGCCAGGTAGCCGGCCGCCAGCCCGACGAGCGCGCCGTACAGGCCGAGCCGCGGGATCGCGAACAGGTTGACGAGCGCGGCGATCGCCAGCGCGAGCAGCCATTTCGTGAGCAACACGAATTTTGCTTGATATTTGAGAACGATAAGATTGCCTATCGCCTCGATGCCGGCCGGCACGGACAGCCACACGGCCCAGCGGAAGATGTCGACCGACGCCTCGTAGCCGCGGCCGAACACCTTGCCGACGATCAGCGGGGCGGCGGCGTCGAGCACGAGCGCGCCGGCCGTCATCAGGCCGGCCGTCATCGCGATCAGCCGGACGATGTTGCGGCGCAGCCGCGCGACGTCCTGCACGCGGTAGACGAAGGCGGGCGCGATGGTCTGCGCGAGCATCAGCGCGAGCGTGATCCAGTTCTCGTTGAGCTGCTGCGCGGCCGAGTAGCGGCCGAGATCGGCGAACGACACAT
The DNA here is from genome assembly GCF_001547525.1 of Burkholderia anthina. Taxonomy (GTDB): domain Bacteria; phylum Pseudomonadota; class Gammaproteobacteria; order Burkholderiales; family Burkholderiaceae; genus Burkholderia; species Burkholderia semiarida. The sequence continues at coordinate 576,405 of NZ_CM003768.1, forward strand.
GGCGCTCGAGCATCAGGCGGTCGAGCTTCAGGAACAGATACATGCAGATGAGGCCGAGCCAGAACACGGTGCCGGCCGTGGCAAAGTGCCGGAACAGCGGCCTGTCGAACGTCCAGCCGAGCGCGCCGCCGTTACGATGGCGGTAGTACAGCAGCAGCGCGAAGCCGATCGCGGCGGCTTCCAGCGCCCACAGCCACGCGAAGCGGGCGGGGCCGGCGGCCGCGCGCACCAGCAGCCACACGAGCAGCGCCTTGGCGAGCGCGGTGACCATGCTGGCGACGAGCTGCGGCTTGCTGTAGGTCATGCTCTGCAGCCACGCGTTGATCACGCCGACGAACGGCTCGCGGAACACCATCGTGACCGCGAGGCCCGCGAGCATCGCGCCGACCAGCGGGTCGAAGGCCCCCGCGGCGATCGCGATCCAGGTCGCGGCGAGCGCGGCGACCGACACGGCGATGCGCAGCACGAACGCGCTGCCGAGCACCGCGCCGAGCTGGGCGGGCGGGCGCTGGACGATGGTCGGGACGAGGATTTCCGCGCCGCACACCCAGGTGAGCGGCGCCAGTACCAGGAGCAGCGTATTCGCATACTGCCATTTGCCGAACACATCTGGCCCGAAATAACGGGCCAGCAGGCCGCTGATCGCGATCGCGACGCCGATCTGTGTAAGCCGTTCGAGCCCCAGCCAGACGAGGTTCGCGACGGCTTTCGCGACGTCCGGGTTGCCGAAGCGCTTCAGCATGCGCGGCAGCGGCGGCGCGCGGGCAGGGCGGCCGGAAGCGGCGGGTGGGCGGCGGCGGGACGGCCAGGCATTAAAATGGGCGATATGCGCGTCATCGAAACCCGCGATTATAAGTGGGATCGCGACCGCGCCAGCCGTTCCATTCCTTGTTTTGCGGGGCCGCATGTATCATGCGCGGCACCGGCGAGAGGCGGCCAGCCAAGCCAGACAATTTTCCATGCACGCAACTGAGAGAGAAGAGAATCGATGATCTCCCAATCCATCTTCAAGGCATATGACATCCGTGGCGTGGTCGGCAAGACGCTCGACGTCGACACGGCGCGCGGGATCGGCCGCGCATTCGGCAGCGAAGTGCGTGCGCAGGGCGGCGATGCGGTCGTCGTCGCGCGCGACGGCCGCCTGTCCGGGCCGGAACTCGTCGGCGCGCTGGCCGACGGCCTGCGTGCTGCGGGTGTCGACGTCGTCGACGTCGGCATGGTGCCCACGCCGGTCGGCTATTTCGCGGCGAACGTGCCGCTCGCGCTGAAGGGCGGCGAGCGCCGCGTCGATTCGTGCATCGTCGTCACGGGCAGCCACAACCCGCCCGACTACAACGGTTTCAAGATGGTGCTGCGCGGCGCCGCGATCTACGGCGAGCAGATCCAGGCGCTGTACCGCCGCATCGTCGACGAGCGGTTCGAGACGGGCAGCGGCACGTATGAGGAAATCGACGTCGCCGATCAATACATCGCGCGCATCGTCGGCGACGTGAAGCTCGCGCGGCCGCTGAAGCTGGTCGTCGACGCCGGCAACGGCGTGGCCGGCCCGCTCGCGACGCGCCTGTTCAAGGCGCTCGGCTGCGAACTCGTCGAGCGCTTTACCGACATCGACGGCACGTTCCCGAACCACCATCCCGATCCCGCCCATCCGGAAAACCTGCAGGACGTGATCCAGGCGCTGAAGGACACCGACGCCGAGCTCGGCTTCGCGTTCGACGGCGACGGCGACCGCCTGGGCGTCGTCACGAAGGACGGCCAGATCATCTATCCGGACCGCCAGCTGATGCTGTTCGCGGAAGAAGTGCTGTCGCGCAACCCGGGCGCCCAGATCATCTACGACGTGAAGTGCACGCGCCACCTCGCGCAGTGGGTGAAGTCGAAGGGCGGCGAGCCGCTGATGTGGAAGACGGGCCACTCGCTGGTCAAGGCGAAGCTGCGCGAGACGGGTGCGCCGCTCGCCGGCGAAATGAGCGGCCACGTGTTCTTCAAGGATCGCTGGTACGGCTTCGACGACGGCCTGTACACCGGCGCGCGCCTGCTCGAGATTCTCGCGAAGACGGCCGATCCGAGCGCGCTGCTCAACAGCCTGCCGGACGCGATGAGCACGCCCGAACTGCAGCTCTGGCTCGACGAAGGCGAGAATTTCCGCCTGATCGACAAGCTGCAGAAAGAGGCGAAGTTCGACGGCGCCGAGGAAGTCGTGACGATCGACGGCCTGCGTGTCGAGTACCCGGACGGCTTCGGCCTCGCGCGTTCGTCGAACACGACGCCGGTCGTCGTGATGCGTTTCGAGGCCGAGACGCAGGAAGGGCTCAAGCGTATCCAGGAAGACTTCCGCCGCGTGCTGACGGCCGCGAAGCCGGACGTCAAGCTGCCGTTCTGAGCGCCGGCGGCCGGCGGGCCGCCCGTACGACGGCCGTTCATCGGCCGTGTTCATCCCGAAAAGCGGCGCGCGCCCCGGGCGCGCGGCCGCTTTTTGTCTGTCCGGTCGTCCGGCCGCGATAAAATCCCCCCTTTATGTCCGTCGCCGGCTGCCAGCCGGCGTTTTTTCAGCGTGCAAAAGATCCTGATCGTGCGCGTGTCGTCGCTGGGCGACGTCGTGCACAACATGCCGGTGATCGCCGATATCCGGCGCCGCCACCCCGATGCGCAGATCGACTGGCTCGTCGAGGAAAGCTTTGTCGACCTCGTGCGGCTCGTCGACGGCGTGCGCAACGTGCTGCCGTTCTCGCTGCGCCGCTGGCGCAAGAAGCCGTTCTCGGGCGCGACGTGGCGCGAGATCCGTGCGTTCCGCCGGCGCCTCGCGGCCGAGCAGTACGACCTCGTGATCGACTGCCAGGGCCTCATCAAGACGGCATGGGTCGCGAGCTGGGCGCGCGGCCCGCTCGTCGGGCTCGGCAACCGCACCGACGGCGCCGGCTACGAATGGCCGGTGCGCTTCTTCTACCGCAAGCGCGTGCCGATCGCGCCGCGCACGCACGTGGTCGAGCGCTCGCGGCAGCTCGTCGCGGCCGCGCTGGACGACCCGGCGCCGACGCCGGCCGATCCGGTCGAATTCGGCCTCGACACGCGCGCGGCGGCGCTCGCGGTGGCCGCGCTCGGCCTGAACCTGCCGGTGCCGTACGTCGTGTTCGTTCACGCGACGTCGCGCGCCGACAAGCAGTGGCCGGATGCCGCGTGGATCGAGCTCGGCCAGGCGCTCGTGCAGCGCGGAGCGTCGCTCGTGCTGCCGTGGGGCAACGACGCGGAACGCGCGACCAGCGAGCGGCTCGCGAAGGAATTCGGCGCGGCGGCGATCGTGCCGCCGAAGCTGTCGCTGCCGGCCGTGGTCGGGCTGATCGACGGCGCGGCCGCGACGGTCGGGGTTGATACAGGTCTGGTTCACATCGCGGCCGCGCTGAAGCGTCCGACGGTCGAACTGTACAATTTCGCGACGGCCTGGCGGACCGGCGGCTACTGGTCGCCGAACGTCGTCAATCTCGGCACGGCGGGGCAGCCCCCGTCGATCGCGCAGGTGAAGTCGGCGCTCGCGGGCTTCGGTCTCCTGTAATGCTGTCCACACGCGAACCGATCATGAGCGAATCCCAGATCATCGAAGTCCCGTCCGCCGACTGGAGCGGACACAACCTGTCGGCGCCGCGCGAGCAGTTGCTGGCGGCGGTCGAGGAAGGCAAGGTGCTGTATTTCCCGCACCTGCGCTTCGCGATCGAAGGCGGCGAGGAAGCGTTGCTCGATCCGGCGCTCGCCGATCCGAAACGCAAGAACATCAGCCTCGCGCCGAACGGTGGCGCGCTTGCCGGCGTGCTGGGCGACAGCGTCACGCAGTCGGCCGTGCGCGCGCTCGTCGCGCGCTTCCAGCAGCAGGCCGGCACGCTCGTCGACGGCCTTTTCCCCGAATATCGCGGCAAGCTGCGCGTCGCGCCGACGAGCCTGCGGCTGATGCAGGTCGAAACGCGCCAGACGTCGTGGCGCAAGGACGACAGCCGGCTGCACGTCGATGCGTTTCCGTCGCGGCCGAACTACGGCGAGCGCATCCTGCGCGTGTTCACGAACGTGAACCCGGCCGGCACGCCGCGCGTGTGGCGCGTCGGCGAGCCGTTCGAGGACGTCGCGAAGCGTTTCCTGCCGAAGATCCGGCCGCAGTTGCCGGGCTCGGCGTGGCTGCTCAACCTGCTGCACGTGACGAAATCGCCGCGCAGCGCATACGACCACCTGATGCTGAACCTGCACGACGGGATGAAGGCCGATCTCGACTACCAGAAGACGTGTCCACAGCAAACGATGCCGTTTCCGCCGGGCAGCGTGTGGATATGTTTCTCCGATCAGACTTCGCACGCTGTGATGTCCGGCCAGTTCATGCTCGAGCAGACCTTCTTCCTGCCGGTCGATGCGATGGTGCGCCGCGAGTGCGCGCCGCTCGGCATTCTCGAACGCCTGACGGGCAGGGCGCTGGTTTGAGCGCGCCCCTGTTTCGACGCAACGCCCGGGCGGCCGCATGCTGAGGGCGATCTATCGTGCGCTGTGGTGGCTCGTCGCGCCGGCCGCGGTCATCCGGCTTTATGTGCGTTCGCGCAAGGAGCGCGGTTATCGCGAGCATATCGGCGAGCGCTTCGGCCAGGTCGCGGGCCGCTCGCCGGACGACCGCGCGCCGCTGATCTGGGTGCATGCGGTGTCGGTCGGCGAGACGCGCGCCGCGCAGCCGCTGATCGATGCGCTGATGCACGCGCGCCCCGATGCGCGCATCCTGCTCACGCACATGACGCCGAGCGGCCGCGCGACGGGCGAACAGATCTTCGGCGATCGCGTGCTGCGCTGCTACCTGCCGTACGACATGCCGGGCGCGGTGCGGCGCTTCCTGCGCGCATGGCGGCCGACGCTCGGCCTCGTGATGGAAACCGAGGTGTGGCCGACGCTGATCGACGAGTGCCGCCGCGCGGACGTGCCGCTCGTGCTGACCAATGCGCGGATGTCCGCGCGCTCGTTCCGGCGCGCGGCGAAGTTCGGCGCGGCCACGCGCGACGTGTTCGGCGGCTTCTCGCGCGTGCTCGCGCAGAGCCCGGCCGATGCGGAGCGGTTGACGTCGCTCGGCGCCCGCAACGTGACCGTGCTCGGCAACCTGAAGTTCGACATGACGACGCCGCCGGAGCTCGCGGCACGCGGCCATGCGTGGCGCGACGCGATCGGCGCGCGGCCGGTGTGGGTCGCGGCCAGCACACGCGAGAACGAGGAAGCGCTGGTGCTGCAGGCGTTCGCGGAAATGCGCACGCCCGGCGCGCTGCTGGCGCTCGTGCCGCGTCATCCGCAGCGCTTCGCCGAAGTCGAGGCGCTCGTCGTGCGCAGCGGGCTCAAGTGTGTGCGGCGCTCCGTCTGGGCGGCCGATGCGGCCGCGCTCGCGGCCGGCCGGCCGGCCGCCGAACCGTTGGCCGGCGACGTGACGGTGCTGCTCGGCGATTCGATGGGCGAGCTTGGCGCGTACTACGCGGCGGCCGACATCGCGTTCATCGGCGGCAGCCTGCTGCCGCTCGGCGGGCAGAACCTGATCGAGGCGTGCGCGGTCGGCGTGCCGGTGCTGATCGGGCCGCACGTGTTCAACTTCACGCAGGCGACCGCCGATGCGGTCGCGGCCGGTGCGGCGATGCAGGTCGCGGATCCGCTCGATCTCGCGCACGTGCTCGACGCGCTGTTCGCCGACAAGGCACGGCGCATCGCGATGGGCGCGGCCGGCGCGGCCTTCGCGGCGCGTCACCGCGGCGCGACCGCGCGTACGGTCGACGTGCTCGCCGCGCTGCTGCCGCCCGTCGAAGCCGACACGCGTGCGCTGCCGGGCGCCGCTTCCGAAGACGAATAGACGAAGGGCGGCGCAAGGCCGCCCGCGCACGCGTGGCGGCGACGCGAGCCGCCGCCAGGCCGCTCACACCGTCAGCAAGCCCTTCTTCTCGATGAACGCGATCACGTCCGCGACGCCGTCGAGCGCCTTCAGGTTCGTCATCACGTAAGGCCGCTCGCCGCGCATTTTCTTCGTGTCGGACGCCATCACGTCGAGGTTCGCGCCGACCAGCGGCGCGAGGTCGGTCTTGTTGATCACGAGCAGGTCGGACTTCGTGATGCCGGGGCCGCCCTTGCGCGGAATCTTCTCGCCGCCGGCCACGTCGATCACGTAGATCGTCAGGTCCGACAGCTCGGGGCTGAAGGTCGCCGCGAGATTGTCGCCGCCGGACTCGATGAACACGATGTCGGCATCGGGAAAGCGCGCGAGCATCCGGTCGACCGCTTCGAGGTTGATCGACGCATCCTCGCGGATCGCCGTGTGCGGGCAGCCGCCCGTCTCGACACCCATGATGCGTTCCTCGGGCAGCGCGCCCGCGACCGTCAGCAGCCGCTGGTCTTCCTTCGTATAGATGTCGTTCGTGATCGCGACGAGGTCGTACTTGTCGCGCATCGCCTTGCACAGCATTTCGAGCAGCGTGGTCTTGCCGGAGCCGACGGGGCCGCCGATGCCGACGCGCAGCGGCGGCAGTTTCTTCGTGCGGCGGGCGGAGGAGGGAGCAGGTGCGTTCATGGTCGGGGCGAAGAGGTTCAGGAGCGGAACAACCGCGAGTACTGGGTTTCGTGCCGCGCGGAAAGGATGCCGAGCTGCGGCGCGAACGTGTTGACGGCGTCGGGCGGCGTCGCGAGCGCGCGGCGCACGGCGGCGTCGATCGCGCCGCGCAGCGCGACGATGATGCGTTGCCCGGCGAGCTGGCCGAGCGGCACGGCCTTCAGCGCGGCGGACGTCTGGTTCTCGACCCAGCCGAATGCATACGCGGCGAGCGTCGCGTCGGGGCTCGCGTCGTGTGCGGCGGCCGCGTACGCGAACGCGGTCGGCAGCGCGATCGGCGCGATCGACGCGAGCGTCGCGCGGCGTGCGGCGTCGCCCCATTCGAGCGACGCGCACAGCTGCGCCAGCGACCAGCCCATCTGTTCGGTTTCGCGGCGCAGTTCGGCCGATTCCCGGCTCGCGACGAACCATGCGTTTTCGGCGGCGAGCGCGTGCGTGTCGTGCGCCTGCCAGCGGGCGAGCTGGTGCGCGAGGAACGGCAATTCGCCGTGCGCGAGCACGTCGGTCAGGCCGCTCGCGATCCAGTCGCGCGCGGAATCGGCGTCGCGGATCAGGTTCGCGTCGAGCGCGGCTTCGAGGCCCTGCGAATAGCTGTACGCGCCGATCGGTAGTGCGGGCGACGCGAGGTGCAGCAGCGCGACGAGTTCAGTGGTGGTCATGACCGTGGTGGCCGTGCGTGCAGCCGGGACCATGCTGATGGCCGTGATCGTGATCGTGATCGTGCGAATGCGAATGCGAATGCCCGTGGTGTTCGCCGAACACCTGCTGCGCGAGCGCGTAATCCTCGGCGAACGTCGCGTCGTGCCCGTGCTTGTGGCCGCCGCCGTACGCGCCGGCTTCCGGCTGGAACGGTGCGCGCGTTTCCTCGACCTGCGTGCCGAGCCGGCGCAGCATGTCCGCGAGCACGGGATCGGCCTCGAGCTTCAGGTAGCCGTCGCCGATCTCGACCGGCGTGTGACGGTTGCCGAGATGGTAGGCGGCGCGCATCAGCGTGAGCGGGTCGGCCGCGCGTACGAGCAGCACGGTTTCGGCGGCAGCGGCGATGCGCACGAGCGCGCCGTCGTCGGCGACGAGCACGTCGCCGTCGCGCAGCACCGTGCCGCGCGGCAGCAGGACCGCGACGTCCTCGCCGGTGTCGAGCGTCGCCGCGAGGCGGCTCTTGCAGCGGGCGTCATAGGCGAGCGTGAGCGTCGGCGCGCGCGCGACGAGCGACGCGGCGAGTTTCACGTTCGGGGCAATGCGTTTGTCGAGGGTGCGCATGAAACTGGGGATTCCGAATCAGAACAGGAAATAGCGCTGCGCCATCGGCAGCACCGTCGCCGGTTCGCAGGTGAGCAACTGGCCATCGGCGATCACGTCGTAGGTTTCCGGATCGACGCTGATCGACGGGCGCCATGCGTTGTGAATCATGTCGGCCTTCGTCACGTTGCGGCAGTTGCGCACCGGCACGATCCGCTTCGCGAGGCCGTAGCGTTCCGCGATGCCGGCGTCGGCCGCCATCTGCGACACGAAGGTCAGCGACGTGCGCGCGAGCGCGCCGCCGCGCGTCGCGAACATCTCGCGGTAATGAACCGGCTGCGGCGTCGGGATCGACGCGTTCGGGTCGCCCATCTGCGCGAGCGCGATCATCCCGCCCTTCAGGATCATCGACGGCTTGATCCCGAAGAACGCGGGCTCCCACAGCACGAGGTCGGCCCACTTGCCGGGCTCGATCGAGCCGACTTCGTGCGCGATCCCGTGCGTGAGCGCCGGGTTGATCGTGTACTTCGCGACGTAGCGCTTCGCGCGGAAGTTGTCGTTGCGCGCGGTGTCCTCCGGCAGCGCGCCGCGCTGCACCTTCATCTTGTGCGCGGTCTGCCACGTACGGATGATCACTTCGCCGACGCGGCCCATCGCCTGCGAATCGGACGACAGCATCGACAGCGCGCCGAGATCGTGCAGGATGTCCTCGGCCGCGATCGTCTCGCGGCGAATGCGCGATTCGGCGAACGCGAGATCCTCGGCGATCGACGGATCGAGGTGATGGCACACCATCAGCATGTCGAGATGCTCGTCGAGCGTGTTGATCGTGTACGGGCGCGTCGGATTGGTCGACGACGGCAGCACGTTCATCTCGCCGCACACCTTCAGGATGTCGGGCGCATGGCCGCCGCCCGCGCCTTCGGTGTGGTACGTGTGGATCGTGCGGCCCTTGAACGCGGCGACCGTCGATTCGACGAAGCCGGCTTCGTTCAGCGTGTCGGTGTGGATCGCGACCTGCGTGTCGGTGTCGTCGGCCACCGACAGGCAGTTGTCGATCGCGGCGGGCGTCGTGCCCCAGTCCTCGTGCAGCTTCAGGCCGATCGCGCCGGCCGCGATCTGCTCGACGAGCGGCTGCGGCAGGCTCGCATTGCCCTTGCCGAGAAAGCCGAGATTGATCGGCCAGCCGTCGGCCGCCTGCAGCATGCGCTCCATGTGCCACGGGCCCGGCGTGCAGGTCGTCGCGTTGGTGCCGGTGGCCGGCCCCGTGCCGCCGCCGAGCATCGTCGTGACGCCCGACGCGAGCGCTTCGTCGATCTGCTGCGGGCTGATGAAGTGGATGTGCGTGTCGATGCCGCCCGCCGTCACGATCAGCCCTTCGCCGGCGATCACTTCGGTGGCCGCGCCGATCGCGATCGTCACGCCCGGCTGGATGTCGGGGTTGCCGGCCTTGCCGATCGCGGCGATGCGGCCGTGCTTGATCGCGATGTCGGCCTTCACGATGCCCCAGTGATCGAGTATCACGGCGTTCGTGATGACGGTATCGGGCACGTCGGCGGCCACGCGCTGCGACTGGCCCATCCCGTCGCGGATCACCTTCCCGCCGCCGAATTTCACTTCCTCGCCGTAGGTCGTGAAGTCGCGTTCGATCTCGATCAGCAGTTCGGTATCGGCGAGCCGGACGCGGTCGCCCGTCGTCGGCCCGAACATTTCCGCGTACGCGCGGCGGCTCAAGCGTAGTGTCATGTTGCTGTTCCTGAAGAGCGGGGCGCGGCTTACAGCGGCCCCATCACCTTGCCCTGAAAACCGTAGACGGCGCGCTCGCCCGCGAGGGCGACGAGCTCGACGGTGCGCGTCTGGCCCGGCTCGAAGCGCACGGCCGTGCCGGCCGCGATGTTGAGCCGGAAGCCGCGCGCGGCCGCGCGGTCGAACGACAGTGCATCGTTGACTTCGAAGAAGTGGTAGTGCGAGCCGACCTGCACCGGGCGGTCGCCGGTGTTCGCGACAGCGAGCGTCAGCGTCGCACGGCCTGCGTTCAGTTCGTGTTCGCCGTCGTCGGTGAGGATTTCGCCGGGGATCATGCGCGGTACCACCTTGGTCACGGAATCGGATGATGGACGGTCACGAGCTTCGTGCCGTCGGGGAAGGTCGCTTCAACCTGGATGTCGGGAATCATTTCCGGCACGCCGTCCATCACGTCGTCGCGCGTGAGCAGCGTCGTGCCGTAGTGCATCACTTCGGCCACCGTCTTGCCGTCGCGCGCGGCTTCCATCAACGCCGCGGTGATGAAGGCGACCGCCTCCGGATAGTTGAGCTTCAAGCCGCGCGCACGGCGGCGTTCGGCGAGCAGCGCCGCCGTGAAGATCAGCAGCTTGTCCTTTTCGCGGGGAGTCAGTTTCATGAAGGCAGGCGTTCAGGAAAACGTAATTTTTATCGGTACGCACGCGATCGGGCAGGCGCGCGGATCATCGTAGCACCGCGCTGTTTGGCGTGCGTCGTGTATCGCTTATGTAAGCAGCAAGGGGCGTGCCATGTGCATTCGGCGCGCCGTCATGCTCTTTCGTGGTGCGCGATGCGTGAAGAATGTGCGCCCTGTGTCGCGGCATTGCGCCGAAACGGTGCGCGATGCGTGCGCGTTCAGGTTTGCCAGAGACGCAGCGGCCGCGCGTCGACGCCGTGCACGATCGGCCGCAACTGCAGCCAGCAGTCGGTGAAGTGGCGCTGCAGCGCTTCCATCGACGTCGCCAGCGCGCGCACCAGCACGACGCCGGGCGTCACGCAAGTGGCGCCCGCGCGCAGGGTATCGTCGAACGGCATCCTGGCGGCCAGCGTTTCGGCGAGCGCGGCGTCGCACGCGGCGCCGGCTGCCCACAGCGTGCCGTAGGCGGGAAAGCCGGCGAGGCCCTGCGGCGCGCCGCGCAGCGGGTCGCGTGCATCGAGCAGCGCGCGCTCGGTCCACAGCGGCCGGCCGTCGGCATCGACGAGCGCCGAGGTCGACGCGATGCGTCCCGCCGACCAGGTTTCGCCGGCCGCCTGCCGGCCGAGCTGCGTCGCGTCCCAACCGATCGCGCTCGCGCCTGCGCCGAGCGTTACCGTGAAGTCGAGCGCGGCGTGCGCCGCGTCGAAGAACAGGTTGTTCTGCGGCAGCCAGTCGAGCTTCGCGTGCGCGCCGACCGCGATGCCGATGCGCTGCGTCGCATCGAGGCCGTTGGACTTGTACCACTTGGTCGCGCCGGGCGTCGTCAGCACCGCGTGCGTGCCGTCGCCGAGCGCGATGTCGATGTCGAGCCGATCGCCGCCCGCGACGCCGCCCGGCGGGTGCACGATCACCGCATGGCAGATCGCGTCGCCTTCCGGGTACAGCGGCCGCTGCACGCGCAGCGGGCCGTCGTGCAGGCGGTGCGCGAGCGTCGTGCGTGCACCGTGCCGCTCGAAGCCGAGTTCGAGACGGCCGTGCCACGACTTGGCGACGGCGGGGCGGGACAGCGGGGCGTGGGAGTCGGGGGCGGACATCTATTGGACGTGGAGAGGCTAAGACTTTCACTGAAATGCTCGGGTTCAGCGAGCGTTGAAGAAGACCATTTTAATGAAATTCTTGTCGCCTCTCGGCATTCGTCCAAGCCTTCACTACACCGCGATCAATTCCCGCACCCCATTCGTCTCCATATCCCGCGCGTCGCCGCCCGCGACGATCTCTCCGCGGCTCATCACCCAGTAATGGTCCGCGATCGAGCGCGCGAAATCGTAATACTGTTCGACGAGCAGCACGGTCATCCTCGATTCGTCGACGAGCTGGCGCAGCGTGCGCCCGATGTCCTGGATGATCGACGGCTGGATGCCTTCGGTCGGCTCGTCGAGGATCAGCAACTGCGGCTCGCTCATCAGCGCGCGGCCGATCGCGAGCTGCTGCTGCTGGCCGCCCGACAGGTCGCCGCCGCGCCGTGCGCGCATGTCCTTCAGCACCGGAAACAGCTCGTAGATGCGGTCGGGCACTTTCGACGGCGCCTTGCGGCTCGCCGCGCCGACGAGCAGGTTTTCCTCGACGGTGAGCCGCGGAAAGATGTCGCGGCCCTGCGGCACGTAAGCGAGCCCGGCCGCCACACGCGCATACGGCGGCAACGCGCCGAGTGCGGCGCCGCGCCACGACACGCTCCCGCTTTTCGCGGCGACGACGCCCATCAGGCAGCGCAGCAGCGTGCTCTTGCCGACGCCGTTGCGGCCGAGCAGCACGGTGAGCTTGCCGTCGTCGGCGACGAGGTTCACGTTGCGCAGGATATGGCTGCCGCCGTAGTACTGGTTCAGCGCTTCGATTTTCAGCATCGCATCATCGTCCGAGGTAAGACTCGATCACCGCTTCGTCACGCTTGACCTGGTCGAGCGTGCCGTGCGCGAGCACCGCGCCTTCGGCCATCACCGTCACGCGCCCCGTGTCGCCCGCGAGCGCCGCGACGAATTCCATGTCGTGCTCGACGACCATCATCGAGCAGGTGCCGCGCAGCGTGTTCAGCAGCTCGGCGAGCTCCATCGTCTCGTGGTCGGTCATCCCGGCCGCCGGCTCGTCGAGCAGCAGCAGCGCGGGACGCTGCATCAGCAGCATGCCGATTTCGAGCCGCTGCTTCTGCCCGTGCGACAGCTCGCCGGCCGCGCGATACGCATCGCTTTCGAGGCCGATCAGCGCGAGCGTCTCCTCGATCTTCGCCTGCGCGGTGCGGTCGAGCCGCGCGCGCAGCGACGCGAGCCAGCCCTTGTCGGTCTGCATCGCGAGTTCGAGGTTTTCCCACACCGGGTGCTGTTCGAACACGGTCGGCTTCTGGAACTTGCGGCCGATCCCCGCGCGCGCGATCTCGGGTTCGTTCATCCGCGCGAGGTCGATCGTCTGGCCGAGAAACACCTTGCCTGCGTCGGGCCGCGTCTTGCCGGTGATCACGTCCATCATCGTCGTCTTGCCCGCGCCGTTCGGGCCGATCACGCAGCGCAGCTCGCCCGCGTCGATCGCGAGCGACAGCTTCTTCAGCGCGCGAAAACCGTCGAAGCTCACCTCGATATCCTCGAGATAGAGGATCGTGCCGTGCGACGTGTCGATGCCGGGCGGCACGACGCGCCCCATCGACGCGCTGCCGCTGACGGCGAGCAGCTCGTCTTCGGGCGGCGGCGTGAACTGATAGAGAGCCGTGCCGTTCATGCGCGTTTCCCCTTCGTGAGCAGCGTGTCGACGAGGCCCATGATCCCGCGCGGCAGCAAGAGCGGCACGAGCACGAAGATCAGGCCGAGAAAGAACAGCCAGTATTCGGCGAAGTACGCGGTGAAGAAACTCTTCGCGCCGTTCACCGCGAACGCGCCGACGATCGGCCCGATCAGCGTGCCGCGCCCGCCGACCGCGACCCAGATCGCCATTTCGATCGAGTTGCCGGGCGACATCTCGCCGGGATTGATGATGCCGACCTGCGGCACGTACAAGGCGCCTGCGATGCCGCACAGCACGGCCGACAGCGTCCACACGAACAGCTTGTACGCGAGCGGGCTGTAGCCGAGGAACATCAGCCGCGTCTCGCCGTCGCGCACCGCGGTCACCACGCGCCCGAGCTTGCTCGTGACGACCGCGCGCGCGACGATGAACGCGAGCACGAGCGTCGCGAAGGTCAGCAGCAACAGCACGGTGCGCGTGCCCGGCGACGTGATCGCGAAGCCGGCGATGCGCTTGAAGTCGGTGAAGCCGTTGTTGCCGCCGAAGCCCGTCTCGTTGCGAAAGAACAGCAGCATCGCGGCGAACGTCAGCGCCTGCGTGATGATCGACAGGTACACGCCTTTCACGCGCGAGCGGAACGTGAAGAAGCCGAACACCCATGCGAGCACGGCCGGCACGAGCACGACCAGCGCGAGCGCCCACACCAGATGCTGCGTGCCGCTCCAGTACCACGGCAACTGATGCCAGTCGAGAAACACCATGAAGTCGGGCAGGTCGCTGCCGTACTTGCCGTCGCGGCCGATCTCGCGCATCAGGTACATGCCGATCGCATAGCCGCCCAGCGCGAAGAACAATCCATGGCCGAGGCTCAGGATGCCGCAGTAGCCCCATACGAGATCGAGCGCGAGCGCGGCGATCGCGTAGCACATCAGCTTGCCGGCGAGCGTCATCGCGTACGCGGACAGGTGGAATGCGCTGGCTTCCGGCGCGACGAGCGCGGCGAGCGGGACGCCGATGCCGATCGCCACGCACAGCGCGACGAGCGCGAGCCATGCGCGGCGCGACAGCAGCGCGGGGCGGGGCGGCAGGCCGAGCGCGAAGCCGTCCGCGCGCGTGCCGGCGGCGGGCTTCGGCGTATCGGCGACCGGGTTCGATATCGAATCGGTGAATGAAGTCACGTCAAGCCTCCGCGCTGCGGCCCTTCGGGGCGAACATGCCCTGCGGGCGTTTCTGGATGAACAGCACGATCATCACGAGCACCGCGATCTTCGCGAGCACGGCGCCCCAGAACGGCTCGATGGCCTTGCTGACGAGGCCGAGCCCGAAGCCGCCGAGCACGGTGCCGGCGATCTGGCCGACGCCGCCGAGCACGACCGCCATGAACGAATCGATGATGTAGTTCTGGCCGAGATCGGGGCCCACGTTGCCGATCTGCGACAGCGCGCAGCCGCCGAGGCCCGCGATGCCCGCGCCGAACGCGAACGCATACGCGTCGACGCGTGCGGTCTTCACGCCGACGCAGGCGGCCATCCGCCGGTTCTGCGTGACCGCGCGCACGAACAGGCCGAGCCGCGTCTTCGTCAGCACGGCCCACGCGACGAACACCACCGCGAGCGCGAACGCGAGGATCGCGAGCCGGTTGAACGGCAGGATCAGGTTCTGCATCACGGTCACGCCACCGCTCATCCACGACGGGTTCACGACCTGGACGTTCTGCGCGCCGAACAGCATGCGTGTCGCCTGGATCAGGATCAGGCTCACGCCGAACGTCGCGAGCAGCGTCTCGAGCGGGCGGCCGTACAGATGCCGCAGCACCAGCCGTTCGAGCACGATGCCGACGAGCGCGGCCGCCGCGAACGACACCGGCACGGCGACGAGCGGATACCAGTCGAATGCGCCGGGCGCGTAGCGCTGGATCAGCGTCTGCACGACATAGGTTGCGTACGCACCGATCATCAGGAATTCGCCGTGCGCCATGTTGATCACGCCGATCAGCCCGTACGTGATCGCGAGGCCGAGCGCGGCGAGCAGCAGCACGCTGCCGAGCGACAGGCCGGCGAACAGCGTGCCGACAATTTCGCCGCGGCGCTGCAGCGCGTGCAACGTATCGAGCCCTTGCCGCGCGGCCTCGCGCACGCGCGCGTCGGGTTCCGCGTAGCTGCCGTCCGCGTTCCTCGCGACGAGCGGGCGCAGTTGTTCGATCATGTCGAGATCCTGGCGCGCGGCCACCACCTGCACGGCTTCGAGGCGCTTCGCCGGATCGGCGTCGTGCAGCGCGGCGATCGCCCACAGTGCGTCGAGGCGCCGTTTCAATGCCGGATCGGTTTCCTTCGCGCGGGCGCGGTCGATCATCGGCTTGAGCGCCGGGTCGGGCGACTTCAGCAGCGCGTCGATCGCATCACGCCGCGCGGCGACGTCGGGCGACGCGAGCGCGAGGCCCGACAGCGCGCCGGCGATCTTCGTGCGCAGCAGGTTGTTCAGCATCACCGGCTGCGCGTCGCCGGCCGGCGTCGCGGCCTGCGTGAGCGCGTCGTGCGCGGTGTCGCCGGACTGGATCAGCAGCCGGCCGTCGCCGGTCGCGAGCGCATCGCCGCTCGACAGCGCGTTGAGAATCGCCACCGCGCGCGGATCGGTATCGGTGGCGAGCCGCTCGATCGCGGCCGTCTTCGCGTCGAAGTCGTCGCCGGCGAGCGCGGCGGTGTCGGCCGCCGTCAGCGCGAACGCGGCGTGCGGCAGCAGGCCCGCGAGGGCGGCGCATGCCGCGATCGCGCGGGCGGCTCGGCGAAAGCGTGTAGGCATCGGGAAGTCCTGTCGGGCGAGGGGAATCGGAGCGGCGCTGCGCCGGCGCGCGCGGTTCGTCACGGCAAGCGCGGCCGGCGCATCGACGGCGGGCGGGCGAGCGGCACGTCGCGCGCAAGGCGCGACGTGCCGCCCGACGTCACGCGAGCGCCGCGCGCTGCCGGCGCAGGAACGCCGGAATCGAGCTGACGACGTCCGGCTTGTTCTGGTTACCCGCGATGAACGGGCTCCACGGCTGCGCGCGCACGGCCGTCTTCGTCTTCCACACGACGTTGAACTGCCCGTCGCCGCGGATCTCGCCGATCATCACCGGCTTGTGCAGGTGGTGGTTGCCGTCCATCGCGAGCGTGAAGCCCGACGGCGCGGCGACCGTCTGACCGATCATCGCGACGCGCACCTTGTCGACGTCGGTGCTCTTCGCCTTCTCGACGGCCTGCTTCCACATGTGGATGCCGACGTAGGTCGCTTCCATCGGATCGTTGGTTACCCGCTTCGCGCCGCCCGGCAGGTTGTTCGCCTTCACCCACGCGGCGAACTGGTCCTTGAACTTCGTGTTGGTCGGGTTCTTCACCGACATGAAGTAGTTCCACGCGGCGAGGTGGCCGACGAGCGGCTTCGTGTCGATCCCGCGCAGCTCCTCCTCGCCGACCGAGAATGCGACGACCGGCACGTCGGTCGCCTTGATCCCCTGGTTGCCCAGTTCCTTGTAGAACGGCACGTTGGAATCGCCGTTGATCGTCGAGACCACGGTCGTCTTGCCGCCCTGCGAGAAGGTCTTGATGTTCGCGACGATGGTCTGGTAATCGCTGTGGCCGAACGGCGTGTAGACCTCCTGAATGTCGGCGTCCTTCACGCCTTTCGATTTCAGGAACGCGCGCAGGATCTTGTTGGTCGTGCGCGGATACACGTAGTCGGTGCCGAGCAGGAAGAAGCGCTTCGCGCCGCCGCCTTCCGCGCTCATCAGGTACTCGACGGCCGGAATGGCCTGCTGGTTCGGCGCGGCGCCCGTGTAGAACACGTTGCGCGACATTTCCTCGCCTTCATACTGCACCGGGTAGTAGAGCAGCCCGTTCAACTCTTCGAATACCGGCAGCACGGATTTGCGGGACACCGACGTCCAGCAGCCGAACACGCACGCGACCTTGTCCTGCGTCAGCAGCTGGCGCGCCTTCTCGGCGAACAGCGGCCAGTTCGACGCGGGATCGACCACCACCGGTTCGAGCTTGCGGCCCAGCACGCCGCCGCTCTTGTTGATGTCGGCGATCGTCATCAGCGCGGTGTCCTTCAGCGACGTCTCCGAGATCGCCATCGTGCCCGACAGCGAATGCAGGATGCCGACCTTGATCGGGCCGGTGCCCGCGTCGGCTGCGTGCGCGAATGGGCTCTTGCCCGCCAGCGCGAGCGCGCCGGCCATCGAACCGAACTTCAACAGACTGCGACGTTTCATCGAGATCCCCTTTGTCGTGTTGGATGCGCGTGCGCCGTGGCGGCGCCGGCCATCGTGTAACGCAAGGCATGTGCCAGTCGCGCCGATGCACGCCCGGCGTGCCTGTGCGGGCCATGGGCGGGCATCGACGCGGTGCGGATGACGCGTCGTGCAGCATGCGCGGTCCGTTGCGGTGCAGGCGCGCGGGCGCAAATGGTGCACGAAGGTGTCGCGGCGTCGCGGCGCGGGGAAATGTCGGAACGGAAGGGGAATGAGAAACGGGCGCGCGGTGCGCGCCCGTTCGGCGGATCGGTGCGGCCGGCGGCAGGGTGCCGGGCGGCGCGGCGGCGCGCGATGCGCGGCCGGAAGGATCGGTCAGTAGCGCGGCACGGACGGGTCGACGTCGCGCGACCACGCGTCGATTCCGCCTTGCAGGTTGTACAGCTTCGTGAAGCCGCGCGATTCGAGGAACATCGCGACCTGCGCGCTGCGCATCCCGTGATGGCACACGCAGACGATTTCCGCTTCGTCGTCGAGCTCCTCGCTGCGCACGGGAATCTGCTGCATCGGAATCGACACGCTGCCGGCGATCTGCGCGGTCGCGATTTCCCACGGCTCGCGCACGTCGAGAACGACCGGCGCGGGGCGCGCCGTGTCGCCGAGCCATTCCGCGAGCATCGCGGGCGTCAGGATCTGCATGGAGGCTCCGCCGCTCAGAACTTGAAGCGCGACGGCTCGATCGCGTTGACGAGGTGGTCGATGTAGGTTTCGAACACGTCGGCGACGCGGTACTGCTTGTCGTCGATGCGCGTGATGATCTGCGCCTTCATCACCGGACGGCCGCCGACGAACGCCGACAGGCGGCCGCCGATCTTCAGCTGTTCGAGCATGTCCTGCGGCACGACCGGCAGGCCGCCCGCGACGCAGATCACGTCGTACGGCGCCTTCGCGGCCCAGCCGCGCGAACCGTCGCCGAGCACCACTTCGGCGTTGGTCACGCCGTCGTTGCGCAGGTTGTCCGCCGCGAACTTCGCGATCGCCGGATCGATCTCGACGGCCGTCACGTGCTGCGCGCGATGCGCGAACAGCGCGGCCAGGTAACCCGAGCCCGCGCCGATCACGAGCACGTTCTCGTGCTTCTTGACCGCCAGCTCCTGCAGCACGCGTGCTTCGACGCGCGGGAACAGCATCTTGCTGGCGCCGCCCGGCAGCGGCAGTTCGAGATCGGCGAACGCGAGATCGCGGTATTGGGCCGGAACGTAGTTCTCACGCTTGACGATCGACAGCAGGCCCAGGACATCCAGATCCAGCACGTCCCACGGACGGATCTGCTGTTCGATCATGTTGAAACGCGCGTTTTCGATATTCATGGTGTGGTCACGCAGCCTGGTCGGCCATCAGCGGGGATAGAGAAACTTCGTGATTGTACCAAACGGCGCGGCCGGGAAGCCTTCAGGCGGCCTGCAACAGACCTTTACCCCTTGCTCTTCTTGATCTGCGCCTCGAATGCGAGGTCGAGCTTGCTCGCCTTGCGCGGCTTTTGGGGGCCCAATGCGTCGACGAACTTGACGAAGTCGTCGAGCGGCAGCGGCTCGCAGCGCTTTTCGGCGGTGCCGCCCGAGCGGTCGACGAGATAGAACAGGCCGCCCGCCATCGCGACGGCCGCGAATTGCGGGTTGCCGGAGCGGGTTTTCAGGCGTTCGACCGCGTGGGTCGCTTTGGTGGTGCGCATCTTGAGGGCTGGCGAAGCGGGTGTAAGCCTCACACTCTATCAAACCGGCCGCTCGCGTGCGGCCGGCGCCCGCCCGCGGCCCGCGCGAACGGCCCTAAACCGTGCGCGAGTAGCGCTGCCGCGGCGTCTGGCCGAGATACGCGTCGAACGCCATCGCGATGTTGCGCACGACCATCCGGCCGGCCGGGTGGATCGTCAGCCGGTCGCTCGCGATCGTCAGCAGCCCGTCGCGCTCGAACGGGCGCAGCGCGTCGAGCTCGCGCGCGAAATGATCGGCGAAGCGGATGCCGTGCGCGGCCTCGACATGCGAGAACGGCAGTTCGAGATTGCACATCAGCTGCGTGATCACGTCCCGGCGCAGCCGGTCGTCGGGCGTGAGCCGTACGCCGCGCGCGATCGGCAGCCGGCCCGCGTCGAGCGCGGCGCCGTACGCGGGCAGATCCTTCGCGTTCTGCGCGTACACGTCGCCGACCTTGCCGATCGACGACACGCCGAAGCCGATCAGGTCGGTATCCGCGCGCGTGCTGTAGCCCTGGAAATTGCGTTGCAGCGTGCCGTTGCGCTGCGCGCGCACCAGTTCGTCGGACGGCCGCGCGAAGTGGTCCATCCCGATGTACACGTAGCCGGCCGACGTCAGCATGTCGATCGCGAGGCCGAGCAGCGCGATGCGCGTCTCCGGCGGCGGCAGCGTTGCATCGTCGATCTGCCGCTGCATCTTGAACAGGTGCGGCATGTGCGCGTAGCCGAACACCGACAGGCGATCGGGCGCGAGCTCGATGATCGTCTCCAGCGTGCGTGCGAACACCGCGACCGTCTGGTGCGGCAGCCCGTAGATCAGGTCCACGCTCACCGAATGGAAGCCCGTCGCCCGCGCGGCGGCGAGCAGGTCGGCCGTCATCGCGCGCGGCTGGACGCGGTTGATCGCCTGCTGCACGGCCGGGTCGAAATCCTGCACGCCGAGGCTCAGCCGATTGAAGCCGATCGTGCGCAGGTGGACGAGCGTCGCCGGCGTGACCGTGCGCGGATCGATCTCGATCGAGAACTCGGCGTCGGCGTCCGGCGCGAGCGCGAAATGCTCGCGCGTGGCGGCCATCAGCTCGGCCGTTTCGTCGTCGGACAGGAAGGTCGGCGTACCGCCGCCCCAGTGCAGCTGCGTGACGGGGCGGGACGGATCGAACAGCGCGGCCTGCAACGCCATTTCGCGCTTGAGCTGGTCGAGATACGGGCGCGCGCGGCGGCGGTTGTTGGTCGCGATCTTGTTGCAGCCGCAGTAGAAGCACGCGGTGTTGCAGAACGGGATGTGGAAGTACAGCGACAGGTCGCTCGACGACGCGCCGGGGTCGCCCGCCGCGCGCACGTAGTCGGCCGGATCGAAGTCGTCGCGGAATTGCAGCACGGTGGGGTACGACGTATAGCGCGGCCCGTTCGCGCCGTATTTCGTGAGCAAATCGGGACGGAACATCGTGTCGGCAGAACCAGAATGCATGACGGTCTCGCGCTTTTTAGATGCTTTCGAGTATATGAACGCGCGCGCGGCCTGCATTGTGTAATAACGTCGCAGCCGGCGATGGCACAATGCGGGGTGGGGCTGCCGGATACCGCGTCCGGTTGCCGCACCGTTTTTCGTTGTTCGTTTTTCGTTGTTCGTCGAGAGAGCCGAGTGTCCGTCGAAATGCCTGTCCGCCCGGCACCCGCCGAAGTCCCGCCGCCGCACGCGTGCCGCGAGGGCTGCGGCGCGTGCTGCATCGCGCCGTCGATTTCCAGCCCGATTCCGGGCATGCCCGACGGCAAGCCGGCCGGCGTGCGCTGCGTGCAGCTCGGCGACGACCTGCGCTGCATGATCTTCGGCCGGCCCGAGCGCCCCGCGTGCTGCTCCGGGCTGCAGCCGTCCGCCGACATGTGCGGCGCGTCGCGCGACGACGCGCTCGCGTGGCTTACGCGCCTCGAGGCCGCGACGCGGCCGGCGCATCCAGGAGAGAGTTCAGCATGACCGTCCCTCGCGCGCCCGGCCGGCGCCGTTTTCTCGCTGCCGCCATCGGCGCCATCGGCGCCATCGGCGTGTGCGTATCGCTTGCCGCGTGCGCGTCGACGTTCCCGTTCATCCCCGATCACTACACGTTCTCGCGCGGCGACGTGCAGAAGGCCGTCGCGCGCAAGTTTCCTTACCAGAAGACGGTCGCGCAGGTCGTCGACGTGTCGCTCGCGAACCCGGCCGTCAACCTGCTGCCCGACCAGAACCGCGTCGCCGTGCAGCTCGACGCGAATTTCGCGAGCCCGTTCCTGCGCGCGCCCGTCAGCGGCAAGTTCACCGTGTCGGGCCAGCTCGCGTACGACGCGCCGAGCCGCTCGGTGGTGCTGAGAGCGCCGGCCGTCGACAGCCTCGTGCTCGACGGCGACGCGCAGATGTACGCGCAGCAGGTTGGCGCGGCCGCCGGGCTGCTCGCGACGCAGTTGCTGACCAACTACCCGATCTACACGTTCAAGCCGGAACAATTGCAATTTGCCGGGGTGAACTACGAACCCGGTACAATTACGATCCTTACAAACGGCATACGCGTGGCGATCGTCGAAAAGTGACGACGGGGCGCGCACGGCCGGGCGGGCCGCGCGCGCAAGAGTGGCCTTTTCTTTCGACCATTTCGGAGTTGGGCCACGGATGGACTGGATCCTGATCTGCAAGGCATTGATCCTCGGCGTCGTCGAGGGGCTGACGGAATTCCTGCCGGTGTCGAGTACCGGTCACCTGATCGTCGCGGGCAGCTTCCTGAATTTCAACGATTCGCACGCGAAGACGTTCGACGTCGTGATCCAGTTCGGCGCGATCCTCGCGGTCTGCTGGGAATACCGGCAGCGGATCGTGTCCGTCGTGTCCGGGCTGCCGAGCCGGCCCGACGCGCGGCGCTTCACGCTGAACGTCGTGATCGCGACGATTCCCGCGATCGCGCTCGGCCTCCTGTTCGAGAAGAAGATCAAGGCCGTGCTGTTCGCGCCGGTGCCCGTCGCGTTCGCGCTCGTCGTCGGCGGCGCGATCATCCTGTGGGCCGAGGCGCGGCAGCGCGAACGCGGCCAGCCGCCGCGCGTGATGTCGGTCGATGCGCTGACGCCGCTCGACGCATTCAAGGTCGGACTCGCGCAGTGCTTCGCGCTGGTGCCCGGCATGTCGCGCTCGGGCTCGACGATCATCGGCGGGATGCTGTTCGGCCTCGACCGCCGCGTGGCCACCGAGTTCTCGTTCTTTCTCGCGATTCCGATCATCTTCGGCGCGACGCTCTATGAAACCGTGAAGGACTGGCAGGCGTTCACCGTCGATTCGCTCGGGCTGTTCGCGCTCGGGCTCGTGTCGGCGTTCGTCAGTGCGTTCGTGTGCGTGCGCTGGCTGCTGCGCTACGTCGCGACGCACGATTTCACGGTGTTCGCGTGGTACCGGATCGCGTTCGGGCTGTTCGTGCTGCTGGTCGGTTACAGCGGCTGGCTGAACTGGTCGTGACGCGAACCAGGAGACCAGGACGTTTCCAATGAAAAAGCCCGACCGGCGCGAGATGCCGGTCGGGCTTTTTCTATTTTGCGCGGGGCGGGGCGTTCAGCCTGCGCGCTTGCGGAACACCAGGTCCCACACGCCGTGGCCGAGCCGCAGCCCGCGCCGTTCGAACTTCGTCACCGGGCGGTAGTCAGGGCGCGGTGCGTAGTCGGCGGCCGTGTTCTCGAGCGCCGGTTCCGCGCCGAGCACTTCCAGCATCTGCTCCGCGTAGTTCTGCCAGTCGGTCGCGCAGTGCAGGTACGCGCCGGGCTTCAGGCGCGACGCGAGATGCGCGACGAGCGGCGGCTGGATGAGCCGGCGCTTGTGGTGACGCGCCTTGTGCCACGGATCGGGGAAGAAGATGTGCACGCCGTCGAGGCTTTCCGGCGCGATCATGTGCTCGAGCACCTCGACCGCGTCGTGCTGGATGATGCGGATGTTCGTCAGATCCTGCTCGCCGATCAGCTTCAGCAGCGCACCGACGCCCGGCTCGTGCACCTCGACGCCGAGGAAGTCGTCGCCCGGGCGGTGCGCGGCGATTTCCGCGGTCGATGCGCCCATCCCGAAACCGATCTCGAGGATGCGCGGCGCGCTGCGGCCGAAGATCGCGTCCCAGTCGGGCAGCGCCGGCGCATACGGGACGACGAAGCGCGGGCCGAACTCCTCGATCGCGCGGCGCTGGCCGGTCGATACGCGGCCGGCGCGCGTGACGAAGCTGCGGATGCGGCGGCGATGCAGCGGGTTGACTTCGTCGGCGCTTTCGGCGCTTTCGGCGGCTTGGTCGGCTTCGTCGGGAATGGCGTCGTCGTGCGGCGGCAGGCCGGCTTCGTTCGGATCGTCGTGCATCATCGGTACAGAGAAAGGCTCGGTTCGGGCGAGAGCCCGTTGCGCAGCAGTGCTGCCGGGCGATTCAGCGCATGGTACAAAAAAGCCGCCTTCGACGAGGGAAGAGGCGGCTCATGCGCAGGCTGCAGGGCAGCCGGAAAGTGGAGCGGGCGATGGGAATCGAACCCACGTCATCAGCTTGGGAAGCTGAGGTAATGGCCATTATACGACGCCCGCAGAACGGGTAATTCTACAGGGAGTTGGGTGGGGATGGCAAGCGGGAGGTTTGGGGCGGTGGCAGCGAAACTGGCATGGCTCGATGCTGGAGCGGTGGCGTCGCCGGATTCGATGAGTGATCGCGCGTGCGGACCGCCTACCGATCAAATTTCGGTCGGAGCGCTCGCCTGCTTGGCGGATTCTCTATGATCTGGTCGAGCGGATATGCGCAATGAGAAAAAGTTACGGATCGGCTATGATCACGTATCGGCACTTTCGTGAAGGATTTACACATGTCACTAGTTGAGCAAATCAATAGAAAGCGTCGTGAGATTAAGACCGACGGCTATCCGATGTCGATCGGAGAATGGGTAAGTATGTATGAGCGCGAAGAACTAGATATACATCCTGAGTTCCAACGCTTTTACAGATGGACATCGGCACAGAAGGCTGGATTGATTGAATCCATTCTTCTTGGCATCCCTTTGCCACAGATATTCGTAAGTCAGCGCTCAGATGGAGTGTGGGACGTCGTTGATGGGCTACAGCGGCTTTCGACTATTTTTCAATTTATGGGAATCCTTCGAGATGAGGATGGTCAACGTATGGAGCCGCTTGCCCTCGAAGGTACAAAATACCTTCCAGCGTTGAATGGTGTCTTATGGGAAAGTGCAGACAATCCAAGGCATTCTCTTCCGAAGGAACTCCAGTTGGTGATTAAGAGGTCGAAGATTGCTGCGAGTATCGTCTTAAAGGAGAGTGACGAGTCGGCAAAGTATGACCTCTTCCAACGTCTTAATACTGGTGGTTCCGAACTCAGTCCGCAGGAAGTTCGGAACTGTCTCTTGGTAATGATTAACAAGTCGTTCTTCGAGTGGTTGAAAGAGCTTCCTAGGTACGAACCATTCATTGCCACCACTGCACTTAGTGATCGCCCCCTTGAAGAAGCTTATGACGTTGAGCTCGCACTTCGATTTATTATTCTTGCTCGTATTCCAGAGGTGGAGATCAAGTCAATTGGTGATGTTGGTGTATTCTTGACTGACCGCGTTTCCGAAGTCGCGCAGAATAAGCGATTCAGACGAGGCGAAATCAAGCAATTGTTTGAAGATACATTTGACGTACTCGCGCAGATTCTCGAAGACGAAGCGTTCAAGCGGTACAGTATTAAGAAGAAGAGGCATGAGGGTGGTTTCCTTCTGTCGATGTTCGAGGTGGTTGCGCTTGGCGTGGCATACAACATCGCCGAAGGCACACTTTGCGAACAGAAAGAAATTCCCAAGCGTGCCAGATCCATCTGGTCGAACAAGGCATTCACTGATTGGGCGACCTCCGGGGTCAATGCAAGCCGTCGACTTCCGCGCCTAATTCCTCTTGGTCGAAAGCTCTTTTCCAACGCGGCCTGATTACTATGATTCGCACTGTTAACGAGTTGGTGGATCGGGTCGCCGCTGAACTGGTGTGGCGGCGAAGGGAGTTGACGGATATGAGAGCATTGGTACAAGAGGCCTCCGGTCAACTTCGATGCAGAGTAGTGATCCGTGCTGGCGTCGCGCTTCTGTACGCGCACTGGGAGGGTTTCGTTAAAGCGACTGCTTCTCACTATCTCGAGTTCGTGGCTTCGCATCGCATACCATACCGCAAGCTTGCACCTAACTTTGTGGCCCTGACTCTTCGATCCAAGTTCGTTGAGATGCGGGTAAGTGAGAAGGTTTCAAGTGCAAATGCGCTTGCCGATTTCTTTTGTACGTCCCTCGATGCTCAGTCGCGCGTTCCATACAAGAATGTCATTGATACGAAATCAAATCTTTCGTCCAAGGTTCTTTTGGATATTCTTGCGGCTTTGGGGCTTGGTGCGAATCAATTTGAAACTCGTCTTAATTTCATAGACGCAAATCTTGTGAATCCGCGGAATCATATTGCTCATGGTGAGGCATTGGAATTGACTGTTGATGAATATTTGTCGTTGCATGACGATGTTATTGCTCTCATCGACACCTTTCGTAATGAGGTGGAGAATTCATCAATTCTTCGCCGCTTCGAGAGAGACGCGGCCTAGATTAAGGTATCGAAATATCAATGGTTGATGATTTTTGTTGGTGTGTGTTTTGAAAATTCAGATATTAATCTGAGTGAAAACTATGCGGTAAAAATGCGGAAAATGGCGATAGATCTCATTTGGCTTCGATCGTCAAGTTCGCTGGGGCGCTTCGTTGTATTGGGTGTTGTTTGAGCGGATAGTCGTCGCATGGACGACACCCAATACCCCAACGATTTCCCACCGCTAACCATCGACCGGATTTGGGCTCTGGCTGCTGCTGTGCATGAAGATTTCGGTAGCAGGCTTTCGCGAGCGGATTTCACCGAAAGTCTGCTGATGCTTCTCGAAGACGTTCCGGGGTTCGAGGCCGGCGAAGTGGACGCGGGGCCCATTGAATCGATGTGGGCGGCGTACAGCGGTCGCCCACCCAATTCCTGAGATTGCTACTCGCGCACCAGATCAGCGACCTTTCCATAGAGCGTTTCTCGATACGCGCGAGCATTTTCCGAGAAGTGGAGCCGTCGATGGCAGTTCGGGCAAACGGCGACCGCGTTCGTTGGCGTATCCGATCCGTCGTCCGCAAGTCTGCGGACATGATGGACCTCTAGAAATGGGAAACCGTCTGCCCCGATAAACGGAGCCGGTTGATCGCAAGCCTCGCATGTCCCATTTGCTCGCTCCAGTACCCAAGCTTTGACCTGCGGATCGCGTACGATGCTGGTCGTGGTTGATGTAGTTTTTTTGGGCGTTTTGCTTCCTGCGGGGCGTTGCTTCAGCGTCTTGCGAAGCTTGGCGACCATAGCTGCTTCGACAGCCCTCGGCGGTTCGTGGCGACCTTCCTGTTCGCAGATGAGCGTTTCTATCTGCTCAGTGACCCTTACCCCAACGTTCTTTGCCGGTGGGAGGCCGGGTATCCAGTCCCGTCCCATGAGAGCTAAGACATGGGAGATGTTCTGCATCCGGTATTCGCACGACTTCTCGGACCGGCCAATTCTCGCGGAGAGATCTCGATAGACCTGCTTCTTTACAACGGGTTGTCCGTTCCGGAGCCGGCGTGCCATGTCGAGATACGCGACGACCGACGCTCTCAATTCTGGCTCGGACCAATCCGGTTCAAGTCGATTTTCTTCGTCGATCCGTCTCGCCCAGTCTTGCATCAGAAGCAGGCATGTCGCTTCGTCCTGTACCCAAAGATACGAACCGCTGTAGTCACTATTGACCCGCAATAGATTCGGGTCACACCCATGTTGCAGGGCGAACTCGGCCTTATCGAAGTTCGGGGGAGCCTTGGCGCGATTCTTCTCGAACCGGTACAAGCAAGCATAAGGGGGATTATGCCCCCAGAGATCCTCGTGCATATTCCCGACGTGCACGCCGCGCCAAGTGATACGTAGAGTCTTTCTCTGGTCATTCGGACCCTGCGTCGTGGGAGCGATAGTAAAGCCGGCAGCTTCCAGCGCATGGATGACGCTCAGTGCGAACGCATTCGGCGGGTTGCCCGTATAGTTTGACAGATCAGGCATGGGAACAATATGGTCCGAGTGAATGCAACGTTTGTCGCTGCAAGACTTGATTGTTACTTGCGCCGCTTGCTCTTGGGCGGATGCTTGGCCCTTAGCATGTCGGCGAACTGCTGAACGAAATTCACGACGAGTTCCCGCTCGTCGCTATCCAGTCCATCGAGCGCGTCCGCAATTATCGCCAGTTGGTCATCCGGTCGCTTCGATCCGCGCTGCAACAACTGGTCTACCGAGCAGTTGAGTGCGTCACTAAGCTGCTGGAGCCGATACAAAGTCGGCACACGAGTGCCGCGCTCCCATCGACTAATCGCCTCCTGTTCCAGATCGATCATCTCCGCGAGCTTGGCCTGAGTCAGACCGCGGGCGCGTCGTTGTTCGGCAATAGCGGTCCCAACGCGGGCGGCAAGCAGTACGTCTTGGGCGTCTTCGGTCGGGGAGGCAGGGCGGGTAGTCATAGGACGATATGGTCGTCTTCATTCCGATTGCGATGAACAACCATTGTGGAATGTTATATTCCAATATGGTTGAATTTGTCGAGGGCTGACGTATCGTGCGGAGATGCCTGAGCGGTCGGATAACAACGAACGCTCTCGGGCAAGGGCCAATCCAGAAAAATCAACGAGCTATGACAACGAACGATCCTCTTTCCCGGTTTCACGCCTTCATTACCGCCTATGAGGGATGTCAGCGTCGGTTCTCGCGAGCGCGTTGCAGATGACGCCGATGGCCGCCAGAGCACTCGGACTGATCAATGCATTTCTGGGCTGACCCTGCACGAACTGAGTTGTGTTCTCGGCGGCAGCCAAGGGCAAGTAATCGGCGCGGCATTCGACCTAAAGCACTTCGGCTACATCGACATCACCGAGGAGCAGAATGACAATCGGCGGTGTGTACTTCGACCGATCCGGGATCGGATGTTCGGCTTCGATGGGTACCCGCGGCTCGTGAATAAACTTGCGAGCGACGCAGGAATCGCCGAACGCTTGGAGGCGTTGCTACCGCTGTATTAGGACGTTTTGATGAAAGCTTTGGAAGAGTTGCAGGGTGATGCGCAGAGCGTCCAATATCAGGCGCAACGGCGGATACCGGCGCGGGTCGCGTAATCGCGTGCTGAGATTTCGAACATGGAATTCGAGAGATTGTTCGAAGGGAAACTGCCGGATCAAGCAGAAGCTCGGGCACTCTTTCTGGCAGAGCGTGAGCGATCGGACAAGATCAGACAGGAAGGCTATGCGCGGCGAGCCATCGCCAATGGCGGAAAACAATCGACGGAAGAACAGAACCAATGATGCTGAATACTTTGACCATGACGCCTGAGCAGGAGCTGGATGCGCGTGCCAAAGCATTTTACCTGCTCAAGAAATGGACAAGCGTTACGTTCCTGGACCATGCAGTTAGTCTGTACAGGGACTTTCTTCACGCGTACGCCAAGCAATTGGACACGCCGAGCCCAAATCAGGAGGAATTGGAGGCAGCGTATGTCAGCGATTTCCTGAATGCGTTGGTGAGGATGGATCAAGGCATTGAGACATTGCGGCAAGGTGCCGACAAGCGCTCGGCTTACGATGCGCTCATAACGGGTAGCGAGAAGGGCGGGGAGCTTTTGTTCGGGCGGAGTGCGCACGAGGTCGGTCGAACATATGATCCGTTTTTCCACGCGCTTGGCGTGAGGGATACGAGGTTTTCGGATTTCGAATATGCAACGGGGTATGCGGAAGGGGCGTGGATTGAAGAGTTGAGCTGTCAGGCGCTCAAGTGTACTGTCGGGCTCGATTTTTCCGAATACCTTACCTATGGCAAGCGTGCCGACGGCGGTACTCGTGTGTTCAAGCATTGGACGTATGAATCGTTGTTCCAGGATCCGTTATTTCCTGCTTGGCGATATTGGCCACCCGGTCGTACCTATCCCGCATCGCTTCCTCCCTGTCCGCCCAAGAACGAATCCGCAAGCGGCGAGGTTTGCAGCGATCAGGAGATTCCTGTCGAGGGTATCTGGGAACCATGGTTTCCGGCTGGCAAGGTTGGATGTCCGAGTTACTTCCTCAAGGGTAGTATCGCCCACAAGTACCTGTTGGAAGGTACCAACGACGAACATGTGGTGCGCTGGCGGCTATTGTGGGAAGACAAGCGTTATCGGGACGGCAGCATCCCGGCAGAGGAGGAGACCTACCTCCCCAAGCCTGCTGCGCAACCAAGGCTACGTGCCCTGCCCGGGGAGCCTTGTCCGCGCGCCGGTTATTGGCAAAGTCCTGCCGTGAAAGATTCGGTTTATGTCGAGGCCGGAACGCCTATGCCAGGACCTCAACGCACGGCATGGGGAATGGTCATTTGGCATTACTCGGACCCTCAGCCGAACAATTGAATCGCGATTGGAACAAAGGCACGTCGATCGGCCCCGACGAAGGGGTGTTGCGTCGTTGGCCGCAGCAACTCTAACTCGGGCGTCAAGCCACGCAGCAGGGCAGATGGTTTGTGTGGTTTTCGATGTGCCGTGCTTCTGTTCATACGCGTAGAGGGTACGAGCCCAGCATCTCGACAGTGAACGAATGGCGCTATGCGAGCACGTCGACTGCAACGTGAGGCGGCCCGCCAGCCAATGTCGAAAATAGACGAGTCGGCGTCGGAAGCATACAAGCCCGGGTAAAGCTTTCGAACTAACGTGACAGGTCTTTCATACGATCGTCAGTCTGGAGCCGACATGTCCGATTTCATCACCGTTCTGCGCAAAACCTGCCCGACGCCTGTCGTTGACGCGACCAAGTGGAAGCGCATTGGCGGCGATCCGCACACCGTGAACCTCAACGCGTACGTCTCGAAGGATGGCAGCAAGATCATGGGCACCTGGATCTGCACGCCGGGCAAGTTCGAGGTGAATTACGAAAAATGGGAGTACTGCCACTTCCTCGACGGATACTGCATCATCACGCCGGAAGGCGAGGAGCCGGTGCACCTGAAAGCCGGCGACGTGTTCGTGATCGAACCCGGCATGAAGGGGACGTGGGAAGTGGTCGAGACGGTGCGCAAGTACTTCGTATTCGCCTGAGTTTGTCTGAGCGGGCCGGTCGATTCTCCCGGCGCGGGCTATTCTCGTCGCCTTATCTTGTCCCGGTGCACGAAGCCAGGAGTGGCGAACGGGAATTCCGCCTCGATCAAAGTCGCCCAGGTTCGGAAACAGTGCGCCGAGCGTGGTTATACGCTCGGCGTTCTGCTTTCCGGCTGCAACGTGTGATGAAGGCGATGCACGGCTGTCGATGACGGCGCGATGACGCTCGCCGCCCGTCCTGCACGCTGTCACGCAAACCCCTAAGATGCAGCGATCCGTCCATCATTTCCGCTGCTGCGCGCGAAGCTTGCGCCCGCGCCGGACGTCCCTCCGGAGCCCCGACCATGCGTATCACCGCGGTCCACGAACGCGCGATTCCCGTATCCCGCTATGCCGATCCGGCGATTCCTTCGGGCGGCCTGACCACGAGCATCGTCGCGGTCGTCACCGACGTCGTGCGCGACGGCCGGCCGGTGACGGGCTACGGATACGCGTCGATCGGCCGTTTTGCGCAGAGCGGCCTGATCCGAGAACGGTTCGCGCCGCGTCTGCTGGCCGCCGCCGATACGCTCGCCGACGAAGCTGGCACGAACCTCGACCCGTTCCGCGCATGGCGCGCGATGATGGCCGGCGAGAAGCCGGGCGGGCACGGTGAACGCTGCGTCGCGGTTGGCACGCTCGACATGGCGATCTGGGACGCCGCCGCGAAGATCGCCGAGCTGCCGCTGCATCGCTTTCTCGCCGATCGTCTCCAACGCACGGCAGCACCACGCGTGCGCGTGTACGCGGGCGGCGGCTACCGCTATCCGCACGACGACCTCGCGCGCCTGTCGGACGAGATGCGCCGGATCGTCGATCTCGGCTACACGCACGCGAAGATCAAGATCGGCGGGGTGGATTTCGATCAGGACCGGCGCCGCATCGACGCGGCTGCCGCGCAGCTGGCAGGCCCTTCGCATCTCGCGGTCGACGCGATGAACACGTACGACGCGACGACCGCCCACGAGGCGGCCGAGATGCTCGCGCCGTTCGACCTTTGGTGGTTCGAGGATATCTGCGATCCACTCGATCTGCCGCTTCAAGCAGACGTCGCCACGCGATACGCATCGCCGATCGCGGCAGGCGAAGCGCTGTTTTCGCTCGCGGAAGCGAAGCTGCTCGACCGTTATGGTGGCCTACGTGCCGACCGCGACGTGCTGGTGTTCGATCCCGTGCACAGCTACGGGCTGCCGGGCTATCTGCAGATCGTCGATCACTTCGTGTCGCGCGGCTGGCGGCGCGATGCGTTCTGGCCGCACGGCGGCCATCTGTTCTCGCTGCACGTCGTCGCGGCGCTCGGGCTCGGTGGCGCGGAAGTCAGCCCGTTCGCATTCCATCCGTTCAGCGGGCTTGCCGATAGGGAAATCGTCGATGCGGGATACGCACGCGTGCCGCAGGCGCCGGGTATCGGGTTCGAGTTGCATACCCACGCGCACGACGTACTGCGCGCGGTATCGGAATCGGCGCCGATAGCGGGCCGATGACGCCTACAGTGCGCCGATCGCGTACCGCGGGCATTCCCCGTCCACTGCGGCTGCTGTCCGAGCGCGCCGGTGTTTCGCGCCGTTCAGGCGTCAGGACGGATCGGCGCCCGGGGTGATGTCGCAATGTAAAGGCGATAGCGCCGCGTCACACGCCGCCGAGCGCATGCACGCCGACGAGCAACAGCGCACCGATCGCGATCAGCAGCAGCGCATGAACGCGCGTGTAGATCACGCACAGCGTCGACGCCACCGCGATCGCGCGGGCGGCCCAGCCGCCGTCGAGCGTCCGCAGCAACACCCATACCGACGCGACGATCATGCCGGCCGCGACGGGGCGCAGGCCGGTTTCGAGCGCGATCTGCCAGCGCGCACCCCGGTGTCGCCGCCATAGATGCGCGACGCCGTAGATCAGGAACGCGGTCGGGCCGAACAGCGCGAGCGTCGCGATCACCGCGCCCCAGAAACCGGCCACCTGCCAGCCGATCAGCGTCGCCAGCAGCGAGCCGGGGCCCGGCGCCATCCGTGCGATCGCGAAGTCGTTCACGAATTGCGTGGCGCTCATCCAGTGATGGACATCGACGACTTGCCGCTGGATGTCCGCGATGACCGCCTGCCCGCCGCCGATCGTCGCGATCGACAGCGGCGCGAATACGCCGAACAGGGCCGCGTAGCGCGCCGATGCGTTCATCGTGCGTCGCTCTCGACCGGCGCGGCGGCCGCACGGCGGTATTCGAGCGTGACGCTCAGCGTGCCGCCGATCAGCACGGTCCATACGAGCGGCCAGTGCAGCACGGCGACCGACACGAACGTGAGCGTCGTCACCGCGAACGGCAGCACGCGGCGCGGCAGCCGGCGCACCGCGGTGATCGCCATCGAGATCGACAGCCCGATCGCCGCGGCCGCCGCGCCGGCGAGCGCGACGTGCGTGAGCGGGAAGCGCGTGAGGGTCGAGAACGCGACGCCGAACAGCACGATCAGCACGGCCGACGGCGCGATGATGCCGGTGAAGCCCGCCACCGCGCCGCGCCATCCGGCGAGCCGGTAGCCGATCCAGATCGCGAGGTTCTTCACGTTGACGCCCGGCAACGCCTGCGACAGCGCGAGACCGTTGAGGAACGCGTCTTCGTCGAGCCAGCGCCGCTCGTGCACGAAGTCGCGCAGCATCCGCCCGCTGAGTCCGCCGCCGAAGCTGGTCAGGCCGATCTGCGCGAATGCGATGAACAGCGCGAGGACGCCCGGTGGCGGCGCGTCGCCTGCGGGCGGTGCAGTGGGAGTCATGGCGGAGGGCGAGGGCATCGGGCGGGTGGCGCGTGGCGATCAGGCGATCGCCCATGTTAGCAAGCGGTGCCTGTCAGCACGCTGACACGGGGTTCGGTGCGGGGGCGGTGCAACCCGCGGCCGATTTGACGCGTACGAACGCGCCGCGCAATACGCCACGCAGTTGCGTTGCCGATGCGGCGCGACACCCGAACCGGCGTATGATCGCGACGCCACTCGCGCAACGTTCGACGCCACCGCTTCTCCATCATGCCGCCTTCCGATCCCGCTGATCCCGCCGATTCCATCGCGCCGTTTCCCGCCGATCTCGTCACGTCCGCCGTCGACGCGCTTGCGCGAGCCGACGCCTTGCTCGTCACGGCCGGCGCCGGCATCGGCGTCGATTCCGGGCTGCCCGATTTTCGCGGCACGGACGGCTTCTGGCGCGCGTATCCGGCGCTGCGCCACGAGCGTTTCGAATTCCACGAGATCGCGTCGCCGCACGCATTTCGTGCGCGTGCGCCGCTCGCATGGGGATTCTACGGGCACCGTCTCGCGCTCTATCGCGCGACGGCGCCGCACGCGGGCTTCGCGATCCTGCGCCGCTGGATCGACGCGATGCCGAACGGCGGCTTCGTGCTGACG
This sequence comes from Burkholderia anthina, assembly GCF_001547525.1. Lineage (GTDB taxonomy): Bacteria > Pseudomonadota > Gammaproteobacteria > Burkholderiales > Burkholderiaceae > Burkholderia > Burkholderia semiarida. The sequence continues at coordinate 609,971 of NZ_CM003768.1, forward strand.
AGCAACGTCGACGGCCAGTTCCAGAAAGCCGGCTTCGATCCGGCGCGCATCGTCGAGATCCACGGCTCGATTCATGCGATGCAATGCCTGCGCCCGTGCACGGACGCGACGTGGGACGCGGCGCCGTTCGTGCCGGAAGTCGACGAAGCGACGTGCCGCCTGGTCGGCGACATGCCGCGCTGCCCGCACTGCGGCGGTCTCGCGCGGCCGAACATCCTGATGTTCGGCGACACCGGCTGGCTCGGTGCGCGCTACGACGCGCAGGAGCGCGCATTGGAAGACTGGATCGCGCAGGCCGGGCGCGTGGTGGTAGTCGAGATCGGCGCGGGCACCGCGATCCCGACTGTGCGCCTGCTGAGCGAACGGCTCGGCGCCGACGTGATCCGCATCAACGCGCGCGAGGCGCATGCGCGCCGGGCGGACGTGATTGGGCTGAAGGGCGGTGCGCTGGCGACGCTGAACGTGCTCGACCGCGCATGGCGCGGCGGCTGAGCCCCGCGCTTGGCGCCGACCTGCGCCGAAGCCGCGTGATGGCGGCCGCGCGACTACGGCCGCGCGACGAGCGCCTGCACGAGCGCCGGCGCGATCGGTGAACCGAGGCCCGTCACGTAGTCGTAGCCGCCCGCTGCGTTGCAGATGCTGCCGCAATTGCCGTTGGACCCGGTCGTCACGTCGTGAAAGTCGCTGCCGTACGCGGTTTTGCCGACCGTATGGAGCGTGTCGTAGGTGCCGCTCAACGCTTTCTTGCCGGCCGCCGCGCGCAGCGAATTCGCGATCGCGACGAGCGCCGCCCATTGCGGCGCCCCCGCGCTCGTGCCGCCGACCTGAAACCAGCCAGCCTGCCCCTGATAGGCGACCGAGTCGTACACCGCGAAACCGCTGGAAGGATTCGCGTCGTAGCTGACGTCGGGCACGCCGCGCTTGCCGGCCACCGGAACCGGCCATGCGGTCTGGCCGGCCGGTTCGGCCTCGACGCTGCTCACGCCGCCGCCGCTGCCGCTCCATGCCGCCTCGCCGATGTAGTTGCCGGCCGTATCGGACGACAGCGTCGTGCCGCCGACGGACACCACATAAGGCGACGCGGCCGGGTATTCGGTGCCGGTGCCGCTGTCGCCGGACGACGCGACGAACGTGACGCCCGGTACGTTGAAGTGAGCGTCGAAGCCGGTCTCGCTGCTGAATTCATTGCCGCCGAAACTCATCGACACGACCGACGCGCCGCGCTTGACCGCGACGTCGACCGCGGCCAGCAGGTCGTTGAAGCTGGCCGACGCGGCTTCGACGAGCAGGATCTTCGCCTTCGGCGCGATCGCGTGGACCCATTCGACGTCGAGCGAGATCTCGAGCGCCCAGCCTGAATCGGTCCTGGGCCGCCCACCGCGTGCGTACACCTTGGTGAAACAGCCGTTCGACGACGTGCAGGCCGGCAGCGAGAACGCATTGCTGAACACGCCGAGATCGGATTCGATCTTCGGGTGGTCGTACGCGTCGACGATCGCGACGACCATCCCGTCGCCCTGGTTCGCGATCGTGTCGAATCCGTATGCATGCCGCGTGAGTGCCGGCGTGAGGCCGGCGATCGCGGCCGTGCTCGCGCGCGACTTCGTGTGGAACGGCGGGCGGGCAAATCCGATCGGTGCGCGGTGGCCTTCGACGTAGGATGGCGGCCCGTTGCCGTCGGCGAGCGCACCGCCGGACGCGAGCAGCGACGCGCACAGCGCCGGAATCAACATGGACGACAGGCGGATATCGTTCATTTTTCGAGTCTCCATGTCGATGGAGTGGGGTGGCGAGACGATTTTACGAAATCGACGGCGGTAATTGCATCGAATATCGGCCGGATACGGGAATGTCTGATAAGGGAAAGTACGTGGAGCCCACGTAGGACGGGAATTTCACGGGGTTGGTCCGAGCCGGATCGAACGGTTTTATCGGTTTTTAAAAAGCTGATAAATAATCGGCCGATTCAGAATCGATTTGTCATGTCGGATGAAATTGCCCGGTAAATGTTCGCCGCGGCGCGCAGGTGGAAATCGTGAAAGGCATCATGCGCTCGCGACGCGATCCGATGCCTGCCGGCCCGGTTCGTCGGCATTGCCGCTGTGGCGCGATTACGCATACAGTTCAGCGTAGGCCGCGTGCGCCGCGCGGCGCCGTCACTGAGGGGTGCCCTTGTTCTATTCGATCGTCGCGATCTTCGTCGGCGCCGGCCTCGGCGCGTTGCTGCGCTGGTTCCTGAGCCTCGCGCTCAACGCCTGTTTTCCCGCGGTGCCGCTCGGCACGCTCGCGTCGAACCTGATCGGCGGCTACGTGATCGGCGTGGCCGCCGTCGTGTTCACGGTCCGCGTCGGGTTGCCGCCCGAGTGGCGGCTGTTCGTGATCACCGGTTTTCTCGGCGGCCTCACGACGTTCTCGACCTATTCGGTCGAAGTGATGACGCACGCGCTCGAGGGCGAATTCGGATGGGCATTGGCCGTGGCTGCCCTACACTTGACTGGATCGTTCGCGCTGACGGCGCTCGGCATGTGGACCGCGCGCGCGTGGCTCGCGGCGGCCTGAGCGGGCCGCCATCGGAGGGAGCGATGGACAGGGTCTTGTTGCGCTTCTACGTGCACGAGCAGCATCGGCTGCACTGGAAGCCGCTGTGGGAGTGGCTATTGGAAGAGGCGAACCGGATGGGTGTCGCGGGCGGGTCCGCGTTTCGCGCGATGGCCGGTTTCGGCCAGCATCGCGTGCTGCACGAGGATCGCTTCTTCGAACTGCAGGGTTCGCTCGCGATCGAGGTCGAATTCGTCGTCACCGAGGACGAGGCGCAGCGGCTGCTCGAGCGGCTGTCGCGCGAGAAAGTGCGCGCGTGCTACGCGATGATGCCCGCGCGGTTCGGCGTGATCGACACGCTCGGCGCACCGCCGGCGCAGGGGCCGGCGGCGTAGGCCCGTCGCGCCGGATCAGATGCCGAACATCGTCAGCGACACGGCGGCGCGCGTGACGATCATCAGCAGCACCTGCACGATCACGAACAGCAGGATCGGCGACAGGTCGATGCCGCCGAGGTTCGGGATCACGCGGCGCAGCGGGTTCAGGAACGGCGCCGTGAGCTGGTAGAGGATCGGCATCGCCGGCGAGCGCGGGTTGAGCCACGACAGCAGCGCCATCAGGATCGTCATCCAGATCACGAGGTTGAGCGCCCACTTCACGACGGTGAGCAGCGCGACCACGACGAGCGTCGCGATCACGGCGGCCGGATCGAAGCCGGCCATGACGACCATCAGCACGACGTAGACGAGCGCGGTGAGCAGCGCGGCGACGACGCTGGCCCAGTCGATGCCGCGTACGCCCGCGATCACGCGGCGCAGCGGCAGCACGAGCCAGTTGGTCGCCTGCAGCACGGCTTGCGTGACGGGGTTGTACGGCGGCACGCGGACGGCCTGCATCCAGACGCGCAGAATCAGCGCGGCGCCGAATAGCGTGAAGACGGTATTGAGCAGAAAACGGGCGATCTCGCCGAACATCGTTGGCATCCTTTTTATTACAGTCAGTAGCGTGCGGCCGCCACCGCCGGTTGGCGGCGCATCGGCCGACACCTTATCACGCCTCGTCTCGCGGCGGGGAGGGGTGCGCGGCCACGCGCGCGAGCGACGTTTCGACGGCTTCGGCCAGCGCCGGCAGCGACGCCGGCGGCGTCGCGCGCTTCGCCGCGAGTGCGATCGCGCGGCGCGTGAGCAGCGCATACAGCGCCGCGTGATCGCCGCCGCGCGCCTCGAGCAGCGCGAGCTGGCGCTCGACGATGCCCGTGTCGCCGCGCGATACCGGGCCGGCCAGCGCATTCGCGAGCCCCTTGTCGCGCGCGGTCTCGATCGTGCCGGCGAGCATCGGCAACAGCGCGCGCAGCGCGGCGTCCTCGTCGAAACCGAGGCCGCGCCACAGCTCGACCGCTTCCGACAGCCCGCACAGCGCGAAGCTCGCCGCGTAGTGGGCGGCCGCGTGATACAGCATCCGGCCGCCGGCCGGAATCGACAGCGGATGGCAGCCGAGTGCGGCGGCAAGTCGCAGCAGCGTCGCGTGCAGCGCACCGTCCGCTTCGATCGTGACCGAGCAGCCGTCGATGCGCGCGAGGTCGGCGTCGGTGCCGCCGAACAGATAGAGCGGATGAAAGCCGCCGGTGGCCGCGCCTTGCTGCTTCGCCGGATCGAGCAGCGCGACCGCCGACGCGCCGCTGCAATGGACGACCGCCTGGCCGGCGGCGCGCGATGCGTCGAAGCGCAGCGCCGCGGCGCTCGACGCGAGATGATCGTCGGGTGTCGTCACGAAGATCAGGTCGGCGGCGTCGGCCACCTGCTGCGGCGTGTCGACCGCGCGGCAGCCGTCGATGCGCGCGGCGAGGCCGGCGGCCGACGCAGGCGTGCGGCTCGCGATCGCGACGACCGGGAAGCCGGCCTGCGCGAAGCGTTGCGCGATACAGCGCGCGAGGCGGCCGGCGCCGATGAAGCCGAGGCGGGGTGTGTCGGGAAGCGGCATGGCAGCGGCGGTAAGCAAAAACGAGGCAGCCGCCAGTATCGCAGGAATGATGCCGGTGCCGTGGAAGGCCGGTTGCGGAGCCGCCGCACGTATGAATGACCGACAGGCGGCGCGATTCGGGCCGGCCGACGCTCGGAATGACGACCGCATCAGGATCGTCGAATCCGACCCCGAAACACCGCGCGCCCGTATCCCGCTTGAAATGTCGGCATCTCGTCTTTAATTTGTAATCGTTCATTACGTACGCGCGCCCCGTGCCCGCGACGGATCCGGTAAGACTGACCGGCCGTTGTGTGGCGACCCGTCTCCTCGGACGGAATCGCGCGACCCGCAAGGGGCGCCGCCCGCACCGGGTGTCGCGCCACACGGCGGCTCCGGCCGCGTGCGATTGCAATTTGCAACAAATGCCCGATACGCGCGGGGCGGGTTTTCGCTACATTGCTTCCATGCGACGTGCATGCCCGCCGTTGCCGACAGGGAGCGCCTAAAATACCGCTCCAGCAGGAGAATCGAAGTGAAAAAGCTCATTCCGTTCATCGCCGCCGCCGCGCTGGGCCTGGGTGCCGCAAGCGCCGCGCAGGCTCACGTGTCGATCGGGGTCGGCATCGGTGTCCCGGTCGCGCCCGCTTATCCCGTCTATGCACCGCCGCCGCCCGTGTATTACGCGCCGCCGCCTCCGCCCGTCTACTACGCGCCGGCGCCGGCCTACTATGCGCCGCCGCCCGCCGTGGTCGTCGGCGGCTACTACGGTCGCCCGTACTGGCGCCACGGTTATGGCGGCTGGGGTCATCACGGCTACTGGCGTCGCTGATTCGCCCCGCGCGGCCTGACCGCGCATGGCAAAACGGCGCAACGTCCCGCGAGGGGCGCTGCGCCGTTTTTCATTGGGGCCGCCGTTACGTGCGTGGCTGCGCGCAGCGCGGCCGCGATTACGCCGCGTGCACGATCAGGTCGCGGTAGCCGCCGACGATCACGCTGTACGAAAAGTACGCGAACAGTAGCGCCGACGCGACATGGCAGGCCCGCATCAGCCCGGCGCCCGCGCGCTTGCGGCCCTGGCTCGCGAGCGTGCACATGAAGAGCGTCCACGCGAGGCCGCCGAGGAAAAAGCCCGTCAGGAACACCGACGCGGTGGCGGGGGTGGTCGCGCCGGCTTTCGCGATCAGCGCGCCGCCGACCGCCGCGAACCACAGGATCGCGCTAGGCGACGACATCGCGAGCAGCATCCCGCGCATGAAACTGCGCCGCGCGCTCGCCCGCGGCGGAAGCGGGGCGTCCGCATCGTCGTCGGCCGCCTTGGCGGGCGTGAGCGCTTCACGCGCCATCTTCCACGTGAGGAACAGCAGCACCGCGCCGCCGCCGATCCATACGATCCAGCGCACGGGTTCGAACTGCAGCAGTACGGCCATTCCCGCGAGCGCGAGCGCCGCGTAGACGAGATCGCCGACGCACGATCCGACGCCGAGCCAGAAGCCCGGCCGGAAGCCGTGCGACAGCGTCAGCGACAGCATCGCGACGTTGACGAGGCCGATATCGAGACACAGCGACAGCGACAGAAAGAATCCGTCGGACAGCATGGAGGCGGGTGGAAAGCTCATCTTCTGGGTGCGTGCGACGATTGCGATGCGCGGGCCGGCGGGCGCCGGCCGCGTGGCGTCAGAGGCCGATCTCCTGCCACAGCCGGTCGACGCGGGCCTTCACGGCCGCATCCATCTCGATCGGGCGGCCCCATTCGCGGCTGGTTTCGCCGGGCCACTTGTTGGTCGCGTCGAGCCCCATCTTCGAGCCGAGTCCGGCCACCGGCGACGCGAAGTCCAGATAGTCGATCGGCGTGCTGTCCACCATCACCGTGTCGCGTACGGGGTCGACGCGCGTCGTGATCGCCCAGATCACCTCCTTCCAGTCGCGGATGTTCACGTCCTCGTCGACGACCACGATGAACTTCGTATACATGAACTGCCGCAGGAAGCTCCATACGCCGAACATCACGCGTTTCGCGTGGCCCGCGTAGCTCTTCTTTATCTGGACGATGGCCATCCGGTAGCTGCAGCCTTCGGGGGGCAGGTAGAAGTCGGTGATTTCCGTGAACTGCTTCTGCAGCAGCGGCACGAACACCTCGTTGAGCGCGACGCCGAGCACGGCGGGCTCGTCGGGCGGCTTGCCCGTGTAGGTCGAATGGTAGATCGCGTCGCGGCGCATCGTGATGCGCTCGACGGTGAACACCGGAAACCACTCCTGCTCGTTGTAATAGCCGGTGTGGTCGCCGTACGGCCCTTCGAGCGCGTGCTCGTACGCGGCCGCCGCATTGCCGGCCGGCCGCGGCGGTGCGCCGGCCGGAGCGGGGGCGGGGGCGCCTTCCTGCGGATGAATGAAGCCTTCGAGCACGATCTCCGCGCGCGCCGGCACCTGCAGCGTGTCGACGCCCGGCGTCAGGCACTTCGCGAGCTCCGTGCGGCTGCCGCGCAGCAGGCCGGCGAACTGATACTCGGACAGCGAATCGGGCACGGGCGTCACCGCGCCGAGCGTCGTGGCCGGGTCGGCGCCGAGCACGACCGCGACCGGATACGGCTTGCCGGGGTTGCGCAGCGCGAACTCGCGGAAGTCGAGCGCGCCGCCGCGATGCGCGAGCCAGCGCATGATCAGCTTGTTGCGGCCGATCAGCTGCTGGCGGTAGATGCCGAGGTTCTGGCGCGCCTTGTTCGGCCCGCGCGTCACCGTCAGGCCCCACGTGACGAGCGGCCCCGCATCGCCAGGCCAGCAGGTCTGGATCGGCAGCTTGTTCAGGTCGACGTCGGCGCCTTCCCAGACGATCTCCTGGCACGGCGGCGACGACACCGACTTCGGCGCCATGTCCCACACCGCCTTCGCGAGCGACAGCAGCTTGCCGGCGTCCTTCAGGCTCTTCGGCGGATCGGGTTCCTTCAGCGCGGACAGCAGGCGCCCGAGATCGCGCAACGAAGCGAGCGCGGCATCGTCGCCCGCATCGACGCCCATCCCGAGCGCGACGCGGCGCGGCGTGCCGAACAGGTTGCCGAGCACCGGGAATGCATTGCCGGGCGGCGCGTTGAACAGCAGCGCCGGGCCGCCGGCGCGCAGCACGCGGTCGCACAGCTCGGTCATTTCGAGCACGGGCGACACGGGCTGCGTGACGCGCCGCAGTTCGCCGAGCGCCTCGAGGCGCTGAATGAAATCGCGTAAGTCTTTGTATTTCATGAAGAAGGTCCGGGCCACCCGCGGGGACGGGCGGCGATGAGAGGGCGCGGCGGCCGGCTGCGACCCCGAATCGACCGACGATTTTACCCGGGCAGCCGCCCGGACGCCCGGCGCGGAAAAAAGTCGACCGCGCGCAAACCCCCTACGGCACGGGGCTTGCGTTCTGAAGAGCGGTTTTAAATTACTTTTTGTTATCATTTTGAGTTTTTATAGTGTTGACGATCTATAAAACCCTGCTAGAATCCGCTCACATTGGTTGCAGGGTAAAAGGCTTCGAGCCGCCAATCACCGATCTTTGACGCAGCGCGTCACCGTCCGCCGAATCCTGCACGGCGTCTTCGACGGCCTTTGTCGTAGTCCCAGCCAGCGCCACCAGACGCTGGTTTTTTGCGTGGGTGCCACCGCGTATGCCCGTCTCGCCCGTTGTGTGCGAAGGCGCCGGCCTTCTTACACCGTGGCCTCGAACGGTACTTATACCGTTTCCCCGATGCTTGCGCGTCCCAACCAAGGCGTGCGGCGTCGTGATTCCGCGGCGCGTTTTCTGTCTCGCCTTCGAGCTGAGCGAGCCGCACGAGTCATGTTCATGGGAGATGATCTGAATGAACGCTTGGTTATCGTGGCGTCCCACTGAGCAGCATGCGCAGATCGTGCGCAACTTGCTGCGTCGCGGGACGCGTGTCAGTCACCATCTATTCAGCGTTGTCGGCTGTTTCGCCGTCGCGGTTGCGCTTGCACTGTGGCTGCTGCCAACCGTCCGCGGCACGCTCGCCGCGAAGCTGATGCCGGTCGTATCCGCGGCCGTGCAGGCCGGCCCGGCCCGTCTGCTGTCCGGCCATCCGCTGCCGAACTTCGCGCCTGCCGGTGCGCAGCCGCAGCAGGAAGACAATCCCGAAACGGATACGCTTGCGGTCGGCCTCGATGTCGCACCGGAAGCTGCCGCGCAGGGCGCCCAGGGCGATGCGTCCGATCCGGCCCGCAATGGCCCGTCGCCGGTCGCGCTGGCCAAGCTGATTCCGATTCAGCGGGTGGCGGCCGATGCGCGCGACGATCGCGCGCTCGCGTCGAACCGCGAACAGGCGCTCGTCGCCACCTACCTGTCCCGCCGTTACCGCGTCGCGCAGGAGCCGCTCGGTCAGCTCGTCAAGGCGGCGTTCCAGACCGGCCGAGACGTCGGCCTCGATCCGCTGCTGCTGCTGTCCGTGATGGCGATCGAATCCGGCTTCAACCCGTACGCCGAAAGCGGCGTCGGCGCGAAGGGCCTGATGCAGGTCATGTCGAAGGTCCACTCCGACAAATTCGAGTACTTCGGCGGTACCGACACCGCGCTGCAGCCGCTCGCGAACCTGCAGGTCGGCGCGCTGGTGCTGAAGGACTGCATCGCGCGCGGCGGCTCGCTCGCGAACGGCCTGCGTCTGTACAACGGCTCGACGAACCCCGACGACAATGGCTACGGCTCGAAGGTGATGGCCGAGCGCGCCCGCCTGCGCGACGTCGCGCGTGGCCGCAACGTGCCGATCAATGCGCCGCAGGCGCCTGCGCAGCCCGCGAAGCCGATCGTTACCGCTGCTGCCGTGACGGCCGCGGCAGGCGGCGCGAAGCGCGTACATGCGACGCTCGACGGCACGACGTCGGTCAAGGCGGCGCCGAAGGAAGCGGCTTCGCAGGACGACGCGAGCGTCGATACCGCGAAGCAGTCGCGCGGCGATCATTCGGAGCTCGGCGCGTAACGTGTCACGCCCGCCGTGCGGCTGCGGCCGGCAGGACATGAAAAACACCCCAAAGGTTGGACGAGTGTCCAACTTTTGGGGTGCAGTTCATTCGGGCGCCTTTTCGCTTTGCGGTACGGTGAAGCGGCCGCTGCGCCGGCCGCGGCGTCAGTGTCGACCGAACAGCGTCGCGAGCCGGTCGACGGCCTCTTCGAGCCGCGAGTAGGCCGTCGCATAGGACAGGCGGATATAGTCGCGCGGCGCATGGACACCGAAGTCCATGCCCGGCACCAGCACCACGCCCGCATCGTGCAGCATCGCCTGCGTGAGCGCGGCGCTGTCGCCGGCCGCCGGGTGCGCGACGCCGCCGCAATGCGCATACACGTAGAACGCGCCGTCCGGCATCACCGGCACCGTGAAGCCGAGCCGCTCGAGCGCCGGTGCGATGAAATCGCGGCGGCGCTTGAATTCGAGCCGGCGTGTTTCGTAGATGTCGAGCGTCGCGGGTTCGAAGCAGGCGAGCGCCGCATGCTGCGCCAGTGCGGACGGGCAGATGAACAGGTTCTGCGACAGCTTCTCGAACGTGCCGACGAGCGCGGGCGGCACGACGAGCCACCCGAGCCGCCAGCCCGTCATGCTGAAATACTTCGAGAAGCTGTTCACGGTGATCACGTCGTCGCCGAACGACAGCGCCGACACGGGCGCGGCGTCGTAGCTGAGCCCCTGGTAGATCTCGTCGACGATCGTGAAGCCGCCGCGTGCGCGTACCGCTTCGACGATTCGCTTGAGTTCGTCCGGTTCGAGCGACGTGCCGGTCGGGTTCGACGGCGACGCAAGCAGCACGCCGCGCGTGCGCGCGTTCCAGTGCGTGCGAACGTCGTGTTCGGTGAGCTGGAAGCGTGCGTCCGGGCCGCTCGGCACGAGCACCGGGCGACCTTCGGCCGCCGCGACGAAGTGCCGGTTGCACGGGTATGACGGGTCGGGCATCAGCACTTCGTCGTCGCGACCGACCAGCGCGAGGCACGCGAGCAGCAGCGCGGCCGATGCGCCGGCCGTCACGACGATCCGCTCCGGGCCAATCGTGAGGCCGTATGCACGTGCATAGTGCGCGGCGATCGCCTCGCGCAGCGGCGTAATGCCGAGCGCGCTCGTGTACTGCGTGACGCCGCGGCGCAGCGCAGCCGCGGCGGCCTCGACAACCGGCTCCGGCGCGGTGAAATCCGGTTCGCCGATGCCCATGTGGATAACATCGCGCCCCAAGGACTCGAGCCGCTGTGCCTCCTTCATCAGTTCCATCACGTAGAAGGGCTGGATCGCGTCGACGCGTGCGGCGAGCGTGACGAGCGAATCGGCGGTGGTATTCATCGGCGGGCAGGGCGGGGAGAAAAGAATGAAAAACGGGCGCTTGCGCGCCCGTGGACCAACCAACGGTATCAGCCGTTGCGACGCGCCTGCGTTTCGGCGGGGCGCAGCTTCGCGGCCAGCTTGTCGAGCACGCCGTTCACGTACTTGTAGCCGTCGGAGCCGCCGAACGTCTTCGCGAGTTCGACGGCTTCGTTGATGATCACGCGGTACGGCGTTTCGACGTGGTGCGTGAGCTCGAACGTCGCGATCAGCAGCACCGCGCGTTCGACCGGCGACAGCTGATCGATCGGACGGTCAAGCGACGGCGCCAGCGCGTCGACGAGCGTCGCATGCTCGCGGATCACGCCGTGCAGGATCGCTTCGAGCAGTTCCTTGTCAGCCTTGTCGTAACCGAGCGCGCCGCGCAGTTGCGCGTCGATCTCGCCGGAGGGCGCGTTCGACAGCAGCCACTGGTACAGGCCCTGCGTCGCCAGCTCGCGCGATTGTCGGCGGGCGCTCTTCTTCATGCGCGCTCCTCTTCGTCGTCTTCGTCTTCCTCTTCGTCCTCGTCGTCGCCGAGCTGGTCGAGGGCCATCGTCAGGTTGGCCATCTCGACGGCGACGCGTGCGGCGTCACGACCCTTTTCGGTCATGCGCGCGACGGCCTGCTCGTCGGTTTCGGTCGTCAGGACCGCGTTCGCGATCGGCAGGTTGAAATCGAGACCGATGCGGGTGATGCCCGCGCCGCTTTCGTTCGACACGAGTTCGAAGTGGTAGGTCTCGCCGCGGATCACCGCGCCGAGCGCGATCAGCGCGTCGAACTGGCCGCTTTCGGCGAGCTTCTGCAGCGCGAGCGGGATTTCCAGCGCGCCGGGAACCGACACGAGCAGCACGTCTTCACCGGTGACGCCGAGGCGCTCCAGTTCTTCGACGCACGCGTCGGCGAGGCCGTTGCACACGGGTTCGTTGAAGCGCGATTGCACGATGCCGATACGCAGGCCGTCGCCTTCGAGATTCGGTTGGTATTGTCCGATTTCCATGATCTGGTCCGTGGTGTGGATGAACGGTTGTAGGGCGAAAGCGCCGTGGCGGGTTACGCGTGGGACGCCGGGCAGGACGTGGCTTCGCCGCCGGGCATCGGGATGAAGCCCGTGACTTCGAGGCCGTAGCCGGACATGCTGCCCAGCTTGCGCGGATTCGACAGCACCTGCATCTTGCCGACGCCGACATCGCGCAGGATCTGCGCGCCGATGCCGAACGTCTTGAAATCGACCGGCCGGCGCTTGAGCGCAGCGGCCTTTTCTTCCTCGTCGAACGCCTTGAAGACGTCGATCAGGTGTTCCTTCGTGTCGCCGCAGTTGAGCAGCACGATCACGCCGAGGTCGCGTGCGGCGATCTCGCGCATCGCCGCGTCGAGCGTCCACGAGTGGGTCGACACGCCCGTCTCGAGCAGATCGAGCACCGACAGCGGCTCGTGCACGCGCGCCGGCGTGTCGACGTCGGGCGACGGCGTGCCGCGCACGAGCGCGATGTGCGGCGAGCCGCTCGGCTGGTCGCGGTACAGCACCGCGCGGAACGTGCCGTGCGCGGTCTGCATCGTGCGCTCGGCGATCCGCTCGATGATCGACTCGGTGCGGCTGCGGTACTGGATCAGGTCGGCGATCGTGCCGATCTTCAGGTTGTGTTCCTTCGCGAATTCGATCAGGTCGGGCAGGCGCGCCATCGTGCCGTCGTCCTTGATCACCTCGCAGATCACCGCGGCCGGCGTGAGGCCCGCGAGCGCCGTGAAGTCGCAGCCGGCTTCGGTGTGGCCCGCGCGCACGAGCACGCCGCCCGGTTGCGCCATGATCGGGAACACGTGGCCCGGCTGCACGATGTGCTCGGGGCGCACGTCGTGCGCGACCGCCGTGGCGATCGTGTGCGCGCGGTCGGCGGCCGAGATGCCGGTCGTCACGCCTTCGGCCGCTTCGATGCTGACCGTGAACGCGGTGCCGTACTGCGTGCCGTTGCGGTAGGTCATCAGCGGCAGGTGCAACTGCTTGCAGCGTTCCTGCGTCAACGTCAGACAAATCAGGCCGCGGCCGTACTTGGCCATGAAGTTGATCGCTTCCGGCGTGACGAATTCGGCGGCGATCACGAGGTCGCCCTCGTTTTCGCGGTCTTCTTCGTCGACCAGGATCACCATCCGGCCGGCTTTCAGCTCGGCGATGATGTCGAGCGTGGAGGCGAGCGTCATAAGGGGGCGAGAAAGAGGAAAGTGCGTATTTTACGCCAGCCGGACGGCGTTTCGGCTGGCGCGGGCGGCGCGGGGCCGGCGAGCCTGCCGGAAAGCGGTGCGGCCGGCCCGTGAAGCAGGCCTGCCCGGACTGCCCCTGCCGCGCTGGGCGGGCGGCCATGGGGCGCTCCGGGCCCGGCCGCGCGTCACGCGTGGTCGTTGCGGCCGCCGAGGTAGTCCAGCTTGCCGAGTTCGACGCCGCTGTGGCGCAGGATGTCGTACGCGGTCGTCACGTGGAAGAAGAAATTCGGCAGCACGAAGTTCAGCAGGTACGACTGGCCGGTGAACTCGATCGGGCCGACGCGCATCTTCAGCACGATCTGGCGCGCCTCGCTGCCGTCGATCTGCGCGGCGTCGAAGCTTTTCAGATAGTCGATCGTCTTCTGGATGCGCGCATGCAGTTCGTCGAAGGTTTGCTCGACATCCGGGTAGCTCGGGATCTCGGCGCCGGCGAGCCGCGCGGCGCAGCCCTTGGCCGTGTCGGTCGCGATGTAGACCTGGCGGACGAGCGGCAGCATGTCCGGATAAAGGCGTGCGCCGATGAACACCGACGGATCGATCTGCTTCTCGGCCGCATGCGCCTGCGCCTTGCCGAGGATGTGCTGCAGGTTGGTGAGACCGCGGATCAAGACGGGCAGCGAAGCCTGGTACATCGAGATGGACATGGGGACGACTCCAATGGGAAGAATGGCGGCCGCTACGCGGCGCGTCGTACGTGGCGGCATGGGAACCGCTGTCGACGCATCTTAGCGCGGCGGCATGACCCGTGCGCGTCGTTGGCCGTTCGGCCAGGTATCGGCTGGCCGGATGGTCAACGAGCAAACGCGATCGCGATGCTGTCGCTTGGGATGGCCGACGGGGCGGCCCAGCACGAAGTAGGGCGGGAGCAACGCTCGGTGGAGCGACGGGGCTGCGGCGACGCCCGGACAATGCCGGGCCGAACCGTCAGCCGTCGTTACATATATGGGACCGAACTGCCCGATCAGTCCTGCTGGACGCCCTGCGACGCCGACAGCATCCGCTCCACGTACCGCGCGATCATGTCGACTTCGAGGTTGACCTTGTCGCCGGCCTTCACGTGACGCAGCGTCGTGACTTCGACCGTATGCGGAATCAGGTTGATCGAGAATTCGCAGCCGTCCGCGCGATCGTCGACCGTATTGACGGTCAGGCTCACGCCGTTCACCGTGATCGAGCCCTTGTACGCGAGATAGCGGCCGAGCTCGCGCGGCGCGACGATTCGCAATTCGTGCGACTCGCCGACCGGCGCGAAGCGCGTGACGGCGCCGAGGCCGTCTACATGGCCCGACACGATATGCCCGCCGAGGCGGTCGTGCGCGCGCAGCGCCTTCTCCAGGTTCACTTCGCCGGGCTGCGCGAGACCGACCGTCCGGTTCAGGCTTTCGCGCGACACGTCGACGTCGAACGTGGTGTCGGTGTTCTCGATCACCGTCATGCACGCACCCTGGATCGCGATGCTGTCGCCGAGCGCGACATCCGCCAGGTCGAGGCCGCCGGCCTGCACGGTCAGGCGCACGCCGGCTTCGGCCGACGTGCCGAGCGCGGCGATCGATTCGATGCGGCCGACGGCCGCGACAATTCCGGTAAACACCGTGACGATCCCGTTCAGTGAGAGGCGTCGGGCGGCGTGAGCCGCGCGAGGATCCGCAAGTCGTCGCCGATCCGCTCGAGCCCGTGGAACGACAGCCGGGTGCGCGCATCGAGGCTGGCCGGCGCGGCGAGATCGAACATGCCGGCCGCGTCGGCGCCCAGCAGGCTCGGCGCCAGATAGACCAGCAATTCGTCGACGCACCGCTCGCGCAGCAGCGAACCGTTCAGCTTGTGGCCGGCCTCCACGTGCAGTTCGTTCACGCCGCGCGCGCCGAGCGCGGCCAGCATCGCGGGCAGGTCGACCTTGCCGTGCGCATTCGCGAGCGGCACGATTTCCGCGCCGCGCGACCTCAGCACGTTCGCTCGGACTTCGCCGGCGGCGTCGAGCCGGCCGCAGAAAATCAGTAGCGGCGCGCCTTCGAGCAGCCGCGCGTCGAGCGGCAGGTCGAGGCGGCTGTCCACCAGGATGCGTTGCGGCTGACGCGGCGTGTCGATGCCGCGCACGGTCAGCAACGGATTGTCCTCGCGCACCGTGCCGATGCCGGTGAGGATCGCGCACGCGCGTGCGCGCCACGCGTGCCCGTCGAGGCGCGCGGCCTCGCCGGTGATCCACTGGCTTTCGCCGGACGGCAGCGCGGTGCGGCCGTCGAGCGACGCGGCGGTCTTCATCCGCACCCACGGGCGGCCGCGCGTCATCCGCGACACGAAGCCGATGTTCAGCTCGCCGGCCTCGTGCGCGAGCAGCCCGCAGCGCACGTCGATACCCGCGTCGCGCAGCATCCCGAGGCCGCGCCCCGACACCTGCGGGTTCGGGTCTTCCATCGCGGCGACGACTTTCGCGACGCGCGCGTCGATCAGCGCGTTCGCGCACGGCGGCGTGCGGCCGAAATGGCTGCACGGTTCGAGCGTCACGTAGACGGTCGAGCCCGCGACGTCGTAGCCGCGCGAGCGCGCGTCCTTCAGCGCCTGCACTTCCGCGTGATCCTGGCCGGCCGGCTGCGTGAAGCCTTCGCCGATCACGTCGCCGTCCTTGACGATCACGCAGCCGACGCGCGGATTCGGCGCGGTCGTGTACATGCCGTGCGCGGCGAGCGCGAGCGCGCGCTGCATGTGGGCGAAATCGGTATCCGAGAACATGCGCGCGGCCCCGGGTCAGGCGGCGAGTGCCGCGAACGCGCGGCGCGCGGCCGCGAGCGTCGCGTCGATCACCGCGTCGTCGTGCGTGCTCGACACGAAGCCGGCTTCGTATGCGGACGGCGCGAAATACACGCCCTCGTCGAGCATCAGGTGGAAGAAGCGGTTGAAGCGCGCGATGTCGCTCTGCGTGACTTCCGCGAAGCTGCCCGGCACGCGCTCGGCGAAGTACAGGCCGAACATCGCGCCGATCGAGTCGGCCGCGAACGGCACGCCGGCCGCGCGCGCTTGCGCCGCGAGGCCGTCGGCGAGCCGCTTCGTCTGCGCGGTGAGCGCGTCGTAGAAGCCCGGCGCCTGGATCAGTTGCAGCGTCTTCAGGCCCGCGGCGACCGCGATCGGGTTGCCCGACAGCGTGCCGGCCTGGTAGACGCCGCCGAGCGGCGCGAGGTGGGCCATGATGTCGCGGCGGCCGCCGAACGCGGCGGCCGGCATCCCGCCGCCGATCACCTTGCCGAGGCAGGTGAGGTCGGCCGCGATGCCGTAGTACGCCTGCGCGCCGCCGAGCGCGACGCGGAACCCGCACATCACCTCGTCGAAGATCAGCACGGCGCCGTGCTTCGTGCACAGCGCGCGCAGCGCGCCCAGGAATTCTGGCGTGCCGCGCACGAGATTCATGTTGCCGGCGACCGGCTCGACGATCACCGCGGCGATCTCGTCGCCGAATGCGCCGAACGCTTCCTCGAGCGCGGCGACGTTGTTGTATTCGAGGACGGTCGTGTGCTTCGCGATGTCGGCGGGCACGCCAGCCGAGGTCGGGTTGCCGAACGTCAGCAGGCCCGAGCCGGCCTTGACCAGCAGGCTGTCCGCGTGGCCGTGGTAGCAGCCCTCGAACTTGACGATGCGGCTGCGGCCCGTGAAGCCGCGCGCGAGACGCAGCGCGCTCATCGTGGCCTCGGTGCCGCTCGACACCATCCGCACCTGCTCGATCGACGGCACAAGCTTGCAGATTTCCTCGGCGATCTCGATTTCCGCTTCGGTCGGCGCGCCGAACGAGAAGCCGTCGGCGAGTACGTTCTGCACGGCCGACAGCACTTCCGGATGGACGTGGCCGACGATCATCGGGCCCCACGAGCCGATGTAGTCGATGTACTGCTTGCCGTCGGCATCCCAGAAATACGGGCCTTGCGCGCGCGCGACGAAGCGCGGCGTGCCGCCGACCGACCGGAACGCGCGCACCGGCGAGTTGACGCCGCCCGGAATGGTCTTCTGGGCGCGTTCGAAGAGAAGCTGATTGTTGGACATGAGCGAAACCTGCGAGAGAAGGGCGCGGGGGCCGGTGCACGGGCCGCGGCGCCTGGGCGGAACGATCGTCCGATTGTACCGGAGACGCGCGCGGCAAGCCCGCCGGCCGGTCCGCGGCCTTTCGGCGCGCGGCATCGGCCGGCCGGAAAGGCGCGCGTGATGCGACCCGGTTTCCGCTTATCGCGGCGGCTTGCGCTTGCCGGTCAATTCGGCCCAGCGCTTTTCGAGCGGGCCTTCGACCATCGGCTTGATCGACGTGCCGGAGCTCTGCGCATCCCAGGTCTGGACCGAATACGGATGGACGCGCAGCGCGTCGCGGGCGATCACGACGTCCTGATGCGCATCGACCAGCCAGTCGTACACGAAGTCGATGCACAGCCGGTAGCCGCGCTTCGTCGACGGATCGGGCACCTCGTACGGCGCGCGCGTCACGTAGCCGGAGCCGAACACGCCCTTCGGTTCCTTCGCGACGCGGTGCAGGAACACGCGGTCGCCCGGCAGGATGCCGCGCGCGAAGCCGCAGCCCCACACGTCATGCACGGCCTCGCCGGCCTTCACGCGCGCGGCGACGTCGGGCAGCTCGGGCCACGGCCATTTCTTGGGGCTCCAGATCAGCAGGAAAGCGGTCATCGGGTGGGTCGTACGTCGAATGGTCAGACGAGAGTGGCAAGCAGCAAGCTTAATCGAATCCGCCCGCGCGTTCGTTCCGCGCATGACGAACATGGGCGTTTCGCGGCGTGCCGCCGCACGCGGCCCAAGGCACGCAAAAAAGTTGCGCGTACAATCATGAGCCTGAACGCGTCGCTTGCGGCGCGGTTTCCCGTCTTCACCGCCACGCGCGCCCCGATGCGCGCGGGCTCCCATTCCGGATACCCATGTCTCACGTCGTCCGGCGCCGGCCCGATGCCCGGCTGATCCTGTTGCTCGGCGCGCTCGCGGCCTGCGGGCCGATCGCCACCGACATGTACCTGCCGAGCCTGCCGTCGATCGCCGACAGCTTCTCCGTCAGCGCCGGCGCCGCGCAGCGCACGCTGACGAGCTTCATGGCCGGCTTCTCGATCGGCATGCTGCTGTATGGCCCGCTGTCCGATACGTGGGGCCGCCGCCCCGTGTTGCTCGGCGGCATTGCGCTGTTCACGCTCGCGAGCATCGGCTGCTTCGTGTCGGGTTCGATCGACATGCTGATCGTCGTGCGTTTCCTGCAGGCGCTCGGCGCCGGCGCCGCGTCGGTGCTCGCGCGTGCGATCGCGCGCGACGCGCACGAGCCGAGCGATGCGGCGAAGGTGCTGTCGATGGTCGCGATCGTCACCGCGGTCGGGCCGCTGCTCGCGCCGCTGATCGGCGGCCAGATCCTGCGTTTCTCCGGTTGGCGCGGTGTGTTCGTCGTGCTGGCCGTGTTCGGCGCGATCTGCGCGACGACCGCGTATCTGCGCGTGCCCGAAACCTGGCCGAAGGAGCGGCGCAAGAGCGCGGCCGTGCTCGCGTCGTTCGCGTCGTACGGGCGCATCCTGTCCGACCCTGTCGCATGGGGGCACATGCTGTGCGGCGGGATGGCGTTCGCGTCGATGTTCTCGTACATCACCGCGACGCCGTTCGTGTACATCGAATATTTCCACGTGTCGCCGCAGCACTACGGGCTGCTGTTCGGCCTGAACGTCGTCGGGATCATGATCGGCAACTTCGCGAACACGCGGCTCGTCGGCCGCATCGGCTCGCTGCGCATCATCTCGGCCGCGTCGCTCGTGAGCTGCATCGCGTCGCTCGCGGTCGCGTTCGTCGCGCTGACGGGGTTGGGGGGGCTGTGGTCGATCGTCGTGTGCCTGTTCTTCGTCGTCGGCGTGGTCGGGATCCTGTCCGCGAACTGCACGACCGACCTGATGCACCGCTATCCGCACAACGCGGGCGCGTCGGCTGCCGTGTTCGGCGCGATGCAGCTGGCGCTCGGTGCGCTCGCGAGCGTCGCGATCGGCGCGCTCGCGGACGGCACGCCGTTCGCGATGGGCGTGACGATCGGCGTTACCGGCGTGTTGTGTTTCGTCGGGCGCTATCTCGTGCTGCGCTGGCACGGACGGCCGGTGAAGGCGGGTGCCTGAGCGGCGTGACGGAACTGACGGAGGGCGCGAGTATGTCGACGCTGTTCGCCCAAGCGACAACCTGAGCGAACACCATGCCGATGTAACCCGGCCAGCGATGCGGGGCAAGCATTGGGTTATTTCCGCGTCCGCATCACTTGGACCGGTCTGACGAGCGATTGTCGAGTCGATAGCTGCGCTTCGGGTTGATCACGAATCGCCTGACTTCGGTCTCGAGTTCCTGGCTGTGATACAGATCCAGGCATTTCAAAAAATCAAACCTCACGCCCTTGATTTCGGACTCGACGACCGGATTGCGATAGTCGCGTGCAAGAAAACGATTGACCAGCGATTTGCCCGTGTCGGGGTTCCGTTCCAGATCGAAGTCGGTCCAATCCATTAGTGCACTGGCGCTGCTTCCCGCGTCCATCGCAGCGGACGGTTCATTCCGATAAGCGGTCGCGACGCATTCGGCGAGCACCATGTCCTTGTAGTTCTGCGCGTAGGTTCGGGCGCCGGCTTGTGGCGACGACGACGTATCCGTGGCGTGGCTGGGTTGTGCCGCGAACATCAGGGCCCAGAACATCACACACCGGAGCAGTGGATTTTGTCTGATGGCAGACTCCAGAGGTATGCACAGATCCAACACATCGCCTAAAAGATGAACCGGCTATGTGGCTAGGAGCAATCAGCGCGGTAGGCTTTCCAAGCGCTGATTGCTCCACTCTCCATCCAAAATAGCCTGATAGAGCATGCCTAGAGTCAGTGGTACTTTGTCATATTTTTCTCGGCGTTTTCTGGAGAAAGCCATCCGCGCCACTTCAATCAAGCTAAAGCCCTCTCCTGAGAAGTAGCGATTGAACTCAAAATCTCCAACTTGTACTGGAAATTTATCGAAGAAGCGCTCCATAAACTCAACCGCATCGTCGCCAGTGATATCCAAATCGCCCTCGACGGCATGATCTTTTGTGAGAATTTTTTGGGGACTAACACCGGTCTCCCTTCTCACAAAATCCTCAAACTCGTTCCACGTAAACTGGCTCATCAGAACACCTTGTCCTCAGGCTTAACAAGCGCGTTATAGCGCGACACGGAACGAATGCTGATCATCGTGACATCCTTGGCAGCAATGACCCAACCAACGACAGGAACTGCGCGCCCAACGAAAACCCCAATGTCTGCGCGTAGGTGCGGCCGAGTGTTTGCAGTGAAGATGGGCCGTTGTCTGCCCGACTCGGGTTAGCCAATAGCATGAGCGCGCAAACATCGAGTACGGTAGCTTGTTGACGAGAGATCCATGACCGGTAACCCAAATACCGCATTTATTCCCGGTCGACATGTTTCCTTCCCGCGGGATTGAACCGGGGTTTCCAGATGACGTTCGATGTGCCGATAGGCAACTTTCCAGAGCAGGTTCCTTAATGTGCTTGCATCCAACTCAAAAGTCTCCGCCAGATTCCCTTTTGGCCGGGCCGCTCTTCGCGATTTTTATCGGAAGAAAGGTAGTCGAATATAAAATTCGAAATTCCTTCTATTGTAGGTGGGCAGTCTGGGTTGTTTATTGTTGGCATGTTGAAGTGTCGAAACACTGCTAACAAGAATAAGGAGATGTCATCGTGATATATCTTAAAATCGTCAAGGACGTTCGTGTTTTTTGACACTTCGCTTCGGTCAATGAATGCAACTTCCCTGACGAAAATTTCAATCACCGTTTCAATTATTTCTTGTTTCGAGGGGCGTGTTTGAGATTTGGTTTCCATGTCTTGCATCATACGCGCACTTTCCTATGAGGGCTGCATCAATCACAGCCATGGCAATGGCACCCGCTCCGGAGGCTCGTCCAAGTACTCCAAATACACGAACCGTGCCGAACGCTTTCTTGGCGAAATTTGCAATCGGGCCGTGCGGCAATAATAACCTCGGGAAAAATCTAACTCCAATGTCGCTGACGATATTCGTGTACTTACTTGAATTTCCTATTACTGGGTGTCCAAGTATTGATTTTTTGATTGGGATTCCTCCCGCTGCGACTAGCAGCGTTGTTCCGGTTAGACCGTAATACACTTTCGCGCATTTTCATAGATCTGCTCCGACGGATTCAGTTGACTTTCCCGGGTCGAGGGGTGTTGAAGAATATAGTAATTCATAGTCGAGCTTGTTTTTGGAAGGGACTGCAATAATCCCGCTCGTGTTGGTGGGGAATCTGTTGAGTTCGAGTGACAGTTGCGATGTATTGGGTGTGAAATTGCTGTTGGTTGATCGATTTATTTCTTTTGTTGCAGAAATTATTTCAAAATTAAGTGACATATTTTTTGGTTTGGAGATTGTCGTGTTTGAGCCAGTTGCGGTAAAGGAATCATTCCATGTGGCTTCGAGGATATCCGAATTTCGAGCCCTTCAGTCTCCCTGGCCAATTGGCGCAATATCGCCATGGCGCTGTATCCCTTGTCACCATTGGCGATGCAGCTCGAATTGCAAAGACGTGGCCTTGTTGCACAGTGTTAATTCGTCGACTCGTCCACTGCGGCACGCCAACGCCAAGCGGCTCCCCAATGCAAAACACCCCGAACGCCGGGCCTGAATCCAGCGTTCGGGGTGTCGTTCACCGAGGCGTTTTTTTTACCGCTGCGTCAATCCCGCGCGACATCCTTCGCCGCCGGCGAAGCCCCATGACTCAACCAGTCGAGCACGTCGGCCGTTTCGTCGTCGGTGGCGCGCGCCCGCGCCTGCGCGACCGCCTCCGGCAACTCGCCGTTGGTCGACGCGCGACGGATCGCGACGCCCACCGCGAGGATGTCGATCATCAGCAGATGCAGGATCCGCGAGATCATCGACAGTTGCGACTCGCGCATCTCGATGTGGTCGGTCTCGAGCGCGACGGTCGCGCGCTTCGCGAGCGGCGTGTTGCTCGACGTGATCGCGATCACCTTCGCGCCGGCCTGCATCGCGACGTCGAGCACGCGCAGCAACTCGGGCGCGCGTCCCGACTTCGACACCGCGACGATCACGTCGCCCTTGCCAAGCAGCGCGGCCGATGCGGCCTGCATGTACAGGTCGCCGTACGCGATCGTCGGAATCCCGAAGCGGAAGAATTTGTAGTGCGCGTCCTGCGCGACGATGTTCGAGTTGCCGAGCCCGTAGAACTCGATGCGCCGCGCGCCGTTCAGGATCTCGATCGCGTTCTCGACGTGCTCGAAATTCAGGTGCTCGCGCAGTTGCAGGATCGCGGACACCGTGTTGTCGAGCACCTTCGCGCCGAAGTCGGTGGCCGTATCGCCGAGGTGCACCTGGCTGTGGCTCATCGGGATCGTGCCGGTGAGGCCGGTCGCGAGCTTCAGCTTGAAATCCGACAGCCCCTGGCAGCCGAGCGAGCGGCAGAAGCGGATCACGGTCGGCTGGCTCACGTCGGCCTTGCGCGCGATGTCGACGATCGGGTCGTTGATGATCGAGCGCGGATGGTTCAGCGCGAGATCGGCCACGCGGCGCTCGGCCGGCGTCAGCGCGTCGCGCATCTGGCGGATTCGCTCGAACACCGCCGACGACGCGCCGCCGGAACGGTTCGACAACTGTTCCGCGAGAATCGCCGACACACCGAGGAACGCCGGATATTCGGCGGTGATCAGGTACGTCGGGATGTTCTCGAGGTAGTGCGTGAAGCGGCCCTTCGCCTCGAAGCGCGCGCGGAACGACGAGCGCGTGAACAGTTCGCCCAGCTTCAGCGCGACGCCGCCGCCGATGTACACGCCGCCGAGCGCGCCGAGCGTGAGCGCGACGCTGCCCGCGAACGCGCCGAGAATCCCGCAGAAACATTCGACCGTCTCGAGCGCGAGCGCATCGCCCGCATGCGCGCGCTCGACGATCTCGACCGTGTCGACGGATGCCGCGACGCGCTTCTTGTCGCGCGCGGCGAGTGCGCGATAGATGATCTCCATGCCGGGGCCCGCGCACACACGCTCGAACGACACGTGCGGAAACTTCTTGCGCGCGTACTGCAGCACCAGATCCTCGCGCTCGTCCTGCGGCGCGAACGACGCGTGGCCGCCCTCGCTGCCGAGCGCGATCCAGCGGTCGTCCGCCGGGATCAGCCCCGACACGCCGAGCCCGGTGCCGGGCCCGAGCAGGCCGATCACGCTGTTCTGGCGCCGCGTGCCGCCGCCCACCTGCACGCGTTGCGCATCGGTCAGGCCCGGCAGCGCCATCGCGAGCGCGGTGAAATCGTTGACGACCAGCAGCGTGTCGAAGCCGAGCGCGCGGCGCGTCGCCTCGATCGAGAAGCTCCAGTCGTGGTTCGTCATCGTGACCTGGTCGCCGTCGACCGGGTTCGCGATCGCGATCGCCGCGTGGTTCACGCGGCTGATCTTCACGTCCTTCAGGTATTTGCGGATC
Organism: Burkholderia anthina; assembly: GCF_001547525.1. GTDB lineage: Bacteria > Pseudomonadota > Gammaproteobacteria > Burkholderiales > Burkholderiaceae > Burkholderia > Burkholderia semiarida. Next base: position 633,531 of record NZ_CM003768.1, read on the forward strand.
GCATCGGTGATCGTCGGATAGTCGGCGCCGGGATACACGCGGATCTGCGTGATCTCGCCGGGGCCGGTTTCCAGCGCGAAGCGCGCGTTGGTGCCGCCGACGTCCGCGAGCAGGCGCGGGCCGTCGGCATGCTGACCCGCGACGACCGCCTTACTTTGCACACCAGTAGACATCGAGCTGGGTCCCCTTGTCGTTGGCCAGTTGGGAAATCGCGTTCTTCTGCAGCGACGCGGCCGCGGCGTCGAGCACGTCGCGTTTGCGCTCGCCCGCGATCAGCAGGAACAGCCGATCGACGCGCTTGAGCGCATCGAGCGAATAGCTCACGCGTGCATGCGGCGCCGCGCCCGGATGCACGGCGACGAAGCGTTCCGGCGTCGTGATCGCGTGGTCCCATTCGGGTGCGTCGGCGAAGATCGACGCGGTGTGGCCGTCCTCGCCCATGCCGAGCACCGCGACGCTCGGCACGCGGTAGTCGGCGTTTGCGTTCAGCGCGGCGACGTGCGCGTCGAGCGTGCCGCGCGTGTCGACGAGCGGCAGGAAGCGGGCAGGGGCCGCCGCGTGCTGCAGCAGCGTGTCGCGCACGAGTTGCGCGTTGCTGGCCGCGTCGTCGTCCGGCACCCAGCGGTCGTCGACCAGCGTGACGTCGACGCCGGCCCAGTCGAGCGCCGCATGCGACAGCGTGTGCAGGAACGGGCGCGGGCTGGTGCCGCCGGACACCGCGAGCAACGGGCGCGCGGGGCCGGCGAGCGCCGCGCGCAGCGCATCGCCGACGGCGCGCGCGAGCGCTTCGCTTTGCGCTTCCTGGGTGTCGAAAGCGTGGATCTCGATCACATCTCCTCCGGACTGCTTTGTCTGTTCAAATCGTACGAATCGTGGGGCACGTTGTCGCGTACGGTGGCGTACGCGGCAACGGTTTGCATCAGTTTTCTTCTTCGAGCCAGCAGGTATCGTGCTGCGCGAGCATCGCGCTCGACGCGGCCGGCCCCCACGTGCCCGCCGCGTACGGCTTCGGCGGCTTCAGCGTGCGCGCCCATTCGTTCAGGATCGGCTCGACCCACTGCCATGCCGCTTCCTGTTCGTCGCGACGCACGAACAGCGCGAGCCGGCCGTTGATCACGTCGAGCAGCAGGCGCTGGTACGCCTCCATCTGCCCTTCCTTGAAGAACTGGTCGAACGCGAGGTCGAGGTGCACGCTCGCGAGGTTCATCCCTTCGCCCGGCTGCTTCGCGAGGCAGTACAGGCGGATCGTCTCGTTCGGCTGCAGCCGGATCACGAGGCGGTTCGAACCGGGGCGCAGCGCGGTCGGCCCGAGCGCCGAATGCGGCACCGGGCGGAAGTTGACGACGATCTCCGCGACGCGGTCGGCCAGCCGCTTGCCGGTGCGCAGGAAGAACGGCACGCCGGCCCAGCGCCAGTTCTCGATCTCGACCTTCAGCGCGACGAAGGTCTCGGTCTGGCTGTCGGGCTTCACGCCCGGCTCGGTCGCGTAGGCCGGCACCTGCGCGCCCTTGATCACGCCCGCATGATACTGGCCGCGCACGGCAACCTTGCCGATGTCGCGCGGATCGATCGGCTTCAGCGCGCGCAGCACGCGCAGCTTCTCGTCGCGTACCGAGTCGGAATCCATCGAGTGCGGCGGCTCCATCGCGACGATCGACAGCAACTGCAGCAAGTGGTTCTGCACCATGTCGCGCAGCGCGCCCGTATTGTCGTAGAAGTCGCCGCGCGCCTCGACGCCGAGCTCCTCGGCGATCGTGATCTGGATGCTCTCGACCCATTCGCGGCGCCACAGCGGCTCGAACAGCGCATTGCCGAAGCGCAGCGCGAGCAGGTTCTGTACCGGCTCCTTGCCTAGGTAGTGGTCGATCCGGTAGATCTGGCCTTCCGCGAAGATCTCGCCGACCGCGTCGTTGATCGCGTTCGACGATTTCAGGTCGTAGCCGAGCGGCTTCTCGAGCACGATGCGCGCGCCTTCGTTCAGGCCGACCGACGCGAGCGCCTTGCAGATCGGCACGAACAGCGACGGGCCCGTCGCGAGATAGAACACGCGGATGCCGGGCAGCGACGCCACCGCGTCGCGCAGCACGCCGTAGTCTTCCGCGCGGCCGAGGTCGAGGTGCACGTAGTCGATGCGATCGAGGAAGGACTTCCACGCGGCGTCGTCGAACGCGTTGCCGGCCGCCTTCGCCGCATGCGGCTTCACGTGCGTGTCGACCCATTCGAGATAGGCTGCCCGATCCGATTCGTGTCGCGCCACGGCGACGATCCGGCCGCTCGCCGCCAGCATGTTCGCGCGGTGCGCTTCGAACAGCGCGGGCAGGATCTTGCGCATCGACAAATCGCCGGTGCCGCCGAAAAGTACGAAGGTAAAGCTGGAATCGGTATGCATGTGTCTCCGCCGTGTTGGGGTGCCCGGAAGCGATCCGTAGTGCGATAAAAATATTTTTGACACTGAATTGTAGTTTAACTACAATCCGCCGCAAGGGGTAGCACCTGGGTGAAGAAAAAAAGAAGTGCGGTCGATGAACTGCGCGAGCTTCGCCTTCGGGAGCGCCTTGTGCCGAATGTTATCGGACATTGGCGGTGCGCATCGTCGGCGCGCCGTCGGCCCCGGGCTCGCGTCGCATCATCGCGGCGGGCCAGAAACACAAAGAGGAGACACGCCGTTGAATCTCGATTCACGCTTTCTGTAAGAGCCCGGCCGGTCATCGGCCCCGTACGCTGCATGCGTCCCGCGGCTCGATTTCCCCGTCGTTATCAAGAAGCCGGTTCCCGGTCAGGGAACCTCACGAGTTGATTCAGTCTGGAGGAGATAAGTAATGAAAGTTCGCTCGATCATGGGCGCGCTCTGCGCCGCAGGCCTGATGGCTGGCGCCGTGGCGGCGCAGGCAGCCGAGAACGTAACCGTGCTGCACTGGTGGACCTCGGGCGGCGAGTCGAAGGCCGTCGGCGTGCTGAAGGACGACCTGCAGAAGCAGGGCTACGTGTGGAAGGACTTCGCGGTCGCGGGCGGCGCCGGCGCCGCGGCGATGACCGCGCTGAAGACGAAGGTGATCAGCGGCGATTCTCCGTCGGCCGCGCAGATCAAGGGCCCGCTGATCCAGGACTGGGCCGATCAAGGCGTGCTCGTCAACATCGATTCGGCTGCCGGCGACTGGAAGCAGAACCTGCCGCCGGAAATCGACAAGATCATCAAGTACAAGGGCCATACCGTCGCCGCGCCGTTCTCGGTGCACCGCGTCAACTGGCTGTACATCAACAAGGCCGCGCTCGACAAGGTCGGCGCGAAGGTGCCGACCACCTGGCCTGAATTCTTCGCGGTGGCCGACAAGCTGAAGGCCGCGGGCATCCAGCCGATCGCGATGGGCGGCCAGCCGTGGCAGGACCTGACGCTGTGGGAGGACGTCGTGCTGTCGCAGGGCCCGGCGTTCTACAAGAAGGCGCTGGTCGACCTCGACCAGGCGACGCTGACGTCGCCGCAGATGGTGTCGGTATTCGACACGGTGCGCAAGATCCAGGGCTACTTCGATACCGGCCGTAACGGCCGCGACTGGAACCTCGCGACCGCGATGGTCATCAACGGCAAGGCCGGCATGCAGTTCATGGGCGACTGGGCGAAGGGCGAGTTCGAGAACGCGGGCAAGAAGTCGGGCAAGGACTACATCTGCGCACCGGTGCCGGGCACGGCGAACGCGTACACGTTCAACGTCGATTCGTTCGTGTTCTTCCAGCAGAAGGGCGAGAAGAACGCGACGCCGGGCCAGCTCGCGCTCGCGAAGACGATCATGACGCCGGACTTCCAGGAGCAGTTCAGCCTGCTGAAGGGCTCGGTGCCGGTGCGTCTCGGCGTGAAGATGGACAAGTTCGACGACTGCGCGAAGAAGTCGTATGCCGACGAGCAGACCGCGATCAAGTCGGGTGGTTTCGTGCCGTCGCTCGCGCACGGCATGGCGCAAGGCGACGCGACCGCCGGCGCGATCACGGACGTCGTGACGAAGTTCATGAACTCGCAGCAGGATTCGAAGAGCGCGGTCGCCGCGCTCGCGAAGGCCGCGAAGGTCAAGTAACGCGCGCCAGGCGCCCGGCCGGACACGCTTCATCGGCCGGGCGTTTTTGCATGTGCAGCAAACGGGCTCGCCCGCGAGCCCGTGCCGTACCCGGCGCCGGCCAGGCCTGCGTCGCCCTCGTTCCAGGAGTCGAATCAAGTGGCTGCCCCTCTTAGCGGAAACGGATCCGGCGCTGCCGCCGCACGGCGTACGTCGCCGATGTCGGCCTTCGCCGATCGCTGGATCCCGAAGCTCGTGCTCGCGCCGAGCGTCGCGATCGCCGTCGTGTTCATCTACGGCTTCATCCTGATTACCGGCTATCTGTCGCTGACCAACTCGCGGCTGTTGCCCAACTACGAATTCGACGGTTTCGGCCGTTACACGGACCTGTTCCAGAACGACGTGTGGTGGACCTCCGCCGCGAACCTCGGCTGGTTCGGGATCCCGTTCATCGCGATCTGCGTCGCGCTCGGGCTGTTCCTCGCGATCCTGCTCGACCAGCGGATCCGCAACGAAGGTGCGCTGCGCGCGATCTTCCTGTACCCGATGGCGCTGTCGTTCATCGTCACGGGCACCGCGTGGCAGTGGATCCTGAACCCCGGCCTCGGCCTCGAGAAGGTGATGCACGACTGGGGCTGGACGAGCTTCTCGTTCGGCTGGCTCGACGATCCGGACAAGGCGATCTTCTGCGTGGTGATCGCGGCCGTGTGGCAGTCGACCGGCTTCGTGATGGCGCTGTTCCTCGCGGGGCTGCGCGGCGTCGACGGCGAGATCTTCAAGGCCGCGCAGGTCGACGGCGCGACGCTGCCGACCATCTACCGCAAGATCGTGATCCCGAGCATGCGCCCGGTGTTCTTCTCGGTGCTGCTGATCCTCTGCCACATCACGATCAAGACCTTCGACCTCGTCGTCGCGCTGACGGCGGGCGGCCCGGGCACGTCGTCGTCGCTGCCGGCCATGTTCATGTACACGTTTTCGTTCAACCGCGGCCAGCTCGGGCTCGGCGCGGCGTCCTCGGTGATGATGCTCGCGACCGTGGTCGCGGTGCTGGTGCCGCTGATGTATATGGAATCGAGGAGCACCCGCAATGCAGCCTAAGATGACGATCAGCCGGGCGGTGATCTATGCGGCACTGATCCTGTTCGCGCTGTATTTCCTGTTTCCGATCTACGTGATGCTGTCGACGTCGTTCAAGGACCTCGACCAGCTGCGTACCGGCAACCTGCTGACGCCGCCCACCACGTGGACCGTCGACCCGTGGGTGAAGGCATGGAGCGGGGCGTGTACCGGCGTGCGCTGCGACGGGATGAAGCCGTTCTTCCTGAACTCGCTGCAGATGGTGATCCCGGCCGTGCTGATCTCGTCGCTGATCGGCGCGTTCAACGGCTACGTGCTCACCCACTGGCGCTTTCGCGGTGCGGACGCGTTGTTCACGATGATGCTGGTCGGCTGCTTCATTCCGTTCCAGGTGATCCTGCTGCCGATGGCGCGCCTGCAGGGAATGCTCGGCCTCGCGAACACGATTCCGGGCCTCGTGTTCGTGCACGTCGTGTACGGGATCGCGTTCACGACGATGTTCTTCCGCAACTTCTACGTGAGCGTGCCGGCCGAACTCGTGAAGGCCGCGCGCATCGACGGCGCCGGCTTCTTCACGATCTTCACGAAGATCCTGCTGCCGGTGTCGCTGCCGATCTTCATGGTGTGCCTGATTTGGCAATTCACGCAGATCTGGAACGACTTCCTGTTCGGGATCGTGTTCTCCGGCGTCGATTCGATGCCGATCACGGTCGCGCTGAACAACCTCGTCAACACGTCGACGGGCGTGAAGGAATACAACGTCGACATGGCCGGCGCGATCATCGCCGCGCTGCCGACGCTGCTCGTCTACATCGTCGCCGGCCGCTACTTCGTGCGCGGGCTGACGGCAGGCGCGGTGAAGGGGTAAGCGCGGCTTTTCCGATACGACGAACCGGCCGCGCACCCCGCGCGGCGCATCGAAACGAACCCGACGCGGCGCCGGCGTGCGCCGCGCGAGACGAGACAGAGGATTCACAGCATGGCAAGCCTTTCCATCCGTGACGTGTACAAGACCTACCCGAACGGGGTGCCGGTCCTGAAGGGTGTCGACATCGAGATCGAGGACGGACAGTTCCTGATCCTGGTCGGCGGCTCGGGCTGCGGGAAATCGACGCTGCTCAACATGATCGCCGGGCTCGAGACGGTCACGAGCGGCGAGATCTGCATCGACGGCAAGGTCGTCAACGACCTGTCGCCGAAGGATCGCGACATCGCGATGGTGTTCCAGTCGTACGCGCTGTATCCGTCGATGACGGTGCGCGAGAACATTTCGTTCGGGCTGAACATCCGCAAGGTGCCGAAGAGCGAGCAGCAGCAGATCGTCGATCGCGTGTCGGCGATGCTGCAGATCCAGCACCTGCTCGACCGCAAGCCGGGCCAGCTGTCGGGCGGCCAGCGCCAGCGCGTCGCGATGGGCCGTGCGCTTGCACGCGATCCGTCGCTGTTCCTGTTCGACGAACCGCTGTCGAACCTCGACGCGAAGCTGCGTATCGAGATGCGCGCGGAAATCAAGCTGCTGCACCAGCGCCTCGGCACGACGATCGTCTACGTGACGCACGACCAGATCGAGGCGATGACGCTCGGCGACCGGATCGCGGTGATGAAGGACGGCGTGGTCCAGCAGTTCGGCGCGCCGCAGGAGATCTACGATTCGCCGTCGAACCTGTTCGTCGCGGGCTTCATCGGCGCGCCGCCGATGAACTTCATCAACGGCCGCCTGGTCGAGCAGGGCAGCGGCATCGCGCTCGAGATCGACACGGGCCTCGCGCGCAGCGCGCTGAACCTGCCGTTCGACGCGGCGAAGCTGAAGTCGCACGTGGGCCGCGAGGTGATTCTCGGGTTGCGCCCGGAGCGCATCACCGACGCACGCAACGCACATCACGGCGAGGCGTCGAAGCTGCAGCCGATCGACGTGCGCGTCGACGTGACCGAGCCGACCGGGCCGGACACGCACGTGTTCGCGCAGGTGAACGGCAAGCGGATCGTGAGCCGCGTGCATCCGGCCGCGAACCCGCAGCCAGGGCAGACGCAGTCGCTGCTGTTCGACGTGTCGAAGGCCGTGCTGTTCGATCCGGCGTCGGAAGAACGGATCGCGTGAGGCAGGCGGAATCAGGCCTTCGGCGATGCGTCCGGATCACCGTTCGATCCGGATGCCGTCGATTGCCGGGATTCATGGGCGTAGCGGACTTGTCCGCGCAGGTGCCGTGGCCCGCGCACGTCGTGATAGCGGATGGAGGCAGTCACGGGCTCGGCAATGACAAGAAGTACGAACCGATCGCATGCATGAGCGGCATGAACAGAAGGCACGCGAAGACCGCCGGAAAATAAAATCTCGAGCGGCGGACGGTGGAGAACAGGCCGGCCACGGCGACGACCAGACAAACGGTCGCGAGTGTACCGAACAGGTCGCTATCTGCGATTACCGAAAAGAACGCACGCATCCTTGCCTCGGCATTACTGATTGAATGCAGCGAAATTCCAGCGATACAGCTGGAATTGCTTTAGAAAGTCCTTCACTTCGGCGCCTGTGGTCTCGTTTCTGTAGTCCCACCCTTCCTCGCCGGGGGTGTAGTACCCGTTTTCGACGCCCATACCTGCATAACTGGCGCTTTGCGGATCTGCACGATTGTGGCCGAATATCCTCATGATCGTCGTGAATGGACGGACGATCACACCGCTCGAATTGCCCTGCATGATCGAAACAGACGAGGGCGAGGTGTTCGTGACCAACTGAACGTGATGCCCGATGCCTGCGCGATCATTGGCCTGTACGAGCATGTCTCCCGCGCGGAGCGACTCGGCCGTCGTAAGTCGTACGGTATTCGAACCGGTGCGTTGTGTGTCCGGTGCGCCGAAAGTCAGCGCGACCATCTCGGCGAAGCCGTACATCGTCGAATCGTATCGCTGGTGTTCCGATTCGCCGTAGATTTCCATGTTTCGATAACTGCGCACACCGGTGGTCAACTTGAGCGGCAACCCGCGCAGGGCCGCGAACTGGACGAGTAACCGTAGCGCGAAGTCCTCGCATGTAAATCGATTCTCACGCGTACTGCCGTTGCGGTCCCAGTACGTTTCCTTCTGCAGCTGTTGTGCCAGTTGCGGAATTGCGCGCTGGTATTCGCCGACGTCGGCGTCGGTCCATCTGCGGACCGTTTTCCAGAATGTCTTGAATCGGACGGTGACGGGTTTCGGCGACGGGTCGTTTGTCGGCGTGGTCTTGCGTGCCGCGATCCGTTTGTATCGATTGCCTTCAGGAGAAACGTGGACGCGTTCGGGCATGACTATTCCGCGAGATAGATCGTGATGTTTTCGGCACAGGAAGTGGACGCGAGCAAGTGCGTTTGTCCGTGCGCGTCCGTTCGTCCGTATTCAAACGCCCCGGTGTCTCGCTGCAATGCATAGGCGACGTCGCTCAGAGGGGCACCCTCGGCGTCCCGAAGAACGAAGCAATCGTTATAGACGAGTTGGGGCGCTGCCGTGACCGTATCGGTTGTGACGAGTTCGGATTGCGTCCGGGGGGCGCAATTCGAAGCGTCTATTTTCCATTGACGGCCGTATCGGGAAATGATGCGGGGAGGGCGCTCACAGCGACATCGGACCCAATCGTTGCTCAGGGCTTGAACTCGTCCCGCGGAAGTGAAATCGCGCAGTCGCTTTTTGCTCGGCGCGCCAGGGGCCGCCTCAATTGTCCCGACGCTCTCGCATGTGCTGCACCACGCGCGTTGTCCGACGAACGTAATCTTCCGGCGTTTGCCGTCGTCACCCACGATCGTTCCGCACTTACCGCCATCGAGTACGTAGCCGCCGCTGTCCAGCGGATCGTCTTCAACTACCGCGTAAAAAATTGTCATCCCAGTCCACTCGTTCGCGTTTGTTCGGCGGAACGTAACACGGCACTGCGGAGCATGAAAGGTAAATGTAAATAATTGTGTCCGATAGACCGCGTGTTTTGGGATCACCGGCGTGCGGCGACGAGAGCCGGTTTCGACGGCTCCCCGTGACTCAAACGACGCCCGGATTCAATGCGGCAACCGCACGTCGAACTTGAACGTCGCCAGCCGCGCGGCGAGGATGAAGCCGGTCGCGAGCAGCACGCTGTACACCGAGTCGAACTGCAGCCACACGAGCAGCAGGTAGAACCAGCAGCCGACGAACGCGCAGGTCGCGTACGGCCGCGAATCGCGCAGGATCAGCGGGATGTCGTTGCACAGCACGTCGCGGACGATCCCGCCGACCACGCCGGTAATCACGCCCATCATCACCGCGATGAAGCGCGGCATCTCGGCGTCGAGTGCGATCGACGTGCCCGAGATGCTGAAGATGCCGAGCCCGATCGCGTCGGCGATTAGCAGCAGCCGTTCGGCCGACAGCCGCGACAGCATCCGCAGTACGAACGGCGCGAACAGCGCAAGCACGAAGATCGCGATCACGTAGTCGTCGTGCACGACCCAGTAGAACGGCCGGCGCTCGAGCAGGATGTCGCGCAGCGTGCCGCCGCCGAAGGCGGTCGCGAGCGCGACGACGAACGTGCCGACCGAGTCGAGGCGGTTCTTGCGCGCCTCGATGAACCCCGAAATCGCGAATGCGAGCGTGGCGATCGCCTCCAGTACCGCGATCGCGAGCGTCAGCCTAGGATGCGGCACGCGGCCCCCGGTCGGCCGGCGTCGCATGGGGCTGCAGCAGCACGAGCACCGCGCCCGCGCCGCCGTCGTGGCCGCGCGCCTCGCAGAATGCGATCACTTCCTCCTTCTGCACGAGCCATGCGCGCACCTTGCCCTTCAGCACGGGTTCCTTGCCGATCGAGCCGAGCCCCTTGCCGTGGATCACGCGCAGGCAGCGCAGCCCTTTCTTGCCGGCTTCGCGGATGAATTCGGCGAGCGCGTCGCGCGCTTCGTCGCGCCGCATGCCGTGCAGATCGATCTGCGCCTGCACGATCCACGCACCGCTCCTCAGCCTGCGCACGACGTCGCGGCTGATGCCGGGGCGGTGGTAATACAGCGAATCGTCGCTGTCGAGCAGCGTCTCGGGATCGAACTCGTCGGACAGCGTCGCGTTCAGCACGGCTTGCTCGTCGCGCTGCGTCTGCTTCGGCACCGGGTCGGGCGGCGTGCGGCCCGACGACGCGCGCGGCGGCGCGTTCAGCGGCCGGATCGCGCCGATCTCGTTGCGGAACAGATTCGCGTCGGCTTCCGCCTTGCGCTCGGCCTTCTCGGTTTCGATGCGCGCGCGTTCGCGACGATCGGCTTCGCCTTGCAGCGACTTGCGCAACGCGCCGAGGCCCGCGAGGCCCTGACCGCGCAACGCGGCCGCGTCGAGGGCGGGCGGCGGCGCCTCGGGCGCCGGGGTCACGGGGCGGGCAGCGATCTTCCGCTTCGCGGGATCGCTCGGGTGGGGCTGGTTCTTCGCCATGATTCGGTAACGGGGCAGGCGCGTTCGGGCGCGCGGGCAGAAAAAAAGCCGCTGCGCGGCGGCAGCGGCTTTCCGGTCGAGCCCGCTTCGCGGCAGCGGACGCCATTGTAGCGCCCGCCGCGGCGAGGCTCCCGGCTCACTTCTTGTCGTGCAGGCTCTCGAGGTAGCGCTGCGCGTCGAGCGCGGCCATGCAGCCCGTGCCCGCGCTGGTGATCGCCTGGCGATACACGTTGTCCTGCACGTCGCCTGCCGCGAACACGCCCGGCACGCTCGTCGACGTCGCGTTGCCTTGCAGGCCGCTCTTCGTCAGGATGTAGCCGTCCTTCATTTCGAGCTGGCCCTGGAACAGGTCGGTGTTCGGCTTGTGGCCGATCGCGACGAACACGCCCTGCACGTGCAGGTCTTCCGTCGCGCCGGTCTTCACGTTCTTGATGCGCAGGCCCGTGACGCCCGATTCCTCGCCGGTCACTTCGTCCAGCACGTGATCCCACTTGATGTCGACGACGCCTTCCTTCTGCTTCTCCAGCAGGCGGTCGATCAGGATCGGCTCCGCGCGGAACTTGTCGCGGCGGTGGATCACGGTGACCTTCTTCGCGATGCCGGTCAGGTAGAGCGCTTCCTCGACGGCCGTGTTGCCGCCGCCGATCACCGCGACTTCCTGGTTGCGATAGAAGAAGCCGTCGCAGGTCGCGCAGGCGGACACGCCCTTGCCCATGAACGCTTCCTCGGACGGCAGGCCGAGATACTGCGCGGATGCGCCGGTCGCGATGATCAGCGAGTCGCACGTGTATTCGCCCGAGTCGCCGATCAGGCGGATCGGCTTTTCGTGCAGCTTCGCGGTGTGGATGTGGTCGAAGACGATTTCGGTGTTGAAGCGCTCCGCGTGCTCCTGGAAGCGCGCCATCAGTTCCGGGCCTTGCACGCCCTTCGCGTCCGCCGGCCAGTTTTCGACATCGGTCGTGGTCATCAGCTGGCCGCCCTGCGCGATGCCGGTAATCAGCACCGGGGACAGATTGGCGCGTGCCGCGTAGACGGCGGCCGTGTAGCCGGCGGGGCCGGAACCGAGAATCAGGACTTTGGCGTGTTTGGGCGTGGACATATGCGAATCCGTAAAAGGCGGCCGCGGCGGGCGGGGTAGGGCTCGCCGTACGATCCGGGTTGACCGGGATGCCGTCATAGATGGGTATCAGACGCGCATTATAAAGGCCCCGTTGCTGCGCTGCCGAACGAGAGTTTCAATCGTGGCGATAGCGTTTGGCGGCCTGCCGTCCGTACCGGGGCGGCGGGGCGGGCGGCGGTTTGCCATGTGGCGGCGCGTTTTCGCAGGGGCGGGCATCCGGCCGGGTGGCGGCCGCCGCCGGCGCCGGTCCGGCACCCCCGTTCCCGTCATGTAACCGTCATTTACACTTGGCGGCGCGATGCAGCGTTTACAATAAGCGCGATCGAACGACAGGCGGGCGCACGGCCCGTCCTCTTTATACGGATTCATGGCAAAAGCTCCTTATTCCGCCCAGGCACAGGCGTTGCCGCACCGGATGTCGAAGCTCCTCACGGAGATCCGCTGGATTCTCCAGGTCGCGCTCTGCGCCTTTCTGGTGATGGCCCTGCTGAGCTACAGCCGGCGCGATCCGAGCTGGACGCACGCGGCCCAGGTCGATCACATCTCGAACTGGGCCGGCCGCGTCGGCGCGTGGACCGCCGACATCATCCTGCTGCTGTTCGGCCTGTCGGCCTACTGGCTGATCGTGCCGCTCGGGCGGCGCATCGCCGTCAACTACCGCCGCATCACGCGTCACGAGGCGATTCCCGACGAACCGGAGCGGCCGATCGGCTGGCTCACCGAAATCTTTGCGTTCGTGCTGGTCGTGCTCGCCTGCGACGGCATCGAGGCGTTGCGCATGTGGTCGCTGAAGGTGCAGTTGCCGCGCGCGCCGGGCGGCGTGGTCGGCGAGGCCGTCGCGGGCGCGATGTCGCATGCGTTCGGCTTCACGGGCGGCACGCTGCTGCTGCTGATCGCGCTCGCGATCGGCCTGTCGCTGTATTTCCGCTTCTCGTGGCTGTCGGTGGCCGAGCGCGTCGGCGGCGCGATCCTGTCCGCCGTCAACGTCGCGAAGCTGCGCCGCGAGGCCGAGCGCGACCGCAAGCTCGGCGAGGCCGCGGCGGTGCGCCGCGAAGGCAAGGTCGAAGAGGAGCGCGTGCGCATCGAGGATCACGAACCGGTGACGATCGTGCCGCCGGTCGTCACGCCGGCGAAGTCCGAGCGCGTCGAGCGCGAGCGCCAGGTGCCGCTGTTTACCGACCTGCCCGGCGATTCGACGCTGCCGCCGGTGTCGCTGCTCGACCCGGCGCCGAAGACGCAGGAAGCGATTTCCGCCGATACGCTCGAATTCACGTCGCGCCTGATCGAGAAGAAGCTGAAGGACTTCGGTGTCGAGGCGAGCGTCGTCGCCGCGTATCCGGGCCCGGTCGTCACGCGCTACGAGATCGAGCCGGCCACCGGCGTGAAGGGCAGCCAGATCGTCAACCTCGCGAAGGATCTCGCGCGTTCGCTGTCGCTCGTGTCGATCCGCGTGGTCGAGACGATTCCCGGCAAGAACTACATGGCGCTCGAGCTGCCGAACCAGCGCCGCCAGACGGTGCATCTGTCCGAGATCATCGGCTCCGAGGTGTATGCGGCCGCGCCGTCGGCGCTGACGCTGAGCCTCGGCAAGGACATCGGCGGCAAGCCGGTGTGCGCGGATCTCGCGAAGATGCCGCACTTGCTCGTGGCCGGCACGACCGGCTCGGGCAAGTCGGTCGGGATCAACGCGATGATCCTGTCGCTGCTGTACAAGGCCACCGCCGAGCAGGTGCGCCTGATCCTGATCGATCCGAAGATGCTCGAAATGAGCGTCTACGAAGGCATTCCGCACCTGCTGTGCCCGGTCGTCACCGACATGCGCCAGGCCGGCCATGCGCTGAACTGGACGGTCGCGGAGATGGAGCGCCGCTACAAGCTGATGAGCAAGCTGGGCGTGCGCAACCTCGCGGGCTACAACAACAAGATCGACGATGCGGCCAAGCGCGAGGAGAAGATTCCGAACCCGTTCAGCCTGACGCCGGACGATCCCGAGCCGCTCGGCCGCCTGCCGAACATCGTCGTCGTGATCGACGAGCTGGCCGACCTGATGATGGTCGTCGGCAAGAAGGTCGAGGAACTGATCGCGCGGATCGCGCAGAAGGCGCGTGCGGCCGGCATCCACCTGATCCTCGCGACGCAGCGCCCGTCGGTCGACGTGATCACGGGCCTGATCAAGGCGAACGTGCCGACGCGGATCGCGTTCCAGGTGTCGTCGAAGATCGACTCGCGCACGATCCTCGACCAGATGGGCGCCGAATCGCTGCTCGGGATGGGCGACATGCTCTATCTGCCGCCGGGTAGCGGGTTGCCGGTGCGCGTGCACGGCGCGTTCGTCGCCGACGACGAAGTGCATCGCGTCGTCGAGAAGCTCAAGGAGCAGGGCGAGCCGAATTACGTCGAGGGCCTGCTCGAGGGCGGCACCGCCGACAGCGACGAGGGCTCGGCCGGTGCGGGAACCGGCGAAGGCGGCGGCGAGTCTGATCCGCTGTACGACCAGGCGGTCGAGATCGTCATCAAGAACCGCCGCGCGTCGATCTCGCTCGTGCAGCGTCATCTGCGGATCGGCTACAACCGCGCGGCGCGGCTGCTCGAGCAGATGGAGCAGTCGGGGCTCGTGTCGGCGATGTCGTCGAGCGGCAACCGCGAAATTCTTGTGCCGGCGCGCGACGCGGAATGAGTCCGCGGCGCCCGCAGCGCCGGCCACCCAGGGAGAAAACCGCAATATGCAGCAACTTTCGTTCGTCCCTTCCCTTCGTTCGACGCGGCGCTGGCTCGGCGCGGCGCTCGCCGGCGCATCGCTGATGCTCGCGGCGACGCACGCGTTCGCGGGCGGCACCGAGCAACTGAAGGCCTTCGTGTCGCAGGTGCGTTCGGCGAAGGGCGATTTCACGCAGCAGATCGTCAAGGCGCCGGCCAAGGGCGCGAGCGCCGCGCAGGCCGCGCCGAAGCCCACCGACAATTCGAGCGGCACGTTCGTGTTCGCGCGGCCGGGCAAGTTCATCTGGACGTATCAGAAGCCGTACCAGCAGGTGCTGCAGGCCGACGGCGACAAGCTCTACGTGTACGACCGCGACCTGAACCAGGTCACCGAGCGCAAGCTGAACGGCGCGCTGGGCGCGAGCCCGGCCGCGATCCTGTTCGGCAGCAACGATCTCGACAAGAGCTACACGCTGCGCGATGCGGGCGAGAAGGGCGGCATCGAGTGGCTCGAGATGCTGCCGAAGGCTCAGGACACGCAGTTCCAGCGGATCGGCATCGGCTTTCGCAACGGCACGCTCGCCGCGATGGAGTTGCACGACGTGTTCGGCAACGTCACGCTCTTGACCTTCACGAACATCCAGACGAACCCGTCGCTGAAGGGCGATACGTTCAAGTTCGTGGTGCCGAAGGGGGCCGACGTGATCAACGGCTGACGTTCGTTGCGCCGTTTTCCCGACACGGGCCTGCCGTCAACGGCAGGCCCGTGTTGTTTGGGGACGCGTGTAACGGGCGCGTGCAACAGACGCGTGTAACGGACGCGTGTAACAGGCGCGTGCAACAGACACGAGTACCGGCGCGGGCACCAGACGCGTGTACCAGCCCCGGCGGCGCGCTCGCGCGGCTGTCATAATGTCGGGTCCGGCGGCCGGTTCGGCCGCTACCGTTTGATGTGGAGCGAGGGTTCATGTCCGACCTGTTTCAAGTCGAGCCGCGCCGCCCGCTCGCCGAGGCGCTGCGGCCGAAAACGCTCGCCGAGGTGATCGGCCAGACGCATTTGCTGGGCGAAGGCAAGCCGCTGCGGCTCGCGTTCGAATCCGGCAAGCCGCATTCGATGATCCTGTGGGGGCCGCCCGGCGTCGGCAAGACGACGCTCGCGCGGCTCACCGCGCTCGCGTTCGACTGCGAGTTCATCGCGCTGTCCGCGGTGCTCGGTGGCGTGAAGGACATCCGCGAGTCGATGGAGCAGGCGAAGGACACGCTGAACCGCACCGGCCGCCACACGATCCTGTTCGTCGACGAGATCCACCGTTTCAACAAGGGGCAGCAGGATGCGCTGCTGCCGTTCGTCGAATCGGGCCTCGTGACCTTCATCGGCGCGACGACCGAAAACCCGAGTTTCGAGGTCAATTCGGCGTTGCTGTCGCGGGCGCAGGTGTACGTGCTGAAGTCGCTGAACGACGACGAGATGCGCCAGTTGCTCAAGCGCGCGCAGGAAATCGCGCTCGACGGCCTCGCGTTCGACGACAAGGCGGTCGATACGCTGATCGGCTATGCGGACGGCGACGCGCGCCGCTTCCTGAACCTGCTCGAACAGGCGCAGACGGCGGCGACGTCGGCCGGCGTCGCGACGATCGATGCCGATTTCGTCGGCAGCGCGATGACGCTGAATGCGCGCCGCTTCGACAAGGGCGGCGACAACTTCTACGACCAGATTTCGGCGCTGCACAAGTCGGTGCGCGGCTCGAGCCCGGACGGCGCGCTGTACTGGTTCTGCCGGATGATCGACGGCGGCGCGGATCCGAAGTATCTCGCGCGGCGTATCGTCCGGATGGCGTGGGAAGACATCGGCCTGGCCGACCCGCGCGCGCTGCAGGTGGCGAACGACGCGGCCGAAACCTACGAACGCCTCGGCTCGCCGGAAGGCGAACTCGCGCTCGGGCAGGCCGTCATCTATCTCGCGTGCGCGGCGAAGAGCAACGCCGGCTACAACGCGTTCAACCAGGCGATGGCGTTCGTGAAGCAGGACAAGTCGCGCGAGGTGCCCGTGCATCTGCGCAATGCGCCGACCAAGCTGATGAAGGAACTCGGCTACGGCCACGCCTATCGTTACGCGCACGACGAGCCGAACGCGTACGCGGCCGGCGAGACGTACCTGCCGGACGGGATGCGCGAGCCGCGCTGGTACCAGCCGGTGCCGCGCGGGCTCGAATCGAAGATCGCCGAGAAGCTCGCGTGGCTGCGCGAGCTCGATCGCGAGGCCGGCAAGAAGGACTGATCGAACTGATGGCGCCGCGCGGGCCGGTTCGATCCGCGCAGCCGTGGACGCATCAGCGCTTGCGGCCCGGCTGCTGTCTCTTCCAGTATTCGAACGGCTCTTCGTGGCATTCGATGTCGAGTTCGGCGACCCGCGCATGCAGGCGTTCCTGCGCGTCGGCGATCGCGAGGTTGTAGATCGCGGGTGCGATCTCCTGAATGAAGAAATGCAGCAGCGCGCCGGCCTGGATGTTGCCGATCGGCTCGTCCATGTTTTCCGTGAAATAACGTTGCAGCGACGTGATCGCGCGGTCGCGCACGTCCTTGTCGAGTTCGATGGTCATCGGATTCCTTCGCGTGCTGTGACGCGGAGCTGGCGCTCCGCCTGATACGGTTGCCGCCCGCCGGGGCGGACATGTTGCGATCCGTCATGACGACGCGCGCGGCAATTCGCCGTCCGCCGATGCGGCGGACAGGCAACGCGATACTGCCATGGCCGGCCGTTTGCGGCATTGTCCGTCCGGCCAACGCCGTGGCGGCCGCGGGGTGCGTTAGAATTCCCGTCTTACACAACGATTTTCCAAGTCCTCCCATGCTCGACATCCAGTTGCTGCGCAAAGACCTCGACGGCGTCGCCAAGCGCCTCGCCGATCGCGGCTACACCCTCGACGTCGCAGCGTTCTCCGCCCTCGAAGCGGAACGCCGTGCGATCCAGACCCATACCGAAGAGCTCCAGGCGCGCCGCAACAGCCTGTCGAAGCAGATCGGCGCGATGAAGGGGAAGGGCGAGGACACGTCGGCCGTGATGGCCGAGGTCGGCGGGATCGGCGACGCAATGAAGGCGTCGGAAGCCAGGCTCGGCGACATCCAGGCGCGCCTGTCGGAGCTGATGCTCGGCATGCCGAACGTCGCGCACGAAAGCGTGCCGGTCGGCAAGGACGAAGCCGACAACGTCGAGGTGCGCCGCTGGGGCACGCCGCGCCAGTTCGACTTCGCGGTGAAGGATCACGTCGACGTCGGCACGCCGCTCGGCCTCGATTTCGAGACGGGCGCGAAGCTCGCCGGCGCGCGCTTCACGATGCTGCGCGGCCCGATCGCGCGCCTGCACCGCGCACTCGCGCAGTTCATGATCGACACGCACACGCAGCAGCACGGCTATACCGAAACGTACACGCCGTACATCGTGAACCCGGAGATCCTGTACGGCACCGGCCAACTGCCGAAGTTCGCGGACGACATGTTCCGCGTCGAGAAGGGCGGCGAGGAGAACAAGGTCACGCAATACCTGATCTCCACGTCCGAGATTTCGCTGACGAACACCGTGCGCGAGTCGATCGTCGACGCATCCGCGCTGCCGATCAAGCTCACCGCGCATTCCCCGTGCTTCCGCTCGGAAGCCGGGTCGTACGGCCGCGACACGCGCGGGATGATCCGTCAGCACCAGTTCGACAAGGTCGAGATGGTGCAGGTCGTCGCGCCCGAAACGTCGTATGCGGCGCTCGACGAGATGGTCGGCCACGCGGAAGCGATCCTGCAGAAGCTCGGCCTGCCGTACCGCGTGATCACGCTGTGCACGGGCGACATGGGCTTCTCGGCCGCGAAGACGTTCGACCTCGAGGTGTGGCTGCCAGCGCAGAACACCTATCGCGAAATCTCGAGCTGCTCGAACACCGAGGCGTTCCAGGCGCGCCGGATGCAGGCGCGGTTCCGCAACGCACAGGGCAAGCCCGAACTCGTGCACACGCTGAACGGTTCGGGTCTGGCGGTCGGCCGGACGCTCGTCGCGGTGCTGGAGAACTACCAGAACGCGGACGGCTCGGTCACGGTGCCGGAAGTGCTGCGTCCGTACATGGGCGGCATGGAGCGTATCGACGCGCCGGCGCAGGCGTCGTAACGCGGCCGTTCGGCGCCTTCGCAAAAAATTTGCAAAAAGGGCTTGTCGGCCACGAAGAGATCGTCTTATAATCTTTTTCTCGCGGAAACGACCAGCCGCGAAATGCAGTAAGGAAGGAGAGGTGGCAGAGTGGTCGAATGTACCTGACTCGAAATCAGGCGTACGGTTTCCCCGTACCGTGGGTTCGAATCCCACCCTCTCCGCCAAAATACGAAGCCCCTTGATCCGGAAGGATCAAGGGGTTTTTCGTTTTGGGTCGCCGGTGCAATGTGCCGATTGCCGATGCAGTGACAGCGGGCGGGCTACCGGCGCATCGGATCGTGCGGATGCCGATAGCAGCGCGATCGTGCCGCATCTTCAATGCAGGCTCGCTGCATGGACGACGACTACCACCGCTAGTGCCGCACCGACTGTCGGAAGTCCTGACGGTTGTTGCATTGCTGCCTCCCGTCGTCACGGGGCCATGTTCCTGCTGCCGGAAACGGTGTGACGGGCTCGCTTCGGCACCGCGCGTGCGAAACCGGACGCCGGCGCCCGAACCGTTTCAAGCGGTGCCCGCCGGTTTCCACACCGTCCTCGCCGAACCGTCACGCCCCAGCCGGATACTGCGCCAGCACCTTGTCTCGGATCGACGGCTTGATGTTCGATTGCGCCATGTCGCCGCGATAGTGCGCGACGACACGCGGGTTCATCACGCGATACCAGAGCGGCGGCACGTACGCGAGCAGGATCATCGTCGCGTAGCCGGCCGGCAATTGCGGCGCATCGTCGAAGTGGCGCAGCGCCTGGTACGAGCGCGTCGGATTCGCGTGATGGTCGGCGTGCCGCTGCAACTGGTACAGGAACAGGTTCGTGACGACGTGATTGCTGTTCCACGAATGCTGCGGCGTGCAGCGTTCGTAGCGGCCGCTCGGCAGCTTGCGGCGCCCGAGCCCGTAGTGCTCGACGTAGTTCACCACTTCGAGCAGCGAAGCGCCGTAGACGGCCTGGATCACGAGGAACGGGATCACGATCTTGCCGGCCATCGCGATCGCGATGCCCCATACGACCGCGGTCATCGCCCATGCGTGCAGTACTTCGTTGCGCCACGTCCAAGGCGAACGCCCGAGGCGCTCGAGGCGGGTTTTTTCGAGTCGCCATGCCGAGCGGATGCTGCCCGTTACCGTGCGCGGCAGGAACGCCCAGAACGATTCGCCATAGCGCGCGCTGGCCGGGTCCTCGGCGGTCGCGACGCGCACGTGATGGCCGCGGTTGTGTTCGACGTAGAAGTGGCCGTACGCGACCGGTGCGAGCGTGATCTTCGCGAGCCAGCGTTCGAAGCGGTCGGTCTTGTGCCCGAGCTCGTGCGCGGTATTGATCGAGATGCCCGTCGCGGCGCCGAGCGACAGCGCGAAGCCGACATAGTCGTACCACGCGAGCGCGTGCGTGCCGACGATCCACACGCACATGAAGAACGCGACGTATTCGACGAAAGTCGCGAGATAGACGATGTACCGGTAATAGCGTTCGCGCTCGAGGTGCGGCACGACGGCCTCGGGCGGATTGTCGCGATCGTCGCCGATGAGCGTGTCGAGGATCGGGATCACGCCGAACGCGAACAGCGGACCGAACCACCAGAACACATGGAAGCCCGTCGACCGCGCGAGCTGCGCGGCGAGGATCGGCAGCGTGATCGTCAGCGCGCCGAGCAGCCACAGGTAACGCTTGCCATCCGACCAGCCCGAAGCCGATCCGTCGGTCGTTGCCATTGTCTCCCTCCAGCCGGCCGGCCCGCAGGCGACCGCATGCAAGATCTTCGAATCCTCGTGGTCCGCGACGCGCGCGGCGGCCCCCGGATCGTCGCCCGGATCTGCCTGTTATACGACCGGCGTGCGCGCTTGCCAAACCCCCGCGCTAGGCGTGATGCTCCAAACGGCGGAGCATGCGCCACGCGCGTATCGAAGCGCCCAGACGCGCCGATTGAAACATGCAGGTAGGGGCGAATCTGTCCGTGGGGTTGGCGCGTTCGTCAGATGAATGGCCCGGCGCGTGATGCGCGCATGCCGATGCGATGGGACTGCAACAAATGTTGCATCGCAATAAGAAGGCCGGCGAAGTATTGCTGCAGCGCGTGTTTCGTTTGCTTGTATTACGTCGCATTACGGCCGCGGCAAGGCAATGGAACGCGGCTCGAAACCGGAGGGCCGCGCATCGCAAGGAGAACGAGGCGAAACGCGGGATCACGACAGCACATTTACCGTCCAACAATCTGCGCCGATGCATCGATGCTGCACGTGCACACCGATCAGCGCGGGCCGTTGCCGATGACCTCCGCCGCCTTTCGATCCGCGCCGCCGTTTGAAAATTACGATTTGACTCATGCCCCGCTTTCGGTTGAAGCTACTAGCTTGCTGTCCGAAGGGGGCTGTGCCTGCATGAGTTCGACCTTGACCGTTCGTCGTATCGCTGCCGATCAGGGCGGCGTGTATCGCGAACTCCGCGCTGCATCGCTGCGTGAGCCCTACGCGCCCGGCGAAGCGCCGGAGGCCGAATTGCTGACCGTCGAAACGGACGCAGCGTCGGCGATCGCCGCGCAGCGCGCCGTGTCCGACGAGTCGACGACGTTCCTGCTGTACACCGAAGGCCATCCGGCCGGCATGATCGGCGCGTATTTCGACAACACGCCCGATCGGCGCGCGTTCGTCAGCGAACTGTGGGTCGCGCATGCGGTGCGTCACCTGCGCGGTGGCGTGCTGCTGCTGGAGACGGCCACTGCATGGCTCGCCGAGCGCGGCGCCACCGACGTCTATGCGTGGATCGCCGATGCGAACCGCAACGCGATCCGTTTCTACGAGCGTGCGGGTTTCGGCAACACCGGCGAACATGCGCCGATCGCGCGGATGCCCGGCGCGATGAAATCGCTGTTCGTGTCGCAGGTGAAGCACTGACGCTATCCCGACACGCCAGCCGGGCGGCGCGATGACAGCGCGATCGGCCGCTGGCCTGCCCGCCTGCCGGTTGCGCGTCCGCCCGGGCCGCCGCAACCCCGAGTCCCAAAAATAATGGCCGCACGCGTGGACGCCTGTAAAATACGCAAAAAATTTTTGCAGAGTGTCCATGTCGCTTAAAAAATCGCCATTCTTCGAGCTGCGCAGCGGATCGGTCGATACGTTGCTGTTCACCGTGAAGACGACCGATCTCGATGCGTTGCGTGCCGAACTGGTCAAGCGCTTCGAAGCGACTCCCGAGTTTTTTGCCGACGATGTCGTCGCGATCGACGTCCGCCGCCTGGCTGACGGCGAACGCGTCGCGCTCGCGGACATCCGCCAGATGCTGAACGACGTGCGGATGCGTCCGGTGGGCGTCGTCGCGCTGGCTACGCAGGGCTGGGCGGGGGAAGCCGGCCTGCCGTTGCTGGAGGCGCGCGATCGCCGCGCGCCGGCCGCGAAACCTGCCGACGAAGCGGAACCGGCGGCCGTGCCAGCCGTCGACACCGCCGCCGCCGGGGAACCCGAAGCGGCGCCCGAACAGTCGCCGGAACCCGCGCCGGCGCTCGGGCAAGCCGGCGCGCAGACGCTGGTGATCGACCGGCCGTTGCGTTCGGGGCAGCAGATTTACGCGAAAGGGGACCTCGTGGTGCTCGCGCCGGTCAGTCACGGCGCGGAGATCATCGCGGAAGGCAATATTCATATCTACGCGCCGTTGCGCGGCCGTGCACTCGCCGGCGTGCACGGCAATCACGACGCGCGCATTTTCTGCACGTGTCTCGAACCGGAACTGATTTCGATCGCGGGTATCTATCGAACCACCGAGAACCCGCTGCCCGCCGACGTACTGGGCAAATCGGTGCAGATCCGGCTCGAAGAGGAAAAACTGATGATCGAACCGCTGCGCCTGACGTAATCCACGCGGTGCGCTCCGGATCGATCGGCTCTCATTGACGAACACAGGGTATTGGGTAAATGGCAAAAATCATCGTGGTGACCTCGGGCAAGGGCGGCGTGGGCAAGACGACGACGAGCGCGAGCTTCGCGTCGGGTCTCGCGCTGCGCGGCCACAAGACGGCCGTGATCGACTTCGACGTCGGCCTGCGCAACCTCGATCTCATCATGGGCTGCGAGCGTCGCGTCGTGTATGACCTCGTGAACGTGATCCAGGGCGAAGCGAACCTGAACCAGGCGCTGATCAAGGACAAGAAGTGCGAGAACCTGTTCATCCTGCCGGCGTCGCAGACGCGCGACAAGGATGCGCTGACGCGCGACGGCGTCGAGAAGGTGCTGAACGACCTCGTCGCGATGGACTTCGAATACATCGTCTGCGATTCGCCGGCCGGTATCGAAGCCGGCGCGCTGCACGCGATGTACTTCGCGGACGAAGCGCTGATCGTCACGAACCCGGAAGTGTCGTCGGTGCGCGATTCGGATCGCATTCTCGGCATCCTGTCGTCGAAGACGAAGCGCGCGACCGAAGGCAAGGAGCCGATCAAGGAACACCTGCTGATCACGCGTTACAGCCCGAAGCGCGTGAGCGAAGGCGAGATGCTGTCGCTCGAGGACATCAGCGAGATCCTGCGCATCAAGCTGATCGGCGTGGTGCCCGAGTCGGAAGCCGTGCTGCACGCATCGAACCAGGGTCTGCCGGCCGTGCATATCGACGGTACCGACGTCGCCGAAGCGTACAAGGACGTCGTCGCCCGCTTTCTCGGCGAGGACAAGCCGCTGCGCTTCACCGATTACCAGAAGCCGGGCCTGCTGCAGCGCCTCTTCGGCAGCAAGTAACGGAGGCCGCCCATGTCCATCCTTTCGTTTCTCCTCGGCGAGAAGAAGAAGTCCGCATCGGTCGCGAAGGAGCGCCTGCAGCTCATCATCGCGCACGAGCGGGTCGGCGGCCGGCCGCCGGCCGATTACCTGCCGGCGCTGCAGAAGGAACTCGTCGCGGTCATCTCGAAGTACGTCCATATTTCGGACGATGACATTCGCGTGAGCCTCGAGCGCCAGGACGATCTCGAAGTCCTCGAAGTGAAGATCGAGATTCCGCAAGCCTGACGCTTGCGCGTGTCCCTCCGCACGGCGGCGCCCGCCGCCGTGCGCGTCTTACGCCCTGTTGCACTTTCGGGCACGCCGTAACACGGCGCCTGTCGGCCGTCATCCCCCGTCGCGCATTGAACGAATACGCTCGCGTAACTTGTTCAACCAGGAGGTTGTGATGGCTGTCTCTACCGTTTCACGTCGTCTCGTTTCGCTCGCGCTGTTCGCCGCGGGCCTGTCAGCCGTCGTCGCGCCGCTTGCCGCGCATGCGGACGAAATTCTCGTCGGCACGCCCGTGATCGCGCCGCAGGGGCGCATGGTCATCGCCGAGCCGGTCGCCGTGCGTACCGAGGAAGTCGTCGTCGTCGCGCCGAATGCGCC
Source organism: Burkholderia anthina (assembly GCF_001547525.1). GTDB lineage: Bacteria > Pseudomonadota > Gammaproteobacteria > Burkholderiales > Burkholderiaceae > Burkholderia > Burkholderia semiarida. The sequence goes on from NZ_CM003768.1 coordinate 657,417, forward strand.
GCCGCCCGTGCGCTACGAGGTCGTACCGGCCACGCGCGTGGGCTACGTGTGGGAGCGCGGGCACTGGCGCTGGGACCATGGCCGCTACGTGTGGATCGGCGGTCACTGGGAAACCGAACGCGTCGGCATGCATTGGGTGCCGGGCCACTGGGATCAGCGCGGGCCGAACTGGTTCTGGACGCGTGGCCACTGGGCTTGAGGCAGGCGTGCGATGAAAAGAACCGCAATCGCCATCGCGCTCGTCGCGATCACGCTGGCCGGGTGCATCGTCGTGCCGGCGCGGCCGGTCTACTACCGGCCGGCGCCCGTCGTGATCTATTGAGTGTCGCGCGGGCCGGGCTGGGCCGGGCCGTCTGCGCCGGTCGCAGCCGGCGGCCCGGTATCGTCCGACGCCGGTGTCGGCGCGGCGCGGTCGGCCACCGCCGCGGCGGCCGGCTCGTCGCCGCCTTCGTCGCGCAGCGTATCGAGCGGGTCGGCGGGGGCCGCGTTTTCATCCTGGGGTTCGGCAACGTTGCTCGCGGTGGCTGCCGTCGCCGCAGCGGCCGCGACGGGGGGCGCGAGATAGCGCTGCGCAAGCGTTTCGTAGAGCGGCGGCGCGAAAAAGCGCGAGACCCGGCTCGATACCAGCGCGGTCGCCATCAGCGAAATCACGAGCGCATGCCCGTTGATCATTTCCATCACGATCACGAACGACGTGATCGGCGACTGCGTAACGGCCGCCAGATAGCCGACCATCGCGAGTGCGATCAGCATCGGCAGGCTCATGTTGCTGAACACGGCGTGCAGCAGGTTGCCGAAGCCGGCACCGATCGACAGCGACGGCGCGAAGATCCCGCCCGGGATGCCCGGCAGGTACGACGCGACCATCGACACCATCTTCAGGAACGGATAGAACACCGACAGTTGCTGACTGCCGTCGAGCAGGCCGCGCGCCTCGGCATAGCCGCTACCGAACGTCGTGCCGCCGGATACGAGCCCCACGACGGCGATCACGAAGCCGCACAGCGCGGCGAACCTGATCGGCCGCTCGCGATACAGGCCCAGCAGTTGCGCGGGTAGCCAGCGCCCCGTATTGAGCAGCAGCCAGCAGAACAGGCCGCCCGCGATGCCCGTCACGATCGCGGTGACCAGCACCGCCACCGCCAGCAGTTTCGGGAAATGGAGGCCGGCGTTGATCGTGCCGAAATACGTGTAGTTGCCGTTCAGCCCGAGCGCGACGACGCCGGCGAGGATGATCGCGGTGATCAGTACGCCGCTGGCGCGCGCGGAGAAGCTGCGAGTCAGTTCCTCGATCGCGAACACGATGCCGGCGAGCGGCGTATTGAACGCGGCCGACAGCCCGGCTGCCGCGCCGGCCAATACGAGCTGGCGTTCGATCTGCGCGTTCGAGCGCGGGTAGAAGCGCCGCAGGTTGAACATCAGCGCCGCGCCGACCTGCACGGTCGGCCCTTCGCGGCCGATCGTGAAGCCGCCGAGGATGCCGAGGAACGAGATCAGTACCTTGCCGAACAGGATGCGCAGCGTCAGCAGGCGGGCGCCGAACGCGCTCGGCCGCGCATGCAGTGTCGCGATCACCTGCGGGATGCCGCTGCCCTCGGCGCCGCGGAAGAAGCGGCGCGTGATCCATGCCGACAGCGCGGCGATCGCCGGCGTCAGCAGCAGCGGCAGCCACACGGCGTGATCGCGCATCGCGCGGAAAGTCTCGTAGCCCCAGTCGATCAACCGGGCGTACAGGACGGCCGCGAGCCCGACGACGATCGCCCCGAGCCAGAAAACACCATATTGGCGCCAGATTCGCAGCGAGCGGCGGGTGAGGGCGGGAAACAGCGCGGGAAGGGCGGGGCGCGGCATTGGCTCGGGCCGGAGGGCAAAGAGGGAATTATAAAAAGAACCGGATGCCAGCGGGGGACCGCGGAAGCCGATAGGGAATGACAAAAATCCACAAAAGAGATGCAATTTGTTGCAAATGTAATGCTCGCGTAATGTCTGTACATAGCAAGCGTCGTTAGCATGCCAAGATAACCCGTCGAGAACCCCGCCAATCGTGAAACGCATCCTCATCGTGAAAGTGACGTCGCTCGGCGACGTCGTCCAGACGCTGCCTGTCGTCGCCGACCTGCATCGCGCCTTCCCCGGCGTGACGGTCGACTGGGCCGTCGACGAATCGTGCGCGGAGGTCGTACGCTGGCATCCGGGCGTGAGCGCCGTCCTGTGCGCGCCGCTGCGCCGCTTCAAGAAAATGCGCAATGTCGGCGACCTGAAGGCGATCTCGGCATCGATCGGTGCGTTGCGTGCGCATCGTTACGATGCGGTCATCGACCTGCACGGCGTCTACAAGAGCGCGATCATTTCGTCGCTGGCGCGTGCCGCGCGCCGTGTCGGCTACCAGACGCAGGATCTTGGCGAAACGGGCGCGCGCTTCGCGTATTCGCACCGTTTCGGCCCGCGGCCGGACTGCGACGCATGGCACGGGATGCGCGTGAGTGCCGGCGAAGCGCTCGGCTACGTGCCCGAAGGGGCTGCCGCGTACGGCATCGTCGCGCCGCAGGATGCGAGCCTGCCCGCGGCCGTGACCGACGGCGGGCCGTTCATGCTGCTGTTCCATGCGACGTCCAACCCCGACAAGAAGTGGCCGGCCGAACACTGGGCCGCCCTTGCCACGGAGATGATGGCGCGCGGCGTGCGCGTGTTGCTGCCGTGGGGATCGGCGGCCGAGCACGACGATGCGCGGGATATCGCCGCTCGTGCGCCGGGCGCGATCGTGTTGCCGGCGATGACGGTGCGCGAGCTGGGCGCGGCGCTGGGCCGGGCCGCGCTCGTGGTGGGGGTCGATACGGGGTTCGTGCACATGGCGCACGCGTTGCAGCGGCCGACCGTGATGATTTTCGTCGCGACGTCGCGCCACCATTGCGGCATCGGCGGCGCGCCGCATGCGCTGTCGATCGGCGAGCCGGGCGCGATGCCGACCGTCGACGAGGCGCTGGACGCGATCGATACGGTCTGCCCGGCCTACGGCACGTTGCGCGCGCGGCTGTCCGCCTGACGCGGCGCGGCGGCCGTGGTCAGGCCAGCAACATCTCGACCGTGACGACGGCGGCGATGGCCGCCAGATTCGCCAGCAGCGCCTCGAACACGACGCCGCGCCAGGTCTTCGGCCGGAACCGTAGCGCGAGCAGCAGCGCGCCACCCAGCGCGAGCGCGAGGATCACGACGAGATCGGCATTGGCGAGGCGGATATTCATGGCGGCGGCTCCTGTCGGGGCGGGATATCCGGGCGCGCGACGACGCGCCCAGGATCGAGTATAGAGCGCGCCCGCCGCCGTACAACCCGGGTCGCCCCGGAGGGTCAGACGAGCGACGCGTCGCGCGTTTCGCGCATCAGCAATACGCCGATCAGGCTGATCGCCGCCGCGACCGACACGTAGCCGCCGACCCACGACAGCCCGCCGCGCGCAGCCAGCAGTTGCGCGATATACGGTGCGATCGACGCGCCGAGAATCCCGCCGAGGTTGTACGCGACGCCCGCGCCCGTATAGCGGACGTTGGTCGGGAACAACTCCGGCAGCAGCGCGCCCATCGGCGCGAACGTCACGCCCATCAGGAACAGTTCGATCGTCAGGAACAGCGCGACGAGCGACATCGAGCCGCTGCCGAGCAGCGGCGCCATCGCGAACCCCGACAGCAGCGCGGCGAGCGCGCCGGCGACCAGCACCGGCTTGCGGCCGAAGCGGTCCGACGCCCATGCGGACAGCGGCGTCGCGAGCCCCATGAAGACGACCGCGAAACACAGCAGGCCGAGGAAGCTCTGGCGCGGAATATGCAGCGCCGACACGCCGTACGACAGCGAGAACACCGTCGAGATATAGAACAGCGTGTAGCAGACGACCATCGCGAGCGCGCCGAGCAGCGTCGGCTGCCAGTGCTGCGTGACGAGCGTCGCGACAGGCACGCGCACGCGCTCGTTGCGGTCGAGCGCCGCCTGGAACGCGGGCGTTTCGGTGATCTTGAGCCGCACGTACAGGCCGAGCGCGACGAGCACTGCGCTGACGAGGAACGGGATGCGCCAACCCCAACTGCGGAACTGCTCGTCGGACAGCGACAGCGCGAGCGCGAAGAACAGCCCGTTCGACATCAGGAACCCGACCGACGGCCCCAGTTGCGGGAACATCCCGAACCAGCCGCGCTTGCCGTGCGGCGCATGCTCGGTCGCGAGTAGCGCCGCGCCGCCCCATTCGCCGCCGAGGCCGATCCCCTGGCCGAAACGCAGCACGCACAGCAGCACCGGCGCGAGCGTGCCGATCGCGTCGTAGCCGGGCACGAAGCCGATTGCGGTGGTGGACACGCCCATCACGAGCAGCGAGGCGACGAGCGTCGACTTGCGGCCGATACGGTCGCCGAAGTGTCCGAACAGGAACGAGCCGATCGGGCGCGCGATGAACGCGATGCCGAAGGTGACGAATGCGGACAGCGCCTGCGCCGTTGCGGAGCCGTGCGGAAAGAACACGGGGCCGATGACGAGCGCGGCGGCCGTTGCGTACACGTAGAAATCGTAGAACTCGATCGCGGTGCCGATGAAGCTCGCGAACACGATGCGCCGATGGCTGACGGCGCCGGCCGAACCGCTTGCGTGTGCAACGGCCGGGGGGGATGCGGACATGGATGTCTCCGTTTTGTCGTTGGGGCAGCCGGCTGAGCGTGCGTTCGGCAGGCGACGGCCTGCCGGGCGCTGCCGGGCAAATGATCGATGCGGATGACGCGATGGCGGCGTGGACGCGCGCCGTGGCGCGGACGTCACCCGCCGGTCGACGATGGAGACGGGTACGTCGCCGCCGCCCGGTGCCGGCGTGGTCGGCTCGCTTGCTGGGTGCGGCGCGCGAACGCACGCGCGGCGTGATGGCCGCGCGAGTGCGGAAAATTATAGCCAGCAGCGCCGTGCACCGGCAATCGGGCCGCGGCGGCGCGTCAGTCGATCGACTGCGCCTGCGCGGACGCGGTGCTTTGCAGCTGGAAGTGGCCGTCGTCGTTGAAGAGCCAGCCTTCCATCAGTTCGAGCCGGCCGTTGCCGTCGAGCAGCCGTGACGGCGGCGCCGGCAGCGGCGCCGAGCGGCGCAGCGACGCGAGCGCGAGCGCTTCCGCCTCGCTGTCGCCGTTGCTGCGATAGACGGACGCGTTGATCACGCGGCCGCTGCCATCGACGGTGAAGGCCACGACGACGAGCGAGCGCAGCATGGCCTGCGGCGTGCCGTGCAGCATGCCGGACGGATTGCGCTCGGCGACGCGATGCGCGACCTCGACGCGATACTGGTCGAGCGTGCCGCTGCGTATGACCGACGGAATCGTCAGGACCGAGCGTAGCGACGAAGGCGGCGTGATCGTGCACGCGGCGAGCAGGGCGACGACGGCTAGCGCAGCGACACGCAGCCGGACGACGCGCGGACGGAGAAGGGGGCGCATGACGGGATGGCCGGGAGGGACGATAGAAAAATGATAGGCGTACCGACGCGAGACGATATGGGGGGAAACGCATAGCGCGCGGGATCGGTTGCTGCGATCGCTGATGATGACGGCCGGGCGCCGCGTCGAGCGACGTGCATCGCGCGCGGTGCGTCGCGAGGTGACGCGACATGTGACAGCGTCAGCGATGGACGCGCATGTTGCAAGGTTGAAAGCCGCGGCACGCTGCGATCGTCCGGCCGCGCGGCGCGGCCAGCCGATGCGGCGACCTCGACCGGCCTTCCGCGCCATCGCCGGCGATGCTTTGCGGCCGCGTCAGAAGCCGTGCGTCACGAGCGACAGTACCGACAGGTCCGGGTGCGTGCCGTCGATGATGCTCTTGCCGACGTGCACGCCTTCGCGGGTCGCCTCGTCGAGGCTCGCGAAGCTCTCCTCGCCGTCCGCGTGGAACGGCACCGCATGGCCGGGCAGCGCGGGATTCACGCCCGGATGGCACACGTAGCCGGTGTAGGTATAGCGCGTGTCGCTGCCGGGCATCGCGGCCGGCACGACATGGATCTCGAAGCCTTCGTAATCGACGTGGTCCGTCGCGCTCGACAGGTCGGTCATGGCGATCTCCGTGTGCCGCGCGCACGGGTGGCGCGTGCGGCATCGAATACGCGGCGGCGTTTGTCGCCGTGTTGAACGAATTCTAGGTGATGGCGAGCGGGGTGGGGAGGCGTGCGGCGATGTGCGGCGGCATGCGCCCGGGCGCGCGTACCATGCCGATCCGGTGCCGATTCCTGAGCGCGATTGCGTTTCCGTTGGGCGCCGTGGTGCCGGTCGTCCTGCTGCTCGGCGTGCCGCAGCACGGCGCGAATGCTCGTCCGTCTCGACTGATGAACGTGTCGCGTCGCGACTTCATTACTTGCAGCGCGCGTCCTTGCGCTGCACGACGACGATCACCGGATATTTCTGGCCGTGATCGAGTTCCACGCGCGCGACGACGGTCAGCGTCGCCGGGTCGGAATCGTCGTATACGCTGACCTGTTCGTTGCGCAGATAGGTCACGCCGGTGCAGTTCGACGTGCGTCCGTCGTCACCCACCTTGCACTGAAGCTCGTTGTCCTTCAGGTAGTTGTATGGCGACGGGCTCGCGAGGTATTCGCTCAGGCCGCGCGGCGAACCGCCGACGCCGGTCACGTACGCGATCGCGCACGATGCTTGCGCGTCGCCGGAGGCAGTGTCGGCCGCTGCATGCGTGCTGACGGCAACCAGCAGCGCGGCGAGCGACGAGACGAGGAAGGGCTTCATGACGTGGGGTTCCCGTTTCGCGAATCGGAGCGCGGGATTGTAACGGCATCCGGCGCGACGTGTCGGCTCGTGCGGGGCGCACGCGTGCGACAAACAAAAAACCCCGTCATTCTGCGAATGGACGGGGTTCGGCGAATTTCCTGGCGGAAGCGGTGAGATTCGAACTCACGGACAGTTTCCCGTCGCTGGTTTTCAAGACCAGTGCCTTAAACCGCTCGGCCACGCTTCCACACGAGGCGGCATTGTAACCGAAATGCCGCCTCGTTCATTCGTTCAGTCGTCGCGCAGGAACAATTCCTGCAGGTCGTTGAGGAAACGCTGGCCGAGCGGCGTCGGCGCGATTTGCGTGAAATCGCGCGTGATCAGTCCGCGCCGTTCCGCTTCCTTCAATGCCGGCTCGATCGTACTCATCGGCAGGCCCGTGCGTTCCGCGAAGCTGTGCACGGGGAAGCCCTCGACGAGCCGCAGCGTGTTCAGCATGAACTCGAACGGCAGGTCGCGCGCGCCGACCTCACGCTCTTCCTGCACGGCCGTGCCGGCCTTCGCCTGTTCGATGAAGGTCGCCGGATGCTTGTAGCGCGCCTGCCGCAGGATCCGGTTCGGGAACGACAGTTTCGTATGGGCGCCCGCGCCGATCCCGAGATAGTCGCCGAAGCGCCAGTAGTTCAGATTGTGCTTGCACTGATGATTCGGCTTCGCGTACGCGGACACTTCGTAGCGCCCGTAGCCGGCTTCGGCCGTGCGCGCATGGATCCATTCCTGCATGTCGGCCGACGCGTCGTCGTCGGGCACGACGGGCGGGAATTTCGCGAACAGCGTATTCGGCTCGAGCGTCAGGTGATACAGCGACAGGTGCGGCGGCGCGAACGACAGCGCCGTCTCGATGTCAGCGCGGCATTCGTCGAGCGTCTGGTTCGGCAGCGCGAACATCAGGTCGAGGTTGAAGTTGTCGAAGTTCTTCGCGGCGATCTCGACGGCCGCGCGTGCCTGCGCGGTGTCGTGAATCCGGCCGAGCGCCTTCAGGTGCGCCTCGTTGAAGCTCTGGATGCCGACCGACAGGCGGTTCACGCCGCTTGCGCGGAACTGCGCGAACTTCGCGGCTTCGAACGTGCCCGGATTCGCTTCCAGCGTGATCTCGGCATCGGCGTCGAGCGGCAGCAGCGCGCGCACGTCGGACAGCATCCGGTCGAGGCCGGCCGCCGACAGCAGGCTCGGCGTGCCGCCGCCGATGAACACGGTATGCACCTGCCGGCCCCACACGAGCGGCAGCGCCTGCTCGAGGTCGGCGCGCAACGCGTCGAGATACTCGGCTTCCGGAAACCGTTCCCCTTTCCATTCGTGGGAGTTGAAGTCGCAGTACGGGCACTTGCGCACGCACCACGGGAAATGCACGTACAGCGCGAGTGGCGGCAGCGACGTGAGGCGCACCTGGCCGGGCGACGTGAAGGTCGCGACGACGCGTGCGCCGGTTTCCGCGGCCTGGCTCATGCGGCCTCCCGCTGCGAATGCGTGATGAAGACGATCATGCGGGTTCCTCTGCGAGCCGCGCGAGCAGCGCCTTCAGCGCGAGCGCGCGATGGCTGTGCGTGTTCTTGACGGCCGGCTCGAGTTCGGCTGCCGTCGCGCCGAGCGACGGCAGGTAGAAATACGGGTCGTAGCCGAATCCGTGCCCGCCGCGCGGCGTATCGACGATCTCGCCGGCCCAGCGGCCTTCGGCGAACAGCGGCTCGGGATCGTCCGCGTGACGCACGAGCGCGAGCACGCAGCAATAGTATGCGCGCCGGTCGTCGACGCCGCGCAGTTGCTCGACGAGGTACGCATTGTTCGCCGCGTCGCCCTTGTCGCGGCCCGCGCGCTGCGCGTAGCGCGCCGAATAGACGCCTGGTGCGCCGCGCAGCGCGCGCACGCACAGGCCGGAATCGTCGGCGATCGCCGGCAGCCCGGTGAGCCGCGACGCGTGGCGCGCCTTCGTCAGCGCATTCTCGATGAACGTGCCGAACGGTTCTTCCGCCGCGGGCACGGCCAGGTCGCCCTGCGGCACGATCTCGATGCCGACCGTGGAAAACAGCGCGGTGAATTCGCGCAGCTTGCCGGCGTTGTTCGACGCGAGCACGATGCGCGACAGCGGCGCGAGGGTGCGGTCGTCACGCATGGTTCGTGCCCAGGACAGCTTTCTGCAACTGCACGAGCTCGGCGATCCCGCCTTGCGCGAGGTCGAGCAGCGCATTCATCTCGGCGCGCGAGAACGGCACGCCTTCGGCCGTGCCCTGGACTTCGACGAAGCCGCCCGCGCCCGTCATCACGACGTTCATGTCGGTGTCGCAGCGCGAATCTTCCGCGTAGTCGAGGTCGAGCACCGGCGCGCCTTCGTACACGCCGACCGAGATCGCGGCGACGTGGTCGGTGATCGGCGAGCGCGCGAGCTTGCCGGCCGCGATCAGCGTCGACACGGCGTCGTGCGCGGCGACGAACGCGCCGGTGATGCTGGCCGTGCGCGTGCCGCCGTCGGCCTGGATCACGTCGCAGTCGATGTGGATCGTGCGCGGGCCGAGCGCCTCGAGATCGAACACCGCGCGCAGCGCGCGGCCGATCAGGCGCTGAATTTCCTGCGTGCGGCCCGTCTGCTTGCCGCGCGCGGCTTCACGGTCGCTGCGCGTGTGCGTCGCGCGCGGCAGCATCCCGTATTCGGCGGTCAGCCAGCCTTGCCCGCGCTCGCGCAGGAATTCGGGCACGCGCTCGGCGACGCTTGCGGTGCAGAGCACCTTGGTGTCGCCGAATTCGACCAGCACGGAGCCTTCGGCGTGTTTCGTGTAGTGGCGCGTGAGGGCGACCTTGCGCAGTTCGTCGGCGCGGCGGCCGCTCGGGCGGGAAACAGAAGACGTCATGGGGAAATCGCGGAAGGAGAGGAAACTCCGATTTTAGCGCCGAACGCCGCGCGCGCCCGGCGGGGTGTCCCGCAAAAATGGGATAATGCGCGCTTGCCGCCCCGCGCTTTGCGATGCGCCGGGCGCCTCGACATATCCCCCCCGCCCGCGAGGGCATCAGACGGCGAGACGAACCATGATCTACAGCATGACGGGCTACGCGAGCGCGACGCGCGAACTCGCGACGGCCACCGGCAACGGCGGCACCAGCGTGTCGGTCGAACTGCGCACCGTGAACTCGCGCTTCCTCGATCTCAATTTCCGGATGCCGGACGACGTGCGCGCGTGCGAATCCGCGCTGCGCGAAATGCTGATGAACAAGCTGTCGCGCGGCAAGGTCGACGTGCGTATCAACCTGCAGCGCGGCGAGCAGAGCATCGGCGCGGGCGCGCTGAACCAGTCGGCGCTCGGTCAGCTTGCCGAACTCGAACGCGCGGTGCTCGATTCGTTCCCGGGCGTCGGCCGCCTGCGCGCGGGCGAGATCCTGCGCTGGCCCGGCGTGCTCGCCGAGAGCGGCGTGTCGGCCGACGCGATCCGGGACGCGGTGCTCGCCTGCGGGAAGGAAGCGATCGGCGAGCTCGTCGTCGTGCGTTCGCGCGAAGGCGCGCAACTGGCGGCGATGCTGCTGTCGAACGTCACCGAGATGGAGGCGATCGTCGCGCGCATCACGCCGCTCGTGCCGGAGCTGATCGCGAAGCATCAGCAGAAGATCGTCGAGCGGCTGCAGGAAGCGCTCGGCCTCGCGGCGCCCGAAGGCGGCTCGACGGTCGTCACGCGCGAGGAAGCCGCGGAGCGCATCCGTCAGGAAGTGACGATGTACGGGATCCGGATCGACATCGCGGAAGAGCTGTCGCGGCTCACCGCGCACCTGAACGAAACGCGTCACGTGATCGAGAAGGGCGGCCGCGTCGGCAAGCGTCTCGACTTCATGATGCAGGAACTGAATCGCGAAGCGAACACGCTCGGCTCGAAGGCGGCGGCGAAGGAACTCGCCGACGCGTCGATGGCGCTGAAGCTGCTGATCGAGCAGATGCGCGAGCAAGTGCAAAACCTGGAGTAAGAGAGATGAAACGACCCCCACGCTCACTATGTTTGCTGCCCTCCGAGGGGGCGGCCCGGCGGAGGCTGTCATGACCGATTCCCATCGCGACGGCCACGCGTCGCATTCGCTGCACGGCGGCGTCTATCCCGGTAACCTGTTCATGGTCGTCGCGCCGTCGGGCGCCGGCAAGTCGACGCTCGTGAATGCGCTGCTGTCGAAGGACAGCGACATCTGCCTGTCGATCTCGTACACGACGCGCAAGCCGCGCCCCGGCGAGCAGGACGGCCAGCACTACCACTTCACGACCGTCGAGGATTTTCGCGCGCGTCACGCGGCACACGAATTCCTCGAGAGCGCGGAAGTGCACGGCAACTACTACGGCACGTCGCGCGTCTGGATCGAGGAGCAGATGCAGAACGGCCACGACGTGCTGCTCGAAATCGACTGGCAAGGCGCGTTGCAGGTGAAGAAGCAGTTCCGCAACGCGGTCGGCATCTTCATCCTGCCGCCGTCGCTCGACGCGCTCGAGGAGCGCCTGAAGAAGCGCGGCCAGGACGAGCCGAACGTGATCACGCGACGCCTGCTGGCGGCCGGCAGCGAGATCGCGCACGCGTCGGAAGCGGAATACGTGGTGATCAACGAGAATTTCGAGCGTGCGCTCGCGGAACTCGAATGCATCGTCGCGGCGACGCGCCTGCGTTTTGCTTCGCAGTACGCGCGACACACGGAGCTGTTCATCGAGCTCGGCATCCATCTGCCCCACGCGGAATGACGCGGGGCACGAGGGACATAAGGTAGAATAAGGACTATATTCAGAAGGAATCACCAACATGGCTCGCATTACCGTCGAAGACTGCCTGAAGCAAATCCCGAATCGCTTCGAACTGGCGCTCGCCGCCACCTATCGCGCGCGGCAGCTCGCGCAAGGCCATACGCCGAAAATCGAAAGCCGCGACAAGCCGACCGTCGTCGCGCTGCGCGAAATCGCTGCCGGCCAGGTCGGCGTCGAGATGCTGAAGAAGGTGCCGGTGTAACGCGCATCCGGCCCGTTCCAGCCATGTAGTCCACGCGCGCAACGACTCGACCTGGAGGCGAATATGAGCACCACCCCATCGTCCGCCTCCGCGGATCCGACCACCGAAGCCACGGCCCAGTCGCCTGCGCGCCAGTACATCGACGCGGTCCTCGAACAGTCCTTCCGGCATCTGTTCGGGCCGACCGCCACCCCGGAGCAGCCGCGCAAGCACGGCGTCGTTTCGATCGCGAAACTGACGGCCGCGCTTGCCGAGTATCTCGCTCCGGACGAAATCAAAGAGGTCAAGGCGGCGTTCCACTTCAGCGACGAAGCCCACCTCGGTCAATATCGCCAGAGCGGCGAACCCTACATCACCCATCCCGTCGCCGTCGCGGAAATCTGCGCCGGCTGGAAGCTCGACGCGCAGGCCGTGATGGCCGCGTTGCTGCACGACGTGATGGAAGACCAGGGCGTGACCAAGAACGAGCTGGCCGAGCGGTTCGGCCCGAAGGTCGCCGAACTGGTCGACGGCCTGTCGAAGCTCGACAAGATGGAATTCCGCAGCCGCGAGGAAGCGCAGGCGGAAAACTTTCGCAAGATGCTGCTCGCGATGGCGCGCGACGTGCGCGTCATTCTCGTGAAGCTCGCCGATCGCCTGCACAACATGCGCACGCTCGGCGCGGTGCCGATGGAAAAGCGCCGCCGCGTCGCGCGCGAAACGCTCGACATCTACGCGCCGATCGCGCACCGGCTCGGGTTGAACAACACGTATCGCGAGCTGCAGGACATGAGCTTCGCGAACTTCAACCCGCATCGCTACGCGACGCTCGAGAAGGCGGTGAAGGCCGCGCGCGGCAATCGCCGCGAAGTGATCAGCAAGATCCTCGAGGCCGCGCAGCGTGCGATGGCCGACGCGAAGATCGACGCCGAGATCACCGGCCGCGAGAAGACCATCTACAGCGTCTATCGCAAGATGCGCGACAAGCAGCTGTCGTTCTCGCAGGTGCTCGACGTGTACGGCTTTCGCGTCGTCGTCGACAGCCCGCTCGACTGCTACACGTGCATCGGCGCGCTGCACGCGCTGTACAAGCCCGTGCCGGGCAAGTTCAAGGATTACATCGCGATCCCGAAGATCAACGGCTATCAGTCGCTGCACACGACGCTCGTCGGCCCGTTCGGCGCGCCGATCGAGTTCCAGGTGCGCACGCGCAAGATGCACGAGATCGCCGAGGCGGGCGTCGCCGCGCACTGGCTGTACAAGAACGGCAGCGCCGATCTCAGCGACGTGCAGAAGCGCGCGCACCAGTGGCTGAAGTCGCTGCTCGACATCCAGAGCGAAGCGGGCGATTCGAGCGAATTCCTCGAGCACGTGAAGATCGACCTGTTCCCCGACGCGGTCTACGTGTTCACGCCGAAGTCGAAGATCATGGCGCTGCCGCGCGGTGCGACGGCGCTCGATTTCGCGTATTCGATCCACAGCGATCTCGGCAACCAGTGCGTGGCCGTGAAGATCAACAACGAGCTGCTGCCGCTGCGCACCGAGCTGAAGAGCGGCGACATCGTCGAAGTGATCACCGCGCCGTATTCGAAGCCGAATCCCGCGTGGCTCGGCTTCGTGCGTACCGGCAAGGCGCGCTCGGCGATCCGCCACTACCTGAAGACGATGCGCCTGAACGAGTCCGTGCAGCTGGGCGAGCGGCTCGTCGACCAGAGCCTGAAGGGCTATGGCCTCGCGCTGGCCGATGTCGAGCCGGAAGTGTGGGAGAAGCTCGTGCAGTGGACGGGCAACAAGAGCCGGCAGGAAATCTTCGCGGACATCGGCCTCGGCCGCCGCGTCGCCGCGGTGATGGCCAAGCGCATCGAGGTGCTGATGAGCGGCCGCGACGCGGACGACGATCTGCCGAAGTCCGAGCGGCATCCCGCGCATCATGCGCCGCCGGTCGTGATTACCGGCACCGAGGGGATGTCCGTGCAGTTGTCCGCATGCTGCCGGCCGATCCCGGGCGACGCGATCATGGGTTACATCGGCATCGGTCTGGGCATGGCGATTCATACGACGGATTGCCGTGTCGCGCAGCGCATCCATCGCCGCGATCCGGGCCGCTGGATCGATGTCGAATGGGCGCCGCAGCCGGGTCGCCTGTTCGATGTCGCGGTGAAGGCGCTCGTGAAGAACACGAAGGGCATCTTCGCGCGCGTCGCGGCGGACATCACGTCGGCCGACGCGAACATCGTCCATATCGCGATGGACGAGGATCTGACCCACGAATCGACGGTGCTGCGCTTCGTGATCCAGGTCAGCGACCGCGTGCATCTCGCGAACGTGATGCGGCGCGTGAGAACCAATCCGGATGTGATGCGGATCATGCGAGAGCGCTCGACCGACGACGGGGCACATGCGCGCCATGACGGTGGCATGCGCATCGAGCGCGAGCGGCAGGATTACTGACATTCACGCGCCCCTTCGCGGGGGGAATGCGGTGATCCACGGACGGCGGCCAATGGCCGCCGTTTTCGTTGGGGCGGTCGAAACTGCACGCGACGTTTGCCGAGGGCGTGGGGGCGATGGTGCGGACGAGGGGGGCGCGAAGCGGGCGCAAAAAGAAAAAGGGCTTTCCCGGAGGAAAGCCCTTTTAAGGTGGCGCGGCTGGCAGGATTCGAACCCACGACCCCTTGGTTCGTAGCCAAGTACTCTATCCAACTGAGCTACAGCCGCACGCAAAACGGTACTGCTTCAACTGTCGGAACCTTCTGCGATGGGAAGGCCCCCAAATAAGTGGCGCGGCTGGCAGGATTCGAACCCACGACCCCTTGGTTCGTAGCCAAGTACTCTATCCAACTGAGCTACAGCCGCACGCAACAACACACTTCTACTGCTTCGAACTGAAAGGGCCTTCGGTTCGGAAGGCCCTCGAAAAGGTGGCGCGGCTGGCAGGATTCGAACCCACGACCCCTTGGTTCGTAGCCAAGTACTCTATCCAACTGAGCTACAGCCGCACGCAGAAGCGGAAGTATAGCAGAGTCGTATAAAAAGGGAAGCCTTATTCGCGAATTTGGTGCGATGGCCTTGGCCGGGCGCCCTTCGTGTACCCTTGGAGGATCAGTCATTCACGTTGAATCCGCATCATGAACAAGGCGTTTGTCAAAGAGTCGGACGGTGACGACGACGATCTCGACCCGGCTCAACCCGCGATTCCGGCGGGCGCGAAGAACTACATCACGCCGGCCGGCCACAAGCGGCTGAGGGACGAGCTGCTGAACCTGATCGACGTCGAACGTCCCGAGGTCGTGCGGCTCGTGTCGTGGGCCGCCTCGAACGGCGACCGGTCGGAGAACGGCGACTACATCTACGGCAAGCGGCGGCTTCGCGAGATCGATCGCCGCATCCGCTTCCTGACGAAGCGGCTCGACCTCGCCGAGGTCGTCGACGCGAGCCGGCAGGAGAACGTCGACCAGGTTTTCTTCGGCGCGACGGTCGATTATGAGACGCCGGACGGCGAGGACCACACGGTGACGATCGTCGGCATCGACGAGGTCGATCTCGACCGCGGCTGCGTCAGCTGGATTTCGCCGGTCGCGCGTGCGCTGATCAAGGCGAAGATCGGCGATACCGTCACGCTGATGACGCCGGCCGGCCCTCAGCCGATCGACATACTCGACGTCCGGTATCCGGCGCGCGGCGACGCCTGAGCGTCGGCCGGCGCGACGCGGCAAAGCAAAAGCGCCCCGTCGGGGCGCTTCGTCTTTCCGCGTACGGCGAATGTGCCGGTCGCTCAGAAGCGATGGCGCAAGCCGGCCGTGACCGCGATCTGCTTGTTGGTCGACGATGCGGCGCCCAGCCCGTTGATGTTGGCGCCGAGGTCGAGTCCGTCGCTGTTGACCTTCTGGAACTCGCCCTGCAGGTACACGTCGGTGCGCTTCGACAGCGCGTAGTCGGCCTGCAGATTGAACTGGTGCCAGGTCGGCTTGTCGCCGGACAGGCGGCCCTGCGTATACGTGTAGGAGCCGGCGAGCGACAGGGCCGGCGTCAGCGCGTAGCGGCCGTTGACCTCGTAGTTGCTGAAGCGGCCGCTGTCGCCAAGGCCCGTGATGCCGCCCGTCACGCCCGATTGGCCGGCGCTGATCGCGCGCAGGCCGCTAAGGCGCGTCTGCGTGAACACGAAGCCGACCGTCGCCGGGCCGAACCCGTAATTCAGGCCGGCGCCCCAGGTACGCTGCACGCGCGACGCGAAGGTCCAGTCGCCGGTGACCGCACCCGGATCGGAGGCGGCCTGCGCGAGCGCGTTGACGTCGCTGTTCAACTGCAGGTAGGCCGCGGCGAAATTGAAGCCGAGGTAGCTGTACGACACGCCGCCGCTATACGCGCGGTTGTTCGCGAACGCCGACGAATTCGAGAACCCGTACAACGCACCGAACTTGAGGCCGCCGTAGTTGGCGCTCTGGTACTTGACCGAGTTGTTGATCCGGAACGAGTTGTTCAGGTTGTCGTTGTCGAACGGGTGGGCGAACTGGGTGCCGCCATACTGGGTACCGGTCAGCGACAGCGGCCCGAGATAGTCGACCACGCTGTCGTATTGACGGCCCAGCGTCAGCGAGCCGTAGGTGGTGTGCGCGAGGCCCACGAACGCCTGCCGGCCGAATTCGCGGCCGTTCTGCTTGAGCGTGCCGTTGTTGATGCCGAAACCGTTTTCCAGCGTGAAGATGGCTTTCAGGCCGCCGCCGAGATCCTCGGTGCCGCGCAAGCCCCATCGGCTGCCGTTGATCGAACCGCTCGTTTCCTGCCAGGCGCTGTGGCCATGCTGATTGTTCGTGTAGGTGATGCCTGCGTCGATCAGGCCGTACAGCGTCACGCTGCTTTGCGCATGGGCTGCGGTGACGAATACACCCGACAACGCGGCGACGATCAAGGTCTTTTTCATGGATCTGTCTCCAAACAGGATGTCGATCGAACCTGCGGCGGACCGGCCGTGTTCGCCTGACGCCGTAGTCGCTCCGGCGGCGCGGCCGTGCGATCGTCAGAAAGCCACCTTCAGTGTATGAAGGGCGCCGAGCGAGGGCGGCTGGCGCTTTAAGAAATAATGTATTTTGGAATCCGCAAAAATCGACGGGCGCGCGCGAACGCTTGTCACGCAAGGACTTGCGGCGGTGCAGCGAAAGGAGCCAGCAATAGGGACGACGTAACGGGCGTTGCGCGGTCGCGACAGACGGTCAGCGGCGAGCGGGGGCTTCTATAGCGCGATTATTGACACATCGGCAATAGAGGTTTGTGTGGAGCATGGATAATGAAAGGTGGTTCTCTCGCTATACTGCGATCTCTGCTTTCCGAAGCAGACTTTTTCGTTGACGGAAAAGATCTCCAAACCTTTGTCGGCGCGACTTCCCAGTCGCGCTTTTTTTTGCCCCGCTGCCCGGCGCGCTACCGCGTGTACGAGCGGCGCTTGCGCTTGCCCGCAGGCGCGGCATCTTCTGCTTCGACCGGCAGCGGCGTGTAGGTCCAGTCTTCCATCACGTAGTGACGGGCATCCAGAGGCGATGCGAGCAGGTTCTGCCAGTGATCGCCGTGCCACGTCATATCGAATTCGGCGTCGCACGGCGCTTCGCGCGCGGACTCGGCCAGGGCGCGGGACTTGCGACGTACGCGCCCGAGCCGGCTCGCGAAGCGCTTGATTCCGTCCAGCCACATGACCCTCTCCTTCCTTTCGGCGTTGCTTCAGGATCGCAATGTCTCCGCATTTCCGCAACCCGGAAAAAACCCGAGGATTTTACCGGGTCGATTTGTCCCCGGTAGAAATTTCGCGCCCGATGATTATCGAGGATCCGATCCCGGTAATGTTGACAGGTTTTTGATGCGAATCAATTAATCAAGGATGATGGTGTACCGATTCCAGCGGTATTAGCATCTTTTCGATAAAGCACACGTCAAAAATTTTCTTGACGCACCCGGATTGTCCAATTTATAAAGTCAGCACTCCGTCCTCGGGCGGCGCGCCGGTACGGATGCCGGCGCAATGTTTCGGGATTTCGGGTAACGGCTATAAAAATAGCTTTTTTGATCTTATCGAGTGGGGAACGCAGACATGGATACCGGTATCGTGAAATGGTTTAACGATGCTAAAGGTTTTGGGTTTATTACGTCGGACAATGGCGGTGAAGATTTGTTTGCGCACTTTTCCGAAATCCAGATGAACGGCTTCAAGACGCTGAAGGAAAACCAGCGTGTTTCGTTCGACGTCAAAGTCGGGCCGAAAGGCAAGCAGGCAGCGAATATCCAGGCGGTCTGACGCGCCTCGCATTGCCGATCACGTCCGGCCCCCGCATCGCGGGGGCTTTTTGTTTTCCGGGGACGGAGCATGCCGGCTCGGGCTGGCCGCGAGTACGCATGCCGGTGCATACTCACGAAAGCACCGTTTCCCAGTCTTTTCATGTCCGATTCCCGTCCGCCCGATCCCGCCAGCGAACAGCCGCTAGTCTTCGTCGACCTTGAAACCACCGGCGGCTCGTCCGCCGACCATCGCATCACCGAAATCGGCGTGGTCGAAATCGGGCCGCTCGGCGTGTCGACGTGGTCGAGCCTCGTCAATCCGGGGCAGGCGATTCCGCCGTTCATCCAGCAACTGACGGGCATCTCGGACGCGATGGTGCGCGATGCGCCGACGTTCGCGTCGCTCGCGCCGGCGCTGTTCGAGCGGCTCGACGGCAAGCTGTTCGTCGCGCACAACGCGAGCTTCGATCGCGGCTTCCTGCGCGCCGAATTCGAGCGAGCCGGGCTCGCCTTCAATCCCGATGTGCTCTGTACCGTACGGCTGTCGCGCGCGCTGTTTCCGCGCGAATCGCGGCACGGGCTCGATGCGTTGATCGAGCGGCATGGGCTCGTGCCGGCCGCGCGCCACAGGGCGCTGGCCGATGCCGACCTCCTCTGGCAGTTCTGGCGCCAACTGCACGACATCGTGCCGCTTGAGCGGCTGCGCGACCAGATCGCGCGGACGACGCGCCACTTCCGTCTGGGTGGCGACCTGACCGAGGCATGGCTGGATACCGCGCCGGCAGGGTGCGGCGCGTATGCGCTGTTCGGCGAGCGCGACGAAGCGCTGTATGTCGGCCGCAGCGTGCGCGTGCGGCAGCGGCTGCGCGCGCTGCTGACCGGCGAGCGCCGGTCGTCGAAGGAAATGCGGCTGGCGCAGCAGGTGCGGCGCGTCGAGTGGCGCGAGACCGGCAACGAGCTCGGGGCGATGCTTGCCGAAGCGCAATGGATCGCGCGGTTGCGTCCGTCGTATAACCGGCGCCCCGCAGCCGATGCCGCTCGCGCGGGCGGTGCGCCCTGGCCGTTCGACGGCGCCGTCGCGTTCGAGGCGAACGGCGAGCGCCGCCTGTTTCACGTGATCGACGGCTGGTGCTATCTCGGTTCGGCGGAATCGCTCGATGCGGCCGCGCGGCTCGTGGCCGACGCGGCGGGCGGGGCGTTCGAACCCTTCACCCATCGCCTGCTGCAGACGCATCTCGCGCGCGGCCTGCAGATGATTCCGCTCGCGGCGCTCATGCCGGCAGATTGAGCGCGGCGGCCCGCGTTCGTGGCCCCGCCTGCGTCAGCCGATCGCGCTGGCCCCGCCGGCGGCGCACACGTGTGACAGCGCGGTATCGAGGGCCTGCGTCTGCCTCGAATCGTAACGCGTGAGCGTCTTCCAGTTCGCGATGCTGCGCGCGAGCCGCGCCTGGCAATCGGGTGCCTCGCGCAGCGGGGCGACCTGTGCGAGACCGGCGAGCATTTTCTGCGTCAGCCGGTCGAGTGCCGGCCGCGTGCTGGTCGCGAGGTCGGGCGGCGTGCCTTCCGGCGGCCGCGTCGTGCGCCAAGTCGCGAACAGTGCGTTCTGCACGTCCTTGCTCGCCGTGATCTGATCCTCGAAGAAGGTTCGGGCAAACGCGGGATCGACGCCGGCCTGGACGGCTCGTTTTTCGACCGCGGCGAGCAGCGCCGCTTCGCGCGGCTGGTCCTCGATGGCCTTGTGATTCGCCCATTTCCATCGTGCGACCGGTTCGGCGAGCGCGAGCCGCTGCGACGCGAGCGCGACGATGTTGGTGAGGGCGGTGTCGTCGCCGTCTGCGCGGGCGGTATGCGGGGAGAAGAGGGCGACGCCGAGCGCGGCGACAGCGAGGCTGGCACGAATGGCTTGCTTCATCGGAACGATCGGGAGAGCCGGGCGGGCCGGACGTGGAAAACCAGAAGGATAGACGAAGACAGTCGCGCGGCGTAGCGTCGCGACAGCAGAATCAGCAGGCGAGCCGATCCGGCACCGTCAGGCTGTTGCGGCCCGGGTGCGAGGCGAATGGCGCGCGAGGCGCACGGATGAACCGCACGATAGCGATGATCGACACGTGGCGGTTACAGAACCGAACTGACGTTCACTTCGGCGAGTACAGCTTGTGCTGCTCGTCGAAGAATGCCCGAACGTGCTCGGGCAACTCGGCGAGGAATTCCACGCCGACGGGTTCCGGATCCGGGCTCATCACTTGCTCGGGCGGTGGCATGCGAGTTGGTCTTTCGTCCATGATCGTTTCTCCAGCAGGTTCAATGATTATCAACCTCGCGCTCGGATTTATGCCAGCGTCGAATCGTTAGATTTTGTCTCTGTTGTATTAACGGCACATGCGCTCCGACGCGCGGTGCGATGCCCGGTATGGCAATCGCGCGATCGGCAACGGTGGGGCCGCTTGCTATACTTGCGCGCACTTTTTCCTGGACCGCGATGAGACGAACGACGCGATGGATCGGCCTCGTATGGCTGGCGCTGGTACTGAACGTACTGTCGCCCGTCGTCGGCTACGCGCGTGTTGCGTCGAACGGCTCCGGCACGCTCACGCTCGAGTTGTGCAGTGCAGCGGGCGCGCGTCAGGTCGTGCTCGCGCAAACGGGCGACGACGGCGACACGTCGTCGTTCGACCATGCCGGCGTCCCGCATTGCGTGTACTGCCCCGGCTTCGCGGCGAACGTCGCGCTGGGCGCGAGCCCGCCCGCGATGCCGGGCTTCGTGCGCACGTTCGCGTATCGGGTGGCCGCGCCGCTCGTCCCCGACGTGCGCTGCAAGGGCATCCGTCTCGCGCAGCCGCGCGCCCCGCCTGAAAACGTTCCGGTCTGATTGATGTCGTCCGCGCGCCCTGGTGGCGTGCGAGCCGCCCGCGGCCCCGGCCCGCGCGTCGCGTCGTTCGTGCGCGATTCGCGCCCCGGTGTCCGGCGGCGTCCGATCACGTTTCAGGAACTCCCTCATGTCGTCTCCCTTTGCCGCGCGGCCGTCGCGCGGCCAGCTCGCGCTCGCATGCGCGGCCGCTTTTGCATGGCCGGCCGCTTACGCGGCTTCAGCCGACGATGCACGTGCCGAGGCCGCCCGCGGCGGTCACGCCGATCGTCCTGCCGCCACCGCGCCGGCTTCCGCCGGTGTCGCTGCACCGGCCGCGCCGGCCGGCGAGACGCTGTCCGCCGTCAGCGTGACCGCGCAGCGGCAACCCGTCGACCCGGATACGCCGGCCGTCGTCACGTCGATCACCCGCGAGCAGATCGATGCGCACACCAACGTCACCACCGAGGACGCGCTGAAGTACGCGCCGAACCTGATGGTTCGCAAGCGCTACATCGGCGACCGCAATAGCGTATTCGCAGGCCGCGACTTCAATGAACTGCAGAGCGCGCGCGGGCTCGTCTATGCCGACGGCGTGCTGCTGTCGAACCTGCTCGGTTCGAGCTATGCGTACCCGCCGCGCTGGTCGCTGATTCCGCCCGACGACATCGCGCGCGTCGACGTGCTCTATGGCCCTTTTTCCGCACTGTATCCGGGCAACTCGATCGGCTCGACCGTGCTGCTCACCACGCGCCGCCCGGAACAGCTCGAGGCGTCGCTGTCGACGCAGTTCTTCACGCAGCGTTACCACGACGGCTACGGATTCGCGGACAGCTTCGGCGGCAACCACCAGACCGCGCGGATCGCGAACCGCGTCGGCCGGTTCTGGTTCGCGCTGTCGCTCGACCGGCTGGAAAACGACGGCCAGCCGATGCAGTATGCGAGCCCCAATTCCGCCTACAACCCGAAGCTGGGCGCCGCCGTCCCGGTGGCGGGCGCGGCGACCGACATCGGACCCAACGGCAAGCGGCGGACCCTCGTCGGCGCGCAGACGATCGAGCGAACCGAGCAGCTCAACGAGACGGTGCGGATGGGCTATGCGTTTTCCGATCACGTCGATGCGACGTTGACGCTCGGGCATTGGGAGAACCATTACCGGCAGCACGGCGAGACCTTCCTGCGCGACGCGACGGGCGAGCCGGTCTACGGCGGCAACGTGTCGATCGGCGGCCAGAACATGACTGTCGCGCCGAACGCGTTCGCGCCGCAGCGCGGCGACCAGGAGAACTGGCTGTACGCGCTCGGGTTGAACGGCCGGCTCGATTCCGGCTGGCGGCTGTCGGGCGTCGTGTCCGCGTACGACGTCTCGCGCGACGTGCTGCGCGCGGCCTCGACCGTGCAGGGCGGGGCGGGTACGCTGTTCGAGGGCGACGGCACCGGCTGGCGCACGCTCGACCTGAAGGCCGAGGCGCCGGAAGTGAAAGGCCATACGTTCACGTTCGGCTATCACTACGACAACTACTTCCTGCGCAACGCCACGTACAACACGGCCGACTGGCTGGCCGGGCCGACCACGTCGCTCGCGAGCGTCTATCGCGGCGATACGCGCACGCAGGCGCTGTTCGGGCAGGACGCGTGGCGCTTCGCGCCGGGCTGGCTCGCGACGCTCGGGCTGCGCTACGAGCGCTGGGACGCGTATGGCGGCGCGCTCGGCAATGCGAACGGCACGCTCGGCTATGCGGACCGTAGCGCGAACGCGCTGTCGCCGAAAGTCGCGCTGCAATGGGACGCGACGGAGGTCTGGCGCTTCCGGCTGTCGTTCGCGACCGGCACGCGGTTTCCGACGGTCGGCGAGCTGTTCCAGGGCACGATTTCGAATAACGCGATCGTCAACAACAACCCGAACCTGCGGCCGGAAAAGGCGATCGACTGGGATTTCACGGCCGAACGCGACGTGGGCGTCGGCGTCGTGCGCGCCAGCGTGTTCCAGAGCGACCTGCGCGATTCGATCTACAGCCAGACGACGGTGGCGGGTGCGACCACCGTCACCAACGTCTCGAACGTCGACCGCGTGCGCGTACGCGGCGTCGAACTCGCGTTCAGCGGCGAGAACGTCGGGCTGCGCGGGCTGAACCTCGACGCGAACGTATCGGCGAGCAACGCGCAGATTCTCGCCGATGCCGCGAACCCGGCCTACGTCGGTTCGCGCTTTCCGCGGATTCCGCGCATGCGCGCGAACCTGCTCGCGTCGTATCGCTTCGACGAGCACTGGCTGGCGAGCGTCGGCGTGCGCTACTCGGGCCGTCAGTTCAACACGCTCGACAACAGCGACGTGAATCCGGACGTCTACGGCGGCACGAGCTCGTTTACGGTCGTCGATCTGAAGGCGCGCTACCGCTTCGATCGTCACTGGAGCGCGTCGGCGGGCATCGACAACCTGACGGACCGCCGCTACTACGTGTTCCACCCGTATCCGGGTCGCACGTTCTATGGGGAACTGAAGTGGTCGCTGTGAAACTGTTCGCGGCAGGCTGCGCGCCGCGGCTTGCGACGCCGTCGCCCGCCGGCGCGCACCCTGTGGATCGGGCGCGATGGTGTGCGTGAAGCTTCCAGCGGATTGCTGACGGCCGACGTGCTCGACGGCGGCTTGCGGCACGCGAAGCGTTGACGGAGCCGGTGGCGCGCGGCGAACGCGCCGCGCGCCGGCCCGATGCGAAAACGCGCCCAAAGGCGCGTGGAGAGAAAACGTCAGGCCGCTCGCCTGAATAGGCGGATCACGAACAGCAGGATCACCGCGCCGATGACCGCGACGATCACCGAGCCGATGAAGCCGCTGCCGATGCTGATGCCGAGCAGTCCGGCCAGCCAGCCGCCGATCACCGCGCCGACGATCCCGACGATGATGTCGACGATCAGCCCGAAGCCGCCGCCCTTCACGAGCAAGCCGGCCAGCCAGCCGGCGATCGCGCCGATGATGAGCCACATAATCAAGCCATGAGTCATGGTGGTCCTCTCCTTGGGTTGAGTCGAAATGACCGGGCACGGGCGGTCGCGCGCCGCAAGCTGGTTGAAAGCGGCTGCGGCCGCCGCACCGCCCACGCAATGTAACGCGATAGGCGGGTCGGAATCGTTAAGTAATGTTATGCACCCTTAAGGAGATTTTCCAGGGCGATTTGTCCGCGTACGGCTCGATTCGTGCGCGCACCGCGCGTGGCGCACGGCCAAGCCGGTCTGCAGGAATGAGGCGCTGCCGAAAATTCGTCGATCGGGCGCATCGTGGCGTGCATGGGTGCCTCGGGCAGTCCGTCGGCAGCGTCGGCTGTCAGCCGCGCAACGGTCACGGCATCGTCGATCGCCAGCAGTGCGAAACGGGCAGGCAAGGGCGAGCAAGAGCGACGTATCGGCTTCACCGATCCGGGGCATCGTGTGGCCCGCGCGGCGACGTAGAGGGCGTCGCATTCGGCGTCCGTCATCATTCGGTATCCTGACTGATTGACATTGGTCGAAGTAGGTGGATGGAGCGCGATCGAGCGCGGCGGCCATGGCGTCAATGTGCGAGGCGTGCCGGCGGCCGGGCACGTGATAGCCGATGCTGTTGCTTGCGCCGTACAGGTCGGACAGCCGGCCGTCGGGGCCATGGCTGCCGCGGGCCGAGCCGCTGCGCACCGCGATGGGTGATCGATACGATCGGCTGGCTGCCGCCGAGTGTGGGGAAGTCGTGCGGGAGTGTCGGCGAGGTTGCGCAGATAACGACCGCGG
This sequence comes from Burkholderia anthina, assembly GCF_001547525.1. Classification (GTDB taxonomy): domain Bacteria; phylum Pseudomonadota; class Gammaproteobacteria; order Burkholderiales; family Burkholderiaceae; genus Burkholderia; species Burkholderia semiarida. The sequence continues at coordinate 682,011 of NZ_CM003768.1, forward strand.
CGAGGATCGTGGTGCGCGACGCGATCGGCAGGGCGTCGTCGACCGGCTTCACGATTTCGGCGCCGGAAAAGAGAAAAGGTCTGACAAGCGATGCTTGTCAGACCTTTATGTCTTGGTGCCGGAGATAGGAGTCGAACCTACGACCTTCGCATTACGAATGCGCTGCTCTACCAACTGAGCTACACCGGCAGCAGAGAAATGAAATTATATGGTCAAATCCGCGATCTTGGCAATAGGTTTTGCGAAATTTTTTCAGCTTGCTGCGGCTGCTTCGCGAAACCCTCGATCCGGCGGACTTTCCGCTTTCACTTCACCGCGATGCGACCCGTTAGGGCCACATCGCGAAGGCGCGATTGTACTGATGTCTCGCGCCTCCGTCCAGTGCTGCAGTGCAATTATTTTGCTTCGTCGTGATAGCCGGTCACGCGCTCGACTTCGTTCTTCGAGCCGAGGAATACGGGCACGCGCTGGTGCAGGCCGGTCGGCTGCACTTCCATGATGCGCTGCGTGCCGGTCGTCGCGGCGCCGCCCGCCTGTTCGACGATGAACGCCATCGGGTTCGCTTCGTACATCAGGCGCAGCTTGCCCGGACGATCGGGCGTGCGCTTGTCGGCCGGGTACATGAAGATGCCGCCGCGGTTCAGGATCCGATGCACGTCCGCGACCATCGACGCGATCCAGCGCATGTTGAAGTTGTCGCCGCGCGGGCCGTCCTTGCCGGCGTTCAGCTCGTCGACGTAACGCTTGACCGGGTCGTACCAGTGGCGGGCGTTCGACGCGTTGATCGCGTATTCGCGCGTGTCGGCCGGGATCTGCATGTTGCTCTGCGTGAGCACCCACGAGCCGACTTCGCGGTCGAGCGTGAAGCAGTTCACGCCATTGCCGGTCGTCAGCACGAACACCGTCTGCGGGCCGTACACGGCATAGCCGGCCGCGACCTGCTGCGTGCCGGGCTGCAGGAACGATTCCTCGGTCGCCTGCTTGCCGTCCGGGCAGCGCAGCACCGAGAAGATCGTGCCGATCGACACGTTCACGTCGATGTTCGACGAACCGTCGAGCGGGTCGAACACGAGCAGGTATTCGCCGCGCGGGTAGTTCGCCGGGATCGGGAAGAACGTTTCCATTTCCTCCGACGCCATCGCGGCGAGGTTGCCGCCCCATTCGTTCGCGTCGAGCAGGATTTCGTTCGACAGGATGTCGAGCTTTTTCTGCACCTCGCCCTGGACGTTCTCGCTGCCGGCGGTGCCGAGTGCTTCGCCGAGCGCGCCCTTCGACACGTTGTAGCTGATCGCCTTGCACGCGCGGGCGACGACTTCGATCAACAGGCGCAGGTCGGCGGGGAGGTTGTTGGTCTCACGTTGCTGTTCGATCAGAAACTTCGACAGCGTGGTGCGGCGGGCAATGGACATGACAGACTCCGAAAGGCGAAAGAATCCTTGAATGGCCGCAATTTTACCCGTCGCGCCTGCGGTGCCGCCGGCTTTTTTCGTCCGGTTACATGGGCGGGCCGCCGAATCGGCCCGGTATCGGGCGACGCCGGCGGGCGGGGGCGTTCATCGCAGCCGCGGCCGGCCGGGCGGTCCGACCCCGCGATCGCGAGCGGTTTCAGCCGCGCCCGCGCAATGAAAAAGCCGGCGCCGCGTGAGGCGGCACCGGCCCGATCGCGCGGACGCGACAGCGGGCGATCGCGTGACTTACGCGAGCGCCTTCTCGACGATCTCGCGCACGTCGCGCGATTTCGCGCCGGCGGCGACCTGCTCGAGCGCTTCGCGCATCCGGTCGCGCAGCGCCGGCGTGAAGCGGCGCCACAGTTCGAGCGAGCGCGCGAGGCGCGCCGCGACCTGCGGGTTGATCGCGTCGAGCGCGAGCACCTGTTCGGCCCAGAACGCGTAGCCCGACCCGTCGGCCGCGTGGAATTGCGCGGGGTTCGCCGCGCAGAAGCTGAAGATCAGCGAGCGCGCGCGGTTCGGGTTCTTCAGGTTGAACGCGGGGTGCCCGAGCAGCTTGCGTACCTTCGCGAGCGTCGGCTGCGCGGGCGTACCGCGTTGGGCCGCCTGCATCGCGAACCACTTGTCGATCACGAGCGCTTCCTTTTCGAAGCGACGGTAGAAGTCGTCGAGCGCATGCTCGGCCGGCCCGTTCGCCCCTGCGGCGGACGCCGACAGCAGCGCGCCGAGCGCGGCCGCGCGATCGGTCATGTTGTTCGCCGCGTCGTACTGGGCCGTGGCGAGGCGTACGGCATCGGCCGGATCGTCGAGCTCGGCGAGATACGCGAGCGCGAGGTTCTTCAGCGCGCGGCGGCCCGACGCTTCCGGCGTCGGCTCATAGGCGCCCGGCGTCTGGTGCTGCTCGTATGCGGCGAGCCAGTCGGCGCGCAGCGCGGTTGCGAGCTGCCGGCGCACGAACTGGCGCGCGCGATGCACGGCGGCCGGGTCGGCCTCGGCCATCTGGTCGGCGAGGTAGGTTTCCGACGGCAGCGTGAGCGCGAGTTCGCGGAACGCCGGCGACAGGCTTTCGTCGGTCAGCACGCGGCGGAACGCGGCGACGAAGTTCTCGCCGAGCGCGAGCGGCGCGTCGGCCGCGGCACGCGCGGCGAGCGTCAGCAGCGCGCGCGTCGCGAGGCGCTGGCCGGCTTCCCAGCGGTTGAACGGATCGCTGTCGTGCGCGAGCAGGAACGCGAGATCGTCGTCGCTGTAGTCGTACTCGACGATCACCGGCGCGGAGAAGTTGCGCAGCAGCGACGGCAGCGGCGCTTCCGGCACGTCGACGAACGCGAAGGTCTGCTCGGTGTCGGTGAACTCGAGCACGCGCGTCGTGCCCGATGCGGCGGCCTCGCCGTCCAGACGCAGCGGCAGGTCGCGGCCGTCGCGGCCGATCAGGCCGATCGCGAACGGGATCAGCAGCGGGCCCTGCTGCGTTTCGCGCGCGGCCGGCGACGCGTCGCCGTAGCCTTGCGCGAGGGTGACCGTATAGCGGCGCGCGGCCGCGTCGTACGCGGTGCGCACCGACACGCGCGGCGTGCCGGCCTGGCTGTACCAGCGCTCGAACTGCGCGAGGTCGCGCCCGTTCGCGTCGGCCATCGCGTGGCGGAAGTCGTCGCAGGTCACCGCGTGGCCGTCGTGGCGCTTGAAGTAGAGATCCATCCCCTTGCGGAAGCCGTCGCGGCCGAATAGCGTCTGGTACATCCGCACGACTTCCGAGCCCTTCTCGTAGACCGTCATCGTGTAGAAGTTGTTGATCTCGACGTAGCTCTCCGGGCGCACCGGGTGCGCCATCGGGCCGGCGTCCTCGGCGAACTGCAGTTGACGCAGCACGCGCACGTCCTCGATGCGCTTGACCGCGCGAGCCGCCGATTCGACGTCGTCGCCCGCGGCCATGTCGGCCGAGAATTCCTGGTCGCGGAACACCGTCAGCCCTTCCTTCAGGCTCAACTGGAACCAGTCGCGGCAGGTCACGCGGTTGCCGGTCCAGTTGTGGAAGTACTCGTGGCCGACCACCGACTCGATGTTCGCGAAATCGGTGTCGGTGGCGGTCTCGGGGTTCGCGAGCACGTACTTCGTGTTGAAGATGTTGAGCCCCTTGTTCTCCATCGCGCCCATGTTGAAGTCGCCGACCGCGACGATCATGAAGCGGTCGAGATCGAGCTCGAGGCCGAAGCGCTTCTCGTCCCAGCGGATCGAGTGGATCAGCGAATCCATCGCGTGACGCGTCTTGTCGAGGTCGGCCGGCTCGACCCACACCTGCAGCAGCTTGTCCTTGCCGGAGCCGGTCGTGATCTTCTCCTCGATCGCGACGAGCTTGCCGGCGACGAGCGCGAACAGGTAGCTCGGCTTGCGGAACGGGTCTTCCCACTTCGCGAAGTGGCGGCCGTCGGGCAGGTCGCCCGAATCGACGAGGTTGCCGTTCGACAGCAGCACCGGGTATGCGGCCTTGTCGGCGCGCAGCGTGACGGTGTACGACGCCATCACGTCGGGGCGGTCGAGGAAGTAGGTGATGCGGCGAAAGCCCTCGGCTTCGCACTGCGTGAAGAAGTTGCCGCTCGACACGTAGAGGCCGGACAGCGTCGTATTCTGGTCGGGCGCGCACGCGCTTTCGAGCGTCAGCTCGAAGGCTTCGGGCACGTTCTCGACCGTCAACCCGTGTTCGTGCGCGCGCACCGCGCCGTGCGGCGCGCCATCCAGCCGCGCGTCGAGGAATTCGAGCGCCTCGCCCATCAGCTCCAGGTGCGGCGCGGGCGCGGCATCCGGATTGCGGCGCACGCGCATCGTATTCCTGACGATCGTGCGGGCCGGCGCGAGATCGAATTCGAGTGCGACGGAATCGATGAGGAAGGCCGGCGGCGTGTAGTCGGCGCGGCGGATCACGGTGGAGGAGGCGTTGTCGGACATGGTCGTCGAGATCGGTGGAGTGGGGGACGGGCCCGTCGCGCGGGCCAGGCGAACCGGGTCATTGTACAAAGGCTTGCGGCGGCGTGTCGGGCGAACTTTTTACCGCTTCCGGCAGTCCGCGTATTATCGACATCCCGTTGTCGTTCGCGCGGTGCGACGAACGGGTGACGGATCGACGAGGATCAACATGAAACGCGAATGGATTTTTCGCGGTGCGGGCTGGGCGGCGGTGCTGTGCGTCGCGCTGCTGACCGGCTGCACCAGCTACGTGACCACCCGGGTCACGGCCTTCTCCGACTGGAGCGGCAGCGACGCGACCCGCACCTATGCGTTCACGCGCACGGACGCGCAGAAGAACAGCATCGAGCAGTCGACCTACGAGCCGATCGTCGCGAACGAGCTGTCCGCGTATGCGTTCCGGCAGGTGCCGCAGTCGCAGGCACGCTATCTGGTCGGGCTGACCTATTCGGTCGGCAGCGATCTCGTGACGGTGCCGCAGCCGGTCTACTATGACCCGTGGTTCATGGGGCCGGGGCCGTACTGGCGAGGCGGTCCGTGGAGCCCCTGGGGCCCGTGGGGGCCCTGGGGGCCGATGCCGGCCGGCTACGTCGCGCAGACGTACCAGGTCTTCGACTACGTGCTCGGCATCCGTATCACCGAGCGCGCGACGGGCAAGGAGGTCTACAACGTGACCGCGCGCACGACCGGCGACAACGGCACGCTGCTGTACGCGATGCCGTTCCTCGCGCGCAGCGCGCTCGCCGATTTTCCGTTGTCGAACGGTGCGGTCCGCACGGTCCGGCTGCCGGTCGACAAGCGGGGCGGGCCGGCGGCGCCGGCCGCCAACGAGCGCGCGGTGCCGGCGGCGCCGGCCTCGGGCGCGGCCGTCGCAAAGTAGCGCGGTATCCGCGTCGGCGCGGCCGCCCGGCCGCGCCGGCCCGATTCCTTTCAGATTCCGATGCCGAACAGCGCCAGCGCGCCGAGCACGACGAACAGCACGGCCGCGATCCCGTGCACGAGCTTCGTCGGCAGGCTGTGCGCGAAGCGGTCGCCGAGCAGGATCGCCGGCACATTGGCGAGCATCATCCCGAACGTCGTGCCGGCCACGACGCCGATGTAATCCTGGAAGCGCGCGGCCAGCGCGACGGTCGCGATCTGCGTCTTGTCGCCCATTTCCGCGAGGAAGAACGCCACCAGCGTCGCGCCGAACACGCCGAGCCGCGAGCGGGTCGCATGGGCTTCGTCCTCGTCGAGCTTGTCCGGCACCAGGATCCACAAGCCCATCGCGATGAACGAGAACGCGAGCGCCCAGCGCATGATCGACGGCGTGACGAGCACGCCCAGCCATTCGCCGAACGCACCGGCGAAACCGTGGTTGACGAGCGTCGCGACGAGTACGCCGAGAACGATCGGCACCGGCTTGCGATAGCGCGCGGCCAGAACGAGGGAAAGCAGTTGGGTCTTGTCGCCGATTTCAGCGAGGGCGACGGCGCCGGTGGAGATCAGGAAGGCTTGAGACACGTATGGGGTTCCACGGGCCGATGTTGTGCATGCGAGCGACGATCCACCGCGCGCCGGGCCCTGATGCGGTGCGCAGTGAACCATCGGTCTCGCCAGGCCAACGTGGCTGCGCCCGCCATGGCCGAACGGCCAAGTCTGTTGACGGACGCCTCCGTCACGATGCGCGCCGGGGGCGCGGGACATCGGGCGGAGCGGCTACTCCCCAATGAGCGGCGAATTCTAGCACGGCGCATCGCGCGCCGGAAAGCGGCCGGGCCGCGGTGCGGCGCGCCGCACCGCATTCGACTGCCGGCATGACGACGGCGAAGCGGCCGCGCATGCCGGAGCGCGGCGCGGGTCGCTACGCGGCGGCCGGGCCGCGCGCGGCGCCGCGCTCGTGCACGAGTTTGCCGGCCGCATAGGTGCGGTACACCGCGCGGTCGTCGCCGAGCAGCGCGAACGCGAACAGCAGTTCCTCGAGCGAATCCGCGCGCTTCGTGCGGCGCGCGAGCAGCGGCGTCGCCTGCGGATCGAGCACGACGAAGTCGGCCTCGGTGCGCGGCGCGAGCGTGCCGACCGTGTCGGCGAGGTCGAGCGCCTGCGCGGCGCCGGCCGTCGCGAGCCAGAACATCCGCGTGGCGCTCAGGTGGTGGCCCGACAGCCGCGCGACCTTGTGCGCCTCGTTCATCGTCTGCAGCATCGAGAACGAGGTACCGCCGCCGACGTCGGTCGCGAGCGTGACGGGCACGTCGTATTCGCCGGCCTTGTCGAAATCGAACAGGCCGCTGCCGAGGAAGAAGTTCGACGTCGGGCAGTGCGCGACGACGGTGCGCGTCTCGGCCATCCGGCGGCGATCCTCGTCGTCGAGGTGGATGCAATGGCCGTACACCGCGCGCGGACGCAGCAGCCCGTAGCGGTCGTAGATGTCGAGATAGCTGCGGTGGCCGGGGAACAGCTCGGCCGCCCACTTCACCTCGTCGACGTTTTCCGCGACGTGGCTTTGCACGAACACGTCCGGATGGCGGCGCGCGAGTTCGCCGCACGCCTCGAGCTGCGCCTCGGTCGACGTCGGCGCGAAGCGCGGCGTGAGCGCGTACATCTGGCGGCCCTTGCCGTGCCAGCGGCCGATCAGCTCGGCGCTGTCGTCGTAGCCCGACTGCGCGGTGTCGCGCAGGAATTCGGGGCAGTTGCGATCCATCAGCACCTTGCCCGCGATCATCCGCAGGTCGCGCGCGTCGCTCGCCGCGAACAGTGCGTCGGCCGACTGCTTGTGCACCGTGCAGTAGACGAGCGCGCTCGTGGTGCCGCACGCGAGCAGTTCGTCGACGAAGAAGTCGGCGACTTCGCGCGCATGCTCGGGGTCGCCGAACCGGCGCTCGGTCGGGAACGTGTACTTGTCGAGCCACGGCAACAGGCCCGGCGCCGGCGACGCGATCATGTCCGTCTGCGGATAGTGGATGTGCGTGTCGATGAAGCCGGGCACGATCAGCTTGTCCCGCAGGTCGTGGACCGCCGCATCGCGCGCGAGCGTCGCCGCGAGCGGCGCATACGGGCCGGCCGCGACGACCTTGCCGTCGTCGACGATCAGGAGCCCGTCGGTCTCGTAGTTCGCGGCCTGGCTCGATTGCGCCGGGTCGCCGTTGAAGGTCAGCAGTTGGGAACGGAAAGCGGTTTGCGTCATGACGAAGGGTCCTGCATCAAGGTAAGGCGAACAGAAGAAAACGGTCGACGCCGCACGGGGGCGGCGCGGTGCTGCGCGAGCGGCGGCATGCTGCGTGCGGCACGACCGGCGGCGATGGCGCGGACGAACGTGGCGGCCGAAGCCGCCAGCGCGTGGTTGCCCGCGCACCGCGCGGCCGTCGCGCGCGCAACCGGTGCGGCAGCGAACGGTACGGCAAGCCACGACGGAGCGCGCATACGGGCGATGACGCGCCGCGCCGCCGCTTCGCGAGCACGCAGGCGGCCGGCCCGGCGCGAGGCCGAACGGGGAAACGCGAAGCGGATGCCGTTGCCGTGTTTCATCTGTCTAGCGGGCCTCGATGCGGGCCGTCACGCGGCCTGCCAGTACGCGTCGAGGCGCGCGTACAGTGCGTCGCGCTGCGCCGGTTCGATGAACGACGCCTCGAAGCCGTTGCGGATCACCGCATGGACTTCGGCATCCGTGAGTTGCAGCCCTTCGGCCGTCGCGAAGTAGTTTTCGTTGACGTAGCCGCCGAAATAGGCCGGATCGTCGGAGTTGATCGTCACCGCCACGCCGCGGTCGAGCAGTGCCTTCAGCGTGTGCTTCGTCATGTCGTCGAACACGCACAACTTCAGGTTCGACAGCGGGCAGACGGTGAGTGCCGTGCGCGTTTTCGCGAGACGCTCGACGAGTGCCGCATCCTCGATGCTGCGCACGCCGTGGTCGATCCGGTCGACCTTCAGCACGTCGAGCGCTTCGTAGATGTACGCGGGCGGACCTTCCTCGCCCGCATGCGCGACGAGCTTCAGCCCGAGCGCGCGCGCCTTGTCGAACACGCGCGCGAACTTCGCCGGCGGATGGCCGAGCTCGGACGAATCGAGGCCGACGCCGATCAGCCGATGGCGATAGCGCTCGAACAGCGGCAACGCGGATTCGAACGTCGCGAGCGCGTCCGCTTCGGACAGGTGGCGCAGGAAGCACAGGATCAGCTTGCTCGACAGCCCGCGTCGCTCGGCATCGGCGAGTGCGCGCTCGATGCCCGCGACGACCGTCTCGATCGGCACGCCGCGCTCGGTGTGTGTCTGCGGGTCGAAGAACAGCTCGGTATGGACGACGTTGTCGGCGAGCGCGCGCTCGCAGTACGCGGCCGTCATGTCGTGGAAATCCTGCTCGGTGAGCAGCACGCTCGCGCCGGCGTAGTAGATGTCGAGGAACGACTGCAGGTCGGTGAACGCGTACGCGGCGCGCAGCGCATCGATCGAATCGTACGCGAGCTTCACGCCGTTGCGCTGCGCGAGCGCGAAGATCAGTTCGGGCTCGAGCGAGCCTTCGATATGGATGTGCAGCTCCGCTTTCGGCGCGCGGGCAATCTTGTCCTTGAATGTCGGGGTCATGGCGTCGTTCTTGGTCGGTCAGTAGGTAGGGGAAGCTTGCGCGGCCGCATTCGCCTCGACGGCCTGCAGCAACTGCGCGGCCACCGAGATCGCGATCACTTCGGGCGCCTTGTCGACGATGCCTTCGACACCGATCGGGCAGCGCATCCGCGCGACCTGGGCCGGGTCGATGCCGATCGCCGCGAGCCGGTGATCGAACTGCATGCGTTTCGTGCGCGAGCCGGTCATCCCGAAGTACGCATAGTCGCCGCGTCGCAGGATGCGCTCGGCCAGCACGAAATCGAGTGCGTGGTCGTGCGTCATCACGACGAAGTAGGACCGCGGCGGCGCCGCGTCGACCGCGTCCGCCGGGGAAGCAGTCGCGTCGATCGTGACGTTGCCGATGCCGGCGAGCGCGTCGGCCGGCGGGAACGCGGCGTCGGCCCCGTCGATCCAGCGTACGTGGCACGGCAGCGTCGCCAGCACCTTCACGAGCGCGGTGCCGATGTGCCCCGCGCCGAACAGCACGACGGGGAACGCATACGGCGCGATCGTTTCGGTCATCAGCGACACGCCGCCGGTTTCCCACAGCAGGCAGTCGGCCCGCGCGGCTTCCGATTCGGGCTCGCTCAGCAACGGCGCGCCCGGCGAGGGGCCGAATGATACGCTACGCACGGTCGCGGCGCCGGCCGCGACGCGCTTGGCGAGCGACATGATCCAGCCGAGGTCGCCGACGTCGAGCCGTTCGAACGCGAGCACCACGGCGCCGCCGCAGCACTGGCCGAGGCTCGGGCCGAGCGCGAGCCGCTCGAGCCGGCGTGCGTGCGGCACGTGCGCGCCGTCCTTCAGCAGGTGCCGCGCGATCTCGATCGCCTTCCATTCCAGATGACCGCCGCCGATCGTATGGCGGGCCGTGTCGCGCGTGACGAGCATCTTGGTGCCGGCTTCGCGCGGCGCGGAGCCGTCGGTGTGCGCGACCGTCACGAGCACGGCCGCTTCGCCGTGCGCGAGCAGTTGCTGCAGATCGCCGAGCCAGGCTTCCATCAGCACGCTCCGTTCGGGACGACGCGGCACGACGCGCTGCGCGGGCTGGCGGGCGTGGTGGCGAGGACGGACGGGAGCGGGGCAGGCCGGCGGCACGGCTGATGCCATGCGGGGGCCGCGGACCGGCGTGCGCGAACGGCGCCGCCGGACGCGCGGACGCCATGAGGGTGACGGATGCGGATGGTTTGCGTTGTCATGATGAATCCAGTCGACATTGCGGATCGGGCGCGCGTTACGCAGGCAGCGGTGGGACCGCCTGGCCTCGCGCACGTAGATCGCCATCCAGCCCCGAAGATAGCATCGCCACGCGGCGGGAACATGGCCGGGCGGTGATCCGGGGTATCAGGCGGCGATCATGTCGATCATAGGCCCGCCGCGCCGGATCGGGGTGCCGATGCATGCGCATCGGGCCGAAACGCACGTGTGACGGGGCGAGGCGCGGCGATCGCGCGACGCGCCGCCGGCCCGGACATCCGGGCGGCGGCGGGGTAGGTGTTTACGCGCGACGACGGGGCGGGGCCGGCGCACGCATCGGCCGGCGCCCGGTGGCGACTCGCCGGCGGCGCGCGCCCCATTCGGTCCGGCCGCGCATGCTGTCGGCCGGCAACGCGGGCTCGGTCAGCCCGCGAGCTTGCGGCGATGGCGCCAGAGGCTCGCGACGACCGCGATCAGGATCGCGGCGAAGCCGATCAGCGCCCAGCCGGGCAGCAGGATGCCCAAGATCGGCGGGTAGACGGTCTCGCACAGCCCGGCGACCTTGAACATGCCGGGGAACCACTGCGCGGGCGGCAGGCTGTCGACGATCGGCTGCAGCGTGTCGAAGCCGCAACTGAAGCCCGGATTCATCTGAATCGACAGGTGCCGCGCGGCCGTGCCGACACCGCCGGCCGCGGCGATCGCGATCAGCAGCTCGAGCACCCAGACGCCGCGCCAGTTGCGGATCCCGGCGGCCAGGAACGCGAAGATCCCGATCGCGCAGAAGAAGTAGCGCTGGATGATGCACAGCGGGCACGGGTCTTCGTTCTTCACGTACTGCAGGTACAGCGCACCGGCCAGCAGCGCGATGCACACCCATCCGAGCAGCATCAGCAGGTGGCGTTCGCGGCGTAGTGCAAGCGTGTAGTCGTTCATGTCGGCGGGGTTCCTCGTCGGTCGGTCCGGAAAACAATCGCGCGATTTTAGCGCGAACGGTCTGGCACGAAACTGACAGCGCGCGTGCGGCAACCTGCCGCACCGCGCGCGTTGCCCGCCGGCGGCTGACCGGCGGTCAGCGAATCGTGTTCAACACGGCCTCGACCGATTGGCCGATCGCCAGCAGCGCGTCGTCGCGATGCGGCGCCGCCGCGAGCATCAGGCCGACCGGCGCCGCGTCGCGCGCGTGGCACGGCAGCGACAGCCCGCACGCATCGAGGAAGTTGAACGCGCTCGGGTTGCGCAGGAGCAGCGCGTTGGTGCGCGTGAACGCGTCGTCGTCCGTTTCGAGGTCGGCGATGCGCGGTGGCACGACGGGCACCGTCGGCGCGACGAGCGCATCGAAGCGCGCCCAGACCGTGTGCGCGGCTTCGTCGAGCATCGCGGCGCGCGCGGCGAGCAGGTCGAGATAGTCGGCCGCGCTCGCGGGCTCGCCCTTCAGGATCCGCGTCAGCACGCGCGGGTCGTACTGGTCGCGATGCCTGGCGAGCAGCGGTCGATGCCATGCGTACGCCTCGATCGGCGAGAAGCCGAAACGGTTGATCTCCGGCAGCCGGTCGAGCGCGGGGAAGCGCACTTCGGTGACGATCGCGCCGGCCGCTTCGAGATGCTTGAGCGCGGTGTCGAGCGCGGCCGCGACGTCGGCATCGACGCCGTCCGTCACGTAGTTCGTCAGCACGCCGAGCCGTACGCCTTCGAGCGGCCGGGCGGCCGGCACGTGCGGCTCGAGCCCCGCGAGCATCCGGTCGACGAGCGCGCAGCACGCGACCGTCAGCCCGATCGGGCCGAACGAGTCGAGCGTCGTCGACAGCGGCACGCCGCCTTGCGTCGGGATCCGGCTCGCGGTCGGCTTGAAGCCCGTCAGCCCGCACAGCGCGGCCGGAATGCGGATCGAGCCGCCGGTGTCGGTGCCGAGCGCGACGGCGGCCATTCCGTCGGCGACCGACGCGGCCGCGCCCGACGACGAGCCGCCCGAAATTCGCGCATCGCCCGGCACGTCGCGGCGGTACGGCGAGCGCGGGTTGCCGAAGTGCGGATTCAGCCCGAGCCCCGAGAACGCGAACTCGCTCATGTTGGTGCGGCCGACCAGCACCGCGCCCGCGCGCCTGAGCTGCGCGACGGCGACCGCATCGGTGCGCGCGGCCGGCGCGCCGTCGAGCACGCGGGACCCCGCGCGCGTGACCTGGCCCGCGACGTCGAACAGGTCCTTGATCGACACGGGGATGCCCGCGAGCGGCGACAGCACGGTGCCCGCGGCGCGCAGCCGGTCGTGCGCGTCGGCGGCCGCGCGTGCGTTGTCGGCATCGACTTCGGTGAAGACGACGGCGCCCTGGCCCGACCGATCGGCGATCCGGTCGAGTGCGGCGTCGACGAGCGCGCGGCTCGTGGTCCGGCCGCCGGCGAGGTCGGCGGCGAGCTGGGCGAGCGGGGGGAACGGCGTGAAAGTGGTCATGGCGGCTCAGGGGCGAAGATGTTGAACAAGCGTGGAGCGGAACGAATCGATATGGCTTTCGACGGCTGCGCGCGCGCCGGCGGCGTCGCGTGCGGACAGCCGGTCGAACAGCGCGCGGTGCTCGTGCTGGACGTCGGCGAGATGGTGCGGTTCGGACAGCGTGACGAACCAGAAGCGCAGCGAGCGCTCGTGCAGCGCGCGCAGGATGTCGGCCAGCACCGCGTTGCGCGCGGCCGCGGCGATCGTCTGATGAAACGCGCGGTCGAGCTCCATCATGCCCTCGACGTCGTGTGCGTCGACGCAGGCCTGCCCGTCGTCGAGCAGCGCGGCCAGGCGCGCGAGATCGTCGGGCGTCGCATGGCGCGCGGCGAGTTCGACGCAGTGCGCTTCGTTGATGCGCCGCACGTCGATGACGGCGACGATGTCGTCGAGCGACAGCGGCTGCACCATCAGGCCCTTGCGCGGCATCACCGACAGCAGCCCCTCGAGCACGAGCCGATGCACGGCCTGGTGTACCGGTGTGCGGCCGATTCCCGTCCGCGCGACGAGCTCGGCTTCGTTGAGCGCGGCGCCGGGTTTCAGACGCATCGTGACGATGTCGCGCTGGATCAGCGCGTACGCGCGGTCGGCGAGACTCGCCGGGGACGCGGCGGGGCGGTCGCGGGTGACGTCGGTCAGGGCGCTCATATGGGGTTCGGCACCGGGGCCGGAAGGCGCGCGATCATGACGCGGCGGGCTCGGGAAGCGTGGGCGATCTCTGGATATTATTGTGATATATCACAGGTGTCCAGCCCAGGAGCGGCATGGGCAGCGGGGGCCGGGTGCGCGAACGGGGCCGCATGTCGCCGCGGCGGCGCTGCCACCGACTTGCAACAATATCGACAGGATGTTGCAGGTTTGCCGCGTGATCGTGCACTGAAGCATAATGAATCCTCGTCTATTCATACGCGTGAGCGACGTACCAGACCATCGTCATGAGCGAAAACACGCCTTCCCCGGCCGGTCTGCCCGGCACCTTTTCCGCTTCTTCCGATTCCCCCCGTCCCGATCCGGCGAAAACGCACGATGCGCAGGCCGCCGTGCAGAACGCCGCCGACGACGGCGCGTCGCCCGTGACGGCCGCATCCGAGCCCGGTGCACCCGGCGCGGCGGGCGCGACCGGGGATGGCGCCGCCACGGCCGCGCCGCCGAAGCCGGGTGCGCCGCCGCCCGGATTCGGCGCGCAGCCCGATTTCGACACGCCGCGGCCGCCGCCCGCGAACGCGCAGAATGCGCCGCCGGCCTACCTGAAGCAGAGCGACACGCCGTGGTCGGTATTCGGCCGGATCGTCGCGGCGCGCGCGCGGCGGCTGTTCGACCGCGCCGGCCAGCGCATCACGCAGCGCACGCTTCGCATCGGCGTGTCGGCGCGGATCTTCCATCCGGAGCCGGGCGCGAAGGGGCTGCGCGGCAAGACGCTGCAGTATCTCGAGGAATCGATCGCCCACTGGGTGATGTCGCGCGACGTGCTCGTGTTCATGATTCCGACCGTCGGCCATCAAGGCATGATCCATCCGAGCAACATTCGCCTGCGCGACTACGCGAAGCATCTCGACGGCCTGCTGCTGCAAGGCGGCGCCGACGTGTCGCCGCAGACCTACGCGGCGTCGGATGCGCGACCCGAATGGCCGGGCGATCGCGTGCGCGACATGTACGAGCTCGAGCTGCTGCACGAATTCGTCGAGTCCGGCAAACCCGTGCTCGGCGTGTGTCGCGGCTGCCAGTTGATCAACGTCGCGTTCGGCGGTTCGCTGTACCAGGACATCGCCACCGACGTGCCGACCGCCCATGCGCACGTGAGCGAGCATTACGACCAGCACCGTCACGCGATCCGTTTTCCCGACACGTCGACGCTCGCGAGCATGTTCCCGGGGCGCAGCGAAGCGATCGTCAACTCGATTCACCATCAGGCGATCCGCGATCTCGGCCGCGATCTGAACATCGAAGCCGTGTCGGCCGGCGACGGGATCATCGAAGGCATTCGCCATCGGCGTTCGCCGTTCGTCGTCGGCGTGCAGTGGCATCCGGAGTTCCATCGCGCGGGCGGCTCGGAGCTGCTCGACTGCACGCCGCTGCTCGATGCATTTCTGCGCGCGGCGCGCGAAACGCGCCTGTAGCACGCCGTATTTTTCGTGTTGAACGCAGGCCGGCCGCATCCCGATAAATTCGAGATGCGGCCGTTTCGTTTTGAACGATAATCGCGAGTTCCGATTCGTTCGCCGGAGTCTGACGTTGGCTTTCCGAAACTTTTCCCCTGCACGATGCGCAACGTGGATCGTTGCACTGGCTGCCTGCGCGCAAGCGGGCGCGGCCTGGTCCGCCGACGCGACCGCCCCCGCTGCCGGTACGCGTCCGGCGGTCACGAGCCTGAGCGGCGGCGCGTCGCCCGCGGCATCGGCCACGGCCGCGACGGACGTCGCCGCGCAAGGCAACGTTGCCGAGCTGACGCAGATGCTGCACGACGGCCGGATCGTCGAGATGCGTACGACGTACAACGGCAGCTACGGCGCGAGCCTGATGTTCGATCCGCGCGAGATGACGTATTACGTCGCGCTGTTCCAGGACAAGAATCTGTGGCGCGTGATCCGTTCGCAGGACAAGAATCGCGCGGAGATGGTGTATGCGAACTTCGTCCAGCAGACGGCGCAACTCGCCGATATCGAGATCCGCCGGACCGAGCTGCAGGCGCAGAAGGCATTTCTCGAACGCGTGATCGCGCTGCAGGCGAATCGTGCGCAGCAACTGCAGGCCGACCTGAGCGTCGCGCGCAGCCAGCAGGCCGAAGTCGCGCAGCGGCAGAAGGCGGCGCAGGAGCAGGCGCAGGCGCTGCAGGTCGAGAAGCGGGCGGCGCAGTTGCAGTTGCGCGATCTGCAGGAGCAGGTGCGGCAACTCGAGAAGCAGACCGAGACGGGGTTGCCCGTGCACAAATAACGATCCGTCGAGCGGACGGAGCGAGACGAGCGAAAACCCGGCGAAGCGATCTTCGCCGGGTTTTTTATTGCGCGGGCATCAATGCGCGAACGCGTCCGGCACGTCGGTCACGCGGCGGTGCGACAGTTGCGACGTCCAGTGGAAACCGGCCGCGCGCGGGTGCGTCGGGCGGGCCGGCTGCGTGGCGCGCAGCGCGTTCGCCATGGCGATCAACGTGGCAGGCTCGTCGAGCGCGTCGCGCGTATCGCGCGTGTCTGCCTCGTGCGGCGGTGGGGCGCGCCGAACGTGCGTGCCGGTGTTGGTGGCGTCGCGCTGAATCGGCGAATGCGCAGCCAGCCGTGGCACGGCCGGTGTGCGGGGCGGCGCTTCCGTCGAGCGCTGGCCGGCTGCCGGACGTGGCGAGGCAGGAGCGGCATGCCGCACGTCGGGCGTTGCTGGCGGGTGAAGCGATGCGGGGCTGCGTGCGACGCGGTGCATGGCTGGCGGCGAGATCATCGTATGCGCGCCAGGCGTCGTTACGTTGCGTTGCGGCTTGGCGTTCGTCGACGTGACCGGTTCAGCTGCGGCGACATGTGTGGTGTCGGTCGATGTCGGGACGTGAGCGGGCGCGCCGCCGGCGGCTTGAATCGCGTATGCGGGACCGGAATCCGCAGGCGGCTCGTGCGCGCCGATCAACCAGCCGATGATGCCGAGCGCGCCGATGCTCCAGCAGACGGCGTATCGCGCGCGCCGATCGCGAGGCGGGCGCACGGAACGGCGCAAGTACCGACCGGCGCCAGCCGCCGGCGTGACGGGCAATCCGGCCGAAGCGGGCAGTGCCGCCGCCACCGGCAGCGGCTGCCATCGGCACGCGCTGTGCGGCCGGTCGATATCGATGCAGGATGTCGTCAGTGTCGCGAGGCAGTGGCTGCCGGGCCGTGCGCCGGACGCACCGAGGAACCGCCATTCGCGGCCGAACGGCGGGACGTGATCGAGCGGAGTGGCGCGAGGGCGGGCGAGCGCGCCTTCGACCGGGACGAGGGGCGATGGGGTCATGAGAGCGGTACGCCGTGCGACACAGGCCCGTGCCGACGCGGCGCGGAAACGTCGTCGCAAATCTTGCCATTGTGGTCAGCCGGCGCGGGCCGGTCGATCAGATCGATCTGATTCTTGTGCCCGTTTCGGGGCGACTTGTACGAGGCGGACGCCGTGACGGCCGTGATGGGGCACCACAAGGCAAATGTCGGCTTGACGTGGCATGATGCGCGAATCTTGCTGGCGGCGCGCCGTTACGCGCCGCGCCGCCGGCGGGCAGCGATGCCCGTGTGCGCGTGCCAACGCTGCGCGCCGCGCATCGTCGGTTTCATGCGGCGCGGTATTCGCGCCATCCGAGCTTAGCGAGAAAACATGTCCACAGCATCGCCTGCCATCGCGCAGGAATCGAAAGTCCGCACCGTCTTCCGCGTCGTCAGCGGCAACTTCCTCGAAATGTACGACTTCATGGTCTACGGGTATTACGCGTCGGCCATCGCGAAAACGTACTTTCCGAGCGGCAACGCGTTCGCGTCGCTGATGCTGTCGCTGTCGGTATTCGGCGCGGGCTTCCTGATGCGGCCGGTCGGCGCGATCGTGCTCGGCGCATACATCGACCATCACGGCCGCCGCAAGGGGTTGATCCTGACGCTCGGGCTGATGGCGATCGGCACGCTCACGGTGGCCGCGATACCCGGCTATGCGACGATCGGTGTGCTCGCGCCGGTGCTCGTGCTGCTCGGCCGGCTGTTGCAGGGCTTCTCGGCGGGCGTCGAGCTGGGCGGCGTGTCGGTGTACCTGTCGGAGATCGCGACGAAGGGCCACAAGGGGTTCTATACGTCGTGGCAGTCGGGTAGCCAGCAGGTGGCCGTCGTGTTCGCCGCGTTCGTCGGCGTCGTGCTGAACCGCGCGCTGCCGGTCGAGGAAATGACCGCGTGGGGCTGGCGCATTCCGTTCCTGATCGGCTGCCTGATCGTGCCGTTCCTGTTCCTGATCCGCCGCTCGCTGAAGGAAACCGACGAATTCCTGGCGAAACGTCACCGCCCGACGATGGGCGAGATCATGCGCTCGATGCTCGACAACTGGGGTATCGTGGTGGCCGGCATGGGGATGGTGATCATGACGACGGTGTCGTTCTACATGATCACCGCCTACACGCCGACCTTCGGCAAGGAAGTACTGCACCTGTCGTCGCTCGATGCGCTCGTCGTGACAGTCTGCATCGGTATCTCGAACCTCGTGTGGCTGCCATTGTCCGGCGCGCTGTCCGACCGCGTCGGCCGCCGTCCGGTATTGATCGCGTTCACCGTGCTGACGCTGCTGACGGCTTACCCGGCGGTGCTGTGGCTCGTCGGCGATCCGTCGTTCCTGCGGCTGCTCGCGGTCGAGCTGTGGCTGTCGTTCCTGTATGCGTCGTACAACGGGGCGATGGTCGTCGCGCTGACCGAAGTGATGCCGGCCGACGTGCGCACGGCCGGCTTCTCGCTCGCGTACAGTCTGGCCACGACGATCGGCGGCTTCACGCCGGCAATCTCGACGCTGCTGATCCACGAGACGGGCAACAAGGCGGCGCCGGGGCTGTGGTTGAGCGTGGCCGCGATCTGCGGCTTGATCGCGACGCTCGTGCTGTACCGCACGGGCGAAGCGCGCAATCAGTACAAGTCGGCCTGACGGCGGCCCGCATGTCGCGCGGCGTCGGCCGCGCATCTCATATCTCATCGAAACAGGGAGCGCGATGCGCTCCCTGTTTCGTTTGCGGTCATGCCTCGCGCAGCATGTCGGCCACCGTGGCCGACACGTCGAGCCATGCGCCCGGCGCAGGCTGGCGGACGATCCTGGCCTGCGGATACCACAGGCAATCGTCGCCGGTGAACCAGCGCCAGTCGGCCGCGAACGGCAGCATGACCCAGAGCGGCTTGCCGAGCGCGCCCGCGAGGTGCGCGACCGCCGTGTCGATCGTGACGACGCCGTCGAGGCGTTCGATCAGCGCGGCCGTATCGCCGAAGTCGTTCAGCCGGCCGTCGAGACGATGCATGCGCGGATGCGCGTCGATGCGCGCCCGTTCGTCGTCGTCGAGCGCGGGCTGCAGCACGATCCAGTCGATGTCCGGCAGTGCGAGCAGCGGCGCGAGCGCGTCGAACGGCATCGAGCGGTTTTCCTGTGCCTGTCGGCGCCCCGACCATGCCAGGCCGAACTTGCGCTTCGACTGCCCGCCGAGCGAGCCGCGAAAGCGCCGGCGGGCGCTGTCGGGCGCGTGCAGATAGCGCGCGCCGACGATGTCCTCCGGCTGAAGCCCGAGCACGAACGGCAGGCTCATCAGCGTGCACGCGACATCCGCGGCAGGCGGCTTCGCGGCGCCCTGGGCGACGAGCGTCACGCGCCAGCGCGACGCGGCCGGCGTCAGCAGCGCGACGAGTTCCGGCTGGACTTCGAGTACGACGCGCGCGCAGCGTGCGCGGGCGAGCGGCACGAAGCGGACGAACTGCAGCGTGTCGCCGAACCCCTGTTCCGCGCGGATCAGCAGCGTGCGCGACGCAATCGGCTCGCCCTGCCAGCGCGGCAGCGCGCCGAGCGGCGTCGCGCCTGGCGTCTCGTGGCGCGCTTCGTAGGCGGGCAGGCCGCGCGTGAAGTCGCGCAGCGTCAGCAGCGTGACCGCGCGATGCAGCCGCGCGAGCGTGAGATCGGGCGCGACGCGCAGCGCCTGGTCGAATGCGCGCAGCGCCATCTCGTGCGCGCCGAGCGCGTGATGCGCGTTGCCGAGATTCAGCCACGCGAGCCCGAACGACGGATCGAGCCCGACGGCGCGCTCGTAGTAGGGCAGTGCGTCGCGGTGGCGCGCCTGCGCGCAGAGCGCGTTCGCGAGCCCGAACAGCGCGAGCGGAAACGGTGGGTGCAGTGCGAGCGCGGCTTCGAACGCGGCCGCCGCCTCGGCATGCCGGCCGAGCGCATCGAACGTGTTGCCGAGATTGAAATGCGCGGCGACGAAACGCGGCTGCGCGGCGATCGCGGCCTGGAAGTGCGCGATCGCATCGTCGGCGCGCCCCATCGCGTTCAGCGCCATCCCGAGATTGTTGTGCGCGCCCGCATGCCCGGGCCGGAGCTCGAGCGCGCGACCGAACGCGGCGAGCGCGTCGTCGTGGCGGCCGAGCGCGTTCAGCGCGTTACCGAGATTGTTGTGGATCGACGCGTCGTCCGGCGTGAGCCGCAGTGCGCGGCCGAAGGCGTCGATCGCATCGTCGTGACGCTGCAGCGCCGCATACGCGTTGCCGAGGTTGTAGTGAGCGAGCGGAAATTCGGGCGCGAGCGTCAGCGCATTGCGAAAGCGGTCGATCGCTTCGTCGAGCCGGCCGAGCGCTTTCAGCGCGTTGCCGAGATTGAGCTGCAGTGCGGCATCGTTGGGGCGCAATGCGACGGCCCGGCCGACGAGATCGGCGGCCTCGGCGTGCTGGCCCTGCTGGTGCCGCAGCACGCCGAACAGGTGCAGCGCGTCTGCGTCGGCGGGGTTGGAGGCGAGCGCGTGGCGATAGCCGTGCTCGGCCTCGGCGAGGCGGCCCGCGCGGTGTGCGGCGTACGCCCGGTCGAATGCGGAATCCATGACGCGAAAACTGGCGGAAAGCGCGTATTTTCCCACACCGCGGGGTAGGGCCGCGTATCGGCCGGTCGGCATATGGCCCCGTCACGCGGAGCGGCGTAGACTTGCAGAGTCGCGTGTCATCGAGGTTTCCATGGCTGACACACTGTCCGATATCCCACCCGTGCTGATCGTCGGCGCGGGGCCGACCGGCCTTGCCGCCGCGATGAGCCTGGCGCGGGCCCGCGTGCCGGTGCGCATCATCGATCGCCGGGCCGCGCCCGCGCCGTTTTCGCGTGCGATCGGCATCCAGGCGCGCACGCTCGAGCTGCTGGAGCAGCATCGCGCGGTCGAACCGTTTCTCGCGCTCGGCCATCGCGCGCATGCGGCCGAGCTGCATGCCGACGGCCGCGTGATCGCGCGGCTCGATTTCGATCCGCTGCAAACGCGCTATCCGTATCTGATGTTTCTCGACCAGAGCATCACCGAGCGGCTGCTCGCCGAGCATCTGGCCGGGATGGGCGTGACCGTCGAACGCGGTACCGCGCTGACCGCGTGCGACGCGGGCGGCACGTCGCTCGACGTGACGCTGCGCCGCGCAGATGGCCGCGACGAGTCGTTCGCGCCGTCGTACCTGATCGCGGCCGACGGCGCGCACAGCACGGTCAGGCATCTGCTCGGCCTGGGCTTCGCCGGGCATGCATTCGAACAGACTTTCCTGCTGGCCGATTTCGCGGCGATACCCGACTGGCCGGACGAAGAGATCCGCCTGTTCACGACGCCCGAAGGTATCGCGGGCCTGTTTCCGATGGGAAGCGGCCGTTACCGGCTCGTCGCGGACCGGCCGCCCGGCAGCGACGCGTCGCCCGGCGCGCCGGCGCCGTCGCTCGAGGAATGCGACGCGATCATCCGCGCGCGCGTCGGCGCATCGATCTCGCCGAGCGATCTCGCGTGGTCGTCCTATTTCCACCTGCACAGCCGAATGGTCGACCGGCTGCGTCATGGCCGCGTGTTCTTCGCGGGCGACGCCGCGCACGTCCACAGCCCGGCCGGCGCGCAGGGCATGAACACCGGCATCCAGGAGGCGTTCAACCTGGGCTGGAAGCTCGCGCGCGTCCTCGGCGCAGGCGCACCCGAGCGGTTGCTCGACACGTATCACGCGGAGCGCCATCCGATCGAGCGCGACGTGCTGCGGCAGACCGGTTTCGTCACGCAGGTCGTCGAAGCCGAGCGCGGCGCGATGAAGCTGCTGCGCGATCACGTCGTGCCGATGCTGGCGTCGTTCGGGCCGATGCGCGACGCGCTGCGGCGCACGGTGAGCGAGCTCGGCGTGCAGTACCGGAAGAGTCCGCTCACGCTCGAGCGCGTGCTCGACGGCGGCCCGCGCGCGGGCGAGCGCGCGCCCGATGCGCTCGTGCACGTGCTCGACGGGCCGCTCGGTCGTGCGCCCGGCACGGCGCGGCTATACGATCTTCACGATCCGGCGAGCTTCACGCTGTTGCTGCTGGAGGAGCCGGTGGACACCGACGCCGGCGAGGTGCCGCCGATCCCGGCCGATGCGCGGGGGCTCGTGCAGGGGCTCGAACGCATCATGCCGGAAGCGGTCCGCGTGTGGCGTGTCGCCGATGCCGAAGGCGACGGGGCGGCTGGGCTCGCGCAGGAATACGGCCGCTCGCGGCCGTCGTTCTATCTGCTGCGGCCCGACGGCTATGTTGCCGCGCGCGGGCGCACGGCGACCGACGCCAATGCGCTACTGCGCCATTGCGAAAACTGGTTCGCGGGCATGTCGGTGTCCGCGTAGCCGCGCGGTCAGGCGGGCGCTGCGGCAGGGACGAGCGACGCGCGGTGCGCGGCGATCGCGTCGCGCACGATCGGCGTCGCGCGTTGCCCGGCCGCGTTCGACGGATCGTCGAGCGCGGCGAGCAGCGCTCGGCGCATGCGCGGCTCCCAGAAGCGCCGGATATGCTCGGCGATGCCGGCCAGCGCTTCGTCGCGATCGGGCATCGATTCGAAGAATGCGCCGATCTGGTTGGCCATGTCGATCAGGTGGTCGTTGTCCATTGCTGCCTCACTTGCCTGTCGTCACGGCGGCCGGCGCGGCCGCGCGGCGCTCGAGCAGGTCGAGTTGCTCCGAGTTGAAGCGCGCATAGGCACGCTGCCAGTCGGACGGTTGCGCAACCGGCAACACCTGCACGGCCGTCACCTTGTATTCGGGGCAGTTCGTCGCCCAGTCGGAGCTGTCCGTCGTGATCACGTTCGCGCCCGATTCGGGGAAGTGGAACGTGGTGTACACGACGCCCGGCTGCATGCGCTCCGTCACGAGCGCGCGCAGCACCGTCTGCCCCGCGCGCGACTCGATGCCGACCCAGTCGCCGGTGCGGATCCCGCGATCCTGCGCGTCGTGCGGATGGATCTCGAGGCGATCCTCTTCATGCCACCGTACGTTTTCGGTGCGGCGTGTCTGCGCGCCCACGTTGTATTGCGACAGGATGCGGCCCGTCGTCAGGATCAGCGGATAGCGCTGCGTGACCTTCTCCGGCGTCGGAATGAACTTGGTGATCACGAACCGGCCCTTGCCGCGCACGAACGTGTCGATGTGCATCGTCGGCGTGCCTTCCGGCGCGTGTTCGTTGCACGGCCACTGGATGCTGCCGAGTGCGTCGAGCTTCTCGTACGATACCCCCGAGAAAGTCGGCGTGAGCCGCGCGATCTCGTCCATGATTTCCGACGGATGCGCGTAGTGCATGTCGTAGCCGAGCGCCTGCGACAGCAGCAGCGTGACTTCCCAGTCCGCGTAGCCCCCGAGCGGCGGCATCACCTTGCGCACGCGCGAGATCCGGCGCTCCGCGTTCGTGAACGTGCCGTCCTTCTCGAGGAACGTCGAGCCCGGCAGCAGCACGTGCGCGTATTTCGCGGTTTCGTTCAGGAAGATGTCCTGCACGACGATGCATTCCATCGCCGACAGCGCGGCCGCCACGTGCTGCGTGTTCGGATCCGACTGGACGATGTCCTCGCCCTGGCAGTAGAGCCCCTTGAAGCTGCCGTCGAGCGCCGCGTCGAACATGTTCGGGATGCGCAGCCCCGGCTCCGGCTGCAGCGTGGCCGACCACGCCTGTTCGAACTGCGTGCGCACGACCTCGTCGCCGATGTGCCGGTAGCCGGGCAACTCGTGCGGGAACGAGCCCATGTCGCACGAACCCTGCACGTTGTTCTGGCCGCGCAGCGGATTGACGCCGACGCCTTCGCGGCCGACGTTGCCGGTCGCCATCGCGAGGTTCGCGATGCCCATCACCGTCGTCGAGCCCTGCGCGTGCTCGGTCACGCCCAGGCCGTAATAGATCGCGGCGTTGCCGCCCGTCGCGTAGAGGCGCGCGGCCTCGCGCACCCGCTCGGCCGGCACGCCGGTGACGTCCGCGGTCGCCTCGGGCGAATTGTCGGGCTGCGCGACGAAGTCGCGCCATTGCTCGAACGCGCGCGTGTCGCAGCGCTCGGCGACGAAGGCCTCGGCCACCAGCCCTTCGGTGACGATCACGTGCGCCAGCGCATTGACGATCGCGACGTTGGTGCCGGGGCGCAACTGCAGGTGGTGCGTGGCCTTCACGTGCGGGCCGTCGACGACGTCGATGCGGCGCGGATCGATCACGATCAGCTTCGCGCCTTCGCGCACGCGCCGCTTCAGCCTCGAGCCGAACACCGGATGGCCGTCGGTCGGGTTCGCGCCCATCACGACGATCACGTCGGCCTGGCCGACCGAGGCGAACGTCTGCGTGCCTGCCGATTCGCCGAGCGTCGTCTTGAGGCCATAGCCGGTCGGCGAGTGGCACACGCGTGCGCAGGTATCGACGTTGTTGTTGCCGAACGCGGCGCGCACGAGCTTCTGCACGAGATAGGTTTCCTCGTTCGTGCAGCGCGACGACGTGATGCCGCCGATCGAATCGCGGCCGTACTTCTGCTGCAGCTTGCGAAATTGCGTCGCCGCGTACGTGAGCGCCTCTTCCCAGCTCACTTCGCGCCACGGGTCGGTGATCTTCTCGCGGATCATCGGCTTCGTGATGCGGTCCTTGTGCGTCGCATAGCCCCACGCGAAGCGTCCCTTCACGCACGCGTGGCCTTCGTTCGCGAGACCGTTCTTGTGCGGCGTCATGCGCACGACCTGCGTGCCCTTCATCTCGGCCTTGAACGAGCAGCCGACGCCGCAATACGCACAGGTCGTGACGACCGAGTGTTCGGCCTGCCCCAGCTGCACGACGGATTTTTCCTGCAGCGTGGCCGTCGGGCAGGCGGCGACGCACGCGCCGCACGATACGCATTCCGACGCCATGAACGATTCGCTTTCGCCCGCGGCGACGCGCGACTCGAAGCCGCGCGCGGCGATCGTCAGCGCGAACGTGCCCTGCGTTTCCTCGCACGCGCGCACGCAGCGGTTGCAGACGATGCACTTCGACGGGTCGTACGTGAAGTACGGATTCGATTCGTCCTTCGTGTCCTTCAGGTGATTCGCGCCGTCGAAGCCGTAGCGCACCTCGCGCAGGCCGACCACGCCCGCCATGTCCTGCAGCTCGCAGTCGCCGTTGGCCGGGCAGGTGAGGCAGTCGAGCGGGTGGTCGGAGATGTACAGCTCCATCACGTTGCGGCGCAGCGACTGCAGCCGGTCCGACTGCGTGCGCACCTTCATGCCGGCTTCGGCGGGCGTCGTGCACGACGCCGGATAGCCGCGCCGGCCCTCGATCTCGACGAGGCACAGCCGGCACGAGCCGAACGGTTCGAGCGAATCGGTCGCGCAGAGCTTCGGGACGTTGACGCCGGCTTCGATCGCCGCGCGCATCACCGACGTGCCGGCCGGCACCGTGACCGGCTGGCCGTCGATTTCGAGCGTGACGTCGGTATCGGCGTGCCGGTGCGGCGTGCCGTAATCGGTATCGTCGAACGGGTCGCGGGCGCGCGCCTGTGCCGCGCTCTTGCACGCGCATTGGCCCGAGCCGCAGCCGCCTTGGCGGACGTTGTTCGTGTCGAGTGACATGCAGGGCTCCTTCTGGGTCAGGCCGCGGCCTTGACCGGGCTCGACGCGGCATCCTTGCCGGCAGCGAGCCCGAAATCTTCGGGGAAATGGTCGAGTGCGGACAGCACCGGGTACGGCGTCATGCCGCCCATCGCGCAAAGCGAGCCGGCCAGCATCGTGTCGCACAGGTCGCGCAACAGCGTGACCTGCCGCTCCGACGTATCGCCGTGGCGGATCCGCGCGATCGTCTCGACACCGCGCGTCGAGCCGATCCGGCACGGCGTGCACTTGCCGCACGATTCGATCGCGCAGAACTTCATCGCATATTCGGCCAGCTCGGCGAGATTCGACGTGTCGTCGTGCAGCACGATGCCGCCGTGGCCGACGACCGCGCCGATCGCCGCGTACGCCTCGTAGTCGAGCGGCACGTCCCACTGGTGGTCGGGCAGGTAGGTGCCGAGCGGGCCGCCGACCTGCGCGGCGCGTGCCGGCCGGCCGCTGGCCGTGCCGCCGCCGAAGTCGAACAGCAGTTCGCGCAGCGTGACGCCGAACGCGAGCTCGACGAGACCGCCGTGACGGATGTTGCCTGCGAGCTGGAACGGCAGCGTGCCGCGCGAGCGGCCCATCCCGTAGTCGCGATAGAACGCGGCGCCGCGCGCGAAGATCACGGGCGCCGTCGCGAGCGTGATCACGTTGTTGATGACCGTCGGCTGGCCGAACAGGCCGGCGAGCGCGGGCAGCGGCGGCTTCGCGCGCACGACGCCGCGCTTGCCCTCGAGCGATTCGAGCAGCGCCGTTTCCTCGCCGCATACGTACGAGCCCGCGCCTTTCGCGACGTGCAGCTCGAACGCGTGCGCGGAGCCGAGCACGTGCTCGCCGAGCCAGCCGGCTTCACGCGCGCGGACGATTGCCGCTTCGAGCGTGGCGATCGCGTGCGGGTATTCGCTGCGCACGTAGATGTAGCCGACCGTCGCGCCGGTGGCGACGCCCGCGATGATCATCCCTTCGATCAGGCAGTACGGGTCGCATTCCATCAGCAGGCGGTCGGAGAACGTGCCCGAATCGCCTTCGTCCGCGTTGCAGACGATGTATTTCTGCGCGGCGCGCGCCTGCCGCACGGTACGCCACTTGATGCCGGCCGGGAACGCCGCGCCGCCGCGGCCGCGCAGCCCCGATTCGATCAGCGTTTCGCATGCGGTGTCGCCGTCGAGCGCCAGCGCGTTCTTCAGGCCGGCAAGCCCCTCGTGTTGCAGATAGTCGTCGATCGACAGCGGATCGGTCAGGCCGATTCGTGCGAACGTGAGCCGCTGCTGGCGGGCGAGGTAGGGCAGCGCGTCGACGAGCCCGACGCCGCTCGGGTGCGCGCCGCCGTCGAGCCAGCCGGCGTCGAACAGGGCCGGCACGTCGGCGGCCGACAGGTTGGCATAGCCGACGCGGCCCGCGGCCGTCCCGACCTCGACGAGCGGTTCGAGCCACAGCAGCCCGCGTGATCCGTTGCGGACCACCTCGATCGCGACGCCGCGCCGTTCGGCTTCGGCCGAGATCGCGGCGGCGAGCGCGTCGGCGCCGAGCGCCAGCGCGGACGAATCTCGCGGAACGTAGATGCGGGTCGTCATGCCGCCTCCTGCGCGTGGGCCACCGCGTCGGCCAGCAGCGCGTCGAACTTGTCCGGCGTGACCTTGGCGTGGAGCACCCCGTTGACCGTCATCGACGGCGATTGCGCGCACAGTCCGAGGCAGTAGACCGACTCGAGCGCGACGTCGTCGGGCGTACGGGCCGCGGCGGCATCACCGTGCTTGGCGTCGAACCGGCAGCCCGTGCGGGCTTGCGCGTGGGCGGCGAGCGCCTCGCAGCCCATGCTGCGGCACGCTTCGGCGCGGCACATCTGGATCGTCACGCGGGCGGGCGGCGCGGTGCGGAAATGGTGGTAGTAGGTCAGGACGCCATGCACTTCCGCGCGCGACAGGTTCAGCACCTTGGCGAGCGGCGCGACGCAGCCCGCCGGCACGTAGCCCGCGTCGTCCTGGATCGCATGCAGGATCGCGACGAGCGAGCGGCCGGCGCGCGCATGGCGCTCGACGAGCACGTCGGGCGCAGGGGAATTCGGGGACATCGGTTTTGCTCCTCCAAAGCCTCATATGCGCTCGAAATTCATATAGTGCGCATCGCGACTTCGTTCTGATTGATTTTCGCCCACGATAAGCGGAAGATTTCGCGGTCGCAATAGGAAATCGGAGTGCATAATTGATTCGGATCGAATGCGACGCGTATCTGACCGTACGCGACACGGAAGGCCGGTCGGCCAGTCTGTCGGACGTCGCTCCGCTGCTGGAACTCGTGGCCGATACGGGCAGCATCGCGCAGGCCGCGCAAGCCAGGGGACTGTCGTACCGGCACGCGTGGGGCATGCTGCGCGCGCTGGAATCGTGCATCGGCGGGGAATTGATCGAAACCGCGCGCGGCAAGGGTTCGACGTTGTCGGCGCTCGGCCGGGCGGTCGTCGATGCGCAGCGTCTGGCGCATAGTCGCCTCGACGGGAACCTGCGCACGCTGGCGGCCGAGGTGGCCAGCGACCTGAACCGGCGGCTCGCGCAGCGCGACGGCGCCGTGCGCATCCATGCGTCGCACGGTTATGCGGTCGCGACGCTCGTTTCCGCACTCGTCGATGCGCAGGCGGCCGTCGACATCAAGTATCGCGAGAGCGTCGAGGCCGTGCAGGCGCTCGCCCGCGGCGAATGCGACCTCGCCGGTTTCCATTTGCCGCGCGGCGCGTTTCGCGCGCAGTGCGCGCAGATCTACCGGCCGTGGCTCGACGACACGCGCCACGTGCTGATCCACCTGACACGCCGCCAGCAGGGGCTGTTCGTGCCACGCGGCAACCCGAAGCAGGTGCGCGGGCTGGCGGATCTCGCGCGTGACGACATCCGCTTCGTCAACCGCCAGCCGGGGTCGGGCACGCGCATGCTGCTGGATCTCGCGCTGCGCGCGATCGGCATCGATCCGGAGCGCATCGACGGCTATGCGTCGGCCGAACTCACGCATTCGGCGATCGCGGCGTTCGTCGCGAGCGGCATGGCGGATCTCGGCTTCGGCGTCGAGCCGGCCGCCCGTCACTTCGGGCTCGACTTCATCCCGATCGTCGACGAAGACTATTACTTCGCATGCGAACGCGCGCGGCTCGATGTGCGGCCGCTCGCCGATGTGCTGGCGCTGCTGCGCGACGCACGCTTCGTCGAACGCGTCGCGCATCTCGACGGCTACGATCCGGCTGCGTGCGGCGCGCTGGAGCGCATCGCGACCGGGCTGGCCGGCGGCGACGGCACGAGCGTGCCGGACGGCAATTCCCGGTAACGAGGACGCGATCGAACCGCGCTGCAGCAGCGGGGGATTTGCGCTACGCTTGCCGCTTGATCAACGTTCCAACAAGCACGCCGTTCAGGCGTCATCCCGCCATGAAATTTCCCGTTCCCCTTGCCGCGGCAGCGTTGACCGCGGGGTTGCTGGTTGTCGCTTCGCCGTTTGCGTTCGCGCAGAATTCCCCGGGGGTGCCCGGCGGCATCCTGAGCGAACAGTTCCGCCTGAACGAACATCCGCAGATGCCGTTCGCGGCATCGGCGCCGTCGGACAAATACCAGACCGGCAAGAAGTCGGCGTTGCGCCGCAAGGGCGACCTGGGCGACCCGAACGGCTGCAACCTGAAGTGCCCGATGGATGCCCGGTAGCGCGCAGGCAGTTGGCCTGTGCGAGTGGGGTGCTGTGTTCCACGTAGCGGTTCGATCAATCGACGAACCTCCTAACCCGCGCTCCACCCAACCTGCTTTGTTCGAGCCCCGCGAAGCCTGCGCTTTGCGGGGCTCGTGCTTTTCGGCGGGCCGTTCATGCAATGCGGGAGACGAAACGGCGATTCGCCCGCATCATCGTGCAGGCAAGGATTCTAGGGTTAACCCGTAAATCAGGAAGGATGTCTTCCTGAAACCTGCCTTATTCTTAAGCATCCACCTACATAAACTTCGGTTTGTCGGCGCTGATCAAGGGTGTTCACCGTCGAATCAGACAAATCTGGAGGTAGGTCATCATGAAGTCGCTCGTTCAAGCCGTTGTCGTTGCTGCCGCTCTCGTTGCCCCGGTTGCGTCGTTCGCCCAGTCGGGCTCGCCGATCACCCGTGCGCAGGTCCGCGCCGAACTGGTTCAACTCCAGCAAGCCGGTTACAACTCCGCCCGCGGCGAAGATCCGCATTATCCGGAAGCGATCCAGGCCGCAACCGCGCGTGTCGAGGAGCAGCAGCGCAGCGCCCTGGCTCAAGCTCAAGGCGCCGACGCCAGCGGCTACGGTGCGCAGGCACAGGGCGCATCGGCGTCGGGTTCGCGCGCAATGGGCGTGCGCCCGGCCAGCGCGGACGAAATGAAGTCGCTGTATCGCGGCAGTTGAGCCCCGCATCGCCGGTCACGGTCGGAGCGCCAAGTCATGCCCAAAGCCTGACCAGCGGGCCGGCCGCTGCGCGGCGCAACCGCTGATGGGGCGACCGCGCGAGAACATCCGTCACCTCCTGCCGCCGGAGCACCGGTGGCATTCCGCCCGGCCCGTCCGGGGCTGGGTGCTTTTTCGGAAGGAGTCGGCGTGCGTGTCGCCGGCAACAAAAAACCCCGCAGACTGGCGTCATGCGGGGTTCGTGCGACGAGCGCGGAATTTGGTGGAGGCGGCGGGAATCGAACCCGCGTCCAGAAGCGCTCCACGACTAGTTCTACATGTTTAGTTCGGTCTTTTGATTTAACCGCAGCGACGCGGACGAACACGCTGCACTACGGCGATTCGCTAGGTTTTCGACCCTGGCGTCGCGACGCCGACAGGGCTTAACTGACGTAAATGACCTCTGGCGGTATTGCTACC
The DNA here is from genome assembly GCF_001547525.1 of Burkholderia anthina. Taxonomy (GTDB): domain Bacteria; phylum Pseudomonadota; class Gammaproteobacteria; order Burkholderiales; family Burkholderiaceae; genus Burkholderia; species Burkholderia semiarida. The sequence continues at coordinate 712,080 of NZ_CM003768.1, forward strand.
GGTCTTGCGACACTAGCCCGTCAGTGAACTAGGCAGAGGACGGCGGCCCTTAGGCTGCCAGTGCGAACGTATCGTCGTTTGCAGTTACGATTTTCCCATTGATTAACGAGGTGACGGGTCCTCGACATGCCCTAGCCGCTTCACAACCCCTGTCGAAACCAGGTCGCCCCCGCGGATAAGATCAATCATTATAGCCCAACATCGCGCAGCAGGTGCCGCAGTTCCTGCGTCGAACCGACGAGATGCTGCGCTTGCCAGTCAGCCGGCGCCGCGCCGTCGCCGCAGTAGCCGTACGCGGCGGCGACCGTCGCCATGCCGGCGGCGCTTCCGGCCTGAATGTCGCGAAGATCGTCGCCGACATAGACGATGCGCTCGGGCGCGAGCGCCATCTGCGCTGCCGCATGCAGCAGCGGAGCCGGGTGCGGCTTCGAGTGCGGCGTTGTGTCGCCCCCGACGATGCAGGCCGCGCGCGACGACAGGCCGAGCAGGTCGGCGAGCGGCGCCGTGAGGCGCATCGCCTTGTTCGTGACGATGCCCCAGCGCACGCCGCGCGCATCGAGTTCGTCGAGCACGTCGCCGATGCCGGGAAACAGCGTGGTATGTACGCAGATATCCGTTGCGTAATTGATCAGGAACTCGTCGCGCATCGCTTCGTAGCCGGGCGTGTGCGGATCGATGCCGAACGCGCCGCCCAACAGGCCCCGCGCGCCGGCGGACGCCAGCGGCCGCAACACGTCGAGCGGCGTTTCGGGCAGGCCGCGCGCGCGCTGCATCTTGTTGACGGCTGCCGCGAGATCGGGCGCCGTGTCGGCGAGCGTGCCGTCCAGGTCGAACAGGACCGCATCGCAGTGCAGCAGGCGCGGTTCGTCTGCGATCCGCGCGGTCGAAAGGGGAGTCGTCATGCCGTTCGGAGGGTCACGCGCCGCGGCGGCACGCGACGAGGTAGTTGATGTCGGTGTCGTTCGACAGCGCGAAGCGCTTGCCGATCGGGTGATACGTGATGCCCTTGATCTCGACGATGTGCAGATCCGTCGCGCGCACGAAACCGGCCAGTTCCGACGGGCGGATGAAGCGCGCGTAGTCGTGCGTGCCCTTCGGCAGCATTTGCGCGATGTACTCCGCGCCGATCACGGCGAACAGGTAGGACTTCAGGTTGCGGTTCAGCGTCGAGAAGAACACCCAGCCGCCCGGCTTCACGAGCGTCGCGCACGCGGCCACGATATCGCCGGGCGACGGCACGTGCTCGAGCATCTCCATGCACGTGACGACGTCGTAGGTGCCGGGTTCGCGCGCGGCGATCGCTTCGGCGGCGATCGCCTCGTATTCGACCGAAATGCCGCTTTCGAGGCTGTGCAGGTCGGCCACACCCAGCGCTTCGGTCGACAGATCGATGCCTTTCACCTGGGCGCCGAGCCCGGCCATCGATTCGGACAGGATGCCGCCGCCGCAGCCGATGTCGAGCGCGCGCTTGCCGGCCAGATGCGCATGTGCATCGATCCAGCCGAGCCGGACCGGGTTCAGGTCGTGCAGCGGTTTGAATTCGGCATTCGGATCCCACCACCGATGGGCGAGGTCGCTGAATTTCTGGAGTTCGTGCGGATCGGCGTTGGTCATGTCGGCAAACGGGCTACGAGAGGAGGGCGGTGCTTCGGTGCGTCAGCCCCGAGTATATAAGCGGGCGAACGACGAGGCCAGCGAGCGCCTGGACGGGCGTCAATGAAAAAGCCCCGCCGGAGCGGGGCTTTGAAGCAGTCGAGAGCCGCGGCTTAGTTTGCCGGAACGGTCGTCTTTTCCACTTGCTGCGTACCAACCACTTCGACTTCCACGCGGCGGTCCGGTGCGAGGCAGGCGATGAGTTGCTTGCGGTTCTTCTGGTTGCAGCCAGTCGTAACCGGGTTGCGCTTGCCCTTGCCTTCCGTGTAGATCTTGTTGGCCGGCACACCCTTGCTGACCAGGTACGACTTCACGGCTTGAGCACGGCGCAGCGACAGGCGGTCGTTGTACTTGTCCGAACCGATGCGGTCCGTGTAGCCCGTTGCAACGACCACTTCCGTGTTCATGCCTTGGATCTTCGAAGCCAGTTCGTCCAGCTTCTGCTTGCCCAGCGGCTTCAGCGTTGCCTTGTCGAAGTCGAACAGTGCGTCGGCTTGATACGTGATCTTCTGGCTCGAGATGACCGGAGCGACCGGAGCGACCGGCGGCTGCGGTGCCTGGGCGACCAGTGCGCCATCGCACTTGGCGTTGGCGGTGGCCGGCGTCCAGAACGCATCGCGCCAGCAGAGCTCGTTCGTGCCGTTCATCCACACCCATTCGCCCGTGCCGTTCACCCAGTTGTCATTGACGGCCTGACGCGACGCCGGCACCGATTGTGCCGAAGCGGATGCAGCCATAACTGCGGTAGCTGCAATGAACGCGAGCTTTGAAAGTTTATTCATATTTCTCCTCTCGAAATTGAGATTACCGCAGGTTTACTGCGAGCCTGTTGACGGTGACAAGTCATACATTGCTCGAAGTATAACATTGGTGCGGCACAAAAATGCGGCGCCGCTCCTTGTAGGTAGACTTCGAGCAGCGTCTAACTTTCAGTGCGTTGGCATTTTGCCATATCGTTCCCTTCCTACGAAAAAAAATCCTCCCCACCCCAAGATCGCTTCAACTTTGTGGTGCATGCGCAACACCGGCCTGCCGCAACTTTTAGAAATTGTCAAGAGCGCGCGTGAGGTTGCGCGCCGGCGTGCGGTTGTTTACGCGTGCGCATGAAACGCGCGCCGCGCAGTCGTCCGCGATGTCGGGTCCGAGCCGGGCGCGCGGTTGCGCCCGGCTTGCCGCCGCCGCGATTTTCGCTATCTATATATAGAGGGGGAGGCGAATTGGCGGCTGATGGGCGCATGTTAGAATCTCGCGTTGCGTTGCGCATGCAGCGCCCACGCGAAAGGCGTTCGCCGTCTTCGCTCCGAAACGATACGGATACATGGATCAATTCGCCAAAGAGACCCTGCCCACCTCCCTAGAGGAGGAAATGCGCCGTTCGTATCTCGATTACGCGATGAGCGTGATCGTCGGACGTGCCCTCCCGGATGTCCGCGATGGCCTGAAGCCCGTGCATCGGCGCGTGCTGTTCGCGATGCACGAACTGAACAACGACTGGAACCGCGCGTACAAGAAGTCGGCGCGTATCGTCGGTGACGTGATCGGTAAATACCACCCTCACGGCGATACCGCGGTCTACGACACGATCGTGCGGATGGCACAGGATTTCTCGCTGCGCTACATGCTGATCGACGGGCAGGGCAACTTCGGCTCGATCGACGGCGACAATGCCGCGGCGATGCGCTACACCGAAATTCGCATGGCGAAGATCGGTCACGAGCTGCTCGCCGACATCGACAAGGAAACGGTCGATTTCGAGCCGAACTACGACGGCAACGAAATGCAGCCGTCGGTCCTGCCGTCGCGCATCCCGAACCTGCTGATCAACGGCTCGTCGGGCATCGCGGTCGGCATGGCGACCAACATCCCGCCGCACAACCTGAACGAAGTCGTCGACGCGTGCCAGCACCTGCTGGGCAACCCGGGCGCGACGATCGACGAGCTGATCGAGATCATCCCGGCGCCGGACTTTCCGACGGCCGGCATCATCTACGGCGTCGCCGGCGTGCGCGACGGCTACCGCACCGGGCGCGGCCGCGTCGTGATGCGCGCGGCCACGCACTTCGAGGAGATCGACCGCGGCCAGCGGATGGCGATCATCGTCGACGAGCTGCCGTACCAGGTGAACAAGCGCTCGCTGCTCGAGCGGATCGCCGAGCTCGTCAACGAGAAGAAGCTCGAGGGCATCTCCGACATCCGCGACGAGTCCGACAAGAGCGGCATGCGCGTCGTGATCGAGCTCAAGCGCGGCGAAGTGCCGGAAGTGGTGCTGAACAACCTGTACAAGGCGACGCAGCTGCAGGACACGTTCGGCATGAACATGGTCGCGCTCGTCGACGGCCAGCCGAAGCTGCTGAACCTGAAGGAAATCCTGCAGTGCTTCCTGTCGCACCGGCGCGAAGTGCTGACGCGCCGCACGATCTACGAACTTCGCAAGGCCCGCGAACGCGGCCACGTGCTCGAAGGTCTCGCGGTCGCGCTCGCGAACATCGACGAGTTCATCGCGATCATCAAGGCCGCGCCGACGCCGCCGATCGCGAAGCAGGAACTGATGGCGAAGCCGTGGGATTCGTCGCTCGTGCGCGAGATGCTGACGCGCGCCGAGAGCGAGAACGCGGCGGCCGGCGGCCGTTCCGCGTACCGTCCGGAAGGCCTGAACCCGGCGTTCGGGATGCAGGGCGACGGGCTGTACCGCCTGTCCGACACGCAGGCGCAGGAAATCCTGCAGATGCGTCTGCAGCGCCTGACCGGCCTCGAGCAGGACAAGATCATCGGCGAGTACCGCGACGTGATGGCGCAGATCGCCGACCTGCTGGACATCCTCGCGCGCCCCGAGCGGATCACGACGATGATCGGCGACGAGCTGACCTCGGTGAAGGCCGAATTCGGCGACGCGCGCCGCTCGAGGATCGAGCTGAACGCGACCGAGCTGAACACCGAGGATCTGATCACGCCGCAGGACATGGTCGTCACGATGTCGCACGCGGGCTACGTGAAGTCGCAGCCGCTGTCCGAGTACCGCGCGCAGAAGCGCGGCGGTCGCGGCAAGCAGGCGACGCAGATGAAGGAAGACGACTGGATCGAGACGCTGTTCATCGCGAACACGCACGATTACATCCTGTGCTTCTCGAACCGCGGCCGCGTGTACTGGGTCAAGGTCTATGAAGTGCCGCAGGGCTCGCGCAACTCGCGCGGCCGTCCGATCGTCAACATGTTCCCGCTGCAGGAAGGCGAGAAGATCAACGTCGTGCTGCCGGTCAAGGAATTCTCGGCCGACAAGTTCATCTTCATGGCGACGTCGCTCGGCACCGTGAAGAAGACGCCGCTCGAGGCATTCAGCCGCCCGATGAAGAAGGGCATCATCGCGGTCGGCCTCGACGACGGCGACTACCTGATCGGTGCGTCGATCACCGACGGCGCGCACGACGTGATGCTGTTCTCCGACGCCGGCAAGGCCGTGCGTTTCGACGAGAACGACGTGCGTCCGATGGGGCGCGAGGCGCGCGGCGTGCGCGGCATGCAGCTCGAGGACGGGCAGCAGGTCATCGCGATGCTGGTTGCCGGCAGCGAGGAGCAGACCGTGCTCACCGCGACCGAAAACGGCTACGGCAAGCGCACGCCGATCACCGAGTACACGCGCCATGGCCGCGGCACGAAGGGTATGATCGCGATCCAGACGTCCGAGCGCAACGGCAAGGTCGTGGCCGCGACGCTCGTCGACGCCGAGGATCAGATCATGCTGATCACGACGGCCGGCGTGTTGATTCGCACCCGTGTTTCCGAGATACGCGAGATGGGGCGTGCCACGCAAGGTGTTACACTCATCAGTCTCGATGAGGGTACCAAGCTCTCTGGCCTGCAGCAGATCGCGGAGGCCGAAGAGGGAGAGGGCGAAGCCGACGAGGCGTCGGACGGCGAAGCCTGAAGAACGGATGAGACTCTGGCCGCCGCGGGCGAAAAGCGCCGCGGCCGGCGAGCAACCATTCATATTTCCAAAAGGGAGTGATGATGCAAAAGCAATTCAAGCAACTGGTTCTGCTGGCTGCACTGGTGCCGACGTTCGCGATGGCGCAGGCGCTGTCGAATTCCGCACCGGCTGCTCCGGCGGCAGCTGCGCCGATCGACGCCGACAAGAAGGCTGCGATCAAGGATCTGCTCGACGCGATCGACGCGCCGAAGCTCGTGTCGGCAATCGGCAACAGCGCCGAAATGCAGGCGAAGCAGCTCGTACCGGCCATCCTGTCGGACGCGCTGTCGGAAAACAAGACGCTGAACGACAAGCAGAAGCAGGCTGCCGTTCCGACGCTGCAGAAGAACGCGGTGCCGAAGCTGGTCGACGGCGCAGGCAAGGTGTTCGGCACGCAGCAGTTCCAGAGCGATGCGATGTCGGCGCAGTACGACGCGTACGCGAAGTACTACAGCACGTCGGAGATCAAGGATCTGACGACGTTCTACAAGAGCCCGACGGGCCGCAAGTTCATCCAGGTTCAGGATCAGGTCGGTCGCGACGTGGTCAACGGCCTGATGCAGAAGTACATGCCGCAAGCGATCCAGGCAACGCGTACGCAGGCTGACAAGGAAGTCGCAGCAGTCAAGCCGGGCAAGTAAGCCGTCCGGGCGCGCCCCCCGGCCGTTCGGCCGGGTTTGGCGGGAGCCTGACGACAGTGCGATAATGGCCGTTTGCGCGCGAGCGCAAGCGGCCATTTCTTTTCTGGCGCGTTTTGCCGGCGGCAAGCCGGTCGCGTCCTTCCCGAGGTTTTCACGATGCGCGTCTTTAATTTCTCCGCCGGCCCGGCGGCGATGCCCGAGGAAGTGCTGCGGCAAGCCGCCGACGAAATGCTCGACTGGCACGGCAGCGGCATGAGCGTGATGGAGATGAGCCATCGCGGCAAGGAATTCATGTCGATCCACGAGGCCGCGCTGACCGATCTGCGCGACCTGCTCGGCGTGCCGGCGAGCCACCGGATCCTGTTCCTGCAGGGCGGCGGCATCGCCGAAAACGCGATCGTGCCGATGAACCTGCTCGGCTCGCGCAAGACGGCCGACTTCGTCGTGACGGGTTCGTGGTCGCAGAAATCGTTCGGCGAGGCGAAGAAGTTCTGCACGCCGCATCTGGCCGCGACCGGCAAGACGGAAGACGGCTTCACGCGTGCGCCCGCGCGCGCCGAATGGCAGTTGTCGGACGATCCGGCCTACGTGCATCTGTGCACCAACGAGACGATCGACGGCGTCGAGACGTTCGAGATCCCCGATCTCGGCGACGTGCCGCTGGTCGCGGATGTCTCGTCGCACATCCTGTCGCGCCCGATGGACGTCGCGAAATACGGCGTGCTGTTCGGCGGCGCGCAGAAGAACATCGGGATGGCCGGCGTGACGGTCGTGATCGTGCGCGAGGATCTGCTCGATCGCGCGCTGTCGATCTGCCCGTCCGCGTTCGAATGGAAGACCATCGCCGCGAACAACTCGCTGTACAACACGCCGCCCACCTACGCGATCTACATCGCGGGCCTCGTGTTCCAGTGGCTGAAGCGGCAGGGCGGTCTCGAAGCGATCGAGGCCCGCAACACCGAAAAGGCGAAGCTGCTCTACGACATGATCGACGCGAGCAGTTTCTATCTGAACAAGGTCGAGCCGGCAGCACGTTCGCGCATGAACGTGCCGTTTTTCCTGGCCGACGAATCGCGCAACGAAGACTTCCTTGCCGGCGCAAAGGCGCGCGGGCTGCTGCAGCTGAAGGGCCACAAGTCCGTCGGCGGCATGCGGGCGTCGATCTACAACGCGGTGCCGCTCGAGGGCGTGAAGGCGCTCGTCGAGTACATGAAGGACTTCGAGCGGCGCGGCGCCTGACGGCGGCGCTGTTCAAACAGCACGGCAAAACGCATGGACGACGAACTGAATTCCCGCCTGAAACCGCTGCGCGACCGCATCGACGCGATCGACGCGCAGCTGATCGCGCTCCTGAACCAGCGCGCCGCGGTGGCGCTGGAGGTGGGCGAGGTCAAGAAGCATTTCAACGCGCCGGTGTTCCGGCCGGAGCGTGAGCTGCAGGTGATCGCGCGGCTGCAGGACATGAGCGCCGGGCCGCTCGCGAGCGAGCACATCAGCGCCATCTGGCGCGAGATCATGGCGGCGAGCCGCGCGCTCGAGCAGACGATCCACGTCGCGTTCCTCGGGCCGGTCGGCACGTATAGCGAGCAGGCGATGCTCGAGTATTTCGGCCAGTCGATCGAAGGGCTGCCGTGCCCGTCGATCGACGAGGTGTTCCGCTCGGTCGAGGCCGGTGCGTCCGCGTTCGGCATCGCGCCGGTCGAGAATTCGACCGAAGGCGCCGTCTCGCGCACGCTCGACCTGCTGCTGCAGACCCAGCTGGTGATCAGCGGCGAGCTCGCGCTGCCCATCCATCACAACCTGCTCACGCAGAGCGGCACGCTCGACGGCGTGAAACGTGTCTGCGCACATGCGCAGGCGCTCGCGCAATGCCAGCAGTGGCTCGCGGCGAATGCGCCGCAGCTCGAGCGGCAAGCCGTGGCGAGCAACGCGGAGGCCGCGCGCCTCGCGGCGGCCGATCCGACCGTCGCCGCGATCGCGGGCGACCGCGCGGCCGCGCACTACGGTTTGCAGATCGCGTTCTCGCTGATCCAGGACGACCCACACAACCGCACGCGCTTCGTGATCGTCGGCAAGCAGCCGGCCGGCCAAAGCGGTCACGACCAGACGTCGCTGATCGTGTCGGTGAAGAACGAGCCGGGCGCCGTGTTCAAGCTACTCGAGCCGCTCGCGCGGCACGGCGTGTCGATGACGCGCTTCGAATCGCGTCCGGCCCGCGTCGGCACGTGGGAGTACTACTTCTACATCGACATCGAAGGGCACCGCGACGATGCGGCGGTGGCGGCCGCGCTCGCGGAACTCGGTCAGAAGGCCGCGTTCCTGAAGATACTCGGCTCGTATCCGCGCGCACGGTGACGCGCTGCGGCCCGGCGCCCGCTTGCGCGGGCGTGGTGGCCGGGCGGGCAGGGCAGGCCGGTCGGCGCTGCCGAAGGCGGGCTCGGGCGGTATCCGGTGCAGGTTGCGCCGGGTGCGGGCCCGCTGCCCGGAATCTGGAATTCCGCGTGCGGGGCGTCGTTTCGCGCGCGTAACTTGGCTCTTGTCGTGTCAGGCTTTGCATTCAACAAACTGGTCATCTTCGGCGTCGGCCTGATCGGCGGGTCGCTCGCGCGCGCGTTGCGCGAGCGCGCGCCGGGCAGCGCGGGCGAGATCGTCGGCGTGGGCCGTTCGCAGGCGTCGGTCGAGCGCGCGCTGTCGCTCGGCGTGATCGACCGTGCGGCGGCGCTCGACGACGACGCGCAATTGCGCGACGCGCTGGCCGGCGCCGATCTCGTCCTGCTGGCCGCGCCCGTCGCGCAGACGGGCCCGTTGCTCGCGCGCATCGCGCCGTGGCTCGACGGCGCGACGATCGTCACCGATGCGGGCAGCACCAAGTCCGATGTCGTCGCGGCGGCGCGCGAAGCGCTCGGCGCGCACATCGCGCAGTTCGTGCCGGGTCATCCGATCGCGGGGCGCGAATCGAGCGGTGTCGAGGCCGCGTTGCCGGATCTCTACGTCGGCCGCAACGTCGTGCTGTGCCCGTTGCCGGAGAACGCGCCCGAAGCCGTGGCGCGGATCGATGCGATGTGGCGCGCGACCGGCGCCGACGTGCGCACGATGAGCACCGAGCAGCACGATCGCGTATTTGCGTCGATCAGCCATCTGCCGCACGTGCTGTCGTTCGCGCTCGTCGAGCAGATTCTCGGCGAAGCCGACGCGGAACTGAAATTCTCGTACGCGGCCGGCGGTTTCCGCGATTTCACGCGCATCGCGGCGTCGAACCCGGAAATGTGGCGCGACGTGTGCGTCGCGAATCGCGCGGCGCTGCTCGACGAGCTCGACGGCTATACGCGCGTGCTCACGCGGTTGCGCGCGGCGATCGACGCCGGCGACGGCGCGGCGCTCGAAGCCGTATTCACGCGCTCGCGCGCCGCACGCAAGGCATGGCAGGAACGCGGTGGCACGCCGGCTGCCGAACCGGTCAAGAAATAACAGGACGATTCCCATGGACTATCTCGATCTCGGCCCATACTCCAGCGCATCGGGCACCGTGCGCCTGCCCGGCTCGAAGAGCATTTCGAACCGCGTGCTGCTGCTCGCGGCGCTCGCCGAAGGCGAAACGACGATCACCAACCTGCTCGACTCCGACGACACGCGCGTGATGCTCGACGCGCTCGGCAAGCTCGGCGTGAAGCTCGCGCGCGACGGCGACACCTGTGTCGTCACCGGCACGCGCGGCGCGTTCACCGCGAAGACGGCCGACCTGTTCCTCGGCAACGCGGGCACGGCGGTGCGGCCGCTGACCGCCGCGCTCGCGGTGAACGGCGGCGACTATCGCGTGCACGGCGTGCCGCGCATGCACGAGCGGCCGATCGGCGATCTCGTCGACGGCTTGCGCCAGATCGGCGCGCAGATCGACTACGAGCTCAACGACGGCTACCCGCCGCTGCGGATCAAGCCGGCGACGATCTCGGTCGACGCGCCGATCCGCGTGCGCGGCGACGTGTCGAGCCAGTTCCTCACCGCGCTGCTGATGACGCTGCCGCTCGTGAAGGCGAAGGAGGGCAGGACCGTCGTCGAAGTCGACGGCGAGCTGATCTCGAAGCCGTACATCGACATCACGATCCGGCTCATGGCGCGCTTCGGCGTGACCGTCGAGCGCGACGGCTGGCAGCGCTTCGTCGTGCCGGCCGGCGTCCGCTACCGCTCGCCGGGGCGGATCATGGTCGAGGGCGACGCGTCGTCCGCGTCGTACTTTCTCGCGGCCGGCGCGTTGGGCGGCGGCCCGTTGCGGGTCGAGGGCGTGGGGCGCGCGAGCATTCAGGGGGACGTCGGTTTCGCCAACGCGCTGATGCAGATGGGCGCGAACGTGACGATGGGCGACGACTGGATCGACGTGCGCGGCATCGGCCACGATCACGGCAAGCTCGAGCCGATCGACATGGACTTCAACCTGATTCCCGACGCGGCGATGACCATCGCGGTCGCGGCGCTGTTCGCGAACGGCACGAGCACGCTGCGCAACATCGCGAGCTGGCGCGTGAAGGAGACGGACCGCATCGCCGCGATGGCGACCGAGCTGCGCAAGGTCGGCGCGATCGTCGAGGAAGGCCCCGACTACCTCGTCGTCACGCCGCCGGAAAAACTCACGCCGAATGCGGCGATCGATACGTACGACGATCACCGGATGGCGATGTGCTTCTCGCTCGTCAGCCTGGGGGGCGTGCCCGTGCGGATCAACGATCCGAAGTGCGTCGGCAAGACGTTCCCCGACTATTTCGACCGCTTCGCCGCGCTCGCCAAGGCCTGACCCGACTGTTCCGATGAAATCCACCCGACCCTTTCACCCGACTCCCGTCATCACGATCGACGGCCCGACCGCTTCCGGCAAGGGCACCGTCGCGGCGCTCGTCGCCGCGCACCTGGGTTTTCACCTGCTCGACAGCGGCGCGCTGTACCGGCTCGCGGCGCTCGCGAGCGTGCGCTACGGCATCGCCGCGGAAGACGTCGACGCGCTGGTGAAGCTGATCGACGACCTGCACATCACGTTCCGTGAAGGTTGCGCGCAGCTCGACGGCGTCGACGTGTCGAACGACATCCGCGCCGAAGCGGTCGGCAACCGCGCGTCGGCCATCGCCGTGCACGGGCCCGTGCGCACCGCGCTCGTCGCGCGCCAGCGCGCGTTCCGCAAGACGCCGGGCCTCGTGGCGGACGGGCGCGACATGGGCACCGTGATCTTCCCGGACGCCGTGCTGAAGGTGTTCCTGACGGCCAGCGCCGAGGCACGCGCGACCAGGCGGCATAAGCAATTGATGCAAAAAGGTTTTTCTGCTAATATAGATGACTTGCTCCGGGATCTTCGTGAACGTGACGCGCGCGACAGCAATCGCGCGGCCGCGCCGCTGAAGCCTGCGGCAGATGCCAAGCTGCTCGATACGTCGGCACTTTCGGTCGATGAAGCCGTCGACCAGGTGCTGCAGTGGTACCGGGCACTCGGCCAGCCGGCCTGAGAAGGCAGGCAGCGGTAGGTGCTTCGCGTCGCAAGCGCGGAGCGTGTTTCGAACCCTTAACCCCGTGTGGTCCTCGATCTGGCCCTTTCAGCCTGCCATTCCGGCCGGCGTGGCACAGCGAGCCATGCACAATCAGATTTTTATGTCCGACCTGCAAACCTCCAACCCGAATACCGAATCCTTTGCGGCTCTGTTCGAAGAGTCGCTGACCCGCCAAGACATGCGCGCCGGCGAAGTGATCTCCGCCGAAGTCGTGCGCGTCGACCACAACTTCGTGGTCGTCAATGCAGGCCTGAAGTCCGAGGCTTACATTCCGATCGAGGAATTCCTGAACGATCAGGGCGAGGTTGAGGTGCAGTCGGGCGATTTCGTGTCCGTCGCGATCGACGCACTCGAAAACGGCTACGGCGACACGATCCTGTCGCGCGACAAGGCGAAGCGCCTTGCATCGTGGCTGTCGCTGGAAAAGGCGCTCGACAACAACGAGCTCGTCACCGGCACCATCACCGGCAAGGTGAAGGGCGGCATGACCGTGATGGTCAACGGCATCCGCGCGTTCCTGCCGGGTTCGCTGGTCGACACGCGTCCGGTCAAGGACACGACCCCGTACGAAGGCAAGACGCTCGAGTTCCGCGTGATCAAGCTCGATCGCAAGCGTAACAACGTCGTGCTGTCGCGTCGTGCAGTGATCGAAGCCACGCAAGGCGAAGAGCGCGCGAAGCTGCTCGAGACGCTGAAGGAAGGCGCGATCGTCAACGGCGTGGTCAAGAACATCACCGACTACGGCGCGTTCGTCGACCTCGGCGGCATCGACGGCCTGCTGCACATCACCGACATCGCATGGCGTCGCGTGCGTCACCCGAGCGAAGTCCTGTCGGTTGGCCAGGAAGTCACCGCGAAGATCCTCAAGTTCGACCAGGAGAAGAACCGCGTCTCGCTGGGCATCAAGCAACTGGGCGACGATCCGTGGGAAGGCATCTCGCGCCGCTACCCGTCGGGCACGCGCCTGTTCGGCAAGGTCACGAACATCACCGACTACGGCGCATTCGTCGAAGTGGAATCGGGCATCGAAGGCCTCGTCCACGTGTCGGAAATGGACTGGACCAACAAGAACGTTGCGCCGTCGAAGGTTGTCCAGCTGGGCGACGAAGTCGAAGTCATGGTCCTCGAGATCGACGAAGACCGCCGTCGTATCAGCCTCGGCATGAAGCAGTGCAAGCCGAATCCGTGGGATGACTTCAGCCGCAACTTCAAGAAGGGCGACAAGATCACGGGCGCGATCAAGTCGATCACCGACTTCGGCGTGTTCATCGGTCTGCCGGGCGGCATCGACGGCCTGGTCCACCTGTCGGACCTGTCGTGGAGCGAAGCCGGCGAAGAAGCCGTTCGCAAGTACAAGAAGGGCGACGAAGTCGAAGCGATCGTGCTCGGTATCGACGTCGAGAAGGAGCGCATTTCGCTCGGCATCAAGCAGCTCGAAGGCGACCCGTTCAGCAACTACGTTGCCATGAACGACAAGGGCTCGATCGTCGACGGCGTCGTGAAGACGGTCGATGCGAAGGGTGCGGTCGTCACGCTGACGGGCGACGTCGAAGGCTACCTGCGTGCGTCGGAAATCTCGCAGGATCGCGTCGAAGACGCACGCAACGTGCTGAAGGAAGGCGACAAGGTCAACGCGATGGTGATCAACATCGATCGCAAGTCGCGCGGCATCAACCTGTCGATCAAGGCGAAGGATTCGGCCGAGCAACAGGAAGCGATCCGCGGCCTGCAGTCGGACACGAGCGCTGCCGCGACCGGTACGACCAACCTCGGCGCGCTGCTGAAGGCGAAGCTCGACGGCCAGAACCAGTAAGCCTTACGAGGTCTGCTGAAGTATGACCAAATCCGAGTTGGTCGCGCAGCTGGCATCGCGATTTCCGCAACTTGTCCTCAAGGATGCGGATTTCGCGGTGAAAACGATGCTCGATGCGATGTCCGACGCCCTGGCGAAAGGGCATCGCATTGAAATTCGGGGTTTCGGCAGCTTTGGCCTCAACCGTCGCCCGGCGCGCGTCGGACGCAACCCGAAGTCGGGGGAGAAAGTGCAGGTGCCCGAGAAGTTCGTGCCGCACTTCAAGCCTGGCAAGGAGTTGCGTGAACGCGTCGACGGCCGCGCCGGTGAACCGCTGAAGGCTGACGATCCGGACGACGAGCGTTGAGCGTCGTTCGGTGTGCCCGGAACCTGTCCGGCGAAGGCTGAAAAGAAAAGCGCCCCTTGCGGGCGCTTTTTTCATTTGCGGCCACGGGTGTGCAACGCGGGCGCACAGGATCTGCGCAGCCGCGGAAACGCTTCCTTTACAATACGGGTCGATTCGGTGCGACGAAGGGGAGTCGCGCGCCGCGGCAAACCTCAACAAAGAGAGGGCTTCATGAAGTTTATCGTCTGGCTGATCCGGGTATTGGTGTTCGTCCTGCTGCTGGTGCTCGCGCTGGCCAATACACAAACCGCGACGCTGAATTTCGTTGCCGGCTACGCATGGCAAGCGCCGCTGATCCTGATCGGCCTGGCATTCTTCGTCGTGGGGTTGCTGGCCGGCCTGCTGTCCGCGCTGCCTTCAATCTTCCGCCTCCGCCTCGAGAACGGGCGTTTGAAGCGCGATCTGCGTGCGGCGCGCGAAACGCCCGCCGTCATCGACCAGCCGCCGATGCCGCCCGTCATTTAACACGGACGCCGCGCGATTCCTCGCGCGGTTTTCGTCTCTGCTTCGATATTTCGCATGGATCTGGATTTCTGGTGGTTGCTCGCGATTCCGGTCGCATTCGCGCTCGGTTGGGCGGCGTCACGCTATGACCTGAAGAATCTCCTGTCGGAGAGTGCCAACCTGCCGCGCTCGTATTTTCGCGGCCTGAATTTTCTGTTGAACGAACAACCGGACAAGGCGATCGATGCGTTCATCGAGGTGGCCAAGCTCGATCCCGAGACGGTCGAGCTGCACTTCGCGCTCGGCAACCTGTTTCGCCGTCGCGGCGAGACCGACCGCGCGATCCGCGTGCACCAGAACCTGCTGAGCCGCACCGATCTGCCGGTCAACGAGCGCGACCACGCGCTGTACGAACTGGGCCAGGACTTCCTGAAGGCCGGCCTGCTGGATCGCGCCGAAGAGGCGTTCCACAAGCTCGCGGACGGCGACTACGCGCTCGGCGCACAGCGGGCGTTGCTGACGATCTACGAGATCGAGAAGGACTGGAACAAGTCGATCGACACGGCCAAACGCATCGAATCGATGAGCGACAAGCCGCTCGGCATCGAAATTGCGCAGTTTCACTGCGAACTCGCGCAGGACGCGCTGCAGCGCAAGAATGCCGCAGCGGCGGCCGAGCAACTGCGCCTTGCGCTGACCGTGAATCCGCAGAACGTCCGTGCGACGGTTCTGTCCGGCGACGCGGCGGAAGCGGCGGGCGACCACGCGGCCGCGATCGAGTACTGGAAGCGCGTCGAAGCGCAGAATCCGGCGTATCTGCCGCTCGTCGCCGACAAACTGATGAAGGCGTACGTCGCACTCGGCAAGAACGTCGAAGGCGCGGAACTCCTGATGGGGTACGTCGATCGTTATCCGTCGAACGACCTGCTCGACATCGCCTATCAGCATATCGCCGGGTTGCGCGGCCAGGATGCCGCGCACACGCTCGCGCGCACGCAGATGGAAAAGTCGCCGAACCTGTCGGGGATGCTGCACCTGCTCGATGCGCAGATCGCGGCGGCCGACGAACCGCGTCGTAAGGAACTTGAAATGATGCGCGCGCTGATCAAGCAGCGCACGAAAAATCTGCCACGGTATACGTGCCAGAATTGCGGTTTCCGGGCACGGCTCTTCTACTGGCAGTGCCCCGGCTGCAGCGGCTGGGAAACCTATGCGCCGCGCCGCGTCGAACCGGCGATGCCGGGCTGATCCTGGCGCGCGGAGCCAACGCGCAGCGGTTGCCGCCGGGCTCGTCCCGGCGGCCAAGTTAGTCAATTACCGGGAAGTACCGGAACATCTATGAAAATCACCATCATCGGCACCGGCTATGTCGGTCTCGTCACGGGCGCCTGCCTCGCGGAGATCGGTCACGACGTCTTCTGTCTCGACGTCGATCCGCGCAAGATCGACATCCTGAACAACGGCGGGATGCCGATTCACGAACCGGGGCTGCTGGACATCATCGCGCGCAACCGCACGGCGGGGCGCCTGCGCTTCTCGACCGACATCGAGGCGAGCGTCGCGCATGGCGAGATCCAGTTCATCGCGGTCGGCACGCCGCCCGACGAGGACGGCTCGGCCGACCTGCAATACGTGCTCGAGGCCGCGCGCAACATCGGCCGCCACATGACGGGCTTCAAGGTGATCGTCGACAAGTCGACGGTGCCGGTCGGCACCGCGCAGCGCGTGCGCGGCGTGGTCGACGAGGCGCTTGCCGCACGCGGGCTCGCGGGCAGCGTCGCGCATCGCTTCTCGGTCGTATCGAATCCGGAATTCCTGAAGGAAGGCGCCGCGGTCGAGGACTTCATGCGTCCGGACCGGATCATCATCGGCGTCGACGATGACGAAACCGGTACGACCGCGCGCGAGAAGATGAAGAAGCTCTACGCGCCGTTCAACCGCAATCACGAGCGCACGATCTACATGGACGTGCGTTCGGCCGAGTTCGCGAAGTATGCGGCGAACGCGATGCTCGCGACGCGCATCTCGTTCATGAACGAGATGTCGAATCTCGCCGACAAGGTCGGCGCGGACATCGAGGCCGTGCGACGCGGGATCGGCTCCGATCCGCGCATCGGCTATCACTTCCTGTACGCGGGCGTCGGCTACGGCGGCTCGTGCTTCCCGAAGGACGTGCAGGCGCTGATCCGCACCGCGGGCGAGAACGGCCAGCCGCTGCGCATCCTCGAGGCCGTCGAGGCCGCCAACCATGCTCAGAAGGACGTGCTGATCGGCAAGATCGAGCAGCGCTTCGGCGCCGACCTGACGGGCCGCGAGTTCGCGGTCTGGGGCCTGGCGTTCAAGCCGAACACCGACGACATGCGCGAGGCGCCGAGCCGTCGCCTGATCGCCGCGCTGCTCGAACGCGGAGCAACCGTGCGCGCGTACGATCCGGTCGCGGTCGACGAAGCGCGGCGCGTGTTCGCGCTGGATTTCGGCGACGATGCGCGCGCACTGGCGCGGCTGCATCTCGTCGACACGCAGGATCTCGCCGTCACCGGCGCGGATGCGCTCGTGATCGTGACCGAGTGGAAGGAATTCCGCAGCCCCGATTTCACGCGCCTGAAGGCCGAACTGAAGGCGCCGGTGATCTTCGATGGGCGCAACCTGTACGAGCCGGACGCGATGGCCGAGCTGGGCATCGACTATTACGCGATCGGCCGGCCGTACGTCGATCCCCAGTCGTCCTCCCGTGGCTGAACGTACGATGAATACTCTTCGCGAAATCGTTCCGGTGCCGCGCGAGCAACTCGCGCGCTCGCGTGTGCTCGTCGTCGGCGACGTGATGCTCGACCGTTACTGGTTCGGCAACGTCGACCGCATTTCACCTGAAGCGCCGGTGCCGGTCGTGCACGTGCAGCGCCAGGAGGAGCGGCTCGGCGGCGCGGCCAACGTTGCACGCAATGCCGTGACGCTCGGCGGCCAGGCCGGCCTGCTGTGCGTCGTCGGTTGCGACGAACCCGGCGAGCGGATCGTCGAGCTGCTCGGCAGCAGCGGCGTGACGCCGCATCTCGAGCGCGATCCCGCACTCCCGACCACGATCAAGCTGCGCGTGCTCGCGCGCCAGCAACAACTGCTGCGCGTCGATTTCGAGGCGATGCCGACGCACGAGGTGCTGCTCGCGGGGCTCGCACGCTTCGACGTGCTGCTGCCGCAGCACGACGTCGTGCTGATGTCGGATTACGCCAAAGGCGGCCTCACGCACGTCACGACGATGATCGAGAAGGCGCGTGCGGCCGGCAAGGCGGTCCTGGTCGACCCGAAGGGCGACGACTGGGCACGCTATCGAGGCGCATCGCTGATCACGCCGAATCGTGCGGAACTGCGCGAGGTGGTCGGGCAGTGGAAATCGGAAGACGACCTGCGCGCGCGCGTCGCGAATCTGCGCGCGGAGCTCGGCATCGACGCGCTGCTGCTCACGCGTTCGGAGGAGGGCATGACGCTCTTTTCCGCGGGCGGCGAACTGCATGCGCCGGCGCTCGCGCGCGAAGTGTTCGACGTGTCGGGCGCGGGCGACACCGTGATCGCGACGGTCGCGACGATGCTCGGCGCCGGTGTGCCGCTCGTCGACGCCGTGGTGCTCGCGAATCGCGCAGCAGGCATCGTGGTCGGCAAGCTCGGCACGGCCACCGTGGATTACGACGAACTGTTTCACTGAGCGCATTCGGCGGCGCGACGAGCGCGCCGCACGCATGGCTCGCACTTTTCAGGCAGGACGATCATGACCCTCATCGTCACCGGCGCAGCCGGTTTTATCGGCGCGAACATCGTCAAGGCGCTCAACGAGCGCGGCGAGACGCGCATCATCGCGGTCGACAACCTGACGCGCGCGGACAAGTTCCGCAATCTCGTCGACTGCGAGATCGACGACTATCTCGACAAGACCGAATTCGTCGAACGCTTCGCGCGCGGCGATTTCGGCAAGGTACGCGCGGTATTTCACGAAGGCGCCTGTTCGGACACGATGGAAACCGACGGCCGCTACATGATGGACAACAACTTCCGCTACAGCCGTGCGGTGCTCGATACCTGCCTCGCGCAGGGCACGCAGTTCCTGTATGCATCGTCGGCCGCGATCTACGGCGGCTCGACGCGTTTCGTCGAGGAGCGCGACGTCGAGGCGCCGCTGAACGTGTACGGCTATTCGAAGTTCCTGTTCGATCAGGTGATCCGTCGCGTGCTGCCGAGCGCGAAGAGCCAGATCGCGGGCTTCCGCTATTTCAACGTGTACGGCCCGCGCGAGACCCACAAGGGCCGCATGGCGTCGGTCGCGTTCCACAACTTCAACCAGTTCCGCGCGGAAGGCAAGGTGAAGCTGTTCGGCGAGTACAACGGCTACGCGCCGGGCGAGCAGACGCGCGATTTCGTGTCGGTCGAGGACGTGACCAAGGTGAACCTGTTCTTCTTCGATCATCCGGAGAAGTCGGGCATCTTCAATCTCGGCACGGGCCGCGCCCAGCCGTTCAACGATATCGCGTCGACGGTCGTGAACACGCTGCGCGCGCTCGACAACCAGCCGCCGCTGACGCTCGCGCAGCAGGTCGAGCAGGGCTTGATCGAATACGTGCCGTTCCCCGATGCGCTGCGCGGCAAGTATCAGTGCTTCACGCAGGCCGACCAGACGAAACTGCGCGCGGCCGGCTACGACGCACCGTTCCTGACCGTGCAGGAAGGCGTCGATCGCTACGTCCGTTGGCTATCCGGCCAGGTTTAAACCGGCGCGTCACATCGATAGACTGGGTCTCACGGTCGGCAGCCGCCGGCCGTTTTTCTTCGGAGATCCAGCACATGATCAGGAAATGGTTTGCCGCAGCGGTCATGCTCGGCGCGGTGGCGTCGGCCTGGGCGGCCGTCGACGTCAACACCGCGAACGAGGATGCGCTCGTCGGCATCAAGGGCATTGGCCCGGCGCGGGCGAAGGCGATTCTCGACGAGCGCGGCGCACACGGTCCGTTCAGGAATGCGGACGATCTCGCCACGCGCGTGAAGGGCATGGGCGGGCATACCGTCGAGCGGCTTCAGCAGGAAGGACTGACGATCGGTGCGGCGGCCGGCACGGGTACGACGCCGCCGGCCGCGGGCAAGCCGGCGGCGGCAAGGCCCGCCGCCGCACCGGCCCGCACGGCGCAGAAATAACGGGTCGCACATACCCGACACAGGGCTCCTTCAGCCGCCGTCGTTGCGACGGCTTCCCGCGGCATGCCGCGGGTTTTTTGCGTGCGGCGGGCTGCGCGACGATCGCGCACCGCGCGGCACGCGTATTCCATCGTCGCAATGGGGTTGCCGGCGCGCGTGCCGGTGCTGGTTTACAATCGATCGATTGATCGGCCTCGCACTCACGGTATATCCATGGCTTACAAAACTATCGAAGACACGATCGGCAATACGCCGCTCGTGCAACTGGTCCGCCTGCCGGACGACGAGATTCGCGCGCGCAACAACGTGCTGCTCGCGAAGCTCGAGGGCAACAATCCGGCCGGTTCCGTGAAGGATCGCCCGGCGCTGTCGATGATCAGCAAGGCCGAGGCGCGCGGGCGCATCAAGCCGGGCGATACGCTGATCGAGGCGACGAGCGGCAACACGGGCATCGCGCTCGCGATGGCCGCGGCGATCCGCGGCTACAAGATGGTGCTGATCATGCCGGAGGATCTGTCGGTCGAGCGCCGCCAGAGCATGGCCGCTTATGGCGCCGAAATCATCCTGACGCCGGTGAAGGGCGGGATGGAGCTGGCGCGCGATCTCGCGGAGCAGATGCAGCGCGAAGGCAAGGGCGTGATCCTCGACCAGTTCGGCAATCCCGACAATCCCGTCGCGCACTACGAAGGAACGGGGCCGGAGATCTGGCGCGATACCGAAGGGCGCATCACGCACTTCGTGTCCGCGATGGGCACGACGGGCACGATCATGGGCACGTCGCGCTACCTGAAGGAACAGAATCCGGCGATCGAAATTATCGGCGCGCAGCCGGAAGACGGCTCGCGTATTCCCGGCATCCGCAAGTGGCCGGAAGCGTACATGCCGACCATCTTCGATCGCAGCCGTGTCGATCGCGTCGAAAGCGTGAGCCAGGCGGCGTCGGAAACGATGACGCGCCGGCTTGCGGCGGTCGAAGGCATCTTCGCGGGCATTTCGTCGGGCGGTGCATGCGAAGTCGCGATGCGCATCGCCCGGCAGGTCGAGAACGCGACGATCGTGTTCATCGTCTGCGATCGCGGCGACCGCTACCTGTCCACGGGCGTGTTTCCCGCCTGAGCGAGAGCGGGGCGCGATTCGCGCATCGATAAAAAAGCGCCGCGTTCCGTGAACCGCGGCGCTTTTTCTTTGGGCGGCCAGCGCTTACTGCGGCTGAGCGTCGTCGGCGGCCGGTTGCAGCGCGCCATTGGCTTCCATCTGCGCCTTCACGGCCTCGCCGAGCTGGTACACGGTGAGCGCGTAGAAGAAACTGCGGTTGTAGCGCGTCAGCACGTAGAAGTTCTTCAGGCCGAGCATGTATTCGGTCGCGCGCCCCGGCGTCGGCAGGTCGACCACGGTCACCGGCGTGCCGGCTTCGGCCGTGATGTTGACCGTCGGCTCGTTCAGCGTCATGCCCGCGCGCAGCAGTTGCGACAGTGCCCAGTGCGGTTCGGGCTGGCCGTCGGCGGCGGCTTGCGCGATGCCCAGGCTGCCCGTGTCGGGCGTGATCTGCCAGACCACCGGGCGGTCGGTTTCCCAGCCGTGCTGCTTCAGGTAGTTGGCGACGCTGCCGATCGCATCGACAGGACTGCTGCGCAGATCGACGTGGCCCGTACCGTCGAAGTCGACCGCATATTCGCGGATGCTGCTCGGCAGGAACTGAGGAATCCCGATCGCGCCGGTGTACGAGCCGAGCACGGTGGTCGGGTCGAGCTGGTTGTCGCGGGTCCACACCAGGAAGTCTTCGAGGTTCTTGCGGAACGTGGCCTGGCGGCTGTCGCGATTCGGCGTGTCCGGGTAGTCGAACGTCAGTGTGGTCAGCGCGTCGAGCACGCGGAAATTGCCCATGTAGCGGCCATAGATGGTCTCGACGCCGATGATGCCGACGATCACCTCGGGCGGCACGCCGAACTGCTCGGACGCGCGCTGCAGCGTCGCCTGGTTCGCCTTCCAGAACTTCACGCCCGCGTTGATGCGGATCGGTTCGATGAAGCGCGAGCGATAGACGCGCCAGTTCTTGACCGAAGGCGTGGGCGCCGGCCGCACGAGCTTGACGGCCGTCGCCGAGTAGCTGATGCGCGAGAACAGCGCATGCAGGCTCGCCGAATCGAAGCCGTTGCGGCTCACCATCTCGTCGATGAACGCGTCGACCTTCGCGTTGTTCGCGTACCGCTGCGGAACAATTTCCTCTTCGAAAGTCTGGCCTTGCGGCGTGGTCTGCTGCGGCTGGGCCTGGGCGACGAGCGTGCCGGCGGGCTTCGCCGGCTGCGTCTGCGCGACGGCAGGCGCGGTGCCGAGGGCCGTGGCGATGGCAGCGGCGACGAGCGGAGCGCGAACGCGGAACAGCGCGGAGAGAAGGGCGGCAGGCTTGCTGGAATTCATGTCGAAGCGGGCGGACAGGGCGATGGTGTTCGGCGCAGTATACCCGACGCATCCGGCGCGCCGGGCCGAAGCAGGCCCCCGTTGTGGTAAGTTAGCGGCGAATTCGCGGCAGACGATGGACATCATTGAGGGAGACCTGCGGCGCACCCTGCGCCGCGGATGACAGCTTATGGCAACCGCTTTCTATACGCACCCCGACTGCATGCTGCACGAGATGGGGGAGTGGCATCCGGAATGCCCGGCCCGCCTGTCGGCGATCCAGGATCAACTGATTGCGAGCCGCATCGACGACCTGATCGTGCACGAAACCGCGCCGTTCGCGAGCGAGGTCGCGCTGGGCCGCGTGCATACGCAGGCGCACATCGACTACATCCGCAGCATGACGCCGGTCGACGGTTACGTCGAGATCGATCCCGATACGCTGATGAATCCCGACACATGGCGCGCGGCGCTGCGCGCGGCCGGCGCCGCGATCGCGGCGACCGACGCGGTGATCGAAGGCCGCTATGCGAATGCGTTCTGCGGCGTCCGCCCGCCCGGCCATCATGCGGAGCCTGCCCGAGCGATGGGCTTCTGCTTCTTCAACAACGTCGCGATCGCCGCGCGGCATGCACTGGACGTACACGGCATCGAACGGGTCGCGATCATCGATTTCGACGTGCACCACGGCAACGGCACCGAGGCGGCGTTCGCGAACGACGAGCGCGTGCTGATGTGCAGCTTCTTCCAGCATCCGCTGTATCCGTTCTCGGGCGTCGATCATCAGGCGCCGAACATGGTGAACCTGCCGATGCCCGCGCGCAGCAACGGGATGGCGATCCGCGAAGCCGTCGACATGTTCTGGCTGCCGCGCCTCGACGCGTTCAAGCCGCAAATGCTGTTCGTGTCGGCCGGCTTCGACGCGCATCGCGAGGACGACATCGGCAATCTCGGTCTCGTCGAGGCCGACTTCGAATGGCTGACCGCGCAGATCGTCGAGGTGGCGCGCCGGCATGCGCAGGGCCGCATCGTCAGCTGCCTCGAAGGCGGCTACAACCTGTCCGCGCTCGGGCGCAGCGTCGTCGCGCACCTGCGCGTGCTGGCCGGGATCTGAATCCCGGCCGACCGGCCAACCGGCCGGCCGCGCTCAGCGCGCCGGCACGCGCGCGTGAATCCACGCGATCAACGCGTCGATCACGCGATCGCGTTCGAGGTCGTTCATCGTTTCGTGGAAGCCGCCTTCGTACAGCGTCAGCGTACGGTCGGGCGAGCCGACGCGCGCGCCGAACGCGCGGCTGCCGTCGGGTTCGGTCAGCTTGTCGTCGGTGCCGTGATAGACGAGCACCGGCACGCGGAGCGTGCCGCGGCCGTTTTCGATGCGCGCCATCGCGTCGAGAATCTCCGCACCGGTGCGTGCGGGCACGGCGCCGTGATGCACGAGCGGGTCGGCGCGATTGGCCGCGACGATGGCCGGGTCGCGCGACAGCAGCGCCGCATCGATCCTGATCGCGGGGAAAGTGGGCCACACGCGGCTGATGACGCGGC
The DNA here is from genome assembly GCF_001547525.1 of Burkholderia anthina. Lineage (GTDB taxonomy): Bacteria > Pseudomonadota > Gammaproteobacteria > Burkholderiales > Burkholderiaceae > Burkholderia > Burkholderia semiarida. The sequence goes on from NZ_CM003768.1 coordinate 735,625, forward strand.
TGACCGCGAGCATCCAGCGCGGCACGTCGCGCCCGGGGGCAAGCGCCGGACTCGACAGCACGAGGCCCGTCAGCGCGTGGCCGCGTACCGGCGCACGTTCGATCGCGTAGAGCGCCGCGATCGCGCCGCCCATGCTGTGTCCCATCAGGAACAGCGGCGCGTCGCCGCGCGCGGCTTCGGCCACCAGCGCGTCCGCATCGTCGAGGTAGTCGTCGAAACGTTCGACCCAGGCTCGCTTGCCGGGCGACTGGCCATGCCCGCGCAGATCGATCGCCAGCACGTCGATGCCGGCCGCGTTCAGCCGGCCGGCGAGCGCGGCATGGCGGCCCGCGTGTTCGGCGAGGCCGTGCACCAGCGCGATCGTCGCGCGCGGCGGCGCGGCGCCGTCGCCGGCCGGCCAGCGGTACGACGCCAGTTCGAGCCCGTCGGCGGTACGCAGCCGGCCCATCCGCGGCACGGGCGCCGATCCGGCGGTGGCGGGTGCGGCGGCCGGCCTGGTGGTCGTGCTCATCTGGCGTGTCCCCTGTTCGTTGGTCGGTGTTCCGGATCATAGTCGCGGGATTCTCGCGAGCGCCCAGCGGCGCCCCTCTAATTTCATTTGGTTATGAAAAGATCGAAATCGATTATTAAGGGGAATGAGGGGTTTGCGGTAAAATCGCGGGTTATTCCAGATGCATCGGCGGCCGACTGGCGGGCCAACTCGCCGGCCGGCCGCCGTTTTGTTTACATGATCGAATTGCGCAATCTTTCGCAGCGTTTCCCCGGCCCGGGCGGCTGGGTCGAAGCGTTGCACAACGTCAACCTGACGATCCCGCAGGGCGAGGTGTTCGGCATCATCGGCCGAAGCGGCGCCGGCAAGAGCACGCTCGTGCGCACCATCAACCTGCTCACGCGGCCGACCGAAGGCAATGTCGTCGTCGGCGGGCGCGATCTCACGCTGCTGTCGGCCGGCGCGCTGCGCGAAGCGCGCCGCGAAATCGGCATGATCTTCCAGCACTTCAACCTGCTGTCGTCGCGCACGGTGTTCGACAACGTCGCGCTGCCGCTCGAGCTGGCCGGCGCGAGCCGTGCCGACATCGAAGCCGCGGTGCTGCCGCTGCTCGACCTGGTCGGGCTGTCCGCGCAGAAGGATCGCTATCCGGCGCAGATCAGCGGCGGGCAGAAGCAGCGCGTCGGCATCGCCCGCGCGCTGGCGAGCCAGCCGAAGGTGCTGCTGTCGGACGAGGCGACGTCGGCGCTCGACCCCGAAACCACGCGTTCGATCCTCGACCTGCTGAAGCGCATCAACCGCGAGCTCGGCCTGACGATCGTGCTGATCACGCACCAGATGGAAGTGATCAAGCAGGTCTGCGATCGCGTGGCGGTGCTCGATGCGGGGCGCGTGGTCGAGGAAGGCCGCGTGATCGACGTGTTCCTGCAGCCGCATCACGAAGTGACGCGCGCGCTGATCGGCGACGTGATCGCGCAGGAGTTGCCGCCCGCGCTGAAGGCACGCGTGGCCGAGCGGCTGAAGACGGGCAGCGGGCATCTGCTGCGGCTCGCGTTCACGGGCTCGGGCGTCGACCAGCCGATCCTGTCGGAGACGATCCGCCGGTACGAACTCGATTTCAACATCCTGCATGGCCAGATCGACGAGATCCAGGGGCAGGCATTCGGTTCGCTCGCGGTGCTCGCGGGCGGCGAGCCGGGCAAGGTCGGGCAGGCGCTCGCGTTCCTGCGCGAGCAAGGTGTGGTGGTAGAGGAGCTTTCGTATGTTGAGTGAGATGTTCGATATGTTCGTGCAGTCGTTCTGGGAGACGCTGATCATGGTCGGCATTTCCGGGGCGGTCGGTGCGCTCGTCGGCCTGCCGCTCGGCGTGCTGCTCTACCTGACCGACCGCCAGGGCGTGCTGCAGAATCTCGCGGTGAACCGCGTGCTCGGCGGCATCGTGAACGCGGTCCGCTCGACGCCGTTCATCATCCTGCTGGTCGCGGTGATTCCGTTCACGCGGCTCGTTACCGGTTCGTCGATCGGCACGGCCGCGGCGGTCGTGCCTTTGACGCTCGCGGCCGCGCCGTTCATCGCGCGTCTCGTCGAAACCGCGCTGCGTGAAGTCGATCGCGGGCTGATCGAGGCCGCGCAATCGATGGGCGCGACCACGTCGCAGATCGTATTCAAGGTGCTGTTGCCCGAATCGCTGCCGGGCGTCGTCGCGGGCCTGACGATCACGTTCGTGTCGCTGGTCGGCTATTCGGCGATGGCGGGCGCGATCGGCGGCGGCGGGCTCGGCGATCTCGGGATCCGTTACGGTTACCAGCGCTATCTGCCGGAAGTGATGTGGACGGTCGTCGCGATCCTCATCGTGTTCGTGCAGATCGTGCAATCGCTCGGCGACTGGCTGGTGCGCCGGCTGAGCCACAAATAAGACCAGACCGATTCGATAGGGGAGAGACGATGCAACGACGCTTCATGCTGAAATTCGCGGCGGCGCTGGGCGCGGCCGCACTGTTCGCGGGCGCGCAAGCCCGGGCCGAAACCATCAAGGTCGGCGTGACGGGTGGCCCGCACGCGCAGATCATGGAAGTGGTGAAGAAGGTCGCGGCGAAGGAGGGGCTCGAGATCCGCATCGTCGAATTTTCCGACTACGTGCAGCCGAACGCCGCGCTCGCGTCGGGCGACCTCGACGCGAACAGCTACCAGCACGATCCGTATCTGCAGGCGCAGGTGAAGGATCGCGGCTACAAGCTGATCAAGGTCGCGGATACCGTCACGTTTCCGATGGGCATCTACTCGAAGCGCGTGAAGTCGCTGGCCGAGCTGAAGCCGGGCGCGCGCGTCGCGGTGCCGAACGATCCGACCAACGGCGGCCGCGCGCTGCTGTTGCTGCAGAAGCAGGGGCTGCTGAAGCTGCGCGCGGATGCGGGGTTGAAGGCGACGCCGCTCGATATCGTCGACAATCCGCGCAAGCTGAAGATCGTCGAGCTCGATGCGGCGCAGATTCCGCGCTCGCTCGGCGACGTCGACGCGGCGGCGATCAATACCAACTACGCGATGGAAGCGGGGTTGAAACCGAAGCAGGACGCGATCGCGATCGAGGGCCCGAGCGGCCCGTACGCGAACATCCTCGCGATTCGCGAGGCGGACCGGAACAAGCCGTGGGTCGCCAGGCTGATTGCGGCCTATCACTCGGCCGACGTGAAACAGTTCATCGAAGGCAAGTTCGGCGGCGCGGTCATTGCCGCCTGGTAACGGCCGCAGCACGGGACGCCCGGCGCGATTAGAGTCGATGATCGAAAACCCGGGCTTTGCGTCCGGGTTTTTTCTCTTTTAAAATAGAACGACCGTTCGCTATCATTGGCGCGTCGCCAAGAAGCGGTATCCTCGACAACCATCATGGTTGGGTCCGCCTGGCCGCGCAGTCATGAGGCCTCGCTTAAAATGGCCTCTGGTCGTATTCGTAACTTTGGAGCGTGTGCATGAAAATCCTGGTGCCAGTGAAAAGAGTGGTCGATTACAACGTGAAGGTCCGCGTGAAGTCGGACAACACGGGTGTCGACATCGCGAACGTGAAGATGTCGATGAACCCGTTCGACGAGATCGCCGTGGAAGAAGCCGTGCGCCTGAAGGAAGCGGGCGTCGCGACCGAAGTGATCGCGGTGTCGGTGGGTGTGACTCAAGCGCAGGAAACGCTGCGCACGGCGCTGGCGATCGGCGCGGATCGCGCGATCCTCGTCGAGTCGAACGACAGCGTCGAGCCGCTGGCCGTCGCGAAGATCCTGAAGGCACTGGTCGACAAGGAACAGCCGCAACTGGTGATCCTCGGCAAGCAGGCGATCGACGACGATTCGAACCAGACGGGCCAGATGCTGGCCGCGCTCGCAGGTCTGCCGCAGGCGACGTTCGCGTCGAAGGTGACGATCGCCGACGGCAAGGCAACCGTTGCGCGCGAAGTCGACGGCGGCGCGGAAACGCTGTCGCTGACGCTGCCGGCGGTCGTGACGACCGACCTGCGCCTGAACGAGCCGCGCTACGTGACGCTGCCGAACATCATGAAGGCGAAGAAGAAGCCGCTGGAAACCTTGAAGCCGGAAGACCTGGGCGTGGACGTCGCGCCGCGTCTGAAGACGCTGAAGGTGGCCGAGCCGCCGAAGCGCGCGGCCGGCGTGAAGGTGCCGGACGTGAAGACGCTGGTCGAGAAGCTGAAGACCGAAGCCAAGGTGCTGTAAGAGGGAGCGCAAGGAAATGACGATTCTGGTGATTGCAGAACACGACAACGCGTCGATCAAGGCCGCGACGTTGAACACGGTGGCGGCGGCAGCGAAGATCGGTGGCGACATCCACGTGCTGGTCGCGGGCCACAACGCGCAAGCGGCGGCCGACGCGGCAGCGAAGATCGCGGGCGTGTCGAAGGTGCTGCTGGCCGACGCGCCGCAACTGGCCGAAGGCCTGGCGGAAAACGTCGAGGCGACCGCGCTGAACATCGCGAAGGACTACTCGCACATCCTCGCGCCGGCGACGGCCTACGGCAAGAACGTCGCGCCGCGCATCGCCGCGAAGCTGGACGTCGCGCAGATCTCGGACATCACGGCGGTCGATTCGGCCGATACGTTCGAGCGTCCGATCTACGCGGGCAACGCGATCGCGACCGTGCAGTCGAGCGATCCGATCAAGGTCATCACGGTGCGTGCGACGGGTTTCGATCCAGTGGCGGCGGAAGGCGGCAGCGCAGCGGTCGAGAAGATCGAAGCGGCGGCCGACGCCGGCAAGTCGCAGTTCGTGAGCCGTGAAGTGACGAAGCTGGACCGTCCGGAGCTGACGTCGGCGAGCATCATCGTGTCGGGCGGCCGCGGTCTGGGCAGCGGCGAAAACTACACGAAGGTGCTGGAGCCGCTGGCCGACAAGCTGTCGGCAGCGCTCGGCGCATCGCGCGCGGCAGTCGATGCCGGCTACGTGCCGAACGACTACCAGGTCGGCCAGACCGGCAAGATCGTCGCGCCGCAGTTGTACATCGCGGTCGGCATCTCGGGCGCGATCCAGCATCTGGCCGGCATGAAGGATTCGAAGGTGATCGTCGCGATCAACAAGGATCCCGAAGCACCGATCTTCAGCGTGGCCGACTACGGCCTCGTCGGCGATCTGTTCTCGCTCGTGCCGGAGCTCGTGAACGAGCTCGGCTGACGCGGCGTGACGCTTCAGCGGTAAGCACACGAGAAAAGGGGCGCGATAAGCGCCCCTTTTTCGCTGTGTCGTCGCTGAAGCGGCGCGAGCGTCGGTCGCCTGGAAGATCCGCGATCGTACTGTGCCGTGCCGAACATATCGTCGCGTACACCCGACGGGCAGCGTCGGTTCGCTCGCCGTCCGACGAGAGCATGCGCACGTTGACTGAAGCGTCGCGCCGAGTCGGCACTCGCACTCGCAGTCACGGAAACGAGAAAAGCGCCCAAGGGCGCCTGTCTCGTCGATGCAACGGGCCCGCCTCGCCGCGGGCCGTTCCGATTTACGCGTAGGCCGGGCGCGCTTGGCCGGGCGCGTCCTTCAGGTAACGATGCACCGACAGGTCGTCGGCCTGGATCGCGGGCATCTTGCCCGAGATCAGGTCCGCGAGCAGTTGGCCCGAGCCGCACGACATCGTCCAGCCGAGCGTGCCATGGCCGGTGTTCAGGAACAGGTTCGACACCGGCGTGCGGCCGACGATCGGCGTGCCGTCCGGCGTCATCGGGCGCAGGCCCGTCCAGAACGTGGCCTTCGACGTGTCGCCGCCGCCCGGGAACAGGTCGTTCACGCACATCTCGAGCGTTTCGCGGCGCGCCGCGCGCAGCGTCTTGTCGAAGCCGACGATTTCCGCCATCCCGCCGACGCGGATGCGCTGGTCGAAGCGCGTGATCGCGATCTTGTAGGTTTCGTCGAGCACGGTCGACACCGGCGCGGCGGCTTCGTCGACGATCGGCGCGGTGATCGAATAGCCCTTGAGCGGATAGACGGGAATCTTCATCAGGTTCGAGATGAAGCGCGTCGAGTACGAGCCCAGCGCGACGACGTACGCGTCGGCACGCACCGTCTCGCTGCCGCATTGCACGCCGGCGATCTTGCCGCCCGCGATCGCGAGCGCATCGATCGGCGTGTTGTAGCGGAACTTCACGCCGAGCGATTCGGCGAGCGCGGCGAGGCGCGTCGTGAACAACTGGCAATCGCCGGTTTCGTCGCCCGGCAGGCGCAGGCCGCCCGTCAGCTTGTGCGAGACGGCGGCGAGCGCCGGCTCGGCTTTTTTCAGCTCGGCCGGCGACAGCAGTTCGAACGGCACGTTCGCTTCCTGCAGCACGGCGATGTCCTTCGCCGCGCCGTCGAGTTGCTGCTGCGTGCGGAACAGTTGCAGCGTGCCGCCCGTGCGGCCTTCGTACTGGATGCCGGTATCGGCGCGCAGCGCCTGCAGGCAATCGCGGCTGTATTCGGCGAGACGGACCATGCGGCTCTTGTTCACCGCATAGCGCTCGGCCGTGCAGTTGCGCAGCATCTGGACCATCCACTGGAGCTGGAAGCGCGTGCCGTCGAGGCGGATCGCGAGCGGCGCGTGCTTTTCGAACATCCACTTGACGGCCTTCAGCGGCACGCCGGGCGCGGCCCACGGCGCCGCATAGCCGGGCGAGATCTGGCCTGCATTCGCGAAGCTCGTCTCCAGCGCCGGGCCGGCTTCCCGGTCGATCACCGTGACTTCGTGGCCTGCGCGCGCGAGGTAATACGCGCTTGCCACGCCCACCACACCGCTGCCCAGAATGACGACTCGCATAGCTGCTCCAGATGGAAGGAATCAGGTCGAGGCCGGGCGCACCCGCGGCTCCGTGTTACCTCTAGCTGATCTAGTTTTTTGCGCTATGGTATTGTCGAATGTGCAGTTTTTGTTATTGTATTTTTCTGGTTTTCAGCATAAACAAATGAGAACGCAACGTCAGCCCGTACGCTCGCTCGACAAGCTCGACCGGCGCATCCTGAAACTGCTCCAGGACGACGGCCGGATGGCGATGAAAGACCTCGCGGAACAGGTCGGACTGACCGTCACGCCGTGCATCGAGCGCGTGCGGCGCATGGAGCGCGACGGCGTGATCACCGGCTATCACGCGCGGGTCGACCCGGGGCAATTGGGCGCCGCGCTGCTGGTGTTCGTCGAGATCACGCTCGGCCACAAGGGCGGCAACATGTTCGAGCAATTCCGCCGGGAAGTGATGAAGATCGACGAGGTGCTCGAATGCCATCTCGTCTCCGGCGATTTCGACTACCTGATCAAGGCGCGCATCGGCGAGATGGCCGACTACCGCAAGCTGCTCGGCGACATCCTGCTGCAGTTGCCGGGCGCCGTGCAGTCGAAGAGCTATGTCGTGATGGAGGAAATCAAGGAAACGCTGACGATCGCCGTCGGCGAGTGACGTGCCGCCGGCCGGCCGTCTGGCCCTTTATCCCGCCCTTGGCATGCTGCGCCCAATACTGTACAAATATACAGTATTGGGCGCAGGCGAATGGGTGGGCACATGGACGATCGGTCCGACAACGAATTTCCGGTAGCGCCGCCCGTGCCCCGCAAGGGGCGCGGTGCGGTCGGCAACCTGCAGGGGCGGTATGAAATCGCGCAGCGCGAAGCGGTCGACGACGGCTGGACGCACGAGTCCGACGATGCCGACTTCCCCGCGCCGCTGCGCACGCAGGTCTTCGAGGAGCGGGCGAAGAGCATCCTCACGCACAACCAGTCGCCCGACATTCCGTTCAGCGTGTCGCTCAATCCGTATCGCGGCTGCGAGCACGGTTGCATCTACTGCTTCGCGCGGCCGACGCACAGCTATCTCGGGCTGTCGCCGGGGCTCGATTTCGAAAGCCGCATCTACGCGAAGGTGAACGCGGCCGAACTGCTCGAGCGCGAGATTTCGCGCAAGCGCTACGTGCCGGAGCCGATCGCGCTCGGCGTCAACACCGATGCGTACCAGCCGGTCGAACGCGACCTGCGCATCACGCGCAGCGTGATCCAGGTGATGCACGATCGCGGGCTGCCGTTCGCGGCGATCACGAAATCGTCGCTGATCGAGCGCGATCTCGACCTGCTCGCGCCGATGGCCGAACGCGGGCAGGTGATGGCGGCGGTCACGATCACGACGCTCGATGCCGAGCTCGCGCGCACGCTCGAGCCGCGCGCGGCCACCCCGGCGCGGCGATTGCGCACGATCCGGGCGCTACGCGATGCGGGCGTGCCGGTCGGCGTGAGCATTGCACCGGTGATTCCGTTCGTCACCGAGCCCGACATGGAGCGCGTGCTCGAAGCCTGCGCGGAAGCCGGTGCGACGCATGCGAGCTACATCATCCTGAGATTGCCGTGGGAGGTCGCGCCGCTGTTCAAGCAGTGGCTGGCCGCGCATTTTCCCGATCGTGCGGAGCGCGTGATGAACCGCGTGCGCGACATGCGCGGCGGCAAGGATTACGATTCGGACTTCTCGAAACGGATGAAGGGCGAGGGGATCTGGGCCGACCTGTTGCGGCAACGCTTCCGTCAGGCCGTCAAGCGGCTCGGGCTGAACGAGCGCACGAACGGCATTCTGGATCTGTCGCGATTCCGCGGCGCGCCGGTCGCTGGGGTGTCGGCGCCGCCTGTCGCGGTTCGAGCAGCCGGCGCGAAGTCGCGCGACGACATGCAGTTGAGCCTGTTCTGACCGACGAGCAACGTAGTCGCCGGTGTCCCGTATCGATCGTGCTGGCCGGGCTTACTGCGAAATCTGCTTGGCCGCTTGGACCTGCGATTCGAAGTACGTCTGGAACGACAGCGCGAGTGCGGTCATCAGCAGGAACGCGCCGATCAGCAGCGAGAAAATCACGACGAAGATCACGGTCCAGCCCGACTGGCTGTGCTTGCCGGTGTCCGCATTGAATTGCGCATCCCATTTTTCATCGGGGCGCAGCCCGTAGACGAGGGCGGCGAGGAACGCCGCCAGCAGCGAGATTGCGCCGGGCACCGCGAGCCACCAGCCGAGGCCGGCGCTGCGCTGGGTTGCCGCGAGCAGCAGGAAGCCCGGGATGCCGACGATCGTCGCGAGCAGGTGGGCCCAGCCGTACACGTCGCGAACGCCGTACAGATAGAAGCGGTGCGCACCGAGCGATCCGAGCAGGAACGCGAGGGCGGCGGTGAGCGTCTTGGAGCGGAAGCGGCGGGGTGATGCGGTGCTGCTGGACATGGATGGCGGCGTATTGTCGTTGGCTTGGGCGGCCGGCAAGCCGGCGCGGGCGCACGGCCCGGCACGCATTCTACGATGCCCGGTCGGGCCCGGTCACCCCTCGGCTGCGTCAAGGTGCCGCATAAGTCACGCGATAGATCGCGCCCGCGTAATCGTCGCTGACGAGCAGCGAACCGTCCGGCAGCGGCAGTACGTCGGCCGGGCGTCCCCATACCGTGCCGTCGGGCCGCAGCCAGCCGGCGATGAACGGCGTCTGACGTGCGTGGCTGCCGTCCGCGGGGGCGACCACGCGCATCACGCGGTAGCCGACCTTCGTGCTGCGGTTCCACGAGCCGTGTTCGGCGATGAAGACATTATTGCGATACGACGCCGGAAACATCGATCCGGTGTAGAAGCGCATGCCGAGCGCCGCCACGTGTGCGCCGAGTTTCAGGACGGGTGGTACATAACGGCGGCAGACGTCGGCGCTGCCGAATTCGGGGTCGGGCGTATCGCCGCCGTGGCAGTATGGAAAGCCGAAGTCGAGGCCGGCGCGCGGCGCACGGTTCAGTTCGTCGTCGGGTACGTCGTCGCCCATCATGTCGCGCCCGTTGTCGGTGAACCACAGCTCCCCCGAATCGGGGTGCCATGCAAAGCCGACCGTATTGCGTATGCCGCGGGCGAACACTTCGCGCCCACTGCCGTCGGCGTTCATTCGCGCAATGATCGCGTAGCGGCTGCGATCGGCGAGGCAGGCATTGCACGGCGCGCCGGTCGGTACGTAGAGCTTGCCATCGGGGCCGAACGCGATGAATTTCCAGCCGTGATGGTGGTCGGTCGGCAGCGCGTCGGTCACGACGACGGGGGCGGGCGGTCTGGCGAGCCGGTCGTCGATACGGTCGACGCGCAGGATGCGCGACACGGCGGATATATAGAGAGCGCCGTCGCGATAGGCGACGCCGACTGGCATATCGAGTCCGGACGCGATCACGTAGCGCGCGGTGATCCGGCCCTCGTGCATCACGAATGCATGGACTCGGCCTTCCCGCGTGCCGACATACAGAATGCCGCGTGGCGACCACGCCATTTCGCGCGCGGCCGGCACCGCGTCCGTCAGCACTTCCACGTGGAAGCCGGGCGGCACGACGAGTTCGTTCACCGGCAACGGCGCGGCAAACGCCGGTAGGGAGACGAGGCAGGCAAGGCCGGCAAGCAGCGCCGCGAATCGGTGCTGCGCGCGGCGCGCGGGGGCGGCGCGAAAGGGCGGCATGACGGTCGGGAGCGTCGTGGATACGCCGATTGTATGCCTGCTGGACGGGCCGTCCGCGGATTTTTACGCGTAAGTGTTTGTTGTACCTCTGCTTTCCGGCTATAATCGCGTGTTTCAGTAGTTTCGAACCCGGTTTTCCCGAAGGACATCATATGGTTATCATCCGTCTGGCTCGTGGCGGCTCGAAGAAGCGCCCGTTCTACAACATCGTTGCTACCGATTCGCGCAACCGTCGTGACGGCCGCTTCATCGAGCGCGTCGGCTTCTACAACCCGGTCGCCACGAAGGGCGAATCGCTGCGTATCGCTCAGGATCGCCTGACGTACTGGCAAGGCGTTGGCGCGCAACTGTCGCCGACCGTCCAGCGTCTCGTGAAGGAAGCGCAAAAGGCGCAACCGGCTGCCTGACATGGCACGGTGTGCCGGTCGTGCCGGCTGTGAGGTGCATTGATGGCGGGTCACGATTCCGGTAATGCAAGGCGCGGGCGTGCGTCATTTGGCGCATTCGTCCGCAAGCCGGTCGAGCGCGACACGGTCGCGAACGCCGGTCAGGCTGCCGAACAAGGCAGTCCCGAAGCGACGCAAGCCTGGCCTGACGATGCCGTCGAGGTCGGGGCGGTGGTCGACGCCTACGGCCTGAAAGGCTGGATCAAGGTGGCGACGCATGCCGATGCCGGTCGCGGTGGCGACGCGCTGCTCAACGCGCGTCGCTGGTGGCTGGAACGCGGTGCGGAGCGGCTTTCCGCCCGCATCATGCAGTCGAAGACGCACAGCGACACTGTCGTTGCGCAACCCGCGGGCGTCAGCGACCGCGATGCCGCGCTGTCCATGCGCGGCTTTCGCGTGTTCGTGCGCCGGGAAGATTTCCCGGCACTGGCCGCGGACGAATTCTATTGGGTCGACCTGATCGGTCTCGACGTCGTCAACGAGCAATCGGTGGCGCTAGGGAAGGTGAGCGGGATGATCGACAACGGCGTGCATTCGATCATGCGTGTCGAGTATCCGGCGACCGGCAAAGACGGTCAGCCGACCACCGACGAGCGGTTGATTCCGTTCGTCGGCGTCTACGTCAAAACGGTGGATCAGGCGGCGCGTCGCATCGTCGTCGACTGGGAAGCCGATTACTGAAATGAACCAGGTTACCGAGCGCGCGGTGCAGTTCGACGTCGTCACGCTCTTTCCCGAGATGTTCCGCGCGCTGACCGACTGGGGAATCACCAGCCGGGCCGTGAAGCAGGGGCGCTTCGGGTTGCGCACCTGGAACCCGCGTGATTTCACGACGGACAACTACCGCACGGTCGACGATCGTCCGTACGGCGGCGGTCCGGGCATGGTGATGCTGGCCAGGCCGCTCGAAGCCGCGATCGACGCCGCGAAAGCGGCGCAGGCGGAGCAGGGCATCGCGAGCACGCGCGTCGTGATGATGTCGCCGCAAGGCGCGCCGCTCACGCATGATCGCGCGGTGCGGATGGCGCAGGAACCCGGCGTCGTCGTGCTGTGCGGCCGCTACGAAGCGATCGACCAGCGCTTGCTGGATCGTTGCGTCGACGAGGAAATCAGCCTCGGCGATTTCGTGCTGTCGGGCGGCGAACTGCCGGCGATGGCGCTGATGGATGCAGTCGTGCGGCTGCTGCCCGGCGTGCTGAACGATTCGCTGTCGGCCGTGCAGGACAGCTTCGCCGACGGCCTGCTCGATTGTCCGCACTACACGCGGCCCGAGGAATACGAGGGTGTGCGCGTGCCGGACGTGCTGCTCGGCGGGCATCATGCCGAGATCGAGAAGTGGCGGCGTCAGGAAGCATTGAGGAATACGTTGCGGAAGCGCCCGGACCTGATCGCCCGGGCGCGCCGCGAGAAGTTGTTGAGCCGGGCCGACGAGGCGTGGCTTGCGAACCTCGCACGCGAAGCGAAGGACGCCTCCTGAGGCGGCTGCGCGGGCGGGAATTGGCGGTGCCGTACATGCGTGTGCGGCGCCTGATGTGAATCCATCCTCTATCGGGGCCGAGCCTGGAAGCAGGCGGGTACGAACGCCGACACGATGGCATAAGGAGTCAGTAATGAATCTGATCGCAAAACTTGAGCAGGAAGAGATCGAGCGCGCGCTCGCCGGCAAGACGATCCCCGATTTCGCCCCGGGCGACACGGTGATCGTGAACGTGAACGTGGTTGAAGGTAACCGCAAGCGCGTTCAGGCTTACGAAGGCGTCGTCATCGCGAAGCGCAACCGTGGCCTGAACTCGAACTTCATCGTTCGCAAGATCTCGTCGGGTGAAGGCGTCGAGCGTACGTTCCAGACGTACTCGCCGCTGCTGGCAAGCATCGTCGTGAAGCGTCGCGGTGATGTGCGTCGTGCGAAGCTGTACTACCTGCGCGAGCGTTCGGGCAAGTCGGCTCGTATCAAGGAAAAGCTGGTGTCGAAGGATCGCGCCGCAGCAGCTTCCCAAGAGTAAGAGCTGTAAGGAAAAAGCACCCAACCGGGTGCTTTTTTCATTCTGGCGCGACAATATGCTCGATACGACACGAACCCGAGAGCTCCATTGAATCGCGGCCCCATCATCGATCCCGAAGTATTGCCGGTCGAAGGCACCGGCGCCGGCCTGCCTGTCATCGATTCCCGGCTGATGACGCCGTCCGGCCTGCGCGAACGTTTCGCACGCACGCTCGAATGGAGCGTCGAGCCCGGCGAGGCGAGGCTGCAGGAAGGCGTCGATCCGCGCAGCGCGGCCGTTCTCATGCCGCTCGTCGCACGCGAGACGGGCCTCACCGTACTGCTGACGCAGCGCGCCGATCACCTGAACGACCATGCCGGACAGATCAGCTTTCCGGGCGGCCGTCGCGAGCCGTTCGATCGAGACGCGACCGCCACCGCGTTGCGCGAGGCGAAAGAGGAGATCGGGCTGGCCGCCGAACGCGTCGAGATTCTCGGCGTGCTGCCCGACTACCTGACCGGCACGGGCTTCTGCGTGACACCGGTCGTCAGCCTCGTGCATCCGCCGTTCACCGTGCAGGCCGACACGTTCGAAGTCGCCGAGATTTTCGAAGTGCCGCTCGCGTTCTTGATGAATCCCGCGAACCATCAGATCCGCGTGTTTCGGTGGGAAGGCGGCGAGCGTCGTTTTTTTGCCATGCCTTACCCGAACGGCGAAGCGGGCGGGCAATACTTCATCTGGGGCGCAACTGCCGCCATGTTTCGCAATCTGTATCGCTTCTTGGCCGCCGGCTAGGCGGGCGCGCCGGCCGGCGCGCGCGAGCGGCTGCCCGGCGACCGCGCCGGCAGCCATGCGCGGCTGACGCTGTGCTATCGTTATGCAAAAAATGACATAACTCCGAAGACGGCGCCACGCATGACTTTCTTTTCGGTTCTCCTCGCCCTCATCATCGAACAGGTCCGCGCGTTGTCGCCGAGCAATCCGGTGTTCGCGCTGTTCCAGTTTCATGCGGAAACCGTCGCGCATGGCCTCGACGCCGGCAAGCAGAAGCACGGGCTCCTCGCATGGCTCGCGGTCGTGCTGCCGTGGGTGCTGATCGTCGCGCTGGTCTATTTCCTGTTGTACAAGGTGAGCTTCGTGCTCGCGTTCATATGGAACGTCGTCGTCGTGTATTTCACGCTCGGCTTCCGTCAGTTCAGCCACTACTTCACCGATATCCATCTCGCGCTCAACAACGACGACGTGCCGCGCGCGCGCGAAATCCTGCATGAGTGGACGGGTATCGACACGGTCGACATGCCGGTCGGCGAAATCGTCCGCCATACGCTGATCCATGCGGTCGTCGCGTCGCATCGGCACGTCTTCGGCGTGTTCTTCTGGTACGTGCTGCCGATCGGTCCGGCCGGCGCCGTGTTGTACCGGATTTCCGAATACCTCGCGCGCAGCTGGTCGACGCCGGGCGACGATCGCACGGCCGCGTTCTCGACGTTCGCGCAGCGCGCGTTCTTCGTGATCGACTGGATTCCGTCCCGACTGACGGCGCTCGGCTTCGCGATCGTCGGCAATTTCGAGGATGCGATCTATGCATGGCGCAACCATACGCGCCAGTGGCCCGACCCGAACGACGGCGTGCTGCTGGCGGCCGGCAGCGGGGCGCTCGGTGCGCGTCTCGCCGGGCCGCTCGCGGAACCGTCGAGCCTCGATGCGCTGGCGGTCGGCGACAGCGGTCCGTTGACGGTTGGTGACGATTGCACGCCGCGCACGCTGCAGTCGGCAGTCGGCCTCGTGTGGCGCGCGGTGATCCTGTGGATGATCCTGCTGCTGATGCTGACGCTCGCCGTCTGGGTGTCGTGACGGCGCAGCGCAGTACCCGATGAAAGACAAAGGCCGGCTGGATGCCGGCCTTTTCGCTGTGGGTCGGCGCAGTGCGTTCAGTCGTCGAGCGGGTCGCGCACGGCGCCGCATTGCCAGCACGCGGTGAATTGCGCTTCGAGCGCTTCGCCGCACTGCCGGCAGCGCCACGGTGCCGCGCCGGCCGACGGGCCGTGCGACGCGGCATCGAGGAGCCGGCGGGCGAGTGCATCGTCGCGTTCGTCGTCGAGCCACAGCTCGGGCGTGCACGCGTCGGCGGGCAGGCCGCCGAGCGCGCCGGTCGCGTAGCAGTTGTGCAGCTCGCAACCGATGCCGGCCACCTGGAGCACGTTGGCCCAATGCTGCGCGGTCGCGAGGTCGGGTGCCTTGAAACGCATCGCGGCTCCTGTCGATGAAGGCCGGCATGGCGCCGGCCGGCCGTCGTGCACGTCGCGCGATCAGCGGACGATCTGGCTCGCCTCGTGCACGAGTTGCGCGTACAGCGCGTGCCGCGACGGCGCGATACGGCCGTCGGCGACGGCTTCGAGGATCGCGCAGCCGGGCTCGTGCAGATGATGGCAATTATAGAAACGGCAGTCCGCGAGCAACGGCCGGAATTCCGGAAACGCGCGCTCGAGACGGCCTTCGGTCAGGTGGTAGAGGCCGAATTCCTGGAAGCCCGGCGAATCGATCAGCGCACCGCCGCCTTCCAGCGGGTACTGGCGCGTGAACGTCGTCGTGTGACGGCCACTGTTGAGCGCGGCCGAAATCTCGCGGGTCGCGGCTTCGGCGTCGGGCACGAGCAGGTTCACGAGCGTCGACTTGCCCATCCCGGACTGGCCGAGCAGGATCGTCGAATGCCCGGCGAGGTGCGGCATCAGCTGTGCACGTGCGTCGTCCGGCGCGCCCTTCACCGACAGCTCGAGCACGTCGTAGCCGAGCGCGCGGTACGGCGCGAGGCGCTCGCGCGCGACCGGCAGCGCGGCCTCGACGTCGATCTTGTTCAGCACGACGAGCGGCTTCAGTTCGTTCGCTTCGGCCGCGATCAGCGCGCGGCCGAGGAGATCCTCGCTGAAATAGGGCTCGGTCGCGAGCACGATCAGCAACTGGTCGAGGTTCGCCGCGAACAGCTTCGACTTGAACTGGTCGGAGCGGTACAGCAGGTTGCGCCGTTCGCCGATCTCGACGATCACGCCCTGGTCGGCCGACGCGAGTTCGTACGCGACGCGGTCGCCGACCGCGATGTCGCTCTTCTTGCCGCGCGGGAAGCATTGCAGCATCGGGCCGCCGTCGTCGGGGGCGACGATGTAGTGGCGGCCGTGCGCCGCGATCACGCGGCCTTCGGCCCGTTGCGCGCCCGACGCGCGCGCGGCCGGCTTGCGGGAGGTCGGCCGGCTCATGCGTGCTGCAGCAGGCGGTCGATCCGCTGCGACGCGGGCGGATGCGAGTAATAGAAAGCCGTGTAGACGGGGTCGGGCGTGAGCGTCGACGCGTTGTCCTCGTAGAGTTTCACGAGCGCGCTGACGAGATCCTGCGCGTCGGTCTGGCTGGCCGCGAACGCGTCGGCCTCGAATTCGTGCTTGCGCGACGTGAGGCTGCTGAACGGCGTCGCGAAGAACAGGAACACGGGAATCGCGAGGAAGAACAGGACGAGCGCGGCGCCCGCGTTGCTGGTGTCGAGCGACGGCGTGACGCCGAGCCCCGTATAGAACCACGTGCGTTGCGCGAGCCAGCCGAGCAGCGCGAGCAGCACGAGGCTCAGCACGAACGACACGAGCATCCGCTTCATCACGTGGCGGCGCTTGAAGTGGCCGAGTTCGTGCGCAAGCACGGCTTCGATCTCCTGGCCGGACAGGCGCGCGAGCAGCGTGTCGAAGAACACGATCCGCTTCGATGCGCCGAAACCCGTGAAGTACGCGTTGCCGTGCGCGGAGCGGCGGCTGCCGTCCATCACGAACAGGCCCTTCGCCGCGAAGCCGCAGCGCTTCATCAGCGACTCGATGCGCGCGCGCAGCGCATCGTCCTTCAGCGGCTCGAACTTGTTGAAGAGCGGCGCGATGAAGGTCGGGTAGATCAGCAGCACGAGCATCTGGAACGCGACCCACACGATCCAGGTCCACAGCCACCACAGGTGGCCGGCCTGATTCATCAGCCACAGCACGACGAACAGCAGCGGCAGGCCGAGCACGGCGCCGAGCAACGTGTTTTTCAGCATGTCGGTGAAGAACAGCCGCTTCGTCATCCGGTTGAAGCCGAAACGCTGCTCGATGCCGAACTGGCGGTAGTACTCGAACGGGACGTCGATCACGCCCGTGATCACGAGCACCGCGGCGACGAGGGCGACCTGCTGCCCGTAGCCGCGGCCGAGCCAGCCGGTCAGCAGCGTGTCGAGCGCGCCCACGCCGCCGAGCAGCGTGAGGCCGACCAGCACGGCCGCGCTGACGACGATCTCGAACATCGTCAGCCGGGTGCGCTCGACCGTGTAGTCGGCCGCGCGCTGGTGGGCGGTCAGCGGGATGGTGGCGCTGAACTGCGCGGGCACGCCGTTGCGGTGCGCGGCGACGAAGCGGATCTGCCGCGACGCGAGCCACAGCTTGGTGACGACCATCGCGAGCACGGCGATCGCGAACAGCAGGGTGAACGAAAAGGGTGACATCGAAGGCGCCAAAGGGTTCTATGCGAGAATTATATGTTCTTGCGGACCGGCCCCGCTCACGCGATGCCGGCCGCCCGGGCGGCGCCGCATCGGCGCGCCCGGTCCGCCATTTTCCAGGATGAATCATGACCGATACCGCCGCTTCCGCCAGCCAGCCCGCGCTCGTGCGCAACGAGTTGAACCTCGTCTGGCTCGACATGGAAATGACGGGCCTCGACCCGGATAACGACCGCATCATCGAGATCGCGGTCGTCGTGACCAATTCCACGCTCGACATCGCGGTCGAGGGCCCGGTGTTCGCGATCCACCAGAGCGACGAGACGCTCGCGAAGATGGACGACTGGAACAAGTCGACGCACGGCCGTTCGGGGCTGATCGACCGCGTGCGCGCATCGACCGTGACCGAGGCGGAAGCCGCCGCGCAACTGCAGGCGTTCCTCGCGCAGTACGTGTCGCCGGGCAAGTCGCCGATGTGCGGCAACTCGATTTGCCAGGACCGCCGCTTCATGGCGCGCTGGATGCCCGAATTCGAGCGGTTCTTCCACTACCGCAATCTCGACGTCAGTACGCTCAAGGAGCTGTGCCGCCGCTGGCAGCCGGCCATCTACAAGGGTTTTCAGAAGCGGGCGATGCACACGGCGCTTGCCGATATCCACGAGTCGATCGACGAGCTGAAGTACTACCGCGAGCATTTCCTGATTCCGGCCGCCTCGGCGCCGGCAGGCGATTCCGTGCCGGCCGCCTGAGCGGGCCGGCACGCGTGCGGCGCGCGGCAAACGCTCAGCGCCGCGCGCTTTTCGGCCGGAACGCCGCGACCACCGCGGCGTCGGTCTCGATATACGGGCCGCCAATCAGGTCGATGCAGTAGGGCACCGCGGCGAAGATGCCGGGCACGGTCGACTTGCCGTCGGCGTCGCGCAGCCCTTCCAGCGTTTCCCGGATCGACTTCGGCTGGCCGGGCAGGTTGATGATCAGCGCCGCATGGTCGGCCGTTTCGCGGATCACGGCGACCTGCCGCGACAGGATCGCGGTCGGCACGAAATTCAGGCTGATCTGCCGCATCTGTTCGCCGAATCCCGGCATTTCCTTCGTCGCCACGGCCAGCGTGGCTTCCGGCGTCACGTCGCGGCGCGCGGGGCCCGTGCCGCCCGTCGTCAGCACGAGGTCGCAGCCGGCGACGTCGACCAGTTCGGCGAGCGTGGCCGAGATCGTCGGCGCGTCGTCCTGGATCAGGCGCGTCTCGGCGCGCCACGGCGAAACCAGCGCGCCGGCGAGCCATTCCTGCAGCGCCGGAATGCCCTTGTCTTCGTAAATCCCCGTGCTTGCGCGGTCGCTGATCGACACGAGGCCGACCACGAGCTCGTCCGGATGGTTACGCTTCGTCGTCATGGTCGTCTCCGGCGTCGTCGGCCGCTTCGTCGTCGGTGTCGGATGCGCCGCCCGCGGCCTTGATCCACTGGAACAGCTCGCGGAAATAGCGCGGCGGCTTGCCTTGCTGCGCTTCCTTGCGCGCGTTGCGGATCAGCGTGCGGCCTTCCTGGATGTCGGCGTCGGGGTGCTGGCGCAGGAATTCGGTCAGCGCGTCGTCGCTCGCGAGCAGTTGCTCGCGCGTGCGCTCGATCCAGTGCAGGCGGGCGGTGGCGGCCTTGTTCACGCCGCGTTGCGCGTCGAGCGCGGTGCGCAGCGCGGCCGTTTCGTCGTCGGTCAGCGAGCGCATCACGCGGCCGACGTACTGGAGCTGGCGGCGCTTGCCTTCGTGATCGGTGATCCGGCGCGCCTCGCGCACGGCGTCCGCGAGGTCCTCGGGCATCGGCATGCGCTTGAGCGCATCCTTCGGCAGGTCGACGAGCGCCTGGCCGAGTTCCTGCAGCGCGTGCATTTCGCGCTTCAACTGGGATTTGCTGGGGCGATCGTAGCCATGGTCGTCGTCCTCGACGGCAGGTTCGATCGGCTGGATTCGGGTTTTGCGTGTCATGGGCCGCATTGTATCGCGGCGCGGACACCCCAAGCTTGTCTGTGCGCGGCCCCGGACCTTGCTATGATCGCGGGATACGCAACATTTTGACCATGCGGGCGCCCGCCCGCCACCGGATACCAAGACGATGGCAGCCAATCTCGACGTACAAGCGCGCTATTTCCCGCACACGCAGGACCAGCTCAAGGAAATCGCATCGGACATCCTTCGCCATGCGAAGGCGCTCGGCGCGACGGACGCCGCGACCGAAATCTCCGAGGGCGACGGCCTGTCGGTGTCGGTGCGCCGCGGCGAAGTCGAAACGATCGAGCACAACCGCGACAAGATGGTCGGCGTCACCGTGTTCATCGGCAAGAAGCGCGGCAACGCGAGCACGTCGGACTTCTCGCCGGCCGCGATCAAGGATACCGTCGCCGCCGCCTACAACATCGCGCGCTTCACGGCCGAGGACGAAGCGGCCGGCCTTGCCGAAGCCGAGCTGCTCGAAACCGACCCGCGCGACCTCGATCTGTACCACCCGTGGGCGCTGAGCGCCGACGAGGCCGTCGAGCTCGCGCGCCGCGCGGAAGACGCCGCGTTCGCGGTCAGCCCGCAGATTCGCAATTCGGAAGGCGCGAGCGTGTCGGCGCAGCACTCGCAGTTCGTGCTCGCGACGTCGCGCGGCTTCCTCGCCGGCTACCCGTACTCGCGCCACTACATTGCGTGCGCACCGATCGCGGGCAGCGGCCGTCACATGCAGCGCGACGACTGGTATTCGTCGAAGCGCAGCGCGATCGATCTCGCCGCGCCCGAAGCGGTGGGCCGCTACGCGGCCGAGCGCGCGCTCGCGCGGATGGGCGCGCGCCGTCTCGACACGCGCAAGGTGCCGGTGCTGTTCGAGGCGCCGCTCGCGGCCGGCCTGCTCGGCGCATTCGTGCAGGCGGTGAGCGGCGGCGCGCTGTACCGCAAGACGTCGTTCCTCGTCGACAGTCTCGGCAAGCCGGTGTTCGCGCCGCACATCCAGGTCGTCGAGGATCCGCACGTGCCGCGCGCGATGGGCAGCGCGCCGTTCGACGAGGAAGGCGTGCGCACGCGTGCGCGCAGCGTCGTGAAGGACGGCGTCGTGGAAGGCTACTTCCTGTCGACCTATTCGGCGCGCAAGCTCGGCACGCAAACGACCGGCAACGCGGGCGGCTCGCACAACCTCGCGCTGCGCAGCTCGAACACGCAGGCGGGCGACGACTTCGACGCGATGCTGAAGAAGCTCGGTACGGGCCTGCTGCTGACCGAGCTGATGGGGCAGGGCGTGAACTACGTGACCGGCGACTATTCGCGCGGCGCGGCGGGTTTCTGGGTGGAGAACGGCGTGATCCAGTATCCGGTCGAGGAAATCACCGTCGCCAGCACGCTGCAGGAGATGTTCCGCCATATCGTCGCGATCGGCGCGGATTCGATCGTGCGCGGCACGAAGGAAACCGGCTCGGTGCTGATCGAGCAGATGACGATCGCCGGGCAGTAAGCCGCACGCGGCGCAGGCCGACAGTCAACGAAAAACCCGACCGGCGTGAGCCGGTCGGGTTTTTTCATCGTGCGGAAGAAGGCGTCAGCCGCGCTTGCGTGTGTAGACGACGAACGCATAGCCGAACGAGTTCGGCGCGGCAGCCTGATGCGCGTCGCGCGAGACTTCCTGCCAGTGCGCGGCGTCGGGCGCCGGGAACGACGCGTCGCCGTCGAAGTCGGCGTCGATCTCGGTGATGACCAGCTTGTCGGCGAGCGCGAGACCTTCCGCATAGAGTTGCGCGCCGCCGATCAGGAATGCCTCGGGCGCGCCGTCGCGCGCGGCGAGCGCCAGCGCGTCGGCGAGCGACGTGACCGTGTCGCAGCCTTCGAAACGGCGCGTGGCGTCGCGCGTGACGACGATGTTGCGGCGGCCGGGCAGCGGCCGGCCGATCGACTCGTGGGTCTTGCGGCCCATCACGATCGGCGCGCCCATCGTCGTGCGCTTGAAGAACGCGAGATCCTCGGGAAGTTTCCAGGGCAACTGGTTGTCGCGGCCGATGATGCCGTTGCGGGCACGCGCGACGATCAGGGTCAACGTCGTCATGAAGGTCGGGGAAGAGGGGACATGCAATGGGCCGATTTTACCGGAACGGCGGCGCGCGCCGGATTCCGCCTGCCCACGTGGGCATCGGCGTGTGTTGCGCGGTGCGCCGCGACGCGGGATGCCCGCATCACGGCGGCCGTCCGAATAAAAAGAGTGCCCGCCGGGGGACGGAGCACCAAAACATTTTGCGTCGCGAGATCGGCGATACCGGTTCCGGTCGATGGCATTCCGTCCGACCGGATCGTCGGTTCAATACGCAATCCTGATTGAATCGACACGGAAAATGATCAGGGATGCGTATTGCTTCGCGCGTTGCCTCCCATCGCATGCTGCATGTTGCCCGGTTGCGGTGCCGGCATCGGCAACTGGGGCGGCGGTGGAATCTCGTCCCACAGCGTCACGGAGGCCTGGCGCGCCGGCAGCGGTTGCGGCGCCGACACGGTCACGATACCGAACCCGTTGCCGTGCTGCCTGACCGGCACATTTTCGACAAGCAGCATCGCGCGATCCGGCCGCATGCCTTCGTCCGCGCATGCGGGGGCAGGCGGGCCGGCGGCCGAAAGCAGGAGCGTCGTCGGCACGAAAGAAAGTAAAAGGATTTTTCGCATGGTGACTGTCTCCGGTCGTTTCCGTATTCAGCGAAATACATGCCACGATACCGGGAGCATTGCCGCCATTGCGATTCGCGCTCGAGCGTTGCGAATTGTGGCCGAAAACGCCTGAAAATGTTTCAGGCCTGAAACGAGGGGGCTCGGGAATATTGCTGATTCAACCAACCCGCTTCAAGGATGAAAATCGGCGCGTGTGTTGATGACGAAACCCTTCCTGCGCATGCGCTATGTGCAGATGATTGATCTGCATCGACCTCCTGAGCGATTGGGCCGGATCGCCATCGGCGCTGAAACGGGCTTGTCGTATTCTGCGCCTGTAACAAGCTGTTTGATCAAAATAACTGGACGCAAGATAAGCGCCATCATGCGAGGCATTGTCGTTGCCGCGCATCGGCATGGCGAATCGAGCCACCTTGGGCTGACCCGATTCGATCCTTTTGCACGCGACCTGACGTGTGCGGCAATCGTTAGACGGTTGATGAACGGGGTGAGGATATGGGAGCCGATCAGCGGCACGTGATCTACTATTCGCGCGAACCGAACGATGCGTTGCGCGGCCATTTCGACGAATGCGGCTGGCGCGTCGATCTTGCCGAGACCGTGCGCGACGTGCGGCGCGTCGTGCAGCAGGGCGTGGCAACCGCCGGCCTGCTCGATTTCTCGCCGGGCTTCAAGCCGTCGGATCTGCGCGAACTCGAATCCTGCCTGAGCATCCAGCACATCGGCTGGATCGCGGCGACGCGGCGCGGCCAGTTGCAGGACGCGATGCTACGCCATCTCATCCGCGACTATTGCTTCGACTACGTGACGATGCCGTACGAAACGGCGCGCATCGTCGAGACCGTCGGCCATGCGCACGGCATGGTCGCACTGACCGATGCCGTCGCGCCGCCCGTCGGCGCCGGGCGTACCGAAGGCGAGATGGTCGGCACCTGCGATGCGATGCTCGGGCTCTTCAGGACGATCCGCCGTGTCGCGGCGACGGACGCACCGGTGTTCATCTCCGGCGAGTCGGGCACGGGCAAGGAGCTGACGGCGGTCGCGATTCACGAGCGGTCGTCGCGCGCGCAGGCGCCGTTCATCGCGATCAATTGCGGGGCGATACCGTCGACGCTGCTGCAGGCCGAACTGTTCGGCTATGAGCGCGGCGCATTCACCGGGGCGAACCAGCGCAAGATCGGTCGCGTCGAGGCCGCCAACGGCGGCACGCTGTTTCTCGACGAGATCGGCGATCTGCCGCTCGAAAGCCAGGCGAGCCTGTTGCGTTTCCTGCAGGAGGGCAAGATCGAGCGGCTCGGCGCGCACGTGTCGGTGCCGGTCGACGTACGCGTGATCTGCGCGACGCACGTGGACATGGAAGCGGCGCTGCGCGAAGGGCGCTTCCGCGAGGACCTGTTTCATCGGCTGTGCGTGCTGAAGATCGAGGAGCCGCCGCTGCGCGCGCGCGGCAAGGACATCGAGGTGCTCGCGCGCCACATGCTCGAGCGCTTCAAGGGCGATGCGCATCGCCGCCTGCGCGGTTTTTCCCCTGACGCGGTCGCGTCGCTGTACGGCTATTCGTGGCCCGGCAACGTGCGCGAGCTGATCAATCGCGTGCGCCGCGCGATCGTGATGTCGGAAGGCCGGATGATCACCGCGACCGACCTCGAACTGAACGACTATGCGACGCTCGCGCCGGTGTCGCTGCTGGAGGCGCGCGAGGCGGCCGAACGGCAGGCGATCGAGCAGGCGCTGCTGCGCCATCGCGGCCGTTTCGCGGATGCCGCGCGGGAGCTCGGCGTGTCGCGCGTCACGCTCTACCGGCTGATGTGCGCGCACGGCATGCGCGAGCGCGGCGACACGCTGGCAGGGTTTTCGGCACCGTTGCCGGAGCTTCCGCGCCACGCTTGCTAAAATTGGCGGGTGCGGCCGCCCCTCGCGGCCGAAGGAACCCGCATGAAACAGTATCTCGATCTCGTTCGTACCATTCTCGATACCGGCACCTGGCAGGAGAACCGCACGGGAATCCGCACCATCAGCATGCCGGGCGCGATGCTGCGTTTCGACCTGCAGCAAGGCTTCCCGGCCGTGACGACCAAGAAGCTCGCGTTCAAGTCCGCGATCGGCGAGCTGGTCGGCTTCCTGCGCGCATCGCGCAGCGCGGCCGATTTCCGCGCGCTCGGCTGCAAGGTGTGGGATGCGAACGCGAACGAGAACGCGCAGTGGCTCGCGAACCCGTATCGCCAGGGCGTGGACGATCTCGGCGACGTCTACGGCGTGCAATGGCGCCAGTGGCCGGGCTACAAGGTGCTCGACGCGAGCGCCGACGCGCAGATCGCCGATGCGACGCGCCGCGGCTTCCGGATCGTCACGCGTTTCGATGAAGACGGCGCGCCGAAGGTGCTGCTGTACAAGGCGATCGACCAGTTGCGCCAGTGCCTGGACACGATCATGGAGAACCCGTCCGATCGCCGTATCCTGTTTCACGCGTGGAATCCGGCCGTGCTCGACCAGATCGCGCTGCCCGCATGCCATCTGCTGTACCAGTTCCTGCCGAACGCGACGAAGCGCGAAATCTCGCTGTGCCTGTACATCCGCAGCAACGACGTCGGCCTCGGCACGCCGTTCAACCTGACCGAAGGCGCCGCGCTGCTGTCGCTCGTCGGCCGGCTGACGGGCTACACGCCGCGCTGGTTCACGTATTTCATCGGCGACGCCCACATCTACGAGAACCAGCTCGACATGCTGCAACGGCAGCTCACGCGCGACCCGTACGAAAGCCCGCGGCTCGAGATTGCCGAGCGTGTGCCCGAGTACGCGAAGACGGGCGTCTATGCGCCGGAATGGCTGGAGCAGATCGAGCCGTCCGATTTCTCGCTCGTCGGCTATCGCCACCATGAGCCGCTGACCGCGCCGATGGCGGTCTGATCGCGCGGCGGGGCCGCGCGGTTTCATCGATCCGCACGCCGCAAAAAGGCTCGACCGGTATCAGCCGGTCGAGCCTTTTGTTTCATGTCCGCGGCACTTACTGGCGATGCCGCTCTTCGTGGCCGCCCTGCGGCGGCGGGCTGCCCGGGCGCGGCGCCTCGACGTGCGGCGCCGGCTGCGGCCGTGGTTCCATCCGGGGGGCGGGCACCGACGGGCGCGGTTCCATGCGGGGCGCCGGTTGCGGCCGCGGCTCCATGCGCGGCGCCTGCGGCTGCGGACGCGGCATGTCGTGCACCGCGGGCGCCGGCGGACGGTACTCGTTCACGCGCGGCGGCGCGACTTCGCGACGGGGCGCCGGTTGGGCGAAGTCCGGGCGCGGTTGCGGCGCGGGGGCGGCCCGCTCCGGTTGCGGCTGCGCATGCCGGGCCGGCGTCGGGAAATCGGGGCGCGGATGCGGTTGCGGAATCTGCGCGGTATGGTCGGACTGCGGTTGCGGCAGCGCGCGAGGCGCTTCGTTGCGCCCGCCGGATTGCCCACCCTGCGGAGCCGGCACGCCGTCCGGATGCGGGATTGCCGCGCTGCGCACGGGCGGCAGCGCATTCTGTCCCGCCGCGTGTAGCGCGGCAGCTGGAGCAGGGCGCTGATGCGCCATCGGCGTGTGCGGCTGCATCCACACGGGCGACGGCGCGTTCGCTGCGTGCGCATCGCCCGTCCGCGCCGGAACGTCGTTCGCGCCCGGCGGATGCGGGACGCCATTGCCGGGCGCGAACGCCTGATGCGGCATCGGATTGCCGGGCGCCTGCGGCGTGCCGCCGTTGGCGAAACGCGGTGCGTTGGGCGTTTCGCCGTTCGCCGGCCGCGCGACATTCGGCATGCCCGGCGCCGGTGCGCCCGGCTGTCCGGCCCGCACGTCGGCCGGCAGGCCTTCGCGCGGCGCGCGGGCCGGCTGCACGACCGGGCCGTGCGGATTCACGAGCTGCACGTTGTGCATCGCCCATGCGCTGCCGCCCGGCTTGCCCGGCACGCGGACCGGGCGAGCCGTATAGTCGGCCGGTACGTTCGTCTTCACGACGGGCGCACCGGCCCCCGGTACGCGCCCGCCCTGCTGCGCGAGGTGAGCGGCGGCCTGGTCGCGATACGCGGCCGGCACGGCCGGATTGCGCGTCGCCACGAACGGGTGCTGCGCGATCGCCGCCGGCGGGCGGTAGCCGGCATTGCGCAGCCCGCCAGTGAAGCTCTGGCGCACCGGCGCGATGCCGGGCGTGCCCGGCATCACGTGCGCGTTGCGCCATTGCCGCGGATCGACGGGCTGCGCGAAGTGCGCGACCGGCTGGCCGTGCACGAACGCGGCGGCCGGCACGGCCGTGATCGCGTGCGGCGCGCGCAAGTTCACGTACGTCTTGTTGATGTTGGTGATATTGGTGATGTTCGTCACGTTCACGGTCTTGTTCACGTTGACGTTGTTCACCACGATGTTGCGGTTGACGCGGTCGTAGTAGTGCGGGCTCCAGCCGCCCCAGCCCGGATGCCACGCCTCGCCCGGGCCGAGCGCGAACCATGCGCAGCCGGCCGCGGCCACGCCGCCGACCGTGAGCGCGACGCTCCAGTCGGAACCGCCGCCGCCGCCACCGCTGCCCACGAACGCGACGAGCGCCGGTGCGTAGACGGGCGGCTGGCTGACGACCATCGGGCCGGGCACCCATGCCCAACTGTCGTCGACGTACGCCCAGCGGCCGTAGTGATAGGGCGCGAAGCCCCACGGCGCGTCGTCGACCCAGGTCCAGCCCCACGGCGCCTGCCAGATCCAGTGACCGTCGTGATACGGCGCCCAGTCGGCCGGCGTGTTGTTCGGCACCCATACCGCGCCGTAATTCGGGGTTTCGCGCCACGTGCCGTTCGCGTCGAGATCCTGGTAGCCCGGAATGTCGCGGGACACGTACCGGGCCGACACCGAGCGCGCTTCGGCCGCGTCGCGGCTGGCGGCCCACTGGTCGAGCGCGTCGGGGGCCGGTGCGGCCGATTGCTGCGCGACCTGCAGGTCGGTGCCCGTGAACACGACCTGCTGGCCGGGCGACAGCGGATACTGTCCGTTGCTGCCGTAGACGGTCGCGTTGCCGCTGCGCACCGTCACCGTCGTGCTCGCGCCGTTCGGCGCGACATCGACGCGGTAGTCGCCCGGGCCCGTGATGCCGAGCGCGAGATTCGGCGTGTCGATTTCGTACGATCCGCCGGCCGGCAGACCGCGCACGTGCGTCGACACGGTGCCGAGCCCCACTTTCAGCTGCGTCGTCGTGTCGTCGAGGTTCAGCACCGACAGGCTCGTCGATTCGCCGAGCCGCACCGCGGTCGAGCCGACGTGCAGTTCCGAACGCGCGCCGGCATCGTTCCAGAGCTGGTCGCCGGTCGTCAGCGGCCGGTTGGCCGCCGCATACGACCACGTATCGGTGCCGGCCGGTTCGGTCGTCACGGCGCCCGACAGGTAATTGAGCCGCGCGACGCGGCCCGGCGGATCGCCGCCCGGTTGCCGCGCCGCGGTCATATTCGGCGGCGCGTCGACCGATTGCGCGACGGCGGGCGGCAGCGCCGCAAGCGCGACGAACGCGAGCAGCGTGCAGCGGGCGGTGCGCTTGAGCGTGAACAGGGTGGCCATGGTGAGCGTCATTGTCGTGATCGCGGCGCGTCGATTCGTGCCGTCGAGTTCACAATATCCGCTTGGCCTGTTTCAAGGCACGGTGTTTTGTAAGTCGAGTGGCACGCGATGTAACAAAACCTCTCCATCGCGCGCCGTTGTCGTGCAGTTGCAATGCCGGCGTCAAGCGGACGTAAGCCACGCGTCGAAAACCTGCTGCCCGCGCACCGTGACGCGCAGCACGCGCGGCCGGGCAGCACGCTCGATCCAGCCATGTGAACAGAAGCTATCGAGCAGCGCCGCGCCGAGTGCGCCGCCGAGGTGCGAGCGCCGCTCGCTCCAGTCGAGACAGCCGCACGCGAAGCGGCGCCGGCGCATGCGCTGCTGCGCGACGTCGATGCCCCATCGCGCGAGCGCCTGCGTGCCGAGCTCGGTGGTCTCGATCGCGTTGCCGTTTGCGAGCAGCCAGCCGCGCGCGGTGAGGCCGTCGAAGATGCGCACCGCGAGCTCGCCGGCCATGTGGTCGTAGCAGGTGCGTGCATAGCGCAGTTCGGCCGGGACCGCGCGCGACGGCGGCGGAACCGGGCGATGCGGCGCGGCCGCGCGGGCGACGTTGGCCATCGCTTCGAGCGAGGCCGCGATATCGGCCGATGCAATGCGGTAGTAACGATGCCGGCCGCGCACGTCGAGGGCCAGCAGGCCGCCTTCGGTCAGGCGCGCGAGGTGGGCGCTGGCCGCGGACGGCGACAGCCCCGCGATCATCGTCAGTTCGCCGGCCGGGCGCGCGCTGCCGTCCATCAGCACCCACAGCATCGCGGCGCGGCCGGGATCGGCGAGCAGCGCGCCGATGCGGCTGAGGCCTGGAAAATGGTGGTCGTCTTGATCGGTCATCGTCGTGTCTCGTCGAGCGGGATGAGGGGCAGTGTAGTCGGTGCCCGCATTCGATGTTTCGCTTTCGGATGAAATGTCGAACGCAGCGGCGGCGCCGCTGCGCGGACCGGCTGCGGGCGGTTGCAGGGCACGCGTAGAATGGCCGGACGCGGCGGCAGCGGGCCGCCGCATGTGACGCGATGCGACGATGAAGACGATTTTCTGTGTGTTGGCGGCCGCGCTCCTCTGCGCGGCCTGTGCGCCCGGTGGCGCGGGCGCGACCGGAGCGCGCGGCGGCAGTATCGAGATGTACGGGACGATCGACCAGGGCATCACCGTGCGCCGGTGACCGGTGCCGTTCGGCTCGGGCCAGCGCAAGCCCGTTATTGGCGTGAACAGCTCTCGTCGGCATGGCCGCCGCAGCCCCGCCACACGGGGCTCGCCGCGACGCATTGCCGCAGTGCAACGTATAATGGCCCGATTACAGCGCCCCTGCCGCCTGGAGCCAGAACAATGCCCCAACCGTCCCCCGTGCCGGCCGCCCTCGACCGCACCGAAACCGTATTCCGCTTCCTTGCCGAGCCTTCGTCCGTGAACTTCGGCGGCAAGGTGCATGGCGGCGCGCTGATGAAGTGGATCGACGAAGTCGCGTATGCGTGCGCGGCGGTCTGGTCGAGCCGCTATTGCGTGACGGTCAGCGTCGGCAACATCCGCTTCCAGCGTCCGATCCTGGTCGGCAATCTGGTCGAGCTGAAGGCGCGCGTCGTCGCGACGGGCCGTACCAGCATGCACATCCATGTGTCGGTGCACGCCGGCGATCCGAAGGGCGGCGTGTTGCGTCAGACGACCGATTGCCTCGTCGTGTTCGTCGCGGTCGACGAGAACGGCAACCCGGTGCCGGTACCGCCGTTCGTGCCGGAAACCGACGAGCAGCGGGTACTGGCGAAATATGCGGCCGACGTGCGGGCCGCGCTCGACAAGATCGTCGAGATGAAGCCGGAAGAAGTCGCGAAGGGCACCGTCTGAGTGCCGCGGGCGCCGCGCTCGTCGCGCCGCGCCCGTCGTTCCGCCGTCCCGCCGTTACCGCGTCCCGATCATCTGCTCGGGGCGTACCCACGCATCGAATTCCGCTTCCGTCAGGTAGCCGAGCGCGAGCGCGGCCGCCTTCAGCGTCGTGCCTTCCTTGTGCGCCTTCTTCGCGATCTGCGCGGACTTGTCGTAGCCGATGTGCGGATTGAGCGCCGTCACGAGCATCAGCGATTCGTTCAGCAGCAGGTCGATCCGCGAACGGTTCGGTTCGATGCCGACCGCGCAGTGATCGTTGAAGCTCTGCGCGCCGTCGGCGAGCAGCCGCACCGACTGCAGCACGTTGTGCGCGATCATCGGCCGGAACACGTTCAGCTCGAAATTGCCGCTCGCGCCGCCGACGTTGACCGCGACGTCGTTGCCGAACACCTGGCAGCACAGCATCGTCACGGCTTCCGACTGCGTCGGATTCACCTTGCCCGGCATGATCGAGCTGCCCGGCTCGTTTTCCGGAATCGACAGCTCGCCCAGCCCGCAGCGCGGCCCGCTCGCGAGCCAGCGCACGTCGTTCGCGATCTTCATCAGGCTCGCCGCGACCGTCTTCAGCGCGCCGTGCGCGAACACCAGCGCGTCGGCGGCCGCCATCACCTCGAACTTGCTCGGCGCGGTCACGAACGGCAGCTTCGTCAGACGGCCGATCTCGTCGGCCACGCGCACCGCGAACGCCGGATGCGCGTTCAGCCCCGTGCCGACCGCGGTGCCGCCGAGCGCGAGCTCGTACAGGTGCGGCAGCGCCGATTCGACGTGACGGATGCCCTGGTCGAGCTGCGCGACATAGCCGGAGAACTCCTGGCCGAGCGTGAGCGGCGTCGCGTCCTGCAGGTGCGTGCGGCCGATCTTCACGATGTCGGCGAATGCCTTCGACTTCGCGTCGAGCGTCGCGCGCAGCGTGCGCAGCGCCGGCAGCAGGTGGTTGACGATCGCATACGCGGCCGCGATGTGCATCGCGGTCGGGAACACGTCGTTCGACGACTGGCCGCGGTTCACGTCGTCGTTCGGATGAACCTTGCGCGCCTCGCCGCGCTCGCCGCCCATCAGCTCGCTCGCGCGGTTCGCGATCACCTCGTTGAGGTTCATGTTGGTCTGCGTGCCGGAGCCCGTCTGCCACACCGCGAGCGGGAATTCGCGCGGATGCTTGCCGGCGATGATCTCGTCGGCGGCCGCGATGATCGCGTGTGCCTTGTCGTCGGCGAGCACGCCGAGCGACTGGTTGACGGC
This sequence comes from Burkholderia anthina, assembly GCF_001547525.1. Taxonomy (GTDB): domain Bacteria; phylum Pseudomonadota; class Gammaproteobacteria; order Burkholderiales; family Burkholderiaceae; genus Burkholderia; species Burkholderia semiarida. The sequence continues at coordinate 766,374 of NZ_CM003768.1, forward strand.
CGCCGCGGCGCGCTTGACGATCGCGAGCGCGTGGATCAGCTCGGGCGACTGCTTCTCCGTCGAGATCCGGAAATTCTGCAGCGAGCGCTCGGTCTGCGCGCCCCAGAGCCGATCGGCCGGCACGGCGATCTCGCCGAACGTGTCGCGTTCCATCCGAACTGCTTCGTTCATGATGCACTCCTCCTGGAAAGGGGAAAGGCCGCGCGTCGTCGCGCGGCGTCAGACGTAATCAGACGTATCGTGAGGCAGTCGCGCCGCTTGCGCGGCGTCTCGAGGTGCTCAGCCGACAAGGATAGCGCCGGCCGCGATTTCGTGTCGTGTCGCGCCCAGGGCGCGTTGCGAGCGCAAACAGGCGCTAGCGCGCCGCCGCGATGAGCGAGGTGGTCTTGCGGTGAAAGCGCCAGGCCATCAGCGCGGCAACGCTCGCGAGGCCGGCCGCGAGCCCCCACCACAGGCCGCGCGCGCCCAGGCCGGCGTGGAACGCGAACCAGTAGCCGGTCGGGAAGCCGATGCCCCAGTAGCCGAAGGTCGCGGCGAGCATCGGGATGCGCGTGTCCTTCAGGCCGCGCAGCGCACCCGACGCGACGGTCTGCATCCCGTCGACGATCTGGAACACCGCGGCGATGCCGAGCAGCGACGCGGCGAGCGATACCGTCGCCGCGTTGGCCGGATCGTCGAGGTGCAGGTACAGGCCGACGATCGTATGCGGCGCGACGATCATCACGAGGCCCGACAGCGACATGAAGCCGACGCCGAGCGCGAGCGCGACGAAGCCCGCGTGCCGCGCGGCGACGGGCGAGCCCGCGCCGACCCAGTAGCCGACGCGCACGTTCGCCGCCTGGCCGATCGCGAGCGGCACCATGAACGACACCGACGCGACGTTCAGCGCGATCTGGTGCGCGGCGAGCGACGTCGCGCCCAGCACGCCGACCGTGAGGCCGGTGGCGAGAAAGAGCGTCGATTCGACGCCATACGTGATCGCGACCGGCCAGCCGATGCCGATCAGCTCGCCCATCACGGGCAGCTTCGGGCGCGCGGCGGTCACGAAATGGCGAAAGCGCTGCCGGCCGTGCAGCAGCCAGATCAGCGCGAGCGCGGTGAGCCAGATCGTGATCGTCGTCGCGACGGCCGAGCCGAGAAAGCCCAGGCGCGGCAGCCCGAATGCGCCGTGGATCAGCCCGTAGTTCAGCACGCCGTTGACGCCGACGCCGCCGATCGACACCCACAGCAGCCGCCGCGCGGCGCCGATCGCCGGCAGGAACGCACGCATCAGCCCGACGCCGATCAGGCTGCCGAGCGCCGCGAAGCGCAGGATGCCCGTGTATTCGCCGACGTGATGCGCGAGCAGCGGCGGCTCGTGGAACATCAGCAGGATCGGTTCGGCCAGCGACAGCGCGACGATGGCCGGAATCGCGAGCAGCACGGACAGCGCGAAGCCGGTCCAGTAGATGTGCGGCACGCGGTCCTCGGCCTGCGCGCCGCGCGCATGCGCGACGCTCACGCTGACCGACGACAGCACGCCTTGCAGGATCGTCACGATCACGAAGAAGAAGTTCGCGCCGAGCCCGCCCGCCGCGAGCGAATCGGGGCCTAGCGAACCGAGCAGCACCGTGTCGGTGACGCTCATCGCCATCTGGGAAAGTTGCGCGATCGCGAGCGGCGCGGCGAGGCGCGCGGTATCGGCGGCATGACTGGACAAGGACGGCGGCGCGGCGGCCGTCCGCGTGAGACCGGAATGCGACATGGAATGGGCGCTCGCGCGGGTGCGGGCCCGCGCTCTGTGTATTTATTTTGAGAGACGGCTAGCTTACGGCTTTATGCGTACCGTGTCGAACGCGTGCGCCGATGGCCATGTCACGGGCAGGGGAACCCCCGCGGTCGCTACGCTTCGCGTACCGCGATGCGCGTGTCGCCGAGCAGCACGACCTGGCCCGCGCGGATCTTGCAGGTCTTGCGAAGCTCGACCGCGCCGTCGACCTTCACGGCGCCGGACGCGACGATCAGCTTCGCGGTGCCGCCGCTGTCCGCGAGGCCGGTGATCTTGAGCAGGTTGTGCAACTCGACGTATTCGCCGGTCAGCGTGAAATCCAGATTGGGCATGACGAGGAAGGTGCGCAACGCGCGGAAGGAAACGCTCCGCATCATACGGCACCGCGCGTCGGCACGCGAGCGCGGGGTGGTCGCCGGCGGATGTAAAGGACTGTGAGCGATTCGTCAGCAAATGAAACGGTGGGTAACAGTCTGAGAGATTCGCGAACCGGCCGCGCGGACCGCCGGTCTTCTGTCGTACCTGCCGCGTGTTGCGGTGGGGCATGCAACGGACCGCATCGCCGTGGTCCGGGCACACAACTTCTTGAGGAGAATTGCCATGTCCAAGATTCGTACGATGCTGATCGGTGCCGCGCTGACGGCGTTCGCCACTTCGGCCGCATTCGCCCAGACGGGCACGACCACGCAAGGCGCGGCCGGTGCCGGCGTGCAGGCGCAGACGCCGGCGGCAGGTGCCGGTGCGGGCGTGCAGGGCGGTGCCGGCGCGAACGCGTCGGGCAATGCGACGACCGGTGCGACCGATGCGGTCGGCGCGGCAGCCGATGGCGCGAAGGACACGACGTCGTCGGCCGTCCATTCGACCAAGAAGCACGCGAAGCATGCGGCGAAGTCGGCCAAGAGCCATGCGGGTTCGGCCAAGGCGAAGGCGAAGGCCGACGACGCGACCGAGGGCGGCGCATCGGTCGGCACGCAGGGCGGTGCATCGGCCCAGGGCGCCACGCAGTAAGCGGTGCGCGGCGCCGTCGCGATGTTCGCCTTCGGACGGTGCGTCGCGACGGGCGATCGTCCGGCGGCCCGGTTCGCTTCGCGCGAGCCGGGCCGTTTTCGTGGGGTAACTAAGACGGTCGGCGGGACGCGCTTACGGCCGGCGCTGGCCTTGCCCCTGCCCCTGGGCCGGCCGCACCGCGGCAGGCGTGAACACGCTGCGCAGCCACGCGGCGAGCCGCGCGAAGACGTCGTACGGTTCCTCGACGAAGATCTCCGGCTTGAGCAGCCGCAGGTATTCCATGATCTGCTGCGCTTCCTGCTTCTGGAACGAGCCGTGCGCGAGCCCGAGCCGCAGCAGCCCGCGCAGTTCGCCGAGCTTGTCGCGCGCGGTGCTGCCGACGCTCATCTCGCACGCGAGCTTGGCCTCGTAGATCCGCTGCCGCAGCGATTCCGCGAGCCGCCACGCAGGCGTCTGCATCAGTTCCTCGAGCGTCTGGATGTCCTGCGCCGCGCCCTTGATCTGCGACGCGAGCGGGTCGATCAGCGACGCGTCGCCCTGCGCTTCGGCGACGATCGCCTTCGCCCAGTCGCGGCACGCCTTCGCGAGTTCGTCGGGCGTCCATTCGGAGCGCGACGCGAAGCCGAAGCCGAATTCGCCGGCCTGCCGCATCAGGATCGCGACGACGTCCGGGAATTCCTTGTCGAGCGTGCGCTTGGCCCACGCGTACTGGCCGCCCTGCAGCATTCGCTGCACGGCGTGCTCGGTCAGCGGCACCATGTTGTCGAGCAGCTTCGCGCGCAGGAAATCCTCGAACGACGGCGTCGCGAATTGCGGGTCGAGTTTCAGCGACACGCGCACGAACGCGTCGTAGTCCTTGCGCAGGGACTCGAGCGTGTCGTCCTTGAGGGAAAGGGTGATCTGGCCCATGAATCGTCTCGATGGCGGCCCGCGCAAGCCGGCGCCGGCACGGCGCACCGGAGCGGGCGCAGCGTCGACTGACCGGTGCGCGCCGGGGCCGGTGGCGGGTCTTCCTCTCCTATATCGGCGCGCCGGGCGGAAACTTGAGCTCGCGCGGTGGAGCATGCGCTCAGGCCGGCGGCCAGTGCGGGAGGACGACCCCTTGCCACAGGAAGAACACGCCGAGCCCGACGGCGATCGTCACGAGCGGGCGGCGGGTCGCGGCCGACACGAGTACGGCCGCGAGCGCGCCGACGAGCTGCGGATTCCGCCACGTCAGTTCGGCCGTGCCGCCATGCGGCGAGACGGTCATCGGCACGATGATCGCGGTCAGCACGGTGACCGGCACGAAGCCGAGCGCGGTGCGCACGAGCGGCGGGAACGTCAGCCGCTCGCCGAACAGGAACAGCGTCGAGCGGATCGCGTACGTGATGACGGCCATGCCAAGGATCAACAGCGCGTAGCTCACGATGCGGCCTCCGGGCGAGAGCCGGCGCGCGTGCGATCGTGCCGCAGCGTGAGCACGACGCCGATCGCGACGCCGGCGGCGACCGCGCCGAGCAGCCCGAGCTTGTACGGCCAGCCCTGCCAGAAGTACGCGAGCGTGCCGGCCGTGGCGGCCGCCGCGAAATAGCGCAGCGTGCCGAGCTGCGGGACGACGATCGCGATGAACGTCGCCGCCATCGCGAAATCGAGGCCGAGCGACTGCAGGCCCGGGAACGCCGTGCCGAAGCCGATGCCCGCGAGCGTCCAGACCTGCCAGTTCAGGTACATCGCGAGCCCGGAGCCGAAGAAGTAGTGGGGGCCGATCGTGCCGGGCGGGTGGTGCCGGTAGTGCCCGTAGGCGACCGCGAACACTTCGTCGGTCATCAGCGCGCCGAGCGTCGCGCGCCAGCGCAGCGGCAGGTGCGCGACATAGGGCGCGAGCGTCGCGCTGTACAGCAGGTGGCGCAGGTTCACGATCAGCGTCGTGGCGAGCACCACGACGAAGCTCGCGCTGCCGGCGATCAGGCCGAGTGCGATGAACTGCGCGGAGCCCGCGAACACGGCGAGCGACATCAGTGCGCCGTGCCATGCGGCGAGCGGGCCGCCGCCGACGAGCGTGCCGAAAATCACGCCGAACGGGGCGGCGCCGATCATCATCGGAATCGTGTCGCGCGCGCCGTCGAGCCATTCGTTGAGCGGGCGGCGCGGGGGCGATGCGGGTGTCTTGTTCAAGAAGCGCTCCTCCATGAGCGGGAGGATAGCGGGCCGCTGGCGGGCCGGCTTGTATGTTCTTGCGCTCGCCGAAGCGGGGCCCGTGCCCGAGTGAGGGCCGGAGCGAATTGCAGCATGGTGGCCGGCTGCGGGAAGCCGCGCGTCAGCTTGCCTGCCAGCGCCCGGGCGGCACGCCGAACATCCGTTTGAAATGCCGCGTGAAGTGGCTCTGGTCGACGAAGCCGCTGGCCGCCGCGACATCGGCGACCGGCACGCCCGCGCGCAGCGGCGCCAGCGCACGCTGCAGCCGCAACTGGTTGCGCCACGCATGCGGCGGCATGCCGGTCGTGCGCGTGAACAGGCGCGCCGCGTGAAACGGTGACAGGCCGGCCGCCTGCGCGACGTCGTCGAGCGTCACCGTGCTCGTCAGATCGGCGGCGAGCCGCTCGCGCATCGCGTCGACGCGCGGTTCGTCGGCCGCGAGCGGCGCCGGTCGCGGCCGCGCGTCGGCGTGGCGCGCGATCAGCGTCGACAGCGCGTCGAGCATTGCCGTTTCGGCGGCGAGCGGATCGTACGGGCGCGGCACGCCGGCCGCCGGATCGTCTACCGGCTGCCCGGGCGCACGCGCATGCGACGACAGCGCGCGCTCGCTGCCGGCTTCCAGCATCCGGTGCGCCCGCGTGAGCCGCGCCGCGAGATCGGCGTCACGAATCACGCCGGGGGCGAACCACGGTGCATCCTGCGGGCGGCCCGCGATCGCACTCGCGAGTTCGCGGATGAATTCGACCGGCATGTAGCTGACGCGATAGCACCAGCCTTCGTCGGCGGCACGCGAGCCCGTATGCACTTCGCCGGGATTGATCACGGGCACGGTGCCTGTCTCGGCGACATAACCGGTGCCGCGATAGGTGAAGCGTTCCGCGCCTTCGAGAATCACCGGGATCGTGTACGCGTCGTGCCAGTGGGGCGCGAACGCGTGATCGCGGTAGGTGGCCGTGAGCAGATCCGCGTCCGGCACGAGCGGCGTGCGCCAGTAGCGTGCGGAATCGGGAAGGCGGGTGGCGGGCATGATCGGGCGCGGGAGCGGTCGAACCGACAGTGTATCGCTCGCGCGCCCGGCGGGTGCGGGCTTACTTGAGCGGAATCGTCGTGCCGGCCGGCATCGGCACCGCGGTGACGGCGTTCTTCGGGCTGCCGCTGACGATACGGTCGCTGTAGGTCAGGTAGACGATCGTGTTGCGTTTCTTGTCGACCACGCGCACGACGTGCAGCGTCTTGAAGATGAACGACATGCGTTCGCTGAACACGTCGGCCTGCTGCTTGAGCGGCTCCTTGAAGTTGATCGGGCCGACCTGCCGGCACGCGATCGACGCTTCGCTCGGATCCTCGGCGACGCCGAGCGTACCCTTGATCCCGCCGGTGCGGGCGCGCGACACGTAGCAGGTCACGCCGTTCACGACCGGATCGTCATAGGCCTCGACGACCACGCGGTCGGAACCCGTGACGCGGAAATGGGTGTTCACGCTGCCGACTTCCTCCGCGTGCGCGAGCGGTGCGGCGGCGAAGGCGGAGAGCAGGAGGGCGACGGGGGCGAAACGGAGGAGGCGATGCTTCATCGACGGAACCGGAGGATGCGAATGCGGGACAGAGACTCTAGCATGCGCGTGGCCGGGCCACGAAAAGCAGAAAGACGGAATGGTGGCCGGAAAAACAAAAGGCCCGTCGAATGACGGGCCTTTCGCTATTTGGCTCCCCGACCTGGGCTCGAACCAGGGACCTACGGATTAACAGTCCGGCGCTCTACCGACTGAGCTATCGGGGAATAAATCGGTACATCTGCGTGTCGTGCTTTCCAGCAAAAAACCCGTCCACTTTCAACGGGCCTTTGCGTTTTTGGCTCCCCGACCTGGGCTCGAACCAGGGACCTACGGATTAACAGTCCGGCGCTCTACCGACTGAGCTATCGGGGAACAAACAACAACAGCAGAGAAACGAGATTGTATGGAGTGTTCGCTAACCTGTCAATACTTTGGAGACGCGACACATAAAAATTTTTTTGCGGCCCGCCGCGCGATCAGCGCTCGAGCAGGTGCAGCTTGTCCTGCACGTCCTTCCACTCGTCCGCGTCGGCGGGCGCCGGCTTGGTCTTCGTGATCGACGGCCAGTTCTTCGCCAGCTCGGCGTTCAGCTCGGTGAACTGCTGCTGGTCGCCCGGAACGTCTTCTTCGGCATAGATCGCATTGGTCGGGCATTCGGCGACGCACACGGCGCAGTCGATGCACTCGTCCGGATCGATGGCGAGAAAGTTGGGACCTTCACGGAAGCAATCCACCGGGCACACATCCACGCAATCCGTGTATTTGCACTTGATGCAGCCTTCGGTCACAACGTGAGTCATTAAAACGCTCCTGCTTGGCGGTATATGGGGTGGCGTTTGCGCCAAAAGCGGCATTGTAACTGAAGCGCAAAACCCGCATGTCGTGGTCGGCTATCCGGCTTATATCGTTTCGTGATTAGTTTATGGGGTGCGCAACGCGGATACCCGCACACGCACCGGCGGCGCGAAGCGCGAGCCGGCGGGGCGGTTTCGCGATGGTCCGGCACGCATTCGGGTAACATGACCGACAGACCGGGCGGCGCGCGGTGCGCCGGGGCCGGTCACGATATTGGCGCTGCCGTCATCATGATCATCACTTCGCTGCTCGACACGGATCTCTACAAGTTCACGATGATGCAGGTCGTCCTGCATCACTTCCCCGCCGCAAACGTCGAATACCGTTTCCGGTGCCGCACGCCCGGCGTCGATCTCGTCCCGTACATCGACGAGATTCGCGACGAGGTGCGCGGCCTGTGCTCGCTGCGCTTTTCCGACGTCGAACTCGACTACCTGCGGCGCATGCGCTTCATCAAGAGCGACTTCGTCGATTTCCTCGCGCTGTTCCACCTGAACGAGAAGTACATCTCGATCACGCCGTCGCCGAAGGGCAACGGCGAGATCGACATCGTGATCGAGGGGCCGTGGCTGCATACGATCCTGTTCGAGATTCCGGTGCTCGCGATCGTCAACGAAGTCTATTTCCGCAACACGCAGCGCGAGCCCGACTATCGCGAAGGCCGCGAGCGGCTGCGCGAGAAGATCAAGCTGCTCGGCGCGAAGCCCGAATTCGCCGACTGCAAGATCGCCGACTACGGCACGCGCCGGCGCTTCTCGAAGGTCTGGCACGAGGAAGTCGCGCTCACGCTGCGCGACGGGCTCGGCCCTCAGTTCGCGGGCACGAGCAACGTGCTGTATGCGATGAAGCACGGCATCACGCCGCTCGGCACGATGGCGCACGAATACCTGCAGGCGTGCCAGGCGCTGGGCCCGCGGCTGCGCGATTCGCAGATCTACGGCTTCGAGATGTGGGCGAAGGAATATCGCGGCGATCTCGGCATCGCGCTGTCGGACGTCTACGGCATGGACGCGTTCCTGAACGACTTCGACATGTACTTCTGCAAGCTGTTCGACGGCGCGCGCCACGATTCGGGCGATCCGTTCGACTGGGGCGAGCGGATGCTGCGCCATTACGAGGCGAACCGATGCGACCCGCGCACCAAGGTGCTCGTGTTCTCGGACGCGCTCGACATTCCGAAGGTCATGCAGCTGTACGAACGGTTCCGCGGCCGCTGCAAGCTCGCGTTCGGCGTCGGCACCAACCTCACCAACGATCTCGGCTACGTGCCGCTGCAGATCGTCATCAAGATGGTTCGCTGCAACGGCCAGCCGGTCGCGAAGCTGTCCGATTCGCCTGGCAAGAGCATGTGCGACGACAAGGCGTATCTCGCGTACCTGCGGCAGGTCTTCGGCATCGCGCAGCCGGTCGACGAAGACGCGTCGAAGTAGGCTTTGGCCGTTCGGCCGAAGGTGCGTCGCGGCAGGGGCGGCCGGTATAATCCGACGTATTGCACGCCAACGTCACGAGGACCGTTCATGGACACTTCCGCTGCCCGTCGCCAGATCCTCGCGCGCATTCGTGCGGCGCAGGGGCGCGCGGCCGAACCCGATGCAGCGGAGCGCGACGGCGTCGCCGACTATCTCGCCCGTCATCCGCAGGGCCCGCGCCCGCCGGCGCCGGCCGATCTCGTCGCCGCTTTCGTCGACGAGGCGGCACGCCTGTCGACCACGGTCGACGAAGTCGCGACGCTGGCCGACGTGCCTGCCGCCGCCGCCCGTTATCTTGCCGCTCATGGTCTGCCGACGCAGGCCGTCGCATGGCGCACGCTGGCCGATTTCGACTGGGCGGGCGCCGGCCTGTCGGTCGAGTGCCGCAAGCCGCGCGACGGCGATCTCGTCGGCTTGACCGGCTGTTTTTGCGCGACCGCCGAAACGGGGTCGCTGGTATTGCTGTCCGGCCCCGACACTTATGCATCGGCCGGCCTGCTGCCGGAAACCCACATCGCGATCGTGCCGGCGTCGCGCATCGTCGCCGGTCATGAAGACGCGTTCGCGCTGATTCGCGCGGAGCGCGGCGAGCTGCCGCGTGCGGTCAATTTCGTGTCGGGTCCGTCGCGCACGGGCGACATCGAGCAAACGATCATTCTGGGCGCGCACGGCCCGTACCGCGTGCACGCGATCGTCGTACGGGGCGCATGACGCACCCGCCGCATCCACCGCTACTCGAACAAGGAAGTTCTGCATGAAACGACATGCCGCCTGGGCGGGCATGGCGTCGGGAATCGCGCTTGGCGCCGCGCCCGCGCTCGCATCGGCCGCCACGCTCGACGGAGCCACGCTGTCCGCGCTCTGGGGCATCCCGTTCGCCGGGATCCTGCTGTCCATCGCGCTGTTCCCGCTCGTCGCCCCCGTGTTCTGGCATCACCACTTCGGCAAGATCGCAGCCGGCTGGGCGATCGTGTTCCTCGCGCCGTTCGCGGTCGCGTTCGGCGCCGGCGCCGCGTTCGGCACGCTCGTGCATGCGCTGCTGGAGGAATACATTCCGTTCATCGTGCTGCTCACCGCGCTCTACACGGTCGCGGGCGGCATTTGCGTGAACGGCAACCTGCATGGCTCGCCGAAGCTGAACACGGCGATCCTCGCGCTCGGCACGCTGCTCGCGAGCGTGATGGGCACGACGGGCGCCGCGATGCTGCTGATCCGGCCGCTGCTGCGCGCCAACGACAACCGCAAGCACGTCGTGCACGTGGTGATCTTCTTCATCTTCCTCGTCGCGAACGCGGGCGGCTCGCTGTCGCCGCTCGGCGATCCGCCGCTGTTCCTCGGCTTCCTGAACGGCGTGAGCTTTTTCTGGACGACCACGCATCTCGCGCTGCCGATGCTGTTCATCTGCGTGGTGCTGCTGACGCTGTTCTTCGCGCTCGATACGTACTTCTACCGGAAGGGCGGCGAGGAGCGGCCGGCCGTGCTCGATCCGACGCCCGACGGCGCGGCGCTGTCGATCGACGGCAAGATCAACTTCGTGCTGCTGGCGGCCGTGATCGCACTCGTGCTGATGAGCGGCGTATGGAAGCCGGGCATCGCGTTCGACGTGTGGGGTACGCACGTCGCGCTGCAGAATCTCGTGCGCGACGTCGCGCTCGTGGCGGTGACGCTCGCGTCGCTCGCGCTGACGCCGCGTTCCGCACGTGAAGGCAACGCGTTCAACTGGGCGCCGATCGAGGAGGTCGCGAAGCTGTTCGCGGGCATCTTCGTGACGATCGCGCCGGTGATCGTGATCCTGCGCGCGGGCGCGGACGGCGCGTTCGCGCAGATCGTCCATCTCGTCACGGGGGCCGACGGCAAGCCGATCGACGCGATGTACTTCTGGGCGACAGGCATCCTGTCGTCGTTCCTCGACAACGCGCCGACCTATCTCGTGTTCTTCAACCTCGCGGGCGGCGACGCGCAGACGCTGATGACGGCCGGCGCGTCGACGCTCGCCGCGATTTCCGCCGGTGCGGTGTTCATGGGCGCGAACAGTTACATCGGCAACGCGCCGAACTTCATGGTGAAGGCGATCGCCGAATCGCGCGGCGTGAAGATGCCGAGCTTCTTCGCGTACCTCGGCTGGGCGCTCGTTATCCTGGTGCCCGTGTTCCTGCTGACGTCGCTGATTTTCTTCCCGGCGTAACCTGACGACTTTCAACCAAGCGCGGGCAGTCCCGGCGGCGCGATGCGCGCTGCGATCGACCCGCGGCATGCGGAGATGGCGATGCAGAAGATCCTGGTCGCGCGTCCGATCTTTCCGGACGTGATCGAACGGCTCAAGCAGTATTTCGACGTTGACTGGAACGATGGCGACGCGCTCGCGCCCGACGCGCTCGCCGCGCGCCTGGCCGACAAGGACGGCGCGCTGACGGCCGGCGACCCGGTCGGCGCGGCGACGCTCGCGGCGGCGCCGCGCCTGCGCGTCGTGGCGAACATGGCGGTCGGCTACAACAACTTCGACATGGCCGCGTTCAACGCGGCGAACGTGCTCGGCACCAACACGCCTGACGTGCTGAACGAATCGACCGCCGATTTCGGCTGGGCGCTGATGATGGCCGCCGCGCGCCGGATCGCCGAATCCGAGCACTGGCTGCGCGCCGGTCACTGGCAGAAGTGGGCGTACGACGGTTTCCTCGGCGCCGACATTTACGGCTCGACGCTCGGCGTCATCGGCATGGGCCGCATCGGCCAGGCGCTCGCGCGCCGTGCGCGCGGCTTCGGGATGCAGGTGATCTATCACAACCGGTCGCGGGTCGCGGCCGAGATCGAGGCCGAGCTGAATGCCGAATACGTGTCGAAGGAGGCGCTGCTCGCGCGCGCCGACCATGTCGTGCTCGTGCTGCCGTACACGAAGGAGAACCATCACACGATCGGCGCGGCCGAGCTCGCGAAGATGAAACCGACGGCGACGCTGACCAACATCGCACGCGGCGGGATCGTCGACGATGCGGCGCTGGCCGCCGCGCTGCGCGACGGGACGATCGCCGCGGCGGGCCTCGACGTGTACGAAGGCGAGCCGACCGTGCATCCGGCGCTGCTCGAGGTGCCGAACGTCGTGCTGACGCCGCATATCGCGAGCGCGACCGAAAAGACCCGCCGCGCGATGGCCAATCTCGCCGCCGACAACCTGATCGCCGCGCTGGGCGAGGGGCCGCGTGCGGGGCAGCCGCCGAATCCGATCAACCCTGACGTGATCGGGAAGCCGCGCGCATGACGATGACGTTGTTGCTTGCGGCGGTCGTCGTGCTGGCCGTCGCGCTCGCGGTGGCGATCGTCGCGCTCGTGCGCGGCGGCCGCCACGACGATGCGGCCGTGCTCGGCGATCAGATCGAGGATGCCGCGCATGCGCAGGCGCGTGCCGTCGAGCGGCTCGAACGCGAATTGCGCGGCGAGATCGTCGAAAGCGCGCGCGGCTCGCGTACCGAGCTGGCCGGCAGCTTCGCCCAGTTGCAGCAGACGCTCGCCGCGCAACTGACGAGCGTGGCGACCGTGCAGAACAACCAGATCGAGGGCTTCGCGCAGCAGCTCGGCAAGCTCGTCGCCGGCAATGCGCAGCAGTTCGACGCGATGCGCGAGAGCCTGCAGCGGCAGGCGCAGCAGGCGCGCGAGGAACAGACGGGCGCGCTGCGGCTGTTCGGCGACACGCTGCACCGGCAGCTCACGCAACTGACCGAGGCGAACGATCGCCGCATCGGCGAGGTGCGTGCGACGCTCGAACAGCGGCTGAAGGAAATCGAGACGAACAACGCGGCGAAGCTCGAGGAGATGCGCCGCACCGTCGACGAGAAGCTGCACGCGACGCTCGAGCAGCGGCTGGGCGAATCGTTCAAGCTCGTGTCGGACCGGCTCGAACAGGTCCATCGCGGGCTCGGCGAGATGCAGACGCTCGCGGCCGGCGTCGGCGACCTGAAAAAGGTGCTGACCAACGTAAAGACGCGCGGCACCTGGGGCGAAGTGCAGCTCGAGGCGCTGCTCGAACAGATGCTCACGCCCGACCAGTACGCGAAGAACGTCGCGACGGTGCCGAAGAGCACCGAGCGCGTCGAATTCGCGATCCGGCTGCCGGGGCGCGAAGCCGGCACGCGCGACGCGCCGCCGGTGTGGCTGCCGATCGACGCGAAATTCCCGCGCGAAGACTACGAGCGGCTGATCGACGCGCAGGAGCGTGCCGATGCGGTGGCCGTCGAGGAAGCGGCGCGTGCGCTCGAGGCGCGGGTGCGGATGGAGGCGCGCACGATCGCCGAGAAGTACGTCGCGCCGCCGCACACGACCGATTTCGCGCTGCTGTTCCTGCCGACCGAGGGGCTCTATGCGGAGATCCTGCGCCGCCCGGGGCTGACCGACCTGCTGCAGCGCGACTATCGCGTGACGGTCGCCGGGCCGACCACGCTGACCGCATTGCTGAACAGCCTGCAGATGGGGTTCCGCACGCTCGCGATCGAGCAGCGCTCGAGCGAGGTATGGCAGGTGCTCGGCGCGGTCAAGACCGAGTTCGGCAAGTTCGGAGACGTGCTCGCGCGCACGAAGGCGCAGCTCGAAACGGTCACGCGCTCGATCGAGTCCGCCGAGCAGCGCACGCGCGTGATGAGCCGCAAGCTGAAGCAGGTCGAGGCGCTGCCGGGAGAGACGGCGGCCGGGCTGCTCGGCGCGGAAGGGGCCGACGGCGCGGATGCGGACGACGCGTGACGCACGTCGTCGATAGCCGTCGGATGGAGAAAACGGGCGCCGCGGCGCCCGTTTTCCTTTGCGGCGATCGCCGGCGCGGCCGGTGCGCGCTCAATGCGCGGCGAGCGTGTCGAGCGCGTCGCCCGTCACGCGAACGATGCGCCACTCCGGCAGCACGGTCGCGCCCATCTTCTCGTAGAAATCGATCGCCGGCTGGTTCCAGTCGAGGACCGACCATTCGAAGCGCCCGCAGCGGCGCTCGACGGCGAGCGCCGCGAGATGACGCAGCATCGCGGTGCCCAGGCCCGTGCCGCGCTGCGACGGCTGCACGTACAGATCCTCGAGATAGAGCCCGCGGCGGCCGAGGAACGTCGAATAGTTGTGGAAGAACAGCGCGTACGCGACGATCGCGCCGTCGCGCTCGGCAACCAGCGCTTCGGCGGCCGGGCGCTCGCCGAACAGCGCGTCGGCCAGATCGGCTTCGGTCGCGACGAACAGCGCCGCGAGCTGCTCGAATTCGGCCAGCTCGCGCATCAGCGCGAGGATCGCGCCGACGTCGCGCGGGTCGGCCGCGCGGATCAGCGGCGTGCCGCTCACGCTTCCTCCGGCGGATCGGACAGCACGATTTCGATGCCGCCGAAGCGCGACGCGACCCAGTTGTACGCGTGGCACGCGATCCACAGCAGCACGAAGCCGAGGATCGCGTTCAGCAGCAGCGCGCTCAGGATCGTGCTCAGTTCGACCATCCCGTAGCGGATGTACGCGACGAGAATGCCGAGCAGCACGATCGGTACGCTGAACGTCAGGTAGACGAGAATCAGCGCCTTCGCGGTCTGCCCCGCGGCGATCGACGAGATTTGTTTCTTCATGTGTGAATTGCCCCCGTAGAAATATACCGATAGTGGAATTCAGATCAGGCCGTCGAGCGGCAGGATGTCGACCGGGGCGCCCGCGTCGACTGCCGCGGTATCGTGGCCCAGGACGATGAAACAGTTGGCGGCGGCAAGACCGCTCAGCGACGCGGAGCTTTGCGATCCGGCCGGTGCGACGTGCCATTGGCCGTCGGCGGCGCGCGTCGCGATGCCGCGCAGGTATTCGGTGCGGCCGGGACGCGTCTTCAGCGGCTGCGTGCTGCGTGCCGTGTACATGGCCGGCGGTGGCGTCCGTGCGCCGGCCAGCGTCAGCAGCGCGGGGCGCACGATTGCGTGGAACGTCACGGCGGATGCGACAGGATTGCCGGGCAACCCGAAGAACAGCGCGTGTCCGGCGCCGTCGGCCGCGCGTGCGAGCGTGCCGCATGCGAGCGGCCGGCCGGGCCGCAGCGCGAGGCTCGCGAACGTCACGTCGCCGAGCCGCGCCATCACGTCGCGCGTGAAGTCGGCTTCGCCGACCGACACGCCGCCCGACGTGATGACCGCATCGGCCTGCGCGGCGACGGCGTCGCGCAACGCGGCTTCGAGCGCGGCCGCGTCGTCCCGGACGATCCCGAGGTCGATCGCGTCCACGTGCAGCCGTTCGAGCATCGCGATCAGCATCCCGCGATTGCTGTCGTACAGCGCGCCGCGGCCGAGCGGTTCGCCGGGCTCGCGCAACTCGTCGCCGGTCGAGAACACGGCGACGCGCACGCGCCGGCGCACCGTGACGTCGGCGATGCCGAACGACGCGAGCAGGCCGAGATCGGACGGCCGCAGGATGCGGCCCGCGGCGAGCGCACAGGCGCCGCGTGCGAGATCCTCGCCGGCCTGGCGGCGGTTCGCGCCGCGTGCGACGTCGTGCGCGGCGAAGCGGATCGTGTCGCCATCGACACGCACGCGTTCCTGCGGAATCACCGTGTCGCATCCGGCCGGCATCGGCGCGCCCGTCATGATGCGCACGCATGCGCCGGCCGCCACGGCGCCGTCGAACGGATGACCGGCGAACGCGCTGCCGGCGACCGCCATCGCGACCTCGCCCTGCGGCGCCGCGAGCGCCGCGCTGCCGCCGTCGAACGCATAGCCGTCCATGGCCGAGTTGTCGTACGCGGGAATGTCGAACGGCGCGCGCACGTCGGCCGCGAGCACGCGGTCGAGCGCATCGCGCAGTGCCACCGTGTCGCATGCGTCGACGGGCGTCGCGAAGCGGCACGCGAGCGCCTGCGCGTTGGCGAGCGACAGCGGGGCGTCGGGGTCGGGTGCGGTTCGGGAGGCGGGCGAGGATTGCGTGATCATCAGTCGGACTGCGCCGCGAGGCGTATCGGGTTCGTGGCCGGTGGCGCGAGGAGGGTGCCTGGGCGCGGGTGTCGCGTGTGGCGGGCGCCGGGCGGGAACGGCACGGGGCCGTCAGCGGCGGGCCAGCGCGGCGAGTTCCTGCCAGGAGTTGGCATTGTAAAACGCACGCTCGTCGCGAAACTCGACTTCGACCGTCTTGTGGCGTGCGTACCACGCACGCACCTTGCGGTCGCCGGCCGCGAGCCGGGTGGCCAGATCGTCGGCCAGCGACGTGCGCAGCAACGCGAACGTCGGCTGCGGCGAGCGCATGCGCTGCGCGTCGACGGTGACCGCCATCGCGATGTCGGCCTGCTGAGCGTCGAGCGCCGCATGCAGCCGTGCGACGAGGTCGGCGGGCAGATAGGGCGTGTCGCACGGCGAGCACGCGACCAGCGGCGCGCGCGCCGCGCGCATGCCGGCGAGCAGGCCTGCGAGCGGCCCGGGGAAGTCGGGGGTTTCATCCGCGACGATGCGCGCGTCGAACGGCGCACCGAGTTCGGCATAGCGATCGGCATGACGATTCGCGCTGATCAGCGTCTCGTCGACCTGCGGCGACAGCCGGCGCAACACGTGCAGGGCGAGCGGCGTACCGTCGAGTAGTTGCAGGCCCTTGTCGACGCCGCCCATGCGCGTGGCGCGTCCGCCCGCAAGCAGCAGGCCGGCGATCGACGCGGAGGCGGGAGCGGGCATCGTGCGAAGGCGCAAAGGGGCGGCGTGCGTCAGCCGCCGATATACGACATTTCGACGCGCTTGCCCGCGCCGTCGGGCGCGGCGGCGGCCGATGCGCTGCCGCGCAGTTGCGAATAGCGGTCGGTGCGCGCCTGCCAGATGCGGGCGATCGCGGTCGCGATCTCGGCATCGCTCGCGCCGCCGCGCACGAGCGCGCGCAGATCGTGGCCGGCCGACGCGAACAGGCAGAGGTACAGCTTGCCTTCGGTCGACAGCCGCGCGCGCGTGCAGTCGCCGCAGAAGGCCTGCGTGACGCTCGAGATCACGCCGATCTCGCCGCGGCCGTCCGCATAGCCCCAGCGCTGCGCGGTTTCGGCCGCCGTGTGCGGCTCGAGCGGCACGAGCGGGAAATGTTCGGCGATGCGCGCGACGACGTCCGCCGACGGCAGCACCTCGGTCATGTTCCAGCCGTTCGACGTCCCGACGTCCATGTATTCGATGAAACGCAGGATCACGCCGGTGCCGCGGAAACGCTCGGCCATCGGCAGGATCTCGCTGTCGTTGGTGCCGCGCTTCACGACCATGTTGACCTTGACCGGCGCGAGGCCGGCGGCCTGCGCGGCGAAGATGCCGTCGAGCACGTCGGCGCTCGCGAACTCGGCATCATTCATGCGCTTGAACAGCGTATCGTCGAGCGCATCGAGGCTGACCGTGACGCGCGTGAGCCCGGCGTCCTTCAGTGCGCGCGCCTTGCGGGCGAGCAGCGAGCCGTTGGTCGTCAGCGTCAGGTCGAGCGGGCGGCCGGCGTGCGTCGTCAGGCGCGCGAGGCGCTCGATCAGGAATTCGAGGTTCTTGCGCAGCAACGGCTCGCCGCCCGTGATGCGGATCTTCTCGACGCCGTGCGCGACGAAGAGCCGCGCCACGCGCTCGATTTCCTCGTGCGTGAGCAGCGCGCTGTGCGGCAGGAACGGGTAATCCTTGTCGAAGACCGCGCGCGGCATGCAGTACACGCAGCGGAAATTGCAACGGTCCGTCACCGAAATGCGCAGATCGCGCAGCGGCCTGGCGAACGTGTCGGCCAGCGTGCCGTCGGGGGCATGCGCGACGCCGGAGACGTCCGGCATCCCGCTGACGTCGGCGAGAGGAATGATGCGTCGGGACATGTTGAAAGAAGTACGAGCCAGACCGCTATTTTAGCTGCAACCGGCTGACGGGGCCGGTGAGCGGAAACCCGCAGCGCGGACGTAAAAAAGCCCGCCGGAAGGCGGGCTTTTCCTGGTCGGGCGATGCGCCGTTCAACGGTGCGTCGTTTCGACCTGCTGCATCGGGGCCGTATCGACCGGCGGCAGCACCTTGCGTTCGCGCGGCACGCGGGCCGGACGCGGGAGCCGCGACGCGGCTTCCTGCGCGGCCGCGAACTTGTCGGCGTCCGTGTTCACCCAGACGAGACCGGCCTGCTCCAGCACGACATCCAGGCTTGCCGACGCGGGCGCGGCTGCCGGTTGTGCGGGGGCGGGAGCCGGTGCCGGTGCCGGTGCCGGTGCCGGTGCCGGTGCCGGTGCCGGTGCGGCGACGGCCTCGGCCGGCGCGGGCGCGGGCGCGGGCGCAGGCGCGGTTTCGACCGGCGCCTCGACCGCCACCGGTGCGGCTTCGATCGCCACGGCGGCCGGTGCGGCTGGCTCGACGGCCGCGGCTTGCGGCGCCTCGACAGCGGCCGCAGCGGCAGCCGGCACTTCGAACGCATCGGTCGGCGACACCGCGACCGGCGTCGGACCCGCTTCCGCGGCTACCGGTGCTGCGACCGGTGCCGGTTCTGCTGCCTCGACGGCGACGACGGGCTCGACCGGTGCGACCGGCGCTGCTTCGGCGTGTGCCGGAGCCGGCTGCGCTTCGACAGCGGCCGGTGCGGCCTGCTGCTCGGCGACGGCTTCGACGGCGACCGCGCTGGCCACGGCCGCGACGACAGCCGGTGCGGCCGTGTAAGCCGGTTCGGCTGCGACCGGGGCGGCCGGCGTCACGGCTTGCGCCGCGACTTCGCCATCTGCGCCTTGCTCGGCCTGATCGACGACCGCGCCGTCTTCCTCGCGCTCGCGACGACCGCCGCGGCGGCCGCGACGGCGACGGCGGCGTTCTTCGCCGTCACGCGCACCGGCTTCCGCATCGGCTGCCAGGTCCGCGCCGGGCAGGGCTTCTGCCGCGGCCTTGTCGGTTTCCGGTTCCGGATGGTTTTCGCCACGGGTGACGGTTTCGAGCGTGGCCGCATGCTGGGTCGGCTTGCGGCGTTCGCCGCGCTCGCGACGCTCGCCGCGTTCCTGGCGCTCGCCACGACCGCCTGCTTCGACGCCTTCCGGCTGTTCGGCACGCTCGCGCGGCTCGCGGTTCTCACGCGGTTCGCGCGGCTCACGGCCTTCACGCGGCTC
This sequence comes from Burkholderia anthina, assembly GCF_001547525.1. Classification (GTDB taxonomy): domain Bacteria; phylum Pseudomonadota; class Gammaproteobacteria; order Burkholderiales; family Burkholderiaceae; genus Burkholderia; species Burkholderia semiarida. Next base: position 785,250 of record NZ_CM003768.1, read on the forward strand.
GCGACCTTCGCGCGGGCCACGGCCCTCGCGACCTTCGCGGTTTTCACGACCTTCGCGACCCTCTCGACCTTCACGCAGCTCACGGCCCTCGCGCGGCTCGCGGCCTTCACGCGGTTCGCGCACTTCCTTGCCTTCGCGTTCCTGGCGTTGCGGCTGGCCACGGCCGGCAGCCGCCTGGTCGCGGCCGCCTTGCGCCTGCTGGGCGCCGCCGCGACGGTTGCGATTGCGATCGCCGCCGCGCTGCTCGGTTTTTTCCGCGCGCTCGCGAGCCGGACGGGCTGCCTGCTCCTTCGCCGGTGCCGGCGTGGCAACCGGTGCGGGCGCCGGTGCCGGCGACACGCCGAACAGGCCCTTCAGCCAGCCGATGAAGCCGCCGCTCGTCGCCGCGACAGGCGCGGGCGCGGGCGCCGGAACCGGCTCGACCGCGCGCTGCGGCGCCGGGCTCGGTGCCGGACGCTCGGGCGTGATGCCCTTGACCGCGGCTTCCTGCTTCGGCTTCACTTCGGCCGCGCGCTTGCTGTAGCCGGTTTCCGACTCGAGCTCGCGCGCCGCTTCCTCGGCCATCTTCCAGGATGCGCGCGGATCGTCGAGGCGCGCGTCGTCGTGACGCAGGCGCTCGAGCTTGTAGTGCGGCGTATCGAGGTGTTTGTTCGGGATCAGCACGATGCCGACCTTGAAGCGCGACTCGATCTTGTTGATTTCCTGACGCTTTTCGTTCAGCAGGAAGGCGGTCACCTCGACCGGCACCTGGCAATGGATCGCCGCGGTGTTTTCCTTCATCGCTTCTTCCTGAATGATCCGCAGGACTTGCAGCGCGGACGATTCGGTATCGCGAATGTGGCCGGTGCCGTTGCAGCGGGGGCACGTCACGTGGCTGCCTTCCGACAGCGCCGGACGCAGGCGCTGGCGCGACAGCTCCATCAGGCCGAAGCGGGAGATCTTGCCCATCTGCACGCGCGCACGGTCGTGCTTGAGCGCGTCCTTCAGGCGTTGCTCGACTTCGCGCTGGCTCTTCGCCGACTCCATGTCGATGAAATCGATCACGATCAGACCGCCGAGGTCGCGCAGGCGCAACTGGCGGGCGACTTCGTCGGCCGCCTCGAGGTTCGTGCGGGTGGCCGTTTCCTCGATGTCCGCGCCCTTGGTCGCGCGGGCCGAGTTCACGTCGATCGCGACGAGCGCTTCGGTGTGGTCGATCACGATCGCGCCGCCGGACGGCAGCGGCACCGTGCGCGAGTACGCGGTTTCGATCTGGTGCTCGATCTGGAATCGCGAGAACAGCGGCACGTCGTCGTGGTAGCGCTTCACCTTCGCGACGTTGTCCGGCATCACGATGTCCATGAACGCACGGGCCTGATCGTGGATTTCGTTCGTGTCGATCAGGATTTCGCCGATATCGGGCTGGAAATAGTCCCGGATCGCGCGGATCACGAGGCTCGATTCCAGATAGATCAGCATCGGCTGGCCGGCGTTGCCGCTTTGCGAGGCGGCCTCGATCGCGCGCCACAGTTGCAGCAGGTAGTTCAGGTCCCACTGCAGTTCCTCGGCGCTGCGGCCGATGCCCGCGGTACGGGCGATCATGCTCATGCCGTCCGGAATCTGCAGTTGCGCCATCGTTTCGCGCAGTTCCTGGCGCTCGTCGCCTTCGATCCGGCGCGACACGCCGCCGCCGCGCGGATTGTTCGGCATCAGCACGAGGTAACGGCCGGCGAGCGAGATGAAGGTGGTGAGGGCGGCGCCCTTGTTGCCACGCTCTTCCTTCTCGACCTGGACGATCAGTTCCTGGCCTTCGCGCAGCGCGTCCTGAATGCGCGCGGAGCGCATGTCGACGCCGTCCTTGAAGTACTGGCGCGCGACTTCCTTGAACGGCAGGAAGCCGTGGCGGTCTTCGCCGTAGTTGACGAAGCACGCTTCGAGCGACGGCTCGATACGGGTAATGACCCCTTTGTAGATATTGCCTTTGCGCTGTTCGCGCCCGGCGGTTTCGATGTCGATGTCGATGAGCTTTTGCCCATCGACGATGGCGACGCGCAGCTCCTCCTGCTGCGTCGCATTGAACAGCATGCGTTTCATGAACGGCTCCAGGCGGCTCCGCTGCCGACGCCTCGCGGTTGTCAGGCGCGAGGGCGGGAACGACGGCAGGCCGCACCTTGTTGTGTTGTCACGAGCACGCTGGAGCGGGAATGCTGGCGGGGAGAATTGCCTGAAGAGGCGCTTGGGCCCGAAAGACGGGGCCGGCGGCCATAGGGCACCTGCGAATACGGCTTCAAAGCACGGCGTTCACACACCGCACGCTGCAAAAGCGCGCTAAGCCTGATCCGGGCATCGCCACGGGCGCGCGCAATGCGTCGCGCGCGCCGACGGGCGGCAGATGCTGCGGCTTGGGCCGCAGCGGGGAGTATCGAATCCAGCCCGACTTTCCCGCTTGGGGTGTACTTCCCTGGTTTGACGTCGCCAAGCCCCGCACGCTTCGCGGGGCCAAATCGGGCGCAACGCCGTAATTTTCGCAACCGGCAGCCTGCGGACGCACTTCGCGCCGTCAGGCTGCCGATCGAATTCTTTTCAACCAACTTTCCGTTACCGCAGCGCCTTGCCGACCGAATCCGCCTGTGGGCGAGATCCTTGCCGACGGGCGGCGCCGTGCGTGCAACTTGCTGCATCTCTTTGATCAGGGGCGAGCAGCGGACCCCCGGCGCAAGTAAAATAGCGGTTTGCGCTTGCGCCTTGCCCGATTCAGCCGGGGCCGGCCGGTCAGGCCACCCACAACGTCAGGCTGGGCAAAATTATATTCAGTATGAATGAGTTAGGCAAAATATCCCAGAATTCGGTCGCAAGCGGCCAGGTATCGATGATCGAGATCGACGAAAACTCGGCCGGTCAGCGCATCGACAACTTCCTGTTGCGCGTCTGTAAAGGCGTGCCGAAAAGCCATATTTACCGGATCCTCCGCAGCGGCGAAGTGCGCGTCAACAAGGGCCGGATCGACGCGCAGTACCGCCTCGAGCTGGGCGACCTCGTCCGCGTGCCGCCGGTGCGCGTGGCGGCGGCCGACCTCGCGCGCGCCGACACGCCCGTCGTGCCGCCCGCGAATTTCGACGTGCTGTACGAGGACGACGCGATGCTCGTGATCGACAAGCCGGCCGGCGTCGCGGTCCACGGCGGCAGCGGCGTCGCGTTCGGCGTGATCGAGCAGATGCGCCAGGCGCGCCCGCGCGCGAAATTCCTCGAACTCGTGCACCGGCTCGACCGCGAGACGTCCGGGATCCTGATGCTCGCGAAGAAGCGTACGGCGCTCGTCGGGCTGCACGAGCAGATCCGCGAGAACCGGATGGACAAGCGCTACTTCGCGTGCGCGCACGGCGAATGGCAGCCCGACTGGGGGCGCCGCCGCGCGGTGAAGGCGCCGTTGTTCAAATATTCGACCCCGGAAGGGGAGCGCCGCGTGCGCGTGCAGGACGACGGGCTGCCGTCGCATACGGTGTTCAACCTCGTCGACCGCTGGCCCGACTATGTGCTCGTCGAAGCGGAACTCAAAACGGGGCGGACCCATCAGATCCGGGTGCACCTCGCGCATCTCGGCCTGCCGATCGCCGGCGACGCCAAGTACGGCGATTTCGCACTGAACAAGGCGCTGGCGCGCGCGAACGCGCAGCCGTCGCTGAAACGGATGTTCCTGCATGCGCACCGCCTCAAGCTCGCCCATCCGCTGACCGGCGAGGCGCTGCAGTTCGATGCGCCGCTGCCGGCCGAGTGCCGGCGCTTCCTCGATCAACTCAGCGCATTGCGCGATACCGCCTGAACCGCATGGCCCGACAGCAATTTGACCTGATCGTCTTCGACTGGGACGGCACGCTGATGGATTCGACCGCGCACATCGCGCACAGCATCCAGGCCGCGTGCCGCGATCTCGGCTTGCCCGCGCCGTCCGACGAGGCGTCCCGCTACGTGATCGGCCTCGGCCTGCGCGACGCGCTGCAGATCGCCGCTCCGACCCTCGATCCGTCCGACTACGCGCGGCTGGCCGAGCGCTACCGCTATCACTATCTGCTCGACGACGAGCGCATCGAGCTGTTCGCCGGCGTCCGCGAGCTGCTCGCCGAGCTGCGCGACATGGGTTATCTGCTCGCCGTCGCGACGGGCAAGGGTCGGGTCGGGCTGAACCGCGTGCTCGACCAGTCGAAGCTGACGAGCTGGTTCGACGCGACGCGCTGCGCGGACGAGACGTTCTCGAAGCCGCATCCGGCGATGCTGCACGAGTTGTCGCGGGAATTGGGGCAGGACCTGTCGCGCACCGTGATGATCGGCGACACCACGCACGACCTGCAGATGGCCGCCAGCGCCGGCGCGGCCGGCGTCGGCGTGGCGTACGGCGCGCATACGGCCGATGCGCTGGCGGCGCTCACCCCGCGCTTCGTCGCGCCGGACGTCGGCGCGCTGGCCGCATGGCTGCGGGAGCACGCATGAGCGCGGCGCCGGACGCCGTGCGCGTGTGCGCATCGAGCGCGTTGACCGACGGCGGCGCCGGCGTGCGCGTCGACGCGACGCTGCGCGGCGAGCAGGCCGTCGTGTTCTTCGTGCGCTACGACGGCCGCGCGTACGGCTACCTGAACCGCTGCGCGCACGTGCCGATGGAGCTCGACTGGGCCGAAGGGCAGTTCTTCGAGTCGTCGGGCCTCTATCTGATGTGCGCGACGCACGGTGCGATCTACGCGCCGGATACCGGCAAGTGCGTCGGCGGCCCGTGCCGCGGCGGCCGCCTGCGGCCGGTCGAGGTCGACGAGCGCGACACGCCCGACGGCCGTGCGGTATTCTGGGTGCCCGATGCCGATCTGCATCCCGCCACTCCCGCCACTCCGGCCACGACCGACTGACGACACCACTGCATGACCGACCAACCGAATTCCCCGGATTCCTCCTCCCGTCCCGACAGCCGTGAACCGAGCTGGGAGCGCGCGGCGCTCGAGCGGATCGCGCTCGCGGCCGTCAAGGAACAGCGCGCGGCACGGCGCTGGAAGATCTTCTTCCGCTTCGCGTTTCTCGGCGTGTTCGTGCTGTTCGCGTTCGCGCTGATCGATTTCTCGGGCGATTCGAAGCTCTCGTCGAGCGGGCGGCATACGGCGCTCGTGACGATCGACGGCGAGATCGCGGCCGGCGTCAACGCGAACGCCGACGACATCAACACGGCGCTCGACGCCGCGTTCGACGACGACGGCACGGTCGGCGTCGTGCTGCGGATCAACAGCCCGGGCGGCAGCCCGGTGCAGGCGGGCATGGTCTACGACGAGATCCGGCGGTTGCGCGGCAAGTATCCGGACAAGCCGCTGTACGTCGTCGTGACCGACATGTGCGCGTCGGGCGGTTATTACATCGCGTCCGCGGCCGACAAGATCTTCGTCGACAAGGCGAGCATCGTCGGGTCGATCGGCGTACTGATGGACGGGTTCGGCTTCACCGGGCTGATGGGCAAGCTCGGCGTCGAGCGGCGCCTGCATACGTCGGGCGAAAACAAGGGCTTCTACGATCCGTTCTCGCCGGAAACGCCGAAGATGGACGCACACGCGCAGGCACTGCTCGACCAGGTGCACGCGCAGTTCATCAAGGCCGTGAAGGATGGCCGCGGCAAGCGCCTGCACGAGACGCCCGACATGTTCTCCGGCCTGTTCTGGACCGGCGAGAAGAGCGTCGAGCTCGGGCTCGCCGACGGCTACGGCACGACCGATACGGTCGCGCGCGACGTGCTGAAGGCGCCGGATCTGGTCGACTATACGGTGAAGGAAAGCCTGACGAATCGGGTCGCGCGCAAGTTCGGCGCGGCCGTCGGGGGCGCCGCGATGAAGGCGCTGACGGCCGGCGGCGCGGCGGTCAGCCTGCGCTGACGATCGACGGTACCCGGCGGGCCGCGATGGCCCGCCTTTCATTCAGTCAGCCGATCGCCGGTCGCGGCATCAGTTCGCGAGCAGCAGGAAGATCGCGGGGCGCTTGTGCAGATTCGGCGCGGGCGCCTTTTTCCAGTCCATGACGGTGCGGCTCGCGATCGTCTCGGTCGCGAGGGTCAAGTCGGCCGCGACGCAGATCTGCGTCGACGGCGCGCAGGTCGCGACCAGCGTGTCCAGCATCGCGTGATTCCGGTACGGCGTTTCGATGAAGATCTGCGTCTGGCGCGCCTTGCGCGACAGTTGCTCGAGTTCGCGCAGGCGTTTCGCGCGCGCGGCCGCATCGACCGGCAGGTAGCCGTTGAACGCGAAGCTCTGGCCGTTCAGGCCCGACGCCATCAGCGCCAGCAGGATCGAACTCGGCCCGACGAGCGGCACGACCTTCACGCCGCGCTCGTGCGCGCGGCGCACCAGCAGCGCGCCGGGATCGGCGACGGCCGGGCAGCCGGCTTCCGACACGAGGCCGGCGTCCGCGCCGGCCAGCACGGGCGCGAGCAGCCGGTCGATGGCGCCGGCCGGCGTATTGACGTTCAGCTCGCTGATCTCGATTTCCTGGATCGGCCGCGTCGTACCGATCTTCTTCAGAAACGCGCGGGTCGTTTTCGCGTTCTCGCCGATGTAATAGCCGAGCGTGCCGGCGCGCGCCTGCACGGCGGCGGGCAGCACGGCGGCGAGCATCGATTCGTCGCCTTCGCCGAGCGTGTTCGGGACGAGATAAAGCGTGCCGGCGGTCATGCGCGGTCTCCTCGGGTGGTAGCGAACAACGGGTAGCCGACGGCGCGCAGCATTCGCGTGAGGGCGATCAGCGGCAGGCCGACGAGCGCGGTCGGATCGTCCGAGTCGATCGCGTCGAGCAGCGCGATGCCGAGCCCTTCGGACTTCGCGCTGCCGGCCACGTCGTACGGCGTTTCCGCGCGCAGGTAGGCGTCGAGTTCGGCCTCGGGCAGCGAACGGAAGCGCACGTGCGTCACGATGTCCTCGACCTGCGCGTCGTCGGTGCGGCTGTCGTACAGGCAGAGCGCGCTGTGGAATTCGACTTCGCGGCCCTGCATCGACATGAGCTGCGCGAGCGCGCGCTCGTGCGTGCCGGGCTTGCCGATCTGATGCCCGTCGAAGGTCGCGACCTGATCCGACCCGATCACCAGCACGCCGTCCGGCGCATCGATCGTGGCGGCCACGGCGCGTGCCTTCGCGCCGGCGAGGCGCAGCGCGGTCGCGGCCGGCGTTTCGCCGGCGAGCGGAGTTTCGTCGAGGTCGGGCGACACGACGTCGAACGGCACGCCGAGGCGCTCGAGGAGCGCGCGGCGGTAACGGGAACTGGAAGCAAGAATCAGCCGCGGCGGGCGGCAAACGGTATCCGGCATGGTCGGTTGGATCGGTGAGTCGTCAGGTGTGGCGCGGCGTTGCGCGGACGCAAGCTTAAGTGATTGACCGCAAAAGGTAAAACAGGTATGCTTTCCCGCTTTTCGTCGGCAGGCTTTCGTTGTGGTGGCGCCTGCCGGTCTTCGGAAGTAAAGTGGGTCATCCTTCGATGAGCCCGGTGCCAGGCCGGATCCCGCAAGTCAGCCTGTAGGCAGGAGCGCGCATGAACACTTCTTCTGGCAAACCTGCGGCGGCGCTCGATCCGCACGCGGTCGACCTGTTCGAGTTCGCCCGCAGCGGGCGGCAGGCGGCTGGCGCGGTGCACCTGTCGCAACTGCCGCGCATGTTAAACGAAGTGCCGGCAGACGCGCCAGATCGCGACACGGTGTTTACGTGGCAGGCGGAAGGGTTCACGCAGAAGGAATTGCAGGACGACGGCACCGACGGCCAGCAGCCGTATCTGCGCCTCGCGGTGCACGGCCATGCGTGGCTCACGTGCCAGCGCTGCATGACGCCGTACGACCAGACGTTCGACGTCGACATGACGTACCGGATCGTCGCGACCGAAGAAGAAGCCGAGGAATTTCCGCTCGACGACGATGAAGCCGATGTGATCGTGGGCTCACGCCAGTTCGATCTCGTCGACTTGATCGAAGAGGAATTGCTGCTTTCGTTGCCGCTCGTGCCCAAGCACGAGGTTTGCCCGGCAGTTCACGAAAGCCTCGTGTCGGGTGCGAGCGGTCCCGCGGAAGAGACGGACGAGGCGTCCGACGAAGCCGGGGACGAAGGCAAACGGCCGAATCCGTTCGCAGCGCTGCAAGCGTTGAAGAAGGACGGTGACGGCACCAAGAAACACTAAGCAGTCGTGGCGCGGGAAGGCGTAAGGGCTTTGGGCCAGGGTAGTTAAGCGCCGGATCGGGCTGTGTTAGAATCCGGAAAATTATTTAGGAGTTAGTCATGGCAGTCCAGCAAAACAAGAAGTCGCCGTCGAAGCGCGGCATGCATCGTTCGCACGATTTCCTGACGGCAGCGCCGCTGGCAGTCGAGCCGAGCACGGGTGAAGTGCACCTGCGTCACCACGTCAGCCCGAACGGCTACTATCGCGGCAAGAAAGTCGTCAAGACGAAGAACGACTAAGCGTCAAGTCACGCGTTGCGCGCTACGTTCGCCGTTCGCGTGACAACTGGTTCGCTTGACACTTTCCTGGCTCAACAAGAAGGCGGCATTCAACTGCCGCTTTTTTGTGCCTGAAATTCGTCGCATTCCATGACCGTAAAGCTCACAATCGATTGCATGGGAGGCGACCACGGCCCGTCCGTGACCGTTCCCGCGGCAGTCAAGTTCGTCCGCGCGCATCCCGATGCGCACCTGATGCTCGTCGGCATCGAAAGCGCGATTCGCGCTCAGCTCAAGAAGCTGAAAGCCCTCGACGATCCCGCGTTGACCATCGTGCCCGCCACCGAAGTCGTGGCGATGGACGACCCTGTCGAAGTGGCGCTGCGCAAGAAGAAGGATTCTTCGATGCGCGTCGCGCTCAACCAGGTCAAGGAAGGCGCGGCGCAGGCCTGCATCTCCGCCGGCAATACCGGCGCGCTGATGGCCGTTTCCCGTTACGTACTCAAGACGCTGCCCGGCATCGAGCGGCCCGCGATCGCGTTCGCGCTGCCGAACCCGACCGGCTACACGATGATGCTGGACCTCGGCGCGAACGTCGACTGCGAACCGCAGCATCTGCTGCAGTTCGCGGAGATGGGGCATGCGCTCGTGGCCGCGCTCGAAGGCAAGGAGCGCCCGACGATCGGCCTCTTGAACATCGGCGAAGAGGTCATCAAGGGCAACGAGACGATCAAGCGCGCAGGCGAGCTGCTGCGCGCCAGCACGCTCAACTTCCGCGGCAACGTGGAAGGCAACGACATCTACAAGGGCACCGTCGACGTGATCGTGTGCGACGGCTTCGTCGGCAACGTCGCGCTGAAGACGTCCGAAGGGCTCGCGCAGATGCTGTCGGACATCATCCGCGAGGAGTTCGGCCGTTCGCTGATGTCGAAGCTGATGGCGCTGCTCGCGCTGCCCGTGCTGATGCGTTTCAAGAAGCGCGTCGACCACCGCCAGTACAACGGCGCGGCGCTGCTCGGGCTGAAGAGCCTCGTGATCAAGAGCCACGGTTCGGCCGACGCCTACGCGTTTGAGTGGGCGATTAAACGCGGGTATGATGCCGTCAAAAACGGGGTGCTGGAGCGCCTCGCGCGCGCGATGGCGGATAATTCAGTGTCGCTCGGCGATGGCGAACACGACGCGGGCGGCTCGGGCCATGCAAGCCCGGCCCCAGGCCATCACGCCGAACCTTCCGCTGCGCAATCCTCTAAAGCATAAATGGCCCAATCGACTCTCTATTCCCGCGTGCTCGGCACGGGCAGCTACCTGCCGCCCGACCGCGTCACGAACCAGCAGTTGACCGATCGTCTCGCGAAGGAAGGCATCGAGACCAGCGATGAATGGATCGTGGCGCGCACGGGCATCCATGCGCGCCATTTCGCCGCACCGCACGTCACGACGAGCGATCTCGCGCTCGAGGCGTCGCGTCGTGCGATCGAAGCGGCCGGTGTCGATCCGCAGTCGATCGACCTGATCATCGTCGCGACTTCGACCCCCGATTTCGTGTTCCCGAGCACCGCGTGCCTGCTGCAGAACAAGCTCGGCATCAAGAACGGCGGCGCGGCGTTCGACGTGCAGGCCGTGTGTTCGGGCTTCGCGTACGCGATGGCGACGGCCGACAGCTTCATCCGCAGCGGCCAGCACCGTACGGCGCTGATCGTCGGCGCGGAGACGTTCTCGCGCATTCTCGACTTCAAGGACCGCACGACCTGCGTGCTGTTCGGCGACGGCGCGGGCGCGGTGATCCTGTCCGCATCGGAAGAGCCGGGCGTGCTCGGCAGCGCGCTGCACGCTGACGGCAGTTACTCGAATATCCTGTGCACGCCGGGCAACGTCAATCGCGGCGTGATCGACGGCAGCGCGTTCCTGCACATGGACGGACAGGCCGTGTTCAAGCTCGCGGTCAACGTGCTCGAAAAGGTCGCGATCGAAGCGCTCGCGAAGGCGAATCTCGCGCCCGAGCAAATCGACTGGCTGATTCCGCACCAGGCCAACATCCGCATCATGACCAGCACCTGCCGCAAGCTCGGCCTGCCACAGGAGCGCATGGTCGTGACGGTCGACCAGCACGGCAACACGTCGGCCGCGTCGATTCCGCTGGCGCTCGACGCCGCGGTGCGCGACGGCCGCATCCAGCGCGGCCAGCACGTGCTGATCGAAGGCGTCGGCGGCGGCTTCACCTGGGGCGCGTCGGTCTTCCGTTTCTGATCCGCGGCGCGCGTTTTGCCGCGCGCGGATCCCGTCGGCGCGCCGCTCGTGCGCGCCGTCCGCATCGATTCAATTGGGGACGATATGAAATTTGCATTCGTTTTTCCGGGGCAGGGCTCGCAGGCGATCGGCATGCTCAACGCATTCGCCGATCTGGCCGTCGTGCGCGAGACGCTTCAGGAAGCGTCCGATGTGCTCAACCAGGATCTCGGCAAGCTGATCGCCGAAGGTCCGGCCGAAGAGCTGAACCTGACCACCAACACGCAGCCCGTGATGCTGACCGCCGCGTACGCGTGCTATCGCGCGTGGCAGCAGGCGGGCGGCCCGGCGCCGTCGATCGTCGCCGGCCACAGTCTCGGTGAATACACGGCGCTCGTCGCGGCCGGCGCGATTGCATTCAAGGACGCGGTGCCGCTCGTGCGCTTCCGTGCGCAGGCGATGCAGACGGCCGTGCCGGTCGGCCAGGGCGGCATGGCCGCGATCCTGGGCCTCGACGACGACACGGTGCGTGCGGTGTGCGCCGAGGCCGCGGAAGCGGGCGTCGTCGAAGCGGTGAACTTCAATGCGCCCGCGCAAGTCGTGATCGCAGGCAGCAAGGCCGCGGTCGAGAAGGCGTGCGAGATCGCGAAGGCGAAGGGCGCGAAGCGCGCGCTGCCGCTGCCGGTGTCGGCGCCGTTCCATTCGTCGCTGCTCAAGCCGGCGTCGGACCAGCTGCGCGACTACCTTGCGAACGTCGACGTGAAGGCGCCGCAGATTCCGGTCGTCAACAACATCGACGTCGCCGTGATCAGCGATCCGGCCGCGATCAAGGATGCGCTGGTGCGCCAGGCCGCGGGGCCGGTGCGCTGGGTCGAGTGCGTGCAACACATCGCCGGCACGGGCGTCACGCACGTGATCGAATGCGGTCCGGGCAAGGTGCTCGCCGGCCTGACGAAGCGCATCGACGGCAACCTGACGGGCGCGTCGGTGTTCGATCCGGCTTCGCTCGACGAAGCGCTCAAGCTCGCGACCGCCTGACGCGGCGCCTTTTCCCAAGCAACGGATATTCGATTCATGGACAAGACTCTCGATAAACAGGTTGCGATCGTGACCGGCGCGTCGCGCGGCATCGGTCGTGCGATCGCCCTCGAACTCGCGCGCCTGGGCGCGACGGTGATCGGCACGGCGACGAGCGAATCGGGCGCCGCCGCGATCACCGCGGCGTTCGCCGAAGCGGGCGTCACGGGCCGCGGCGCGGTGCTGAACGTCAACGACGCGGCCGCCGCCGAGGCGCTGATCGATGCGACCGTGAAGGAATTCGGCGCGCTGAACGTGCTCGTCAACAACGCGGGCATCACGCAGGACCAGCTCGCGATGCGGATGAAGGACGAGGACTGGGACGCGGTGATCGACACCAATCTGAAGTCGGTGTTCCGCCTGTCGCGCGCGGTGCTGCGCCCGATGATGAAGGCGCGCGGCGGCCGTATCATCAACATCACGTCGGTGGTCGGCTCGGCCGGCAATCCGGGTCAGGTCAACTACGCGGCCGCGAAGGCCGGCGTCGCGGGCATGACGCGCGCGCTCGCGCGCGAAATCGGCAGCCGCGGCATCACGGTGAACTGCGTGGCGCCGGGCTTCATCGACACCGACATGACGAAGACGCTGCCGGAAGAACAGCAGGCCGCGCTCAAGACCCAGATTCCGCTCGGCCGACTCGGCAGCCCGGAGGACATCGCCCATGCCGTCGCGTTCCTCGCATCGCCGCAGGCCGGTTACATCACCGGCACGACGCTGCACGTGAACGGCGGCATGTACATGTCGTAACGGTTTTCGTTTACCATCCGCGCCGTATCCCGTTTTTCAGGCGGACCGGCGCTTGATCGACCATCAAGCCAACGCGCGTTTTGGCGTCAGCAAACCTGATAAAATGCGCGCACTTGTAAATCTGAACTTTCCCTCGGAGGGGTAATGGACAACATCGAACAACGTGTCAAGAAGATCGTCGCTGAACAACTGGGCGTCGCGGAAGCCGAGATCAAGAACGAGGCTTCGTTCGTGAACGACCTGGGCGCGGACTCGCTCGACACGGTCGAACTGGTGATGGCGCTCGAAGACGAGTTCGGCATGGAAATCCCGGACGAAGAAGCAGAGAAGATCACGACCGTTCAGCAAGCGATCGACTACGCTCGCGCAAACGTCAAGGCGTAAGCGCCTTTCGCGCTTGTCCGCCACGTCGCCGCGATCTTCGCGATTGACGCGCCATCCTGCCGGCTTCGCGCCGGACGGACTAACAGCCACAGGGCTCGCAGGGCTGGTTCCTGTGGCCACTGTGGCTTTTGTTTTTGTCATCCAATAATGGAAAAGAGGTTACCGTGAGCCGCCGTCGTGTTGTCGTTACAGGCCTGGGGCTGATTTCGCCTGTTGGCAATAATGTTGCCGACGGCTGGGCCAATCTCGTCGCCGGCAAGTCCGGTATCGCCACCGTCACGAAGTTCGATGCGTCGAACCTCGCCTGCCATTTCGCGGGCGAAGTGAAGGGTTTCAGCGCCGAGGAGTACATCCCGGCGAAGGAAGCCCGGAACATGGATACGTTCATCCATTACGGCATCGCCGCCGGCGTCCAGGCCATGCGGGACAGCGGGCTGGAAGTGACCGAAGCCAACGCGGAACGCATCGGCGTGCTGGTGGGTTCCGGCATCGGCGGCCTGCCGATGATCGAAGATACGCACCAGACCTACGTCGATCGCGGCGCACGCCGGATTTCGCCGTTCTTCGTGCCGGGTTCGATCATCAACATGATCTCGGGTCACCTGAGCATCATGTTCGGCCTGAAGGGCCCGAACCTCGCGGCCGTGACGGCCTGCACGACCGGCCTGCACAGCATCGGCCTCGCCGCGCGCCTGATCCAGGCCGGCGACGCCGACGTGATGGTCGCGGGCGGCGCCGAATCGACGGTGTCGCCGCTCGGCATCGGTGGCTTCGCGGCGGCGCGCGCGCTGTCGACCCGCAACGACGATCCGGCCACCGCGTCGCGTCCGTGGGACAAGGACCGCGACGGCTTCGTGCTGGGCGAGGGCTCCGGCGTGATGGTGCTCGAAGAGTACGAGGCGGCGAAGGCGCGCGGCGCGAAGATCTACGCGGAAGTCTCGGGCTTCGGCATGACGGGCGATGCGTACCACATGACCGCGCCGAACATGGACGGTCCGCGCCGCTGCATGGTCGCGGCGCTGCGCGACGCCGGCGTGAACCCGGATGAAGTTCAGTACCTGAACGCGCACGGCACGTCGACGCCGCTGGGCGACAAGAACGAGTCCGACGCGGTGAAGGCGGCCTTCGGCGAGCATGCGTACAAGATGGTGGTCAACTCGACGAAGTCGATGACGGGTCACCTGCTGGGTGGCGCGGGCGGCCTCGAATCGGTGTTCACGGTGCTGGCGCTGCACAACAACGTGTCGCCGCCGACCATCAACATCTTCAACCAGGACCCCGAGTGCGATCTCGATTACTGCGCGAACACCGCGCGTGACATGAAGATCGACGTGGCCGTGAAGAACAACTTCGGCTTCGGCGGTACCAACGGCACGCTGGTGTTCAAGCGCGTCTGACGCTGAATCGCTTGACGAGTCCATTCGATGCTCCGGCCGGGCGTCCGCAGCGCTTTGCGTTGCGGGCCTCGGCCGTGTCGTATTTCGTGCTGGCCGCGTTCGTCGCGTCGGCTGCCGCCTCGGCGTACCTGTTCTGGGCGCCGCGCGCGGGCGCTGCCGCCGGCGCGGGCGTGTCGGCCGCGACGGCTGCACTGCTGGCCGTATGCGCGGTGCGGGCTTGCGCCCGCCGGCTGCCGGCCGAGTTGCGGATCGATGCGTTCGGGGAGATCGCGGCGTTTGGCCGCACCGGGCGCTTGCTGGCCCGCGGCCGCGTGACGGGCCATGCGCACTGGAGCAGCCTGCTGCTGGTGCTGTCGGTCGGGCAGGGCGCCCGGCGCGCCCGGCCGCTGCTGATTCCGGCCGACGCGCTCGATGCCGCATCGTTCAGCGCGCTGTCGGTGCTGGCGAGAACGGCCGGGGCGGCGGGGCGTGCATGACGACGGCATGGTTACCGACCGTAACCAGCGGCCGGCGCCGGAACGCTACAATAACGCTCCGCGTTGCATCCCTAGTTAACGGATTTGTCAGGTGAGTGAAAAAGAAATCGATCAGGCTCTGGTCGAGCGCGTACAGAAGGGCGACAAGGCGGCGTTCGAACTCCTGGTCTCCAAATACCACCGCAAGATCATTCGGCTGATCTCGCGCCTCGTGCGGGATCCCGCCGAGGTCGAGGATGTGGCCCAGGACGCGTTCATCAAGGCGTATCGTGCGCTGCCGCAATTTCGCGGCGAATCGGCGTTCTATACGTGGTTGTACCGAATTGCCGTCAACACGGCGAAGAACTACCTTGCGACGCAAGGCCGCCGGGCGCCGACCTCCACCGAGGCCGATGCGGAGGAAGCGGAAACTTTCTCCGACGCAGACCAACTAAGGGATATCAACACGCCTGAGTCGATGTTGATGAGCAAGCAGATTGCCGAGACGGTCAACGCTGCGATGGCTCTGCTGCCCGAGGAACTGCGTCAGGCAATCACGCTGCGCGAGATCGAGGGCCTGAGCTACGAAGAGATCGCGGAAATGATGGGCTGTCCGATCGGGACGGTCCGCTCGCGGATCTTCCGCGCGCGCGAAGCAATCGCTGCCAAATTGCGTCCGCTGCTCGATACGCCCGAAGGCAAGCGCTGGTAAGCGCGACGGGCGGAACGACGCGGGTCGGGGTCTAGTTACGGATAGAGTCGTGAAGTCACGACGGGGTGTGCAAGATGGGGAGCATCATGGGGTCGGTCAATACGCAATCGCAGGCGTGCTCGCGCGGCGAGCGCCTTTCCGCGCTGGTCGACGGCGAAATGTTCGATGGCCCGGATCACGGGCAGTTTCTGGCTGAGCTCGACCGCGCGGATCGCGCTGCGTGGGCCCATTACCACCTGATCGGCGATGCGCTGCGCTCGGACGAGCTCGCGCTGCCGCCCGCGCTGAGCGTCGCGTTCACCGCGCGCATGTCGGCCGCGCTCGAAAGCGAGCCGCACCTGCTGGCGCCGGCGGCCGCGCCGGTCGCGCGCAAGCTGCTGTCGCTGCGCCGCCGTGTCGTGCCCGCGTTCGCGGTGGCCGCCGCGGCCGCCACGCTGACGTGGATCGTCGTCCCGCAGATGCAGACGGCCGGTGCGCCGGGCGCCGTCCAGGTCGCGTCGGCAGGCGCGCCGCAAAACGGCAACCTGCAGCGCGTGACGGTTGCGCAGGCATCGGCCCAGCCGGGCCTGCAGGACGTCAACATCATTCGCGACGCCAGCCTTGACCAATACCTTGAAGCGCACCAGCAATTCGCGCAGCAGCCCGTCGTCACGGGTTCGATGCCGCTGATCCGCGCTGCCGTGACCACCACGCCAGGCCAATAAACCCGATGCGGACATTGCAGTTGAATCACGCCATCTCCGGATGGAAGCGGCTGCCGGCCCTCCTGCTTTGCGCAGCCGCCCTGTTGTCCGTTCAATCCCTTCCCGCCAGCGCCCAGCAACCGGACGATCCCCTCGCCACCCGCAAGGGCGCCGCGGACTGGCTCGACCGCGTCCAGCAGGCGGCGCAGCAGCAGAGCTACGAAGGGACGTTCGTCTACCAGCGCGGCGGGTATGTACAGTCGTCGCGCATTGCGCACGTCGCGTCCCGCGACGGCGAGTTCGAGCGGATCGAGACGCTCGACGGCAAGCCGCGCAAGCTGCTGCGGCATAACGACGAGCTGTACACGTTCGTACCCGAGCGCAAGCTGTGCGTGGTCGAGCGTCGCCAGACGCGCGATTCCTTTCCGGCGCTGCTCGGCGCGAGCGGCGAGCACGTGATGTCCGTCTACGATGCGAAGCCGCTCGGCAAGGACCGCGTGGCCGGGATCGACGCGCAGGTCGTCGAGCTCGTGCCGAAGGATGCGTACCGTTTCACGTACAAGCTATGGGCCGACGCCCGCACCGGGCTGCTGCTGCGTTCGCAGACGCTCGACGCGAACGATCACGTGCTCGAGCAGATCGCGTTCTCGCAATTGCAGACGGGCGGCGCAAGCGGCGACAAGGCCGCGATTGCCGCCGGCATGCGCAACCTGAACGGCTGGACGGTCGTGCGCCCGCCGGTCGCGACGGTCGACATGGAAGCGCAGGGCTGGCAGCTCGCGCCGAGCGTGGCCGGCTTCCAGAAGATTCGTGAAGTGCGCCGGCCGATGGCCGCGCGCGATGCGGGCGATCCGCCGATCCCGGTCGATCAGGCCGTTTTCACCGACGGCCTCGCGACGGTCTCGGTCTTCATCGAGCCGGCCGAGAAAAATACGCGCAAGGAAGGCGCGGGCAGCACCGGTGCGACGCACGTTCTCGTGAAGCGTCGCGGCGACTACTGGGTCACCGTGCTCGGCGAAGTGCCGCCGGCAACGTTGCAGCAGTTCGCGTCTGCCATAGAATACAAGGCTTCCAAGTAACGCTACGGCTTCCGACATGACGAAACTCACGCTGCGCAAAGTGCTCGCGGCGGCGGCGCTGTGTGCCTGCCTGCCGCTCGTCCCGCAAACCGCGGTCGCTGTCACGCCTCCGGCTGCCAGCCTGCCCGATTTCGCCGACCTCGTCGAAAAGGTGGGCCCTGCGGTCGTGAACATCCGGACTACCGCGAACGTGCCGGTACCCGGCCCGCGCGGCGTGCTCCCGCCTGGCTTCGACAACGGCGACATGTCGGAATTCTTCCGGCGCTTCTTCGGCATTCCGCTGCCGCAGGCGCCCGGCAACGGCGGCAATCCGAAGAACGCGCCGACGCCGGACAATCCGCCCGACACCGAGCAGAACCGCGGCGTCGGCTCGGGCTTCATCGTGTCGGCCGACGGGTACGTGATGACCAATGCGCACGTCGTCGACGACGCGGACACCATCTACGTGACGCTGACCGACAAGCGCGAATTCAAGGCGAAGCTGATCGGCGTCGACGATCGCACGGACGTCGCGGTCGTCAAGATCCAGGCGTCGAACCTGCCGGTCGTCGCGATCGGCGATTCGAACAAGGTGCGCGTCGGCGAGTGGGTCGTCGCGATCGGTTCGCCGTTCGGCCTCGACAACACGGTCACGGCCGGCATCGTCAGCTCGAAGAGCCGCAACACGGGCGACTACCTGCCGTTCATCCAGACCGACGTCGCGGTGAACCCCGGCAACTCGGGCGGGCCGTTGATCAACATGCAGGGCGAGGTGATCGGCATCAACTCGCAGATCTACAGCCGGACTGGCGGCTTCATGGGCATTTCGTTCGCGATTCCGATCGACGAGGCGATGCGCGTGGCCGACCAGCTGAAGGCGACGGGCAAGGTCACGCGCGGCCGGATCGCGGTAGCGATCGGCGAGGTGACGAAGGACGTGGCCGATTCGATCGGGCTGCCGAAGGCCGAAGGCGCGCTCGTCAGCAGCGTCGAGCCGGGCGGCCCGGCCGACAAGGCGGGCATCCAGCCGGGCGACATCATCCTGAAGTTCAATGGCCGTCCGGTCGATGCGGCGTCCGATCTGCCGCGCATGGTCGGCGACACGAAGCCCGGCACGAAGGCGACGGTCAGCGTGTGGCGCAAGGGTCAGGCACGCGATCTGCCGATCACGATCGCCGAGACGCCGGCCGAGTCGACGGCGAAGGCCGAGCAGCGCAAGAACGCGCCGCAGAAGCCGCGCCAGAGCAATTCGCTCGGCCTGACGGTCAGCGACCTGACGGCGGAGCAGATGAAGACGCTGAAGCTGAAGAACGGCGTGCAGATCGACGGCGTCGACGGCCCGGCGGCCCGGGCGGGCCTGCAGCGCGGCGACATCGTGCTGCGCGTCGGCGACACCGACATCACGAGCGCGAAGCAGTTCGCCGACGTGACCGCGCAGCTCGATCCGCAGAAGGCGGTCGCGGTGCTCGTGCGGCGCGGCGACAACACGCAGTTCGTGCCCGTGCGGCCGCGCCAGAAGTAACGCGCCGATGTTCACGCTCTACGGCCGCGGCTGGTGCCACCTGTGCGACGACATGCGCGACGCACTGGCGCCGGTGGCGGCCGAATTCGGCGTCGCGGTCGACTACGTCGACATCGATACCGATGCGGCGCTCGTCGCGCGTTATGACGAGGACGTGCCCGTGCTGCTGCTGGACGGCGCGGAAGTGTGCCGCCACCGGTTCGACGACGCGCGGGTGCGCGACGCGCTGGCAGCCCGGCGCGACCCTGGCACGCCGCCGGCCGGCGCCGCATTGCATGGGGCTTGATCCGGCGGGCGGCCCAGCCGGCGCCCCGCGTGGCGGGCCGTCCGAAATCCCGCCCGGCGTAAGCCTTTTCGGCTAAAATAAGCCGTTTTTTCACCGACTTACACAAGGCGTGCTCCGCAGTCGTCGAGCGCGCCTTTTTCGCTTGATCGGCACTGAATGGATCATATTCGCAATTTCTCGATCATCGCGCACATCGACCACGGCAAGTCGACGCTCGCGGATCGCATCATCCAGGTATGCGGCGGCCTCGCCGACCGTGAAATGGAAGCGCAGGTGCTCGACTCGATGGACATCGAGCGCGAGCGCGGCATCACGATCAAGGCGCAGACGGCTGCACTGTCGTATCGCGCCCGCGACGGCAAGGTCTACAACCTGAACCTGATCGACACGCCGGGGCACGTCGACTTCTCGTACGAGGTCAGCCGTTCGCTGTCCGCGTGCGAAGGCGCGCTGCTCGTGGTCGACGCGAGCCAGGGCGTCGAGGCGCAGACGGTCGCGAACTGCTACACGGCGATCGAGCTCGGCGTCGAGGTCGTGCCCGTGCTGAACAAGATCGACCTGCCGGCCGCGAACCCCGAGAACGCGATCGAGGAGATCGAGGACGTGATCGGCATCGACGCGACCGACGCGACGCGCTGCAGCGCGAAGACGGGGCTCGGCGTCGAGGACGTGCTCGAGGCGCTGATCGCGAAGGTGCCGCCGCCGAAGGGCGATCCGGCCGCGCCGCTGCAGGCGCTGATCATCGATTCGTGGTTCGACAACTACGTCGGCGTCGTGATGCTCGTGCGCATCGTCAACGGCACGCTGCGCCCGAAGGACAAGATCAAGATGATGGCGACCGGCGCGCAGTATCCGGTCGAGCACGTCGGCGTGTTCACGCCGAAGTCGCGCAATCTCGAATCGCTGTCGGCCGGGCAGGTGGGCTTCATCATCGCCGGCATCAAGGAACTGACGGCCGCGAAGGTCGGCGATACCGTCACGCACGCGACCAAGGCCGCCGCCGAGCCGCTGCCGGGCTTCAAGGAAGTGAAGCCGCAGGTGTTCGCGGGGCTGTATCCGGTCGAGGCGAACCAGTACGACGCGCTGCGCGAATCGCTCGAGAAGCTGAAGCTGAACGACGCATCGCTGCAGTACGAGCCGGAAGTGTCGCAGGCGCTCGGCTTCGGTTTCCGCTGCGGCTTCCTCGGGCTGCTGCACATGGAAATCGTGCAGGAGCGGCTCGAGCGCGAATTCGACATGGATCTCATCACGACCGCGCCGACGGTCGTCTACGAGGTCGTGCAGAGCGACGGCTCGACGATCATGGTCGAGAACCCGGCGAAGATGCCGGAGCCCGGCCGCATCGCCGAAGTCCGCGAGCCGATCGTCACCGTGAATCTCTACATGCCGCAGGATTACGTCGGCTCGGTGATCACGCTGTGCGAGCAGAAGCGCGGCTCGCAGATCAACATGCAGTATCACGGCCGCCAGGTGCAGCTCACGTACGAGATCCCGATGGCTGAGATCGTGCTCGACTTCTTCGATCGCCTGAAGTCGGTGTCGCGCGGCTATGCGTCGATGGACTACGAGTTCAAGGAATATCGTTCGTCGGACGTCGTGAAGGTCGACATGCTGATCAACGGCGACAAGGTCGATGCGCTGTCGATCATCGTGCACCGGTCGCAGTCGCAATACCGCGGCCGCGAAGTCGCCGCGAAGATGCGCGAGATCATTCCGCGCCAGATGTACGACGTGGCGATCCAGGCCGCGATCGGCGCGCACATCGTCGCGCGCGAGAACATCAAGGCGCTGCGCAAGAACGTGCTCGCGAAGTGCTACGGCGGCGACATCACGCGGAAGAAGAAACTGCTCGAGAAGCAGAAAGAAGGTAAGAAACGCATGAAGCAGGTGGGTTCGGTCGAGATCCCGCAGGAGGCGTTCCTCGCGATCTTGCGCGTCGAAGACAAATAACAGGACTGATCCTTTTATGAATTTTGCGCTGATTCTTTTTGTGCTCGTCGTCGTGACGGGCGTAGCGTGGGTGCTGGACAAACTGGTGTTCCTGCCGCGGCGTCGCAAGGCGGCCGATTCGGCGATCGAGGAGTTCGATCGCCAGCAGTCGCGCATCGACAAGCGTTTCGCGGACGAAAACGCGGCGCAGACGCGCTCGAAGCTGCGTGACGAAAAGCTGCGTCAGCCGTGGTGGCTCGAGTACACGGCGAGTTTCTTTCCGGTGATCCTGGCCGTGTTCGTCGTGCGCTCGTTCGTCGTCGAGCCGTTCAAGATTCCGTCGGGGTCGATGGTGCCGACGCTGCTCGTCGGCGACTTCATCCTCGTCAACAAATTCGAGTACGGGCTGCGCCTGCCGGTCACCAACACGAAGATCACGCAGGGCAGCCCGCTGTCGCGCGGCGACGTCGTCGTGTTCCGCTATCCGAAGGACGAATCGGTCGACTACATCAAGCGCGTGATCGGCCTGCCGGGCGATACGGTCGCGTATCAGGACAAGCAGTTGACGATCAACGGCCAGCCGGTGCCCGAAGCGCCGCTGCCCGATTACTTCGACGACGAGCGCCAGAATTACGCGAAGCAGTTCGAGGAAACGATCGGCAACAAGAAGAACGCGATCCTCAACAACCCGGCCGTGCCGCCGTTCGTGATGGGCGCATACGACTATCCGTATCGCGACAACTGCACGTACAACAGCCGCGGCGTGATCTGCAAGGTGCCGCCCGGTCACTACTTCATGATGGGCGACAACCGCGACAACAGCGCGGATAGCCGCTACTGGGGTTTCGTGCCGGACCGGAACATCGTCGGCCGCGCGTTCTTCATCTGGATGAACTTCAGCGACCTGAAGCGCATCGGTTCCTTCAACTGATGCATTGATTCACACGCACTACGCGACGCACGGGCCGCGTCGCCTATTGCCGAACTACTTTAAGAACCGGCGGTAACACCGCCTCGTCACGCCTTTTCGTGTCCGGCCGTGCCGTTTCGGCCCGACCGGGCGCCCGCGTTATACTCCTGCACATGCCCCTATCCCAGTTGGAAAGCCGGCTGCGCTACGAATTTCGCAATGCGGAATTATTGCGCCAGGCTTTGACCCATCGCAGTCACAGTGCCACGCACAACGAACGGCTCGAGTTTCTCGGCGATTCCGTTCTGAATTGCGCGGTGGCCGCCCTTTTGTTCCAGCGCTTCGGCAAGCTGGACGAAGGCGACCTGTCGCGCGTACGCGCCAACCTCGTCAAACAGCAGTCGCTGTATGAAATTGCTCAGGCCCTCAATATCTCGGACGGCCTGCGGCTGGGCGAGGGCGAGCTGCGCAGCGGCGGTTTCCGCCGCCCGTCGATCCTCGCGGACGCATTCGAAGCCATCATCGGGGCCGTGTTCCTCGATGGCGGCTTCGAAGCCGCCCAAGGGGTCATCAAGCGCCTCTATATCCCGATTCTCGACCACATCGATCCGCGCACCCTCGGCAAGGACGCGAAGACGCTGCTGCAGGAATATCTGCAGGGGCACAAGATCGCGCTGCCGACCTATACGGTCGTCGCGACGCATGGTGCGGCGCACAATCAGCAGTTCGAGGTCGAATGCACGGTGCCGAAGCTGGACGTGAAGGTATCGGGCTCCGGCGCGAGCCGGCGCGCGGCCGAGCAGGCCGCCGCGAAGAAGGCGCTCGACGAGGTGATGGCGGCCGCGCCGATGCTGGCCGCGAAGCCGAAGCGCTCGAAAAACGCGCGCGGGTCGAAGCATGTCGAACCCGAGATCGTGCCGGGCGTGAAGGGCGTGCAGGAAGCGCTCGACCTGCGCTCGCCCGAGCGGAAGGAGCGTGCGGCGGCGCGCGAGGCGAGGGCGGGCGGCGCGGTACCGGCCGTAACGGCTGCGACGGCTGGCGCCGAACCGGCCGTCGCGCCGATGGCCGCGATTCGCGCGGCGCATGTCGAACCGGCGGCGGACAAGGGCGAACGGGCGGCGAAGCCGGCGGCTGACAAAGTTGCCGACAAACCGGCCGAGCGGCTCGACAAGGCCGCGGAAAAGCCCGCCGAGGCCGCGCCTCGCGCAGCCGACAAGCCGGCCGGCCACGCAGCCGATCCGGCATCGTCGCCGGCCGACAAGCCTGCCGCGGGGGGCGACTCCGCCGCGCGCACGCCGGCGCGCGCGCGCGATGCCGCGGCGCCCGACGCCGAGACGCCACCCGGCGGCGCGAGCCTTGCTGCCGCGCAGGCGCGCGTGGCCGATGCCGACCACTGAATTGCCCATCGATCGTGCCGCGCGCCGCGCGGCCGTTTCCGAACCTGTCTCCCAAACGATATGAACACTCCCGCTCCTACCGGTTTCCGTTGCGGCATGATCGCGATCGTGGGCCGCCCGAACGTCGGCAAGTCGACGTTGATGAACGCACTCGTCGGCCAGAAGATCAGCATTACCTCGCGCAAGGCGCAGACGACCCGCCACCGCATCACCGGCATCAACACGTTCGACGACGCGCAATTCGTGTTCGTCGACACGCCCGGCTTCCAGACCCGTCACAGCACCGCGCTGAACCGTTCGCTGAACCGCGCGGTCACGTCGACGCTGACGTCGGTCGACGTGATCCTGTTCGTGATCGAGGCCGGCCGCTTCGGGCCCGACGACCAGAAGGTGCTCGACCTGATCCCGCCCGGCATGCCGACGCTGCTGATCGCGAACAAGATCGACCGCGTGAACGACAAGGCCACGCTGTTCCCGTTCATGCAGAAGGTGAGCGAGCTGCGCGAATTCACCGAGCTCGTGCCGTTGTCGGCGCAGAAGCCGGAAGACATCAAGCGCCTGCTGGACACGATCAAGCCGTACCTGCCGGAAGGCGAGCCGATCTACGGCGAGGACGAACTGACCGACCGCAGCTCGCGCTTCCTCGCGGCCGAAATCCTGCGCGAGAAGGTGTTCCGCTGGACCGGCGACGAACTGCCGTACACGAGCACCGTGCTGATCGACAAGTTCGAGGAGGAGGGTCGCCTGAAGCGCATCTTCGCGACGATCCTCGTCGAGCGCGATTCGCACAAGGCGATGGTGATCGGCAAGAAGGGCGAGAAGCTCAAGCAGATCAGCACCGAGGCGCGGATGGACATGGAAAAGCTGTTCGACGGCCCCGTGTACCTCGAGACCTTCGTGAAGGTGAAGAGCGGCTGGGCCGACAACGAGGCGGGGCTGCGTGCCTATGGGTACGAATGACGCGCTGACGTCGACCGAAGACGCGGTGACGGCCGGCGCGAACGACGCGCCGCTGCCGGCACCACCCGAACCGCCGCGCAAGGCGCGGCGCGCGACGTCTCGCACGTCCGATTTCCGCGTCGCCGAGCAGCCGGCGTTCGTGCTGCACAGCTATCCGTATCGGGAAACGAGCCTGATCGTCGACGTGCTGACGCGCGATCACGGCCGGCTCGCGCTCGTCGCGAAGGGCGCGAAGCGCCCGCACTCCGCGTTGCGCGGCGTATTGCAGACCTTCCAGCCGCTGCTGCTGTCGTGGTCGGGCAAATCCGAGGTGCGCACGCTGACGGGCGCCGAATGGGTCGGCGGGATGCTGCCGCTCGGCGGCGACGGGCTGTTGTGCGGTTTCTACGCGAACGAGCTGCTCGTCAAATTCTGCGCGCGCGAGGATCCCCAGCCGCCGCTGTTCAATCATTACGTGCTGACGCTCACGCGCCTCGCGCACGGCGAGCCCGCCGTGCAGGTGCTGCGCTCGTTCGAGCGCGTGCTGTTGCGCGAGACCGGCTATGCGATGGCGCTGAACCGCACGGTCGCCCGCCGTGCGGTCGAACCCGACCGGCGCTACGTGTTCGATCCCGAGCGCGGCGTGCGCAACGCGGACGACGACGTGCCGTCGCACTGGCCGGTCATCACCGGGCAGACGTTGCTCGACATGGAGCAGGACGATTACCATCGAGCCCAGACGGTCGCGCAGAGCAAGACGCTGATGCGCTTCCTGCTGAACACCTATCTCGGCGGTACGCCGCTCGCCACGCGTCAGATCCTGATCGACCTGCAAAACCTATGAGCTTCTTCCTGACAACGCCCACCGCCATCGACCTCGGCGTGAACATCGACCACGTCGCGACGCTGCGCAATGCACGCGGCACGCGCTATCCCGATCCGATCCGCGCGGCGCTCGCCGCCGAAGAGGCGGGCGCGGACGCGATCACGCTGCACTTGCGCGAGGATCGCCGCCACATCGTCGACGCCGACGTGCGCGAGCTGCGCCCGCTGCTGAAGACGCGCATGAACCTCGAATGCGCGGTGACGGCCGAGATGCTCGACATCGCCTGCGAAGTGCGTCCGCACGATGCGTGCCTCGTGCCGGAGAAGCGTGCGGAACTGACGACCGAAGGCGGTCTCGACGTGGCCGGCCACTTCGACGCCGTGCGGGCGGCGTGCAAGCAGCTTGCCGACGCGGGTGTGCGCGTGTCGCTGTTCATCGACCCGGACGACACGCAGATTCGCGCCGCCCACGAAGCAGGTGCGCCGGTGATCGAGCTGCATACGGGCCGCTACGCCGAAGCGCACGACGAAGCGCAGCAGCAGCGCGAATACGAGCGTATCGTCGCGGGCGTGCAGACCGGCGCGCAGCTGGGCCTGAAGGTCAATGCGGGCCATGGGCTGCACTACACGAACGTGCAGCAGATCGCCGCGATCGACGGCATCGTCGAGCTGAACATCGGCCACGCGATCGTCGCGCACGCGATCTTCGCGGGCTGGGACAACGCGGTGCGCGAGATGAAGGCGATCATGGTCGCCGCACGCGTCGCCGCGCTGCACGGCGGCGCGCGCTGACGATGCGAGGCTGCCGCGCCCCGCACGCCGTTCGCGACGCTCTTGACCCGGCCTCGCCGGGCCACCCCCGCGGAGACTGACATGGCGATCTACGGTATCGGTACCGACATCGCGCAAGTGAGCCGCGTCGCGGCCGTGCTCGAGCGCACGGGCGGCCGGTTTGCCGAGAAGGTGCTCGGCCCCGACGAGCTACGCGTGTTCCACGCCCGGCGCGCGCGCTCCGAGGCGCGCGGCATCGCGTTTCTCGCGACGCGCTTCTCCGCGAAGGAAGCGTTCTCGAAGGCGATCGGGCTCGGCATGCACTGGCCGATGACGTGGCGTGCACTGCAGACGCTCAATCATCCGAGCGGCGAGCCGTACGTGGTCGCATCGGGCGAGCTGGCCGACTGGCTGGCCGCGCGCGGCATCACGGCGCGCGTGACGGTCAGCGACGAACGCGACTACGCGGTGTCGTTCGTGATCGCCGAGACGGACGCTGAAACGGCCGCCGCGCGTGCCCCTGCACCTGTTTCCCGAACCTCCTCCTGACGGAATTCCCGATTCGTTGACGTCATCCACCGCCTAAAGGCGGTGGATTCCCACACCTGGCGATGCATGTCCGCATCGGAGAATGTTCAGCGCAGCGTTGATATCACGATCATGCTCGACACCACAGCCACTGCAGGCCCACTCTCTTATTCTCAGTCCCGCGATACCTTTCGGCCGCGTCGTGCTGTCTTTCGACCCGCACGCCGAACAGGACTGGGTCGAACCGCTTTCGTCGACTTCCTCGAACGTAGCAGTCCGTTGAGCGACTTCACGCGGTAGCGGTAGACAAGGATCATGCAGGTGATCCTAATCCGTGGAAGAAGCTGCCTGTCAACAGCACCCCTTTCCTTCCCGCCATCAATGGCGGAGTTTCTCGGAGCAAATTCTGATGAAAACGACTCCCGGCCCGGTCATGCTCGACGTCGTCGGCACGGCCTTGTCGCGCGACGATGCGCGGCGCCTCGCGCATCCGAATACCGGCGGCGTGATCCTGTTCGCGCGGCACTTCCAGAATCGTGCGCAGCTGACCGCGCTGACCGACTCGATCCGCGCGGTGCGCGAAGACATCCTGATCGCCGTCGACCACGAAGGCGGGCGCGTGCAGCGGTTCCGCACCGACGGCTTTACCGTGCTGCCCGCCATGCGCCGCCTCGGCGAACTGTGGGATCGCGACGTGCTGCTCGCGACGAAGGTCGCGACTGCCGTCGGCTACATCCTGGCCGCCGAACTGCGCGCATGCGGGATCGACATGAGCTTCACGCCGGTGCTCGACCTCGACTACGGGCACTCGAAGGTGATCGGCGATCGTGCGTTCCATCGCGACCCGCGCGTCGTCACGCTGCTCGCGAAGAGCCTGAATCACGGGCTGTCGCTCGCGGGCATGGCGAACTGCGGCAAGCATTTCCCGGGGCACGGCTTCGCGGAAGCCGATTCGCACGTCGCGCTGCCGACCGACGACCGCACGCTCGACGCGATCCTCGAACAGGACGTCGCGCCGTACGACTGGCTCGGGCTGTCGCTGGCTGCGGTGATTCCGGCGCACGTGATCTACACCCAGGTCGACAAGCGGCCGGCCGGGTTCTCGCGCGTGTGGCTGCAGGACATCTTGCGCGGCAGGCTCGGCTTCACGGGCGCGATCTTCAGCGACGACCTGTCGATGGAGGCCGCCCGCGAAGGCGGCACGCTCACGCAAGCAGCCGACGCCGCGCTGGCCGCCGGTTGCGACATGGTGCTCGTCTGCAACCAGCCGGACGCGGCCGAGGTCGTGCTGAACGGACTGAAGGCGCGGGCCTCGGCCGAATCGGTGCGGCGCCTCAAGCGGATGCGCGCGCGCGGCAAGGCGCTCAAGTGGGACAAGCTGATCGCGCAACCCGAGTATCGGCAGGCGCGGGCGCTGTTGAACAGCGCGCTCGCGTAAGCGGGCAGGGATGGCGCGAGTCGGGCCGTTCCGGTCTCCCCGAACGAAAGGCCGCGCAGTCGCGCGGCTTTTTTACGCGTTGCGACAGCCCTGAGTCGGGCAGTCGCCGGAGCGGACTTTGATGCAACTAACGGTCAAACTCGACCAGCGCCCGCATGCAGGAGCGCGTCCGCTCAGTTCACCTTCATCCGTTGCAGCTTGTTGTACAGCGTCTTCGGGCTGATGCCGAGCAGCGTCGCCGCGCGGTGGCGCGTACCGCCGACCGCGTCGAGCGTTGCCCGGATCAGCAGATCCTCGACGTCGGACAGCGGTGTGCCGACCTTGATCTGCACGCTGCTGCCGTTCAGTGCGGCGCCAGCGGAGAAGCTGGCCTCGCCGGCGCGCAGCGTCTCGATGAAGTCGCCCGATGCGTCGTACGCGAAGCGCACGCGTTCCCGCAACTCGCGCACGTTGCCCGGCCATTCGTAGGACAGGCATTCGCGCACGAAGCCCGGCGCCGCGCGCTTGTCGGTCGTGCTGCGGCCGGTCGCGCGCGCTTCGCGGTTCAGTTCGTCGATCTGCGCATCCGCGATCGCGAGTGCGTCGCCGTCGCGTTCGCGCAGCGGCGGCATCGTGATCGACGCCGCGTCGAGGCGCAGCCACAGATCCTCGCGCAGCGTGCCGTTCGCCACCGCTTCGCGCGCCGGGCGGCGCGTGGCCGCGATCAGCCGGAAATCGCTGGTGATCGAGCTCGTGCCGCCGATCCGCATGAAGTTCTGCGAATCGAGCGCGTGCAGCAGCGCTTCCTGCAGCACGAGCGGCAGTGCGGTGATTTCGTCGAGGAACAGCGTGCCGCCGCCGGCCTGTTCGAACAGGCCGGATTCGCGGCGCTCGGCGCCGTCGAACGCGCCGCGTTCGTGGCCGAACAGCACGCTGTCGAGCGAGGCGCCGTGTCGGCCGGCCTGCGCGAGCATGCGGCAGTCGAACGACACGAACGGCCCTTTGCGGCGCCGGCTCAGCTCGTGCAGCGTGCGCGCGGCCAGCTTCTTGCCGGTGCCGGCCTCGCCGGAGAACAGCACGGCCGTTTCGGTGTGGGCATTGTGCTCGATCATGTCGTACACGTGCTGCATCGCGTCGCTGCGGCCGACCAGCGCGCCGAAGCGGCCGAGATGGCGCAGCGACGCACGCAGCGACTGCACTTCGTCGATCAGCTCGTACGGGCGGGGAATCCGCGCGAGCAGGCTGCGCAGGCGCGGAATGTTGATCGGCTTGAGCAGGTAGTCCCAGATGCCGTGGCGCAAGCCCTCGATGGCGCTCTCGACCGTCGCGTTGCCCGTCAGCACGATCACCGGCAGCGAGCCGTTCGGCTGTTGCTGCGGCAGGTGCTGGAGCAGGTCGAACCCGCTGCCGTCCGGCAGGTTCAGGTCGACGAGCACGACGTCGGGAATCGAGCGGCCGAGCGCCGTGCGCGCTTCGGCGAGCGACGTGGCCGTGTCGACCGAGAAGCCGTCCGCGGCGAGCAGCGCGGTGAGGCCTGACAGGCTGTTGGGATCGTCTTCGACAATCAGGGCGTGTGGCATGGTGGACGCGAGTCGAGTCAAGAGAGGCGGGCTGTCGGCCAGCGGACCGCAGCCGCATGTCGGATTAAAGATTGATTTTATGCCCCGCCGAACGCGTCACGCGCATTATTTCTCCGGCGCTATAAAACAGTTACCGATGATACAAATTGAATATCTTTACCGGTGGCTTTTGTGCTGCGCATGGTTGCTGCCTGCGGCAGCTGTTGGCGCCAGACAAACAAAAAGCGCCCCGAAGGGCGCTTTGTTCGACGCGGATATCGCTGGCGCTTATGCGCGGCTGCGGTATTCGTTCGTGCGCGTATCGATTTCGATCTTGTCGCCGGTGTTGCAGAACAGCGGCACTTGCAGTTCGAAGCCGGTCGCGAGCTTCGCGTTCTTCAGCACCTTGCCCGACGACGTGTCGCCCTTGACGGCCGGTTCCGTGTAGGTGATTTCGCGAACGAGGATCGTCGGCAGTTCGACCGAGATCGCCTTCTCGTTGTAGAACACGACTTCGCAAGCCATGCCGTCTTCGAGGTAGTTCAGCGCTTCGCCCATCATTTCGGCTTCGACTTCGTACTGGTTGTAGTCGGCGTCCATGAACACGTACATCGGGTCGGCGAAGTACGAGTACGTCACTTCCTTGCGGTCGAGCACGACGACGTCGAACTTGTCGTCGGCCTTGTAGACCGATTCCTGGCCCGCGTTCGTCAGCAGGTTCTTCATCTTCATCTTGACGACGGCGGCGTTACGGCCCGACTTGTTGTATTCCGTCTTTGCGATGACCCAGGCATCGTTGCCGATCTGCACGACGTTGCCTACGCGGAGTTCCTGTGCGGTTTTCATAAAAAAACTGTCCTGATCAAATCAAATAAATAAGTGCCTGAGCGGTGCACAACGGGTGAGGCGCCAAGCAGATGCGTTCCGGTGGGCGCCCAAAGCTCAAACGCGAGCGCTTGCGTGGCCAGCCGTCGGATAACCGCTTATTTTAACTGAGATTTTGCGTATTCCGCCAGCTTTCCGGCGAGATCGCCAACGGCCGCGAGCGCGTCGGCCCAGCGGGCCGCATTGGCGTCCAGGGCGGCGCGGTGTTGCCAGAAATCGGCCCAGTCCGGCGTGCCGGCGCCGTTCCACGCGTGCCAGAACCGCTCGAGCGCCGCGCGGGGCGCGTCGGCGAGGCCGGCCGACAGGTGCGCGAGCGCGGCATCGAGCTTCGGCAGGTGCACGTCGTCGGCCTGCGGGTAGATGTGCCACACGAACGGCTTGCGCGCCCATTGCGCACGGACGAACGAATCCTCGCCGCGCACGAAATTCAGATCGGCGACCCACAGCAGCGGATCGTAGTCGGCCTGCGGAACGAACGCGAGCCCATGGGCGGTCAGGTTGCCGCTGCGTGCGAGCGCGCCGGCGCCGAACGATTCGGCCCCGAAAAAACGCGCGATGGCGGGCGACAGGCGCCCGGCCGGCACGAGCGCGACGACCGGCGACGGGCCGTCGCGCCACTGCGCGAGCAGTGCATCGACGGCGGGATTCTCGTAGGCGAACAGGCTGACGACCGTCGTGCCGGGCGCCGGCGGCGCGCCGCCGGTCGCGCGCCGCCACCACGCGGCGCGGGCTGCCGGATCGGCGTCGAAGGCCGTGCGGCGCGCGTCGAGGTCGCGCTCCTTCGGCACGCCGCCGGTGCCGGCCGACAGGCCCGGGAAGAAGAACGTCTTCAGCAGCGGGTAGCGCGGATGCGGCGACGGCCGCAAATGGAAATCGGCGACCCAGTCCTCGGCGCTCAGGTATTCGAGGTTGATCCACACGGGGCGCCGCGCGCGCCGCGCCATCGCCGCGAGATAGGGAGCGGGCAACTCGCACGCGAACGCCTCGATCACGACATCGGCGATGTCCAGCGCGTCGCCGACGTCCGCATGCCAGTGCTCGATCACGATCGCGTCGACCGTTTGCCGCGCGGCGTCGGGATCGACCTGCGGCAGCAGGCGCGCGAACGTGTGCAGGTCGTCGACGAACAGGCGAACCTGCCAGCCGTGCTCGTGCGCGAGCTGGCGCGCGACGCGCCAGCACACGCCGATGTCGCCGAAGTTGTCGATCACCGTGCAGAAGAGGTCGCAGGCGATCGGTTCGCCCGGCGCGAGCGGGACGGCGCGGAGGGGGATGGCGGTGGGGCGTGGCATCGAAGCGGGCCGGTG
Source organism: Burkholderia anthina (assembly GCF_001547525.1). Classification (GTDB taxonomy): domain Bacteria; phylum Pseudomonadota; class Gammaproteobacteria; order Burkholderiales; family Burkholderiaceae; genus Burkholderia; species Burkholderia semiarida. Next base: position 816,675 of record NZ_CM003768.1, read on the forward strand.
AATGCTCTAAACTGGCGATTCTAATAGACCCGTTCCGCGTTACAAGGCGCCCGGATCACGCATGACATCCCCAGAAGCCTCCGATACTCCGTTCGAACCGAAGAAGATCCTTGCGCAGTTGCCGCACATGCCGGGTGTCTATCGCTATTACGACACGGCGGGCGTCGTCCTCTACGTCGGCAAGGCGCGCGACCTGAAAAAGCGCGTGTCGAGTTATTTCACGAAGACGCAGCTGTCGCCGCGCATCGCGATGATGGTCACGCGCATCGCGCGCATCGAGACGACCGTCACGCGCTCGGAAGCCGAGGCGCTGCTGCTCGAGAACAATCTGATCAAGGCGCTCGCGCCGCGTTACAACATCCTGTTTCGCGACGACAAGTCGTATCCGTACCTGAAGCTCACCGCGCACCGCTTTCCGCGGATGGCCTACTACCGCGGCTCGGTCGACAAGCAAAACCAGTATTTCGGGCCGTTCCCGAGCGCGTGGGCCGTGCGCGAGAGCATCCAGATCCTGCAGCGCGTGTTCCAGTTGCGCACCTGCGAGGATTCGGTCTTCAACAACCGCACGCGGCCGTGCCTGCTGCATCAGATCGGGCGGTGCACGGCGCCGTGCGTCGGCGCGATCTCCGACGAGGATTACGCGGTCGACGTGTCGAACGCCGCGCGGTTTCTGCTCGGCCGGCAGTCCGAAGTGATGAAGGAACTCGAGCAGAAAATGCACGCGTTCGCGGCCGAGCTGAAATTCGAGCAGGCGGCGGCCGTGCGCAATCAGATGAGCTCGCTCGCGACCGTGCTGCACCAGCAGGCGATCGAGGTCGGCAGCGACAGCGACGTCGACATCCTGGCGGTCGTCGCGCAGGGCGGACGCGTGTGCGTGAACCTGGCGATGGTGCGCGGCGGCCGGCATCTCGGCGACAAGGCGTATTTTCCGACGCACGTCGAAAGCGCGCTGACGCTCGCCGAAGGCGGGCTCGGTGAAGAGGCCGAGCCGGCGGAGGCGATCGACGCGCCGGCCGATGCAGTGCCCGACCAGCCCGCGCAAGAGGCCGGCGGCGCGCGTGCCACGGCGGCGGCGTCGGTCGAGGCCGAGGTGCTCGATGCGTTCATCGCGCAGCACTATCTTGGCAACCGCGTGCCGCCGGTGCTCGTCGTCAGCCATGCGCCCGCGAGCCGCGACCTGCTCGAGCTGCTGTCCGAGCAGGCCGGCCACAAGGTGTCGCTGGTGCGGCAGCCGCAGGGGCAGCGCCGCGCGTGGCTGTCGATGGCGGAGCAGAACGCGCGGATCGCGCTCATGCGGCTGCTGTCCGAACAAGGGTCGCAGCAGGCGCGCACACGCGCACTCGCGGAGACGCTCGGCTACGACAGCGACGATCTCGCGACGCTGCGGATCGAATGCTTCGACATCAGCCATACGATGGGCGAGGCGACACAGGCGTCGTGCGTCGTCTATCACCATCACAAGATGCAGTCGAGCGAGTACCGCCGCTACAACATCACGGGCATCACGCCGGGCGACGATTACGCGGCGATGCGGCAGGTGCTCACGCGCCGCTACGAGAAGATGGTCGAGCAGGCCGCGCAGGCGGCCGCCGCCGACGAAGCGGCCGGCATCGACGGCGAGTCGACGCGCCAGGCAGAGGCGTCGAGCCTGCTGCCGAACATCGTGCTGATCGACGGCGGCAAGGGCCAGGTCGAGATCGCACGGCAGGTGTTCACCGAGCTCGGGCTCGATACGTCGATGCTGGTCGGCGTCGCGAAAGGCGAAGGGCGCAAGGTCGGCCTCGAGACGCTGGTGTTCGCGGACGGCCGCGTGCCGCTCGAGCTCGGCAAGGAGAGCGCCGCGCTGATGCTCGTCGCGCAGATCCGCGACGAGGCGCACCGCTTCGCGATCACCGGCATGCGGGCGAAGCGGGCGAAGGCGCGTCAGACGTCGCGGCTGGAGGAGCTCGAGGGCGTCGGCGCGAAGCGCCGGCAGCGGTTGCTCGCGCGCTTCGGCGGGTTGCGCGGCGTGGTGGCCGCGAGTGTCGAGGAACTGGCGAGCGTCGAAGGCATTTCGCACGCGCTCGCCGAGCAGATCTACAAGCAGCTTCACTGACGCGGCCGTGCGGCCGGCGGCGTTGCCAGCGTTCTTGTGGCAGGCCGGTCGACACGGCACAATTGCGAATCCTTTACTGTCCCGCATGCCATGCCGTTCAATTTCCCGATTTTCCTGACGTGGGTACGGATCGTGCTGATTCCGCTCGTCGTCGGCGTGTTCTATCTGCCGGACACGGTGATGGGCGGCGCGCACCGCAATCTCGCGGCGGCGGCGATCTTCATCCTCGCCGCGCTGACCGACTGGTTCGACGGCTTCCTCGCCCGCAAGTGGAACCAGACGTCGTCGTTCGGGGCATTTCTCGACCCGGTGGCGGACAAGCTGATGGTGACGGCCGCGCTGCTGATCCTCGTGCAGATTTCGCGGGTCGACGCGGCGATCGCGCTCGTGATCGTCGGTCGCGAGATCGCGATTTCGGCGCTGCGCGAATGGATGGCGCAGATCGGCGCGTCGAAGAGCGTCGCGGTGAACCAGCTCGGCAAGTTCAAGACCGCGTGCCAGATGGTTGCGATTCCGATGCTGCTGTTCTACGGGCCGCTGCCGCTCGGCGTCGTGACGATCGATACGCGCGTGTGGGGCGAGTGGCTGATGTATCTCGCGGCGGTGCTGACGATCTGGTCGATGCTGTACTACATGAAGCTCGCGTGGCCGCAGATTCGCGAGCGCGGCGGCGCGTGACCCGCGTCGCCTCTGGGCGTCTGCCTCCGCGCAGTCTCGGTGGCAGCGGTTTTTGTAAAAAGGGCTGGAAAAGCCCTTGACATACGAATGTGCCTTCGACATAATCTCGCTTCTCCGCTGCACGACGAAGTGAATGTGTGACGGGGAAGCAGTAGTGCAGCAATACGCGGGAGTAGCTCAGTTGGTAGAGCGCAACCTTGCCAAGGTTGAGGTCGCGAGTTCGAGACTCGTCTCCCGCTCCAGATTTTTTCTGGCAGCGCGTGGTACGGCGAAGCGCTGCAGATGCAGGACACATGCGGGAGTAGCTCAGTTGGTAGAGCGCAACCTTGCCAAGGTTGAGGTCGCGAGTTCGAGACTCGTCTCCCGCTCCAGATTTTTCCGGCAGCGTGTGGTACGGCGAAGCGCTGCAGATGCAGGACAATGCGGGAGTAGCTCAGTTGGTAGAGCGCAACCTTGCCAAGGTTGAGGTCGCGAGTTCGAGACTCGTCTCCCGCTCCAAGTCATGGGAAGCCACGCTTCCCTTTTTATTTGATGGACTTCCGGTCCTCGAATAAAAATCTGTCGCTTGCCTCACGGCATCCGGACAGTCCGCTTTTGGCGCGATAGCAAAGCGGTTATGCAGCGGCCTGCAAAGCCGTTTAGGCCGGTTCGACTCCGGCTCGCGCCTCCAAGTAAGAAAAGAAAAAGCCCTGAGAAATCAGGGCTTTTTCTTTTTCTGGCTCCACTTTCATTCTTGTAAGAAAGTCGTCTAGGGTGGTACAAAGTCGCCTCTAACCACTCACGAAACACGCGTAACCACGCCTAAGTCGGCTCTTTGGCCGTATAGGCGAGTTCGCATCAGCGCATGGCGACCAAGCGACTGCGACCCTCCGGAACGTGGGAATACATCATCCGACGTTCGAAGCTCCTACCAAAGCCACTTTCCCTGACGTTTCAATCTGAAGAAGAGGGCGACGCGTACGTCGCTCGGCTGGAGCAACTGCTCGATGCCGGCATTGTGCCGACAGACGTTGTTGAGCAACGCGAAGCGATCGCAACGACGCTCGACGCTGTTCGAGAGTATCTGCGGCGTGTGTCGGTGCCCGATTCCGACGTTCAGGTGCTAAATACGCTTCTCGGCGGCCGACTCCCTTCGAAAGCCCTCTCTACCGTGGACTACGATTGGGCGGAACGATGGGTGACAGCAATGAAGCGCGAGCATCATTTGTCGCCGTCGACGATTCGTCACAATGTTGGGGCGCTCGCTCGGTGTTTCGATTGGGTGGTCAAGTCCGGCACTCCGATGCTGGCAGTCAATCCGCTGCGCCTGCTGCCTAAACGTTATGCGACTTATACCGATGACGATCGAGTGGTAGTCGAAGCGCAGGATCGCGCGCCGAAAGAGGATGTGCATCGAGATCGGCGGCCGAGCGCAGAGGAGGAGGCCGAGATCCGCCGAATCATGGCGGGTGGCAAACCGAAGGGGAGAGAGCGAGCTTTCGAGCTACCGTATCGGCCGGCGTTGGTGTTCCTGTTCGAGCTTGCAATCGAATCCGCGATGCGAATGCGAGAGATGTACACGCTCGACGTTGCGCAGTTTGATGTCGTCCGCCGAACGGCCTTATTGGAGCGGACAAAGAACGGAAGCAAGCGCTCGGTGCCACTTACGACGGTAGCGATCGCCGCGTTCGAGCGGTATGTCGCTGCAGTTACGGGTCAAGACCCAGAAATGTGTGGGTTTTCGTTTGAAGCAGGTAGGCTATTCCCCTGGGTCGACGAGATCGAGGCGGGCATGCGTGCGAAGAATATGCCGGTGCTCAGCCGGAAGGTTCTTGAGCGCGTTACCGTGCGACTGTCGGGGCAGTTTGGGCGACTATTCAACGCGGCCGGCTGTCCAGATCTCGTCTTTCATGACCTGCGGCATGAGGCAACCTCGCGGCTGTACGAGCGGACGACGTTGAGTGATATCCAGATCGCCAAGATTACCGGTCATACGGACCCGAAAGTGCTGATGCGATACGCGAACCTGCGCGGAAGCGATCTGGCACAGCGACTGTGGTAGTTTGCAACGGTGGCGCGCCGATGCCGCCGGCGCGCCTCTATAATGTCCCCCATAACTCAACTACGGGGGCGTGCAAGTGGGATTCGAGTACAAGCAATTCAAACATACAAACCTTGCTGATCCGTTCTTCGATTCGCTTAAGGCGGACTACGTGGAATTCGAGGACTGGTTCCACCGAAAGGCAGAAAATTGGGCCTATGTATTCGAGCAAGATGATTCGAATTTGATTGATGGATTCCTTTACCTGAAGATAGAGGATGATCCGGTGACAGACGTGACTCCACATTTGCCAGCAAAGCGGCGTGTGAAGGTTGGGACGTTCAAGATTAACGCGCATGGCACCAAGTTGGGTGAGCGGTTTGTTAAAAAAATCTTCGATCATGCGGTCGATGAAGGTGCGGAAGAGCTATATGTGACCGTCTTTCCAAAGCATGCCGGCTTGATTAATTTGCTCACCCGATATGGGTTCGAGAAGGTTGCAGAAAAAACCACGGATAATGGCGTCGAGGATGTTATGACGCGCCCAATGCGGTGGCGAGATGATGTGGACCGCGAAAAGAACTATCCACTTATTAAGCTTGATGGCTCGTATTATCAGGTTGGAATATATCCGGGTTATCACACCCGGTTGCTACCTGACTCCATACTGAATAACGAAGACGTCAGAATTGTAAAAGACGTGTCTCATACAAATAGCATCAACAAGATATATATTGCCGGAATGAAGGGGCTGATGTCATTGCGGCCCGGTGACAAGATTGTCATGTATCGTACCGGCGATGGGCAAGGCCCGGCGGAGTACAGGGCGGTTGCCACGTCGCTTTGCGTGGTCGAGGAGGTGCGGCATATTGATTCATTTCCAACTGCCGAGGATTTTGTGAAATACGCTCGGCCGCACAGCGTATTTCCAGATGATGAGTTGATCGGGTACTACAAAAGTAAGAAATATCCTATTATTCTGCGTTTTACCTACAACATCGCATTGCGTCGTCGACTGACTCGACACCATCTCATTGAAAATGTTGGGATCGACAGAAACGCATATCCGGGGTTCTTGGGGTTAACTCGGGATCAATTTAAGCAAATTGCGATCGATGGGGGTGTTGATGAAAGTCTTATTGTCGATTAAGCCTGAGTATGCGGACCGTATACTTAGCGGTGAGAAGCGGTTCGAGTTTAGAAAGGCGGTTTTCAAAAATTCCGATGTCAGAACGGTTGTGATCTATGCAACTATGCCAGTTGGAAAGGTGGTCGGTGAGTTCGAAATCGATTCGATTTTGAAGGAAAGTCCTAGTAAGCTCTGGCGCACGACAAGAGAGTACTCTGGAATTACGAAGGCATTTTTTGAAACGTATTTTCGTGGCCGTAAGGCGGCGTATGCGATCGGAGTCAAAACAGCAACTCGTTATGAGACTCCTTTGGAGTTGCAAGCCGTAATCCCTGGTGGGGTGCCGCCGCAGTCCTTTCGTTATCTTGACGCTGCGGCATGAGGCGGGGTAGGCACGTACGACCGGCGTCTGCGTAGGACGGCAGCGGGGGCGATTGTCGAGACGACTCAGCAAAGTCGCTTTGCATAGCGGAACGCCTCTCCAAATCGGCGAGGCGTTCCGCCAATTACGCGGCGTGCGCCGGCGGTAGATCAGGCAGTCTGGGAAGCGTGCGTGCAGTACGGCCGGGTTTCCGCATAGACGGCTGCTGCACTTTTCGTTGGATTGCCGCGTGCACCCGCCATGTCATACCCGGATTCAGATGTCGTAGCGCCAGCTAAATTGTATTAGCCGGGACTCGATCTGACAGGTAGTCGGGCCTACAAAGAACGAGCCATCAATGGGTGATGAGTTTCTCCTTGGCTAGTTCGAGCGAATCGAGGAAAGTACGCATCGGCGTCTTGCCATAACACCAGCGCCCCTGATGCTCTCGTTCATTGTTGTACTGGTCGAGCCACGCATCAAGGTCCGTCTGCAGCGTAGCGATCGAGTCGTAGATCTTCTTTCGGAAGACGATGCGATAGAACTCGTTGAGCATGGTCTTGTGCAGCCGTTCGACGATCCCGTTGGTTTGCGGCGACTTGGCCTTGGTTCGGGTATGGTCGATGTCCTCCAAGGCCAGATACAGCTCGTATTCGTGATGTTCGGGGTTGCCGCAGTATTCGGTGCCGCGGTCTGTCAGCACGCGTAGCAGCGGAATGCCGAAGCTGTCGAAGAACGGGACAACGCGATCGTTGAGCAGGTCCGCCGCCGGCAAAGGTGTCTTGCGATCATAGAGCTTGGCGAAAGCAACCTTCGAGTAGGTATCGACGAAAGTTTGCTGGTAGACACGGCCGACGCCCTTGAGGCTGCCGACGTAGAACGTATCCTGCGCGCCGCAGTAGCCCGGGCATTCGGACTCGAATTCGCCGTGCACTTCCTTCTCGTGCTTGGCGCGTTCGAGCGCGACAAGCTGCGCCTCGGTCAGCACCAACCCCTCCTGGGCGGACTTGGCTTCCAAGGCCTTCAAGCGCTTCGGCATGGTCTCCAGATCGTGGCGCAACCAGATGCTACGGACGCCTTGGGGCGAGACAGAAAGAGCATGCCGTTTGAGGACCTCGTTGGCGATACGCACCTGACCGTAGGCTGGCAATTCGAGGGCCAGTTCGACAACTGCGGCCTCGACCTGCGGATCCACGCGGTTCTTGAGCAGCGGCCGGTGGTGGGAAATCTCCTGCAGCGCAGCTTCACCGCCTCGATCGTACAGTTCCTTAAATCGGTAGAAGCTGTCGCGCGAGTAACCCATCACGCGACAGGCCTGGCTGACGTTGCCGAGTTGCCGGGCCAGCTCGAGTATGCCGACCTTGGCACGAATTACCTTCTGCTCCTGAGTCATGGCGGACTCCTTGCTGTTCGCGGCGCGCATTGCCGCTACGGGCTACGCCCTCCGCGCCAATGCGCGCCAGCATGAAAAACCAACCACTGTCAGATTTAGTCTAGTCCACCGCAGCTAAATACAGATGTCGCATGTTTCATCGGCTTTCCATCCTTCAGCGTTGAAGTGCCAGGCCTGAAGCAGCAGGGCGCTTACGTTCACCCGCGGGCCTTCGCAGACCGCCGATTCGATTCAGATTGATGTGTTTGTGAAGCGACCTGCAAGATGGCTGCTTCGATATCAGCTTCCGTGAACGCACGCTGTTTCTTGGCACCGGGTAACGATGTCTTGGCTCGTACCGGTAGCCCTCGATTGGCTCGCGATGGGGAACCCGAGATCCGCCGGTTATCACGCTGCGCCTGAACCGCTTCAGCCACCTGCAGTGCGTGACTCAGACGCTTGTGCTCGATGATCGCGCCTTGATCGACCTCTGCCAGCTTGTCGTAAAGGCGACATCGCAATACCTCGCCATCGGCCCGTATTTCGATCCGGCCATCCGGGTACTCCCAGACGTCGATGTAGCGATGAATCAGCTTCCGATTCTCGAGCGTATCGTCCAACAGATACAGCACCCGGTCGTACAGCACCGTCAGCGACTTCGAAACTCGGCGCGTTTCGCGCCAGGTCAGCAATTGGTCCAGATTCTCGTCACCTCGCAGCGGCCGGTGCGCATTGAAGTCGCTGCGCGGTGGCTTGGCGAAGCGCGCGTTATACATCACGATGAAGGAGGGCACATAGGCATTGGCGTCGGCCACCGTGCTGATGCCGCGCAATCGCATCTCCTTGACCAGCCGGTCCTGCAGCGTCAGGTGTGCTCGCTCGACACGTCCCTTGGCCGAGCTGCTGTTCGCGCAGAACGTGTCGATGTTCAATTCATACATGGCCCGGCCAAACTGCGTCACGCTGCTGCCGGTCTTGCCCGCGGTTGCGCTGCGGAACACGCTGTACTTGTCGCTATAGAACGCCACCGGCTTGCCGTAACGCTCCAGATACGCCCGCGTGGCCTCGAAGTAGCTGAAGGTCGATTCGGTCGCCGTAAAGTGCAGATGCATCAACCGGCTCGTCGCGTCGTCGACGTACACCAGCAGCGTGCAGGCCGGCGCCCGTTCCTCGAACCATCGATGATCGCTACCGTCGATCTGGATCAGTTCGCCCAGGCAGGCCCGGCGCGCTCGCGGCTGGTAGACCTTGGGCGGCCGTTGCCGGCGCGGAATCCAGAGCCCAGCGTCTGTCATCAGCCTTCTGACCGTTTCCTTCGACAACTGCAGCCCATGGCACTCCCAGAGCTTCTCGCAGGCCAGCGTGGGCCCAAAATCCGCGTAGCGCTCACGAATCAGGCTCAAGGCGCGATGAGCGAGATCCTCAGGCAACTGATGGTTGCTCGCGTGGCCACGGCGCTGCGAAACCAGCCCGGCTGGGCCCGCAGCCCGATACCGGGCGACCAGCCGTTCAATCTGCCGTCGACTGATTCCAAGTCGCTCCGCGGCTCGCCAAGGCATCAGACGCTGCTCGATCACGGCTTCCACGACCTTCAGACGATCCAGCTCCCGCATGCTCATGGTGATCAGTCCAGGTTGGCCCACGATGCGCTCCGGCAGTTCGAACCGCCGCCAGCATGCGCCGAAACCCTCGAACTACGACATTTCAACTTTGCCCAGATGCGACATTACTACTTTGCTTTTACAACCAAATGGGATGAGCTCAAGGAAGTGTTTCAGCACTGGAATATCGACAGGAATTCAGCGTTTAGTTCGCTCGACGTTTCTCAATTCGACCCCAAAATCATTGAATCAATAATGGATTTGATAAAGCTAGCAACAGGAAAGGCGGGGGAGAAGTCGAAATAAGATCGCTCGCCTAAGCAGACCATCTGACGTCTTGATTTGGCAGTCTGCGGGGTACTAGATGGTGGCCGACCCGCGTGTCAGATCGAATATCGGGCGACATCTCAGTCCCACTGTTTCCATTTGAGTCTTCCGCAATTTGACGACCGGTGCTGACGATTGTCGTCAGCTTTGACCGAGACGCCTTCAACGCGATGCCGACTGCCCCCAGTGCCGACTAGATTGTTGCCGATCTCCATTGGAACGTCGAATGTCCTTTTCTGGCCGAACTGGGCCAGACGATCTGACGCTGCCTGTTTGCTAACCGGACGATGCCGGCGCAGTGATGCGCCGACATAGCGCCTACAGATCAGCGAAGGCGGGGAGGAGATCTTGGTCGACTAACCTGATCTCGATTCGATTTGCCGTCTCGACGTGTTCAGGATTCTTCATCGAGAAAGGGGCGTCCGTTGTGCTGACGACGATTGTGCCGGTCTGCGCCTTGCCTGCATCCGGAATTGGCACAACCTCATGCGCCTCTGGAACCTGCTGCTGCGTGATCACGGTCGGCAGGTAGATCATCCAGCCGACTCCCGGTTTGTCGTCAAACACCTGCTTTGCTACATAGCTTCGTGGCGAGACTGTGATGTACGCCGGATTGAACGCCGCAACGATGGAGCGGACGATTTTCAGGACCGTATCCAGTTCGCTGAGAACATCGGAGTCCGACATCGACAGTTCGAACGAGTTATAGGCTCCGGCCTCGTTGAGGTGACACGCGATAGTGGCGCCGCGCGCATCCCCTTCGTTGCCATCCCACAATGCCACGAATGTTGTTGTCGGGTCTTCCGCGAATTTGTGCTTCAGTACCGCTAGGATCGCAGTCGATGGCGCTCCGTCTTCGAATGCGGGGTATAGCAATGCCTCGTCGCGGCTCTGTCCCTTCGCATACCAGCGGCTGAATTTCGGATTGATTTGCTCCAATGCGGCGGTAACTACATGAATGCGCGACAGCACGTGCGCGAAGTCCATCGGATCGAGCGTAGCGTCCTTGAACTGAAGCCGGAAATCCATAATCGTCTCGGGTTACGGTTGTACGACCGACTGTACTCGGTAGGTTGTGAGGTAGGGAAGCATATACTCCCGCGTGTCCGCTTCTTGAAAGTACCATTTCAGACGAGCTGGAGGATTCGCGTTCACCTTTTTGGCCTGCCGGATTAAGGCGTTCTGAAGATCTTCATATCCTTCGTACCATTCGCGTGGCTGGAGTTCGCCGTCCTTGTCGCGCTCAAGGAATTGCGCGTAGCGTGACTTCGCTTCTTGCAACAGGCACTCAGCCGGTATGAACCCGTCAAAATCTGTTCCGAGCCATACCCATTCCTCACTCCATCCTTCCTCGACGCTGTACGGTCTTCCAGTGACGCGACCCTGGTACTCGCGAGCACGTGCAGACATATGATGGTTCCTGCGCAGAGGTAGTCCCGATTCCTCGGGCGGACACTTCTTGCATTTCTCGCCGGTACGCGGCACGGCCTTGGTATCAGCCCCGGATTTGCTTTCATCCTTGGGCGTGTCACCCGACAGACTCCCCGTTCCCGCCACCGCCGCCCCGCCCAATAAGGCGACGCCAGCGCGCGCCAATAGCGGCCCAAGTTGCGCCGCCGCTGCTTCTATCATCGGTGCCACGAACCCCGCCATCTATTGATCTCCTTTCGTATTCTGGATGTTCGATGCGCCACTTGATGACGCGGAAATAGTCATGAAAGCGTTCGTCGGCAGATCGGCCGGGACGAGTTAGCCATGCGCGCGTGGCAGGTTTTTCATAAAACTTCGGAGCGTATGCCTCGATTCGAAGGAACGCCGCCACGTTTTCGTCGGACTGAATGCCCAACTGTCGAGCCGCGACGTATGCGTTCCATAGACGCGTTGACAGAGTGCTGTCGTCGGCAAGTTTGGGATCGGCTTTGACGAGATCCTGCCTGACGCGCTCGACGTATCCGCGTGCGTCGATCTCGGCAAGGCCGGCGACCTGTTCGCTTGTCAGCTCAAGCATGCGGGTGTACTCCCCTGAGTTTTCCATTTACTTCGACGAGCCAGTCGAATGTCGGCACGAAGAACTGCATGCGCTGCGTGAATTCCATCAGCGACGCCATGTCGGCCATGATGCGGGCATCGTAGAAGCGGAGCAGGGCTGTGCTTCCGTCCGGCAAGCGTACGTCGAGCCGGCTACGCAGCTCGTCAGCAAGTGATTCGATCGGATATGCGCTGATCAGCCAAGACACGCCGGTGGGGCTACTGGCCATGGTGAAGAGGGTTCGTCGGATATTACCGGCCGCCGCGTCGTACGCAAAAAGCCACGGCCCAGCGTCTGCGAGTGACGCGTCCTGCGTGCCGTCGAATACGGCTATGGCCGACTGCGATCGTTGAGGCAATGAGCCGCCGGCCGCATCAGCGTATAGAAGGCCGTCGACAAGGGCGTACAGATGCACCTGCATCGTCAACTGCTGTTGACGCTTGAAGAAGAAAGCCTCGATCGAATTTCCGGTCATGGGCTATCCGCGCGCGATCATCGTCGCGGCGTTCTCGGCCGCGGCTTTCAGGCATTCAAGACAGAGCGTCGGCGAGGGGGCAAGCGCTGTAGCCGTGGCTGCGGCGGATGCGACTGCGCCGCCAGACGTCGCCTCGCCTGATCCGACGTCGTCGAATGTCGCGGACGACTGCGACGCGATCAACGTCGCTCCGCAGGCAGTTTTCATGCCCTCGACGGCGGTTTCTCGTCCGTCGAATGTGTGCGAGTATTGCCGCCCCGTCGGAAGGATCGGAAAGACCCCCTTGCACTGCGGGCAAAGTACCTTGTGCCCGACGCCGGCAATGGGCTTTCCATCGATGGTCGCGGTCGTGCTGCCCTCCAGCACGCGGCCGCCATGCGTCGTCGTGTCGCCGACGCAGATCATGGCTCGGGCCATATGTTCTCTCGTAGATGTGGTTTTCGTATGAATTTACCATTTTCGCGAGAACAGTCGATTGCGGCGGCCCGTGGGATCAGTCAAATAACGTCAATTTGGCAGGACGGCGTTGGTCACTCCGGCACATGGAAGACTAAGACCGTAAGTGTAATTTCGCGGTTCGCGTCTCCATTGCTGTGAACGATGTAGCGGAAGCCGCTTTCGTGCGGCCACTCCACGACGCGCTTGAAATTGCCATGCGATTTTGTCGTGGCATTGATGCCGGCGAGAACCGTCGACGTATCGGTGCCGCGGTTGAATATCAGGATCGCCGCTTTGCCGTCGCGCCACGTCGCATAACCGAGCAGCTGATCGATAGCCTGTCCGTAAGCTTTCGGTCCCTTCCAGAATTTGCACTCGGCAATGAAGACGTTCCGGTCACCCTCCCGCAGCAGGATATCTGTCTTGCCTCCCATATTGAAGGTCTCGCCCGTAGCTCGTCCTTCAAACTGCCCGTTGAGCTGTACGAGGAAATGCTGGCGGAGCGCTTCTTCGTCCATCGACTTGAACGCCTCGGGACTGCGTTCCATCACGAGCGCCATATCCTGCATAATTTTGAGCGCCTGCTCATACTGGTCCATGGCCCAAACTGGCTCAGGTTTAAACTGTGCAGTCGTGGCTGGCGGTAGTGTCGGCGTGGCTTTACGACGGGCGGTTGGCACAGCGTATGTCGTCGGCGCGTCGTTTCGTCGACGGATCGGAATACCCAGCGACTCGGCACGTTGCGATTGCGCCAGTAGCCGGGCGCGCCGCTGCTGGATGGCTTGCTCCGCTGCTGCGGGCAGCGTGCGGTTGTGCGAATCGATCATCCCGCGCTGCCAGTTGAGGTGCTCTTCGATTTCCGTTAGCGCCTGGTCCACGAGATGCCTAACGTTGGACGGCTGGTCTGCGGGAGAGTCATAGCGCAGCACAAGCTCATCGTTTTCGACGAGGGCGCGTGGCGGGTTGAGCGTGAACGTGTTGGCGCGAGTGTAGAACAGTTCTTTTTCACCTGTGAACGGAATACGGACCTCGAATCGTTCACCGGCGATCAGAAAGGGGCGACTCCGGTCGTTGATCCAGCGCCTGCTATCACGGCTCACATCGATTTGCACTTCCTCGTGGTCCGCATACCACTGTTCGCGCAGAAGTGTGATCGGCGTGACGCTGTACTTTTCGCTCAGATAGACCTTTAGGTCCTCGGGCGCCGTATTGAGAAGTCGGTTCGCATCAAGCTCTTCGACTTCTCGCTGCATCGCGGCGACAGTGTTACGCAGAACTTGATCAAGTTCGTACGTGACGAACAGCAGCCCTTTGCTCTTATCTATGCTTCCAAACATTGTGGTTTCTCTTATCGATTGTCGCGCATCGGGTACAGGGTTGCGCCTCGGTGATTCCCAATCCCGACCTCTCTGCCGCAGGTTCCAGGTCGAAGGTCATTTTATCGCTGGAACTACCATGTGCGGAGGTCGGCACGTAGGGCGGCTATTACTGTCGCGACGATTTGTTGAACGTCGGCTCACGAGAATTCCGCAAGTTGCGGCGCTCCATCAATATGGCGTACTAGTCCGTCGATGGACCGGTCCGGTAGCGCAATCGCGCGCGTCGAGCTTATAGCATCGTTGCCCGCTGCTTTTCCTCCCTGAGCAGGTGCCGGAGGCGTTGAAGCGGGCCTTGGCCGCCGCCAAGGTCCCCCTTGTTGTCGATGGTCTTGTCGACATAGTCGAACCAATCCTGCACCCGCTCGATCGACTTTCTCAGCGCGAGAATTTCAAGGATCAGCGATCTGACCTGTGGGTCGGTGTACTCGCGCCATAGTGCGCGCAACTCCAATTCGGTGGGCGCGTCGAAGTCCGGCATGGTCGGCTTAAGTTTGACGCGGCGGTCTCTGAGCGGGATACGATTCCGGTCGACCTTACCCGCTTCGATGCGGCGTGATTGCGCCGGCACAATCGGGTCGTAGACGGCCTCGATCCACGACGCCAGCTCGCGTTCGGTCAACTCGATGGGCGTGCGTTTCCATTCCTCCTCGCCGAGGAATCGATACTCCCAAAAATATGCCCACTGAGGTTTGATCACGGCGCGGGTGCTGTATAAAAACACAGTGTAGCGCGAGGTAAGATCGTTCGGTTAAGACTGAAAATTGGGGACGTTGATGTGCACGAACTACGTAGCGCCCGGCGAGGATCCCGGCTTGAGCGAACTTCGGATCGACAGCTTCAGCGACCTGTATCGCTGGACGCCTTGGAAGCCCGAGATTTACCAAGACTATGACGCTCCGATAGTTGCCAGTATCGACGGGCAATTCAAGCCATTGATTTCCGGGTTCGGGTTTTGGCCGCGCGCGCTTCAGAAGGCGAACGTGGAGAGGGCGAAGGAGCAGGGGCGCAAGCCGCCGGTCATGCGCAGCACGATGAACGTGCGCGACGATAACCTCGGGAAGTCTCCGCTGTACGGACCCACCTGGCGCGGCGGTCGACGGTGCCTGGTTCCGGCGCGGTTCATAGTCGAGCCGTCGTATCCGGAGGCGTATCAAGATGAGAAGGGAAAATGGGTAACCGGGCCGTGCGTGTGGCAGCGAATCAGCGTGGTCGACCGGCCGACGATGTGTGTTGCCGGCATCTGGCGCACCTTGAAAGAACCGGACGGTAGACCGCACCATGTGATGGCGATGATTACCGTCAACGCGGACGGCCATCGTGTCATGTCGCGGATGCATAAACCGGACGACGAGAAGCGGTCGGTCGTCATCCTCCGGCCCGACGACTGGGAGGAATGGTTGACCACGCCGAATACCGAGGCTGCCCGTGCGATGCTTCAACTTTACCCGGCCGAAGAGGTGGTTACGGAACCCAAGTAACTTGTGCCTGCGGAGGCGCGACCGACAACAAAAAGCCCGCTGCTAGCGGGCTTTTCCTGAATGCTGCAAACCGTTTACGAAGTCGGGTAAAGGACTGAAAGGACTTCGGTGAATGATGAAAGTACTTCCCGTGTGTTGGACATCGCAGCCACTGGCTGCGGGCGCGCTCCATACGGGGCAACCTTTGCCGGCGCAGCCTGCTGAATCACGAAGCCCAGTTCCGGAAATGGTCGCTGGAGTGCCGCTTCATAATCCGCCGCTTTCTTCTCCATTTCTTCCAAAGGCGTCAACTGCTTCGCGTGAAATGTCGTGGAGGTGCTATCGGCGCGTTGCTTTCGGACGACCACCACGGTAGCCGGATCTTCTTTGGACTCGGCCGGAGGCGTGATTTTGACGAGTCCAAATGCGCCAAACCGATCACTGGCGTCTAGTTCAAGCTTGAAAGCCGTCTGGCCGATAGCGGCAATGATCCCCTGTTGTGCAGGTGTGACAGTGAAGCCAGCCGCTGAAAAATAGTCGCGGAACTCTGTTGCTACCTTGTTAAGGATCTCCGCCTTAGCGTCGTCGTTTTGCTTTTTGAGTGCCGCCGTAGCTACTTCTGCGCGCTTTCTGGCTTCCTCGAGCTTCTTTGCATCGTTTAGATTCATATCGGTCTCCAATAGGGACGTCAATATTACCGTAGCGCCGGCCCTATTTCATTGAGCGAGTTCAAGGCGGCTAATCCGGTTGGTTGTTTTCCATAGGTACTTGATTTAAATAGAGGCTGGACGGCCTGCAAAGCCGTTTAGGCCGGTTCGACTCCGGCTCGCGCCTCCAAGTAAGAAGAGAAAAAGCCCTGAGAAATCAGGGCTTTTTCTTTTTGTGCGCCGAGCATGGGCGCCCGCCTGCTGGTGCTAGTCCCGACATAACTGATCACCGCAAATACAGCGAAGCGAAACTGCACGAGGGTGGAAGCGTGGTGCAATGATGCGCTGATCGGCATGTGTCGCCGCACGGGCCGGCTGATCGTGGCGAGCCTCACATATTCTCTCGGGAGCATGGTTTCCTCATATTATTTAATAATCTCGGAAGAGCGGGCCACCGGTACTGTTTTGTCGGCGCTTCACGTTCGATAGACTCTAGCCGTTTCCGGTTTTCGGTCAGTTTGGCGCTGCACCCGTCAATGCGCCGAGCCGATCCTGTATGCGCACTCACGCCCGGTGCGGGCGTGCACGATGAGCAGCGAGGAGATTCATGCAACCCCGGACGGCAGCCCCTTATTTCGTTGTGGCAGTCGGTGTCGTGATCGCATGCGCGCTGATGGGCCTGTGCGTGCTGCAACTGTTCCAAAGCCGCCACGACGCACTGGAGCGGGCCAGCGAAACCTCGCGCAATCTCGGCCTGATGGCCGAGCGCGACATCGAGCGCAACTTCGAACTCTACGATCTGTCCTTGCAGGCGCTGATCCATGGTCTGCAACGTCCCGACGTGATGGCAGCGGCGCCCGCGCTGCGGCGGGGCGTGTTGTTCGATCATGCAATGACGGCGCAATTCATCGGATCGCAACTGGTGCTCGATGCCGACGGAAACATCATTCTGGATTCGGCCAACGACGTGCCGCGCAAGGGCAATTTTGCCGATCGCAAGTACTTCACCGTCCATCGCGACAACCCGAACGTGGGGCTCTATGTCAGCGACCCATTCGCGTCGCGCTTGCGCGCCGGCATGCTCAGCATTGCGCTGTCGCGGCGCATATCGAATCCGGATGGCTCGTTTGCCGGTATCGCGCTGATCGCGATCAACCTCGAATATTTCCACAAGCTGTTCGCCGGATTGTCATTGGGACAACATGGCTCGATATCGCTGATCGGCAAGGACGGCATCATGATCATGCGGCAGCCGTACGACGTCCGGACCATCGGCCGCGATCTGGGCAAGGCCGCAACCTTTCAGCGCTTCCGGCGCGCACCCGATGGCTCGTTCTCGGAAACGTCGTCGATCGACGGCGTGCGCCGTCTCTACTACTTCAAGAATTTTCCGAATCTGCCACTGATCATCATGGTCGCAGAGGCGGAGCAGGACATTTATGCCGCGTGGCGCCGCCGCGCCACGACGATCGGTCTACTCGTCGCGACATTCGGCGCAGCCTTCATTGCGCTATCCGTATTTCTCAGCGCGCAGCTGCGGCGTCGGATGCGCGCGGAATCCGAGCTCGAACTGCTGGCTCGCACCGACGGGCTCACCGGCCTCAACAATCGCCGCACCTTTGGCGAGGTTCTGGACCGGGAGTGGCGCCGTGCGCGGCGAGCCCATTCCGTTTTCTCGTTGCTGTTCGTCGATGTCGATCGTTTCAAGGCCTACAACGATACCTATGGTCACCAGGCGGGGGACGATGCGCTGGCTGCAGTCGCGCGCTGCATCGGCGACAACATTCGCCGACCGATCGATACAGCGGCTCGCTACGGCGGAGAGGAATTCGTCGTGCTGCTGCCTGACACACCAGAGACGGGGGCAGCCCAGACTGCTGAACGAATACGCGCGGCGATCAATGAACTGGCGCTCGAGCACGCGGGAAGCGAATACGGGCGCGTGACCGCCAGTATCGGGTTGGCGAGTTGGGTGCCGGATCAGGACGGCGAGCCTGGAGCGATCATCAAGGCGGCCGACGAGGCGTTGTATTACGCGAAGGCAACCGGTCGGAACAAGGTTTCCACCTTTCAGTCGTCGGTTTGACGGTGGCCCACCCGCGGAGGATTGTCGAAGTTATTTTCGTTTCGGGCCGTCGGTGACTCCGCGAAGGCTCGTCATTGACGGACGAGAAAAGTCCCGCGGGGCACTTCCTTTTCCGCGTCGCGGTGGGTGCGACGGCCGCCACGCCAGGCGAGATCACCCGTCCACCGGCTGTGCCGGCGTCTCGAGCTTCAACTGATAGAACGCCGCATCGAGCCAGCGGCCGAACTTGAATCCCGCTTCCGCGATCGTGCCCGCGTGCACGAACCCCAGCTTCGTATGCAGTGCGATGCTGCCGGCATTGGCCGCGTCGATGCAGCCCACCAGCACGTGCACCTGCGCTTCGCGTGCACGCCGGACCACTTCGCGCAGCAGCAGTTCGCCGAGCCCGCGACCGCGCTGGTCATGGCGCACGTAGACGCTGTGTTCGACCGTGTACTTGAACGCCGGAAATGCGCGGAACGTGCCCCAGCTCGCGAAGCCGAGCAGCGTGCCCGCCGCGTCGACGGCGCCGATGACCGGAAAGCCGCCCGCGCGCTTCGTCGCGAACCACGCGACCATCGCTTCCGGCGGGCGCGGCCGGTAGTCGTACAGCGCGGTCGAGTTCAGGATCGCGTCGTTCAGGATCTCGAGGATGGCCGCCGCGTGTTCGGCCTCGCTGCAATCGATCAGGCGCACGTCGTCGCGCGGTGTCGGGGAATTCATGCGGGTTCCTTCCTGTTGGCTTTAAACCGCTTGCGCACGTGATGCACGCATCACGCGCTCCGCACGGCGGCGGATGCATCGCAGATCGCGACGACATAGCGCGCGGCATGCGACGACGGATTGCTGAAGATCAGCGGCTGGTCGAGCCGCATGGCCAGACAGTCGCCTTCGTGAAGTTCGTGAAGCGTGTCGCCGAACGTGACGTCGACGCGGCCGCTGATGATCCACACCTGCTGATGCAGCGCGCTTTCGCGCCCGCCGCTGTCGTACGCGACGCGCGCGCCGGGCGGGAAATCGACCTCGACGAGCTGGAGCGGCGACGGCCAGCCGGCCGGCGACAGGTTGCGCCGCACATAGCCGGACGCCGGATCGCGCCATTCGACCTGCTGCGCGCGCCGTGCGAGCGGCTGGGCGGGTGCATCGTTCCGGTCGCCGCCGAACAGCCCGGCCAGCGATACGCCGAGGCCGGCCGCGAGCTTGTCGAGCACGACGGCGGTCGGGCTGGCCGACGCGCGTTCGATGAGCGAGATCATCGAACGGCTGACGCCGGAGCGCGCGGCCAGCGCGTCGAGCGTGTAGCCTCGAACGGTGCGCAGATCGCGCACGCGCCGGGCAATGCGTTCGCTGATGCCGGTATCGTCGGCTGCGGTGATCGCGGATTCTTGCATGGTGGATTGATTTTCCAGCAAACTGGAATTCGATGTCAACGGCATTCGCCGCGGCTCGTCGAGCGAGGCGGGAGTCGAATGGCTTGCCCGGGCGTCGCGTGCGGCGTAATATACGAAACAGCTACGTTTCGTTTAATTGGGGATATATGGGCATCATCAAGATTTCCGAGCACATGCATGAACGGCTGCGCTCGACGAGCACGGCGCTGAGCCGGTCGATCAACGCGCAGGCCGAACACTGGCTGCGCGTCGGGATGCTGGCGGAACTCAACCCGGCGCTGTCCTACGGCGACATCTGCAAGATGTTGATCGAAGCCGAGGCGCGGGGCGGCGACGCGAGGGCGGTGGAACCGGTCGCGCATCACATCGAGCGGGTGGCGTAATGGCGAAGCGAGAAATCCCGATCCGCGGCGCCGCGGAAATCGCGAAATCGCGCGAAGCCGCGAAGCTCGCGTCGCAGGTGCTGACGATGATCACCGAGCATGTGAAGCCGGGCGTCACCACCGACGAGCTGGACGCGCGCTGTCGCGAGTACATCGTCGACGAGCTGGGTGCGATTCCCGCGAACATCGGCTACCACGGCTATCCGAAGACGCTGTGCACGTCGGTGAACCACGTGGTCTGTCATGGCATTCCGACGTCGCGGCCGATGCGCGACGGCGACATCGTGAACCTCGACATCGCGGTGATCAAGGACGGCTGGTTCGGCGATACGAGCCGCATGTATTTCGTCGGCGAACCGAACGAACTCGCGCGGCGGCTCGTCGCGGCGACCTACGAGGCGATGCATGCCGGCATCCGCGCGGTGCGTCCGGGCGCGACGCTCGGCGACGTCGGCTACGCGATCCAGCAGGTCGCGCATCGCGAAGGGTTCAGCGTGGTGCGCGAGTATTGCGGTCACGGCATCGGCGACGTCTATCACGACGAGCCGCAGGTGCTGCACTACGGCCGCCCGGGCACCGGCGTGCCGCTGCGGCCGGGGATGATCTTCACGATCGAGCCGATGCTCAACGCGGGCAAGCGCGATACGCGCGTGCTGGCCGACGGCTGGACGGTCGTCACGAAGGACCATTCGCTGTCCGCGCAGTGGGAGCACATGGTCGTGGTGACGGAAACGGGCTTCGAGGTGCTGACCGAGGATGCGACGCCGCAGGCGTTCGCCGCGTCTTCCGGCGCGCACGCAGCCTGATGCGGCCTGATGCGGCCAGCGCGCCGCATGCGGCGGCGCGGCGTTGCAATGAAACGGGCCCCTTCGCGGGGCCCGTGTCGTTCGCGGCGGCTGGCGCCGCCGCGCAGCGACGGTCAACCGCGCGCCTTCCGCCACGCGTGTTCGACGAACACGCGGCACAGCGCTTCCATTCCTTTGCGGTCTTCGTCGTCGAAGCGCGCGGCGACCGGGCTGTCGACATCCCATACGCCGATCAGCGTGCCGTCGCCCGCCACCAGCGGCACGACGATTTCCGATTCCGACGCCGCATCGCATGCGATATGGCCGGGGAAGTCGTGCACGTCGCGCACGACCTGCGTCTCGCGGGTTTGCGCGGCCGTGCCGCACACGCCCTTGCCGAGGGCGATCCGCACGCACGCGGGCTTGCCCTGGAACGGCCCGACCACGAGCTCGGTGCCGTCGAAGAAGTAGAAGCCGGCCCAGTTCAGGCGATCGAGCGAGTGATAGACGAGCGCGGAGAAATTCGCCGCATTGGCGGTCAGGTCGCGTTCGGATTCGACGAGCGCGCGGGCCTGCTCGACGAGCGTCGCGTATTGATCGGCCTTGGAGGCGGTGGGGTCGTTGGACAGCGTGAACATGGCGGGAAAGCGATAGGGGTTGTCAAAAGGCGCACTGACGGCGCACTGCGCGTACCGCAGTCTACGGCACGCGCGGGCAGTCTGCAGCGCACGATGGGGTGGGAGGCGGCACGCTCAGTCGGGTTCGAGCGCGGCGAACCGCTCCGCCAGAAAGTCGAGCAGCGCCCGGACCGCGGGCAGCAGCCCGCGACGCGATGCGAACACCGCGTGCACGATCTCGCGGCGCGGCGCCCAGTCGGGCAGGACGGTCGTCAGTTCGCCGCGTGCGACTTCGTCGCGCACCATCATCGTCGGCAGTTGCACGATGCCGACGCCTGCGACGGCCGCCGCGCGCAGCGCGAGCATGCCGCCCGTCACCAGGCGCGGCTGGTGATGGATTTCCGCCTGCGCGCCGTCGGGCCCGCGCAGCCGCCACACGTGCGTGGACTGCGGCACGCCGTGATCGAGGCTCGGCAGGCGCGCGAGATCGGCGGGAACGGCCGGCACGCCGTGCTCGCGCAGCAGCGCGGGGCTCGCGACGAGACACTGGCCGCGCTCGGCGAGCACGCGCAGCGCGAGGTCGCTGTCCTCGAGCGGCGGCGGACGCACGCGGATCGCGACGTCGATCCCTTCGCCGACCACGTCGACGCGCCGGTTGGTCGCTTCGAGATGGATCTCGACGCGCGGGCAGGCGGCCATGAACGCGGCGATCATCGTGCCGACCAGCGAATCGAGCAGCACGATCGGGCAACTGACGCGCACGATGCCGCGCGGCTCCTCGTGCAGCAGCGCGATCGCCTCGTCGGCGGCGTCGGCCTCGACGAGCATCGCGCGGCAATGCGCGTAATAGGTCTGGCCGACGTCGGTGACCGTGAAGCGGCGCGTCGAACGCTGGATCAGCCGCATCCCGAGCCGCGCCTCGAGCAGCGCGATGCGGCGGCTCAGCTTCGACTTCGGCATGTCCAGCGCGCGTCCGGCCGGCGCGAAGCCGCCGTGTTCGACGACCTGCACGAAGTAGTAGAGATCGTTGAGATCCCGCGCTTTATCGTTCATGAAATGGAACGCTGAGTGCGATTTCGGCAGTCTACCGGATGGATCGTTCCATCTCTATATTGTTATTCAAGATGCGAAACACGGGTTTCGCCGCAATATGGAGAAGGGCAATGAAGAAGATCCAGGGTGTCTACAGTGCGCCGCGCGGCCATTGGGTCGGCGACGGTTTCCCGGTGCGTTCGATGTTCAGCTACCAGTCTCACGGCGCGCATCTGAGCCCGTTCCTGCTGCTCGACTACGCCGGGCCCGCGAACTTCGAGCCGGCTTCGGCGCCGCGCGGGGTCGGCCAGCACCCGCACCGCGGCTTCGAAACGGTGACGATCGTCTACGACGGCGAAGTCGCGCACCGCGACTCGACCGGCGCGGGCGGCACGATCGGCCCGGGCGACGTGCAGTGGATGACGGCCGCGAGCGGGATCCTGCACGAGGAATTCCACTCGGAGGCGTTCACGAAGCGGGGCGGCCCGCTCGAGATGGTGCAGCTGTGGGTGAACCTGCCCGCCGCGGACAAGATGGGCGCGCCGGGCTACCAGACGCTGCTGAACGCCGATATCCCGGTGGTCGAGCTGCCGGAAGGCGCCGGGCGGGCGCGGATCATCGCCGGCGAACTCGACGGGCGGCGCGGCCCGGCCCGCACGCACACGCCGATCGACGTGTGGGACGTGCGGCTCGTGGCGGGCGGCCACGCGCGGTTCCCGATCGCCGAAGGGCGGACGCTCGCGGTAGTCGTGCTGAGCGGCACCGTGCAGGTGAACGGCGAGACGGTGGCGCGCGAAGCGCAGTTCGTGCAACTCGGCCGCGACGGCCGAGACGTCGAGATCGAGGCGAACGGCGACGCGAAGCTGCTGATCCTGAGCGGCGAGCCGATCGACGAGCCGGTCGTCGGTTACGGCCCGTTCGTGATGAACTCGCAAGCGGAGATTCGCACCGCGATCGAGGACTTCAACAACGGCCGCTTCGGTCGGATGACGGCATGACGGCATGACGGGCAGGCCCCGCGCGATGCGGGGCTTTTTTTCGCGTGCGGGCAGGCAGTCGCGCGGGATACGCGCTTCGGGGCATAATCGACGGTTGCCGCGCGCCGGCCGGCGCGCCCGAATCAGGAGCCCACATGAACGCATCCGCACCCGCCGCACTTCCGAGCACCGCCGATCTCGACTGGCGCTGGAAACCCTTCGACGCGCTGACGGCGCGCGAAATCTATTCGATCCTCGAAGCGCGCAGCGCCGTCTTCGTCGTCGAACAGAACTGCGTGTATCGCGACATCGACGATGCGGATCAGGCCGCGTGGCATCTGGCGGCCTTCGATCCGGCCGGCCGCCTGGCCGGTTATCTGCGTGTGCTGCTGCCCGACGCGCAGCACACCGACGTGCGCATCGGCCGCGTGCTGACGACCGCCGCGTTTCGCGGCGCGGGCCTCGGCAACGGGCTGCTGTCGCGCGCGCTCGAGCATATCCGTGCGCAGTGGCCGGAAACGCCGGTGAGCCTGCATGCGCAGGCCCACTTGCAGCGTTTCTACGGGGCATTCGGCTTCACGCCGAGTTCGGACGTGCACGACGAGGACGGCATTCCGCACGTGTGGATGCGCAGCGCGCGCGCGTGACGCGCGCCGCGGCGGTCAGTGCGCGGCGCGTGCGACCGGCGGCTCGTCAGCAGGCTGCGCGGCCCGTTCGCCGATCAGGCGCCCGCGTGCGGACAGCCGCAGCCAGTGCCGCAGCGCGATCAGCGCGCCGATCACGCTCATCATCGAGCCGGGAATCCACAGCAGCAGGCCGCCGATCTGCTGGTCGCGCATCGGGCTCAGCCACGTGAACGCGCGGCCGCAGATCGAGTAGATCGGATACAGCTCGTGCGGCGTGAAGAAGATCAGCGCGCCGAGCGCGATCTGCGGCGGGATCGCCGCGACGACGATCAGGATCCGGCGGCCCGGCGACAGCCGCGCGGGCGGCGCGGGACGCGGATCGACGACGAGCCACCAGAACAGCAGCCCGTCGATCACCATGCTCCAGTTCATCACGCGATACAGGCGCCAGTCGAGCATCGCGATGAAGTGGATCGGCGACAGCAGCCAGAAATAGATCAGCCCGACGAACAGCACGACCGCGACGACCGGATGGAACACCACGTCGAGCGTCGCCCGTACCGGCGCCCACGCAAGCGCGGGACGCACGAAGCGCTGCCGCCAGCGGAACGGAATGCCCGCCCGGATCGCCGCGCCCGGATAGGACAGCGCGATGAAGAACGGCCCGAGGTGATGCAGCACGAGGTGCTGCGCGCGGTGCAGGAAGAATTCGTGCTCGAAGAAATAGTCGAGCCGCGTATGCAGCGCGATGTAGAGCGCCGTCAGCCCGAACCAGAACGAGAACTGCCGCAGCGGCGACACCTTCGCCTTCTTCACGCCGCGCGCGAACAGCACGGCGGCCGTCAGCACCGCGATGACCACGGTCGGCGACGGTTCCCACGGATCGAGCCAGTACAGGAGGTTCATCGCGCGCGCATCACTTCGCCTTGGCCGGCGATTTCACGGCGAACGGCGCATCGACCGTTTCGCCGTCGGAGAATTTCAGGCGCAGGTGCACGGTGTCGCCCGGCTTGATCGCGTGCTTCGGCTCCTCGAGCATGAAGTGATAGCCGCCCGGCGCGATGTCGACCTTGCCGCGCGCGGGGATGGTCAGCTTGTCGACCATTTCCATCTTCTGCGTCGAGCCGTTCGATACCGTCTGGTGCAGCATCGCCATCCCGTAGTCGGGGCTGTCGACGTCGACGAGGTCGATCGGCTTGTCGCCGGTGTTCACGAGCGTCACGTAGCCGCCGGCGGGCAGCTTGTTCGGCAGCCAGCGCACCCACGCGTTCTGCGCGCTGATCGCGCCGGCGGCATATGCGTGGGCGCCGGCGCACAGCGCGGCGAGGAGGGCGAGCGTCTTGAGTGTCGTTTTCGTGTTCATGGCGCGGTTCAGGTCGTGGAGGCGGTGTCGATGATCCGGCGCACATCGGCGGCGATGGCGTCGGGCGAATCGCGATCGGTCGCGAGCAGGCGTGCGCGGCCGGTCGCGTCGAAGATGTAGACGGCCGAGCTGTGCGTGACTTCGTAGCCGCCGGACGGATCGCGTTTTTCCATCTGGTACGCGACGCGATAGCGCTTGGCGAGCGACTCGATCTGGCCGTCGGTGCCGGTCAGCCCGCGCGCATGCGCGGGGTCGAACGCGGCGACATAGGACTGCATCGCCTGCGGCGTATCGCGCGCGGGATCGACCGATACGAACAGGATGCGCACGTTGTCCGCCCGGGGGCCGAGCTTCGCGAGCACGTCCATCAGCCGCGCCAAGGTTTCGGGGCAGACATCGGGGCAGTGCGTGTAGCCGAAGTAGACGAGCGCGACCCGGCCGCGGAACGCATCGGCGTCGACGGGACGGCCGTCGCCGCCCGTCAGCCTGAACGACAGGTCGGGCAGGTGGCCGGTGACGTTGGTCAGGTTCCAGCGCGGCTCGTCGCGCGTGCACGCGGCGAGCGCCACGGCGGCGGCGAGGGCCGCGGACCTGCGGATGAGGCGGGAGAGGCGAAACGGCATCCTGGGCTCGATCGGGCGAAATGGGTGACCGGCCGGCGCGATGCCATGCGTCGCGCGGCAGGCGGTTGCGACTGTAGCGCAATTCGCGCGCCTGCGTCCTTTTGAAACCGGTACGGTGCCGGCCAGCGGGGCAATATGTCGCAGTTGACGCGGTGGGCGGCGCGAAGTCCGCGCTGCCCGGTTTCGCCCATCTGGGGGCGCAGGCGCGGTAAGATGCGCACAACTCCATTCGCGCAGCGGCGGCCGGCGTGTGCCGGCCGCCCTCAGACTATCGAATCGATGCAATCCGTTCCGGCTTCCCTGTCCCTGACCGATACCGCGTTCTTCTTCGACTTCGACGGCACGCTCGTCGAGCTGGCGCCGACGCCCGACAGCATTCGCGTTCCGCCGTCGCTGCTGACGCTGCTCGACGAATTGTCGCGCCGCTCGCACGGCGCGGTCGCGATCGTGTCCGGGCGCGGCATCGACAACCTCGACACGTTCCTGAAGATGCCCGACCTGCCGATCGCCGGCCTGCACGGCGCGGAGCGCCGCGACGCGAACGGCGACACGCAGCGCATCGGCTTCAACGACGAACGCCTGCTGCGCATCGAGCGCGAGCTTGCCGACGTGGTCGACCGCCATCCGGGCATGCTGCTCGAAATCAAGGGCGCGGCCGTCGCGCTGCACTTTCGCAATGCGCCCGAGCGCGAGGCGGTGGCGCGCGAGGCGGCCGAGCGCCTCGTCGCCGACTATGCGGATGCGTACGTGCTTCAACCGGGCAAGATGGTGTTCGAGATCAAGCCGAAGGGCGTCGACAAGGGCCGCGCGCTGGCCGCGTTCCTCGACGAGCCGCCCTTTGCGGGCCGCGTGCCGCTGTTCGCGGGCGACGACCTGACCGACGAGAAGGGCTTCGCGGTGGTCAATGCGCGCGGCGGCCTGTCGATCAAGGTCGGCGCGGGCGAGACGTCCGCGCGCATGCGGCTCGATTCGGTCGACGCCCTGCATGAGCAGATCGCACGCTGGCTCGGCGCGGGGCAGCCGCACGCATGAGCCGGCTCATCATCGTTTCAAACCGCGTCGCGCCGATCTCGGAAGGCGAACCGGCGGCGGGCGGCCTTGCGATCGGCGTCTACGACGCGCTGAAGGAAACCGGCGGCATGTGGTTCGGCTGGAGCGGCGACGTGGTCGCGTCCGGCGCGCCGCAGCCGCAGATCCGCATCGAGGAGCGCGGGCCCGTGACGTTCGCGACCGTCGGGCTGTCGCGCCGCGATTACGACCAGTATTACCGCGGTTTCTCGAACGCGACGCTCTGGCCCGCGTTCCATTACCGCGCGGACCTGATCCAGTACGATCGCCACGAATTCGACGGCTACCGCCGCGTCAACGTGTGGCTCGCGCAGCAGCTCGTGCCGCTGCTGCAGGACGACGACGTGATCTGGGTGCACGACTATCATCTGATTCCGTTCGCGCGCGCGCTGCGCGACGCCGGCGTGAAGAACCGCATCGGCTTCTTCCTGCACATCCCGTTTCCGGCCGCGCAGGTGCTCGTCAACGTGCCGCCGCACCGCGAGCTCGTCGAGTCGCTGTGCGCGTTCGATCTGCTCGGCTTCCAGACCGAGCCCGACCTGCGCGCGTTCTGCGACTACGTCGAGTTCGAGGCGGGCGGCGACGTCGAGCGCGACGGGAATACGGTAAGCGTGCATGCGTTCGGTCAGACGCTGCGCGCGGCCGCCTATCCGATCGGCGTGTATCCGGACGAGATCGCGTCGCTCGCGCAGGCGGGCGAAAACGGCAAGGCGGTGCGTACGCTCGCGACGTCGCTACGCGGGCGGCAACTGATCATGAGCGTCGACCGGCTCGATTATTCGAAAGGGCTCGTCGAGCGCTTCCGGGCCTTCGAGAAGCTGCTCGAGCACCAGGCGTCGATTCGCAACCGCGTGTCGTTCCTGCAGATCGCGCCGTCGACGCGCGCGGACCTGCGCGCATACCAGGACATCCGCCTGCAGCTCGAGGCGGAATCGGGGCGCATCAACGGGCGCTACGCGGAACTCGACTGGGCGCCGATCCTCTACATTCACCGCCAGTACGACCGCCAGCTGCTGGCCGCGCTGTACCGGCTCGCGCGCGTGGGCTTCGTGACGCCGCTGCGCGACGGGATGAACCTCGTCGCGAAGGAGTACGTGTCCGCGCAGAATCCGGACGATCCGGGCGTGCTGGTGCTGTCGCGCTTCGCGGGCGCCGCACGCGAGCTTACCGGCGCGCTGATCGTCAATCCGATCGATATCGACGGGATGGCCGATGCGCTGTCGCAGGCATTGACGATGCCGCTCGCCGAGCGGCGCGCGCGCTACGCGGACATGATCGCGCAGCTTCGCGAGAACAACGTGTCGGTGTGGCGGGACAATTTCCTGCGCGATCTGCAGCAGGTCTGACTGGATTGCACCCGCTGCAATTGAAAAAGCCGCCGTGCGCAAGCAAGGCGGCTTTTTCGTCGGCGGTATGCCGGCGCGTCAGGCCACGCGTTCGCCGGTCGGCGTGTTGCCGTCGGCGGGCGCCGCGTGATGGCGGCCGTGCTGCTTCGCGAGCAGGTCGCGGTACAGGCCGGGACGGTTGCGCAGCACGTCGGGCGGGCCGTCGTCGATCACCTTGCCGTTGCTCATCACGATGATGCGGTCGAAGTTGCGCAGCGTCGACAGGCGGTGCGCGATCGCGATCACCGTGCGGCCGACCATCAGGCGGTCGAGCGCGCTCTGGATCGCTTCCTCGGACGCGCTGTCGAGCGCCGACGTCGCTTCGTCGAGCAGCAGGATCGGCGCATCCTTCAGGATCGCGCGCGCGATCGCGATGCGCTGGCGCTGGCCGCCCGACAGCTTGACGCCGCGGTCGCCGACGATCGTGTCATAGCCTTCCGGCATCGCCTCGATGAATTCCGCGCAGCGCGCGTCGCGCGCCGCGGCGAGCACTTCCTCGCGGGTCGCGTCGGGGCGGCCGTACGCGATGTTGTCGTAGATCGTCCGGTGCAGCAGCGAGATGTCCTGCGGCACCAGCGCGATCGCATGGCGCAGGCTGTCCTGCGTGATGCCCTTCACGTCCTGGCCGTCGATCTTCACGACACCGTCCTGCGTGTCGTAGAAGCGCTGCAGGAGCGCCAGCACGGTCGACTTGCCGGCGCCCGACTTGCCGATCAGGCCGACGCGCTGGCCCGGCTCGATATGGAGGTCGAAATGGTCGAGGATCGCGCGGCGGTGAGGGTACGCGAACGTCACGCGCTCGAAGTCGACGCGGCCGCCCGTGGCCGACAGCGGTTGCGCGTCGGAACGGTCGGGCATCCCGTGCGGTTCGAGCAACGTCTTCACCGCTTCGGACAGGCGTGCGACGTGCTGCGTGACGTCGACGAGCGCGACCGCGAGGTCGCGCGTGCCGTGCAGGATCGTGAAGCCGAGCGAGCTGACGAGCACGATGTCGCCCGACGTCGCGCGGCCCTGGTCCCACAGCCACAGCGCCCAGCCGAGCAGGCCGGCGGACAGCATCGCGGTGATCACCGCGTGCAGCAGGCGCAGCTTTTCGAGATAGAGCAGGCTTTGCTGGCGCGCATCCATCTCCGCCTTCACCGTCGCGCTGAAGCGCTTCTGTTCGCGCAGCGTCATCCCGAACGCGCGCACGAGGCCCATGTTGCCGATCACGTCGACGAGCTCGCCGTCGACCGCTGCGGCCTTCGCCGCGAATGCGTGATGGCGTGCCGAGCCGCGGCCGGCCAGCTTGAACAGGATGACGGACAGCACGGCCGAACAGCCGAGCAGGCCGGCCGCCATCAGCGGATTGACGACGATGATCATCAGGATCGCGCCCATCACCGCGATGCACGGCGGCAGCACGTTCCACGCCATCGTGTTCTCCGACGTGTAGACCGCGTTCGACGTGGCCGTGATGCGGCTGGCGAGCGTGCCCGGCTGCTTCTCCGAGTAATACGTCGGCGAATGGCCGATCAGGTACTGGAACAGGTCGCGCCGCAGGTCGCCGGTGACCGCGACGAACGTGTGCGCGGCGACCCAGCCGCCGACGCGCCACAGCAGGTTGTCGGCCGCGATCAGGCCGACGAGCAGCGCGAACGCGCTCCACAGCGGGCCGGGATGATGCCGCCCGGTCGCCAGCACGTCGATCAGGTGCTTGATCGCATATTGGGAGCCGAGCGCGCAGCCGACGGCGGCCAGCACGCTGCAGAGCACCACCAGGTGCGCGACCGGGTGCAGGCGGATGTAGCGGAACAGGAACGCGATCGGCCGATGCGCGTAGCTCGACAGCTTCGCGTTGTGGGCATTGCGCTGGGCAGGGGTGAGAGATTCCAAAATATGCGTGCGGTGATTCGGTGATTGAGCGTGGCGGCTGGATCGCAGGCCGGCGCGCTCGGACTGAATAATCCGGCATTGTAAACAAGGCCGCGCGTCGCGCTGCGCGAATCTTGCCTTGGCCAGGGGCTCGCGTTCGATTTTGAGATAAAATCCGGCATCCCGTCCTGCCGCGTGTGCCGAAATCACGCTGCCGGCAGCTGCGGGTTAACGAGGATCGCCAAAACGGCCTTCCACTCTAGAACGGACGCCCGAGTCCGCGGGTTGCAAAGTGTTGCGCCTTTGTAACAAAGTAAAGAGTTTGAAATGTCGTGCGCCGTATCGGGATTAACCCTAGATAATCGGCTCCGGGTTCGATTCCAGGTTTTTTACGAACCCCTGTCAACGGGTCTTCGTTTCAAACGTTCTATGCCTGTCGCGTCGACGACGCTCCTTGAGCAGCGCGGGTTCGACGCCCCGGCAGGCTGATTCGTCCGACTTTCGGACGACATGCATCCCGGCCCCCCCGGCAGGTTGCCGACCCATACCTGGTTTTTTGCCGATTTTTTAGGAGTTACGCATGCGAATCGCCCAAATCGCTCCGTTGCATGAAGCGGTGCCCCCGAAACTGTACGGCGGTACCGAGCGAGTGGTGTCCTATCTCACCGAAGCACTCGTCGAGATGGGGCATGACGTCACGCTCTTCGCGAGCGGCGATTCGCAGACCTCCGCGAAGCTCGAAGCGTGCTGGCCGCAGGCGCTGCGCCTCGACCCGACCATCCGCGACGTGATGGCCCCGCACATGCTGCTCCTCGAGCAGGTGCGCCGCCGCGCGGAAGAGTTCGATGTCCTGCACTGCCACATCGACTACTACCCGTTCTCGCTGTTCTCGCGCCAGCCGGTCCCGCATCTGACGACGATGCACGGCCGTCTCGACCTGCCGGAGCTGCAGCCGATCTTCAACGCATTCAGCGACGTGCCGGTCGTGTCGATCTCCGACAACCAGCGCATCCCGCTGCCGCAGGCGAACTGGCTGTCGACCGTGTATCACGGCCTGCCGGAAAACCTGCTGACGCCGATCCCGAACGTGAAGCCGAGCTACCTCGCGTTCCTCGGCCGCATCTCGCCGGAAAAGCGCGTCGACACCGCGATCCGCATCGCCGAGCAGGCCGGCCTGCCGATCAAGATCGCCGCGAAGCTCGACAAGGCCGACCGCGCGTACTACGAAGAGAAGATCAAGCCGCTGTTCGCGCTGCCGCACGTCGAGTACATCGGTGAAATCAGCGAAGCCGAAAAGACCGAATTCCTCGGCAACGCGCACGCGCTGCTGTTCCCGATCGACTGGCCGGAGCCGTTCGGCCTGGTGATGATCGAGGCAATGGCCTGCGGCACGCCGGTGATCGCGTTCAAGCGCGGCTCGGTGCCGGAAGTGATTGACAACGGCGTGTCGGGCTTCGTCGTCGAAGACGAACTGTCGGCCGTCGCCGCGCTCAAGCGCCTCGATACGCTGCCGCGCGAGAAGGTTCGCGCCGCGTTCGAAGCCCGTTTCTCGTCGAAGGTGATGGCGCAGAACTACGTGAAGGGCTACGAGGAACTGCTGCGCCAGAAGCGCCGCACGGTGCTCCGCGAAGTCAACGCGAGCTGATTGCGGGCCGCCGCCGCATGGCGGCGCGCGACCGTACGACGCCCCGTCCGGGTCTTCCGGCGGGGCGTCGTCACATCCGCGGCGCGGATGTGTTGTATTCTCGCCGCGCCCGGCGCCGCGAACCCGCTTCGAAGCGGCCCGGCACGCCATCCGGCCATCTGTCCAGACGGTAATGTCCCTATAATGGCCGTGCCGTGAAATCCGGCCCGGTACGAATATCCAGAGGAGAGCAGTCTTGGCGAGAACGAAAACCACGCGCGCAGCGCCGGCCCCCGGCGCCGGTGTGATCTTCGCGTTGCGCGCGATCGGTCTCGTGCTGCTCGCGCGCTGGCTGTTCTCGATGTCCCAGATGGGCTATCGCTCGTCGCTGTCGGCGATGGTGTCGTCGCCGTGGGCATTCATCTACCTCATCCTGATCTTCCTGCTGCTCGCGCTGCCGGGTGCCGCCGCACGGGCCGAGCGGCCGTTCCATCCGCTGCCGCAGTGGCTGCGCCAGGCGCTGCGCGTGTTCGCGCTGATCGGTTTCCTGTTCGCGGTGTGGTCGATCGGCGCCTTCACGTGGGCGGCCGGCTGGCGCCGCGCGCTGCACGCGGTGACGGCCACCAACGGCTGGCTCGTCGCTGCGCCGGCGCTGTACGCGGCGATCGTGTGGATCTGCCGGCCGCGGCCGCTGTGGCGGACCAACGTGGCCGCGCGCCGCTTCGCGGTCGGCCGGTATGCGATCTCGCTCGACATGCTGACGCGCACCGCGATCGTCTGGATGGAAAGCCGCAAGGTCGGCCAGTACGACGCGCGCGAACTGTCGGTGCGCTGGCCCGGCCGCGCGGCGCCCGCCGCGGGCGAACAGGGCGAGCAAGGCGCGCAGCCGGCGGTCGTGCCGCCGCGTCGCGGCAGCCTGTTCAATCGACCGAAGGTGGAGCTGCTGTGGGATTCGCCGGCGGCTGTCGGCCACAACCGGCAGATCGTGATGCGCACGCCGCTCGCGACCGAAGGCGACCGCGTCGCGGTGCTCGCGCTCGACGCGGCGCTCAAGCAAATCGTCTGACACGGCCCGCGCACGGACGCGGGCGACAAGGAGGCGCGATGATCGTCCGTTGGTTGCTGGCTGCCATCCACCTGAGTGCGTTCGGCGTCGCGTTTGCCGCGATCGCGGCGCGTAACCGCGCGTTGCGCCGGCTCGTCGCGTCGGCGCAGGCGGCCGATTTGCCCGGCGTGTTCAAGGCGGATGCGCTCTGGGGGCTGTCCGCGCTCGTCCTGATCGCGACGGGCCTCGCGCGTGCGTTCGGCGGTTTCGAAAAAGGGACCGCGTACTACCTGCACGAACCGCTCTTTCACCTGAAGATGACCGCGCTCGTGCTGATCCTGCTGCTCGAGGTCGTGCCGATGCTGGGGCTGATCCGCTGGCGTGTCGCCGCGCGGCGGCAGCAGATGCCCGATATCGGCCGTGCGCGCACCTATGTGCGGATCGGCCACTGGCAGGCGGTGCTGGTGATCGTCATCGTGTTCGCCGCGTCGGGGATGGCGCGGGGAATCGGTGCGGCCGGCTAGGTGCGGCTGGCTAAGGACGCCCGGTTAGGGACGCCCGGTCGGTGATCCCCGGCTAGAGGCGGCCGCCCGGGCGTGACCGGGCGACGTTGCCGCCCGGTCGGTCCGTGCTCAGCGCACGAGGCACGGGCGCTTGTTGTTGAACGTCCAGCCCGGAATCAGATACTGCATCGCCGCCGCGTCGTCGCGGGCGCCGAGGCCGTGCTGCTTGTACAGCTCGTGCGCGAGCGCGACCGCATCCATGTCGATGTCGATGCCGAGCCCCGGCCGCTTCGGCACGTCCACCAGCCCGTTCTCGATCTTCAGCGGCTCGCGCGTCAGCCGTTCGCCGTCCTGCCAGATCCAGTGCGTATCGATCGCGGTGACCTGGCCCGGCGCCGCGGCCGCGACGTGCGTGAACATCGCGAGCGACACGTCGAAGTGGTTGTTCGAATGCGAACCCCACGTGAGGCCCCAGTCGCGACACATCTGCGCGACCCGCACCGAGCCCTGCATCGTCCAGAAGTGCGGATCGGCGAGCGGGATGTCGACGGCGTGCAGCTGCACCGCATGGCCCATCTGCCGCCAGTCGGTCGCGATCATGTTGGTCGCCGTCGGCAGCCCCGTCGCGCGGCGGAATTCGGCCATCACCTCGCGGCCCGAGTAACCGTTCTCCGCGCCGCAGGGGTCTTCCGCGTACGCGAGCACGTGATGCTGGTCGCGGCACAGCCGCACGGCCTCGTCGAGCGACCACGCGCCGTTCGGATCGAGCGTCACGCGCGCGTCGGGGAAGCGCTCGGCGAGCGCCGTCACGGCCTCGATCTCGCTTGCCCCTTCGAATACGCCGCCCTTCAGCTTGAAGTCGTTGAAGCCGTAGCGCGCATGCGCGGCTTCAGCGAGCCGCACGACGGCTTCGGGCGTCAGCGCGGCTTCGTCGCGCAAGCGCGTCCAGTCGTCGGTCGCGCCGCGGCCGTCGCGATAGGGCAGCGCCGTCTTCGTGCGATCGCCGATGTAGAACAGGTAGCCGAGCATCTCGACACGCTCGCGCTGCTGGCCTTCGCCGAGCAGCGCGGCGACCGGCACGCCGAGATGCTGACCGAGCAGGTCGAGCAGCGCGGCCTCGAGCGCGGTGACCGCGTGGATCGTCGTGCGCAGGTCGAAGGTCTGCAGCCCGCGGCCGCTCGCGTCGCGGTCGGCGAAGGTGCGCCGCACGTCGTTGAGCACCGCATGATAGTTGCCCACCGGCTGGCCGACGACGAGCGCGCGCGCGTCGTCGAGCGTGCGGCGGATGCTTTCGCCGCCCGGCACTTCGCCGACGCCCGTGCGACCCGCGCTGTCCTTCAGGATCACGAGGTTGCGGGTGAAGAACGGGCCGTGCGCGCCGCTCAGGTTGAGCAGCATGCTGTCGTGGCCGGCGACCGGAATCGCTTGCAGGTCGACGATGCGCGGCGTGTCGGGGGAGGGCGAGGCAGTGACGGCGTTCATGGGCGGCGATGGCGAGAGAGTGGGCGATGCCGTGCGGCAAAAGCTTTGCCGCGCGCGGCGCGAGGTGCGATCATTCGACAACCGATGTGCGCGGCGCGCAAGGCCCGCATGTCGACGCAACCCGAAACGGGGTGAAAGCGGCAACCGGGCCGGCGGCGCGCGAAACGCGAACGCGGCCCGACTGTCACGCACGGGACCGGGGCGGTGCTGAACGGCCGACCTGAGTCGACAGGAGATCCGTGCGTCTATCATCAGTCGTCGGATGACTTGTGACGCAGTATAATGAATCATCGGCTTTCGCTCAAACCCCGCGTAAACCCTCGGCTCACATTACGATCATTCAAAAAGGAACCGGCCACATGTCCGTGCCTACGCTTCCCGCAGCGCCGCGCCGTCGCGCACGCAGCCTCGCACAAGATGTCGTCGACGCGCTGACCGCGCAGATCGAAAACGGCACGCTGCGTCCCGGCGACAAGCTGCCGACCGAAACCGAAGTCATGGCGGCACAGGGCGTGAGCCGCACGGTCGTGCGCGAGGCGATCTCGCGGATGCAGGCGAGCGGCCTCGTCGAGACGCGCCACGGCATCGGCAGCTTCGTGCTGGAGCCGTCGCGCCGCCAGACGCTCGGCATCGATCCCGCGACGATCACGACGCTGCGCGACGTGCTCGCGGTGCTGGAGCTGCGCATCAGCCTCGAAAGCGAGTGCGCGAGCCTGGCCGCGCAGCGCGCGAACGATGCCGACCTCGCCGCGCTGCGGCGCGCGCTCGACGCGATCGCGACGGGCGCGGGCGGCGGCCGCGACACCGCGCAGCTCGACTTCCAGTTCCACCTGCAGATCGCGCAATCCACCGGCAACCGCTATTTCGTCGACATCATGACGCAGCTCGGCACGTCGATCATCCCGCGCACGCGCGTGAACTCGGCGCGCTTTGCCGGCGACGACCTTGAGCGTTACGTGGGCCGGCTGAACCACGAGCACGAGGACATCTACGAGGCGATCGCGCGCCACGACCCGGAAGCGGCCCGCGCCGCGATGCGCACGCACCTCACGAACAGTCGCGAGCGGCTGCGCCGCGCGCACGAGGCGGCGGAGGCCGAGGCCGGCTGACCGCTGGCCGGGGCGTGGGGGCCGCGCGGCGGCGGGCCTGCCTCGAATCGCTTCAACATCAGTCGTCATACGAGATCGGTGCGGGCGGCGCCGGTCTCAGCGGCGAGGCGGCGTTTCCGCCGCCGGCCGCCGGCCGCCTCCGTCGCCGATCAGCCTCCCTTCGTCACGATCGTCTTCCACGCGCCATTCTTCACCTGGTACAGCGTCGACATCCCGCTCTTCAGCGAGCCGTCGTTCGCGAACGAGATGCGGCCGGTCACGCCTTCGAAGTCGATTTTCTTGAGCGCCGGGCGATAGGCCTTCGGGTCGGTCGAGTTGGCCGCCTGCATCGCCTTGATCGCCGCCCACGCCGCGTCATAGCCGAACTGCGCATACGACAGCACGTCGACGCCGAAGCGCTTCTTGAAGCGTGCCTCGAAATCCTTGCCCTGCGGCAACTCGTCGAGCGGACGGCCGTATTCCCACGCCATCGCGCCTTCGGCGGCCGGGCCCGCGATCTTGATGAACTCGTTGTCCTTCACGCCGCCCCCGCCGACGAACTGCGCATTCAGCCCGAGCTGGCGCATCTGCTTGATGAAGTTCGCGGCGAGCGAATCGAGGCCGCCGAAGAAGATCAGGTCGGGATTCTTGGCCTTCAGGCTCGTGATCTGCGCGCGGAAATCGACCGCCTGGTTATTGGTGAACTCGCGGCCGATGAGGTTGCCGCCCGCGGCCTTCACGGCCTTCTCGAATTCGTCGGCCTCGCCCTGGCCGAACGCGGTGCGGTCGTCGATGATCGCAATGCGCTTCGCCTTCGTCACCTCGACCGCGTACTTGCCCGCGTTGCCGGCATTCTGGCCGTCGGTCGCGATCACCATGAACATGTTCGCGAGCCCGCGCGACGTGAGCGTCGGGTTGGTCGCGGCCGGGTCGATCACCGGAATGCCGGCCTTGTCGTAGACCACCGACGCTGGAATCGTCGTCCCCGAGTTGAAGTGACCGACCACGACCGACACGTTCTGGTCGACCAGCGCCTGCGCGGCCTGCACGCCGATGCGCGGGTCGGCCTGGTCGTCCTGCACGACGAGATTGAAGCGGGCGGGCTTGCCGGCGATCTGCACCTTCTGCGCGACCGCATCGTCGAGCGCGAGCTGGACACCGTTTTGCAGATCCTTGCCGTAGCCGGCGTTCACGCCGGTGAGCGGCGCGGCGAAGCCGACCTTCACGTCGGTTGTGTCGGCCGCCTGCGCGGCCTGTTGCGAGAGGAGGGCAAGCGCGGAGGCGATGGACACCGACAGCAGGGAATGACGGAATTTCATGTTGTTCCTCTTGTTCGACACCGGCGAGTGGATACCGCGCGCACCAGGACGGGCCGGGCGCGTGCGACGGGCGGGCGGTTCGACCGCTTCTCGGAATCGGGCGGGGAGGTCGGCATCGTGACCCTCGGAAACATCCCCCGGCAGGCTCCGCGAAGAGCCCCGATTGCCTCGATATATAGGTCGCCGATATGCGCGGGTCTTGGAAATTTGCCGCGCATTCGATGCGGATTTGCGCATAGCTTCCGCGCGGCCGGCCACGGCCGGTATCGGGAGTTTCCCGTCGCGAACGGAACGGGTGCGGAGAAGGGGGAGCGGTGCGGGGCAAGGGCGCGGCGCGGCCTGCCGGGGCCGCGCCGCGCGTGGGCCGACGTTAGTCGGACAGGGCGTCCGAGGCGGCCTCGGCGTCGTCGTGCGACGCGGTCGTGCGGATCAGCGGGTCGCTGGTGCTCGGGCGGCCCGTTTCGACGTGGCCGGCGAAGCGGCGCAGGAAGCCGAGCTGCCGGCCGTCGCTGACGGTCAGGTCGTACCAGCCGTGGCTGCCGCGCAGGTCCCAGTAATCGTCGACGTGCGCGCCCGGCGCGAGATCGAACGTACGCGCGTGACCGTGGCCGTACGCGTTCGTGACCTTGAGCCGCACGGCCTTGTGGCCGCGGTTCATCAAGCGCAGCGTGATGTTGCCGTTCGCGACGTCGTAGCCGTAGATCACTTCGGGGTTCACGTTCGCGCTGCCGACGCCGGTCGCGAACGGGCCGCGGAAATGGCAGTAGAAGCCGTTCGGGCCGTACACGTCGAGGTCGTACAGGCCGAGCGACGCGGCCGCGCTCCACGTATCGGCGATGCGTTTGCCGGCTTCGACCGTGTACGTCCACGGGCCGTCGACGCGGTTGCGCGACTGGACCTGGAACGCGGCGCCCGCGCGGCCCGTGTTCGCGAAGGTCAGCCGGAACTGGCCGTTCGCGGCTTCGACGCGGCCGTGCACGAACAGCTCGTACGGCAGCGCGCGCGCCGGGCGCAGCCCGGCTTCCTGTTTCGGCAGCTTCTGCAGCACCGGCGGCACCGGGATGTAATCGGGGTGGCGATTGCGATCCGGCGGCGCGTAGCCGCTCGTATCGGGCAGCGTCGGCCAGCCGGCGTCGGCCGTCGCGAAATCGAACGCGGCGGTCAGGTCGCCGCACACCGCGCGACGCCACGGCGACACGTTGGCGGCCGTGACCGGATACTGCGCGCCGAACCGCGCCTCGATGAATTGCAGCAGCGACGTGTGATCGAAGGTCTGCGAGCAGACCCAGCCGCCCTTGGTCCACGGCGACACGACCAGCATCGGCACGCGCGGCCCGAGCCCGTACGGGCCGGCCATGTGCGATGCGTCGCCGGCAAACACCTCGTTGGTCGTCGCGACGGTCGACAGCCCGTTCTCGCGCGACTGCGGCGCGAACGGCGGCGGCACGTGGTCGAAGAAGCCGTCGTTTTCGTCGTACGTGATGAAGAGGGCGGTCTTGCTCCACACGTCGGGATTCGACACGAGCGCCTTCAGCACCTGCTCGATGTACCACGCGCCGTAGTTCGCGGGCCAGTTCGGGTGCTCGGAATACGCTTCCGGCGCGCAGATCCACGACACCTGCGGCAGCGTGCCGTTCTTCACGTCCTGTTGGAGCACGTCGAACAGCGTGCCGCCGGCGCTGATGTTGGTGCCGGTGCGCGCCTTGTCGTACAGCGGCGTGCCGGGCAGCGCGGTGCGGTACTGGTTGAAGTAGAGCAGGGAGTTGTCGCCGTAGTTGCCGATGTACGGGTTCTGCGTCCAGCCCCACGAGCCGTTCGCGTCGAGCCCCGTGCCGACGTCCTGGTAGATCTTCCACGACACGCCGGCCTGTTCGAGCACTTCCGGATAGGTCGTCCAGCCGTAGCCCTTTTCCTCGTTGCCGAGCACCGGGCCGCCGCCCGTGCCGTCGTTGCCGACGTAGCCCGTCCACATGTAGTAGCGGTTCGGGTCGGTCGAGCTCGGGATCGCGCAGTGGTACGCGTCGCAGATCGTGAACGCATCGGCGAGCTGGTAATGGAACGGGATGTCGTCGCGCTTGAGGTACGCCATCGTCGTGGTGCCCTTGTTCGGCACCCACTGGTCGTAGCGGCCCTTGTTCCACGCGGCGTGCATGTCCTGCCAGCCGTGCGGCAGGTCCTGCAGGAACTGCAGGCCGAGCTTGTCCGCGCCGGGGTGGAACGGCAGCAGTTCGGCCGGGCCGACCGGCTGGTGAAACACCGACTTGCCGTTCGCGAGGCGCAACGGGCGCGGGTCGCCGAAGCCGCGGACACCGCGCATCGTGCCGAAGTAGTGGTCGAACGAGCGGTTCTCCTGCATCAGGATCACGATGTGCTCGATGTCGCGGATCGTGCCGGTGCGGCGGTTCGCGGGAATCGCGAGCGCATC
Organism: Burkholderia anthina; assembly: GCF_001547525.1. GTDB lineage: Bacteria > Pseudomonadota > Gammaproteobacteria > Burkholderiales > Burkholderiaceae > Burkholderia > Burkholderia semiarida. The sequence continues at coordinate 856,338 of NZ_CM003768.1, forward strand.
CCGGATCACGGGCGGAAACAGGTTCAGCGCGGCGGCGCCGGCAGTGCCGGCGGCGACGCGCAGGAAGTCACGACGGTTCGATCGGGTCATGGTCGTTATCGTGCGGTAAAGGGGGAGCCGATTGGCGGGACCTGCGGGAAAGGCGCGCACCGAATCGCAGGATGCGGCTGCGTCGGTGCGTGCCGCCGCGAGCATAGCGAGGAATCGGTGTCATTCATGTGAAGTCCGGAAACGTTTGCATGGACGGCGAACCGGTATCGGGATGCGCATCGAAGGCGGTCGTGGTGTAACGGGGAAAGCAGGAAAGCAGCGCGGCGGAGCAGCGCAACGCGGTGCCGGCGCGTCAGGCGTCGGTCACCCACGCGCCGAACCATTCGCTCGGGCGGGCGATCTCGTCCTGCGCGGCGACGAGTTCGAGTTCGTAACGGCGTGCGTCGTAGGTGGCCTTCACGACCGCATGCACGGCCGCGAGCGTGTGTTCGAACGCGGCGCGCACGGAGTCGCCGCGCAGCCGGCACGCGACGAAGATCGCGCTGGTGAGGTCGCCGACGCCGACCGGGTGGCGCGGAAACGCATACAGCGGCCGCTGGCCGATCCACGCTTCGGTTTCGGTGACGGCGAGCATGTTGAAGCGGTCGGCCGGGCTGTTGCGGTCGTGCAGGTGCTTGACGAGGATGATCTGCGGGCCGCGGCGGATCAGCGCGCGGCAGGCGTCGACGGCTTCGGCGACGGTCTCGATGCGCCGCCCGGCGAGCTTCTGCAGTTCGGTGTGGTTCGGCGACATGCCGTCGGCGAGCGCGGGCACTTCCTGGACGATGAATTCCTCGACGCCGGGCTCGGGCCGGATGCCGCCCGTCTGGCCCATCGCCGGATCGCAGAAGTACCACGCGTTCGGATTCATCGCCTTCACCGAGCGCACGATCTCGACCGCCGCGCGCGCCTGCGGCGGCGAGCCGAGGAAGCCGGACAGCACCGCGTCGCAACGCTTGAGCGCGCCGATGGCGGCGATGCCGTCGACGAGCTGTTCCATCTTCGCGGCATCGATCGCGCTGCCGGCCCAGTGGCCGTACTGCATGTGATTCGACAACTGGACGGTGTTGAGCGGCCAGACGTTGACGCCGAGGCGCTGCATCGGGAACACGGCCGCACTGTTGCCGGCATGGCCGTAGATGACGTGCGACTGAATGCTGAGGACGTTTTTCATGGGAATTCGCCTGCACGCGTTTCAGGGTCACGTCACACGATACCCGAGTTCGTCATACGCGCGGAAGTCGCGCGGCTCCGGAGTGTTGCGCGCCGTCGTCACGCGAGCGCGTAGAATCGCGGGGCGCGAGCCCGTCCCGCCGCACTCCGGCGGCCCGCGCGCGTCCCCCATCACGGTGATCGCCATGCTTTCGATTTGCAAGATGTTGTCCGTCGCGCGCGCCGCGGTGCTCGGCGCAAGCGCCGCCACCGCGTGCGCGCTGCCCGTTGCGGGCGTTGCCGCGACGCCCGCCGCCAACGACGGGCCCGCGTACGGCCCGCGGCTGGAAGGGTTTGCGTATCCGGCGCCCGTGCACGCGTACGCGTTCGTGTCGCAGCGGGAAACCCTCGAGATGGCGTACCTCGACGTGCAGCCCGCGCACCCGAACGGCCGCACCGTCGTGCTGCTGCACGGCAAGAACTTCTGCGCGGGGACCTGGGAAGACACGATCGACGTGCTGAGCCGCGCCGGCTATCGCGTGATCGCGCCGGACCAGATCGGTTTCTGCAAGTCGTCGAAGCCCGAGCGCTACCAGTACAGCTTCCAGCAACTCGCGCGCAACACGCACGCGCTGCTCGAATCGCTCGGCGTGAAGTCGGCGACGATCATCGGCCACTCGACGGGCGGGATGCTCGCGATCCGGTACGCGCTGATGTATCCGAAGGCGACCGACCAGCTCGTGCTCGTGAACCCGATCGGCCTCGAGGACTGGAAGGCGCTCGGCGTGCCGCCGCTGTCGGTCGACTACTGGTATGCGCGCGAGCAGAAGACCACGGCCGACGGCATCCGCCGCTACGAGCAGGCGACCTACTATGCGGGCAAGTGGTCGCCGTCGTACGAGCGCTGGGTGCAGATGCTCGCCGGGATGTATCGCGGCGCCGGCCGCGACGCGGTCGCGTGGAACTCCGCGCTGATCTACGACATGATCCTCACGCAGCCGGTGGTCTACGAATTCGGCGCGATCCGCGTGCCGACGCTGTTGATGATCGGCGACAAGGACACGACCGCGATCGGCAAGGACGCCGCGCCGCCCGACGTGCATGCGAAGCTCGGCCGCTATCCGGAGCTCGCGAAGCGCACGCAGGCCGCGATTCCCGGCGCGCAGCTCGTCGAATTCCCGGCGCTCGGGCACGCGCCGCAGATCCAGGACCCCGACGCGTTCCACAAGGCGCTGCTCGACGGGCTGGAGGCCGTGCGCCCGCAGTGACGCGAGGCAGGCCGCCGGCCGCGCGCCGTCGGGTGGTCAGCCTGCCTCGTTCGCGAGCTCGTCGCGGATCTGCGCGGCCAGTTCGAACGAGCGCAGCCGCGCGGCGTGATCGTAGATCTGCGCGGTGATGATCAGCTCGTCGGCGCCCGTCTGCGCGATGCGCTCGCGCAGCTTGTCGCGCACCGTGTCGCGCGAGCCGACCGCCGCGAACGACAGCGAATGCGCGACGGTCGCGAGTTCGAGTTCGTTCGCCTCGAGCACGTCGACGGGCGGCGGCAGCTTGCCCGGCGTGCCGCGCCGCAGGTTGATGAACTGCTGCTGCAGCGACGTGAACAGGCGCCGTGCCTCGTCGTCGGTCTCGGCCGCGAACACGTTGACGCCCACCATCGCGTGCGGCTTCGGCCACGCGGCCGACGGCCGGTACTGCGCGCGATAGATCTCGAGCGCGCGCATCAGGTAATCCGGCGCGAAGTGCGACGCGAACGCGAACGGCAGCCCGAGCATCGCCGCGAGCTGCGCACTGAACAGGCTCGAACCGAGCAGCCACACCGGGACGTCGAGCCCTGCGCCGGGCACCGCCCGCACGCGCTGGCCGGGCACCGGCTCTGCGAAGTAGCGCTGCAGCTCCGCGACGTCGTCCGGAAACGAATCCGCGCTGCCGATCAGGTCACGGCGCAGCGCGCGCGACGTGGTCTGGTCGGTGCCGGGCGCGCGGCCGAGGCCGAGGTCGATGCGCCCCGGATACAGCGACGCGAGGGTGCCGAACTGTTCGGCGATCACGAGCGGCGCATGGTTCGGCAGCATGATGCCGCCCGAGCCGACCCGGATCGTGCGCGTGGCGCCCGCGACGTGGCCGATCACGACGGCGGTGGCCGCGCTCGCGATGCCCGGCATGTTGTGATGCTCGGCCAGCCAGTAGCGCCGGTAGCCCCAGCGTTCGGCGTGCTGCGCGAGATCGACGGTGTTGCGGAATGCTTGCGAGGCGTCGGCGCCGGCCGGGATGGGGGCGAGATCGAGTACGGAAAACGGTGTCATCGGAAGACCTTCGAAACGGGTGGCGTGGTGATGCGCTGACGCAACAAACGCCAACGATTTTGCCAAAGGGTTCCGGAACGTGCTGGCGGCGCGCGCATACCCATGCGCCTTACAGGGGCGCAGGGTTCCTTGCGATGATCGTTGCAAAAATCAATTCAATCGCCAATTAATGACCAAACTTTACGGCGATTGGAAATGAAACCGCATCGACATACAAATTTGCACGAAATGTCTGATTTTAAAGACTGCAATACGCCTGCAAAGTACTTACGCTAACGTGAACGTGGCCGGGCCGATCGGGCTCGTCGACCGCTCAGCTTTGCTGGAATCGCACTAGTCCGTTTCCCGGAACGCCGAGCGCCGGGCGCGCGCCGACTGTTAAAATCCGGCGCCTGCCCATCTTGTGCCGATGGAGCCATTCGAGTCTTCCCGCATGCCGTCCGGGCGCTGCGCGGGGATACGCCACGCGAAGCCGGGCATGGCCGCACCCGAACGACGGGTCGTGCCGCCCCCATTACAGACGCTGCAGGAACAAGGAGTCGGGTCGTGCCCGCGTTCGTCGTAGTCGGAATACCGCATCACGTTCAATCACGCTCGAGCGTTTGCCATGGCGCCCAGGTCGCCGGGAGGCGTCGCGCATGACGCCGATCGTCACGCTGCTCGACTGGCTCCTGATCGCGTTCACGCTCGCCGCGGCCGGCTATGCGCTCGTCGCCGCCTTCGCGCCGCGGCCGCGCACGCCGCGCACGGCGGTGCGCGACGGCTTCGAGCCGGTCAGCGTGCTGAAGCCGTTGTGCGGCGCGGAGCCGCACCTGTACGACAACCTCGCGACCTTCTGCGCGCAGCGCCATCCTTGCTACGAGGTGCTGTTCGGCGTCGCATCGCCGGCCGATCCGGCCATCGCCGTCGTCGAGCGGCTGCGCGCCGCTCATCCGGCGTGCGACATCACGCTCGTGGTCGACGCGCGCGTGCACGGCAAGAACCTGAAGGTCAGCAACCTGATCAATCTCGCCGAGCGCGCGAAATACGGGCGCATCGTGATCGCGGACAGCGACATCGCGGTGCAGCCCGACTATCTGGAGCGCGTGACGGCGCCGCTCGCCGACGCGTCGGTCGGGGTCGTCACGTGCCTGTATCATGCGCGCAGCGTCGGCGGCTTCTGGACGCGCATCGGCGCGCAGTTCGTCGACGCCTGGTTCGCGCCGTCGGTGCGCATCGCGCACCTCGGCCGCTCGAGCCGCTTCGGCTTCGGTGCGACGCTCGCGCTCACGCGCGACACGCTCGAGCGGATCGGCGGCCTCTTCGCACTGAAGGACGAACTGGCCGACGATTTCTGGCTGGCCGAGCTGCCGCGTCGGCTCGGGCGGCGCACCGTGCTGTCCGAGGTCGAGGTCGCGACCGACGTGATCGAACCGTCGTTCGGGCCGCTGTGGCGCCGCGAGACGCGCTGGCTGCGCACGATCCGTTCGCTGAACCCGGCCGGCTTCGCGTTCCTGTTCATCACGTTTACCGCGCCGTGGCTCGCGATCGGCGCGGCGCTCGCGTGGCGCCTCGACGGCATCTTCGCGGGCACGCTGGCGGGCGGGGCGGCCGCGCTCGGCGCATTCGGGCGGCTCGTGCTGCACGCGCGCGGCGAGGACGGCTGGCGCGCGTTCTGGCGCGACCTGCCGCTCGTCGCGGTGCGCGACACGCTGCTCGCGCTCGAGTGGCTGGCGGCCGTGTTCGGCACCCACGTCGTGTGGCGCGGCGCGAGGATGACGGTCGTCGGCGGCGAACGCGCGACGGCGGCCGTGGAAGCGGTGGACGGCCGCTAGGGCTGGCGATCGGACCTGGCCCGCGGGCCGACACGCGTCGCACGGCGCAGCCGCGCGGCGCGACATGACGAAGAGGCGGGCGCCGGCATGGCGGCCCGCGGTTTTTTTGACTGAATCGTTGTAACGAAACGAACTATGCAGGCTACCGGAGCATTCATGAAAACGCTGTTCTTGCAGGCCCCTTCGTATGACGGCTTCGACGGCGGAGCCGGCTCGCGCTATCAGGCGAAGCGCGAAATCCGTTCCTTCTGGTATCCGACCTGGCTCGCGCAGCCGGCCGCGCTCGTGCCGGGCAGCCGCGTCGTCGACGCGCCGGCCGACGGCCTGTCGGTCGAGGAAACGCTGAAGATCGCCAACGACTACGACCTCGTGATCATCCACACGAGCACGCCGTCGTTCCCGACCGACGCGATGTTCGCGCAGGATCTGAAGAAGATGAAGCCGTCGATGCTGGTCGGCATGGTGGGCGCGAAGGTGATGGTCGATCCGCACAACTCGCTCACGGCGAGCGACGCCATCGACTTCGTGTGCCGCGAGGAATTCGACTACACCTGCAAGGAGCTCGCCGAAGGCAAGCCGTTCGCCGAGATCAAGGGCTTGAGCTGGCGCGCGAAGGACGGCTCGATCGAGCACAACGAAGCGCGTCCGATCCTCGAGAACATGGACGAACTGCCGTTCGTCGCGCCCGTCTACAAGCGCGACCTGAAGATCGACAACTACTTCATCGGCTACCTGAACTATCCGTACGTGTCGATCTACACGGGCCGCGGCTGCAAGTCGCGCTGCACGTTCTGCCTGTGGCCGCAGACGGTCAGCGGCCATCGCTACCGCACGCGCTCGGTCGAGAACGTGCTCGCGGAAGCGAAGTGGATCCGCGACAACATGCCGGAAGTGAAGGAGCTGATGTTCGATGACGACACCTTCACCGACGATCTGCCGCGCGCCGAAGCCATCGCGATCGGCCTGGGCAAGCTCGGCATGACGTGGTCGTGCAACGCGAAGGCAAACGTGCCGTACAAGTCGCTGAAGATCATGAAGGAAAACGGCTTGCGCCTGCTGCTGGTCGGCTTCGAATCGGGCGACGACCAGATCCTCGTGAACATCAAGAAGGGTGTGCGCACCGATTTCGCGCGCCGCTTCAGCGCGGACTGCAAGAAGCTCGGCATCAAGATCCACGGCACCTTCATCCTCGGGCTGCCGGGCGAGACGAAGGAAACCATCAAGAAGACGATCGAGTACGCGAAGGAAATCAATCCGCACACGATCCAGGTGTCGCTCGCCGCACCGTATCCGGGCACGACGCTGTACAAGCAGGCCGTCGAAAACGGCTGGATGGAAGAGAACAAGACGATCAACCTGGTGAGCAAGGAAGGCGTGCAGCTCGCGGCGATCGGCTATGCGCACCTGTCGCGCGACGAGATCTATCACCACCTCGAACAGTTCTATCGCGAGTTCTACTTCCGTCCGTCTAAGATCTGGGAAATCGTGCGCGAGATGCTGACGAGCTGGGACATGATGAAGCGGCGCCTGCGCGAAGGCGTCGAGTTCTTCCGCTTCCTGCGCGCGCACGAGGCCTGATCCGTGGCGACGCAGCGGGCGGCGCGGGCGCTGATCTTCACCGCGGACGACTTCGGGCTGCACCCGCGCGTCAACGCGGCGGTCGAGCGCGCACACCGCGACGGCGTGCTGAACGCCGCGAGCCTGATGGTCGGCGCACCCGCCGCGCAGGATGCGATCGAACGCGCGCGGCGGCTGCCGTCGCTCGCGGTCGGGCTGCATCTGGTGCTCGCGGACGGGCCGGCCACGCTGCCCGCGCATGAGATTCCCGCGCTCGTCGGCCCCGACGGGCGCTTCGGCGACGCGATGGCGAAGGACGGTTGTCGCTTCTTCTTCCTGCCGCACGTGCGCGCGCAACTGCGCCGGGAAATCCGTGCGCAGTTCGACGCGTTCGCGGCGAGCGGCCTGCCGCTCGACCACGTGAACGCGCACAAGCATTTCCACCTGCATCCGACCGTGCTGTCGATGATCGTCGAGATCGGCCGCGACTACGGGCTGCGCGCGGTACGGCTGCCGTACGAAACGAGCGCGCCCGCGCTGCTCAAGCCGTGGATCGCGCTGGTGCGCGCGCGGCTCGACCGCGCGGGGCTCGCGCACAACGACTACGTGGTCGGCATCGAGCATACGGGCGCGATGGACGAGGCCGTGCTGCTCGACGCGCTCGCGAAGCTGCCGCCGGGCGTCGGCGAGATCTACTGCCATCCGGCCGAAGCGGGCGACGGCCCGATCACGCCGACGATGGCCGGCTATCGCCCGGTCGACGAACTCGATGCGCTGCTGTCGCCGCGCGTCGCGGCCGCGCTGAAGGCGGCGGGCGTCGCGACCGGCGGCTTCGCCGACGTGTTCGGCGGGCCTGCGGCGCGGCGCGGCGCGCACGCGTCGCGCGCAGCGGGAGCGCAGCCGTCATGAGCAAGTGGATCAAGTGGCTCGGCTGGCCGATCGGTATCGGCATCCTGCTCGCGCTGGGGCTGCACGAAGGCGTCGATGACGTATCGCAGATGCTCGCGCGCGCCGGCTACGCGCTGCTGTGGCTCGTGCCGTTCCACGCGCTGCCGCTGTTGCTCGATGCGTACGCATGGCACCAGCTGCTCGACCGGCGCGCCTCGCTGCCGTTCCTGTGGTGGATCGCGACCGTGCGCGAGGCGGTGAACCGGCTGCTGCCGGTGGTCGGCATCGGCGGCGAGATCGTCGGCATCCGGCTCGCGCGCTGGCAGGTGCCCGACGCGAGCCGCGTGACCGCGTCGGTGATCGTCGAGGTGCTCGTGACGATCGTCGTCCAGTATGCGTTCGCGGCGCTCGGCCTCGTGCTGCTGCTCTCGACGACCGACAACATGGGCGGCGGCACGATCGGCCTCGCGCTGCTGCTGACGCTGCCGTTGCCGGTGCTCGGCGTGGTGCTGATGCGGCGCGGCGGCATCTTCCATGCGATCGAGCGTTTCGCGGGCCGCCTGCTCGGCGATTCGCACCGGCTGCTGCAGGGCGTCGACGGCCGCCGGCTCGACACCGACATCGATTCGCTGATGTCGCGCACGGGCCTGCTGTTCAGCGCGTTCTTCTGGCAACTGGCCGGCTACGTGCTCGGCGCGCTCGAGATCTACTGGGCGCTCGCGCTGCTCGGCCACCCGGTGTCGATCGGCGGCGCGATCGCGATCGAGGCGATGACGCAGGCCGTGCGTCATGCGGCGTTCATGGTGCCGGGCGGGCTCGGCGTGCAGGAGGCGACCGTCGTGCTGCTCGCGCAGATGTTCGGCGTCGACCGCGAGACGGCGTTGTCGCTCGCGGTGGTCAAGCGCGGGCGCGAGGTGCTGTTCGGCTGCCTCGCGCTCGGCTCGTGGCAGCTTGCCGAGCTGGTGCGCACGCGCCGCCGCCTTGGCGCGCCGCCGGCCGGGCCGCGCGCGGCGCCCCCGGCGAATCGGGCGCCCGAAACCCGGACCGAAACCGAAACGACGCATTGAACAGCGGACGGCCCGGGCGGCCCGTCTCGCGCTTTTGGCGTCGCGCGGGTATGCTTGCCGCGTGTTTTCTCCACGCGCCATTCTTCCGATGATTTTCCGTTTCCGGCTGCTTTCCGTGACGATGCTGGCCGCCGCGCTGGCGCTGACCGGTTGCGACGACCAGGGCCATCTCGACGTGCAACGTATCAGGGATTTCTTCAACGCGATCAAGCCCGCGCCGCTGCTGCTGAAGGGGCTGAAGGTCGGCGAATCGACCGAAGCCGACGTGCGCGGCACGATGGGCAAGCCCGAGACCGAGCGCACGTTCACCGACGGCTCGAAGCGTCTCGAATATCCGCGCGGCCCGATGGGCAACCAGACCTGGTTCGTCGATCTCGATGCGAACGGGCGCTACACGGGCGCGACGCAGGTACTGACCGCCGAGAATTTCGCGAAAGTGCGCCCGGGGATGGACGAGGAGGAGGTGCGGCGCCTGCTCGGCAAACCGGGCGACATCGCGCAGTATCCGCTGAAGCCGGAGACGGTCTGGAGCTGGCGCTGGCTCGAGGACGGCGTCAACACCGACGCGTTCTTCAACGTTCATTTCGGCCCGGACGGGCTCGTCTACACGACTTCGCGCTCCGACATCCTGAAAGGGCGGTGACGCTCACGCGCGGCGCTTCTTCAGCCAGTCGCGCAGCGCGTCGCGGGCACGAGCAAGCGATTGTGTGGCGTGTGTCCCGACCTGCCCATTCGGCCCGATGGCCAGTCCGGCGCTATATCGAAAAAGCGACCGGAAAATTGCAAAAAAACCGCTTCCCGGCATGTCATCCGACTGTCAGGGAGCGGCTTTTTTCCTTTTGAAACAGCGGCGTAGGTCGTGCGCAGAAATGGTGGGACGAATTGCTGCGATGCAGCAATCGCGCGCATGGTGATTTGAGGCAAATAATTTCGCTTGCGACTATCCGCGTCACTCCGGCGCGGGACAGGCATGCGCGTCGGCATTCATTCAACTCTGGAGACGCGCGTGTTCCTTTACGGCTTTGGTCCCGTCCTCTGGGCCGGCACCGTGCAGACCATCGAGCTGTCGGTGCTGTCGCTCGCCACCGCGGTGGCGCTGGGGCTGATCGGCGCGGTGGCGAAGCTGTCGCACAACCGGGTGCTGCGAGCGATCGCGACCGGTTATACGACGCTGATCCGCTCGGTGCCCGATCTTGTGCTGATGCTGCTGCTGTTCTACAGCATCCAGATCTGGCTGAACCAGTTCACCGACCTCGTCGGCTGGAACCAGATCGACATCGATCCGTTCGTGGCCGGCGTGCTGACGCTCGGCTTCATCTACGGCGCGTACTTCACCGAGACGTTTCGCGGCGCATTCCTGTCGGTGCCGCGCGGCCAGCTCGAAGCCGGTTCGGCTTACGGGATGAGCGGCGCGCGCGTGTTCGCGCGGATCATGTTTCCGCAGATGATGCGCTTTGCGCTGCCGGGCATCGGCAACAACTGGCAGGTGCTCGTGAAGGCGACCGCGCTGGTGTCGATCATCGGTCTCGCGGACGTCGTGAAGGCCGCGCAGGACGCCGGCAAGAGCACGTTCAACATGTTCTTCTTCATCCTCGTCGCGGCGCTGATCTACCTTGCGATCACGACCGTTTCCAACCTCGTGCTGATCCAGCTCGAGAAGCGTTATTCCATGGGCGTGCGGCACGCAGAACTATGATCGAGATCCTTCAGGAATTCGGCAAGGCGTTCCTTTTCTGGGACGGCCAGCGCCTGTCCGGCCTCGCGGTCACGCTGTGGCTGCTCGTCGCATCGATTTCGCTCGGCTTCGTGTGCGCGGTGCCGCTCGCGGTCGCGCGCGTGTCGAGGAACAAGTGGGTGTCGACGCCCGTGCGGTTCTACACGTACGTGTTCCGCGGCACGCCGCTCTACGTGCAGTTGCTGCTGATGTACACGGGCATGTACAGCCTCGAGTTCGTGCGCTCGCACTCGCTGCTCGACGCGTTTTTCCGCAGCGGTTTCAACTGCGCGATCCTCGCGTTCGCGCTGAACACCTGCGCGTACACCACCGAGATCTTCGCCGGAGCGATCCGTGCGATTCCGCATGGAGAGGTCGAGGCGGCGCGCGCGTACGGGATGTCGCCGTTCACGATGTACCGCCGCGTGATTCTGCCGTCGGCGCTGCGCCGTGCGCTGCCGCTGTACAGCAACGAGGTGATCCTGATGCTGCACGCGACGACCGTCGCGTTCACGGCGACCGTGCCGGACATCCTGAAGGTCGCGCGCGACGCCAATTCTGCGACCTACATGGCGTTCCAGTCGTTCGGGATCGCCGCGCTGATCTATCTTGCGGTATCGTTCGCACTCGTCGCGGCGTTTCGCCGCGCGGAGCGCCACTGGCTCGCGTATCTCGCGGCCGCCCGTCACTGAATTACTTCGAGGAGAGCCAGTTGGCCGAGATCACTCAAACGAGCGCGTCCGCTTCCGTCAAGCTTGCCGCGGTCGATATCCACAAGCGCTATGGCGACAACGAGGTGCTCAAGGGCGTGTCGCTGAACGCGAAGGCCGGCGACGTCATCAGCATCATCGGCGCGAGCGGCTCGGGCAAGAGCACGTTCCTGCGCTGCATCAATTTCCTCGAGCGGCCGAATGCGGGGCAGATCGTCGTCGACGGCGAGGCCGTGCGCACGAAGACCGACCGCGCCGGCGCGCTCGAAGTCGCCGATCACAAGCAGTTGCAGCGCATCCGCACGAAGCTTGCGATGGTGTTCCAGCACTTCAACCTGTGGGCGCACATGAACGTGCTGGAGAACGTGATGGAGGCGCCCGTGCACGTGCTCGGCATTTCGAAGAAGGAAGCCGAGGAGCGTGCGCGCGAGTATCTGGAGAAGGTCGGTTTGCCGCCGCGCGTCGAGAAGCAGTATCCGTCGCATTTGTCGGGCGGCCAGCAGCAGCGCGTGGCGATCGCGCGGGCGCTGGCGATGCATCCTGACGTGATGCTGTTCGACGAGCCGACTTCCGCGCTCGATCCGGAGCTGGTGGGCGAAGTGCTGAAGGTGATGCAGAAGCTGGCCGAGGAAGGCCGCACGATGATCGTCGTCACGCACGAGATGGGATTCGCGCGCAACGTGTCGAACCACGTGATGTTCCTGCATCAGGGGCGGACCGAGGAAGAGGGCGATCCGAAGGAGGTGCTGGTGCGTCCGCAGAGCGAGCGGCTCAAGCAGTTCCTGTCGGGCAGCCTCAAGTAACGCGACAGGGCGGGTTTCAACGTGGTACCGGTGTCTCGTCCCGCAGGCGCCACCCGCACGACGCAGGTGGCGATCGTTGCATTGCCGCCCGTGTCGATGTCGGGCGTGGGGCCGATCGTCGATGCGCTGAATCTCGCGAACGAGATCGACGGGCGGCTTTTGTACCGCTGGCAGGTGTGTTCGTGGGATGGGCGGCCGGTGCCGCTCGCGGGCGGCGCGCAGTGGCATGCCGATGCGGCGTTCAACGATGCGATCGCGTGCGACTGGTTGATCGTCGTGTCCGAGCGGTTTCAGCAGTTTGCCGATTACCGGTTGTTTCTCGCGAGTCTCGCGCGGGTCGGGCAGCGCACGCCGGTCGTGACCGGCATTCACCATGGCGTGTGGTGGCTGGCGATGGCGGGGCAGCTTTCCGGGTATCGCGTAAGCGTGAACTGGGAGACGTATCAGCAGTTCGCCGAGCAGTTCGAGCGGTCGATCGTCACGCAGCAGATCTTCGAGATCGATCGCGATCGGGCGACCTGCGCCGGTGGGCAGGCGACCGTCGATTTCATGCTGGCCATGATTGGCCGCGAACATGGGGTCGATCTCGCGGAGCGGATCGCCGATGCGCTCGGGGCCGGCACGCTGCGCAGCGGCGAGGAACGGCAGAGGATTCCTTTTGTTACCGCGCCCGGCGAGCGGCATCCTCGGTTGAATGATGCTTTGCTTTTGATGGAAGCCAATATCGAGGATCCGTTGACGACCGATGAGATCGCCGGGCTCGTCGGCGTTTCACGCCGGCAACTGGAGCGGCTCTTTCGGCAGTATCTCGGGGCGATGCCCTCAAAGTATTACCTCAATCTTCGGTTGCTCAAGGCTCGGACGCAGTTGCAGCGGACCAGCAAGTCGGTCGTTCAGGTTTCTCTCGCTTGTGGGTTCTCTTCTGCCGCGCACTTCTCTAACGCTTACCGCGAAAGGTTCGGAGTCACACCTCGGGAAGATCGGCGAGCGTGGCTCGAGAAGCAGACTGGCGGCGGCAGTGAACCTCGTGGAGGGGCGCTCGTCGAGCGCGAGAAGGGGTGATGGCCGGGGTGATGTTCGGGGTGGTGATCGGTGGTGCGGTTTGCTCTCTCGTGAAGTACCTGTGATCGTGTCGGTCTATTAGCGTCGCCCCTCCGCGGGGCAGCGGTCACTTTTCTTTGTCTTGCCAAAGAAAAGTAACCAAAAGAAAGGCGCTCAGATAACGCATGACTTACCGGTGCCATGGCACTCAGAGTGGATCGCACAAAAGTGTCCGCGCCAGTCACGAACCCGGAGTGGTTCGAGCAATGGTTCTGACACCACTGGCTACCCCACGGAGTGGTATACCGTCCGCTAGCTCCGTCCTCGCTTCGCTCGGCCGACAGGTCCATCCATCCCCAGCCAGCCGCCATCGCTCGCCCCTGGACGAGAGACAACTTCCGAAAAGCAGGAATTTGCCGCTCTGCCGCGAGAAAATTGGGGCCGCAAACACATCGCGGTCGCGAGAACATCTTCAAGAGATTGGGCTACCAATGCCGCGAAAAAAGTGCCTGGCGGCGGGTAGTCGTGCAGAGAAGCGTGAATGCAACCGCGCCCTTGAAGTACCTGTCGGCCGAGCGAAGCGAGGACGGAGCTAGCGGACGGTATACCACTCCGTGGGGTAGCCAGTGGTGTCAGAACCATTGCTCGAACCACTCTGGGGTCCTGACTGGCGCGGACACTTTTGTGCGGACCACTCTGGGGCGCCATGGCACCGGTAAGTCATGCGTTATCTGAGCGCCTTTCTTTTGGTTACTTTTCTTTGGCAAGACAAAGAAAAGTGACCGCTGCCCCGCGGAGGGGCGACGCTAATAGACCGACACGATCACAGGAATTTCACGACCCCGGAAGCGCCCCCGAGACAGCGAGAAAAAGCCGCAAAATACTGACCCACATCTACCAACCGACGTGCCCGGAAGGGCAAAACCCAAACCTTCCGATAGAACCCGTCGCAATTCCGCAAGACGCTTGCGTCGCCCTTACCTAAACTTGATCCTGTTGAACCCTCTTACGAAACCGAAAGGAACGACCATGACGACCTCGACCGTGACCCGCCAGACATTCGACGAAGTGATGGTGCCGGTATTCTCTCCCGCGCCGTTCGTGCCGGACCGTGCAGAGGGCTCGCGCGTATGGGACACGGCCGGCCGTGAATACATCGACTTCGCGTGCGGCATCGCGGTCACGTCACTCGGCCACGGCCACCCGGAACTGCTGAAGGTGCTGGACGAACAAGGCCGCAAGCTCTGGCACATCGGCAACGGCTACACGAACGAGCCGGTGCTGCGCCTCGCGAAGCGCCTCGAATCGCTGACCTTCGCCGACCGCGCATTCTTCGCGAACTCCGGCGCGGAAGCGAACGAAGCCGCACTGAAGCTCGCGCGCCGCGTCGCCTTCGACCGCCACGGCGCCGATAAAGTCGAAATCGTGTCGTTCGTGCAGTCGTTCCACGGCCGCACGTTCTTTACCGTCAGCGTCGGCGGCCAGCCGAAATACTCGGAAGGCTTCGGCCCCGTGCCGGAAGGCATCAAGCACCTGCCGTTCAACGACATCGAAGCCGCGAAGGCCGCGATCGGCCCGAAAACCTGCGCGGTGATCGTCGAGCCGGTGCAGGGCGAAGGCGGCGTGATTCCCGCCGATCCGGCGTTCCTCAAGGCACTGCGCGAAGCGTGCGACGCGAACGACGCCCTGCTGATCTTCGACGAAGTGCAAACGGGCGTCGGCCGCACGGGCCAGTTCTACGCCTACATGGACACGGGCGTCACGCCGGACATCCTGACGACCGCGAAAGCGCTCGGCAACGGCTTCCCGATCGGCGCGATGCTGACGACGAACGAACTGGCCGCGCACTTCAAGGTCGGCGTGCACGGCACGACGTACGGCGGCAACCCGCTCGCATCGGCGATCGCCGACAAGGTCGTCGAACTGATCGGCGACCCGGCCCTGCTCGAAGGCGTGCGCGAACGCAGCGTGCGCCTGAAGGGCGCGCTGGAACGCATCAACGCGCGCTTCGGCATCTTCAAGGACATCCGCGGCAAGGGCCTCCTGGTCGGCGCCGAACTCACCGCCGCATTCGACGGCCGCGCGAAGGACTTCGTCACCGCCGCCGCCGAGCAAGGCCTGATCATGCTGATCGCCGGCCCGAACGTGCTGCGCTTCGTGCCGTCGCTCGTGATCCCGTTCGACTTGCTCGACGAAGGCGTGAAGCGCTTCGAGAAGGCAGTCGAGCAGGTGGTCGCGGCCCAGGAAGCCACCGCGCGCTGATCGGCGCCCCCATCGCAGACAGGAACGACGATGCTATTTGTTCGCCCCGGCAAACTCACGGATCTCGATGCGCTCGCGCACATGGCGCGCACCGCGCAGCCGGTCCTGCACTCGCTGCCGCACGACCGCGCGGCGCTCGAAGCGCGTGTGGCGCTCTCGGAAGATTCGTTTCGCGCGGACGTCGACTTCGCCGGCGAGGAGTTCTACCTCTTCGTACTCGAGGATTCGTCGACCGGCAAGCTGCTCGGCACGGCGAGCATCGTGGCCGCGGCCGGCTACTCGGAACCGTTCTACGCGTTCCGCAACGACGCGCTGATCCACGCGTCGCGCGAGCTGCACGTGAACCGCAAGATCCATGCGCTCACGATGTCGCACGAGCTGACCGGCAAGAGCCGGCTCGCGGGCTTCTACGTCGATCCGTCGCTGCGCGGCGACGCGGCCGCGCACCTGATCTCGCGCGCCCGGATGATGTACATCGCCGCGAACCGCCGCCGCTTCACGCCCGAAGTATTCACGCTGCTGCTCGGCGTGAGCGACGGCAACGGCGCATCGCCGTTCTGGGAAGCGGTGGGCCGCAAGTTCTTCGGCCGCGATTTCACCGACGTCGACATCGCCTCGGGCGGCCGCAGCCGCACGTTCATCGCCGAAGTGATGCCGGCCTATCCGCTCTACGTGCCGCTGCTGCCGGAAGCCGCGCAGCGCGTGCTCGGCGAGCCGAACGAAACGGCCCTGCTCGCATACGACATCCATCTGGAGGAAGGCTTCGAGCCCGACCGCTTCGTCGACATCTTCGACGCGGGCCCGGTATTGACCGCGCAGGTCGATCGCACCGCGTGCGTGAAGCACGGCGCGGAGCGCGTCGTGCGCGAGGCCGCGCATCAGCAGGGCGACGTCGCGTACCTGGTGTCGACGGGCAGCGGCGAATCGTTCCGCTGCGTGCTGGCCGACCTGCCGGGCGAGACGGCCGACGCGCGGGGCGCCGAGGCGCCGCTGGCCGGCGACGTGCGCGCGGCGCTCGACGTGAAGGAAGGCGATGTCGTGCGCTGCGTGCCGCTGCATCGCCGCGACGATGAAGAATCGAAGGGAGACGCAGCATGATCGTCGTTCGTGTCGTACAAACGGGCGACGTCGACGCGCTCGTGTCGCTCGCGCAGGAAACCGGGCCGGGCCTGACCACGTTCAAGCCCGACCGCGACGCGCTCGCCGCGCGCATCGAACGCTCGCGCCGCACGCTGGAGGGCAAGGCGGCGCCGGGCGAAGCCGGCTACTTCTTCGTGATGGAAGATTCGAAGACGGGCGACATCGCGGGCGTGTGCGGGATCGAGACGCAGGTCGGCCTCGAGCAGCCGTTCTACAACTACCGCGTGAGCACGGTCGTGCACGCGAGCCAGGAGCTCGGCGTGTGGACGCGGATGTCCGCGCTGAACATCTCGCACGACCTGACGGGCTACGCGGAAGTGTGCTCGCTGTTCCTGAGCCCGCGCTATCGCACAGGCGGCGTCGGCGGCCTGCTGTCGCGCTCGCGCTTCATGTTCATCGCGCAGTTCCGCGACCGCTTTCCGGAGCGCATCTGCGCGGAACTGCGCGGCCACTTCGACGAGGACGGCACGTCGCCGTTCTGGCGTGCGGTCGGTTCGCACTTCTACCAGATCGACTTCAACGCGGCCGACTACCTCAGCTCGCACGGCCGCAAGTCGTTCCTCGCGGAACTGATGCCGCGCTACCCGGTGTACGTCGACCTGCTGCCGCAGGACGCGCAGGACGCGGTCGGCCTCACGCACCGCGACACGCTGCCGGCCCGCAAGATGCTCGAGGCCGAAGGGCTGCGTTACCAGAATCACGTCGACATCTTCGACGCGGGCCCGGTGCTCGAATGCCACATCAACGACCTGCGCACGGTGCGTGAGAGCGTCGTCGTGCCGGTCGCGATCGGCGTGCCGGACGCAACCGACAACGTACCGAAGTCGCTCGTGTCGAACACGTCGCTCGACGATTTCCGCGTCGGCGTCGCGCCGGGCGTGGTCGCGAACGGTTCGTTCGTGCTGTCGGCCGACGATGCCGCCGCGCTCGACGTGAAGGCCGGCGATCCGGTTCGCGTGCTGCCGCTCAAAGTCAAACAGGGATAAACGAATCATGACGGAACTCTTCATCGACGGCGCCTGGGTCGCAGGCTCGGGCCCCGTCTTCGCTTCGCGCAACCCGGGCACGGACGCGATCGCATGGCAGGGCGAAAGCGCGTCGGCGGCCGACGTCGACCGTGCGGTCGCGAGCGCGCGCGGCGCGTTCGCCGGCTGGTCGGCGCTCGACTTCGACGCGCGCTGCGACATCGTCAAGCGTTTCGCCGCGCTGCTCACCGAGCGCAAGGACGCGATCGCGACCGCGATCGGCCGCGAAACCGGCAAGCCGCTGTGGGAGGCGCGCACCGAAGTCGCGTCGATGGCCGCGAAGGTCGGCATCTCGATCCAGGCCTACCAGGAACGCACCGGCGAGAAGCGCCAGGACATGGCCGACGGCGTCGCGGTGCTGCGTCATCGCCCGCACGGCGTCGTCGCGGTGTTCGGCTCGTACAACTTCCCCGGCCACTTGCCGAACGGTCATATCGTGCCGGCGCTGATCGCCGGCAACACGGTCGTGTTCAAGCCGTCCGAACTCGCACCGGGCGTCGCGCGCGCGACGGTCGAGGTGTGGCACGAAGCCGGGCTGCCGGCCGGCGTGCTGAACCTCGTGCAGGGCGAGAAGGACACCGGCATCGCGCTCGCGAACCATCGGCAGATCGACGGGCTGTTCTTCACCGGCAGCTCGGATACCGGCACGCTGCTGCACAGGCAGTTCGGCGGCCGGCCGGAAATCGTGCTCGCGCTCGAGATGGGCGGCAACAACCCGCTCGTGATCGGCGAGGTCGAGGACATCGACGCGGCCGTGCATCACACGATCCAGTCGGCGTTTCTGTCGGCCGGCCAGCGCTGCACGTGCGCGCGCCGCATCTTCGTGCCGCAGGGCGCGTTCGGCGACCGTTTCCTCGCGCGCTTCGCCGACGTCACGTCGAAGATCACCGCCGACGTGTTCGATGCCGATCCGCAGCCGTTCATGGGCGCGGTGATCTCGGCACGCGCGGCCGCGAAGCTGGTCGACGCGCAGGCGCGCCTGGTCGAGCAGGGCGCGAAGCCGATCATCGCGATGGCGCAGCGCGATCCGCGCCTCGGCTTCGTGAATGCGGCGATCGTCGACGTGACGGGCGTCGCGGACCTGCCCGACGAAGAGCACTTCGGCCCGCTCGCGCAGATCGTCCGCTACGCGACGTTCGACGAAGCGATCGAG
Organism: Burkholderia anthina; assembly: GCF_001547525.1. Taxonomy (GTDB): domain Bacteria; phylum Pseudomonadota; class Gammaproteobacteria; order Burkholderiales; family Burkholderiaceae; genus Burkholderia; species Burkholderia semiarida. Next base: position 874,997 of record NZ_CM003768.1, read on the forward strand.
CGCGCGAACGACACGGCGTTCGGCCTGTCCGCCGGGCTGCTCGCCGACGACGCGAAGGCATGGGAGCACTTCCGCCGCACGATCCGCGCCGGCATCGTCAACTGGAACCGCCCGACCAACGGCGCATCGTCGGCCGCACCGTTCGGCGGCACGGGCCGCTCGGGCAACCATCGCCCGAGCGCGTACTACGCGGCCGACTATTGCGCGTACCCGATGGCGTCGGTGGAAAGCACGCAACTGACCTTGCCCGCGAGCATGTCGCCGGGCCTGCATTTCTGATCGAGGGAGCGACGATGAACGCACAAGAAGCCAATTTCGACGGACTCGTCGGCCCGACCCACAACTACGCCGGGCTGTCGTTCGGCAACGTGGCGTCGCTGAACAACGAGAAGTCGGCCGCGAACCCGAAGGCGGCCGCGAAGCAGGGGCTGCGCAAGATGAAGCAGCTCGCGGATCTCGGCTTCGCGCAAGGCGTGCTGCCGCCGCAGGAGCGGCCGTCGCTGCGCCTGTTGCGCGAGCTCGGCTTCTCGGGCAAGGACGCGGACGTGATCGCGAAGGCCGCGAAGCAGGCGCCCGAACTGCTCGCCGCGGCGAGCTCGGCGTCGGCGATGTGGACCGCGAACGCGGCCACCGTCAGCCCGTCGGCCGACACGAGCGACGGCCGCGTGCACTTCACGCCGGCGAACCTGTGCAGCAAGCTGCATCGCGCGATCGAGCACGAAGCGACGCGCCGCACGCTGTCGACGCTGTTCGCCGACCCCGCGCACTTCGCGGTGCACGAAGCGCTGACGGGCACGCCGGCGCTCGGCGACGAAGGCGCGGCGAACCATACGCGCTTCTGCGCCGAATACGGCAAGCCGGGTGTCGAATTCTTCGTGTACGGACGCGCGGAATACCGTCGCGGGCCGGAGCCGAAGCGTTTCCCGGCCCGCCAGACGTTCGAGGCGAGCCGCGCGGTCGCGCATCGCCACGGGCTCGCGGAGGAAGCGACGGTCTACGCGCAGCAGGATCCGGACGTGATCGACGCGGGCGTGTTCCACAACGACGTGATCTCGGTCGGCAACCGCGACACGCTGTTCACGCACGAACGCGCGTTCGTCAACAAGCAGGCGATCTACGACACGCTGACCGCCGCGCTCGACGCGCGCGGCGCGCGGCTGAACGTGATCGAGGTGCCGGACGCGGCGGTGAGCGTGAACGATGCCGTCACGTCCTACCTGTTCAACAGCCAGTTGCTGTCGCGCGCGGACGGCTCGCAGGTGCTCGTCGTGCCGCAGGAATGCCGTGAGAACGCGAAGGTCGCCGCCTACCTCGACCATCTCGCGGCCGGCAACGGCCCGATCCGCGACGTGCTCGTGTTCGACCTGCGCGAAAGCATGAAGAACGGCGGCGGCCCCGCTTGCCTGCGCCTGCGCGTCGTGCTGAACGAAGCGGAGCGCGCGGCCGTCACGTCGAACGTATGGATCAACGACACGCTGTTCGCGTCGCTCGACGCGTGGATCGACAAGCACTATCGCGATCGCCTCGCACCGGAAGACCTCGCCGATCCGGCGCTGCTCGACGAATCGCGCACGGCGCTCGACGAGCTCACGCAGATCCTGCGCGTCGGTTCGCTGTATGACTTCCAGCGCTGAGGCACGGATGCCGGCCGCCGCGCTGCTCGACGATTTTCTCGCGTTCACGTTGGCGGGCGGTGCACCGGCCGAAACGCACGGCGCCTGCGCGGGCGACGCGGTGCGCTGGCAATGGCTCGGCGACGGGCTGCTCGCGTTCGAGCCTGCCGCCGCTGACGCCGCGGCGCGCGCGAGCGTGCTCGTGTCGGCCGGCGTGCACGGCGACGAGACCGCGCCGATCGAACTGCTGTCGATGCTCGTGCGCGATCTCGCGTCGGGCGCGCTGCCGCTCGCGTGCCGGCTGCTCGTCGTGCTCGGCAACGTGCCGGCGATGCGCGCGGGCGAACGCTATCTCGACGACGACCTGAACCGCCTGTTCAGCGGCCGTCACGCGCAGGCGCCCGCGAGCCGCGAAGCGCCGCGCGCCGCGCGGCTCGAAGCGGCGGCATCCGCCTTCTTCGCGGCGGCGCCGGCGGGCAGCGCGCGCTGGCACATCGACATGCATACGGCGATCCGTGCGTCGGTATTCGAGCAGTTCGCGCTGCTGCCGCACACGGGCACGCCGCCCACGCGCGCGATGGTCGAATGGCTCGGCGATGCGCGCATCGCGGCCGTGCTGCTGCACACCGCGAAGGGCAACACGTATTCGCATTTCACGGCCGAGCAGTGCGGTGCGCTCGCGTGCACGCTGGAGCTCGGCAAGGTGCGGCCGTTCGGCCAGAACGACCTCGCGCGTTTCGCGCCGGCCGATCGTGCGGTGCGCAAGCTCGTGTCGGGCGAGCGGCGTGAAGACGCAGCCGAGGGCGGCCGTCCGCCGCTGCCGCGCGTGTTCACCGTGATCGACCAGATCACGAAGCAGAGCGACGCGCTCGAGCTGTTCGTCGCGGCCGACGTCGCGAACTTCACCGCATTCGCGCGCGGCACCGTGCTCGCACGGGACGGCGACTACCGCTACACGGTGACGCACGACGAGGAACGGATCGTGTTTCCGAACCCGACCGTGAAGCCCGGGCTGCGCGCGGGCCTGCTCGTGATCGACACGACGCGCGAGACGCTGGCCGCACTCGTCTGATCGATGCGCGATCGTGCGGGCCGCGGCGACGCTCGGCGTGCGCATCGTCCCGCGGCCCCTTCATTTTATTTTTGCGATGACGCCCGCCCGCCGCGCAGACGGCGCGTGCGTCGCGCTTGCTTGTTTGCGACACCGTCTTGCAAGTTCGGCGGGTCGCGTGGCGGCTGCCGGGCACGCGGCGCAGCATCGCGCGCCGACGCCCGCTCCGCCATGCCGGGCCGCGCGGATTGGTACAATCGCGGCCTTGCGGCTGTTGCGCCGCATCACGGCGCGGCGTCGGCATTGCCGGTGTCATCCGACCCTGCAATGATGGATGCGCCCGTCGTTTCGGAACATTCGAGTATCGAGGAGAACACCTGATGAAGTTGGATTGGCGTAAAGTGGCCGCGCATGCGGTGGTGGCGGCATCGGCGGTGGCGGCAGGCAGCGCGCTTGCCGCGGATCTGAAGGAGATCCGGTTCGGCGTCGAGGCCTCGTACGCCCCGTTCGAATACAAGACGCCCGACGGCAAGCTGACCGGCTTCGACATCGACATCGGCAACGCGGTGTGCGCGAAGCTGAAGACGAAGTGCGTGTGGGTCGAGAACGACTTCGATGGCCTGATCCCGGCGCTGCAGGCGCGCAAGTTCGACGCGATCAACTCGGACATGACCATCACCGATCAGCGCAAGCACGCGATCGCGTTCACCGATCCGATCTACACGATTCCGAACCAGCTGATCGCGAAGCAGGGCAGCGGCCTGCTGCCGACCCCGCAAGCGCTGAAGGGCAAGCGCGTCGGCGTGCTGCAGGGCACGATCCAGGAAGCGTACGCGAAGAAGAAGTGGGCGCCGGCCGGTGTTGAAGTCGTGCCGTACCAGACACAGGATCTGGCCTATGCCGACCTGAAGTCGGGCCGTCTCGACGCGACCTTCCAGGATTCGGAAGCCGGCTCGAAGGGCTTCCTGACGAAGCCGCAAGGCCAGGGCTTCGGGTTCGCGGGCGGCACGGTCAGCGACGCCGAGATCCTCGGCTCGGGCGTCGGCTTCGGCCTGCGCAAGAACGACGCGGCGCTGAAGACCGCGCTCGATCAGGCGCTGAAGGAACTGAAGGCCGACGGTACGATCGACAACCTCGCGAAGAAGTACTTCAGCGTGCCCGTGACGCTCAAGTAAGCGTTTCGTACGCGCACGATGTAAAAAAACCGGCCGCCGATGCGGCCGGTTTGCTTTTCGGCAGCGAAAACGGCAGCGGCGGGCCGGCCGTCAGCCCGGCTGCGCGGCGAAGAACCGCCCCAGCTCGCGTGCGAGCTCGTTGAGTACGGCCATCTCCTGCTGCGAGATCTTGCGCGCGGGCTGCGCGCCGGCCCAGTCGCCGTACAGCAGCGCGACGCTCGTCGCGCCGACGCGTACGGGCAGCAGCACGAATGCGCGCGTGTCGTCGAACGCGTCGAGATACCACGCGGGCAGGCGCTTCACCATCTTCGGCTCCCGCGCCTGCTCGATGAAGATGCCGACCGAGTTCGTGATCGCGAGATGGAACACGTCCGGCTCGAAGCGCTCGTCGAAGCGCAGCCGGTCGAGCGCCGTATCGACGCCGGGGCCGAAGCCCAGGCGCGCGGCGAACGTGCCGTCGTCGTGACGCACGAACATCACGGTGCGCGTGAACGCGAGGCCGGCCAGCAGGCTTTCCGACGCGAGCGCGAGCACCGGCGTCAGCACGTGCTCGGACGGCAGCGCACGCAGGTCGGCCAGACCGGCTTCGAGGCATGCCTCGGGTTCGGCCTGCGCGCGCGCGATCGCATCGGCGTTCGCGCGCAGCTCGACGATCTCGCGCATCACCGTGTCGCTCGCTTCCTCGCGCGCGAGCCGCTCGGCGATCTCGACGATCGCCTCGGATTCCATGTCGAGTTCGGCGCCGTAGTGCTGCGCGAGCGCCGCGATGCGCGCGTCGCGCTGCGCGCTGGCAGGCATGACGAGCGCGCCGGCGACGTCGGTCGAACAGCGGCTCACCGCGCGCAGCCAGCGGATGCGCGCTGCCGGGCCGTCGTCGGCGGCCGGGCCCGCGTGGCGGGCGTCGCCGTCCTCGTCGTCGAATGCGTCGGCGTGCGCCGCGTGGTCGCCGTCCGCCATCCCCGCGCGGATCACGTCGGGCAGCCGCCAGCGCGCGGCTGCCTCGAGACCGATCTCGTCGAAGCCGACGCCGAGCACGTCGGTGCAGGCGGCCGATTCGTCGCCGTTCAGTTCGGCCGCGCGGCGGCGGATGCGGTCCCACTCGCTGTCGAGATAGCAGACCACCAGCAGCTTGCCGACCTGGCGCATCAGCGTGCAGACGACGGCTTCCTCGCCCGCGCGCAGTTCGGCGCGCTCGGTGAGCTTGCGCGCGACGCAGCCGGACAGCAGCGCGCGGTTCAGCTCCAGCTTCGCGTCGATACGCCGCGGCGTGCTCTGATGGAAATGGTCGACGAGCTTGAGCCCGACCACGAGATGGCCGACGGCATCCATGCCGAGCACCATCAGCGCGCGGGTCACGGTGGTGATGTTGCCGCCGAACGCCATGTACATCGCGGAGTTCGCGAGCCGCAGCACTTTCTGCGTGAGTGCGAAATCCGACAGCACGACGCGCACGAGCGCGGTGAAGTCGAGATCGTCGTTCTTCATCGCGGCCATCGTCGCGCGCAGCGATTCCGACAGCAGCGGGAAATCGCCCCGTTCGTTCATCCGCGCCCACAGCTTGTCGAGCAGCGCGGTGCGGGGCAGGTGTTCGGTGATTGACATACGGATCCGTCCGGTTCGCCGCGCGCGTCAGGCGGCGGCGTGCAGGTGCAGCTGCTGCGCCGCGAAGCGCCGCGCGAGCTCCTCGGACGGCAGCGCCTGGCAGACGAGCCAGCCCTGGATGTGATTGCAGCCCATCTCCGTCAGCAGCTCGCGCTGCGCCTCGGTCTCGACGCCCTCGGCGACGAGCTCGAGATCGAGTGTCTGCGCGAGGCCGACCACCGCCGACACGATCGCGCGGTCGTTGCGCGACGTCAGCAGGTTCTCGACGAAACTGCGGTCGATCTTCAGCTTCGCGAGCGGGAAGCGCTGCAGATAGGCAAGGCTCGAATAGCCGGTGCCGAAATCGTCGATCGCGAAGCGGATGCCGAGATCGGTCAGCTCCTCGAGCAGCATTTTCGCGTGCGCGGGATCGTGCATCAGCAGGCTTTCGGTGATTTCGAGCACGATACGGCGCGGGTCGATGCCGGTCAGCGCGATCGCCTCGCGCACGCTCTGCGTGAAGCGCGGGTCGCGGAACTGCTGCGGCGACACGTTGACCGCCACGTATTGCAGCGCGAGCCCCTGGCCGTCCCAGGCGACGAGCTGCATGCACGCGGCCTTGAGCACCCAGTTGCCGAGGTAGTTGATCAGGCCGATCGATTCGGCGAGCGGGATGAAGGTGGCCGGCGGCACGAGGCCGTGCACCGGATGGCGCCAGCGGATCAGCGCCTCGACGCCGACCACCGCGCCCGACTGGCTGTGGGTGATCGGCTGGAAATGGAGCGAAAACTCGCCGTTGCGCACGCCGTCGTACAGGTCGGCTTCGAGCTTGAGCCGTTCGGCGTCCGCTGGATCGTCGACGGGCGCGTGGAACGCGAGCGCGTTGCCGCCCGAGGCCTTCGCCTGCGAGAGCGCGTGGTCGGCGCGGCGCAGCAGCGGGCTGTGATGCTGCGCCCGATGCGGCGCGGCACGTTCGTCGGGGTAGAGCGCGATGCCGATGCTCGCGGACAGGTGCACGGTCTGCCCCTGGAATACGTAGGGCTCGCGCACCGCGGCCTGCAGCCGGCGCGCGAGCGCGTCGGCGGCATGGCTCGCCTGCGTGCGGTCCGGTGCGCCCAGCACGACCGCGAACTTGTCGCTCGCGACGCGCGCGAGCTGCTCGTTCGGCGTGACGAGCGCCTTCAGCCGCTGCGCGGTCTCGCGCAGCAGCGTGTCGCCCGCGTCGTAGCCGAGCGCGCGGTTGATCCGCTGGTAGTCGTCGAGGTCGAGCAGCAGCAGCGCGGCGCAGGTGCCGTCCTCGTCGGCGGTCTGCTGCGCGCGCATCAGCGCCGGCACGAGCGCGGACAGGTTGTCGAGCCCCGTCATCGGGTCATGGTGCATTTCGTACGTCAGGCGTGCCTCGAGCGCGCGCCACGACGACACGTCGAATGCCGCGATCGCGAAGCCGTCGACGCCGTGGTGGCGGCTCTTGAACGCGCGGACCTCGACGTCCAGCGGGTAGGTGAGCGACTTGACGATGCACATCGTCGCCTTCTCGACCTGGCCGGAGCGTGCGGCGCGGGCGAGCAGGCCTTCGAGCGCCGGGGTATCCTGTTCGGCGATCAGGTCGCGCAGCGTCAGCGTATGCAGGTAGTCGCGGTGGTAGCCGATGAAGCGCAGGCTCGCGTCGGACACGTACAGAAAGCGCAGCTCGCGGTCGACATGGGCGAGGAAATCCACCGTGCCGACCGTCTGTTCCAGCCAGTTGCGCACGGAGTCGTCGCGGCGCGGCGCGACGGCGCGCGCGGGCATCAGCGCGCCGCCCGACCGAGCGAAGCGGCGCAGCGTATGCAAGGCGCTGCGCCAGGAGCCCTTGCGTGACGTCTGTTTCCTGTTGGCTTCCATGTTTCTCGCTGACGTGAAGGGCTGGAACCGGTTGTCCGGAAGGAATAACGGCAGACTGTCAGAAATCTTTAACGGGCCGGCCACGCGCGGCGCTGCCGCGGGTCCGGATCATCGATGCGGTGTTCGGCAGGCGAACGCCCACGTGGCCTACATCGAGGCTGACTTTATAAGAAATGAGGACGCAGATGAAGAGAAAACTGTTGCTGGGCGCCATGGCGGCGCTGGTGGCCGGCCATGCGCTGCTGGCGCAGGCGCAACTGAAGCCGGGCGCCGCGGCGCCCGATTTCACGACGCAGGCGTCGCTGGGCGGCAAGACGTATACGTACTCGCTCGCGGACGCGCTGAAGCAGGGGCCGGTCGTGCTGTACTTCTATCCGGCGGCGTTCACGAAGGGCTGCACGATCGAGGCGCATGCGTTCGCGGACGCGGTCGACCGTTACAAGGCTTACGGCGCGACGGTGATCGGCGTGTCGGCCGACAACATCGACACGCTGACGAAGTTCTCGGTGAGCGAATGCCGCAGCAAGTTCCCGGTAGCGGCCGACCCGGACGCGAAGATCATCCGCGAATACGATGCGAAGCTGCCGGCGCTCGACCGGGCGAACCGCGTGTCCTACGTGATTTCGCCCGAAGGGAAGGTTCTCTACGAATACACGAGCCTGTCGCCCGACAAGCACGTCGAGAACACGCTCGCCGCCGTGAAGGCGTGGGCCGACGCGCATCCGAAGCAGTAGGCGGCTGCCCGTGCGCGTGAAAACGGCCCGTCGTGCGGGCCGCGGGCTCGGGAATGCGTGGCCTGCGGGCGGCGCGCGGCCTCCCGTTGCCGTTACGCGCGCAGCGCCTGCTCGATCGGCACGCCGCCGCCGACGAAGCCGACGATCTTGCGTGAGATGCCGAGCTTGATCGCCTCGATCGCGGCCCATGCAACGTCCTGGCGCGACACGGGCGGCGCGGGATCGAGCCACGTGTCGGTCAGCGCGATCTTGCCGACGCCCGGATCGTCCGTGAGCGGGCCCGGGCGCAGGATCACGTAGTCGACGCCCGACGCGATCACGCGGTCGTCGCCTTCGCGCTTCATCTGCGAATAGTGGCGCAGCGCGTCCGGCCCGTGCTCCGGCCGGTACGCGGACAGCGAACTGACGACCACGAGCTTCTGCACGTTGAACGCGAGCGCGTAGTCGGCCGCGCGGGCGACCGCGTCGCGGTCGATCTGCTCCTCTTCGGTCGCGCCCTCCGATTCGGCGGAGCCGGCCGCGTAGATCACGTGCGTGATGCCCTGGAAGGCGTGCGAGAAATCGTTCGTCAGATCGGCCTCGACGACCCGCGCGCCCGCCAGCGCATAGCCGTGCCGGCGCACGAGCGCCGTGACCTGGAACTCCGGCTGCTTGAGCAGCAGATCCGCGCAGGCCTGGCCCGTTCGTCCGGTCGCGCCAATCAGCAGTACCTTCGTCGTCATGAAACCGCTCCTTGCTCGATGCGTCATCCGTGCAGATAGGGACGGACGACCGATAACTCAAGTGTAATGTCGAATCGGCCCGGCGGTGGGGGCGTAATAAGGGGCGTACCGGCTGCGGGCGTACCGGCGCGGGCGTACCGGCGCGGGCGTCCGGCTACGGGCGTACCGGCACGACGCATGCCGGCGTGCATTCATTCACCCGGATGCGGGAATGACGCGCCGACCGGCTATCATGTGCGCGATGCATTTTTCGCCGCTACGCGTGAATAACGCGTCGGCCCACCGGTTGGAGTACACATGGCATTACCCTTGGACAACGTCAGCATGGCCGTGTTCTGCGACTTCGAGAACGTCGCGCTCGGCGTGCGCGACGCGAAGTACGAGAAATTCGACATCAAGCCCGTGCTGGAGCGCCTGCTGCTGAAAGGCAGCATCGTCGTGAAGAAGGCCTATTGCGACTGGGATCGCTACAAGGGCTTCAAGGCGTCGATGCACGAGGCGAGCTTCGAGCTGATCGAGATTCCGCACGTGCGCCAGTCGGGCAAGAATTCGGCCGACATCCGGCTCGTCGTGGACGCGCTCGACCTCTGCTACACGAAGTCGCACGTCGATACGTTCGTGATCATCAGCGGCGATTCGGATTTTTCCCCGCTCGTGTCGAAGCTGCGCGAGAACGCGAAGAAGGTGATCGGCGTCGGCGTGAAGAAATCGACGTCGGACCTGCTGGTCGCGAACTGCGACGAATTCATCTTCTACGACGATCTGGTGCGCGAGCAGCAGCGTGCGCTCGCGAAGCGCGAACAGCAGCAGCGCGCGGGCAACGGCGGCGCGAAGCGGCCCGACGAGCCGTCGCGCAAGCACGACATGGAGGCGCGCAAGGCCGAGGCGATCGCGCTGGCGGTCGAGACGTTCGACGCGCTCGCGTCGGAGCGCGACGACGTCGGCAAGATCTGGGCGTCGGTGCTCAAGAGCGCGATCAAGCGCCGCAAGCCGGATTTCAACGAGTCGTATTACGGGTTCCGCGCGTTCGGCAACCTGCTCGACGAGGCGCAGGCGCGCGGCCTGCTCGAAGTGGGGCGCGACGACAAGTCGGGCGCGTTCGTGTCGCGGGCCCGCCAGTCGGCCGCGGAGCACGCCGCGGCGGCCGACCACGCACCGGCCCGGCACGGCCGGCGCCCGGCGGAGCCGGTGCAGGCCGAGCGCGAGCCGCGCCATCACCGCGGACGCGGGCGGCACGGCGAGCCGGTTGGCGAGCCGTTCGGCGCGCCATTCGGCGAGTCGTTCGGCACGCCGTTCGTGCAGGAGAACGAGCCGGTCGAGACGGCGGTCGAATTCACCGAAGCGGACGAAGCCGATGTGACCGTCGGCGAAGCCGCGGCCGTGCACGGCGAACCGGCGGGCGGGCACGATGATGCGAAGACCGCACGCAAGCGTGCTCGCAAGACCCCCGCGAAGAAGGCCGGTACGAAGAAGGGCGGCGACGGCAAGAGCGTCGGCCGGCAGGCGGCGGTGCAGGAAGGCGACGCCCCGCGGGGCGACGCGAAGCACGGCGGCGGCAAGCATGCCGAAGCGATGCATCGCGACGCGGAACATGACGACGGGCGAGCCGCCGGCGCGGCGCCGGCACGCGGTGAAACCGGCGGCGATGCTGTCGGGGAGCCCGCGCACGATGCTCCCGTACACGCCGAACCGGTCGCGGCGGTCGCCGACGCGCCGGCCCCGGCCAAGCCGAAGAAGCCGGCCCGCAAGGCGGCGCCGCGCGCGCGGCGGCCGCGCAAGACGGCCGAGGCTGCCGAGTAAGGGCCTGCCTGATGAAGCGCCATCCGTCGCGCCGCCGCGAAGTGCGGGCCGGATGGGGCGCAGGCACAGGCCGCGCGTTCGCATGAAGCAGTGCGGTTGCGAGCCCCGCCGTCCCGTGGCCGGCGCGATGCCGGCCTTCTTCCACTAACCGTTCAGCGCATACGGCTGCGTCATCACTTCGAGAAAGTGGCCGTCCGGATCGTCGAAGTACACGCCGCGTCCGCCGTTGTGGCGGTAGATGTCGTCGGCTTGCCGCTTCGCCGGATCGGCCCAGTGCGGCAACCCGCGTTCGCGGATGCGCGCGAGCACGCGATCGAAGCCGGCTTCGTCGATCAGGAACGCGTAATGCTGCGACCGGATCTCCCCCGCCTGTTCGTAAAAATCGAGCGACACGCCGTTGTCGAGCGCGACGACCAGCATCGCGCCGAACGGCGTCGGCGGCGGCAATTCCAGCAACTCGGTGAGGAAGCGGCTCGACGCATGCTTGTCGCGGCACCAGACGATCGTATGGTTGAGCTGGACGTTCATGGCGAGATTCCGGGACGGGAACGAGGTGGGCATGGATACACGATAGCCGATCGCGGCCGGCAAACAAGTCCGGCCACCACGTCCGGCCACCAAGTCCTGCAATCAAACCCGGCAATCAAACCCGGCAATCAAGCGCAAAAGACGGCCGCCCGAGGGCGGCCGCTTTCGTCACTCGCCGGCGACGGCCGGCCCGCCGCTGTTGCCGCGGCGATTGCGCCGCTTCTCGGCCCACACGCGCAGCCGGTCCATGTACAGGTAGACGACCGGCGTCGTATAGAGCGTCAGCACCTGCGACATGATCAGGCCGCCGGCGATTGCGATCCCGAGCGGCGCGCGCAGCTCGGCGCCGTCGCCGCTGCCGAACGCGAGCGGCAGCGCGCCGAGCAGCGCCGCCATCGTCGTCATCATGATCGGACGGAAGCGCAGCAGGCACGCCTCGTGGATCGCGTCGAACGACGACTTCCCGTTGTTGCGCGTCTGGTCGATCGCGAAGTCGACCATCATGATCGCGTTCTTCTTCACGATGCCGATCAGCAGGATCACGCCGATCAGCGCGATGATGCTGAACTCGGTCTTGAACAGCAGCAGCGCGAGCAGCGCGCCGACGCCGGCCGACGGCAGCGTCGACAGGATCGTGATCGGGTGGATGTAGCTCTCGTACAGGATCCCGAGCACGATGTAGACGGCCAGCAGCGCGGCGAGGATCAGGATCGGCTGATCGTTCATCGACTGCTGGAACGCCTGCGCGGTGCCCTGGAAGCTGCCGACGATCGTCGGCGGCACGCCGACCTCCGCCATCGTCTGATAGATGATCTGCGTCGCCTGCGACAGCGACACGCCGGGCGGCAGGTTGAACGAGATCGTCGTCGCGACGAACAGCCCCTGGTGGTTGACCGACAGCGGCGTCGTGCTCGGCCCGAACGTCGCGATCGCCGACAGCGGGATCATCGTCGATTTCGACGTCGACACCGACGCGCCCGACGACGCGCTCGACTTGCCGCTCGCCGCGATCGCGTTGAGCGCCTGGTTGCGCGCGGAGTCGGACGCGATCGCCGCGGCGCTCTGCGCGGCCGTGCCGGCGCTCGACGTGCCGGCCGAGGTCGCGACGAAGGTGCCCGCGGCCGCGTTGGTGGTCTGCGAGCCGTTCGCGCTGCCGCCCGACGTGCTGATCCACACCTGGTTCAGCATCTCCGGGCTCTGCCAGTATTTCGGCGCAACTTCCATCACGACGTGGTACTGGTTCAGCGGGTTGTAGATCGTCGAGACCTGCCGCTGGCCGAACGCGTCGTACAGCGTGTTGTCGATCTGCGCGGGCTTGATGCCGAACCGCGCGGCCGTCGCGCGGTCGATCGTCACCATCGCCTCGAGGCCGCCTTGTTGCTGGTCGGAGTTCACGTCGGTCAGCTCGGGGCGCTTCTGCAGCGCCTCGGTCAGGATCGGCCCCCACTTGTACAGGTCGGCGCTCGAATCGCCGAGCAGCGTGAACTGGTACTGCGCGTTGCTCTGCCGGCCGCCGACGCGGATGTCCTGCGCCGCCTGCAGGAACGTGCGCGCGCCCGCGACGTCCGCCAGCCGCGGGCGCAACTGCTGGATCACCTGGTCGGCCGACAGCTTGCGCTCGGTGCGGTCCTTGAGCGTGACGAACATGAAGCCCGAGTTGGTCTGCGTGCCGCCGGTGAAGCCCGCGACGCTCTTCACGTTCGGGTTGCCCTGCACGATCCGCATCATCTCGGAGAACTTCAGTTTCATCGCCTGGAACGACGTCGACTGGTCGGCCTGGATGCCGCCGATCATCAGCCCGGTGTCCTGCTGCGGGAAGAAGCCCTTCGGCACGACGACGTACAGGTAGACGTTCAGCCCGATCGTCGCGAACAGCGTCAGCAGGATCAACAGCGGCCGGCGCAGCGCCCACGACAGCGAGCGCTCGTAGCCGCGCTGCATGCGCGCGAAGCCGCGTTCGAGGAAGCGCCCGAAGCGGCCCTCGCGTTGCGGGTTGTGCCGGTCGGGCAGCAGGCGCGCGCACATCATCGGCGTGAGCGTGAGCGACACCGCGAGCGACACGGCGATCGCGAGCGACAGCGTCAGCGCGAACTCGCGGAACAGGCGCCCGACGATCCCGCCCATCAGCAGGATCGGCAGGAACACCGCGACGAGCGAGATGCTCATCGACAGCACCGTGAAGCCGACTTCGCGCGCGCCGTCGAACGCGGCCTGCATCCGCGACTTGCCGTTCTCGATGTGCCGCGAGATGTTCTCGAGCACGACGATCGCATCGTCGACGACGAAGCCGGTCGCGACGATCAGCGCCATCAGCGACAGGTTGTCGATCGAGAAGCCGAGCAGGTACATCGCGCCGAACGTGCCGACGATCGAGATCGGCACCGCGACGCTCGGGATCAGCGTCGCGCGCCAGTTGCGCAGGAACAGGAACACGACCATCACGACGAGGCTGATGGCGATCAGCAGCGTGTGCTCGGTGTCCCTCAGCGACGCGCGGATGGTGGTCGAGCGGTCGAGCACCGGCGTGACCGTGATGTCGGCGGGCAGCGACGCGGTGAGCTGCGGCAGCGCCGCGCGCACGCGGTCGATCGTCTCGATGATGTTCGCACCGGGCGAGCGGTAGAGGATCACGAGCACCGCGCGCTTGCCGTTCGACAAACCGAGGTTGCGCAGGTCCTCGACCGAATCGACGACGTCGGACAGGTCGGACAGCCGCACGGCCGAGCCGTTGCGGTAGGCGACCACGAGGTCGCGGTACTGCGACGCCTGGGACGCCTGGTCGTTCGTGTAGAGCTGGAAGCGCTGCGGGCCGAACTCGATCGCGCCCTTCGGCGCGTTGGCGTTCGCGGAGGCCAGCGCCGCGCGCACGTCCTCGAGGCCGATCCCGTAGTGGAACAGCGATTGCGGTTCGAGCTCGACGCGTACGGCCGGGTTCGCGGAGCCGCTCACGGAGACCTGGCCGATCCCGTCGATCTGCGACAGCGACTGCTGCAGCACCGTCGACGCGGCGTCGTACACCTTCGCCGGCGACGCCGTCTCCGAGGTCAGCGACACGACCATGATCGGCGAATCGGCCGGGTTGACCTTGCGGTAGGTCGGGTTGCTCTTCAGCGCGGCGGGCAGGTCGGCGCGCGCCGCGTTGATCGCGGCCTGCACGTCGCGCGCGGCGCCGTCGATGTCGCGGTTCAGGCCGAACTGCAGGATGATCCGCGCATTGCCGACCGTGCTCGTCGACGTCATTTCGGAGACGTCCGCGATCGAGCCGAGGTGCCGCTCGAGCGGGCTCGCCACGCTGGTCGCGACCGTCTCCGGGCTCGCGCCCGGCAGCGACGCCTGCACCGAGATCGTCGGGAAGTCGACCTGCGGCAGCGGCGACACCGGCAGCTTGATGAACGCGAACAGGCCCGCGAGCGCGACGCCGAGCGCGAGCAGCGTCGTCGCGACGGGGCGGGTGATGAAGGGACGCGACAGGTTCATCGCTTACACGTCCGTGCGCGTGCCGGCGTCGGGGCCGTGGCGTTCGAACCAGCCGCGCATGCGGCGCGCGAGCGAGTCGAAGCCGAGGTAGATCACGGGCGTCGTGAACAGCGTCAGCACCTGCGACACGATCAGGCCGCCGGCGATCGCGATCCCGAGCGGCTGGCGCAGCTCGGAGCCCGCGCCGGAGCCGACGATCAGCGGCACCGCGCCGAGCAGCGCGGCGAGCGTCGTCATCAGGATCGGCCGGAAGCGTAGCAGGCACGCCTGGTAGATCGCCTCGCGCGGCGGCTTGCCTTCGACGCGTTCGGCCTCGAGCGCGAAGTCGATCATCATGATCGCGTTCTTCTTGACGATGCCGATCAGCAGCACGATGCCGATGATCCCGATGATGTCGAGGTCGTGCCCGGTGATCATCAGCGCGAGCAGCGCGCCGACGCCGGCCGACGGCAGCGTCGACAGGATCGTGATCGGGTGGATGTAGCTCTCGTACAGCACGCCGAGCACGATGTACATCGTGACGACCGCCGCGAGGATCAGGAACAGCTGGTTCGACAGCGACGCCTGGAACGCGAGCGCCGCGCCCTGGAAGCGCGTCTGGAACGAGCCGGGCAGGCCGATGTCCTTCTCGGCGGCCTCGATCGCCTTGACCGCTTCGCCGAGCGACGCGCCCGGCGCGAGGTTGAACGAGATCGTCGTCGACGGGAACTGCGACAGGTGCGCGACCAGCAGCGGCGACGGCCGCTCGTGGAACGACGCGATCGACGACAGCGGCACCTGGCCGCCGCCCGCCGACGGCAGGTAGATGTCGTTCAGCGATTGCGCGTAGTGCTGCTCCTTCGGCTCCGATTCGAGAATCACGCGGTACTGGTTCGACTGCGTGAAGATCGTCGACACGATGCGCTGGCCGAACGCGTCGTACAGCGCGTTGTCGACGGTCGCCGGCGTGATGCCGAAGCGCGCGGCGCTCGCGCGGTCGATCTCGATGTACACCGACTGGCCGTTGCTCTGCAGGTCGGTCGCGACGTCGGCGAGCGACGGCTCCTGCTGCAGCCGCGCGACGAGTTTCGGCACCCAGGTCGCGAATTCTTCCGAATTCGGGCTCGTCAGCATGAACTGGTATTGCGTCGGGCTGACCGTCGAGTCGATCGTCAGGTCCTGCACCGGCTGCATGAACAGCGAAATGCCGGTGACGTTCGCGACGCGCTGCTGCAGGCCGCGGATGATCTGCGCGGCCGTTTCGCCGCGTTCGTCGCGCGCCTTCAGGTTGATCAGCATCCGCCCGCTGTTCAGCGTGATGTTGCTGCCGTCGACGCCGATGAACGACGTGAGGCTGGCGACGTTCGGGTCCTTCAGGATCTCGGCCGCGAGCGCCTGCTGGCGTTCGGCCATCGCGCCGTACGAGATCGACTGCGGCGCCTGCGTGATCGCCTGGATCACGCCGGTGTCCTGCGCGGGGAAGAAGCCCTTCGGCACGAACACATAGAGCAGCGCGGTCAGCCCGAGCGTCAGCAGCGCGACGACGAGCGTCGAGCGCTGGCGGTTCAGCACCCATTCGAGCGCGACCGCGTAGCGCGCGATCACCCAGTCGATCGCGCGATGCACGCGTGCCTCGAAGCGGTGGCTCTCGGGCGGCGGCGAATGGCGCAGCAGCTTCGCGCACATCATCGGCACGAGCGTGAGCGACACGATCGCCGAGATCACGATCGTCACCGCGAGCGTGATCGCGAATTCGTGGAAGAGGCGCCCGACCACGTCGCCCATGAACAGCAGCGGGATCAGCACCGCGATCAGCGAGACCGTCAGCGAGATGATCGTGAAGCCGATCTGGCGCGAGCCCTTCAGCGCGGCCTCGAGCCCCGATTCGCCTTCCTCGACGTAGCGCGCAATGTTCTCGATCATCACGATCGCGTCGTCGACGACGAAGCCGGTCGCGATCGTGAGCGCCATCAGCGACAGGTTGTTCAGCGAGAAGCCGGCCATGTACATCACCGCGAGCGTGCCGATCAGCGACAGCGGCACCGACAGGCTCGGGATGATCGTCGCGTAGACGTTCGCGAGGAACAGGTACATCACCAGCACGACGAGCGCGACCGCGAGCAGCAGCTCGAACTGCACGTCGCGCACGGCCGCGCGGATCATCGTCGTGCGGTCGGTGACGATCTCGACGTCGAGCGCGGCCGGCAGCGTCTCCTGCAGCTTCGGCAACTGCGCCTTGATCGCGTCGACGGTCGCGATCACGTTCGCGCCCGGCTGGCGCTGCACGTTCAGGATGATCGCCGGGTCCGCATTCACCCACGCGCCGAGCTTGGTGTTCTCCGAGCCGGCGACGACCGTCGCGACGTCGGTCAGCATCACCGGGCGGCCGTTCTTGTACGCGACGACCGCGCTGTTGTACTGGTCGGCGCTCGTCAACTGGTCGTTCGCGTTGATCGTGTATGCGCGCGTCGGGCCGTCGAAGTTGCCCTTCGGCGTGTTGACGTTCAGGTTCGAGATCGTCGTGCGCAGGTCGTCGAGGTTCATCCCGTACTGCGCGAGCGCGGTCGGGTTCGCCTGGATCCGCACGGCCGGCCGGTTGCCGCCCGACAGGCTCACGAGGCCGACGCCGGCGATCTGCGAGATCTTCATCGCGAGGCGCGTGTCGGCGAGGTCCTGCACCTGCGTGAGCGGCAGCGTCTTCGACTTGACGGCGAGCGTGAGCACCGGCGCATCGGCCGGGTTCACCTTCGCGTAGATCGGCGGGGCAGGGAGATCGGACGGCAGCAGGTTGCCGGCCGCGTTGATCGCGGCCTGCACTTCCTGTTCGGCGATGTCGAGCGGCAGGTCGAGCGAGAACTGCAGCGTGATCACCGACGCGCCGGCCGAGCTTTGCGACGACATCTGGTTCAGCGACGGCATCTGCCCGAACTGGCGTTCGAGCGGCGCGGTGACCGACGACGTCATCACTTCCGGGCTCGCGCCCGGGTAGAAGGTCTGGACCTGGATCGTCGGGTAGTCGACCTCGGGCAGCGCGGCGAGCGGCAGGAAGCGCAGCGCCACGAGGCCGGCCAGCATGATCGCCGCCATCAGGAGGGCGGTGCCGACCGGCCGGAGAATGAAGAGGCGGGATGGATTCATCGAGCGGCCCGCGCGTTACTGGGCCGCGGGGGCCGCTGCCTGCGACGCGCCGTGCTTGTGTCCGCCGCGATGGCCGGCTGCACCGGACGCAGCCGATGCGCCCGACGCCGCGCCGGCGCCGCGCGCGCCCGACGCGCCTTTCGGCTTGTCGGCCGGAATCGAGATCTTCGAGCCTTCGCGCAGGCGGTCCGAGCCGTCGGTCACCACGCGTTCGCCGAGCGCCACGCCGCTGACGATGCTCGTGCGTTCGCCGTCGACCGGCCCGACCGTGACCTTGCGCACCGTCACCGTGTTGTCGGGTTTCACGACGTAGACGAACTGGCCGATCGAGCCCGTCAGCACGGCGGAGGTCGGCACGATGATCGCGTTGCGCAGCACGTCGACGAGCAGCCGCGTGTTCACGAACTGATTCGGGAACAGCATGCCTTCCTTGTTGTCGAAATTCGCGCGCAGCTTGACCGTGCCGGTGCTCGTGTCGATCTGGTTGTCGAGCGTCGCGAGCGAGCCCGTTTCGAGCGGCACCGTGTTGTTGCGGTTGTAGGCGGTGACCGACAGCTTCCGGCCCGCGTTCATCTGCTTGAGGATCTGCGGCAGGTTGTCTTCCGACGTCGTGAAGATCACGCTCATCGGCTGCAATTGCGTGATCACGACGATGCCGTTGGTGTCCCCCGGCGTCACGTAGTTGCCGGGGTCGACCTGGCGCAGGCCGACGCGGCCCGAGACCGGCGCCGTGATGCGCGCATACGTCAGGTTGAGTTTCGCGGAATCGATCGCGGCCTGGTCGGTCTTCACCGCGCCTTCGTACTGCTTGACGAGCGACGCCTGCGTATCGACGGTTTGCGACGCGATCGAATCCTGCGACAGCAGCGTCTGGTAGCGCTTCAGGTCGAGGCGGGCCGTCGCGAGCAGCGCCGCGTCGCGCGCATGCGTGCCTTCGGCGTTCTCGAGCGCGACCTGATACGGGCGCGGGTCGATCTGCGCGAGCACGTCGCCTTTCTTGACGATCTGGCCTTCCTGGAACGACACCGATTGCAGGTAGCCCGACAGTTGCGTCTTGACCGTCACGTTCGCGAGCGGCGTGACGGTGCCGAGCGCGGACAGCACGATCGGCATCTCGCCCTGCGTCGCGGTGGCGACCTGCACCGGCTGCGGAACGTTCGCCATCGCGGCGGGGCCGCCGCGGCCGCGATGGCCGCCCGCGGCGCTGGCGCCCATGCCTTTCGCCGTGCTGCCTGCCGCCGGCGTGCGGTTCCACGGGTGCCACCACAGCAGGCCGCCGATGACGACGGCCGCCACGGTGCCGATCAGCAACGTGCGGCGCGGGCGCCGGGCGGCGGCGGGCGCGGGGTCTTTCGAAGGGGGCGTGGGCTTTTGTTCGTTATCCATCGTGTTCTGTCAGGAAGACGGCGCGGCGGGCCGGAAATCGGGCTGCTCGGCTGCGCGTGGGCGTGCGGAAGACGCGACGGGGCGGCCCGGCTCGGTCCGGGGCCCCGCCGATCCGCACGGGAAAGAGCGGTGCGCACCGCGAGTGCGGCGCGACGATGGGCATGATCCTACGTGCCGTCCCCGTTACAGTCCAGCGGTCTATCTTTCAACGGGTTACGGTCGTTACAGAACGCGACACGGCGATGACGAAACGATTACACGCCGACGCGCCGGGCCGGCGCGCCGCCGATCTCGCGCGTGATTTTCGCGATGCATTCCTGCAGCGCGGGCACGACGTGTTCCCGCAGCCATTCGGGCGGACACTGGTGCGACGCGCCGCCGCAATTCACCGAATAGCGCTGACCCGACGGGCCGACGAAACCGGCCGCGACCGCGTTCAGCCCCTCGCGCCATTCGCCGATCGCGATCGCATGGCCGTCGCGCATCGCTTCGTCGAGCGCGGGCGTCAGGCGGGCGGACACGTGCGGCCAGTCGTCGCCGGCGGTGGTGCGCAGCGACTCGAGCAGCAGGCGGCGCTCGTCGTCCTCGAGCGCGGCCAGATACGCGCGGCCCACGGCCGTGCGCGCGATGTCCATCCGCGAGCCGATCTCGAGGCGCGTGACGAGCACGGCCGAGCGCGGGCGGATCACGTCGATCGCGACCATGTCGAGCCGGTCGCGCACCGCGAGGTGCACGGACAGCGACGTGCGTTCGGCCAGCTCGATCATGAACGGCCGCGAACGCGCGCGGATGTCGAAGTTGCGCAGGAAGCCGTGGCTCAGTTCGAGCACCGACGCGGTGAGCACGAAGCGCTCGCTGTCGGGCAACTGAAACAGGAAGCCGGCGCTGACGAGCGTCGCGGTGATGCGCGAGACGGTCGGCTTCGGGATGCCGGTCAATTCGGTCAGCTCGCGGTTGCTGACGGGCGCGTCGGCAGCCGCGATGCGGCGCAGCACGGCGAGGCCGCGGGCGAGGGCGGTGATCTCGTCGGGCGACGATTCACGGTCCCGCGACGCGGGAGAGGTTACAGGTGTCGACACGAGGGATTCTCTCTAATTCCGAAACTCGATTTCAATTTTGTTGGTATTGTAGGACTATTGTCAAAGGATGCATGTTCCGCGGGAGAACCGGTCATTGTATGAGATTTTACGGGTTCACCCTTGGTTTATTAGGAAAACGCTCAAATGAGCGTTGCCGGAAAGTGCATGAACCGGTGCAAATACCGCTTGACTTGTCGGGCGGAAACGGAAAGAATGTCTCACGTTTTCGAAACATCGTTTCAAGAGTTTAACCGGCAACGATGTTTCGCGCAGTCTCTCAGGTTCTAGCACGGCCCTCGGAATGGCTAGAACTTTTTTAGCGCCACGGTCTCCGTGGCGCTTTTTTTTGCCTGTCTTTCCGACCGTCCGCCCGGACGCGTCAGGCCCGTATTATCCTCCGATCGTCGCAAACGCTTGTCCACGGTCGCATCGCGCCCGCCTGCACGCGCAATGTGCGCCGCGCTCGCGCTCGCTTCACGCAAAAAAAAGCGCGATGCCCGCAGTGGGCATCGCGCATGAAACGGCGTGGAGCGCCGACGAATGAACGGTGATCGAAGAAAGAACGCCCGGCCGGGAGGCCGGGTCACGGACGCCCGGTTAGGGACGCCCGGTCAGGGACGCCCGGTCAGGGCGCCCTGCAACGCGCAACGTCCCGTCGCGCGCCGGTCAGCCCTTCGCGAGCTTGATGCTGGTCTGCTCGGCCGTCAGGTAACCGACGCTGGCGCCGAAGCGGTCCTTGTAGTTCGCGCGCACGAGCGGGTCGAGCGTCGGCTTGACCTTGTCGTGCAGCGGCGATTCCCAATCGCCCGCGTGCTGGAAGTTGCTCATGATGTAGGTCCAGCCGTTGATCTCGTCGACCGCGTGCAGGCCCGTCGATTCGGCGCCGGCCGGGCACGACAGCACGCGCGCGAGCGACTTCGTGTCGACGTTGTAGGCCCACAGGAAGTTGTTCACGTGCATGCCCGAGTCTTCACCGATGAACAGGGTGCGCAGCTTTTCGGAGAACTTCAGGTTGTCCGGATTCGCGATCTTGTCCGGGTTCGCGAGGTTGCCGAGCGCGTCGGCCGCGGCGAGATCCTCGCCGACCAGCGCGGCCGGCGCCCCCATGTCCACCGGTACCCATTCGCTGTCGATCGCGCCGCCCGTCGTGTCGCGCTGGCCCGCCTTCAGGTTCAGCGCGTAGACGGCGCCCGCGGCGATCTTCTTGTCGAGCGCGACGTCGCGCGACACCGTGTTGCCCTTGACCATCGACGTCTCGATCCGCGACATCGCCGTGTAGACGATCTTGTCCTTCGCGTTCACGGTCGTGCCTTCGAGCTTCGTGAACGCCATGCTGCCGCCGAGCAGCGCCGCGTAGCGGTGCGTCTCGAGGAACGCGGCCGCCTTTTCCATCCCCGGCTTCACGCGCATCCAGTTGAACTTGCCGCCGAAGTGGATTTTCGTGTAGCTCGCATCGTTCGGGTCGACGGTCACCAGGTCCATGATGTCCGACGCCTTCAGCGTGTTCGCGAGCGCTTCGATCTCGCTGCTAGTCGCGTGGCCGATCCTGATCCACGTGAGCGTCGCGGTGCCGGCGCCGGCCGACGACGTCTGCGTCCACTTCGCGACGTACAGCGTGCCGGCCGACAGGTCGGCCGCCTTGTCGGCGACGAACATGAACAGGCCGCCGTTGGTCGCGTCGTCGCCCATCATCACGGTGCGCTGGTCCGGCATCACCTGGATCAGCTCGTGCGAGATGCGGCCGAGGCAGTAGTGCTTCTTCACGGTGCCCGTGCCGTCCGGATTCACGGTGATCTCGGGCAGGTGACCGTAGTGATAGGGGTTCGCCTTCGTCTCGTCGCCGAACGTGTTCTTGCTGAACGCCTTGAACTGCGCGTCGGTCGCGGCCTTCGTCGCGTCCGGCTCGTATTCCTCGCTCGACAGGTGCGTGCCCCACGGCGACAGGCTCGCGCCGCACGTGATCCACAGGCCGTGTGCGCTCGACGTGTCGACGTTGTGATACTTCACGAGCTTCAGCGCGCCGGTAGCCGGGTCCTGGTCGAGCGTGAGCACGGCGATCGGCGACGGCAGCTGGCCGTACTGCGACGCGCTCGCCTGGTCGCGCGTCGTGTATTCGAACTGCACGACCGCGAACACCGTGTTGCCCTTCACGCCGGGCACGTTCGCGTTCTTCAGCGTCAGCAGCGAGCTGCCATCCGGGCAGTCGGAATAGAACTGGCGCTCCTTGCCGGCCACCGAGCGATCGATGATCGGCTGGTTGTTGATGTCGTAGTAGCCGCCCGCGAGCGTCGTGCCGCCCTTGCCGTCCGGCACCATGTCGCCCGTCACGAAGAACGGCTTGTACGCGAGCTTGAAGTTGCGCGACGAGCCGTCCGAGAACGACACCGACAGCGTCGAGCCGACCGTCGTCGTCGCCATCGCGGCCGCGTTGTCGAGCGTCGGCGCGGCCATCGCCGAGAAGGCCGCCGACGTATAGGCGGCGGCGACCGGCGTCGACGCGGGATCGTCGTCGCCGCCGCAACCCGTCAGCAGGGCCGGCAGCGCGAGGCCGGAAAGGGGAAGCATCGGCGCGCCGGCGAGGATCTTCAGGGCCTGACGACGGGAAGCATTGGGCAACGCGGGCATGTGGAGTCCAGTTTCGGTTGTTGGAAGAATGGCCTTCGCGAAGCGCGGGCGACAAGCTTCGCGAAGGCGTATTGAAAACTGGACGGAAGTGTAAGGACGCTAGATGAAAGTTTTTTGAATCGAAAACGTAATGGCGCGTCGAGTGTGCGTCGGCAGGTCAATCGCGCTCGGGCGTGGCCGAGATGCGGTGGATCGACAGGTCGGCGCCGTCGAATTCCGCTTCGCGATCGAGACGCAGGCCGACGGTCGCCTTCAGCGCGCCGTAGACGAGCGTGCCGCCCGCGGTCGCGATCGCGATGCCGCCGAGCGTGCCGACGAGCTGCGACAGGAACGACACGCCGCCGAGACCGCCGAGCGCGGGCAGCCCGAACACGCCGGCCGCGAGGCCGCCGAGCGCGCCGCACATTCCGTGCAGCGGCCAGACGCCGAGCACGTCGTCGATGCGCCAGCGGTTCTGCACGCAGGTGAACATCGCGACGAACAGCGCACCGGCCGCGGCGCCCGTGACCAGCGCGCCGATCGGGTGCATCACGTCGGAGCCCGCGCAGACCGCGACGAGGCCCGCGAGCGGCCCGTTGTACGTGAAGCCCGGGTCGTTGCGGCCGGCCACCCACGCCGCGAGCGTGCCGCCGACCATCGCCATCAGCGAGTTCACCGCGACGAGGCCGCTGATCTTGTCGAGCGTCTGCGCGCTCATCACGTTGAAGCCGAACCAGCCGACCGCGAGCACCCATGCGCCGAGCGCGAGGAACGGGATGTTCGACGGCGGGTGCGCGGCGATCCGCCCGTCCTTCGCATAGCGGCCGTGGCGCGCGCCGAGCAGCAGCACGGCCGGCAGCGCGACCCAGCCGCCGAACGCATGCACGACGACCGAGCCCGCGAAGTCGTGGAACGGCGCACCGAACGCGTGCGCGAGCCAGGCCTGCACGCCGAAGCGCTCGTTCCACGCGATCCCTTCGAAGAACGGATAGATGAAGCCGACGATGATCAGCGTCGCGACGAGCTGCGGATTGAACTTCGCGCGCTCCGCGATGCCGCCGGACACGATCGCCGGGATCGCCGCGGCGAACGTCAGCAGGAAGAAGAACCGCACGAGCGCGTAGCCGTTGTGCTGAGACAGCGAGCCGATGTCGTCGAAGAATTCGACGCCGTACGCGATCGTGTAGCCGACGAGGAAATACGCGAGCGTCGACACCGAGAAGTCGACCAGGATCTTCACGAGCGCGTTGACCTGGTTCTTCTTGCGGACCGTGCCGAGTTCGAGAAAGGCGAAGCCCGCGTGCATCGCGAGCACCATGACGGCGCCGATCAACAGGAACAGTGTGTCGACGCCGGATTTCAGACCATCCATGCCGTGGCTTCCTTGCGCAAAAAACGGGCGAGGAATGCAAGTATCGAGCCAAGCTGGTGAATGACTGCGTGAAATTGGTGCCCGGGTACCGTGCGATGCGGCATGCCGGTGAATCGTGCACGGGATCGGGGCGTGGCCGCCGGCCGCCGATCGGTTCGCCGGATGCGCGTTTGTGGTGCGATTATGACGAAATTGGTGCGTACGCCGAATGAAGCGGTGCGCGGCGTGCGCCGCTCACGCACCGATCTGGCGCGTCAGTGGCGCGCGAACAGCACGGGCGGCCGGCGCAGCCGCAGCGCGCACGCCGACCAGTAGAGGGCGACGGCCGACAGCCCGATCGCGGCGACTGCGAGCGCCGCGAAGCCCGCGAGCGACTGGCCGTCGCCATCGGCGCCGAGAATGCCTCGCGCGACGATCAGCGCGGCCGTCCAGAAACCGATCACGGCCTGGGTGAGCAGGCGCGCGGACGCGATGCGGCGCGGGCGCCCCGATTCGGCGAGACGGCGCGCCGACGGCGCGCGCAGGCAGAGGAACAGGGTGGCGGCAAGCAGCGCGGCCAGGACGATGAACCAATCGATGAGGAAAGCCATGACGAAGAAAAAGGGGGGCACGTACGAAGTGAATTGAGGCGTGCCCACTTTAGAGGCGTGGCGCCTGCGATTGAATCAGACGAATCCGAAATTGAAAGGCATTTTTAACAACGGGTCGTCATTGGGCCTGTTCCACAGGCGGTATCATCGACACCGGTCCAACCACGAGGTCGCGCCGCGCGCGGCCGGAGATTGCTGATGAACATGAAGACATCGCGGGCGCGTCGCGTGCCCGGGTCCGTGCTGGCGGCCGTGGCCGCCGGTGCGCTGCTGTTGCTCGCGGGCTGCGAGAAGTCCGGCACGTCGGCCGCGCAACCCGATACGGCCGCGAGCGCGGCCGCCGATGCCGCCAACAACGCGGCCAAGGCGCTCGACCAGGTGGCGAGCACCGTCAATCAACAGATCAACGCGGCGAAGGCCGGCATCGCGTCCGCGGCGTCGGCCGTGCCGCCGTTGTCCGCGAGCGGCCTCGCGTCGGCTGCGCAGGCGCAGATCGACGCGGCGGCGTCCGCGGTCGTCGCGCATGCGGCTTCCGAAGCGGGCGCGAAGATCGCCGAAGCCGGCAAGAAACTCCAGCAGTGGAGCCAGCAGAGCGCCGCCGGGGCGAAACCCGCGA
The DNA here is from genome assembly GCF_001547525.1 of Burkholderia anthina. GTDB lineage: Bacteria > Pseudomonadota > Gammaproteobacteria > Burkholderiales > Burkholderiaceae > Burkholderia > Burkholderia semiarida. The sequence continues at coordinate 900,326 of NZ_CM003768.1, forward strand.
GCGGCGAATGACGCGGGCTTGCACGATCCGCCAAGTGTAATTATCATGGTTACACATGTCGCCGGTCGCGGGTCGGGCCGGCGTCGCCGAGTGAGTCAGGAATGAATACCAGCAGCCGGTTCGCGTTTGCCGTTCACGTGCTCGCCTTGCTGTCGATGCAGGAAGGCGTGCCGTTGTCGTCCGACGTCATCGCGGGCAGCGTGAATACGAATCCGGCGCTGATTCGCCGGCTGCTGTCGATGCTGGCGGCAGCAGGGCTGACCACGTCGCAGCTCGGCGCGGGCGGCGGCGCGCTGCTGGCGCGCGAGCCCGGCGAGATCACGCTGCTCGACGTGTATCGCGCGGTCGACGATGCGCAACTGTTCGCGCTGCACCGCGAGGCGCCGAATCCGGCGTGTCTCGTCGGGCGGCACATCCAGGGCGCGCTGACCGGCTATATCGGCGACGCACAGCGCGCGATGGAAGCGTCGCTCGCCACGCGCACGCTGGTCGACGTGACGACCGACATGCTGGATCGGGAGCAGCGCACGCAGCGGGCGGCGCACGCCGGCGGGTGACCGCGGGCAGGCAGGGCAGGAAGCCGGACGGCGCGTACGCGCGGCGGTCGGCGCAACGGGGGGCTTCGCCCCGTTTTTTTCGATCTTATATGTAATTAACTATGTTACATATTTTCTTTTCTGGAGAATCGACATGACGCAACGTTCGTTGAATATCGCGCTGTTCGGCGCCACCGGCATGATCGGCTCGCGCATCGCGGCGGAAGCCGTGCGGCGCGGCCACCGCGTCACCGCGCTGTCGCGCCATCCGGGCGCATCCGGCGACGGCATCACCGCGAAGGCGGCCGACCTGTTCGACGCGGCCAGCATCGCGGCCGCGCTGCCGGGGCATGACGTCGTCGCAAGCGCGTACGGCCCGAAGCAGGAAGATGCGGCGCAGGTCGTCGCGGTCGCGAAGGCGCTGGTCGCCGGCACGCGTCAGGCCGGTTTGAAGCGGCTCGTCGTGGTGGGCGGCGCCGGTTCGCTCGAAGTCGCGCCGGGCAAGCAGCTCGTCGACACCGAAGGTTTCCCCGAAGCGTACAAGGCGGTTGCGCTCGCGCATCGCGACGCGCTCGACTACCTGAAGACGGTTGCGGATCTCGACTGGACCTTCTTCGCGCCGGCCGCGCTGATCGCGCCGGGCGAGCGCACGGGCACGTTCCGCACGGGTGTCGGCAAGCTGATCGTCGACGCGCAAGGCAACAGCAAGATCTCGGCGGAAGACTACGCGGTCGCGTTCGTCGACGCGCTCGAGCAGGACAGCTTCGTGCGCGAGATCGCGACGGTCGCGTATTGAGCGGCGCGACGGCCGGCGGCGACGTGTGAGCGCCGGCCCGCGCGCGGCAGGCAAGCCGCGACGCTCGGCAATGTCAGGCGACGCCACCCTTCGCGGGTGGCGTCGCCTGTTTCGTTTGGCGCGGCGAGCGCGTGGCCGATCGGTATTTACACTGGTCGACGCGCGCGGACACTTTTCATATTGTTCCCCGTTGGGCAGGATGAATAGAATAAATTTCTATCGACGAGGGAATGGAGAAATGGACGCCATCGATCGCAAGCTGCTGGAGCTGCTGCAGACGGATGCCACGCTGCCGATCGCGGAGCTGGCCCAGCGCGTGAACCTGTCGCAGACGCCGTGCTGGAAGCGCGTGCAGCGGCTGAAGGAAACCGGCGCGATTCGCGCGCAGGTCGCGCTGTGCGATGCGCGCAAGCTCGGCGTCGGCACGACCGTGTTCGTCGCGATCCGCACGAATCAGCACACCGAGGAATGGGCGCAGCGCTTCACGCAGGCGGTGCGCGACATGCCGGAAGTGGTCGAGGTCTACCGAATGAGCGGCGAGACCGATTACCTGCTGCGCGTCGTGGTGGCCGGCATCGACGACTACGACCGCGTCTACAAGCAACTGATTCGCACGGTGCCGCTGTTCGACGTCAGTTCGTCGTTCGCGATGGAGCAGATCAAGTATTCGACCGCGCTACCCGTGCGCGATCTGGCCGAGCCCGCCTGACGGGCGCGCCGCCGCGCCGGCGGCGCCGCTTCATCGGCCGCGCGCCAGCGCGCGTGCGCGTTCGTCGGCCAGCGCGTCGCGGCGCACGAAATCCGCGACGAACGGGCTGGCCGGATGATGGTGCAGCGCATACGGCGTATCCCATTGCGCAAGCTGGCCGTCCTTCATCACGCCGATCCGGTCGGCGATCGCGAACGCTTCCGCCTGGTTGTGCGTGACGAGGATCGCGGTATGACCCGTGTGCTTCAGGATGTCGCGCAGCTCGAACGCGAGCCGCTCGCGCGTATCGACGTCGAGATTCGAGAACGGCTCGTCGAGCAGCAGCAGTTCCGGCGACGGCGCGAGCGCGCGCGCGAGGGCGACGCGCTGCTGCTGGCCGCCCGACAGTTCGTGCGGATAGGCGTCGCCAGAATCGGCGAGGCCGACGAGGTCGAGCATCTCCGCGACGCGCAGGCGCCGTTCGGCCTTCGGCATGCGGCGCAGGCCGAACGCGACGTTGTCGGCCGCGCTCAGGTGCGGGAACAGCGCGTAATCCTGGAACATCATGCCGATGCGCCGCCGCTCCGGCGGCACGTCGAGCGACGGCGCCGCGACGGGCGTGCCGTCCAGCACGATGCGTCCCATGCGCACGGGCTCGAAGCCGGCGATCGCGCGCAGCACGGTGGTCTTGCCGCAGCCGGACGCGCCGAGCAGGCAGCCGATGTCGCCGCGCGGCAGCGCGAGGCTCAGGCCGTCGACCACGGTGCGGCGGCCGTGCGGCGTGTCGTAGGCGACGCAGAGGTCGTCGAGTTCGAGCAGGTTCACGGTGTCAGGCTCCGATCTTGTGGCGGGTGCGGGCGAGCAGGATCACGGGCGCGAGCCCGGCCAGCACGATCGCGAGCGCGGCGACCGCGCCTTCTTCATAGGTGCCGCGCGCGGCTTCCGCATACAGCCAGGTCGCGAGCGTGTCGAAGTTCAGCGGGCGCAGCAGCAGCGTGGCCGGCAATTCCTTCATCGCGTCGACGAACACCAGCAGCGCGCTCGTCGTGAGCGCGGGCCGCAGCAGCGGCAGGTGGACGCGGCGCAGCGTGCCGCCGGCCGTCTCGCCGAGCGAGCGCGCGGCCTGTTCGAGCGACGGCGGAATGCGCGCGAGGCCGGCCTCGATGCCGCCGGCCGGGATCGCGAGGAAACGCACGGTATAGGCGATCACGAGCGCGGTGGCCGAGCCCATCAGCAGCAGCGCGTCGCGGCCGAGCGCCGCGCCGAACAGGCGGTCGGCCGCCGCGAACGGCATCAGCAGGCCGATCGCGAGCACGGTGCCCGGCACCGCGTAGCCGAGGCTCGCGATCCGCGCGCACAGGCGGGCAGGGCCTGCCCGGGCGCTGTCGCGCTGCGCGCGGGCGGCCCACGCGACGACGAGCCCGCACGCGAGCGTCGCGGCGGTGGCGGCGCTCGCGATCGTCAGCGTGTTCGCGAGTCCCGTCATCAATTGCGCAGATACGCCGCCGACGAGGTGCAGCCGCTTGGCCGTTTCGACCGCGAGGTACGCGGCCGGCGCGCCGAAGCCGAGCAGGACCGGCAGCCAGCCGAGCACCGCGGCGGCGAGCGCGGCCGAGCCGGTCAGGCGGCGCGGCGCGATCGGCCGCATGCGCCGGCCGTGCGCGTAGCGCTGGCGGCGGCGTCCGTAGCGTTCCAGCGCGATCATGCCGACGACGATCGCGAGCATCGCCAGCGCGATCTGCGCGGCGCCGGCGAGATCGGAGCGCGTGATCCACGTCGTATAGACGGACACGGTCAGCGTCTGCACGCCGAGAAATTCCGACGCGCCGATATCGTTCAGCGTTTCGAGCAGCGCGAGGCTCACGCCGACCGCGATCGCCGGCCGTGCAAGCGGCACGACGACGCGCCAGAACGTCGCGACGCGGCCGGCGCCGAGCGTGCGCGCGGCTTCGAGCAGGCTCGCGGACTGCGTGACGAACATCGCGCGCGTGCTCAGATAGACGTACGGATACAGCACGAAGCCGAGCACGAAGATCGCGCCGGGCAACGAGCGCAGGTCGGGCAGGCGGAACTGGCGCGGGCTGTCGAAGCCGAGCAGCCAGCGGATCGCGCCTTGCACGGGGCCGATCGGATGCAGCAGGTCGAGATACGCGAACGCGACGATGTAGGTGGGGACCGCGAGCGGCAGCAGCAGCGCCCAGGTCAGGACCCGGCGGCCGGGGAAATCGTACGCGGTGACGAGCCACGCGCAGCCGGTGCCGACGATCGACACGATCGTGCCGACGCCGGCGAGCAGCAGCAGCGTGTTGACGAGGGCCTGCGGCAGTACGAATTCGGCGAGATGCCGCCAGTGCGCGAGATCGGCGTCGAACGCGGCGGCCACGAGCACCGCGAGCGGCGCCGCGACCGCCGCGGCGATCGCCAGCGCCGCGATCAGCCACAGGCTGCCCGCGCGCGGCCACAGGCGCGCACGCGGACCGCGCGGCTCGCGCAACGCGCGGGCAGGCGATGCGTCAGTTGTCAAAGCCGACCTTGTCGACGAGCTGGCTCGCCTGCTTGCGATGCTTCGCGATATCCGCGAGCGGCAGCGGGTCGACCTTCAGCGTGCCGAAGCTCGCGATCACCGGGTCGAGCTTCACGTTCGCGCGCACCGGGTATTCGTAGTTCGCCTGCGCATACAGCGCCTGCGCTTCCGGCGACACCAGGTATTCCAGCAGCTTCACCGCATTGGCCTTGTGCGGCGCGTGCTTCGCGACCGTCGCGCCGCTGATGTTCACGTGCGTGCCGCCGCTCTTCGTATTCGCGAACGTCGGACGCACGACCTTGATCGCGTCGCCCCACTTGCGCGCATCGCTGCCGGGTTCCGCATTCTTCATGTGGCCGACGTAGTACGCGTTCGCGAGGCCGACGTCGCAGATGCCGCCGAGGATGTCGCGCGCGACGTCGCGGTCGCCGCCCGTCGCCTTGCGCGCGAGGTTGGCCTTCACGCCGCGCAGCCATTTTTCGGTCGCGGCTTCGCCGTCATGCGCGATCATCGCCGCGACGAGCGCCGTGTTGTACGGATGCTGGCCCGACCGGATGCAGACCTTGCCCTTCCATTTCGGATCGGCGAGATCCTCGTAGCGGAACGCATCGACCTTCAGGTCCTTTTCGACGTACAGCACGCGGTCGCGCAGCGACAGTGCGTACCAGTCGCCGTTCGCGCCGCGCAGGTTCGCGGGAATCGCATCGTCGAGCGCCTTCGAGCGCACCGGCTGGGTGACGCCGCCGTCGACGAGGTCGAGCAGGTTGCCGACGTCGACCGTCATCAGCACGTCGGCCGGCGATTGCGCGCCTTCCGCCTTCACGCGCTCGAGCAGGCCATCCTTCACGAACACCGTGTTGACCTTGACGCCGCTCTGCTTCGTGAACGCGTCGATGAGCGGCTGGATCAGCTTCGGCTCGCGGGTGGTGTACAGGCTCACTTCCTCGGCTGCCTGGGCAAGCGGCGCGAAGGCGGCCGCGGCCGCGGCCAAGGCGAGGGCGCCGGCGAGCGGCAGCAGGCGGGTGCGCGGATTCGACATGGAGACTCCGGTGGGGCAGGTGGACGAGGGAGCGTTCCGGGGCGCGCCTGCCGCCCGAGCGACCCGGAACATTACAAAGTGAAAGATTCTGGATTCTAAATCGAAATGGGAATGATTAACAAACGAAAGCTTGCGGAAAGCAGGGGAGAAGCCGGGGACGGAGACCGGCGAACGGGGCGGCCCGGCGCGGGCGCAAGCGCGTAGAATGCCCGCTTCGAGGAATTTGACGGAGCGGCACCGACCATGAACGATCAGCGCAAGAAGAACCCTGTCCGCAACGTGAGCATCCTGATCGTCGTGGCCGTGCTGCTCGTGATCGGGACGATCCTGTACAACGCGATTTCGCAGAAGCACGCGTACGACGAGGCCCATCCGGCCGAGGCCGCGAGCGCGGCGTCGCACTGACGTGCCGGTGCGCGGCCCGCTCGGGTCGCGCGCGGGGCAGGCGAACGGCGTCGATTCGCGGCTTCCGGCGTGACGGGCGCCGTGCGGAACCGGCGCGCCGTATCGACAGGTCAGCCGTGCGTCAACGTGACGCGGGCGCGAATTTCGGGCGGATCCGCGCGTAGAACACGGACATCCGCGCTCAGGCGGGCAGGCGGATCACGCTCGCGTCCTTGCGGATCAGCAGCGACGACGCGAGCATCTGCTTGCACTGGTGCGCGAGCACCTTCAGGTCGTGCGTGAGCTCGGCGCCGACCGCATCGGATTTTTCCGCGGACACGACCATCGCATCGAGATCGCGCGTGATCTGCTTCGATGCTTCGAGCTGGTCGGCCGGCGGCGGCTCGCCGGCTTCGGCCTTCTCGAGATTGTCGAGCACGGCGGCCAGGCCGCGCTGCAGCGCGTCGTCGTGGACGAGCCCGCCGTCGGCCGCGCACGCGCTGCGGATCAGCGGCGCCGCAGCCGTGATCTGCGCGCCGAGCACGTGCGTCTGCACGAGCAGGTCGTTCAGTTCGGGCACGAAGCGCTGGTGCGCCTTCGGCTCGATCATCATCCGCTGGAACGCCTGCCCGAGGTTCGCGAACGCGATGTGCACGTCCTTGCGGGCGAGCCGGTAGCGGTAGTCGTCGTCGAGGCTGGCCGCCGGAGATTCGATCGCCGCGGCGACGCCCGCGACGACGGCGGCGCCGTCGGCGGCCGGCACCGGCGGCGGCGACATGCCGCGCCCGGCGCGCCACACGGCCTCGAAGTACTTGCGGGTGGCGCTCAGCATGTCGGTGACGAGCTTGCCCATCAGCCGGTATTCCCAGTACGGGAACAGCCGGCTCGCGGCGATCGCGATCATGCAGCCCACCACCGTGTCGATCGCGCGCTCGCCGATGATCCGCATGCTGCCCGGCGCGAGCAGGTGGAACATCAGCAGCACGTACGACGACGTGAACACGACACTCGCCGCATAGTTGAACAGCAGCAGGCTGTAGCTCATCACCATCGACCCGAACATGATCGCGATCAGCAGGTGCGTGTCCTTCACCGTGTAGATCAGCGCGACGCTCGCCGCGCAGCCGATCAGCGTCCCGACGATACGCGCCGCGTTGCGCTGCTTGGTCAGCGAGTAGCCGGGCTTCAGGATGATGATGGTCGTCATCACGATCCAGTATGCGTTGGTGAGCGGCAGCAGGCGCCCGATCCAGAAGCCGACCGCGACGGCGATCGTCACGCGCAGCGCATGGCGAAAGCTCGGCGAACGCATGTTCAGGTTCGAGAAGATCAGCAGCGGCGACAGGCGGCGGCGCTGCAGGAAGCGCGTGAGCGCCTTGTCGATCTTCAGTTCGGTTTGCTGCGGATCGGCGCGGCCCGACAGGTTGCGGCGCATCCGGTCGATCAGGCGCGTCGCGCTCCAGATGCGCCGGAACGTCGCGACCACGGCCGCATAGGCTTCCGCGTGGGTGGCCGCGAAGTTCTTCTTGCGCATCAGCTCGATCTCGTACTCGATCGCGCGCAGCTCGGCCTTCACGCTGATGTGCGAATGCGGCGCGCGGTTTTCGAGCACCGCGAGGCCGACCTCCTCGAGATCGGCCGCGGCCTTGCGGATCAGGTCGCGGTAGAAGATGATCAGGTCCGTTCCGCCGAACGTGTTGCGCACGAGCGGGTAGTCGGTGTGCGCGCCGACGAACAGCTCGTGCAGATCGACGCTGTTGATGAACAGGTTGTACATCGTCGTGCGGCCGGGATCGAGCTTGCCGCGCCGCAGCTTCGGCAGGTTGCGCAGCACGATGTCGCGCGCGGTTTCCTGCGTTTCGACCGCGGTAATCTGCCGGGCGACGAGATTGCGGTAGCACTCGTCGAGATCGGCGTCGAGATCGTAGAACTGCGCGCGCGCGAGCAGGTAGTCGGCGCAGGCGAACAGGCTTTCGGCCAGCGCCTGCTGCTCGATCCGGCGCGCCTGCCACTGCGACACGAGCGTGGCCCAGTACGTGTACCAGAGGCCGCCCGCGAGAATCCAGCCGGCGTTGACGAACGCCTGCAGCGGCGTGAACTTCTCCTCGAGCGTCATCACCATCATGAACAGCGTCGCGAAGCTGATCTGCGGCCAGCGGTTGCCGTAGACGACGATCAGCGACAGCACGAACGTGAGCGGCACGATCGTGAGCCACAGCGCGAAGATGTTCGGTGTCGCGAGGCCGGTGGCGAGCGCCGCCAGAAAACCGATCACGCTGCACGCGAGCATTTCGTTGTGCTTGTACTTGAGCGGGCCCGGCATGTCGACGACGCACGCGCCGAGCGCGCCCGTCGAGATCGTGAAGCCGAGCTCGCGGTTGTGAAACACGATCAGGCACAACACGGCCGGCAGCGACACGCCGACCGCGATGCGCAGGCCGCCGAAAAAATACTGGCTGTAGAAAAACTTTCTGATTTCGACCGAATAGCGCATCGATGGGCTGAATGGCAGACGAAGACGCCCGGGGGCGGCGTATTGACTGGCGACGAGTCTATCGTATTTCGCGGTTCGCAAAAGCTGGCTTTCCGGCCGAGGTTCGCGGCGGCGGCCCATTTGCTATCCTTGGTGATCCTGTTCGCCCGGCCCCGCCGGTCCGAGGTTCCGACGCCCGCTTCATGCTCCATCTTTTCTATTCGAACCGTCACGAAACGCTGGCCGACGCGCTGCTCGAGGATCTGGCCGCGTTTCCGGCCCGTAACGGCCCGTGGGCGCCGCAACAGGTCATCGTGCCGAGCGCGGCGCTGCGCCGCCGCCTCGAGCTCGACATCGCCGCGCGCAACGGCGTGTGCGCGAACGTCGAGTTCACGTATCTCGCGCAGTGGCTGTGGGCGCAGATCGGCCGCGTGCTGGCGGTGCCCGCGCGTTCGCCGTTCGCGCCCGACCGGCTCGTGTGGCGCTGCTACCGGCTGTTCGCGCAGGCGGCAGGCGACGCGCCGTGGCTCGCGTCGCCGCGGCTGGCCGCGTATCTGTCGGCCTCCGACGATGCGATGCGCTACGAGCTGGCCCATCGCGTCGCGGCCGTGCTCGATCACTACCTGACCTACCGCCCCGAATGGCTGGCCGCGTGGCAGGCCGGCGAATCGGTGCTCGCGGGCGACGCCGCGCCGCGCGGGATCAGCGACGCCGCGCGCGACGACGAGCGCTGGCAGGCCGCGCTGTGGCGCGCGCTGCTCGCCGAGCTGAGCGACAGCGGCACGCCGCCGGCGCACCGTTTCCTCGTCGAGGCGCGCCATCTCGATGCCGATACGGTCGCGCGCGCCGACTGGCCCGAATCGGTCAGCGTGTTCGCGCTGCCGACGATGCCGCCGCTGCATGTCGCGCTGCTGCGCGAACTGTCGCGCTGGATCGACGTGCGCGTCTACGCGCTGAATCCGTGCCGCGAATTCTGGTTCGACATCGTGACCGCCGCGCACGCCGAGGCGCTCGATGCGGCCGGGCGGCGCGATTACCAGGAAGTCGGCCATCCGCTGCTCGCCGAATGGGGCAGGCAGACGCAGGCGCAACTGCACATGCTGCACGAGCTGACTGAAAGCGCGGCGTCGGGCGATGCGTCGCGTTTCGTCGAGAATCCCGCACCGACGTGGCTCGCGCGCGTGCAGAACGCGATCCTCGAACTGCAGCCGGAGGCCGACATCGGCGGCACGCCGCTCGAGCGCGGGATCGAGGTGCATGTGTGCCACAGCCTCGCGCGCCAGCTCGAGGTGCTGCACGACCGGCTGCTCGCGTGGTTCGACGCCGATGCGAGCCTGCAGCCGTCCGACGTGCTCGTCGCGGTGGCCGATCTTGCCGCCGCCGGGCCGTTGATCGACGCGGTGTTCGGCACCGCAGGCGCCGGCGGCGCGCGGGTGCCGTACCGGATCACCGGCCTGCCGCCGTCGCAGGCGAACCCGGTCGCGCGCGTGCTGCTCGACTGGCTCGCGTTGCCGGAGCGGCAGGTCGGCGCGCCGGAGCTGGTCGAATGGCTGCGCGTGGATGCGGTGGCCGCGCGCTACGACATCGACGCGGCCGCGCTCGAAACGGTGCAGACCTGGCTCGCGGCCGCCGGCGCGCGGCGCGGGCTGTCGCCGCGCGCGAGCGACGACGCGGCCGTGCCCGCGCCGCGCCATACGTTCTCCGATGCGCTCGCGCGGCTCTTTCTCGGCTATGCGATGCCCGAAGGCGCGGCGCCGATCGGTGCATGGCTGCCGATCGAGGCGGCCACGGGCAGCGAGGCCGAACTGCTCGGCCGGCTCGCACGCTTCACCGACGATCTCGACGGCTTCGCGCGGCGGCTCGCGCAGTCGCACACGCCGCGCGGCTGGAGCGAGCTGTTCGCCGACACGCTCGCGCGCTTCTTCGATTCGGGCGCCGCGTATGCCGACGCGCTGGCCGGCGTGCGCGACGCGCTCGACGCGATGCTGGCCGCGATGACGGAAGGCGCGCCCGACGAGGCGCTGCCGGCGGCCGTCGTCCGCGCGGGGCTCACCGCGGCGCTCGACGATCCGGCCCGCGGCGGGGTGCCGTGGGGCGGCGTCACGTTCTCGTCGCTCACGAGCTTGCGCGGGCTGCCGTATCGCATCGTCTGCCTGCTCGGGATGGACGACGGCGTGCTGCCGAGCCTCGCGCGCGCGGACGAATTCGACCTGATGGCCGTGCTGCCGAAGCTGGGCGACCGGCAGCGCCGCGACGACGAGCGCAATCTGTTTCTCGACCTGCTGCTGGCTGCCCGCGACCGGTTGCTGATCACCTATACGGGCCGCAGCATCCGCGACAATGCGCCGTTGCCGCCCGCGGCGCTCGTCGACGAGTTACTCGATCATCTGGCGATCGTCACGGCGGGGCCCGGCGCCGCCCCGGATGCGGTCGATGCCGCGCGGCGCGCGTTCATCGTCGAGCATCCGCTGCAGCCGTTCGCGGCCGCGTATTTCCAGCCGGGCAGCGAACTCGTTTCGTACGACGCCGAGCGGGCGACGCTGGCGTCGCTGCTGGCCACCGAAGCGTCGCGCGGCGGGCCGCGCGAGCAGCCGTTCTTCGCGCGGCCGCTGCCGGCCGAGCCGGTCGAGCCCGTCGCGTTCAGCGAATTCGAACGTTTCTGGCGGCATCCGGCGCGCGCATTGCTGCGCGGCCGGCTCGGCATCGTGCTGGCGGACGCGCAGGCCGAACTGCTCGATACCGAGCCGTTCGCGCTGGACTTCGCCGGCAGCGACGCGCTTGCCGAGCGCGTGCTGCCGCTCCTGATCGAAGCGGGCGAGGGCGGCGTGCACGATCACGCGCTGCGCATCGCGGACGCGAGCCCCGAACTGCCCGGCGGCGCGACGGGCGCGGTGTGGCGCGACCAGGCGCTCGGCTCGATGACGCAGCTTGCGTCGAACGTGCGCGGTGCGCTGGCCGGCGGCATCGAGCGGCGGCCGTTCTCGCTCGCCGTCGTGCCGAAATGGCCCGACACCGAGCAGGCGCTGTTCGGCGCCGACGACGCGATGCTGGCGGCCGACGCGGTGAGCGCCCCGCTCGAGTTGCACGGCACGCTGAACCGGCTGACGCCGGGCGGGCAGGTCATCTACCGCTATGCGCGACCGAGCGCGCGCGACTACCTGTCCGCGTGGCTCGCGCATCTCGTCTACTGTGCGATCGAGCCCGGCGGCCCGCGCCGCACGCTATGGTTCGGCAGCGGCGGCGCGTTCGAGCTGACGCCCGTCGCGGCGCCGCTCGAACGGCTCGCGCCGCTGGCCGCGCTGTTCCGCGCGGGGCGGCGCATGCCGCTGCGGTTTTTCCCGCGCAGTGCATGGGCGCGGGTGTCCGACGGCGAGGCCAAGGCCGCGAGCGTGTGGATCAACGAGCGGGTCGTGAGCGAAGCCGACGATCCGGCCATCGCGATCGCGTGGCGCGGCGCGCATCCGTCGCTCGACGAGCCGTTCGGCACGCTCGCGCGGCTCGTGTTCGAGCCGCTCGTCGAACATCTGAAGGAGGTCGCATGAGCGCCGGGGCGCAGCAGCAGGCGCTCGAACTGGACGTATTCGCGTGCCCGCTCGACGGCGTCAACCAGATCGAGGCGTCGGCCGGCACCGGCAAGACATGGAATATCTGCGCGCTGTACGTGCGCCTGCTGCTCGAAAAGGATCTCGGCGCGGACGAGATCCTCGTCGTGACGTTCACGAAAGCGGCGACGGCCGAGTTGCACGAGCGGATTCGCGGCCGGCTCGCGCAGCTCGCGCATGCGCTCGACACGGGCGACGACGGCGGCGATCCGTTCATCGCGCGCCTGCTGGAGACCACGCTCGGCGACGACGGCGCGCTCGATCCCGAGACGGCGGTGAAGCGGATCCGGCGTGCGCTGCGCGCGTTCGACCAGGCGGCGATCCATACGATCCACGCGTTCTGCCAGCGCGCGCTGCAGGAAGCGCCGTTCGCGGCGGCGATGCCGTTCGCGTTCGACATGGAGGCCGACGATGCGTCGCTGCGCTTCGAACTCGCGGCGGATTTCTGGCGCACGCGTGTCGAACCGGCGGCCGCGCGCTGGCCGGGCTTCGCGACGTGGCTCGTCGAATCGGGCGCCGGCCCGGCCGCGCTCGATGCGCAGCTCGCACGCCGGCTGAAGAAGCCGCTTGCCGCGCTGCGCTGGGATGGCGTGACCGAGCCGGACGAATCGGCCGAAGCGGCCGCGGCCGAATGCTTCGCGGAGGCCGCGCGGATGTGGGCGGCCGAGCGCGACGCGATCGATGCGCTGCTGCGCGCCGCGCAGCCCGCGCTCAATCAGCGCTCGCACAAGCCCGACGCGCTCGCCGATGCGCTCGCCGCGTGGGCGGCGCATTTCGCGCAGGGCGACGCGACGGCCGCGCTGCCGAAAGCCGCGCTGAAGCTCACGCAAACCGCCCTGACCAAGGCGACGAAAAAAGGCGGTGCGACGCCCGCCCACGCGTTCTTCGACGTGGCCGACGCGCTCGAGGCCGCCGTGGCCGCGGCCGAGGCCACGCAGCGCGCGCGCTGGCTCGCGCTGATCGCCGAATGGCTCGACATGGCGCCGCGCGAGCTGGCCGAGCGCAAGCGCACGCGGCGCGTCGTGTCGTTCGACGATCTGCTCGCGAACCTGTATCACGCGCTGCACGCGCATCCGTGGCTCGCCGAGGCGCTGCGCGCACGCTATCCGGCCGCGCTGATCGACGAGTTTCAGGATACCGATCCGCTGCAGTTCGCAATCTTCGACCGGATCTTCGCGCCGGGCGGCCCGCTGTTCCTCGTCGGCGATCCGAAGCAGGCGATCTACAGTTTCCGCGCGGCCGATCTGCATACCTATCTCGCCGCGCGCGCACGGGCGAGCGCGTGCTACACGCTCGCGGTCAACCAGCGCTCGACGCCCGCGATCGTCGACGCGTGCAACCGCTTGTTCATGTCGAATCCGCGCGCGTTCGTGCTCGACGGGCTCGACTATTACGCGGTGCGCGCCGGCACGCGCGTGCGTGCGCCGTTCGTCGACGAAACCGATCCGGGCCCCGCCGGCGATTTCCGGGTGTGGGCGCTGCCGGGCGGCGAACGCACGCTGCTCAAGCGCGATGCGCAGGCGCAGGCTGCCCAGGCGTGCGCGGCCGAGATCGCGCGGCTGATGCGCGGCGCGCGTGAAGGGCGCGTGCGCTTGGGAGACACGCCGTTGTCGCCGGGCGACATCGCGGTGCTCGTGCAGACGCACCGGCAAGGCAGCCTCGTGAAGCGCGTACTCGCGACGTGGGGCATCGGCAGCGTCGAGCTGGCGCAGGCGTCGGTGTTCTCGACCGGCGACGCGGAGCAGCTCGAACGCGTGCTGGCGGCGATCGATGCGCCGGGCGACCTGCGGCGCCTGCGCGCGGCGCTCGCGTCCGACTGGTTCGGGCTCGATGCCGGCGCGCTGTGGCGCATGGAGCAGGGCGACGGCGGCGCGCCGCCCGGCGCGCCGGCGGCCGACAGTGCCGACGCGATGAGCTGGGTCGAGCGCTTCTCGCGGTATCGGCTGCTGTGGCGCGAACGCGGTTTCGCGGTGATGTGGCGCACGTTCACGCGCGAGCTGCGGATCGCCGAGCGGCTGATGGCCGGTGCGGACGGCGAGCGCCGCGTGACCGACATCAACCATCTGGCCGAGTTGACGCAGGCCCGTGCATCCGCGCAGCCGGGCATCGCGCCGACGCTGCGCTGGCTCGCCGCGCAACGGCTCGACGGCGGCGGCGAGGAAGCGCAACTGCGGCTCGAATCCGATCGCAATCTCGTGCAGATCGTCACGGTGCACAAGTCGAAGGGGCTCGAATACGCGATCGTGTTCTGTCCGTTCCTGAACGACGGCGGGCTGCGCGAGCCGCCGCCGTCCGCGTTGCCCGATGCGCGCGAGTATCACGACGACGCGGGCGATGCGGTGCTGCATTACGGATGCGACGACGAAGCGGCCGCGCACGCGGCGCGGCAGGCGCTGCGCGAGCAGGCCGCGGAACGGGCGCGGCTCGTCTACGTGGCGCTCACGCGCGCGGTCTATCGCTGCTATGTCGTCGCCGGGCCCTACCTGTCGTCGCGCTCGACGCGCGAAGCGCGGCGCAGCGTGCTCAACTGGCTCGTCGCGGGGGCCGGCCATGCGTTCGATGCGTGGCTCGACGAGCCGCCCGACGAAGCCGCGCTCGACGCGGCGTGGCACGCGCTCGCCGGCGGCCCCGTGAGCGTCGCGCCGCTGCCGGTGCCTGCGCGCCGCGAGCGTCTCGAAGCCGGGCACGACGCGTCGCAGACGCTCGCGGCGCGCCATGCGACACGCGTGCTGCGCGATGCGTGGCGGATGGCGAGCTTCAGCTCGCTGACCGCATCGATGGCGCGGGAGGAGGCGGGCGTCGCGGCCGTGCCCGACGACGAACTGCGGCCCGATCACGATGCGCTTGCGGCGGTGACGCCCGACGGCGAACCGATACTGGCCGAAACGGCCGCGGCCGGCCCGCCGGACGACGACATCCTCATGTTCCCGCGCGGCGCGGCGGCCGGCGAATGCCTGCACCGCCTGTTCGAGCTCAGCCGGTTCACCGAGCCCGAGTCGTGGCACACCGCCGCGCTCGGCGCGCTGCACGACCGGCCGGTCGAGGCCGAGCCGGAACTTGCGGCGCGCCTGCCGGCGATGATGGCGCGGCTCGTCGACGACGTCGTGCACACCGAGCTCGTGCCGGGCATGCGGCTTGCCGATCTCGACCCGGCGAAGCGGCTCGACGAAATGGGCTTCCTGTTTCCGGCGCCGTCGCTCGACCTGACGGCGCTACGCCGGCTGCTGGTCGCGCACGGCTATCCGGACGTTGCACTGGAGGCGGGTACGCTCGCCGGTTTCGTCAAGGGCTTCATCGACATGATCGTCGAACACGACGGCCGTTTCTGGATCGTCGACTGGAAGTCGAATTACCTCGGCACGACGCCGGATGCCTACGGCCCGCGCGCGCTCGACGTCGCGATGGCCGATCACGCGTATCACCTGCAGGCGCTGCTCTATACGGTCGCGCTGCACCGTTACCTGCGTGGCCGCCTGCCCGATTACGACTACGACACGCACATCGCCGGTTACCTGTACCTGTTCGTGCGCGGCGTGCGGCCCGGCTGGCGCAGCGGCGGCGAGCCGGCCGGCGTGCATGCGCGGCGGCCCGCGCGCGCGCTCGTCGACGCACTCGACCGGATGATGGAAGGGAGCCGCGCATGACCGCGTCCGACGACATGCTCGAATTCACCGGCGGCCTCGTCGCGCGGCTGCCCGAGCCGGCCGATTTCGGCATCGCGCTCGCGGAAGGCTTCGCGCGCCGCATCGGCGACCTCGCGCGGCGTGCCGGTGCGCCTCCCGCATCGGCACGCTGGGCGGCGCGCGCCGCGTTCGCGACGAGCCGCGCGACCGCCGGCGGCCACGTGTGCGTCGCGCTTGGCGCGCTCGCGCAGCGCTACGAAGCGCCGCTCGACGAGGTCCGCGCGGCGCTGGCCGCAAGCGGCGTGGTCGCGTTCGGCACGCTCGCGCGCGGCGACGAGCGGCCGCTGATCGTCGACCGGCTCGATCACCTGTACCTGTCGCGCTATTTCGATTACGAACGGCGGCTCGCCGATGCGCTCGTCGCGCAGGCCGGCGTCGCCGCGCCGGACGAACGCCTGTCGCCCGACCGGTTGCGCGACAGTCTCGCCCGTTACTTCGGGCCGGCCACAGGTGAAGTCGACTGGCAGCGCGTCGCGGCGATCGTCGCGCTGACGGGCCGCGTGACGATCGTCAGCGGCGGGCCGGGCACGGGCAAGACGACGACCGTCGTCGGCGTGCTCGCCTGTCTGCTCGACGCGCACCCGGGGCTGCGCATCGCGCTGGCCGCACCGACCGGCAAGGCCGCGCAGCGGATGCAGGAGGCGCTGCACGCGCGCGCCGGCGATCTGCCGCCGGAACTCGCCGCGCGCCTGCCTGACACGTCGTACACACTGCATCGGCTGCTGGGCGGCGGTGGAGCAGGCGGTTTCCGGCATCATCGCGACAATCCGTTGCCGTACGATCTGATCGTCGTCGACGAGGCGTCGATGATCGACGTCGCACTTGCCGCGCATCTGCTCGACGCGCTCGCGCCGGGCGCGCGGCTCGTGTTGCTGGGCGACAAGGATCAACTGGCCGCGGTCGAGGCCGGCGCCGTATTCGCGGAGCTGAGCGCGCGGCCCGCGTTCACGGCCGCGGCGCGCGCGCGCATCGCGCAGGCGCTGGGCATCGACGAGGCGGCGTTCGTCGCGGCGTTGCCGGTGCCGGACGAAGCCGCTCCGGCTGCGGTTCCGGCCGAGCATCCGGTTTCCGCTTCCGCACGGGCTTCGGCGTCGCCATCGGCGTCCGTACCCGTTTCACGCAAGCCGGCGGCCCGGCCGAAAGTCGATGCGCGACAGGCGTCGCTCTTCGACGACGAACCGCAGGACGACGAAGCGTCGTCGCCCGGCATCGCGCCACCACCGCGCGCGGAGTCGGCAACGACCGATGTCGGCGTACCGGGCGGCACTGCGCCCGCCTGGATCGAGGCCGACGAACTCGCCTGGCTCGACACTGTCGACCTGCCGCCGTTCGACACGGCCGATGCGGTGCTCGCATCGGTGACGGCCGCCGCATCGCCATTGACCGGCGAAGTCGCTGCCGCGTCCGCCGGCATGTCCGCTCCGGCACCGCTCGCGGATTGCGTCGTGTGGCTCGAACGCAATTACCGGTTCGGTCTCGATTCGCCGATCGGGCGGCTGTCGCTCGCGATCCGCCGCGGCGACGTGCAGGCGGCGCTCGATGCGCTGCCTGCCGACGACTCGGCCGCCGCGTCGTTTCATGACGATGCGGGCGACACGCTGGCGTCGTCGACGGTCGAGCGGCTCGCGCGGCGCTTCGGCGCCTATCTCGACGCATTGCGCGACGCGTTGGCCGCGCCGGTGCCCGATCCGCTGCCGATGTTCGACGCGCTCAACCGGTTCCGGATTCTGTGCGCGACCCGCGGCGGCTCGCGCGGCGCGGAACACGTCAATGCGCTGGTGGCCGCGCACGTGCGGCACGCGGCGCGCGTGCCGCTCGCGGTCGGCGCGCACTGGTTCACCGGGCGGCCGATCATGGTCACGCGCAACGATTATGCGCTGGGGCTGTTCAACGGCGACATCGGCATTGCGCTGCCCGACGCGCACGGCGTGCTGCGCGTATGGTTCCGGCGCGCGGACGGCACCGTGCGCGCGGTGTCGCCGGCCGCGCTGCCGCCGCACGAAACGGCGTTCGCGCTGACGGTGCACAAATCGCAGGGCTCGGAATTCGACGAGGCGGCGCTCGTGCTGCCCGCGTCGTTCGGCCGCGTGCTCACGCGCGAGCTCGTTTATACGGCGGTCACGCGCGCCCGCACGCGCGTGCAGGTGATCGGGCCGCGGCGCGTGCTGGCGCAGGCAGTCGCGACGCGCACGCAGCGCGATTCGGGGCTCGCGGCCCGCATCGACGAGGCGCTCGCCCGGCGCCGCATGGAGGTTTCGCGATGATGATCCGCTACACGCTCGATCCGGCCGAGGTCGAATGGACCGCCGTGCGTGCGCAGGGCGCGGGCGGGCAGAACGTGAACAAGGTGTCGAGCGCGATTCATCTGCGCTTCGACATCCGCGCGTCGTCGCTGCCGCCGGTGCTCAAGGAGCGGCTTCTCGCGCTGTCCGACCAGCGCATCACGCGCGACGGCATCGTCGTGATCAAGTCGCAGGAATACCGGACACAGGAGAAGAACCGCGAGGCGGCGCTCGCGCGGCTCGATACGCTGATCGGCAGCGTCGCGTACACGCCGCGCGCGCGGGTCGCGACGCGGCCGACGCGTGCGTCGAAAGAACGGCGGCTCGAACACAAGTCGCGCCGCAGCGTGGTGAAGTCGGGGCGAGGGAAGGTGGTCGACTGACGAACGACGGGCCGGTGCTCGTCGCGGGCGAAGGTCCGCCGCGCGCGGCCCGCTAGCGCATCACGGTTCCGGCGCTGTCGAGCACGAAATCGACGCAGAACACGACGAGCCGGCTCTGCGCGCGGATCGCGACGGCGGCCGTATAGCAGTCGCGGCCTTCCGTCAGCGAAAAGTGCGGGCCCATCAGCGCGACGCGCCCGGGGGCGGCGATCGCGCGCTGGAAATACGGGCGTCGCGACCAGTTGCTGTGGGTCTCCGGGAACAACGGGGCGAGGCGGGTCGCGCTCGCCTGACTATCGTCGAGCGGGGCGCCGATCGACGGCAGGAACTGTTCGCCCGTCTCGTCCGTGACGAACACGCGACGCGCGGCAGGCACCGCGAATACGCGTTGTGCGGCGTCCTGCAGATTGCCGCTCGCCGAAAACGCGGCCGCGCCGCCGAGCACGAGGCGTTCGATCGCGTCGAAGCCCGGCTGCCCGGCGGCCACCGGCGTGTGCCGGCGGGCGATGAAGCGCCGCCACGCGGCGTCGAGCATCGCGGGCGCCGCCGCGCTCGCGTGCGCGATCGATGCATCGGGCTGACCGAACCGGAAACCCTGCACGAAATCGATGTCGGCTTCCATCAGCGCCTGCAACGCGTCGTCGCTTTCCACGCCTTCGGCCAGCACCATCGCGCCGGCCTGGTGCAGCATCGACACGAGGTGATGCATGATGCGGCGGTCCTCGGCCGAGCTGGTCGAACGCTCGACGAGCGAGCGGTCGAGCTTCACGATGTCGGGTCGCGCCCGCCACACGCGGTCGAAGTTCGAGAAGCCGGTGCCGAAATCGTCGATCGCGATCAGGAAATCGCGATGCTGGATCATGTCGATCGTGCGGGCGAGCGCGGCTTCGTCGCGCGCCGGCTGTTCGACCACTTCCAGCACGATGCGGTTCGGCGGCAGCGCGAAATGCCGGCATAGCGCCTCGACGAACTCGCGCTGCACGAGGCCCGTATCGAGTACGCGCGGCGTCACGTTCAGGAACAGCCAGCCGTCGCCGATGCCCTGCGCGACGAAGTTGGCCGTGTGCAGGCAGCGCGCGAGCCGGTCGAGCAGCAGCGCGTCGGCGTCGCCGCGCGTCTTGTCGAGCAGGGCGGTGGGCGACGCCAGCGCGCCGTTCCCGTCGACGACGCGCAGCAGCGCCTCGTAGCCGACGACGCGCTTGTGCGTGATCGACAGCACGGGCTGGAACACGCTGCGCAAGGTCGTGGTGCGATAGGTGGCGAGCCAGCCGTGGGGTGTCGGCGTGAGGCGTTCGAGCAGGGCGTCGAGCGACAGGTCGCGGGTGGGCTTCATGTCAACGGTGCCCGGGCGGGGGCGGCGGGGCGTCGACACTCCGCCACGCCGATGCAGCCGCATGCGCAGGCGGACGCGAAAGAACGTGGGGCATCGAGACTGCCTTCTGCGGATAAGTGTCCCGAGTGTAACGGGATTGCCGCGGCGCGCGTATCAGGGTAACTCCAGACGCAAACGCTACATCGCGATCCCGGCACGCGGGCGGCGGCGCGGCCGGGGGCGCCGCATGCGTGCGTACGGTGCATGATCGTCGCGAAACGAAGCGCGCCGCGGCCGCGGGCGAGCATCCCGCGACAGGGCGTGATCGTGCGTCGTTGCCGCCCGATACGGGAAATCCCGGCGGCCGGCCGCCGCTGTCAGACGAATGAGACGAATGCCGCGCGCCGCGGTGCGATCGGCGGCATGTCGGCCAACCCGCGGCGCGCCGTCATCGGCATTGCCGCGCGGCGGCCACTGGGCCGCGGCCAGCGGGCGGCCTGCGACGGTCCGTGCGCGCCCGGCGTGCCGATCGTCAGGCCGCTTCGCCGCCGCGGGGCCGGACACCGGGAATCCGCTTGATCACGCCGGTCGCGAGCGCGGTGCCGACGAGCACGATCGCGCAGCCTTCGATCATCACGGCCGACACGTGTTCGCCGAGGAACAGCGCGCCCCACAGCAGGCCGAACACGGGGATCACGAACGTCACGGTAATCGCGCGGGCGGGCCCGATGTGCGCGATCAGGTAGAAGAAGATGAAATAGGCGATGCCCGTGCACGCGACGCCGAGCGCGAGCACCGCGCCCCATGCGTGCACGCCGATCGGCGCGGCCGGCCACGTCGCGATCGCGAACGGCAGCAGCAGCACGGTCGAGCCGATCATGCTGCCCGCTGCGTTGACGAGCGGATCGACGCCGCCGAGGTTGCGTTTCGTATAGTTGGCCGCGACGCCGTACAGCAGCGTCGCGCCGAGTGCGGCCGCCGCGGCGAGCGCGGTCGCGCCGGCGCCCGTGTCGCCGTGCGCGGTCGCGATCTGGTTCCACACGAGCGTGAGTACGCCGGCGAACCCGATGACGAGGCCGAGCGCGCGCGGCAGCGACAGCTTGTCCTTCAGCCACAGATAAGCGACGAGCGCGCCCCACAGCGGCGTCGTCGCGTTGATCACCGACGTCACGCCGGCCGACAGCGTCAATTCGGCGAACGCGAACAGGCAGAACGGGATGCCGGAATTCAGCGCGCCGACGACGAACAGCGGCCACGCATGACGGCGCAACCGGGCGCCGAGATCGGCCGGTTTGAAGCGCGTCAGCGCGAAGCCCGCGAGAAACAGCGCGCCGATGCCCACGCGCAGCGCCATCAGCGGCGCGACGCCGAAATCGACCACGCCGATCCGGATGAACAGGAAGGATGCGCCCCACAGGGCGGCGAGCACGGTCAGCAGGAAAGCGTTTTTGGGCGACATCGATCGGGGAGGGCGGGGACGGGATGCGAGGATCTTACACCGCGTTACCACACCGTCGTTTCACGATCGGATGAAACGACAAGAAACGGGAACGTCGCCGATCGTGCCCGGCGGCGGGCGGCCACGCGCGATGCGGCCGATCAGCGATGACGCCAGCCGCCGCGTCCGCCGAAGCCGAAATTGAGCGACAGTGCCGGGCCCCAATAGCCGCCCCACGCCGGCCCATACGCAGGCGCCGGATAGTAGTAGGCGGGGGCCGGATCGACATACACGGGCGCGGGCTGTACCGGCGCCGGCGCCGCCGTGTAATAGCCTCCGGGATAGTAGGCGTACGGGTAATAGCAGCCGGCAAGCGTCGCGCAGGCAAGCGCCGCGGCGACGAAGGTCCTGTTCATGATGTGTCTCCGGCGCAGCCGGCTATCGGCAGATACCTGAAGCTTAGGCCGAGGACCGGTGACACGGTATGAGAAACGGTAACCGATCATTTCCGGTCAGCGGCCGCGCCCCGCGGCGCTACATGCAAAAACGGCGCGTCCGCGGTGCGGAAGCGCCGTTGAGCCGATCGGCCGTGGCCGGATGACGCCCGGCCGGCCGGAGTCGGGCTGCTTACTTGCCGATCTGGTTACCGATGATGCCGCCGGCCGCCGCGCCGCCCAGCGTCGACAGCGCGTTGCCGCCGATCGCCGCGCCGGCGACGCCGCCGACACCCGCACCGATTGCCGTATCGCGCTGACGCCGCGACATCGAATCGCAGGCCGACAGGCTGGCCACTGTCGCGACGAGGAGCGCGCATACCCCAAAACGCCGAATCGAATTCATGATCGTTGTCCTTGTGGTAGTGAACGGAGGGCGCGCGACCGGCCGGCGGCCGCGCATGTCCCCAATCTACGCGCCGTCCCGCGGCGCTGCTGTAAGGACTTGTTAAGGCTCGCGCGGTTTCGTAATCAATTGTTTCCCCTGCGCCGGCAGGCACGCGACATGCGCAAAAAAGCCCGCTCGAAAGCGGGCTTCGTGCAGCGCGATGCGAGCCGGTGGGGCTCGCCGCGCTTACTGGCGGTGATAGATCTCGGCGCCGGTCTTCACGAACTCGACTGCCTTGACCTCCATCCCCTTCTTCAGCGCTTCGGTCTCCGACACGCCTTGCTGCGCCGCGAACTCGCGCACGTCCTGCGTGATCTTCATCGAGCAGAAGTGCGGGCCGCACATCGAGCAGAAGTGCGCGACCTTCGCCGAATCCTTCGGCAGCGTCTCGTCGTGGAATTCGCGCGCCTTGTCCGGGTCGAGACCGATGTTGAACTGGTCTTCCCAGCGGAACTCGAAGCGCGCCTTCGACAGCGCGTTGTCGCGCACCTGCGCGCCCGGATGACCCTTGGCGAGGTCGGCCGCGTGCGCGGCGAGCTTGTACGTGATGATGCCTTCCTTCACGTCGTCCTTGTTCGGCAGGCCAAGGTGTTCCTTCGGCGTCACGTAGCACAGCATCGCGGTGCCGAACCAGCCGATCATCGCGGCGCCGATGCCCGACGTGATGTGGTCGTAGCCCGGCGCGATGTCGGTGGTCAGCGGCCCCAGCGTATAGAACGGCGCTTCCTTGCACCAGTCGAGCTGGAGATCCATGTTCTCCTTGATCAACTGCATCGGCACGTGGCCGGGGCCTTCGATCATCACCTGCACGTCGTGCTTCCACGCGATCTGCGTGAGCTCGCCGAGCGTCTTCAGTTCGCCGAGCTGCGCTTCGTCGTTCGCGTCGTAGATCGAGCCGGGGCGCAGGCCGTCGCCGAGCGAGAAGCTCACGTCGTACGCCTTCATGATCTCGCAGATCTCTTCGAAGTGTTCGTACAGGAAGCTTTCCTTGTGATGCGCGAGGCACCACTTCGCCATGATCGAGCCGCCGCGCGACACGATGCCCGTCATCCGGTTCGCGGTGAGCGGCACGTACTGCAGGCGCACGCCCGCGTGGATCGTGAAGTAGTCGACGCCTTGCTCGGCCTGTTCGATCAGCGTGTCGCGGAAGATTTCCCAGGTCAGGTCCTCGGCCTTGCCGTTGACCTTTTCGAGCGCCTGGTAGATCGGCACCGTGCCGATCGGCACCGGGCTGTTGCGGATGATCCACTCGCGCGTTTCATGGATGTGCTTGCCGGTCGACAGATCCATCACCGTGTCGCCGCCCCAGCGGATCGCCCACGTCATCTTGTCGACTTCCTCGCCGATCGACGACGTGACGGCCGAGTTGCCGATGTTCGCGTTGATCTTCACGAGGAAGTTGCGGCCGATGATCATCGGCTCGGATTCCGGGTGGTTGATGTTCGCGGGGATGATCGCGCGGCCGCGCGCGACTTCGTCGCGCACGAATTCCGGCGTGATCTCGGCCAGCGCGTTCGCGCCGAAGGCCGCGGCGCCGAACGCCTGGCCCGGATGCTGGCGGCCCATCATCGCGGCGAGCTTCGCGCCGTTCGGGCCGCTCGACTTCAGGCTCTCGATGTATTCGGCGCGGCGCTGGTTCTCGCGGATCGCGATGTATTCCATTTCCGGCGTGATGATGCCCTGACGCGCGTAGTGCATCTGCGTGACGTTCTTGCCGGGCTGCGCGCGGCGCGGGTTGCGGTGCAGGCCGGGGAAACGCAGGTCGGCGGTGGCCGGATCGGCCGCGCGCTCGAGGCCGTACTGGCTCGACAGGCCGGGGAGCACTTCGGTGTCGCCGCGCGCTTCGATCCAGCGCTGACGCAGTGCGGGCAGGCCCGCGCGGATGTCGATCTTCGCGTCCGGATCGGTGTACGGGCCCGACGTGTCGTACACGTAGATCGGCGGATTCTTCTCGCCGCCGAAGCCGGTCGGCGTGTCGGCCTGCGTGATCTCGCGCATCGGCACGCGGATGTCGGGTTGCGAGCCGGTGACATACACCTTGCGCGAATTGGGCAGCGGGGCGACGGCGGCGGCGTCGACGTGGGCGTCGGCAGACAGAAACTTCGGATTGGCGTTCATGCAATCTCCTGTGCGGGCGCCGGACAGGCGCTTCGGCGCTTGCCCGGAGCCCTTGACGAATGTGGGGCTCGAGCTAAGCAGGAGACAAGGCTTGGTGAGGCGGCGGGTTTCGTCAGAGGGATGGCGGCGAAATCCGTACGCTTCCCTGCGCTGGCATTATCCAGATCAGGTTCAAAGGGTATTTCTCACCCGCAATGCCGGTTGTTTGACCGAACGCATTGCAGGACCCCCGCGTTAGCAGCGCACACGATACACCGGCTTGGCGGCGGTTTCAACCGGATGCGGCGCGGATGCCGCCGGGCGATGGCCGGATCGCGGCCGCTGGTGCGCGCACGCTGCGCCGCAGCAAGCGCTGCGGTCGAACCGCGATGCAGGGCCGGACAGAACGGCCGAGCGGGGCAGTAGTCCGTTCCCTTTTTTCGGGCGCAAAAAAATTTTCGTCATCGCTGTCATTTCCGTCCGCGTGCTCCGTCTATTCGGCTCCTTAACCCATGTATCGGAGAGATGTCATGAAAAAAGTATTCATCGCCACCTGTATCGCCGCACTTGCCACGATCGCAACGGGGGCCTACGCGCAGAACGATGCGATGTCGAAGGACGGCATGTCGATGTCGAAGGACGCGATGGGCCACGACGCGATGGCGAAGGACGGCATGAAGAAGGACGGCATGAAGAAGCAGGCGATGAAGAAGGACGCGATGAAGAAGGACGCGATGAAGAAGGACGCGATGGGTCACGATTCGATGAAGAAGGACGACGCGATGAAGAAGGACGCCATGAGCCCGTCGAACTAACGAATGCGTGCGGGGCGCGACCGGCCGGTCACCGGCGCGTCGCGCCCCGTCACATCATCCCGGGAGTCTTCATCATGCAAACGGTCCCTGTCACGGATCGCGCGAGTGTGCCGCCGCCCGCGCCGACGATCCATCCGCGGTGGGTGCGCGCGAGCCACTGGCTCAACGCGCTCGCGGCGATCCTGATGGCGTTGTCCGGCTGGCGCATCTATGACGCGTCGCCGATCTATCCGTCGTTCACGTTCGCGCACGGCATCACGCTCGGCGGCTGGCTCGGCGGTGCGCTGCAATGGCATTTCGCGGCGATGTGGCTGCTGGTCGGCAACGGCCTGTTCTACCTCGCGATGTCGATCGCGACGGGGCGCTTCGCACGCAAGCTGCTGCCCGTGACGCCGGCGTCGGTGTGGCGCGACGTGCGCGCCGCGATCCGCGGGCGGCTGTCGCACGACGACCTGAGCGTCTACAACGCGGTGCAGCGTGCCGCGTATCTGACCGCGATCGTCGATCTCGTCGTATTGGTGCTGTCGGGGCTCGCGATCTGGAAATCGGTGCAGTTCCCGCTGCTGCGCGAACTGTTCGGCGGTTACGACAATGCGCGCATCGTGCACTTCTGGGCGATGTCGCTGCTGGTCGCGTTCGTGGTCGTCCACGTCGCGATGGCGTTGCTGGTGCCGCGCTCGCTGCTCGCGATGCTGCGCGGCCGCTGACCTGTACACCGCGGGCGAAGGAAATCATCATGTCGGAATCTGAAAACAACCGCGGCGAGCCGCGCTGGGCGCTCGACCGGAAATCGCTCGAGCTCGACGTGCGCCGCGAACTCGAGATGCCGTCGCGACGGCTCTTCAACCGGCGCGTGCTGACGCTCGGCGGCCTCACGATGCTGACCGGCTGCACGCTGCAGGACGACGCGTCGGTCAACACGTTCCTCGAGAAAGTGTCGCGCATGAACGACCGCGTGCAGGCGTGGCTGTTCAACCCGAACCAGCTCGCGCCGACCTACACCGAGGCCGACATCACGCGGCCGTTTCCGTTCAACGCGTACTACGGAATCGACGACGTGCCGCACGTCGACGAATCGACGTATCGGCTCGTGCTGTCGGGCCGCGTGACGGGCAAACGCGTATGGACGCTCGACGAGCTTCGCGCACTGCCGCATGCGGAACAGATCACCCGGCATATTTGCGTGGAAGGGTGGAGCGCGATCGGCCGCTGGGGCGGCACGCCGTTCGGCGCATTTCTCGCGCGCGCGGGCGCCGACACGCGGGCGAAATACGTCGGCTTCAAGTGCGCGGACGACTACTACGAAAGCATCGACATGCCGACCGCGCTGCATCCGCAGACGCTGCTCGCGTTCGAGTACGACGGCCGCCGGCTGCCGGCGGAATACGGCTTCCCGATGAAGCTGCGGATGCCGACCAAGCTCGGCTACAAGAACCCGAAGCACATCATGGAAATCTTCGTGACGGACACGTTCCCCGGCGGCTATTGGGTCGATCAGGGCTACAACTGGTTCGGCGGATCGTGATGTGGGCCGCATCGCGCGATGGGGCGGCGACTCATCTCGAAAATGATCGGAAAAGATCGAATTTTATGGCGTCAATGAGGGTGGTAATTTAGTACTTGTACGATTGTTTGTCAGATGCGCCGAATTTTATAATTTTCTCATCGCGCCAGATCTCCTCGCTGGAGATCGGCGCCGATTGACGGATGTATCTGGCAGCAGCGGAATTTAACCTATTCGCTATTCGAATCGCGAATGACAGGTCGAGTAACGCTGGTCGCGCACGGTGTGATGCGTGTGCGACTGCGCCTTCCTTTTTCCTATTCGCGGTGAGTCGATTAGCATGAATGTTGTATTTTTTCGGCGTGGTTTGCCGTTGGGAGCATTTTGTCTGCTGGCGGGTTTGACATTGTCGGCCTGCGGCGGTGACGATTCGTCCGAGGTCGTGCAGATCGAGGACGCGAGCCCGCGTCCGGAGCCGGGCGATGTTGAAGTGGTCGATCCGCCGCCCACGCTGCCCGAGGCGGTGCCCGGCGAGCCTCCGCCGGTTGTGCCGCCGGCGGTCGTGCCGCCGCCGGTTGTGCCGCCGCCGGTTGTGCCGCCGCCGGTTGTGCCGCCGCCGGTTGTGCCTCCGCCGGTTGTGCCGCCGCCGGTTGTGCCGCCGCCGGTCGAACCGCCGCCGGTCGAACCACCCCCGGTCGAACCACCCCCGGTCGAACCACCGCCGGTCGAACCACCGCCGGTTGTGCCGCCGCCGGTCGAACCACCCCCGGTCGAGCCGCCCCCGGTCGAACCACCCCCGGTCGAACCCCCGCCTGCACCCATCGACACGAGCTTCGCCATCCGCAACCTCGCGCAAGGCGGCGAGCGCTGCCTCACGATGTCGACTGTCGATGGCGTGTCCGTCGGGTTCGCGGCCTGTTCGGGATCGGACGCGCAGCGCTGGCGGATGGAGCGGGCCAACAACGAGAACTTCAGGGTGAAGAACGTGCTGGCCGCATCGCAGAGCCGCGACGTCTGCCTGCGTGCGGCGCCTGCCGCGCCGGGCGCGGTGAGCATGTCGTCGTGCGGCGGCGCCGATTACCCGGCGACGCGGCTGTGGCGTGCGGCGATGCTCGATCCGAACGGCACGTTCACGATGCTGAACAAGCACTGGGCCGCGACGAACACGCTGCAGGCGACGGAGGGCGCACCCGCGATGCTGCCCGAAACCGGCCAGCCCGCCGCGCGCTGGACCTATGAAGGCGAGGTGCCGACCCTCATGCGCAGGGTCGGCGGCACCGATCGCGTGTTGCTGATAACGGGCCGCTTTACGGGCCAGACGGCGAATCCCGCCGAGCCGATCCGCAAGGCGGTATTCGGTGACGGCGAGGATTTTTCGTCGCTCGCGCACTACCTCAAGCTGGCATCGCGCGGCAAGTTCGGGATCGAAGGCACGATGCTGACCGACGTGGATCTCGGCGATTTCCCCAAGGGGTGCGATTCGGTCGCCATTCGCGCGCAGGCGAAGGCCGCGGCGAAGGCGCGCGGCGTCGATGCCGGCAAGTTCAACTTGTTGTTCGTCGATTTCCCGTCGAACCGCGAATGCAGATTTTCAGGTCTGGCCGGGAGCCCGGGCGCGTGGATCCTGTCGAACGGCTCCGGGCATGGGTACTGGATGTGGACGCACGAGTTCGGGCACGGGCTCGGCGTACACCACCCCGATTCGCTGCAACACTGCCCGGTCAAGGATGGCGCCGTCGTGATCGGCAACGGCTGCGTGACGGGCGGCATCGACGATCCGACCGATACCGTGGGCGGTGGCGGCCGGCGGATGTATCCGGTCGATTACCAGTTGTTTACCGGCTGGCTTTCCGAGGAGGACGTGCCCGCCATCGTCAAGCCCGGCACGTATCGCCTCGCGCCGCTGTGGAGCACGCTGCCGGGCAAGCAGGGCTACCGGCTGCCGCGTGGGGACGGTTCGGCGCTGGTGCTCGAATTCCGCCGTCCGCAGCTCGACGCGGGCAAGCGCGGCACGTTCGAGGACTGGCCGGACACGTCGCCGTTCGTCAACGGCGTGACGGTGCGGATCATGCGCCACCCGAACACCGTGAGCATCAAGAACACCCTCGTCGATGCGACGCCCGGCAGCGCGGACGGCATGAAGGACGCGCCGCTGATGCCGGGCAAGTCGATCGTCGATACGGTGTCCGGACGCCGGATCACCGTGCTGTCGGCCGACGAGAGCGGCGCGGTCGTGCAGGTCGAACTGGCGCGGTAGACAGGAAGGGCTCGCGGCACGCCGGGTGTCGCGCCGAAACGTCACTCCCGATCCTTTCGGACAGGTGTGACGATGCTTTCGAATCCTTGATGCCATAATGCCGAGCGTGCGCAACCGAAACGGTTGCGCGCGTTTTTTTTGTCCCTCTGCCGCCGCTTGCCGGTTCTTTTTCGTCGCCGTTCGCACTGCCATGTCGTTCCGCACGTTTGCTCTGCCTTCCCGGTTCCGCCTGGACCGTTTGCCGGCATTGCCGGCGTCTTTCCGCGGAGCACGCGACGCGACGTGCGGGCGGGCAGCGCAATGACACCGCTCGACCGCCTTCTCGATTTCCTCTCCCGATTTTCGTTCCGGATCCGTCTGCCCCAAAGCCGCGGCGGTCGCCTGGCGCTGGCGCTCGTCTTCATCTATTTCGTCTGGGGCTCGACTTACAGCGGGCTGCATTTCGCGCTGCAGTCGTTTCCGCCGCTGCTGCTGTCGGGGCTGCGCAACCTGCTCGGCGGGATCGGCCTGTTCATCTTCGCGCTGCGGCGCAAGCCCGAATGGCCGACGCTGCTGGAAATCCGCAACTCGGCGATCGTCGGCACGATGCTCGTCGCGCTGTCGTCCGGCACGATCGCGCTCGGCATGCGCACGGTCAGCAGCGGGTCGGCCGCGGTGATGGTGGCCACGGTGCCGCTGTTCGCGACCGTGATCGCGGCGGTCGCCGGGCGGCCGGTGGCGAAGGGCGAATGGGCGGCCGTCGCGCTCGGGATGGTCGGCATCGTCGTGCTGAATTCGGGCGGCGCGGCCGCCGCGAACTCGGCGCTCGGCACGATCTGCGTGCTGGCCGGCGCACTGTTCTGGGCGGGCGGCGCGCATCTCGCGACGCGGCTCAAGCTGCCGTCCGACCTGTTCCTGTCGACGTCGCTGCAGATCGGCCTCGGCGGGCTGATGTCGACGATCGTCGCGTGGCTGCTCGGCGAACGCGTCGAACAGTTGGCCGTCGGGTCCGTGTTCGCGTTCGTGTACCTGATGGTGTTCTGCACGATGGCCGCGTACGTCGCGTACGGCTATCTGATCCGCCATACGAGCCCGATCATCGCGAGCAGCTGCATGTACGTGAATCCGATCGTCGCGGTCGCGCTCGGTGCGCTGCTGCTGGGCGAACCGGTGACGATGGCGACCGTCGTTGCGACCGTCGCGATTCTCGGCAGCGTCGGGTTGTCGTTCGTGTTCGATCCGGCGCGTCGGCCCGCGGCTGCTACGGCCACCGCCTCGGCCGCCACTTCACCGGCCGCACCGGCCGCGGCGGTGGAGCAGGCGCTCACAAGCGATGCTTCGCCGCCGTCCGAGCCGATGGCGACACCCGATCCGGCGCCGATTCTCGCGCCTTCGGCCGTCCCGTTGGCGGTACCGACGCCTGCCGCGGTCATGGATCCCGGCGCGGTGATCGACCCGGCCCCGGCGTTCGCGCCGCCGCCCGCCGCCGCCGAGCCGGCCGCCGCGCGCACCGACGCGTGACGCCGCCGCTGCCGCAGCAGCCGCAGCCGATCCCGCTCAGCCGCGCCGGCCGCCGCGATGGTGGGACCAGCCGGCGAGCGCGGCAAACAGCAGGCCGGCCGCGCACATGCCGGTCCAGCCGAACGCGCGCCATGCGGCGACGCCGGCCGACGAGCCGAGCGCGCCGCCGATGAAGTAGCACACCATGTACACCGTGTTCACGCGGCTGCGCGCGTCGGGCTTCAGCGCATAGATGCGCGACTGGTTCGAGATCTGCGCGGCCTGCACGCCCACGTCGAGCACGATCACGCCGATCACGAGCCCGACGAGGCTCGACCCCGACAGCGCGAAGATCACGAACGACAGCGCGAGCAGCGCGATCGCGAGCGAGATGATCGCGCGTGGGCCGCGCGTGTCCGCGAAGCGGCCCGCATAGGGCGCGGCGAGCGCGCCCGCGGCGCCGACGATCCCGAACAATCCGGCTGCCTGCGGGCCGAGATGGAACGGCGCGCCGGCGAGCAGCAGCGTGAGCACGGGCCAGAATGCGCTGAACGCCGCGAACAGCGCGGCGCCCGTCAGCGATGCCTCCCGCAGCCCGCGCAATTCGACGGCCAGATGCCACATCGAGCCGAGCAGCTTGCCGTACGACAGCGTCGACGTCGGCGAGCTGCGCGGTAGCCGCAGCACGATCACGACGGCGAGCGCGACGAGCGCCGCGACCGAGGCGGCGAACACCGCACGCCAGCCGAAATACTCGGCGACGAAGCCGGCGGCGGTACGCGCGAGCAGGATGCCGAGCAGCAGGCCGCTCATCACGGTGCCGACCGCGTGGCCGCGTTCGGCCGGCGGCGCGATTTCGGCGGCGAACGGCACGGCCTGCTGCGCGATGGTCGCGAGGATGCCGATCGCGAGGCTCGCGACCGCGAGCACGGCCAGCGACGGCGCGGCGGCCGCCACGATCAGCGCGATCGACAGCCCGGCGATCTGCAGCAGGATCAGCCCGCGGCGATCGAAACGGTCGCCGAGCGGCGCGAGCAGGAACATGCCGGCCGCATAGCCGAGCTGCGTCGCGGTCGGCACCGCGCCGATCCATGACGCGCCGTCCGGAAAGGTCGCGCGGAAGCTGTCGAGCAGCGGCTGGTTGTAGTAGATGTTGGCGACCGACACGCCCGCGATCGTCGCGAGCAGCAACAGCAGGCTGCGCGAGTAGTGGGGCGAGGCGGCGTCGGTCGGACGGTCGGTGGAGGCGGTGGACATGGCGGCGGCAACGGAGTGGGGCGGCGCGGCAGGCGGCGCACGCGTCGGATGCGCAGCAGGCCGGGCGCCGGTCGAGGCTGCCGATCATACCGGAGCGACGCGAATCCTGCCGGCGGCAAGCCGGCGCGACGGGCCGGTCGCCGCCCGTCACCGCGCTTCACATCGGTCAGTCGACCAGCTCGCCCGTCGGCTCGTAGAACGGATACGGCCCCGCGCCTTCGTCGATATACACGTGATGCGACGTCATCCCCGTATCGGGCGCATGACGGTGGACCGCGAACGCCGGCGGTTCGAGCCGGAACGCCGACGGCGCGTCGGCCCGCAGGTCGAACGCGACCTGGTGCGCGGGCGACGGCACCGCGCACGCGAGCGTGCCGCCGAAGCGCGTGAACATCGTGCGGTGTACGTGGCCGCACAGCACGCGCTCGACGTTCGGATGCGCGCGCAGCAGCGCATCGAGTTTCGCCGCGGCGCCGGGTGCGAGACGCAGCTTGTCCATGTGGCCGATGCCCGACACGAACGGCGGGTGATGCAGCGCGACGATCACCGGCTGCGCGCGCGCGGCGTCGAGTTGCGCGGCGAGCCACGCGAGCCGCGCGTCGCACAGGTCGCCGTGGCTCGCGCCCGGCACCTGCGAATCGAGCGCGAGCACGCGCACCACGCCGACGTCGAGCGCGTACTGCACGAATTCGCCGTCCTGCAACTCGGCGCGATCGGCGAACGCGCGGCGCAGACCGGCACGGTCGTCGTGATTGCCGATCATCAGGTAGTACGGCATCTCGAGTGCCGCGAGCAGCTCGCGCAGGTTGCCGTACTCTTCATCGTGGCCGAAGTCGGTCAGGTCGCCGGTGACGAGCACGGCGTCGGGGCGCGGCACGAGTGCGTTCAGCTTCGCGACGCAGCGCGCGAGCGCGGCCGCGGTGTCGACGCGCCGGTACGCGAGCTGGCCCGGCCGCTTGATGTGGAGATCGCTGATTTGAGCAAGCAGCATCGTCGTTCCTCGGAATCGTCTGGTTGTTGTCGCGGCGGCGTGCGCCGTCGTGGGGGGCTGCATGCATGATGCCCGATCGGCGGCTTACGCGCCGAGCGCGATCAGGCCTTCCGGCGCGATCGTGAGACCGACCGCCGTGCCGCGCGCGAGCGCGATGCGGCCCGGTACGTCAATCACGAGCGCGTCGGGCGCCGCATGCTCGATCGTGAGCCGCGTGCGCTCGCCGAGGAACGCGCATGCGCCGACCGCCCCGCGCAGCGGCGCGTGCGCGGGATCGGCGAGTTGCGCGTCCTCGGGGCGGAAGAACCATTCGTCGGCCGCATGCGGCGTGACGATCGCGCCGCCCGTCGTGGCGAGCGCCCCGTCGCGCCATTGGCCCGCCAGCCGGTTCAGCGTGCCGATGAAGTGCGCGACCGTGCGGTTCGCGGGGTGGTAGTAGATCTCGCGCGGCGTGCCGATCTGCTCGATGCGGCCCGCGCCCATCACGACGATCCGGTCGCCGAGTTCCATCGCCTCGGCCTGATCGTGCGTCACGTAGACGGTCGTCACGCCGAGCGCGCGCAGCAGCGCGTTCATGTCGCGGCGCAGCACGTCGCGCAGCTTCGCGTCGAGCGCGGTCAGCGGTTCGTCGAGCAGCAGCACGCGCGGCCGCACCGCGAGCGCGCGCGCCAGCGCGACGCGCTGACGCTGGCCGCCCGACAGTTGATCGACCGGTTTGTCCGCATGCGCGTCGAGCCGCATCATCGCGAGCAGTTCGTCGACGCGTTCGCGCAACGCGCGCGGCGCGGTCTTGCGGATCTTCAGCCCGTAGCCGACGTTGCCGCGCACCGTCAGGTTCGGAAACAGCGCGTAGTTCTGGAACACCATGCCGACCTGCCGGCGCTCGATCGGCAGCGCGGTCACGTCGTCGTCGCCGAACGCGATCGTGCCGCCGGCGTCCGGCGTGTCGAGCCCCGCGATCAGGCGCAGCGTGGTCGTCTTGCCGCAGCCGGACGGCCCGAGCAGCACGAGCGTTTCCCCGGCGCCGATCGACAGGTCGAGCGGCTCGAGCACGCGTGTGCCGCGGAACGTCTTCGCGCAGCGGGTCAGGGTGATGGGCGTGGAATCGAGTTTCATGGGATCGGTAAAGTCAGCACAGGGTCAGCGCGGGCGCTTCTTCAGCGCACGCGTCCCGGACGGATCGACGCCGAGCCACTGCATCGCGACGAGTAGCGGCAGCGTCATCAGCAGGAACAGGATCGTGTACGCGCTGCCGACTTCGAGGCGCAGCGACGCATAGGTATCGGCGAGCCCGACCGGCAGCGTCTTGGTGTCGGGCGTATGCAGCATCCACGTGAGGTTGAATTCGCCGATCGACAGCGTGAGCACCGCGAGCGCGCCAGCGACGATGCCCGGCCGCAGGTTCGGCAGCACGATCGTGGCGAAGCGCGTGACGAACGACGCGCCGAGGCTCGCCGCGCCTTCCTCGAGCGTGCGCAGGTCGGCGCCGGCCGCAACCGCCGCGACCGCGCGCACCATGAACGGCAGCGTGAACACGACGTGGCCGACGACGATGAACCACAGGCTCATCCGGAATGCGGTGAAGCCGCCGTACACGACCAGCAGCGCGAGCGCCGAGGCCAGGCCCGGCAGCGCGACCGGCAGCACGAGCGCTTCCTCGATCGCACGCGCGACGCGGCTCTTGCTGCGCGCGAGCGCATAGCCGGCCGGCACGCCGACCGCGAGCACGATCGCGAGCGTCGCGAACGCGACGTAGAGCGACAGCGCGACCGAGCCGTGATACTGCTGCCACACCTGTTCGAGCCAGCGCAGCGTGAGGCCGCTCGACAGCCCGCGGAAATAATTGACGGTGAGGCCCGCGAACACCGACATCACGACGGGCACGATCAGGAACGCGCACAGCAGCAGCGTGACGCTCCATTGCAGCGCGGCGATCGCGCGCGCGCCCGTGACGCGCGGTGCACGTCGTGCGACGCCGTTCGCATGCGACGGAGCGGGCGCCGACGACAGCGTGGAAGAGCCGGAAAGCGATTGCATGAAGGATTCCTCAGGCCGCGGCGGCGGCGGTGTGGCCGGTGAAGCGGCGCGCGAGCGCGAGCACGGCCCAGGTGACGATGCCGAGCACGATCGACAGGCCCGCCGCCGTCGCGATGTTCGCGTTCAGCGTGAACTCGGTGTAGATCGTCATCGGCAGCACGTTCAGGTCGGTGGCGAGCGTAAAAGCGGTGCCGAACGCGCCCATCGCGGTCGCGAAGCAGATCGCGCCGGCCGCGATCAGGCCCGGCGCGAGCGCGGGCAGCACGATGTCGACGAAGATGCGCCACGGCGACGCGCCGAGCGAACGCGCGGCTTCCTCGAGCGACGCGTCGAGCTTCGACGCGGCCGCGATCACGGTGACGATCACGCGCGGAATCGAGAAATACAGGTAGCCGATGAACAGGCCGGCAACCGAGTACGCGAACACCCACTTGTCGCCCGTGAGCTTCGCCGACAGCATGCCGATCAGCCCCTGGCGCCCGGCGAGCATGATCACCATGAAGCCGACGACGACGCCCGGGAACGCGAGCGGAAACGTGAGCAGCGCGAGCAGCACGCGCTTGCCGGCGAATTCGCGGCGCGCGAGCAGCAGGCCCGAGATCGTCGACAGCGCGAGCGTCGCGAGCGTGACGCCCGCGGACAGCGCGACCGTCTCGCCGAGGCTCTTCATGTAGCGCGCATTGCCGAGCAGCGCCGCGTAGTGCGAGAAGAACGCGCCGTCGGCGGACACCTGCACGAGCGACGCCATCGGCAGCAGCCAGAACGCGGCGAATACCGCGAGCGCCGGCGCGACGAGCGCGAGGCGCCAGCGCAGCGGAAAAGTGAGGTCGAGCATCGGTTGCGTCCCGCGGCTTACTGCATCACTTGCAGGTACTGCTGGCCGAACGCCTGCTGGCCGGCCGCCATCTTGCCGAAGTCGACCGGCTTGGCGCGCGCGTATTCGCTCGCCGGCAGAAACTTCGCGGCGACGTCGGCGCCGAGCGCCTGCGCGCGCACCGGGCGCAGGTACGCATTGGCCCACAGCTTCTGGCCTTCGTCGGACAGCACGAAATCGAGCACCTTCCTGCCGTTCGCGTCGTGCGGCGCGCCCTTCACGAGGCTCATCACGTACGGCACCGCGATCGTGCCTTCCTTCGGGATCACGAACTCGACGTTCGCGTTGTCCTTGTATTTCGCGCGATACGCGTCGAAGTCGTAGTCGAGCAGGATCGGAATCTCGCCGGACAGCACGCGCGCATACGCGGTCTGCTTCGGCACGATCGGCGCATTCGCCTTCAGCTTGCGGAACCAGTCGAGCGCCGGCTTGAAGTTGTCGAGGCTGCCGCCGAGCGCCTGGTTGACGGCGACGGCGCCCGCGTAGCCGACGAACGCGCTCGACGGATCGAGGTAGCCGACCATGCCCTTGTATTCGGGCTTCAGCAGATCGGCCCACGAGCGCGGCACCGGCTTGCCGTCGAGCGCGTCCTTGTTCACGAAGAAGCCGAGCGTGCCCGAGTGGATCGCGAACCAGTAGCCTTGCGGATCCTTCAGGTTCGCGGGAATGTCGTTCCAGTGCGCGGGCTTGTACGGTGCGATCACGCCCTTGTCCTTTGCCTGGAACGCCGACGACACGCCGAGGTAGACGACGTCGGCGACCGGACTCTTCTGCTCGGCGATCAATTGCGCGATCGACTGGCCCGAGTTCTTGTTGTCGAACGGCACGCGAATGCCGGTTTTCTGCTTGATCGCCGCGATCTGCGCGGCCCAGTCGGCCCATTCGGGCGGGCAGTTGTAGCAGATCGCCGTTTCGTCGGCATGAGCCGCAGGGGCGCCGGCAACGAGCGCGGCAAGGGCGAGCGGCGCGGCAAGTGCGCGCAGCAGCGAGGTCAGGCGAAAGGACACGGTGGGTCTCCGGGCGAGTGGGAGGGGGTGGTCGGTGTGCGTGGCGCGTGCGTGTTGCGATCAGGCCTTGCGCAGTTGCAGGTCGGTGGCGGGCGGCGCAATCGTCGCACCGTCGCGCACCGCATGCGGCAGGATCGTCGACGTGCGGTCGATCGCGGCGCCGCCGATGCATTCGACGAGACGCTGCCACGCGTGGCAGCCGATGTCGTGGTTCGGCGTCGCGACGCTCGCGAGCGGCGGCGCGAGCAACTCGCCGATCGCGATGCCGTCGAAGCCGAGCACCGACAGATCGTCGGGAATCGAGAAGCCCGCGCGGCGCAGGCCGCGCATCACGACCATCGCGAGCAGGTCGTTGCTGCAGAAGAGGGCGGTCGGGCGCGTGGCGTGCGCGGTGAGATGCGCGAGCACCGCATCGGGCAGTTCGGGTGCGTTGAAGTCGACCTCGACGGGCGGCAGCGGGGCCACGCCGCTTTCCTTGAGCGCCTGCGCATAACCGAGATGACGCTGGCGCGCGCGATCCGATGCGGCGAGCGAACCGGCCAGCATCAGCACGCGGCGGTGGCCGCGCGCGGTCAGCAATTGCACGCCGTCATGGGCGGCGCGGCGGTTGTCGACCGACACCGACGGACGGCGCCGCGTGTCGTTGTGCATCAGCACGTAGTGCGGGCCGTCGCGGTCGAGCATGTCGAGCAGCGGGTGCGTGTCCGCATCGGCGACGGTGAGGATCAGCCCTTCGACGCGCTGCTCGCGCAGCGTCTCGATCGCATGACGTTCGCGCGCCGCATCGTATTCGGTGGTCATCAGGATCAGCTTGAAACCGGCCGCGGTCGCGAGCGCGTCGATGCCTTGCAGGCAGTCGGCGAACACCGGGTTCGACAGCGTCGGCACGACGACGCCGACGAGCCGCGTGCGTTCGCCGCGCAGTTGCCGGCCGAGCGGGCTCGGGCGGAACTGCAGCGTGTCGATGGCGGTGCGGATCGTCTGCAGCGTGGCGGGGCTGACGGTATGCGGCGCGTTGATCGCGCGCGAAACGGTGGCGATCGAGAAGCCCGCGAGGGCAGCGACGTCCTTGATGGTCGAGGTCATGAAATAACGCGATGTAAACGTTTTCGACGGGGGAATTATCGAAAACGTTTGTGACTTCGCGATGACGCATGCGACGCTTGTTTCGCGAACGGCACGACACAAACGTCAAACGGTTGACGGCGTCGGACGACGCGCAACCGTTTGTATCGACGGAGGCGGCGGCGCGGGATGAAATCGTCGGGCGTGGTGTCGGTATCGAATGCGCGGGCCGAGGCGGTGCGACGACGGCCGGTGTCGCGATGCGGCGCGGCGGAATAAGGGAACGCATGCGCCAAGCAATGGTAGAATCGCGTCCGCCCTCTTGCCGGGGTGATGAAATTGGTAAACATAGCGGACTTAAACGATTGAGTGCCCGGCCGGAAACGGTCGGTGCAGAACCCTTCAAATTCGGCGAAACCCCTGATGCGCGCATCGAGGCAACGCCGAGCCAAGCCTCGCGGCACCCGCGAGGAAGGTGTAGAGACTAGACGGGGGGCGCCTAAGGCGCACGGGCAGCGGTCACGCCCGCGCGCGACGGTGAAGGCATAGTCCAGCGCACGAACGGTTCTCGCACGCGAGGCCGGCTTTGAAAGAAGCAGTGTGACGAAAATCCGCCGCCTTAACTGGCTTGCCGGTTCGAGTCCGGTCCCCGGCACCATCGCTTGCGTCGACGCGATCGATTCGATGACGGTGTAAAAAACCCGCGAGAAATGCAGCGCTCGCGGGTTTTTTATTGCGTGCACGCATGTGCGGCGGCACGCCGGCCCGGCTCACGATGCGGCTTCGCTGCGCAGAAAACCGCGCCATGTGATACTGGCACGCTCGTCGCGGCGTACGCCAGCGTCTCCCCGGCCAACGCGTCCCCCGACCGCTTTTTCCCCATCGTTTGCCTCTCGCCAGACCACCCGTCATGACCGACTCGACCCATCACTATTACGAACCGTCGCAAGGCCACGGCCTGCCGCACGATCCGTTGAACGCGATCGTGGGCCCGCGCCCGATCGGCTGGATTTCATCGCGCGGCAGCGACGGCACGCTGAACCTCGCGCCGTACAGCTTCTTCAACGCGTTCAACTACCGCCCGCCGATCATCGGCTTTTCGAGCACCGCCGCGAAGG
The DNA here is from genome assembly GCF_001547525.1 of Burkholderia anthina. GTDB lineage: Bacteria > Pseudomonadota > Gammaproteobacteria > Burkholderiales > Burkholderiaceae > Burkholderia > Burkholderia semiarida. The sequence goes on from NZ_CM003768.1 coordinate 938,849, forward strand.
ACAGCGTGCGCAACGTGCAGGAAACCGGCGAGTTCGTGTGGAATCTCGCGACGCGCGATCTCGCGGAGCGGATGAACCAGACCTGCGCCGCCGTGCCGTACGACGTGAACGAATTCGAACTCGGCGGCCTGACCGCGGTGCCGTCGCGTCTCGTGAATGTGCCGCGTGTCGCGGAAAGCGGTGTGAACTTCGAATGCAAGGTGACCGACGTGATCCGGCTGCGCGATCATCACGGTGTCGAGACGCAAGCCACGCTGGTGCTGGGCGAGGTCATCGCGGTCCATATCCGCCACGACCTGCTGAAGGACGGCATCTTCGACACGTTCGGCGCGGGCATCATCCTTCGTGCGGGCGGCCCGTCGGCCTACGTGCACGTGAAACCCGACAGCCGCTTCGACCTGTTCCGTCCCGACGCGTGATCGATCGCCCGCCGCAGTAAGCCGGCAACCGGGCGCACAAGCGCCCGAGCCAGACGCAAGACCCCGCGGAGATCCCAGGATTTCTCCCGGGGTCTTTTGCTTCGTACCCTCTCATGATCGGGACGGCGCCGATCCGTCCGTTCCTCGATGCCCACTCGTCGTCTCAGCCGCGGCGACGATGCGCTGCAGCAAACCCGTCCTTCGCCGCCTCCGCCCGCCGCACTCACGAGCCGCCGACCGCGCCATGGCAAATCTGCTCACCACGAACGAGCGGCTTGGGCATCGACGCCCGCCGCTGCCAGGCATAAATTTCCAAGGTTGACGCGCTTATCCGCGCGTCAGCTCACGCGCGGGCCGGCAACCGGCTCGCGCGTTCCCAACCAGCGTGAGACACAATCGAGCGTGGAGACGACACGATGAGCCTGTCAGAGCCATTGCGTCTGCATGTGCCGGAGCCCACCGGGCGCCCGGGCTGCAAGACGGACTTTTCCTATCTGCATCTATCGCCGGCCGGCGCGGTCCGCCGCCCGCCGATCGACGTAGCCGCGGCGGACACCGCCAATCTCGCCCGCAGCCTCGTGCGCGTGCTCGACGACAGCGGCAAGGCCGTCGGCCCGTGGGCGCCCGATCTCGACGATGCGCGGCTGATCGCCGGGCTGCGCGCGATGCTCAAGACCCGCATTTTCGACGCGCGCATGATGATCGCGCAGCGCCAGAAGAAAATCTCCTTCTACATGCTGAGCCTCGGCGAAGAGGCGATCGGCACCGCGCACGCGATGGCGCTGCGCGACGGCGACATGTGCTTTCCGACCTATCGGCAGCAGAGCATCCTGATCGCGCGCGACGTGCCGCTCGAGCGGATGATCTGCCAGCTGATGTCCAACGAAGGCGATCCGCTGAAGGGCCGCCAGCTTCCGGTGATGTACTCGGACCGCGAAGCCGGCTTCTTCTCCATTTCCGGCAACCTCGCGACGCAGTTCATCCAGGCGGTCGGCTGGGCGATGGCGTCGGCGATCAAGGGCGACACGAAGATCGCGTCCGCATGGATCGGCGACGGCGCGACGGCCGAGGCCGATTTCCACACCGCGCTCACGTTCGCGCACGTGTACCGCGCGCCGGTCGTGCTGAACGTCGTCAACAACCAGTGGGCGATCTCGACGTTCCAGGCGATCGCGGGCGGCGAGGGCACCACCTTCGCCGGGCGCGGCGTCGGCTGCGGGATCGCGTCGCTGCGCGTCGACGGCAACGACTTCCTCGCGATCTACGCGGCGTCGAGTTGGGCGGCCGAGCGCGCGCGCCGCAATCTCGGCCCGACGCTGATCGAGTGGGTGACCTACCGCGCCGGCGCGCATTCGACGTCGGACGATCCGACCAAGTACCGGCCGAGCGACGACTGGTCCCATTTCCCGCTCGGCGATCCGATCGAGCGCTTCAAGCGTCACCTGATCGTGAAGGGCATCTGGTCGGACAGCGCGCATGACGCACTGACGGCCGAGCTCGAGGCCGAGGTGATCGCCGCGCAGAAGGAAGCCGAGAAATACGGGACGCTGGCCGACGACCGGATTCCGTCGCCGGCCTCGATGTTCGACGACGTATACAAGGAGCTGCCGGCGCACCTGCGCCGTCAGCGCCAGGAACTGGGAGCGTGATCATGGCGCGACACGAAACGGATACGGCGACGCAGCCGATGACGATGATCCAGGCGCTGCGCTCCGCGATGGACGTGATGCTCGGGCGCGACAGCGATGTGGTGGTGTTCGGGCAGGACGTCGGCTATTTCGGCGGCGTGTTCCGCTGTACCGAAGGACTGCAGAACAAATACGGCAAGTCGCGCGTGTTCGACGCGCCGATCTCCGAAGGCGGGATCGTCGGCGCGGCGGTCGGGATGGGCGCGTACGGATTGCGGCCCGTCTGCGAGATCCAGTTCGCCGACTATTTCTATCCGGCTTCCGACCAGATCGTGTCGGAAGGCGCGCGGCTGCGCTACCGCTCGGCCGGCCAGTTCACCGCGCCGATGACGATCCGGATGCCGTGCGGCGGCGGGATCTACGGCGGACAGACGCACAGCCAGAGCCCGGAGGCGATGTTTACGCAGGTGTGCGGGCTGCGCACGGTGATGCCGTCGAATCCGTACGACGCGAAAGGGCTGTTGATCGCATCGATCGAGAACGACGATCCGGTGATCTTCCTCGAACCGAAACGGCTCTACAACGGCCCGTTCGACGGCCATCACGAACGGCCCGTCACGTCGTGGCTCAAGCATCCGGCGAGCGCGGTGCCCGAAGGCTACTACACGGTGCCGCTCGATACGGCCGCCATCGTGCGGCCCGGCAACGACGTGACGGTGCTGACGTACGGCACGACCGTGCACGTGTCGCTGGCCGCGGCCGAGGAGACGGGCATCGACGCGGAAGTGATCGACCTGCGCACGCTGTGGCCGCTCGATCTCGATACCGTCGTCGCGTCGGTGCGCAAGACCGGGCGCTGCGTCGTGGTGCACGAGGCGACGCGCACCTGCGGCTATGGCGCGGAGCTCGTATCGCTGGTCCAGGAACACTGCTTCTACCACCTCGAAGCGCCGGTCGAGCGCACGACGGGCTGGGACACGCCGTATCCGCATGCGCAGGAATGGGCGTACTTTCCGGGGCCGACGCGGGTCGGCGAAGCGTTGCGACGCGTGATGGAGGCGTGAGATGGGGATTCATGTCATCAAGATGCCGGATATCGGCGAAGGGATCGCCGAGGTCGAGCTGGTGGCCTGGCATGTGGAAGTCGGGCAGACGATCAAGGAAGACCAGCCGCTCGCCGACGTGATGACCGACAAGGCGGCGGTCGAGATTCCGTCGCCGGTGACGGGCAAGGTGATCGAACTGGGCGGCCGGATCGGCCAGATGATGGCGGTCGGCAGCGAGCTGATTCGGCTGGAAGTCGAAGGCGACGGCAACCTGAAGGCGGCGGCGCCGGTGCGAGAAACGAAGGTAGCAACCGCACCGGTCGCGTCTGCGACGTCGAAGCCGGCGGCCGACGCGCCGGCCGAATCGCCCGAGCCGCCCGCGCATGCGGCGCCTCGCGCACCGGCGAAACCGCGCCGCGACGAACCGGCCGCGCAGCCGCGCGCGGCGCTCGCACCCGGCGAACGGCCGCTCGCGTCGCCGGCCGTGCGTCAGCGCGCGTGGGACATGGGTATCGAGCTGCGCTACGTGCGCGGCACCGGCGAAGCCGGGCGGATCCTGCATGCGGATCTCGATGCGTATGCGCGTACCGGCGGCGGCGCGGGCGGTGCGCAACCGCGCGGCTACGACGAACGCCATGACGAAACCGACGTGCCGTTGATCGGCCTGCGGCGCGCGATCGCGCGCAAGATGCAGGAAGCGAAACGCCGCATCCCGCATTTCAGCTACGTCGAGGAAATCGACGTCACGGAGCTCGAATCGTTGCGCACGGAACTGAATCGCCGCCACGGCGACACGCGTGGCAAGCTCACGCCGCTGCCGCTGCTGATTCGCGCGATCGTGATCGCGCTGCGCGATTTTCCGCAGATCAACGCGCGTTTCGACGACGAAGCGGGCGTCGTCACGCGCTACGGCGCGGTGCACATGGGCGTCGCGACGCAGACCGACGGCGGTCTCACGGTGCCCGTGCTGCGCCATGCGGAAGCGCGCGACGTGTGGTCGATCTCGGCGGAAATCGCGCGGCTCGCCGACGCGGTGCGCGCGAACCGTGCGCAGCGCGACGAGCTGAGCGGCTCGACGATCACGATCTCGAGCCTCGGCGCGCTCGGCGGCATCGTGTCGACGCCGGTGATCAATCATCCGGAAGTGGGGATCGTCGGCGTGAACCGGATCGTCGAGCGGCCGATGATCCGCGACGGCGCGATCGTCGCGCGCAAGATGATGAACCTGTCGTCGTCGTTCGATCATCGCGTCGTCGACGGCGCGGATGCGGCCGAATTCATCCAGGCCGTGCGCGCGGTGCTCGAACGCCCGGCGTTGCTGTTCGTGGAGTGAGCCGATGAAGAACGAACACACCACACTGCTCGTCATCGGCGGCGGCCCGGGCGGCTACGTGGCCGCGATCCGCGCCGGCCAGCTCGGCATCCCGACCGTGCTCGTCGAACGCGACCGGCTCGGCGGCACCTGCCTGAACATCGGCTGCATTCCGTCGAAGGCGCTGATCCACGTGGCCGACGCGTTCGAACAGGCGTGCGGCCACGCGGGCGAAGGGGCGCTCGGGATCCGTGTGCGCACGCCGGAGATCGACATCGCGAAAAGCGTCGCCTGGAAGGACGGCATCGTCGAGCGGCTGACGCGCGGCGTCGGTGCGCTGCTCAAGAAGAACGGCGTGCGCGTGCTGCACGGCGAGGCGCGCGTGATCGACGGCAAGACCGTCGAAGTGGTCGCCGGCAGCCATACGGTGCGGATCGGTTGCGAACATCTGTTGCTCGCGACCGGGTCCGAGCCGGTCGAGCTGCCGTCGATGCCGTTCGGCGGACACGTCGTGTCGTCCACCGAAGCGCTGTCGCCCGCGACGCTGCCGAAACGGCTGGTCGTCGTCGGGGCCGGCTATATCGGGCTCGAACTCGGGATCGTCTATCGCAAGCTCGGCGTCGACGTCAGCGTCGTCGAAGCGGCCGAGCGCGTGCTGCCCGCGTACGATGCCGAACTCGTGCGGCCGGTTGCCGATTCGCTCGCGCGGCTCGGCGTGCGGCTGTGGCTCGGCCACAAGGTGCTTGGGCTCGACGCGCACGGCGCGGTGCGCGTGCAGGCGGCCGATGGCGCCGAGCAGACGTTGCCGGCCGACCGCGTGCTGGTTGCCGTGGGCCGCCGGCCGCGCGTCGACGGGTTCGGGCTCGACACGCTGATGCTCGATCGCAACGGCCGCGCGCTGCGGATCGACGACGCATGCCGGACTTCGATGCGCAACGTGTGGGCGATCGGTGACGTCGCGGGCGAGCCGATGCTCGCGCATCGCGCGATGGCGCAAGGCGAGATGGTGGCCGAGCTGATCGCCGGCCGGCGCCGCCGGTTCACGCCGGCATCGATTCCGGCTGTGTGCTTCACCGATCCCGAGATCGTGACGGCCGGCTGGTCGCCGGACGACGCGCACGCGGCCGGCGTCGATTGTCTGAGCGCGTCGTTTCCGTTCGCCGCGAATGGGCGCGCGATGACGTTGCAGGCGACCGACGGATTCGTGCGCGTCGTCGCGCGGCGCGACAATCATCTGATCGTCGGCTGGCAGGCGGTCGGGCGCGGCGTATCGGAGCTGGCCGCGGCGTTTTCGCAGTCGCTGGAGATGGGCGCGCGGCTGGAAGACATCGGCGGCACGATCCACGCGCATCCGACGCTCGGCGAAGCGCTCCAGGAAGCGGCGTTGCGTGCGCTCGGGCATGCGCTGCATGTCTGACGTCATCGCCTGACGGGGCGCCGCCGGTGCGTCACGCACGTATCGGCGGCGCTCGCGGCGTCTGATGGACTTCATGTTGTTCATCGGTATCTGCTCGCGCCGGTCCCGAAGCCGATCCGATCCGGTTGCCCGTACTCGCACGCCGGGTCGGGAACGCGCGCAACGGCAGCGCCGGCCGCGCCGCATTCGATCGCACCCGACAGCGCCGTAATTTTTCGAGACGAGGGGAGGGTTGCCGCCGCCGCGTCGGCCGACGATCATGTCGATAGCCGGAAACCGGGCCGCCTGGGTCCGCCAACGCAGGCTCCCTCCACTCGGAATAGCGGACATGAAACTGCTGCTCGTCGGTGCGACCGGACTCGTCGGGCGCCACGTCCTCGAAGCCGCGCTGGCCGATGCGCGAGTCGATCAGGTAATCGTCCTCGCGCGCCGGCCGTTGTCGCCGCATCCGAAGATGCGCGCGCTGGAAGTCGATTTCGACCATCTGCCCGACGCGGCCGACTGGTGGCGCGCGGATGCCGTGATCTGCACGCTCGGCACCACGATGCGGGCGGCCGGTTCGCGGGCGGCCTTCCGGCGCGTCGATCACGATTATCCGCTCGCGGTCGCGCGGCTCGCGCACCGGCACGGCACGCCGACCTACGTGCTGAATTCCGCGCTCGGCGCGGATGCTGCGTCGCGGATCTTCTACAACCGCGTGAAGGGCGAGGTCGAACAGGCGCTCGCCGGCGTCGGGTTCGATTCGCTCACGTACGTGCGACCGGGCCTGATCGGCGGCAGCCGCGACGAGTTTCGATTCGGCGAACGGCTGCTGGTGTTCGCGCTGAGCGCCGCCGCACCGGTGCTGCCGGCGAAGTGGCGCGTGAATCCTGCGTCGCGGATTGCGCGCGCCTTGCTCGACGCGGCGATCGACGCACGGCCGGGCGTGCGGGTCGTCGCATCCGACCGGCTCGGCTGACGCGGCGGGGGCGGTGCGCTCGGCAGGCCATTCGTCCGCGCTCGGCGTGCAGTGACGGCTGCGCCCGATCGACCACCGCCAGGCCAGCCGAACTTTCATTTTCCCGACATCCGGCTCGCGCCGAAACTGCGCGGGCGCGCCGCAATTGCTCGGACGATTTCGAAAATCCGTCGATACCGGGTAATCACCGATATCTCGCAAGTTGTATATACAACATCATCCGCAAGCAATGTCGGCATACGCCGTGCCGGTTGCGCGCCAGCTTTCAGGCCATGCGTGCGTGGCGCATGCCGGCGATCCACGGCGTCTGCGTTCGCGGAGCCGAAAGAGTGGCGCGCAGTTTCCTGTCCCGTTCAAACCATGTGTGGTCCTGAGTATTGTGGAGATCGACCCGTGTCAACGAATTCCAGTGGAAAAGCCGGCGGACTGATCGAGGTACGCTCGATCGACTTCATTCCCGACGCCGAGCGCCACGGCGGCCTGCTGAGCCAGTTCACGCTGTGGCTGTCGGCGAACATGCAGATCACCGCGATCGTCACGGGCGCGCTCGCGGTCGTGCTCGGCGGCGACGTGTTCTGGTCGCTGGTCGCGCTGCTGCTCGGCCAGCTCGTCGGCGGTGCGGTGATGGCGCTGCACGGCGCGCAGGGCCCGCAGCTCGGCCTGCCGCAGATGATCTCGAGCCGCGTGCAGTTCGGCGTGTACGGCGCGATGATCCCGATCGTGCTCGTGTGCCTGATGTACATCGGCTTTTCCGCGAGCGGCTCGGTGCTGGCCGGGCAGGCCGTCGCGCAACTGCTGCACGTCGACGACGCGGCCGGCATCCTGCTGTTCGCGGCCGTGATCGTCGTGCTGACCGTGTTCGGCTATCGCGCGATCCACTTCGTCGGCCGGATCGCGAGCGTGGTCGGCATCGTCGCGTTCATCTACATGTTCGCGCAACTGTTCGCGAACCACGACGTCGGCGCGCTGCTCGCGAACAAGCATTTCTCGCTGGCGAGCTTCCTGCTCGCGATGTCGCTGTCCGCGTCGTGGCAGATCGCATTCGGCCCGTACGTGGCCGACTATTCGCGCTACCTGCCGCGCGCGACGTCGTCGGTCGCGACGTTTCTCGCGGTCGGCCTCGGCTCGGTGATCGGCGCGCAGGCGGCGATGGTGTTCGGCGTGTTCGCGGCCGCGCTCGCCGGCAGCCAGTTCGCGCACCATGAAGTGTCGTACATCGTCGGCCTCGGCTCGACGGGCGCCGTGGCCGCGCTGCTGTATTTCAGCATCGCGTTCGGCAAGGTGACGGTGACGGCGCTCAACGCGTACGGCAGCTTCATGTCGATGGCGACGATCGTCAGCGGCTTTCGCGGCAAGGGCGCGGTGTCGTCGAAGAGCCGCCTCGTGTACATCCTCGGGATGATCTGCGTGTCGACGCTGATCGCGCTCGCGGGCCGTCATTCGTTCCTGAAGGAATTCACCGCGTTCATCCTGTTCCTGCTCGCGTTCTTCACGCCGTGGAGCGCGATCAACCTCGTCGATTACTACTGCTTCACGCGTTCGCGCTACGACGTGCCGGCGCTGTCCGATCCGGACGGCCGCTACGGCCGCTGGAACGGGATGGCGATCGCGATCTACGTGATCGGCATCCTGGTGCAACTGCCGTTCATGTCGACGCACATCTACACGGGGCCGCTCGTCGACGCGCTCGGCGGCACGGACATCTCGTGGATCCTCGGCCTCGTCGTGCCGGCCGTGCTGTATTACGTCGGCGCCCGCGCGTCGCGACGCAGCATTCCCGAGCGCCTGATCCTGCCGCTCGAACGCGGCGAAGTTCACCACTGACGACACGCGTCGCGCATCGGGCCGGCACGCCGCCGGCTCGAGCGCCGGGCCGGGCGCCGCCCACGCGCCGTCACTTCCCCAGCCGCTGCGCGAGCGAGTAGCGCTGCATGCAGCGCTCCATCGCGTCGAGAAACGCGTGCTCGGCCGCATTCATCTTGCGGTCGCGATGCCACAGCAGGAACACGTCGACGTCGACGAGCCCGTCGTCGGGCGGCAGCCGCCACAGCCGCTGCTGCGCGATGTCGTCGCGCACGATGTGCTCGGGCAGGCAGCCGATCCCGTAGCCCGCGAAGATCAGCCGCCGCACTTCGTCGAGGCTCGGCGACGATGCGACGATACGCCCCGTGAAACCCTTCTGGTCACGGAACACGGTGAGCGGCGACAGGCTGTCGCCGATCTGGTCGCTCGTGAACGACACGAAATTCTCCGCGAGCAGATCGTCCATCCGCAACTGCGTCTGCCCGAACAGCCGGTGATGGCGGCCGCAGTAGATCGCATAGCGCTGGCGCAGGAAGCAGCGCATCTCCAGCTTGTCGTGCGGCGTGCGGCACAGGCCGAGCCCGGCCGTGGCCGTTTTCTGCAGCAGCGACGACAGGATGTCCGACGAGCGCATTACTTCGATCTGCAGATCGATCCGCGGATACGCGCGATGGAAATCCGCGAGGAATTCGTCGTAGACGGGCGATTCGATGCGGCTCACCGTCAGCAGCCGGATCGAGCCGGTCAGGTCGGCCGTGCTGTCGTCGATTTCGGTTTCGAGGCGCGAGATGCCGCCGTAGATGTCGCTCGCGATCCGGTACACGGCTTCGCCGGCCGGCGTCGGCGCGAAGTGCGCGCCGCGCCGCTCGATCAGCCGGCGCTCGAGCGTCTCCTCGAGCCGCCGCAGCGCCTGGCTCACGGCCGGCTGCGTGACGTGCAGGCGGGCCGCCGCGCGGCTCACGCTGCGCTCCTGCATGATCACCAGATAGGTGCGCAGCAGGTTCCAGTCGAGGCGGTCGTTCAGGAACGGGGCGAGATCGGGGCGCATCGGGTCTCCGGGCAGGGCGGCGGCTAGTCATTAGTTGAATTTATACGGCGAATAATAACTTGAAATTTGACTAATGATTTGCGGCCACCGATAAAGGAGGGGCGCCGCAGCGTGCGGCGCGAGGCCGCGACAGACGGCCGTCGTCACGATATTGCGTGCCGCCCCGCCGCGGCGCGCGTCAGGAGCCCGCATGAGCCAGTCCCTTCCTTCCGCCCGCCAGCCGGCACGCGCCGCGACGGCCGCGTTCATCGGCACGATGATCGAGTGGTACGACTTCTACATCTACGCGACCGCCGCCGCGCTCGTGTTCGGCGAACTCTATTTCCCGTCGCACGACCCGTTCGTCAGCACGATGGCATCGTTCGCGACGTTCGCGGTCGGCTTCTTCGCGCGCCCGCTCGGCGGCGTGATCTTCGGCCATCTCGGCGACCGCATCGGCCGCAAGAAGGCGCTGATGACGACGCTGATGATGATGGGCGTCGCAACCGTGTGCGTCGGGCTGCTGCCCGCCTATTCGAAGGTCGGCATCCTTGCACCGGTGCTGCTCGTCGCGCTGCGCGTCGTGCAGGGGATTGCGGTCGGCGGCGAGTGGGGCGGGGCGGTGCTGATGGCGGGCGAGCATGCGCCGCAGGGGCGCCGCACGTTTTTCGCGTCGTTCGCGCAGCTCGGCAGCCCGGCCGGGCTGATCCTCTCGCTGGTCGCGTTCCGCGCGGTCACGTCGATGGACAAGGCCGACTTCCTCGCGTGGGGCTGGCGCCTGCCGTTTCTCGCGAGCGCGGTGCTGCTCGTGGTGGGCATCCTGATCCGGCTCGGCGTGAACGAGTCGCCGGAATTCGCGCGGGTGAAGGAAGCCAACCGCACGGTGAAGCTGCCGGTCGCGGAAGTGTTCCGCTCCGCGTCGGGGCTCGTGCTGCTCTGCATCGGCGCGAACACGATCGGCATCGCGGGCGTCTATTTCACGAACACGTTCATGATCGCGTACACGACGCAGTATGTCGGCGTCTCGCGCTCGCTGATCCTCGACAGCCTGTTCGCGGTCGCGATCATCCAGTTCTTCGCGCAGCCGCTCGCCGCGTGGATCGCCGAGCGCATCGGCGGCGCACGCTTCCTGAAGCTCGCGGCGCTGCTCGCGATGCTGTCGCCGTATCCGATGTTCATGCTCGTGCAGGGCGGCACGTCCGCGTCGCTGATCGCCGGCATCGCACTCGCCGTGGTGTGCATGGCCGGTTTCTATTCGGTGATCGCGGGCTTCGTCAGCGACGTGTTTCCCGCGCACGTGCGCTATTCGGCGATCTCGCTCGCCTACCAGATTTGCGGCGCGATCGCGGGCGGCCTGACGCCGCTCGTCGGCACGTGGCTCGCGCATCGCTTCACGGGCCAGTGGTGGCCGCTCGCGGTGTTCTACACGTGTCTCGCCGGCGTTTCGCTGCTCTGCATCGTCGCGCTCGACGCGCGCCGTGCCGCGCAGCCGGTCGCCGCCGAAGCGCTCGGCTCGCATTGATCCTCAACGCACGAATCGATACGGAATTCTTATGGATGACCTGCTGGAAATCGACGGCGCCCGCCTGTGGCGGAGCCTGGCCGACATGGCGAGCGTCGGCGCGACGCCGCGCGGCGGCGTACGGCGCCTCGCGCTCACGGATGACGACCGCCGCGGGCGCGACCTGTTCGCGCAATGGTGCCGCGATGCGGGGCTGACGGTGAGCGTCGATGCCGTCGGCAACCTGTTCGCGCGGCGCGACGGCGCCGATGCGCACGCCGCGCCGGTGCTGATCGGCAGCCATCTCGACACGCAGCCCGAGGGCGGTCGCTTCGACGGCGTGTACGGCGTGCTCGCCGCGCTCGAACTCGTGCGCACGCTGAACGACGCGGGCATCGCGACCGACAAGCCGCTCGAGATCGTGTCCTGGACCAACGAGGAAGGCGCGCGCTTCGCGCCGGCGATGCTCGGCTCGGCCGTGTTCACGGGCGCGTTGCCGCTCGACGATGCGCTCGCGAAGCAGGACGCCGACGGCGTCACGCTCGGCGCGGCGCTCGACGCGTGCGGCTACCGCGGCACGCGCGCCACGGGCGGGGCGGTCGATGCATATTTCGAGGCGCACATCGAACAGGGCCCCGTGCTCGAAGCGAACGGCACGACGATCGGCATCGTCACGGGCGGGCAGGCGATCCGCTGGCTCGACGTGACGGTGACGGGCGTGGCCGCGCACGCGGGCACGACGCCGATGCCGTATCGCAAGGATGCGTATTTCGCGAGCGCGCAAATCGCGCTCGAACTCGAGCGGATCGTCGCCGGTTACGCGCCGCGCGGGCTCGCGACGATCGGGCAGGTCGGCATCCGCCACGCGTCGCGCAACACGATTGCCGGCGACCTGACGTTCACGGTCGACCTGCGTCATCACGACGATGCGGAAGTCGATGCGATGGAGCGCGACCTGCGCGACGCCTGCGCTCGCGTGGCCGCCGCGCGTGGCGTGCAGGTGTCGGTCGAGACCTGCTGGCGCAGCCCGGCGACGCCGTTCGACCGCGAGTGCGTCGGGCTGGTCGCGCAGGCCGCTGCCGCGTTCGGCTACACGCACGAGCGGATCGTGAGCGGCGCCGGCCACGATGCAATCCTGCTCGCGCGCCGCTTCCCGACCGCGATGGTGTTCATCCCGTGCGTCGACGGGCTGTCGCACAACGAAGCCGAGGATGCATTGCCCGACGACGTGACACGCGGCACGAACGTGCTGCTCCATGCGGTGCTGGCGCGCGCGGGAATCGCGGCGCGCGTCGACGCGGCGGCGGCCACGCACGATGCCTGAAACGGCGAATCGATGAGGATTACGATGAAAACCTATTTCCATCCCGAACAACTGCTGCACCACCCGCGCAGCTACCTGTCGCGCGGCCGGATGCGCGAGCCGCAGGAAGTGCCCGAACGCGCGGCGCGGCTCGTCGCGGCCGTCCGGTCGCTCGACTTCGACGTGCGCGAGCCGGCCGACCGCGGCACCGCACCGATCGCGGCCGTGCACGACATGAACTACCTGCGCTTTCTCGAGGACGCGCACCGCGACTGGAAGCAGATGCCCGACGACTGGGGCGACGAAGTGATGTCGAACGTGTTCGTGCGCGATCCGAATCCGTTGCGCGGCGTGCTCGCGAAAGCCGCGCGCTATCTGGCCGACGGCAGTTGCCCGGTGGGCGCGAACACATGGCGCGCGGCGTACTGGTCCGCGCAGGGCGCACTGGCGGCCGCGGCCGACGTCAACGACGGCGCGCGCGAAGCGTACGCGCTGTGCCGGCCGCCCGGCCATCATGCGCGCCGCGACGCGGCCGGCGGCTTCTGCTACCTGAACAATGCGGCGATCGCCGCGCAGGCGCTGCTCGGCCGCCATCGGCGCGTCGCGATCCTCGATACCGACATGCATCACGGGCAGGGCGTGCAGGAGATCTTCTACGGCCGCGACGATGCGCTGTACGTGTCGATCCACGGCGACCCGACCAACTTCTACCCGGTCGTCGCGGGTTACGAGGACGAGACGGGAACGGGGGCCGGCGACGGCTTCAACCTCAACCTGCCGATGCCGCACGGCGCGCCGGAGTCGGCGTTCTTCGAGCGGCTCGACGACGCGCTGCGCGCGCTCGCGCGGTTCCAGCCCGATGCGCTCGTGCTCGCGCTCGGCTTCGACATCTACAAGGACGATCCGCAATCGCAGGTCGCGGTCACGACCGACGGGTTCGGGCGGCTCGGCGGCGCGATCGGCGCGCTCGGGTTGCCGACGGTGATCGTGCAGGAGGGCGGCTATCACCTCGAGAGTCTCGACGCGAACGCACGCGCGTTTTTTGGCGGGTTTGGCGCTCGGCGCTGACCGGGCCGTCGAACCGATCGCACGCCGAAAATGAAAACGGCCGCATGGCGCGGCCGTGAGCATGCATGCGGAAGGTTCCGGATGGCCCGGGCGTGCCCGCGCTTACGAATTCGCGGCGGCCGGCGAGCGGCGGCGCTGCGTGACCTGCAGCATGACGAGCACGAGGCCGGCGGCCGCGATCAGCGCGCCGACGAGCGGCACCGCCGCGTAGCCGAATCCGGCCGAGATCGCCGCGCCGCCCGCGGCGGCGCCCAGCGCATTGCCGAGATTGAACGCGCCGATGTTCACCGCCGATGCGAGGCCCGGCGCTTCATGGGCCGCGCGCATCACGCGCATCTGCAGCGGCGGCACGACCGCGAACGTCGCGATCCCCCAGACCAGCAGCGTGACGGCGGCGCCCGCATGCGTGGCCGCAAGCAGTGGGAACGCGGCCATCGTCGCGATCAGCAGCAACAGGAAGCCGATCAGCGTGCCGTCGAGCGAGCGGTCGGCGAGGCGCCCGCCCGCGATGTTGCCGATCGAGAAACCGACGCCGATCAGCACGAGCATCGCGGTCACGAAGCCGGGCGTCGCGCCCGTCAGGTGTTCGAGCGTCGGTGCGACGTACGTATAGAGCGTGAACATCGCGCCGGCGCCGAGCACGGTCGTCCCGAGCGCGCCGAGCACGACCGGGCGCGTGAGCACGGAGAGTTCGGCACGCAGGTCGGGCATCTTGCCGGCTTCACCTTTCGGCAGCGCGGCGAACAGGCCGGCGATCGCGATCAGGCCGAGGCCCGCGGTCGCCGCGAACGACATGCGCCAGCCGATGATCTGGCCGAGCCAGGTCGCGGCCGGCACGCCGCCGACGTTCGCGATCGTCAGGCCCATGAACATCGTCGCGACCGCGCTGGCCTGCTTTTCGCGCGGCACGAGGCTTGCCGCGACCACCGAGCCGAGCCCGAAGAACGCACCGTGGTTGAGGCTCGTCACGAGACGTGCGAGCAGCAGCGTCGTGTAGTCCGGCGCGACGGCCGACAGCAGGTTGCCGATCGTGAAGATCGACATCAGCGCGATCAGTGCGGAACGGCGCGACCAGCGCGCGAGCAGCAGCGTCATCAGCGGCGCGCCGACCATCACGCCGATCGCATACGCGCTGATCAGCATGCCGGCTTGCGGAATCGACACGTGCACGCCTTCGGCGATCACGGGCAGCAGGCCCATCGGCGAGAATTCGGTCGTGCCGATGCCGAACGCGCCGGCGGCGAGCGCCAGCAGCGGCAGCGCGGCGCTGCCGCCGGGGCGGGAAGGAGAGGAAGTCGTGGGGTTCACGCGGTGGACTCCTGTGATCGTGGGACAACGGCACGAAGCCATTGAGGACAGCCGAAGTGTGCCTGCATTACTTTTGCGGAAAAAGCCGCATTCGGACGAAATTATCTTGATTTGATGTCAACAATGCAGCGCGGGGGAGACGTCCGCGTCGTGGCCCTCGGATGGTGCTTCGACGGGACCGGCATCGCACAAGGGCTGGAAAGCGTCGAACTGCCAGCGTCGGCAGCAAAAAAGCCCCGACCACAGGGGGTCCATGGCCGGGGCGGAAACGCATCCTCTCTTTGGCACGAGGGTTGGATGCGCGCGCAGTATATTTCGGGCCATGACGATTCGAATCGGCGTTAAACGACCGTTTTTGGTGTCAATTTGAGAATTGCGGTGTCGTCGCGTCGTCCGTCGGCGTTCTGAAAGATTTTTCGATGATGCGGCTGTGTCGTTCACCGTGTTACAGCATCAAAAGCGACGTGATGACGGAAGTCGGATTCCGTCCGTCGGCCCGTCGGCCGGTGCCGCAAGTCGCATCGCCCGAGCGCGCGCCGATGCATCCGGCATGCGCTCAGGCCGATTCGCCGGCCGCGTCGCGGACCGCCGCGAGAAACCGCGCGACGACGGGCGACGGGGCCGCCGCCGCGCCGTCGAACACGAACTCGATGTCGAAGCGGCTCGCGAGTTCGTCGAGCGCGACGAGCCGGACCGTGCGCGGGCAGGTCGGCGACGCGCTTTCCGGCACGAACGCGCAGCCCATGCCGGCCGCGACGAGGCCGATCAGCGTCGGGATGTCGCTGCCGACCTGCGCGATGCGCGGCGTGAAGCCGGCCTGCTGGCACTGCGTCATCAGGAAGCGGTGGTGCGCGGCGGAACGCTGCGCATCGAACCAGACGAACGGTTCGTCCGCGACGTCGGCCAGCGCGCGCGGTGCGATGAAGCGGCCGCCCGGCGGCGCGGGCATCGCGAGCACGAAGCGGTCGCTCAGCAGCCGCACGCCCGTCAGGTGAGGCGCTTCCTCGCGACGCCACGCCATGATCCCCGCGTCGAGCTGGCCGCGCGTCAGCGCGCTCGCCTGTTCGGCCGACAGCATCGGCGCGATCGACAGTTTCACATCCGGGCACGCATCGCGAAACGCCTTGAGGACGTTCGCGACGATCGGCAGCGGCAGACAGTTCGGCAGCGCGCCGAGCCGCAGTTCGCCGAGCTGGCCGTCCGCGCTGCGCAACGCGCGCTCGCGGCTGTCCTGCAGCCTCGCGAGCAGGCCGGTCGCATCGTGCAGGAAGCTCGTGCCGGCCGCCGTGAGCGTGACGCCCGTCGCGCGACGGACCAGCAGCGGCGTGCCGATCGCATCCTCGAGCTCGCGGATCTGCCGCGACAGCGCGGGCTGCACGATGCCCACCGCGCGGGCGCCGGCCATCACGCTGCCGGCCTGGGCGACGGCGACGAAGTAGCGCAGGTGACGCAGTTCGATCTGGCGCATGCGGTGTCCGGTCGGGTTCGTTGATATGCCTGGCAAGCATAGCAAATGCCATTCGATGGTATTGGAAAGCATGGCGCGCCTGCCGTACGATGACCGTCATTGCCGCACCCGCTTGCTCGCGCGCGAGCCGTGCGGGTTTCCTCCGTTCCTCCTTGCGTTCCGTCCCATGCCGCTTCATATCCCGACGCCTTACATCCGCTCGCAAATCGCGTCCCGCCGGCTCGGCAGGACCATCCGGCTGAAGCTCGACGCGTTGCAGCCGTCGGGCTCGTTCAAGCTGCGCGGCATCGGCGCCGTGTGCGAGGCGCGCCATGCGGCCGGGGCGCGGCGGTTCGTGTCGTCGTCGGGCGGCAACGCGGGCATCGCGGTCGCGTATTGCGGCCGCGAACTCGGCGTGCCGGTGCGCGTCGTCGTGCCGGAAAGCGCATCGGCCCGGGCGCGCGAACTGATCCGCGTCGAAGGCGCGGAACTCGTCGTGCACGGCGCGAGCTGGGCCGAGGCGAACGCGTTCGCGCAGTCGACGCTCGACGGGCACGATGCATTCGTGCATCCGTTCGACGACCGCGTGCTGTGGCAGGGCCACGCGACGATGATCGACGAGATGGCGGCGGTCGGCCCGAAGCCCGACGCGGTCGTGCTCGCGGTCGGCGGCGGCGGCCTGCTGTGCGGCGTGCTCGAAGGGCTGGCGCGCAACGGCTGGCACGACGTGCCGGTCGTCGCGGCCGAAACGGCAGGCGCCGACTGCTATGCACGCTCGGTCGCGCAGGGGCGCCCGGTCGAATTGCCGGCGATCGCGAGCATCGCGACGACGCTCGGCGCGAAGCGGCCGTGCGACGCGGCGGTCGAATGGGCGACGCGTCACGCGATCCATCCGGTCGTCGTGTCCGATGCCGACGCGGTGGCTGCGTCGCTGCGGTTTCTCGATGAGCACAGGATCGTCGTCGAGCCGGCGTGCGGCGCTGCGCTGGCCGTGCTCGAGCAGCCGGTGCCGGTGCTCGCGTCGGCGTCCGACATCGCGGTGATCGTCTGCGGCGGCGTGACCGCCACCGTCGAGGATCTGCAGACGCTGCGCGCGACGTTGCGGTAGGCGGGGCGCCAGCGAGCCGCGCAGTCGCGAGACGACGGATTGTTTTGCGATTTTCGCGGGGTGACTGCGAGCCTGGGGCATACGTGGCTCGCCGTGACGCGTCGACGTTGCCTTTCCGTCAACCCCGTACGGCGGACGGCCGGATAGGCAGAAACGACTTCAGGAACGGTGCGCAAGGCGGGCGTGCCGTCGCGCTGCGCCGCATGCGGCCGGGCGCGACGATACGGGAGCGCGATCAGTTCGCGGTGGGGGCGCTCGCGCCGGACGGCGCGGACGATGCGACGGGGTTGTCGGTAGCCGGTGCAGGCGATGCGCTCGACGGCGCCGATGCCGATGCGGGCGCGGATGCTGCCGATGAAGACGCGGGAGCGGCCGATGACGGCGTCGCGGTGGCCGGCGCTGCCGCCGGAGCCGAGGCAGATGCGGGCGCGAGGGCAGACGCGGGCGCGGAGACCGGCGCGGCCGTCGAACCGGAGGTCGGCGAAGGTGCCGGCGCGGTTGCCGGGCCGGAACCCGGCTTCGGCGCCGAAGCCGGCGCGGCAGCCGAAGCGGGAGCAGGCGCCGATGCAGGCGCCGGGCCGGCAGCCGAGGCCGGCACCGGCCCGGACGCCGCCGCCGGCGCGGCAGCGCGCATCGCGGCGGGCGCCGCGACGGCCGATGCCGCGGCCGGCACGGCATTCGCGCCCGCCCCCGGCGTGACACCCGGCACCGAAAGCGGCACGGGCGCCGCGGGCGGCGTCGGCACGACCGGCGTCGTCATCTTCATCGGTTCACCCTGCGGCGTCGGCGCGGGTTCGGGCAGCGGCGCGACGGGCTCCTTCTCGGCGGCCTTCACGGTCGCGCGGTCGCGCCGCGCCGGGTCGATCTTCAGGAAATGGTCGACGAGCGTGAAGAAGCGTTCATAGAACACGCCGGCGGGAATCGTCTCGCTCGCGGTCTTCACGAGCGCATCGTCGCTCGACCCGATCGGCAGCGACAGCGAGCCGAACACGCTCAAGCCGACGCTGGCCGACGTATTCGACTTCTTCAGCGTATAGCGGTCCTGCACCGCGTTCACGTATGCGATGCTCGACGAGCCGTCCGCGGTCGCGTCCGCGCACACGACGTGAAACTCGATCACGACGTGCATGTCGTTGCTCGGCTGGAAATTCTTGCTGCCGTCGACCGCGTCGTTGCGCGACGACGACACCACGTAGCCCTGGCTCAGCAGCGCGCGCCGCGCGGCCTCGCAGGCCGCGTCGGATTTCGAGTGGAACGTGTGCGCATACGGGCTGGTGGTCGCGTCGAACTGTTCCTGCTGGTAGATCGGCTTGGGCGGCGACGAGCATGCCGCCAGCACGGTCGCGGCCGCGAGCGCGCACGAAACGGAAAACAGGCGAAATCGGTTGTGCATGGCGTCTTTCAGAAGGCTCGGCGAGAGGTGGCGCAAGGGCGGTGCCCGGATGGGCGCACGCGCACATCTCGTATGGCCGGGGCGACATTATAGTTTCGTTTGATGTCGCGGCTCGCTTCAGTCGGCCGGCGCGCCGCGCGCCGCGGCCAGCAATCGCGACGTCAGCGGATGATGTTCGCCGCGCCGCGAGCGGATCGCGTGGATCTCCTCGGTCACGTCGCCCGCCTGCCCGAGCCGCCTGAGCCCGCGCAGCAGCGACGCATCGTTCGCGCCGAGTTCGCTCAGCGGGAACACGCCGAGGCCGCGCGCCGCGAACACGGCCATCAGCGCGCTGTCCTCGAACTCCCCGGCCACGCGGGGCACGATCCGCTCGTTTTCCAGCCACAGGTCGAGGCGGGCGCGCAACGCCGAATGCGCGGTCGGCAGCAGCACGGGCAGCTCGGCCAGGCACTGCGGAAAGCGCTGCCGGGCGGCCGGCGTGACGAGCGCCGCGGGCCCGTACCAGTCGACCGGCGAGGCCACGAGCCGCTCGCTCGTCACGCGCAGGTTCGACCCCGACGGCGCGCCCTGGCCGGCCAGCACGAGATCCAGGTGATGCAGCGCGAGTTCCGCGAGCAGCGCGTCGTGCTCGCCCTCGTGACACAGCAGCCGCAGCGTGGGCGTGTCGAGCACCGGGGCCAGGATCGCGTGCGCGGCGAGCTTGGAGATGCCGTCCGCGAGGCCGACCGCGAGCCGCACGGTCGGCCGGCTGGCCGCCGCGCGCACGTCGTCGGGAATCAGCCGGCCCATCTCGAAGATGACTTCCGCGCGCGCGAAGGCGGCCTGCCCGGCGTCGGTCATCGCGACGCCGCGCCCGGCAGGGCGCAGCAACTGGTGCCCGAGCGATTTCTCCAGCTCGCGCACCTGCGCGCTGATCGTCTGCACGGCCATGTCCAGCCGGCCGGCCGCACGCGCGAAACCGCCTTCCTTCACGACGAC
Organism: Burkholderia anthina; assembly: GCF_001547525.1. Classification (GTDB taxonomy): domain Bacteria; phylum Pseudomonadota; class Gammaproteobacteria; order Burkholderiales; family Burkholderiaceae; genus Burkholderia; species Burkholderia semiarida. The sequence continues at coordinate 958,565 of NZ_CM003768.1, forward strand.
CCAGAAATAGTACAGATGGCGAAAATTCAGCATCGGAGCGCGATATATCGAAAAAAACGAACCTGAAGTCAGATTCTCTCTGATTTTTCCGAAGTACGGAGCGGCATATCATCGGGTTTTCCACTTTCGTATCCGCCCATCCCATGGACTATCTGCTGACGCTTGCCACCGACCCCGCCGTCTGGGCCGCGCTCCTGACGCTCGTCGTGATGGAAGTCGTGCTCGGCATCGACAACCTGATCTTCATCTCGATCCTCAGCAACAAGCTGCCCGAAGCGCAGCGCGCACGCACGCAGCGCCTCGGCATCGCGCTCGCGCTGGTGATGCGCCTCGCGCTGCTCGGCAGCGTCGCGTGGATCGCGAGCCTCACCGAACCCGTGTTCACGCTGTTCGACCATGCGTTCTCGTGGCGCGACATGATCCTGCTGTCGGGCGGCCTGTTCCTCGTGTGGAAGGCGACCACCGAGATCCATCACCACGTGTCGCATGACGGCGACGGCGCGGGCGGGGCCGCCGGCGCGGCCGGCCTGACGATGTGGGCCGCGATCGGCCAGATCGTGATGCTCGACATCGTGTTCTCGATCGACAGCATCGTGACCGCGATCGGCATGACCGAGCACGTCCCGATCATGTTCGTCGCCGTGATCGTCGCCGTGACCGTGATGCTGTTCGCCGCGCAGCCGCTCGCACGCTTCATCGACCGCAACCCGACGATCGTGATGCTCGCGCTGTCGTTCCTGGTCGTGATCGGCATGACGCTGATCGCCGAAGGGTTCGGTTCGCACGTGCCGAAGGGTTACATCTATGCGGCGATGGCCTTCTCGGCGTTCGTCGAGGGCATGAACATGCTCGCGCGGCGCGCGAAGGCGAAGCGGGCCGCGCACGCGGCGCGCGACTGACGCGGCACGCGGGATGCCGGCCGCCGCGGCGGCCGGCTCGCGCGCCTCATACGGAATCCGGATGAAATCGCACGGAAAGGAGAATCGCGATGAAATGTCCTGTCTGCAAGACGCCCGACCTGCTGATGGCCGAGCGCCAGTCGATCGAGATCGACTATTGTCCGACCTGCCGCGGCGTGTGGCTCGATCGCGGCGAACTCGACAAGCTGATCGCCCGCGAAACCGGTGACGCGCCGGTTCGCCGCGACGCCGCGCCGGCGCAACACGATGCGCCCGCGCCGCGCGGCCGCGACGACGGCTGGGGGCGCGACGGCCGCTCGCACGACGAGCGTTATCGGCACGACGGCCGGCGTCGCAAGAAGTCGGTGTTCGATCTGTTCGATTTCGATTGAAGCGGCGGTTCGCGTGCCCGAACGCGCGCGGCCCGATGTAAAAAATCCCCGCCCGGCATCGCGCCGGGGCGGGGATTTTTCTTGCGCGTCGCGTCAGCACACGCGCCGATGCTTACGCATGGCCGGCCGTCACGTCGATGCGGCGCGGACGCGTTTCCTCGCGGCGCGGAATCGTCAGCGTCAGCACGCCGTCGCGCAGGTTCGCGTCGATCCGCGACGTGTCGAGGTCGGCGCTCAGCACGAACGACCGTGCATAGCGCGTCGCGCGTACTTCCGCGTGCCGCATGCGCAGGTCGGCCGGCGCGTCGAATTGCGTCGCGGCTTCGATCGTCAGCGTATTGTCGTGCACCTTCACGTCGAGGTTGTCGCGCGGCACGCCGGGTAGGTCGGCCCGCAGCGTGACGCCGCGCGCGTCCTCGACGATGTCGACGGACGGCGTGATCGCGGGCCGGCGCGCGGCTTCGGCGGCGGCAGCGTGAACGGTGCTCGGGTGGCGTTCGGCCAGGGTCGGGTTCGTATTCATGTCGGTATCCTGAAGATTACTGAATCGTGATCGCACGCGGCTTCGATGCTTCGCGCCGGCCGACGCGAATCAGCAGGCAGCCGTTTTCGTAGCGGGCGCTGACCTGGTCGGGGTCCGCGTCGCGCGGCAATTCGACCACGCGGCGGAACGCGCCGTGAAAGCGCTCCTGCGCATACGTGCGCACGTCGTCGCCTTCGCGCGGCGCCGGCTTGCGCTCGCCGCTGATCGTCAGCAGATCCTTGTCGATCGACACGTCGAAGTCGCTCGCGGCCATGCCGGGTGCGAACGCGACGATCTCGATCGCATCGTCGGTGGCGCCGACGTTGAGTGCGGGAAACGCGCCGGCGCGCCCCGCACGGATGCCGGACGGGCGCTCGCCGAGCAGGCTCGCCATCTGCCGCTGCACGCGGGCGAATTCGTCGAACAGATCGTAGCCGTGATGGATACCGCTCATGTTGGTCCTCCTGAACAGGGAACGCGGGAGACGTGACCGCGCGACGCCTGCGGCGGGCGCGACGGGGGCTCCACGAGGTCGATAACGGGGGCGGTGCGTTGGATGCGGCACTGCCCGACGACGCTTAATTAGTGGCCGCCGCCGCGCATTTCAAGAGGGCATGGGCAATCCCCGCGTCGACGCATGCGCACGGGATTCGATGCGACAATCGCCGCGGCATATCCGCAGACCAACCACACGGGACAACCATGGACATTCGACGTATCGCGATCGTCGGCGCCGGCGTGATCGGCGCGAGCTGGGCCGCCTTCTACCTGACGCAGGGCTTCGACGTCGTCGCGACCGACCCGGCGCCGCAGGCCGACCAGCGGCTGCGCGACGCGCTCGCCGCCTTCCTCGGCGAGCGGGCCGCCGAACTTGCCGCGCGGCTGTCGTTCGACACCGATCTCGTGCGCGCGCTCGACGGCGTCGACTTCGTGCAGGAGAACGGCCCCGAGCGACTCGACCTGAAGCGCGCGCTCTATCGCCAGATGGACGACGTGCTGCCTGCGCACGTGCCGATCGCGTCGAGTTCGTCGGGCCTGAAGATGTCCGAGATCCAGACCGCGTGCGCGAAGCATCCGGAGCGCTGCCTGATCGCGCATCCGTTCAATCCGCCGCACCTGATCCCGCTCGTCGAGCTGGTCGGCGGCGATGCGACGGACCCCGACGTGATCGCGCGCGTGAAGCAGTTCTACGATGCGCTCGGCAAGCAGACGATCGTGCTGAACAAGGAGATGACCGGCCACGTCGCGAACCGGCTCGCGGCCGCGCTGTTCCGCGAGGTGTATCACCTCGTCGGCGAAGGCGTCGTGAGCGTCGCCGACGCGGACAAGGCCGTCGCGTGGGGCCCCGGCCTGCGCTGGGGGCTGATGGGGCAGTGCCTGACCTATCACCTCGGCGGCGGCGCGGGCGGGATCGCGCACTTCCTCGAACACCTGTCGGGGCCGATCGCGAGCTGGTGGGACGACCTCGGCACGCCGTCGTTCGATCCGGAGGTCGATCGCAAGCTGACCGACGAACTGCGCGCGATCCAGGGCGAGCGCTCGATGCAGGCGCTGGCGGCCGAGCGCGACCGGCTGCTCGTCGAGCTGATCGACGCGCGGCGCCGCAGCTTCCTGCCTTGATCCTGGTCCGGTCGTGCACGCGCGGCGGCGGTTATTGCTGCGACGTCGTCTGGCTGGCCGGCGGCACGTGGGCCAGCCACGCGGGGCTCACGGCCTGCACGAGTTCGCGGTTGCGTGCGCGCGTCGCGGCGTTCGGCGGATAGTTGCCGTCGTTGGTCGGCAGTTCGCCGTCGAGATAGGCCTGCTTGAGCTGCTCGATGACTTCCGCGCGCGTCAGGCCCTGTTGCGCGGGGGGCGACGCGTCGGTCTGGGCAAAGGCGGGGGACAGCAAGGCGGCTGCGGCGGTCGCGACGGCGAATCGCAGGGCGTTGTTCATGGCGGGCTCCGATCAAGGGGACGGGGTAGCGGATGCGCGCGGCGATGTGCGGTGCATTCCGTTGGGTCCCATTGTCGCGAGCGCGTGCTGCGCGGACGATGACGCGTTCCGGGCAACGCTGTCAGGTGCGGGCGCGACCGCGCCCCGTGCGGTGCCGCTACAACTCGGCCGCCGCCGCGATCAGCGTGGCTTCCAGCGCGAGCGTCGAGCGCGACGCGGCCGCCGGGCGGTCGATCACGTATTCGAGTTCGCCGAGCTCCGGCAGCCCCGCGTCGAGCCGCGCGAGCCCGGCCGGGATCACGTAGCCGGCGAACGCGCTGACGCCGAGCCCCGCGCTCGCGGCCGCCCGCAACACCGCGATGCTGCTGCTCACGACGGCGATCCGGTACGGCCGCCCGACGGCTTCGAGCGATTCGAGCACGCGCCGGCGCGACACGCTCGGCTCCGGATGCATCGCGAGCGGCAGCACGGCCTCGTGGCCGGTGATCCGCGAATCGGGGCCGGTGCACCAGTACAGCGGTTCGCTGCGGATCACGCGGCCGCGCCGGCTGCCGGCGATGCGCTTCGCGAACACGAGATCGTGCCGGCCTTCGTCGAGCGCGTCGAACAGGTCGCCGGACAGCCCGGTCGAGATCGCGAGCTCGACGTCCGGGTTGCGCTGCACGAAGCTCGCAAGCGCGGCCGTCAGGTGCGCCGACGCGAAATCCTCCGACATCGCGAGCCGCACCTTGCCCGACAGCGGCGGCCCGCATACCGACGTGACGGCCTCGTCCATCAGTTCGAGAATCCGCACCGCGTAGCGGAACAGCGCGTCGCCGTGCTGCGACAGGTGCACGTTGCGCGTGTCGCGCTCGAACAGCGGCCGGTCGAGCAGCTCCTCGAGGCGGCGGATATGCTGGCTGACGGTCGATTGCGACAGGTTCACGCGCTCGGACGCGGCGGTGAAGCTGCCGGACTGGGCGACGGCGACGAAGCTGCGCAGCAATTCGGGCGGTAACGGACGCATTGCTAAATCCACTGAATCGGTTTCGACAACTTCATAAATGGCCGGATTTTGCGGCGCTAGTATCGGATCACGCGCCCGTGCGGCCTCCGCGAAACGGGGGACACCGGACGCGTAGCCCGTGTCGCGCCGCCGGCTGCATCGATCAGTCTAAGCCATCCGGCGTCCGGCCCGAAACCGCATCATCCCATCGACCCCGAGAACGCGCTCGCACGACGAGCCGCCGGGCCGCGGCGCCCCGCCGCAGGAGACACACAGTCCGCCCGGGATCGGCGTGCGGGCCTGGCTCCCGCACGCGTCAGGCGCCCGTCACGAAGAGACTGGAGACGACTCATGATCATCTATGGAACCGCGCTGCTGGCGTTCTGCCACCTGGCCGGACTGTTCCTCGGCGACCTGCTCGGCAGCGCGATCGGCGTGAAGACCAACGTCGGCGGCGTCGGTATCGCGATGCTGCTGCTGATCTGCCTGCGCCTGTGGCTGCACCGGCGCGGCTGGCTGCCGAAGGAGACCGAGGCGGGCGTCGGCTTCTGGGGGGCGATGTACATCCCGGTCGTCGTCGCGATGGCCGCGAACCAGAACGTCGTCGCCGCGCTCAAGGGCGGGCCGGTCGCGCTGCTGGCCGCCGTCGGCGCGGTCGCGATCTGCGCATGCTGCATCGCGGTGCTCGCGCGCACGGGCCGCGACGACACGGCCTTCGCGGGCGTGCCGCAATTCGAAGAACGGTAACGGAGGCCGCCATGCTGCAGATGCTCGAAAAAACCGTCGCCCACAACGGGCTCGTCGCGTCGTTCGCGCTGGTCGGCCTGATCATGTGGCTGTCGTCGATCGCGTCGCGCAAGCTCACGTTCGGCCGCGTGCACGGCTCGGCGATCGCGATCGTGATCGGCCTCGTGCTCGCCTACGTCGGCGGCGCATTCACCGGAGGCGAGAAGGGGCTGGCCGACGTCAAGCTGTTCGCCGGCATCGGCCTGATGGGCGGCGCGATGCTGCGCGATTTCGCGATCGTCGCGACCGCGTTCGAAGTGCAGCCGACCGAGGCGCGCAAGGCCGGGCTCGTCGGCGTCGTGTCGCTGCTGCTCGGCACCGTGCTGCCGTTCATCGTCGGCGCGTGCGTCGCGCGTGCGTTCGGCTATACCGATGCGGTCAGCATGACGACGATCGGCGCGGGCGCCGTTACCTACATCGTCGGGCCCGTCACGGGCGCGGCGATCGGCGCGAGCTCCGACGTGATCGCGCTCAGCATCGCGACGGGTCTCGTGAAGGCGATCATCGTGATGGTCGGCACGCCGGTCGCGGCCAATTTCATGGGGCTGAAGACGCCGCGTTCCGCGATGATCTTCGGCGGGTTGGCCGGCACCGTCAGCGGCGTGAGCGCGGGCCTTGCCGCGACCGATCGCCGGCTCGTCCCGTACGGTGCGCTGGTCGCGACGTTCCATACCGGCGTCGGCTGCCTGCTCGGGCCGTCGGTTCTGTTCTTCACGACGCGCGCGCTGGTCGGCGCGTGAGGCCATGCGAGTGGCCCGTGCGCGCGCCGCATCCATCGCGGCGTCCTCTGAGTCGCATTCGGCAACATCATCAATCGACAGCGGCGCCAGGCTTAGAATGCCGCTGAACCCTCGAAGCGGAGAACTGTTCATGACCGGATGGAATCACGCGCGGCAAGCGCGCGATGCCCGGCTCGCGGCCGGCGCGGCTTACGCGCGGGGCAAGCGGGTCGACGCGCGCGACACCGTCGCGTTGCTCGAAGCGGTGCTGCGGCCGGGCGACCGCGTATGCCTCGAAGGCGACAACCAGAAGCAGGCCGACTTGCTCGCCGTCGCGCTCGCCGACGTCGACAGCGCGAAGATCCACGACCTGCACATGGTGCAGTCGGGCGTCGTGCTGCCCGAGCATCTCGACGTGTTCGAGCGCGGCATCGCGAAGCGGCTCGACTTCGCGTATTCGGGCCCGCAATCGCAGCGCATCGCGAAGCTGCTGTTCGGCGGCAAGATCGCGCTCGGCGCGGTGCATACCTATCTCGAACTGTTCGCCCGCTACTTCATCGATCTCACGCCGCAGGTTGCGCTGATCGCGGCCGTGAGCGCCGACGCCGACGGCAACCTGTACACCGGCCCGAATACCGAGGACACGCCGACCGTCGTCGAGGCGACCGCGTTCAAGGACGGCATCGTGATCGCGCAGGTCGACCGCATCGTCGACAAGGTGCCGCGCGTCGACATCCCGGGCGACCGCGTGCATTTCGTCGTCGAGGCCGGCCGGCCGTTCTACGTCGAGCCGCTGTTCACGCGCGACCCGGCCGCGATCACCGAGACGCAGATCCTGACCGCGATGCTCGCGATCAAGGGCCTCTACGAACCGTACGGGATCAAGCGCCTGAACCACGGGATCGGCTTCAACACGGCCGCGATCGAGCTGCTGCTGCCCACCTACGGCGCGAAGCTCGGGCTGAAGGGCAAGGTCTGCACGCACTGGGCGCTCAATCCGCATCCGACGCTGATCCCCGCGATCGAATCGGGCTGGGTCGAGCAGATCCACTGCTTCGGCTCCGAGGTCGGGATGGACGACTACATCCGTGCGCGCTCCGACGTGTGGTTCACGGGCCCCGACGGGTCGCTGCGCTCGAACCGCGCGTTCTGCCAGACGGCCGGCCTCTATGCGTGCGACATGTTCATCGGCTCGACGCTGCAGATCGACCTGTCCGGCCATTCGTCGACGGTCACGGCCGAGCGGATCGCCGGCTTCGGCGGCGCGCCGAACATGGGCAGCGACGCGCGCGGCCGGCGCCATCCGAGCGAGCCGTGGCTGAAGGCCGGCGCGGAAGCCGACCCGGACACGCCGGCGGCGCTGCGGCGCGGCCGCAAGCTGGTCGTGCAGATCGGCGAGACGTTCGGCGACAAGAACGTGCCGATGTTCGTCGAGAAGCTCGACGCGCTGAAGCTCGCCGACAAGCTGCAGCTCGACCTCGCGCCGATCATGGTCTACGGCGACGACGTCACGCACATCGTCACCGAGGAAGGGATCGCGAACCTGCTGATGTGCCGCGACAAGGACGAACGCGAGCATGCGATCCGCGGCGTCGCCGGCTACACGGACGTCGGCCGCGGCCGCGACCGGAAGCTGGTCGAGCGGCTGCGCGAGCGCGGCGTGATCCGCCGCCCGGAGGATCTCGGCATCGATCCGCTCGACGCCGACCGCCGCTGGCTCGCCGCGCGTTCGATCAAGGATCTCGTGCACTGGTCGGGCGGGCTCTATGCGCCGCCGGCCCGGTTCCGCAACTGGTGAGGAAGAGGGCATGGAACAGTTGAACTACCGCTTCACCGCGCGCGAACGCGCGAAGGGCGAGCAGGCCGCGGCGCTCGTCGGCGTGGTCGCGTCCGGCAACCTCGAGGTGCTCGTCGAGCGCGTGCTGCCGGGCAACGAATGCGAGATCGACATCCGCACCGCGGCCGTCGGCTTCGGCGCGGTCTGGCAGGCCGTCGTGTCGGATTTCGTCGAACGGCGCACGCCGGGCGGCCTGAAGCTGTCGATCAACGACGGCGGCGCGCGGCCCGACATGGTGTCGCTGCGGCTCGCGCAGGCCGTGCGCGCGATCGAGGGGGACGCATGATGAGCGACGCGATCCACGACGCGCCGGCGTTCGTCCCGAACGCGGCGAGCTGGTACGAAGCATCGGCGCGACAGCGCATCGACGGGCTGCTCGACGCGGGCACTTTCAGCGAATTCCTCGGGCCGGCCGAGCGCGTGACGAGTCCGCACCTGCCGCTGTTCGACCTGCCGCGGCAGTTCGACGACGGGATGGTGGTCGGCCATGGCCGGCTCGACGGCCGGCCGGTGTTCGTCGCCGCGCAGGAAGGCCGCTTCATGGGCGGCGCGTTCGGCGAAGTGCACGGCGCGAAGCTCGCCGGGCTGCTGCGCGCCGCACGCGACGTCGGCAAGCCGGTGCTGATCCTGTTCGATACCGGCGGCGTGCGGCTGCAGGAAGCGAACGCGGGCGAGCTCGCGATCGCCGAGATCATGCGCGCGCTCGTCGACGCGCGTGCGGCCGGCGTGCCGGTGATCGGGCTGATCGGCGGGCGCGCGGGCTGCTATGGCGGCGGCGGGCTGCTCGCCGCGTGCTGTTCGGCGCTCGCGGTGTCGGAACAGGGGCGCATCAGCGTGTCGGGCCCCGAAGTGATCGAGACCAACCGCGGCGTCGAGGAATTCGATTCGAAGGATCGCGCGCTGATCTGGCGCACGATGGGCGGCAAGCACCGGCGATTGATCGGCGGCGCCGATCGCTACGTGGCCGATACGCCGGACGCGTTTCGCGCGGCCGCGCTCGATTTGATCGGCCGCGCGCCGGCGTTCGATGCGGCAATGCTGCGCGCGGAACAGGCGCGTCTCGAAGCGCGGATCGAACGGTTCGGCGGCTGCGAGGACGCACTCGACGTGTGGCGTGCGCTCGGCGCCGACAAGCCGGAAGCGATTCCCGGCATGCCCGACGATGCATTCGCGAAGCTCGCCGACCAGTTACAGGAGGCCCGGCATGACGCTCGATGAAGTACTGAACGCGCTGTTTCCCGCTGGCCATTCGATTGCGCGTCATGGCGGCCTGCTCACGGGCCACGCGGAACTGGCCGGTACGCGCGTCGACGTGATCGGTGTGGCCGATCGCTTGCCGTTCGGCATCGACGAGGCGCTGACGCTGGCGTCGCGCGTGCTCGACACGGTCGCGCGCGGCGGCGAAACGCCGATCCTCGTGCTCGTCGACAGCGACAGCCAGCGGATGAGCAAGCGCGACGAACTGCTCGGCCTGAACGAAGGGCTGTCGCATCTCGCGAAGTGCCTGATGCACGCGGATCTCGCCGGACACCGGACGGTCGGCGTGCTGTACGGCCACACGGCGGCTGGCGCATTCATCGCGACCGCGCTCGCGACGCGCACGCTGCTCGCGGTGCCGGGCGCCGAGCCGGAGGTGATGGACCTGCCGTCGATGTCGCGCGTGACCAAGCTGCCGATCGACGTGCTGAAGGAGATGGCGCGTTCGACGCCGGTGTTCGCGCCGGGGCTCGACAACCTCGTGAAGATGGGCGCCGTCGACGCCGTGCTCGATCCGTCCCGCGCGCTCGACGCGCAGGTCGGCGAATGGCTCGGCAAGCCGGCCGAGCGCATCGATCGGCGCGCGGCGCGCGGCCGGCCGGTCGCGACCGACGTCGCCGCCCGCGTCGAGGCGCTCGCGCGTGCCGCACGCTGAGCTGCCGCTGCGCCGCCACACGCTCGTCACGCTGACGGCGGCCGGGTGGCGCGCGGCCTTTGCCCGCGACCCCGCGCTCGCGAGCGATCCGCTCGTGCGCGCCTGGGCCGAACACGGCCGACCGCTGATCGTGCGTCGCGCGTCGCCGGATGAAGCCGACGCCGGCCGCGTGCCGCTCGGCCTGCCGCTGCCGCCGTCGGCGGGCAAGCGGCGCATCGCGCTGAACGTGACCGCCGACGCGCTCGCGACGGTCGGCCCGCTTCCCACATTGACCGACGTGCTCGCCGCCGCGCCCGCGGCCTGGCATGCGCCGCTGCGCGAGCTCGATGCGCTCGGCGCGCGCTGCGGCGTGCAGGGGCGCGTGTTCGGCAGCCTTGCATGGCAGGCGCTGACGGGTGACCCTTACCTGAGCGCATCGTCCGATCTGGACATCGTGTTTCCGCTGCCGGATGCCGCGTCGCTCGCGCCGCTGCTCGACGGTCTCGCGGCGATCGACGCGCGTGCGCCGATGCGCATCGACGGCGAACTGCTGCGCGCCGACGGCGCGGGCGTCAATTGGCGCGAACTGCACGCGCGGATGCCCGACGTCGCAGTGAAGACGGCGATCGCCGTCGAACTGATGCGCGCCGACGCCTTCACCGGAGGCACGCGGTGAACGCACGAGCCGCCTGCCGCGTCGCCGCGCCGTCCGATGCCGAGCGTATCGCCGCGCTGGCCGAGCGCAGCCTCGTGCTCGAGATCGATACCTATCCGAAGCCGGGCCTCGTCAGTCACGTCGACACCGGCAGTCATACGGACATGGATGCTGCGACGTTCGCGCGCAGCGCCGCCGTGCTGCGGCCGTACTTCGCGGAACTCGCCGACGCCGGCGCACGCGATGCCGACATGGCCGTGCTGCGCAAGATCGGCCTGCGCGCCGAGCACGCGATGCTCGCCGCGACCGGCGGCGTCAATACGCATCGCGGCGCGATCTTCGGGCTCGGGCTGCTGTGCGCGGCCGCCGGCCGGCGCGCGATACCGGGCGCGGTGCCGGACGGGACGACGCTCGGCGCGTTCGTATCGCGTCGCTGGGGCGCCGAGATCCTTGGCGGCCCGCGTCTGCCGGACAGCCACGGCGAGCGCGCGAGCCGCCGCTACGGTGTCGGCGGTGCGCGTCGCGAGGCGGCCGACGGCTTCCCGACCGTGTACGCGGTCGGCTTGCCCGCGCTGCGCCGCGCCCGGCGCGACCTGCCGGACGATCCGGAAGCCGCGCGGGTCGCCGCATGCTTCGCGCTGATCGCCGCGCTCGACGACACGAATCTGCTGCACCGCGGCGGGCAGGACGGCCTCGATTTCGCCCGCGCGACAGCCCGTGCGTTCGTCGCGCGTGGCGGCGTGCGGGCGCGCGACTGGCGGCTGCGCGCGGCGGCCGCGCATCGGGCGTTCGTCGCGCGCCGGCTGAGCCCCGGCGGGGCAGCCGACCTGCTCGCGATGAGCGTGTTCGTCGATGTGCTCGAAGCCGAAGGGCACGTGCGATGACGCTGGCCATCCTGTGTTCGGGGCAAGGCGCACAGCGTGCCGACATGTTCGACCTGACCGGGGCGGCGCCGCAGGCCGACGCTTTGTTCGCGCATGCGGGCCGGCTGCTCGGCGACGATCCGCGCACGTGGGTCCGGCAGGCCGGGCCCGACGCGCTGACGGAAAACCGCGCCGCGCAGATTCTCTGCACGCTCCACGCGCTCGCGGCGGCTTCACTGCTCGACGCGGTGTGGCCGCGCCGGCGCTGTGTCGCCGGCTACAGCGTCGGCGAGGTCGGCTCGTGGAGTGTCGCGGGGATGATCGACCCGCACGACGCGCTCGATCTGGCTGATGCGCGTGCACGCGCGATGGATGCCGCGAGCGGCGGCGACGAGCGAATGGTGTTCGTGCGCGGCCTGACGCGCACACAGCTGGCGCGGCTGTGCGAGGGCCGCGACGCGGCCATCGCGATCGCGAACCCCGGCGATGCGTTCGTGGTCGCGGGGCGGCACGCCGATGTCGATGCCGTGGCCGACGCCGCGCTGCGAGCCGGTGCGCTGCGCGTCGCGCCCGTCTGCGTGCGGATCGCGTCGCACACGCGCCGGCTCGCGGCGGCCGTGCCGGCATTCCGCGCGACGCTGGCCGCGACGCGCGTGCGCCGGCCGCTGCCCGGCACGCGGCTGTTCTCGGGGATCGACGGCGCGTCGGTGCTCGACGTCGACACGGGCCTCGACAAGCTCGCGCGGCAGATCGCGGAGCCGGTCGAGTGGGCGGCCTGTCTGGCGGCGTGCGTCGAGGCCGGCGCAACCGCGTTTCTCGAACTCGGCCCGGGGCGCGCGCTGGCCGAGATGGCCGGCGGCGCATATCCCGCGCTGCCGGCGCGCAGCCTCGCGGATTTCCGTTCCGTCGACGGCGTGACGAGCTGGCTCGCGCGCGTCGCGGGCGGCTGACCGACGGGTCGACACCCGGTCGAAACCCGGCTTGAAACCCAGCCGTCGGGCACCGCTTTCGCACGGTGTGTTGCGCCGGCGCAGCAGCGTCGCGGCCGCCTCTTGCCACGCGAATTGGCGTCGCTACAATGGCGCCCGCCATGAGACCAGCCGCCATCCTGCTCGCCGCGTTCTGCTGCGCGACGAGCGTCCACGCCAGCCAGATTCCGTCCGACGCCGCATCGGTCGGCACGTACTTTTCGTATGACAACGCGGCGGCCGACGCGACCGTCGATCTGATCGAACAGGCGCAGCGCCGCGTGCTGCTGGCCGGCTACACGCAGGTGTCGCCGGCGGTCGCGAGCGCGCTGCGCGCGGCCCGCGCGCGCGGGATCGAGGTACGCGTCGTGCTGGTGCGCCCGCCCCGCGCGGGCAAGACCAGCGGCGCCGGCTATCTGAAATCCGCTGGCATCGACGTCGCGATCGATTCGCGGCACGGCGGCCCCGCGTCGCGCTTCGTGATCGTCGACGACAGCGTCGCGCTGACGACGCTGTCCGACGGCGCGGCCGAGCGGGCCGACACGGTGAACGTGTTCCGGCGCGCGCCCGACCTCGCGCAGTCCTACGCGCAGTCGTTCTGGCGGCTGTACCGGCAGGCCGCCGGCCTCTGACCTTCCTCCGGCGCGTCGCGCGCCGGTTTGACCCCGCTTGCGTCGGTGCGACCGATGAACCATGCTCGTGGACAGGCGCCGGCGCGGGGTGCGCGCATCCGGCGCAAGGGCAGGGAGCCGATCGTGACCGAACCCAGTTTTGCCGATCGCGCCGAGGCCGGCCGCCAGTTGGCCGACGCGTTGCGCGAATACGCGGGGCGCGGCGATGTCGTCGTGCTCGCGCTGCCGCGCGGCGGCGTGCCCGTCGCGTATCCGGTCGCATGCGCGCTGCGCGCGCCGCTCGACGTGCTGGTCGTGCGCAAGCTCGGCGTGCCGTTCGACCCCGAGCTCGCGATGGGCGCGATCGCGACGGGCGGCGCGACACATCTGCAACGCTCGACGATCCGCGCGATGGACGTATCGGACGCGCAACTCGCCGACGTGATCGCGCGCGAGACGGCCGAATTGCATCGCCGCGAAGCGCTGTATCGCGGCGCCGCGCCGCCGCTGGCGGTGGAAGGGCGCATCGCGATCGTCGTCGACGACGGTGTCGCGACCGGCGCATCGATGCGTGTCGCGCTGCAGGCGCTGCGCGAGCGCCACCCGGCGCGCATCGTCGCGGCGGTGCCGGTGGCGCCGGCGGGGGCCGCGCATGCGTTCGACGGTCTGGCCGACGCGTTCGTCGCGGTGTCGCAGCCGCTACGGTTCTTCGGGATCAGCCAGTTCTACGCGCGCTTCGATCAGACGAGCGACGACGAGGTGCGCGCGCTGCTCGACGCGGCGCGCCCCTGACACGGGGTCACGTCCGACGGCTTCGGCGCAGGCGCTGGCGCGGTCGGCGGGCTTCCGCCAGCGCGAACACGCGCTGCAGCGCCGGATGGACGTTGCCGTGCCAGCGAGGCCCCGTAAACAGCCCGTAGTGATCGCAATCGTCGATGTCGACGCGATGGCGCTCGTCGGCGCAGAGGCCGCTGCACAGGTCGAGCGCCGCATGCGTCTGGCCGGCGCCCGTGACCGCGTCGCAGGCGCCTTCGACGGTCAGCAGCGCGGCGTCGCGCAGCGTGGCCGGTTCGACGCGCCGGCCGCGCACGCGCCACGCGCCGGTCGCGAGCAGCATGCGCTGGAACACGACGTCGACCGTGTCGAGGAAATAGTCGGCCGGCATGTCGAGCAGCGCGGTGTATTCGCGTAGCGCCCGCCGTGCGTCGGCGAGTCCGGTCATGTCGAAGCGGGAAGCGGCGAGCGCGTAGGTCTCGATCAGCGTCAGGAAGCGTTGCGGATACAGCAGCGCGATCTCGCCCTGTTGCAGATAGGTCGGAAACACGTGGCGACCGTGCCCGGCGAAGCCGGGCGGCACGACGTCGATCAGGTGGCGCCGGCACCAGTCGAGCGAATGGGCGGCAGCCGCGGCGCCGAGCGCGCTCGGGTTCGGGCGCGCATCGATCGGGCCGCCGATCAGTGTGACGCTCGCGGGCGGCGCGAGCCCGCGCGCGGCACGCAGCGCGAGCGCGCCGAGCGCCGGCACGGTCGCCTGGCACACGGCGACGACGTGCAGCGGCCGAGCGTCGCGCTGGAGCATGCCGACGAAATCGTCGAGCATCGCGACGTACTCGTCGAGCCCGAAACGGCCCGCCGCGAGCGGCACGTCGCGCGCATTGCGCCAGTCGGTCACGCAGACGTCGCCGTCCGCGAGCAGCGTTTCCGCGGTTTCCCGCATCATCACGGCCGCGTGCCCGACGAGCGGCGCGCACAGCAGCACCGTGCGGCGCGCGTCGTCGTGCGCGAAGCGCCGCAGGTCGCAAAACGGCGTGTGCGCGACGACCTGCTCGCTGACGCCGGGCCACGCGAGGTCGAAGCCCGGTGGCGCGGCCTGGGGGCCGAGCAGCGGCTCGAACAGGTCGTCGTAGCACGACGAAGCGGCATGCGGCAGCGACGCCGCGGGCCATGCGTCGAACGCGTACCGCGTCGCCGCGCGCCATGCGCGCATCCATTCCCGCTGCTGCTCGACGACGGCATACCACATGGCGGACCCTGGGGCGGAAGGAGCGTGAATCTGCATTATGGTCACTGTGGCCGGGCAGCGGGAGCCGGATGTGCGGGCGGCTGATCTGCATCACGCGAACGGGCGCGCTAGGCGCCGCCGCGCGACGCTGCTACAGTCGCCGGTCCCATTCCCTCGAAACGGAGCGTTTGCGATGAAGCTGATCGGCATGCTGGATTCCCCGTTCGTGCGCCGTGTCGCCATTTCGGCGAAGCTGCTCGACCTGCCGTTCGAACACGAGTCGATCTCGGTGTTCCGTCATCTCGAACGGTTCAGGACGCTCAACCCGGCCGTCAAGGCGCCGACGCTCGTGACCGACGGCGGCGCGACGCTGCTCGACTCGTCGCTGATCGTCGACTATCTCGACCACCTGGCCGAGCCGGAGCGGCGCCTGTTGCCCGACGCCGTCGATGCCCGGCTGCGCGCGCTGGTGCCGATCGGGTTCGCGCTCGCCGCAGCCGAGAAAACCGTGCAGCTCGTCTACGAGCAGGCGCTGCGCCCGTCGGACAGGCAGCATGAGCCATGGATCGAACGCGTGCTGAGCCAGCTCGAAGGCGCGTACGGCGCGCTGGAGCCGCTGGCCGCCGCCACGGACGGCTGGTTCGGCGGCGCACGACCGTTGCAGTCGGACGTGACGGTCGCGGTGGCGTGGCGCTTCACGCAGTTCATGGCGGCCGACTACCCGGTGCTCGCGCGGATCGATTCGGCCCGTTATCCGGCGCTCGCCGCGCATTCCGCGCGCGCCGAAGCGCTGCCGGCTTTCGTCGAAACGCCGCTCGCATAGGGCCGGCGCAAGCCCGTTACTGGCGTGAACGGGCCCTCGGCTTCGAAGCGGCCCGCCGGGCGCTCGCATACCGCTGTCGGCCGCCGCGCGGCCTTGTCCGGCAAGCCGCTGCCGATTGTTCTCGACGGCTGACAAGTGACTTCGCATTCGCGCTGTTTATCCGGCGTCGACCGATCCCTAGAATCCACTCCATCAAATCACGCATTGCCAGATGGAGCCGATGATGAAAGCCCTGATCGAATCGAGCCTGTACCACCCGTCCGTCGTGTTGCCGCTTGCCGCGCTGACGCAACTGATGGTCGAGCGCGATTTCAATCTCGGCCAGGTCGGGCTGATCGTCGCGGCGCGCGGTGCGCAGGCGGCCGTGTCGCGGTCGCGCGCGCTGATCTTCTGCCGTGACTGCGAAGCGCGGGCATGAGCGCGTTCGCGTCGATCGAATGAAAGAAGCCCGGCCGGCGCAAGCCGGTCGGGCGGGATCGGTTTCGATCGGGCCCCGGCTTCGGCCGGGGCTTTTCATTGGGCGACGCTTACGCGCGGGCCGGCGTCGCGACGCCGTAGACCTCCGATTCGTCGTCCTCCTCGCGCAACTGGCGAGCGAGCTGATGCGCTTCGCGGCGCGTCGCGACGGCCGGCGGCGAGCCCTTCAGCGGCTGGCGCGCGGATTCGGCGAGCGCGACGACCGACACGATGCCGATCAACGCGGCGCCCATCATGTAATACGCGGGCATCATCAGGTTGTGCGTCACGTCGACGAGCCACGCGGTCACCAGCGGCGTCGTGCCGCCGAACAGCGACACCGACACGTTGAAGCCGATCGCGAGCGCGCCGTAACGGATCTCGGTCGGGAACAGCGCGGGCAGCGCCGACGGCATCACGCCGGTGAAGCACGACAGCAGCACGCCGAGGATCAGCAGGCCGCCGAACACCGACGCGGTGGTGCCCGCATGGATCAGCAGCAGCGACGGGATCGACAGCACCAGCAGGCCGACGCAGCCGGCGAGCATCACCGGCTTGCGGCCGACCTTGTCCGACAGGCGGCCGGCGTACAGCGTCATCGGCATCATCAGCACCATCACGAGCAGCACCAGCACGAGGCTGTGCGATTCGTCGAAGTGCAGCGTCGACGACATGAAGCTCGGCAGGTACGACAGCACCATGTAGTCGGTCACGTTGAAGATCAGCACGAGGCCGACGCACAGCAGCAGCGCGCGCCAGTTGGCGAACAGCGTCTCGCGAAAGCGCGCCTTCGGCACGGCCTTGTCCTGCGCTTCGCGCGCTTCGGCCTGGCGCTTGAACGCGGGCGTTTCCTCCAGCTTCATCCGGATGTAGAGACCGATCAGGCCGAGCGGGCCGGCGATCAGGAACGGCACGCGCCAGCCCCACGACAGCAGCGCTTCCTGCGACAGCGACGCGGTGAGCAGCGCGACGACGCCCGCGCCCAGCACATAGCCGATCAGCGTGCCGAACTCGAGAAAGCTGCCCATGAAGCCGCGGCGCTTGTCGGTCGAGAACTCGGCGATGAAGGTGGCGGCGCCGCCGTATTCGCCGCCGGTCGAGAAGCCCTGCACGAGGCGGGCGACGAGCAGCAGGATCGGCGCCATGATGCCGATCGACGCATAGCTCGGGATCAGGCCGATCGCGAAGGTGCCGACGGCCATCATGATCATCGTGGCGGCGAGCACGCGCTGGCGGCCGATGCGGTCGCCGAGCGGGCCGAACACCATGCCGCCGAGCGGGCGCACGAGGAACGCGGCCGCGAACGTGCCGAAGGTGGCGAGCAACTGCGCGGACGGGCTGCTGGACGGGAAGAACACCTTGCCGAGCGTGACGGCGATATAGCTGTAGACGCCGAAGTCGAACCATTCCATCGCATTGCCGATCGCCATCGCGCTGACGGCGCGCTTGAGCAGGCTCTGGTCGACGACGGTGATGTCGTCCGCGGTGAGCGGGGCGTCGCCGGACGGCGAAGCGGGGGAAGAGACAGCGGTCGGGCTGACGTGTGTTGCGGTCAAGGTCATGCACTCCTTTGACAGCGCCGGAACGGGCGGGCCGTCCGACACGGTTTGCCGGCGAGCGCGGTGTCGCATGCTGCGCGTCGGGGCAGACCATCGAGCAGTTGCTGCGCAGCGGGCAGCAAAGGGCCAAGGGGCTGCTTCGACGCGGGCCCGATGGGCCGTCGCGACAGTGCGCTCATGAAGAATGGGCCGCGTGATGCAAGCGGCGGATGCCGGTGCGGACGAGGAGTCCGGCTTCCGGCAACGCCCCGGAGGGGCAGCGAAACGAGAAAAGCGGGCCTGTCGGGCGGGCTTTCCTGTGGATGCAATTTCGATCGAGGCACCGGCCCGCGTCGTGCGGACGGACTTCTCTCAAAATCGAAAAGACAGAGATTGAATGTTGAAACGGGAGACATGATAGCACGATGACGGACGATCGTGCAAATTGCCGTGGGTCGCCCGCCTGGCGGGGCATCCGGCGCGGCCCGCTCGGGTATGATCGGCGGCGCGCGGCGCGGCCGTGCCGCCCGTCGCGACGGGGCTGATTCGCGAGGAACCGGATGACCGAACTGATGAGGATCGCGGCGCTGTTCGCCGCTACCGCGCTGGCCGAAATCGTCGGCTGCTACCTGCCGTGGCTCGTGCTGAAGGCCGGCCGCCCGGCCTGGCTGCTGGTGCCGGCCGCGCTGTCGCTCGCGCTGTTCGCGTGGCTGCTGACGCTGCACCCGAGCGCGGCGGGGCGCACGTATGCCGCGTACGGCGGCGTGTACATCGCGGTGGCGCTGATCTGGCTGCGGGTGGTCGACGGCGTCGCGCTGACCCGCTGGGACGTGGCCGGCGCGGTGCTCGCGCTCGGCGGGATGGCCGTCATCGCGCTGCAGCCGCGCGCGTGAGCGCGGCCGCGGCGCGGGCCGCGTGCGTCAGGCCGCTTCGGCGGTATCCGCGGCGGCGGACTGGCGCCATACGCAGGTGCCCTTGACCGACTTGTCGAGCTCGTCGAGCTGAGCCTGGTGCGCGGCAAGCTCGTCGTCGCTCGCGGCCACCACGGCCAGGTCGAGCGCGGCGAGCGAGACGCGCTGGCCGTTCGCGGCGCCGCCGTCGGCGCCCGCGTCGTCGAGCATGTCGATCACGAGGCTGTCCTGGCCGCGCGTCATCGCGAGATATACCTCGGCGAGCAGCTCCGAGTCGAGCAATGCGCCGTGCAGCGTGCGGTGCGCGTTGCTGATGCCGAAGCGGTCGCACAGCGCGTCGAGCGAGTTGCGCTTGCCGGGGAACATCTGCTTGGCCTGCACCAGCGTGTCGATCACGCCGCCGCAATGCTCGGAGAACGGCGGCAGGCCGAGCCGCGCGAATTCGGCATCGAGAAAGCCGAGGTCGAACGGCGCGTTGTGGATGATCAGCTCGGCGTCCTTCACGAAGTCGAGGATCTGGTGGGCGACTTCCGCGAATTTCGGCTTGTCGCTCAGGAATTCGGTCGTGAGGCCGTGCACCGCCAGTGCACCCGGATCGCTGTCGCGCTCGGGATTCACGTAGAAGTGCAGGTTGTTGCCGGTGAGCCGCCGGTTCAGCAGCTCGACGCAGCCGATTTCGATGAGGCGGTCGCCCGTGCGGGCGTTCAGGCCGGTGGTTTCGGTATCGAGAATGATCTGGCGCATGTCGGGAAAAGCAACAAAAACAGGAGAAGGCGGCCGGCCGTCAGGCGGCCAGCGATTCGACGCCGCGGTTCGCGAGCGCGTCCGCACGCTCGTTTTCGGGATGGCCGGCGTGGCCCTTGACCCAGCGCCACTCGATCTCGTGCTGCGCGACGAGCGCGTCGAGCCGCTTCCACAGGTCGGCATTCTTCACGGGCGTCTTCGCCGCGGTGACCCAGCCTTTTTTCTTCCACCCGTGAATCCATTCGCTGATGCCTTTCTGCACGTACTGCGAGTCGGTATGGACGACCACGTGGCACGGCCGCTTCAGCGCTTCGAGCGCGGCGATCACGCCCATCAGCTCCATGCGGTTGTTGGTCGTGTTCGGCTCGCCGCCGTACAGTTCCTTTTCCTTGTCGCCGTAGCGCAGCAGCGCGCCCCAGCCGCCGGGGCCGGGGTTGCCCTTGCAGGCGCCGTCGGTATAGATGTCGATGGTGTCGGTTGTCATGAACGTTCTTGATGAGTGGTCGGGGAGGCCGCCGGCGTCAGGCCCGGTGCGAGAACGGGCTTCTTCATCTTGATCGGGCCGACGAGGCGCATGCCGCGCACGCGCTTGACGGCCGTCACCATGTAGACGGCGCCGAAAATCGGCCACCAGCGGTCGCCGGCGGCCTCCATGAAGCCGTAGCGGGCCAGCCACTGGTCGGTGGCGAGCGGCGGCCGGTAGCAGCCGAAGCGGCCGCGTTCGAGGTCGAAACCGAGCAGCTTGATCCAGTCCTTCAGCCGGATGAATGCGATCTGGTCGCGCGTGGCCGGCACGAACGGGCGGTTCGCCATGCGCCCGAACGTCTGCCGCATGCCCCACAGGCTGAGCGAATTGAAGCCGGTGATCACGAGCTGGCCTTCCGGCATCAGCACGCGCTCGGCCTCGCGCAGCAGGCGGTGCGGGTCGGACGTGAATTCGAGCGTGTGCGGCATCACGATCAGGTCGACGCTTTGCGATTCGAACGGCAGGTCGAGCAGGTCGCACCACGTCGTGCTGCGATCGGCGGGCGCATGGCCCGCCGTGTGCGCTTCGCCCGCCCACGGATACTGGTACGGCGCGCTCGCGCCGCTCGCCGGGTCGAGCACCAGGCCGCGATACGGCATGCGGTTCTCGCGCAGTGCGTCGAGCTGCGGCAGGCCGAGCTGCAGCGCGTGGAATCCGAAGACGTCGGACACGATCCGGTCGAGCTGCGCCTGTTCCCAGCCCAGCACGTAGCGGCCGGGCGGCGAGTCGGTCCAGGCAGGCCAGTCTATAATTTGACGGTCAGACATAACGATGATTGCGCGCCCATGAACGAGCTGGAATACGTGCCGGTTCCGGCATTCGAAGACAACTATATCTGGCTCGTCTCGGACGGCCGCGATGCGATCGCCGTCGACCCGGGTGAAGCCGCCCCCGTACGCCGGGTTCTTGCCGAACGAGGCTGGCGGTTGACCGCTATTTTACTCACGCACCACCATGCCGACCACGTCGGCGGTGTCGAGGCGCTGCGCAATAGCCAACCGGACGATGCGCCGCTGCCCGTTTACGGCCCCGCGGCCGAAGCGATCGGCGTGGTCACGCGGCCCCTTGCAGGCGGCGATCGCGTGACGCTCGACGCGCCGGCCGTCGCGTTCGACGTGCTCGACGTGCCGGGCCATACGCGCGGTCACATCGCGTATTTTCAAGCGGCCGGCGAAGGCGCGGCAAGTCGACGCGCGGCCGGGCAGGGCAACGCGGTGCCGCACGTGTTCTGCGGCGACACGCTGTTCTCGTGCGGCTGCGGCCGCCTGTTCGAAGGCACGCCCGCGCAGATGCTCGCGTCGCTCGACGCGCTCGCGGCGCTGCCCGGCGACACCCGCGTGCACTGCGCACACGAATACACGCTGTCGAACATCCGCTTCGCGCTCGCGTGCGAGCCCGGCAATGCGGCACTGGCCGCGTGGCGCGACGACGCGCAGGCGCTGCGCGCGCGCGGCGTGCCGACGCTGCCGACCACGATCGCGCACGAGCGTGCCGTCAACCCGTTCATGCGGGCCGACAGCGCGGCGATCCACGCGACGCTCGAGGCCGAGCTGCACGAAACGGTGACGGATCGTCTGACGGCATTCACGCTGATGCGCGAATGGAAAAACCGGTTCCGATGACGTTTTCCGGAGGACGCCAAAGCTCAAGCGGTATCTGTAAAAATTGCTCCAAATGTAGGATTTCGCTGAGTTTTCGGTGTTTTTATTGACGTGAAGCACGCACTTCCGTAGTATCGCCTGCAATTTCCAGCCGTCGGAAGCCGAGATTTTCATGCGACTTATATTGAGTGCGATGGTGGTACTGCTACTCGCCGCTTGTGCGAGCCAGCCCCCTGTCGCCAACAACGCCGCCGATTCGCAGGCGACGTCCAACTACCTCCGTAAATCAGCCACCGCCAAAGAAACTGTCGACGTCGACAAGCAATCCGTCGGCGACCTGACCACTGCAGACTCCGATCTCTGGGCGCGCATCCGCCGCGGCTTCCAGATGCCCGACCTGCAGAGCGATCTCGTCGACATGCAGACGACCTGGTATACGCAGCGTCCCGATTACGTGCAGCGCATGACCGAGCGCTCGCAGAAGTACCTGTATCACATCGTCGAGGAGCTCGAGGCGCGTCACATGCCGACCGAGCTCGCGCTGCTGCCGTTCATCGAGTCCGCGTACAACCCGCAGGCGCTGTCGGTCGCGAAGGCGGCCGGCATGTGGCAGTTCATGCCCGGCACCGGCCGCACGTACAACTTGAAGCGCAACATGTGGCAGGACGAGCGCCGCGACGTGCTCGCGTCGACGAGCGCCGCGCTCGACTACCTGTCCCGCCTGCACGACATGTTCGGCGACTGGTATCTGGCGCTGGCCGCATACAACTGGGGCGAAGGCAACGTGCAGCGCGCGATCGCGCGCAACCAGGCGGCCGGCCTGCCGACCGACTACCAGAACCTGCGGATGCCGAACGAGACGCGCAACTACGTGCCGAAGCTGCAGGCGGTGAAGAACATCATCGCGAGCCCGCAGCAGTACGGCCTCGCGCTGCCGGATATTCCGAACCACCCGTATTTCGTGACGGTCACGACGTCGCGCGACATCGACGTGGCGGTGGCCGCGAAGCTCGCGAACCTGCCGCTCGACGAGTTCCGCTCGCTGAACCCGTCGTTCTCGAAGCCGGTGATGCTCGGCGCGACCGAGCCGCAGATCCTGCTGCCGTTCGACAACGCGTCCGCGTTCGAGAAGAACCTGAAAGCCTACAGCGGCCAGTTGTCGTCGTGGACCACCTACACGGTCAGCGAACGCGCGCGCCCGGCCGCGATCGCCGAGAAGATCGGCGTCGACGCCGATACGCTGATGTCGGTCAACAAGATTCCGGCCGGCATGCGCCTGAAGCCGGGCTCGACGATCGTCGTGCCGCGCGGCGATGACGATGACGAGGACATCAGCGCCGACGTCGCCGAAAACGGCGCGCTCGCGATGGAGCCGGACGTCCCCGACACGCGCAAGATGCTGATCCGCGTGCGCCGCAAGCAGTCGATGGCGGCGATCGCCGGCCGCTACGGCGTGTCGGTCGGCCAGTTGAAGGCGTGGAACCGTACGCACCGCGATCTCGCGATGCCGGGCCAGGCGCTCGTGCTGCACGTGCCGGTCGGCCGCGCGGTGCCGGCGGAACCCGGTCCGGAGCGGATCGCGACGTCGACGGGCGGTGCGCGCATCGAGCGCGCGAGCCTGGCGGTGGGCGGCAAGTCGCACGGCGGCAAGCGCGGCGGCGCCGCCAAGTCGTCGGCGAAGCCGGCGAAGGCCGCGCCCGCGAAAGCCGCGCCGGCCAAGGCCGCCGCGCACAAGGGCAAGAAGAAGTAAGCGAAGCGAGCGCGGCTGCCGCGCGACGTAACGGCCGGTGAGGCCCGCACGATTGCGCTATCATCCGACGAATTCGACGAAACGCCGTCACCGAGGTGACGGCGTTTTCGTTTGTGCGTTCGTTCGTTTGTGCGCGGCGCGGCGGCGCGGCGGCGCTGCGTCGCGCGTCTTCATATGACAAGGGGAAGCAATGTCGTCGGTGCAGGTGAGGGTGCTCGCGCTGTTTTCGGTCGGGTATTTCGTGTCGTATGTGTTTCGCGGCGTCAATCTGGGCTTCGCGCCGTTCGTCACGCACGAGCTCGGCCTGTCGGCCGCCGATCTCGGCCTGCTCACCAGTCTCTATTTCCTCGGCTTCGCGGGCGCGCAGATCCCGGCCGGCGTGATGCTCGACCACTACGGCCCGCGTCGCGTCACGGCCGGCATGCTGCTGTTCGCGGCGGCCGGCGCGGCCGTGTTCGGCACGGCGCACGGCATCGGCGCGATGATGGTCGGCCGCCTGCTGATCGGCGTCGGCGTATCGGTGTGTCTCGGCGCGGCGTTCAAGGCGCTCGCGCAGCATTTCCCGGTCGGCCGGCTGCCGCTCGTCAACGGCCTCGTGATGGCCGTGGGCGGCCTCGGCGGCGTGATGGTCGGCTCGCCGCTGACCTGGCTGCTCGGCTGGGCGAGCTGGCGTGCGATCTGTTTCGGCCTCGCGGTGCTGACGGTGGCCGTCGCGGCGTCGATCGGCATCGGCGCGCCCGACGCGCAGCAGGCGCGCCACCAGGGCGGGCTCGTCGGCCAGTTCAAGGGCACGTGGCATATCCTGGGCAGCCGCGCGTTCTGGAAGATTGCGTCGTTCTCCGTCGTCACGCAGGGCGTGTTCTACGCGATGCAGTCGCTGTGGGTCGGGCCGTATCTGCGCGATGTCGGCGGATTCGACGCGCCGCATGCCGCGCGTCTCGTGTCGGTGCTCGGCTTCGCGATGATGGCCGGCTGCGTCGGCTTCGGTGCGGCGGCGCGCGTGCTCGAGCGGCGCGGCGTGTCGGTCTACGCCACCTGCGGCATCGGCATGGCGCTGTTCGTCGCGACGCAGCTCGCGATCGTCGCGCGCGTGCCGTTGCCGCCGGCCGTGCTGTGGGCCGCCTACGGGATGTTCGGCGGCGTGGGCATCCTGACCTACGCGGTGATGGCCGGCCACTTTCCCGCTCACCTGATCGGCCGCGCGAACACGACGCTCACGCTGGTGATCTTCCTGCTGATCTTTGCGTTCCAGATCGGCGTCGGCGCCGTGCTGTCGCACTGGCCGGCCGTCGACGGCCGTTATCCGGCCGCCGCGCACTTCACCGCGTGGGGCGTGCTGCTCGCGCTGCAGCTCGCGAGCGCGGTCTGGTACGTGTGGCCCGCGCGCGGCGCTGGCCAAGCGCACTGATCCGGCGGTACGCTCACGGGTGGGGCGGCCGCGGAAACGGGACCGCAGCACGCCGCGCCGCGCCGCCGAGCGCGGCGCGGCCATGATCGGACGGCCATATCAATTGAAGATAGGCCCATTTTCAGGCTATAATTTGAAAGTTTGTGCTGATCAACCTCGCACCCTAGCGCCTACCTCATTCATCCCGTTCATCCGCCGCACGCCGCCAGCCGGGCGATGCCGCGAAGCCTCGTGCGCCACGCGCCGGGTTCGCGTCTCGACAACGCAGGCCGCGTCCAGCAAGCGACCGCGCGCGCCCACGCAGCGCGGCGCTCGCGCGGCAGGGTAAACAGGTCGGCAGCAGGGTGTTCCCCAAGGAGCCTCCCGTGTTGCCGTCTTTTTCTCCCGCCTTGCTTGCACTCGCCGACGGCACGGTCTTTCGTGGTTATTCGATCGGGGCCGAAGGCCATACGATCGGCGAAGTCGTGTTCAATACCGCGATCACCGGCTATCAGGAAATCCTGACTGATCCGAGCTACTCGCGCCAGATCGTCACGCTCACCTATCCGCATATCGGCAACGTCGGCGTCAACGCCGAAGACGTCGAAGCCACGAAAGTCCATGCCGCCGGCCTGATCATCCGCGATCTGCCGACGCTCGCATCGAACTTCCGCATGGACCGCACGCTCGGCGACTACCTGCGCGACGAAGGCGTCGTCGCGATCGCCGGCATCGACACCCGCAAGCTGACCCGCATCCTGCGCGACAAGGGCGCGCAGAACGGCTGCATCCTGACGGGTTCCGACGACGAAGCGAAGGCGATCGAGCTGGCGCGCTCGTTCCCGGGCCTCGCCGGCATGGATCTCGCGAAGGTCGTGTCAACCACCAAGCCGTTCGAGTGGAAGCAGACGGAATGGCGCCTCGAAGGCGGCTACGGCATGCAGGAAGCGCCGAAGTACCGCGTCGTCGCGTACGACTTCGGCGTCAAGTACAACATCCTGCGCATGCTCGCCGAGCGCGGCTGCCACGTGACGGTGCTGCCGGCCCAGGCCAGTGCGGAAGATGCGCTCGCGCTCAATCCGGACGGCATCTTCCTGTCGAACGGCCCCGGCGATCCGGAGCCGTGCGATTACGCGATCGCGGCCACGAAGGCCTTCATCGAGCGCGGCGTGCCGACCTTCGGCATCTGCCTCGGCCACCAGATCATGGGCCTCGCGGTCGGCGCGAAGACGCTGAAGATGAAGACGGGCCACCACGGCGCGAACCATCCGGTGAAGGATCTCGGCGACGGCCGCGTCGTGATCACGTCGCAGAACCACGGTTTCGCGGTCGACGCCGATTCGCTGCCGGCCAACGCGCGCGTGACGCACGTGTCGCTGTTCGACGGCACGCTGCAGGGCTTCGAGCTGACCGACAAGCCGGCATTCTGCTTCCAGGGTCACCCGGAAGCGTCGCCCGGCCCGCACGACATCGGCTACCTGTTCGACCGTTTCACCGCGCTGATGGACGCGGCGAAGCAGCGCACCGCTTAACGTCATCGACGCAACCGAAGGACGGGAGATTCGCATCATGTTCGGCCACGCACTCGGCATCACGGATATCTGGACCTACGTGTTCGGCGTGATCTTCATCATCCTGCTGCCGGGGCCGAACTCGATGTACGTGCTGTCGCTCGCCGCGCAGCGCGGCGTGAAGGCCGGCTATCGCGCGGCCTGCGGCGTGTTCGTCGGCGATACCGTGCTGATGGTGCTGTCCGCCGCGGGCGTCGCGTCGCTGCTGAAGGCGAACCCGCTGCTGTTCTCCGTCGTCAAGTACGGCGGCGCCGCGTACCTGCTGTACATCGGCGCCGGGATGCTGCGCAGCGCGTGGAGCAAGCTGCGCGCGCGCGGCGATGCGCCGGTCGAGGCCCGGCAGGCTGTCGACGGCGAGCGGTCTTTCGACAAACCGTTCCGGAAAGCGCTGATCGTGAGCCTGCTGAATCCGAAGGCGATCCTGTTCTTCATCTCGTTCTTCATCCAGTTCGTCGACCCGGCATTCCCGCATCCCGCGCTGTCGTTCGTCGTGCTCGGGGCGATCGCGCAATGCGCGAGCTTCCTGTACCTGAGCACGCTGATCTTCGCGGGCGCGCGGCTCGCCGAGCATTTCCGCCGCCGCCGCAAGCTCGCGGCAGGCGCGGCGAGCAGCGTGGGCGGCCTGTTCATCGGTTTCTCGGTGAAGCTGGCGCTCGCGACCATGAGCTGAGCGCCGCCGGCCGACCCACGACAACGATTACTTATTGAATTCACAAGCCATGCCAAAACGCACAGACATCAAGAGCATCCTCATCATCGGCGCCGGCCCGATCATCATCGGCCAGGCGTGCGAGTTCGACTATTCGGGCGCGCAGGCTTGCAAGGCGTTGCGTGAGGAGGGCTACAAGGTCGTTCTCGTCAACAGCAACCCGGCGACGATCATGACCGACCCGAACACGGCCGACGTGACCTACATCGAGCCGATCACGTGGGAAGTCGTCGCGCGCATCATCGAGAAGGAGCGCCCGGACGCGATCCTGCCGACGATGGGCGGCCAGACCGCGCTGAACTGCGCGCTCGACCTGCACCACCACGGCGTGCTCGAGAAGTTCGGCGTCGAGCTGATCGGCGCGTCGCCGGAAGCGATCGACAAGGCGGAGGACCGCCAGAAGTTCAAGGAGGCGATGACCAAGATCGGTCTCGGCTCCGCGAAGTCGGGCATCGCGCATTCGATGGAAGAAGCGATCCAGGTGCACGCGCAGATCATGGCGGAGACGGGCGGCAGCGGCTACCCGGTCGTGATCCGCCCGTCGTTCACGCTCGGCGGCTCGGGCGGCGGCATCGCATACAACCGCGAAGAGTTCGAGGAGATCTGCAAGCGCGGTCTCGACCTGTCGCCCACGCGCGAGCTGCTGATCGAAGAATCGCTGCTCGGCTGGAAGGAATACGAGATGGAAGTCGTGCGCGACCGCGCCGACAACTGCATCATCGTCTGCTCGATCGAGAACCTCGACCCGATGGGCGTGCACACCGGCGACTCGATCACGGTGGCTCCCGCGCAGACGCTCACCGACAAGGAATACCAGATCCTGCGTAACGCATCGCTCGCGGTGCTGCGCGAGATCGGCGTCGACACGGGCGGCTCGAACGTGCAGTTCTCGATCAACCCGAAGGACGGCCGCATGGTCGTCATCGAAATGAACCCGCGCGTGTCGCGTTCGTCGGCGCTCGCGTCGAAGGCCACCGGCTTCCCGATCGCGAAGGTCGCCGCGAAGCTGGCGGTCGGCTACACGCTCGACGAGCTGAAGAACGAAATCACCGGCGGCCAGACGCCGGCGTCGTTCGAGCCGACGATCGACTACGTCGTCACGAAGATCCCGCGTTTCGCGTTCGAGAAGTTCCGCGAAGCCGATTCGCGCCTGACCACGCAGATGAAGTCGGTCGGCGAAGTGATGGCGATCGGCCGCACGTTCCAGGAATCGTTCCAGAAGGCGCTGCGCGGCCTCGAGGTCGGCGTCGACGGGCTCGACGAGAAGTCGACCAACCGCGACGAGATCGCGATCGAGATCCACGAGCCGGGCCCGGACCGCATCTGGTACGTCGGCGATGCGTTCCGCATCGGCATGACGGCCGAGGAGATCTTCGCGGAAACCGCGATCGACCCGTGGTTCCTCGAGCAGATCGAGCAGATCATCCTAAAGGAAAAGGCGCTCGTGGGCCGCACGCTCGCGTCGCTGACGTTCGACGAGCTGCGCTACCTGAAGCAGAGCGGCTTCTCCGACCGCCGCCTCGCGAAGCTGCTCGGCGCGACGCCGGAAGACGTCCGCCGCCGCCGCGTCGAGCTGAACGTGCGCCCGGTCTACAAGCGCGTCGACACGTGCGCGGCCGAGTTCGCGACGAAAACGGCCTACATGTACTCGACCTACGAGGAAGAGTGCGAGGCGCAGCCGACCGCCAACAAGAAGATCATGGTGCTGGGCGGCGGCCCGAACCGGATCGGCCAGGGCATCGAGTTCGACTACTGCTGCGTGCACGCGGCGCTCGCGATGCGCGAGGACGGCTATGAAACGATCATGGTCAACTGCAACCCGGAAACGGTGTCGACCGACTACGACACGTCCGACCGCCTGTACTTCGAGCCGCTGACGCTCGAGGACGTGCTCGAGATCGTCGACAAGGAAAAGCCGGTCGGCGTGATCGTCCAGTACGGCGGCCAGACGCCGCTGAAGCTCGCGCTCGACCTCGAGGCGCACGGCGTGCCGATCGTCGGCACGTCGCCGGACATGATCGACGCGGCCGAAGACCGCGAACGCTTCCAGAAGCTGCTGCAGGACCTCGGCCTGCGCCAGCCGCCGAACCGCACCGCGCGCGCCGAGGACGAAGCGCTCGCGCTGGCCGACGAAATCGGCTATCCGCTGGTCGTGCGTCCGTCGTACGTGCTCGGCGGCCGCGCGATGGAAATCGTCCACGAGCCGCGCGACCTCGAGCGCTACATGCGCGAGGCCGTGAAGGTGTCGAACGATTCGCCGGTGCTGCTCGACCGCTTCCTGAACGACGCGATCGAATGCGACGTCGACTGCATCTGCGACGGCGAAGCCGTGTTCATCGGCGGCGTGATGGAGCACATCGAGCAGGCGGGCGTCCACTCGGGCGACTCGGCATGCTCGCTGCCGCCGTACTCGCTGTCGAAGGAAACCGTGGCCGAGCTGAAGCGGCAGACGGGCGCGATGGCGAAGGCGCTGAACGTGGTCGGCCTGATGAACGTGCAGTTCGCGATCCAGCAGGTGCCGCAGGCGGACGGCTCGAAGCAGGACATCATCTACGTGCTCGAAGTGAACCCGCGCGCGTCGCGCACGGTGCCGTACGTGTCGAAGGCGACCAGCCTGCCGCTCGCGAAGATCGCGGCGCGCGCGATGGTCGGCCAGAAGCTCGCGCAGCAGGGCGTGACGAAGGAAGTCGAGCCGCCGTACTTCAGCGTGAAGGAAGCGGTGTTCCCGTTCGTGAAGTTCCCGACCGTCGACCCGGTCCTCGGGCCTGAGATGCGTTCGACCGGCGAAGTGATGGGCGTCGGCCGCACGTTCGGCGAAGCGCTGTTCAAGTCGCAGCTCGCGGCCGGTTCGCGCCTGCCGGAGTCGGGCACGGTGCTGCTGACCGTGATGGACGCGGATAAACCGAAGGCCGTCGAAGTCGCGCGCATGCTGCACGACCTCGGCTACCCGATCGTCGCGACCAAGGGCACGGCTGCCGCGATCGAAGCGGCCGGCGTGCCGGTGAAGGTCGTGAACAAGGTGAAGGACGGCCGTCCGCACATCGTCGACATGATCAAGAACGGCGAGATCGCGCTCGTGTTCACGACGGTCGACGAGACGCGCCAGGCGATCGCCGATTCGCGTTCGATCCGCATGAGCGCGCAGGCGCACAAGGTCACGTACTACACGACGATGTCGGGCGCGCGCGCGGCCGTCGAGGGCTTGCGCTACCTGAAGGATCTGGAAGTCTATGATTTACAAGGTCTTCACGCTCGCCTAAACTAAGCGTTCAGTTACCTGTCGAAGCAACACGTGCCGCGATTAGGCGGTGTTTCCAGTGCATCGGAAGCGCGCTTAATCGCGGTGATTTTTTTTATAGCCGTTTTTAGCGATTGAGCCGTTTATGAGCACCATTCCGTTGACAAAGCGTGGCGCGGAGCAACTGCGCGATGAATTGCAGCGCCTCAAGTCCATCGAGCGGCCGGCCGTGATCAACGCGATCGCGGAGGCCCGCGCACAGGGCGATCTGTCCGAAAACGCCGAATACGACGCAGCGAAGGAAAAGCAGGGCTTTATCGAGGGCCGCATCGCGGAACTCGAATCCAAGCTGTCCGCCGCGCAAATCATCGATCCGACGGTGCTCGACGCCGATGGCCGCGTGGTGTTCGCCGCGACGGTCGAACTCGAGGATCTCGAGTCGGGCGACACGGTCAAGTACCAGATCGTTGGCGACGACGAAGCCGATATCGATCACGGCCTGATCTCGGTCAGCTCGCCGATCGCGCGCGCGCTGATCGGCAAGTCCGAAGGCGACGTCGCGGCCGTGCAGGCGCCAAGCGGCGTGCGCGAGTACGAAATCATCTCGGTCAGCTACATCTGAAGCGGGGCGACGTGATGCCGCATCGCGTGTTCCGTCTGCTGTCGGCCGTATGGGTCGGCAGCCTGCTGACGATCGGGTATGCGGTCGCGCCCGTCCTGTTCAAGACGCTGGAGCGGATGACGGCCGGTTCGGTCGCCGCCCAGCTGTTCCGCATCGAGGCGATCGTCGGCGTCGTGTGCGGCGTGCTGCTGCTCGCGTTGTCGAACCAGCAGGTGCGGCGCGGCAGCAACGAGTATCGCCGCGTGCGCTGGATCGTCGCCGCGATGGTCGTGTGCGTGCTCGTCGGGTATTTTGCGCTGCAGCCGTTCATGAACGCGCTGCGGGTGGCCGCGATGGACGCGGGCACCGATATCGCGAATTCGCCGTATGCGAGCCGCTTCGGGATGCTGCACGGCGTCTCGAGCGTGTTCTATCTCGTCGAGAGCGTGCTGGGGCTGATGCTGGTCTGGCGCCTGCCGGCGCGCGACGCCTGAGCGCTCGTCGTTGCGCGTTGCGCAACGACGGGGCAGGGCGGCACGGGCGTCCGTGCCGCGCAAGCGGTTTACTTGTCCTGGAACGGCCGCTTGGTGCTGGCCTGGCGCTTTTTCGCGCGCTTCACCGTGCCGCCCGCCGTCACGCGCTCGTTGCCGCGCACCGTGACCTTCACCGGCCGCGGGCGGCGCACGGGGCTCGCGTTCGGCGACACCTTGACGACCTTGACGGTGCGCGGCGCGCGGCCTTTCCTGTCGTCGGCGGCTTCCGCCGCGCTCGGCAGCGCGCCGGCACGGCGGCCGCGGGCCGGGGCCGGCGCGGCTTCCGGCCTCCAGATCACCAGCAGCTTGCCGATATGCTGAATCGGGGCCGCGTTCAGACGGTCGCAGATCTCGTCGTAGATTGCGATGCGTTCGTCGCGCTCGTCGCCGAACACGCGGATCTTGATCAACTGGTGCGCGTCGAGGTGCACCTTGATTTCCTTCAGCACGGCGTCGGTCAGCCCTTCGGCGCCGATCAGCACGACGGGCTTGAGCGCATGGGCCTGGGAGCGCAGCGCGGAGCGCTCGGCGGGAGAAAGCGAAAGGGCGGGCATGGAAATGTCCAAATCTAAATAAGGGCGCGCTGACTGAAAAGCGATCGCGGGGCGATACCGCGTCAGCCGTGCGCCGAAACCACGTAAAATCGCGGCTTGGGCCTGAAAAGGGGCCGCAGCCGCGCGAAGAAGACGCGTATTATCCGCTAAAAGCGCGGCTTCACGAAGCAATGGGCAGCAATCTCTCTCTCGAATGGCAAAAAACCGCTTCAACCAGCACTGGCTGCACGACCACATCAACGACCCGTACGTCAAAATGGCGCAGCGGGAGGGCTATCGCGCGCGCGCCGCGTACAAGCTGAAGGAAATCGACGAACAGGACAAGCTGATCCGTCCGGGCCAGGTGATCGTCGACCTCGGCGCCACGCCGGGCAGCTGGAGCCAGTATGCCCGCAACAAGCTCGCGCAGGGCAAGAAGCGCGACGCGGAGCGCGAGGGCGGCATCGACGGCACGATCGTTGCGCTCGACATCCTGCCGATGGAGCCGATCGCAGACGTCCACTTCCTGCAGGGCGACTTCCGCGAGGACGACGTCCTCCACCGGCTCGAGGAGGTACTCGAAGGCCGTGCGGTGGACCTTGTTATTTCCGACATGGCCCCCAACCTCTCAGGCGTGGCGTCGGCGGACGCGGCGCGTATCGAGCATCTCTGCGATCTGGCGCTCGAATTCGCGCAGAACCATCTGAAGCCGGACGGTGCACTGCTCGTGAAGTGTTTTCACGGCAGCGGCTACAGCCAGATCGTCGAGAAGTTCAAACAGCAGTTTAAGGTTGTCGCGCCGCGCAAGCCCAAGGCATCTCGCGACAAATCGTCCGAAACGTTCATTTTGGGTCGGCAGCTGAAGCATCCGCGCTGACGCGCAGGCGCTGCCGCAAACGGGCTCCGGCCCTTGCCGGACAAGCGAAGCGCTATCGCGGCGGTTGTCAATGCTTATGGCAGGGGTGGTCGGACTGGATTAGAATGACCGAGGGGCGCCGCAAGGAAAATGTAGGCGCTCGTCTACGAGTGAAGGAGTGGTGCTTTGAACAACAATATGTTTTCGAAGGCAGCGGTGTGGCTGGTGATCGCACTGGTGCTGTTTACGGTGTTCAAGCAGTTCGACAAGCCCCGCGTCCAGGAAGGCGTGTCCTATTCGCAGTTCATGGACGACGCCAAGAACGGCAAGGTCAAGAACGTCATCGTTCAGGGGCGCAACCTCACCGTCACTCCGGCTGATGGCCAGAAATACCAGATCGTGTCGCCCGGCGACATCTGGATGGTCGGCGATCTGATGAAGTACGGCGTGCAGGTCAGCGGCAAGGCCGACGACGAGCCGAACGCGCTGATGTCCGCGCTGTACTACCTCGGGCCGACGATCCTGATCATCGTGTTCTGGTTCTACATGATGAGGCAGATGCAGGGAGGCGGCAAAGGCGGCGCGTTCTCGTTCGGGAAATCGCGTGCGCGGCTGATCGACGAGAACAACAACGCGGTGAACTTCTCCGACGTCGCGGGCTGCGACGAAGCGAAGGAAGAAGTGTCCGAGCTCGTCGACTTCCTGCGCGATCCGCAGAAATTCCAGAAACTGGGCGGCCGCATTCCGCGCGGCGTGCTGCTGGTCGGCCCGCCGGGTACCGGCAAGACGCTGCTTGCCCGCGCGATCGCGGGTGAAGCGAAGGTGCCGTTCTTCAGCATCTCGGGTTCGGACTTCGTCGAAATGTTCGTCGGTGTCGGCGCGGCTCGTGTGCGCGACATGTTCGAGCAGGCGAAGAAGCATGCGCCGTGCATCGTGTTCATCGACGAAATCGACGCGGTCGGCCGTCATCGCGGCGCCGGCATGGGCGGCGGCAACGACGAGCGCGAACAGACGCTGAACCAGATGCTCGTCGAGATGGACGGCTTCGAGGCAAACTCGGGCGTGATCGTGATCGCCGCCACCAACCGTTCCGACGTGCTCGACAAGGCGCTGCTGCGTCCGGGCCGTTTCGACCGCCAAGTCTATGTCGGGCTGCCCGACATCCGCGGCCGCGAGCAGATCATGCGCGTGCACCTGCGCAAGGTGCCGATCGCGAACGACGTCGACGCGGCGGTCATCGCGCGCGGCACGCCGGGCTTCTCGGGCGCCGATCTCGCAAACCTCGTGAACGAGGCTGCGCTGTTCGCCGCCCGTCGCGGCAAGCGCATCGTCGAGATGCAGGATTTCGAGGACGCGAAGGACAAGATCTTCATGGGTCCGGAGCGCAAGTCGGCCGTGATCCGCGAGGAAGCGAAGCGCGCCACCGCGTATCACGAGTCGGGCCACGCGGTGATCGCGAAGCTGCTGCCGAAGGCCGACCCGGTGCACAAGGTCACGATCATCCCGCGCGGTCGCGCGCTGGGCGTCACGTGGCAGTTGCCGGAGCATGACAACGAGACGTATTCGAAGGATTACCTGCTCGACCGCCTCGCGATCCTGTTCGGTGGCCGGGTGGCCGAAGAGCTGTTCATGAACCTCGTCAGCACCGGCGCATCGGACGACTTCAACAAGGCCACGCAGACGGCGCGCGCGATGGTCGCCCGATTCGGCATGACCGACGCGCTCGGGCCGATGGTCTACGTCGACGACGAGAACGATGCGTCGCCGTTCGGCCGCGGCTTCACGCGCACGATCTCGGAAGCGACGCAGCAGAAGGTCGATTCCGAAATCCGCCGCGTGCTCGACGAACAGTACAACCTCGCGCGCCGCCTGCTCGAAGAGAACCGCGACAAGGTCGAAGCGATGACGGCCGCACTGATGGAGTGGGAGACGATCGACGCCGATCAGATCAACGACATCATGGAAGGTCGTCCGCCGCGCTCGCCGAAGAGCTCGCCGGCTGTCGGCGGCGATTCGTCGGGCGGCGGCAGCGCCGCCGCCGAGGTCAAGCCGGGCACCGCGCCGGCGCCGGCGTCGCCGGCGGCATAATCTCCGCTTTAGCGCCGTATACGGGCTGGTGTGGCTTCACACCGGCCCGTTTTGCATTCATCCACGTCCGTTGCTCGTGTCCGATTCCCCAGTGTCCCCGTTCA
This sequence comes from Burkholderia anthina, assembly GCF_001547525.1. Lineage (GTDB taxonomy): Bacteria > Pseudomonadota > Gammaproteobacteria > Burkholderiales > Burkholderiaceae > Burkholderia > Burkholderia semiarida. The sequence goes on from NZ_CM003768.1 coordinate 993,601, forward strand.
TTCCCGCGCCGCTCCGGTGCGGCCGCTTCGAACTGACGTTCGAACGCCCGCTCGTGATGGGCATCCTCAACGCCACGCCCGATTCGTTTTCCGACGGCGGCCGCTTCCTCGCGCGCGACGATGCGCTGCGCCAGGCCGAGCGGATGATTGCCGAAGGCGCGGACCTGCTCGATATCGGCGGCGAATCGACGCGCCCCGGCGCACCACCCGTGCCGCTCGACGAGGAACTCGCGCGCGTGATTCCGCTCGTCGAGGCGCTGCGGCCGCTGAACGTGCCGCTGTCGATCGATACCTACAAGCCGGCCGTGATGCGTGCGGCGCTGGCCGCCGGCGCGGACCTGATCAACGACATCTGGGGGTTCCGCCAGCCGGGCGCGATCGACGCGGTGCGCGAGGGCAACAGCGGGCTGTGCGCGATGCACATGCTCGGCGAGCCGCAGACGATGCAGGCCGGCGAACCGGACTACGGCGACGTCGTGACCGACGTACGCGATTTTCTCGCCGCGCGCGCCCAGGCGCTGCGCGACGCGGGGGTGGCGGCGGAGCGCATCTGCGTCGATCCCGGCTTCGGGTTCGGCAAGGCGGTCGTCGACGACAACTATGCGCTGCTGGCCGCGTTGCCGGACACGGCGCCCGCGCGCCCCGACGGGCGCGCCTATCCGATTCTCGCGGGCATGTCGCGCAAGTCGATGCTCGGTGCGGTGATCGGCGGCAAGCCGCCGATGGAGCGCGTCGCGGCGAGCGTCGCGGCCGCGTTGTGCGCGGTCGAGCGCGGTGCCGCGATCGTGCGCGTGCACGACGTCGCGGCGACGGTCGATGCGCTCAAAGTCTGGAATGCCGTGCGCGTAGCCGCGCGGCAACGATAAGCAAGTCAGAAAAACGAAGGAGGAAGGACCCCATGGGACGTCGATATTTCGGCACGGACGGCATTCGCGGCACGGTGGGCGAAGCGCCCATCACGCCGGATTTCGTATTGCGTCTCGGCTATGCGGCCGGCAAGGTACTGGCCGGCTTGGCCGACGTCGCGGCGGGCTCGCGTCCGACGGTGCTGATCGGCAAGGACACGCGCGTGTCGGGCTACATGCTCGAAGCCGCGCTCGAGGCCGGATTCTCGGCGGCCGGCGTCGACGTGATGCTGGCCGGCCCGATGCCGACGCCCGGCGTCGCGTACCTGACGCGCGCGCTGCGTCTGTCGGCCGGCGTCGTGATCAGCGCGTCGCACAACCCGTATCACGACAACGGCATCAAGTTTTTCTCGGCGGACGGCAACAAGCTGCCCGACGACACTGAAGCCGCGATCGAAGCGTGGCTCGACAAGCCGCTCGAATGCGCGGCGTCCGACGGTCTCGGCAAGGCGCGCCGTCTCGACGACGCGGCCGGCCGCTACATCGAATTCTGCAAGAGCACGTTCCCGGCCGCGTTCGATCTGCGCGGGCTGAAGCTCGTGATCGATTGCGCGCATGGCGCCGCGTACCAGATCGCGCCGCACGTGTTCCACGAACTCGGCGCGGACGTCATTCCGATCGGCGTGGCGCCGAACGGCTTCAACATCAACGACGGCGTCGGCGCGACCGCGCCGGACGCGCTGGTGCGTGCGGTGCGGGCGAACCACGCCGATCTCGGCATCGCGCTCGACGGCGATGCCGACCGCCTGCAAGTGGTCGACGCGACCGGTCGGCTGTACAACGGCGACGAACTGCTCTACGTGCTCGTGAAGGATCGGATCGCGACCGACGGCAAGGTCGACGGCGCGGTCGGCACGCTGATGACGAATCTCGCCGTCGAAGTCGCGCTGCAGCGCGAGGGCGTGAAGTTCGTCCGTGCGGCGGTCGGCGACCGCTACGTGCTCGAGCAGTTGCGCGAGCACGGCTGGCAGCTCGGCGCGGAAGGGTCGGGCCACATCCTGTCGCTCGACCGGCATTCGACCGGCGACGGCATCGTGTCGGCGCTGCTCGTGCTGGCCGCGCTGAAGCGCAGCGGCCGCACGCTCGCACAGATGCTCGACGGCGTCACGCTATTCCCGCAGAAGCTGATCAACGTGCGGATGAAGCCGGGCGCCGACTGGAAGGGCAGCGCGTCGATTCGCGCCGCGATCGATGCCGCCGAAGCCGCGCTTGCCGGTAGCGGACGCGTGCTGATCCGCGCATCGGGCACGGAGCCCGTGCTGCGCGTGATGGTCGAAGCGCAGCAGGCGGCCGATGCGGCGCGCCATGCGGAGGCGATTGCCGACGCGGTGCGGGCGGCGACGACCTGATCCATGTCAGCGGCGCGCGGCGGTTCGACCGCCCGCGCGCCGGCTCTGACGAATTTGCGTGCGGCGCCTTCGGGCGCCGTGATTTTGTCGGACGCAAAGGTTTGCCGTACTGATAGAGGTGACCTTCCGCCCGCGCAGTCTTCCGCTCAAATCACGCATCCGACCCCGGAAGCCGGCCTGCCGCCGCGCCCGGCTTCCCGTCCGGCTGACGCCACGCCACGACGCGCCCGCACACCGGTGAAAACAGCGTCCGTCCCGCCCTCCGAGGCAGGCAATTCTTGCCGCCATCACCGCTGCTGCGCCGCCGGCGCGCCACCCCATACTCCCTTTCAACCAGTCATGTTACTGTCACGCCAGTTTCATCGATTGTCACATTACCGTCATGAGCAGCCCCTAACCTTCGCGGTGCCGTAGTCATCCGCTCACACACTGGAGGTCTCATGAAATTGATGCAAACCGCGATTGCCGGCCTGGCTGGCGCGCTTTTCGCCGTCGCCGCCCACGCTGCCGACATCACGGGCGCAGGTAGCACGTTCGCGATGCCGATCTATACGAAATGGGCTGCCGACTACCAGCAGTCCGGCGGTTCGAAGGTCAACTACCAGGGCATCGGTTCGTCGGGCGGCCTGAAGCAGATCGTCGCGAAGACGGTCGATTTTGCCGGTTCGGACGCTCCGCTGAAGGATGAAGAGCTCGCGAAGGAAGGCCTGTTCCAGTTCCCGACGGTGGTCGGCGGCGTGGTGCCGGTCGTCAACGTGCCGGGCGTGAAGGCCGGCGAACTGACGCTGTCGGGCCCGGTGCTCGGCGACATCTACCTCGGCAAGATCAAGAAGTGGAACGACCCGGCGATCGCCGCGCTGAACCCGAAGGTCAAGCTGCCGGATACGGACATCGCCGTGGTCCGCCGCGCCGACGGTTCGGGCACGAGCTTCATCTGGACGAACTACCTGTCGAAGGTCAACGACGAGTGGAAGTCGAAGATCGGCGAAGGCACGACGGTCAACTGGCCGACGGGCACGGGCGGCAAGGGCAACGACGGCGTCGCGGCCTTCGTGCAGCGCCTGCCGGGCGCGATCGGCTACGTCGAATGGGCGTACGCGAAGAAGAACAACATGGTCTACACGGCCCTGAAGAATTCGACGGGCACGGTGGTCGAGCCGAAGACGGAAACGTTCAAGGCCGCGGCGGCAGGCGCGAACTGGTCGAAGTCGTTCTACCAGATCCTGACGAACCAGCCGGGCAAGGAAGCCTGGCCGGTCGTCGGCGCGACGTTCGTGCTGCTGCACGCGAAGCAGGACAAGCCGGAGCAGGGCGCGGAAACGCTGAAGTTCTTCAGCTGGGCGTTCAAGAACGGCGAGAAGGCTGCCGACAGCCTCGACTACATCTCGCTGCCGGCGACGGTCGAGACGGAAATCCGCAAGCAATGGAAGACGAAGGTGACGGACGCCTCGGGCAAGCCGGTCGCCGCCGAGTAAGCGATCCAGCGGTTCGCTGCCCGGCCGCGCCGGTCGGGCAGTGTGTGCGGTAAGGCCGGGCGTCACGGCGCCCGGCGATCCAAAGCAGGCACCCATGTCTGATATTTCATACACGTCCTCACGATCGCCCGACACCGCGCAGCAGCGCGCGCCGAGCCGTCTCGGGGATGTCCTGTTCGGCGGCCTTGCGCGGCTCGCCGCGATCGTGACCCTGCTGCTGCTCGGCGGGATCATCGTTTCCCTGATCATTGCGTCGATGCCGACCATCCAGAAGTTCGGCCTCGGCTTCCTGTGGCAATCCGAGTGGGATCCCAACTCGGACGTTTACGGCGCACTCGTGCCGATCTACGGCACGCTCGTGACGTCGCTGATCGCACTCGTCATCGCGGTGCCCGTCAGCTTCGGCATCGCGCTGTTCCTCACCGAGCTGGCGCCCGTGTGGCTGCGCCGTCCGCTCGGCATCGCGATCGAGCTGCTCGCCGCGATTCCGTCGATCGTGTACGGCATGTGGGGCCTGCTCGTGTTCGCGCCGATCTTCGCCGAATACTTCCAGAAGCCGATCGGCCGCCTGCTCAAGGACGTGTGGGTGCTCGGCCCGCTGACGTCCGGCGCGCCGATCGGCATCGGCATCCTCGCGGCCGGCGTGATTCTCGCGATCATGATCATCCCGTACATCGCGTCGGTGATGCGCGACGTGTTCGAGGTCACGCCAGTGCTGCTGAAGGAATCGGCATACGGAATCGGCTGCACGACCTGGGAAGTGATGTGGAAGGTCGTGCTGCCCTATACGAAGACCGGCGTGATCGGCGGCGTGATGCTCGGCCTCGGCCGCGCGCTCGGCGAAACGATGGCTGTGACCTTCGTGATCGGCAACACGAACCTGCTCGACAGCGTATCGCTGTTCGCGCCGGGCAACAGCATCACGTCGGCGCTCGCGAACGAATTCGCGGAAGCGCAGCCGGGCCTGCATACGTCCGCGCTGATGGAACTCGGGCTGATCCTGTTCGTGATCACGTTCATCGTGCTGTCCATCTCCAAACTGCTGCTGCTTCGTCTCGAGAAGGGAGAGGGCAAGAAATGAGCGAGCCCATCATGAATTTCCCGGGGCCGGACGGCGCCGTGCTCGACGCGATGCGCAACCGCCTGCAGCGCAAGCGCAAGGCCATCAACGCGATCGCGCTCACCGCATCGCTCGCCGCGATGGCATTCGGCCTGCTGTGGCTCGTGTGGATTCTCTACACGACGGTGCACCTCGGCGTCGGCGGCCTGTCGCTGCAACTGTTCACCGAATCGACGCCGGCGCCGAACACGGAAGGCGGCGGTCTCGCGAACGCGATCGTCGGCAGCCTGCTGCTGTGCGGCTTCGGCACGCTGGTCGGCACGCCGATCGGCATCCTCGCGGGCGTCTATCTCGCCGAATACGGGCAGAAGAACCTGCTGGCGAGCACGATCCGCTTCATCAACGACATCCTGCTGTCGGCGCCGTCGATCGTCATCGGCCTGTTCGTGTACGCGATCGTCGTCGCGAAGTCGGGGCGCTTCTCGGGCTGGGCCGGCGTGATCGCGCTCGCGCTGCTGCAGATTCCGATCGTGATCCGCACGACCGAGAACATGCTGAAGCTCGTGCCGAACGCGCTGCGCGAAGCGGCCGTCGCGCTCGGCACGCCGAAGTGGCGGATGGTGCTGAAGATCACGCTGCGCGCGTCGGTCGGCGGGATCGTGACGGGCGTGCTGCTCGCGGTCGCGCGCATTGCCGGCGAAACGGCGCCGCTGCTGTTCACCGCGCTGTCGAACCAGTTCTTCTCGTGGGACATGAGCCAGCCGATGGCGAACCTGCCCGTCACGATCTACAAGTTCGCGATGAGCCCGTTCGCGGAGTGGCAGTCGCTCGCGTGGGCGGGCGTGTTCCTGATTACGCTCGGGGTGCTCGGACTGAACGTCCTGGCGCGCTCGATCTTCTCGAAAAAGTAACGGCGGAGCAATCCGATGAATATGGCAGAAAGCCACCTGAATCCCGTCGAGCGCACTGCTGCGCCCGCCGGCACGCAAGACGCGGCGCACGGCCGTCCGCTCGCGCCGCTGAACGCGAAGATCGAGGTCAACAACCTCAACTTCTTCTACAGCAAGTTCCACGCGCTGAAGAACATCAACCTGCGCATTCCCGAAGGGAAGGTGACGGCGTTCATCGGCCCGTCGGGCTGCGGCAAGTCGACGCTCCTGCGCACGTTCAACAAGATGTTCGCGCTCTATCCGGAGCAGCGCGCCGAAGGCGAAATCCTGATGGACGGCGAGAACCTGCTGACGACGAAGCGCGACATCTCGCTGCTGCGCGCGCGGATCGGCATGGTGTTCCAGAAGCCGACGCCGTTCCCGATGTCGATCTACGACAACATCGCGTTCGGCGTGAAGATGTTCGAAAAGCTCACGCGTTCGGAAATGGACGACCGCGTCGAGTGGGCGCTCACGAAGGCCGCGCTGTGGAACGAAGTGAAGGACAAGCTCGGCCAGAGCGGCTACGGGCTGTCGGGCGGCCAGCAGCAGCGCTTGTGCATCGCGCGCGGTATCGCGATCCGGCCGGAAGTGCTGCTGCTCGACGAGCCTTGCTCGGCGCTCGACCCGATCTCGACGGGCCGCATCGAGGAGCTGATCGCGGAGCTGAAGAGCGACTACACGGTCGTGATCGTCACGCACAACATGCAGCAGGCCGCGCGCTGCTCGGATTACACGGCCTACATGTACCTGGGCGAGCTGATCGAGTTCGGCGAAACCGAAAAGATCTTCATCAAGCCGGTGCGCAAGGAAACGGAAGACTACATCACCGGCCGTTTCGGCTGATGACGGAGAACAACAGTCATGTCGGATAAACATCTGTCGAGCCAGTTCGACGCGGACCTGAATGCCGTGTCGTCGAAAGTGCTGGAAATGGGCGGACTCGTGGAGTCGCAGATCGTCGGCGCGATGCACGCGCTGAACGAATTCGATCGCGAGCGGGCCGAGAAGGTGATCGCGGCCGAGGAAACGCTGAACGCGATGGAAGTGGAGATCGACCAGGAATGCGGCAACATCATCGCGCGGAGGCAGCCTGCCGCGCGTGACCTGCGTCTTTTGATGTCGATTTCGAAAACGATTACGAACCTCGAGCGCGCCGGCGACGAAGCGGAGAAGATCGCGAAACGCGTGCGCCGCCTGATCGACGAGCCGGCCGCGCGCACGGTCAACATCGCCGAGATCAAGGTGTCGGGCGAGATGGCCGTGACGATCCTGCGCCGTGCGCTCGACGCGTTCGCGCGCCTCGACACGGTGGCCGCCGCGCAGATCGTCAAGGACGACAAGGAGATCGACCAGGAATTCCGTGCGTTCGTGCGCAAGCTCGTGTCGTACATGCAGGAAGACCCGCGCACGATCTCGGTCGGCCTCGAATACCTGTTCATCGCGAAGGCGATCGAACGGATCGGCGATCACGCGAAGAACATCGCCGAATTCATCATCTACATCGTGAAGGGCACCGACGTGCGGCACCAGCCGCGCGACACGCTCGATCGCGAAGCCAACAGTTAATCGACTCCGTACAGGAAGAACAGAGGTGCCGATGCCCAGCAACATTCTCGTCGTTGAAGATGAGCCCGCGATTTCCGAACTGATCTCGGTGAATCTCCAGCACGCCGGTCACTGCCCGATCCGCGCGTACAACGCCGAACAGGCGCAGAACCTGATCAGCGACGTGCTGCCCGATCTCGTGCTGCTCGACTGGATGCTGCCGGGCAAGTCCGGTATCGCGTTCGCGCGCGACCTGCGCAACAACGAACGGACCAAGCACATCCCGATCATCATGCTCACCGCCCGCGGCGACGAGCAGGACAAGGTGCTCGGCCTCGAAATCGGCGCGGACGACTACGTGACGAAGCCGTTCTCGCCGAAGGAGCTGATGGCGCGCATCAAGGCCGTGCTGCGCCGCCGCGCGCCGCAGCTGACCGAGGACGTCGTGTCGATCAACGGGCTGCGGCTCGATCCGGCCACGCATCGCGTCGCCGCGCACGGGGACGGCAGCGAGATCAAGCTCGATCTCGGCCCGACCGAGTTCCGCCTGCTGCATTTCTTCATGACGCATCCGGAGCGCGTGCACAGCCGCACGCAATTGCTCGATCAGGTGTGGGGCGACCACGTGTTCGTCGAGGAGCGCACCGTCGACGTCCACATCAAGCGATTGCGCGCGGCCTTGAAACCGGCCGGCTGCGATGCGATGATCGAAACCGTGCGCGGCAGCGGCTACCGCCTCGCCAAGCACGCGTAACGTACTCGGGCGTGCCGTGTGCCGCGGCATGCCGTTCATTCTTTCGGACGCTGAATCATGAACATCATCTGGGCGCGCTTTCTGGTGTCGCTCGTGCTGCTCGTGCTGATCGGCGTATTGGTCGGCGTGTTCGCCGGCCCGACCGTGGGCCTCGTGTTCGTGGTCGTGATGCTGGTCGCGCAGGGCTTTTTCAGCACCTTCCATACGCAGCGTCTGTGGCGGCTGCTCGATGCGCCGGTCTACGGCGAAGTGCCGAGCGCGCCGGGCATCTGGGGCGAGATCTACTACCGGCTGCACAAGCTCGCGAAGCAATGGCATGCGCAGGTTCGGCAGGTCGAACAGCAGCACTCGCGCTTCATCCAGGCGATCCAGGCGTCGCCGAACGGCGTCGCGATGCTTGACGACCACGACCAGATCGAGTGGTGCAACGCGATCGCCGAAGTCCATTTCGGCCTCGATGCGAAGCGCGACCTGCGCCAGCACATCACGAACCTCGTGCGTCATCCCGATTTCGTCCGCTACCTGAATGCGCAGCACTACGAGGACACGCTGCTGATGCGCGGCATGGGCGACTCGCGGCAGAACGTGCTGGCCGTGCAGGTGTTTCCGTACGGCGAGAACCGCAAGCTGCTGCTCACGCAGGACATCACCGAGCTCGAGCGCACCGACGCGATGCGGCGCGACTTCGTCGCGAACGTGTCGCACGAGCTGAAGACGCCGCTTACCGTGCTGTCGGGCTTTCTGGAGACGATGCGCGAGCTGCCGCTGAACGAGGAGGATCGCGCGCGCTATCTCGACATGATGGAGCAGCAGGCGTCGCGGATGCGGCACATCGTGACCGACTTGCTGGTGCTCGCGAAGCTCGAAGGCGAGAGCAAGCCGCCGGTCGATCGCGCGATCGACATGCGGGCGGTGTTCGACCATCTGAAGGAAGACGCGCGGACGCTGTCGAACGGGCATCACGACATCACGTTCTCGATCGACGAGACGCTCGGGGTCACCGGTGCGCAGACGGAGCTGTTCAGCGCGTTCGCGAATCTCGTCACGAACGCGATCCGCTATACGCCGGACGGCGGCAAGATCGCCGTGTCGTGGCGGCGCGACGGCGCGCAGGGCGTGTTTTCCGTCACGGACAGCGGCTTCGGGATTCCGGCCGCCGATCTGCCGCGGCTCACCGAGCGCTTCTACCGGGTCGATCGCAGCCGTTCGCGCGATACGGGCGGCACGGGCCTCGGGCTCGCGATCGTCAAGCACGTGCTGCAGCGGCACGACGCGCATCTGTACGTGCAGAGCGAGGAAGGGCGCGGCAGTACGTTCACCGCGCGGTTCCCGGGCTCGCGCGTCATCGCGATCCGGCCGGCCGCTTACGAAGCATGATCGCGTAGCGGCCCGGCATTGAAAAAAGCAGCCCGCCGGCTGCTTTTTTCATTCCGGCGCGACGCGCGACCCGCATCGCGCGGGCGGCTCACGAACAGAACTTCGCGAGCAATCCGAGCTGCGCGTTGCGGATCGTCTTGCCGGTGCGGCGGCGGCGATAGTGACCGTCGCTGTGCATCTGCCATGCCGACTGGTTGTCGCCGAGGCACACCGATAGCCCTTCGGCGATCACGCGACGCTTGAGCCTGCGATCGCGGATCGGGAACGCGACTTCGACGCGGCGGAACAGGTTGCGGTCCATCCAGTCGGCGCTCGACAGATAGACGTCCTCGGCGCCGCCCGCGTGGAAATAGTAGATGCGGTGGTGCTCGAGGAAGCGGCCGACGATCGAGCGCACCGTGATGTTTTCCGACAGCCCCGGCACACCGGGCTTCAGCGCGCAGACGCCGCGCACGATCAGGTCGACCTTGACGCCGGCCTGCGACGCTTCGTACAGCGCGGCGATCACCGACGGCTCCAGCAGCGCGTTCATTTTCGCGACGATCCGCGCGCGCTTGCCGGCCTGCGCATTGTCGATCTCCGCGCGGATCGAATCGATGATGCGCGGATGCAGCGTAAACGGCGACTGCCACAGTTCGTGCAGCGTCAGTTCGCCGCCGATCCCGGTCAGTTGCTGGAATACGTGATGAACGTCCTCGCAGATCTTCTGGTCGGCCGTCATCAGCCCGAAGTCGGTGTACAGGCGTGCGGTGCGCGGATGGTAGTTGCCGGTGCCGAGGTGCACGTAGCGGCGCAGCGATGCCTTGCCGCCCTCGACGACGCGGCGCACGATCAGCATCATCTTCGCGTGGCACTTGTGACCGACCACGCCGTACACCACGTGCGCGCCGACCGCTTCGAGCTGCGATGCCCAGTTGATGTTGGTTTCCTCGTCGAAGCGCGCGAGCAGCTCGACGACCACGGTCACTTCCTTGCCGTTGCGCGCGGCTTCCATCAGCGCGTCCATCAGCGGCGAGTCGGTGCCGGTGCGGTAGATCGTCTGCTTGATCGCGACGACGCTCGGGTCTCTCGCGGCCTGCTGCAGCAGTTCGAGCACGGGCTGGAAGCTCTCGTACGGGTGGTGCAGCAGGATGTCGCCGGCGTCGATCGCGTCGAACATCGTCGGCGCGTTGGCGATTGCCGCGGGGGTCGACGCGGTGAACGGCGTGAACTTCAGGTCGGGACGATCGACGAGGTCGGGAATCTGCATCAGGCGCACGAGATTCACGGATCCCGCCACGCGATAGCAGTCCTTGTCGCCGAGCTCGCTTTCGTCGAGCAGGCGCCGCACGATGTGCGCCGGCGTGTCGGCCGACACTTCGAGGCGCACCGCATTGCCGAGGTGGCGTGCGGGCAATTCGCCCTGCAACGCGACACGCAGGTTCGTGATTTCGTCTTCGTCGACGAACAGCTCGCTGTTGCGCGTGATGCGGAACTGATTGCAGCTCTTCACGACGAGTTGCGGGAAGAGTTCGCCGACGAAGCGCTGCATGAACGAGCTCAGCAGCACGAAGCCGTGCTCGAAACCCGACAGCGCATGCGGCATGCGCACGACGCGCGGCAGCGCGCGCGGCGCCTGGACGATGCCCATCACGGCCTGGCGGCCGAACGCGTCGCGGCCTTCGAGCTCGACGACGAAGTTCAGGCTCTTGTTCAGCACGCGCGGGAATGGGTGGGCCGGATCGAGGCCGATCGGCGTCAGCACGGGCAGCAGTTCGTCGAGGAAGTAGCGCCGCGCCCATTCGAGCTGCTCGTCGTTCCACGTGTCGCTCGCGTGGAAGTAGATGCCTTCCTGTTCGAGCGCTGGCAGCACGGTTTCGTGCAGCATCGTGTACTGTCGATGGACGAGCCGCTGGGCGCGCTCGACGACGAGATCGTAAGCGTGCTGCAACGACATGCCGTCGGGCGTCAGCGCGCCGGGGTTGTCGCGAATCTGCTCCTGCAGGCCGGCCATCCGGACTTCGAAGAATTCGTCGAGATTGCTGCTGGTGATGCAGATGAAACGCAGGCGCTCGAGCAACGGGACATGCGGATCGGCAGCCTGGGCCAGCACGCGCTCGTTGAAACCGAGGATGCCGAGTTCACGATTGAGAAGCGGGTAACGGACGGACATCGGCAGGGTAGAGGGTAATTCAGGCGATGATTCGAACAGACGCTCGGAAACTCTCACGGTACGATGACGTGCTGATGACAATAATGCCTTTATATCCGGAAATTCTACGCCGTAACCCTTTCGTCGCATAAATGTTTCGGCTATATGGAATCGAGCGGCGTGCATGCCCGTCAAGCGTGGCAACGGCAAGCGTTCCACGCTTAAAATGTCGCCTTTGATTGATCGCCCTCGGTTGCCGGAACGGCTGCCGCGGAAGAACGCGCACGGAGCCCCTTCTGATGGTTACAACTCCCCACTTGCTGGCTGCCGTGGATCTCGGCTCGAACAGCTTCCGGCTGATCGTCGGGCGCGTCGAGGAAACGCCGGCCGGCAGCCAGATCTACCCCGTGGATGCGCTGCGCGAGCCGGTTCGGCTGGCCGCGGGGCTGTCGAGCGACAAGATGCTCGACCGCGCGTCGCAGGAGCGGGGCTGGGACGCGCTCAAGCGGTTCGGCGAGCGCCTGCGCGATTTCCATCCCGACCATGTGCGCGCGGTGGCGACCAACACGCTGCGCGTCGCGAAGAACGCCGCCGAATTTCTCGGCGAGGCCGAGGCGGCGCTCGGTTTCCCGATCGAAGTGATCGCGGGCCGCGAAGAAGCGCGCCTCATCTATGCGGGCGCCGCGCACTCGGTGCCGGCGAGCGCCGGCAAGCGGCTCGTCGTCGATATCGGCGGCGGCTCGACCGAATTCATCATCGGCTCGCACTACACGCCGATCGTGATGGAAAGCCTCTATATCGGCTGCGTGAGCCATAGCCGCACGTTCTTCCCGGCCGGCAACGTCGACGAATACACGATGCGGCAGGCCGAACTCGCGGCCAAGCGCGAGATCCAGATCATTTCGAGCGAGTACAAGAAGGCCGGCTGGGACCAGGCGATCGGCTCGTCCGGCACCGCGCGCGCGCTCGCGGAGCTCGTCGAGGCGAACGGCTTCAACGATCCGGGTATCACGCACGGCATTTCGCGCGGCGGCCTCGAGCGGCTCAAGCGTGCGCTGATCAAGGCGGAGAACGTCAACCGGCTGAAGCTGATCGCGCTGAAGCCCGACCGCGTGCCGGTGCTCGCGGGCGGCCTCGCGATCATGCTGGCGGTGTTCGAGGAGCTGGGTGTCGACTACGTCGATACGACCGACGGCGCGCTGCGCCTCGGCGTGCTGTACGACCTGCTTGGCCGGACGCAGCACGAGGACATGCGGGCGGTGACCGTCGAGGGTTTCACGCGCCGCTACGGCGTCGATCGCGCGCAGGCCGAGCGGATCGGTGCGCTCGCCGTGCGCTTCTACGACGAGCTGGAGGAAGGCGACGAGGAAGCGCGCGAGGAAGGGCGGATGTTCCTCGGCTGGGCGGCCGCGTTGCACGAAATCGGCCTGTCGATCTCGCACAGCGCGTATCACAAGCATTCGGCCTATATCGCGAGCAATGCGGACATGCCGGGTTTTTCGCGTACCGACCAGGCGCGGCTCGCGGCGCTCGTGCTCGGCCATGCGGGCAAGCTCGGCAAGCTGTCGCAGGCGCGCGAGGTCGAGTGGCCGCTGCTGTTCTGTCTGCGGCTCGCGGCGCTGCTGTGTCGGCGCCGGACCGATGCCGGGCTGCCCGACATCTCGGTTTCGCAGATGAAGAAGGGCGGGTACGAGGTGCGTTTGCCGAACGCATGGGTCGAGCAGAACCCGTTGACCGACTATAGCCTCAGCCAGGAGGCGGCGGAGTGGGAGAAGGTCGGTATTCCGTATCGGGTGGTGTATACCGGCGCGTGAGGGGGCGATAGCGAGCCCCGGAAGGCGCTCGAGGCCCGGTGGTCGTGGGTGATCCGCGGCGGCGCCCGTCAGGCGCGCCCGCGGGTTCGTGCTGCCGATTTGCTCAATCCGACGAGCAGACGATCGCGGTCAGGAACGGGAACGCCTGCTTGACGGTTGCGTCGCTGCCGGCCTTGCGTACGGCTTCCTCCACCGAACCCTTCGCGCCGCGCACAACGACGCCGTAGGCCCAGTCGCCGATCGGCGTGCCGTCGCCCGGACGGAAGATCGGGTCGTTCGCCTGGTAGCCGAGCACGACATAGACGCCGAAGCCGTACGCCGTCAGCGGGTGGTTCGTGCGGAATGCATTGACCGAATTCGACTCGACGTGCATCGGCTCCGACTGGATGTCGCCGGCGGCGAGCAGCGGCGCGACGAACTTGTGCCCGGTCGAATGGCAGTCGAGCGCGTCGTCGAGCGCTTTCGCCGACGCAGTGCCGGCGGTGGTCGCAAGCACGAGTAGCGACGCACACAGGGCGGTTTCGAGAATGTTGTTTTTCATGCGCGGTTGCGGGTTGTTCACACGTATTATCGCGTGTTCCAGCAAGTTCCGTGCGCGGGCCTGGGTGGGGAGGCGCGGGCGCGTCGATGCGGCGGGTGGTTCGTGCCGGGCCGTACCGCTGCGGACACGGAAAACAGGCGTGCGATTCGAGGGCCAGGAAAAAAGCGCCCGTAAACGTAAATGGGGCTACAGTGGTCAACCGGAACCCCTTGATTCCTTGGTCGGAGCGAAAGGGTTCGAACCTGCGGCTCTCTGATCCCCAATCCGGATATATGGGTGAATCCTTTTAGAATCGACCGCAGCGGTCGAGCCTGGAGGCGCACGAGTCCGTTCTTGAACGCATGCTCGCGTAGATACATGCCAGCGGGAATTCATTGCCGGGTGGCCGCACAAATTAACGGAATGGCCGATAGCTCCGTGAAGTCGAAGCCGGACGTAGCGACTGCTCGACGTTGTATTGCGATGGATAGATACAACGAGTGCGTTCGCATGTGACTGTCGGGCTTTGGAAGGCAGTGCCAACTCACGAATTTAATCTTGGTTAGCTTTTTGAAAGAAGTGCTTTTGTAAGGCCGCGAGTGAGCGCTTTTTTCACTGACGTTTGCTATGCTTTAATATCGAAATCGAATCGGTATTTATTCAAATTCGCTTTCTGATATTTTACATTAACATTATCGTCGAATTGTCTGAGAGCAATAGACGTGTTTCCCTAAACGGGGTTGTTGCATGGCATCGGACATGCTGGATAAGGTGCTGCGCGGCGGTTACGCGCAGTTTGATCGTATCGTCAAACTTGACACTCCACTCGGCGACAACTGGCTCACGCCACTGTACGTCAAGATTAAAGCGCGGCTTGGGCGCAATTTCGAGGTGACTGTCGATGCCTCATCGGTCGTCGGCGACAAGATCAAGCTCAGCGCCCTGATGCTGCAGCCCGTCACGCTCTGGATCCGCCAGACGGACGGCGGCTATCTGCCAATCCACGGCTACGTGCAACAGGCTCGCCGCTTAGGAAACGATGGCGCTTTGTCGTACTTTCAGCTCCATTTCGCTTCATGGTTAAGCTTCCTCAAGCTCAGTAGCGATCGGCGCGACTGGCAGGAGGCCAGCGGCTGGCAGATTCTCACCGACGTATTCGACAAGCATCCGCAGGCTTCCGGCAACTATGCACAGGAACTGCGCACGGCAATGCGCTCGTATTCGCACCGCGTGCAGTGGGAAACCGACTGGAATTTTGTTCACCGGAGTCTGGAGGAAGTCGGCGTATTTCCGCGCTTCGATTTCGCGAAGGATGGCAAGTCGCACAAGGTCGTCATGATGGACGACTTGTATTTCGGGCCGTCGCTGCCGAATTCGGAGATGAAGTTCAGCCACGCAGGTACCGACGAGGATTTCGACGGACTTACCCAGTTGAGTGAACAGCAGGACGCCCAAAGTGCGACGCTAACGCTGGGCACCTTTGACTACAAGAGGCCTGACCTCGACAAACAGGCGAGCACGCCAGCGGCTGACCTCGATGAATTACCCGGTCAGGGCGAAGAGTATCTCTATACCGGCTCACAGACGTGGGCCGAATCTGATGCTGGACAGCAACAGGCCCGCATCCGCACCGAGGAATGGGCTTCGCGAGCAAAACGCTATTTCGCGATCGGCAGTCCCCGCTATGCATTGCCCGGCTACTGGTTCAAGGTGTCGGGACATCCCCTCTTCGATGCATTGCCGGAGGAGGAGCGCGAGCTGTCGATCATCGCCAGCGACTGGTTGATCCAAAATAATTTGCCCGGCATGGACGCGCTCACGCGATTTCCGCGCAGCCTGCGCAGCGAGATCGAACAGGTCAAGGCGGCCGGGACCGGAGCGACCGTGAGCCACCGCGATGGCGGTGTCGGATTTTTTCACGTCGAGATCGAAGCGCAACGCCGCAAGACGCCGTTCCGCAGCCCGTTCGAGCATGAGAAGCCGGAAATGCATTTGCAGACGGCGATCGTCGTGACCGATAGTGACGAGGAAATCGTCACAGACGACAGCAATCGTGTGCGGGTCCGGACGTCGAACAGTCGAAAGGATCGAAATACGAAGTCCACGTCGTGGATTCGTGCAGCGATGCCGGACGCAGGCTCGAAGCGCGGCGGCTACTTCCCGTTACGCAAAGATGATCAGGTGCTCCTCGGGTTCGTCAATGGCGACTGCGACCGGCCGGTAATCATCTCGCGACTGCACGGTGGTGCGACGATGCCGGTGTGGCACACGCACGGCCTGCTGTCCGGCTTCCGTTCTCGCGAATACGGTGGTGATGGCTTCAACCAGCTCGTCATGGACGACGCTACCGGCCAGAACCGAGTCCACCTTTACTCGTCGAGCTACAGTTCTCACCTGCATTTGGGCTACTTGATCGAACAATCCGATAACACGCGCGGCTCGTTCGTCGGCAACGGATTCGACCTGAAGTCTGGCGCGTACGGCGCGGTACGCGCCGAGCAGGGACTCTATGTATCGACGCAGCCAGCCACCGCCCAGCCGCTGAACGTGACGGCCGCCACCGATCCGCTTGCCGGCGCGGAAGCCGTGCTCGAGACCGTGTCGAAGGCCAGTGAAACGAACCGTGCCGAAAGTCTCCAGGACGGTCAAGCCGCGCTGAAGTCGTTCACAGACGCAACGCAGCGCACCGTTGCTGGTTCTGCCAGCGGCGGCCGTACAGCCGGCGGCGGTACGGGTAATGCGAACGGTTTTGCGAAGCCGGTGATGCTGTTGTCGAGTCCTGATGGCATCGCCGCGTCGACGCAGCAATCGGTGCATGTCACGGCGAACCAGCACGCGAACGTCGTTGCGGGCAAGAACGTCAACTTGGCCGCCGGTAAGGCGTTACTGGTCAGCGTGCTCGACAAGATCAGCCTGTTCGCGCAAAACCTCGGCATCAAGATTTTCGCGTCAAAGGGATCGGTAGACATTCAGGCGCAAAGCGGCTCGGCCTCGCTGGTGGGGCTGCAGGACGTGAAAATCGAAAGCGCGGACGGGCGGCTGATTCTGACGGCCGCGAAGGAAGTGTGGATCGGCGCGGGCGGCTCATACATCAGCATCAAGGGCGGTTTGATCGAGAACGTGACGACTGGACAGATTCTCGAAAAATGCGGGAGCTGGGACAAACCGAGTGGTGGCAGCGGAATGAAGCTTGATCCGCTGAAGGCGACGCCAGTATCGACTGACGGCGGACGCGGTTCGCTCTTCTCCGGCTGACACGGAAACGTAACACGCCGACGCAACACGAAAGCAAAAACGAGAGATTCCGAGAAACATGAGCACGAACCATCATTCCGCGAAAGGTCACGCGCCCGCAAAACCGAAAGCTGCGCCAAACGCATCGGCGGCAACGCAGACGACCGCTGCACCGAGTTACAAGGCCCTCAAGTGGGCCTATCCGTTTACCCCGGTCGATACCGACGGGGCGGACAAACCAATGACGTATATGAAGGCGCTAGCGACGGCGGAGGACGGGTTTTACCCACTCGGCGCAAACGGTATGTGGCACGGAGGCGTCCACTTTGACCAGAACACAGCCGTCCAACTGAAGCAAGACGAAGGCTTCCGCGCGATCGCCGACGGCGAAGTCGTTGCATACCGGCTCGACAGCAAGTATCCGGAACAGGATTACCAGGACGGCCGACACGCGCTGTATTCGACCGGTTTCGTGCTGGTTCGCCATCGACTGCAACTACCGCCTCCGCCATCTCCGTCGCAACCGTCGAAGACGGATGCGACCACGAGCAAGAATTCGGCTGTCCAACCTGCATCGTCATCAAATTCTGCTCCGCCGCCGACGCCATCGCCAGTAGCGACTGCTCCAACGACCACAAATAAACCGGCACCAGACGAAGTATTGACCTTCTTCAGCCTGTACATGCACACGATGGATCACGACGGCTATCTATCGGCTAAAGAACAAGCGAAGGTCGCCCAAGTCGATCCGTCGAAGCTGAACATGGACGCGATGCCGTATTGGGAAGGCGATCGGTACTATCGTGTCGGTGACAAAGCCAAGGATCCGCAAGGCGTTCCACTTCCGAAAATTCCCATGCCTTCGCTGAAAGACACGATCAGTGAGGACGTGTTGGGTGATTTCATCAAGAGCAATTTCAAAACGCCACCACAACTCAAACCAGATCCCAAGGATACTCCCACCCCGACGTCTCAGCCTGCCCCGATCGTTGGCCTGCGCATCCGAGATCTGCCCAACGGCAAGGTCATCGGCATCTTGCCGAGGGGAACAGAATTAACCGTTTCAGCTACGGATGAGAAGGCAAAAGCAAGTCCTGGCTGGGTCAAGATCAGTGCGATCAAGTCGGGGAAGCCGGTGGCAGCGGTCGTCGGCGAATCCGTATCCCCGCATGCACCCTTCGGATACGTATTTGAGAAGGAGCTTGACCTCGTCGTCGATCCGAAGCCGCTGGATACGATCGTCGTGCTCAAAGAACCCAAGTGGGTGAACGCCGGCGATGTGATCGGCCGGCTCGGTCACTATCTGCGTTACCCAGACGCGAAGCTGTTGCCGGCGAAGCCAACGCGGCCGCTCCTGCACCTGGAGGTATTCGCGGGTCCTGAACTTGAGGCATTCATTGATAAAAGCCGCGAACGCGCCAAGCAGTTGCCCAAGTCCAAAGCGTTTCTGGGGATCTCACCAGGCGCTCGACTCATCGCAGATCTTCCTGATGCGGACCAAAAACTGCCG
The DNA here is from genome assembly GCF_001547525.1 of Burkholderia anthina. Classification (GTDB taxonomy): domain Bacteria; phylum Pseudomonadota; class Gammaproteobacteria; order Burkholderiales; family Burkholderiaceae; genus Burkholderia; species Burkholderia semiarida. The sequence goes on from NZ_CM003768.1 coordinate 1,012,207, forward strand.
CCCGGTGTAAAGCTTGTCCCTCTCTCCCGCGACGCGAAGGGTAAATGGATCAAGGTGCAGCCTAAAACAGCCGCCCCCGTTCATGGCGGACGCCATACGAAACCCGTTTACAACGATGCCGGCGCCCCTGTTTGGGTCGAAAGTAATTTCGCCAACACGACGACCACGACAATCGTGCCTGGCTGGAAGGATTTCCCGCTGAACTTCTCAAATGCCAAAGGGCCTGGTGCGGACTTTCGCGCTGTGTTCCGCGTGAGCGAACTGGACAAGAGCGGCGCAACCAACTTCGCGAAAGATGACAAGGATCGCCGTTGGTACTATGTGAAGATTGGGGCGAAGGACGGCAGCCTTCGCGAAGGATGGGTATGTGAGCAGGACCACCCACTCGTGCAAATGTGCGGGCCGTGGGACTGGCCGGGCTTCGAACGTGTTGACAACAGCAGTATCAAGCCCGTGGACATGTTCAAACGTTACATCCACGTCGGAGAGCAGTTTCTTGCCGATGAGAGCAAGACGGAATTCGAAACAAGCGCGGCAACGGTCAATGCGAGCCCACTTATCGCAAAGCTTGAGAAGGCCCTCGATGCAAACCACGACGGCAAGGTGACTGCACAAGAATTGAAACATGCGCAAGCGGTAGATTGGTCGGCGGAAGCGCTTTCCCACCTCATCGTGCGTTGTGAAAGTGAATGGGGCGGCGGCTTGGGAAAATGGGAGGAGTTGTCACCATTAATGAAGAAGCTAATGTGGTTGTGGAAGGCCGAGATCGAACGCATCGGGAAGCTTCAATGGTGGGAGGAGATCGCTGCGAAAAAAGTGGACGGATTTCCTGACGATCCAAATCCGTGGCATTTCCATCCGATTGGGATTATCGGTAATTTCTGCGGCCTTAGCGGGATTGGCATTACTCTAGAAGAAGCCAGGGTGCGCGCATTTTTACGAATGCTTCGAGTCGGGGAAGGCACTGAGGGGCCAGAAGGATATGAGAGACTATATGGCGGCGAATCTTTCATAAAAGATTATCATCGAGATTTTAGCGACCATCCGAAGATATATATTACCCGAGAACATAACGGAAAGAGCATAACATCGTCGGCTGCCGGTGCCTATCAGATCATGGGATATAACTGGTTCCCGGAAGAGGGGCAAACCTACAGAAGATTGGCAAAGGTTAAAGATTTCTCTCCAATTTCTCAAGATAGATATATTGTTGCGATCATGAAATACAAAAGAAATTGTCTCGACGACGTGAAAAATGCTGATCTGGAGCGAGCAATCTTCACGCATCATGCTAATAACGAGTGGGCCAGCCTGCCAGGCGATCAGTATGGTCAAGGTGGCGTCAACATGAAGTCAGTGAAGGAGCATTTTGAAAAATATGTGGCGGACGAGCTAGCGGGAAATAGTGATCTTGCAGTTCCTGTTGGTGGTCTTGATGATTTGATTAAATAAAAAACGAACAATGAAGAGCGATATTTTATTGAAATTTGCCATTGTAGTTGCAGCAATGAGCCATGCCTTGTGCTGGGGGCAGGATGTCGATTTCGCAAATCATCCTTCCACTCTTTATCGAGGTGCCCTCCATATACCGAAGTATTACAAAAAAACCGATTCCGGCTGGCGGGATGATGATGGCAAGCTAGTGGGGCCTCCTGTAATAAATTTCGCGGGAAAATATCACATCGGGGTCCATAGTTGCGGCATGGAGTGTCGTTACTACACTTTATCAGACCTTTCGACGGGAAGGGATTTAAACTCCCTGGATATGTTTTCGTCAAACGGCAAAGCGCCTAACAAAACCCAGGATGGCAGATCATATATCACCGAATTGCTAAGCAAGGCAGAGAGCAAGATGCTTGTCGCAAAATACTATATCGACGCATCAAACGGAAGGCCTGCCGAGTGCCGGCAGCGGAAATTCATTCTCGACGACAATATTAAGATAGTCGCCATCCCAAATTCATTCTCCTCTTGCAAAACAGAAAATTAGAGCCATTTCTTCGTCACGACGAAATATCATGATAAATTTAATCCGCCTTCACGATGACACTGATCACGAAGGCAAGGTCATTACAGCCTCTTCGACAATGTCTTTTGACGGCCGTTACGTCGCGCGAAAAGGCGACTATGTGTCGTGCCCTCGGCATCCTGACGTATCACCCAACGTCATCGAAGAGGGTGACGGATCGATGATGGATGACGGCCTTCCAATCGCGCGTCACGGCCATCGCGCCACGTGTGGCTGCCATCTGATATCGAGTCTCGTATGACCGCTACTGCACAAGGCACGGATCCATTGGAGGTATCTCCGGGATGTGCGCGAACTAGGTAGCGCCGGGCGAGGATCCGGGCCAGAGCGATCAAGATCGACAGTTTTCGGGGTCCGTACCACCGGACGCCGTGGAAGCCGCAGATCCGTCAGGACTACGACGTGCCGATCGTCGGCTACGTAGACGACCAGTTCAAGCCGCTGATCGCCAACTTCGGCTTCCTGCCGCGCGCGATCCAGAAGGAGCGGATTGAAGCGGCCAGGGCGGCCGGCAAGACGCCAGGCGTCATGCGCACCGTGATGAACGTGCGGGACGACAACGTGGGGAAGTCGCGGCTATTCGCTCCAGCGTGGCGAGCCGGGGGCCGTCGTTTAATCCCAGCCAAGTACGTCGGCGAGCCGTCGTATCCGCAGGCGTATCAAGAGGAGAATGGTGAAGGGGCGCTCGGGCAATGCGTGTGGCGGCACATCGGCATGATCTGCGGTCAGTATCTTGGCGTCGCAGCCCCCGGACTGCACTCTGGCGGCAACCGGAGTTTCCGGCCCCATAAACGCTGGAATCGCATCGAAAACTTGGCTGGATCGTTCCGAGAGGAGGAGAGCAGGGAGGAAATTGGCCGGGCCGAAATGGATCAATGTAGATTGACCTAGGCTGGATCGGGTTACCTAGCGTGGACCGAGTAAAGAAAAAGGGGTTAGCATCAGCTAACCCCTTGATTCCTTGGTCGGAGCGAAAGGATTCGAACCTTCGACCCTCTGATCCCAAATCAGATGCGCTACCAGGCTGCGCTACGCTCCGACGAGCCAGAGATAATAACGTCGAACGGCCGATTCGGTCAATCACGATATGCGGGTAAATGCCGCGGCGGCGAATCTGCCACGATTTGCGACAATTCCCTTGATGATCGGCCGCCCCGCAGGCATTCGCGTGCGGCCGCCTGCCGATGCAAGGAGAACATCATGATGAACCTGATCCTGTGGCGCCACGCCGAAGCCGAAGACTACGCGACGAGCGATCTCGCGCGCCAGTTGACCGTGCGCGGCCGCAAGGACGCGCAGGCGATGGCCAAATGGCTGCGCGGCCGCCTCGAGACGAATACCGTGATTCTCGCGAGCCCTGCGGCGCGCACCGTGCAGACCGTCGAGGCGCTGACCGACCAGTACCGGACCGTCGACGCGCTCGCGCCGGGCGGCAGCGTCGACGACGTGCTCACGGCGGCCGGCTGGCCGGAAGGCATCGCGCCGACGGTCGTGATCGTCGGCCACCAGCCGACGCTCGGCAGCGTCGCCGCGCAGCTCGTCGCCGGCGGCGACGACGGCTGGAGCGTCAGGAAGGGCGGAATCGTGTGGCTGGCGAGCCGCACGCGCGACGGCAGCCCGCAGGCCGTGCTGCGGGCAGTACTGACGCCCGAACTGGTGTAAAGCCCGACTGAGCAGGTTTGAAGGGATTGGTCATACGGTTTTGCAAGCTTTCTGCTAAAGTCAATTCGGCGACACGTCATTGAAAGGACACGGTCGTGCCACATAACGGTCACGGCCGGTTACTACATTGGCGGGCATGTCGTCCTATTCCTTACGATCAGGAAAGCCTAATGCGAGAACTGCCGACGCCTACGCTCCCTTTTGCCTCGCTGCCCCTCGACACGTCGCGGCGCCATCTGCCGCGCGCCAGTGAAACCGTCACATCGGAGTATCGCCTGCGCGCCGCATGGGCGCGTACGGAAGACGAATTGCGCGAAGCCCAGCGCCTTCGCTACAGCGTGTTCGCCGAAGAGATGGGCGCGCAGGTCAGCGGCCCGTCCGGTCTCGACGTCGATCCGTTCGACGCGTATTGCGATCACCTGCTGGTCCGCGATCTCGACACGCTGAAAGTCGTCGGCACGTACCGCGTGCTGCCGCCGCACCAGGCGGCGCGTGTCGGCCGTTTGTACGCGGAAGGCGAATTCGACCTGTCGCGCCTTACGCATCTGCGCGGCAAGATGGTCGAGGTCGGCCGCTCGTGCGTGCACACCGACTACCGGAGCGGCGCCGTCATCATGGCGCTGTGGGGCGGCCTGGGCGCATACATGATGCAGAACGGCTACGAGACGATGCTCGGCTGCGCGAGCGTGTCGATGGCCGATGGCGGCCACTATGCGGCGAACCTGTACCAGTCGCTGTCGGCAGGCGCGCTGACGGCGCCCGAGTATCGCGCGTTCCCGCACACGGCGTTGCCGGTCGACGAACTGCAGACGGGCACCGTCGTCGCGCCGCCGCCGCTGATCAAGGGTTATCTGCGTCTCGGCGCGAAGATCTGCGGCGCCCCGGCCTGGGATCCCGACTTCAACTGCGCGGATTTCCTGACGCTGTTCCGTCTGTCGGACATCAACGCGCGCTACGCCCGCCACTTCCTGGGCTGAACGGTCCGAATCGCGTCGCGCCCGTCAGGTGCGGCGCACGCAAGCGAACGCCGTCGCACGTTAGCCGCGCGACGGCGTTCGTGTATCCGGTCCATGCATGCATGTCCGGCCCCGATAATTTCGGCGACACGCAACGATCACCGCGCCGCAGAAACCGGCACGTTCGCAACGGCCCGACGCGGGACCGGACGGCAGCGGCGCGCTCAGTGCTTGCGCCGCCAGTCGAGCAGGTGGTGTTCCGTCATCCAGTGGTGGATCATCCCTTCGCCTCCGTGGCTGCGCTTGTATTCGCGCGATTCGAAGTACGACAGGGCGACCAGCACCATCAGACCGATGATCAGGCCGATCAGGCCCGCAATTTCCTCAGACGACATGGCAGCCTCCTTTCGACGGCACAGCGCCATGCGTACATAGTAGGACATGCGCGGCGCAACCCCGAAACCGGATTTCCGCTAGACTCGGCGCGGTTCCGGCGCGCGATGGGCGCGCCGTTTTCCGGAGCCCTCCCTGATGACCCGTTTCCTGCTGGCCGTGCTGGCCGCATCCCTCCTTGCCGCCTGCAGCAGCGATCCTCGCCAGGCGCGCCGCGGCCACCCGCCGGAAGACCCGGCCGACTATCACGGCGTGCCGACCGACATGACGCCGCCCTCGATGCTCGACGCGCCGCCGCCGAAGCCGGTGCAGTAACGGCCGGCGGCCCCGCCGTCACGCACGGGCCGCGGAAGCGACCGGCGGGTCGGCGCCAATGCGCCGCACCAGCGCCGGCAGGTGGCGCGCGAGCGTCGCACCGCGCGCCGCCATGAACAACAGTAGCGCGAACCACAGGCCGTGATTGCCGAACGGTCCGACGGCGGCGAGCGTGGCCACGATGAAGATCGACAAGGACACGACCATCGCGCGCATCAGCGATTGCGTCTGCGTGGCGCCGATGAACACGCCATCGAGCAGGAAGCCCCAGACCGACACGATCGGCGAGATCGCGGCCCACGGCAGGTAGCGCAGTGCGACGGTGCGGATCTCGGCCTGATCGGTCAGGCGCGCGACGATCCAGCCGCCCGCCGCCCAGTAAACGAGCGCGAACAGCAGCGCGCCGAGTGCCGACCAGAACAGTGTGACGCGTACGGCTTGCCGAAATGCGCGGCGGTCGCGCGCGCCGGCCGCCGCGCCGACGAGCGCCTCGGCCGCATGCGCGAAGCCGTCGAGGCCATACGCCATGAACGTCTGGAAATTCAGCAGCAACGCGTTCGCGGCGAGCGTCGCGTCGCCCTGTTTCGCGCCGAGATGCGCGAACCACCCGAAGGCGCCGAGCAGGCACAGCGTGCGCAGGAAGATGTCGCGGTTGAGCGCGATCAGCCGCTTGAGCGCGACGCGGTCGGCAAGCGCGCGCATCGCGAGCGGCGCAAGGCCGCTCGGCCGCAGCCGCCACAGCATCCACGCGCCGAGCGCGAAGCCGCATGCGTCCGCGGTGGCGGTCGCGGCGCCGATGCCGGCGATACCCCAGCCGAAACCGTACACGTAGAGCAGCACGGCGCCGATGTTCACCGCGTTGATGAACACCTGCGCGACGAGCGCGAGCCGCACGCGCTGCACGCCGAGCAGGTAGCCGAGCACCACGTAGTTCGCGAGCGCGAACGGCGCGCTCCAGATCCGCGCGTGGCTGTATGCGAGCGCCGTCGCGCGGACGGCATCGCTGCCGCCGAGCGCGGACAGCGCGAACGACAGCAGCGGCACCTGCAGCGCAAGCACCGCGGCGCCGAGCGCGAACGCGACGATCAGCGCGCGCAGCAGGTTCAGGCGGATCCCGGCGGCGTCACCGGCGCCATGCGCCTGCGCGACGAGCCCGGTCGTCCCCATCCGCAGGAAGCCGAAGCCCCAGAACACGAAATTGAAGAAGAGCCCGCCGAGCGCGACGCCGCCGAGATACTGCGCGCCGTCGAGGTGGCCGGCGACGGCCGTGTCGACGGCGCCGAGGATCGGCTGGGTCAGGTTCGCGACGACGATCGGGAACGCGAGCGCGAGGACGCGTCGATGCGTGACGGCGGCCGACGCGCTGCCGGCCCCGTGCGGTACCGCGGATCCGGACATGGCGGACGCGTCAGGCGCGTTCCTGCACGCACACCCACGGCGAGACGACGACCGCCCACAGCTCCGGATTGCGCGCGGCGTAGTCGGCAGCCGTTTCGGCCGGCATGCGCGCGACGAGGCCGGACGACAGCCAGCGCGTGACCTGTTCGGCATCGTCGTTGGCGACTGCTTCGGCGACGCTCACGAGATCGAGGTCGCGCGCGATCGACAGCAGCTTGCCCTGCGCGAAGAAGCGTTCGAGATCGCACCAGTCGATCTTGGCGGTTTCGCCGAGGAGTTTGGCGTAGAGCGGGCTGTGCGACGCGCCCGTGGCGGGGTGTTGATCAGAGGACATCGGTTTCTTGGAAAGACTGCGTGGCGCCACTATAAACCATCCGGTCGGAGGGCCGAGCGCGGCCGGGCGGCTCATGCGTCGCGCAGCGCGCGGCGCACGATCTTGCCGGTCGCGGTCATCGGCAGGCTGTCGACGAACGCGATCGCGCGCGGATACTCGTGCGCGGCGAGCCGCGTGCGCACATGTGCCTGCAGCGCGCTCACGAGGGCGTCGTCGCCGACGTGGCCAGGGTTCAGCACGACGAACGCCTTGACGATCTCGGTACGCGTCGCATCGGGCACGCCGACGACGGCCGCCATTCGCACCGCCGGATGCGTGAGCAGGCAGTCCTCGATCGGCCCCGGGCCGATCCGGTAACCGGCGCTCGTGATCACGTCGTCGTCGCGGCCGACGAAGCGCACGAACCCGTCGGCGCCGATGGTGCCCGTATCGCCGGTGAGAAGGTAGTCGCCCGCGAACTTGTCGCGCGTCGCGGCGGGATTGCGCCAGTATTCGAGAAACATCACCGGGTCGGGGCGGCGCACCGCGATGCGGCCCTCGACGCCCGGAGGCAGCGGCGTGCCGTCCGCATCGACGATCGCGACCGTGTGACCCGGCACCGCCTTGCCGATCGCGCCGGGCTGCGCATCGAACAGCGCCGCGCACGACGACAGCACCATGTTGCACTCGGTTTGCCCGTAGAACTCGTTGATCGTCACGCCGAGCGCGTCGCGGCCCCACGCCGTCAGTTCGGTGCCGAGCGATTCGCCGCCGCTTGCGACCGATTTCAGCGACAGCGCGTAGCGTTCGCGCGGCGCCGCGACGGCGCGCATCAGCTTCAGCGCGGTGGGCGGCAGGAACGCATGGGTGACGCCGTGCCGCGCCATCAGCGCGAACGCCGCTTCGCCGTCGAATTTCTCGAAGCGACGTGCGAGCACCGGCACGCCGTGATGCCATGACGGCAGCAGCACGTCGAGCAGCCCGCCGATCCATGCCCAGTCGGCGGGCGTCCAGAACAGGCGTGCGTCGCGCGGGAAGCACTGCTGCGACATCTCGACGCCCGGCAAGTGGCCGAGCAGCACGCGATGCGCGTGCAGCGCGCCTTTCGGTTTGCCGGTCGTGCCGGACGTGTAGATGATCACGGCCGGATCGTCGGCGGCCGTATCCGCCGGCACGAAATCCGGCGCTTCGGCGGCGAGCGCCGCGTCGTAGCGGAGCACGCCGGGCGTGTCGGGCGCGTCGTCGCCGATGCAGTAGACGGTATGCAGCGCCGGCAGCTGCGCGCGCAGCGGCGCGATCTTCGCGTAGCCGGCCGCGTCGGTGACGAGCGCGGCCGCCTCGCTGTTCGCGAGCCGGTACTCCAGCGCGTCGACGCCGAACAGCGTGAAGAGCGGTACCGCGATCGCGCCGAACTTGTACGCGGCGAGATGGGCGACGGCCGTTTCAGGGCCTTGCGCGAGAAAGATGCCGATCCGGTCGCCGCGCCGCAGGCCCGCGCGCGCAAAACTGTTCGCGAGCCGATTAGAAGCATGCTTCAGTTCGTCGAACGTGATGCGTGAAACGTCGCCTTGCGCCGTTTCGTGGATCAGCGCGATGCGTCCGCTGCCGTCGGCCCATTTGTCGCACACGTCCACGCCGATGTTGTAGCGCGCCGGAATGTCCCACCGGAAGCGGGAGAGGAGCAGGTCGTAGCGGTCGGTGGCGGGCAGCATCGCATGGTCTCCTGGGTGTCGAACGTGGCGTTGGGTGAACGGCTTACATCAGGATTTCACTCGGACGCATCCACAATGGTGTTTGCTGATAGGGAATGTTCGGACTCGTCCAATAGGCGGGGCTCAGTGCACGATTCCACAATGACGCATAAGATCAAGACAAAACAGTGGTGTGATCATGGATTTGCTTCTGATAGCTGCGGGGTTCAGCCTGATTGGAATCGGCGGGCTGGTGGCGTTTGCCCGCCACGTCGATCCGTTGTCCGGCCGTTTCACCGGACGTCTGCGCAAGCGCTGACTCGATTTTTTCCGTTTTCGTCGTGACGACACGCGATGCGCACCGGCATCGTGTGTCGTCTGTCGTGCGCTCAACGCGGCGGCAGGTAGCGTGACGGATCGATCGAGCGGCCGCCATAGCGCAGTTCGAAATGCAGCGCGACGCGATCGCTGTCGCTGTTGCCCATCTCCGCGATCGATTGCCCTTGCGTGACCGACTGGCCTTCCTTCACCAGCAGCGCGCGGTTGTGCGCGTAGGCCGTCAGGTAATCGGCGTTGTGCTTCAGGATGATCAGGTTGCCGTAGCCGCGCAGCCCGTTACCGGCGTAGACCACGACGCCCGGCGCGGCCGCCACCACCGGCGTGCCCGGCGAGTTCGCGATGTCGATGCCCTTCGATTTCGAGCCATCGAACGTACGCACCACGTTGCCGGCTGCCGGCCAGATCAGCGCAATGCTCGTGGCCGGCTTCACCGCCGATTCGACCGGCGCGGACGGAGCCGGCCGCGCGCGGCCCGCGCTGCCGGTGCCGGTGGTCGACGGCGTCGATGCGGTGGCCGAGCCGGGCGGCGGCGCGACGCGCAGCACCTGCCCGACTTCGATCGCATCGGGGTTCGTCATCTGGTTCCAGCGCACGATGCTCTGGACCGACGTGCGGTTCGCGCGCGCGATCTTGTACAGCGTGTCGCCACGCTCGACGCGATAGAACCCGGGGCCGACGGGTGCGGAGCCGCACGCGACGAGCAGGGCGGCGCAGGCGGCTGCGAAGAGTCGCTTCGTTGTTGTTCCGAACATTGAACCTCGCAAAACCCTGCCGCGCGTGACGCGGCAGGCAACACAAAACGTCCGATTTTAACGGGTTCGACCCGCACGCCGCAGTTTCGGCTGCGGGCGCGGCCGTAGCGGCCCCGGTCCGATGCGTGTCGAATCAGCCGGCGAACGGGATCACGCGGATCCGCAGCGTCGCCGTTTCCGTCGCGCCCGGCGCGAGCAAGCGCAGCCCGCGGCCGTTGTGGATCGCGTCGGGCAGTCCGAGCCACGGCTCGACGCAATAGAAGTCCGAATCCGGCTTTTCGGTCCACGTCGTGACCGCGTACCACGGGATCGAGCCCGGCAGGTCCAGCGCGATCTCGACCGTGCGGCGGCGGCCCGGCATCACGATGCGCACCGGCGTGGACGGTTCGCCGTCGAGGCAGTGGAAGCGGTCGAGGATGTCCGCATCGTCGAGACGGTAACGGGCCTTGCCCGGTTCGAGCGGGCTGATCGAGCCGTCCGCACGCTGGTGGCAACGGTGGGTGGGCGGCAATTCGAGGAGGGTCTCGGCCCGCTCGCCGTGCGGCAGCGCAAAGTAGAAATGGTGGCCGGCGTAGTAAGGCAGCGGCGTGTCGCCGCGATTGGTCGTCGTCAGCGCGACGTCGAGCGTATGTGCGTCGGCCAGCCGGTAGGTGGTTTCGAAGCGGAAATCGAACGGGTAGCTCGCGCGCAGCGCGTCATTCGCGTCGAGCGTCATCGACAGCGCGGCGCCGTCGGCCGACGGGTGTGCATCGAACGGCAGATCGCGCGCGAAACCGTGCATCGGCAGGTCGCGGACCACGCCGGCGGCATCGCGCCAGCGGCCGATTTCACCGTCGACGCGGTGGCGGCCGAGGAACGGGAACAGCAGCGGATTGCCGCCTCGCACGCGGGCGAGATTGCTCCAGTCGGCGGTTTCCGGCCAGAAGATCACCGGCTCCCCATCGACGTGCCAGGACAGCAGGCGGCCGCCGAATTGTGGGGCGACCCGGACGAGCGACGGGCCGGCATGAAGTTCGTGAATGTCGTGTTGCTGGAAGATCGGCATGGCGAATCGGGTTGGGCGGGTGAGGGGAGCAACGTGCATTCCATTATCGGGCCGCGGGCGGTCCGGGAAAACCCTTCTCGGGAAATTGCGAGTTTTTAACGCTGTCAACCGTCGGGATAATGCCTCTAAACCGGTGATGTTGCCGGGTCATGACACTTCGTGGAGGGGGCCATGGATCTGGCAATGGCAATGGGAATCGCACTGTTCGGCATGTTTACCGGCAGCACCGTATTATTTTTCTATCAGCTCGGCCGCTGACGGCAATTTCTGCCGAAACCGACAGGCCCGCCATGCAAATGGCGGGCTTTTTGCTTTCTGAGTGCTTACAAATTGCAAGCGTTTGTGTGCATTGCCGCAATATCCTGCCAAATGCCTTGGCGCGGTAATCCTGGCTCGGCATAATCGGGGCGCGTTTTTCAGGACGCGCATCGCGTCGTCCACCTTCCTTCCCGCTTAATCTTCACTGAAAGGACCGACGCGTGAGCCTCTGGTTTCTGGTATTCCTGAGCGTCCTGCAGGGCGTCACCGAACTCTTCCCCGTCAGCAGCCTCGGCCATACGCTGCTCGTGCCGGCGCTGTTCGGCATGCACATCGACAAGCATGCGCCGCAGCTGTTGCCATTCCTCGTCGCGCTCCACCTCGGTACCGCGTTGGCGCTGCTGTGGTACTTCCGCGCGCGGTGGATCGCGCTGATCGGCGGTTTCTTCGCGCAGCTCGGCGGTCGCAAGAACGACGACGGGCACCTGATGTGGGCGCTGATCATCGGCACGATCCCGACCGGCATCGTCGGGCTGCTGCTCGAGAAGCGCATCGAACGCGTGTTTCACGACCTGCGGATCGTTGCGATCGCGCTGATCGTCAACGGCGTGTTGCTGTGGCTCGGCGATCGCATCCAGCGTAGCCGCGCGCACCAGCCGCCCGAGAAGATGACGTTCAAGCAGGCGTTCTTCGTCGGGCTCGCGCAGATCGGCGCGCTGATTCCGGGCTTCTCGCGCAGCGGGCTGACGATGATCGCCGGCAACGCGGCCGGGCTGACGGCGGAGAAGGCGGCGGAATTCTCGTTCCTGCTCGGCACGCCGATCATCTTTGCCGCGGGCGTGCTCGAACTGCCGAAGCTGTTCCATGCGCGCGACCAGCTCGCCGATGCGCTGCTCGGCGGGGTGCTGACGGCGATCGCCGCGTACCTGAGCGTGCGGTTCCTGATGCGCTATTTCGAAGGGCGCGGCCGGCTCGCGTCGTTCGGCGTGTATTGCGTGATCGCCGGGGTGGTCTGCCTCGGCTGGTTCATGCTGCATCCGCAGCCGGTTTGATGCGGCGGGCGCCGGTATCGCGTGATCCGGCGCGATGATCGGGTATAATTTCGGGCTCGGCTTCGTGCCGGGCCCGTTTTGTTTCGGGGGTTTGAGTTGTCGTGGGGTAGTGGGCGGTGTTGCTGCTGCTTCGTTACTCAAAAGCCCGATGCCGAATGCCGGTCCGTGTCCGGCCGTGTCTTTTCTCCCCGACCGCCCTTAGCTCAGTTGGATAGAGCAACGGCCTTCTAAGCCGTAGGTCACACGTTCGAATCGTGTAGGGCGGGCCAGAATTCTTCGTTTTTCAAGCACTTCCAATTTCGCATCAACCGCGTGGTTACAGATACGCGTGGCCGACGTGTCCGGTACTGTACCGTAGCGATCGTTTTGACACTGGTTAGCGCGGGATTTGACACTGGGCGGCCATGAGGAAGAAAAGACGCATTGCGGGCGATTCTGAAACAATCCGCGTCGAATGAGCACCCTCAACGAGATTATTGAAGATCGAACCATGCCTCCTATCCGGAGGGTGGAAACCCTGGCGGCGTTGATTCACAAATTTGGGACCCTACAAGTGCTGACCGATCCCCGCAACACCAAAAATTATCATTGACCGGGAAAATGCTTTGGTCGGATCAACAGCAACGGCGCTCTAACGAGCGCTTTTTTTGTGCGATTGCATCAATATTTGCAGCAATCGCGAAAGGACTGGGTTTCCGGTTGCTTTCGGTCTGCGCAAAGGATGTCGCGGGCCGTATGTGAGGCTTTTTCCTTTCTAATCATGAGCTTGCAATAAATACGAAAGCGAATGTGTCCATGCACAACATGCTTTCGTTTTCCCTCGTGAATCCCTCAAGCTGCCTCCTTCCTCGAATGCCCAATATAATGACACCCGGGTAGAACCTTGCGTACTCCCGCGGAATCCAGCACTGGCCCAGATATCAACGCTCGAACGCTGATGGGCGCGGTAGCCAACCGCCCATTGCGCGTCGGCGCGACGGCTTTCCAGACCTCTGGCATTTTCTGCCACTTCCCTTGACAAAACCCTCGCAAAATCCGTGCATTTCGCACAAGAATTTTGCAAACGTTTCGCGCGGCTTCTTTAATGTGCGCCGCCCCGAGTCCCGCCACCGTCGAGGCTTTCGGGACTTGTCCACACCCTCTCATCGTTGTGTCAAATCGAGCGCCTCCCCACAGGTATCGCCGGAGCGTGGTCGAGCGAGCACCTGACGGACGAGGGCAGCCAGTTCACCGCGAACGCATCAGCCGAGGCAAGGCAATGCGTTTTGTTGTGAATCAAATGCTGCTCGATTCTATTTTTGTGATTTTTGATGTCACAATTGTTTGAATAATTTCTTCAACTATTCCATAAAATTCGACTGTCATAAGTATCAGCTTTCGGTGCCGATGTTCGCGTTCTATGTTTGAAATGCATTGCGGGGTATGCATTCAAAAACGGCTGCGATGCGTAATCACACTTTATTGTGGATAGCGAAATGTCCGCACGAAGCACTGTTGTGAAGCTGCAAAACAACTCGGGCAGCACGTTGTTTCTGGACTCGGCATCGATCAATCTGCTGCATGGCGAATGGGTCACGTACCCGCCGGAGAAGATCCCGAATGGACAAATGGGGGAATGGGAGAGCGATTCCGACGGCTTCACGACCGGAACCGAGGGGAAGCTTCAATATCAATTTGCCGACGGTGGCGGTATCGAAAACTTGCGGATCTACTGGGACAACCCGTATTACGGCGGAAACGGATACTCGATAACCGTGAGCGCTGCCGGTTACAAAGTCGGTTACGACGGAGGCTCAGGAGACAATGCGACGGTCACTTTCTACATCAAGCAGGCTTGACTTGGTGTGATCGGCTCGCGCCCATTCCGATGGGCGCGAATGATGGCCAGGAGTCTGTATCCCAGGAGTAGGCCGACGAAGTGTAAGCGAGTCTCCAGCACCGTCTCGACGGCCTGACCAGAAATTGCCAAAGTAGTCCCCACCACTTCAAGTAGCGGGGACTACTTTGACAACAGAAGCACCAAAGAGGATTGGCCGCAAAGGCATCCCGAATCACCCGCTCGAATTCCGGCGCGAGGTGGCCAGGCTGGCATGCGAGCCCGGCGTGTCGGTCGCGCGCCTGGCAATGGAGCACGGCCTGAATGCGAATCTGGTGTTCAAATGGCGCCGTTCGTTGCGGGCCGGCGAATACGATTCGGCTGGACTGCTACCGGTGAAAGTGGAGACGCCGCTTGCCGAGACTACGCCGCTGGTGCCGGTGTCGCCGCGGACCACGATACCGACCGGCGCGATTGAGATCAACGTAGGCAACGCCCATGTCCGCATCGAAGGCGCTCCGAACGAGAGTACGTTGACGCTGGTGCTGCACATGTTGCGCGGCATGCCGGGGATGGCAGCGTGATCGGTTTGCCGAGTCGAACTCGCGTCTGGTTGGCTGCAGGCGTGACCGACATGCGCTGCGGGTTCAACACCCTGGCGGCTAAGGTCCAGACCGTGCTGGAGCGAGATCCGTTCAGCGGGCACGTGTTCGTGTTTCGTGGCCGGCGGGGCGATCTGGTCAAAGTGCTGGGGTGGAGCGGCGACGGCATGTGTCTGCTGATGAAACGCCTGGAGCGTGGGCGCTTCATCTGGCCGCGCGCCGATGGCGGCGTGGTCTGCCTGAGTCAGGCCCAGTTATCGATGCTGCTCGAAGGCATCGACTGGCGGCAGCCGGTGCGTACGACCGAGCCGAGTTCGGCGTTGTAAACCTACCGGCGCCCGCGTAAACTGCGGGCATGACCACGGCCAACGCTTATCCGGATGACATCGAAGCGCTCAAAGCCTTGTTGCTTGAGCGCGATGCGCGCATCGGTCATCTGGAAGATCTGGTCCAATCACACGAAGCCGTGGTGGCCACGGGCAAGGCCGAGATCGAGCACCTGAAGCTGTTGATCGCGAAGCTGCGCCGTATGGCATTCGGGCGCAGCTCCGAGAAACTGGATCGCCAGATCGAGCAGCTCGAACTGAAACTGGAAGATCTCGAAGCCGACGAAGGCGCTGCGCCCATCGAGATTCCCAAGGCACCGCGCACGGTACCGGAACAGATACAACGCAAGCCGCTGCCGGAGTATCTGCCGCGCGACATACGAACGTACCTGCCGGAGTCCGACGAAACCTGCAAGGCGTGCGGTGGCGCGATGACGCCGCTCGGCGAAGACGTGTCCGAGCAACTGGAGTACGTGGCGGCCAGCTTCCGCGTGATTCGCCATGTTCGACCGAAACTGGCCTGCACCTGTTGCGATCAGATCGCACAGGCGGCAGCGCCAAGCCGCCCCATCGAACGGGGTCAGGCCGGCCCGGGACTACTTGCGCATGTGCTCGTGGCGAAGTTCAACGATCACCTGCCGTTGTACCGCCAGTCGGCGATCTACGCCCGAGAAGGCGTGGAACTGGATCGCTCGTTGCTGGCGAAATGGGTGGGGCACAGTGCCAAGCTACTGCAACCGCTGGTCGATGCGCTGCGCCTGCATGTAATGGCAGCCACGAAGCTGCACGCCGACGATACGCCAGTTCCGGTGCTCGCGCCGGGCAATGGCAAGACGAAAACCTCCGCGCGGACTTACGCCGCTCGCTCGCGCCTGTGCGCCCCCGTGCGCGGGGAGGGGCCGTATCGATAGGGGGCGAAACGGAATGTCGTTTTAAAAACAGAACGACGCCGATGCTAATGAGAATTAGCACAATGGCATTGCCAATGGCAAAGGCAAGCGTGGGGTGCATGGAACCTCCTGAGCGAAGTGCGCCGATGCGGAAGTGCATCGGCGGAGCGGCCGTAGCGGGCCGTGCTCGTGGAGGTGATATGTGGGTGAATCTTTTTAGAATCGATTGCAGCGGTCGAACCAAGGGGGCGCACAAGTAGGCGACCGATGTGGTGTGACACGAGATCGTACTCTTAATCCATGTGTTGTCGGCGCTGATGGGCAGTTGGATCGGGAGATTCGGGTGCGAATTCTGTGACGCTCCCGTGGTCCACGTGATATACACGGTCTGCGACATGCAATAGCGCCTCGCGGTGCGTGACTGCGATGATTGTACGTACGCGTTGACGTATTTGTTCGAAGACTCTGATTTCACGAAGGGGATCAAGAGATGACGTGGGCTCATCAAGAACAATGATGGGTGTCCTGCGTGCAAGTGCACGACCAAGTGCAACTCGCTGCTTTTCTCCCCCAGAAAGTTCTCTGCCTTGGACGCCGAGCGTGGCATCCAGTATATTGCCCGTGCTGCTTTTGGTTAAGCTTCGCAGTTCAAGTGCGTCGACTAGGTCGAGCAACTGATCATCGCTCGGTGGTTCTTTGCAACCGAATGCGAGATTGTCCCGGAGCGTACCACTGACAATTAACGGATTCTGCGGCGCCACTGCCACGATCTTAGATATTGCGGGGGGAGACAGCGTTGAGATATCTACGCCATTCAGCCGGACATGTCCCTCGGACGGACGCAGTAGTCCTAGCATCAAATTGATGACGGTCGACTTGCCATTTCCTGACGGGCCTATTAGTACTGTCACTTCGCCGTCGTAAGCATGGAGATTGACTTTGTGAAAAATCTCGCGACCTTCTAATGTCATGGCTACATCGCAGAACTCAAAAACAGGGCTCTTCCCTGTGCTTTCTGCTATTTCCGAAAAATCTGACTCTCGTGGAAGATTGAGAATATTGAAGCCTTCACAAAGGGCGAGATGATTCCGACGTAGATCGGAGAGCGATGCAGCAAGATTGGTGAATGGTGCTGTAAGCGCAACAATATATCCGGTAACCATGACGAAATCACCGACGCTAAATTTACCCCGAGTTACTGCTGCTGCTGCGATCACGGTAAAGACCGTGAGAGCGATACCGGTGAGCAGAGCCTGTAGAGCTAGCAACAACGAGAGCCGTGCGTTACCTTGCGACACCTGAGTAACATATCTCCCTAGGATGCGATCTAATGAACGTTCTTCACGACCGTATGCGTCATTCACCTTAATGTCCGTCATGAAGCCGAGTTTTTCGATCAAGTGACTGGACAGAAGATTAGACGCACCAAATATTTCGGCGTGAGCACTTTTGGTTCTCGCGGCCAAGCTCCACGTGGCTGCGAAGAGTACAAGCATTGAAAGTACAAAGGCGAGCGCGAAGTATAGGCTTGTTAGTCGCCAAAGTACGGTCGTAGTAAATACGAGCTGAAAAATGGTCGGTGCAATGATCCAAAACAGAGTAAAAGTGAGTGCGCTGAAGGCTGCGCGACTTCGGGATATTATTGAGGCTATCGTGCCAGGGTCTAATTTTGATAATTTTGAATACTCTACGCGAATCAGGTGTGAGTAGTAAGATTTCTGAAATGCTGCGTCACATCTGGCTAGCATGGCCGCCGAAAAAGCTGTTTTTATCCATTCAGTGATTCGTGCGACTGTCCAAGAGACCCCGTACGCAGCAGCGAAAATCAAGGCTGATTGTTTGGAAAATCCATAATCTGGATGAGAGAGCGCATTGGTGCTTTCTCTCAGAAAATACGGTATCGAAGTCCCGAGCGCGGAAATTACTAGCATTCCGATCGTCGCAAAAATGAAATGAATCGGAAGGGCCTTGTAGCTGGAAATTGCGACACGGTGTGCCGAAATATAATCTCTAATTATTTCTCGCACAAACGACATTTTTCCCTCTTGAGAAATGGTGATTCACTGATGCTCGCTCGTATCTCTACTGGAAGGACTGAGCGGTACGTGCTATGCCTCTGTGTGCAGTGTGGGCCATGTTCTGCCGACTGAACATTCCCCGAACAAACGTTTCCGTCGCGTAGATACGCGTGATTTCGGCAAGACCGACAGGAAATCCATCGGCGGCACGTTTGAGTAGCTTCTCTAGACCATCTCGACGTACCATTCGTTCCGCTATACAAAATCCGTCCAGACAAACTTCTCGTACATGGTCGTAGTGCACATAAAGGCCTCGTAAGGCTGAGTGTGTTGTGTCGCCTTTGTCGGTCCGCCATAGATTTGGCAAATTCGACGAATCGAAGGCCGCTTGTCGGACGATTAGGCGGTTGTGATAACCCGTGAACAAGTCTTCTAAACGAGCGCCGAGGGCGAGTTCAACCATTGGCTGCGCGAGAAATGGCAAGATGGGGCGGCGTATGGTGGGGCGGACCTGGATCACGGTTTCGTCCAGTGTCGCCGCCAGTGCTGCCATTTGATATCTTCTTCCTGGCCGTGCCAACAATCTCCAATTGTTTAGCAAGTCGTCGTATAGACCCGCAGGCATCGCCCTCGGGCACCCATGCACGACACTCGGATCAGCGCTTTGCCCAAGCCCGCCGCGAAAGTACTGCCGCGTGTCGTGCATTAACCGTTTGAGCGCAGCCCAAATCGGTATCCGATAGTAAATCGCGAGATCCCGCAAGGCGGTGATCGCGCGTACAAATCGAAGTTTGGCCATAGCATCGACAGGTACTCCGAAGGGCGGGGGGGCCAAGAAGAGTGCATCGCCGCCGTGCCCGTTTATGAGTGTGTCGTTCCGCCCTGGAACACCAGCGTGAGCCAAATTTGCGGTCTGAGCGAGGAAGCATAGTTGTGTCGACGGCCGCGCAGTCAATGGCACTTCGTGGACCGGTGCGAATGGTAGTTGGCTTAGTAGTGGGTAAGTTTCATGTCGCAGCCGACATTTTTCTGCGACGGCGCGAGCAACCGACACTTCGTTTGATGAAGCCCGATCAGGATCGAAATGGGTTACAGCCGTAATTTGCTCGGACAGTCCTGCGCGGTGTGCGGCGATCGCCAGGGCAGTCGACTCTAAACCACCCGACAATTCGAGAACTGCGGGTCGGTCGGGCTCTATAAGCGAGTGTAGGACTGTCGACAATATCGCAATCGGATTACGATCGACTGATCGTTTCCGCCATACATTGGGAGCCCACATCCGGGACAGTGAAATATTTCCCTGTTGATAGGTAAGGAACATTCCCGGAGGCAAAAGCGAGACATTCTCGATTCCCGTCTCGTCTGCATTGCCATATCCATGTGCGAGGTAACAGTGAAGGTACGAATTATTCGGCTTCGCGTGACCTTGTTCGATGGGAGGAAGGTCGTTTACGTCTGAAGCGATATGAAGATCGCCAGATCGATCGAGTGAATAATAAATTGGAAATTGACCGCAAGAATCGCAAAGAACAATAAATGTCGAATTTATCCGGTCAAATATAATTGCAGCAAAAGGCCCCCAGAATTGAGCTGCCGCCTCACTGATATCTCGCAGAAATGCCGCGACGAAATCGCCTTGCGGCGCTGCCTTGCCGCTGTCGCGAGACAATACGCGACCTGCGATACACCAGAGCGCAATGCTGTTCTCGCCGAATATAAGAGGGGGATTGATGGTTTGGGAAGATAGTTTGAACCTTGCGAGATAGCGAGAGGCGGTCCGCCAAAATTTTTCCCGAGCGAGGCCATTAGAATTACATTGACTGGAATGGTTGAAGAGTGTTGCATTAACCATTTTTAGGAAACTCGTAGATTACCGCGAGTTGCGTACGGCGATCGGGGTGATCGCCCACGACAAATCCATTGGATTCGACCCATGCGTGTGCAAAGAAAGGGCGGCTTTGAACTCCAATGACGAGATTAAAATCGAATCCATAGCGATACCCGACAATAATGAGAGTCACGGCCCATTCCAAGCATTTTGTTTTTCGGGTATATGCCATGCAAGCCAGGTTGACCGACGCGATAAGATCTTCTTTGCTCACATTTGTTTGGAGGGGCTTGATTTTAGTTCGCTCGTTATTGATTGCTTCTATAAGACCTAACATTCGCTTTTCTCTTGAGATGCGATGAACCTGGTGGAGTGTGGTGAGCAATTTGATCCAGTCAAAGGCTGGTATGCCTAATCGCAACTGGCCTGGTGTGAGTTTCCAACAGTTAAATGGAACGCCAGTGTGTTTAGGAGTTGGGTGGCTGCGCCGGTGGTCTTTTAGGTTATATTTCGAAACTGTTGCTAGTTTTTTGGATTGTGTCGGCGATAGTACGGTGTAGCGATCTGATGTGAGATCGAGCGCGATTATCTGATCGTCGAACCACGTTATGTGAGCTTGATTGTCTCGTGCGTGCATGGTCATTCCGCCCCGTTTTTTTGACGGGGCGGTCATAAAGCTATCGATCTCGTCGATTATTCCATATAGACCCACGAAATTCCTTCGAGGATCGCGCCACCGGCGGCGCCCATCGTGCTGTCGGTCGCATTCACCGACTCAGCGTCAGTAATTTCCAGGATGTCGGTCAGATTGATTTCGAAACTCATCGGAATCTCCTTGATGTGCAGCGGAATTGCTGCCTCGTAAGGCTAGTAATTAAGAGTTTAAAAATCAACATACTTAAATGAAACGGAATGTAAAAAAGAGGGCCGTTAGCAATGTCGATAATTGTTTATTCGAATGAAATTATCAATTTTTGTTCCACTGGGTAGTCTGGTGCGAGTCAGGTGGCGGCGGAGAACTCCTTCCTGCTGGTTGAAATCATGCTTAGTCACATACGCGCGGGATGGCGGTCGGGTGGCGCAGTCAGGCTACCCCGATGCAGATGACGGCAAAACGAGGGCGGTGTCCGGCGCAAATAAAAAGCAGTCGAGATCATTCGACGTTTGCCAGTCGGATTTGGGGAAGAACAGGATTTATCTAGATCGACGGGCCACACGTCACCAATTCGAATGGCCCGTGCCTGTGAGGGCGCATCTCGAACGACGACGCATGTCGAGACGGGGTCCGTCCAACTGAATCGCGTGCAGCGCGTGACCGGGATAGGGCGCATGAGCTCGCCATCCGTCGTCGAGCGGACAGCGAACCGGAGGCGTGATGAGCGTCGGCATTGGTGCGCCAGGCGGTTAGAGAGAGGGGGCATCCCACTGAATGTCTGGCGTGAAACGAAGAAGCTTCCCGCGATACCCAATGAGAGCCTACGTGACGGCCGCACGGGCCGTGCTAGTGGAGCTGATATAGATTTGAAAGAAACTAGATCCTCGATGCGAGAAAGCGCATGTCGGAGATCGTAAGAAATCGATTGATGCGTCCGTTGGGCGTCGAGGCAGCGAATTGGCCAATCGAATTTGCAGTATCGTACTAGCGGCATGGACCGTCGCTTGCGGTGTGCTGACCCTGAACCAGAATTAGTCCCGGTCGGAAGTGGAGATTTCCGGCTTGTGACCCTGAACCAGAATTAGTCCCGGTCGGAAGTGGAGATTTCCGGCTTGTGACCCTGAACCAGAATTAGTCCCGGTCGGAAGTGGAGATTTCCGGCTTGGTTGAGTTGTCAGGCGAGGCGGATTCCCTTGCCTGACGGGCGAATTCGGCGGGCGTCATCCACTGCAATGCAGAGTGGGGGCGCACCTCGTTATAGTACGTGCGCCAGTCGTCGATTTTGCTCTGCGCGTCGGCCAATGACAAGAACCAATGTGCGTTCAGACATTCCTGCCGGAAACGCCCGTTGAAGCTTTCGACCTTGGCATTGTCAGTGGGCGTGCCCGGCCGACTGAAATCCAATTCAACGCCATGTTCGTAGGCCCAGCGATCCATTGCCTTCGAGATGAACTCGCTGCCATTGTCGACCTTGATCGTGGCGGGGTGCCCACGTGTTGCAGTAATACGCATCAGCGCTTTGACCACATGCTCTCCCTTCAGACTTTGTCCGACCTCGATGGCCAAACATTCCCGTGTGTAGTTGTCGACGACGGTCAGAGTCCGAAGGCGTCGCCCATCGAACAGGGCATCTGCAACGAAATCCATGCTCCAGATTTCGTTGATCGCGGTCACGATGTGCTTGGGCTGTCGCAGCCGAGCCGATTTGTTACGTCGTGGTCGCTTATGCCGCAGTGACAGGCCCTCCGCACGATACAGCCTGTAGACGCGCTTGCAATTATCTCGCCAGCCTTCCCGTCGCAGGACCACATGAACGCGTCGATACCCGTAGTGCACGCGCGTGGCGGTGATTTCCTTGATACGCATGAGCAGCGCCGACGAATCGCGCGCAACCGACTGATACCGATACAGCGAACGAGACATGCCAAACAACGCGCATGTCTTCGTCAAGCTGGTTCGATAGCGATCACGCAACTCATCGATCAACATGCGCCGACGGGAAGGCTTCAGAGCTTTTTTGCGAGTACGTCCTGCAGCATGGCCTTGTCCAGGCTCAGGTCTGCTACGAGCCGCTTCAACTTCGCGTTTTCCTCTTCGAGCTGGCGCAAGCGGCGCAACTCAGAAGGTCCCAGACCTCCGAATTTCTTCTTCCAGTTGTAGAAAGTCGCCTCGCTTATTCCGAGCTTGCGGCAGATCTCTTCGACCTTCGTCCCCAACTCGGCTTGCTTCAGTGCAAATGCGATCTGCTCTTCCGTAAACTTGCTTGTCTTCATGGCATGGCCTTCGTGTCCGCTTGGACACATCATGCCGAATTTCTCTACTTTTGAACCGGACTATTTCTTGGGTCAGGGTCACAAGTGCTGTGCCACCTTCCAGACACCGGTACAGATTCGGGAAACAATCATTCTTGAAAGGAAGCGCAGTGGCTGCGTTCTTCCGGCTTCAACTCATCTGAAAATCCCCATGAGAATGCGCGATGCGCCCCCTTCGTTGCCGTGGTCCCAAAGTTACTTGGCTGAGGTACCGCTATTGGGCCGGCTTGGTCGCCGGTATCCGGGCAACCTGCTCGATCCGGTTCTTAACCTACGGTAGGACAACTTGCTCATCCTGGTGGGCGACGCCTGCCGCCCGCTTGACAGAAATTGAGTACGTGAGCCCAGGCCCGTCATTGCTGGCCGTCTCCGCGCGCGTCTTTAGGCGCCTAAGAAATCACCGACCCGCCGGGCCGGGTGGTGTGTCCTTTCGATAGACGGCAAACATGGCGAGCGGAGGCGTGTGCGGTTGGAAGGCCTCGAGCCGCACCGGCAGCGTCTGCGCGAACGCGGCACCACGCCCTTGCTTGCCAAAATCGGCTCGCCTCATGGCAGTGGCCTCGGTCAACACGTAGAGGCGCGGCTCCCCGGTGAACGTGGGAGCGCTCCATCGGATTAAAGCTGCGCTGCTTCCTCGCTGACCGCCGTCGACTGGAAATGCCGCAGACGCCAGTCGTCGCCGCACAGGCGCCACGTTTCGCTCACATAGCTGTACGTGCACAGCTCGCGCGGCGGCTCCGTTTGCAACCGCGCGTGCATGCGCTGAAACAGACTGACGCACGCCATGTCGCCGCCATGCGCGAAGTGCGCGATACGGGTGTGGATGTCCAGCACGTGCAGCTTTCGTGTGAAGAAGGCGATCAGCTCGGCTTTGCCCTGTACGAGACCCGTCGAGTGCACGTAAACCAGATCGTCGTCCAGCAGGTCGGCGAGGCCGGCGAGGTCACCGGCGGCAAGCCGCCGGATGCGCTCGCCGTGCCGCTCGAGTACGGCATGCGGGGGGAGCGCCACCGGCTTCACGCGGCCTCCACGGTGAGCGCGGGCACGTCGCGCTTCCAGGCGGCCATGAGACCGTCGACGAGCATCGGCGCGTCGCCGCTGCCGAATACATAGAAGTCCGGCCGGACGAGCACGGCGCTCGTGCCCAGTTGCTCGAACCACCGTGTGTAAGTTCCGTCGACGTCGCGCGCCGCGCACGATCCGCCGATGCCGATCACCGTTGCGCCGATGCCGACGAGAAAGCGGCACTGCTCGGCGGTGAGTGAATCCGATGGATCGTGCCCGCGCCCGATCAACATGAAGCCCGCGCCGATGAGGTCGTCGAGCCGGCCGGTCCGGTCGCCAAGCTGTACGCGTCCCTGCACGCCGAGCCATCCAGCGCTCGGGTCGTCGTCGCGCACGAGCGGCGAACGGCCCAGGCGCGGGGCGGGCCATTTCTGCTCGCCGCGGCCGGTGTCATTGCGCAGTTGCTGGTCGCGTTCTTCCGCTTTTGCGGGATCGAGTACGCAGATGATCTTGCCGAGCATCACGGCGAACTCGATGAGCGCGGTGGCATGCGCCTGCCGTTCCGGCCCATAGCTGTCGAGCAGCCTCTCTTCGGCCTCGCCGCGTAACACGGCGTCGAGCCGCCACGCGAGTGCAATCACGTCGCGCAGCCCCGCACAGAGACCTTGCGCGGCGAATGGCGGCGTAAGGTGGGCGGCGTCGCCGGCAATCATCAACCGCCCGCGCCGCCACCGGTCGGCCACGGCGGCGCGGAACGTATAGACCGCATGGCGCTCCAGGATTGCGTTGGCAGGCGTCCATCCCCACCGTTCCAGCCGGGCCCAGGCGGCCTGCGGGTTGTTCTGCTCGTCCTTGTGTTCGCCCTCGAGCATCATGAATTCGAAGCGGCGGCGCCCGGGGCCGCCGGGTACCATCGTCGTCGGGCATTGCGGGTCGCATACCTGGATGACGTCCGCGCCCCAGTGCGAAGGGTCGCGTGGCTGCACGTCCACCACGAGCCAGTCCGCAACGAAGCCCAGGTCCACCAGCGAGGCGCCCATTGCGTTCCGCACGAAGCTGCCGGCGCCATCGCATCCCACCACGTAGCGTGCAGCGATCGGGCGGAGCGCCCCCTCGATCGCGCCGGTAGGCCGGGTTTGAAGCACGACCTTGTCGGGATGCTCGGCGGCGCCCACCACGGTGAGATTGCGATGCACGGTGACGCGATCCGAGTAAGCGCCGCTGATGCGCTCGTCGAGAAGGCGTTCGAGCGCGGGCTGGCTGAATCCGAATTGCCTCGGCCAGCCGGACTCCGCTGTTTCGTCGAGTCCAGGGAACGCGGCCAGCAGTTCGCCTTTGCCGTTGCGCCATTCGTAGACGTGGCTCAGGCACGTGTGAGGTTCGAATTCATCGACGATGCCGAGCGACTGCAGGATGCGCATCGCCTCGTGATCGAGGCCGACGGCTCGCGGCAGGCCGTACAGCTGCGGCCAGCGTTCGATCACCACCACGCGGTGCCCGGCCAGCGCGAGCTTCAAGGCGAGCGCTTGGCCAACCGGGCCGTAGCCGACGATCGCCACGTCAGCGACGTTGTCCGGCG
Source organism: Burkholderia anthina (assembly GCF_001547525.1). Lineage (GTDB taxonomy): Bacteria > Pseudomonadota > Gammaproteobacteria > Burkholderiales > Burkholderiaceae > Burkholderia > Burkholderia semiarida. The sequence goes on from NZ_CM003768.1 coordinate 1,037,441, forward strand.
CGCCGTCGTCAATGTGCTGCGATACGAATGTCACTTCGTGTCTCCAATGGAAGGTCGTGAATCGGGTGAGGGCGTTGTCTCGTGGTGGTCGCTGCTTCAGAGCAGCGTGTTGGCCGGATGCTCGTCGGCGTGTGCCGACTGGCCGGGCTCGCGCACGCCGAACGCCACGATGGCGGTGCCCACGGCGGTTGCGACGAGCGCGATGACGGGAATCACCGCGATGCCCATGGCGTGAGCCAGCGCGCCTGCGGCGGCGGGCGCGAGTGCACCGCCCGCAATTTCACCGACGCCCACCACGAGACCGGTGGCCGATGCGGCGAGGCGGGCGGGAACCGCGGCGCTGGTAAGCGGCCCCACCGTGATCGCGATCGCACCCGAGTTCATGAACGTGATGACGAACAAGGCCGCGAACAGCTTGACCGGCTCGGCGCCGATCGTGCGCAGCACCCAGAGCGCCACGAGCTGGGCGAGCAGTGCCGCGATCAGCATCGGCTTGCGCCCGAGCCGGTCGGACAGCGCGGGAATGATCACCATGCCGACCAGGCTCCCCACGCCTTGGCCCGTCAGCACCATGCCCATCTGGTCCAGATTCAGCCGGAGGTAGTCGGTGAGGTAATTGGGCATGAACGCGGAAAGCGTAATCACGCACGTGAGATAGCAAAGCATGGCTGCCGTATTCACGCGCACGGCACCGTGCAGGGCGAGCGCCCGCCACTCGTGCGCGTCGTGGCGCGGCGTTCCGGCGACACGGGCCGGGTCGCGCAACACTTTCGCCATCACGGCGGCCAGCAGCAGGCCGGGCACCGCGACCGCGGCGAACACGAAATGCCAGCTGGGCAGCACCTTGAGCAGCCCGACGGCCACGATAGGCCCCAGGCCCAGACCCACCAACGGCTGAGCCATCTGTTGCAGGCCGATGTTGAGCCCGACGCGCGAGGGCTTCGAAGCGTTCACGGTCGCCACGATGCTGGCTGGTACGTAGGCGCCTTCGGCGAGGCCCATGACCGAGCGGATCACGAGCAGGCTGCCGAGACCTGTCGCAAAGCCGGTCGTCGCCACCAGCAGCGAAAAGATGGCCATCGCGGCGATCAACACCCGGCGCGGACCCACGCGGTCCGCAAGGCGTCCGCTGACGATCGACGCCACGCCCCACGTCAGCGCCAGCGAGGCCGAAATCAGGCCGAGATCCTGGTAGCCGAGCCCGAGTTCCTTCTGCATCACGGGGAACAGCGGATTGATGATGAAGCGGTCGAGCCCGACCATGCCGAGGCCGAGCGCCAGCAGGCTGACGGCCTTGAACTCGGATGCCCGGTCGCGGACCGGCGGGGTGTGAGGTCGCATTGTGTTGTCTCCTTTTGTTCGTGAGCGGTTTGCTACGGCAAAGTCCACCCCTGCCACGTCGTACGCAGCATCTGCATCGTGATCTGGAAACGGTGCGGGCAGCGCCCGCCGCGTCAGCGGGGCGGGCTCATGCGCGCCCCGTCATGTTTCATCGCGACCGCGCGGTTTGCGGCCAGGGCCTCGTGTGGACGGGCGCGAGGTTGCGTCGTCGTTGAACACGGCCTTCAGGATGATGCCGGTGGTCTCCCAGAAGTGCCCCGCAAGCAACTGAACCGCGAGATCGGCGTCGCGCGCCATGGCGGCTTCCATCAACTCGCGATGTTCCTTCGCCGCGTCGCGGTTCTTCTCCGACGTGTACTGCTCGGCCAGGTTGCGATAGCGCTCCGACTGGTCGTACAGCAGCCGGCACAGCCGCAGCATCCACGGCGATGCGCATCCCGCGACGAGCGCCTCATGGAACTGCCGGTGCACGGCCGCCCACGGCTCGTGCAACTCGGGGGAGCTGGGCGCGGGTGTGCGTTGCAGCCGATGAAAGGCCGACAGCACGTTGGACTCCCAGTCGATGTCGCCGTGCTTGAGCGCAAGCCGCAACGCGCTGCCTTCCACTTCCACACGCGTTTGCGTGAGGTCCGTCAGGTCTTCACGCGAAACCGGGGTGACGCAGAAGCCGCGCTGGTCTTCCGAATCGACGAGACCGTCGGTCACGAGGCGCGACAGCGCTTCGCGGATGGCCGTGGCGCCGATGCCATACCGCTCGCTGAGGGCCTGGATGCGCAGCCGTTCCGCAGGGCGCAACTGCCCGGCAAGGATGTCGCCGCGCAGGCGTTCCACCGCGAGCGACGTCAGGCTCTTCGCGCCTGGAGAGATGAGGGTCGTGTCCATTCGAGCAAGCATTCGTACATGGGGGAGCTTGCTGCGATTCTCGCTTCCGCCATCCACGTTCGTCAAGATTATGGAATTCCCTATGTTTTATCGATTTTTTAGAGGTTAATCTGTTATCGTTAAATTTGTGGATTTATCAGGACGCGACGCCATGCTCGCCTGCGACGACTCGCATAACGACTGGCACAACACAAGGAGACGCTTTTGTGATGACAGTGCAAGACATCGCCTTCGTGCGGTATCAGGTCACCGACCTCGACCGCATGGAAACCTTTCTGCTGGACTTCGGCCTGCATCGCGCGGCCCGCAGCGAGCACGCGTTGTACATGCGGGCTGCGGACACCGCGCACCACGTGCATGTAAGCGAACTCGGTCCCGACAATTCCACCGTGGGGTTCGGCCTTCACGCGGCCGGCGACGCGGATCTCGAGCGGCTCGCCGCGCATCTCGGCGTTCAGGTGGAGGACAACCCGGAGCCGGGCGGCGGGCGGCGTGTGCGCTTTCGCGACCCGGACGGCTTCCTCGTGGACGTCGTGCATGGCGCGGCGCGGCACGCGCCGTTGCCGCTGCGCGAGCCGGTCGCCATGAACTGCGGCGACGCGCGCCGGCGTCTGGGCAAGACCGTGCGCCTCGAGCCCGGCCCCAGCGGCGTGCTGCGGCTGGGCCACGTTGCGCTCCAGGTGCGCGACTTCCCCGCCATGCTGGCCTTCTATCGCGACGTATTGGGCTTTCGTGTATCGGACACGTATTGGGCCGGCAGCGAGCAGAACACCATCGCCGCCTTCTTGCACTGCGGGCTGGGCGAACAATGGACCGACCACCACACGGTTGCGCTGATCTCGGCACAGGACGGCCGCCCGCGTTTCGATCACGCGGCGTTCGAAGTGCTGGACCTGGACGACGTCGTGCTGGGCGGGGAGCACTTGAAGTCGTGCGGCTACGAGCACGCGTGGGGCGTCGGACGCCACGTGCAGGGCAGCCAGATCTTCGACTACTGGCGCGACCCGTTCGGCAACAAGATCGAGCACTGGACCGACGGCGATCGGGTTAACGACGACACGCCGGCCGGGCACGCACCCATGTCGGCCGACGAACTCCGCCAATGGGCGCCGCCGCTCACGCCCGAATTCTTCGCCTGAACCGATTCCATTTTTTGCGCAGGAGCGCTCTGTATGAAACTTGCCCGCTATACCTATGACGGTACGACCACCGTCGGCGCCGTGGATGGCAATCGCGTTGTTGCGTTGAAGGCGCTCGATCCTTCGGCGCCCGCTTCGATCCGCGAGGTGCTGGCCGCCGGTCCCGCGTTGCTGAGCCGCCTCGAACAGACGCTTCGCGACGTGAAAGACGGCGTGCCGCTCGAGCACGTGAAGCTCGAAGCGCCCATTCCTGATGCGCAGAAGTACCTCGCGATCGGCATGAACTATCAGGACCACGCCGACGAAGCGGCGCGCGCCGGCATTACCGCACCGCCCCATCAATTGTGGTTCAACAAGCAGGTGAGCTGCATCACGGGGCCGTTCGATCCGATCGTCAAGCCGCGCGTGTCGGACAAGATGGACTACGAGGCCGAAATGGGCGTGGTGATCGGCAAGCGCTGCCGCTACGTCAGCGTGGAGGACGCGCCGTCCGTGGTGGGCGGCTACTTCGTCTCGAACGACGTGACTGCGCGCGACTGGCAGTTCAAGAGCCCGACGTTTACGCTCGGCAAGTCGTTCGACACGCATGGGCCTATCGGCCCGTGGATCACCACGGCCAACGACATTGCCGATCCGCACGCGCTGCAAATGAAGCTGTGGGTGAACGGCGAGCTGCGCCAGAGCGCGAGCACGGGCGGAATGATTTACAGCATCTGGGAGCAGATCCACGAGCTTTCGCAGGTGATGACGCTCGAGCCGGGCGACCTGATCGCCACGGGCACCTGCGCGAACGTCGGTATTGCGCTCGGCAAATTCCTCCAGCCGGGTGACGTGGTGAAGGTGGAGATCGAGGGCCTTGGCCATATCGAGAACACCGTCACGGCCGAACCCGCGTGAGCACGGCGCCCGGCATCGTTCGCAGTAGGCAGGAGGTCCATCCGTACGGCTGGCGAACTCAACCTGCTCGTCGGTGGAAAGGGCGTGCCGGCCGCGGCCGGCGCGACCCTCGAGCGACGCGATCCGTTCCTGGCTCCGTCCGCGGCCACGCGGGCGTACACGAATTGGCGGACCCGCGCCGGCTTACGGTGCAGACCACGCCGCGCCGCTCCCCGATCTGAATCCTTCAACCCAAACAGGAACACTGAATCATGACCGTCGAATTCAAACCAGGCGTGCGCTACCGCATGCCTGCCGTGTTCGGACCCGCGCCGGGTCCGCGTCAAAAGGCCGATGGCACGCTGTGGACGCCCGAGGAAGCGGGCACCATGAACGCCACGTGGATGACCGTCAAATACCGCACTCGCCGCGAGCAACTGGAGCGCATCCTGCCGCCCGGCTTTGAACTGCGAGGCGAGCCCGAAGTCCACGCGTCGCTCGCATTCTTCAGCGACCTGTACTGGCTGGCGGGCCGAGGGTACGGCATCGCCATGATCGAGATCCCCACGACCTATCACGGCCGAACGGAGACCATCGATGGCGCGTTCTGCCCGGTGCTTTGGGAAGGTGTTCCCGACGCGATCATGACGGGGCGCGAGGAACTCGGGTTCCCGAAGCTGTTCGCGGACATCCCGGCGCTCGACATCGACCATTCGCGCGGCACGGCCGGTGGGTCGGCATCGTGGTTCGACTTCAAGTTCTTCGAGATCGCGCTCGACGGGCTGGTTGAAGTGCACGAAGAACCCAAGCTGCCGGGCCCGGGCGGAGCGTCGCTCTTCTACAAGTACATGCCGCGCACGGGCCGCTTCGGCAGCGGCGGCTGTGACGTGGCCTACGCGACCACCTCGCAGCCCGAGGCCAGTGTGGCGGATGACACGTCGCCGATCAAGTTCGACGGTGCGCGCTTCAGGAAGTGGAAAGCCTCGGGCGGTTCGGTGAAGTGGCATCGCGCGACGTTCGAGCAGTTGCCGACGACGTTCCACGTCGTCAACGGTGTGTCGGACCTCGACATCCTCGAATACCTGGGCGCCGAAATGGTGCAGTTTTCCGCCCCGGGCCAGGCGGTGTCCGCCAACGTCATTCGCCCGGTGGAACCCGCGCTGTAAGGCAAGCCAGATCGATGCCGCGGCGGGCTCGGAGCAACGGCCCGCCGCCGTATGCAACACCGCAGTATCCATAACTCATTCATTACAACAACAGCCGGCACGTGCCGGCATGTTTGGAGACACGCATGATAATTTGCATAACGAAGTGTATTGCGAGGGCCGGGTGGCGGCTATGGGTGGCGGCATGTCTGGCGAGCACGGCTCCGGCATTCGCGCAGACAGCGCAGGGGCGCGTGCCCGCGATTTCGGAGCCGCAGGGCATCAATCTCGGCTCCACCAGCTTCTTCGACGGATATTCGGGCCCGGCCGGCTGGTCGTATCTCGGCCAAGTGCGCTACACGACGGCGGATTCGATCAAGAACGCGGACGGCAGCACGAACAGCGCATTTCGTCATCCCCGTGTCGATTCGTTTACATGGGTCAATCACCTGGCCTACGCATCTCCGTGGCAACTGGCGGGCGGGACGTTGGGTTTCAACGTGATCGTGCCGCTCACATGGCTGCATGGCAGTTTCGATCGGCCCGGGGCGAGTTTGTCGGGCGGCGGAACGGCATTGGGAGATGTGACGTTCGGACCGCAACTTCAGTACGCGCCCATTCTGGGCGCTTCGGGACAGCCTCTGTTCGTGCAGCGTTTCGAGTTCGATGTCATTGCGCCGACGGGGCAGTACAAGCACCATGCGGATCTGAATCAGAGTTCCGGTTACTTTTCCCTGAATCCGTACTGGGCGGCCTCGCTGTTTCCGCTTCCGAAGATCGAGATCAGCTGGCGGCTGCATTACCTGTACAACTTCAAGAATCACGATCCGGCGGCGAGCTATCCCCTCGCATTCGAGGGTCGGCCCGTGAGCGACACGCAAGCCGGCCAGGCCGCCTGGATCAACTTCACCACCTCGTATGCGCTCACTCCGCAATTGCACGTGGGCGTGAATGGCTATTACTTCCGCCAGCTTGCGGACAACCGCATCAACGGCACGCCGGTGGCCGGCCGTGAACAGGTGCTCGGCATCGGCCCCGGACTCTTCTGGCAGATCACTCGAACGCGCGCGCTGTGGCTCAACGCATACACGGAAACCGCGGTGCGAAACCGCACGCGCAACAGCCTCGTTCTTCAGGCGCAGCTCGCCACGTCGTTTTGATAACGGAGTGATCGCTGCGCCACCGCGCTCGTCTCCCGCCAGCCGCCGCCCAGCACCTTGTACGGCGTGATCAGGTTGGACTGCTTGGCGAGCATGTCCGTGACCCGTTGCCGTTGTGCGGCGTAGAGCGTGCGCTGCGCGTCGAGCAGGGTCAGGAAGCGGTCGGTGCCGCCGCGGTAGCGTGCCTGCGCGAGGTCGTAATACTGCTCGCTGATCGCTGCGATTTTCTTGATCAGCGGCATCGGCAAGCTGGCTGCCCCCGGCGCAACGATGGCCTATATCGCCTCGCTGGTGCTTCCGGCACCGGCGCTCGGAACGATCGGCGCGCTCGTGCTGGAACTAGCAGGCGCCGCGGCCACGTGCGCGGAAAAGTCGTCCTCGATGCGACCGCATAGAACACGGCCTACGTACCGAAGCGAACCGCCGGCGAAAGGGTGAAGGACTCGCGCATGTCGCGAGCCTCCTCGATCGGCGTTCTTCCGAACAGGCGCTTGAACTCCCGGCTGAACTGCGACGTGCTTTCGTAGCCGACGCGCCCTGCCGCAGCCGCAGCGGTGACGCCGTCGCGAATCATCATCAGGCGAGCCTGGTGAAGGCGTGTGGACTTGATGTACTGAATCGGCGACGTCCGCGTCACCGCGCGGAAGTTGGCGTGGAATGCCGGCACGCTCATGCCGGCTTCTTCGGCAAGGCGGGTCACGTTGAGCGGGGAAGCATAGTCGGCGTGAATGCGCTTGAGCGCTTTCGCCACGCGACCGAACCGACCGTGGTGCCCAAGTGCGGCACGCAGCGCGCCTCCTTGCGCACCCGACAGAACGCGGTAACAGATCTCCCGAACGAGGCTGGGTCCAAGAATCTGCGCATCCATCGGTACCGTCAATGCCTCGAGTAGACGCACGGTTGCATCGGCGAGCCGGTCGTCGAGCGGTGTGGACACGATGCCGTTTGGTGCGGCGTTCGGTAGACGTCCCAACTCACCGATCTGCGTGATCAAGTCGCTGAGCTCCAGGAGGTCGAGCCGGATGGACACCGCGAGCATCGGTTCCGCGCGCGATGCGTGCGTTTCGGTCGAGAAGGGCAGCGGTACGGAGAGTACGAGGTAGTGCTGCGCGTCGTAGATATAGACGTCGTTGCCAAGGAAGCCCAGTTTACGGCCTTGGCAAACAATCACGATGCTCGGCTCGTACAGCACTGGCGTGCGCCCGAGCGGTCGATCGGAACGCATCAGCCGCACGCTGTCCAGCGCCGACTGTGTATATCCCTCGCTCGGTGCCAGCCTCTCGATGAGGCGGACCATCTCGATGGACGCGGGAGAGCGAATCTTCGACACGTCAGTCTCCTGTTGCTCGCTATACGCGCCATTCTAACGTCGCGCCGGAAGCGCCGCCAGGTCGATCGATAGAAATAGGCAATAACTGAATCGATACGTGTATTCGCGCGACGGCACCCCGTTCCTATCATTCCATCACCGGCCGACGATCCATATCGCTTCATCCGATGCAGCAACGAACGGCGGTCGTTCGACGGATGAAAGCGAAAAGCGAAGGCCAGTTCATAGCCAACGATAGGAGTATGCAACATGGTACACATCTCCAACGAGTCGAAAATCATCCTGATTACCGGCGCGAGCAGCGGCATTGGCGAAGGCGCGGCGCGTTTGCTCGCCGCACGGGGGCACCGCGTCGTGATCGGTGCTCGCCGTACCGACAGGCTCGCTCAGCTCGCGGAATCCATCGAAGCGTCGGGCGGCGTCGTTCGCTACCGCGAACTCGACGTGACCTCGGCCGACGACGTGGCGGGGTTCGCCCGCTTCGCGCTCGACGCGTTCGGCCGCATCGACGTGCTGATCAACAATGCGGGCGTGATGCCGCTTTCGCCGCTCAACGCGCTGAAAGTCGACGAATGGAATCGGATGATCGACGTGAACATCCGTGGAGTCCTGCACGGCATCGCCGCCGTGCTGCCGACGATGGAAGCGCAAGGGCATGGCCAGATTGTCAATATCTCGTCGATCGGCGGCCTTTCCGTTTCCCCGACTGCCGCCGTTTACTGCGCGACGAAGTTCGCCGTGCGCGCCATCTCGGATGGCCTGCGCCAGGAAACCGACAAGATCCGCGTGACTGTGATTTGCCCGGGCGTCGTGGAGTCCGAGCTGGCCGACTCGATCTCGGACGGCACCGCACGCACGGCCATGCAGACGTTCCGTCGCATCGCGATCACGCCCGACGCCATCGCACGTGCGATCGCTTACGCGGTCGAGCAGCCAATTGACGTCGACGTCAGCGAGATCGTTGTCCGGCCGACGGCCAGCCCGTTCTGATCGGACCGGCACGCCACACGCAACGCATACGCATCCACATCCAGGAGAACACCATGACATCAAACAGCACTGCAAACGGCGCCTTCGCAGGCAAGGTGGCCATTGTTACAGGCGCAGCCAGCGGCATTGGCCTCGCCACGACCGAACTGCTCCATGCCGAGGGCGCAAACGTGATTGCCGTCGGCCGCGGAAGCAACGTGGAAGCGCTGGCTCGTCCCGGCATCGTACCGCTCGTCGCCGACGTGTCGCGCGAAGAGAGCGCCGTGCGCGCGGTGGCAACGGCGATGGACCGGTTCGGCAAGCTCGACGTGCTGGTCAACAACGCAGCGATCATCATCAACAAGCCGCTGATCGACATGTCGCTCGAAGACTGGAACGGGATTCAGGCCGTCAATGCGACGGGCGCGTTTCTGTTCTCGCGCGAGGCCATGCGGGCAATGGTGCCGGCAAAGAGCGGGGCCATCGTAAATGTGGGCTCCTACGCGTGCTATCAGGCGTTCCCACTGATCTCCGCGTATGCGGCATCGAAAGGGGCGCTCGCGCAGTTGACGCGTTCGCTGTCGCTCGAGGCGATCGAGCACGGCATCCGCGTCAATGCGGTCGGCTCCGGCGACGTCATTACCAACATTACCAATCATATTCATGCGGACGGGCAGGCGTTCCTTGCGGAGCACGGAAAGAAGGCACCGATCCGTCGCGCCGCGCAGCCGAAGGAAATTGCCGAGGTGATCGCGTTCCTCGCTTCGGAGAAGGCGAGTTTTATCGTCGGCGCCGTCGTCATGGCCGACGGCGGCATGAGCGTCGCACTGCCCTGAAGCAGCAATCCATCCCGCACCCTACTTGCAAATGAAGGAGGTTCATCATGAAATCGGTCTCTCGCACATGGTTTGTCACCGGAGCATCGAAAGGGCTCGGCCGGAAGCTTGTCACGCACTTGCTCGAGCAAGGCCACCGGGTCGCCGCCACCTCGCGCGCCGCGGCATCGCTGACTGATGCTTTCGGTCAGGCGTCCGACCGCTTTTTACCGCTGGAGGTCGCTCTGACGAACGATCACAGCGTCCAGCAGGCGATCGACAAGACCGTGCAACAGTTCGGCGCTCTCGACGTCGTCGTCAACAATGCAGGATATGCGCAGCAAGGGACGGTCGAGGCACTGTCCGACGAAGAGCTGCGGAGGAATTTCGACGTCAATTTCTTCGCGCCGATGACCGTCATGCGTCATGCATTGCCGCATCTTCGTCGGCAGCGAAGTGGGCACATCATCAACATCTCGTCCATCGTCGGCTACCACGGCGGATATGCGGGATGGGGAAGCTACGTCGCAAGCAAATTCGCGCTGTCGGGCGTGACTGAATCCCTGGCTGCGGAAGTTGCCGAACTGGGTATCCGCGCGACAGTCGTCTACCCTGGGCCGGTGCGCACTGATTTCCTGTCGAGCGATGCGCTCGCAGTTGCAAAACGGCAGATCGACGACTATTCGGAAGCAAAGGCCTCGCTGGACTTGCATCTCGACACCCTGCACGGCCATCAGGCCGGGGACCCCGACAAACTGGCGCTCATGATCATTCAAGCCGCAAGCGTCGAATCGGCGCCGCTGCACTTGTTCGCCGGCAAGATCGCGAACGAACTCGCCTTGGTCAAGGCCAGCGGGGTCGCAAAGGATCTCGATGCGTGGAAGGGTTCGTCCGAAGCCACCGATTTCGCAGAGTGACCCGAGCGTGAGAGCGTCCCGGCTTGGCCGGGACGCTCTTTGCGGTAGGGAACGACAAGGCCACGACGTTCACGATGCTCGCAACGAGCGAGATGATCGCCGCGCCGTGCCCTGGCGCATCGATTTCCGCAACAAATCGCCGCACTGGCGACCGGATCGAAATTCCGGAAGGCGATCCCGCCCGATCGCGTCTGCCCGCATTCCGTCGCCACAGCGAAACGATTCTCGACAAACGGCGTCGATCCGCTCCTCCGGCTTGCAGTCGCAAGGGATGCCACCTATATATATGACTAATTGACTCGTACCACGGCAGCGGTGGGGCATGCGGCGGGGCGCACCATCGAATCAGAACAACCGGTGCCGAACGGGAGCCCAACATGGACGAGGGTGTGTCAGTCGCACGGATGTGTTCCGGCATCTGGTTCTCGAACGTACTGCACGCGCTCGCGCGTCCCGGCGGCCGGCGCGTGCTGGTGCTGTTCGCGTGCTGCACCGCACTGAGCGGCCAGGGCGCCGGCTTTGCAGCGGAACCCGGCGTGACCGACGACACGATCCGCCTGGGCATGGTCAACGCGCAATCGGGCAATTCCGCCGGCCTCGGGCGCGGGCTGTTGATCGGTGCGCAAGCCGTATTCGACGACGTGAACGCTCGCGGCGGCGTGCACGGGCGGAAAATCGACCTCGTCGTCACCGACGACCGCTACGAACCCGACCGGACGGTCGACAACACGCTGGAAATGATCGAGCGGGGCAACGTCCTCGCGCTGTTCGGCTACGTCGGCACGCCGACAACCACCGCGGTGCTGCCGATGATCCGGGACGCCGGCATCCCGCTCGTCGGTACGTTCAGCGGCGCGATGGCGCTGCGCAGGCCGGTGATTCCGGAGGTCTTCAACATTCGGGCGAGCTATGACGACGAAACGCGCGCGCTGGTCGACCATTTGATCGCGCACGACCGCGCAAAGCGTTTCGCGGTGTTCTACCAGGACGACGGCTTCGGGCTCGCGGTGCTGGCCGGCACGCAACTGGCCCTGCGTCGCCATGGCCTCGACGTCGTCGCCACCGGCACGTTTCGCCGCGGCACGACGGCGGTCGACACGGGGCTCGCTGCCGTACTCGACGCGCGGCCCGACGTCGTCGTCATGGTCGGCCCGTATACGCCGGTCGCCGCATTCATTCGCGCGGCGCACCGCGAAGGCTTCGCGGCCCGTCTCGCGGCGGTGTCGTTCGTCGGCACCGACGACCTGTTGCGCCTGATCGGCGACGAAGCGAACGGCACGGTGATCTCGCAGGTCGTGCCGCTGCCGCAGAGCGAGCGCCCCGTGATCCGGGACTGTGCACGGCTGATCGCGCGGCGCTTTCCGGACGAGCACATCGGCGTGGTGCACATCGAGGGTTGTCTCGACGCGAAGGTCGCGCTGATCGGGCTGGAACGCGCGGGGCCGGCACCCACCCGGGCGACGCTGAAGCAGGCGCTCGAGTCGATCCGGCATCTCGATCTCGGCGGTCTGGTGGCCAATCTGAGCACCGACGATCACCAGGCGCTGAACGACGTGTTCCTCACCGAAATCGCGAACGGCCGCGTCACGCCGCTCGTCGTGCCGGCGCAATGAGCGGACGGATGGCCGCCGAGCCATCCCGATCCTGGAGGGCTGCATGGACATCAAGGCGAAACTCGTCACCAGCACCAGCCTGATGCTGCTGGGGGCGGTGGCGATTTCGGTGACCAGCCTGATCGCGGTGCACGGCATCGCGTCCGGCGTGCGCACGCTGACGACGGAATCGCTGCCGCTGCAGATGCGCAGCAACGAACTCCAGCGCGCCTATGCGGAACTTGCGGTGGAGTTCGGCCGGCTCCAGCACGCGCAGGATGCGTCGGAGCGACAGCAGTCGTCGTCGGAGATCGAAACGCAATTGCAGCGGATTGCCGGCATCACGGCCGCCGTGCGCGCGATCGACGGGCACGGCATCGCCGAACCGTCCACCGACCTGCGGACGATGTTCCGTTCGATGAACGAAGGGATCGACAAGCGCCTGCGCGGCGATGCGCAGCTCGTCGCCGAGCGCCGGCTGATCGAACGCCTGCAGGCACGGGGCGCCACGCTGCTGACCGAGATCGGCAAGGAAATCGAGCGGCTGGACGACGATGCCGATGCGGCGGTGAGCGGCGCGCTCGCGGCCAACACCGCCTACAACCGGACGATTCATGCACTGGATCAGGTCCGCACGAACGTCAAGGACATCATGACGATCGCCGGCCGCGTCGACGTCGCGCCGAACCGGTACCGGCTCGCGCCGCTGCGCGAGCGCATGCAGGCGTCGCTCGACGGCGCACGCAATGCGCTCGCGATCGCGGCGCCGAACCTCGATGCCGCCACCGCACAGGGGGTGACGAGCGCGCTGGGGCGCGTGGCGGCCGACATCCTCGACGGTCAGGACGGCCTCGTCGCGCTGCGCGGCGCCATGTTCGCCGAATCCTCCGTCGCGCCCCGCTACCGCGCGAAGGAGGACAGGGTGCTGCAGTCGCTCGATGCGCTGGACGCGAAGCTCGCGGAGATCGCGGACCCGTTCGCGTTGCAGATCGTCAAGGCGCGACGGCGCCTCGACGACGCGATCGAATTCCGGCGGCGAGCCGCGCGGGTTGCGTCGCTGTCGGCGGTCGTGAGCGGCGGCATCAATGCATTGGCGTTCGACTTGCGCATGATCGCGCAAAGCGACAGCGCCGACCGTCTGAAGCGCGCCGACGACGAACTGCGCAAGAGTATCGGCGCGCTGACCGCATCCGCCGGCGCGCTGCGCGAGGCGCTCGCCGCGGACGGCCCGGGCAACGCGAAGCGCGCCCAGGATGTCGTCGGGCTGACCGCGGCGCTCGGTGGATCCGCGCGCCGCATCCTCGCCGTGAAGTCCGACATGCTGTCCAACGACGTGGCCATGCAGCGCATCGTCGCGGACGTCGATACGACGGCCAATCGCCTCGCGGCCTACACGGAGCAGGAAGCCGTGCGCGTCGATCTTCAGCAGCGCGGCATCGTATCGGACGTCTACCGGGCCGTGGCGACCGCGATCCTGATGATCGTGGGCGTATCGTTCCTGCTCGCGATCGGCGGGCTGGTGATCAGCCATCGGCTCGGCACGTCGATCTCGCGGCCGCTGTCGAACCTGACGCGCACGATGGCCCGCATTCGCAGCGGCAGCGACCTGTCGTTGCGCATGACGCACAAAGGCAGCGACGAAGTCGCCGTGCTGATTGCCGGCTTCAACATGATGCTCGACGAAATCGAGCGCCGCGACGTCGCGTTGCAGGCGGCGATCGCCACGGCCGAAGCCGCGAATTCGGCGAAATCGGAGTTTCTCGCGCGGATGAGTCACGAGATCCGCACGCCGATGAACGGCGTGCTCGGCATGACCGAACTGCTGCAGCGCACGCGGCTGACGTCGAAGCAGCGCAAGTTCGTCGACACCGTGTATCGATCGGGCCAGACGCTGCTCGTCCTCATCGACGACATTCTGGATTTCTCGAAGATCGAGGCGGGCAAGCTGACGCTGGAGCGCATCGATTTCAATCTGCATCAATTGCTCGACGATGTCGTCGCGCTGCTGGAGCCCAACGCGCAACGCAAGGCGCTTGCGCTCGAGTTCCGGCGCGGCGACACCGTTCCGGAGTGGATGCGCGGCGACCCGGTGCGGTTGCGCCAGGTGCTCACGAACCTGCTGGGCAACGCGATCAAGTTCACCGAGCACGGGCACGTCGCGCTCGGCGCATCGTATTCGGACGACGGTCGCATCGTGTTCACGATCGCCGACAGCGGCATCGGCATCGCGCCCGAGGTGGCCGCGCAGTTGTTCCGGCCGTTCCAGCAGGCCGACAACTCGATCGCGCGCAAATACGGCGGAACCGGGCTCGGTCTGGTGATTTCCCGCCAGCTGGCCGAGATGATGGGCGGCGAGCTCACGCTCGAATCGACGCCCGGCAAGGGTTCGGTGTTTACCGTGACGACCCGGTTCGAGCCGGCATCCGGCGAGGTCGGCGTGGCAGCCGATGCACGACCGTCGCTCGCGGGCCTGAAGGTGCTGATCGTGGACGACAGCGAGACCGATCGCAGCGTGCTGCTCGAACACGCGATCGAATGGCAGCTGTGCGTCGCCACGGCGATCGGCGGCGACGACGCACTGTCGCAGTTGCGCGCGGCGGTCGCCGACGGCGCGCCGTTCGATCTGGCGATCGTCGACGTGCGGATGCCGGGCATGGATGGCATCTCGCTCGTGCAGCACATCCGCCGCGATCCGTCGTTGCGCGCGCTCAGGATCATCACGCTGACCGCGTTCGAGATGATGGACAGCGTCCTGGTCGCGCACGAACTCGACATCGCCGCCCGGCTGACGAAGCCGCTTCGTGGCGCCGATCTCCATACGGCCATCGCGTCGGCGATGCATGTGATGCCGCCGCGGCTGAATTCGCCGGAACCGCTATCCGACGATGCCGGCGCCGGCCCGGGCCGGCCGCTCGATGCGATTGCGGCGCGCGTGCTGCTGGTGGAGGACAACGTCGTGAATCAGCAGATCGCGCTCGCGATGCTGGAGGACACCGCCTATCAGGTGGCGGTGGCCGACGACGGCGAGCAGGCGCTGAATCGGCTGGCCGACGACGTATTCGACGTCGTGCTGATGGACTGCCAGATGCCGCGGCTCGACGGCTTCGAGGCGACGCGGCAGTTGCGCCGTCGCGAAGCCGAAGCCGGCGCGCCGCGCATGCCGGTCATCGCGTTGACGGCCAATGCGCTCAGCGGCGACCGCGAGCGCTGTCTGGCCGCCGGCATGGACGACTATCTCGGCAAGCCGTTTCGCCGCGATGCGTTGCTGCAGATGCTCGCGCGCCATGTCGGCGGCGCGGCGTGCGCGCCGGCTACCGGAACCGGTGCGGCAACGACGGGCGGCGGCGTCGAAGCGAAGCCGGAAGCGACGGGGGGCGCCGCCGTCGATCCGGATGACGAAGCAAGCGTGATCGACCATAAGGCGCTCGATGCGTTGCGCGCGCTGCAGCGGCCGGGCCGCCCGGATGTCCTGACGCGGATCATCGATCAATTCACGGCGGATGCGCCGCGGCTGATCCGCGACATGCAGGCGGCGGTCGAAGCGGGCGACGCCGATGCGCTGAAGCTGGCCGCTCATACGCTGAAATCGAGCAGCGCGAACGTCGGCGCGCACTTGCTGTCGGCGCGTTGCCGCGAGATCGAGCGGCTCGCGCGCGCCGCCGACGTGGACGCGGCGGTGGAACTGGTCGCCGGCACGGAAGCGGAATTCGGGCACGCGCATGCGGCGTTGATCGCGGAGCGCGTGGACGGTTGAAGGGACGCCGGCCGATCGCCATGGCGATCGCGCGGCAGTACAACAGGAGGACGGTCGTGAACGACGAGCATGCCGATGTACCGACGATTCTGATCATCGACGACGATGCGATGACGCGCCTGCTGGTCGTGGAAACGCTCGAACCGGAAGGCTTTCGCGTCGAGGAAGCGACGGGTCCGCAGGCGGGTATCGATGCGTTCCTGCGCCATCGTCCGGTCGTCGTGCTGCTCGACGTCGAAATGCCCGGCGGCGACGGATTCGACTGTTGCCGGGCGCTGCGCGCGTTGCCCGAGGGCCGCCGCGTGCCGATCGTCATGCTCACGGGCAACGACGACGACGCGTCGATCGCCAGCGCGTTCGACGCCGGCGCGACCGACTTCGTGTCCAAGCCGATGCGGTGGAAACTGCTCGGCTACCGGATCCGCTATCTGCTGCGCGCGGCCGCGGCGGTCGAAAAGCTGGCGACGACCGAAGTCAGCCTCACGCATGCGCAGGCGCTCGCGCACCTCGGCAACTGGGAATACCAGGCCGGGCGGACGGACGGCTACTGGTCGCCGGAGCTGTACCGGATTCTCGGGCTCGACGCCGCCCACACGCCGCCGACGTTCGAACGGCTCGTGCAGGCCGTTCCGCCCGACGAGCAGCCGCTGCTCGTGCAGTCCTACGCGAGCCTGCGCACCGAAGGCGTCGCGTTCTCGATCGAGCATCGGCTGATCCACGCGGACGGCACCGAGCGCTACGTGCTGCATCAGGCGGAGTCCGGCCGCGATCCGAATCACGCGATCATCCTGCGCGGCATCGTCCAGGACATCACCGAGCGCAAGATGCAGCAGGGCCGCATCGAATACCTCGCCAATCACGACGCGCTGACCGGCCTGCCGAACCGCAACCTGCTCGGCGACCGGATGGAGCAGGCGATGTCGCAGGCGCGGCGCACCGGGCAACTGATCGCGGTGATGGTGCTCGACCTGGACCGCTTCAAGCATATCAACGACAGCTTCGGCCACTCGGCGGGCGACGCGCTGCTGCGGGTCGTCGCCGCGCGGCTCAAGAGTTCGGTGCGCGACGGGGACACGGTCGCGCGGCTTGGCGGCGACGAGTTCGTCGTGATGCTGGTCAACCTGTCGACGGCGTCGGACGCGGACGCGATCGCCCGCAAGATCCTGGACACCTTCGTCGCGCCGTTCGTGCTCGACGGCCACGACCTGCACGTGACGACGAGCGTCGGCGTCAGCCTTTACCCGACCGACGGCACCGACGCGGAGACGCTGCTGAAGACGGCCGATGCCGCGCTGTATTGCGCGAAGGAACACGGACGCAACTGCTATAGCTTCTATACGCGCGAACTGGGCGCGCGCGTCGAGGAGCACGCCATCCTCGAAAACGCGCTGCATCAGGCCGTGTCGAATGGCGAACTCGAGCTGTACTACCAGCCGAAGGTCGATCTCAAGACCGGCCAGATCAGCGGCGTCGAAGCGCTGATTCGCTGGCGACGCCCGGGAATCGGCGTGATTCCGCCCGACCGCTTCATCCCGATCGCCGAAGAAACCGGGCTGATTCTGCCGATCGGAGAATGGGTGCTGCGCACCGCGTGCGCCCAGGCCGTCGCGTGGCGCCGGGAAGGGCATCCGCCGATCCGGATTGCCGTCAACCTGTCCGCGCGCCAGTTCCGGCAGCAGGACGTGGCCCACCTGGTGCGCACCGCGCTCGCGGAAACCGGTCTCGAGCCGGATTCGCTCGAACTGGAGCTGACCGAAAGCGTGTTGATGGAGGACTCCAATGCGATCGCCCATACGCTGCGCGAACTGAAGGCGCTCGGCGTCGTGCTGTCGCTGGACGATTTCGGCACCGGCTATTCGAGCCTGTCCTACCTGAAGGACTTGCCGATCGACGTCGTCAAGATCGATCGTTCGTTCCTCAGCGACGTCACCACCAGCGCGGAAGGCGCGTCGCTGACGCGCTCGATCATCGCGATGGCGGAGTCGCTGCACATGGAGACGGTGGCCGAGGGCGTGGAGACGGAAGCCCAGCTGTCGTTCCTGAACCGGCATCGCTGCCATGCGATGCAGGGCTACTACTTCAGCCATCCGGTCACCGGCGACGAGATCGCCGACATGCTGTCCGCCGGCTCGGAGCTGCCCGAGCACTGCCGGCAGCGCGAACTGCTGCACCGCACGCTGCTGCTGGTGGACGACGACCGCGCGGTGCTGCAGATGCTCCGGCAGGCGCTCGGCCGCGACGGCTACGAGATTCTCGACACCACTGATCCCGACGAAGCGCTCGACCTGCTGGCCCAGCATCGCGTCGGCGTGATCGTGTCGGACTTCCGGATGCCGAGCGTGTCCGGGCTCGACCTGCTGCAGCGGGTCAAGGCGCTGTACCCGGACATCGTGCGCATCCTGCTGTCCAGCTACGGCGACGGCGCGTCGATCGCCGACGCGTCCGGCAACGGGTCCGTTCAGAAGCTGCTGATCAAGCCATGGGACGTCGCGCTGCTGCGCAAGCACATTGCCGAGTCGTTCCAGCGGTTCGAGCACACGTCGCTGAGCGGCGGGGATCTCGGGGTGGCGCGTCTCGGCATTCGCCGGACTCCGCCGCGGTCGCTCGACGTGGCGGAACCGCACAACCGCCCTTGACCGGAAGGCGCCGCCGCGCGTCATTGTCCGCAGTCATGACGGCACATGAATGGACCTGGAAAGTGCAATCGTGAATCACGCCGCGCGACGCCGATCGAGCGGCACGTCGTGCCCGGATCGATCGCCAAGGATCGATACCCAGGTAATAAGGAGAATTGCGCGGCGGTCAAAAATTGAACAAATGCGTAAATTGTTCCCGATTCCGGAAATCGCCCATCCGAAGCAGTAAGGATTCTTAATCGGGCTCGCAATGACATCATGGAGGGCGCAGTAATTACCCCGCGCGTCGAGTTCCGGATTTACTTGTGCACGGGCATTTTCATAAATACATTTCGACGCTAAATTATTTGAAAACGCCGAAAAAATTGTCTATACCCTAGACGAATCAGGCTGATCCGCATCGTGCCGATGCGGGCACGCAACAAGCGGGCGCTGGCAATGGCCGACGCCAGCAACCGCGCGTTGCAGCGATCGAATGGATTCCGGGGGATGCGAACGGCCCGTTGCCCGGGCTGCCGCATGAGTCGTGAATGGGCGAACGCAGTGCGCGCCACCGAAGCAACACCGCGTCTTTACATTCAACGGTCGATCAACGACCCCGTCACACGGAGGTTGTCATGCTGCACTACGTCAAATCCCTGCTGCGTGATGAACGCGGCGTCAGCTCGCTCGAATACGCGGTTCTCGCCGGCATCGTGGTCGTCGCGCTGGCGGCGGTCGGGGTGATCCTGAGCAGCAACACCGGTGGCCTGCCGGCCGTGTTCACGTCGCTGATCAACAAGGTCACCGCGCTGATCTGACCTCCCTCAACCCGCGCGCCGCCGACGAATACACGGATCCGCAGCGGTACGACGTATCCAGCCGGGGCGCGCCGACGGACGGCTCTCCGATGCTCCATCTCGTACAGTCGGCGGCGACGCTCGTGCTGATGTCGCTCGTGCTGCAGGACGTGCGCACGCGGCGCCTGTCGAACCGCACGGTGCTCGCGTTCGCGATGCTGTATTTCGTCGCGGCCGCGCTCGCGCGCGAAGGGCTCGCGCAGTTCGCCGCTCACGTGGGGACCGCGGCGGCGATGCTGCTGCTGTTCGCCGGACTGCGTCACGCCGGCTGGGTCGGCGGCGGCGACGTGAAGCTGGCGGCGGCCGTCTTCCTGTGGGCCGGGCCGGGCCTCGCGCTGCCGGTGCTGACGATCGTCGGCGCGAGCGGCGCGGCGTGCGGCCTCGCCGTGCTCGCGGCCGTCGCATGGCAGCGCTGGCGCATCGCACCGGCGCGCACGATCGACACGCGCGGCGTGCCGTACGGCGTCGCGCTTTCGCTCGGCGGCGCACTGGCCGTCTGGGCGCCGTTTCCTCACGCGGTTTCGCTCACCTAGCGGGGACGCACGCCGCCATGCCCAAACCTCTGAGAATGGCCGTGCTGATCATCGCTGCCGCCGTCGGTGCGTTCGTCCTGCGCCAGCTCTATGTCGCCGCGTCGACGCCGGCGGCGCCCGGCGCGGCGAGCGACGTCAACGTGCGCGTCGCGGCGGCCGACCTGCCCGAAGGGCTGCTGCTGCGCGACAACGATCTCGCGTGGAAGCGCATCCCGAGTGCGCAGGTGCCGGCCGGCGCATTCGTCGAGTCCCAGCCGGGCGCGGACCTCAAGGGTGCGCTGCTGCGCAACCGCGTCGACGCCGGTACGCCGATCCGTGCGGACAACGTGATTCCGGCCGGCGCGCCGGACTTTCTCGCGGCCGCGCTGCAACCGGGCATGCGCGCGATCTCGGTGCCGGTCGACGACGTGTCGGGCAACGCAGGGCTGATCCAGCCGGGCGACTTCGTCGACGTCGTGCTCACGCAGCAGATCGGTGGCTCCGCGACGACACCCGGCACGTTCGAAGCGGAGACGGTCGTGCGCCGTGCTCGCGTGCTCGCCGTCGGCTCGGAATTCCAGCGCGCGAAGGCGCCCGCGAGCGCGCCCGATGCGCCGGTGCGCGCGCGCACGGTCACGCTCGAGGTCGCGCCGCGCACGGCGCAGGTCGTGCTGGTCGCGACGCGCCTCGGTTCGCTGTCGCTCGCGCTGCGCAGCTTCGCGACGAGCGACCGCCGCGATGCGGCGGGCGGCGCCGAACAGGAGCCCGATACGCCGCCGGTGTGGGCCGGCGACGTATCGCGCGCGTTCCGCGACGCGGCGCGCTCCCCGTCCGCGAAAGCCGACACGGGCGCGCGGCCGGCACCGCAGGGCAATACGGTGGTGATCTATCGCGGTTCGTCGGTGGATGACGGCTCGCGTGGCGGCGGCGGTGGTGTGGGTACGCCGGGCCTTCCGCCGCTGCCATCCGGCTGGCCGGGCACGCCGGTTGCGCCGGTTGTGCCGGCCGCGCCCGCAGCGGGCACTGCTGCCGCCGACGCGACGGCGCAGGTGCCGCGGGCGGCGGTCGCGCAGTGACGCGATGACGAGGTGTCGATTCGGAACCGGCCGCCCGGCGGCCGGCATTTGACGGGAACACGAATGGTGCGCATGGTTCGTTGGATCGCTTTCTGGTGCGTGGCCTGCGTCGTCGCGCCGGGCGTCGCGCTCGCGCAGCGCGCGCAGGCCGCGGACGCCGGCGCGGCGCTGTCGATCGCGACCGGCAAGGGCGAGATGCTGTCGCTGCCGGAACCGGCGACCGCGATGTTCGTCGCGGACCCGAGCATCGCGGACATCCAGGTGCCGTCGCCGCGCACCGTGTTCGTGTTCGGCAAGAAGGCCGGCACGACCTCGCTGATCGCGCTCGGCGCGAATCATCGGCCGATCCTGCGCCGGACCGTGATCGTGCAGGTCGATACCGCATCGCTGCAGACGGTGCTCGACAGCCGTTTCCCGCAATTGAAGCTGTCGGTGACCGGCGCGCCCGGCTCGCTGATGGTGTCGGGCAAGGTGCCGAGCGCGGCCGACGCGGACGCCGTGATGCAGTCGCTCGCGCCTTATGTGAGCGACAAGGAAAAGATCGTCAACCGGCTCACGCTGTCGCGCCCGATCCAGGTGAACCTGCGCGTGCGCGTGACGGAAGTGAGCCGCAACATCACGCAGCAGCTCGGCATCAACTGGAGTTCGCTCGGCGCGGCAGGCAATTTCGTCGGCGGGCTGTTCAACGGACGCACGCTGTTCGATCCGACGAACAATCTGTTCAACCTGTCGCCGAGCGGCGCGTATTCGGTACGTGGCGGCTTCCATACGGGGCGCTGGTCGATCGACGTCGTGCTCGATGCGCTCGACCAGGAAGGGCTGATCACGATGCTCGCGGAGCCGAACCTTACCGCGATGTCCGGCCAGACCGCGAGCTTCCTCGCGGGCGGCGAGATTCCGATTCCGGTCGCGCAGGCCGGCAACACGACCGGCGCGATCACGGTCGAGTACAAGCCGTTCGGCGTGTCGCTCGACTTCACGCCGACCGTGCTCGCCGACAACCGGATCAGCCTGAAGGTGCGCCCGGAAGTGAGCGAGGTCGATACGAGCAACAGCGTGACGACTGGCAGCATCACGGTGCCGGGGCTCTCCGTGCGGCGCGTGGAGACGACGGTCGAGCTGTCGAGCGGGCAGAGCTTCGCGATCGGCGGCCTGCTGCAGAGCCAGACCGCGGATACCGTGTCGCAGGTTCCGGGGCTCGGCCGGCTGCCGATCATCGGCCGGCTGTTTTCATCGAAGAACTTCCAGGACCACAAGACCGAAGTCGTCGTGATCGTGACGCCGTACATCGTGCAGCCGACGGGGCCTGGCCAGCTCGAGCAGGCGCTCGACACCGTCGCGCGGCCGAGCAGCGACCTCGAGTTCGCGATCCAGCGCAATCTCGGGCTGGACCTGTTGTCGGGCGACACGCCGCGTCTCGTCGGCGCCGCGGGCTTCGTGTACTGAGCCAAGGAGCGCGCATGCGAGTTCGAACCCTGTTCACCGCACCGTTGCCGCTGGCGCTCGCGGCGTGCCTGTCGGCGCCGCCGCCGATCAACCTGCCCGATGCGCGCGCGGTCGGCTTCGACGGCGTGCGCGCGGTGCCGCCCGATTGCGCGAAGCTGATGCAGCCGTCGCATCTCGTCGATGCAGGGTTCGGGCGGCCCGGCGTGCCGTTCGGCTGCGCGACCTACACGAATCTCGCGACGATGCTCGCGCGCCCGGAAGACCTCGTCGCGCCCGTGCCGTACGGCGGCGCCGATGCGCAAGTGGCGGCCGACGCGGTGCGCCGCTACGTCGAGGACCGCGTGAAGCAGCCCCCGCCGGGCAAGACGCTGACGACGACCGGCTCGTCCGGTCATTGACCCACTGACGATGCGATCGCGATGCCGCCCATGAACGTCCTCGACCGCCAGAACGCCAAGCGCGCCGCCTCCGCCGGAGCGGCGGATCTCCTCGCGGTCGTGTCCGATGCCGGCAGCGAGGACGTGATCCGCCGTGTCGCGCAGGATCTGTCGATCGCGCGCGCCCACGTGCATCCGGGCGACTGCGACGACGCGATCCGGTTGCTGCAGCAGCAAGAGCGCTCGCCGCGGCAACTGATCGTCGACGTGTCGGATTCGGTGCTGCCGGTGTCGGACCTGATGCGGCTCGCGGACGTGTGCGATCCGTCGGTGAGGGTCGTCGCGATCGGCACGCAGAACGACGTCGGGCTGTTCCGCAACCTGCTCGGCATCGGCGTGCAGGACTACATCGTG
This sequence comes from Burkholderia anthina, assembly GCF_001547525.1. Lineage (GTDB taxonomy): Bacteria > Pseudomonadota > Gammaproteobacteria > Burkholderiales > Burkholderiaceae > Burkholderia > Burkholderia semiarida. The sequence continues at coordinate 1,060,661 of NZ_CM003768.1, forward strand.
AAGCCGCTGACCGTCGAGCTGATGCGGCGCGCGCTGACCACGACGGAGTCGGTCGTGCAGGTGCGTACCGGCAAGATCGTGAGCTTCGTCGGCGCGCGCGGCGGCGTCGGCACGACGACGATCGCGGTCAGCCTCGCGCGCTGCCTGGCGGGGGAGAAGCGGCGGCGCGTCGCGTACGTCGATCTGAACCTGCATGGCGGCGCCGCGAACTCGATGCTCGGGCTGTCGAGCAACAACGGGCTGATCGAATTGCTGAACATGGAACGGCGCCCCGACGACGCGTTGTTCGACCGCATGTTCGTCACGAAGGGCGACCGCCTGCACGTGCTGTCGGCCGAACTCGCATACGGCGAAGACGCGCTGCTGCGCGACGATGCGATCGCGCAGCTCGTCGACATGCTGAAGGATCGTTTCCATTACGTGCTGTTCGACGTCGGCTACCGCGCCGGCAAGCTGTTCGAGGATGCACTGACGGCGTCCGATCTCGTCTATATCGTCGCCGACCGGTCGGTGCACGCCGCGTACGAGGCCGCGCGGCTTGCGCGCTTCGTGAAGGAAATGCCGGGCGAGCGGCTGCTGTCGATGGTGCTGAACAATCCGCTTGAGCCGGTCAAGGGGCGCGTCGCGCAGTCGGATTTCGAGGATGCGTTCGGCGGTGTGCAACTGCGCGAGCTGCCGCACGAGGCACAGTCGCTCGCGATCGCCGAGAACCTGGGCGAGCCGATCGAACGCTCGAAACGCCGCGGCTTCCTGGACGAGATCCGGCTGCTCGCGAACGGCATCACCGGCGAATCGATGGCCGTCGCCGAGCCGTGGTATGCGCGCTTCATCAAATGGAGGAAGGGATCGTGACGTTCGGTACCCGCAAGCAGCCGACACCGGACTCTGCGCCGGCGGGTTCTCGCACCGCGCCGCACGACACCGCGCCCGCGCCGGGGCCGGCTGTAAGCCCGGTGCCTGCGTCCATGTCGACGTCGGCGCGTGCGGCCGCGGCGGCCGATACCCAGGAGGCGCTCATCCGCTCCGGGAAGTTCGACGCGATCCGCTCGGCGGTGTTCGCGTCGATGAACATGTCGGCCGCGCTGATGAAGACGCGCGACGAAGTGCGGGCCGGCATCGAACAGGTGGCCGCGCACACGGTCGAGCGCGAGCGCCTGAAGATCACCACGGGCGAGCAGGTGCTGATCGTCGACGCGATCCTGAACGACATGTTCGGCGTCGGGCCGATCGAGCCGCTGCTTGCCGACGACACCGTGTCCGACATCCTCGTGAACGGCCCCGACCAGGTGTACGTCGAACGCGCGGGCCGGCTCGAGCTCACGCCGCTGAAGTTTCGCGACAACGCGCACGTGACGAGCGTCGCGCAGCGGATCGCGGCGGCGGTCGGGCGCCGCGTCGACGAGAGCAGCCCGATGGTCGATGCGCGTCTTGCCGACGGCAGCCGCGTGAACGTGGTGCTGCCGCCGATCGCGATGCGCGGCGCGTCGATCTCGATCCGCAAGTTCGCGAAGCGCGACATCACGCTCGCGCGGATGGCGCATCAGGGCAACATCTCGCACGGGATGCTGCAGGTCCTGAAGATCGCGTGCGCGTGCCGGCTGAACATCGTGATCTCGGGCGGCACCGGGTCGGGCAAGACGACGCTGCTCAACGCGCTGTCGCAGCACATCGAGGAGCACGAGCGGATCGTGACGATCGAGGACGCGGCCGAGCTGCAACTGCTGCAGCCGCACGTGGTGAGCCTCGAGACGCGGCCCGAGAACACGGAAGGGCTCGGCGGCATCTCGCAGCGCGATCTCGTGCGCAACGCGCTGCGGATGCGGCCCGACCGCATCATCCTCGGCGAAATCCGCGGCGCGGAGGCGTTCGACGTGTTGCAGGCGATGAACACGGGCCACGACGGCTCGATGACGACGATCCACGCGAACTCGCCGCGCGACGCGATCAGCCGGCTCGAAAGCATGGTCATGATGGCGAACGCGAACCTGCAGCTGCTGTCGATCCGGCGCCAGATCGCGAGCGCCGTGCATCTGTTCGTGCAGGTCGAGCGGATGCGCGACGGCGTGCGCCGCGTGACGCGGATCACCGAGATCGTCGGGATGGAAGGCGAAGTCGTGATCACGCAGGACCTGTTCGCGTTCCGCCAGGAAGGCGACACGACGCGCGACGCGGTGAAGGGCGTGTTCGAGGCGTCGTCGCTGCGGCCCGCCTTCGCGCCGCGCGCTGCGTATTACGGCGTCGAGGACGCGCTTAACGAGGCGTTCCGGCAATGAGGACCGCGGACCTGTTCGCGCTCGGCGCCTTCGTCGTGATCCTCGCGGTGGGGCTCGGCCTGTCGGCGTTGCTGGACCGTGCGCGCCAGACGCCGGAGCAGCGCATTCGCGCGCGGATGCAGCGCATTGCGCCATCGCTGACGGGCCGGGCCGCCGGTGCGGCAGCCGGGGCCGGTGTCGCGCTGTTCAACCTGCCGCGCCGGCAGACCCGCGTGCGGGCATGGGTGCAGCGCTACGTGACGCGCGTGCGCGCGGTCGGCGGCGAGCGCGGGCTGCGGATCGTCGTCGCGAGCACGATCGCCGGCGCGATCGCGGGGATCGTCGTGGTGAAGCTCGTGGCGCTGCCGCGCGTGGTGCATCCGGCGATTTACGTCGGACTGCCGCTGATCGCGATGCGCGCGAGCTATCGCGCGCTGGTCGAGCGCTTCCGGCTGCGCTTTCTGGAGGCGTTTCCCGACGCGATCGACCTGATCGTGCGGGCGGTGCGCGCGGGCATTCCGGTCACGCAGGCGATCAGCACGGTCGGCGACAGCGCCGCCGAGCCGGTGCGCTCGACCTTCCGCACGATGGGCGACAGCCTGCGCGTCGGCGCGGATCTGAAGGACGTGCTGACGCACGCGGCGGACCGGCTGATGATCGCGGATTTCTCGTTCTTCACCGTCTACCTGCTGCTGCAGCGCGAGACCGGCGGCAGCCTCGGCGAGACGCTCGACGAGTTGTCGAGCATCATCCGCACGCGCCGCGACATCCGCCTGAAGACGCGCGCGCTGACCGCCGAGGGGCGGATCACGACGAAGATCATCTCGGCGGTGCCGTTCGTGATGATCGGCGCGTTGTTCCTCGTGAACCGCGCATACGTGATGCTGCTGTTCGATACGCATGCCGGACGCGTGATGCTGACGATCGCCGCGACGCTGCTGACGATCGGACTGCTGACGATTCGCAAGATCTCGAAACTGGATACTGCACGATGACGATGTCGATGCTGGCCGCCCGCGGCCTCGAACTGTTGCTGCTGCTCGCGTGCGTCGCGGCGGCGCTCGCGACGCCGGGCGGCGGCACGCGCCGGCGCATCGCCATGCGCGTGCAGCAGGCCGCCGGACAGCGGTCGCCCGCGCTGGGCGCGGGGCGCCTGCAGCCGGGCGACGTGCGTCGTGACCTGACGCGGCGGCTCGCGCAGCTCGGCGAGCGGCTGCCCGTGCTCGATCCGATGCAGCGCGCGAAGCTCGCGCTGCAGCTGGCGCGCGCGGGCTTTCGCGAACGGCGCGCGGTGTCGTCGATGATCGGCATCAAGCTCAGTTGCGGCGTGTTGCTCGCCGGCGTCGCGATGGTGTTCAGCCCGTATATTCCGCGCTTCGGCGAATACTTCGTGATCCGGGCGGTGGCGATGGTCGCCGCGTTCGTGGTCGGCGTGATCGTGCCGGAATACGTGCTCGGCGCGATGATCCGGCGGCGCCGGCGGATCATCGCCGCATGCTTTCCGGATGCGCTCGACCTGCTCGTGATCTGCACGATGGCCGGCAACAGCCTGGTATCGGGCGTGCGGCGCGTCGCGCGCGAACTCAGGCGCATCTGCCCGCCGCTCGCCGACGAGCTGACGGTGTGCGCGGACGAGCTGACGCTGAGCGGCAACGTGTCCGAAGCGCTCACGCATTTCGCGATCCGCGTCGACTTCGCGTCGGCGCGCTCGCTGGCCACGACGCTCACGCAATCGCAGCGGTTCGGCACGCCGATCACGCAGGCGCTGCGAACGCTGTCGCGCAGCGAGCGCACCGAGCAGATCGTCGCGCTCGAGGAGCAGGCCGCGAAGCTCGCGCCGAAGATCACGCTGCCGATGATGCTGTTCATCCTGCCGACGGTCGGCCTGATCGCGGCAGGCCCGGCGGCCATCCGTTTGCTCGAGGTGTTCAAATGACAGGCCCCGCGCTCCGTGCGTTCGCCTTCGCGGCCGTGCTGCCGCTGCTCGCCGGCGGCTGCGCGCCGGGTATCCAGACGCGGCCGGCGCTGTCGCACAAGAGCGACGACCCGCAGGCCGAATTGCGCATCGCCGACAGCGCGCTGGCCGGCGGCAACGTCGATCTCGCGTCGACGCTGTACGCGAAGGTGCTGGCGCGGCATCCCGATTCGCTCGCCGCGCAACTGGGGCTTGCCGACGTGAACTATCGCGCCGGCGATCTGGAGCGCGCGCGTATTCTGTACGAGCAGGCGCGGCAGCTTGCGCCGGCCGAACTCGGGCCGCAGGTCGGGCTCGCGCGCGTCGCGTTGCGACAGCGGCGACTCGACGAGGCCGCGCGCCGCTATCGCGACTTGCTCGCCGCGCAGCCGAACCTGCCGCTCGCCGCCCAGGGGCTCGGCACCGTGCTTGATCTTCAGGGCCGCCACGAGGACGCACAGGCCGTGTACCGCGAAGCGCTGCGCGCGCATCCGGACGCGCAGGGGCTGCGGGTCGACCTCGGGCTCTCGCTCGTGCTGGGCAATCGTCCGCGCGAAGGCGTGAACGTGCTGCTCGACGTGGCCGGGCTGCCCGATGCGCCGTGGCAGGCGCGCCAGAACCTCGCGTTCGCGTACGGCGTGCTCGGCAACACCGATTCGGCGAAGAAGCTGCTGTCCGCGGACCTGCCCGCGTCGGCGGTGGCCGACAATCTGCGCGTGTACCAGGCGGTGCGTACGCAGCTCGCGGCGCGCCCGCTCGCCGATGCGTCGCGGCCGTCGAAGGGCGCCGCGCTCGAGCCGCGCGCCGTGCCGCCTGCCGCGGGGGCCGCAAAATGACACGCGGGGCGACGGGCGCCCGCCACGCGCGCGGCGTCGTATCCCTCGAATTCGTATTGATGCTGCCGTTCCTGCTGATGGTGCTGATCGGCATCATCGACACGAGCCTGCTGCTGTGCGACAAGGCCGTGATCACGAACGCGAGCCGCGAAGCCGCACGGGCCGGCGTCGTGCTGCGCGTGCCGATGCTGACCCCGACGCAGATCGCCAACGTCGCGCTGAGCTATACGCAGAACAGCCTGATCACCGGCGGCACGCCGACGACGCCGACCGTGACCGTGACGCAGGCGAACGGCACGACGGCGGGCACCGCGCTGACGGTCACGGTGACCTACACGTATGCGGGGCTGGTGCTCGGTTCGGCGTTCAGCGCGCTGACCGGCCCCGTGACGATCTCGGCTACCTCGGTGATGCTCTATGAATGACGCGGCCGGCACGCGATGCATCGGCGCCGCGCGCGAACGCGGTTCCGTCGCGCTGTTCTTCCTGATGTTCCTGATCCCGCTGCTGTCGTTCGGCGCGCTGGCGATCGACATCGCGTGGATCGCCACGGTGCGCAACCAGTTGCAGAATGCGGCGGACGCAGCCGCGCTCGCCGCGGCCGACGCGATGATGTCGCCGACCGGCGGGCCGCTGAACTGGTCGCAGGCCGCGCCGGCGGCGAACGGCGTGATCGCGCTGAATTCGGCGGCGGGCGCGCGGCTCGCGAGCGGCACCGTGACGACCGGCTACTGGAACGTGACGCGCACGCCCGCGTCGATGCAGCCGACCACGATCACGCCCGGCCCGTACGACGTGCCGGCGGTGCAGGTGACCGTGTCGCGCGCGCCGGGCATCAACGGCGGCTCGATTCCGCTGCTGCTCGGCGGTTTGCTCGGCATCCCCGGCGCATCCGGCGGCGCGACCGCGATCGCGGTGCTCGCCGCGCCGGGCGGCGTCGCGGCGGGCGGGCTTTTCCCGATCGCGATCGACCAGTGCGTGTACAACCAGTACTGGAACGCGCAGACCAACCAGCCGCTGATCAATCCGCTCACGGGTCTGCCGTTCCAGTTTTCGATCACGAACGGCCAGACGTATGGCGCGCTGTGCATGGGCGGTCAGTGGACGTCGTTCCAGTCGACCGCGACCGACACGACGACGATGGGCGGCCTGATGGTGACCGGCAACCCGACGACGCTCAATATCGGCGACAGCATCTATCTCGCGACCGGCGTGAAGGCGACGCTCTACACGTCGGTGCCGGTCGGCGCGACGGTCGTGCTGCCGGTCGTCACGCAGACGTCGAGCAGCACCTACGTGCCGATCGTCGCATTTGCCGCGTTCCACATCGACGTGTCGCTCGGCGGCACGTACAAGTACATCCAGGGGCACTTCGTCGCCGGGGTGAAGATGACCGGCGTCGCGACGGGCGTCGGGCCGTACTACGGCGTGTACGTGCCGCCGCGGCTTGCGTTGTGACTGTTGCGAGCATCGTGGCGGGCGCGGCGCAGCAGCACCAGCAGCGCGAAGAGCGTCACGGCCGGGCCGATCTGCGGCAGTTGCAGCCACAGGTTCAGGTATTCGACGATCGGCAGCGCCCACATCAGCGCGATCGCGGCCTGTTCGCCGCGCAGCCAGCCGTCGCGCCAGCCGATCGACAGCATGCACGCGATCGCGATGGCGAGCCATGCGAGTTCGTAGTGCCACACGTACGGGTTCGCCACGAGCGTCGCGACCGCCAGTACGGCCGCACGCACGCGAGTGTCGCGCGACTGCATCCATACGATGCAAGCGGCGGAGATCGCGATCGCGGCGATGCACGCATGCGCGGCGTACGCGGCGCCGAGCGGCACGTCCGCGAGACGAAACGCCGCGAACGGCGTGGGCGACGCGAGCCAGAACCCGACGCCATGCTCGAGGACGATCGAGCGGGCGATGCCGGCGCTGGCGACGAACAGGCGCGGCGACTCGACGCCGCAGACGAGCACGCTCGACGCGGCGAACGCGCCGGTCGCGAGCGCGGCCCACATGATCGTGCGCCATGCGCGCGCGGCGACCAGCACGAACGGGAACAGCAGCGCCAGCTGCGGCTTGACCGACAGCAGCGCGATGCAGAGGCCGGCATATATCGGCCGCCGATCGGCCCAGTAAACGGCCAGCGCCGCGCACGAGGCGGTCAGGAACGTGTTCTGCCCGAGCGTCGCGGTGACGAACACGCATGGCGCGGCAACCAGCGCGAATGCGCCGGCGTGCGATGCGCCGGGTATCGTACGGAGGCCGGATACGCGCCACGCGGCGAGGCCGAGCATGAGCACGCCGAACGCGACGAACAGCGGATAAGCAAGCGCGAACGGCAGCAGCGCCAGCGGTGTCACGAGCAGCAGATACGTGGGCGGGTACAGCCACGGTGCGAAGACGTCGCGGGGAAGGTTCGGAAACAGCCCGGTCGTCAGCCGCGAGAATGCGGAAAAATCGTATGCGTGCGAGGGCGTGCCGTGCAGCATCACGTACGACGCGGACCAGAACACCGAGAAGTCCGCCCCCGGGCGGGGTATGACGCCGCCGTTGCCGGACGCGTGACGAACGACCGCGATCCAGATCGACATGAACAGCGCGTACGACACCAGCATCAGCGCGCTGTACAGGACGACGCGTCGCGACGTGAGCCACGCGACGACGGGCCGCGCCGTCGGCCGTGTCGATTGCCGGAGGATATCCAATTCACGTGGCCCGGGCTTACTTGAACGACGCCTTGCGAGCGGCGATGCCCGCGGCCGCCGGCGTCGCGCCCCGGCGACGTGCCGGGTGCGTGCGCTTGAGCGGGAACTGCAGCAGCTTCGATGCCGGTCGCGCGGCCGCATCGCGCTCGGCGCGGTAGCGCCGCCGCACGAGATAGACGGGGCGTTGCTTGGACTCGTGATAGATGCGGCCGAGATATTCGCCGATCACGCCGATGCCGATCAACTGGATGCCGCCGACGAACAGCACGACGGAAATCAGCGACGGGTAGCCGTGCACCGGATTGCCGTACAGCAGCGTGCGCATCACGATGTACGCGCCGTAGACGAACGACAGCGCGGCGAACGCGAGGCCGACGTAGGTCCACACGCGCAGCGGCACCGTGCTGAAGCTCGTGATGCCCTCGAGCGCGAAATTCCAGCGCCGCCAGCCGGAGAATTTCGAGCGGCCGCCGCTGCGCGGCGCACGCGTGTATTCGACGATTTCGGTACGAAAGCCGACCCACGCGAAGAGCCCCTTCATGAAGCGCCGCCGCTCGGGCAGCGCGCGCAGCGCGTCGACGACTTCGCGGTCCATCAGCCGGAAATCGCCGACGTTCTCGGGCATCTCGACTTCGGAGAGCCGGTTGTGCACGCGGTAGTAGAGCGAGGCCGCCACGCGTTGCATCAGCGGATCGCACATCCGGTCGGTGCGCTTCGCGGCGACGACCTCGGCGCCCGCGTGCCAGCGTTCGAGCATCGCGGGAATCAGCGCGGGCGGGTCCTGCAGGTCGGCATCGATCAGGATCACGGCCGCGCCGGCCGCCTCGTCGATGCCGGCGGTGAGCGCCGCCTCCTTGCCGAAGCGGCGGGTGAGATCCACGACGTGCACGCGCGCGTCGCCGGCGGCGACCGAGAGCAGCCGGTCCAGCGTGCGATCGCGGCTGCCGTCGTTGACGCAGACGATCTCGAAGCGCACCGAGCCGACCGACTCCAGAACCGGCAGCGTTTCGGCAAAGAATGCGTCGATCGTTTCTTCTTCGTCGTGAAAAGGCACGACGAGCGATATCAGCGGCTTCCTGGCATGCGTCGACACGTTGCGGCCCCCGGAGAGATTCGGCCTGCGTTGCGCGGTAGGTTTCCGTTGTCGTTCGCCGGGCGGGCGTTACCCGATTCGGGCGTTATCCGATTCGGGGCGAAGGCGGTCCTGGCCAGCCTCCCCACCGTGGACGGGACGACATAGGGTTTAAGTATTGTACGAAGTATTCGGGATTCGACAAGGCGCGAATCGACGGCGAATCGTGCAGGGCGGGCCGGCTCGATCGGTTGACGATCTTCACCGGCCCGCGCGCGTCGAGCAACCGCCCGTCACTCCACCGTCACCGATTTCGCCAGATTCCTCGGCTTGTCGATATCCGCGCCCCGCAAGCACGCCGCGTGATACGCGAGCAACTGCAACGGCACGACGTGCAGAATCGGCGACAACAGCCCGTAGTAATCCGGCATCCGAAGCACCGACACGCCTTCGCCGTTGTCGATCCGCGTATCGGCATCCGCGAACACGTAGAGTTGCCCGCCGCGCGCGCGCACTTCCTGCATGTTCGACTTGAGCTTTTCGAGCAGCGCATCGTTCGGCGCGATCGTCGCAACGGGCATCGTATGCGTGACGAGCGCGAGCGGCCCGTGTTTCAGCTCGCCGGCCGGATACGCTTCCGCGTGGATATACGAGATCTCCTTCAGCTTCAACGCGCCTTCGAGCGCGATCGGGTAGTGCAGCCCGCGCCCGAGAAACAGCGCGTTTTCATGCTGCGAGAATTCCGCTGCCCAGCGCGCGATCTGCGGCTCCAGCCCGAGCACGTCTTCTAGTGCGCCAGGCAGGCGCCGCAACTGCAGCGCATAGCGCGCGAGCTGCGCGTCGTCGACGTAGCCGCGCAGCCGCCCGAGCGTCACGGCGAGGATGAACAGCGCGACGAGCTGCGTCGTGAACGCCTTGGTCGACGCGACGCCGATCTCCGGGCCCGCTCGAGTCAGGAAGCGCAGGCCGGTCTGGCGCATCATCGCGCTGGTCGGCACGTTGCAGATCGCCAGCGTGTCGACGTGGCCGAGCGCCTGCGCGTACTTCAGCGCGGCGAGCGTGTCGGCGGTCTCGCCGGATTGCGACACGCTGACCACCAGCGTGTTCGGCGTCGCGAGCGCGTCGCTGTAGCGGTATTCGCTCGCGATCTCGACCTGCGCGGGGATGCGCGCGATCGTCTCGAGCCAGCGGCGTGCGGTCAGGCCCGAGTAGTGGCTCGTGCCGCACGCGAGAATCAGCACGTTGTCGATCTGTTCGAACGCGCGCGCGGCGTCCGGGCCGAATACGGCGGGGTCGAACAGCCCGGCATCGGGAATGGTCGCGGCCACGGCCTGCGGCTGCTCGAAGATCTCCTTCTGCATGAAGTGCCGGTACGGCCCGAGCTCGACCACGCCCTGCGTGGACGAAACGGTCTGGATCGCGCGTTCGATCGGCGCGCCGTTGCGATCGAGCACTCGTACGCCGCCCGGCGTCAGCTCGACGATGTCGCCTTCCTCGAGGAAGATGAAGCGGTCGGTGATGCCGGCGAGCGCGAGCGCGTCGGACGCGAGAAAGCATTCGCCGTCCTTCACGCCGACGACGAGCGGCGAGCCGGCCCGCGCGCCGATCAGCCGCTGCGGCTCGTGCTTGCTGAACACCGCGATCGCATACGCGCCGTGCAGTTGCGAGGTCGCGTCGCGCACGGCGGCGAGCAGGTCGCCGCGATACTTGCTGTGGATCAGGTGCGCGACCACCTCGGTGTCGGTCTGTCCGTCGAACTCGTAGTGTTCATCGGCCAGTTGCCTGCGCAACGTTTCGTGGTTCTCGATGATGCCGTTGTGTACCAGCGCGATCTCGTCGCGCGAGAAGATCGGATGCGCGTTGCAGGTGGCCGGCGCGCCGTGCGTCGCCCAGCGCGTGTGCGCGATGCCGGTGCTGCCGGCCAGGCCGGCGCTGCGCACGTGGGCGTCGAGGTCGGCGACGCGCGACACGCTGCGCTCGCGGCGTGCCTGGCCGTTGACGACGGTCGCCACCCCGCATGAATCGTAGCCGCGATATTCAAGGCGGCGCAAACCTTCGATCAGAATCGGGACGATGTCCCGTTGCGCGACCGCGCCGACGATGCCACACATGACACGTCTCCTTCCCTGTAGATTCCCCCGGACCGTGCGCACGCGTGGATCAGCGTGACGCGGTCTCCGTTGTCGCCGCCGTCGTGAAGCCGCATTGAGCGGGCGCGACCGGGTCGGCCATCCGGCTTTCGAATGCCAGGTAAAGTGCTTCCTCCAGTACGTTCCAGTGTGCGCCGTGCCGGTACGGGCCCGATCGCGCATGCCAGCACGCGACCGTGTTCCTGTCGTTCATCTTGAGTGCGACCAGTGCGATCAAGCCCCATGGATAATCGGAGCCGGCGAGTTGCAGCCAAGTCTTGCCGTACTTCTGCATCCACTGCGCGTAGATCGTGTCGTTCGATTGTTCGGGAACCTGAATGCCGGACAGCAGTGGAAAGATCTGCGCGACTTTCGCGGGGTAGAACGTCGTGTCGCTGATGCGCTGCGTGCTCGCGCGAAAGCCGGACTGCGTGCCGCGCCAGAACACCTTCAGGATCGCGGACGCGAGCCGGTCGGCGCGCTGGCTCCACGGGCCGGCGTGCGTGGAGTCGGCATGCCGGACGTAGTACGCCGCGAGCGCCTGGAACGCGCTGTGCACCTCGACGTTGTCCATCAGCAGCGCGACGCGCAGCGTGGACGAGATCTGATAGACGCCCGTGGGCTTGGCGAGCAGCGTGTCCAGATGCGCACTTGCGCGATTCAGGCTGAGCTCCCATGCGGCGGGCAGGCCGTCGGGCGGCGCGAAGCGGGCGAGCAGTTCGATCCAGGTCGCCATCATCGCGTCGTCGGCATCGGCTTCGGCGCATGCGCTGTACTGGCCGCTTTTCATGCAGTAGCGATCGAAGCCGCCGTCCGGACGCTGGCGCGGCAACAGCCACGCGATCCACGCGAGCGCGGCCTGATGGGCGTCGAGCCCGGCGTCGGCGGCGGCGAGCAGCGCCTTCGACGCGAAGTAAGGATCGATGCCGGCGCCGTTCAGGCGCACGGTGATCGCGCCGTCCGGGCGTTGGTAGAGCCCGTTGAGCTGGAGTTCGGCGGCGCTCGCGTGCGGCGCGACGCCGCACGCGGCGACACAGCATGCGACGCACCACAGGCGGCATAGCCGGGCGATGGCCGTCACGCGTGCGCGTGCGGCCGGGAACAGCGCGGGCCGGTTCATGATGGGGGGCTCCTGCGCGGTGGTCCTGCGCAAATCCCGCCGGGCGCGGCGTTGGCCGCGTCGCGCGCCGGCGGGTATGTCGATGTCGCGGCTCAGTGCACCTTGGCGCTGGTGAACTTGAGACTGGTGCCGCTGTTCGCGGTCACGAGCCAGTACGTCGAGTCGGTGATGACGACGCTGCCGAAGCCTTGCGTGATGACCGGCAGCGCGAAGGTTTTCTTCGGCAGCAGCCACGTCATGTTCGCGAGGCTCGTCGGGTGGCTGGCGGCGAACGCCCAGCCGCTGCCGGTGTCGGTGGCCGACCACGTGACGTTCAGGCGTGCACGATCGAAGGTCGTGATGTCACTCATCGTGTACCACTTGAACTGACCGAGCAGCTTCAGCGTATTGGCTTGCGAGAAGATCGCGGACAGCGTCGACGTATAGGACGACGCGCCGAGCGGGTGCGCATAGATCAGCCGGCTCGTGCGGTTCGCGACGACGAAGTTCATCAGCGATGCATACCAGTTGTTCACGTCGGCCGTCGGCACCGCGAACTGCTGGAACTCCTCGAAGGTCGCGTACTTGCCGAACGGCATCACCGGGTAAGCCCACAGGCCCGGGTTCAGCATCGCGCCGTTGCGGTATGCGCGGGTCGGCGCCGAGCCGGTGTGCCCGGTGAAGTAGTAGCCGTTGAAGCCGTTGCTTTCGAGCCAGTTGACCGACCAGGTCGGCGTGTTGCCTTCCGGCGCCGCGTACTCGACATCCGGCACGGCCGTCACGGCCTGAACGGCCTGGTGATTCATCACCAGGTACTGCGTGAACGTGCTCGCGTTCGTTTCGCTCGCATTCGCGCCCCAGTAGTCGTGAATCCAGCCGCCGTGGCTGCCGACGCGATGGCCCTTGCTCACGAAATACTTGAGGAGATTCTGCGCGGGCGGGTTGTTGGCGAGATTGAGGCCGCCACCGTCGCCGAACGCCGCTTCATCGGGGCCGGCCGTGACCACGAGCGAGAACGGCCCGTTGTTCCACACGCCGAGGCTCTTCAGGTAGAGCGCCGGCTGGAGCTGATCGCCAGCGCAGAAGTGCCAGTTGAATACGAGGCCGGCCATCGCTTTCGGCAGCGGCGACAGCGACGGCAGGTTCAGCATCTGCGTGCCGAAATAATGCAGGTAGCCGTGGATCAGCATGCCGTCGGTCTGGCCGTCGAGGTAGGCGAGCGGCAGGTTGACGAACAGCACGCCGCCGTTGCCGTACGTGTTGTAGCCGGACACCAGCCCGAAGGTCGGCGAGGTCAGGATGGTCGTGCCGGTATACGTGCCTTGCGTGACGAAGCTCGGATAGGTGAGGAAGCCGTACACGTAGCCGGAGATGCCTTCGAGCGTGTCGGTGGTGGTGGCCAGCGTCGACGCGAGCGTGTTGGCCGTGTTGCCGGTCGATGTGCTCAGCAGCGAATTGGCGGTGTACGTCGTGGTCTTCTTCAGCTTGCCGGTCACGGTGCCGGTCAGCTTGGGGGCCGTCTGGTTCAGCACGCCGCTGCCCTTGGTCGACGTCGCGTACTGGAACCATGCGCCGTGGTTGTAGTTGGCGAGTCCGCCCGGGTTCGACGGGCTGGCGGCCAGAAACTGTGCCGTGCCCGACGTCGATGTCGTCGTCGTGCCCGAGGTGGCCGTCGACGCGAGTGCAGTCGCGGTCGTGGTGCTCGACGAAGCGGTGGTCCACGGCATCGACTTGCCGGGGGGCACCTGAAGCGTGCGCAGCCAGCTGCTCATGCCGGTCACATTGCCGAGGCCGATCATGTTGCCGCCATATTGGTCATACAACACGTAGTCCACCCCGACCATGCTGCTGAAGCGCGATTTCGGGCTGACGTAGAAGCCGGCCGAATTCAGCACGCCGAAATCGTAGACGAGCATCACCTTGCCGCCGTTCAGCGCATAGTTCTGGATCGCCGTTACCAGCGAGTCGGCCGCCGTCGTATGCACCTGATCGGGCAGGATCAGGCCCGGATACTGCGACAGCGACGCGCCGGCCGCCATGAACTGGCTGTCGGTCATCACCTTGATCTGCAGCCCTTCCTCCTGCGCACTGTCGAGCCATGCGGATACGCGCGGATCGGGCAGCGTCAGCGTGTCGGGCACCAACAGCAGAAGCTGGTTGGTGGCCGCCTGAGCGCCGCCCGGACTGAATGCGAACGCGAGCGCGAACAGCGCGAACAGGATCCGCAAGAACTTGCCTGACTTTGCCAACATGGTGTGCTCCTCGCTCAAGGAATGGGGGCGTGCGGCAGCGTGATCCGCGTGCCGCCAGGTCGACCAATCCAGCCCCGTAGGTGTGTGCGGCTGTCCGGTTCGTCGGGTATCGAGCGGTGCGTGTCGACGGCAGCCGGTCGCGCACATGCGGCGGTGCGCGGCGCTGCCTTCGCCGACGAGAGGACTCGATGCGACGCATTGAAAGAAGCGAACAACGTGCCATTGGCGCAGGAGGCCCGGTCCTGCTGGCTTCCTGCGACGCACGTCGCACGGCGCGGTCGCAAACGCGGCGGATTCGTTTCATCGCTGATACGGCGCGTTTGACGGCGCTATCAGCAGACGGAATCGCGATCGCGCGTCAGTGCGCCGGGCCAGCTCGCGCAGTAGGTATAGAGCGTGACGAGCAGCCCGATCAGCAGCGGCCCGCCGAGCAGGAAATAGCAGAACGGCAGAAACAGCAGCGAGCCGTGATGGATGATCGTCGCATGCAGCAGCATCACGAACGGCAGCGCGACCACGAAGTAGCCGAGCACCAGCAGCGATGCGGCGGCCTTTTGCAGCAGCGAGAAATCGAGCGGGTAGTACAGCGCGGCCATCACCAGCGGGATCAGCGCGATCGCCGCGCCGTGCAGCACGAACATGTCGCGCAGATGCAGTTGCGGGACATACGGGAACGTGCCCGGCGCGAGCCAGAAGTACGCGCAAATCAGCAACTGGGTGAAGCTCGCGATACGTAACAGATATGCAACAGGCAGCCAGTTCGCGCGCCGGATGAACGATGCGGCGAAACCGATCGCACAGAGCGCGGCGGTGGCGGCCAGCAGCATGTCGCCCGGCAGGCGGGCCGCGACGTCGATCGACAGCAGCGGCACGCGGGGCGCGTCGGGCGGATAACCGATCACGATCACGTGAAGCGCCGGATCGATCTCGCGCGCGCCCCACGCCATGACCGCGCGCCAGTAGCGCCACGCCAGCGGCAATCCGAACCACAGCGACGCGTACAGCGCGGGCGTCAGCAGCGCGATCGACCACAGCCAGCGCTGCGGATGCGCGTGGATGCGCAGCGAACGATCGACGGGAGGACGGACGGGATGCGTGTGCACGGCGTCCGCCCGCCTACCAGCGATAGAACACGCTGAGCTCGCCGCCGATCCGCGAGTAGTACGGGTTGTGGTAGTAGGCGAATTCGAGCTGCGTTCCCCACTTGCGCGTGAACCAGTAGCGCCATTTCGCGGTGATCTCGTGGCTGCGGAAATCCGCGATCTGCGTGCCTGAGCCGGTGACCTGATACGCCTCGCGGCCGACCCCGCCGCGCAGCACGATCACGCTCTTGCCGGCTTCGCCGTAGGTGACGGCGCCGTAGTAGCCGGGCGCCTTCACCGATCCGGGCGAATCGACCGTATAGTTCGCGCCCGCCTCGAAAATCCACTTCGGCAATGCGTACCAGATCACGCCGGCGTGATAGAGCTGATCGCGGTGTCCGCTGCGGTTCCATGCGTAGCCTGCGCCGAGCGATACGACCAGCGAACGATCGGGCAACAGCTTGCGGTTGATCGACGCGTCGATGCGCGCACTCGGCAGGATCGTGCCCGACGTGGTGCCCGAAAAGCCGATCCCGCCGAACCAGTCCGGCCCGAGATCCTGCACGTAGGTCAGCGCGCCGAGCTGCGTGTTCTCGCCGAAGCGGTGCAGTTGCGCCAGTTCGCCGAGGATGGTGCGGCCGCCATCCTGATAGACGCCGCGCAGGTGGACGCCGTACCAGTCGCCGTAGCCGTGCGTCAGGTGCGCGCTCGAATAGCCGAGCGTCAGTTCGGTATGCGTTTCCCGCGGCGCCTGCACATGCGCGACGACGGCATCGGGCAGCGGCGGCCGGTTCGTATCCTCGGGCGTGAATTCGGCGAGCGGCACGCCGTCCGGCAGGCCTTCCGCGTCCACACGCACAAACATCGACTCGTCGCGCATGCGTGGCGTGATGACGGTCGCGGGGGGCGGAGGCTGCACGGCGGGCACGGCGGCGGCATCGTCCGGCTGCTCCGCCAGCGCCGCAGGCGCGCCGAAGGCGACGCCGCACAGCATCGCGAGGGTGGCAACCGGCACGCGCGGGCCGCGATGGCTGGGGCGATCAGACATGAGGCGCTCCTTGACGGGATGTATGGAACCAGCCGCTGCGCCACGCGACGAGGTCACCATGCACGCAGGCATGATTGACGATCGACACGTCGCGCGCGCACGCGCTGACCGGATGACCGGCGACACCGATGCGCGCGCCCGTGAGCCGCAGCAGGCCGCCGGCCGACACGACGCCGTCGATGCAGCTCGCGCTGGCGAGCAACACGTCGTCGCGCGCGAATACCGCGCCGTGCAGCAGCGCGTGACGTTCGAGCTCGACGCGATGCGCCTTGACGCTGCCGCGCAGCACGCAACCTTCGCCGAGGACGAGCGTCCCGTCGACGATCAGGTTGCCTTGCACGACCGTATGCGCGGGCAGACGAACGTCGCACGGCAGCAGGTAACGACCGTGCAGGAAGCGATGCGGCAGCGACGCGAAGTGGCGGGTGAGCGAGATCGCGCGGCGCGGAGCGGCCGCCGTGTCCGCGGGCCGCGCGTCCGGCGCCGCGCCGAAGACGATCGGCTCGCCGTACAGGCACGCGAAGCCGCCGGCGCCGCGCAGGCGCACCGTGCCGCCGACCACGACGCCGCGCAGCACCGCGCCGTCGACGTCCACCAGCGGCGCATGCGCGAGCGTGCCGATCGTCGCGCCGGCGTGGATGTCGATGCGCTCGTCGGCGAATGCGTACGCGGCCCGCGCGCCGTCGTCGAGCGTGATCGTGCGATCGGCGTGGAGCACGTCGTCGCGATGCGCGTCGCGTGCGACGTGAATCGCTTCCGCATGCTGCACGGCCAGCCCGAGCGCTTGCCACGGTGGGGCGAAGGACGCATCCGCCGGCGGCGCGCCGGCCGCGTGCGCGCGCAGCGCGTCGTGCCAGCGCGCGGCGAGCAGCGCCTGATCGACGAACGGCCCGTCGCCGATCGGCAGCGCCGCGACGTCGCTGCGCCGGATCAGTTCATGCAGCAGCGGCAGGAACGGCAGGGTGAGCACGCCGGCCACCGGCACCATCACGTTGAAGGTCGTCATCGCTCATCGCTCCGGTTTCAGTTGCCGGCGGAAACGCTCGGTCTTGTCCCATTTCAGTTCGCGGCGCAACGCGGCGTCGAGCAGGAGCCCCCAGAGCGCGGAGACGACCGCCGCAATCGTCACGCAAAAGCCGACGACGTTGACCGGCACGAGCCGCAGGCGCGTCGCGCGGCCGTCGAGCCGCGCGGCGACGACGATCTCGAAGAACACGCCGAAGTTGCCGAAGGTGCTGAACGAGAACAGCGCGAACAGCGACAGCAGCAAACCGAGCGCGGTCGAGTTGACGCCGTTGAACAGGTAGAGCGCGAGCGCGGCGCTCCAGGCGATCGCGAGCAGCGCGGGCATCGCGAATACGCCGAGCAGCAGCGCGCCGTCGAGCCGGCAGCGCCGCGAAATCAGCGGATTGCGCAGCACCGGCAGCAGATAGCGCAGCATCGTCTGGTTGTGGCCCTTCGCCCAGCGCGTCAGTTGCCGGGCGCGGACGGCCCAGCGCTCCGGCACTTCCTCGTAACATTCCGCGTGGTTCAGATAGACCGTGCGCCAGTCGCTGAGCAGCAGGCGGTAGGTCATGTCGGTGTCTTCGGCGAGCGTGTCGTCGCACCAGCCGCCCACGGCGTCGAGCGCGCTCTTGCGGATGCCGCCGACCGTGCCGCCGTATTGCGGCACCAGGTCGAGATTGTTGCGGGCTTGCTGGTTGACCTGGTAGCCGCCCGCGCGCTCGAGATCGAGCAGCCGCGCGAGCAGGTTGCTGTCGGCGTTCTGCGGCACGACGCGGCCCATCACCGCGCCGACTTCCGGGTCGAAGAACGGCGCGACGAGTTCCTTCAGCAGCCCGGGGCGCGGCAGGTAGTCGGCGTCGAATACCACCATGATGTCGCCGCGGATGAAGCGCAGCGCATCCTTCAGCGCGGCCGCCTTGCCCGGCTTGCCGGTCTCGCGGTGAAACGGCTGGATCAGCTCGGGCGCGAGCGCCCGGACTTCCTCGATCAGCGCGCGCGTGTTGTCGGTCGAGCGGTCGTTGACCGGAATGATCGTCAGCCGGTCGCGCGGGTAGGTCGTGGCCAGCAGCGCCATCAGGCAATCGACGATGACGGTTTCCTCGTTGTGGGCGGCGACGAAGACCGTGAGCCGCGGCCAATCGCCGTGGGTCATCGTCCGGTAGGGCGCATGCTGCGGCTTGAACAGGCGGTCGATGCTGAATACGTAGTGTCGCCCGGCGTACACGCACGTCAGCAGCGTGAACAGCCACAGGTAGGCAACGCACGGCATCAGCAGCAACTCGGGATCGAACGTGAGGTCCGGCGGGGTGGCGGGCGGCGGCGCGAGCGACGCATCCGGATCGGGCGACGCCTGCGCGGAGCGGGACAGCGTCACGCTGTCGAGCGCGGCGCGCTCCACCGCGATCGCGATGTGTGCGGCGTTCGCGGCGTTGACAGCGGGCGCGCCGAACCGGGCGGGTTCGGCAATTGTCTGCGATGCGGTGTCGGTGTCGCGCACGATCAGCGAGCAGGCAAGCACGATTAGCAGCAGGATGCCTTGCTCGCAGAGTGACGCCGTGCGCGTTTTCTTCATGTCTGGTCCCCGGTCCCGCAACGACGACCGGTGAGCGCCGAAGCGCTGCGTGGATCGCGCGGATGTCAATGGAAAGCGGTGGCGCGTCCGTCGCGCAGGGGCCGTGGTCGGGTGCCCCGGACGGACGCGTTGCGTCGCCTCCCGGCTTCGTTGCCTTGGCGTCCCCGTCCGTCTGCTGCCGTGCGAGTGCTTCGGGACACCTGTCCGACATCAAGCAAGGCGTGAGCCATCTGCCCGGATGCCCCGTGCGGCAAGGCGCCGTGCCGGGGAAGCGGATCCGGGACGCGCGTGGGCGGCGCGTTTTGATTCACTGACGAATCAGCGTGCACGGATCGCATTCGGCCCGCGCGGCGCCGGCGGCAAGCGTTTCCCACTTCGCGTGGCGGCCGGTTCGTCCCGTCCGTTGGGGCGTGGGCGGCGGTATGGCGGTCGAAACGCGCGCCGGTTTCGCATGAGGAAAAAGGAACGCACTCCGATGTATTTGCCGGATTCGGCGTCGCGTTACACATTCGCAACATTTCCCGCGCACCGATTCGTGTGACGCAAGCACCGTCTTGCGCCGGAGAAATTCCGTACGCGCGACGGCGGCCGACGGCCGCGTGCGCGCCACGCGCTGCACCGACGAAAGGGGCGAATCGAGACGACGCAACGCGCGTCGAAAGATGCGCGCGCTTCGATGCGTCACGCGTGACGACAGGCATGCGCGATTCGTCGGACGACGTCGTGTGACGGATCGCGCGCGCGTCCCGCTGTTTGTCGTTGTTGCGGGGGGCGGCGATGCGGGCGCCCGTAGCAGTTGTGAAACATTCCGCAACGCGCCGCGTGCACACGATCGCCGTGAAACGAAGCGGGCCGGGATGCGGGCCGGCTGGTTTGAATATTGCTGTAGCAGGAGGACCTGACGCTCGACACGGCGAGGAGCTGCTCATGACGTGATGGATCCACCGCAACCGGCCGGTAGTACGACGATTCGCGCGGCCCGGACCGCGCGGACGAGGTGGCCCGCTCGCCCCGCAGCACCACGGCATGTCGATCGCGCGCGAGTACGGGGTGCGCCGCCCGAATACATGCTTCGCGCCACGTGCAGGATCGCCACGCGCGAAGCGGCTAAACGAGGACAACGATGAAGAAGATCTTGCTTGTGTTCGGGACTCGGCCGGAGGCCATCAAGATGGCGCCGCTGGTGCGCGCGCTGAAGGCGCAGGCGGGTGTCGACGCCCGGGTATGCGTGACCGCGCAGCATCGGCAAATGCTCGACCAGGTGCTGACGCTGTTCGACATCAAGCCCGACTACGATCTCAACCTGATGCGGCAGGGCCAGACGCTGACCGACGTGACGACCGGCATTCTTCAGGCGATCGGCATGGTCTTCGACGAATTGCGTCCGGACGTCGTGCTGGTGCACGGCGATACGACGACCACGCTCGCGGTGAGCCTCGCGGCGTTCTATCGCTATCTGCCGGTCGGACACGTGGAGGCCGGCCTGCGCAGCGGCGACATCTGGTCGCCGTGGCCGGAGGAACTGAATCGCCGCGTGACCGATGCGGTGTCGTCATGGCACTTCGCGCCGACCGGGCAGGCACGCGACAACCTGCTGAGCGAGGGCGTGCCGGGCGGGGCGGTCTCGCTGACCGGCAATACCGTGATCGACGCGCTGCACGAGGTCAAGCGCATGCTCGATCGCACCGCCGCGCTAACGGACCGGATCGCCGCGTACTTCCCGTTTCTCGAACCGTCGCGGCGCGTCGTGCTGATCACCGGCCATCGCCGCGAAAGTTTCGGCGAACCGTTCCGGAATTTCTGCGACGCGCTCTGCACGCTGGCGAAACGCTATCCGGATGCGCAGTTCGTCTATCCGCTGCACCTGAATCCTAACGTGCGGGAACCGGCGCGCGCGCGGCTCGGCGGCGTGCCCAACATCTACCTGATCGAGCCGCAGGAATATCTTTCGTTCGTATTCCTGATGTCGCGCGCGTATTTCATCATCACGGATTCGGGCGGCATTCAGGAGGAAGGGCCGGCGCTCGGCAAGCCGGTGCTCGTCACGCGCGAGACGACCGAACGGCCCGAGGCGATTCAGGCCGGCACCGCGCGGCTCGTCGGGACCGACCAGGACAGGATCGTGTGGGAGGCGTCGCGGCTGTTCGACAGCGAGAGCGCTTACGAGGAAATGTCGCGCGCGAGCAATCCGTATGGCGACGGCCATGCGAGCGAGCGGATCGTGCACGCGTTGATGCGTACGCCCGGCGTGCCCACGAAGACGACGAGTTTCGCGATGGGCGCCGCCGAAATGCCGTTCAACGCGCTCACGCTCGGGTTGCAGGCGTTGCGCTCGCCGTGAGGAAAACCATGCGGTAGCGCGTTCCGACGCGTTCGCGCGCATCCATCGAGCATCCGGTCCGGCCGCGAGGTCGGCCGGATGTTTGCACGTGTGCGCCCCGGCACGAATCGTCCCGTTGCATTCGCCAGTCATGCCGCCGACACGCCCCGTTCCCGGCCGTGTTTTCTTCCCGCTTGCCTAAAACTCCCGAATCGCCCCGATCCGACGTCGAATCCGAAATGGTTCGATAATGCCGACGGCGATCCATGCGGACGAGCGGCCGGCCGGCGTTCGGTTGAAAGGTTGCACGGGCAACCGGCCGACAGCATCGTTCGCGGCATCCGCCCGGCCGTGCCTGCACGCGACACGGCCGACGAAACGGCGCCACGCCTGCCTGATCGTTCGGAATGTGCGCCGCGCCGTTCGAATCCCCACCCGATGCCTGCCCGGCGGGCATCGCAACCAGGAGGTGAACGATGATCACGCTGACCGTCAACGGTAGCGAGCAGCACTTCGACGGCAATCCCGACATGCCGTTGCTCTGGTATCTGCGCGATGTCCTCGGCCACACCGGCACCAAGTTCGGCTGCGGCATGGCGCTGTGCGGTGCGTGCACCGTCCATCTCGACGGCGTGGCGATCCGGTCTTGCATCACGCCGGTCGCGGCGGCTTCCGGCAAACGCGTGACGACGATCGAGGGGCTGTCGACGGACCTCACGCACCCGCTGCAGCAGGCGTGGCAGGAACTGAACGTCGCGCAGTGCGGCTACTGCCAGTCCGGGCAGATCATGCAGGCCGCGTCGCTGTTGAAGACGAATCCGCATCCGAGCGACGCCGACATCGACGATGCGATGTCCGGCAACATCTGCCGCTGCGGCACCTATACGCGCATTCGCGCGGCGATCCGGCTGGCCGTGCGCCGCGGAGGTGCCGCATGAGCGCATCCGAACTCTCCGTCCACAACGAAAGCCGCCGCGCGCTGCTGCTCGGCTTCGCGTCAGGCGGGCTGCTGCTCGCGTTCGGCGTGCCGTCGCTCGCGCAGACGGCCGCGCCCGTGCAGCCGCCCGTCAGCGCGAATCCGCGGTACGGCGGCGCGGGCATGCCGCACGGCTTGCGCGACGATCCGAACCTGTTCGTTGCGATCGCAACGGACGGCACCGTCACGGTGACCTGCATCCGCTCCGAGATGGGGCAGGGCGTGCGCACGAGCGTCGCGCTCGTGGTGGCCGACGAGCTGGGCGCGGACTGGGCGCGCGTGAAGGTCGCGCAAGCGGTCGGCGACGAGCCGCGTTACGGCAACCAGAACACCGATGGGTCGCGCAGCTTGCGCCAGAGCTTCGCCGCGCTGCGCCGCGCGGGCGCGGCCGCGCGCACGATGCTCGCGCAGGCGGCCGCTGCGGAGTGGGGCGTCGACGCGCGCCAGGTCAAGGTGACGGTGCACGAGGTCGTCAACCCGAAGACCGGACGCACGCTCGGCTTCGGCGAGTTGGCGGCGAAAGCGGCCGCGCTGCCGGTGCCGGATGCGACGACGCTCGCGTTGAAGGCGCCGGCCGAATTCCGCTATATCGGCAAGGGCAGGACGGCGCTGATCGACGGACGCGACATCGTCGGCGGCCGGGCACAGTACGGGATCGATACGCGGCTCGACGGCATGCTGTATGCGGTCGTCGCGCGACCGCCGGCCTACGGCGACACGGTCGCGTCGTTCGATGCGTCGGCCGCCGAGAAGCTGCCGGGCGTCGTCAAGGTCGTGCAGCTGGCGTCGACGCCGCTGCCGTCCGGCTTCCAGCCGCTCGGCGGCGTGGCCGTCGTCGCGCGCGATACGTGGACGGCCATCCAGGCACGCGCGCAGTTGAAGATCGACTGGAAGCGCGGGCCGCATGCGGGCTACGACTCGGCCGCCTATCGCAAGACGCTCGAAGCGGCCGCCGCGCAGCCGGGCGACGTGATCCGCAACGACGGCGACGCGGCGGCCGCGCTCGCCGGCGCCGCGAAACGCGTGCGTGCGACGTACTACGTCCCGCATCTCGCGCACGCGACGATGGAGCCGCCCGCGGCCGTCGCGCGCGTGGCCGACGGCCGTTGCGAAGTGTGGACCTGCACGCAGGCGCCGCAGACCACGCGCGACGAGATCGCGAAGGCGCTCGGCTTGCCGGCCGAGCGCGTGACGGTCAACGTGACGCTGCTCGGCGGCGGCTTCGGGCGCAAGTCGAAGCCCGATTACGTGGTGGAAGCCGCGCTGCTGTCGAAGTCGGTCGGCGCGCCCGTGAAGCTGACCTTCACGCGCGAGGACGACATCGCGCACGACTACTTCCACGCGGTGTCGCTCGAGGCGTTCGACGGCGGGATCGATGCGTCGGGGAAGGTCGTCGCGTGGCAGCATCGCACGGTCGCGCCGTCGATCCAGTCGACGTTCCGGGCCGGCGTCGTGCACGAGCAGCCGGGCGAGCTCGCGCAGGGCATCGCGGATCTGCCGTTCGCGATTCCGAACGTGCGGATCGAGAATCCGGCCGCCGAAGCGCACACGCGGATCGGCTGGTTCCGTTCGGTGTACAACATCCCGCATGCGTTCGGCATCCAGAGTTTCGTGTCGGAGCTCGCGCATGCGGCCGGCCGCGATCCGAAGGATTTCCTGCTCGAACTGATCGGGCCCGCGCGGCGTTTCGAACCGCACATCACGGTGAAGAACGTGAACTACGGCGAGGATCCCGCGCTGTATCCGGTCGATACGGGGCGGCTGCGGCGCGTGGTCGAGACGGTCGCGCGCGAAGCCGGCTGGGGGCGCAAGCTGCCGAAGGGGCACGGGCTCGGGATCGCCGCGCATCGCAGCTTCGTGTCGTACACGGCCGCCGTGTGCGAGGTTCAGGTCGGCGCGGACGGCGGGATCTCGGTGCCGCGCGTCGACATCGCGATCGACTGCGGGCCGCAGGTCAATCCGGAGCGCGTGCGCTCGCAGCTCGAGGGCGCGGTGGTGATGGGGCTCGGCATCGCGCTGCACGGGGAGATCACGTTCAAGGACGGCCACCCGGAGCAGAGCAACTTCAATGGCTTCCAGGTGCTGAGGATGAACGAGGCGCCGCGCGAGATCCGCGTGCATCTCGTCGCGCCGGACGACTACTCGACGCCGCTCGGCGGCGTCGGCGAACCGGGCCTGCCGCCCGTCGCGCCGGCGCTGACCAACGCGATCTTCGCGGCGACCGGCACGCGTATCCGCAGCCTGCCGGTTGCCGATCAGCTCGCGAAACCGCGGGCGGGTTGACGCAACCACCGTTCGTGGCGGCGGCGCCGGGCCGCATCGCGCGGCCCGGCGCGCCTCCCGGTGCGCGGACTCGCGTCTGCATCGTTGTCGGTTGCGAACGACCGTGCTAAATTTCCGCCAGCCGGAATGCTGACGATCGTGCCGACGCCGAAGGCCATCGTGCGTGCGTCGCGAACCGGCCGAGCGGGCGGATCCCGCGGACCATACCGATGCCCGGCCACGCCGCGCAAGGAGAGAGAAGCGCATGAAAGCCCTGTTGTGTACCGCATTCGGCCCGATCGACCGCTTGCGCATCGAGGACGTCGCGATTCCCGAACCGGCTGCCGGGCAGGTCCGGATCCAGGTGAAGGCGGCGTCGCTCAATTTTCCCGACGCGCTGATCGTCCAGGGGCGCTATCAGGTGAAACCGGCGTTGCCGTTTTCGCCGGGTGCCGAGTTTGCCGGCGTGATCGACGCGGTCGGCGAG
The DNA here is from genome assembly GCF_001547525.1 of Burkholderia anthina. Taxonomy (GTDB): domain Bacteria; phylum Pseudomonadota; class Gammaproteobacteria; order Burkholderiales; family Burkholderiaceae; genus Burkholderia; species Burkholderia semiarida. Next base: position 1,085,707 of record NZ_CM003768.1, read on the forward strand.
GGCGTCACCGCCTGGCGGCCCGGCGATTCCGTGATGGCGTTCACCGGGCACGGCGGGTTCGCGCAGCAGTGCGTGGCCGATGCGCACCAGCTCGCCGCGCTGCCGGCGGGCATGACGTTCGAGCAGGGCGCGGCGCTGGTGCTCGCGTACGGTACGTCGCTGCACGCGTTGCAGCAGCGGGCGCGGTTGCAGGCGGGCGAGACGCTGCTCGTGCTGGGCGCGGCCGGCGGCGTCGGGCTCGCCGCGATCGAGATCGCGAAAGCGCTCGGTGCGCGCGTGATCGCGGCGGCGTCGAGCGCGGACAAGCTCGCGCTGTGCCGCGAAGCGGGCGCCGACGAGACGATCGACTATGCGACCGAGGATCTGCGCCGCCGCGTGGACGAACTGACCGGCGGGCGCGGCGCCGACGTCGTCTACGATCCGGTGGGCGGCGCATGCAGCGAAGCGGCGCTGCGTGCGACCGCGTGGCGCGGCCGGTTTCTCGTGGTCGGCTTCGCGGCCGGCGAGATTCCGAAGATCGCGCTGAACCTCGCGCTGCTGAAGGAGCGCGACATTCTCGGCGTGTTCTGGGGCGATGCGGTGCGGCGCGATCCGGCGCAGCATGCCGCGAACATGCGGCTGCTCGCCGAATGGTTCGCGGCCGGCAAGGTGCGGCCCGCGATCACCGAGCGCGTGTCGCTGGACGGTGCGGCCGACGCGATCGCGCGGATGGCGAACCGGCAGGTGAAGGGCAAGGTGGTGATTTTCCCGGACGCGTGATCCGGTTTCGCCGCGCGGCGATTCAACGCGGGCCGCGCGGCGGGTTCTTCGTGACGACGGGCGCGGGGCGACCGTTGTAAAGGCATCGTCGCCATGTAGTCAGACGCACGATGTCGAGCGGCGGTGAAGCGAATCGCCGCCGCGGCTTCAATCCTTCGGCAGACGCAGCGTATCGAGCGCGTGCTGCGAAAACTCGACCCAGAACCGCTCGTTCGCGATGCCGGCCTGCAGCACCAGATGCTGCAGGCGCTTCGTGCGTGACTCGCCGGCCGCCGGAGCGCCGGCCGCCGGGTCGCCGGCCGCCGGATCGCCGGCCGCCAAAAAATCACGCGCCTCGATTTGCAGATACAGGTCGAGCTTTTCCTGATGCAGCGCGATGCGCCGCCGGATCTCGTCCTCGAGGCCGGCCGGCCCGAGCACGGCTTCCGCGCGCAGGCGCACCATCAACGCTTCGCGCAACGGCGTCGGATCTTCCGGTTCGGCGATCCAGCGCCGCAATTCCTTCTTGCCGGCCGGCAGGATCCGGTACGCGCGCTTGCGGCCGCGACCGGATTCGGCCGGCAGCGATTCGATCCAGCCCGCTTGCTCGAGACGCCCGAGTTCGCGATAGATCTGCTGATGCGTCGCCTGCCAGAAGTAGCCGATCGAGCGATCGAAACGATCGGCGAGCTCGGACCCCGAACCGGGACGTTCGGCGAGGGCGGTGAGAAGCGCGTGAGGCAGGGACATGTCGGATCGAAGGAGGCTGCGCAATGGCCTGCATCTTGCCATATCGGGGCCACGGCACAAACGACGGGACTCTGTTTATGCAACATGTTGCATAAACGAGGGCGGCGAGCTACCATCCATGCAACTTGTTGCATAAAAATTGGAGACGCTCCCGATGACCTCCCGTTATCCGCATTTGACGACCCCGCTCGAACTCGGCTTCACGTCGCTCCGGAACCGCGTGCTGATGGGGTCGATGCACGTCGGCCTCGAGGAAGCGCCGAACGGCTTCGAGCGGATGGCGGCGTTCTATGCGGAGCGCGCACGGGGCGAGGCCGGCCTGATCGTCACGGGCGGCTTCGCGCCGAACGAGCGTGGCCGCCCGGCGCCCGGCGGCGCGATGCTGACGACCGAAGCGGACGCCGAACGCCATCGCGTCGTGACGCGCGCGGTGCACGCGGAAGGCGGCAGGATCGCGTTGCAGATCCTGCATTTCGGGCGCTATGCGTATCACCCGGCGCTCGCGGCGCCCAGCGCGCTGAAGGCGCCGATCAACCGGTTCACGCCGCATGCGTTGACGAGCGACGAGGTCGACGAGACGATCGCCGATTTCGTGCGATGCGCGGCGCTCGCGCAGCATGCGGGCTACGACGGCGTCGAGATCATGGGCTCCGAGGGCTACCTGATCAACGAATTCATCGCCGCGCGCACGAACCATCGCGACGATGCGTGGGGCGGTGCGTACGACAACCGCGTCCGCTTCGCGGTCGAGATCGTGCGGCGCGTGCGCGAGCGCGTCGGCGCGAAGTTCATCGTCATCTACCGGCTGTCGATGCTCGATCTCGTCGAAGGCGGCTCGACGCTCGACGAGGTGATCCGGCTCGCGCGGGCGATCGAGGCGGCCGGCGCGACGATCCTCAACACCGGTATCGGCTGGCATGAGGCGCGCATTCCGACCATCGCGACCAAGGTGCCGCGCGCCGCGTATGCGTGGGTGACGCGGCAACTGATGGGCCAGGTCGGCATTCCGCTCGTCGCGACCAACCGGATCAACACGCCGGAAGTCGCCGAGCAACTGCTCGCCGACGGCTATTGCGACATGGTGTCGATGGCGCGGCCGTTCCTTGCCGATGCCGAATTCGTCCGCAAGGCGCGGGAAGGGCGCGCGGACGAGATCAACACGTGCATCGGCTGCAACCAGGCGTGTCTCGACCATACGTTCAGCGGCAGGATCACGTCGTGCCTCGTGAACCCGCGTGCGTGCCATGAAACCGAGCTCGTGATTCGTCCCGCGCCGCGGCGCAAGCGGATCGCGGTGGTCGGCGCGGGGCCGGCGGGCCTCGGCTTCGCGGTCACGGCGGCCGAACGCGGTCACGCGGTCACGCTGTACGAGGCCGGCGCCGAGATCGGCGGCCAGTTCAACCTCGCGAAGAAGGTGCCCGGCAAGGAAGAGTTCAACGAGACGCTGCGCTACTTCCGCCGGCAGATCGAGCTGCGCGGCATCACGCTGCACGTCAATACGCGTGCGAGCGCCGAGATGCTGTTGCAACGCGAATTCGACGAAGTGGTGATCGCGACGGGCATCGTGCCGCGTACACCGCCGATCGAAGGCATCGACCATCCGAAGGCGCTCGGCTATCTCGACGTGCTGCGCGACGGCAAGGCCGTCGGCCACAGCGTCGCGATCGTCGGCGCGGGCGGGATCGGCTTCGACGTCGCCGAATATCTCGTTCATCGCGACGGCGGCGAGCGCGTCGATGCCGACCGTTTCTTCAGCGAATGGGGTGTCGACAGTACGTATGCGACCGCGGGCGGGCTCGGCGCCGCGCGGCCCGAGCCGGCGGCGCGGCACGTGCACCTGCTGCAGCGCAAGGCGTCGAAAGTCGGCGACGGGCTCGGCAAGACCACCGGATGGATTCACCGCGCGGCGCTGAAGGCGCGCGGCGTCGGGATGTCGTCGGCGGTCACGTACCGCCGCATCGACGACGACGGTTTCCACGTGACGATCGACGGCGTCGAGCAGACGCTGCCGGTGGACAACGTCGTGATCTGCGCGGGGCAGGAGCCGTCGCGCGAGCTGGCGGAGCAACTGCAAGCCGCCGGATGCCGCGTGCATCTGATCGGCGGCGCATACGAGGCCGCCGAGCTCGATGCGAAGCGCGCGATTCACCAGGGCACGACGCTGGCCGCGACGCTTTGATACCGACTCGTTTCCATTCGATCCAACTACGTTACTGGAGACCGCGATGACGCACTCACTGCTGAATGTTCATCCCGCCGTCGCGAAATCGCTCGACGCGTGGCACGCGATGGTCGAGCGCAAGGATTTCGGCGCGCTGGAATCGATCGTCCATCCGGACGCCGTGTTCCGTTCGCCGATGGCGTTCAAGCCGTACGGGCCGGCGCCCGCGCTGCTGATGGCGCTGCGCACGGTGATCACGATCCTCGAGAATTTCACGTATTGCCGCCAGTTCTCGACCGACGACGGCAAGAGCGTCGTGCTCGAGTTCGACGCGACCGTCGGCGACAAGGCGCTGAAGGGGATCGACATGATCCGCTTCGACGACGAAGGGCGGATCGTCGAATTCGAGGTGATGATCCGGCCGTTCAATGCGCTGCAGGCGCTCGGCGCGGAAATGGGCGTACGGCTCGGGCAGCAGTTGCCGGCGTTCAAGACCGGCGGGTGAGCGGGAACACGCGCTAGCGTGCAACGGGCCGCAGGCCGACAAGCCGCGGATGCCGTTCGGTTTCCCGCCACAGACGCGCGGAGCGGCAACCCAAGCTGTCAAAATCCTGACGAATCAAGTTGATATATTGTATCATCCGAGGTTTTCGTCGCCGGCCGGGCGGGCTGCCCGGGCCGCTCGCGTGCGACGACATCCTGCGAAGATCGATACGACGTGACGAGAATCGGACACACCCCGGCGCGCGGGGCGCGGCGCCATGCCGCGCCGCGCCGGAACGCGAGCGCCTGGCGCACGCGCGCGGCACGCGGTTGCACGACCTTGGTCGGCTGCGCGATCGCGACCACCGGCGCGCTGGCCGCCGAAGCCGCCGCATCGGCGCCGGACGACCGGCACGCGCTGCCGGCGATCAGCGTCACGGCTTCGTCCGCACCGGCCGACCCGCTGACGCAACCGCTCGAAACGGGCTCGCGGCTCGGGCTCGCGAGCCTCGACACGCCCGCGAGCGTCGAAACCGTCACGGCCGATACGATCGAAGCACGCGGCGATCGCACCGTGCTCGACGCGGTCACGCGCACGGCCGGCTTTGCGAGCGCGATCGCACCGGGCACCGGTGGCACCGCATCGAGCGTGCGCGGCTTCAGCGGGCAGGAATCGGTGACGATGTTGCTCGACGGCGTGCGGCTGATGCCGGCGGCCGGCACGATCACGTTTCCGTTCGACACGTGGTCGGTCGCGCGCATCGAGGTGCTGCGCGGGCCGGCATCGGTGCTGTACGGCGAAGGGGCGATCGGCGGGGTCGTGAACGTGGTGCCGAAGCGGCCTCGGCGCGCGCGCGAGACGACGCTGCAGGCCGGCGTCGGCCCCGACGGCGCGAAGCGCTTCGCGTTCGATACGACGGGTGCGCTCGGCCCGCGGCTGTCGTACCGCTTCTACGCGAGCGATGCGCGCGCGAACGGTCTCGCCGAGCGGGCCGATACGCATACGACGGCCATCGGCGGCGCGCTGACAGTCGACGTGAGCCCCCGGCTCACGCTGACGCTCGAGTACGACTACGGGCGCCAGATGCCCGCGACGTACTATGGCGTGCCCGCGCCGAACGGCGTGCTCGATCCGTCGCTGCGCAAGCTGAACTACACGGTCGGTGACGCGACGATTTCGTACTACGACCAGTGGACGCGCCTGTCGGCCAGCTACCGGCCCGCGGCCGGCGTGACGATCGACAACCAGCTCTACTACCTGACCTCGAACCGCCACTGGCGCAATGCCGAATCGTATGTGCTGGACCGCGCGACGGGACGTGTCACGCGCGGCGACTATCTCGACATCGGCCACCATCAGCGACAGATCGGCGACCGGCTGAGCGCGCGCTTCGACGGCATGTTGTTCGGTCGCGCGAACCGTTTCGTCGTCGGCACGGAGTTCAGCCAGACCACGTTCAGCGGCATCAACAATTCGCCGTACGGCGGCGAAACGACGGTACCGGCGCACGGCTTCGATCCCGGCGTATTCACGAGCCCGGACCCGACCGTGCCGCAGTTCGGCACCAGCGCGCGGCAGGCGGCGGTATTCGCCGAGAACCGGCTCGAGGTGCTGCCGCGGCTCGCGTGGGTGAGCGGCCTGCGCTACGACCACATCGCGTTCAGCCGCGAGCAGGCCGCGACCGGCGCGCGCTTCGACAAGCGATTCGCGAACGTCGGCTGGCGCACCGGTTTCGTGTTCGACATCGCACCGACGTTCAGCGCGTATGCGCAGTACACGACGGGCGCGGAGGGTGTCGGCTCGCTGTTGACGCTGTCGGCGTCGCAGGCGGGCTACCGGCTCGCGACCGGCGAACAGTGGGAAGCCGGCCTCAAGCAGACGCTGCTCGACGGTCGCGCGTACTGGACGTTCGCCGTGTACGACATCACGAAGCGCAACCTGCTCAGCACCGATCCGTTCAATCCGGCGCTGCGCCAGCAGGTTGGCCGGCAATCGTCGCGCGGCGTCGAGCTGACGGGCGGCGCGCGGCTGCCGCACGGCTGGACGGTCGATGCGAACGTCGCGCTGCTGCGTGCGCGCTACGACGCATTCAACCAGACGGCCGGCGGCGCGACGGTGTCGCGGGCCGGCAACGTGCCGACCGGCGTGCCGCAGCGGACCGCGAACTTGTGGCTCGGCTGGGCGTTCGCCGAGCGCTGGCAGGCGAATGCGGGCGTGCGCTACGTCGGCCCGACCTACGGCGACGACGCCAATCGCATACAGGTGCCGTCGTATACGGTGTTCGATGCGTCGCTGCGCTGGCAGCCGACGTCGCGCACCGAGCTCGCGCTGACGCTGCGCAATCTCGCGAACCGCACGTACGCGGTGACGACGTCGAACGGCGGCGAGCAATGGCTGCTCGGCCCGTCGCGCTCGGCGGAGCTCGTCGCGACGATGCGCTTCTAGGCCGGCACGACATGCGTGCCGTCACCCACATGCTCGACATCGAACGCGTGCGCTGGTCTCCCGGCGGCGCGGTCGACGTGCTCGATTCGGTGACGCTGACGGTGGCCGAAGGCGAATTCGTCGGGCTGGTCGGCCCGAACGGCAGCGGCAAGACGAGCCTGCTGCGCTGCGTGTTCCGCTACGCGCGGCCCGACGCGGGTCGCGTCGCGCTCGACGCCGAGGACGTGTGGCGCATGCGGCCGCGCGCGGTCGCGCGGCGCATCGCGGTGCTGCAGCAGGAAACGCCGGACGATTTCGGGCTGACGGTCGACGAACTGGTCGGCATGGGCCGCACGCCGCACAAGCGGGCGTTCGATGCGGAATCGGCCGACGATCGCCGGATCGTCGACTCCGCGCTGCACGACGTCGGCCTCGTCGAGCGTCGCGCCCAGCGCTTCGCGTCGCTGTCGGGCGGCGAGAAGCAGCGCGCGCTGCTGGCTCGCGCGCTCGCGCAGCAGCCCGAACTGCTGTTGCTCGACGAACCGACCAACCATCTCGACCTGCGTCACCAGCTCGAACTGCTCGCGCGCGTGCGCCGCCTCGGCATCGCGACGCTCGCGACGATTCATGACCTCAATCTCGCGGCCGCGTATTGCGACCGGCTCCATGTGCTCGCGCACGGCCGCGTCGTCGCGTCCGGCGCGCCGGACGACGTGCTCACCGAAGCGCTGCTGCGCGACGTGTTCGGCGTCGCCGCGCTCGTCGATCGCCATCCCGTCACGGGCCGCCCGCGCATCACGCCGCTTCATCCGGAATGACCGCCATGCCGTTTCCCCTCTTATCCTTGGTGTCCCGCCGGCTGCTTGCCGCCGCCGTGCTCGGCTGCGCGGCCGCTCACGCGCTCGCCTATCCGGTCACCGTGCGCAGTTGCGACCGCGACGTGACGTTCGAGCGCGCGCCACGGCGTGCGGTGAGCAACGACGTGAACCTGACCGAGATGATGCTCGTGCTTGGCCTGAAGGACCGGCTCGTCGGCTATACGGGCATCGGCGGCTGGAAGACGGGCACCGCGCGCGTACGCGACGCATTGCGCGGCGTGCCCGAACTGGCGAGCCAGTATCCGTCGCTGGAAGTGCTGGCCGCCGCGCGCGCCGACTTCTATCTCGCCGGCTGGAACTACGGGATGCATGTCGGCGGGCCGGTGACGCCGGCGACGCTCGCGCCGTTCGGTATCCGCACGTACGAACTGACCGAATCGTGTTCGCACGTGATGAAGCAGTCGGCCGCATCGTTCGACGACGTGTTCCGCGACCTGACCAATCTCGGCCGGATCTTCGGCGTCGATGCGCGCGCCGCGCAGGTCGTCGCCGCGATGCGCGCGCGGCTCGCGGCGGTGTCGCGTGCGATCGGGCGCCCGGCGCCAGTGCGCGTGTTCGTGTACGACAGCGGCACCGACAAGCCGATGACGGCAGGCGGGCTCGCGATGCCGACCGCGCTGCTCGCGGCGGCGGGCGCACGCAACGTGATGGACGACCTGCCGCGCAGCTGGACGCAGGTGAGCTGGGAAAGCGTGGTCGCGCGCGATCCGCAGGTGATCGTGATCGTCGACTATTCGGCGGTCACGGCCGCGCAGAAGCAGCAGTTCCTGTCGAGCCAGCCGGCGCTCGCGCGCGTGGCCGCGATCCGCGACCGGCGCTTCGTCGTGATTCCGTACGATGCCGCGACGCCGGGCCCCGAGAACGTCGCGGCCGTCGAGACGCTCGCACGCGCGCTGTATCCGGCCGCATTTGCCGGAGCGGCGCGATGAGCGTGCGCGGGCGGGCGGCGCGGCCTCGCATGCGCATGGTGCTGCCGGCGCTGGCCGTGCTGCTGATCGCGTCGATCGTCCTGTCGGCCGCGTTCGGCCCGGCGCCGATCGCAATGCCGGCCGCGGTGCGGATCGTCGCCGCGCACGTCGCGTCGGCGTTCGGCGGCGCCGACGCGTTCGCCGCGGCAGCGGGCGACGACAGCATCGTGTGGCTGATCCGGATGCCGCGTGCGCTGCTGGCCGCGATCGTCGGCGCGACGCTGGCGACGGTCGGCGTCGCGTTGCAGGCGGCGACCGCGAACCGCCTGGCCGATCCGCATCTGCTCGGCGTGAGCGCGGGCGCGATGCTCGGCGCGGTCGCGGTCACGGTGGTGGCCGGCGCGGCGTTCGGCCCGTTCACGCTGTCGGCCGCCGCCTTTGCGGGGGCGCTCGCGGCCACCGCGTGCGTGGTCGCGCTCGCTTACCGGAGCGGCCGGCTCGAATCGGACCGGCTGCTGCTCGCGGGCGTGTCGGTGTCGTTCATGATGGCCGCGTTCGGCAACCTGCTGTTGTATCTCGGCGACCAGCGCGCCGCTTCGTCGGTGCTGTTCTGGATGCTCGGCGGCGTCGGGCTCGCGCGCTGGGACCTGCTGCCGGTGCCGGCCGTGTGCGCGGTGCTCGCCGTCGGCGCGCTCCATGCGCGCCGGCGCGAACTGAATGCGCTGATGTCGGGCGACGTCGCCGCCGCGTCGCTCGGCGTGCCGAGCGCACGGATGCGGCGCGAGGTGTTCGTCGTCGCGTCGTTCGCGACGGGCGCGATGGTCGCGGTGAGCGGCGCGATCGGCTTCGTCGGGCTCGTGACGCCGCATCTGTGCCGTCGCGTCGTCGGCGCCGAGCACGGCCGGCTGCTGCCGGTCGCCGCGCTCGCGGGCGCGATTCTGCTCGTGTGGGCCGATGTCGCCGCGCGCACGCTCGCGGCGCCGGAGGATCTGCCGATCGGCATCGTGACCGCGCTGTTCGGCAGTCTGTTCTTCGTCGCGCTGCTGCGTCAGCGCTGAGCGGCGGCGCGGTCGGGCGGGGCAGGCCGACCGCGCCGCGTGTTTTATCGAAGCGGGATGACCGCACCCGCGCCGCTGCGGCGCCGCGCGTCGGCGTGCGTGCTCGCCGCGCCCTGCGCGACGTCGAAGAGCGTGTCAGGCAGCGCGCGCACGGGCAGCGTGATCACGAAGCGCGCGCCGCCGAGCGGCGAATCCTCGAGCCGCACGTCGCCGCCGTGCACCTGCGCGACGCGCCGCACGATCGCGAGCCCGAGCCCGAAGCCGCCGGTCTGCCGGTCGCGGCTCGAGTCCAGCCGCTGGAACGGCTCGAACACGCGGGCACGTTCGGCGGCCGGAATGCCGGGGCCGTCGTCGTCGACGCTCAGCACGAGCGCGCCGGACCGGTCTCGCGTGGCGGCCAGCACGACCTTGCGCGACGCATAGCGCGCGCCGTTGCGAATCAGGTTCAGCAGCGCGCGGGCGACGAGCTTTGGATCGCAGACATGGGTCGCGGGCGCATCGAGCGTCGACACGTCGAGCGCGATGCCGCGATCGGCGATGTCGTCCGCGACGTTGCCGGCGACGCTGTCGATCAGCGCGTCGACGTCGACTTCCATCGGCGTGAGTTCGCTCGCCCCCTGTTCGAGCCGGCCGATCGTCAGCAGCTCGGTGACGAGCTCGTCGAGTTCGCGCACGTCGCGCCGCAGCGCGTCGCGGCGCTCGCGCATCCGGCCCGTTTCGTCGGCGTCGGCGAGCAGCGCGAGCCCGAATTCGAGTCGGGCGAGCGGCGTTTTCAGTTCATGCGAGATGCCGTGCATCATTTCGCGCTGCTGCTTGATCGACGCCTCGATGCGCGCGGCCATGTCGTTGAACTGCTGCGACAGCTCGTAGATGTTCGAGCGACTCGACAGCTTCACGCGCGTCGCGAGGTCGCCCGCGCCGAACGCACGTGCGGCATTCTGCAGCCGGCGCAGGTCGCGCCAGTGATACGACGTCCAGAGCGCGACCGCGAACAGCGCCGCGAGCGCGACCACTGCGTATGCGTAAATCCTGATGTCGAGGTCGGCGGGCGGGGTCGGGCTCGCATGCAGGACCGAGCCATCCCCCATCGGCATGTAGTAATGCATGCGATCGTAGCTGATCGCTATCCTGCCCGCATCGAGATCGCGTAGCGGCGCGCCGCTCAACTGGCTGCGCGCATCGGCCATCGTCACGAAACCGAATCGCTCGTTGCCGTGCTGCGCGAGTTCACGCAGCGCGAGCGTGCGTTTCGCTCCGGGATGGCGTTCGAGGTAGTCGTTCAGCACGAACGCATACGTGGTCAACGAATCGCGCTGCGCCTGGGCCACACGCTCGTAGAAGATTCGGTTGAACGAGTATTGAATCAACATGATCGATGCGGCGCAGCACACGATCACGATGAGATACAGCTTGATCAACGGGCGCAGCATTTACTCGTCCCACGCGGAAGGACTGAACAGATAGCCGCGGCCCCAGATCGTCTTGATCCGGTGCGGCTCCGACGAGGCGTCCTCGAAGCGCCGGCGCAGCTTCGAGATGCCGGAGTCGACCGAGCGGTCGAGCCCGTCGAATTCGATGCCGCGCAGCTGCTTCAGGATGTCGTCGCGGCTCAGCACGGTGCCTGCCGCTCGCGCGAGGATCAGCAGCAGGTTGAACTCGGTGGTCTTCAGGTCGACGAGTTCGCCGCGCCACGTGACCGTGCGGTTCGGCGGCGAGATCGTGAGCTCGCCGAACACGAGGGCGTGCGGCTGCGTGTCGGCCGCCGGTTCGGCCGCGGCGGGCTGTGCGCGGCGCAACAGCGCACGGGCGCGGGCGACGAGCACGCGCGGCTCGATCGGCTTGGTCACGTAGTCGTCGGCGCCGGTTTCGAGGCCCGCGACCTGGTCGTACACGTCGGCGCGCGCGGTGAGGATCAGCACGGGCACGTTGGTGAACGCGCGAATGCGCCGGCAGACCTCCATCCCGTCGAGGTTCGGCAGCATCAGGTCGAGTATCACGAGGGCCGGCCGGTGCTCGCGCACCGCCGCGACCGCGAGGTCGCCGCGCCGCACGACCGTCACCGCGAATTCATAACCGTCGAGGTATTCGCGCACGAGCTGCGCGAGGCGGTCGTCGTCCTCGATCAGAAGGACACGGTATTTAAGCGGATTGTCATTCATGGTCTCGTCGGATGCGCGCGTTCAGCGTTTTCATGCTGATGAACGCGGTCCGCGAATTCTATCCGGCGTTGCCGCCGCCGGGGCCGCGATACGACAATCGGGAACAAACGATCACAATTGAGCACACATTTGCCGCAGATTCAGGACAGTGCCGCCGCGCCGTCGTATCTAGACTTCGGGCTCCGTCACTCTTGTATCGACATCGTGAGTCCATCCCTCCGCTCGCTGCGCTCGTTGCGCTATTGCATGCCGCTTGCCGGCCTGACCCTGGCTGCCGTTGCCCACGCCGAAAACCAGTACGCGATATCGCTTGGCGGCGGTTTTTCCCCGCGCTACCAGGGCAGCAACCAGTATCGCGCCGTCGTCGCGCCGTCGTTCTCCGCGATGTTCGGCAACGGCTTCTTCATCGACACGGCGGCCGGTGCCGGCTACCGGTTGAACCTGCCGAACGGGGCGTTCGTGTCGGCGGCGCTCGGCTATTCCGCTGGCCGTTCCGACGAAAACCGTTTCGACCTGGCGGGTTCGGATCACCTGAAGGGGATGGGCCGGATCCCCGGTTCGGTGCTTGTCGGCATGCGTGCGGGCGTGCAACTGCTCGATGGCGGCGAACTGAGCGTCACTATCGATGCACCGGTCACGCATACGTCGCGCGGCTTGTCCGGCCATGTCGATCTCGCGGTGCCGGTGTTCAAGGCCGGTCGTCACGATATTGTCGTGACCGGCAGCGTGCATGCCGGCACGGGGCGCTACATGCAGACGTTCTATGGCGTGACCGACGCGCAGTCGGCGGCGAGCGGCTTCAGCCCGTATTCGACGAGCGGCGGGGTCGATAGCGCAACGCTGTCGCTCGCGTGGAACTGGAGCGTGTCGCGACACTGGTCCGCGCATGCGACCAGCGGCTTCACGCGGCTGCTCGGACGCTACGGCGACAGCCCGATCGTGCAGACGCGCAGCAACTACTACGGATTGGCCGGCGTGACGTACAAGTTCTGACCGGCCCATGATTCGCCTGCTCCCGGTACGGGCAGCATGACTGCGCCGCGGATCGGTGCGGTAACATGAAGGCGGCTTCGGCTTCGGCTTCGGCTTCGGCTTCGGCTACGGTCGAGGCGGTGGCGCGGAGCCGGTTCGACTCGAATGGGTCGCGCAATACAATGCTTGACTGGCGCGATGGCGCGCACAACCAATCATGAATCCAACGCCCGGTATGTTCGCGCATCCTGCACCTGCTGCGCCGGGCCGAGACAGGGAGAAACCGATGAAGAACACGATCGCGATGCTCGTTGCACTCGTTGCGAGCGCAACTTTTGCAGGATGTGCAGACATGAACACGCAGCACCGCAACGCCACCGCCGGCGGCGCGGCGACGATTCCCGCGCAGCCGGGCGGCGCGCCGGCGTGCAAGGCGGACGCCACGCCGGATGACGCGCTGGTCGGCAAGACCGAAACCGATGCGGCCGCGCTGCTCGACGGTTGCCTGTGGCGCGTGCTCGAGCGCGACGGCAAGTCGTTGCCGGGCACGATGGACTATCGCGAGGAGCGCCGCAATCTCGGCATTCGCGACGGCAAGGTGATCTGGGTGCGGCGCGGGTGAGGGCGTGTGACGATTCCGCAGCCGGAATCGTCGACGTCGCGTTATCTGCGCGTGTATTTCAGGCAGAACGGCACGGCCGAGCTGCAATGGGTGGACGGCATGAACGCGCCCGAACCGCGGCCGACCGCGAGCCCATGATCGCCGCGATGCGCGTGCGGTCGGACGCGCGTCACTTCGAGATGTACCACAGCGCGTCCGCGCTGGCGCGCGACGGCTGAGCGGCCGGTGCCTGAGCCGGCGCGGGCGGCGGCGTGTTCGACGTGATGGCCGTCGGCAGCGTGGCGGGAATATTCGCGGTCGAAGGCGAGGCTGCCGCCGTGCCCGACGTCGACGGCGTATTCACGTACCACAGCGCATCCGCCGAGGCCGTGCGTTTCGCGGCCGTATTGGGCGCCGCGTTCGTCGCCGCGTTCGCGGCCGCACTGGCCGATTTCTTCGATGCCCCGCCCGTTGCCGTGCCCGCCGTCCCGGCCTGCGCGGTCATGCCGGCGGCCGCCGCCCCTCGCTGCGCGCGCGCTTCGAACGGCCCGAGCTGGAAGATCAACGTTTGCGCCGGACGCGTCACGACGGCATACGGAAACTGCAGCTCCCACGACATCAGCACGCGCCCGGCCGACGTTTCGGTGAAGATCGCAGGCACGTGTTTCATGTCGCTGAACTGCACGTAGACCCGTGCGCCGTCGTCGAACACCTGGGTCGGCTTGGCCTGGTCGGCGCCGGTGACCGTCCATCCGAAGTTGTACGTACCGGCCGGGCCGGCGGGGCCGCCCTGCGGCGGCGGAGGCGGCGAGGCCGGCGATATCGTGCGTGCGCGCGTGACGGGCGGCGCCGACACGCTCAGGCTCGCGAACGGGTTGTACGTCTGCGCCTGTTGCGGCGGCGTGAAGGACGGTGGAAGGATGGGCATGGGAGTATCCGGCGAATCCGGCATGGTCCGGATTGCATCATAGACCTTGCGCGCATACGCGAGGCGCTTGTCGGGCGACGCGGAGTTGTACGCGCCGATCGCGTTCCAGTTGGGGCCGAGCTGGCGGATGTTCTGCGACAGGATCCACGCGCCGACATACGCGTTCGTGCACGCATCGAACAGGCTTTCCCGCGTGATGCCTTCGCGCGCGAGCGTCGGCAGCCACGTGCTGTTGATCTGCATCAGCCCGATGTCGACCGTGCCGTTGGTATTGGTGTTGACCGCGTTCGGATTCATTCCCGATTCGACCTGCGCGATGCCGCGCATCAGGCTGACGCTCACGTGCTGGAACGCGGCCGCGTCGTCCAGGCAGTCGGCCCGCGCGACGCCGCAGAGCGCGCAGGAGAGCGCGATCGTCGAGGCGATGGTCGGCGTGGCGCGACCGAGCGGGCGAGAAGTATGACGCGGCATGGCAGGATGGGGCGGAATCCGGCCGCCCGGTGCAAGGAAATTACGCAGACGCGAAGTGTGCCATAGCAGGCGGGCAAATGGTTCGCGTCAAACTTTCCTTTGCATTTGCCCGCGCGTTCGCCGGGCATTTTTATCGCGCCGGATCAGCGGCCGGGACGATGCATGATCGGTAAAAATGGCCGGAAATTGTGCGAATGCGTGCGCGAATGCGAATGCAACGGCGGCGATGGAAACCTGACGTGCTGCGTGAGCGCGTGGTAAAGCCGGCGATAAGCGGCGCGACAGGGACAATCGGCCGGCGGCCGTGCGATGGAAAGCGATAAAAAATTGGCGGCCGAAGCCGCCGTTTGCGCAATGCGGATTCGGCCGGTCGCGCCGCGCGCGGCCGGCCGTCCTGCCGTATCGCGATCAGAAACGGTGACGCAGGCCGAGGTTGACCATCGTCTGCGAGCTCGTGCCCGCATAACCGTACGAGCCGATCGATGCCTGCGCGGCCATCGAGCCGCCCTTGCCGTCGCCGGTCTGGCCGCTCGCGTGCTGGTACGCGGCGGTCAGGTAGACGTCGGTGCGCTTCGACAGGTTGTAGTCGGCTCCGGCCGATACCTGGTGATAGGTCGCCGACGTGTCGCCGCCCGAGCGCGTGTAGCTGTAGCCGACGCCGACGAGCAGCGCATTCGTCGCCTGGTAGTTCACGAAGCCTTGCCCCGTGTTGTAGTGCTCGTTCGAGCCGAACACCGAGCTGGCGTCGCGGCGGTACTGCGCGTTGCTGTAGCCGAGGCCGAACGTGAACGGGCCGGCGACGTACTGGCCCGCGATGCGCGCGATGCCGATCGAATGGGCGCTCGCGTAGCCGTTGTTGATCGGGCCGTCGAACGTGCCGTCCGACGAGCTCGTCCAGCCGTTGCGCACGCCGCTCGACGCGGGGCTGTTGGTCGCGTGGAAGTAGCCGCCCGCGACGCTGAACGGCCCGTTGTTGTACGACACGGCGGCCGAGTACGACTGCGCGGCGCCGGTGCTGCCGGCGATGCCGCCGAACGAATACATCGCCGCGAACTGCAGGCCCGAATAGACGGCCGACGTGTACTTCACCGCGTTGTCGACGCGGAAGCTGTTGTCGTAGTTGTCGACGTCGCCCGGCGTCGCGAACGCGCTGCCCAGATAGTTGTCGGCGGTGATGCCCTGCACGAGATCGATGAGCGGGTCGTACTGGCGGCCGAACGTGAGCGTGCCGTAGCGGTCGCTCGCCAGCCCGACGAAGGCCTGCCGGCCGAACAGGCGGTTGCCCTGGCCCAGCCGGCCGTTGCTCGGGTCGAAGCCGTTCTCGAGCTGGAACAGCGCCTTCAGCCCGCCGCCGAGATCCTCGGTGCCTTTCACGCCCCAGCGGCTGCCGGCGAGGTTGCCCGCGCTGCTGTTGCCGAGCATCCACGCGTTGTCCTTGCCTTGTGCATGGTTCACATAGGTGATCGACGTGTCGATCACGCCGTACAGCGTGACGCTCGACTGTGCATGCGCGACGGGCATCGCCGCGAACGATGCGAGCGAAATCAGCGAGAGGGTCGTGCGTTTCATTTCATTCTCCTTGCGCATTGGTGTGGGTTCGTGATCCGGAATGGCAGGAGACTACAGAGCCGCGATAAAACCGCAAAAATGAAATTCTCTATTGTGGCCTGGTGAAGACATGGCTTTTCCAGGAAATTCACCATTGAGGGATTTGGATTATTGACCGTTGTGTATCAATAGGCGGCGAATTTCGGGCGTTCGTCATTGCGTTTTGCGTGTCTCGTGATAATTCGACGCGCTTTTCGGTTGAATTTCCCCGTTGCCGACATTGTTATTTTTTCGTCAAATCGTTATTTAACGGATTGAATTGGCGTGGCCGGAATGAATGTGATAAAGGCGGGCAATTCGCGCCGGGCGGACGACATCGCGGCTTGCCCATTCGCCGCCGGGCCGCCACGCGTCGATCATGCGGCTTGCGGCGGCGAGCGTCGCCGCGACGCCGCCTCGATCAGTTGCGCCAGCGTTTGCGCGGGTTCCGACATCGTGCGCCGCGCGCGATGCACGAGGCCGATGTCGCGATGGAACGTGTGATGCCCGAGGTCGATCGCGCGCACGCCGGCCGGCCAGCGGCGATACACGGCGGTTTGCGGCACGATCGCGACGCCGATGCCGTTCTCGACCAGCTTGACGATCGCGTCGAGCTCGTCGAGTTCGCAGGTGTCGCGCACCGCGATGTGCATCTTGCGCAGAAAGCGGTCGACCTGGCGGCCGCCGAACGACGCGCGATCGTAGCGCACGAACGGCTCGCTCGCGAGCAGGGCGGCCCAGTCCTTGCCCTTCACGCCGCGCGGCACGATCAGCCGGAACGGTTCCTGTGCGAGCGTCGTCCAGTGCAGGTCGCTCTGCAGCGCAAACGGCGGCCGGATGATCGCGGCCATGTCGATCTCGCCCGCGTCGACCCGGTTGACCAGCTCGATCGACAGCCCCGGTATCACGCGCGTCCGGCATGTGGGGTGCCGGCGATGGAAATCGGCCAGCGCGGCCGGCAGCAGCGCGCTCTGCACCGATGCGATCGCGCCGATCGTCACGCGCACGGCGGCCGGCGAGCCGGGCGCGGTCGAACTCAGGTTCTCGTACAGGCCGATCAGCGTCTGCGCCTGGTCCAGCACGTGATGACCCATTTCGTTGAGCCGCGCCGATCGCCCTTGCCGGTCGAACAACGCGAAGCCGAGTTCGGCTTCGAGGCGCTGCATCTGCGCGCTCACGGCCGCCTGCGTGAGCCCGATACGGTTGCCGGCGGCGGCAAAGGTGCCTTCCCGGGCGACGGCGACGAGGGTTTTCAGTTCGCGGATCATTCATCAATTCCGTTTGTGAATCAGCCAATTTTATATTGATTTAATTTTTGTCCGGGCTTGTCTACCATGGTGCCGTCCTCGCGCCCCGCGAGCGCTCCTTCACGAGGCCATCATGAGTCTTTCCCCGTTTCACCTGGCGATTCCCGTCCACGACCTGCCGGCCGCGCGCGATTTCTACGGCCGCGTGTTCGGGCTGGAAGAGGGGCGCTCGAGCGCGCAGTGGGTCGACTTCAACTTCTACGGCCATCAGCTCGTGATCCACGAACATCCGAAAACCGCGTCGCAGGAAAGCGCGCATACGAATGCGGTCGACGGCCACGACGTGCCGGTGCCGCATTTCGGGATCGTGCTCGACTGGGCAAGCTGGGAGGCGCTGGCCCAGCGGCTGCGTTCGTTCGGCGTGACGTTCGTGATCGAGCCGTATGTGCGGTTCCAGGGGCAGGTCGGCGAACAGGCGACGATGTTCCTGTTCGATCCGTGCGGCAATGCGCTCGAGTTCAAGGCGTTTCGCGACATCGGCCAACTGTTCGCGAAGTGACCTGCCGCGGCGCCTGCGCCGACCGAAATCGGGTGCGAGAATGCGGCCTCGGATCCGGCCGCGCGCAGGTGCGACGGCCGGCGCCGCGCCGCACGGCCTCCGTCCGTGCGCGCCGTTCTCCAGGGAGCCCGTATGAACAGTCACATCGCGCCGGTGGCGCTGAACAAAGCCTACCGTCTCCTCAATCACGGCCCGACCGTGCTCGTGTCGGCCCGCCACGACGGCGTCGACAACGTGATGGCCGCCGCGTGGGCGTGCGCGCTGGACTTCCTGCCGCCGAAGCTGACGGTCGTGCTCGACAAATCCGCGAAGACACGCGAGCTCGTCGAGCGCAGCGGCACGTTCGTGATCCAGGTGCCGACGGCCGCGCAACTGCGGCTCACGCATGCGGTCGGCAGCCACAGCCTTGCCGAGCGGCCCGACAAGCTGCGCGAGGCGGGCGTCACGCTGTTCGACGTCGACGGCCACGACCTGCCGTTCGTCGCCGGCTGCTCGGGCTGGCTCGCGTGCAGGCTGATTCCGGAGCCGCACAACCAGCAGACCTACGACCTGTTCATCGGCGAGGTGGTCGCCGCGTGGTCCGACACGCGCGTGTTCCGCGACGGCCACTGGTATTTCGAATCGGCCGATCCCGCGCTGCGCAGCCTGCACTACATCGCGGGCGGCAATTTCTATGCGATCGGCGAATCGCTGCACGTCGACCCGGACGCGCGGTAAGTAAGCGACGCGCGAACCGTCCCGATGTGGGAACCGCGCGTCACGCGCGTTTTTTCAATTCCGCCAGCATGAGGTCGGCGAACGCCTGCGCGACGCGCGGCAGCGTGCGCCCGCGCTTGACGACGAGCGCGATCGGCCGCACGAACGCGGGATCGTCGATCGGCTTCGCGACCAGATCGGGCTCGGCGCGCACCTCGCGGGCGGTCGCGGGCAGGATCGTCACGCCGAGGCCGCCGCGCACCATCGCGACGGCCGTCATCATGTAGGTCGGCTCGCACGCGATGTCGGCCGTGCAGCCGGCCGCTTCCAGCGCGGCATCGACCACGCTGCGCACGCTCGTGCCCTGCGCGGTGAGCACGAGCGGCACGCCGGCGACGTCGGCGGTGCCGACGCGGCGCTTGCGCGCGAGCGGATGATCCTTCGGGCACACGGCGACGAGCCGGTCCGCGCCCACATACAGCACTTCCAACGACGCATCGAACGTGTCGCCGCCGGTCAGCCCGAGATCGGCATCCTCGTTGCGCACGAGCGCGGTGACGAGGCTCGCGACGCCGTCGCGGATCTCGAAGCCCGCGCGCGGCACGTCGCGCCGGAACGACTGGATCAGCTCCGGCAGCATGCTCGATGCGAAGGTCGGCAGGCACGCGAGCCGCACCGTGCCGCTCGCGCCTTCGCCGAGCGCGCGCGCATCGCGCAGCACGCGCTCCATGTCGTCGAGCGAGCGTTGCAACAGCGGCAGCAACTCGCGCCCGGTCTGCGTGAGCGCGACGCTGCGGCTGTTGCGGTCGAACAGGCGCGCGCCGACGATTTCCTCGAGCCGGCGGATCTGCACGGTCAGCGCCGGCTGCGACAGGTGCAGCCGCGCGGCCGCGCGCGTGAAGTTGCCGGCGTGCGCGACGGTGACGAACGCGCGAATGTCCCGAAGATTCAGATCCATAACGATTCGTGATTGCTACGATCAAATCATTTCAATTGTGCTATCGCTGCGCCGACCTTACGCTCGTCTCCAACAAAAGACAAGGTAGGAGACACGGATGCTGCCGTTACTCGGGCTTGGCACGATCGTCGTGCTGCTGGCCGCGATTCTGTCGAAGCGGATGTCACCGCTCGTCGCGCTGATCATCGTGCCGATCGCCGCGTCGCTGATCGGCGGCTTCGGGCTGCACACCAGCAAGTTCGTCATCGACGGGCTGAAGGGCCTCGCGCCCGTGGTCGGGATGTTCGTGTTCGCGATCCTCTATTTCGGGACGATCACCGATGCCGGCACGCTCGACCCGATCATCGACCGGATCCTGCGCGCGGTCGGCACGCGGCCGACGCGCATCGTGATGGGCACGACGCTGCTCGCGCTGCTGATCCACCTCGACGGCTCGGGCGCCGTCTGCTTTCTCGTGACGATTCCGGCCGTGCTGCCGCTGTACGACCGGCTGAAGATGGACCGGCGCGTGCTGGCCGCCGCCGTGTCGATGGCCGCGGGCATCAACTTCCTGCCGTGGACGGGGCCGATGATCCGCGCGTCCGCGTCGCTGCACCTGCCGGTGTCGGCGCTGTTCAATCCGCTGATTCCGGTGCAGGCGATCGGGCTCGTGTTCGTGTTCGGCGTCGCGTACTGGCTCGGGCGGCGCGAGGAGAAGCGGCTCGGCCTGTCGCGCGACGATGCGTCGATCCCGCTGCCCAGGCGCGAATTGACGGCCGACGAGCAGGCGCTGCGCCGGCCGCATCTGTTCTGGTTCAACGTCGTGCTGACGCTCGTCGTGCTCGGCACGATGGTCGTGATGGGCGAGAAGATTCCGCCCGCGATCATGTTCATGGTCGGGCTGTGCATCGCGCTGATGGTGAATTACCCCGACGTCGACATGCAGCGGAAGCGCATCGACGCACATGCGCGGGCGGCGTTGATGATGGCCGGCATCCTGCTCGCGGCCGGCGTGTTCACCGGGATCATGCAGGGCAGCGGGATGCTGAAGGCGATGGCGCAGGCGGCGGTTGGCTTCGTGCCGCCGTCGATGGCCGGCCACATTCCGGTCGCGCTCGGCCTCGCGTCGATGCCGCTCAGCATGCTGTTCGATCCCGATTCGTTCTACTTCGGCGTGCTGCCCGTGATCGCGGAAGTGGCCGGCCAGCTCGGCGTGCCGGCCGTGCAGGTCGGGCAGGCCGCGCTGCTCGGCCAGATGACGACGGGGTTCCCGGTCAGCCCGCTCACGCCGGCGACGTTCCTCGTCGTCGGCCTGTGCGGGATCGAGCTCGCCGAGCACCAGAAATTCACGTTTCCGCTGTTGTTCGGCGCGTCGATCGTGATGACGATCGCCTGCGTCGTGCTCGGCGTCTTTTGATTCTTCCCGGCGGCGTGCTCCGCCGGACGACGGTACGGACATGACAGCAAAGCCTTCACATGAACGGCGCGTGCGCATCGGCGCGGGCGCCGGCTACTCGGGCGACCGGATCGAGCCCGCGGTCGAGCTGGCCGAACACGGGCAACTCGACTACCTGGTCTTCGAATGCCTCGCCGAGCGCACGATCGCAATCGCGCAGCAGGCGCGGCGCAACGATCCGGCGCTCGGCTACGATCCGCTGCTCGACGCGCGCATGCAGGCGGTGCTGCCGGTCGCGGCGGCCAAGCGCGTGCGGATCGTGTCGAACATGGGTGCGGCGAACCCGCGCGCGGCCGCACGGCGTACCGCGCGGATCGCGCAGTCGCTCGGCATCGCGGGGCTGAAGGTCGCGGCGGTCGAAGGCGACGACGTGCTCGACGTCGTGCTGCGCGGCGCGTTCCGTTTCGAGGAATCGGGCGACGAGGTCGCCGCGTATCGCGACCGTATCGTATCCGCGAACGCGTATCTCGGCGCCGCGCCGATCGTCGACGCGCTCGCGGCCGGCGCGGACGTCGTGCTGACCGGGCGCGTCGCCGATCCGTCGCTGTTCGCCGCGCCGCTGATCCACGCATTCGGCTGGCGGATGGACGACTGGGACACGCTCGGGCAGGCGACCGTCGTCGGCCATCTGCTCGAATGCGCGGGGCAGGTGACGGGCGGCTATTTCGCCGATCCCGGCTACAAGGACGTGCCGAATCTGGCGCGGCTCGGGTTCCCGATCGGCGAGGTCGCGGCCGACGGCTCGGTCGTGATCACGAAGGTGCCGCACGCGGGCGGCCGCGTGAGCGCGGCGACCTGCAAGGAACAATTGCTCTACGAGATTCACGACCCGGCGCGGTATCTGCAGCCCGACGTCGTGGCCGATTTCACGCGCGTGGCGGTCGCGGAGGAGGCGACCGATCGCGTGCGCGTGACGGGCGGGCGCGGCGCCGCGCGGCCCGACACGCTGAAGGTGTCGGTCGCGTATGTCGACGGCTGGATCGGCGAAGGGCAGATCTCGTACGGCGGGCCGGGTGCGCTCGCGCGGGCGCGTCTTGCGCTCGACATCGTTCGCGAGCGGCTCGCGCTGACCGGTGTCGCGGCGAGCGAGTTGCGCTTCGACCTGATCGGCGTCGATGCGCTGTACGGCGACGCGACGCCGGCCGTGCGCGGCGAGCCGGCCGAGGTGCGCGTGCGGGTGGCCGGCCGCGCGGCGAACGCCGCCGAGGCCGCGCGAATCGGCAACGAAGTCGAGACGCTCTATACGAACGGGCCGGCCGGCGGCGGCGGCGCGTTCAAGTCGACGCGCGAGGTGATCGCCGTGCAGTCGGTGCTGCTGCCGCGCTCGGCCGTGACGCCGTCGTTTTCATTCGTGGAGGGCTGATGCAACTGCGTGAACTCGCGCATGCGCGCACCGGCGACAAGGGCAATACGCTGAACGTGTCGGTCATCTGCCGCGATCCGCGTCATTACGATCATCTGCGCACCCACCTCGATGCGCAGGCGGTGAAGGCATGGCTCGCGGGCATCGTGCACGGCGACGTCGTGCGCTACGAATTGCCGGCGCTCGGTGCGTTCAACTTCGTGCTGAGCGATGCGCTCGGCGGTGGCGTGACGCGCTCGCTCGCGCTCGATGCGCACGGCAAGTCGGTCAGTTCGGCGCTGCTGGCGATCGAGGTGCCGGATCCGGCGTGATGGCGGGCGTCGCGGTCGGGACGCGGCCGGGCGCGCACGGAATCGGCAGTTCGCGGCCCGTGCGCGTGCTCGATGCGCGCGCCGGCGATGTGCGCAGGCACGAGGCGATGACGTGATGGGCAACGATGCAGGGCGCGTCGTCGTCGGCAACGGGCGGTCGCCATTCTTTTCCGCCCCGGACGACGTGTGAAGGATCGACGGGGACCCGCCGATTCTGCAACAATCCGCCGCACACCCATCCGACCTGATCTCGTCATGACTGCCCAGAACCCGACCATACGTCTCAAGCCGCTCTTGGCTTCGCTCGCCGCCCTTGGCGCGCTCGCGGGACTCACGGCGCTCGCCGCACCGTCGCCCGTTCATGCCGCCGAGCCGGCCCAGCCCGACCGTCAACTGAAAACCTTCATCCACGACACGTACGGCAACTGGCGCGCGAGCCGCAAGGGCTGGCAGGCGGACGGCGACGATTTCATCCATTCGCCGTGCGGCGTGCTGCGCGTGGCGACCGCGGACGGCCCGCGCACGCTGCTCGCGATGTGCGGCGAGACCGAGGCGGCGGTGCAGAACGGGATGCCGGGCATGGATTCGGACGCGACGCCGGGCGCGATCGACCTGTACGTGCTGAAGCCTTCGCCGGACGGCAGGACGCTCGAGCCGGTCGCGAAGAAAACGGAGATCGCATCGGGCGGGCGCGGCGAACCGGGCACGGTGCACATCGAGCGGCTCGGGCCGCACCTGTTCGGGTTCGTGATCGGCGAAAGCGACACGCGGCAAGGCTATACGCAACGCTTCCGTTCTATCTGGCTGCCGGTCGGTAATGCGCTGGTGCATGCGGCGGCACGCATCGACGAGGCGCTCGACAACGCGGAGTCGACGGAATGCGCGAACGCCCGCGCGCGCTGCGAGGAACGCCGCTTCGAGATCGCGCCGGACACGGCCGGCACGGGCGACGTCTATCCGCTGACGGTCACGGAAACGGGTACGCGCGGCGACAAGGCCATCCATGCACGCTACACGGTGAAGTTCGACGCCGCGCGCGGCCGCTACGTCGTGCCGAAGGCGTTGCGCGACGGGTACTGATCCTCCGCGCGGGAACGGGCGACGTTGCACCGCCCGCGCATTCACGCGTACAGGTAGCGCACCAGGTGGAAGAACACCGGCGCGGCGAAGCAGATCGAATCGACGCGATCGAGCATGCCGCCGTGGCCGGCGATCATCGAGCCCCAGTCCTTCGTGCCGAGCGAGCGCTTGACGGCCGACAGCACGAGCCCGCCGACGAAGCCCGCGATCACGATCGCGAGCGAGATCCCGAACGCCGCGCCGAAGCCGAACGGCGTCACGCGATACAGCGACGCGCCGCACAGCGTGGCGAGCAGCCCGCCGCCGACGAAGCCCTCGACCGTCTTCGACGGCGACAACTGCGGCGCGATCTTGCGGCGTCCGAACAGTTTGCCGACGACGTATTGCAGCACGTCGCTGATCTGCACGACGAACAGGAAGAAGAACAGCAGCAGCGCGTTCTGCCCCGCGTAGCGCGGAATGTCGAGGATCAGCACGGCCGGCGCGTGGCTCAGCCCGTACACGCACACCATCAGCGCCCAGTTGATCTTCGCGTTGCGGCTCAGGAAGTCGCGCGTGTCCTGCGTGAGCGCCGACACGAGCGACATCGCGAAGAACAGGTGCACGGGCACGAAGATCGAGTACATCCCGTACCAGTTGATGCCGAGCAGCAGGTACTGCACGGGAATCGCGATGAAGAACGCGATGAAGAGCGTCGTATGGTCGCTCGCGGTGGTCGGCGTGAGCGTGATGAACTCGCGCAGCGTCAGGTACGACAGCAGCGCGAACACCAGGTACGTGACGTTGTTGCCGAGGCCGATCGCGACGGCCATGATCGCGATCATCGCCCACCATGCGCGGATGCGCTGGTTCAGGTTGACGATGGTCGGGCTCGCGCCGCCGCTGCGCGCGCCGAGGATCGCGCCGATCACGGTCGCGACGACGAGCACGCCCGTGACGCCCGCGACCAGTTCCCAGAAGAGGGTTCGCATGGTTGGTATCCGGAAAAGGGAGAAGGGGGCGCGCTCAGCCGGCCGGCCGCTGCGGCGGCGCGAGCGCGACGACCGCGGCGCGCATGCGGGCGAGGAACGTCGGCTTGTCTTCCTGCGCGCCGAGCGCTTCGTTCGCGCCGAAATGCACCTTGCAGATCAGCGGGACGGGCCAGATCGCGCCCTTCGGCATGATGCGCTGCAGGTTCTCGAGGTAGACGGGCGCGAGCGCGACGTCGGGGAATTCGGTCGCGAGATGGAACAGCCCGCTCTTGAACGGCTGCGGCAGCACGTCGGCGCCGCGCGTGCCTTCCGGGAAGATGATGATCGAGTGGCCCTGCCGCAGCGCGTCGCGCACCGGCTCCAGCGGGTCGCCGCCCGATTCGCGATGACGGTCGATCAGCACGACGTTCAGCAGCTTCTGCGCGATGTGACGCTTCAGGTCGCTGCTGTCCCAGTAGTCGCGCGCGGCGACCGGCCGCACGACCGCGCGCACGTCGCGCGGCAGCGCGGCGAGGATCGCGAGCGTGTCGATATGGCTCGTATGGTTCGAGAAATAGATCTTCTGCGTCGGGGACGGCGGCGCCTGATGCCAGACCGGATACGCGCCGGCGACGAGCCGCACGATGGACAGCAGGAAATCGCGCTGCCAGACGTTGAGGATGTTCATCGGCGCGCGGCCTCCTGCGTGCATGCCCGGCCCGCCGCGCACGCGCGGTGGGCGGAACCCCGGAATGCCGGCGCGGCAGGATGCGCGCCGGACGGCTCTTGTTTAAATTTTTTCAAAGTTCGTGGCTGCCTGTCGCAGGTCCGCGATAATCGGACGATTCGCCGTCGCACGCTGGTGCGTCGCGGCGAATGCGCCGGTCGGCGGCGTGATAATCGGCTGTTGCACGAGTGCCCGCTGCCGCTCGAATGGATCTCGCCGCGATCGGGCCAGCGGATTATCGCGAGTTTCGCCGAAAAACGCCAGATTGCCGCCGCGCGGGCGGTTCGCGCCGCCATGCTTGACGCATGGAGGCCGCTCGGCGACGATGAGGGCCGTTCAATCCAGGCCGACGAAGGCCGTTTCGCCGCCCGGGGCATGGCGGCGGGAAACTATCCGACCGTGCCGCGCGAATAATACGAATACGAAACGATGAGCCTCTACGCACTCAAACCCAAATTCCAGAACCGTCTGCGCCCGTTCGCGAATTCGCTCGCCGAACGTGGCGTCACGGCCAACCAGGTCACGCTGTTCGCGGCCGGCGGCTCGATCGTCGTCGGCGCGCTCGCCGGGCTCGGCGTGTTCGCCCGCGCGCTGTTCCTGCTGATTCCGCTGTGGCTGTTCGCGCGGATGGCGCTCAACGCGATCGACGGGATGCTCGCGCGCGAGCACGGGCAGAAGAGCACGCTCGGCGCATACCTGAACGAGCTGGGCGACATCGTGTCCGACGTCGCGCTCGTGCTGCCGTTCCTCGCCATTCCTGCGTTCGCGCCGGCGGACGTCTGGCTGTTCGCGCTGACGGCGGTGATCGTCGAATGCGCGGGGCTGATCGGCCCGCTCGTCGGCGCGACGCGCCGCTACGACGGCCCGTTCGGCAAGAGCGACCGGGCGCTGGCCCTCGGCGCGTTCGCGCTGTGGATCGGCCTCGGCTTGCCGGTCGGCGGCGCCGCCGCGTGGCTGTGGCGGCTGCTGATCGTGCTGTCGATCGTGACGGCGGTGCGGCGCGTGCAGGCCGGGATCGCCGAAGCGGGCGGCTGATCGGCCGCCGACGCGGGGGGCGGGACCGGCGCCGGAGGGCGGCGCCGCATGATTCGAATAACGAAACGAGAGAGATCGCATGAACGCACGCACGGCCCGCGAGGCCGACTTCATCACGCACGACGGCGCAACGCTGTTCTACCGCCACTGGCCCGCGACGGGCGCACGCTGCCGCGGCGCGATCGTGCTGCTGCATCGCGGGCACGAACATTCGGCGCGCGTCGCGCACCTCGTCGACGAGCTCGACCTGCCGGATTTCGCGTTCTTTGCGTGGGACGCACGCGGCCACGGCCGCTCGCCGGGCGCGCGCGGCTACAGCCCGAGCGCGGCCGCGTCGGTGCGCGACCTGCAGACCTTCGTCGAGCATATCCGCGACACGCACGGCATCGCGATCGAGGAGATGGCGGTCGTCGGCCAGAGCGTCGGCGCGGTGCTCGCGGCGGCCTGGGTGCACGACTACGCGCCGCCGATCCGCGCGCTGGTCGTCGCGTCGCCGGCATTCCACATCAAGCTCTACGTGCCGTTCGCGCGGCCGGGGCTGCGGCTGATGCACAAGCTGCGCGGGCTGTTCTACGTGAACAGCTACGTGAAGCCGAAATTCCTCACGCACGATCCCGAACGGATCGCGAGCTACGCGTCCGATCCGCTGATCACGCGGCCGATCGCGGTCAACATGCTGCTCGACCTGCACGATACCGCGCAGCGGATCGTCGCCGACGCGGCCGCGATCACCGTACCGACGCAGTTGCTGATCTCGGGCGCCGACTGGGTCGTGCATCGCGGCCCGCAGGACCGCTTCTTCGAACGGCTCGGCTCGGCGCGCAAGGAGCGTATCGTGCTGCCGGGCTTCTACCACGACACGCTCGGCGAGCGCGATCGGGCCCAGGCGCTCGCGCCGCTGCGCGCGTTCGTGCTGCGCGAGTTCGATGCGCCGAGCGCGCGCGTGTCGCTCGCCGATGCCGACCGGCGCGGCGCGTTCCACGACGAATACGCGGCGCTCGGCCGGCCGCCGGCCAACGTGTTCGCCCGGGCGTACTGGGCGCTCACGCGCGCCGGGCTGAAAGCCGGCGGCGCGCTGTCGGACGGCATCGCGCTCGGGCTGCGGCTCGGCTTCGATTCGGGCTCGACGCTCGACTACGTGTACCGCAACCGCGCGCAGGGGCGGTTCGGCATCGGCGCGCTGATCGACCGCACGTATCTCGATTCGCCGGGCTGGGTCGGCATCCGCCAGCGCAAGGTGCATCTGCAGGAACTGATCGGCGCGGCGATCGGCCGGCTGCGCGCGCACGGCACGCCGGTGCGGATCGTCGACATCGCGGCCGGTCACGGGCGCTACGTGCTCGACGCGATCGCGATGGCCGCCGAGCGCGACGGCGCGGCGCCCGACGACATCACGCTGCGCGACTACAGCCCGCCGAACGTCGAGGCCGGGCGCGTGCTGATCGCGCAGCGCGGCCTCGAGCCGATCGCGCGCTTCGAGCGCGGCGACGCGTTCGACGAGGCGTCGCTCGCAACGCTGGAGCCGCGGCCGACGCTCGCGATCGTGTCGGGCCTGTACGAGCTGTTCGGCGAGAACGCGCTGATCGAGCGCTCGCTGCGCGGGCTCGCGCAGGCCGTGCCGCCGGGCGGCTATCTCGTCTACACGGGGCAGCCGTGGCATCCGCAGCTCGAATTCATCGCGCGCGCGCTGAACAATC
This sequence comes from Burkholderia anthina, assembly GCF_001547525.1. Taxonomy (GTDB): domain Bacteria; phylum Pseudomonadota; class Gammaproteobacteria; order Burkholderiales; family Burkholderiaceae; genus Burkholderia; species Burkholderia semiarida. Next base: position 1,113,884 of record NZ_CM003768.1, read on the forward strand.
ACCGCGGCGAGTCGACGTGGGTGATGCGCCGCCGTTCGCAGGCCGAAATGGACGAGCTCGTCGCGCGGGCGGGCTTCCGCAAGCTCGACCAGCGGATCGACGAGATGGGCATCTTCACGGTCAGTCTCGCGCAGCGGGTCGACGCGTCATGAGCGCGCTCGGCAGCGGCGCGGGTGCGGGCGGCGAGCTGGCCGAGCCGGCGGCCGGTGCGCGCGGCGCGTCGTTCGCGCTGCGTTTCGGCTGGCTCGCGGCGATGGGCACCGTGTTCTTCTCGACGTACGGCTTCGCGAACTGGCTTGCCGCGCGCCGCGCCGCGGTGCCGACGTTCGCGTTCGGCTGGGAGCATGCGATCCCGTTCGTGCCGTGGACGATCGTGCCGTACTGGTCGATCGATCTGCTGTATGCGCTGTCGTTCTTCTTCTGGACGCGCCGCGACGATCTGCTCGATCACGTGAAACGGCTGCTGACGGTGCAACTGGTGTCGGTCGCATGCTTCATCGCGTGGCCGCTGCGCTTCGGCTTCGAGCGGCCCGACGCGGGCGGCGTGGCCGGCGCGCTGTTCACGCTGCTGATGGGCTTCGACAAGCCGTTCAACCAGGCGCCGTCGCTGCATATCGGGTTGCTCGTCGTGCTGTGGGCCGTCTATGCGAAGCACCTGCGCGGCACGTTCGCGCGCGGTGTGCTGCACCTGTGGTTCGCGGCGATCGGCGTGTCGGTGCTGACGACGTACCAGCATCACGCGATCGACGTGCCGACCGGGGCGGCCGTCGGCTGTCTCGCGCTGTTCCTGTTTCCGCTGCGCGACGCCGCGGGCCGGTTGCCGGGCGCCGATGCATCGCCGAGCCAGGCCGGCCGAACGCTCGCGCGCCGCTATGCGTTCGGCGCCGCGCTGGTCGCATGCGCGGCGCTGGCCTGCGTGCCGCGTGCGCCGGCCGGGGCGCTGGCGGCGGGGTGGGGCGCGCTGGCGCTCGCCTGCGTCGCGTGGGCTTACCGGCGCGGCGCGCCCGGCGCGTTCCAGAAGGACGCGCACGGGCGGTTTCCGGTCTTCATCGGCGCGCTGCTCGCGCCGACGATCGCCGGCGCGTTCGTCAATTCGCGGCTGTGGACGTTCCGCCAGCCGGCGCCGGTGCGGATCGACGAACGCGTGTCGATCGGCCGGACGCCGACGACGCGCGACATCCGGCGCCACGGCTTCTCCGCGCTGGTCGACCTGACTGCCGAGATGCCGCGCTGGGCGGTGGCCGACGCATCGCTCGCGTATGCGTGCGTGCCGCAGCTCGACCTCGTCGCGCCGACGGCGGCGCAGCTCGCGCAGGCCGTCGCGGCGCTCGAGCGCCTGCACGGCGAAGGGCGCGACGTGCTGGTCTGCTGTGCGCTCGGCTACGGGCGCAGCGTGCTGTGCGCGGCGGCGTGGCTCGCCGCGCGGCGCGGGTTCACCGATGCGCGCGACGCGTTGGCCGCAGTGCGCGCCGTGCGGCCGCGCGCGGTTTGGTCGGATGACGGCGTGGCCGTGCTGCAGCAGTGGATCGATCGCCGGCGCGACGCGGGGCGCGTGTGATGCGCGATCCGTCCGCGCCGTTCAGGATCGCCGCCGCACGCGGCGCGCTCGATGCGGGTGCATGGGCGCTCGCGGCCGCGCTGGCCGCGGCCGGCGCGGGCGGGTGGATCGCGGCGGGCTGGGCGCCCGCGACGCTCGCCCGGGTACTGCTGGCCCTCGTCAGCACGGGATCGGGGATCGCGGCGCTGTGGTACGCGGTGCGCATCGAGATCGATCGGCGGCTGTTTGCCGCGCTGGCGCGGGCGGCGCAAGGCGACGGGGCGGTCGGCGACGGGCTCGCGGCGCTCGACCGTGCGCTTGCCGATCTGGGCTGGATCGACGCGGCGAAGGCCGGGCGCACGCTCGACGCACGCGTGCGCGGCGCGGTCGGGCTGTGCCGGGCCGCGGTGCTCGTCGCGATCGTGCAGTGGCTCGTCGTCGGGCTCGCGATCGCGGTGTCGCCAATCGGTTAGGGCCAGCGCAAGCGCGCTATCGGCGGGAACGGCCCGTCCGGCGCATGCGAGGCGTCATGCTTGCGCGGAGCGCCGCGATCGCGTGCGCTTGGCCGCGTACATCGCGTGGTCCGCGTGCTCGATCAGCGCATTCATGTCGGTGCCGTCGTCCGGCAGCACCGCGATGCCGACGCTGACGCCGAGCTGCAGCGCATGCCCGTCGAATTCGAACGGCTCGCCCACCCGCCGCGCGAGCCGCGTGCTTTGCGCATGGGCATCGTCGCGTGTGCCGATATTCGGCAGGATCACCGCGAATTCGTCGCCGCCGATGCGCGCGACCGTATCCGAGCGCCGCACCGCGGCTTGCATCCGCGTGGCGACCTCGCGCAGCGCGGCGTCGCCCGCGCGGTGGCCGAACCCGTCGTTGATCGGCTTCAGCCCGTCCATGTCGATGTTGAGAATGCCGAGCCGGCCACTTGCGCGTAGCGCCGAGTGCATCGACTGGCGCAGGCGGTCGTAGAACAGCGCGCGGTTCGGCAGGCCCGTGAGCGCGTCGTGGGTCGCGCGCAGGTAGAGCTCGTTCGCTTCGTTGCGCGCCGCGTGGAACATCGCGGCGGCGATCAGGTCGGCCATCAGCCGCAGGGTGGCCGAGTCGGCCGGCGAGAAGCCGTCGACGTCCGGCGACATCACCTTCAGCACGCCGACCGTCGTGTCGGCATGCGCGAGCGGCATCACGAGCATCGAGCGCAGGCCGACCCGGCGGCACGCATCGCGATCGACGCGCGGGTCGGTTTCGGAATCGATGCAGTGCAGCAACTCGCCTTGCTGCACGCACAGCCCCGACAGGCTGCCCGAGCGTCGCAACCGCAGGCCGAGCATGCCGGCCGCCGTGCCCGACGCGGCGCGGTACACCATGTCGTCGCCTTCGGCGAATTCGACCGCGGCGGCGCTCGCGCCGGTGAGCTTCGGCATCTGTTCGGCCACGTACGCGATCACGCTGCCGAGGTCCATGCCGAGTTTCGCGATTTCGGCTTGTGCCGCGATGATGCGCAGCAACGTGTCGGCGGACGGGGTGGCGGAGTCGGCGGTTTGATTCAAGTCAGTTTTCCATGAAGAAAGTACGTCGCGCGACACGTACTTGCGGTAGCATACGCGCCGCCTGCGGCAGCGCGCGTGGCGGGGCGGTCCGCCACGGACCGCGGCCGGTGCCCGGCCCCCGGCCAGCCGTATCGCGCCGGCAGTATGCCGTTCCAGCCGTCCCGCTGGCAACGGCGCAATTCTTGCCATTCCCTCTTCCCGCGCGGCATTTCCGACCGAATTGAGGTTTTTTCGCTTCACAGTCGCGAATCACGGTAAGTTTTGTTCTATTTTTGAGATAGTGTGACGAATGAGCGGGCGCCGGTGCCAGGCGCGCCGCAACGCGACGAACCGGCCGCTGAAGCATCCGCCGCGTCGTACCGACAAATGCAATCAGGTCATATAGATGAGAGGAAGCAGAGGGGATGTGCACTCACGGGCATAGCTGCTTTGTGCGCGTCCGTTTCGACGCGCGGATGGACCGGACGATCGTGACGATGGAGAGCGGCGCATGAGGCCGGCCGTGTCGCTGTTCGTCCTCGCGGCCGCGATGACCGGGGCTTTCCACGCGGCTGCGCTGTCGGCCGCGCCGATGCCGGCGGTGCCGGCCGTCGCTTCGACGTCCGCTGCCGATCGCGCGGCGGCGACCGATGCAGCGCCGGCCGCGACGCCCGCTACCGCGCCGACGGCGGCCAGCGCGCCGGCCGCCGGCCTGCCGGCCACGACCGTGCGCATGCCGTTCGCGTCGCTCGGCGCGTTCGATCCGCTGCGCCTGCGCGGCGCCGACGACGCGCGCACGATCAACGCCGGCGTGCGGCTCGACCGCGTGATCACGGGCGCGCGATTGCGCCTGACCTACGCGTATTCGCCGTCGCTGGTCTTTCCGCTGTCGCACCTGAAGGTGTCGGTGAACGGCGAGGTGATCGCGACCGTTCCGTTCGATGCGGCGCGCGCCGGGCGCACGGTCACGCAGGAGATCCCGATCGATCCGCGCTACTTTTCCGATTTCAACCAGATCGGCCTGCGCCTGATCGCGCACTACACGCTCGACCATTGCGAGGATCCGGCGAACTCGGCGCTGTGGGCCGACGTGAGCCCGACGAGCGAGCTGATCCTCGACGAATCGCCGGTGCGCCTGCCGAACGATCTCGCGCTGCTGCCCGCGCCGTTCTTCGACCGGCGCGACAACGGCCGCCTGCGGCTGCCGTTCGTGCTGCCGGCCACGCCCGATTCGGCGACGCTGCGCAGCGCGGGCGTGCTCGCGTCGTGGTTCGGCGCGCTGGCCGACTACCGGCATGCGCGCTTCCCGGTATCGGCCGCGCTGCCGGCCGACGACCAGGCCGTCGTGGTCGGCACGGCCGCGACGCTGCCGGCCGGTCCCGCGCTGCCCCCCATCAACGGTCCGCTGCTCGCGGTCGCCGACAATCCGGCCGCGCCGGGGCGCAAGCTGCTGATCGTCACGGGCCGCACGGCGGCCGAGGTCGACGACGCGGTCGCGACGCTCGTGCTCGGCCGCGCGGCGCTGTCCGGGCCGGCCGCGACGGTCGCGCACGTCGATCTCGGCGCGCCGCGCAAGCCGTACGACGCGCCGCGCTGGCTGCCGGTGAACCGGCCGATCGCGTTCCGCGAACTCGTGAACGACCCGCGCCAGCTCGAAGTGCGCGGCACGACGCCCGACGCGATCCGGCTGAACCTGCGCGTGCCGGCCGATCTGCATTCGTGGAACGGCGCGGGCGTGCCGATCACGCTGCGCTACCGCTACACGGCGCCGACCGTGCAGGACAATTCGACGCTCGCCGTCGAGATCAACGACCAGCTCGTGAAGTCGTACCGGCTCGGGCCGGCCCACGCGGAGGACGCGCACGGGCGCATGCAATTGCCGCTGCTGTCGGTGCCGGAAGGGCGCGTGACGAGCGACGTCGACATTCCCGCGTTTCGCGTCGGCAGCGGCAACCAGCTGCAATTCCGCTTCACGCTCGATTCGCAGAAGACGGGCCTGTGCTCGAGCACGGCCACCGAGCCGCAGCGCGCGGCGATCGATCCGGATTCGACGATCGACTTCTCGCATTTCGTCCATTACGCGCAATTGCCGAACCTCGCGTTCTTCGCGAACAGCGGCTTTCCGTTCACGCGCTTCGCGGACCTGTCGCAGACGGCCGTCGTGCTGCCCGAGCGGCCCTCGCCGCAGGAGCTCGAGGCGTACCTGACGATGCTCGGCCACATGGGGGAATGGACCGGCTTCCCGGCGCTGCGCGTGCAGGTCGCGCGGCCCGGCGACGTCGCCGCGCTGTCCGGGCACAAGGATGTGCTCGTGATCGACGGCTCCCCGGCGTCGCCGCTGCTCGCGAACTGGCGTGCGTCGCTGCCGCTCGCGATCGGCGAGCCGGGCGGCGCGGGCGGCGCGGGCGGCGGCGGCGCGACACGCGTCGCGTTCACGGTGAAGGAGCGCTGGCGCAACGGCGTGGGCGTCGCCGACGGCGGCGCGCACATCGAACAGACGGGCCCGCTCGCCGCGCTCGCCGGTTTCGAGCTGCCGGGCAGCCGCGGCCGCAGCGTCGTCGCGCTGACGGCGACCGACCAGCCGCGCCTCGGCGATCTGCTCGACGTGTTCGAGAACGCCGGGCTCGTGTCGCAACTGCAGGGCGACCTCGCGCTGGTGCGGCCGGGGCAGGTCGACAGCCTGCGGGTCGGCGAGCCTTACGTGGTCGGCTTCGTGCCGTGGTATGCGCGCGTGTGGACGGAGGCGGCGCGGCATCCGGTCGTGCTCGGCGCGGTGGGCGTCGTCGCGGGGCTGCTGCTCGCGCTCGGCGTGTTCAGCGTGCTGCAACGAATCGCCGCGCGTCGACGGGGGATGTAACGGATGGCGCGGGCAATGACGAAGCGACGGGCGACGCAGCCGGCGCGGCGTGTCGGCGCGACGCTCGCGCTGGCGGTGGCGGTGACGTGCGCGGCGGCCGGCATGGCCATGCACGCGCGGGCCGCGCCGGCCAGTGCAGCCGATGCCGCCGCCGCGGGATGCAGCGCCGCGTGGCCGCGCTGGGACGCGTTCAAGCGCGATTTCATCTCGGCCGACGGCCGCGTGATCGACGTCGGCTCGGCCGATTCCCGCACGGTATCGGAGGGGCAGGCGTATGGGCTGTTCTTCGCGCTGGTCGCGAACGACCGGCGCATGTTCGACACGATCCTCGCGTGGACCGAGAACAATCTCGCGCAGGGCGACCTGAGCGCACGCTTGCCGGCGTGGCTGTGGGGCCGCGCGCCCGACGGCGCATGGCGCGTGCTCGACGCGAACGCGGCGTCGGACGCCGACCTGTGGATCGCCTATGCGCTCGTCGAGGCCGGGCGGCTGTGGCACGAGCGCAGCTATACGGCGCGCGGCGCGCTGCTCGCGAAACGCGTGCTCGACGACGAGACGGCGACCGTGCCGGGCCTTGGCCTCACGCTGCTGCCCGGGCCGACCGGGTTCAAGCTGGCCAACGGCCAATGGCGCGTGAATCCGAGCTATTCGCCGCCGCAGGTGATTCGCGCGCTCGCGGCGCGGCTGCCCGACGACCGGCGCTGGGCCGCGCTCGCATCCAGCACCGCTCGCGTGCTGCTCGACACCGCGCCGAAGGGCTTCTCGCCCGACTGGGCGCTGTATCGCGCGGGCAAGGGGTTCGGGCCCGATCCGGATACGCACGCGGAGAGCGCGTACAACGCGATTCGCGTGTACCTGTGGGCCGGCATGCTTGACCGCGCCGATCCGCTCGCCGCGCCGCTGCTCGCGAAGTTCGCGCCGTTTGCCGACCATATCGCCGCGCATGGCGCGCCGCCGGAGAAGGTCGATACGACGACGGGCGTCGCGGGCCCGAACGACGGCAACGGCGGCTTCTCCGCGGCGGCCGTGCCGTTCCTCGACGCGCGCGGCCAGCACGCGCTCGCGGATGCGCAGGCGGCGCGCGTCGAGACGCTCGCGCGCCAGTCGGCGCCCGGCTATTACTCCAGCGTGCTGACGCTGTTCGGGCTCGGCTGGCGGGACGGCCGCTACCGGTTCGAAGCGGACGGCACGCTCGACACCCGTTGGGGAGGCCGTTCGTGCGCCGCCCGTTGAAGCGCGCCGCGCCGCACGTCGCGGGATTCGCGTGGCTCGCGTCGTCGGTGTGCGCGGCGGCGCCGGGCGCCGCTTCGGGCGCCGCGGCGGCGATCGCCGCGGTTCCGTCGACCTCGGCTGCGGCCGATGCGCGGCGCGAGCTCGACACCGCGCGGATGTGGGGCATCAAGCATCGCGACGATCTCGCGCGCGATGCGTTGCGCAAGGGCCTGCTGATCGCGCCGGGAGACACCGAGCTGCTGGCCGAACAGGTGCGCGTGCTGCTGCGGCTCGGCGACGCGAAAGGTGCGCAGGCGTCGCTGGCGCGGCTGCAGGCGCAGTCGCCGAATGCGCCGGCCACGCGGCGGGTGGCCGACGAATACCGCGTCGCGACGAGCGCGCGCGGCGAGATGGCGCAGATCCGGCTGCTCGCGCGCAGCGGCCGCGCCGACGAGGCCGCCCGGCGGATCGTCGCGCTGTTTCCGAACGGCGCGCCGTCGGGTGCGCTCGGCGCCGAGTATTACCAGATCGTGTCGAATGCGCCGGGCGGGCGCGAGCCGGCGATCGCCGCGCTGCGCCGCGCGATCGCCGCCGATCCGCGCGACACGAGCGCGTCGATCGCGCTCGCGCGGCTGTTGAACCAGCGCGACGACACGCGCGCGGAAGCGAACCGGATCGCGTCGTCGCTCGCGACGCGCGCCGACGCGGACCATACGGAAGCGATGGCGCTGTGGCGGCGCGTGCTGCAGTCGGCCGGCAGCGATCCCGCGTATCTCGATGCGCTGCACGCATATCTCGCGCTCGCGCCGGACGATACGGAATTCCGCGATCGCGCGGCCGGCCTCGATCGGCAGCGCGATGCGCAGCGCCGGCTCGAGCGCGATCCCGACTACATCGCGCAGCAGCGCGGGCTGCAGGCGCTGGCGCGCGGCGACCTGGCCGCCGCCGACCCGCTGCTCGCGCGCGCCGCGCGGGCGCGGGCGGACGACGCCGATGCGCTGGGCGGGCTCGGCCTGCTGCGCCTGCGCGAAGGCCGGCATGACGAAGCGCGCGCGCTGTTCGCACGGGCCGCGACGCGTGCGACCGACCAGCGCGGCAAATGGCAAGGCCTCGCGCGCACCGCGCAATTCTGGGGGCTGCTCGCCCAGGGCCGCGAGGCGGCCAGTGCGGGCCGCCCGCGCGATGCCGAGCGCGCCGCGCGCGCGGCGCTCGCGATGCAGCCGGACAACCCGGACGCGAAGCTTCAGCTTGCCGATGCGCTGCTCGCGCAGCGCGACTGGGCGCAGGCGGAGCCATTGCTGCGCGGTTTGCTCGCCGCGCGCTCGCCGAGCGTGTCGGCCGTGCGCGACACGGCCACGCTGTATGAAAACACCGGCCGCGCGGACCGGATCGGCCCGTTGCTCGACGCGCTGCAAGGGCGCGTGACGGGCGCCGACGATCGGCGCGCGCTCGACGGCCTGCGCGGCGACCTGCTCGCGAAGGAAGCGCGCGCGCTGGCCGACAAGGGGGCACGCGGGCCGGCCGCGCAACGCTACGAGGCGGCCGTGCGCGCGACGCCCGACGCGCCGTGGACGCGCTTCGCGCTCGCGCGCCTCTATCGCGACATGGGGCTGCCGCAGCTCGGCCGCACGGTGATGGACGACGGGCTCGCGCTGAGCGATACCCCCGAGATGCGCTACGCGAACGCGCTGTACCGCAACTCGCTCGACGATGTCGCGGGCGCGCAGGCCGCACTGGCGCCGGTCGACGATGCGCACCGTTCGGACGGGATGCGTGCGCTCGCGCGCAAGCTCGATGCCGAAAATGCGCTCGCCGACGCGCGCGGCGCGCATGCACGCGGCGACCGCGCGGCATTCGCCGCCACGCTCGCGCACGCGCAGGCGAGCGCGCCGGACGATCCCGACATGCTCGCCGCGATCGGCGCGCAGTGGATCGACGCGGGCGAACCCGAGCGCGGCCTCGCGCCGCTCCACGACTGGATCGCCGCGCATCCGCGCGAAGCCGATGCGGACGTGCGCCTGCGCTACGGTGACCTGCTCGGCCGCGCGGGGCGCGACGACGCGCTCGCCGCGTGGCTCGACACGCTGCGCCGCGACCCGGCGCTGACGCCCGCGCAGACGGCGCGACTGGAGGACCAGTCGCTGCGGCTCGTGCTGCGGCAGACCGACGACGCGATCGCGCGACAGGATTATGCGCAGGCGCGCACGCTGCTCGATCGCGCGAGCCCGGCCGGCCGCGCGGACAAGCGCCATGCGCTCGAACTCGCCGATCTCGAACGCGCGCAGGGGCATTACGACGCGGCGCGCGAGGCGCTCGCGCCGGTCGTGGCGCGCACGCCCGACGACGCCGATACGCAACTCGCGCTCGCCCGGATCGACGAGGACAGCGGCAACCGTGCGGCCGCCCGCGAGCGCGTGCAGGCGGTGCTGGCGCGCACGCCGGACGACGACGTCGACACGCAGTTGTCGGCCGTGCGCCGCCTGAACGCGCTGCGCCGGCCGGACGAAGCCGCGCAGGTGACCGGGCGGCTGCAGGCCGCGTATCCGGCGCGCGCCGACGTGACGGTCGCGGCCGGCCGCGTGGCCGAGGCGCAGGGCCGCTACGACGACGCGGCGTCGCTGTACCGGCTGTCGCAGTCGCAGGAGCGCGCGACGGGGGTAGGCCCGGGCCGCGACGGGCTGACACCCGCGCAGGCCGCGTTCGCGGAGCTGGCGCAGCGGCGCAATCCCGAGATCGAGACCGGCTGGATACCCGCGTACAAATCGGGCGACGAAGGCATCTCGTCGTATCGCGCGCAGCAGGTGCCGATCTACATGCAGATGCCGGTCCGCTACGACGGGCACGTATTCGCGCAGATCGACACCGTGCATCTCGACCCGGGCACGCTCGATACGAGCGACCCGAACGCGTATTCGCTGAAGACGTTCGGCACGTACGCGGGGCTCCGGGGGCCGAACGGGCTGCCGCCGCCATTCCAGCCGAATCCGCAGGCCGCCGCGCTGCTCGCGAATCCGTCGGGCTCGCTGCACCAGTCGGTGACGGGCGTCGCGCTCGGCGCCGGTTACCTGTCCGATGCATGGCGCTTCGATCTCGGCACGTCGCCGCTCGGCTTTCCGGTGCATTACCTGGTCGGCGGCGTGCGTTATCGCTTCGACGCCGGCCCCGCGAGCTTCTCCGTGAATGCGTCGCGCCGGCCGGAAACGAGCAGCGTGCTGTCGTACGCGGGGATGCGCGACCCGTGGACGGGCGCGGTGTGGGGCGGCGTGCGCCGCGACGGCGTGAACCTGCGCGCGTCGGTCGACGTCGGCCGCACGAACCTGTTCGCGGAACTCGGCGCGGGCGTGCTGTCCGGCCGCAACGTCGAACGCAATGCGGAAGTCACGCTGCGCACCGGCTTCACGGTGCCCGTGTACGAGCGCGCGACGATGAAGGTCAGCACCGGGCTCGTCGGCAATGCGTGGCACTACGCGCAGAACCTGCGTTACTACACGTACGGGCAGGGCGGTTACTACAGCCCGCAGCGCTACCTGTCGCTCGGCGTGCCGATCGAATGGGCGGGGCGGCACGATGCGCTGTCGTGGGACCTGACCGTCACGGGCGGGATCTCGAACAGCTACGAGAAGGATTCGCTGTATTACCCGACGCTCTCCGGACAGCGGGCCGCGCAGGTGGCGGCCGGGTTCGTGTACGCGGGCAGTTCGACGCGCGGCGTGTCGTTCTCGTACGGCGTGAACGGCATCGTCGAGTATCGCGTGAACCCGCACCTGAGCGTCGGCGCGCAGTTGCACATCGACCGGTCGCACGACTATGCGCCGAGCTCGGCGCTCGTCTACCTGCGCTATGCGTTCGATGCGCGCGCGCCGCGCAGCTGGCTCGTGACACCCACGCCCGTGCGGCTTTATTCGGATTACTAGGGGAACGCGTGACTACGGAATTCGATGCTACCCGCCTCGCGCCCGGCGCCACTGGCCTGGTCGATCGCGTGCGCGCGCTGTTGCGCATGGGGCCGGCGGGCGGCCGTGCCGGCGCATCGAGCCGGCTCGCGATCGACGGCCTGCCCGACGCCTGGACGCAACTGGACGCCGGCGGCCTTTACGCGATCTACGCGGCCGGCGGCACGCCGGGGTGCGACGCGCTCGTGTGGGAAAGCGCGCGGCAGGCGCGCACACGCGACGTCACGATCGTGCTGGCGCGCGATCCGTCGAGCGTCGCCGCGCAGATGGCGTCGCTCGGCTTCGCGGACGGCGCGCAGCCGGCCGGCTGGCCGCGCAACCTGAACGTGCTGGCGATGCCGCCGGCGGCCGAGCCGGCCGACGCCGGCGCCGATGCCGGCGTGGCCGGCAGCGCGTCGGGCCGCGCGGCGCCCGGCCCGTTCGCGCGGCTGACGGGAGGTTTGCGCGCGATGAAGCGCTACGGGCTGCATGCCCGGTCGCTGTATTTCGTCGAAGGCGCGCAGCGCTGGTTCAGCTGGGACGATCCGGTCGCGCTCGCGGAGGAAGCGCACGCGCTAGCCGGCTGGTGCCGCACCCGCCGGATCGCGCTCGTGCTGCTGCTCGACCCGGAAGCCGCCCGGGCAGGCGGCGACACGCGTGCCGACGATGCGCCGCTCGTGCGCGATGCGCAGCGCGCGCCGCGCAGCGCCTTCCACGGAATCTGCTCGGGTGTCGCGCAGTTGCAGCGCACGCACGGCGAATTGCTGTGGGTCGTCGATTTCTGGCGCGCGGGCGACACGCTCGCGGCCGGCGAGGTGCGGCCGCTGCGTTTCGCGCCCGGCGGCCGGTTGACCGCCAGCGTCGATGGCGGCCCGACCGAACCGGCGCACCGGATGAAGCTCGCGAGCGACGAGGATCGCGTGGTGGTCAGCCGCGCGGTGCTCGACGGCGCGAGCCGCGTGCCGGACGGCTGGGAGATCGTCGACGACAACGCGGCCGTCGTCGCCGCGTGCGCGAACGCGCAGGCCGCGACCGCGGTGCTGGTGTTCCGCTCGCATGCGCAGCTCGAAGCGCTGTGCGCGGACGTGCACACGTTGCGCCGGCAGTGCGGCGGCGCGCTGAAGATCGCGGTCGTCGAGCGCGGCGAGGTGCTGCGCCAGCAGTTCGAGATGCTCGTGCTGAGCGTCGGCGCGAACCGCGTCGTCGCGCGCGACCTGCCCGTGTCGCGGATGCAGGCCGCCGTGCACGCGCTGCACGGCCAGCTCTACGCGCGGCCCGTCGCGGCCGACTATCGCGCGGCGCTCGCGGCCGCGCTCGGCGATTCGGTGCTCGGCTACCTGCCGGTCGGCGCGTTCTGCCAGCGGATTCGCGCGGTGCTCGATCGCGGCGCGGTGCTCGCGCTGCCGCATACGCTCGCGAAGCTCACGCTGCTGCCGGGCGTGTCGCACGTCGACGCGTTGCGGCATTGCCGGCCGCGTCGCGCGGGCGACGTCGTGACGGCCGATGCCGGGCACCTGTTCGTGTTCCTGTTCGCGTGCGAGCCGGTTGATGCCGAAGACGCGCTCGCGCGGATCTTCGACGTGCCGGTCGATACGCTGTCCGATCGCGTCGTGTGCCTGGGGCAGGGCAGCATCGACACCGAGCTCGACGCGCTGAAGGCCGAGAACCGGCGCGCGCCGATCGCCGATTACAGCGACCTGTTCGCGGCGGCGCGGCCGCCGGGCGCCGCGCGCGCAGCGGCCACGCCCGTCGCGCCCGGCGCGGCATTGCCCGACGCGAGCGAGGTGAGCGACGCGATCGACGCGATCGATGCGATCGATACCGTCGTCGCGCTCGACGCGATCGGCGTGCCGCAGGCGTCCGCGCCGGCTGCCGACGCCGCCGCGGCGCCGGACCCCGTCATTCCCGCCGTGCGTGCGCGCGGCGCCATTCGCAGCGCGATGCCGCTGCGCAAGCAGGAGGACGCATGATCGCCGAACTCGTCATCGGCTTCATCGTCGGTATCGTGATCGCGGTGCCGGTGTGGATCGTCGCGCAGCACCTCGGCATCGGCCGCGGCTTTCATGCACCGCGCGGCATCGACCGGCGCGACGCGGTGCCGTGCGAACTCGTGCCCGTCGCGCTGCGCGGCCGCCTGCTGCCGGGCGCGGGCGGCGACGAAGGCGATGAAGGCAATGAAGGCGACCAGTGCGGCAAGCGCGACAGCAAGGCGGCACGATGAAGACGATCGCCCTCACGTCGACGACGGGCGGCGCGGGCCGCACGACGCTCGCCGCCGCGCTCGCGGTGCTGCTCGCACGCCGCGGCCGGCCGGTCGTCGCCGTCGAATTCGATGCACAGAACCTGATGGGCGCGGCGCTCGGCCTCGATACGCTGGCCGAACACGGTCTCGCGCACGGCCTGCTGGGCGGCGCCGAACCGTGGCACACGCATACGTGGGGCAACGCCGACGGCGTGCTGTTCGTGCCGTACGGGCAGGTCGACGCGGCCGGCGCGGCCGCGTGCGATGCGCGGCTCGTGGCCGATCCGGCGTGGCTCGCGCGCGCGCTCGACGAGATCGCGCTGCCGGCCGATGGCGTCGTGCTGATCGACACCGCCCGCTATCCGTCGCCGCAGGCCGATCAGGCGATCCGGTGCGCGGACCTGACGCTCGTCGTCGTGCCGCCGGAGCCGGTCGCCTGCGCGACGACGGCCGCGCGGCTCGGCGCGCTGCGGGCCGGCGGCGGCGACCTGCGGATCGTCGTGAACCGGCTGAACCCGGCGCGCGACATGCAGCGCGACGCGCTGGCGATGCTGCGCGCGGTCGCGGGGCCGGCGTCGATGCTCGAGCAGCGCATTCACGTCGACGCGGCCGTGCCCGAAGCGCTCGCGCGCGGCAGCTGGATCTTCGACGACGCGCCGTATTCGCAGGCGTCGCACGACCTGAACGGCGTCGCGAACTGGGTCGATACGTGGCTGAAGGCGGTCGTCGCCGGCCGCGCGGGAGCCATGCGATGAAGGCCGCGTTCGCGTCGCGACTGCGCGCGTTCGGCCGTCGAGCGGCCGACTGGTGCGCGCGCGGCATCGGGCTGCCGGCGCAACGCACGCGGCTGGACTGGCTCGTGCGGCTGTTCTTCCACGCGCCGCCGCCCGGGCGGCCCGATCATGTGCGCCGCTGGGTGCGCGTCGCGTTCCTGCAGCTCGCGCACGACTGGGGCGTGCTGCAGCCGCTCAGCGTGCGCGAATGGCTGTGGCGCGCGATCGTGCGCGCGCCGCGCGCGGCCGACGGCCGGCCCGCGCGCGATCCGCTCGCGTGGTTCGACAGGTTCGTGGTGCCCGTCTACGTGGCCGGGCGCGCGGTCGGCCGGCGCATCAACGCGATGCTCGAACGTCTGCCGTGGGCGCGCTGGGGCGGCTGGCTCGACGCGCGCGCGAACGGCGTCGGCCGGCGCCGCTGGCTCGCGCCGCTGCTGCTCGTGGCCGGCGCGGTGCTGTGGGCCGCGGCCGGGATGTCGCCGCTGATGCCCGGCGCGCAGTTCGCGTTCTTCGCGATCGTCGCGGTGCTCGCGCTCGCGCTGCGCCGCCTGCCGGGCCATCTGCCGACCCTCGCGCTCGCGTCGCTCGCGCTGCTCGCGGCCGTGCGTTACGTATGGTGGCGCACGACGCAGACGCTCGATTTCCGCAGCCCGATCGAGGCCGTCGCCGGCTACCTGCTGTATGGCGCCGAAGCCTATACGTGGATGATCCTGCTGCTCGGCTTCGTGCAGACCGCGTGGCCGCTCGACCGGCCGATCGTGCCGCTGCCCGACGATCCGGACACCTGGCCGAGCGTCGACGTCTATATCCCGACCTACAACGAACCGCTGTCGGTCGTGAAGCCGACCGTGTTCGCCGCGCAGAGCATCGACTGGCCCGCCGCGAAGCTGCGCGTGTACCTGCTCGACGACGGCCGGCGCCCGGAGTTCGCGGCATTCGCGGCCGAGGCCGGCATCGACTACCTGACGCGCGACGACAATCTCCACGCGAAGGCCGGCAACATCAACCGCGCGTTGCCGAAGACGCACGGCGAGTACATCGCGATCTTCGACTGCGATCACGTGCCGACGCGCTCGTTCCTGCAGACGACGATGGGCGTGTTCCTGCGCGACCCGAAGTGCGCGCTCGTGCAGACGCCGCACCATTTCTTCTCGCCCGATCCGTTCGAGCGCAACCTCGGCACGTTCCGCGAGGTGCCGAACGAGGGCAACCTGTTCTACGGCCTCGTGCAGTCGGGCAACGACCTGTGGAACGCGACGTTCTTCTGCGGATCGTGCGCGGTGCTCAAGCGCAGTGCGCTGGAGGAGGTCGGCGGCGTCGCGGTCGAGACCGTGACCGAGGATGCGCACACGGCGCTCAAGCTGCATCGGCGCGGCTATACGTCGGCGTACCTGCCGACCGTGCAGGCGGCAGGCCTCGCGACCGAAAGCCTCGCCGGCCACGTGAAGCAGCGCACGCGCTGGGCGCGCGGGATGGCGCAGATCTTCCGCATCGACAACCCGTTCCTCGGGCGCGGGCTCGGTTTCATCCAGCGGATCTGCTACGGCAACGCGATGCTGCACTTCTTCTACGGGATTCCGCGCCTGGTATTCCTGACGATCCCGCTCGCGTACCTGTTCTTCCACCTGTATTTCATCAACGCGTCGTCGCTCGCGCTCGCGAGCTACGTGATCCCGTACCTCGTGCTCGCGAACATCGCGAACTCGCGGATGCAGGGGCGCTACCGGCATTCGTTCTGGGCCGAGGTCTACGAATCGGTGCTCGCGTGGTACATCGCGCTGCCGACCACCGTCGCGTTCTTCAGCCCGAAGCACGGCAAGTTCAACGTGACCGACAAGGGCGGCAAGATCGACGAGGGCTACGTCGACTGGTCGACGTCGAAGCCGTATCTCGTGCTGTTCGCGCTGAACGTGCTCGCGATCGTCGCCGGACTGTGGCGGCTCGTGGCCGACCAGGGCGACGAGGCGTCGACGATCCTGATCACGCTCGGCTGGACCGTATACAACCTCGCGATGCTCGGCGCGGCGCTGGCCGTCGCGCGCGAAACGAAGCAGGTGCGCGTCACGCACCGGATCGCGATGCGCGTGCCGGCGATGCTGCTGCTCGCCGATGGCTCGACCGCCGCGTGCTTCACGAGCGACTACTCGACCGGCGGCCTCGGTCTTGAAGCCGTGCCGGGGCTGCCGCTCGCGGTCGGCGACACGCTGACGGTGTGCGTGACGCGCGGCGACCGCGCGTTTCCGTTCCCGGTGCGCGTGACCCGTGTGACGCCGACCCACGTCGGCGTGAGCTTCGAGGCGCTGACGCTCGAACAGGAGCGTCAGCTCGTGCAATGCACGTTCGGCCGCGCGGATGCGTGGCTCGACTGGCACGAAGGCGCGCGGCCCGACACGCCGCTCGGCGGGCTCAAGGAAGTGCTGCGGATCGGGTTGGACGGTTACGTACGAATGTGGAAGGGTGCGGCGCGCGGCGTGCAGGCCATGCTCGCGCCGAAACTCGATCGCGCGCGCGACTGACGCGGCGCGCATCATGGAGTGGGTTAGATGACGTTCTGGAATCTGTATTTCATCCTGAAGTTCGCGCTGTTCGCGACCGGGCGCCTGCAGCCGTTCTGGCTCGCGAATCTCGCGTTCGCGGTGGCGCTGGTGGCGAGCGCGCCGATCCGGTCGCGCGCGTGGCGCATCGTCCGGCAGGTCGTGGCGATCGCGATCGCGGTGCCGCTGCTCGCGCGCGAGCTGCATGCGCCGCCGCTCGCCCGTCTCGCGGAGGCCGCGCGCGAAGTCAGCACGTTCCGGCTCGACTACTGGATGGAGCTGCTGCCGCGCCTGTTGCCGCCCGTGCTCGCGCTGACGATCGTCGGCGTACTGATCGTCTATTTCATCGTCAATCGCTGGCTGCGCGTCGCAACGTTCGTGGTGGCCGTGCTCGTTGTCATGCCGTTGTGGCAGGCCGGCAGCGGGCTGATGGCGCGCGTCGTCGCGCCGGCCCAGCCGCAGGCGAACGCGGCGGGCGCCACGCGCGTCGACGCACCCGAGGATCACAACGCGGCGCTCGCGACGTTCCGCGCGCAGGAATCGCAGCGCCAGGTCGCGTTCGGTCATCTCGGCAGCGACCCGGCCGCGCAGTTCGACGTGATCGTGCTGCACGTCTGTTCGCTGTCGTGGGACGACCTCGATGCGGCGAAGGTGCGCAACCATCCGATGCTGAGCCACTTCGACTACCTGTTCACGAACTTCAGCACGGCCGCGAGCTACAGCGGCCCGGCGGCGATCCGCGTGCTGCGCGCGAGCTGCGGGCAGGAGGCGCATGCGGACCTGTACAAACCCGCGCCGCAGCAGTGCCACCTGTTCTCGCAACTGGCCGGCGCCGGCTACACGGTGCAGTCGCTGCTGAACCACGACGGCCATTTCGACAACTTCCTGCAGGTGATCCACGACAACATCGGCGTGGCCGATGCGCCGATGATCTCGAACGCGGCCGCGCCCGTTGCGATGCATGCATTCGACGGCTCGGGGATCAAGGACGACTATGCGACGCTCGCGAACTGGTACGCGCAGCGCGCGTCGGTGCCGGGGCCGGTCGCGCTGTACTACAACACGATCAGCCTGCACGACGGCAACCGCGTCGTCGGCAGCGCGCTGACGAGCATCGACTCGTATCCGCAGCGCGCGACGAAACTGATGACCGACTTCGACCGGCTCGCCGACCTGATCGCGCAATCGGGCCGCCGCGCGGTGATCGTGTTCGTGCCCGAGCACGGCGCCGCGTTGCGCGGCGACAAGAACCAGATCGCGGGGCTGCGCGAGATTCCGACGCCGCGCATCGTGCACGGGCCGGTCGGCGTGCGGCTCGTCGGCTTCACCGGCAACCACGGCGCGACGACCGTGATCGAGCAGCCGACCAGCTTCCTCGCGCTCGCGCAGTTGCTGTCGAATCTCGTGTCGAACAGTCCGTTCAAGCCGGGCGCGACGCTCGCGCAATACGCGGCCGATTTGCCGCGCACGCGGATGATCGGCGAGAACGAGGGCACGGTGACGATGCAGACGGCCGCGGGTTACGCGGTGAAAACTCCGGATGGCGTATGGATCGACGAACAGTGACGATTACCGGCGAAGGCGACGACGATCGCCTGTCGCAACCGAACGACGTGATCGGCCTCGCGCGGCATCTGCCCGCGCTCGATCCCGAGCGCTACGTCGACGAGCAGGCGCGCCGCGCGTTCGACGCGTCGCTCGATCGCTGGCCGGTGCTCGCGAAGTTGATGGGGCTGAAGCGGTAAACGCGCGACGGCCGGCATGATGGCCGGCCGTCGTCGCCTTGTCGGGGCAGGCTGCCTACTGCGCTTTGCGTTCCGGCTGCCGCGTCCATTCGTTTTCTTCGCCCGGCACCTTGCCGAAGGTCTGATCGGCCCACGCGGCCCGCGCCGCGTCGATCTTCGCGCGTTCGCTCGACACGAAGTTCCATTCGATGAATCGCTCGCCCGGCAGGTGCGCACCGCCGAGCAACATCACGCGTGCGCCGTTCGCGCTGGCGAGCGCCACGGTCGCGCCCGGTTCGAGCACGGCCATCGTCGCCGGGGCGAGCGGCGTGCCGTCGACGGTGAGGTCGCCGTCGACGAGATACACGCCGCGTTCTTCATGTTCCGCATCGAGCGTGAGCGTACCGCCCGACGCGAACTCCGCAACCGCATAGAGCGTCGGCGAGAATACGGCGACCGGCGACACGAGCCCGAACGCGGTGCCCGCGATCACGCGTACGCTCACGCCGTCGCGCGTGAACGACGGCAGCGTGTCGGCCGCATGGTGAACGAACGCGGGTGCGGTGTCTTCATGCTCGACCGGCAGTGCGACCCAGGTCTGGATTCCGTGCACCGGCTGCTCGCGCGGCCGATCCTCGTCGGGCGAGCGCTCCGAATGCACGATGCCGCGGCCGGCCGTCATCCAGTTCACGTCGCCCGGCACGATCTTCTGCCGGAAGCCGAGGCTGTCGTGATGCATCAGCGAGCCGTCGAACAGGTAGGTGACGGTCGCGAGCCCGATGTGCGGATGCGGGAGCACGTCGATGCCGCGCCCGGCCGGCAGCACGGCCGGGCCCATCTCGTCGAAGAAGATGAACGGGCCGACGAGGCGCGCGGCGCGCGCGGGCAGCACGCGGCGCACGACGAGGTTGCCGATGTCGCTTTCGCGCGGCGTGAGCAGGGTCTTGATCGAGGCGGACATGACGGGAATCTCGTGACGGGGGCGGGAATACTCAAGCGATCGCCGTGTCGATCGCGATCGGGTGCGTGAGGATCTTGTGCACCGGGCATGCATTCGCGATCTGCAGCAGGCGTTCGCGCTGTTCGTCGGTCAGCTCGCCGTCGAGCGTGATGCGGCGCACGATCGTGCTGCCCGCGCTGCCCGATTCGTGCGCGAGCTTCACGTGCACTTCGTCGAGCGGCCAGCTTTTTCGTTGCGCATACATCTTCAGCGTGATCGCGGTACACGCGCCAAGGCTCGACAGCAGCAGCGCGACGGGCGTCGGCGCCGTATCGCCGCCGCCGAGCGACGCGGGTTCGTCGGCGCGCCACTGGTGGACGCCATCGGTGAAGTGGACGAGGTAATCGACCGGGCCGATGCTCGCTTCGACGGTGAGTTCGCTCATTGCAATTCCAGGTGGGGAAAGGGGCCGGGCCGGCCGGGCATGCCGCGGGCCGGACGTTACGGTTCGAGCAGGCGCTGCAGCCGCAGCTCCTCGAAATCCAGCTCGGATTCTATGCGGTGCAGCACCGCGTCGTCGACCCGGCCGTCGCGATGCAGGTCGAGCAGCGCGTCGCGCGACACGCCGACCAGTTCGAGCTCGACGCGCAGCATCCGCGCGCGCACGTCGGCGGGCGCCGCGCCGTCGCGGTGTGCGCGCTCGTTGAACGCGACGCGGTTGCGGTATTCGGTCAGCAGCCGGTCCAGCGATTCACGCTCGAGGCCGGCGCCGCGCTGTTCGCGCGCATCGAGTTCGGCGAGCGCCGCGCCGAACGTGTGCGCGCGCACCGCGTGCTCGGACATCGTGCGGCGCGCGGCCGGGCGCAGCTTCAGCACGCGGATTAGCGGCGCGAGCGTGCCGCCCTGCACGACGAGCGTCGCGATGATCAGCAGGAACGTGCTGAACAGGATCAGGTCGCGGCCGGGGAAATTGGCCGGCAGCGCGATCGCGGCCGCGAGGCTCACGACGCCGCGCATGCCCGACCAGCCGAGCACGACCGCTTCGCGCCACGACCACGCCGCGTGGCCCGCGCGCCGCGCGCGCAGGCGGCCCGGCAGCCACATCGCGACGAACACCCACATCATGCGCGCGCCGATCGCGGCGGCCGTCGCCGGCAGCGCGACCCGCAGGCCGGCCATCAGCACCGCGCCTTCGTGGTTCACGCCCGCGAGGATCGCGTGCAGCGCGAGGCCGATCAGGATGAACACGAGCGCGTCGAGCACGAACACGATCGCTTCCCACGTCGCCTTCGCCTTGATCCGCATGTCGGCGTCGAACACGCGATGCTGGCGCACGCCGAGCACGAGGCCGCAGGTGACGACCGACAGCACGCCCGAGCCGGCGACCGCTTCCGCGATTCCGTAGCTGCCCCATGCCATCGCGAAGGTCACGACGATGCCGAGCATCGGGTCGCGCAGGCGCGGCAGCACCCAGCACATCGCGTGGCCGCACGCGAGGCCGACCGCGATGCCGATCAGCGTGAGCGAGAAGAACAGGCCGGTGGCGCTCGCCGCCGTGATCGACGCGGCGAGCGCGGCCGATACGGCCATCTGGTACAGCAGCAGGCCCGACGCGTCGTTGACGAGGCTTTCGCCTTCGAGCACCGCGACGAGCCGCGCGGGCAGCGGGTGGCGCTGCAGGATCGCCTTCGCGGCGACCGCGTCGGGCGGCGACACGATCGCGCCGAGCGTGAAGCACGCGGCCCACGGCAGTGCGGGATTCGCCGCATGCACGGCAAGCGCGACCGCGACGGTCGTGAACGCCACGGCCCCGAGCGCGAGCGACGCGATCGACGCGAGCTCCTGCCGGAATTCCTTCCAGGCGGTGTAGAACCCGCTCGACATCAGGAGCGGCGGCAGCACGGCCGCGAGCAGCAGCGCCGGGTCCATGTCGGGCACGCGCTTGCCGGCGACGGCGACCGCGCAGCCGCCGAGCAGCAGCACGACGGCCGGCGGAATCGACACGCGTTCGGCGAGCCACGTGAGCGCGCCCGCGCCGCAGATCAACAGCAACAGGTAATGGAACAGCTCGACGTTGGTCATGCGCGGCCGGCGGCGATGGGGTGGATCAAGAAGGCTTGCGGTCGTTCGCGGCGCCGCCCGGCAGCGCGCCGAACATGTGCTGGCTGCACCGCGCGTCGCGCCATGCGGTGTTCAGCCGATGGCCGGACAGCATCCGGCGCGCGACGGGCAGGATCTGTTCGCCGGCCAGCATGCCGAGCAGGCCGAGAAGCGCGATGATCGGCGGCGCGGGCGAATTCACGCCGATCGCGCCGTAGATGACGCCGGCGAGGATGCCGGCGAGCAGCGAGAGGACATACGGTTTCATGGTGGTGCGCCTCGTGAGGGCCGAGCGGCGCCGGAGCGGCGCCGCCGAAGTCTTGAGAGCGTATCGGGTTTGCGTGAAGAAAAAAAGGGCGGGCAGCCCGGAACGGCCATCCATTCGGGAATCGGATCGATTCCATTCCTTGGGTGTTCGCGCCGCGCGTTTGCGGCTTAAATGTTCGGGTCCGGACGATGACGATCCGGCGCCGACGCATTCCGGGCTCCTCCCGTTGTCACGGTCGAGGCAGGCCCCCCTTTTTCCGTTCACAGGACCCATCCGCCATGAGCAACCCGAAGCTTGAAGTACTGACGCCGCAGAACAGCCAGCTGATCTTCATCGACCAGCAGCCGCAGATGGCGTTCGGCGTGCAGTCGATCGATCGGCAGACGCTGAAGAACAACGTCGTCGGGCTCGCGAAGGCCGCGAAGGTCTTCAACATCCCGACCACGATCACGACGGTCGAAAGCGAGAGCTTCTCGGGCCACACCTATCCCGAGCTGCTCGACGTGTTCCCGAACCAGAAGACGCTCGAACGCACGTCGATGAATTCGTGGGACGACCAGAAGGTGCGCGATGCGCTCGCCGCGAACGGCCGCAAGAAGGTGGTCGTGTCGGGTCTGTGGACCGAAGTCTGCAATACGACGTTCGCGCTGTGCGCGATGCTCGAAGGCGACTACGAGATCTACATGGTGGCCGACGCGTCGGGCGGCACGACGCAGGCCGCGCACGATATCGCGATGCAGCGCATGGTGCAGGCCGGCGTGGTGCCCGTCACGTGGCAGCAGGTGCTGCTCGAATGGCAGCGCGACTGGGCGCACCGCGAGACGTACGACGCGGTGATGGCGATCGCGAAGGAGCATTCGGGCGCATACGGGATGGGCGTGGACTACGCGTACACGATGCTCCACAAGGCGCCGCAGCGCACCGCGACGCCGCACGAGTCGATTCCGCCCGTGCCGGCGAAGTAACGGGCCGCGGGCCTCGGTCGCCGCGCGGGATGCGGCGATCGCCGGCCGTCGGCCGTCGCGCGTTCAGGCGGCGGGCAGCGCCCACGGCGCGTGCGAGAAATGGTCGGCGAGGAAATCGAGCAGTACCGTCACGCGCGCGGCGCGCAGCATGCCGGGCGGCGTGACGAGGTTCACGTTGATGTCCGCGATCTTCCAGTCGCTCATCACTTCCTCGAGCTCGCCGCGCTGCAGTTCGTCCCATACCAGGAACTCGGGCTGCAGCGCGAGACCATGACCGCCGACGAGCGCGGGGAGGATCACGTCCGCGTTGTTCGTGCGAATGCGGCCGTGCACGTTCACACCGAAATCCTCGCCCGACGCCGGA
Source organism: Burkholderia anthina (assembly GCF_001547525.1). Classification (GTDB taxonomy): domain Bacteria; phylum Pseudomonadota; class Gammaproteobacteria; order Burkholderiales; family Burkholderiaceae; genus Burkholderia; species Burkholderia semiarida. The sequence goes on from NZ_CM003768.1 coordinate 1,136,861, forward strand.
TGACGGAAGCGCCAGTGCTCGGGCGTCGGCAGGTTCGTGTACGTCAGACATACGTGCTGTTCGATGTCGCGCGGATGCGTGGGACGGCCGCGCCGGTCGAGATACGCGGGCGACGCGACGAGCGGCCGGCGCACCGCGCAGAGGCGGCGCGAGCGCAGCGTCGAATCGCTGAGCTCGGCGATGCGGATCGCGACGTCGAAGCCGCCGGACACGATGTCGACGATGTGGTCGGTCAGCACGAGATCGATGTCGACGCGCGGATAACGCTCGAGAAACGCGGGCAGCACCGGCGACAGGTGGCGCAGCCCGAACGACATCGGCGCATTCACGCGCACGAGGCCGTGCGGCTCGAGCGCCTGCGCGGATGCTTCGTTTTCGATCAGTTCCGCATCGGCGAGCAGCCGGATCGCGCGGTCGCGCAGCAGTTCGCCGGTCGGCGTGAGCGACAGCCTGCGCGACGTGCGGTACAGCAGCATCGCGCCGAGGCGCTTTTCGAGGCGTGCGATCGCTTTCGATACGGTGGGTTGCGATACGCCGAGCGTTTCCGCGGCTTTCGCGAACGAACCGGTCTCCGCGACGCGCGCGAAGATGGCCCAGGCTTCGAGATCAGGAAGGTGTTGCATGGTCGGACGGGATGACGGGAAAGCGAAGGGGATGCGAGGGCGGCGAAGCATGCGGCCGATGCGATGCGGGTCATTCTAATCCGGCCGGGAGAAAAATCGTTATGGAATCTTATCTACTTTCACTGAGCGCCGGCGTGCTGATCGGCGTCGTGTACAGCGTGATCAGGGTGCGCTCGCCGGCACCGCCGCTGATTGCGCTGGTGGGCCTCGCCGGCATGCTGGTCGGCGCGCAGGCCATCGCGCCGGTTCGTCACTGGCTCGGCTTCTGACCGCATCGAGGACAAAATCATGAGCGCAACCGATACTCAACCCGATCTCATCCTGCACAACGGGCGCATCACGACGCTCGACCGCGCGAACCCCGTCGCGACGGCCGTCGCGATTGCCGCCGGCCGCTTCGTCGCCGTCGGCAGCGACGCGGACGTCATGCCGCTCGCGGGCCGTGCGACGAAGGTGGTCGATCTCGGCGGCCGCGGCGTGCTGCCGGGCCTGATCGACAACCACTGCCACGTGATTCGTGGCGGCCTGAACTACAACATGGAGCTGCGCTGGGACGGCGTGCCGTCGCTCGCGGTCGCGATGGAGATGCTCAAGCGTCAGGTCGCCGTGACGCCCGCGCCGCAGTGGGTGCGGGTGGTCGGCGGTTTCACCGAACATCAGTTCGTCGAGAAACGGCTGCCGACGATCGATGAGCTCAACGCGGTTGCACCGGACACGCCCGTGTTCATCCTTCACCTGTACGACCGCGCGTTGCTGAATGCGGCCGCGCTGCGCGTGGTCGGCTATACGAAGGACACGCCGGAGCCGCCGGGCGGCACGATCCTGCGCGATGCCGCGGGCAATCCGACCGGCCTGCTGCTCGCGAACCCGAACGCGACGATCCTCTACGCGACGCTCGCGAAGGGGCCGAAGCTGCCGTTCGAGTATCAGTACAACTCGACGCGCCATTTCATGCGCGAGCTGAACCGGCTCGGCGTGACGGGCGTGATCGACGCGGGCGGCGGCTCGCAGAATTATCCCGACGATTACGAAGTGATCCGCAAGCTGCACGACGCGGGCGAGATGACGATCCGGATCGCGTACAACCTGTTCACGCAGAAGCCGAACGCGGAGAAGGAAGACTTCGTGAACTGGACGAAGAGCGTCAAGTACCACGATGGCACCGACTACTTCCGCAATAACGGCGCGGGCGAGATGCTGGCGTTTTCCGCGGCCGACTTCGAGGATTTCCGCGTCGCGCGGCCGGATTTGCCCGCGCAGATGGAGGACGACCTCGAAGGCGTCGTGCGCGTGCTCGCGGAAAACCGCTGGCCGTGGCGCATGCACGCGACCTATGACGAAACGATCAGCCGCGCGCTGGACGTGTTCGAGAAGGTCAACGAAGACATCCCGCTCGACGGTCTGAACTGGTTCTTCGATCATGCGGAAACCATCTCCGAGAAATCGATGGACCGGATCGCCGCGCTCGGCGGCGGCATCGCGGTGCAGCACCGGATGGCGTACCAGGGCGAATACTTCGTGGAGCGCTACGGCGCGCAGGCCGCCGAGGCGACGCCGCCTGTCGCGAAGATGCTCGGCAAGGGGCTCAAGGTATCGGCCGGCACGGACGCCACGCGCGTCGCATCTTACAACCCGTGGGTATCGCTTGCATGGCTCGTGACGGGCAAGACGGTCGGCGGCATGCGCCTGTATCCGCAGCGCAACCTGCTCGATCGCGAAACCGCGCTGCGGATGTGGACCGAGTACGTGACGTGGTTCTCGAACGAGGAAGGCAAGAAAGGGCGCATCGCGGTGGGGCAGCTTGCCGACCTGGTGGTCCCCGATCGCGATTTCTTCGCGTGCGCGGAAGACGATATCGCCGGCACGACCGCGTTGCTGACGGTGGTCGACGGGAAGATCGTGTGGGGCGCGGGGCCGTTCGCGTCGCACGACGCGCCGATTCCGCCGGCGATGCCGGACTGGTCGCCGGTGCGCGAGTTCGGCGGCTATGGCGGCTGGGGCGCGACGCAGCGCGCCGGCGCGCCGTTGCAGCGCGCGGCGGCCGCCGCGATGTGCGGCTGCGCGAACGAATGCAACGTTCACCAACATGCGCACGCGAGCGCATGGGCGAACGCATTGCCGACGTCGGACGCGAAGGGTTTCTGGGGCGCGTTCGGCTGTTCGTGCTGGGCGGTCTGACGTGGCGGCCCCGACCCCTCGCGGCGGCGCCGGCAACCCGGCATGGGTCCGCTTGCTGCTCCGGCAGCCGTGGGTGCCGCCGCTCGTGCGGCTCGCACTGGTGTCCGCTTATCTGCTCGGCGGCGTCGCGAAGGCGCTCGACTTTCACGGCGCGGTTGCGGAGCAGGCGCATTTCGGCCTGCGGCCGGCCGCGCTGTGGGCGGCGCTCGCGATCGCGGTCGAGATCGCCGGCTCGCTGTGCGTGGTATTTCGCCGTTTCACGTGGCTCGGCGCCGGCAGCCTCGGTATGCTGACGCTCGTCGCGATGTTCGTGGCGAACGATTTCTGGAACCGGACGGGCGCCGAGCGTTTCATGGCGCTCAACAGCTTTTTCGAGCATCTCGGGCTGATCGCGGCACTCGTGCTCGCGACGGTGCTCGACGATGCGCGGCAATCGGCCGATGATGGCCGTTCCATTCGATGACGATGCAACAATCAGGAAATCCGTTGATGAAAACCCTTCGTTCAGTACTGCTCGCCGCGATGTTCGCGGGCGGCCTTGCCTGCGCGCCGACGGCGTTCGCGAAACCGCCGGCGCCGCCCGCCGTGGTGCCGACGCTGGCGGTCGGTCCGCAGTACGACACGACGCACGTGTGCGTCGCCCCCGAAGACTTCGACCGCTTCACCGACAGCTTCGTCGCGACGTTCGGCGGCAAGAAGTCGAAGCAGGGTGTGTTCCAGGTCACGCCGACGCCGAGCCAGACGATGTCGCAGCTCGTGCTGACGCCGGTCGGCACGATCTCGGTGTTCGGCTTCAAGACGCCGATTCCGTATCCGTTCTGCGCGGAGCGCACCGGCTATCTCGTGACCGACATGGACGCGGCCGTGAAGTCGGCGCGCGAGCACGGCGCCGACGTGATCGTCGACACGTTCCCCGACCCGATCGGCCGCGACGCGATCATCGCGTGGGCGGGCGGCGTGAACATGCAGTTGTACTGGCACACGCAGGCGCCGCACTACGATGCATTGCAGACCATTCCCGAGAATCGCGTCTACGTGTCGCCGCAAAGCGTGCGCAAGTTCGTGCACGATTTCGTCAAGTTCTCGAAAGGCAAGGTGGTGTCCGACGACCCGAAGGCGCCGGGCGTCGAAATCGGCCGGCCGGGCGATACGTACCGCCGCATTCGCATCGAGTCGGGCTTCGGCAAGATGACCGTGCTGGTGACGGACGGCCACCTGCCGTACCCGTTCGGCCGCGAGATGACCGGCTACGAAGTGCCCGATCTCGCCGCGACGCTGAAGCAGGCCGAAGCCGCGGGCGTGACGGTGCTCGTGCCGCCGTTCAAGTCGGACGGGCGCGACGCGGCGCTCGTGCAGTTCCCGGGCGGCTACGTCGCCGAGATTCACGCGAGCGCGGCGCGATGAAGCACGAGGACACGATCCTTGCCGCGGTGGCCGGCTTCGTCGACACGCTGAGCTTCGTCGCGCTGTTCGGGCTGTTCACCGCGCACGTGACCGGCAACTTCGTGCTGATCGGCGCGGGCATCGCGGGCTTCGGCCAGGGCGTCGTGCTGAAGCTCAGCGTGTTTCCGGCGTTCGTGTGCGGCGTGATCGCGGCGAGCCTGATCGCGCGGTCGATGGCCGCGCGGCCCGCGTGGCACGGCATGCGCGTGCTGCACGCGGTGCAGGCCGTGCTGCTGCTCGGCTTCTGCGCGGCCGGCGTGTGGGCGACGCCGGTCACGCAGCCCGACAGCCTGCCGGCGCTCGTGGCCGGCATCGTCGGCACGTTCGCGATGGGCGTGCAGAACGCGCATCCGCGCGTGATCGCGCGCGCGGGCGGCGTGCCGAACACGGTGATGACCGGCAACGTCACGCAGGCGATCCTCGACGTCGTCGACATGCTGTCCGCCCGCACGGCCGACGGTGCGCGGGCAACGGCGCGCGCGCGCTTCGCGAAGATGCTGCCGGCGATCGTCGCGTTCGCGCTGGGTGCGGCGGGCGGTGCGCTCGGGTTCCGCTACGTCGGGTTTCTGGCGTTGCTCGCGCCCGCGGGTGCGCTGGCCGTGCTTGCGCTGTGTTCGTCGCAGGCGGCCGGTACGACCACCCCGGAGCGCGCATGATCGAGCGGAGGCGAACGCGGTCCTGCAGCCGACGCGTCGAGCGGGCCGCGCGGTTGTCGATCGTCGCCTGGCTGCTGTTCGCGGGCGCCGATGCGGTCGCGGAAACGGCAGCCGCGTCGAGCTCGACTGCGTCGTCGGCGTCGACGCTTGCATCGGCCTGCACCGTCAAACGCCCGACCGTCCTGTTCAACCGCTGGCAGGAAGACTGGTCGGTGCTCGCGAATCCGTGCGTGCCGCGCAAGCCGCTCGACGGGTTGAAGTACCTCCCGCTCGGCAACGATCCGCAATCCTATCTGTCGCTCGGCGCGAACCTGCGCGAGCGGCTCGAGACCAACGACGCGCCGCTGTTCGGCATCGGCTCCGCGCAATCGGATACGTACGTGATCCAGCGCGTCGAAGTGCATGCCGATGCGCATCTCGGCCCGCACTGGCAGTTCTTCGTGCAATTGCAGGACGCGCGCGCGTTCGGCAAGAACACGGCGTCGCCCGTCGACAGGAATCCGCTCGATCTCGAACAGGCATTCGCGACCTACACGGGCGCGCTCGGCGGCGGCACGGTCAAGTTTCGCGTCGGCCGGCAGGAGATGGCGTTTGACCTGCAGCGCTTCATCGCCGCGCGCGACGGCCCGAACGTGCGGCTCGCGTTCGATGCGGTGTGGGCCGACTACGAATACGGGAAGTGGCGCTTCATCGGCTATGCGACGCAGCCGGTGCAGAACCGCAACGCGTCCGATTTCGACGACGTGTCGAATCGCGATCTCACGTTCAGCGGCGTGCGCTTCGAGCGGCAATCGGTCGGGCCGGGCGACCTGTCCGGCTACTGGTCGCGCTACAACCGCCGTGGCGCACGCTTTCTCGACGCAAGCGGCCCCGAGCATCGCGATGTATGGGACGTTCGCTACGCGGGCACGCAGGGGCGCTTCGACTGGGATCTCGAAACGATGCTGCAGACCGGCACGGTCGGCAACGCCACGATCGGCGCGTGGGCCGTCGGATCGATCGCGGGCTACAGGTTCGATGCGCCGTGGTCGCTGCGCATCGCGCTGCAGGTCGATGCGGCATCGGGCGACCGGCATCCGCGCGACGGCCGCGTCGGCACGTTCAACCCGCTGTTTCCGAACGGCTATTACTTCACGCTGGCCGGCTACACGAGTTACGCGAACCTGATCCACGTGAAGCCGTCCGTGACGCTGAAACCGGCGGCGAACCTGTCGCTGCTCGGCGCGCTGGGCTTCCAGTGGCGCGAGACGACCGGCGACGCCGTCTATCAGCAGCCGAACATCCCCGTGCCGGGCACGGCAGGCAAGGGCGGCCTGTGGACGGGCATGTACGTGCAGTTGCGCGCGGACTGGACGATCGCCGCGAACCTGATCGGCGCGGTCGAGGCCGTGCACTTCCAGGCCGGCGACGCGATCCGGCAGGCGGGCGGGCACAACGCGGATTACGTCGGTGTCGAGCTGAAGTACGGGTGGTGACGGCCGCGCGCGGCAACCCGCACGCGGCATGAAAAAGGGCAGCCCCAGCGGGGCTGCCCTTCGTCCGGGGTCCGGGCCGGCCGTGCGACCGGCCCGTTCGCGGCGGACGCGATGCGATTACAGGTTCGGCGACAGCGCGAGCGCGTTCGTCAGGTCGCCCATCGGCTGCGCACCGTTCGCCTTCAGCGCGTCGTCGCGTTGCTGCAGGCCCGCGAGGCGCGGCAGCGAGAAGCGGCGCGTGATGAAGCGCAGGATCGAGCCCGTGTCGTACTGCGTGTGATCGACGAAGCCCTTCTTCGCGAACGGCGACACGATCAGCGCCGGAATGCGCGTGCCCGGGCCCCAGCGGTCGGCGTTCGGCGGTGTCGCATGATCCCAGAAGCCGCCGTTTTCGTCGTACGTGACGACCACGACCATGTTCTTCCATTGCGGGCTGGCCTGCAGGTGCGCGATCACGTCGGCGATGTGCTGGTCGCCGGACGTGACGTCCGTGTAGCCCGGGTGTTCGTTCAGGTTGCCTTGCGGCTTGTAGAACGTGACCTGCGGCAGCGTGCCCGCATCGATCGCCTTGATGAACTCGGCGCCGTTCGCGCCGCCGTCGAGCAGGTGCTGCGCGCGGCTCGCGGTGCCCGGCGCCTGGTTCGCGAAGTAGTTGAACGGCTGGTGGTGCGGCTGGAAGTTCGGCGTCGACAGGTCGGCGCCGTAGATCACGTTCGACGTGCCGTTCTGGCTCGCCTGCAGCGCCTGGCCCCATGCGCCCGCATACCACGCCCACGACACGCCCGCGTTGGTCATCAGGTCGCCGATGTTGGTCGCCGTCTGCGGCGGCATCGTCGACGGATTGGCCGGGTCGGCGAGCAGCGGGTCGCCGCCCGCGGCCGCCTTGTTGCCGCTCGGCTGATACGCCGGCTGCATCGTATTGATGCCGTAGAAGTCGGGCGTGAGCGCGCCGTCGTTGACGAACTTCGGCGGGCCGCTCAGCGCGGAGGCCGGCGAGTTCGTCGCCACCTTCAGCGATTTGCCGTCGGCATTGAGCACGGCGATCTTGCCGGCCGCCGGGCTCTTGTCGGCGTTCGGGTAGTACGGTGCGCACGCGCAGATCAGGTACTGGTGGTTCAGGAACGAACCGCCGAACGCGCCCATGAAGAAGTTGTCGGCCAGCACGTACTGCTGCGCGATCTTCCACAGCGGCAGCTTCGACGGATCGGCCGTGTAGTGGCCCATCGTCAGGCCGCCCGCGTCGGTCCATGCGGCGTACATGTCGTTCTTGCCGCCGTTGATCTGCATCTGGTCCTGGTAGAAGCGGTGCACGATGTCGCGCGTCGCGATGCTCATCGACTGGTTGAAGCCCTTCGGATCGTCGATCGCGAACGGCGCGTTCGGCAGGTTCGCCGTCATCGCCTCGGTCACCGCCGGCGTGATGCCGGTCGCGGTCAGGCCGCCCCAGATCTTCGGCAGCGTCGTCATCGTCGAGCCGTCCCGATCCTTCTGCACCGAGTTCGCGGCCGTCGCGTTCTGCAGGCCGTTCGCGCCAGGGAAGTTGCCGTACAGGTTGTCGAAGCTGCGGTTTTCCGCGTAAATCACGACGACGTTCTTGACGGCCGACAGACCTTGCTGCGTGACGTCGTCGCCGCCGCAGGCGGTCAGGCTGAGCGCGGCCGCGAGGGCGATCGGCGTGCAGCGAATCCAGGCGTGCTTCTTCATGCGATGTTCTCTCTCATTCGTCGTGGGGCGCGTGTGGGAACCGGGGGCGGGAGGGCCGGCGCGCGAACCTCGCGGTATCGCCCGGCTGCGCGCATTATCTGGAACCGATTTGACAGCAGGGTGTAGGGGCGCTTTCAATTGACTGTCGGTGGAACGTCATTGAGCGGTCACGGAACTGACATAAGCTCCGGCCGATTGCCCACCGCTACCAGAACAACGACGATGCACACCCTTCTGAAATCCTGCGCGTCCGCGCGATCGCTGATCTCCGCCGCGGCGACGCTCGCGGTGGTCGGCGCGCTCGCGGCGCTTGCCGGTTGCGACGCGCGGCCCGGCACGACCGCATCGGCTGCGTCCGTCGTACCGGCGGCTCAGGCGGCCCCGGCCGCCCCGGCGGTCGCGCCGGCCAGCCAGCCGCAGACGCGCGCGCAGGTGTTCGAGGGCGTGAAGCAGATGACGGCGCTCGGCAAGCAGTTGTTCTTCGATCCGTCGCTGTCCGGGTCCGGCAAGCTGGCTTGCGCGTCGTGCCACAGCGCCGAGCATGCGTTCGGGCCGCCGAATGCGCTGTCGGTGCAGCTCGGCGGCGACGACATGCACCGCACCGGCTTTCGCGCGGTGCCGTCGCTGAAGTACCTGCGCGGCATCCCGCCGTTCAGCGAGCACTTCCACGATTCGCCGGACGAAGGCGACGAAAGCGTCGACGCGGGCCCGACCGGCGGGCTCACCTGGGACGGCCGCGTCGATACGCGCGATGCGCAGGCGCGCATTCCGCTCACGTCGCCGTTCGAGATGAGCAGCTCGCCCGCGCGCGTGGCGAAGGCGGTTCGCGCCGCGCCGTATGCCGACGCGTTCCGCAAGGCGTTCGGCGACCAGGTGCTCGGTGACGATCGCGCGACGTTCGATGCGGTGCTGCGCGCGCTCGACGCATTCCAGCAGCAGCCGGCGCTGTTCGATCCGTACACGAGCAAATACGACGCGTATCTGGCCGGCCACGCGCGGCTCACGCCCGCGGAGTTGCACGGGCTGCAGCTGTTCAACGACGAGAAGAAGGGCAACTGCGCGAGTTGCCACATCAGCCAGCGCACGCTCGAAGGCGGCCCGCCGCAGTTCAGCGATTTCGGGCTGATCGCGATCGCGGTGCCGCGCAACCGCGCGTTGCCCGCCAATCGCGACCCGCGCTTTTACGATCTCGGCGCGTGCGGGCCTGAGCGCACCGACCTGAAAGGGCGTGACGAATTCTGCGGGCTGTTCCGCACGCCGTCGCTGCGCAACGTCGCGCTGCGCAAGACGTTCTTCCACAACGGCGTGTATCACTCGCTCGAGGACGTGATGCGCTTCTACGTCGAACGCGACATCCATCCGGAGAAGTTCTACCCGGTCGTGCACGGCAAGGTGCGGATCTACGACGATTTGCCGAAGCGCTACTGGACGAACATCAACCGCGAGCCGCCGTTCGACCGCAAGCGCGGCGACCAGCCGGCGCTGAATGCGGCGGAGATCAAGGACGTGATCGCGTTCCTCGGCACGCTGACTGACGGATATCAGCAAACGGGCGCACCGGCGAAGCCCTAGAAGGCCTTCATCGCAGCACGCATGCTATGCTCGCTCGCTGACGGGCGCGGCGCGTGCCGGTTCGCCGGCATGCACCGCGCCGTTCGATCGAACATCCAAGGAGAAAAACATGTCGATGCGTGCATCCCTTTCCGTCGTCACGCGCGTGCTGGCCGGCGCCGCGTGCGCAGCCGCGATGCTGCCCGCCCATGCGCAGAACAACCTGAACTTCCTGAACGACACGCCGATCAGCTATTTCAGCAAGGCCGACCGCGCGTCGCTCTCGAAGGCGGTCGTGCAGGCGCGCGACGAAGGCAAGGACGGCGAAACCACGACGTGGCAGAGCAGCGGCCGCGGCACGCAGATCGACGCGAAGCTCACGCCGAGCACGACCGAGGCGGACGGCAAGACCTGCCGCGAAATCGCGACCGAAATCACCGCGAAGGGCCAGACGATGACGCTCAAGCCCGTCTACTGCAAGACGGCCGCGGGCAAGTGGCAGTTGCAGAAGCGCTGAGCACGCGCGTGACGAAGCGGGGCGGCGCGCCGCGCACGGTGTCGTGCGGCGTCGTGATCCTCGATGCGGCCGGCCGCGTGTTCCTCGCGCACGCGACCGACACCACGCACTGGGACATCCCGAAGGGGCAGGGCGAGCCGGGCGAGACGCCGGCCGACGCCGCGCTGCGCGAACTGCTGGAGGAAACCGGCATCGAGCTGGACGCCGCGCGGCTGCTCGATCTGGGCCGCTTCGCGTACCGGCACGACAAGGACCTGCACCTGTTCGCGGTGCTGGCGGCCGAAGGCGAGATCGACCCCGCGCACTGCACGTGTACGTCGCTGTTTCCGAGCCGCCGCGACGGCTCGATGATTCCGGAGATGGATGCGTACCGCTGGACCGTGCCGGGCGACATCGATGCGTATGCGAGCCGCAGTCTCGCGCGGCTGTTTCGCACGAAGCTGTCGCTGGTGGAGCTGCATCGGCGGTTGTCGGGTGCGTGATGTGCCGGAAACGGGCGCAGGTCACTACTGGTAGTTGAGTCCGAAGGTCGCCAGTGCCTTGACCGTGCCGGGACTGACGGTCGGGCGCGTCACCACGTATTCCGCATTGAGATCGAGTACGCCGACGTTGGCCGAAACCGGCGCGACGTTGCCCTCCGTTCCTTTTGGCGGAATCACCTTGCTACCGTCGGCGTTGCGCAGATAGATGGCGACGCCTTGGGCGTTCCCGATGTTGGTGAACGCTTTCGCGTCGTTCGGATCGGGTGTACCGGAGAACATGAACGAGGCGCCCTTCACGCCGACGTCGCAATTCTGCACTTGCAGCGAGAACGGAACGCGTCCAGCAGTGCCGCCGACCCCCGGCAGTTTATGTGTCACAACGGGTGGCAGTGTGACCGTCTTACTTTCGTCACCGGCGCGCAGCGAGCACGTGCCTCGCGTGAAGTTCACGGTGCCGCTGATCAAATGCCGGAAATTTTTGCTGGGTCTCTGGTTGACGCCGCCGGTGCCATCGAGCTGAAAGACGCCATAACCGTTCAGCACGGTCGAACCTGACGTGGTGCCGGCGCCCTTTCGGAGCAGAACCAGGGAGTAACTGAGCGTGAAAACCGTTTGGCCTTTGGCCGGTACCGTTTGGCCGGTGGGAATTGATCCGCTCGATTGAGTGAAAGTTTTTCCGTTGAAGACGAGGCCCACTTCCGCGCCGGTGGCTGGTTTGGCGTTCGACGGATTGACCCAGATCTTGACGTCCTCGGTTATGCTGGAATAGCACGTGAAGGTTCGCGTAAAAGTAGGCGATTGCCAGATGACTGTCTTGTCGGGCGTTGATGCAAGAACGTACAGATCGGGCGGCAGCGTCGTCGTTACGGTGACGGAGCCTCCCTCTTCGAAGCACTCCATGGCCAAGCTCTTGAGCGGCGCGGCAAGCGTCAGGACGAGACAGAGTATCTTGGCTGCATGCATGCTGTGATTCCAGTATCGAAAGGACAGCCTGCATTTTGGTAAGTGCGTCAAAAAAGAACAATCAGTCAAGTACTAAATCAAATTTGTCCATCATAGGACAGGCCGCTGGTTTCCGGATGCCGACGTCGCTGGGATGGTCGTTCTGCCGAGCTTCGCATCCGTGTCGACGGCTAGGCGCGCCGCTCGTTCGCCGCCTTCAAAAAAGAAAATGCCGTTCAGCACTTCACTGAACGGCATCGCGGGTCGCGCTGGTCGTTACATGCGCGGAACGGGACGGCCCACGATGCGCGTCCCGGTTCGCCGATCGTCAAGCCGGCTTGCCCCAGCTGTCGCGCAACCCGACGATCCGGTTGAACACCGGCTTGCCCGGCTTCGAATCGACACGATCCGCAACGAAGTAGCCGTGGCGCTCGAACTGCACGCGCGTTTCCGGCGCGATGTCGCCGTTGCCCGGCTCGACGTACGCCTGCACGATCTTCTTCGAATCGGGGTTCAGCGCGTCGAGGAAGTTCGCGCCGCCCGCGTCCGGATGCGGCTCCTTGAACAGGCGGTCGTAGATCCGCACTTCGGCCGGCTGCGCGTGCTTCGCGCTGACCCAGTGGATGTTGCCCTTGACCTTGTAGTTGTTCGCGCCTTCGGTGCCCGACTTGCTGTCCGGGAAGTAGTTGCAGTGCACGGCCGTCACGTTGCCGTCGGCGTCCTTGTCGAAGCCCGTGCATTCGATCACGTAGCCGTAGCGCAGGCGTACCTTGTTGCCCGGGAACAGGCGGAAATAGCCCTTCGGCGGATGCTCGACGAAATCCTCGCGCTCGATCCACAGTTCGCGCGAGATCGGGAACGTGCGCACGCCGCGGTCCGGATGATGCGGATGCACGGGCGCCGTGCAGGCTTCCTCGAGGTCTTCCGGATAGTTGTCGATCACGAGCTTCAGCGGATCGAGCACCGCGACCGTACGCGCGGCCTTGTCGTCGAGGTCGTCGCGCAGCGCGCCTTCGAAGACGCTCATGTCGATCCACGAATCGATCTTCGTCACGCCGATCCGCTCGCAGAACAGGTGAATGCTCTCCGGCGTGAAGCCGCGGCGGCGCACGCCGACGATCGTCGGCATGCGCGGGTCGTCCCAGCCGTCGACGTGGCCTTCGGTGACGAGCTGCAGCAGCTTGCGCTTGCTGGTGATCGCGTACGTGAGGTTCAGCCGCGAGAATTCGATCTGCTGCGGCAGCGGGCGCGTGAACACGCCGGCTTCCGCGAGTTCGTTCAGCACCCAGTCGTACAGCGGGCGGTGATCCTCGAATTCGAGCGTGCACAGCGAATGCGTGATGCCTTCGAGCGCATCCGAGATGCAGTGCGTGTAGTCGTACATCGGATACACGCACCATGCGTCGCCGGTGCGGTAGTGGTGCGCGTAGCGGATCCGGTAGATCACCGGGTCGCGCATGTTCATGTTCGGCGAAGCCATGTCGATCTTCGCGCGCAGCACGTGCTCGCCTTCCTTGAACTCGCCGGCCTTCATCCGGCGGAACAGGTCGAGGTTTTCCTCCGGCGTGCGCTCGCGGAACGGCGACGGCTTGCCGCCTTCGGTCAGCGAGCCGCGGTTCGCGCGCATTTCGTCGGCGCTCTGGCTGTCGACGTACGCCTTGCCGCGCTTGATCAGCAGCTCGGCGAACTCGTACAGCTTGTCGTAGTAGTCGCTCGCGAAATACTGGTGATCGACCGCGTCCTTGCGCCAGTCGAAGCCGAGCCAGCGCACCGCGTCGACGATCGAGTCGACGTATTCGACGCTTTCCTTTTCCGGATTCGTGTCGTCGAAGCGCAGGTGGCACACGCCGCCGTAGTCGCGCGCGACGCTGAAGTTCAGGCAGATGCTCTTCGCGTGACCGATGTGCAGATAGCCGTTCGGCTCGGGCGGGAAGCGCGTCTCGACGCGGCCGCCCCATTTGCCGGTGCGGTTGTCGTCGTCGATGATGTTGCGGATGAAATTGGAAGCCGCGGGGGCGTCGTTGCGTTCGGTGCTCATGCGGTTGGCGTCAGGGTTGTGTCGGCGCGTCGCGCCGGTTTAATCCTGTAATTCTACCTGACCGGGGTCCGTCCCGCGCGGCCCGCCGGTCGGCCGCGGTCCAGTCGCGATGCGTGTCGCAATATATCGAGTGTGTGTCGGCTGTAACACGACGTAAATCGGATTGCCCGCGCCGTTCGGCTTTTCCTATGATGGCTCTACCGATTCAACGCCGCCGGTCGCAATTTTTGCGTGGTGGAAGGAAGCCAACAACCATGATGAAGAAGACCACTTTTCTCGTTCGTACCGCGGTGATCGTCGCGGCCCTGTCGCAACTCGGCGCATGCGCGATGACGCATACGCAGCGCAATGCCGGGATCGGCGCGGCCGCAGGCGGCGCGCTCGGCTACCTGATCACGGGCGGCCCGGTCGGCACGGTGGCCGGCGCGGCGGCAGGCGGCCTGGTCGGCGCCGGCGTACGCTGATTCACGCCGGCAGGCGCCCGCGATGCGGGCGCCCTGACCGCCGGCTGCGGTCGTGCGCCTGCCTGAACGCGTCACGATCCGCTCGAAGTTCAAGCACATCCCCCGGATTTTGACAGGCACCATCAGGGAGAGGCGGGTGTGCGACACTGCGTCGACGCTACTACATGACTCCATTCGTCGACGAATCCTTCCATGACCGACTCCGTCGTTTTCGTCTTGCCGGGTTACGCCAATTCGGGCCCGCTTCACTGGCAAAGCCGTTGGGAGCGTGCCGATCCGCGTTTCGTGCGGATTGCGATGCCGGACTGGAACCACGCGTTCCGCAACGGCTGGTGTCGCGCGCTCGATCGTGCGGTCGAAGCCGCGCGCGGGCCCGTGCTCATCGCCGCCCATAGTCTCGGCACGCTGACCACCGCATGGTGGGCGACCCGCTACGCGCGGCCGGCCGCGCTCGCGAAAGTGCGCGGCGCATTGCTGGTCGCGCTGCCCGATCCTGCCGGGCCGGCGTTTCCGGCCGACGCGCACGGCTTCGGCCCGGTGCCGCACGAGCGAGTGCCGTTTCCGACCTGCGTCGTCGCGAGCAGCGACGATCCATACGGTTCGCTCGCGTTCGCACGCGATTGCGCGAAAGCATGGGGCAGCACGTTCCATGACCTCGGCCCGCGCGGCCACATCAACGCGGACAGCGGGCTCGGGGAATGGCCGGAAGCGCGCGGCTGGCTCGAGGCGCTGGGGACGACGGACTGACTGCCGGTCGTGGTTCACCGAATCGGACACATTTTTTAACCAAGCGCGAATTTCATGCGATGCGTCGCGGCGCGACGTGCGCCTTGCTGCGCGTACGATTGTCTTGGGCGCGACGCGCAACCGACTGCGTGTTGTGACCAACCCCATGACTTTCTGATCGGCCGGGCCGATAAAGTGACGGCCTGTTCAATTCGATTGGAAGGAGGGGCCATGTCGAGCGGCTCGAGGCGAGGCCGACGCGAAGCAACTGTTCGACTGGGCTCCGATGGGAACCGCGGTGCAGGTATCGTGAAGATCGCATCGGCAACGCGATTCGCGATCCCGTGTCTGGCGATGCTGATCGGTCTGCTCGCCGGTTTCGGCTGGCGCAGCCTCGCCGACTGGACCGACAGCCCCATACGGATCGATCCCGGCACCGACCTGCTCAGCGTGCTGCCCGACGAAGTGATGTCGCTGACCTATACGACCGCTGCGCTCACGCTGACCGCGCAGCGCTCACAGCCCGCGGCGCGGTTCGCGGTGCAGGTGACTTATGCGGATGGGCGTGCCCCCCGGCAATGCGTGGCGTCGGCGGATCTGGCCGCGCACCTCGAGTCCTTTTCGACGATCGTCGCGCAACGGCAGCTCGACCCGGCCGACCTCGCGCGCGGATTTCCGCAGCAGATCGGGCGGCTGGATATCCGTGATCGCATTGCGTCCGAGCCGCCGCCGCCGGTCGTCTTCCTGGCCGCGGCGGATTCGGACGCGGTCGCCATCGCCGTCGACGGTCTGTGGGCCGGGCACGGTGGCTACGCGGCCGTCGTGCGTTCGCCATCGCGCGCGGCGCTTGCGGCGCTGGCCGGCGGCTGCGATACGCTGGCCCGGCGCTGACCGGACGGCGGGCGCCCCCGTTCCGGCCCGCCGCCGCGCCGCTCAGATCGCCTGCTTCGCCTTCAACGCGGCGATCCGCACATCGTCGTAGCCGAGCATGTCGCGCAGCACGTCTTCCGTCTGCGCGCCGAGCAGCGGCGGGGCCGTGCGCGCGTCGGGCGGCGTCGCGCTCATCCGGATCGGGTTGCGCACGAGCTTCACGTCCGCGCCGCACGGATGCGGCAGCGACACCTGCATCCCGCGCGCGACCACCTGCTCGTTGTCGAACACCTCGTCGAGATCGTTGATCGGCCCGCACGGCACGCCGGCCGCTTCGAGCGCGCCGATCCAGTCGGCCTTGTCGCGCGCCTTCACCATCTCCGCGAGGATCGGCACCAGCGTGTCGCGGTGGCGCACGCGCGACGGGTTCGTCGCGAAGCGCGCGTCGTCCGCCAGCTCGGGCCGGCCGCCCGCCTCGACGAACTTGCGGAACTGCCCGTCGTTGCCGACCGCGACGATGATCCAGCCGTCGCTCGTCTGGAACGTCTGGTACGGCACGATGTTCGGATGCGCGTTGCCCCAGCGCACCGGCGGCTTGCCGCTCGCGAGGAAGTTGGTGTTCATGTTCGCGAGCAGCGCGACCTGCACGTCGAGCAGCGCCATGTCGATGTACTGGCCTTCGCCCGTGCGGTCGCGGTGCGCGAGGGCGGCGAGCACGGCGATCGTCGAATAGAGGCCGGTCGCGAGATCGGCGATCGCGACGCCGGCCTTCTGCGGGCCGCCGCCCGGCTCGCCGTCGCGCTCGCCGGTGATGCTCATGAAGCCGCCGATCCCCTGCACGATGAAGTCGTAGCCCGCGCGATGCGCGTACGGGCCGGTCTGGCCGAAGCCGGTGACCGAGCAGTAGACGAGATCGGGCTTCACCGCGCGCAGCGAGTCGTAGTCGAGCCCGTATTTCTTCAACTGGCCGACCTTGTAGTTCTCGAGCACGACGTCGCTCTGCGCGGCAAGCTCGCGCACGATCTGCTGGCCTTCCGGCGTCGCGATGTCGACCGTCACCGAGCGCTTGTTGCGGTTCGCCGCGAGGTAGTACGCGGCCTCGGCGGTATCCGCGCCGTCCGCGTCCTTCAGGTACGGCGGCCCCCAGTGGCGCGTGTCGTCGCCGGCGCCCGGGCGCTCGACCTTGATCACGTCCGCGCCGAAATCGGCTAGGGTCTGCGCGCACCACGGGCCCGCGAGCACGCGGGTCAGGTCCAGCACGCGGATATGGCTCAGGGCACCCATCGTCGAATCGTCTCCTTTCATGGCGGGCCTGCGTTGTCGGGCAAGGCCGATTGGCATGCCGAGCATCTTAAGGCGAATCGGCCGCGCGGGTGGCCTGGAGCCTGTTCCCGCTGATAACGTGCTCAGCGCAAGCCCGTTATCAGCGGGAACAGGCTCCGACCGGTCGTCCGGATGGCCGAGCCGCCTCGCCGGCGCTTTGCCCGGAAGCCGGCCCCGATCCCGTATAATCGATCGTTTCCGAATCCATGCCGCCGCGCGCCCCGCCTGGAGCGCCGGCGTTTGAAGCCGTCTTTGCCAGACTGTCCCCGCACGCCATGAAAGCTGCCGAAATCCGCGAGAAATTCCTCAAATTCTTCGAATCGAAGGGCCACACGATCGTCCGCTCGTCGAGCCTCGTGCCCGGTAACGACCCCACGCTGATGTTCACGAACTCGGGCATGGTCCAGTTCAAGGACGTCTTCCTCGGCACGGACCCGCGCCCGTACTCGCGTGCCACCACGGCCCAGCGCAGCGTGCGCGCGGGCGGCAAGCACAACGACCTCGAGAACGTCGGCTACACGGCGCGCCACCACACGTTCTTCGAGATGCTCGGCAACTTCTCGTTCGGCGACTACTTCAAGCAGGACGCGATCAAGTTCGCGTGGGAGCTGCTGACCACGGTCTACCAGCTGCCGAAGGACAAGCTGTGGGTGACCGTCTACCAGGAAGACGACGAAGCCTACGACATCTGGGCGAAGGAGGTCGGCGTGCCGACCGAGCGGATCATCCGGATCGGCGACAACAAGGGCGCGCGCTACGCGTCTGACAACTTCTGGACGATGGGCGACACCGGCCCGTGCGGCCCGTGCACGGAAATCTTCTACGACCACGGCCCGGACGTGTGGGGCGGGCCGCCGGGGTCGCCTGAGGAAGACGGCGACCGCTACATCGAGATCTGGAACCTCGTGTTCATGCAGTTCAACCGCGACGCGCAGGGCAACATGACGCGCCTGCCGAAGCAGTCGGTCGACACCGGCATGGGCCTCGAGCGTCTCGCCGCGGTGCTGCAGCACGTGCACAGCAACTACGAGATCGACCTGTTCCAGAACCTGATCAAGGCCGCCGCGCGCGTGACCGAGACCGGCGACCTGACGAACAACTCGCTGAAGGTGATCGCCGATCACATCCGCGCGTGCTCGTTCCTGATCGTCGACG
Source organism: Burkholderia anthina (assembly GCF_001547525.1). GTDB lineage: Bacteria > Pseudomonadota > Gammaproteobacteria > Burkholderiales > Burkholderiaceae > Burkholderia > Burkholderia semiarida. Next base: position 1,155,008 of record NZ_CM003768.1, read on the forward strand.
GCGTGATCCCCGGCAACGAAGGCCGCGGCTACGTGCTGCGCCGGATCGTGCGTCGCGCGATCCGCCACGGCTACAAGCTCGGCCGCAAGGGCGCGTTCTTCCACAAGCTGGTGGCCGATCTCGTCGCCGAGATGGGCACCGCGTATCCGGAGCTGAAGGAAGCCGAGCAGCGCGTGACCGACGTGCTGCGTCAGGAAGAAGAGCGCTTCTTCGAGACGATCGAGCACGGCATGTCGATCCTCGAGGCCGCGCTCGCCGACGTCGACGCGAAGGGCGGCAAGGTGCTCGACGGCGAGCTCGCATTCAAGCTGCACGACACCTACGGCTTCCCGCTGGACCTGACGGCCGACGTGTGCCGCGAGCGCGGGATGACGGTGGACGAGCCGGCATTCGACGACGCGATGGCGCGCCAGCGCGAGCAGGCGCGCGCGGCCGGCAAGTTCAAGGCCACGCAGGGCCTCGAATACTCGGGCGCGAAGACCACCTTCCACGGTTACGAGGAAATCGCGTTCGACGACGCGAAGGTCGTCGCGCTGTACGTCGACGGTTCGGCCGTCAACGAAGTGAAGGCCGGCCAGGATGCGGTCGTCGTGCTCGACCACACGCCGTTCTACGCGGAATCGGGCGGCCAGGTCGGCGACCAGGGCGTGCTCGCGAATGCCGCGACGCGCTTCTCGGTGGCCGACACGCTGAAGGTGCAGGCCGACGTGATCGGCCATCATGGCACGCTGGAGCAGGGCACGCTCAAGGTCGGCGACGTGCTGCGCGCGGAAATCGACGCGCATCGCCGCGCGCGCACGCAGCGCAACCACTCGGCCACCCACCTGATGCACAAGGCGCTGCGCGAAGTGCTCGGCGCGCACGTGCAGCAGAAGGGTTCGCTCGTCGACGCGGAAAAGACCCGTTTCGACTTCGCGCACAACGCACCGATGACCGACGACGAAATCCGTCGCGTCGAGCAGATCGTCAACGACGAAATCCTGGCCAACGCGCCGGGCATCGTGCGCGTGATGCCGTACGACGAAGCGGTGAAGGGCGGCGCGATGGCGCTGTTCGGCGAGAAGTACGGCGATGAAGTGCGCGTGCTCGATCTCGGCTTCTCGCGCGAACTGTGCGGCGGCACGCACGTGCACCGCACCGGCGACATCGGCCTGTTCAAGATCGTGATGGAAGGCGGCGTCGCGGCCGGCATCCGCCGCGTCGAGGCGATCACCGGCGACAACGCGGTGCGCTACGTGCAGGAACTCGACGCGCGCGTGAACGAAGCGGCAGCGGCGCTGAAGGCGCAGCCGTCGGAACTCACGCAGCGCATCGCGCAGGTGCAGGAGCAGGTGAAGTCGCTCGAGAAGGAGCTGGGCGCGCTGAAGTCGAAGCTCGCGTCGAGCCAGGGCGACGAGCTCGCGCAGCAGGCCGTCGAAATCGGCGGCGTGTACGTGCTGGCCGCGACGCTCGACGGCGCCGATGCGAAGACGCTGCGCGAAACGGTCGACAAGCTCAAGGACAAGCTGAAGAGCGCGGCGATCGTGCTGGCGGCCGTCGAAGGCGGCAAGGTCAGCCTGATCGCGGGCGTCACGCCGGACGCGAGCAAGAAGGTCAAGGCCGGCGAGCTCGTGAACTTCGTCGCGCAGCAAGTGGGCGGCAAGGGCGGCGGCCGTCCCGACATGGCGCAGGCGGGCGGCACCGAGCCGGCGAACCTGCCGGGCGCGCTGGCCGGCGTGAAGGGCTGGATCGAGGAACGGCTCTGATCGTTGCACGACCGACGCGATGCGGCCGCAATGACGGCATCGCGTGAATCGAAAAACGACCCGATCGGCAGATGCCGGTCGGGTCGTTTTGTTTGTGCGGCCCATGCGCGTCGCTCGAGGCGGCGACGCGTGCGCACGGGTCACGCCGGCACGGTCGGGCTCGGCTGCGCCACGTCGCCGGGCTGCCGCGCGGCGTCGGTGAGCGCATCGCGCAGCGCGGCGAGCGCCGCCGACGCATGACCGCGCCGCCACCCGAGCAGCGTGTCGATGCCTTCGAGTTCGGGAATCGTGTGCGCGGCGATGTTGCCCGTCTCGGGTTGCAGATCGAGCACCGAACGCGGCGCGACCGCGATGCCCGCGCCGGCCGCGACGCACGCGACGATCGCGTGATACGAGCCGAGCTCGAGCACGCGCGCCGGCTTCACGCCGTGCGCCGCATACCACTGCTCGACGTACTTGCGATACGCGCAGCCGCGCTCGAACGCGATCAGCGTCGGCAGGATCACGTCGCGCGGCGTACGCACCGGCGGATGGCCGCGCGGCGTGAGCAGCACGAGATCCTCACGGAAGATCGGCGCCGTCTCGAACGTGTCGGGCAGCGTGTCCGGCTCGGGCGGGCGCGCGAACAGCGCGGCGTCGATCTCGAAGTCGCGCACGCGGTCGATCAGGCACCCCGTCGTGCCCGTCACCAGTTCGAGCGACACGTCGGGCCATGCGTGGTGGTAGCGCGCGAGGATGGCCGGCAGCCGGCTCGCGGCCGTGCTTTCCATCGTGCCGAGCCGCAGCCGCCCGCGCGGCGTGTCCTCGCGCACCGCGTCGCGCGCCTCGTCGGCGAGCGCGAGCAGGCGCTCCGCATACGGCAGCAGCGTATGCCCGGCCGGCGTCAGCACGAGCCGGCGGCCGTCGCGCACGAACAGCGCCGCGCCGAGTTCCTCCTCCAGCTGCTTGATGCGCGTCGTGACGTTCGACTGCACGCGATTGAGCTTGGCCGCCGCGCGCGTCACGCCGTTCTCGCGCACGACCGCCCGGAAGATCGCCAGCGCCGACAGGTCCATGATTCTCTCCAAAGGATGAGTCGATTCTCAATTATTCATTTTTCGAGAACGTTTGGTCAAGCTAGGATAGATCCATTCCGATTTCCGATCGGCGCGGCGCGCGACGTGCCGGCCCATGCCGCCATGTCCCGCTTCGATGCTTCGACCGCCGCCGCCCGCGCGTTTTCGTCCGACCAGGCCGACCGCCGCGCCCGCGCGGCCGCGCTCGCCTGCATGGTCGGCCTGGCCGTCGTGCTCGGTGTCGGCCGTTTCGCGTTCACGCCGCTGTTGCCGCTGATGCTCGCGGACGGTTCGATCGGGCTGAAGGCTGGCAGCTGGCTCGCGTCGGCGAACTACGCGGGCTACTTTGCCGGCGCGGTCAGTTGCGCGGCGCTGCGCGTCGCGCCCGCGCGGATGGTGCGCTTCGGGCTCGCGGCGACCGTGCTGCTGACCGCCGCGATGGGCGTCGGCCACGGGTTGCCGGCATGGCTCGTCGTGCGTTTCGTCGCGGGCGTCGTCAGCGCGTGGACGTTCGTGTTCATGTCGCAATGGGGGCTGCGGCGCCTGGCCGAGCTGCATGCGCCGGAATGGAGCGGGGTGATCTACGCGGGGCCGGGCGTCGGCATCGTGGCGACCGGGCTGATCGGCAGCGCGCTGGCCGGCCAGCGCGCGGCGGTGGGCTGGCTGGGCTTCGCGGCGTTGTCGGCCGTGCTGTCGGTCGCGATCTGGCGCACGTTCGGTGCGGCGCCGGCTTCGACCGCGGCCCCGCGCGCCCAGGCCATGCCGCCGGCCGCCGCGCCACATGCGGCGCCGGCCGGCACGCGAAGCGGTCGCGCGGACGCCGCGTGGCTCGTCGTGCTGTACGGCGCGCCGGGCTTCGGCTACATCATCACCGCGACGTTCCTGCCGGTGATCGCGCGCGCCGCGCTGCCGGCCGGCTCGCCGTGGCCCGACCTGTTCTGGCCGATGTTCGGCGCGGCGCTGATCGTCGGCGCGATCACCGCCGCGCGACTGCCCGGGCACTGGGACAACCGGCTGCTGCTGGCGGCCGGCTGCGCGACGCAGGCGCTCGGCATCGCGGCCGGGATCGTGTGGCCGAACGCGGCCGGTTTCTCGATCGGCAGCGCGCTGCTCGGCCTGCCGTTCACCGCGATCACGCTGTTCGCGATGCGCGAGGCGCGGCGCCTGCACGGCGAGCGCGCGGCCGGACTGATGGGCTACGCGACCGCGTCGTATGGCGTCGGGCAGATACTCGGGCCGCTCGTCGCGGCGCCGCTGGCCGCGCGCTTCGGGTCGTTTACGCCCGCGCTGTGGGTCGCGGCGGCCGCGCTGCTGGCGGGTGCGGCCGGCTTCGGCGCGATTGCGTCATCGCGTCTGCGCCGCTGACGTCCGCCGCCGATGCGCGGGGCCCGCGCCGCATCGCGCAACATGCGGGCAATCGATCGAATGCGCGATGTGTCGTGACGGTCCGACCCGCGCGACGGCGGTCGGCCATGTGCCGTCTGCTCACTGATAGTCCAGCAGGATCACGGCGTCCGCGCGGACCAATCCGCTGCGCACGAGCGGACCGGTCTGCACGTAGGAGGCCGTGAACGGCAGCGTGTAGGAGCCCGCCTGTCCGTTGTACGGCGTGGGGCGCGATTGCCCGAGCGGCACATACTCTGACTGTTGCGCGTTGAAGAGCTGAATGCCGACGCCCGCCGCAGTCGAATCGGGATGCAATGCGAGGGTGCCGGGCAGACCTTGAACCTGGCCGTTCACTGGCACGAACTGATAGCCGATCTTGTTGAATCCGGCCGGACAATCGCGGAGCTGGACCATGAACGGCTTCGTTCCGGCGGTGCTGCCGATACCGTTGAAATTGGCCGGAGATACCGTCGGCAATACCACGGTTTGTGACGGAACCATGCAGGTGCCGGCGATGAAGGTGGTGTCCGCGGCGAGGTAGATGCTCGCCGCCTCGCTCAGCAAACCGGCTTTGTAGTTGACGATAAAGTACATGTTGAACAAGAACGGCTTCAGGCTGCCGCTCTTCGGCGTGCGGCTGTCGCGGAACAACTGGATTTCGATGCTGTTGCGCACCGTCGTCCTGGTGCTCGCGGTGGCCGGTACGCCATCGTAAAGAATGCGCGTCGACAGGCCTGCCACGCGGGTTTCGATGTCCGGGCCGTCACTCATGCCGAGCAGGCTGCCTCTCGGATAGAAAATCGTACTCGTGATTTCACAGGTATCGCTGCCGCACAGGTCCCGGGGCGTGTAGGAATCGCGCGAAACGACGGTCCCGACCGGCGTTGTCGACGGCACGGCGAGGTGGCCGTTGCCAAAGGCGGTGATGGAGGCCCGAGCGCCGCTCGGGGCGAGCGTCATCGATAAAACGAGGGCCGCGAGCAGTGCAGCGACGCCTGATGGCATTCGCCGCCGCCGCCGTGCCGGGCCGGTGCAATGATGTGACATGATGGAATTCGTCGTGACCAACTGATTGTGGCGGCGGGGCGCCGCGCAGGGTGGAGTCGGTATTTTTGGGGAGCTTGTACACGGCGGGAATAGGTCACGTACTAAAGTTGGAATCAATATTTAGGACTCGATCGCCGAGTTCCCGTGCCGATCGATGGCTCGTTTCGGCCAGATCTTGCTTGTCGTGCGGGAAATGGCGCGATGCCGCCACGCCCGGATGCGCGCTCCGTCGGCTTGGATCGAACGGAGGCAGGTGCTGCCTGAGAACGTTCGTGCCGATCGATCCGGCCGCGCCCAAACTCGCTAGAATGAGGCCTTTTCCGCGCCGAACGAGCATGCGAGTCGCCCGCGGGCGGCCGCCGCGCGCTCGCCATGCCCCATCGATGACCACCGCCGACTACCGCTTCTGCCCGCGCTGCGCGAGCCCGCTGACCGAGCGGGCCGATCCCGACCACGAAGGCGGCCGCATTCGCCAGGCCTGCCCCGACGATACCTGCGGCTATGTGCACTGGAACAACCCGCTGCCGGTCGTCGCCGCGATCGTCGAACTCGACGGCAAGATCCTGCTCGCGCGCAACGCGGCGTGGCCCGAGGGGATGTTCGCGCTGATTACCGGCTTCCTCGAAAACGGCGAGACGCCCGAGGACGGCATCGCGCGCGAGGTGTTCGAGGAAACCGCGCTGAAGGCCGAGCAGGTATCGCTCGTCGGCGTGTACGAATTCATCCGCAAGAACGAGCTGATCATCGCGTACCACGTGCGGGCGTCGGGTACGGTGTCGCTGTCGCCGGAATTGCTCGAATACAAGCTCGTCGATCCGCCGCTGCTGCGCCCGTGGCGCGCCGGCACGGGCGTCGCGCTCGCCGACTGGATGCGCGCGCGCGGCCTCGATTTCGAATTCGTCGACCGGCCGGGGCAGTGACGGGCCGGCCTGCCCGCGGCGCGCCGTTCGCCGTGCCGCGCGCGATCGCGACGCGGCACGGCGTTGCTGGCTGGCGCGCCGCGTGCTTCGGCCGCCGCGCGTCGTTCCAGTCGTCCCCATCGTCCGCATCGTTCCCTTCGCTTCCATCGTCCTGAGCGCCATCGCCATGTCCGACAAGCCGCAGCCGCGTCCGCGCGACGCCTATCGCCACTTCCTGCCGATCACGACCCGCTGGATGGACAACGACGTCTACGGGCACGTGAACAACGTCGTCTACTACAGCTACTTCGACACCGTCGTGAACGAGTACCTGATCCGCGCGGGCGTACTCGACGTCGAGCACGGGCAGACGATCGGCCTGGTCGTCGAGACGCAGTGCAACTATTTCGCGCCGCTCGTGTTCCCGCAATCGGTCGATGCGGGCCTGCGCGTCGTGAAGCTCGGCACGTCGAGCGTGCGCTACGAAGTCGGGCTGTTCGCGCAAGGCGATGCGTCGCCCGCCGCGCAGGGGCATTTCGTGCACGTGTACGTCGATCGCGGCACGCGCCGCCCGGTGCCGCTGCCCGACGCGCTGCGCGCCGCGCTCGAACCGCTCGCCGCCTGACGACGCGCGGTGCACGCGTTCGCGCTCCAGGCCTTCAACGGCCTCAGCTACGGCTTGCTGCTGTTCATGCTGTCGGCCGGCCTCACGTTGATCTTCAGCGTGCAGGGCGTACTCAACTTCGCGCATGCGAGCTTCTACATGCTCGGTGCGTACGTCGGCTACGGCATCGCGGCCCATGCGGGCTTCTGGCCCGCGCTCGTGCTGGCGCCGCTGGCGGTCGGGCTGCTCGGCGCCGGCTGCGAGCGCGTGCTGCTGCGCCGCGTGCAGGCGCGCGGCCATACGAGCGAACTGCTGCTGACCTTCGGGCTCGCGTACCTGATCGGCGAGGGCGCGAAACTCGCGTGGGGCCTCGCGCCGCTGCCGGCGCCCGTGCCGCCGCTGTTCGACGGCCCGCCCGCGAACGTGCTCGGTCTCGCGTTGCCGCGCTACCGGCTGTTCATGATGGCGATGTCCGCGACGATGCTGATCGCGCTCGGCGTGTTGCTGCGCGCGTCGCGCCTCGGGCTCGTCGTGCGCGCGGCGCTCACGCATCGCGCCGCGGTCGAGGCGCTCGGCTACGACGTGCCGCGCGTGATGACGGCGCTGTTCGGCGCGGGCACCGCGCTCGCGGCGCTGGCCGGCGTGATCGGCGCGCCGCTCGCGGTGATCGAACCGGCGCTGGCCGAGACTGTCGGGTCGGTCGTGTTCGCGATCGTCGTGATCGGCGGGCTCGGCTCGCTCGGCGGCGCGTTCGTCGCGTCGCTCGCGGTCGGCTTCGCGCAGACCTTCGCGGCCGCGAGCGACACGTCGCTGCGCGACCTCGCGCAATGGACGGGCCTCGCACTGCCCGACAGCGTGGCCGCCGTGTCGATCGCGCAACTGGCGCCGCTCGTGCCGTACCTGCTGCTCGTCGCGGTACTGGTCGCGCGGCCGCGCGGGTTGTTCGGCGAGCGTGCCGATGCGTAGCCGCGCAGTGGCCGGATGCGCGCGCTGGGCGCTGTTCGCCGCCTGCTTCGCGCTGCCCGCGTGGCTGTGGCCGCACGGCGCGGTGCTCGGCTATCTCGCGCAGACGGCCGCGCTCGTCGTGCTCGCGCTGTCGTACAACCTGCAGCTCGGCACGACCGGGCTGCTGTCGTTCGGGCATGCGGCGTTCGCGGGCCTCGGCGCGTTCGCGGCCGCGCACTGGTTCAATCGCGTCGGCGGCCCGCTGCCGCTGTTGCCGCTCGTCGGCGGCGCGGCCGGCGCGGGCTTCGGGTGCGTCGCCGGGCTGCTGGCGACGCGCCGTTCCGGCACCGCATTCGCGATGATCACGCTCGGGCTCGGCGAATGCGTCGCGGCGGCCGCATGGAGCGTGCCCGCGTGGTTCGGCGGGATCGGCGGCGTGCCGATCGACCGTGCGGGCGGCGCGCCGTGGGGCAACGGGTATTTCGGCGCGCCGGCGCACGCGTATGCGGTGATCGCCGCGTGGTGCGTCGTGTCGGCGTGGGCGATGCATGCGCTCACGCGCACGCCGCTCGCACGGCTCGCGAACGCGGTGCGCGACAACCCGGCGCGCGTCGCGGCGCTCGGCACCGATCCGCGTCGCGTGCGGCTCGCGATGGTTGTCTGCGCATCGTTCTTCGCGGGTATCGCCGGCACGCTGACGCTGATCGACGTCGAGATCGCGACGCCCGACAGCGTGTCGATGGCGCGCTCGGCGACCGTGCTGATCGCCGCGGTGATCGGCGGCACCGGCGCATTCTTCGGGCCGGCGGCCGGCGCGGCCGTGCTGACCGCGCTGAGTACCGGCGTCGCGGCCGTGTCGCGCGCGTGGGCGCTGTATCTCGGCGTGCTGTTCGTCGCGATCGTCGTGGCCGCGCCGGGCGGGATCGCGGGTGTGGCACAGGCGCTCGCGCGGGTGCTGCGGCGCGGCGCGCCGGCGGTCGAGCGGTGGCGCGCGCTGTGCGGCGTCGCCGCGTGCGCGTTCTGGAGCATCGCGATCGTCTGCGCGGCCGAGCTCGGTTATGCATGGCGCTTCGCGCAGGACGACGGCGCGCGCCTCGCGTTCGGCGCATGGGGCATCGACGCCGATACGCCGATCGGCTGGGCCGTCGCGGTTTCGGCTGCCGGCATCGGCACGCTGCTGTGGAGCTGGCGCGCGCGGCTCGTGCACGGCGCGGCGGTCGCCACGCGGGAGAACGCGCGATGAACGGCAACGCGATCGCGCTTCACGGCGTCGTGCAGCGCTTCGGCGCGCAGACCGTGCTCGACGGTGTCGACCTGAGCATCGCGGCCGGCGAGCGCCACGCGCTGATCGGGCCGAACGGCGCGGGCAAGTCGACGCTGTTCGGCGTGATCGCCGGCGCGACGCGGCCGACGCGCGGGCGCGTCGTGCTGCACGGTGTCGAACTGCGCGGGCGCGGGCCGGTCGTCGCGAGCCGCCTCGGCATCGGCCGCAGTTTCCAGCAGACGAGCGTATTCGCGCGCCTGAGCGTATTCGACAACCTGCGCTGCGCGGCGCTGCATGCGCCGGCCGAGCGGCGGCGCTGGTGGAACCGGCTGCGCGAATCGGTGTCGGTCGATCTCGCGGCCGCGCGCGTGCTGCACGACATCGGCCTCGACGCGCGGCGCGACACGCCGGCCGGCGAACTGAGCTATGCGGAACAGCGCGCGCTCGATCTCGGCATCGCGCTCGCGAGCGGCGCGCGGACGCTGCTGCTCGACGAGCCGACGGCCGGCATGAGCCGCGCGCAGGCGGCGCGGATGATCGCGCTGATCCGTGCGACGACGCAGGGCCGCACGGTGCTGATGATCGAACACGACATGGACGCGGTGTTCGGTTTCGCCGAGCGCATCACGGTGCTCGTGCGCGGTGCGGTCGTCGCGACCGGCGCGCCCGATGCGATCCGCGCCGATGCGCGCGTGCGTGCCGCGTACCTGGGCGAGGGCGCGACATGAGCGCCGTGCTCGACATTCGCGGGCTGCGCGCGTGGTACGGGATGCAGCCCGTGCTCGACGGCGTCGATCTCGCGCTGGCGCCGGGCGAGACGCTCGCGCTGCTCGGCCGCAACGGCTCGGGTCGCTCGACGCTCGCGAAGGCCGTGATGGGGCTCGTGCGTACGGCCGGCTCGGTGCGCGTCGCCGGTGCCGAATGCGTGGGGGCGCGCACGTTCGAGATCGCGCGGCGCGGCGTGGCTTACGTTGCCGAAAGCCGCGACGTGTTACCATTGCTGAGCGTGCGCGACAACCTGCGGCTCGGTTTGCGCGGCGCGAGCGGCGCAGCCGAACGCACGGCGCTCGACCGCCTGTTCGAGCGCTTTCCGCTGCTGGCCGCACGCGCGGACGTGAAAGCCGGGCGGCTGTCGGGCGGCGAGCAGCAGGTGCTCGCGCTGGTGCGGGCGCTTGCCGGCCGCCCGCGCGTGCTGATCGTCGACGAACCGGCCGAAGGGCTCGCACCGCTCGCGGTCGACGAGGTCGGCGCGTGCCTCGCCGCGCTGCAGGCCGACGGCGTCGCGATCGTGCTGATCGAGCAGCGGCTGCAGCTCGCACCGCGGCTCGCGCGGCGCGTCGCGGTGATGGGGCGGGGACGGATCGTCTACGACGGCGCGCTCGACGGGCTGGACGACGAGGTCATGCACGCATGGCTGAGCGCGGGCTGACGGCGCCCGGTCGATTGTTCGGCAAACTCCGCCAGTCAATTCGCGTCGAGCCGCTTTATCGCTGCGGTGCGGCAACGTAAATTGCCAGTCAGGCCGGTCGCCATCGCAACGCATCGACGCATCGTCGCGGCGACCGGCGCCATCCATCGAAGGTCTTCTGACTGAGGAATGAAATCATGAGCAAGCTGGCAGGCAAGGTCGCGATCGTCACGGGCGCATCGAAGGGCATCGGCGCGGCCATCGCGAAGGCACTGGCCGACGCAGGCGCGGCGGTCGTCGTCAACTACGCGAGCAGCAAGGCGGGCGCGGATGCGGTCGTGAGCGCGATCACCGAAGCGGGCGGCCGCGCGGTCGCGGTCGGCGGCGACGTGTCGAAGGCGGCCGACGTGCAACGCATCGTCGATACCGCGATCGACACGTATGGCCGTCTCGACGTGGTCGTCAACAACTCCGGCGTGTACGAATTCGCGCCGATCGAAGCGATCACCGAAGAACACTATCGCCGGCAGTTCGACACGAACGTGTTCGGCGTACTGCTGACGACGCAGGCGGCCGCCAAGCATCTCGGCGAAGGCGCGAGCATCATCAACATCAGCTCGGTCGTGACCAGCATCACGCCGCCGGCCAGCGCCGTATACAGCGGCACGAAGGGCGCGGTCGACGCGATCACCGGCGTGCTCGCGCTCGAGCTCGCGCCGCGCAAGATCCGCGTGAACGCGATCAACCCGGGGATGGTCGTGACCGAGGGCACGCACAGCGCGGGCATCATCGGCTCCGAGCTTGAAACGCAAGTGCTCGGCCAGACGCCGCTCGGCCGCCTCGGCGAGCCGAACGACATCGCGTCGGTCGCCGTGTTCCTCGCGTCGGACGATGCACGCTGGCTGACCGGCGAGCGCCTCGTCGCGAGCGGCGGGCTGCGCTGACGCGCCAGGTCGGCGCGCGCCGCTATGCGCTCATCGCCAGCGCGGTCGCGCCGACGTGCCACCGCAAGCATTCGACGACGAGCGCGTGATTGTCTTCGGAGCCGAGCCCCGCGATCGTCATCGCGCCGACGATGCCGGCGCCGGCGAGCCGCAACGGCACGCCGCCGCCGTCGAGCGCGTAATCGTCGTCCGACAGGCCTTGCGAGCGCAGCGACCAGCCGGCACGCCGAAAGCACGCGCCGACCGCGAGCGAACTCTGGCCGAAACGCAGCACCGTGTTCTGCCGGCGGCGGATCGCATCGCCGTCGCGCGCGTCGCTGCCGTCGAGCGCGCAATAGAACAGCGGCGCGTGCCCGCCGACGATGCCGACCGCAATCGGCAATCCGCGTCGCGTCGCGAGGTTGACCGCGATTTCTCCGATGCGGCGCGCGACGGCTGCATTGAAGTGCGGCAGCGCCGGGTTCGACGCATCGTCGTCGAAGGCGTGGGGTTCGAGGCGAAAGGGGGGCGTCACCATGGCGGCTCCGTCGCATTGCCGGCGCTGCACGCGCGTGCCGGGCGTTGCATCGTCACGGGCCGCGCGCGGGCCCGTCTTCCGTTCGGTGCTTCGGCGTTTCAGTGCTTCAACGATGGGGCGCCGCGTCCAGCATCCACTCGTGCGCGGGATCGTTCTTGAACGCCCACGCGCGGCTTGGGCCCGCCATCACGTTCAGGTAGTACAGGTTGTAGCCGTGAGGCGCCACCACCGGGTGATAGCCGCGCGGCACCATCACGACGTCGTGATTCTCGACCGCGCAGGCTTCGTCGAGGCTGCGGTCGTCCGTGTACACGCGCTGGAACGCGAAACCCTGCGGCGGATCGATCCGGTGATAGTAGGTTTCCTCGAGCGAGGTTTCGTCGGGCGCGGCGTCGCGGTCGTGCTTGTGCGGCGGATAGCTGCTCGAATGGCTGGCCGGCGTGACGACTTCGACGACGAGCAGCCGGTCGGCGGCCGGGTTGTCGCCCATCAGGATGTCGCATACGTAGCGCGTGTTGGTGCCTTGCCCGCGCACCGAGCGGCGCATCCGCTCGCCGTCGAGGCGCAGCACGCGCTTGTCGCCGCTCGCGTACGGCGCGGTGCACAGCGCGACTTCCGCATCGCGCGTCGCGACCAGCGTCACCGTCTTGCCGCCCGGCACGTACAGCGCGTCCGGCGACACGTCCTCGAACACGCTGTCGCGCCTGCCGAGCGCATCGTGGGTTTCGCCGTCGACTTCGGCGCGCACCGTGCCCGTCAGCACGACGACGCACAGTTCGCGCGTGCCGGTGTCGAGCGTCTCGGTGTCGCCGGCCTTCAGGCGCAGCGCGCGAAAGCCGACGTGCTTCCAGCCGGCCGATTCGGGCGTGACGTTGCAGATTTCGCGGTCGGCGGATGCCTTGACCAGCAGGGGAGAAATCGTCATGAGATGGGTCTCCGCAATAGGGTAGGGCGCGACCGCCCAGGCGCTTGCGCGCGTGCTCAAGCGCTCAACCGGTCGACGATCGCGCGCAGCGAGTCGTAGCCCTTCTTCGCATACTGATAGCTCGGCGCGACGGCCGGATCCTGCTCGGCCTCGACGACGAGCCAGCCTTCGTAGCCGGCGTCCTTCAGCGTGCGCAGCGTCGCGTCGTAATCGAGCGCGCCGTCGCCCGGCACCGTGAAGGTGCCGTTGATCACGCCGTTCAGGAAGCTCCAGCCGTCGTTGCGCGCCTGGTTGACGACTTGCGGCCGCACGTCCTTGCAATGCACGTGCGCCACGCGCGATACGTGCTTCTTCAGCAGCGCCACCGGGTCGGCCGCGCCGCCGAAATACGCATGGCCGGTGTCGAACAGCAGGAACACCTTCGCCGGATCGGTCAGCGCCATCAGCCGGTCGACGTCGGCCGGCGATTCGACGTACGCGCCCATGTGGTGATGGTAGGCGAGCTTGATGCCGTACGTGTCGAGCAGGTGCGCGCCGAACGCGTCGAGGCGCGCCGCATAGCGCCGCCACGCTTCGTCGTCGACGAAACGCGGCCGCTTCGCGACCGGCGTGTCGATGCTGCCCTGGATCGTGCCCGCGCATTCGCCGTACACGACGACCTTCACGTCGTTGAATTGCAGCTTCGTCATGTGCGCGCGGCAGCGCTCGATCTCCGCCGCCACCGCATCGGCGTCCGTCATGCCCGGCGCGACTTCCGCGAGGAAGCCCGAATACCAGCCCGACACGCACACGAGCCCGAATTCGGCGAGCTTCGCCTTCAGTTCGGGGCCCGTCTTCGGAAACTTGTTGCCGAGCTCGAAGCCCGCATAGCCGATCTCGGCGCCTTCCTTCAGCGCCGTTTCGAGCGGCGTCTCGCCGCCGAGCGACGGCAGGTCGTCGTTCATCCACGACAGGGGATTGATACCGATGCGGACGTTCCAGCTCATGACGTGCTTCCTTGGTTCGAATGTTGTTTTACCGGTGCGGCAGAGGCGCGGGGCAGGCACGCTCAACGTCGCTGGCGGGTCTTCGCGTCGAGATACGCGCGGTGCGCCGCTTCGACGCCGGCGCGTCCGGATACCTGCGGCACCGCGACTTCCCACCACGCGCCGCCGTCGTCGGTCGTGCGATGGTGCGTGGTGTCGATCACGAGCACCTGGCTCTTCGTTGCCGCACGCGCGCGCTTCATTTCATCGCGCAATTCGCCGACGTCACGCACGTGCACGGCTTCGGCGCCCATCGCGCGCGCATGCATCGCGAAGTCGATCGTCGAGCGTTCGCCGCCTTCGGGCACGCAGTCGTCGAGCATGTTGTTGAAGCTCGCGCCGCCGCAATGGCGTTGCAGCCGCTCGATGCAGCCGTAGCCGCGGTTGTCGAGGATCACGACGATCAGCTTGCGGCCGAGCATCACCGACGTCGCGAGTTCCGCGTTGAGCATCATGTACGAGCCGTCGCCGACGATCACGATCACTTCGCGCTCGGGGCGCGCGAGCTTCGCGCCGAGGCCGCCCGCGACTTCGTAGCCCATGCACGAATACGCATAGTCCATGTGGTAGTTGCCCGGTACGCCGCTGCGCCACAGTTTGTGCAGTTCGGCCGGCAGCGTGCCGGCCGCGCAGACGACGAGATCGTCGCGCGCGCTGTCGCGCCCCGCGTCGGCCGCGGAGTCGCGCACCGCGCCGATCACTTCCGCGTCGTACGGCAGCGTGTCCTTCGGAATCCGCGTGGTCAGCTCGGTCACGCGCGCGTTCCATGCGGCGGCCTGGTCACGGTTCGCGGCGGTCCACGCGGCATCGGCGCGCCAGCCGGCCAGCGCCGCCGATAGCTGCCCAAGGCCCGTGCGCGCATCGGCCACGAGTTGCCGGCCGCGCTTCTTGCCCGCGTCGAACGGCTGGACGTTCAGGCTCAGCAGCGTCGCGTCGCCGTAGAGCGCGTGCGAGCCGGTTGTGAAATCCTGCAGCCGCGTGCCGACAGCGAACACGACGTCGGCCTGCGCGGCCGCGCGGTTCGCGGCGGGCGAGCCCGTCACGCCGATCGAGCCGAGGTTCAGCGGGTGATCCCACGCGAGGCTGCCCTTGCCGGCCTGCGATTCGGCGACGGGCACGCCGTGCGTGTCGGCGAACGCGCGCAGCGCGTCCCACGCCTGGCTGTACAGCACGCCGCCGCCGGCGACGATCAGCGGCTTCTTCGCGGCTTTCAGCACGTCGAGCGCGTCGGCGAGTTCGAGCGCGTCGGCCGGCGGCCGGCGCATCCGGATCACCGGCGGCGCGAAGAAATCCTCGGGCCAGTCGTACGCGAAGGTCTGCACGTCCTGCGGCAGCGCGAGACACACGGGCCCGCACTGCGCGGGATCGGTCATGACCTGGATCGCGCGCGGCAGCGCGACGAGCAGTTGCTCGGGCGACGTGATGCGATCGAAGTAGCGCGTGACGGGCCGGAAGCAGTCGTTCGCGCTGACGTCGCCCTGTTCGAAATCCTCGATCTGCTGCAGCACCGGGTCGGGCAGCCGCGACACGAACACGTCGCCGGGCAGCAACAGCAGCGGCAAGCGGCCGACGTGCGCGAGCGCGGCGGAGGTCAGCATGTTGGTCGCGCCGGGGCCGATGCTCGACGTCGCGGCCATCATCCGCTGGCGGAAATGCGCCTTCGCGAACGCGACGGCCGCGTTGGCCATCCCTTGCTCGTTGTGCGCGCGAAACGTCGGCAGCCGGTCCTTCTCCGCATGCAGCGCTTCGCCGAGCCCGGCCACGTTGCCGTGGCCGAAGATCGCGAACACGCCGCCGCAGTACGGCAGGATCTCGGTGCGCCCGTCGGGCTGGACGACTTCGGCGCGCAGGGCGGCCAGGTAGCGCACGAGCGCCTGGCTGACGGTCAGTCTTACGGTGGTGGTCATCGTCGGTCGATAGAGAGAAGTCGGGTGGTCGTCACGAACACGGGGCATCAGGCCGCGGCGGCCCGCGCGGTGGCCCGGCGGCCGAGCCACGCGTCGACCAGTTGCGCGAAGTTGCCGGCCACTTCGTCGATCAGCGCCTGATCGTCGATCC
Source organism: Burkholderia anthina (assembly GCF_001547525.1). GTDB lineage: Bacteria > Pseudomonadota > Gammaproteobacteria > Burkholderiales > Burkholderiaceae > Burkholderia > Burkholderia semiarida. The sequence goes on from NZ_CM003768.1 coordinate 1,170,830, forward strand.
GGCCCGCGAACCAGTTCAGCGACGCATCGGCCCACAGCGTGCGCCCGACCATGAAGCCCTTGACGATCGGGTTGGTCGCCGAGCGGAAGCTGTCGACCAGGTATTGCAGCGGCTGGTTCAGGCCGAGGATCACCGCGCCGCGGCAGTACGGGTCGCGCTCGGCGATCAGCGCGGCGAGCCGCGCCCAGCCGTCGGCGGTGAGCGGCGTGAGCTTCCACCATTCGGGCTTCACGCCGAGGTTGTAGAAGCGCGCGACCGTGCGCAGCACCGCGTCGTCCTCGGTGCCGGCCGGCGTGACCGCGCGCGGCGGGATCATTTCCAGCAGCAGCTCGTTGCCGCTCGCGCGCGTGGCTTCCCACAGTTCCAGCACGCGCTGCTCCTGCTCGACGCGCAGGTCGACGGAGTCGTCGGGGTGATAGTGAACGAGGCACTTCACGACCTGTTCGGTCGGCCAGTGCGTGAGCGACGAGCCGACCGAGCGCGTGTCGTCGAAACGCAGCGGCCGCGAGCCGGGCAGCTCGACCGGGCGGCCGACCCACCAGCCGCGCCCCGTGGCCGACGCGAGCGCGTCGCTGCCGTATGCGCCGCCGTCGATCAGCACGCCGACGTGGCCGGCGATCCCGCGATCGCGCTCGACCTGTTCGACCGCGCGCACGAGCAGGCGCTTCAACGTCTTGATCCGTGCTTCGTCCGCGCCGGCCTGCACTGCCAGCTCGTAGAACTGGCTGCGATGGTCGAACGCCATCACGCACAGGTCGTCCCAGTCGCGGCGCGGCACCGTCACGCGATGCAGGTGCGCGAGCGTGCGATCGGCATCGACCGCCGGGTTGCGGCCGCCGTCGAACCAGTGCGCGAGTTCGGCCGGCGTCGGCATCGCGGCCGAGCACGCGTGGCGCGACACGACGATCGCGCCGCACGCGTTCGCGATGCGCGTCGATTCGGCCCAGTCGCGCCCGCGCAGCAGCCCCGACAGCAGGCCCGACAGGAACGCGTCGCCCGCGCCGAGCACGTTGAGCACCTCGACCCGCTCGCCGAGAAAGGTCGGCGCATCGTCGATGCGCGCGGGAACGTCGCCTTCGATCACGCAGCAGCCGAGCGCGCCGCGCTTGACCACCAGCGTCGCGTTCGTGATCGCGCGCACCGCCTGCAACGACGCGATCAGGTCGTGCGGCACGCCGCCCGCGATCAGGAATTCCTCCTCGGTGCCGACCAGCAGGTCGAATTCGCCGAGCACCTGCTGCAACTGCCGCGTCACCTGCGCGTCCGGCACATAGCGGTTTTCGCCGGCGCCGCGCGCGGTCAGCCCCCACAGCACCGGCCGGTAGTCGATATCGAGGATGCGCACGGCGCCGTGGCGGCGCGCATACGTCAACGCGGTCAGCGACGCCTCGCGCGTGCCCGGCGTCGACAGATGCGTGCCGGTGATCGCCAGCGCGCGGCAGCCGGCGATGAAGTCCTCGCTGATCTCGTCGGCGCGCACGGCCATGTCCGCGCAGTTCTCGCGCACGAACAGCAGCGGGAACGTGTCGCGATCCTTCAGCCCGAGCAGCACCAGCGCGGTCAGGCGCTCGCGGTCGGTCTGCAACTGGCTCGTGTCGCAGCCTTCGCGCTCGAGCGTCTCGCGCAGGAAGCGGCCCATCTGCTCGTCGCCGACGCGCGAAATCATCGCGGTCTTCAGGCCCAGCCGCGCGACGCCGAACGCGACGTTGCCCGACGAACCGCCGAGATACATCTGGAAGCTGCGTGCATCCTCGAGGCGGCTGCCGTACTGCTGCGCATAGAGATCCACGGCCACGCGGCCGAGGCAGGCGAGATCGATGGGGCGGTCACTCGGAAAGTTCAGGCTCATATCACGTGTCACGCTCGCGGCCGGCGTTCGGCGCTGCCGGCGGATTGGGGGGCCGATTGGGCGGAGGCTGTCCGCGGCACGTGCCGCACGACGCGAGGCTGCCTGCCGCCGGGAATCGGGCTACGGAACGGAGTCTAGACTTTTTGGAAATCTAGTTCCCTAGGTGAAATCACGTAGAAATAAATTTCCAATTTTTCGAGGAAGTGATCTACAGTTTCATCCGGATGCTTCAGTCCCGATCGGACCAGATCGGACTCGGCCCGGCGGCGCGCAACGCGCCGTCTTCCGCCCCCGGAGATGAGGAGACAGATTGATCATGAAGACCAAGCTGATGGCCGTCGCGGCCGCCGCGATCCTGGCCGCGCCGCTCGCGCATGCCGAGAAGATCGGCGTGACGATGGCATCGTTCGACGACACGTTCCTGACCATCCTGCGCAACAGCATTGCCGATTCGGCGAAGAAGGACGGCGTGACCGTGCAGATCGAGGACGGCGGCAATGACGTCGGCAAGCAGTTGAGCCAGGTCCAGAACATGATCGCGCAGAAGGTCGACGCGATCATCGTGAACGCGGTCGATACCGACGCGACGCCGAAGATCACGAAGATGGTGACCGCCGCGAAGATCCCGCTCGTCTACGTGAACCGCAAGCCGGTCGATTTCGACAAGCTGCCGGCCGGCGTCGCGGTCGTCGCCTCCGACGAGAAGCAGTCGGGCACGCTGCAGGCGCGCCAGGTGTGCAAGCTGCTCGGCGGCAAGGGCGACATCCTCGTGCTGATGGGCGAGCTGTCCAACGAGTCGGCGCGCGCCCGCACCAAGGACATCGAGGACGTGATCGCGACGAAGGATTGCGCGGGCATGAAGATCGTCGACAAGCGCGAAGGCAAGTGGAGCCGCACGCAGGGCCAGGACATCACGATGAACTGGCTGAGCTCCGGGACGAAGTTCGACGCGATCGTGTCGAACAACGACGAAATGGCGATTGGCGCGATCAACGCGCTGAAGGCCGCGCGCAAGCTGACGCCGAAGACGGTCGTCGCCGGCATCGACGCGACGCCGGACGGGCTCGCGGCGATGAAGGCCGGCGAGCTGAAGGTGTCGGTCTACCAGAACGCGACCGGGCAGGGCGCGCAAGCGGTGGCCGCGGCGCTCAAGCTCGCGAAGAAGCAGCCGGTCGATCGCTACGTGAACGTGCCGTTCGAGCTCGTCACGCCGGAGAACATGAACCAGTACGCGAAGCACTGACCGGTTTTCCCGCTGAACTGCGCGGGCCCGGCGCGGCCGGGCTCGCGCGCGACTTTCGAGGAACGTCCATGTTTACAGCCAGGATCGCGCGCTCGATGGCCAGCGAAAGCGCGCCGGCCGCGTCGTCCGCCGCGCCGGGTTCGTCCGGTGCGCCCATGGCCGACTGCGTGCTCGAGGTGCGCGGCGTCGGCAAGTCCTTTCCCGGCGTCGTCGCGCTCGACGGCGTGCAGTTCCGCGTGCGCCGCGGCACCGTTCATGCGCTGATGGGCGAGAACGGCGCCGGCAAGTCCACGCTGATGAAGATCATCGCGGGCGTCTACACGCCCGACCAGGGCGAAATCCTGATCAACGGCGAGCCGGTCGTGCTGAACGGGCCGCTCGACGCGCTCGATCGCGGGATCGCGATGATCCATCAGGAGCTCAACCTGATGCCTTACATGACGGTCGCGGAGAACATCTGGATCCGCCGCGAACCGAAGAACCGCTTCGGCCTGATCGATCACGCCGAGCTGCGCCGCCGCACGGCCGAGCTGTTCGAGCGGCTGTCGATCGACATCGATCCGGAAACCGACGTGCGCACGCTGACGGTCGCGAGCCGCCAGATGGTCGAGATCGCGAAGGCCGTGTCGTTCGACTCGGACGTGCTGATCATGGACGAGCCGACCTCCGCGCTGACCGACAGGGAAGTCACGCACCTGTTCCGGATCATTCGCCAGCTGCGCGAGCAGGGCAAGGGCATCGTCTACATCACGCACAAGATGAACGAGCTGTTCGAGATCGCCGACGAATTCTCGGTGTTCCGCGACGGCAAGTACATCGGCACGCACGCATCGAGCGACGTCACGCGCGACGACATCATCCGCATGATGGTCGGGCGCGAGATCACGCAGATGTTCCCGAAGGAAGCGGTGCCGATCGGCGACGTCGTGCTGTCGGTGAAGGATCTCTGCGTCGACGGCGTGTTCCGCGACGTGAGCTTCGAGCTGCGCGCGGGCGAGATTCTCGGTGTCGCGGGCCTCGTCGGCTCCGGGCGCTCGAACGTCGCGGAGGCGCTGTTCGGCGTCGTGCCGGCCACGTCTGGCGAGATCCGCATCGACGGCAAGCCGGTGCGCATTTCGACGCCCGCGCAGGCGATGCGGCACGGAATGGCGTTCCTCACCGAGGACCGCAAGGACTCCGGCTGCTTCCTGAATCTCGACCTGCTCGCGAACATGGAAGCGGCGGTGCTCAGCCGTCGCTATGTGAAATTCAACTTCGTGCAGCACGCGCAATTGAAGCGCGACTGCGAGGAAATGAGCCGGATGCTGCGCGTGAAGTCGCCCGGGCTGCACGAGACCATCCAGAACCTGTCCGGCGGCAACCAGCAGAAGGTGCTGATCGGCCGGTGGCTGCTCACGCAGCCGCGCATCCTCATCCTGGACGAACCGACCCGCGGCATCGACGTCGGCGCGAAGGCCGAGATCCACCGGCTCGTCAGCGCGCTCGCCGGCAAGGGCGTCGCGGTGCTGATGATCTCGTCGGAAATGCCGGAAGTGCTGGGCATGAGCGATCGCGTGATGGTCATGCACGAAGGGCGCATGACCGGCATCGTCGATCGCAAGGACGCCGACCAGGTCCGCATCATGGATCTCGCGTCGCGCTGAGCCGAAACAAGATTGGAGACAACTGAAATGGGCAACCTGAACCCGGTCGCGGATGCGCGGACCATGACACTCAAGTCGCGGCATGCGAAGTGGCCGCCCGAACTGAGCATCTTTCTCGTGCTGGTCGGCATCAGCCTGTTCTTCGAGATCGTCGGCTGGGTCGTCGTCGGCCAGAGCTTCCTGTTCAATGCCGAGCGGCTCGAGATCATCGTGCTGCAGATGGCCGTGATCGGCATCATCGCGGTCGGCGTGAACCTCGTGATCATCACGAGCGGGATCGACCTGTCGTCGGGGTCGGTCGTGGCGGCCGCCGCCGTCGTGTCGGCGAGCCTCGCGCAGGTGTCCGACTTCCCGCGCGCGGTGTTTCCGCACCTCACCGACCTGCCGGTCATCTGGCCGGTGCTGGCCGGCGTGTGCGTCGGGCTGCTGGTCGGCCTGCTGAACGGCACGCTGATCGCGATGACGGGCATCCCGCCATTCATCGCGACGCTCGGCACGATGGTCGCCGCGCGCGGCTTCGCGAAGTGGTTCACCAACGGGATGCCGGTGTCGATGCTGACCGACCCGTTCGCGGCGATCGGCGCGGGCGCCAATCCGGTGATCATCTTCGTCGTGATCGCCGCGATCTTCCACGTCGTGCTGCGCTATACGCGCTTCGGCAAGTACACCTATGCGATCGGCGCGAACCGCCACGCGGCCGTCGTGTCGGGCATCAACGTCACGCGGCACCTGATCTTCGTCTACGCGATCGCGGGCCTCCTGAGCGGCATCGCCGGCACCGTGACGGCCGCGCGCGCGATCTCCGGGCAGTCGGGCATGGGCGTGATGTACGAGCTCGATGCGATCGCGGCCGTCGTGATCGGCGGCACGTCGCTGTCGGGCGGCCTCGGTCGCGTGACGGGCACCGTGATCGGCGTGCTGATCCTCGGCGTGATGACGTCGGGCTTCACGTTCATCCGCATCGACGCGTACTACCAGGAGATGGTGAAGGGCGCGATCATCGTCGCGGCCGTGATCGCCGACCAGTATCGCAACAAGAAGTCGCGCCGCTGAGCGCGCGGGCCGCCCGCATTCGAGAGGGAAGCGACCGGCGCGGCATGGGCCGCACCGCTGATGAACGAACCACCGGAGACAACTGCATGACCTTGCAAATCGGCGTGATCGGCTGCGGCGCGATCGGCCAGGACCACATTCGCAGACTGACCCGCACGCTGTCCGGCGCGCGCGTCGTGGCCGTCAACGACATCGATCCGCGGCAGGCGCGCGACGCGGTGACGAAATACGGGCTCGACGCCGAGATCTACGGCGACGGCCACGAAGTGGTCGCGGCCGCCGACGTGCAGGCCGTGCTCGTCACGTCGTGGGGGCCGACGCACGAAGCGTTCGTGCTCGACGCGATCGCGCACGGCAAGCCGGTGTTCTGCGAGAAGCCGCTGGCCGTCACGGCCGACGGTTGCATGCGGATCGTCGAAGCCGAGCTCGCACACGGCAAGCGGCTCGTGCAGGTCGGCTTCATGCGGCCGTACGACGAAGGCTATCGCGCGTTGAAGCGCGTGATCGACAGCGGCGAAATCGGCGCGCCGCTGATGCTGCATTGCGCGCACCGCAACCAGTCGGTCGGCGAGCGCTACACGACCGACATGGCGATCACCGACACGCTGATCCACGAACTCGACGTGCTGCGCTGGCTGCTCGGCGAGGATTACACGAGCGCGCAGGTCGTCTATCCGAAGAAGACGCGCCATGCATCCGCGCATCTCGCCGATCCGCAGATCGTGCTGCTCGAAACCGCGAGCGGCGTGCGCATCGACGTCGAGATCTTCGTGAACTGCCAGTACGGCTACGACATCCAGTGCGAGGTGGTCGGCGAGCAGGGCATCGCGAAGCTGCCCGATCCGCCGGCCGTCGGGCTCAAGCATGCGGCGCGGCAGTCGGTCGAGATCATGACCGACTGGAAGGAGCGCTTCATCGCGTCGTACGACGTCGAGCTGCAGGCGTTCATCGACGGCGTGCGGCAGGGCGTGCTGACCGGGCCGTCCGCGTGGGACGGCTACGCGGCGGCGGTCGCGGCCGACGCGTGCGTGCGGGCGCAGAAAACCGGCGCGGTCGAGCCGATCGCGATGGCCGAGCGCCCCGCGTTCTATCGCGGCTGACCAGCGCCCGCCCGCCGCTGACGTACCGGACCGACCGAGATGACGATGAAGATAGGTTGCGCCCCGTGCTGCTGGGGCGTCGACGACGTGAAGAACCCGCATCTGCCGCCGTGGCGGCACGTGCTCGCCGAGGCCGCGCAGGCCGGTTATTCGGGCATCGAGCTCGGGCCCTATGGCTATATCCCGCTCGAGCTCGACGTGGTGAGCGCCGAGCTCGAGCGCCAGCGCCTGAGCATCACGGCCGGCACGATTTTCGACGATCTCGTGTCGCCGGAGAACCTGCCGAACCTGCTGCGCCAGACGCGCGACATCTGCGCGCTGATCACGCAGTTGCCGAAGCTGCCGACGCAGGACGGCCAGCACTACGCGGCGCCGTACCTGGTCGTGATGGACTGGGGCCACGAGGAGCGCGACTACGCGGCCGGCCACGGCGATCGCGCGCCGCGGCTGTCCGACACGCGCTGGGCGCGGATGGTCGACCATATCCGGCAGATCGCGACGATCGCGCGCGACGAGTTCGGCGTGCGCGCGGTGATTCATCCGCATGCGGGCGGCTACATCGAATTCGCGGACGAGATCGACCGGATCGTTGCCGACATTCCGGCCGAGACGGCGGGCCTCTGTCTCGATACCGGCCACCTGTATTACTCGGGCATGGACCCGGAAGCGTGGTTGCGCCGCCATGCGGCACGGCTCGACTACGTGCATTTCAAAGACATTGACGCAGCCGTATACGACGCGGTGATGGGCGAGCACATCGCGTTCTTCGCCGCCTGCGCGCGCGGCGTGATGTGCCCGATCGGCGCCGGCGTGCTCGACTACCGCGCGATCCGCGAGGCGCTCGACGCCATCGGCTACGCGGGCTATATCACGATCGAGCAGGAGCGCGACCCGCGCAACGCCGGCACGAGCCTGCGCGACGTCGCCGCGAGCCGCGCGTTTCTCGCGTCGGCCGGTTTTGCATGACCCATGAACACGCACCAGGAACATCACCATCATGATTGACGGACAGATTCTGCTTGGACATTCGATTCGCTGGGGCATGGTCGGCGGCGGGCTCGGCAGCCAGATCGGCTACAGCCACCGGTCGGCCGCGCTGCGCGACGGCAGCTTCCAGCTGGTTGCCGGCGCATTCGATATCGATCCCGAACGCGGCCGCCAGTTCGGCGTGAAGCTCGGCGTCGCGGCCGAGCGCTGCTATCCCGATTACGCGACGATGTTCGACGCCGAGGCGCGTCGCCCCGACGGCATCCGCGCGGTGTCGATCGCGACGCCGAACAACACGCACTTCGAGATCTGCCGCGCCGCGCTGAACGCGGGGCTGCACGTGGTGTGCGAGAAGCCGCTGTGCTTCACGACCGAGGAGGCCGAGGCGCTGCAACGGCTGTCGGTCGAGAAGAACCGGATCGTCGGCGTCGCGTACGGTTATTCCGGACACCAGATGATCGAGCAGGCGCGCGAGATGATCGCGCGCGGCGACCTCGGCGAGATCCGCATCGTGCAGATGCAGTTCGCGCACGGCTTCCATAGCGAGGGCGTCGAGGCCGCGAGCGCGGCCGCGCGCTGGCGCGTCGATCCGAAATTCGCGGGCCCGAGCTACGTGCTCGGCGACATCGGCACGCACCCGCTGTACATCTCGGAAGTGATGGCGCCCGAGCTGAAGATCCGGCGGCTGATGTGTTCGCGGCAGAGCTTCGTGAAGAGCCGCGCGCCGCTCGAGGACAACGCGTTCACGATCATGGAATACGACACCGGCGCGATCGGCTACGTGTGGTCGAGCGCGGTGAACGCCGGCTCGATGCACGGGCAGAAGGTGCGCGTGATCGGCTCGAAGGCGAGCGTCGAATGGTGGGACGAGCATCCGAACCAGTTGCGCTACGAAATCCAGGGGCAGCCCGCGCAGATGCTCGATCGCGGGATGCCGTACCTGCATCCGCACGCATTGCGCGAAGACCGCATCGGTGCCGGGCATCCGGAAGGGCTGTTCGACGCATGGTCGAACCTGTACGCGCGCTTCGCGCTCGCGATGGACGCGGCCGATCGCGGCGACGCGACGGCATTGAAGACCATCCGCTTTCCGGACGTGCACGCGGGCGTCGAGGGCGTGCGCTGGGTCGAGAACTGCGTGCGTTCGGCCGATGCGGGCGGCGTGTGGGTCGACTATCGTTGAAGCGGGCAAGGCCGGCTGCGCCGCGTTTCGCCGCGGCAGCCGGCCTCGGTACACACCCCGATCTTTACGCCGCCGCGCGCGCGTTGGACAATCGGTTCCAGTCTTGCCGTGGAGCGTACGTCAACAGACCCTGGTGATGATCGAGCGCGTGGGAGCGAGCACGCGGCACGGGCCGTGCCGCAAACGTGATTAAATTCGCCCTTCATGCATGTATCCAGTCGAGCCCCGGGCCGCGCCCGCCAGCCACGCGCGCGCATCGGGGCCGTCAACTTCGCGCTATCCGATGAGTTCATCCGAGAAACCTCCCGCCACCGTCGAGGCGTTCCTGCAGCACCTGACGCAGGAGTACGACGGCCTCAGCAATCGCCTGAAGGTGATCGCGCGCCACGTGGAAACGCATCGGGACCAGCTTGGGCTGGAAGGCATCCAGTCGCTCGCGGAGGCCTGCGGCGTCCAGCCGTCGGCCGTTGTGCGCTTCGCGAAGCACTTCGGCTTTTCCGGCTTCTCCGAAATGCAGCGGCTGTTCCGCGAAGGGCTCGCGCAGCAGATCGCGCCGGGGCGCGCATACAACCTGCGGCTGCGCGACGTGATCGAAGCCGGTTCGTCGAGCCTGCAGCCCGAACAGATCGCCGACGAATTCATCAAGGGCAGCATCGCCGGGATGCAGCAGTTGCGGCAGACGCTCGATTCGCAGGCGCTCGCGCGGGCGGTCGACCTGCTCGCCGATACGCAGGCGATCTGGATCGCCGGGTCGCGGCGCGCGTTTCCGATCGCCGTGTATCTCGACTATGCGCTGCAGCACACCGACAAGCGCATCGGGCTGTTCAGCGCGCTCGGCAGCATGCATCTCGGCCAGATCCGGTCGGTGCGCGAGGGCGACGTGATGATCGCGATCTCGTTCATGCCGTACGCAGACGAGACCGTGCAGGTCGCGCAGCAGGCCGCGCAGCGCGGCGCGCGGCTGATCGCGATCACCGACAGCCGGATGAGCCCGCTCGCGCGGGAGGCCGAGGTGACGCTGATGGTGCAGGACAGCGCGACGTTTGGCTTTCGCGCGCTGACCGCGACGATGGGCCTCGCGCAGAGCCTGTTCGTCGCGCTCGCGTACCGGCTCGAGCTATCCTATATGCCGAGCGCCGACGGCGCGCACGGCACGAAAGCCGGTTGATCCCGACTGGCTGCGCACCGCCCGCCGAACGGCTCGACGGGCGGCGCACCGGCCGGCTTACTTCGCGGTCGGCATCGCGAATTCGGCGCCCTTGCCGATGCTCGACGACCAGCGCTGCATCACCGACTTCTGGCGCGTGTAGAAGCGCACGCCTTCCTCGCCGTACGCGTGCATGTCGCCGAACAGGCTCTTCTTCCAGCCGCCGAAGCCGTGCCACGCCATCGGCACCGGGATCGGCACGTTGATGCCGACCATGCCGACCTGGATGCGCCGCGCGAATTCGCGCGCGATCCCGCCGTCGCTCGTGAAGCACGACACGCCGTTGCCGAACTCGTGCGCGTTGATCAGGTCGACCGCTTCGCCGAAATCCTTCACGCGCACGCAGCCGAGCACCGGCCCGAAGATCTCTTCCTGGTAGATCCGCATGTCGGGGCGCACGTGGTCGAACAGCGTGCCGCCGGTGAAGAAGCCGGCCTCGCGGCCCGGCACGCGCAGCCCGCGCCCGTCCACCACCAGTTGCGCGCCTTCGTTCACGCCCTGCTCGATATAGCCTTCGATGCGCTTGAGCGCTTCGCCGGTGACGATCGGGCCCATCTCGACTTCCGGCGACATCCCGTCGCCGATCACCAGCTTGCGTGCGCGTTCGGCGACCGCCGGCACGATCTTGTCGGCCACGTCGCCGACCAGCACCGCGATGCTGATCGCCATGCAGCGCTCGCCGGCCGAGCCGTACGCGGCGCCGATCAGCGCGTCGACGGCCTGCTCGATGTTCGCGTCGGGCATCACGACGAGGTGGTTCTTCGCGCCGCCGAGCGCCTGCACGCGCTTGCCCGACTGCACCGCGCGCTGCTGCACGTACGCCGCGATCGGCGTCGAGCCGACGAAGCTGACGGCCTGCACGTCCGGGTGGTCGAGCAGCGCATCGACCGCGTCCTTGCCGCCCTGCACGACGTTGAACACGCCGGCCGGCAGCCCTGCCTGCGTGAGCAGGTCGGCGATGAACAGCGCGGCCGACGGGTCGCGCTCGCTCGGCTTCAGCACGAACGTGTTGCCCGTCGCGATCGCGACCGGGAACATCCAGCACGGCACCATGCACGGGAAGTTGAACGGCGTGATGCCCGCGACGACACCCAGCGGCTGGCGCATCGTCCAGTTGTCGATGCCGGTGCTGACCTGGTCGGTGAAGTCGCCCTTCAGCAGTTGCGGCACGCCGCATGCGAATTCGACGATGTCGATGCCGCGCGCGACTTCGCCCTGCGCGTCCGAGAACACCTTGCCGTGCTCGGCGGTGATGATCGCCGCGAGCGTGTCGCGGTGCTCGTTCATCAGTTGCAGGAAGCGGTGCAGCACGCGCGCGCGGCGGATCGGCGGCGTGTCGGCCCAGGCCGGGAACGCGGCGTGGGCGGCGGCGACGGCCTGCCGCACTTCGCTGTCGTCGGCCAGCGCCACGCGACGCACCGCGCGACCGAGCGCCGGATTGAGGACGTCCTGGAAGCGGCCGCTGCGGCCGGCGACGGGCGCGCCGTCGATGTAGTGGCCGACGTCGGCGTCGGACGTATACGCGGGAACCGTGGTCATGCGTGTCTCCTGGGGATGAAGGCGAACAGCGCCCAGTCTAGGGAAACCGGCAGGGCGGGAGAAGTCCGCCAAACTTGATTCACTGTTCAGAATTCTGAATAATCGGCGGATGAATCAGCAAAATGTCCAGGCGCTCTGGCCGCATATCCATTCGCTGACGGTGCTGGCCGCGGCGGGCAGTTTCACGGCTGCCGCGCAGCGGCTCGGCATCAGCAAGGCCGCGATGAGCCAGCGCATCGCCGATCTCGAAAAGGCGGCCGGCGTGCCGCTCGTGCGCCGCACCACGCGCAGCGTGCGGCTCACCGACGCGGGCCAGACGCTCGTCGACAGCACGCGCGACGCGTTCGAGTCGATCGGCCAGCATTTCGCGCGCGTGAAGGATCTCGCCGGCGAGCCGCGCGGGCTGCTGCGCGTGACGGTGCCGGTCGCGCTCGGGCGCCAGCAGGTCGTGCCGCACCTGCCCGATTTCCTGCGCCGGCATCCGGGCGTGCAGATCGAGCTCGACCTGTCGGATCGCCTGCATTCGCTGACGCAGGAGGGCTTCGATCTCGCGATTCGCCATACGACCACCGCGCCGCAGACCCACGTCGCGTGGAAGCTGTGCGACACGCGTTCGCTGCTGGTCGCGAGCCGCGACTATCTCGACGCGCGCGGCGCGCCGCGCCACCCGGGCGAGCTCGTCGATCACAGCTGCCTGTGCTACCTGCGCGAGAACGAGCCGGCCGCGTGGAGCTTCGAGCCGGACGGCCGCCGGCGCGAGCGCGTGAGCGTGCCGGTGCGCGGCAGTTTCGCGGCGAACAACAGCGAGGCGATGCGCGAGGCCGCGCTCGGCGGGCTCGGCATCGCGCTGCTGCCCGATTTCAGCGCGCGGCGCGATCTCGACGCCGGCCGCCTCGTCGCGCTGCTCGACGGCTGGCGGCCGTCGGGCGCGTTCGGCGACCATATTTTCGCGATCCGCCCGTACAGCCCCGTCGTGCCGAGCGCGGTGCGCGCGCTCGTGCGGCACCTGCGCGAACGGCTCGCGGGCGGTTTCTCCGGCGCATGAGCCGGATGCAGGCGGGCGCCGGGCCGTGGGCGCCCGGGCAGGCGCGGCGGCGCTGCGGTAAAATCGCGGCTTCCTCCCGCGCCAGGTGTGGCGCGTCATTCGAAGGTCGACAGCCGATGCAGATTCACAAGGAAGTGGACGCGCGCGGGCTCAATTGCCCGTTGCCGATCCTGCGTGCCAAGAAAGCGCTTGCCGATATGGAAAGCGGGCAGATCCTCAAGGTGCTCGCGACCGATCCGGGCTCGCAGCGCGATTTCGCCGCGTTCGCGAAGCAGACGGGCAACGAGATCGTCGAATCGACGACGCAGGACAAGACCTTCGTGTTCCTGATGCGCCGCCGCTGAAGGCGCGCATTCCCCATCCCGCCGCGGCAGGCTTCCGGCCGGCCGTGTCTTGCCGCTCCTTTCTGACAATTCTTAAACCTCGTCGCGCGACCGGCTGCGTATACTGAGCCGGCCGGTCGTCCGCTCCCAGCGGAGGCGCCGGCCACGGTACGTCGCACGGCGGGCTCGGGGGCCATGCCTGACGCTACCGTCGTACAACGGGGAGAGGACATGTCCTTCAGACCAGGGACCTTTGGAAGCCCGTCCGGAGCGGAAAGCATTGCGCCCGTGCGCACGTCGGAATTGAGCCGGATCGAGCTCGATCCGCAACAGGACCGCCACGCGCGTGCCGCGCTGGAGGCGTATGCGGATTCGGCCGCGGCCGAGATGCCGTGGCTGGCCGAGTGGCTCGACGAACGGCTGCGCGATGCCGCGCGGGACGACGGCTCGGGCCCGACCTACTGCGGCGCGACGATCGAACGCGTGTTCGATCTGGCGCAGGCATGGGCGGCGGGCCAGCCCGATTACGCGGCCGGCGCGTGGGAGCGTGTGCGCGACCAGCTGCAGCGGATGCTTGCGCAACGGCCGCTGGCGCAGCCGCCGTCGCCGCGCGTGCCGACAGACGACTGTGCCGAGCCGGTGGCCGGCATCGCGGGCGCCGAATAGGCGTCCGGTTGCGCAACAGAAGGGATTATTCGAAGAAAGGGCGATAGTCCGCGCAATTTCTTGGCGAATTTCATACTACTATGATGAAATCGCCGGTTCGTCCGTGCCCCGTTTTTGAGATATTTAGCCGGGGTCGCCGGGGTGCGCAGGAGGCGCGAGCGGCGAACGACGGCTCGCCGGCCGGTATCCGGAACGCCGCGCGCATGCTGCGCGGCCGGGGCAGGCGCGGGAGCCGAATGGACGAACCGACTTCGATTTGCGGGGTGCTATGAGAATTGCTGTACTGGATGACGATCCGGCCCAGACGGATTTCGTCAGTCAAACGCTGACGGCCATCGGCCACACGTGCTACGCGTTCAAGGAAGGCAAGGCCCTGAAAAAGCGCCTGCAGCGCGAGACGTTCGATCTGCTGGTGCTCGACTGGAACGTGCCCGACATGTCCGGCGAGGAAGTGCTCAAGTGGGTGCGCGCCAACCAGACCGAGCACAGCCTGCCGATCATCTTCATGACGAGCCGCGACGACGAGGCGGGTATCACGCAGATCCTCAACGCCGGCGCCGACGATTACGTGGTCAAGCCCGTGTCGGGCCCGATCCTGCGCGCGCGCATCGGTTCGCTGCTGCGCCGCGCGTATCCGGTCAACGCCGAGGCGACCGTTCGCGAATTCGACCAGTTCCGTTTCGACGTGAACCTGAAGCAGGCGTACGTCGGCGACAAGGCCGTGAGCCTCACGCAAAAGGAATTCGAGCTCGCGCTGCTGCTGTTCCAGCATCTCGACCGGCCGCTGTCGCGCGCGCACATTCTCGACCTCGTGTGGAAGCAGGCGACCGACATCCCGTCGCGCACGATGGATACGCACATTTCGATGCTGCGCACCAAGCTCGGCCTGCGGCCCGAAAACGGCTACCGTCTCGCGCCGATCTACGGGTACGGCTACCGGCTCGAACGGGTCGGCCAGGGGGAACCGGAGTGATCACGCGAATCACGCCGCGCACGGCGAGCCTGCGTACGGCGGCGCTGCACGCGGCCTGCGCGGCGGCGTTGGCGTTCGCCGTGCAGCCCGCCGTCGCGCAGCCGCCCGCCGCCGCGGGCAAGATGGTCGTCTATCGTACGCAGGCGGGCGACACGCTGTACGACGTCGCCGCGCGCTACCTGCAAGGCGCGGACGACTGGCAACTGCTCCAGCAGATCAACGGCGTGCCGGCGCCCAGGCACCTGCAGCCCGGCATCGCGCTGAAGCTGCCGGTCGCGCGGCTGCGCAAGGAAAAGCTCACCGCACGCGTGGTCGCGGTGCAGGGCACGGCCGAGCGCGCGTCCGGCGGCGCCTTCGCGCCGCTCGCGAACGATGCGACGCTCGCCGAAGGCGACCGCGTGCGCACGGGCGCGAACGGCTTCGTGACGATCGAGCTGAGCGACGGCACGCACATGAGCCTGCCGCCCGACAGCCAGCTCGACCTGAAGTCGCTGCGCCGCACGGTGCTGACCGGCACGCTCGATCGCGAGTTCGAACTCACGCGCGGCTCGGTCGACAGCGAAGTCACCCACCTGAAGAAACGCGACGACCGCTTCCAGATCCGCTCGCCGTCGGTCGTGGCCGGCGTGCGCGGCACGCGCTTTCGCGTGAACTACGACGCGGCCGGCAATGCGACGACGCGCGTCGAAGTGCTCGACGGCACCGTCGGCGTCGCGGGCGGCCGGCGGCCGGCCGACGCGACGCTCGTGCATGCGAATTTCGGCAGCGTCGCGACGTCGTCCGGCGCGGTCGGCGCGCCCGTCGAACTGCTGGGCGCGCCAACGCTCGCGCATCCCGACAAGGTGCAGGACGAGCCCGACGTCGCCTTCGACGTCACGCCGCTCGCGCAGGCGCATGCGTATCGCGTGCAGCTCGCGCACGATGCGGGGCTGCTCGACCTGTTCCGCGAGACGCGTACCGATTCGCCGCGCGCGGTGTTCCGCGACGTGCCGAACGGGAACTACTTCGTGCGGATCGCCGCGATCGATGCGAACGGCCTCGAGGGACGGCCGCGCACCTATGCGTTCGAACGCCGCGTGATGGGGCTCGACGCGAGCGCGTCGCAGGGCGCGGGCGGTTACGAGTTCCGCTGGTCGCCGAATGGCTCGGGCAAGAACGCGCGTTACCGCTTCGTGCTGTCGCGCTCGAAGGACCTGAGCGCGCCGGTCGTCGATCAGGTCGGCCTGCACGCGCGCCAGATCACCGTCGCGCACCTGCCGCCGGGCGACTATTTCTGGGCCGTGACCGTCGAGGATTTCGAAGGCGGCAAGTTCTACGAGAAGACCAGTCCGGTCAGCGCGTTCACGTTGTCGCGCTGACCCGCGGCGCATGAGACACGACTCCGTTTCTCCGCGGCGGCGCCTCGGCCGCCGCTTCCTGATCGAATGGATCGCGATCGGCTGCCTCGGGATCGCGGTGATCCTCGCGTGCGCGCTCGGCCGCCTGTCGTCGAGCGTCGACGGGCTGATCTACGACCGGCTGCTGATGCTGCGCAGCCTGCCGCTGTCGCCCGACGTGGTCGTCGTCGACATCGACAACCAGAGCGTATCCGCGCTCGGTCGCTGGCCGTGGCCGCGCGACGTGCACGCGCGGCTGCTCGACACGCTCGCGCGCGCACAGCCGGCCGCCGTCGTCTACGACGTGCTGTTTACCGAACCGTCGCCCGAGGATCGCGCGTTCGCGGACGCGATGAGCCGCGTGCCGACCTTCCTGCCGGTGCTGCTGAGCCCCGAGCAGGCGGACGGCGCGCGTTCCGTCGATCCGCCGGTCGCCGCGCTCGCCGCGCGCGCGACTGGGCTCGGCCATATCAATCTCGAAGTCGATCGCGACGGGATCGTTCGCAGCGTCGCGCTGTTCGAAAGCGACGGCCGCGTGCGCTGGCCGCAACTGATGGTGCCCGTGTACCGCGCGATCCAGGCCGGCCGGCTGCACCCCGTCGGCGGCGTGCCCGGCGCGAACGCGCACGACCTGTCGCGCGATGCGGCGGGCGAAGGGCGCTACCTGATCCCGTTCAGCCGCAACACGCCCGCGTATCCGACACTGTCGTTCGACGACGTGCTCGAAGGGCGCGTGAAGCCCGACGCCCTGCGCGGCAAGATCGTCGTCGTCGGCGTGACCGCGTCCGGGCTGTACGATCGCTTCGCGACGCCGGTGTCCGGCGAGTTCGGTCCGCTCGCCGGCGTGTACATCCATGCGAACGTGCTCGACATGCTGGCGACCGGCAGCGCGATCTCGCCCGCGTCGCGCGCGGGATTGTTCGTCGCGTCGCTGCTGCCGCTCGCCGTGTTGCTGGGCGGCTTCCTGATGCTGTCGCCGTGGCGCGCGCTGCTGCTGACGCTGAGCCTGGCCGCGCTCGCCGTGGTCGCGAGCGTGACGCTGCTGTTCGAGGCGCGCATCTGGCTGACGCCGGCGCCGGCGATCTTCGGGCTGATCGCCGTCTACCCGATCTGGAACTGGCGGCGGCTGGAAATGACGATGTCGTATCTGCGTCGCGAGCTGCAGAAGCTCGCCGACGAGCCGCACCTGCTGCCCGAGGCGCCGCGCACGCGCAACGTCGGCGGCGACGTGCTCGAGCGGCAGATGGCGCTGATGGCGCAGGCCGCGCAGCGCGTACAGGACATGAAGCGCTTCGTGTGGGACAGCCTCGACAGCATGCCCGAACCGATCTTCGTGACCGACCTCGCCGGTACCGTGCTGATCGCGAATCATGCGGCCAAACGCTACGGGTCGCGGCTCGCGCTGCCGCTGCCGGAAGGGCGGCCGCTGCGCATCGCGCTCGGCGAGCTGACGTTCATGAAGACGGTCGACGGCAACGCCGAGCATGACGCGGCGATCCGCGAGCACTGGCCGGCCGCGCTCGACCCGACGCTCGAGGCCGAGCACGACGCGATGGCGCGCGGCATCGAGGTGCGCGACCGGGACGGGCTCGACCATCTGCTACGCTACGCCGCGTGCACGAACGCGCAAGGTCGCGTGACCGGCTGGATCGCCGGCCTCGTCGACGTGACCGAGCTGCACGCGGCCGAGCGGCAGCGCGAGGAAGCGCTGCACCTGCTGTCGCACGACATGCGTTCGCCGCAGTCGTCGATCCTCGCGCTGGTCGAGATCGAGCGCGACCGCGTCGAGAGCGATGCGATGCGCGGGCTGCTCGCGCGGATCGAGCGTTATGCGCACCGCGCGCTGTCGCTCGCCGACGAGTTCGTGCAACTGGCGCGCGCCGAGTCGCAGGCGTACCAGCTCGAGGCGACGAGCCTCGTCGACGTGCTGATCGATGCGAGCGACGAGGTGTGGCCGCAGGCGCAGGCGAAACACATCCGGATCGAGACCGACGTGGGCGCCGACATGTGCTGGGTGCGCGCGGACCGCTCGCTGATCACGCGCGCGTTCGTGAACCTGCTGAACAACGCGGTCAAATACAGTCCGTCCGACACGGTGATCACGTGTACGCTGACGGTCGAGCACGCAACGAAGCGGATGTTCTGTACGATTCGCGATCAGGGGTACGGCATCGCGCCGGAAGATCAGCGGCATCTGTTCGAGCGTTTCAAGCGGTTCCATGCCGGCGAGCGGCCCGAAATCTCGGGTTCCGGGCTCGGCATGGCGTTCGTGAAGACGGTCGTCACGCGCCATGGGGGCAGCGTGTCGGTCGACAGCGAAGTGGGTGTCGGCACCGCGGTGACGGTGTCGCTGCCCGCGATCGACGAGCCGTCCGCCTGACAGGGCCGGGCGCGACGGCAGGCATTTGGGGAAAGCCATGAGAAAGCAATGGGCGGCGGCCGCGCTGGCGGCGTCGCTGTTGGCGGGTTGCGCCGGCGTCACGAGCGGCGTGAGTGCGGTCGGGCAGCCGGATGCGTTCGCCTCCGGTGCGCACGGCTACGATTTCGTGCGGACGGCCGCGCAGGCGGGCGATGCCGAGTACCGGCAGATCGAGACGCTCGTGCGCGACGAGCTCGCGCGCCGCGGCTTCGATGCGCAGCCGCTCAAGGACGCGCGTTACCGGTTGTCGATCGCGTACGCGACGCAGCCGGCGGCGGTCGCGGCAAGCGCCGAGCGCTGCGGCGCGGCGAGCAGCGCATGTGTGACGGTCGACGGGCCCGCGCCGCTCGCGCTGCCGTTCATGGGCCGCGTGTACCGCCACGTGCTGACGCTGCGGTTCGTCGATGCGAAATCGGGTGCCGACGTCTATCGCGTGTCGGCGTCGCTGCGCGATCGCGATCCGGGTACGCAGCAGGCCGCGCCAGCGCTCGTGAAGAGTGCGCTGGCAAAGGTCCCGTTCGGCGACGGCACCGGCTGGCTGGTCAAGACGAAAAAAGACGACGCGGGCGGCATGCCGGGCGTCGTCTCGGTGAAGCCGGCCGACGCGCGCTGAAGGCGCCGGCCGCAAGGTGAGGGCGGGCCCGCCGGGGCAGGCCCTTGCCGCGTTCAGACGGCCGGTTGGCCGCCGTCGCGGGTGCGCAGGTACGTCTCGAACTCCGCGCCGACTTCCGGGTGGCGCAGCGCGAATTCGACCGTCGCCTTCAGGTAGCCGAGCTTGCTGCCGCAGTCGTAGCGCGTGCCCTGATACTTGTAGGCCAGCACCTGTTCGTCGGCGAGCAGCGCCTGGATCGCGTCGGTGAGTTGCAGTTCGCCGCCCGCGCCCGGTTTCAGCGCGCGCAGGTGCTCGAAGATCCGCGGCTTCAGGATGTAGCGTCCGACCACGCCGAGGTTCGACGGCGCGACTTCCGGCGCCGGCTTCTCGACGATCGCCGACATCTTGACGATCGACTCTTCCCATTCCTTGCCGTCGACGATCCCGTACGATTTCGTCTCCGACGGCGGGATCTCTTCGACGCCGATCACCGAGCTGTGATAGTGGTCGAACACGTCGACCATCTGCTTCATCACCGGCGGGTTGCCGTCGAGCAGGTCGTCCGCGAGGATCACCGCGAACGGATTGTCGGCGACCAGCTTTTCCGCGCACAGCACCGCGTGGCCGAGGCCGAGCGCTTCCGGCTGGCGCACGTAGAAGCAGTCGACATGGCTCGGCTTGATGCTGCGCACCAGCTCGAGCAGCTTTTCCTTGCCGCGCGCCTCGAGTTCGGCCTCGACTTCGTACGATTTGTCGAAGTGATCCTCGATCGCGCGCTTGCTGCGCCCGGTCACGAAGATCATCTCGGTGATGCCGGCAGCGATCGCTTCCTCGACCGCGTACTGGATCAGCGGCTTGTCGACGACCGGCAGCATTTCCTTCGGGCTCGCCTTCGTTGCCGGCAGGAACCGCGTGCCGAGACCGGCCACGGGGAATACCGCCTTGGTGACTTTCAACATGATCGAACCTTTATTCCTGTAATCGACTTGTCAGACGGTCTATGTTCACGTCCGCATTATAGTGAACGCAAATGACCTTACCCTTTGTTACGCAGGCAACCGATCGAGCTGAGCACGCAGTTTTTCGAGCGTGCTCTGGAATTCCGCGACGCGTTTTTGCTCCTGTTCGACCACAGCCGGCGGCGCTTTCGCGACGAAAGCCTCGTTGCCGAGCTTCGCGTTGCACTTCGCGATCTCGCCCGTCAGGCGCGTGATTTCCTTCGCCAGGCGCTCGCGTTCGGCCGCGACGTCGATTTCCACCTTCAGCACCAGCTTGTTCGGGCCGACGATCGCGATCGGCGCGCCGTGCGCCTGCTGGTCGAGCGACGCTTCGTCGGCCAGGATCTGCACTTCCGACAGGCGCGCGAGCGCCTGGACGTACGGCGCGAACGAGCGCAGGCGCTCGGCGTCGCCGGCGGCCAGCAGCGGCACCTTGGTGGCCGGCGACAGGTTCATCTCGCCGCGCAGGTTGCGGCAGGCGTCGACGATCGCCTTCAGGTCGGCCGCCCACTGCTCGGACGCCTCGTCGATCTTCTGCAGATTCGCGATGGGGTAGGCCTGCGTCATCAGCGACGCCTCGCCGTCGGCCTTGCCCTGCGGATAACGGCCGGCGAGCGGCGCGACCTTCTGCCAGAGCGCTTCCGTGATGAACGGGATGACCGGATGCGCGAGGCGCAGCACCGTTTCCAGCACGCGCAGCAGCGTGCGGCGCGTCGCGCGCTGCTGTTCCGGCGTGCCGTTCTGGATCTGCACCTTCGCGAGTTCGAGATACCAGTCGCAGTACTCGTCCCACACGAACTTGTAGATGCTGCTCGCGATGTTGTCGAAGCGGTAATCGGCGAAACCCTTCGCGATGTCGGCTTCGGTGCGCTGCAGCAGCGACACGATCCAGCGGTCCGCCGCGGAGAAATCGAGGTAGCCGCCGGGGCCGCAGTCGCCCGCGCCGCACACTTCGGGCTTGTCTGCGCCGCAGTCGTGACCTTCGCAGTTCATCAGCACGAAGCGCGTCGCGTTCCACAGCTTGTTGCAGAAGTTGCGATAGCCTTCGCAGCGCGCGAGGTCGAAGTTCACGTTGCGGCCGAGCGTCGCCATCGACGCCATCGTGAAGCGCAGCGCGTCGGTGCCGAACGCCGGAATGCCGTCCGGGAATTCCTTGCGCGTCTTCTTCTCGATCGTGGCGGCCTGCTTCGGGTTCATCAGGCCCGTCGTGCGCTTCGCGACCAGCGTGTCGAGATCGATGCCGTCGACGATGTCGATCGGGTCGAGCGTGTTGCCCTTGCTCTTCGACATCTTCTGGCCTTCCGCGTCGCGCACGAGGCCGTGCACGTACACGGTGTGGAACGGCACCTTGCCGGTGAAGTGCGTCGTCATCATCACCATCCGGGCGACCCAGAAGAAGATGATGTCGAAGCCGGTGACGAGCACCGACGACGGCAGGAAGTGCTGCAGTTCGGGCGTTTCGTTCGGCCAGCCGAGCGACGAGAACGGCACGAGCGCGGACGAGAACCACGTGTCGAGCACGTCCTCGTCGCGCTTGAGCGCGCCCGCATAGCCCTTCGCCGCGGCCTGCGCACGCGCTTGCTCCTCGTCGCGCGCGACGAACACCTCGCCGTTCTCGCCGTACCACGCGGGAATCTGGTGACCCCACCACAGCTGGCGCGAGATGCACCAGTCCTGGATGTTTTCGAGCCACTGGTAGTAGGTGGTCGTCCAGTTTTCCGGTACGAACTTGATCTGGCCGCTGCGCACGACGTCGAGCGACGTTTCGGTGATCGACTTGCCCGGATTGAACGTGCCTTCCGGCGCCGGCTTCGTCATCGCGACGAACCACTGGTCGGTCAGCATCGGCTCGATCACGACGCCCGTGCGGTCGCCGCGCGGCACCATCAGCTTGTGCGGCTTCACCGAGTCGAGGAAGCCCTGCGCGTCGAGGTCGGCGACGATCGCCTTGCGCGCGTCGAAGCGATCGAGGCCGCGATACTGCTCGGGGCCGTTGTCGTTGATCTTCGCGTCCAGCGTCAGGATCTCGATCGGCGCGAGGTTGTGGCGCAGGCCGACCTGATAGTCGTTGAAGTCGTGCGCGGGCGTGACCTTCACGACGCCCGTGCCGAATTCGCGGTCGACGTAGTCGTCGGCGATCACCGGAATCTCGCGGCCCGTCAGCGGCAGCGTGACGAGCTTGCCGATCAGGTGCGCGTAGCGTTCGTCTTCCGGGTGGACCATCACCGCGACGTCGCCGAGCATCGTCTCGGGGCGTGTGGTCGCGACGGTCAGCGAGCCCGAACCGTCGGCGAGCGGGTAGCGGATGTGCCACAGGTGGCCGTTTTCTTCCTCGCTCACGACTTCGAGGTCCGACACGGCGGTGAGCAGCACCGGATCCCAGTTGACGAGGCGCTTGCCGCGATAGATCAGGCCCTGTTCATACAGCGTGACGAACACGTCGCGCACGGCGGCCGACATCTTGTCGTCCATCGTGAAGTATTCGCGCGACCAGTCGGTCGACGCGCCGAGGCGGCGCACCTGGCCGGTGATCGTCGAGCCGGACTTCTGCTTCCATTCCCACACGCGCTCGACGAACTTCTCGCGGCCGAGGTCGTGGCGCGACACGCCCTGCGCGTCGAGCTGGCGCTCGACGACGATCTGGGTGGCGATCCCCGCGTGGTCGGTGCCGGGCACCCACAGCGTGTTCTCGCCGAGCATCCGGTGGTAGCGGGCGAGGCCGTCCATGATCGTCTGGTTGAACGCGTGGCCCATGTGCAGCGTGCCGGTGACGTTCGGCGGCGGCAACTGGATCGCGAAATCGGGGCGCGCCGGATCGAATGCCGGGGCGGCATAGCCGCGTTTTTCCCACTCGGGCCCCCATTGGGACTCGATGGTGTGGGGTTCGAAGCTCTTCGCCAGCGTGTTGTCGCTCATGGTGGAAATTTGCCGAAAAATGCGTGAATTGGATGCCGAATCCTACAATTATAAATGGATGCACATCGGCCAGCCATCGCCCGTCCGGCGCGGGGCCTCTCGGGACGCGCCCGCAACGTGCGTCCGACATGCGACCGAATCGATCGGAAACGGCATCGCGCGACGGACTTATAATGTCGGGTCCGCATTTTTCTCGCCCGTCAGCTGCCGCTCCATGCCCGATCTGCTCGCCAATCTGAACCCCGAACAACTCGCCGCCGTCACGTTGCCGAACGAACCGGCGCTGATCCTCGCAGGGGCGGGCAGCGGCAAGACCCGCGTGCTGATCACGCGCATCGCGTGGCTGATCCAGCAGGGCTACGCATCGCCGCCCACCGTGCTCGCCGTCACCTTCACGAACAAGGCCGCGCGCGAGATGATGGCGCGCCTGTCGGCGATGATGCCGATCGACACGCGCGGGATGTGGATCGGCACGTTCCACGGCCTGTGCAACCGGATGCTGCGCACGCACTGGCGCGACGCGGGCCTGCCGCAGACCTTCCAGATCCTCGACACGGCCGATCAGTTGTCCGCGATCAAGCGGCTGATGAAGGCGGCGAACGTCGACGACGAAAAGTACCCGCCGAAGAACGTCCAGTACTTCATCAACAACGCGAAGGAGCAGGGGCTGCGCCCGGACAAGGTCGACGCGACCGACAACTTCAACCGCAAGTTCGTCGAGCTGTACCAGGCGTACGACCAGCAGTGCCAACGCGAAGGCGTCGTCGACTTCCCCGAGCTGCTGCTGCGCTGCTACGAACTGCTCGCGTACAACGCGCCGCTGCGCGCGCATTACCAGGCGCGCTTCCGGCATATCCTCGTCGACGAGTTCCAGGACACCAACAAGCTGCAGTACGCGTGGCTCAAGATGCTCGCGGGCGGCGAGAACGCGATCTTCGCGGTCGGCGACGACGACCAGTCGATCTACGCGTTCCGCGGCGCGAACGTCGGCAACATGCGCGACTTCGAAGACGAATTCCGCGTGCGCAACCTGATCAAGCTCGAGCAGAACTACCGTTCGCACGGCAACATCCTCGACGCGGCGAACCAGCTGATCTCGAACAACGCGCACCGCCTCGGCAAGAACCTGCGCACCGACGCCGGCCACGGCGAGCCCGTGCGCGTGTACGAAGCCAGCACCGATTCGCAGGAAGCCGGCTGGATCGTCGAGGAGATCCGTTCGCTGATCAACACCGGGATGGCGCGCAGCGAAGTGGCCGTCCTGTACCGCAGCAACGCGCAGTCGCGCTCGATCGAGCACACGCTGATGTCGTCGGGCATTCCGTACCGCGTGTACGGCGGCCTGCGCTTTTTCGAGCGGCAGGAAGTGAAGCACGCGCTCGCGTACCTGCGCCTGATCGACAACCCGAACGACGATACCGCATTCGCACGCGTCGTGAACTTCCCGACCCGCGGAATCGGCGCGCGCTCGGTCGAGCAACTGGCCGACGCGGCGCGCCTGTACGGCTGCTCGATGGCCGCCGCGATTCCGTACGTGACGGGCAAGGCCGGCACGAGCCTTGGCGGGTTCGCGAACCTGATCGCGAAGATGCGCGCCGACACGCAGCACATGAACCTGCCCGACACCGTCGAGCACATCGTGCGCGCGAGCGGCCTCGCCGATTTCTACCAGGGCGAGCGCGAAGGCCAGGACCGCCTGGAAAACCTTCAGGAACTCGTGAACGCGGCCACCGCGTTCATCGCCGAGGAAGGCTACGGGCTCGACACGCCGGCTCGCTCGATCCCGCTGCGCGCGGGCGCGATCGCGGCGCCCGAGCTGGGCACGGCGACCGACGATCCGGCGCTCGACGTGCTCGATGCGGCGTCGCCCGCCGACCCCGCCCAGAACCCCGACACGATGACGCCGCTCGCCGGCTTCCTGTCGCACGCGTCGCTGGAGGCCGGCGACAACCAGGCGCAGGCCGGTCAGGACGCGGTGCAGCTGATGACCGTGCACGCGGCGAAGGGGCTCGAGTTCTCGGCCGTGTTCATCACGGGGCTCGAGGAAGGGCTGTTCCCGCACGAGAACAGCGTGCTCGAATCGGACGGCCTCGAGGAAGAGCGCCGGCTGATGTACGTCGCGATCACGCGCGCGAAGGAGCGCCTCTACCTGTCGTTCGCGCAAAGCCGGATGCTGCACGGCCAGACCCGCTACAACGTGCGCTCGCGCTTCTTCGACGAACTGCCGGAGCACGTGCTGAAGTGGCTCACGCCGAAGGTCGAGGCCGGCTCGCGCTGGGGCGGGCGCTCGGACAACGCCGGTTACGGGCGCGACTGGTTCGCGCGCCCCGGCGGCGGCAGTCGCGAGCAGATCGTCGACGCGGCCGTGTCCGCGCCGCTGCCCGCGTTCGCGGACAAGCAGCGCGCGGCCGACGCCGGCTTCCGGGTCGGCCAGCAGGTGTTCCATACGAAGTTCGGCGAAGGCACGGTCACCGCGCTCGAAGGCAACGGCACCGATGCGAAGGCGCAGGTGAAGTTCAAGCGCCACGGCGAGAAGTGGCTCGCGCTCGCGGTCGCGAAACTGCAGGCGGTGGAATGATGGACGTCGACCTGGGTGTTGCGCCTGCCGCGCGTCCGCTCGGCATTCTGGCCGCGCTGCCGGAGGAACTCGGCGACCTGATCGCCGCGATGCGCGCCGACGGCGCGATGAAGACGGTCACGCTCGGCCGCCGCGATTATCACGTCGGCACCGTGCACGGCGCGGCCTGCGTCGTCACGCTCGCGCGGGTCGGCAAGGTCGCGGCCGCCGCGACGGTCAGCGCGCTGATCCACGTGTTCGGCGTGTCGGGCGTGGTGTTTACCGGCGTCGCGGGCGGTGTGTCGCGCACGGTGCGCGTCGGCGACGTCGTCGTGGCCGATACGCTGCTGCAGCACGATCTCGACGCATCGCCGCTCTTTCCGCGCTACGAGGTGCCGCTGCTCGGCATCACGCGTTTCGCGACCGACGCGGCGCTGACGGCCCGCTTGCGGGCCGCGTGCGCGCTGTTCGTCGACGAAGAGGGCGCGCGGTTCGCCGAGCGCTTCGGGCTCGCCGGCGCGGCGCTGCACGCGGGGCTCGTCATCAGCGGCGACCGCTTCGTGTCGAGCGAGCGGGAAGTGCTCGCGCTGCGCGACGCGCTGCCGGACGCGCTCGCGGTCGAAATGGAAGGCGCGGCGATCGCGCAGGTGTGCGCCGAACACGACGTGCCGTTCGCGCTCGTGCGCACGATCTCCGATACGGCCGACGACCACGCGACGCAATCGTTCTCGCACTTCCTGTCAGCGATCGCGGGCAGCTACTCGTCCGGCATCCTCAAGCGTTTCCTGACGCTGCATGCCACGACGGCGGCCTGAAGCCGCCGTCGAACCCTTCTCCATTCGAATCGGCCGGCCGCGGCGCGTGTGCCGCGGCCGGCCGGTCGTCATGCCTGCTTGCGTCCGCTGCCTTCGAGGTTCGGCAGGAACACCGTCAGCACGCCGATCAGCGGCAGGAACGAGCACACCTTGTAGACGAACGGGATGCTCGTCGCGTCCGCGAGCTGGCCGAGCACGGCGGCGCCCACGCCGCCCAGGCCGAACGCGAAGCCGAAGAACAGGCCCGCGACCATCCCGACCTTGCCGGGCATCAGTTCCGTCGCATAGACGAGGATCGCGGCGAACGCCGACGCCAGCACGACGCCGATGATCACGGTCAGCACGCTCGTCCAGAACAGGTTCGCGTACGGCAGCAGCATCGTGAACGGCGCGACGCCGAGGATCGACACCCAGATCACGTACTTGCGGCCGATCCGGTCGCCGACCGGGCCGCCGATCAGCGTGCCGGCCGCCACCGCCGCGAGGAACACGAACAGGTGGATCTGCGCGGCCTGCACCGACAGATGGAACTTGTCGATCAGGTAGAACGTGAAATAGCTGTTGATGCTCGCGAGGTAGAAGTACTTCGAGAACACGAGCAGCACCAGCACGCCGATCGCACCCATCACGCGGCCGCGCGACAGCGTCGGGTGGCCGACCGACGCGGCCTTCTTCTTCATCGACGGATGCTTCTTGTACCAGTGGCCGATCTGCGTGAGCACGATCATCGCGACGAGCGCGGCCGCCGAGAACCACGCGATGCTGTGCTGGCCGTGCGGAATGATCACGAGCGCGGCAAGCAGCGGCCCGAGCGCGGAGCCTGCATTGCCGCCCACCTGGAACACCGACTGTGCGAGCCCGTGCCGGCCGCCCGACGCCATCCGCGCGACCCGCGACGATTCGGGATGGAACACCGACGACCCGCAGCCGACGAGCGCGGCGGCCACGAGCAGCATCGGGAAATTCGACGCCGCCGACATCAGCAGCAGCCCCGCGAGCGTGAAGCCCATGCCGACCGGCAGCGAATACGGCTTCGGACGCTTGTCGGTATAGAGGCCGACGAGCGGTTGCAGCAAGGACGCGGTGATCTGGTAAGTGAGCGTGATCAGGCCGATCTGCGCGAACGACAGCGCGAACTGGCTCTTGAGCATCGGGTAGATCGCGAGGATCAACGACTGGATCATGTCGTTGAGCATGTGCGAGAAGCTGATCGCGCCGAGCACCGGGTAGACGGTGCGGGCAACGGGCGGTGCGGACGGCTGGGCGGCGGCGCCGGCCCGGGAGTCGAGGCTGGTTTCCATGTGAGCTGAACGAGTTGAGGTGGCAGGCGCGCTCTGTTGGGGATCGGCGCGTGGGTTGATTCGTTGATGCGTCAATGAAGTGTAATGTGGCGTATCAAGAATGTCAGGCCAAGTTTTATCGCGAATCGGACATTCATCGGACGGATCGGCTGCTGCGTGCTTTTTGGACGGGTATAACGCTGGCGGCGCGTCCGCCCTTCAGCGGGGCCGCGCCGGGGCCCGGTGCGTGTTTTTCCGGACTCAAGAAACGGCGGTGGCGGCCGTAGAACGACCCAATGACGACACGCGCGCCGCGCCTGGCGCCGGCTACCCGCCGGGCGGGCGCAGGACGCGCGGCATGGCCTGCCATCGCGGGACAGCCGGACCGACCTTTCCGGCAGCGTGATCCATACGGGGATAGTTCGATGAAAGCAGCATCTTTGCATCCACAGCCCGGTGCGGCAGCCGCCGCATCCGACGCCGCCGCCGGTCGCGTCACGCGACGCGCGCGAGCGGCGCGCCGAGAGCGCCGGCCGTGGACCGTCAAGGCGACGTTGCGCGCCGCATTCGCGATCCTGCTGGCCGGTACGCTCGCGATCGGCGTGTTCTCGCTGTGGCAGATCAGCCGGCTGAACGCGTCGATCGCGTCGGTCTACGAGCAGGGCCACGTCGCGAGCCGGGCGGCGGCGGAGGTGCGGGCCGAGGTGCTGCGCGCGAGCCGCGCGCAGAAGATGCTGCTGACCGCGACCACCGCGAAGGAGCGTGACGAACTCGGCGCCGAAGTGAGCGCGGGGCTCGCGTCGATCGGCCAGGCGCTCGGCACGCTGCAGCGCTATGCGGATCCGGCCGACGCCGGCGATTCGGCGCGGCTGCGCGCGTTCTCGACGGCGGTCGGCACGTGGAGCGCGCATCTGCGCGATTTCGTCGCGCTGGTGCGCGCGCAGCCGCTCGACCTGTCGCAGATGAACTGGCAGGTCGGCACGCAGGACGTGTCGCTGCTGGTCGAAACCAGCAAGCTCGAAAAACTCGTCGCCGAACTCGTGAAGACGCGCGGCGAAAAATCGAAGGCGACGCTCGATGCGTCCGCGACCATTTTTTCGTCGTCGTTCGCGATGATCGCGGCAATGACGGCCGCGCTGATCGTGCTGGCCGTCGCGATCGCCGAGCGCGTCGTACGACGCCTCGCGTCGCAGCTCGGCGGCGAGCCCGCGCTCGCGAAGGAGATTGCCGCGGGCATCGCGCGCGGTGACCTGACGCGGCCGATCACGCTCGGCCGGCACGATCGCGACAGCATGGTGCGCGCGCTGGCCGAGATGCAGACGGGGCTCGCGGCAACCGTGGGCGAGATCGCGGTGAGCGCCGAAGCCATCGCGGCCGCGTCCGGCGAGATCTCGACCGGCAACCTCGACCTGTCGCGGCGCACCGAGCAGCAGGCCGTCGCGCTCGAGCGCACCGCGGCCAGCATGGAGCAGCTCACGTCGACCGTGCGGCAGAACGCCGAGAACGCGCGGCAGGCGAGCACGCTCGCGGCCAATGCGTCGGCGGTGGCGGAGACGGGCGGGGAAGTCGTCGGGCGCGTGGTCGCGACGATGAGCGAGATCGACGACAGCGCGAAGAACATCCGCGACATCATCGGCACGATCGAGGGGATCGCGTTCCAGACCAACATTCTCGCGTTGAACGCGGCGGTCGAGGCCGCGCGCGCCGGCGAGCAGGGGCGCGGTTTCTCGGTGGTCGCCGGAGAGGTGCGGCTGCTCGCGCAGCGCTCGGCGACCGCGGCCAAGGAGATCCGGGAACTGATCGGCGCGTCGGTCGAGCGCGTGGCGAACGGTGCGGCGCTCGCGCACGACGCCGGTCGCACGATGGACGACGTGGTGCGTGCGGTCAAGCGCGTGACCGACATCATCGGCGAGATTTCGGCGGCGTCGGACGAGCAGAGCGCGGGGATCGACGAGATCGGCCGCGCGGTCACGCAGATGGACGCCGGCACCCAGCAGAACGCGGCGCTCGTCGAACAGGCGGCCGCGGCCGCGAACGCGCTCGACGAGCAGGCGCAGGCATTGAAGGCGCTGGTCGGGCGCTTCCGCATCGCACCCTGAGCGTGCGGCGCGCCCCGCCGATTACCGTTTCTTCTGCTTGTCCGGATCGATGATGACCGTGCAGGTCGTGCCCGCCGACAGCACCACGTCGGCCGGCACTTCGTCGATCTTGATGCGCACCGGCACGCGCTGCGCGAGACGCACCCAGTTGAAGGTCGGGTTCACGTCCGCGACGAGGTCGCGGCTTTGCGGGTTGTCGCGATCGTAGATGCCGCGCGAGATGCTCTCGACGTGGCCCTTCATCACGCCGCCGCTCATCAGCCGCATTTCGGCCGGCGCGCCGATCTTCACGCGCGGCAGCTTGGTTTCCTCGAAGTAGCCGTAGACCCAGAACGAGTGGCTGTCGACGATCGCGAGCTTCGCCTGGCCGGCCACCGCGTAGTTGCCCTTGAAGGTCTGCAGGTTCGTGATGTAGCCGTCGACCGGCGCGACGACGCGCGTGCGTTCGAGGTTGAGCTTCGCGGCGTCGAGCGCGGCGAGCGCCTGCTGGTACTGTGCTTCGGCGCTCGATGCGCTGTGCGCCGCATTCTCGCGGTTTTCCTTCGACACGACGAGCGCATCGAGGTCCGCGCGGCGGGCCGCATCGTCGCGGCGCATCTGCAGTTCCGCGCGGCGGGCGGCCACCGCCGCCTGCGCCTGCTCGACCGCGATCTGGTAGTGCGACGGATCGATCTGCATGATCAGGTCGCCTTTCTTCACGAGCTGGTTGTCATGCACGGGCAGCTCGACGATCGCGCCCGACACGTCCGGCGCGACGTTGACGATCTCCGCGCGCACGCGCCCGTCGCGCGTCCACGGATCGTCCATGTAGTGCACCCACAGCGAGCGCCCGATCAGGATCGCGACGAGAAGGATGACGGCGGTCGCGACGAAGCCGAAGAGTTTTCTGAGCATCATGATGGTTCGGAATCAACGGTAAACGGCAAGACTCAGTCCGCCGCAAATGCAGACGAGAAGGCAGGCCCGGAACAGCGACGGGTGCCAGACGAGACGGTAGAGGCCCGTGTAGGCGAGCAGGCGGTCGACGGCCCAGGTCGCGATCGCGCCGAGGACGAACATCAGCACCACCGTGGGCATGTAGGCATCGAGAATGGCGATTTCACGCGGCATCATGACGAGGTTCCTGGTTGGGGACGCACGGGGCGGTTGCGGTTGAGCGGCTCGAGCG
Source organism: Burkholderia anthina (assembly GCF_001547525.1). Taxonomy (GTDB): domain Bacteria; phylum Pseudomonadota; class Gammaproteobacteria; order Burkholderiales; family Burkholderiaceae; genus Burkholderia; species Burkholderia semiarida. The sequence goes on from NZ_CM003768.1 coordinate 1,201,861, forward strand.
GCGATTCCGGGTCGAGCAGCGCGGTCCGCACGAAATGCAGATGGCTCAGGATGCGCTGCAGCCGGTGGCGCTCTTCACGCGACGGCTCGACCGCGTCGAGCGTTTGCCGGGTCGCGTCGATCGCCGCATTGGTCGCGGCGAGCGTCGCGTCGAAGCGCGCGGCGCTCGGCTTCGAGAACAGCGCCGACAGCGCCGTGCGCATCGTCTCGATCGCGCGACGCCACGGCATCGTGCTCGCATAGCGCGGGTCGGGCGGCAGCGCCGCAAGCTCGTGACGCAGGTCGATCGTCGCGTTGCCGGCTTCGAGCACCGCGAACATCCAGCGCAGCGCGTCGCGCTGCACGTCGGGCTGGTCGGCCGACAGCGTGTGCGCCTGGTACATCAGGTCGCGCGCGCCGCTTTCGAAGCGCGTGCGCAGGCCCGCGAGCCGTGCGTGGCCGGCCGCGACGACCTGATGGCGCAGATCGGCGAACAGCCGTTTCTTGAGCCACGGGGCGGTCGGCGGGAACAGCACCGCGAACGCGATCGCCGATACCGCCATCGACAGCACGAGCGCGAGCGAATCGTTCATGAAGCCGGTCGGGTCGTAGTGCGTGATGTTGTCCGGGCCGGCGAGGAAGCAGAAGAAAATCAGGTAGCCCATCCCGTAGCCGGCGAGCTTCGGCTTCAGCGTCATGTAGATGCCGATCGCGAGCAGCGGCGCGAGCGCCACGCACAGCAGCGGAAAGCCGTCGATGTGCGGATAGATCCCGAACGTCAGCAGGAAGCCCGTACAGACGGCGAGCGCCGTGCCCATGCCCATCTGCGCGGACATCGCGGTCGGGCGCGGCGTCGACGACGCGAGCGCGCAGGTGGCCGCCGCCGTGAGCGTCATCGTCACGCCGCTCGGCCACGCGGTCTCGATCCAGAACCAGCCGAGCACGAGAATCACGGTCGCGGTGCGGATCGCCGCGATCACCGTCGCCGTCGCGTTGGTGCGCGGCTCGTAGCGCTCGATCCAGCGTTCGCGCTCGTGCGTCGCGCTCGACAGCGACGCGTAGGTGGCCGCGTACTCGTGCAGGTCGGTGATGAAGCGGTACAGCAGTTCGGCGGCCGTATCGAAGTCGAGCAGCGGAAAGTCCGGCCGCGTTTCGAGCGTCGCGCGCGTCGCGCGGATGCGGCGCGGCAGCGCGTCGCGCCACGCGAGCAGTTGCGCGGCCGCATGGCCGGCGTCGGCCGACGTGCGCACCGGTTCGCCGGCCGGCGTCAGCAGCAGCGGCGCGATCTCGCGGAAGTACGGCTCGATCGCATCGATCGCGGCCTGCGCGCCGGCCGCATGCAGCCGGTTCATCAACTGGTGCAGCGCATGGAAACGGCTCGACGCGCTCATGAATTCGCTGTTCAGCCGCGCGAGGCGGCCGCTGCGCATCCGCGTGTCCGGATCCTCGAACACGGCCATGCTGCGGGCGGCCTCGAACCCGACCACGTCGGCGACGAAGCGCGTATGGATGGTTTCGATATGCGCACGGTCGAGCTGGCCCGAAAGCGTCGACGCGACGTAATCGACGAAGGTGCCGAAGCGCTTGCGTACCGTCGTGCGCATCTGTTCGCCCGTGTACTGCGGGAACACGAGCGCGCTGACGACGCCGGCCGACACGATCCCGACCATGATTTCGGCCACGCGCGTCAGCGCGCTCATGAACGCGCCGTCCGGGTGCTGCGACGCGGGCAGGCCGATCAGCGCGGTCGTGTAGCCGGCCAGCAGGAAGCCGTAGCTGCGGAAGTTGCGGTTGCGCGCGGCGCCCGCCGTGCACAGGGCGATCCACAGCGCGATCGCCAGCAGGAACAGTTGCGGCTGCTGCGGGAACAGCCCGACGAAGGTGAGCGTCGCGATCAGCCCGAAGATCGTGCCGGCGACCCGGTAGAAGCTCTTCGCGAGCACCGCGCCGCTTTGCGGCTGCATCACGATGAACACGGTCGTCATCGCCGTTTTCGGCGCGGGCAGGTCGAGCCGCATCGACACGCCGGTCGCGATGAACGCGGCAAGCAGCGCCTTGAACAGGTAGAGCCACGCGGCGCCGTCGGTGCGGGCCCAGTCGCCGAACGCGGCGTACCAGGCCGCGAATGCACCGCCGGCGGGCGTGGAAGCGGGGGAGGAGGCTGACATGGCGGCGCTCCGCGTTACCGTGCGTCCGGCGCGGCGGACGCGTCGGCGGTTGCGACCTGCGCGGGCCGGCCGACGGCGGCCGCGGGCTTCGTGCCCGATGCGGCGGCTGGCGCGGCGGCGCCGACGGCGGCTTCGTCCTTCGGCGATGGGTCGCCCCGGCCATCCGTGCCCGTCTCGACCCCGCCGCCGAGCGCGGCCATCAGCTGCGCGTGCGCGGCGAGGCGTTCCGCGTCGATGCGGGCGGCCGTCTCCTGCGCGCGCAGCAGTTGCTGTTGCGCGACCAGCACGTTCACGTAATCGGTCAGCCCGCGGCGGAAGCCTTCGCGCGACAACTGATAGCTACGATTGTTGGCCGCCACCGAGCGCGCGGCGTCCTTCTTCTGCGTCTCGAGCGAGCGAATCCGCACGACCTGGTCGGCGATGTCCTTGAGCGCGCCGACGATCGTCTGGTTGTAGCGCTCGACCGCCTGGTCGTAGCCGGCATTCGCGGCGCCGAGCTGCGCACGCAGCCGGCCGCCTTCGAAGATCGGCAGCGACAGCGCGGGGCCGGCCGTCCAGCCGCCGTTCATCGCGCGCAGGAAGTCGGTGAACGGCGCGGTCACGCCGAAGCCGCCGACCGTCGCGAGCAGGTCGATGTTCGGGTAGAACGACGCCTTCGCGACGTCGATGCCGCGCGCCTGCGCGTCGACCGTCCAGCGCGCCGCGACGACGTCGGGGCGGCGGCCGAGCAGGTCTGCCGGCAGCGCCGACGGCAGGCCGGCCGGCGCGTCGAGCGCGAGCTGCGGCCGCTTGATCGCGTCGCCGGCGCCCGGGCCCTTGCCGGCCAGCGCGGCGAGCTGGTGGCGCGCGAGCTGGATCGCTTCTTCATAGGTGTCGATCTGGCGCTCGTAGTCGGGCAGCATCGATTCCGCCTGGCTGACTTCGAGCTGCGTGCCGATGCCGGCCTGCAGCCGCTTGCGCGCGAGATCGGCGAGCGAGCGCTGGCGTTCGAAGGTTTCATGCGCGAGATCCAGCAGCGCGTAGTTCATCGACATGCCCACATACGCGCGCACCACGTTCACTTCAAGTTCGAGCTTCGCCGCCCGTGCGTCGGCGGCGGTCGCGTGCGCGGTGTCGAGCGCGCGTTCGGTTGCGTTCTTGTCCTTGCCCCACAGGTCGAGGTGGTACGACAGGCCGAGCGTGCCGGTATTGTTCCAGGTGTCGGCGTTCGCGAGCGGGCCCGGGCCGTAGTACACGTTGTCCGGCCAGTGCTCGCGCATCAGCGACAGATTGCCGTTGATCTGCGGCAGTTCGGCCGAACGGGCGACGCGCGCCATGGCCTGCGCTTCGCGCACGCGCGCTCTCGCCGCCGCCAGGGTGGGGTTGCCGGCCTGCGCGGCGGCGATCCATGCATCGAGCTGCGGATCGCGGTACGCGCGCCACCAGTCGGCGGCGGGCCAGCCCGCGTCGTGGTCCGCCGCGCGGATGGCCGCGCCGGCGTCGAGCGCGTTCGCTTCGATGCGGGTGGACTGGGTCCGGTTGTCGCCCATGCTCGCACAGCCGGCCATTATTAATGAGATTGCAAGAACCGCAAGTGCGAACGTCCCTGTTTTTCCCCGAGACTGCACGATTTTCTCCCTTTCGGATATAGATGGGTCGGGGGGGGATTATATTTTTCAGCGATTCCTGAATAAACCGGCAACGGCGAAACTCATTTTTACGAATCCTGGGATAATATTGGCTAGCGGATGTGCAACAATCCCTCCGCATTCAAACGGGTAGTGGGATGGATACGTTACAAAACATGCGGGTATTCGTCCGCGTGGTCGACGCGGGCAGCTTTACCGCGGCCGCCCAGCAGATGAATTCGACCACCGCCTACGCGTCGCGCGCGGTCTCGGATCTCGAGGCCCACCTGCGCACGCGGCTCCTGAACCGCACGACGCGCCGGATCGCGCTGACCGAAGCCGGCGAGCGCTATCTGCAGCGCTGCGAACAGATCCTCGCTTACGTCGACCAGGCCGAAGCCGAGGCCGGCGACGCGCATGCGCGCCCGTCCGGCAAGCTGAAGGTCCATTGCTTCACGAGCCTCGGCCAGCACTATCTGGTGCCGGCCATCGCGCGCTACCGCACGCGCTATCCGGACGTGCACGTCGAGCTCACGCTCGCGCAGCGGATGCCTGACCTGCTGGACGAGGGGTACGACGTCGCGATCGTCGTCGGCCGCGATCTGCCCGATTCGGGGCTCGTGTCGCAGCGGCTTGGCGAAAGCTACAGCGTCGTCTGCGCATCGCCCGGCTACATCGAGTCGCACGGCGTGCCGCAGCGGCCGGCCGACCTCGCGCAGCACGTGTGCCTCGGGATGGTCGCGCCGGGCTTTCACTTCGACGAATGGGCGCTGGCGGGGCCGAACGGCGACGAAGTCGTGCCGATCACGGCGCCGCCGTTTCGCGTGAACGTCGCCGAGGCGCTCGCGGTGGCCGTGCGGGAAGGGATGGGCGTCGGCGGGCTGCCGCTCTATTCGGCGATCGGCTGGCTGCGCAGCGGGCACATCGTGCGCGTGATGCCCGAGTACCGGTCGCACGTGATGAACATCTACGCGCTGTATCCGTCGCGGCAGTACCTCGACGCGAAAATCCGGACCTGGGTCGATTTCCTGCGCGACGAGCTGCCGGTCACGCTCGAAGCGGACGAAGCGGCGCTCGAACAGTACACGCATGCGACATGACAGCGCGGTGGGCCGCAATCTGACGAGATTTGTCCTTCACGCAACATTTTTTTACGAACGCGTGTCGGACAGTTTGATACTGTTGGAATTAACGAGATACATCACACCGGAGTAGCGATGGATACGCACCTGATGATCGGCCTTGGCGTCCTGCTGGGCGCGGTTGCCGCCGCGGCGGCAAGCCGCGACCTGCTGCGTGCGATGAAGGCGAAGGCGCAGATGAAGCCCGTGCCGGTCCGCGTGCGCGAGCCGCGCCGCCCCGGCCGCTGATTCCGCCGTCACGCTTCAGGTCTGGAAGGCCGCGCCACGCGGCGGCCAGGGCCGGCGCTCAGCCGAGCTCGACGACCTTGTCCCACGCGAACGCGGGGTTTTCCCATTCGCCGGTGCGCCGGTGAAAGTAGCCGCGCGGATTGCATACCACGCGCGTGCCGTTGTCCGTCACGTAATCGAATGACGTATGCGTGTGGCCGTGCAGCCACAGATCCACCGGCGGTCGCACCAGGTCCGCCATGTCCGTCACGAACCCCGCCGAAGCCAGATCGTCCGCATAGCGTTGCGCCAGCGAGCGCCGGTGCGGCGCATGATGGGTGACGACGATCGTCTTGCCCGCGAACGGCGCCGCCAGCTGCGCTTCCAGCCATGCGCGCCCTTGCCGGTGCAGCGCGATCGCGTCGGCCGGCGAGAACTCCCGGTCCGGTGCGTCCGGCGCACTCGCTGCCGCATGCAACGCCGCGTCGTGCGGCCAGGTCACCTGGATCAATCCCTTGAAATCGAGCATCACGCGCAGCGCGGCATCGATCGCGCGCGCGACGCTGGCTTCGTCGCGGCCGAACAGCGAGAAATCGGCCCAGAGCGTCGTGCCCAGCACGCGAAAGCGTTGCGCGGGATCGACGTAGACGCCGTTGTTCAAGTAGTGCACGTTGTCGAGCGCATGCGCCGCGTCGCGCATCGCCGTTTCCAGCGCGCCGAATTCCCCGTCGTAGTACTCGTGATTGCCGGGCACGTAGATCACCGGCACCGCGGGGTCGAACGTCTCGGCGGCCCAGCGCAGGCCTTCCGCGTGATTGTGGATGTCGCCGGCCAGCACGACGAGATCCGCGTCGGCATGCGCGATCGCGTCGGGCAGGTTGCTTTCGAGATGCAGGTCGGACAGGACGCGGACTTTCACGGGATTGGCTCCGGAGTAGGCGGCTTCAGCGCAGGACCTTGCCGGGATTCATCAGGCCGCGCGGGTCGAGCGCGGTCTTCAGCGTGCGCATCAGCGCCGTTTCGACCGGCGACTTGTAGCGTTGCGCGTCGTCGATCTTCAACTGGCCGATGCCGTGCTCCGCGCTGATCGTGCCGTGGTGGCGGTGCACGTTGTCGTAGACGATCCGGTTGATCGACGCCTGGAACGCGGCGAGGAACGCCTTCGCATCGCCGCCTTCGGGCATCTGCACGTTGTAGTGCAGGTTGCCGTCGCCGAGGTGGCCGAACGTGACCATCCGCGCGCCCGGCGCGGCCTGCTGGATCGCCGCGTCGGTCTCGTCGATGAAGCGTGCGATCGACGAGATCGGCACCGCGATGTCGTGCTTGATGTTGAGCCCTTCGTCGGCCTGCGCGAGCGGGATGTGCTCGCGCAGGTCCCAGAACGCACGCGATTGCGCGAGGTTCTCCGCGACCACCGCGTCGACCACGAGCCCGGCCTCGAACGCTTCTTCCATCAGCTTCTCGAACAGCGCGCGCGCATGTGCTTCGCTTTCGTTGTCGGACAGCTCCAGCAGCACCGTCTGCGCATGCGTTTGCGCGAACGGGTAGCGCAGTTGCGGATAGTGCTTGCCGACCAGCTGCATGCAGAAATCCGACATCAGCTCGAAGCCGGTCAGCAGCGGTCCGGCCGCGCGCTGCGCGAGCGCGAGGAAATCGAGCGCCGCGTGCGGCGATTCGAGCGCGGCCAGTGCCGTGACCTGCGCGGCCGGCAGCGGATGCAGCTTCATCACGGCCGCCGTGATGATCCCGAGCGTGCCTTCGGCGCCGATGAACAGGTCGCGCAGGTCGTAGCCCGTGTTGTCCTTGCGCAACCCGCGCAGCCCATCCCAGATCTCGCCTTGCGGCGTCACGACCTCGAGCCCGAGGCACAGCTCGCGCGCGTTGCCGTAGCGCAGCACCGCGGTGCCGCCCGCATTGGTCGACAGGTTGCCGCCGATCGTGCAACTGCCTTCCGCCGCGAGGCTCAGCGCGAACAGCCGGCCGCCTTCGCGGGCGCGCGCCTGCACGTCGGCGAGGATCACGCCGGCTTCGACGGTGATCGTGTTGTTGTGCGGATCGAGCGCGCGCACGCGGTTCAGGCGCGCGACGCTCAGCACGGCCTGGCTGCCGCTCGCGTCGGGCGTCGCGCCGCCCGCGAGCCCCGTGTTGCCGCCCTGCGGCACGAGCGCGATGCCGTGCGCGTTGGCCAGCTTCACGAGTGCGGCGACTTCGGCCGTGTTCGCGGGCTTCAGCACCGCGCACGCCGCGCCCTTGTAGCGGCGGCGCCAGTCGGTGAGGAACGGTTCGGTATCGTGCGGATCGGTCAGCACGTGGTCGGCGCCGATCGCGTCGCGGCACGCGGAAACGAAAGCTTCGGAGGACATCATCATCTTGTCGCGTAAGGGTCAGGACGTGGCGCGCGGCTTTTTCGCCGCGCGCTTGAACGGCGCGACGTAGGCCAGCGCCGCGACGAAGAAGCCGACGGCAAGCGCGGTCTCGCACCAGCCCAGCGTCGCGGACAGCCCGCGATCGGACATGCCGCGCACGATGCCTTCGGCAAGATAGACGAGGATCAGCATGCTCGCCCACTGCATCGTATAGATGTTACGCCGCCAGACGCCGGGCAGCGCGAGCGCGAGCGGCACGGCCTTGAGCATCAGCGCGGAGCCGCCGGGGCGCAGCGGCGCGAGCCACAGCTCCCACGCGAGCGACAGCGCGATCAGCGCGACGAGACACGCGGCGGCAGCCAGCGCGTAGTGCGGCCGGGCCGCGACGGCGGGGCGGGCGGGGGCGTTCATGCCGCCTCGGCCGCCTGGGCGCTGGAAAGGGCCGCGGCGGCGCGCGCGAGCCGTACGCCGAGCGCGGCCGCGAGCGCCTTCTCGTCCGCGGACAGTCCGCCGGGTGACGAGCGATCGTGCTGCGCGACGTGCGACGCGCCGTACGGCGTGCCGCCGGTACGGGTCGTGCTGAGGGCGGATTCGGTGTACGGGATCCCGACGATCATCATCCCGTGATGCAGCAGCGGCAGCATCATCGACAGCAGCGTCGATTCCTGGCCGCCGTGCAGGCTGCCCGTCGACGTGAACACGCTCGCGGGCTTGCCGGTCAGCGCGCCCGACAGCCATTGCGGCGTCGTGCCGTCGAGGAAATACTTGAGCGGCGCGGCCATGTTGCCGAAGCGGGTCGGCGAGCCGAGCGCGAGGCCCGCGCATTCCTCGAGGTCGCGCAGTTCCGCGTAGGGCGGGCCGTCGGCCGGGATGTCGGGAGCGGTGGCTTCGCAGACGGCCGACACGGGCGGCACGGTGCGGATGCGCGCCTGCATGCCCGGCACGCTGTCGATGCCGTTCGCGATCGCGAGCGCGAGATCGCGCGTGGCGCCGTGGCGGCTGTAATAGAGGACGAGAATGTCTTTCATGGGCGACGGAGCCGCGTGCGGCCGCGCGCATGCCCGGTGCAGTCGGCCCCTGCTGGAATCGAGCGGCTATTATAGGGGCTGAAGCCGTCGCGCAGCGCGGCGGCGGCGCGCCGTGACGCGCGCGGCATCAAGAAGGAGAAGCCGTTTGCCGAAGTTGAGCGTTGATCTCGATACCATCAAGCGCCTCGCGCAGTTCGCGGCCCGGCGCAGCGCCGAGGATCGCATCCCGCAGGTGGCGGGCAGCCTGACCTTCACGACGCTGCTGGCGCTCGTGCCGCTGCTGACGGTCGCGTTCGCGTTGTTCACCGCGTTCCCGATGTTCGCGTCGTTCCAGATCTCGCTGCAGGGGTTCCTCGCCGATCACCTGATGCCCGCGCAGTTCAACATCCAGATCTTCAAGTACCTGAACCAGTTCGCATCGAAGGCCAAGGGGCTGACGACGGCCGGCCTGATCGTGCTCGTCGTCACGTCGGTGATGACGATGATGACGATCGAATCGGCGTTCAACCTGATCTGGCGCGTGCGCAAGCCGCGGCCGTTCGCGCAGCGCGTGCTCGCGTACTGGGCGCTGATCACGCTCGGGCCGTTGCTGTTCGGCGTGAGCCTGTCGATCTCGTCGTACCTGTTCACGCAATCGCTCGCGTTCACCGGCGCGGGGCCGTCCACGTCGATCGTCGAGTGGCTGCTCGCGCTCGCGTCGCTGCCGTTGACGGTGCTCGCGTTCACGCTGCTGTACGTGTACCTGCCGAACTGCACGGTCGCATGGCGCGACGCGGTGATCGGCGGGCTGTTCGCGGCCGTCGCGTTCGAGCTCGCGAAGCGCGGCTTCGGCTACTACGTCAGGCGCATTCCGACATATACGGCTGTCTACGGTGCGTTCGCGGCGCTGCCGGTGTTCCTGCTGTGGGTGTATTTGAGCTGGTTCATCGCGCTGCTCGGCGCGATGGTCGCGTCGGCGCTGCCGGCGATTCGTGTCGGCCAGTTCCATCGCATTCACTATCCGGGCAGCGACCTGCTCGACGCCCTCGAGCTGCTTGCACGGCTCGCCGAAGCGCGCGCGGCCGGCAAGCGCGGCTACACGGCGATGCGGCTCGCGACGATGCTGCGCTGCGACATGGAAACCGGGCAGCGCTTGCTGACGACGATGGAGGAGCGGGAATGGGTCGCGCGGCTCGAGGGCGGCGACGAGGCCACGCCGCGCTACATCCTGCTCGCGAACCCGGAGCAACTGACGCTCGCGCAACTGTTCGACGTGCTGGTGATCGACCGCGCGGAGTTGACCTACCAGCTGGAGCGGCGCCGCAGCCACGTCGAAGGCGCGGCGCTGCTCGCGGTGCTGTCGAGCGACCGGTTCGACGTGACACTCGCATCGCTGATCGCCGCGCACCGGCTCGCGGGCGGGCAGCCGGCCGGGAGCGCCGGCCCGGCGCCGCGCGTGGACGATCCGCACGCGCGGCCGCCGCGGCCTGCGTGAAGGCGGGGCGGGCGGCTACAGCGGGATCTTGCCGGTGCAGATGTCCTTGAACATCACCCAGTCGCCCATCAGGCTGTAGATCGGGTGCCGGAACGTGGCCGGGCGGTTCTTCTCGAAGAAGAAGTGCCCGACCCACGCGAACCCGTAGCCGCACACGACCGCCGCCGGCAGCCACGGCCAGTGGCCGGTCGCGACCGCCATCGCGACGCAGCCGATCACGCCGAGCGAGCCGATGAAGTGCAGCCGCCGCGACGTCAGGTTCCGGTGCTCGTTCAGGTAATACGGGTAGAAGTCAGCGAAGCTGGCGAATTGCTCCGTATGCGTATGCGCCATGGCCGTCTCCTCGGGCCGTCGTTCACAAGGCCATTGTGCGGCGGGCGGCCGGCGTCCGCAAGCGGCGGCGGGCCGCCGCGCGGGCCCGTGCTTTCCTTTTGACAGGCTTTCCGATAGGATCGAAAGAGATTTTGCATTCAAGCATGAGGGGACTACGATGCGCGTCAGCGATATTCTGAAAGTGAAGGGCAACACGCTGTTTACCGTGACGCCCGATAAGCCGCTGCGCGAAGCGGTCGATACGATGGCCGAACACGACATCGGTTCGCTCGTCGTGATGGAGTACGGCGATCTCGTCGGGATGCTGACGTTCCGCGAGATCATCCTGCGCCTGCGCGAAAATGGCGGCGCGATCGGCGACGTGCAGGTGCGCAAGGTGATGGACGAGCCGCTCACGTGCACGCCGGAAACGGACGTCAACGAAGTGCGCCGGATGATGCTCGAGCGTCACGCACGCTACATGCCGGTGCTCGACAAGAAGGTGCTGATGGGCGTCATTTCGTTCTACGACGTCGCGAAGACGGTCGTCGAGGCGCAGAGCTTCGAGAACCGGATGCTGAAGGCATACATCCGCGACTGGCCGGAATCGGAAGCCGAAGCGCACAAGCCGTGAATCGCGCCGCGCCCGGCACGTCGATGCATGGGCGCCGCCATCCGGCACGCGGCGGCGCAGGCATGGCCTGCGCCGTTTTTTTTTCAACAACAACACGAGGCCCGCGCAGCTTCGCCCAGACGATGCGCGCGTATTCCGCATGAGCGATCACACGCAAGCCACTTCGGGGCGGCGCGACGAACGGCGCGCCCACGCATCGCAGTTCGACCTGCTGCGCGAGCGCCGCTTCGCGCCGTTCTTCACGACCCAGTTCCTCGGCGCGCTGAACGACAACGTCTTCAAGATCGGCTTCACGTCGCTCGTCACGTATCACACCGCACGGTTTTCCGGCGTCGATGCGAAGACGGCCGCATTCCTGATTTCCGCGATCTTCATTCTGCCGTTCGTGCTGTTCTCGGCCACCGCCGGCCAGATCGCCGACAAATACGACAAGGCGACTCTCACGCGCTTCGTGAAATCGTTCGAGATCGTGCTGATGCTGGTCGGCGCGGCCGGCTTCGTCACGCACAGCGCGACGCTGCTGTATCTGTGCACGTTCATGATGGGCATGCACTCGACGCTGTTCGGGCCCGTCAAGTATTCGTACCTGCCGCAGCATCTCGGCGAACATGAGCTGGTCGGCGGCAACGGGCTCGTCGAGATGGGCACGTTCATCGCGATCCTGATCGGCACGATCATCGGCGGCGCGGCGGCCGGCATCGAAGGCAGCGGCGAACGCGTGCTCGCGGTGAGCGTCGTCGTCATCGCGCTGGCGGGGCGGCTCGTCGCGCAGCGCGTGCCGCCCACGCCCGCGCCGCAGCCCGACCTCGTGATCAACTGGAACCCGGTCAGCGAGACCTGGCGCAACCTGAAGCTCGCGCGCCAGAACCGCACGGTGTTCCTGAGCCTGCTCGGCATCTCGTGGCTGTGGTTCGTCGGCGCGACGTTCCTCACGTCGTTCTTCAATTTCGCGAAGGATGTGCTGTCCGCCAGCCCCGACGTCGTCACGATCCTGCTCGCGACCTTCTCCGTCGGCATCGGCCTCGGCTCGCTGCTGTGCGAGCGGCTGTCGCAGCGGCGCGTCGAGATCGGCCTCGTGCCGCTCGGCTCGATCGGCATCAGCGTGTTCGCCATCGAACTGTATTTCGCGAGCCACGCGCTGCCGTCGCCCGGCCATCTGCTGTCGGTCGGCGAATTCCTGGCCGGTGCGCGCCACTGGCGCATTCTCGCCGACCTGTTCCTGCTCGCGATGTTCGGCGGCTTCTACAGCGTGCCGCTGTACGCGCTGATCCAGAGCCGCAGCGCGCCGACCCACCGCGCGCGGATCATCGCCGCGAACAACATCCTCAACGCGCTGTTCATGATCCTGTCGGCCGTGATGGCGATGGGGTTGACCAAGGCCGGCGTCGACATCCCGGGGCTGTTCCTCGTCACCGCGCTGCTGAACGTCGTGGTCGCGACGTATATCTACCTGCTCGTGCCCGAGTTCCTGCTGCGCTTCGTCGCGTGGGTGCTCGTGCACACCTTCTACCGGATTCGCCTCGTGCACGCGGAGCGGATTCCGGCGGAAGGGGCGGCGGTGCTCGTGTGCAATCACGTGAGCTACGTCGATGCGCTCGTGCTGGCCGCCGCGAGCCCCCGGCCGATTCGTTTCGTGATGGATCACCGGATCTTCAAGACGCGTTTCGCGAGCTGGGTATTCCGGCACGCGAAGGCGATCCCGATCGCGCCGCGCCACGAGGATCCCGCGATGCTCGCGCGTGCGTACGACCTGTGCGAGGCAGCACTGAAGGACGGCGAACTCGTGTGCATCTTCCCCGAGGGCAAGCTGACGAAGACGGGCGACATCAACACGTTTCACCATGGCATCACCGAGATCCTGAGCCGCACGCCGGCGCCGGTGATCCCGATGGCGCTGCGCGGGCTGTGGGGCAGCTATTTTTCGCGGCATGCCGATGCGCGGATGCCGCGGCCGATCAAGCGCGGCGTGATGAGCCGGCTGACGCTGGCGGTCGGCGAGCCGATCCCGGCGTCGATCGCGACGCCAGAAGCGCTGCAGGCGGCAGTGACCGAGTTGCGCGGCGCGCGGAAGTAGGCGGGGCGGCCGGGTGCGGGTTGCCGGTCGCCGGTTGCCGCGCAGCGACGAGCGCGGCGAGCCGCACGGCCCGCCCGGCCGCGGTGCGGCCGAGCGACGGCAGGCCACGCCGCGGCCACGGCCGGCCCCGGTGATCTGAACGGTTCACACGGCCCGCGGGCCCGGGACGGCTGGCATAATAACGGTTTACCTCTTTTTCGACCGGCAAACGATCGACCTGCCCGCGGCCCCCGGCAGCGCATCGGTTTGCCCATTTCTCTTTGGGCGGTTCCATCATGTCCGGCAATACCCTCGGCACGCTTTTCACTGTCACGACCTTCGGCGAATCGCACGGTCCCGCGATCGGATGCGTGATCGACGGCTGCCCGCCGGGGATGGGGTTGACCGAAGCCGACATCCAGGTCGAACTCGATCGCCGCAAGCCGGGCACGTCGCGGCACGTGACGCAACGGCAGGAGGCCGACGAGGTCGAGATCCTGTCGGGCGTGTTCGAAGGCGTGACGACCGGCACGCCGATCGCGCTGCTGATCCGCAATACCGACCAGCGCAGCAAGGATTACGGCAACATCGTCGAGACGTTCCGTCCCGGCCACGCCGACTACACCTACTGGCAGAAATACGGCATTCGCGACTACCGCGGCGGTGGCCGCTCGTCCGCGCGCCTGACGGCGCCGATCGTCGGCGCCGGCGCGGTCGCGAAGAAGTGGCTGCGCGAGCGCTTCGGAGTCGAGGTGCGCGGCTACATGAGCGCCCTCGGCGAGATCGACGTGCCGTTCGTCGACTGGTCGCATGTGCACGAGAACCCGTTCTTCTCGCCGAACGCGGCGGTCGTGCCGGAGCTCGAAGCCTACATGGACGCGCTGCGCAAGGACGGCGATTCGATCGGCGCGCGCATCGACGTCGTCGCGTCGGGCGTGCCGGTCGGCTGGGGCGAACCGGTGTTCGACCGGCTCGATGCCGATATCGCGAAGGCGATGATGAGCATCAACGCGGTGAAGGGCGTCGAGATCGGCGCGGGCTTCGACAGCGTCGCGCAGCGCGGCTCCGTGCATGGCGACGAACTGACGCCGGCCGGCTTCGTCGGCAACCACGCGGGCGGCGTGCTCGGCGGGATTTCGACGGGCCAGGACATCACCGTGTCGATCGCGATCAAGCCGACGTCGAGCATCCGCACGCCGCGCCGCTCGATCACGAAGTCCGGCGAAGAGGCGACGGTCGAAACCTTTGGCCGCCACGATCCGTGCGTCGGCATTCGTGCGACGCCGATTGCCGAATCGATGCTCGCGCTGGTGCTGATCGATCATGCGCTGCGCCATCGTGCGCAGTGCGGCGACGTCGAGACGTCGACGCCGAAGATCGCCGGCAGCGCGACCTGATACGAAGCAGGTTGGGGCGCGGCGCGTGTCGCCTCGTCCGGCAAACGATGAATGCAAGCGGGGCGCTGCGTGATGCAGCGCCCCGTTTCGTTTGCGGCGGTGTGCCGTGACCCACGCAAAACGCGCCGCTCGTGGCGGCGCGTTCCGGTCGTTACATGTTCGGGTAATTCGGCCCGCCGCCGCCTTCGGGCGTGACCCACACGATGTTCTGCGTCGGGTCCTTGATGTCGCAAGTCTTGCAGTGCACGCAGTTCTGCGCGTTGATCACGAGCCGATCGCCGCCGTCGTCGTTCTTCACGAACTCGTACACCGCGGCCGGGCAGAAACGCGCCTCCGGCCCCGCGTACGTGCGCAGGTTCACGTTCACCGGCACGCTCGCGTCCTTCAGCGTCAGGTGCGCCGGCTGGTTTTCCTCGTGGTTCGTGTTCGAGATGAACACCGACGAGAGGCGATCGAACGTCAGCTTGCCGTCCGGCTTCGGATAGTCGATCGGCTCGCATTGCGACGCCGGCTTCAGCATCTCGTGGTCCGCGTGCTGGTGATGCAGCGTCCACGGCACGTTGCCGCCCATTACCTTCTGCTCGAGCCCGACCATCAGCGTACCCAGATACAGGCCCTTGGCCATCCACTGCTTGAAGTTGCGCGCGCGGTACAGCTCCGTGTACAGCCACGATTGCTTGAACGCGTCCGGGTACGCGTTCAGCTCGTCCGACTGACGCCCGGCCTGCACCGCGTCGAATGCCGCATCGGCCGCCAGCATCCCGGTCTTGATCGCCGCGTGGCTGCCCTTGATCCGCGATGCGTTCAAAAAGCCCGCGTCGTCGCCGATCAGCGCGCCGCCCGGGAACACCGTCTTCGGCAGCGACAGCAGGCCGCCGGCCGTGATCGCGCGCGCGCCGTACGACACGCGCTTGCCGCCTTCGAGGAATGCGCGGATCGACGGATGCGTCTTGTAGCGCTGGAATTCCTCGAACGGCGACAGGTACGGGTTCGTGTAGCCGAGGCCCACGACGAAGCCGACCACGACCTGGTTGTTGTCCATGTGATACAGGAACGAGCCGCCGTACGTATCGGACTTCAGCGGCCAGCCGGCCGTGTGGATCACGAGGCCCGGCTTGTGCTTGGCCGGATCGATTTCCCACAGTTCCTTGATGCCGATCCCGTACGCCTGCGGATCGGCGTTCGCGTCGAGCTTGAACTTCGCGATCAACTGGCGGCCGAGGTGGCCGCGGCAGCCTTCGGCGAACAGCGTGTACTTCGCGTGCAGCTCCATGCCGAGCTGGAAGTTCTCGGTCGGCTCGCCGTCCTTGCCCACGCCCATGTTGCCGGTCGCGACGCCTTTGACCGAACCGTCGTCGTTGTAGAGGATCTCCGCGGCGGGGAAGCCCGGGAAGATTTCCACGCCGAGCGCCTCGGCCTGCTGGCCGAGCCAGCGCGTGACGTTGCCCAGCGAGATCACGTAGTTGCCATGATTCTTGAAGTTGTCGGGCAGCGCCCAGTTCGGCGTCGTGACCGCGCTCTTCTCGGACAGGAACAGGAAGCGGTCTTCCGTCACCTCGACGTCGAGCGGCGCGCCGCGTTCCTTCCAGTCGGGAAACAGCTCGGTGATCGCGCGCGGGTCCATCACCGCGCCCGACAGGATGTGCGCGCCGATCTCGGAACCTTTCTCGAGCACGCACACGCCGATCTCGGCGCCTTTCTCGGCGGCCAGCTGCTTGAGCCGGATCGCCGCCGACAGCCCGGCGGGGCCGCCGCCGACGATCACGACGTCGTATTCCATCGATTCGCGCGGGCCGTATTGCTCGATGAGGCTTGCGGGGGTCATTGGCGTTCCTCTAACCGTTAGAATGCTTTTATTCGGGAGCGTATTGTCTGCGAAACGAAACGCTTGCCGCAACAACATGCAGGTAGATTAGCACGATCGTTCTATTTTTTGTGCTAGGGTAATGCCGCTCGGGCTGTGCCAGCCCGGGCTGGCGCAACGACATCGAAAGGGGATGTGCAAATGGGTCGATCGATCAATCTGGAAGGCAAGGTTGCGCTGGTCACGGGCGCGTCGAGCGGCCTCGGGCAGCGTTTTGCGCAGGTGCTGTCGCAGGCCGGCGCGAAGGTCGTGCTCGCGAGCCGCCGCGTCGAGCGCCTGAAGGAGCTGCGTGCGGAGATCGAGGCCGCGGGCGGTGCCGCGCACGTCGTATCGCTCGACGTGACCGACGTCCAGAGCATCAAGGCGGCCGTCGCGCATGCGGAGACGGAAGCCGGCACGATCGACATCCTCGTGAACAATTCGGGCGTGTCGACGATGCAGAAGCTCGTCGACGTCACCCCGGCGGATTTCGAATTCGTGTTCGATACGAACACGCGCGGCGCGTTTTTCGTCGCGCAGGAAGTCGCGAAGCGGATGATCATGCGCGCGAACGGCGGCGGCAACGGCAAGCCGCCGTGCCGGATCATCAACATCGCGTCGGTGGCCGGGCTGCGCGTGTTTCCGCAGATCGGGCTGTACGCGATGAGCAAGGCGGCGGTCGTGCAGATGACGCGCGCGATGGCGCTGGAGTGGGGCCGCCACGGCATCAACGTGAACGCGATCTGTCCCGGCTATATCGATACCGAAATCAATCATTACCTGTGGGAAACCGAGCAGGGCCAGAAGCTGCAGTCGATGCTGCCGCGCCGGCGCGTCGGCAAGCCGCAGGATCTCGACGGGCTGTTGTTGCTGCTCGCGGCCGACGAGTCGCAGTTCATCAATGGCTCGATCATCTCCGCGGACGACGGCTTCGGCCTCGCGTGAGCGGATGACATTTCGCAACAAAGAAGACTGCAATGAGCGCAACAAGCGATTACTCTCCCGTTTTTGAGATGTCGATGCCGATCCGCTGGGGCGACATGGACGCGTTCGGCCATGTGAACAACACGGTCTATTTCCGCTACATGGAGCAGGCGCGGATCTCGTGGTTCGAGCAGCTCGGCATTGCGGGCGGCAACGGCGAGGGGCAGGGGCCCGTCATCGTCACCGCGTCGATGGAGTTCCTGAAGCAACTGCACTATCCGGGTGACGTGATCGCGAAGATGTCGGCTGCAAAGCCCGGCCGAAGCAGTTTCGACACCGGCTTCGAGCTCACGCGCGCGGATGATCCGCAGCATGTCTATGCACGCGGCAACGCGCGCTGCGTGTGGGTCGACTACGCACTCGGCAAGTCGGTGCCGCTGCCGCCACTGCTGCGCGACACGATCGAGCGCGCGCTCGCGACGAAAGTCGGCTGAACGCGGATACCGGCAGGCCGGCGCCAGGCCGCCGGTGGCGGGCCGTGCGCAATGTTTCCCCGGATCGGCCGCCGCGCGCGGCCGATCGTCATTCGCGCGCCGCGATGTAATGCGCGTTTACTGCCCGAGCAGGCGCTGCAGCAGCTCCGGCGTGTTGTTCGTCCCGTATTTGCGCATCAGCCGCGCGCGATAGATGTCGACCGTACGCGAGCTGATGTCGAGCACGCGCCCGATCTGCTTGCTGGTCTTGCCGGTCGCGAGCTGGGCGGCGATCTCGCGCTCGCGCGGGGTCAGCTCGACCGCGACGCGGCGCGTCGCGCTCAAATCCTCGAAGGTCCAGACGCCCGCCGAGAGCGGCGCGGTGCGGTCGAGCGCGCGGCCCGTCACGTGGCACCAGAACAGCTCGCCGTCCGCGCGTTTCATGATTCTGTCATCCGAGTAGACGCCGTTCGCGACCATCACGCGGGCGATGCGCTCGCCGATGCGCTGGAATTCGTCCGTCGACGGGTAGAGCACCGAGTACGATTTCCCGATCAGATCGGCCCGTGCGCAGCGGAAGATCGACGCGAGCGCGTCGTTGCAATCCTCGATCACCCGGTCGCGTGACAGCACGAGGCCGAGCGGCGCGAGGTGGAAGGCGGTCTGGTAATCGAGCTCGGGCATGGCGCAGGCAAGCGGAGGCAAATGCTTATGTATTTTTGCGTATTGTGCCGCATCGGCGTCACATCGTACCCTTTCAGGCATCTCGCGGCGGTGTGTCGCGACATAAAAACAGCGCGCTTCGACGCAGGCATCGCCGCGCATGCATAGAATGGTGCGGCGGGCTTGCGCCACGTGGCGCGTGAACCGGTTTTGCTGGTTTCCATAGAGGAAGGGACAACAGATGAACAAAGTCTATCCAAGCGCGGCTGCCGCGCTGGAGGGGATCGTCCGCGACGGACAGACCTTCGCGGTGGGCGGCTTCGGCCTGTGCGGCATTCCCGAGGCGCTGATCGCGGCGTTGCGCGATTCGGCCGTCAAGGGCATCACCTGCATCAGCAACAACGCGGGCGTCGACGGTTTCGGCCTTGGCCTGCTGCTGGAGACGCGCCAGATCAAGAAGATGATCTCGTCGTACGTC
The DNA here is from genome assembly GCF_001547525.1 of Burkholderia anthina. GTDB lineage: Bacteria > Pseudomonadota > Gammaproteobacteria > Burkholderiales > Burkholderiaceae > Burkholderia > Burkholderia semiarida. The sequence continues at coordinate 1,220,608 of NZ_CM003768.1, forward strand.
GGCGAGAACAAGGAGTTCGAGCGCCAGTATCTGGCCGGCGAGCTCGAGCTCGAATTCACGCCGCAGGGCACGCTCGCCGAAAAGCTGCGCGCGGGCGGCGCGGGCATTCCCGCGTTCTTCACGAATACCGGCTACGGCACCGTGATCGCGGAAGGCAAGGAAACGCGCCAGTTCGGCGATCGCCACTACGTGCTCGAGCCGTCGCTGACGGCCGACGTCGCGCTCGTCAAGGCGTGGAAGGCCGACAAGTCCGGCAACCTGATCTACCGCCGCACCGCGCGCAACTTCAACCCGATGTGCGCGATGGCCGGCAAGATCACCGTGGCCGAGGTCGAGGAGATCGTCGAGAACGGCGCGCTCGATCCGGACCACATCCATACGCCTGGCATCTTCGTGCAGCGCATCGTGCTGAACGCGACGCCTGAAAAACGCATCGAACAACGCGTCGTACGCGCGAAAGGAGACTGACATGGCCTGGAATCGTGACCAGATGGCCGCGCGCGCGGCGAAGGAACTGCAGGACGGCTTCTACGTGAACCTCGGCATCGGCCTGCCGACGCTCGTCGCGAACCACGTGCCGGAAGGCGTCGAGGTGTGGCTGCAGTCGGAGAACGGCCTGCTCGGCATCGGCCCCTCGCCGACCGAGGACGAAGTCGACGCCGATCTCATCAACGCCGGCAAGCAGACCGTCACGACGCTGCCGGGTTCGTCGATCTTCTCGTCGGCCGATTCGTTCGCGATGATCCGCGGCGGTCACATCAACCTCGCGATCCTCGGCGCGATGCAGGTCAGCAAGCAGGGCGATCTCGCGAACTGGATGATCCCCGGCAAGATGATCAAGGGGATGGGCGGCGCGATGGACCTCGTCGCGGGCGTGAAGCGCGTCGTCGTGCTGATGGAGCATGTCGCGAAGGGCGATCAGCACAAGATCCTCGACGAATGCAACCTGCCGCTCACGGGCGTCGGCGTGGTCGACCTGATCATCACCGATCTCGGCGTGATCGAGGTGACGCCGGCCGGGCTGAAGGTGCTCGAGCTCGCCGACGGCGTGAGCGTCGACGAGATCCAGGCGAAGACGGGCGCACCGCTCGACGTCAGCGCGGTGGCCTGACATTACCTCGTTGGGCCATCCTCGACGCCCCGCGTTCCCGACGGAACGCGGGGCGTTTTGTCATGACCGCATGTATCACGCGATCGCGCCGCCGCCGTCGATCAGCACCGTCGAGCCAGTCGCATAAGGCGTTGCCGCCAGATACAGGACCGCATTCGCGACATCCTCCGGCTGACCGACCCTGCGTGCCGGCAGCCGCTGCGCGGCGCCGGCATACATCGCGTCGCGTGCGTCGGGAGCGAGCTTGTCCCACAGCGGCGTCGCGATCAGGCCCGGCGACACGGTATTCACACGCACCGGCGCGAGTTCCAGCGCCAGCCCGCGGGCGAGCGCCTCGAGCGCCGCGTTGATCGCGCCTTGCAGGACCGACGACGCGCTCGGCCGCACGCTGAGGTAGCCCGACACGAACGTCAGCGAACCGCCGGGCGCGATATCGATCGCGCGGGCGATGCGGTAGGCGCCCCAGAACTTGCTGTCCATCGCCGCCTGCGCGTCGTCAAGCGGCAGCGCGCGGACCGGGCCCGTGGCCGTCTTCGCGGCCGAAATCACGACGTGGTCGAACTGGCCGGCGCGGGCGCAGAATGCGTCGACGTTCGCCGTATCGGTGATGTCGAGCGTTTCGGTTCGCACGTGCTCGCCCGGTATGGCGTCGATATCGAACCTGCCCGGATCGCGCGACGCGATCGTCACGCGCGCGCCGCGTTGCGCGAATGCCGTCGCGGTGGCGGCGCCGATGCCGGAGCTTCCTCCGACGACGAGTACTTTCTTTCCGTGGAGCGGATCATTCATGAAGGTCTTTCCTGGGTGATGGGTTGAACGGCATCCGGTCAGATCGTTTCGGTCTCGCGCAGCGTCGACGGGCTATGCAGCGCGAAGCGCGCAATGTCGTCCTTGCGCATGAAAGCGACACCCGGGTGTGATCGCGCGTAGTGCAGGAAGTCGTCCCACGCACGGACCATCTGCGGCGTGCCGCTGATCCGGTCGTGCGCACTGATCGACATCAGCCGCCGCCTGTGGCCGGCTTCCGCGTACAACTGGTCGAAATCGAGCTTGATCTGCTCGACGAACATCGTCGGCGAGTAGTTGCGGCCTTCGATCAGCAGGATGTCGTTGTTGCGCAGCGTGTACGGAACCACCGCGAAATCGCGACCATCGACGGTCTCGATGAACGGTTCGTCGCGACTGACGTCGTCGATGTGATACACGTAGCCGAGTTCCTGCAGCAGCGACAACGTATGCGGCCCGCGCCGCAGCCAGTTGCAGTTGTAGCCGGTCGGGCGCTGGCCGGTCACCGCTTCGACCATGTCGCGCGCTTCGGTCAGGAAGCGGCGCTCGTCGTCGCGGCTCATCGCGAATTGCGCGCGCCACGTCGGGCCGTGCGCGGCGGCTTCGTGGCCGCGCGACACGATCTCGCGCGCCAGTTCGGGGTGCCGGCGCGCGGCTTCCCCGATCATGTGCGACGTCACTTTCACGCCGTGTCGATCCCACAGATCGAGCAGGCGCGGAATGCCTTCCCGGTACCCATACGCGAACCAGGTGGCCGACGCGAGATCGATCGGCACCGACGGCGGAAACGCGACGGCCGGAAACGGGCTGTCCGCGCCGGTCGGAGGTTGTCCGCCCGCCTCGAACTGCATCGAGATCGAGATCACGAGCCGCGCGCCGTCGGGCCAGAACGGCGTAGCGCCCGGCGCCGCGGGCGCCGGCGTCGGCGCGGCGGTGGCAGGCAGGGGCGTGCCTGCGGCCAGCACGACGCCGGCGGCGAGCCCGGCGCCGGCCTGGGCCAGGAACGTGCGGCGCGGCAGGGGTGTCGCGGGCGTGTCGTTATCGTGAGTCATCGTCCCCTCCGTCAGCCGACGAGCCCGAGCTGACGCATCAGCGTCAGGTTGTCCTCGATGTGCCAGTTTTCCGCGATCCGGCCGTGATCGATCCGGTAGATATCGGTCGCGATGAAGTCGATTGCCTGTCCGCGCCCGGCCGTTCCGTTGAATGCGCCGGTGAAATGCCCGCGGAAATGCAGGTGCACGACGACCCGGTCGCCTGCCACGATCATCTGTTCGATGTCGCAGCGCAGGTCCGGGATCGCGCCGCGCATCGTGCCGGAGGCCGCGATCGGCCCCGCTACGCCTTGTTCGCGGCCGGGCGGCAGGGTTTGGTCGGTGAAGTCGTCGGCGAGCGCCGCGCGGGCGAGGGCGGGGTCGCCGGTATTCCAGAAGCTGCCGTAGCGGCGCGCGGCCAGGATTTGCGCGCGAGCCTGCGCGGCCGGCAAGCCTGCCGCGACGGTCAGGCTGTGCGGCGAGACGAGATCGGCGGCCTGGGCCGCGGCGGGCCAGAGCGCCACGACGCAAGCGGCTGCCGCGAATGCGTGCGCGACGGGGCGGGCGGCCGAACGAAGGCGGATCGACATGGTTTCGAGGGTCCTGTGAAGAGCGTCATGCGACGACGCGGAACAGGTATGGTAGGTTTCCGTTCTACATGCAAATACGGGCAAAAGACGAATGGATTCTTCGAAAAAAGGAAAGATTGAAGCGAGGCGGGCGCCATGACGCTCATCGACGATTTTCCGGCGCTCGATACCTTCGCGCGGATCGTGTCGGCCGGCAGCCTGTCGGCGGCGGCGCGCGAGCTCGATCTGTCGTTGTCCGTCGTCAGCAAGCGGCTCGCGCATCTCGAGTCGCGGCTCGGCGTGCGCCTGCTGCACCGGACGACGCGGCAGCAAACGCTCACCGACGACGGCGCGCAGTTTCACGCGCAGGTGCTGCGCATCCTGGCCGAGGTCGAGCATGCCGAAACGCTGATGCGCGATCGTCGCGGCACGGTCAGCGGCGTGCTGCGCGTGACGGCGCCCGGCGAACTCGGCCGCCTGCGCATCGCGCCGCTCGTGGCGGCCTTTCAGCAGAGACATCCGCAATTGACCGTGCAACTGGTGCTGACCGATGCGGTCGTCGATCTGCTCGCAGCCGACATCGACGTCGCCGTGCGAATCGGCAATCTTGCCGATTCGACGATGATCGCGCGCGAGCTGGCGCCGAATCATCGCGTGCTGTGCGCGTCACCGGGCTATCTCGCGGCGCACGGGCGGCCGGCCCATCCCGCTGAGCTCCGCGCGCATCGATGCATCGTGATGGGCGACCAGCCGCGTGCCGAATGGCGGTTCGACGGCGCGCAAGGCGGCGTGGCGGTCGAGGTGACGGCCGCGCTGCTGACGAACGACGGCGGCGCGGCGCGCACGCTGGCGCTCGAAGGCGCGGGCATTGCGTTGAAGTCGATCTGGGACGTCGGCGCCGATCTCGATGCCGGCCGGCTCGTGCGCGTGCTGCCGGCCTTCGAGGCGCCCGCGGCGCCGCTGCATGCCGTCTATCCCGGCGGCCGCCATGTGCCGTTGCGCGTGCGGACGTTCGTCGATTTCCTGCGCGAGCAGTTGCGCCACGCGTGGCGCCGCGACGCTTGAACCCGTCCCGGGCGGTGAGCCGGGCGCGTGGCGCCTCGTGATTCCGAAGCGGTTTACAATCGTTTGCATCGGGCGCCGCAAGCGTTGCCCTGCGCGTCGCCCCCGTTCGACAGGATGCCAACGATGCCAACGACCCCAGCGAATCCCGCGGTTCCCCGCCAGCGGCGCGTGCAGTGTGCGAGCGCGGCCGGCCTTCACCATGTCGCCTATACCGAGTGGGGCGATCCCGCGAATCCGCGCGTGCTCGTCTGCGTGCACGGCCTGACGCGCTCCGGGCGCGATTTCGACCGGCTTGCCGCTGCGCTGTCGGATACGTATCGCGTCGTCTGCCCCGACGTCGTCGGGCGTGGCCGGTCCGATCGGCTGGCCGATCCGCGGCTTTATGCGATTCCGCAGTACGTGGCCGACATGGTGACGCTGATTGCACGGCTCGACGTCGAATCGGTCGATTGGTTCGGCACGTCGATGGGCGGGCTGATCGGCATGGCGCTCGCCGGGCTGCCGGGTTCGCCGCTGCGCCGGATGATCGTCAACGACGTCGGCCCGCGCATCGAGCCCGATTCGCTGACGCGCATCGGCGAGTACCTCGGCGTGCAGCCGCGCTTTGCGACCGAGCAGGAGGGAATCGACTATCTGACGTCGCTGTCGCTGCCGTTCGGTGCGCTGAGCGCCGACGAGTGGCGCGAGATCAACGGGCCGCTGCTGCACGAATTGCCCGAAGGCGGCTGGACGATGCGCTACGACCCGCGCATCGCCGAGCCGTTCAAGGCGACGACACCCGAGCTGGCCGCGCTCGGCGAGGCCGCGCTGTGGCGCGCGATCGAGACGACGGACGCGACGCTGCTCGTCGTGCGCGGCGAGACGTCCGACCTGCTGTCGCGCGAGACGGCGGATGAAATGGTGCGTCGCGGCCGGCATGTGACGCAGGTCGAGATTCCGGGCGCGGGCCACGCGCCGGCGTTCGTCAGCGCCGACCAGATTGCGCTCGCGCGGCGGTTTTTCGTCGAAGGCGACGCATAAACGCGTCATAATATGCGGTTCGGCGGCACGTGGGCCGTGCCGCCGCCCGATTCCTTACCCATCACGACCGGAACATTTCATGGCAGTCATTCGTCACCACGTCGGGGCCCGTCTCTCCGAAACCGCGATCCACAACGGTACCGTGTATCTGGCCGGCCAGATCGCCGAAGACACCACGCAGGACATCCGCGGCCAGACGCGCGAAGTGCTCGGCCACATCGATCGCCTGCTCGCCGAAGCGAACAGCGACAAGGCGCATCTGCTGTCGGTGCAGATCTACATCTCGGATCTCGCGAACTTCGAAGGCATGAATGCGGAGTGGGACGCATGGGTCGCACCGGGCAACACGCCGCCGCGCGCGACCGTCGAGGCGAAGCTCGCCGATCCGGCGCTGCTCGTCGAGATCGTGGTCGTCGCCGCGCAGCGGAGCTGAGCGTTATCCGACGATGACCGTATTCCGGCAGGCCGTGCCATGACCGAATCCGTTTCCGCTTCTCCCGTCGCGGCGCCGTCGTTCGACGACGTGCTCGCGTTCGTGCGCGAGCGGGCCGGCGACGCGCGCCTGTCGTCGGGCGAGCTGCTCGCCGATCACTCGGCGGGCACGGCGGCGATCATGCGCACGCTGAACGTCGATCCGCACGCGATGCAGGCCGCCGCGCTGTTCGTGCTGACGCCGCACCTGAGCGACCCCGAGCGCGAGCTGACCGAGCGTTTCGGCGACGAGGTCGCGCGGCTCGTGGCCGACGTGCGCAAGCTGTTGCGGCTCGGTACCGTCAGCCTGCGCGCCGCGCAGAACGCGAAGCCCGACGCCGGGCGCGACGCGGCGGAGGAGCGGCGCACGCAGATCGAGGCGCTGCGCAAGATGCTGCTCGCCTTCGCGCAGGACATCCGCGTGGTGCTGATCCGGCTCGCGTCGCGGTTGCAGTCGCTGCGCTACTACGCGGCCGCGAAGCTCGATCCGCCGCCCGACGTCGCGCGCGAGACGCTCGAGATCTATGCGCCGCTCGCGAACCGTCTCGGTATCTGGCAACTGAAGTGGGAGCTCGAGGATCTCGCGTTCCGCTTCGAGGATCCCGTCACCTACAAGCGGATCGCGAAGCTGCTCGACGAAAAGCGCATCGAGCGCGAGGCGTACGTCACGCAGGCGATCGCGCGGCTGCAGCACGAGCTCGCGCAGGCGCACATCCAGGCCGACGTGAGCGGCCGGCCGAAGCATATCTACAGCATCTGGCGCAAGATGCGCGGCAAGGAGCTCGATTTCTCCGAGCTGTACGACGTGCGCGCGTTTCGCGTGATCGTGCCCGACATCAAGGATTGCTACGCGGTGCTCGGCATCGTGCATCACCTGTGGCAGCCGGTGCCGAAGGAGTTCGACGACTACATCTCGCGGCCGAAGCCGAACGGCTACAAGTCGCTGCATACGGTCGTGATCGGTGACGACGGCCGCGCGTTCGAGGTGCAGATCCGCACGCAGGAAATGCATCGTTTCGCGGAGTATGGCGTCGCCGCGCACTGGCGCTACAAGGAGGCCGGCGCGCGCGGCTATGGCGGCCAGTTCTCGGCGAGCGACAAGTACGACGAGAAGATCGCGTGGCTGCGCCAGTTGCTCGCATGGAAGGACGACGTCGAGGACGGCGGCGAAGTGTCGGGCGACCAGGCGTGGGCGCAACTGCGCGAGACGTCGCTCGACGACGACCACATCTACGTGCTGACGCCGCAGGCGCGCGTGATCGCGCTGCCGCAGGGCGCGACGCCGGTCGATTTCGCGTACCACCTGCACAGCGAGCTCGGCCATCGCTGCCGTGGCGCGCGCGTCGACGGGGCGATGGTGCCGCTGAACACGCCGCTCGCCAACGGCCAGACGGTCGAGATCGTCGCGGTGAAGGAAGGCGGGCCGTCGCGCGACTGGCTGAACCTGCAGCTCGGTTACCTGAAGAGCTCGCGCGCGCGGCAGAAGGTGCGTGCGTGGTTCAACTCGATCGAGCAGGAAGAAAACGTCGCGCACGGCCGCGCGCTCGTCGAAAAGACGCTGCAGCGCGAGGGCAAGACGTCGGTCAACCTGGACAACCTCGCCGCGAAGCTCGGGTTCAAGTCGCCCGAGGAACTGTTCTCGGTCGTCGGCAAGGAAGAGTTCAGCCTGCGCAACGTCGAGCACGCGCTGTCCGATGCGCCGCCGCCGGAACCGGCGCCCGAGGCGCCGGCCGATTTCGAGAAGCGCAGCAGCGGTGCGAGCGTCGCGCACGGCGCGTCGACCGGCGTGCTGGTGGTGGGCGTCGACGCGCTGCTGACGCAACTGGCGCGCTGCTGCCGTCCGGCGCCGCCCGATCCGATCAGCGGTTTCGTCACGCGCGGCAAGGGAATGTCGATCCACCGCAGCGACTGCCCGACGTTTCGCCGGATGGTCGAGCGCGCGCCGGAGCGCGTGCTGCAGACGACGTGGTCGGCCGACGTGCTGGGCGGGCGCGGCGCGTCCGTCTATCCGGTCGACCTGATGATCGAGGCGAGCGACCGGCAAGGGTTGCTGCGCGATATCTCCGAAGTGTTCGCGCGCGAAAAGATCAACGTCGTGGGCGTGAAGACCCAGAGCCGCCGCAATGCGGCGTTCATGCAGTTCACGGTCGAGGTATCGAATTCGGCGCAGGTGCAGCGCGCGTGCACGCTGCTCGGCGAGGTGCAGGGCGTCGTGCGGGCGGGGCGGAAATCGTAATGGGGTTGGAACGGCGCCATTTTGCTGCGACCGCATAAAACACTTGCCAAGCCGGCCGCTGCCCCATATAATCTTAGCTTCTCTAGGCTCGTAGCTCAGCTGGTTAGAGCACCACCTTGACATGGTGGGGGTCGTTGGTTCGAGTCCAATCGAGCCTACCAACGAATTGAGAATGCCCGGCCTCCGGGTGTTCGAAGCAGTACACAACTCAACGCGAACAAGGCGAATACGGTTATGACACCGCGAACGTTGACCGAAACCACTTCGGAGCGACGCTAGTCGAGGAACGTTTTCGCCCTTTCAGTTTGAGTGAAGTATCGAATGCGGCCCCTCGAAAGCGGGGCCGCATTTTTTTTGTCGCGAAATTTTCATGCGCGAGTTCGATCTCGCGTACCTGGTCTGCCGCCCACTGTCGGCATCACGGAGAGTGCTATGGTTTCGATACGCTTGCCTGACGGCTCAGTTCGACAATACGAGCATCCGGTGACAGTCGCCGAGGTTGCGGCCTCGATCGGTCCCGGTCTTGCGAAGGCTGCGCTTGGTGGCAAGCTCGATGGCGAGCTCGTGGATACGTCGACGGTAATCGACCGCGACGCGTCGCTCGCGATCGTCACGGACAAGGATGCCGACGGCCTCGACATCATCCGCCATTCGACCGCCCACTTGCTCGCGTATGCGGTGAAGGAACTGTATCCGGACGCGCAGGTGACGATCGGCCCGGTGATCGACAACGGTTTCTATTACGACTTCTCGTACAACCGCCCGTTTACGCCGGAAGATCTGGAAAAGATCGAAAAGCGCATGCAGGAACTCGCGAAGAAGGACGAGCCGGTCACGCGCCGTGTCGTGTCGCGCGACGAGGCGGCCGGTTACTTCCGCAGCATCGGCGAGAAGTACAAGGCCGAGATCATCGAATCGATTCCGCAAAGCGATGAAATCAAGCTGTACTCGCACGGCGGCTTCACCGATCTGTGTCGCGGCCCGCACGTGCCGTCCACCGGCAAGCTGAAGGTCTTCAAGCTGATGAAGGTCGCCGGCGCGTACTGGCGCGGCGATTCGAAGAACGAGCAGCTGCAGCGGATCTACGGCACGGCCTGGACGAAGAAGGAAGACCAGGACCAGTACCTGCACATGCTCGAGGAAGCGGAAAAGCGCGACCACCGCAAGCTGGGCAAGCAGCTCGACCTGTTCCACATGCAGGAAGAGTCGCCGGGCATGGTGTTCTGGCATCCGAAGGGCTGGGCGCTGTGGCAGCAGGTCGAGCAGTACATGCGCCGCCGCGTCAACGAAGCCGGCTATCTCGAGATCAAGACGCCGATGATCATGGACCGCTCGCTGTGGGAAGCGTCGGGCCACTGGCAGAACTATCGCGAGAACATGTTCACGACGGAGTCGGAGAAACGCGACTACGCGATCAAGCCGATGAACTGCCCGGGCCACGTCCAGGTGTTCAAGCACGGCCTGCGTTCGTACCGCGATCTCCCGCTGCGCTACGCGGAATTCGGCTCGTGCCACCGCAACGAGGCGTCGGGCGCGCTGCACGGCCTGATGCGCGTGCGCGGCTTCGTGCAGGACGATGCGCACATCTTCTGTACGGAAGACCAGTTCATCTCGGAATCGATCGCGTTCAACACGCTGGCCATGAGCGTGTACAAGGATTTCGGCTTCGATCACATCGACATCAAGCTGTCGCTGCGCCCCGACCAGCGTGCGGGCACGGACGAGACGTGGGATCGCGCCGAGCAGGGTCTGCGCGATGCGCTGACCGCCTGTGGCCTCACGTGGGAAGAGTTGCCGGGCGAGGGTGCGTTCTACGGCCCGAAGATCGAGTACCACATCAAGGATGCGCTCGGCCGCTCGTGGCAGTGCGGCACGCTGCAGCTCGACATGGTGCTGCCGGAGCGCCTGGGCGCCGAGTACGTGGCGGAAGACAACAGCCGCCGCCGGCCGGTGATGCTGCACCGCGCGATCGTCGGTTCGATGGAGCGTTTCCTTGGCATTTTGATCGAGCACCATGCTGGTGCAATGCCGGTTTGGCTCGCGCCGTACCAGGCAATTGTGCTCAATATCGCCGAAAGTCAGGCCGAATATGCGCAGTCTCTGGCCCAATCGTTGCAAAAACAAGGGGTTAGAGTGGCGGCCGATTTGCGCAACGAGAAGATTAGCTATAAAATACGCGAGCACACGCTGGAAAAGGTGCCTTATCTCCTCGTCGTGGGCGATAAGGAGCGTGATGCGCAAACGGTAGCCGTGCGTGCCCGTGGCGGCGTCGACCTTGGCGTTATGCCGGTCGAAGCCTTCGTTGAGCGTCTGCAGGAAGACCTGCGCTCGTTCAAGTAACCGCCCTGGCAGCGCGGCTCGTTTTTTTAATTTTTAGAGGAAACGTAACATCGCTACTGATAAGTCGTCGCACCGCATCAACGGTGAAATCACTGCGCCGGAAGTGCGCCTGGTCGGGATCGAGAATGAACCGCTCGGTATCGTAAAACTCGCTGACGCTTTCCGTAAATCGGAAGAACTGGATGTTGACCTGGTGGAAATCGCGCCGCAAGCGGTGCCGCCGGTTTGCCGTCTGATGGATTACGGCAAGTTCAAGTACCAGGAATCGAAGAAGCAGCACGAAGCGAAGCTGAAGCAGAAGGTCATCCAGGTCAAGGAAGTCAAGTTCCGTCCGGGTACCGATGACGGGGATTACAACGTCAAGCTCCGCAATCTCGTGCGCTTCCTCGAAGAGGGCGACAAGACGAAGATCACGTTGCGTTTCCGCGGCCGCGAAATGGCTCACCAGGAAATCGGTATGCGGATGCTCGAGCGTCTGCGCACGGATCTCGAGGAAGTCGGCCAGGTCGAGCAGATGCCGAAGATGGAAGGGCGCCAGATGATCATGGTGCTCTCGCCGAAGAAAAAGAAGTAACGGGCCCGCGCGCATCGCGCGCAGGTTCGACAGTGGTTCGGCGCGTTGCCCGGTCAGGGCGGCGCGCCAGCAACGACGGCGGCTGCGCGAGCGGTTCGCCGTACACAAGTGGACTGGGTTTCGAAGGGCGGGTCAAGGGCGCAAGCCAACCGCACACCCATCGCCATCTAATAAACTGGAGTTGTTCGTCATGCCTAAGATGAAGACCAAGAAGAGCGCTGCAAAGCGCTTCGTGGTGCGTCCGGGCGGTACCGTCAAGCGCGGTCAAGCCTTCAAGCGCCACATCCTGACCAAGAAAACCACGAAGAACAAGCGCCATCTGCGCGGCGCAACGGCAGTTCACGATTCCGATCTGAACTCCGTCCGCGCGATGCTCCCGTTCGCGTAACCCCTCAACTGATACTCCAAGGAGAGAAACATGCCTCGAGTCAAACGTGGGGTAACCGCACGGGCCCGCCACAAGAAGATCATCAACCTGGCCAAGGGTTATCGCGGCCGTCGCAATAACGTCTACCGCATCGCCAAGCAGGCGGTGATGCGCGCTGGTCAGTACGCGTACCGCGATCGCCGCAACAAGAAGCGTGTGTTCCGCGCACTGTGGATCACGCGTATCAACGCGGCAGTTCGCCAGCACGACATGACCTACAGCGTGTTCATCAACGGCCTGAAGAAGGCGTCGATCGAACTCGACCGTAAGGTGCTGGCCGACATGGCGGTGTTCGACAAGGCTGCTTTTGCTGCGATCGTCAAGCAGGTGAAAGCCGCCGTTGCAGCCTAATTGCGAAATTAGCACTGCGTGGTTAGTTGCAGCGAGGTTCCGGTAGTCTCGGCCGCTGCAGCGAAAACGGGGCTCTTCCGAGCCCCTTTTTTGTTTGGTGGGTAGATTTTCTCGCCAAGACCGAATGACGTTGGAAATGATGGGATCTATGGATCTGGACCAGATTGTCGCCGACGCGCAGCAGTCCTTCGAACAGGCTGCCGACATCACCACGCTCGAAAACGAGAAAGCTCGATTTCTCGGTAAATCGGGTGCGCTGACCGAGTTGCTCAAGGGCCTCGGCAAGCTCGATCCCGAAGCACGCAAGACCGAAGGCGCACGCATCAACGTCGCGAAGCAGCAGGTTGAAGCCGCGCTCACCGCCCGTCGCCAGGCACTGGCCGACGCGCTGCTGAATCAGCGCCTCACCGCCGAAGCGATCGACGTGACGCTGCCGGGCCGCGGCGCCGGCACAGGCAGCCTGCACCCGGTGATGCGCACGTGGGAGCGGGTCGAACGGATTTTCGGCTCGATCGGTTTCGACGTGGCCGACGGCCCCGAAATCGAGACCGACTGGTACAACTTCACGTCGCTGAACAGCCCGGAGAACCATCCGGCGCGTTCGATGCAGGACACCTTCTACGTCGAAGGCAAGGATGCCGACGGCCGTCAGCTGCTGCTGCGCACGCACACGAGCCCGATGCAGGTGCGTTATGCGCGCACGAACCGTCCGCCGATCAAGGTGATCGCACCGGGCCGCACGTATCGCGTCGACAGCGATGCGACCCACTCGCCGATGTTCAATCAGGTCGAGGGGCTGTGGATCGACGAAAACATCAGCTTCGCCGATCTCAAGGGCGTCTATACCGACTTCCTGAAAAAATTCTTCGAGCGCGACGACATCCTCGTGCGCTTCCGTCCGTCGTATTTCCCGTTCACGGAACCGTCGGCCGAGATCGACATGATGTTCGAGCAAGGCAAGAACGCCGGCAAGTGGCTCGAAATTTCCGGCTCGGGCCAGGTGCATCCGACCGTGATCCGCAACATGGGCCTCGACCCCGAGCGCTACATCGGTTTCGCGTTCGGCAGCGGCCTCGAGCGCCTGACGATGCTGCGCTACGGCGTGCAGGATCTGCGGCTGTTCTTCGAGAACGATCTGCGTTTCCTGCGCCAGTTCGCGTAACGCTGCTCGCCGCGCCGACATGTGCCCGTGCATGCCCCCGCCGGACGTTTCCGAAGGGGCCCGGGCGCCGATCTAACCCGTTTCGAACGTAGACATCCATGCAATTCCCTGAATCCTGGTTGAGAACCTTTGTCGACCCGCAGCTGACGACCGACGAGCTGTCGCACGCGCTGACGATGGCGGGGCTCGAAGTCGAATCGCTGAGCAAGGCGGCGCCGCCGACGTCGAAGATCGTCGTCGGCCGCGTGCTCGAAGTCGTCAAGCATCCGGATGCGGACAAGCTCAATGTCTGCCAGGTCGACGCCGGCACCGGCGCGACGCTGAACATCGTCTGCGGCGCGCCGAACGTGGCGCCCGGCATCAAGGTGCCGGTCGCGCTGGTGGGCGCGGAACTGCCGCCGGCGGAAGAGGGCGGCAAGCCGTTCGCGATCAAGCTGTCGAAGCTGCGCGGCGTGGAGAGCCAGGGGATGCTGTGCTCGGCGCGCGAGCTGAAGCTGTCGGAAGACCACAGCGGGTTGCTGATCCTGCCGGAAGACACGCCGATCGGCCAGGACATCCGCGAGACCCTCAATCTCGACGACACGATCTTCGAAATCAAGCTGACGCCGAACAAGGCCGACTGCCTGTCGGTGTTCGGCATCGCGCGCGAGACGGCCGCGATCACCGGCGCGCCGCTGACGCCGGTCGACATCCGCCCGGTGAACGTCGAGCTCGACGAAACGTTGCCGGTGCGCATCGCCGCGCCGGATCTGTGCGGCCGTTTTTCGGGCCGCGTGATCCGCGGCGTGAACGCGGGCGCGAAGACGCCGCAGTGGATGGTCGAGCGCCTCGAGCGTTCGGGCCAGCGCAGCGTGTCCGCGCTCGTCGACATCTCGAACTACGTGATGTTCGAACTCGGCCGCCCGTCGCACGTGTTCGATCTCGACAAGATCCACGGCGGCATCGAGGTTCGTTGGGGCAAGCGCGGCGAATCGCTGAAGCTGCTCAACGGCAACACGGTCGAACTCGACGAAACGGTCGGCGTGATTGCGGACGACCGTCAGGTCGAAAGCCTGGCCGGCATCATGGGCGGCGACAGCACGGCCGTCACGCTCGATACGACCAACATCTACCTGGAAGCCGCGTTCTGGTGGCCGGACAGCATCCGCGGCCGCGCGCGCAAGTACAACTTCTCGACCGATGCGGCCCATCGCTTCGAGCGCGGCGTCGATTACGCGACGACCGTCGAACACGTCGAGCGCATCACGCAACTGATCCTCGAGATCTGCGGCGGCAAGGCCGGCCCGGTCGACGATCAGGCGGTGAACCTGCCGCAGCGCGCGCCGGTGAAGATGCGCGTGTCGCGCGCGAACCGCATCATCGGCGTGAAGATCGGCGCCGACGAGATCGCGAACATCTTCACGCGCCTCGGCCTGCCGTTCGAGCGTGAAGACGACGCGTTCCTCGTCACGCCGCCGTCGCACCGCTTCGACATCGAGATCGAGGAAGACCTGATCGAGGAAGTGGCGCGCATCTACGGCTTCGAGAAGATCCCCGCGCGGCCGCCGGTCGCGACGAGCGAAATGCGCGCGACCCACGAAACGCGGCGTTCGATCCACGACATTCGTCACGCGCTGGCCGCGCGCGACTACGCGGAAACCGTCAACTTCAGCTTCGTCGATGCGGAGTGGGAGCGCGATTTCGCGGGCAACGACAACCCGATTCGTCTGCTGAATCCGATCGCGAGCCAGCTTTCGGTGATGCGCACGACGCTGTTCGGCAGCCTGATCGCCGTGCTGCGCCACAACCTGAACCGTCGCGCCGATCGCGTGCGCGTGTTCGAGTCGGGTCGCGTGTTCGTCGCCGATCCGTCGGTGAAGGCCGGCGAGCTGGCGGTCGAGGGGCATGCGCAGCCGAAGCGCGTCGGTGCGCTTGCGTACGGTCCGGCACTCGACGAGCAGTGGGGCGTGGCGACCCGCGCGGTCGATTTCTTCGACGTGAAGGGCGATCTCGAAGCGCTGCTCGCGCCGGCGGTGGCACGCTTCGTGAAGGCCGAGCATCCGGCCCTTCATCCGGGCCGCAGCGCACGCATCGAGGTCGACGGCCGCGCGGTCGGCTGGATCGGCGAACTGCATCCGCGTCTGATGCAGAAGTACGAGCTGCCGCACGCGCCGGTGATGTTCGAGATCGACGCGGACGCGCTGATCGCACGTGCGCTGCCCGCGCCGACCGACGTGTCGAAATTCCCGCCGGTCCGTCGCGATATCGCCGTTGTCGTCGATCAGGCGGTCGAGGTACAGGCCCTTTTCGACGAAATGAAGAAGGCGCTTGCGGAAGACGCCTGCCGATTCGTTCAGAAGGTTGTACTCTTCGACGAATTTCGTGCAAAATCAAATACTTCCGGTGGCCTTGCCGCGAACGAGAAGAGCCTTGCGTTCCGCGTGACGCTGCAGGACGCGGCTGGCACGCTGCAGGACGAGGTCGTCGATCAGGCGATCCAGACGCTGGTCGAGCGGATGGCGCGTGCCGGTGCGCGTCTGCGCGGCTAGGGAGAGGGCCCGCCCGTTCGCGGGCGGCTTTTTTCCATCGTAAGTTTTGATTCAACGCGCTGTATGGCAGATATGAACGACATGACCTCGAGTGAATTCGAAGCCCTCCTGACGGCGCAACGCAGCGCGATGAACCGCGACGCTTCGGCGCCGGCGTCCACCGAGACGCCGACGCTGACGAAGGCGGAACTGGCGGAGCTGTTGTTCGACAGCGTCGGGCTGAACAAGCGTGAAGCGAAGGACATGGTCGAGGCGTTTTTCGAAGTGATCCGCGACGCGCTCGAAAACGGTGAAAGCGTCAAGCTGTCGGGGTTCGGCAATTTCCAGTTGCGCGACAAGCCGCAGCGTCCGGGCCGCAATCCGAAGACGGGCGAGGCGATTCCGATCGCGGCCCGCCGGGTGGTAACCTTCCACGCGAGCCAGAAACTGAAGGCGCTGGTCGAAAACGGCGCGGAGTAACACGCGCCGGCGCCCCTGCGCGGCCCCGCGCATCCCTTACCGACGGTTAACCGACGATGACCACCACGGTTGAGAAAGTCGTTTTGCCTCCGATTCCCGCGAAGCGCTACTTCACGATCGGCGAAGTCAGCGAGCTGTGCGGGGTCAAGCCACATGTGCTGCGTTACTGGGAACAGGAATTCACTCAGTTGCGGCCGGTGAAGCGGCGCGGCAACCGGCGGTATTACCAGCATCACGAGGTGCTGCTGATCCGGCGGATTCGCGAGTTGCTGTACGAGCAGGGCTTCACGATCAACGGCGCGCGCAACCGGCTCGATTCGCCGGGCAGCGAGCGGGCCGCGGCGGAGCCGGTCGACTCCGACGCGCAGGCAAACGATGGGCGCGGGGCGGGCAAGCCCGGCGAAAACGTCGACGTCATTGCGTTGCGGCAGGCGTTGCTGGACGTGATCGACGGACTGAAACACGACTGAGTGCGCGCCGCGCAGGATGCGTTGAAAAGCCCGGTTGGCGATCTGCCACCGGGCTTTTTTCATGCGGGCCGTGCTTGCTTGCGGATCAGCGCGACGCAAGCGGATTCTTCTGTCCGATGTCGACGACCAGCGTGCCGTCCGGCAGCATCCGCACCGAGCCCTGCGCGACCTGGCTGCGATAGTCGTACAGGTCGAACCGCATCGGCCCGGCCTCGGCCGAATTCCGGATCAGCGCGCGCACGTTCAGTTCGAGCACGTTGAACATCTTCATGTCGCCGCCTTCCATCCACATATAGCTCGGCGCGTCGATCTGCGGCCGCTTCGGCGCGGGCGCGCCCGCCGCGCGCCGGAACGTGAGACGCAATCCATCGCGCTCGACGGTGGCCTGGGCCAGCTTGCCGTTCAGCACGGGCGGCGGGAACACGGTGTACTGGTCGAGCACGAGCGTGTCGCCGCGCAGTTCCGCGCCGCGTCGCCGCAACGGCGTCAGCGATGCGAGCTCGATGCCGAGCGAGCGCAGCAGCGTGGCCTGCGGGATGCCGAGCACCGACACCTGCGACGGCGTGAAGGCGAGATGCCGGTCGTCGAGCACCGTCAGCGAGCCCTTCATGTCGGTCGGCAGCCAGACACCCGGTACGTGATTCCACAGCTTGATGCCGCCCTGGACGCGCAGGTCCTGGCCGTCCGCGCTCAGTTGCAGGTCGTTCAGCGAGCGCGGCGAATAGTCGAGCAGGTAGTCGTTGAACAGCGCCGACATCGCCTTCCACGACTCGACGACCGTGCCGCCGAGAATGCGGATGTCGTACTGGTTCGGGTCGTCGAGATCGACGGGTTCGCCCGGGCGCTTCGACACGAGTTCCACGTCGAGATCGTCGACATGAAAGCCGATGTCACCGGACAGGTTGAAATCGACGTTGCGCAGATGGATCGTCGGGTTGCGGTTCGACACGTACCGTTCGTTGAACGGCGTCGACGACGTGCGTCGCATCGCGACCTTCTGCATGCCGGGCCGCATCGCGTCCGCCGCGAGCGCGGACGCTTCCCAGTGCTGGCGCACGTCGCGTAGCGCATTCTGCTGCGCGGCGAGAAAGCTGTCGTTCAGGCGCGCGGCCGCGTTGCCGAGCGCCGCGCCGCTGGCCGGGCCCGTATACGAAGGCATCCGGATCGTCATCGCGCCGCTTTCGTCGAAGTTGAAGTAGCCGGCCGATACCTGGTCGCGATAGTGATACAGGTCGAACACGAACGTCTGGTCGCGCTTCGACGGGTCGACCGGCCCGATCAGGATGTCCGCGTTCATCGGCATCGAGCGCATGAATTTCACGTCGCCGCCGCGGATGTACATCGCCTGCTGCGGCGCGTTCGCGGGCATCGCGAAGCCGGCATGCGTGCCGTCGTCGAGCTTCAGGTCGAGGCCGGCCGGCGTCACGCGCACGGCGGTGATCGTGAGTTTCAGGCGCGGCGGCGGCATCAGCTTGTCGACGGCCATCACGAGATCGTCGCCGGCGAGTTGCGCGATCGGTGTCTGCACCTTCAACAGGTCGGCCATTTTCACGTTGGCCGCGCGCATCACCGGCTGCGCGTCGAGGCCCGACACGCGTACGCCGGTCGGGTGGAACACGAGCTGGCTGCCGTCGCGGACCGCGAGCGTGCCGGTCAGCGAGAACGGTACCCAGCCGTCGCGCCGCATCTCGCCTTGCAGATGGATCACGCCGTCGCCGGCCGACACCGCGAGCTTGCGCAGCGGCGCGTTGCGATAGCCGAAGATGTAGGTGTTGAAGAGGGCGGTCAGCTTCGCGTTGTCGAGCGTGACCGTGCCTTCGTGCACGTCGATCTCGAAGCTCGTCGGATCGTCGAATACGATCGGCGCGCCGGCTTGCGTCGGCACGAGCGTGGCCGACAACTGATGGATGAAGAAGCCGAGGTTGTTGACGACGCGGAAATCGACGTCGCGCAGGAACGTCATCGCGCCGTTCTGGCCCGAGTCGCGCAGCGTGAACGGGCGCGGCTGCGTGAGGCTGATCGACGCGAGCGACGGCACGGTGCGCGCAAGCTGCCGTTCGCGCGCGAGGCGCTCGGCCTTGGCGCGTTCGATCTTCGTGGATGCGATGGATGTGTTGCTGTCGCGCTGCGCGGCGGATTCCGCGCAGCCCGCGCAGAGCAGCGCGAGCGCCAGCGCGCCGCAGCCGAACAGGCGGGATGTCGTGTGCGACTGCGGGGCGGCCGTGCGTCGCCGGCCGGAAAACCAGTCGAAAATTGCCAAAGGCGAGCGATGGCCGCGCCGGACCGTATTCCGCATCGTCTGTCTCCATGTCTTGTCTTGATCGACGGCGGCGCGCCAGTGCCCGGCGCGAGCGTCGATGCCGTGCAGTGTGTCATAGCGCGCTAGAGCGGCGTCACCAAACAACCGCCGCCCCGGCGCGCCGCGCCGGCGGGCGCCCAGACAACGGATTCGCGCCGGGGGTACGGCCGGATCAAACGGTCGTTTGGTTTGTGCGGGCCGCCGGTGGCTATCGTTCGAAGCGATCCTGAAAACTCGCGGCCCGCCTTGGCCGGCACGGGTTTCGCCCGATGCAGAGGCGGCGCGGCCCCGGGCATCGACGGATACGATCGGCGACGGCGGCGGGGTAAGATCGGCATCAGTGGCGGGTTCGACATCACAACACGGCAGCCATCACGGGGAAGCGCCATGGACCTGAAGGAAGTCGACGTACTGGGTGCGGGGGTGGGCGATCACTGGTACTACGCGTCGAAGGCGAGCGCGATTCGCCGGTTCCTGGGCGCGACTGGCGCGAACCGGATACTCGACGTCGGGGCGGGCTCGGGGTTTTTCTCGAAGCATCTGCTCGAACGCACGCACGCGATGGAAGCATGGTGTGTCGATACGAGCTATGCCGACGACAGCGACGGCGAGGCGGCCGGCAAGCCCATTCACTTTCGGCGCTCCGTCGATCGATTCGATGCCGATCTCGTGTTGCTGATGGACGTGCTAGAGCATGTCGACGACGACGTCGGGCTGCTGACGCAGTATGTGCAGGGCGCGCCTTCGGGCAGCCGGTTCCTGATCACGGTGCCCGCGTTCCAGTTCCTGTGGAGCGGCCACGACGATTTCCTCGAGCACAAGCGCAGGTATACGCTCGGCGGGCTGGAGAACGTGGTCCGGCGTGCAGGGCTCGACGTCGAGCGCGGCGCCTATTATTTCGGCCTCACGTTTCCGCTCGCGGCCGCATTGCGGCTCGGCGAGCGGGCACGTTCGCATCCGCGCGAGCCCGCGTCGCAATTGCGTCGTCATCATCCGTTCGTCAACGGCTTGCTCAAGACGATCTGCCGCATCGAGTTGCCGATGTTCCGCTTCAATCGCGTTGCCGGCCTGACGGTCATCTGTGTCGCGCGCAAGCGGTGACGGCGACGGGGGCGGCACCGTAGATTGCTCGCGTCGACGCCATCGCGCCGAAAAATTTCACGAGAACACGGACAAAATGCATGCGACCCGTTCTAAATCGGGAAACTGTCTGTTATAATTTTTTTCTTTCGGGGCGTAGCGCAGCCTGGTAGCGTACCTGCATGGGGTGCAGGTGGTCGGAGGTTCAAATCCTCTCGCCCCGACCAGGAATCAAGGCCTGGAAGGCTCGTCAGTAAAGGGTTTCCTTATCTGGGGTAGCTTTCCAGGCCTTTCCTTTTTCCGGGTGTGTCAGTTTGGTGTGTCAATTCCGCCGTGCAACAATGCGGAGATGACTGACTTGGCAACCCTTCCCACTGGCGTCTATTTGCGCCCAGGCTCGTCCGTGTTCCACCTCCGGATCGGCGTGCCCAAAGACCTGCAACAACACTTCCGCAATCCAAAGACGGGCAAACCGAGGGCCGATGCCTTTCGGGCGAGTCTCAGGACAAGCAATCGAATCGAGGCCTGCACGCGGGCACACGAAATCATCGCGGAATGGCAACGGCGGTTTGAAGCCCTTAGGGCGAAAACCGAACCCGCTCCGTTTGTAACGCTTACCCCGGCGTTGGCACAACAGTTCAAAGAGGCAGTCCGACGCAGGATTCTCGGAGGGGATGATGGCTTCCGGTTCGGCGCGGCCGGAAATGACAGACTGTGGACGCTTGCGCGGCAAGGCTATGCTGGCTGGAAACGCGATTGCGCGGACGCCCTGAGTCGGGGAAAGCTCGATTTCGCCTTGGGTTTCGCCAACAGCACTGCGGAATCTTGGGGTATTCGGGTCGATTGGGCGTCACCCGAAGGGACGCAATGTCTGATTCAAATTGGGCGTGCCGTTGTAGCTGCTTTGATGGACGTGGAAAAGCGGGATCAAGGCGAACCAGTCGAAACCCCGACCAGACCACAGCCGCCGATACAACACACGGCTAGCAGGCCGCCCCAGACGTTGCGCGAAGTCGTTCCTGCCTGGATCGCCCGTAATGCCCCTAAAGACAACGCAATTGGACGAACAGAGAAGGCGCTGGCGCTGTTCGAGCAGGCCGTGGGCCGCGTGCCACTTAGTCAGCTCACCAAGGCAACGGGGGCTGTATTTCTCGACTTCCTGCTAGACCCGGCTCGCGGATGGTCCCGAAAGACTGCTGGAAATCATGCTGCCTGCATTACGTCCCTAGCAAACGTCGCAGTGAAGGCTGATTTACTGGAGCGGAACCCGCTCGACCTCACGTTTGACAAGACTATCGGGGCGAAATCGCGTGGGCCTTGGACCGACGATGAACTGCGGCGCATGTTCGGTCATTCACTGTTCTCTGCTCGCATGGCGGCCGTCCCCCATTGGCAGGACGTAGCGCCGTCTGATGGTCGCGCTTTGCTGCTGTTACTGCTGCACACTGGGGCACGCATTGGCGAGATTGCGCAGCTACGGAAAGAGGACTTCCAGACCCGTAACGGGGTTACGGTGATACGGATCACTGCTGAGGCGGGCACGGTCAAGACTCAGGAGTCCGAGCGAGTCGTACCGCTGGCCGCGCACCTCTTGGCCGATCCTTGGTTTACCCAGTGGCTCCAGGAAATCCCGGGCGGTACCGGTTCCGCATTCCCGTCTGCGTGGGGGCGTGCTCGGGGACCGGGTGACACTATGGGCCAATGGTTCCATCAGTTCCGCAAGGATGCAGTATTACCTGAAGGGGCGCTTGAAGGCTCGCACAAGTTTCGCCATTGGCTCCGGTCGTCCCTGGCAGAGAAGCATGTGGGCGAAGCTACGATGGATTCTATAACCGGGCATAGCGCCCAGGGTTCCGCAGGGCGTAAGACCTACACCGCCGCCGCGTCGCTCCAGACCATGCTGGAAGCTCTCGACCGTATCGACTGGCCCAAGATCACGGCGCATGATGGACATGCAACGCCCAAGGCGAAGGAGTGACTGTGAACAAGAGCAGGACGAGAGCTACCAACGCCCGTCTACACGCAGACGCATTGCGGCTGCAAGCCGATAGCAGACGGCTACGTGAAGCTATGCAGGCCGAGAGTATGAGGCTGCTAGATGACATGCACGCGGCCCGTCGATGGGATCGGTGGGCATTCCTGGCGTGCGTGTGCGGTCTCATCCTGTTTTGCGGGTTCGCGCTCGGGACGTGGCTCATGCACTAACCGGGAGCGCAAAGGGCGTCCGCGCCGTCCCCGCGATTCACGCTGCAGGGCCCACATCGATACATCCCTTTCAGCGATGAGGGCCGCGCTGAACCTCGTGAATTATGGCTTCTTGATTGCTCTCAACCGCGTCATGACAGTGTCGCCGTAGGGCGTAAGCGTCCAGTATGAGCCTTTGTCTTTTACACTTCGGTTCTTCGTCGTACTTTGGGTAATAAGACCAAGGGCACGCAGCTGAACCTTAATTGTCTGAAAGTCCTCTGCTTCAGCTTTGACATCAAGAATATTGAGTCCCTTCAGGTCCCTGTCCTTTTGCAAGATCGGTAGCGCGACATGTCGAACGAGTTTGTCGAGCGCAGTGGTTAGTGCGCTCTCTGCCGCTTCGTGAATCATCAGCGGCGACAGAGCCGCAAAAATTTCATCCCATCCCGTCGTGATACTTGCCTTATAGGTAGTGCCGTCGTGGGCCCACCTCGATGGTGACGCAATGAACCGATATGAAATTTTAAATTCGTCGGCGCCTTGCGCGAGCTCAGCAGTTCCTGCGGGGCCGGTTGTACGCGTCGCTTGGAGTTCAGCCTGTAGATCTTCAATCTGCCGGCGCAAGCTCAGTATCTCCTCCGTCGCACTTTGCTCGGGTACGAGATTGCCACGAACCCACCCCACGGCAGGGCTACTCTTTATCAGCTTCACAAGGCTACGACTAACCTGGCTTCCCAAGTCTGCGGGGCTTTCCCAAAATCGACACAGCTTCTTTTGAGCAAGCGCACGAAATGCCTCAAGCTTCGCCTTGCCTTCTTCGCCAGCTTCGCACCTTTTCGCAGGGAGGGTCGTTGGGTCTCGGTGCACAAAGCCCAAAACTGGCTTGCCGGTTTCAAGTGCGTAACGGTACTCCATTTCGGTATAGCTCAGGCCGTCCGGCCCAATTGACCCGTAACGCCCCGCAATGATTACCATGTAGTAGTCGCAGTCATCGATTACCTTCTTGATCAGGGTCCATTGATCCTCGTTCGCCGCAGGGAAAAGCTCCATTCCAGCGGGAATGCAGTCGAGTTCCAGAAGCGCTTGCATTACTTCTTGGCGTTCGTCTAGTAGATCGGCGTAAGTCGAGCTCACGAAAACTTGATAGCGTTTGTCCATATTTTCTTGGTCGCTGCTTATTTAGAGGCCGAGCATGGCCCTGCGACTGAAATTGTAACGAAAACCGCCTCCAGTAGCAGTGGATATGCGCGGCCCACACGGCGCCACTCTAGGAGACCGGGTTTCACGGGAGCACACATAGGTGGACCATGCCGAAGCAGGAAAGATCAGGGAGCCCCATCATTGCGCGTGGGCAGGACGCTTGGGAGCACCTCAAGAAGGATGCGTCGAACCGCCGCGCCTTATCACGTGGGCCGGGAGATAAAGCTAGAGAGCGGCGCGAACAATCGCAGATCACGCACCGCCGTTGGTGGTTAGAAGTTGGTGAGGCCCTGACGATCGGCAAGCACAGGAGCGTATCGAACCAGTCCTATTCCGCATGGATCGCAGACAACGGCTTTGACGATCTCAATTACAAGACTCGCCAGGATGCCGTATGGCTGGTCGCTAACATAGAGACGCTTGGGGAACTGCCTGACGGCCTGGCAACTCCTTCGACCATACGGCAGTGGGCGAATAGGCGGCGGGCTATAGCGATGCGCCGCGCCAGTAGTAAGCCCGGTAGCGTGACCGGGCCAGTGAGCGCCACTGACGTTACGTCGCTCGGAAAGGCGGTGGCCTTGCTCCGAAACGCCGCGCGGGACGCTCGACGCAGCGCAGAAGCAATGGATGCAGCGGCACGGCTAATCGCCAAAGTGAGCATTGCGATCAAGAGACGAGGCGGCCCGTAGAAGTTCTGGCGTCGGTGCGTTCGCCACTGCGCCGACGCTGGCGACGGCCAAGCGTCAGTTTCGGCCTAGCATTGTGGCTGCTAGTCGCTTCTTTGCTGCGGACACTGCCTTCTTTGCTGCTTCTACTGCCTTCTCTGCGTCGTCTAGCTCCGCCATGCGCGTCGCTAGGTTTGACCCAGGGAGCCAGGACGCGACCACCTGAACCTGAGCGGTGTTATCGCTGACAACACCGCTCTGTACTCCGGCAAGGATCGACAGGCGATGCTTGCACGCCGTCCCGGTCTCGCCAGCTGGGCAGGAGCAAAATGCTGTAATCGTATTGCCGTCCCTAGAGAACGATAGTTCGTAGGGCGTCGCAGCCGAGCCCTGGACCAAAAAGCCGATTGTCTCCATGCCTGAAATATCTCCCGAGTCGTTAGGCAATCGTATGGTACCCGAAAGGATGCGGATGTTCTCCGGGATACCTCGGCCTCATTTTTCTCCCAGAAATGCGTGACAAGGTGTCCCCGGCCGCGCGAGCCAATTTCCCCCATAGGGGGCGAAAACGGTCTTGGAGCGGATGATCAATTCTGCCCCGAGTGGCCCCCGAAGTTGCGGAGATGGACCGGGAAGCACGGGCTGTCAATCACGGCCGTCTTTCTTTGCGCCGCCGAAGACCGCGATAAGCGCAATCCCCAAGACCACGCAGAACACCGATTTAATGAGGACCACTTGGATGGGCGGAATCGGGAAGTGTTGAAGCACAGCCGTAGTGCCCTGAAACCAGAATGCCCCGCCTGCTATGAAGCAGAGCACGCGTGCATATCGCACTAGCGCATCGGGCCGCTGTCCGCGCCGTATCGCAATATACATCGCGTGATCGAGGACGACGCACCCGGCCAGTAACGGTAAAGACCATCCGAAGTCATAGGCCGCTCGCTTCAATGGTGCGTCCGGGTGCTCGATAGCTAGGAGACCCACAAGGGCGGCAATGGATATGCTGAGCGCCGCTGCGCTCACCTTGCTAAATATGCTCCCGTTCATTTTTGGCCTCTTAGTCGATTTTCCATTCTAGCGGTGGCGCGAAGAACCCAGAGTCGGTATGTGGGCGGCTTCCTCTGAGGGTGTTCCGTTTGGGTATACCTGTAGCGAACGCGCAACGGCCATTCGTTTCCGTTCCGTTGAAGTTGACAGATTTTCGGAACACTGGATAATTCGAAACACTACTTCAACGGAACGGGGTTACGTAGCACATGAGACGCATCTACTACGGGCGTGTATCCACGCTCGACGGACAGACGGCTGCGAGCCAGTACGCCGACGCAGCCGCCCAGGGCATAGCCGCTGACGATGTGTTCATAGATGAAGGGGTGAGTGGGTATCACGTCCCGCCCGCCGAGCGCGAACAGTGGCAGCACGTGGAGCGCGACCTTCGCAAGGGTGGGGTCCTGGTGGTTCGCTGGCTCGACCGCATCTCGCGGCATTACGGCGAACTAGCCGAAACTATGCAGCGCCTTATGAAGAAGGGCGTCCGGGTTGAATGCACGCTCAACGGTATGGTGTTCGACGGGCGAGAGACCGACCCATTGCGGCTCGGGATTCGCGACGCGCTCTTAGCGTTCATGGCGGCGCAGGGCGCAGCGGACTATCTGAACCGGCGCGAGATGCAGGCACGAGGGATAGCCGTAGCCAAAGCTGAAGGCAAGTACAAGGGGCGGAAGCACGCCGTGGATTACGCAGAAGTCAGGGCGTATCACGCGGAACACGGCGGCTCTGTGCGATCTCTCGCGGAGCACTTTGGCGTAGGACTTGCCACCATCTCCCGCGCATTGAATTCCGCTAGTGCCGCCAACCCAGAGGAGGCTGCCAAATGATCGGACCGCATACACAGCTGATTCGTGCCCGCATTGCGTTCTCTCACGCCGGGTTGAGCGGCGATCATTCGTGGCTCGCGAAATCGGAAAGCGAACGGGCAGCGTCGGGTCTCTCCCTTACCTTTGCTCGCGGGGGTGTTGCCAGCATGCCGTCTGGAGAACTCGCGCTGCATTGGGCTGCGTCGATGGAAGACCAGATGCTGCGGCTCGCTAAGGAACTGGACACCCTGGAGATGCAGTACGCCGCCCTGGATTCAGCCATGACCGAGGCGACCGCCGAGCGGCAGTAACGCCCCTATCAATAAGGTGCAGAGGCCATGCAGAAAAAGAATGCGCAACAAACTATCCACGCCTACCGCATTCCGGCCGACGTGGAGGCGAAGCTGATCGATGCAGCAGGCCCCGCAGCAGCGGCATTGAGGGGCAAGCGCCAGGGCGCACTACGAGCTATCCCGGCGCATATCGTGCCCGTTCTCAATCGGGCAGCGGACACCGCAACGCGGCTGCTGAATGCTGACGGCGTCCGTGCGAGTCGTCGGGACCTCCGTGCCGCAGGAGCCGCCGTTGTGGTTCAACAGGAGGCCATTCTGGCAGTCGCAGGCATTGAGAGCCACACGCGTCACCAGGCCTCCGAGGAAATCCTCCATAAGACTCTGGTGGTCGAGATGCTCGCGCCGCTAGACCCGGACCTGGCGCATCAATACGGGTTCGCGGAATAAATCAGCACAGGGTAGAAGACCCTAGACGCGATTAACTCCGCACAAGGTAGTAGGCCCTAACCGGGCAACGACACCCCGCCATCGAGCGGGGTTTTTCTTTTTCAGCGCATTCTCTGCAAGCGCGAGCATTTGCGCACCTCTGCTTTTTGCTGAAACGACATCCCCATGAGATACCTCACGACCAACCCATCCCTACCGACGCAACGCGTATGCCGCTGTTGCAGGCGGCTCTTGCCAATCACGGCGTTCTATGAGGACAAGAGCGTTAGCCCCAAGCTCCGCTCGCGCTACGCGGCTCGCTGCATTGAATGCGTGACGACCGAGAAGCGCAAGCGATACGCGGTGAACCCGACGGCAGCCGCAGCACTGCGCAAGGACCAACGTGAGCGCAAGAAAGCCCGCGACGCCGCCGAGCATCTCCGGGAGCAAGCCATCGCCCGAAGCATTGCTGGACGCATACAATGATCGAGTCCAAACGCTGCAACAAATGCGGCGAGACCAAGCCGCACAGTGAATTCAGCCGGAATGCTGCGAGCCGCGATGGGCTATGCGGCCCGTGCAAGGCTTGCCAGGCCCGCTATTACGTAGCCAACCGCGATAAGCGCCGGGAGTATCAGGCCAGCTATCACCGGGACAATTGGGCGTCCAATGACATACGCGACGCCCGCAGGCGTGGTCCTGTCGTCAACTTGACGCCGGATTATCTCGACTCCATCCAGACCAGCCAATGCGCATGCTGCGGTAGTCGTCCGTCCGATTTCCTGTCGCTGCATCTGGACCGTATCGACACCGCGCTACCGTACAAGCCGGGGAACGTCGCGTATCTCTGCGGGACCTGCAACGTCCGAAAGAATGACCTGAGCGCCACTGACCTACTGGCCCGCTTCGAGCGCGACATGGCAGCAGGAAAGGATATGGCGGCCCATGATCTCATGCTGCACATGTACATCCGTCGAGAGAAGCTCAAGCATCCGCCTGCGGCTTGCGTACAGCACCCCCTGAGCCGCTGGACGTCCCGCGCCACTGCTCGTTAACTCCGGACCTCACGAGGCTGCCAGTGCGCCTCTCATCACCCCCGCCAAATCCTGACGACATGGGCGGCCCAGTGGCCGAATAAATCAGCACAGGTAGAGAGCACCGGGGCCGTCCCTATGATTAGCTAGGAGGTGGAGACAGCAAGGCTTGCATTGGTTGTCTCTAATGCAGCAGTACATAGCCCCCATCAAAGATAGCCCCATTGTTTATCAATGAGTGGCATCGCCTGAGACATCCCATGTTGCCTGGAAATATATTGGACTGCTTACCGATAACGAATCCATTGGAACCGCTCAGGGACCCTGTAGTCGCCCTCTGGCTCCATCCTCCCACCCAATCCAGCCTGCAAGGAAGACGGCGAGGAGGGGGACTGATAGAAACATAAATTGCACTCACACTATGACAAGTATTGGTGAATATCAAAATGTGGTCGAGGCGGTCCCCGCCGACTCTGGCGTACCGCTCAAACCGGCCCAGACGGGCTACGTCCCCGAGGACGTTGAGTACACGCACCTGACGCGCCCGGACACGATGGACGTGGCTGCTGCGATGTGGCGGCAGAGTACGAGCGTCGCGTCGCTTATCAACAACTACCGCGACGCGGACATCCAGGCGCAATCGGACCGCTCGTTCAATCCCTACGCCTTCATCGAGCAGAACAGGGACCAGTACAAGGACCTTCTGCCGCTGGTGACGGGCGGGTCGATCACGTTCAACAGTGTGGACTCACAGGCCGCTTTCGAGTCGTGGGCCGCCGCGCAACGCCAGAACATCAAAGACCGCGAGACTCTGGCTGCTGCTGATACCTGGCAAACCGTGGTGACCATGCCCGTCGCGATGCTCGACGCGACGCTCCTCCTGGCTCCCGTGGCCGAAGGCGCAGCTGCCCTGACCACGGCCCGCCTCGGGTCGGGCCTAGCCGCAAGCGCTGCACGCGGCGCAGTTTTCGGCGGTCTCGACATCGGCACACAACAGGGTGGCGTGTACGCACTCAACGACACGCAGACCGCTGAGGAAGCGTTCATGAACATCGGGGTCGGCATGTCGCTAGGCGCTGGCCTCGGCGCGGTATTCCGTCACGCCACGCCGGACAACATGGCCGCGATCCGCGACGGGCTGCATCCGGACAACCTCGACAATCCGATTCCCATAAACGAGCACCACATCGGCCAGCTGCCCGAGGAAGGCTACGCGTTCGGCGCGGACTCCATCGGTGCGGCTCGCGCCACTGCGGACACCGACACGCTCATCGCCACGTCGAAGAACCCCATCGCCCGTGCGGTGGACTGGGCCACGAAGCTCGGCAGCTACACGCCACTCCAGCGGCTCGGCGGGTATTCGAATGCGCTGACGCGAGACTCGATGCTCCGCCTGATGGACACGGGCGGCCTCCTGACGCGTGCGATGGCCGAGGGTAAGTCCACGGGCCTCGAAGCTGAGACCCTGAAGACGGTCTACGAGCAGCAGATGCAGAACGTGCGGCACAAGGTCTCCTCGATCTACCAGGCCGCCAATGCTGATCTGGGCCAATCAGGCGCTCGCACGGGTGTAGGCAACGTGGTCAACACGCTCACCCAAGGGTCCAAGGACATCAACGCTGTCTCGCAGAAGGCGTTTAACGATGCGGTCGCGCTGATCCAGTACGGCTCGAACGCGCAGGCGACGAACGAGGTGATCTCCAAGGCGGTCATGGACCGGCTCACGGCCGACGGGCTTTCGCTCGACCAGGCCAAGACTGTCCACCGCCGTGTGTACGAGGCCGAGAAGACCTACCACGAGGCATACGAATCCATGAAGGACGAGGCGATCAAGCACGGCCTGCTGGACCCCGAGAACCTCGTGGAGGGCCGGTACGGGATGCCGCAGCGCTGGATGCACAACGGCGTCGATGCGAACGCAGAAAAGCTTAGAGGCTTCTTCATGGAGCACCTGGGCGACAAGCCGACCGATGACTGGCTTCGCGAGAACGGATTCATCGCTGACCCGGCGCGGCCCCGCGTCGAAGGTGACGAGGCACTCCCGGAGTCTTGGGCCGCCCTGAAGCAGTCCGGCGACGACACGATGGTCAACTCCGTCCTGCGTCAGTGGGCCGGGGAGCAGCAGGACTTCCAGAACGCATACCTCCAGTCGAAACTCGCTGATTACCAGCAGCGGCAGTTGAAGGCGCAGGATCACGCCGCTGACATCCTGGACACGCTGAAGGGGCAGGAGAAGGACTGGCGCGGCGCGAAGTTGAAGGAGATGCGGACGGCGGCACGGGACATCGAGCGCCGCTCCGTGCTGCGGTCTGTCGCGTCCGCGCAGCTGCGGGCGCAACGGGCCGGTGAGAAGGTGCAGGCAGCGCTCAACCGTCTTGGCGGCGACGAGTCTGTCCTGGCCGATCTCCAGCGCCAACTCACCGATGGCGGCTACGCGCTGGACGAGGCTGGTGAAGCGGTAGCCAAGGCGCGTGCGCGTCATGCAGATGCGCAGAAGGCCGCCGCTGACACGGGCGAGGCTAAGGCTCTCGTGGACGCGCTGAAGGGCAAGAGCGACTCACTGCTCGCGGAGAAGCGCGATGTCTTGGAGGAACTCAAGGATATCCGCGCAAACCTCGAAGGGACCGAACTCGCACGCGCACGGAATCCGCTCAACCAACAACGAGCCGAGCTACACGCGCAGCGGCAGACCACACGCGCTGAGATTCAGAAGGTGCGGGAGGAAATCCGAGAGGCACTTGCCGAGCGCAACGAGGCGCGGGCGGACCTCCAGGAAGCCAACCGCAACTTCGACGCTCTGGCGAACCAGCAGGCCGAAGTGCGCCGCTGGCACGACGCGGCAGCGAAGGAGGTCAACACCATCGTCAACAACGAGGGCGACGCTCTGCTGGCACCTGGACTCCGCAAGGAGTTGGACGACCACATGGCGGCGGCTGCGGAGTTGAAGCAGGCGCTGGACGAGGCGCGTGCTGCGCGGCGTCTCGCATACGACACGATGAAGAAGACGGGCATGGAGGCGCGGGCCGCTGCGAGGGCAGCAGATCGGGCGGCAAGCCAGCTTCGGAAGGTTGCGTTCCAGGCTCGCCGGGGTATCGCACAACTCTCCCCGCTCACGCAGTACGTCGATGACCTCGTGAACTCCCTTCGTGGGACGGACCGGGCACCACGTGGCATCTTGCTCGACAAGTCGCCCACCTCGGGCCGCCTGAAGGAGCGGCAGTTTCAGTTCAACATGGACGAGTACCGGAAGCTCGTGGACGGCGGGTTCCTCGCGGGGAATGCCGACGACGCGTTCCAGGGCTACTACAAGGACCTGGGCGGCCAGTTGGCGGCGCATCGCTCCTTGGAAGGCCGAGACATCGGGGACATCCTGCGGGAAATCCAGGACGACTATGACGCACATATCGGCAGCGTAACCGACCCGAAGGAACGCCAGGCTCTGCTGGCCGAGAAGAAGTCTGCGCTGGACGATGTACGTCACGCGCACGACCGAATCCTCGGCAAGTACGACGTGAAGGACCACAACGGCCTGGTGTGGGCGGCAGACCGGCTGCGCCAGATGGGCGTCGTGCGCTACATGGGCGGCTTCGTGTTCTCGGCTATCGGGGACCTTGCTACGGCTGCGCTGACGGCAAAGGGGTCCGCCCTGAAGTCCATCGCGTTCAAGGGCGCACGGGACTACCAGTACATCCTGAAGCAGGCCGCTAAGGGCGACAAGGACGCAGAGGAACTCAAGATGATCCTCGGCTCCCTGGAGACCGGGACGCATCTGAATTCATCGGATCGTTCCCTGGGCACCGGGGAGGCCGCAGACATCATGGGCTTCGGAACCGGCCGTACCCGGCAAGTCACGCGCTCCATTGAGGTCGCTATGAATACGGCGGCGGACTACGGGAACAAGCTGTCGTTGCTGAAGGGATGGTCGGACAACATCCGGCGCACTGCTGGTCTCGTCCAACTGTCCAACATTCGGAGGTGGGTCTCTCGATACGACGCGCTCGACAAGGGCAAGGTCGCCCAACTGGGCGCACTGGGCATCGGGGAACCCGAGGCTCGCCGCCTCAACGAGTTGTTCGAGAAGCACGGCTCGGAGATGCGGCAGGGTCTATTCTCCCCAGGGATGTCCAAGTGGCTCGGTGAGCGCGACGGCGAGCACATGAAGTACGTGCTGGAGTCCGCGCTTATCAAGGCGCAGAAGCGGGCCTCATACACCTCTGGGTACGGCAACCAGCCGCTGCTCATGGACAAGTGGTACGGGAAGATGTTCTTGCAATTCCAGACAATGGCAATGCAGTTCTCGAACAACTTCATCCGCGCTGGTGTGCAGTATGGGTTCGTCACCGGGGATCACATGCGGTTCGCGTCTGCCCTTGGGACGGCACTGGCGGCTGGTGTCCTTATCAACGCTATCGCGGCGTTCCGAAAGGGGCAGGACATAGGCGACCAGGAGCCGCAGCAGTTCGCGTACAACGTGATCCAGCGCTCGGGTCTGCTCGGTATGGCAGGGTCCTACACGGACGCCGCAGTGAAACTCACGGACCCTGTGCTCAACTCGAACTTCGGGTGGACGCTCGGGGGCGGTGCTTCGAAGTTCTCCCAGAACTCCTGGCTCGCGAACCTAATGGGTCCGTGGAAGGGGAACGTGGAGACCCTCGAAAGCATCGCGGCGAACGCGCTCAACGGCGACCTCGACAAGGTGGGTAAGAAGGCGCTCCAACTAGCGCCGCTCAATCAGCAAATCCAGATGATTGCCCGGATAATCGCGGCGGAACGATAGTCGTTTTCACTTGTAGCTTGCCCGCATTTACGCGGGCGTTTTTTATTTGGGGTCCGATTATGGATGAATCGAAGGGATGTAATAGCGCAGCGCAAGTCGTTGCGGACTCGATGGCGGCAGTGTTTGCAGCTTCACTCGGTGACAATCTGGCGGTTCTGTTGGCCGCCTGTGACGCTCATGCTCGCGTACTTAATGAGGTTGCCCTGAGCGATCGGGAATAGCTGGGTCATCTTGCGGCCACTCACCTCGCCTTAGTGGAGGCCGTAACAGTCAGGCGAGCTGTTGCTCAAATGATGAGACATCCCGTATGCTGCCTCAGGCCCGTACCATCAAGTGGTGCGTGGATCATCCACATAAATCTAGATACACGCTACGTTATGAACTTGGATGACGCATGCAATCTAAGCATCGAGCATTTGGCGGCACACGGGCCGAGCGATATTACGCGTGAGTCGTTGGAAACCGCGCTTATCGTTGCCAACAAGGCCGATCTCATCGCAGAGGTTCGGGCTAAAATTAGAAGTGGCGATGTAAACGGCATGGGATTTAAGCCGATTCAATATATCTTAACGCCGAAGAATCGGTATGTATTTGACTACCGAAAGGCTGCGATAATTGATCCTCTGTGTCTTGCAAAATATACTGCGATTGTTCTGCAAGCTGCTCGGCAGATAGAGGGGGCGCGGATTCCGGTTTCGGAGAAGATCGTATTCTCGGCGCGATTTGCTCCAAATGAGAATGCGATCTTTGACAAGAACATAGGATATGGAGATTGGCGTGAGCGCGTGAAGGAATTGGCTAACGCTGGTTCTTGTAAGTATGTTGTGCAGTGTGATATTGCATCTTTTTACGACAGAATAAATATACACCGCGTCGAGTCGACATTGCTCAGTATCGGTGTGGATAGGCAAATCGTTTCGACGCTAAATAGTTTGTTGTTGCTTTGGTCAAAGAAGGATAGTTACGGTATTCCGGTCGGGAATGCTGCTAGCCGCATTATTGCAGAAGCTGCGCTCATTGATATTGATAGGTATTTGATTGACGAAGGCGTCAGGTTTGTTAGGTATGTAGATGATTTTCGGATCTTCGCGCCCGATTTAATTACGGCACAAAGATGGATGAACTTGCTCACAACCCGTTTGTTCAGGGATGGGTTGATGTTAAACACTGGTAAGACGAAATTATATCTTGCCAGTAAGGACGAGGAGGCATCTACGGGGCAATCTGATGATACTCCTGAGGCGATTATTAAGAAGGTAACGAAGCTCACGGGGGGATATAATCGGGTTGCTCGCACATTTATTATGCCCGCCAGCGACAAGTATGATGCATTTAAGAAGATAGATATTCCGCAGGAAATTGAAGTTCTCAAGGCGACCGGCATACCAGAATTCTCCGGAATTCAAAAATTGATCATCTCGTGCCTCGTGCAACAGAAATTCGATCTTTTGGAAACGGTTGCCATATTGTGTGGTGAATATCTATATTCTTTAGAATATTTTGTTGACATGTTGCTGAAAAATAGTGATGTCATTCCTCAGCAAAATAAAGAGAATATTACTAACCACTACGCACAGTTGGTATTGTCTTCGGGTTTTGGTGCGCTCGAATGGCACCAAGCGACGCTTGCAAAGCTTCTTTCTAGTGACGGGTATTTTAGGAAGTCCGCATTGATCCATATCGTCAAGGCGCCGGCGAAAGACAGCGTTACCTATCCGTCGATGATTGCATTGGAGGGATTGCGCGGGCATCTTACGCGTGAGGAGTTTCGGACTATTCGCGAGTGGTTCGACCGCTGCGACGAGTGGGAGAAAAGACGTGTGATCAGTGCATCAATTGCGATGCCAGAAGATGAGCGCAAGGCGTGGGGGCGGGCGATCAAGCCTATGCTTCAGGCAGACTTCCTTGCAACGAAGATGGCGGAGAATCTCATTCGGGGGCAAGAGCCGTAACGCGAGGCGTGCTAGACTTCATGTCACTGTGTCAATCGGCATGGCGGTTTTGACCGACACACTCCCCGGACAGCCTTGTTCCACCGTGGGCTCGACGAGGTTCAAATCCTCTCGCCCCGACCAGACAAGAACCCGCGTCAGCTCAGGCTGACGCGGGTTTTTTCTTGGCCGCCGCTTTTTTGCACATCGCAGCGCGGCCCCGGTAAAATGCAAGGTTGATCCACGGAAAGCGCCGTGATTTAGCGGAAGAGGATTCCCCGAACATGACTGATCTTCGTCTTACCATGCGGTTCGCTGCAGTGCTCGCCACCGGCGCGCTCGTCGCCGGTTGCGGTACGTCGTCGCCCACGAAAGTGGACTACAAGAGCGATTCGAAATCGAAGGAAGCGTCGCTCGCAGTGCCGCCCAACATGCTCGACGAGACGGCCGATCAGCGTTCGCTGCCGCCCCAGGGCGGCGCGACTTCCCTGTCCGCGCTCCAGCAGGTCCAGCAGGCCGCGCCTGCGCTGGACACCGTCGCGCCGGCCGTGGCCGGCATGCATATCCAGCGCGACGGCACGGAAAGCTGGCTCGTGATCGACGGCAAGCAGCCGGCCGCGATCTGGCCGCAGGTTCGCCGTTTCTGGCAGGAGCAGGGCTTCCTGCTCGTGGTCGACCAGCGCGACAAGGGCGTGATGGAAACCGACTGGAACGAAACCCATCCGCAGATCAACGACGGCCTGATCCGCAGCGTGATCTCGAAGGCGATGGGCAATTCGTACGTGACGGCCGAGCGCAACAAGTACCGCACGCGTCTCGATTCGGCGCCGAACGGCGGCACTTATGTGTTCATCAGCCAGAAGGGCATGCGCGAGGCGATCACCGGCGCGAACAACGATTCGAGCAAATGGGAACCGAAGCCGAACGATCCGGCGCTCGAGACGGAATACCTGAAGCGGTTGATGGCCGTGCTCGCGCAGAACGAGCAGCGCGCGAAGAACGGCGAGGCTCCGATCGCGAACATCAAGGACAACGTGGTACCGAAGGACAAGAAGGCGGATACCGACGCGTCGTCGAAGGCTGCCGCGGCGATTGCGGCGCAGAACGTCTCGCGCACGTCGGCGCAAGGCAACGACGCGGCGGAAGCGGCCGTGCCGTCCGAAGTCACGCTCGGCGAGCCGTACGACCGGTCGTGGCTGCACGTCGGTCTCGCGCTCGATCGCGCGAACTTCACCGTCGACGATCGCGATCGCTCGAAGGGCCTGTATTTCGTGCGCTACGTCGATCCGAAGGATCTGAGCTCGGCCGAACAGGGCTTCTGGAGCCAACTGTTCCACGGCAAGAAGGAAAAGCAGGCGAAGCAGTATCGCGTCAACGTGAAGGCGCTCACGGCCGATCAGACGCGCGTCGCGGTCGTCGACGATTCGGGGGCGATCGACACGTCGTCGGCGGCTCGCCAGATCATGGGGTTGCTCGTGAATCAGCTCCGCTGATTCCGGCGTTTCCCGCACCCTTGAAAAGCCCGCCATTCGGCGGGCTTTTTTCATGGCCGCTCGCCGGCGCGGGCGCGCGTTCGGGTGGTTCGGCCTTGCCTCGTGACGTTACGTAACATCCGTCGCGTTACGACGACGGAACACGTGTCACATTGTCGCCGATATAAAAATTATCCTTATGAATCAATGGGGTGAAGGTGGATTGGATGCTTGGCACGAAACCTGCTTTATATGTTCGAATCGTTAGAGCAGGGAGGATGGCGTCAGAGTCCGGAATGCGCCGCGAGCGCCTGAACAACGGTATCGACGCCTTTCAAATGCCGTCGCGACAAGCGTCGGTCAACAGATGACGATCCGCGCCAGCGTGCGGATCTCGATGGCCCCGTCGCCTATCCTCGTAGGGCGACGGTTTCGCCCGCGCTTCTCTGAAGCGCGGGCTATTTTTTTTGTGGCGTTGTCATGCCGTATCGGCGTCGCCGGCGCGCGATGCGCGTATTCTCGGACTTTTTCGGATGAAGGAGGCGGGAATGGCGGAAATCGCAGTCGTGGCGCTGATCGTGGCGAAGCCGGGCACCGAGGAAAAACTGCGCGTCGTGCTCGAGGGAATCGTCGAGCCGACCCGCAACGAAGCCGGTGCGTTGCAGTATGACCTGCACCGGGATCTGAGGGAGCCCGCGCGATTCGTATTCGTCGAGCGTTGGGAGAGCGAGGAGGCGCTGGCCGCTCACGCGCGTTCCGCGCACATTCTCGCCTATCGCGAAGCGGCCGCGGACTGGATCGAGCGTTCCGAAATCCGCGTGCTGTCGAAACTCGTCTGAGCCGGAGTCGGGCGGAGTGCGGCGGAGTGGGGCGACCGGACGTGTCCGGTCGCGGGGGCGCGTCAGTGCGACGCGCTGGGTACGTCGAGGATCAGGATGATGGTCCAGTCGGCGTCGCCGTCGTGGTGATACTGGCGCTCGGCAACGATGAACGGCTGCTGCTTGCCTTGCGGGCCGAGGAACAGCACGTCGCCCTCCATCGGCAGACACTCGATCGGCGGCAGCGCGAGGAACGCGTCGTCCGAGCCGCGGGGCATCAGTTGCTTGATCTTGCGAGTGGCGGCTTCGGTCCACTCGATGTCGAGTTGAATGTTGCTCATGCTGTCCTCCGCACCGGGGTGCGCACGGGTGGAAAATTTCGGTGCGCGACTTTAGCACAGCGCGCGGGCGCCGCAACCAAAAAAGCCGAACCCGGTTGCCCGGATTCGGCTTTTCGCTGGAGCGGTGCCGCCGAACTTACTGGCTGGCAGCGTCTGCAGCCTTCGCCTTCTTGGCGGCCTTCTTCGCTGCTGCCTTGTGATGCGCAGCCTTCTTGCCGTGGTGATGCTCTTCCTGCGCCGCCGGCTGAGCCGCTTCGGCCGCTTGTTGCTGTTGCAGCGCTTGGGCGCGCTGCTCGATCTCGGCGATCTTGGCCGGATCGGTGATGGTCTGGATCTGCGTGCTCTCTTGCGCATACGCTGCGCCAGTCAGCGCCGACATCGCTACCAGGATAGCCAGGGACGTCTTCTTCATTGCTTTACCTCCGCTAAGTGGTGATGAACCCGAGTGTTGCCGTTTTGTCTGGCGACTGCAATCGAGTGCGTGTCGAGTGTAACAAAAGTGACGGATCAATGTGCACCGGATCGTCGCACGACGCAAGGCGCCGTTGAAGTCGCGCAACACTTCGCGTAGTTCGTCACGCGTCGGCCATCGAGGATGGTGCCGCGATTTTCGCGCCGATTTTGACGATGTCGTCAAAACCAGCCGAGCCAACGATATACGTGGAATTGCGCGATCCCGACCAGTTCGTGCAACGCCTGCTCGGCGTTGGCCACGTTGCGCCAGCGCGGCAGCCAGCCCGTTTGCGCGCGTCGGAGATTCGCATAAACGGGTTGCGGATCGATGCCGAAATGGCGGAAGTCGAGCAGGGCTCGGCGCATCTGGTACGACGACGTGACGAGAATGCGCGCGTCGTCATACTGTGGGCGTAGTATAGATGCAGTGAATTTCGCGTTTTCGTAGGTTGTGCGGCTGTTCGGTTCGAGCACGAGATCGGCCGGCGCCACGCCTTGCGCGACGAGCTGGCGCCCGTAGACGGCCGCCTCGGTGTCGCCGTGATGCTGCGGGTCGCCGCCCGACATCACCACGGTACAGCGTTCGGCCTGTTGCCGGCACGTGCGATAGAGCGCCGCAACCTTGCGGATGCGCGCGACGCCATCGGGCGGCGGCTGCAATCCGGTGTCGGTGCGGCGCGTGCCGGCGCCGATCAGGATCAGCGTGGTTCGCCCGTGCATGTCGGGATGTTCGACCGGCGTGACGCCGGCCTCGGTCAAGGCGATCAGCGGCGCCGCAAGCCAGCCCGTCGCCAGCAGCCAGAACAGCGCGACGGCGACGATCGAAATGGTTCTACGCTGCTTGCGGCAGAGCATGAAACCGATGAAGAGAAGTACAAATGAATCGAACAGAATCAATTTGATTGGGGTATGGTGTCTTTTTATGGAGGACTGACGATCTGGCCCTGACGCGACGCCGGAGAACGTCGGCCTCCAGAATCGGTGGCGGTTGGGGCGGGCGGAGACCCCGCCCGGCGCGCCGCTTCGCATTGTCGCTGCACTTTAAGAAAGAATCGAGATGGCCACGTATTCCAACGAAGCGGTGCTCGACGCATTGAGACGAGTGCAGTACCGCCAGGTACCGTGGGCACGCCGCCCGGGCGTGTTCGAGTATCTCCGTTCGCTCGGGCTGATGGACACGGTCCGGCAGAAGACCGTTGCCCCCGCACCGGGCTTCCATGCACCGGTCGACATTGCCGTACTGACCGACAGCGGTCGAGCCGAATTCTCGCGCCTCGAGCGCGAAGAGAAATTACTTTCCTGGACGGATCGCCGCATGGACGACTACGCGTTGAGCGAAGCGAGCGCCGTGGCGATTCTCGAAAGCCGTCTGTAGCGGTATTCCATCCCGCCCCGTGCATCGCCACGCGGGCCCGCGACGCAAAAAAAGCCCGTATCGCGAAGATACGGGCGTACCGGATACTTTTGCTGCTGCCACGCTGTGCTCATGGCAACGATGTTGACCCGCCGCATGCGGCGCAGTTCCCGGATGCGGACATTTTCTTTCGCGAAATCTCGAAATCGGCAGGACGTCTACGGATGGCGTGGCACGCCGGGCGACTGAGAGCCGATCCGCGCCCGCGCGTTGCTGGCGATGTCGCCGCGCAAGTCGCCGCGCGGCACGGTTTGTCGGCTGGACGGGTTGGCGGACGGCGGCTGGCGGAGGGTGTTGCGGTGATCCTGCTGGCGATGGGGCGGCTTCACGCGATCGTCGGCATGGGCCGGAGCTGCGAGCGCCACGGAAACGACAATGCCGCATGCAACGAGCAGTGACATTGTTTTCATGGCGGGGCTCCCTTCAAGCCGTCCGTGCGGCCTGTTGATATGTCGCTAAGGTAAGCGTGGGAGTGCAGGCTTGCTGTAAATATTGGTAAATAGATGTTTCGCGGCACGACAACGGTAATCGACTGCAATGCATGCGGCGCAACAAGATCGCGTCGCAGAAAGAAACCGGGCGGCCGAAGCCGCCCGATCGAGCATTCGTTACGCCATCTTGACGGGCGCGCGCCAGGATTCCGGATTGGTCCAGAAGGCGCCGCGCAACCGATCGCGGCTCGGCGGCGCGGGTGGCTTCGCCGCGCTTGCGCCGATGCGTCCACGCAGCGAAATCTGCCGGCCGCTCGTGCCGAGTCGCTTCACGATTTCGGCGAGCGTACCGTCCGCCTGCCATTCGTCGAAGCGGCGGCGGCAGGTCGGCGGGGACGGATAGCGGCCCGGCAGTTTGGACCAGCCTTCGCCCGTCGACAGCACCCACAGCACGGCGTTGACCACCGAACGAGCTTCCACGCGAGGACGGCCGCGCCGCTCACTCCGTGCGGGTTCCGAGCAAAACAGACCCTCGACCAGCGCCCATTCGTTATCTCTCAAATCGTCGAACAGCATCATGTCCTCACCTCAGCGAAGCTAACTCCGGTGCGCTGCCCTGCGCCGCGCACTCTTCAAGCACTCGATCGTCGAGTGCCGGGTGGGGGCGTCCGGTTGGCCGGCAGCGGTGTTTCTGCTCTTCCGTCCGACGAAACCTGCACCCTGTGCGCAAGGTAATGCACGAAGCGTGCCATGTCGGAGGTGAATCCCTCGAGAGCCGCTTGGCAGCGAGCTAACGGCTAAGTCAGCTAGGGGCGTATAAGACGCCAAAATAACCCGTGAGCAAATCGGGACAATCACCAATCTTGTGCAATTCGCCCATGTCACGTGCGTTTGCGAACGTATTGCACCGCAGCGAAACATGGGCGAGGGACGCCGGATTCGTCACCGAAGCCGATTTCGCGCATTAAAATCGCGCATCGATATCGACGATTGATGAGGTCAGGGGATGAACGTTACGCTGCGCCAGCTTCGCGTGTTCATCGAAGTCGCGCGGCTCAAGAGCTTCAGCCGGGCGGGTGACGAGATCGGGCTCACGCAGTCCGCAGTCAGCCGCTGCGTGCGCGAGCTCGAGGCCGAACTCGGGCTGAAGCTGATCGACCGCACGACGCGGGACGTGCAACTGACCGACGTCGGGGCGAACCTGATCGCGAGCGTGTCGCGCCTGCTTGACGATCTCGACGATACGCTGCGCGAGATCCGCGAGATCGGCGAGCAGCGCCGCGGGCGCGTGATCGTCGCGGCAAGCCCGACGATCGCATGCAGGCTGATGCCGCGCGTGGTGGCGTCGTGCGAGCGGCAGTTCCCGTTCGTGACGCTCGGCCTGCGCGACGACGTACAGAGCGACGTGTTGCGCAAGGTGAAGTCGAGCGAAGTCGATTTCGGCGTCGTGATCGGGCCGCTGACGGTCGCCGATCTCGTCTGCGAACCGTTGATGACCGATTCGTTCTGCCTTGTCGCGCGCGCCGACCATCCGCTCGCGGCGCGGTCCGAGGTGCCGTGGGCGGCGCTGGACGGCGAGCGCCTCGTGCTGCTCGACCATGCGTCGGGCAGCCGGCCGCTGATCGATGCGGCGCTGGCCACGCATCGCGTCAACGCGACGGTCATGCAGGAACTCGGGCATTCGGCAACCGTGTTCGGGCTGGTCGAGGCCGGTGTCGGCGTGAGCGTGCAGCCATGGCTGTCGCTGCCGCTGCCCGCCGGCTCGACGCTCGTCGCGCGGCCGCTCACGCCGCGCACCGAACGCACCGTCGAGCTCGTGCGCCGCCGCGACCGATCGTTGTCGCCCGCCGCGCAGGCGATCTGGGAGCTCGTGCGGCAGATGCCGGCGCGGGCCGAGGACCTCGATTGATGCGCATCGGCGTGAGCCGGCCCGGCTTGCCGGCCGGTACACTACGTGGATCGTGTTCGTTGGCGGTGGTTCTCGATGACGCATTCCGCAGGTTTTTTCCCGGTGAACGATGAGCCTGCGGCGCGCGCCGCGGTGCACGCGCTGCGCCCGTCGCTGATCCGCGAAGTCGCGAACGCCGGCTTCGGCGTGCCGGACGTGCTGCCGTTCTGGTTCGGCGAATCCGATCGCGTGACGCCGGATTTCATCCGTGACGCCGCAGCGGCGGCGCTGCGCGAGGGTGCGACCTTCTACACGCACAATCTCGGCACGGCGCCGCTGCGCGACGCGATCGCGGCCTACGTCAGCGCGCGTCACGGCGCGACGGCGGCCGGCACGGTCGCCGTGACGAGCTCGGGTGTGAATGCGCTGATGCTGGCTGCTCAGATGCTCGTCGGGCCGGGCGAGCGTGTCGTCGCGGTCACGCCGTTGTGGCCGAATCTCGTCGAGATTCCGAAGATTCTCGGCGCGCGGGTCGACTGCGTGCCGCTCGATTACGGCGACGCGGGCTGGCAGCTCGACGTCGGCCGGTTGCTCGCGGCGCTGACGCCCGATACGCGGATGCTGTTGATCAATTCGCCGAACAACCCGACCGGCTGGACGATGTCGCGCGACGATCAGCAGGCCGTGCTTGCCCATTGCCGTCGTCACGGCATCTGGCTGGTCGCCGACGAGGTGTACGAGCGGCTTGCATTCGGCGAGGGCGGTGCGCCGTCGTTCCTCGATATCGCGTCGCGCGACGAGCGCGTCGTGGTCGTGAATTCCTTCTCGAAGGCATGGGCGATGACGGGCTGGCGGCTCGGATGGCTGGTTGCGCCGACGTCGGTGATGGGCGAGCTGTCGAAGCTCGTCGAATACAACACGTCGTGTGCGCCGGGTTTCGTGCAGGCCGCGGCCGTGGTCGCGTTGCGCGACGGCGAGCCGTTCGTGCGGTCGTTCGTCTCGGCACTGCGCGACGCGCGCGACCATCTGGTCGCCGCGCTGCGGACGCTGCCGGGCGTCGAGGTGCCGCCGCCATCGGGCGCGATGTACCTGTTCCTGCGGCTGCCGGGCGCGGCCGACAGCCTGGCGTTCTGCACGACGCTGGTGCGCGAGGCAGGCCTCGGCCTTGCGCCCGGGCGCGCGTTCGGCCCCGAGGGGGAAGGGTTCGTGCGCTGGTGCTATGCATGCGATCCGGCGCGACTCGACGCGGGCGTGGAGCGGCTGCGCCGGTTCCTCGCGCGCGGCGCCGGCGCCCGCTGAAGCGGGGCCGGAGCGGGCATGCGGCCCGGGCGGCGGCCTGTTCCGCTCATCTTTACGCACCGGGCAATTTTGCGTAATATGGCGTTCAGTCACGCGGTTCCGTCGTTGAGCCGTGCTGTTCCGTCCGGTTTGGGCCTGGCCTGAAGTTGGTTCGCCGCCCCCGGTTCGTGCTCCCATCAATATGACCGATCAGAATCGGGCGAGCGCGTCTTCCGTTCCTTTCGTCTGTTTGTTGATCCGGTTCGTTTGACCACAGGGTCTGGCCTAGCTGCATGAATACCCAAGAGGCGAAGATCGTCCTCGAGACTGCTTTGATCTGTGCGCAGGAGCCGCTGAAGCTCGGCGATTTGCGCAAGCTCTTTGCCGACGGCGTGTCGGCTGACACGGTCCGCACGTTGCTCGAAGATCTGAAACAGGATTGGTCCGGTCGCGGTGTCGAACTGGTGGCGCTGGCGACCGGGTGGCGCTTTCAGAGCAAGCCGGCGATGCGTCATTATCTCGATCGCCTGCATCCCGAGAAGCCGCCGAAATATTCGCGCGCGGTACTCGAAACGCTCGCGATCATCGCGTACCGGCAGCCCGTCACGCGCGGCGACATCGAAGAGATTCGCGGCGTCACGGTCAATACGCAGGTGGTCAAGCAACTCGAGGATCGCGGCTGGATCGAGGTGATCGGTCATCGCGACGTGCCCGGGCGTCCGGCGCTGTATGCGACGACCAAGCAATTCCTCGACGATCTCGGCCTGAAGGCGCTCGACGACCTGCCGGCGCTCGAAGAGCCGGCCGCGAACATCGAGGCCGCGCTGCTCGCGCAGCAGGCCATGGATTTCGACGGCGACGTGCCGGTGACCGACGAGGCTGCGGCCGAGGTGCCGCAGGCGCAGGCTGACGTGCCCGCCGGCGAGTCGGCCGAGGTGCCGGGCGATGCCGCGGCAGACGTCGCGTCGACGCAGGAATTCCCGAGTCGCGATACGCTCGATGCTGATCGCGGGCACGCGGAACAGACGGAACAGGTCGGCGCCGAAGCAGTGTCGACCGATGTGCAGCCCGAGCCGCAGCGTGCGGATTCGAGCGAGGAAGATCGCAAGCCGGCCGCCGAAGCGGCTGCCGGAGACGGAGCGGAAGCGGCCGGCGACATGCCCGGCGAGGCCGATCGGGCCGACGCCCCCCGCTCCCGTCCTGCGGACGACGAGACGCTGGACGACACGTCCGACAGTCTCGCGGATGCCGTACGAAGCGCCAGTGCGCCCATCGGCGCCGACGCGCTGCCGGACGACGAAGCAGAACCCGAACAGCGTCGCGCCTGATCGCGGCCAACTTCTTGCCGCGCCCGCGCCGGGCGCGAGACCTGACATTTTGAGGTTGTTTTGACAGATATCCACGATATTGAATCGTCCGCGCCTGCCGTGCAGGCAGCGCGTGCCGACGATGCGCCGGAGCAGGATGCTTCGGCCGCGGGTGGCGACGAGCGTCCCCGCCGCGGTCTGCGGCGCGGTCCGCGCAGCCTGATCGCGCGGCGTCGCGCGGCGGCCAAGTCGAAGGGCGCCGAAGGCGAGCAGCAGGGTGCCGAGGGCGCGGATGCGCAGCCGGTCGAGGCTGCCGATGCGCAGCCGGCGCGTGCGCCGCGCAAGGAAGGCGCGGCCAAGGGCGCTCGCAAGCCGGCCGGCAAGCGCGAAGGCGCGGCCAAGGGCGGCCAGGGCCGTCGCGGTGCATCGAAGGCAGAAGGTGGCTCGGCGAAACCCGTGGAAGGCGATGCGTCCCAGGACGAACTGTTCGCATACGTGACGTCGCCCGCCTTCGATGCGGACAACTCCGCGGGCGGTAGCGGCGTACGTGCGCCGATGCTGCGCCGCGGGCGCAACCAGCCGGCGAACAAGCGCGTGCTGTCGCCGGACGACGACGCGCCGAAGCTCCACAAGGTGCTGGCGGAAGCAGGCATGGGTTCGCGCCGCGAAATGGAAGAGCTGATCGTCGCCGGCCGCGTGTCGGTGAACGGCGAGCCCGCGCACATCGGCCAGCGGATCATGCCGACCGACCAGGTGCGGATCAACGGCAAGCCGGTCAAGCGCAAGCTGCCGAACAAGCCGCCGCGCGTGCTGCTGTATCACAAGCCGACCGGCGAAATCGTCAGCCACGCGGATCCGGAAGGCCGTCCGTCGGTGTTCGACCGCCTGCCGCCGATGAAGACGGCGAAATGGCTTGCGGTGGGCCGCCTCGACTTCAATACCGAAGGTCTGCTGATGCTGACGACTTCCGGCGACCTCGCGAACCGCTTCATGCATCCGCGTTACAGCGTCGAGCGTGAGTACGC
This sequence comes from Burkholderia anthina, assembly GCF_001547525.1. Lineage (GTDB taxonomy): Bacteria > Pseudomonadota > Gammaproteobacteria > Burkholderiales > Burkholderiaceae > Burkholderia > Burkholderia semiarida. The sequence continues at coordinate 1,265,383 of NZ_CM003768.1, forward strand.
GGTGCGCGTCGTCGGCGAGCTGTCCGAAGGCATGCGGCAGAAGTTGCTGCACGGCGTCGAGCTCGACGACGGTCCGGCGAATTTCCTGCGTATCCGCGATGGCGGCGGCGAAGGCACGAATCATTGGTATCACGTCGCGCTGGCCGAAGGCCGCAATCGCGAAGTGCGCCGGATGTTCGAGGCGGTCGGCCTGATGGTGAGCCGGCTGATCCGTACGCGTCACGGCCCGATTCCGCTGCCGCGCGGCTTGAAGCGTGGTCGTTGGGAGGAGCTCGACGACGCGCAGGTGCGCAAGCTGATGGCGACCGTCGGCCTGAAGGCGCCGTCCGAGGAGAAGGGCAAGCGCGGCGCTGCCGGTCCGGCCGAGCGTCGCCAGCCCGATCCGATGCAGACGTCGATGGGCTTCATCAGCCGCGAGCCGGTGCTGACGACGCACGGGCAACTCGACCAGCCGCGTCGCGGCGGTGGCCGGCGCGGCGGCCCGGGGTTGCCGGGTCTGAGCGGCTACGGCAGCCTGCCGGTTGCGCCGTCGGGCTACGGCAATCGCGCGGGCGGCGGCCGCGACGGCAACCGCATGGGGCGCGACGGCAACCGCGCCGGCGGCGGACGCGATGTCGACGGCAATCGCGCGTCGTATGGCGCAGGTCCCAAGCGCGATGGCGCGGGCGGCAAGCGCGGCGGCGGCAAGGGCGGCGGCAATCGCAATCCGGGCGGCAATCGTGCCGACGGCGCAGGCAACGGCGGCCCGCGCGGCGGCCAGCGTCCGCAGCGCAGCCGCACGCGCAGCCGTTAAGTCGCTGTCGATTGGCGTCGTACGGCGGCGTAAAGCCGCCGGCTCGTCGGTCTGGCCGGCATCCGGCCGGTTGTGTCGACGCGACGCATTGTATTGACGGGGTTCGGCTGCATCGATGTCGCGTGCCGCGACAACGGCGATCACCGGTACGGCAGGGTGATATCGGTCGATCGGGCAGCCCGATTTCGCATTTTCGGTCCGTAAAGGCAGCCGACGCGCTGCTTTTACCGGCTGGCTTGGCGTTTGCGCCAAAAATCGCTATAATCGCGGAGTCGCTGGGCGTACGGATTCAATGTGCGGCTCAGGTGCGACCACCAGTAAGAAGATGGGCGTTCCGCCCATTTTTTTTTGCTGAAACGGTTAGGCATCTCGGGTAGCGCTTCCTGCGCCGGCTAAGGCGCGCGCCCGCGGGTGAATCGCGAGCGGCGGGCGCGAACACCTGAGAGGACACTGTGCAACTGACGGAACTGATAGAAACCACGGTCACCGGGCTCGGCTACGAGCTGGTGGATCTCGAGCGCACCGGGCGCGGCATGCTTTGCATCTATATCGATCAGCCTGCCGGCATCTCGCTCGAAGATTGCGAAAAGGTCACACGTCAGCTCCAGCACGTCTTGACGGTCGAAAACATCGATTACGAACGGCTCGAAGTCTCGTCCCCGGGGCTCGACCGCCCGTTGAAGAAGCTGGCCGACTTCGAGCGCTTCGCCGGCAGCGAAGCTTCCGTGACCTTGAAAAAGCCGCTGGACGGGCGCAAGACGTACCGGGGCATTCTGCACGCGCCGAATGGCGAAACGATCGGTTTGGAATTTGAGGGGAAGAAGGGCGAGGCAGCCATGCTGGATTTCACGCTGGCCGATATCGACAAAGCCCGCCTGATTCCGCAAGTTGACTTTAGGAGCCGCAAATAATGAGTCGCGAAGTGTTGATGCTGGTGGATGCGCTGGCGCGCGAGAAAAACGTCGACAAGGATGTGGTGCTGGGCGCCCTCGAGGCCGCGCTCGCTTCCGCTTCCAAGAAGCTGTTCGACGAAGGCGCCGAAATCCGCGTCCATATCGATCGCGAAAGCGGCGAGCACGAAACCTTCCGTCGCTGGCTCGTCGTGCCCGACGAGGCAGGCTTGCAGGAGCCGGATCGAGAGATCCTGCTGTTCGAGGCACGTGAGCAGAATCCCGACGTCGAAGTCGGCGAGTATGTCGAGGAACCCGTTCCGTCCATCGAATTCGGTCGCATCGGTGCGCAGGCCGCGAAGCAGGTGATCCTGCAGAAGGTGCGCGACGCCGAGCGCGAGCAGATCCTGAACGACTACCTCGAGCGCGGCGAAAAGATCATGACCGGCACGGTGAAGCGCCTCGACAAGGGCAACTTCATCGTCGAATCGGGCCGTGTCGAGGCGCTGCTGCGCCGCGATCAGCTGATCCCGAAGGAAAACCTGCGCGTGGGCGACCGCGTGCGTGCGTATATCGCGAAGGTCGACCGCACCGCGCGCGGCCCGCAGATCGAACTGTCGCGCACGGCGCCCGAATTCCTGATGAAGCTGTTCGAGATGGAAGTGCCGGAAATCGAGCAGGGCCTGCTCGAGATCAAGGCGGCGGCCCGCGACCCGGGCGTGCGCGCGAAGATCGGCGTCATCGCCTACGACAAGCGGATCGATCCGATCGGCACCTGCGTCGGCATCCGCGGCTCTCGCGTGCAGGCCGTACGCAACGAGCTCGGTGGCGAAAACATCGACATCGTGCTATGGTCGGAGGATCCCGCCCAGTTCGTGATCGGCGCGCTCGCGCCGGCAGCCGTCCAGTCGATCGTCGTCGATGAAGAAAAGCATTCGATGGACGTCGTCGTCGACGAGAACGAACTGGCTGTCGCGATCGGCCGCAGCGGTCAGAACGTTCGCCTTGCCGGCGAACTGACCGGCTGGCAGATCAACATCATGACGCCGGACGAATCCGCCCTGAAGCAGGGCGAAGAACGCGACCGGCTGCGTGCACTGTTCATGGCGCGTCTCGACGTCGACGAAGAAGTTGCCGACATCCTGATCGACGAAGGCTTCACGAGCCTCGAAGAGATTGCCTACGTGCCGCTCAACGAAATGCTCGAAATCGAAGCGTTCGACGAGGACACCGTGCACGAACTGCGCAACCGCGCACGCGACGCGCTGTTGACGATGGCCATCGCGAACGAAGAAAAGGTCGAGAACGCGGCGCTGGATCTCAAGAGCCTCGACGGCATCACGCCGGAGTTGCTCGCGAAGCTGGCCGAACATGGCGTGCAGACGCGCGACGATCTCGCCGAGCTGGCTGTGGATGAACTGGTCGACATGACCGGGATGGAAGAGGATGCCGCTAAGGCGTTGATCATGAAAGCACGTGAACACTGGTTCCAGTGAGAAATGACCATGGCGCACTGATTTGATGGCGGCCGTATGGCCTGACCCGATGCTAACCGCAAGGAATCGGTCCTTGCACTAAGAGGAATGAATGGCGAGTAACAACGTAGCCCAATTTGCCGCGGAACTGAAAATGCCTGCTGGTGTGCTGCTCGAACAGCTGCAGGCAGCGGGCGTCCAGAAAGCGAGTGAAGACGATGCGCTGTCCGAAGCGGACAAGGCGCGTCTGCTCGATCATTTGCGCAAGTCGCATGGCGCAACCGACGGCGACAAGCGCAAGATCACGCTGACCCGCAAGCATACGTCGGAGATCAAGCAATCTGACGCGACGGGCAAGGCTCGCACCATTCAGGTCGAGGTTCGCAAGAAGCGTACGTTCGTCAAGCGCGACGACGTGGCCGACGGTGCGGAACAGGGTCAGGCGCAGGTTGCCGAAGCGGACGACGATGCGGAACTGAAGCGTCGCGAGGAAGAAGCGCGCCGCGAGGCCGAACTGCTCGAGAAGCAGGCGCAGGAGCTGCGCGAGCGTCAGGAACGCCTCGAACGCGAGGAAGCCGAGCGTCGCGCCCGCGAGGAAGCGGCCGAGGCCGAGCGCCGTCGCGCCGAGGAAGAAGCGGCGGCGAAGCGTGCCGCGGCGGAAGCCGCCGCGGCGCAGCAGGCGGCAGCCCGGCAGGCCGCCGCGGCCGAGCAGGAAACGGCGCCGACGCAGTCCGCGCAGGACGAAGCGCGTGCAGCCGCGGAACGTGCGGCGCAGCGCGAAGCGGCGAAGAAGGCCGAGGACGCTGCTCGCGAGGCAGCCGACAAGGCGCGCGCCGAGCAGGAAGAGATCAGCAAGCGCCGCGCGGCGGCCGAAGCCGAGGCACGCGCGATCCGCGAAATGATGAACACGCCGCGCAAGGCCGTGGTCAAGGCAGTCGAGCCGCCGAAGCCGGCGGAACCGGCGAAGCCGGCCGAAGCGAAGGGCACGCTGCACAAGCCGGCGAAGCCGGAAGGTGCGCAGGCGCGTCCGGCCGTGAAGAAGCCGGCCGGCGCCGCGGCACCGGCCGCGACGCAGGCGCCGGCAGGCGCGGGCGACCGCAACAAGAAGCCGGGCGCAGGCAAGGGCGGCTGGCAGGACGACGCAGCGAAGCGTCGCGGCATCAAGACGCGCGGCGATTCGAGCGGCGGCGTCGACCGCGGCTGGCGCGGCGGCCCGAAGGGTCGCGGCCGTCACCAGGACAGCGCATCGTCGTTCCAGGCGCCGACCGAACCGATCGTCCGTGAAGTGCACGTGCCGGAAACCGTGTCGGTTGCCGATCTCGCGCACAAGATGTCGATCAAGGCCTCCGAAGTCATCAAGGTGATGATGAAGATGGGCCAGATGGTCACGATCAACCAGGTGCTGGACCAGGAAACGGCGATGATCATCGTCGAGGAGCTGGGCCATCGCGCGCTCGCCGCGAAGCTGGACGATCCGGAAGCGCTGCTCGTCGAGGGCGAAACCGGTACCGATGCGGAGCAACTGCCGCGTCCGCCGGTCGTCACGGTGATGGGTCACGTCGACCACGGCAAGACCTCGCTGCTCGACCACATCCGCCGCGCAAAGGTTGCCGCGGGTGAAGCGGGCGGCATTACGCAGCACATCGGCGCTTACCACGTCGATACGCCGCGTGGCGTCATCACGTTCCTCGATACGCCGGGTCACGAAGCGTTCACGGCAATGCGTGCACGCGGCGCGAAGGCGACCGACATCGTGGTGCTGGTGGTGGCGGCCGACGACGGCGTGATGCCGCAGACGAAGGAAGCCATCGCCCACGCGAAGGCGGGTGGCGTGCCGATCGTCGTCGCGATCAACAAGATCGACAAGCCCGAAGCAAACCCCGATCGCGTCAAGCAGGAGCTGGTCGCGGAAGGCGTCGTGCCGGAAGAATACGGTGGCGATTCGCCGTTCGTGCCGGTGTCGGCCAAGACGGGCGCAGGTATCGACGATCTGCTCGAGAACGTGCTGCTGCAGGCCGAAGTGCTGGAACTGAAGGCACCGGTCGAAGCGCCGGCCAAGGGCATCGTGATCGAAGCGAAGCTCGACAAGGGTAAAGGTCCGGTCGCGACGATCCTCGTGCAGTCCGGTACGCTGAACCGCGGCGACATCGTGCTGGCGGGTACGGCCTACGGCCGCGTCCGTGCGATGCTCGACGAGAACGGCAAGCCGACGAAGGAAGCCGGCCCGTCGATCCCGGTCGAAATCCAGGGTCTGTCGGAAGTGCCGGGTGCGGGCGAGGAAGTGATCGTGCTGCCGGACGAGCGCAAGGCGCGTGAAATCGCGCTGTTCCGTCAGGGCAAGTTCCGCGACGTGAAGCTCGCGAAGCAGCAGGCCGCGAAGCTGGAAAGCATGCTCGAGCAGATGGGCGAAGGCGAAGTGCAGAACCTGCCGCTCATCATCAAGGCAGACGTGCAGGGTTCGCAGGAAGCGCTCGTGCAGTCGTTGCTCAAGCTGTCGACCGACGAAGTGCGCGTGCAGATCGTGCACAGCGCGGTCGGCGGCATCAGCGAAAACGACGTCAACCTCGCGACGGCATCGAAGGCGGTCATCATCGGCTTCAACACGCGTGCGGATGCACAGGCGCGCAAGCTGGCCGAGGCGAACGGCATCGATATCCGCTACTACAACATCATCTACGACGCAGTGGATGAGGTGAAGGCGGCGATGTCGGGCATGCTGGCGCCGGAGAAGCGCGAAGTGGTCACCGGCATGGTCGAGGTGCGCCAGGTCTTCAAGGTACCGAAGGTCGGCACGGTCGCAGGCTGTATGGTCACGGACGGTATCGTCAAGCGCTCGTCGTCGGTGCGCGTGCTGCGCAACAACGTCGTGATCTTCACGGGCGAACTCGAATCGCTGAAGCGCTTCAAGGACGATGTGAAGGAAGTGAAGCAAGGCTTCGAGTGCGGTATGTCGGTGAAGAACTTCAACGACATCATCGAAGGCGACCAGTTCGAAGTCTTCGAAGTGACCGAAGTCGCGCGTACGCTGTAATCGTCGCGTATCGGCTCATGGGCGGGGCAGGCTTGGGCCTGTCCCGCCCATTTTCATGGTGGCGTGCCGAAAATGGCCGCCGCTTCATCCTGATAAACGGATCACGGATCGATCATGTCCAGGAAACGTACTTCCCCCAATCGCAACGTTCAGATCGCCGATCAGATTCAGCGCGATCTGTCCGAACTCATCATGCGCGAGGTCAAAGATCCGCGCATCGGTATCGTGACCATCCAGAGCGTGGAACTCACGCCGGACTATGCGCACGCGAAGGTCTACTTCACGGCGCTCACCGGCGATCCGGACAAGACGCAGGAGGCGCTGAACCATGCGTCGGGCCACCTGCACAACCTGCTGTTCAAGCGCCTGCACATTCATACGGTGCCGACGCTGCATTTCCATTACGACCAGACGATCGAGAAGGCCGTCGAAATGTCGCGCCTGATCAAGGAAGCGAACTCGACGCGCGCGAAGGACGACGACGAGGCCGATGCGCCTGCCAAGGACGATTGAGCTCGACCGGCCTATGACGAATGCAGCACCCCAACGTCCGCGCGTGCCTCGGCGCGTGCTGGACGGCGTTCTCCTGCTCGACAAGCCGGTCGGCCTGTCGAGCAACGATGCGCTGATTCGCGCAAAGCGCCTGCTTCTCGCGAAGAAAGCCGGTCACACCGGCACGCTCGATCCGCTGGCGTCGGGCCTGCTGCCGCTGTGCTTCGGCGAGGCGACCAAGTTCTCGCAGGATTTGCTCGACGCCGACAAGACCTATGAAGCGACGATGCGTCTCGGCCAGCGCACGGCCACCGGCGACGCGGAAGGCGACGTGATCGACACGCGGCCCGTCGAATGCGATCGTGCGGCGGTGGAAGCGGCGCTCGTGCGCTTCACCGGCGACATCGTGCAGGTGCCGCCAATGTATTCGGCGCTCAAGCGCGACGGCAAGCCGCTGTACGAATATGCGCGGGCCGGCCAGACGGTCGAGCGGGAAGGCCGCAACGTGACGATCCACGCGCTCGAGCTGCTTGCCTGCGAGCTGCCCGACGTGACGTTTCGCGTGACCTGCAGCAAGGGCACGTATGTGCGCACGCTGGCGGAGGATATTGGCGAGGCGCTGGGTTGCGGCGCGCATCTGACGATGCTGCGTCGCACGGGCGTCGGCGCGTTGACGCTCGAGCATGCGGTGACGCTGGATGCGCTGTCGGACGCTGCCGAGGCGGCGCGCGATGCATGGCTGCAGCCGGTCGATGCGTTGCTGTCGACGTTCCCCGCCGTTCGGCTCGACGACGCGTGCGCGAAGCGGTTTCTGCACGGCCAGCGCCTGCCGCTGTCGGCATTGGAGCCGATCGGCGCGGCCGAGGGCGAGCGCGTGCGCGTGTACGACGCAACGCGGTTGCTCGGCGTGGCACGCAAGGCGAATGGTGTGCTCGCACCGGAACGGCTCGTCGTGACGGCTCAATGACGCAGCGGCGCGCATGACTGCACGCGGCGGAATAAGAAAAGCCCGGTCGAAATCGACCGGGCTTTTTGTTTCGCGTGACCGCGCAGTGATGCGCTGCCGGGTAGTGCTCAGTGTGCCGCCGACGCCGCCGCACCGGCATCGCCGCCGCCCGCGCGTTCGGGCTTGGTGATCCAGATCAGCGCGATCAGCAGCACGAAGATCACCGCCGAGATGTAGAACAGGTCGTTCACGCCGAGTTGCGCGGCCTGTTGCGTGGCCATGTTGTTGATGAGCCCGTGCGCCTGGTTCTGCGACAGCCCGAGATTGCCCATCTGCGTGACGGCCTGGTTGAACGTCGGGTTGTACGGGTTCGCCTGCTCGACCAGTTGCGCGTGATGGAAGTTGTTGCGGTGGTCCCACGCGGTCTGGAAGATCGACGTGCCGATGCCGCCGCACATGATTCGCACGAAGTTCGACAGGCCGGATGCCGCGGGAATGCGGTGGCCGGGCAGGCCGGACAACGTGATCGACACGAGCGGGATGAAGAAGCCCGCCATCGCGATACCCTGCACGAGCGTCGGCAGCGTCAGCGACCATTCGTCGACGCCGGTCGTGTAGCGCGAACGCATCCAGAAGCACAGCGCGAACGTCAGGAACGACGCCGTCGAGATGAAGCGTGGATCGGTGCGCGGCAGATACTTCCCGGTGAGTGGCGACAACAGGATGGCGAACAGCCCGACCGGCGCCATCACGAGGCCGGCGTCGGTCGCGGTATAGCCGATTTGGGTCTGCAGCCACAGCGGTAGCAGCACGAGATTGCCGAAGTACAGGCCGTACCCGATCGACAGCGCGACTGTCCCGCCGGTGAAGTTCCGGATGCGGAACAGCGACAGGTCGACGACCGGGTGCTCGGCGGTCAGCTCCCAGATCACGAAGAACGCGAACGCGATGACGGCGGTCAGCGCGAGCACGATGATGGTCGTCGACGCGAACCAGTCGAGATCCTTGCCCTTGTCGAGCATGATCTGCAGCGAGCCGACCCAGATGACCAGCAGCGCGAGGCCCACGCCGTCGATCGGCGCGCGACGCACGGCCGACTCCCGATTGCGATAGATCATCCACGTCGCGGCGGCGGCGGCGACGCCGACCGGGATGTTGACGTAGAAGATCCACGGCCACGAATAGTTGTCCGAGATCCAGCCGCCGAGAATGGGGCCCGCGACGGGTGCGATCAGCGTCGTCATCGCCCATAGCGCGAGCGCCATCGGCGCCTTTGCGCGCGGATAGCTCGACAGCAGCAGCGCCTGCGACAGCGGAATCATCGGGCCCGCGACCGCGCCCTGCAGCACGCGCGACCCGAGCAGGAACGGCAGGTTCGGCGACAGCCCGCACATCCACGACGAGATGACGAACAGGATGATCGACGCGAGGAACAGGCGCACTTGCCCGAAACGGTCGGTCAGCCAGCCGGTCAGCGGCACCGAAATCGCGTTCGCGACGGCGAACGACGTGATGACCCACGTACCCTGGTCGGACGACACGCCGAGGTCGCCCGAGATGGTCGGGATCGCGACGTTCGCGATGGACGTGTCGAGCACGTTCATGAACACCGCGAGCGACACCGCGATCGTGCCGAGTATGAGTTGCCCGCCCTGCAGGGGCGGGTAGGAGGCGGGAGCCTGTGCCATGTCGGTTGCCTTTCCGAAGTCGGAACGGTTACATCATTTTCGCGGCGGTGCTCTGCTTGGCCGCGACCGGCGCCGATGCATTGCCGCCTGCGTTCTCGGCGATGATGCGCGCGATTTCGGCGTCGGCTTCGTCGCCGTATTTCGCGAACACGTTGGTCTCGTAGACGGTGTTCGGCGCGTTGACGAGCTGGTCGCCGCGTTCGTCCTTGATGTTGACGTCGACCTGCATCGACAGGCCGATGCGCAGCGGATGCTTGTCGAGATCCTTCGGGTCGAGCTCGATCCGCACCGGCAGGCGCTGCACGACCTTGATCCAGTTGCCGGTCGCATTCTGCGCCGGCAGCAGCGAGAACGCCGAGCCCGTGCCGGCCGAGAAGCCGACGACCTTGCCGTGGTACGTGACCGACGAGCCGTAGATGTCGGCCGTCATTTCGACCGGCTGGCCGATGCGCATGTGCTTCAACTGGACTTCCTTGAAGTTCGCGTCGACCCACACGGCATTGAGCGGCACCACCGACATCAGCGGGTTGCCGGGCGACACGCGCTGGCCGACCTGCACCGAGCGCTTCGCGACATAGCCGGTGACCGGCGCCGGCAGCACGTTGCGCGCGTTCGCGAGGTAGGCGTCGCGCACCTTCGCGGCGGCGGCCATCACGTTCGGGTGCGATGCGATCGTCGTGTTCGCGGTCAATGCGCGATTCGAGGCGAGCTGCTGCTGCGCGGCGTCGACCGATGCCTGCGCGGCCTTCACGGCGTCGCGGGCATGCGAGATTTCTTCCTGCGACACGGCGCCCGTCTGCGCGACGGCCAGGCGGCGGCGCAGGTCGTCCTGGGCCTTCGACAGGTCGGACTGGCGCAGCGCGACTTGCGCGCGGTACTGATCGTCGTTGACGAACAGGCCGCGCACCTGGCGCACGGTCTGCGCGAGGTTGGCTTCCGCCTGCTGCAGCGCGACCTGCGAATCGGCCGGGTCGAGCACGACGAGCGGATCGCCGGCCTTGACCGTTTGCGTGTCGTCCGCCTTCACCGCGATCACGGTGCCGGTGACCTGCGGCGTGATCTGCACGACGTTGCCGTTCACGTATGCATCGTCGGTGTCTTCATGGAAGCGGGCGACGAGGAAGTAATAGAGGCCGTATGCGATGGCCGCGATCACGATGACCGCGACGAGCAGCGTCATCATTCGCTTGCGCTTGCCGTTATTCTGCGGCTGTGCGCTGGCGGCGTTTTGTTGGTCGCTCATGGCGATTTTCTCCGTCCGTTATTTCGAGTGTCTGCGTAGTGGTGGCGCCGGATCAGTTGGCGGCCTGTTTGGTCGGCGCGGCGGTATCGGGTGCGGCGAGCGGCGTGCCGGTCGCGTCGAACCCGCCGCCGAGCGCCTTGATCAGGGCGAGCTGCATGTCGCGCCGGCGCATCTTCAGGTTGGTCACCGTCTGCTCCGAGGCGAGGCGGTTGCTGTCCGCCGTCAGCACCTGCAGTTGCGGCGACAGGCCGGCCTTGTAGCGAATGACCGCGAGATCGTACGCGCGCGTCGACGCGTCGAGCGCACGTTGGGCGTCGCCCATCTGGCGATCGATCGCGCGGATCGACGCGACCTGCGTCGCGACGTCGTTCAGCGCGCTGATCAGCGTCTGGTTGTAGTTCGCGACCGACAGGTCGAAGTCGGCATAGCGGCCCTTGAGCTGGGCGCGCAGCGCGCCGGCATCGAAGATCGGCAGGTGGATCGCCGGCCCGAACTGCGCCTGGCGGCTCGCGAAATTCAGGAATTTGCCCCAGCCGAACGCATCGAAGCCGAAACCGGCCGCGAGGTTCACGTCGGGGAAGAACTCGGCCTTCGCCTCCTTCACGTCGTGCATCGCGGCTTCGACCTGCCAGCGCGCGGCGACGATGTCAGGGCGGCGCGACACGAGGTCGGCCGGCAGGTTGCCGGGCAGCGTGACGTCGCCGCTCGGGTTCATCACGGGCGCCGCGATCTGCAGCCCGCGATCCGGGCCCTTGCCGAGCAGCGCGGCGAGCTGGTAGCGCACCGTCGTGATCTGGCCGTCGAGGTCCGACAGCGAAGCCTGCGTCGTCGCGATGTTGCCGCGGGCCGTCTGGCGCTCGACGTTGGTGTCGAGGCCGGCCGATACGCGGCCGTCGGTGATCTTGCCGACCGTCTCGCGGTTGGTGATCTCGCGCTGCGCGATGTCGCGCAGCGCATAGAGCTGCGCGAGCGAGTTGTAGGTGCGCGCGACCGACGACGCGAGCGTGATGCGCGCCTGTTGCAGGTCGGCTTCGGCGGCCTTTTCCTGCGATACGGCCGTGTGCAGGCGTTCGCGGTTCTTGCCCCACAGGTCGAGTTCCCACGAGGCGCTCGCGAGCGCGTTGTTCTCGCTGTACCACTGGCCGCCGTACGGGGGCGGGAACAGCGCGTTCGACGAGTACAGTTCGCGCGTCCACGAATAGCTGGCTTCGGCCTTCGGCATCAGGTTCGAGCGCGACGACTCGATGTACGACGAGGCCTTCGCGATGCGCGCCTGCGCCTGCGCGATCGACGGGTTGCCCTGCAACGCTTCGTCGATCAGCTTCGGCAACTGCGGATCGCCGAACTGGCTGGCCCAGTCGAGCGCGGGCCACTGGCCGCCCTGGGCCGGCAGGCTCTGGGCGGATTCGAATTGCGACGCGGGGGCAATCTGCTTGTCGCTCTTGATGCCGATGTAATTCGCGCAGCCCGCGAGCGCCAGCGCGGCGACCGCGGCGGCGACGGCGGCGCGGCACGACCCGGCGCGCACGGACAACGGGGAGGATTTCATCGCGCTAACCCCTGACTCGGAATGAATGATGGACACTGCAAGGATTTCCTTACATTAATCTGTCAAAAGTAATTGTTATGGCAACTATTACGTGACGCTACCGCCGGCCGTCTCGCAATAGTTGCTGAGAATGCGGCGCAGCATGCTCTTCAGGAACCCGACTTCTTCCGGCGTAAACCCGTCCAGCACCTGGTCGAGCACGCTGCGGAAAATGGGTGGCAGCCGTTCGGCCAGTGCACGGCCTTCGTCGGTGAGCTCGAGGCGCACGACGCGACGATCCTCGATGCTGCGCACACGCGACAGCAGGCCGCGTTTCTCGACCCGGTCGAGCAGGCGCGTGACCGCGCTGGCGTCGATCCCGTATTCGCGCGCGAGTTCGGCGGCCGTCGAGCACTTGCCGACGGCGATCATGAACAGCATGCTCGCCTGCGTGCCGGTGATGCCGAGTTCTTCCTGCGTGCGCTGCGTGACGAGGTTGGTCATCACCGACTTCACGCGGGACATCAGATAACCGACGCTATCGTTCATCTGATACGTAGACAGCGGCGAAACGGGCGGTGGGGTAGAAGAATCCGACATAAAACCCTGAAGCTGCAATAGTTGACTAGGCAGCAGTATAGGCACAATTGCTTGCCGCGGCAAATGTTAATCGAACGGCAAAACGCGTGCTGTGTCCCGCGAGAGTCCCTTGTGCGGGTAAGGTTTCTTCGCCGCACGGTGCCGGTGCGCCGGACCTTTCAGCGGTTCGGGAGCGCCGCGCGGCGCAGCCGTTTTGCTGCGTTGCAACGGGCGGGTCGGCTCTCGACACGCGCACGTGCTATAATTTGAGGCTTTCCAAGCTGCAACGCGCGCGCCCGTGAAAAACACGAGCGCGCGCGTTTGCGCGTTCAAACGATTTCCAGGTTTCTATGACCCGCGCCCTTCGCAATATCGCCATCATCGCCCACGTCGACCACGGCAAGACCACGCTCGTCGACCAACTGCTCCGCCAGTCCGGCACCTTCCGCGAGAACCAGCAGATTGCGGAGCGGGTGATGGACTCGAACGACATCGAAAAAGAGCGCGGGATCACGATTCTCGCGAAGAACTGCGCGGTCGAGTACGAAGGCACGCACATCAACATCGTCGACACGCCGGGGCACGCGGACTTCGGCGGCGAAGTCGAGCGCGTGCTGTCGATGGTCGACTCGGTGCTGCTGCTCGTCGACGCGGTCGAAGGCCCGATGCCGCAGACGCGCTTCGTCACGAAGAAGGCGCTCGCGCTCGGCCTGAAGCCGATCGTCGTCATCAACAAGATCGATCGTCCGGGCGCGCGGATCGACTGGGTGATCAACCAGACCTTCGACCTGTTCGACAAGCTCGGCGCGACCGAAGAGCAGCTCGACTTCCCGATCGTCTACGCGTCGGGCCTGAACGGCTATGCGTCGCTCGATCCGGCCACGCGCGAAGGCGACATGCGCCCGCTGTTCGAGGCGATCCTCGCGCACGTGCCGGTTCGCCCGGCCGATCCGGAAGCCCCGCTGCAGCTCCAGATCACGTCGCTCGACTATTCGACGTACGTCGGCCGGATCGGCGTCGGCCGCATCACGCGCGGCCGCATCAAGCCGGGCCAGCCGGTCGTGATGCGTTTCGGCCCGGAGGGCGAAGTGCTGAACCGCAAGATCAACCAGGTGCTGTCGTTCAAGGGCCTGGAGCGCGTGCAGGTCGACTCGGCCGAAGCGGGCGACATCGTACTGATCAACGGCATTGAAGACGTCGGCATCGGCGCGACGATCTGCGCGGTCGACACGCCGGAGGCGCTGCCGATGATCACCGTCGACGAGCCGACGCTGACGATGAACTTCCTCGTCAACTCGTCGCCGCTCGCCGGCCGCGAAGGCAAGTTCGTGACGAGCCGCCAGATCCGCGACCGCCTGATGAAGGAGCTGAACCACAACGTCGCGCTGCGCGTGAAGGATACCGGCGACGAAACGGTGTTCGAAGTGTCGGGCCGTGGCGAGTTGCACCTGACGATTCTGGTCGAAAACATGCGTCGCGAAGGCTACGAGCTGGCCGTGTCGCGTCCGCGCGTGGTCATGCAGGAGATCGACGGCGTGCGTCACGAGCCGTACGAGCTGCTGACGGTCGACGTCGAAGACGAACACCAGGGCGGCGTGATGGAAGAGCTTGGCCGCCGCAAGGGCGAAATGCTCGACATGGCGTCGGACGGCCGCGGCCGTACGCGTCTGGAATACAGGATCTCGGCACGCGGCCTGATCGGCTTCCAGAGCGAATTCCTGACGCTCACGCGCGGCACGGGCCTGATGAGCCACATCTTCGACTCGTACGCGCCGGTCAAGGACGGCTCGGTGTTCGAGCGCCGCAACGGCGTGCTGATCTCGCAGGACGACGGCGCAGCGGTCGCCTACGCACTGTGGAAGCTGCAGGATCGCGGCCGCATGTTCGTGAAGCCGGGCGACGCGCTGTATGAGGGCATGATCATCGGCATCCACAGCCGCGACAACGACCTCGTCGTGAACCCGATCAAGGGCAAGCAGCTGACCAACGTGCGTGCGTCGGGTACCGACGAAGCCGTGCGTCTCGTGCCGCCGGTCCAGATGTCGCTGGAATACGCGGTCGAATTCATCGACGACGACGAACTCGTCGAAGTGACGCCGCAGTCGATCCGCCTGCGCAAGCGCTTCCTGAAGGAGCACGAGCGTCGCCGCGCGAGCCGCGAAGGCGCGGTCGACTGAGCATCGACCGTTCCCGAGCACGACGAAAAGGCTGCCTTCGGGCAGCCTTTTTCGCATCCGCGCATCGTGCAGCCGGGTTGCCTGCAAAACACTGTTCCCGCGGGCCGCCGCAATCCGGCAAAACCCCGTCGCGCGGTGCTTTCACGCACATTTCGCCGCGAACTCCGGTATCGGTTCTGTGATATGCTGCGCGCACGCAAGTTTTAGGTCCTTCCAAGCAAGACTTGATTCGCAATCCGCTAAACGGTCAGGCCGTGTCGCGGAAGGTTGAGTAACCCGCTATTTCTCGAGAAGCTCGAAGAAAGGTGAGCGTAAAATGTCAGATGTAATGAAGCAGTTTCAGCTGAACTCCTATCTGTTCGGCGGCAATGCTTCGTACGTTGAAGAACTGTACGATGCATACCTCAACAATCCGGCGTCGGTGCCGGAGAACTGGCGAGAGTATTTCGACGCGCTGCAGAACGTGCCTGCAACGGACGGCTCGAACGCCAATGACGTCGCTCACTTCCCGATCGTCGAATCGTTCGCCGAGCGTGCGAAGGCCAATGCCTTCATCCCGCGCGAAAGCACCAGCAACCTCGCGACCGCACGCAAGCAGGTGCACGTCCAGTCGCTGATCAGCGCCTACCGCTTCCTCGGCTCGCAATGGGCCAATCTCGATCCGCTGAAGCGCCGCGAACGTCCCGCCATCCCCGAGCTCGAACCGGCTTTCTACGACTTCTCCGAAGGCGATCTCGACCAGACGTACAGCGCAAGCAACCTGTACTTCGGTTTCGACCAGGCGTCGCTGCGCGACATCGTCAAGGGTCTGCGCGACACGTACTGCGGCACGATCGGCGCCGAGTACATGTACATCAGCGATCCGGAACAGAAGCGCTGGTGGCAGGAGCGCCTGGAGTCGACCCGCGCGACGCCGTCGTTCTCGGCCGACAAGAAGAAGCACATCCTGAATCGCCTGACGGCCGCCGAAGGCCTCGAGCGCTACCTGCACACCAAGTACGTCGGCCAGAAGCGCTTCTCGCTCGAAGGCGGCGAAAGCTTCATCGCGGCGATGGACGAAGTCGTCCAGCACGCGGGCAAGAGCGGCGTGCAGGAAATCATCATCGGCATGGCGCACCGCGGCCGTCTGAACGTGCTGGTCAACACGCTGGGCAAGATGCCGGCCGACCTGTTCGCCGAATTCGAAGGCAAGCACGTCGACGATCTGCCGGCCGGCGACGTGAAGTACCACAAGGGCTTCTCGTCGGACGTGTCGACGGAAGGCGGCCCGGTCCACCTGTCGCTCGCGTTCAACCCGTCGCACCTCGAAATCGTGAACCCGGTGGTCGAAGGTTCCGCGAAGGCGCGGATGGACCGCCGCGGCGACGAGGACGGCCTGCAAGTGCTGCCGGTGCAGATCCACGGTGACGCGGCCTTCGCCGGCCAGGGCGTCGTGATGGAAACGCTGAACCTCGCGCAGACGCGCGGTTACGGCACGCACGGCACGCTGCACATCGTCATCAACAACCAGATCGGCTTCACGACGTCCGACCCGCGCGACGCGCGCTCGACGCTGTACTGTACCGACGTCGTCAAGATGATCGAAGCGCCGGTGCTGCACGTGAACGGCGACGATCCGGAAGCCGTCGTGCTCGCGATCCAGATCGCGATTGACTACCGGATGCAGTTCCACAAGGATGTCGTGATCGACATCGTCTGCTTCCGCAAGCTGGGTCACAACGAGCAGGACACGCCGGCCGTCACGCAGCCGCTGATGTACAAGAAGATCGCGCAGCACCCGGGCACCCGTGCGCTGTACGCCGAGAAGCTCGTGCAGCAGGGCGTGATCACCGCCGAAGACGCCGACAACTACGTGAAGGCGTACCGCAAGGCGATGGACGACGGCCACCACACCGTCGACCCGGTCCTGTCGAACTACAAGAGCAAGTACGCGGTCGACTGGGTGCCGTTCCTGAACCGCAAGTGGACGGACGCGGCCGACACGGCCGTGCCGCTCGCCGAACTGAAGCGCCTGGGCGAACGCATCACGACGGTCCCGGAAAACTTCAAGGTTCACCCGCTCGTCGAGCGCGTGATCAACGACCGCCGCAACATGGCGCGCGGCGATCAGCCGCTCGACTGGGGCATGGCCGAACATCTCGCATTCGCGTCGCTCGTCGCATCGGGCTACTCGGTGCGCCTGACGGGCCAGGACTCGGGCCGCGGCACGTTCACGCACCGTCACGCGGTGCTGCACGACCAGAACCGCGAGCGCTGGAACGACGGCACGTACGTGCCGCTGCAGAACATCGCCGAAGGCCAGGCGAAGTTCACGGTGATCGACTCGGTGCTGTCGGAAGAAGCGGTGCTGGGCTTCGAATACGGTTACTCGACCGCCGAGCCGAACACGCTCGTGCTGTGGGAAGCGCAGTTCGGCGACTTCGTCAACGGCGCGCAGGTCGTGATCGACCAGTTCATCTCGTCGGGCGAAGTGAAGTGGGGCCGCGTGTCGGGTCTCACGATGCTGCTGCCGCACGGCTACGAAGGCCAGGGTCCGGAACACTCGTCCACGCGTATCGAGCGTTTCCTGCAGCTGTGTGCCGATCACAACATGCAGGTCGTCCAGCCGACGACGCCGGCGCAGATTTTCCATCTGCTGCGCCGCCAGATGATCCGCCTGTTCCGCAAGCCGCTGATCGTCGCGACGCCGAAGTCGCTG
Organism: Burkholderia anthina; assembly: GCF_001547525.1. Taxonomy (GTDB): domain Bacteria; phylum Pseudomonadota; class Gammaproteobacteria; order Burkholderiales; family Burkholderiaceae; genus Burkholderia; species Burkholderia semiarida. Next base: position 1,282,923 of record NZ_CM003768.1, read on the forward strand.
CTGCGCCACAAGGAAGCGGTGTCGGACCTGTCGGAACTCGCGAAGGGCTCGTTCCAGCCGGTGCTGGGCGAAATCGACGGCGGCATCGACGCGAAGAAGGTCAAGCGCGTGCTGGTGTGCTCGGGCCGCGTGTACTACGACCTCGTCGCGCACCGCCGCGAAGCGAAGGCGAACGACGTCGCGATCATCCGTATCGAGCAGCTGTATCCGTTCGCGCACAAGCAGTTCGAAGCCGAAATGAAGAAGTACGAGAACGCGACTGAAGTGGTCTGGGTGCAGGACGAGCCGCAGAACCAGGGCCCCTGGTTCTACGTCGAGCACCACCTGAAGGAAGGCATGAAGGAAGGGCAGAAGCTGGCGTACAGCGGCCGTCCGGCTTCGGCCTCGCCGGCGGTTGGCTACTACGCGAAGCACTACGAGCAGCAGAAGGCCCTGATCGAAGGTGCATTCGGCCGCCTGAAGAGCGCATCGATCGCGAAATAACCGACGTCAAGCGAAACGGGAAGGCGCACGGCGCTTTCCCGTTCCTTTTGGCCCGCCGGCGCGTGGCGCGCCGCACCGGCCGAAGGAATCGCACGAACCTCGTCATACCCCAGATTAAGCATCCAGGAAAATCACATGGCTATCGTAGAAGTCAAAGTCCCCCAGCTGTCGGAGTCGGTGTCGGAAGCCACCATGCTGCAGTGGAAGAAAAAGCCGGGCGAAGCAGTCGCGCAGGACGAAATCCTGATCGAACTCGAGACCGACAAGGTCGTCCTCGAAGTGCCGGCGCCGGCGGCGGGCGTGCTCGCGCAAGTGCTGCAGAACGACGGTGACACGGTGGTCGCCGATCAGGTGATCGCGACGATCGACACCGAAGCGAAGGCAGGTGCCGCCGAAGCCGCGGCAGGGGCCGCCGAAGTCAAGCCGGCTGCGGCGCCCGCCGCAGCCGCACCGGCTGCGCAACCGGCCGCCGCCACCGCATCGAGCTCGGCGGCCGCGTCGCCGGCCGCGGCCAAGCTGCTGGCCGAGAAGGGCCTGTCGACGGGCGACGTCGCGGGTTCGGGCCGCGACGGCCGCGTCACGAAGGGCGACGCGCTGGCGGCAGGCAGCGCACCGAAGGCTGCTCCGGCCGCCGCACCGGCGAAGACCGCCGTCGCGAAGCCGTCGCTGCCGGAAGTGAAGGTGCCGGCGTCGGCAGCGACCTGGCTGAACGACCGTCCGGAACAGCGCGTGCCGATGTCGCGCCTGCGTGCGCGTATCGCCGAGCGTCTGCTCGAGTCGCAGCAGACCAACGCGATCCTGACGACGTTCAACGAAGTGAACATGGCTCCGGTCATGGAGCTGCGTAACAAGTACAAGGACAAGTTCGAGAAGGAACATGGCGTGAAGCTCGGCTTCATGTCGTTCTTCGTGAAGGCGGCCGTCCATGCACTGAAGAAGTTCCCGCTGGTGAACGCGTCGATCGATGGCAACGACATCGTCTACCACGGCTACTTCGACATCGGTATCGCGGTCGGTTCGCCGCGCGGCCTGGTCGTGCCGATCCTGCGCAACGCGGATCAGCTGAGCCTCGCCGAGATCGAGAAGAAGATCGCCGAATTCGGCCAGAAGGCGAAGGACGGCAAGCTGTCGATCGAGGAAATGACGGGCGGTACGTTCTCGATCTCGAACGGCGGTGTGTTCGGCTCGATGCTGTCGACCCCGATCATCAACCCGCCGCAGTCGGCCATCCTCGGCGTGCACGCGACGAAGGAGCGCCCGGTCGTCGAAAACGGCCAGATCGTGATCCGCCCGATCAACTACCTCGCGCTGTCGTACGACCACCGCATCATCGACGGCCGCGAAGCCGTGCTGTCGCTCGTCGCGATGAAGGACGCGCTGGAAGATCCGGCACGCCTGCTGCTCGACCTGTAAGCCGAGTCTCACTGCATCGACCCGTTCTGCACGTTCGCGCCCACGCGCGAACGTGCAGGCGTACAAGTAGAAAGGATTGTCATGTCCAAGGAATTTGACGTCGTCGTGATCGGCGCCGGCCCTGGCGGCTACATCGCCGCGATTCGCGCCGCGCAGCTCGGCAAGACCGTTGCCTGTATCGAGAAGTGGAAGAACCCGGCCGGCGCGCTGAAGCTCGGCGGCACCTGCCTGAACGTCGGCTGCATCCCGTCGAAGGCGCTGCTGGCTTCGTCGGAAGAGTTCGAGAACACGTCGCATCACCTTGCCGACCACGGCATCACCGTCGACGGCGTGAAGATCGACGTCGCGAAGATGCTCGGCCGCAAGGATGCGATCGTCGAGAAGATGACGAGCGGGATCGAGTTCCTGTTCAAGAAGAACAAGATCACCTGGCTGAAGGGCCATGGCAAGTTCACCGGCAAGACCGATGCCGGCGTGCAGATCGAAGTGAGCGGCGAGGGCGAAGCCGAAGTCGTCACCGCGAAGAACGTGATCATCGCGACGGGCTCGAAGGCGCGTCATCTGCCGGGCATTCCGGTCGACAACAAGATCGTGTCGGACAACGAAGGCGCGTTGACGTTCGACTCGGTGCCGAAGAAGCTCGCCGTGATCGGCGCAGGCGTGATCGGCCTCGAGCTCGGCTCGGTGTGGCGCCGCCTGGGCGCCGAAGTGACGGTGCTCGAAGCGCTGCCGGCATTCCTCGGCGCAGCCGACGAAGCGCTCGCGAAGGAAGCGGCCAAGCTGTTCAAGAAGCAGGGCCTCGACATCCATCTCGGCGTGAAGATCGGTGACGTGAAGACGACCGCGAACGGTGTGTCGATCGCCTACACGGACAAGGACGGCAATGCGCAGACGCTCGACGCCGACCGCCTGATCGTGTCGGTCGGCCGCGTGCCGAACACCGACAACCTCGGCCTCGAGGCCATCGGCCTGAAGGCGAACGAGCGCGGCTTCATCGATGTGGACGACCACTGCCGTACGGCCGTGCCGAACGTCTACGCGATCGGCGACGTGGTGCGCGGCCCGATGCTCGCGCACAAGGCGGAAGACGAAGGCGTGCTGGTCGCGGAAGTGATCGACGGCCAGAAGCCGCACATCGACTACAACTGCATTCCGTGGGTGATCTACACGTACCCGGAAATCGCATGGGTCGGCAAGACGGAGCAGCAACTGAAGGCGGAAGGCCGCGAGATCAAGACGGGCAAGTTCCCGTTCTCGATCAATGGCCGCGCGCTCGGCATGAACGCGCCGGACGGCTTCGTGAAGATGATCGCGGATGCGAAGACCGACGAACTGCTCGGCGTGCACGTGATCGCCGCGAACGCGTCGGACCTGATCGCGGAAGCCGTGGTGGCGATGGAATTCAAGGCGGCGTCGGAAGACATCGCCCGCATCTGCCATCCGCACCCGTCGATGTCGGAAGTGATGCGCGAAGCGGCGCTCGCCGTCGACAAGCGCTCGCTGAACAGCTGAGCACGGCGTAGCGCCTGCCGGCCGTCGGCCGGCGCAGCCGTCTCATGACGAAGGCGGGCGGGGTTTCCCGCTCGCCTTCGTTCTTTCCGGTTTGCCCGATGAACGTCACCGAATACTACACGCGCGAGCTGACCACGCGCGGCTATCAGTCCGATCCCGCTCAGCGCGCGGCCGTCGATCGCCTGCAGCGCTGTTTCGACGAATGGGTCGAGTACAAGGCGCGCCGCTCGAACGCGTTCAAGAAGCTCATCAATCATCCGGATCTCCCGCGCGGCGTCTATATGTGGGGCGGTGTCGGCCGCGGCAAGAGCTTCCTGATGGACAGCTTCTACGCGGTGGTGCCCGTGCAGCGCAAGACGCGCCTGCATTTCCACGAATTCATGCGCGAAGTGCACCGCGAGCTCGAGGAGCTGAAAGGGCAGGCCGATCCGCTCGACGAACTCGCACGACGCATCGCGAAGCGCTACCGGCTGATCTGCTTCGACGAGTTCCACGTGTCGGACATCGCCGACGCGATGATCCTGTACCGGCTGCTCGATCGCCTGTTCAACAACGGCGTGCAGTTCGTGATGACGTCCAATTACGATCCCGACGACCTGTATCCGGACGGCCTGCATCGCGACCGCATGCTGCCGGCGATCGCGCTGATCAAGGAGAAGCTCGACGTGCTCAACGTCGATGCGGGCGTCGACTATCGCCAGCGCACGCTCGCGCAGGTGAAGATGTATCACACGCCGCTCGGCGCCGACGCCGATCGCGAATTGCGCCATGCATTCGGCAAGCTCGCGGCCGTGCCCGACGAGAGCCCGATCCTGCATATCGAGAAGCGTGAGCTCAAGGCGCTGCGCAAGGCGGACGGCGTCGTGTGGTTCGATTTCGCGACGTTGTGCGGCGGCCCGCGTTCGCAGAACGATTACCTCGAACTGGCGAGCCGCTTCCATGCGATCGTGCTGTCCGAGGTGCCGCAGATGTCGCCGCGGATGGCGTCCGAAGCGCGCCGCTTCACGTGGCTCATCGACGTGCTGTACGATCACAAGGTCAAGCTGCTGATGTCCGCGGCGGTGCCGGCGGAGGCGTTGTACGTCGAAGGCCCGATGGCCAACGAATTCGCGCGTACGGTCTCGCGCATCGTCGAGATGCAGTCGAAGGAGTATCTCGAAACGCCGCGCCGTATCGTCGATACGTCGTTGACCTGAACCGGTTGCGGGTCGGGAAAGTGGCGGGGTTTAAACATCAATTTCGGTTAAATTTCGTCAATCTTCGGGTATTTTCGGATTTGTCTTATATTCATCGTTGAGGTGAGCCGATATTGTGGTGTCATGGTTATTAAGGCTGGAGATGTCCATGACACCGTATCGCGATTTGACCGACCACGAATGGCGCTGCGTCGCGCCGCTTCTGCCCGAAATGCAGCCGCGCACCGAGTTGCGCGGCCGGCCGTTAGCCAATACGCGCGCCGTGCTGAACGGTGTGCTGTGGGTGATCTACAGCGGCGCAACGTGGTCGGCCATGCCGCGCCGTTACCCGTCGTATCAAACATGTCATCGCCGCTTCAAGGTATGGCACGAAACGGGCACGTTGATGAACGTGATGCGCGAGCTTTATGGCGACGCCGGCATGAATCTTTGCAATGAACTGTCCGCGCGGATGCGCAAGCACACGCAATCGAAGGCGGCGCAGGCGCGCAGCAACGCGGCGCCCGCATATCGCGCACCGGGCAGCTATGCACCGGATGCGATGAAGCACGCAGCGTGATGGCCATCGGTTTCCGTTGTGCGCGCACCAAAAGCAATCGGCCTGGCGACGTCGTCGCAGGCCGATTTTTTATTGAGCCCTGCTAATCGCGCGTTCGGGCGCGTACCGCGTTATTGCTGGCGAACCCAGGTTTGTGACCGGCCCAGCAGCGACACGCCGATGTAGCCGCGCACCACGAGCTTCTGGCCGCCGTCTTCAAGCGTCATCTTGCACTTGTAGACCTTGCCGTTCTCCGGGTCGAGGATGTTGCCGCCGTCCCAGTGGTCGCCGTCCTTCTTCATCGCCTTGATGATCGTCATGCCCTTGATGAGCTGATCCTTGCGCTCGTCCGTGCACGCGGTGCAGCGGCGATCGGGTGTATCGTTCGCGCCGAGTCCCTTGACGACCTTGCCCGTCAGCGAGCCGTCGCCGTCCTCGGCGATCTGTACCAGTGCCTTCGGTTGATGGGTGTTGTCGTCGATCGTCTGCCACATGCCGATCGGGCTGTCGGCCTGCGCGAACGTGGGCGCTGCGCACGCGAGCAGGGCGCCGGCGATGGCGATTGCACGCAACGGGCGGGTCAGTTGAATCATTGTCTTCCTCCTTGTTTTGCATGTCTGTCGATTCGCTCGCACGACCGTCTGCATGGGGCGGGCATGTTGCGAGCTTCGTCAGAATACGTGAAACAGCACGCCACGTTTGATAGAGGGGACTCTAATCGAAACAGCCGGCATCGCGCCGGCCGTTTCGTGGTTTGGGTGACCGATCAGTTGAGCTGATACGAGAACGCGGCGTTGATGCGCGGGCTGCGTGACGCGCTTTCGACCGGCGCATCGCCCACTGGTTTCGCGACGTTCAGATCGAGGCTGTAGTAGCGGCTGTCCGTGAGCCGCACGCCGACGGCGACCGACGACATGCGGTTCGGCGATGGCGTGCCCGCGTGCAGATACACGCGGGCCATGTCGTACGCGATGTACGGCGTGATCGATTTCAGATACGTCCAGCCCGGCGTGAAGCCGCGGTTGACTTCCAGCGACATCCCCCAGCCCGAGTCGCCCGACGTTTCGCCCGGCTGGTAACCGAGCGCGTAACGGGTCGAGCCGAACGATATCTGTTCGGACGTCGGCAGCGAGTCGGGACTGTATTGCCCGGTCAGCGAAACCGACGTGCCGATCCGGAACGGCCATTCGTTCGTCTGCGTGAAGGTCGCGCCGGTGCGAACGAAAGTCAGCGAGATCGGGCTGTCCACCGAGGTCGTCGTCGTACCGACGGTAATGTCCTGCGCTTTCGATGCGCCGAGGATGTTGAAGCCCTTCGCGACGTTGACGCTCAGCTTCTGCACCTGTTTCGGCTGGACACTCGTGTAGTCGAGCTGCATCTGCAGCACGCGGACTTGCGAGCGCGTGTCGATGCTGTTGCCGTTGATCTTGCTCTGGTAACGATCTTCGTTGTGCGACGCATAGCCAGACACGGTGCCGAGCAGGCTGCGCTGGTTGTTCAGCAAGATCGGATAGGACGCCGAAAGTCCGAGTTTCTCGTTCTTGACCGTGCGCTCGACTGACGACGGCAGGCCGGGGTTGTCGGTCGGCTTGCCGCGATACGTGCTCGCATCGAGACGCGTGATCAGGCCGCTGCTGCCGACCGGCAGCGCGCCGCTGAACGCGAAGTAGGTCTGCTTGTCGCGTCCCGGCGGTGCGAGCGCCGAGATGCTCAACTGCTCGCCGAACCGCGTAAGGCCGTTTTCGGTCGCGGTGATGAGGCCCTGGACGCCCGGGTGGTTGAAGTCGACCCCCGTGCTGACGTTGAATGGCTTGCGATCGACTGCGAGCTCGAGCGTCGTCGCGCCGTCGGTGGTTTGCGGCGGCGGGACGTTCGCTTTCACCGTGAGGCCGGGCAGCAGGCCGAACGTGTTCACGTAGCGCTCGAACGTGGCCCGGCGCAGCGGACGATCGGCCGTGATGTGCGCGGCAATGGCGCGAATCTTCGGTTCCATCGCGCCGGGTTTGCCGGTGACCTTGACGTCCGACACATAGCCTTCGACCACCGTGATGCGCACGACGCCGTTCTCGAACGTCTGCGCGGGAACGAACGCGAACGACAGCGCGTAGCCGCGTTCCTGATACAGCTTCGTCACGCCGTTGGCGGTTTCGATCAGCTCGCCGATCGTGATGTCCTTGCCGACGAGGGGCGTGAAGCGGCGCGTGATTTCCTCGAACGGTATCGACTTCACGCCTTCGACCTGGAACGTCTTCGGCGTCAGGTGCCGCGACAGCAGCTCCTGCAATTGCGGCGCCTGCGGCGCGACCTGAACGGTGACGTTCGGGCCCGTCTTCGGTGCGTTGATCTGGGGGAGGGAGTCGAGCGGGTTACCGCCGACGCGCGTTTGTGCCTGTGCCGTGCCTGCTGCCGCGATGGCGAGCAGCATCATCCATCTGTCGAGTCTGGATTTCATTGTTCTTCCTCGTAGGCCTTGCTTTTCGTCTTCTTTGTAATGCCGGCACGCGACACCAGGGTGTCGCGCGCCGCGTGCCGCCATGCCGGGCGTGTTGGTACGGCCGCGTCATTCGCTCCGGCTGCGATGACGCGACCGTCCTCCTTACTTGCCGACGCTACCCAGCGTACCCAGCAACCCCGTGACCGGCGCCAGCAGGCCCGTCGAACCGCTGCCGGACGATGCCGTACCCGACACGCTGCCGACCAGCGACGTGACCGGCGCGAGCGGGCTCGAGCCCCCGGACCCTGCCGCACTGCCCACTGCTCCGGTGACAGTATTCAGCAAACCGGTGACGGGCGCGAGAGGGTTTGCACTGCCTGCGCCACCCGTTGCGCCGCCGAGCGTGCCGGTGACCGTCGAGACGAGGCCCGTGACCGGTGCGAGCGGGCTGCTGCCCGAGCCGCCCGTTGCACCGCCGAGCGCGCCCGTGAGCGAGCCGAGCGGCGTCGAGCCGAGACCCGACAACAGGCCGCCGAGCGGGTTCGTCGAACCGGAACCCGATGACGAGCCGTTCTGGACGGTTGCCGTCGAGCCGCCGACGAGGCTCGTGATCAGGCCGGGAATCGGTGCCGCGCCGTTCGGGCCGTTCGGATTGACGAGGCCGCCGGCGTTGGTCACGGTATTGCCGACCGCGGTCACGAGCTGGCCGACGTCGCCGACGAGCGGCTGGCTCGACGTTGCGCCGACCTGCTTGCCGGCCGAGCTGATGGCGCCGCCGATCTGGCCGAGCAGGCCCGACACGGGTTGGCCGAGGCCGGTCGTTGTGCCGACCTGCTGCGTGACCTGGCCGGCGGTGATCACGAGCGGCGTGATCGCCGAGCTGATCGGCTGCGTGACCTGCTGCACGGCGCCCGACGACAGCGTCGAGCCGATCGTCGTGCCGGCGGCCGTCAGGCCGTTGGCGACCGTGTCCAGCACGGTGCCGACCGGCGTCGTGACCGGCGCGAGCGGTGCCAGCGGGCCCGTGCCCAGCGCCTTGACCGTCGAGCTCAGGCCGGACACCGTGTTGCTGGTCGCACCGACGACGTTGCCGAGACCGGCCACCGTGGTTCCGACCGGGTCCTTCGTCGAGCCGATCTGCCCGAGCCCGTTGCTCACCGCGTCGGCTGCCGCGCCGACGATCGTGCCGGTGCTCGCCAGTGTGCTGCCGACGCCCTTCGTCACGCCGTCGCCGAGGCCCGGCAGGCTGATGTTGCCGACCGTGCTGCCGAGGTCGCTGGCCGTCTGGCCGACCGTGCTGATGACGCCCTTGGTGCCGGTCGACGAGCCGCTGGTGCCGCTCGTGCCCGGCGTGCCGCTCGTGCTCGGGTTGTTGTTGTCGTTGCTGCTGGTCGGCGGCGAGCTGACGCCGCCGCCGCCGCAGGCGGCCAGCAGGCACGCCGCGGCGAAGGCGGTGAGGGGCACGCGCCACTGGCGCAGAGCGGCGGTCGTGACGGAACGTTGCTGGGACATGATGGACTCCTCGCTGTCTTTTCGATGAATGGATGTCGGATTACTTGCCGTGCGTGCCGCCGAGCAGGCCGCCGATCAGCGACGTGACGGGCGCAAGCAGATTCGACGACGAACCCGAGTTCGTGACGGCACCCGTGCCGCCGCTCAGTGCCGGTGCGCCGACCGTGCTGGTGACAGCGGGGACCGGAGCGGCAATCGGATTACCGCCGCCCGCTACGCTGCCGAGTGCGCCGGTGACCGCGGAGACGAGGCCCGTAACCGGGGCGAGCGGGCCGCCGTTGCCGCCTGCTGCGCCGCCGAGCGCGCCCGTCACGGTGGAGACCAGACCGGTAACCGGGGCGAGCGGACCACCGCTGCCGCCTGCTGCGCCACCCAGTGCACCCGTGACCGTCGAGACAAGGCCCGTGACCGGCGCGAGCGGACCACCGCTGCCGCCCGCTGCGCCGCCCAGTGCGCCGGTGACCGTGGACACGAGACCCGTGACCGGCGCAAGCGGGCCGCCGCTGCCGCCTGCTGCGCCACCCAGTGCACCGGTGACCGTGGAGACGAGACCCGTGACCGGCGCGAGCGGGCCGCTGCCGCCACCCGTTGCGCCGCCGAGTGCGCCGGTGACCGTCGAGACGATGCCGGTGAGCGGAGCGAGCGGGTTGGTCACGCCGCCGGTGCCGCCCGTGAGCAGGCCGCCGACCGCCTTCACGGTGTTGCCGGTCGACGAGACGGTGTTGCCGAGGCCCGTGGTGACCGGGTTGCCGCCCGTCGATGCGAGCAGGGCGCCGGCCTGGTTCAGGCCGTTGCCGACCGTGCCGAGCAGCGTGTTGACCGGTGCGCCGAGGCCGGTTGCCGAACCGATCGTCTGGGTCGTCTGGCCGACCATCGTCGTGATCGGCGTGATGGCCGAGCTGACCGTTTGCGTGATTTGCTGGATCGGGCCGGTCGACAGCGCGTTGGTGAGCGTGGTGCCGCCGTTCGACACGGCGCCGCCGAGCGTCGAGACGAGGCCGCCGACGGCGCCCGTGACGGGCGCGAGCGGCGACAGCGGGCCGCTGCCGAGGCTCGTGACCAGGTTGCCCGTTTGCGTGACTGCGCCGCCGAGCTGATTGACCACGCCGCCGGTGCTGGCAACCGTGGTGCCGACCGGATCCTTCGTCGCGCCGAGCTGGCCGAGACCGCTGCCGAGGCCGTTGCCCAGGGCGGTAACCGCGCCGCCCACGCTTTGTACGATGCCGCCCGCGGCTTGCGTGGTGGCCGGATTGACGCCCGGCAGCGTCTGGCTGCCGATGACGGAGCCGAGGCCGGAGACGGTGCCGCCGGCATTCGTGACGATGTTGCCGGTGCTTGCGAGGACATTTCCCACTGGATTCGCCGACACACCCGACGTGCCGGACGTACCGCTCGTGCCCGAAGTTCCGCTGGTGCCCGACGTACCGCTCGTACCCGAGGTCCCGCTAGTGCCGGACGTGCCGCTCGTGCCCGAGGTGCCGCTGCTGCCGGACGTACCGCTCGTGCCCGACGTGCCGCTCGAGCCATTGCCGCCCGACGTGGAGATCGTATCGCCGCCGCCCGAGCTCGAGCCGCCGCCGAGGCCCTGGCTGATGGAGCCGGAGCCGCCGCACGCGGAGAGGGAAAGCATGGCTGCAACGGTGGCCGCGATCAGAGTCGTCCGGAACACGCCATGAGGGATAACCTTAATGTCCATTTCGTCCTCGCATTAGAAGTGTGTTGTGAACTGCGTTGTGTTGAGTGGTGCGAGGACTACTCTGCAACTGTCGTGCCATTTCGATGCCCAACGGCTCGGCAACAGGTTTTAAACGAGGCAATTCCTTGTCGGAAAAGGAAGTTCCGGAGATTGAAAGATTGTTGAATCTGTTTAAGTGCAGGGGAATGAGAACGGTTTCGCCCGTTTCGTAACGTAACGTCACAACAATGGCGTTACGCGTGGGGCGTAACGCGGGGCCCACACGGGCTTGGTGGACGCGGCAATTGTTTTACTGGTGGATTAGGTGTGCACATCTAACCTATCGTAAATCCTATGTGTAAGTCGTACCGAAACGCCGTACAAATACGTTGTGCTCCTGGTCATTTTTTTCCGGCAGAGTGGTTAAAAGAGGTTGGAATTCAAATAGGATCGGATATAGAATCCGGAGCAGATGTAAGGGTATGTACGGTTCGGTACACTACGTTCGAGGAGGAGCGCTATCGCGAATGTTAACTTGCATCAAATCGTGAGCAATGCCCTTCGGGGCGACCTATAAAGAAAGCGCACCCGGTTGTCGTTACAGCAGATGTGACGAACGGTCCGGGGCAAACGGCCAGATATGCGGGGACGTATACGTATAAAAGGCCAGAAAACGTAAATACAGGCACGAGGAATAAAATGAAAGCAATCATCAAGCGTTTCCTTAAGGAAGAAGACGGGGTTACCGCGATCGAGTATGGGCTGATCGCGGGTCTTATCGCTGTCGCGATCGTCGCCGGGGTGACGAACATCGGCAGCAGTCTCGGCAACATGTTCACCAATCTCGGCACGTGCGTGTCGTCTCCTTCGTCTACGAACTGTTCTGCCTCCGCGATTCGGGCAACCCCGACAACCACGGCGGGCTAAGCCAACTTCTTCTTTTCCGGAAGTCGTCGTGGCGCAGTAGCGGGCGGACTACCTCGGTAATCCGCCCGCCCTTGCATCTGCTGCGGATCGTGGTGCGATGGAACATCTCATTTTTAGCGGGATATTTCTGACCTGGGCCGGCTTGGTCGTGGTCAGCGATATTCGTTTCCGCCGTATTTCGAACACCCTTGTCGTGGCCGGATTAATCGGCGGGGTCGGCGCTGCATGCGTGGCCGCGAGTCCGTTTGGCATTTCCGTGCATCAGGCAGTGGTCGGCATGCTGATCGGCCTGATCGGATTGATGCCGTTTTTCCTTCTGCGCGTCATGGGCGCAGCAGACGTCAAAATTTTCGCCGTGCTCGGCATCTGGTGCGGTGCGCATGCGCTGCTTTGGCTCTGGGTGGCTGCCAGTCTGGCTGCAGGGCTGCACGCGCTCGTACTGATGCTGTTGTCGCGCACGTCGCTCGGAGGCTTGTGGCGGCAGCGCGCGCCAGTACTGGCAGTTGGCGGGTATCGGGCGACGCCTTATGCCGCATGCCTCGCGGTGCCGGCTGCCGCCTGGTTGGTCTATCTGGTCGCAATCGGGGGCGTGCGATGAAACGACAGAACGCATGCCGGAGATGGCGACGGCAACGTGGAGCGACAGCGGTGGAGTTTGCGATCGTGTTTCCGTTGTTCTTCGTGATTTTCTACGCGATTCTGAGTTTCGGGATGATTTTCCTTATTCAGCAGAGCTTGACGCTGGCTGCAAGCGAGGGCGCGCGTGCTGGGTTGGCTTATGCACCGGACCTCTCGACGCGCGTCGCGAACGCCAAGACGACCACGCAGAACGTTCTAGGTTGGCTGAACAGCAGTCCGCCCAACGTGGTGGCGCAGCAGTGCAACTACAACGGAACGCCTACGCCGTTGCTGTACTGCCTGACGGTCACGGTGAGCTATACGCCTGATAGCTGGATGACGATCATGCCGTTCCTCGGGACGATCATGACCAAACCACTGACGGGTACGGCAGTGGTGCAAATTCCGCAGTCGATGCTGTGAGTTGGGCATCATGATGCGATAGATCTGTCACGTGCAAATCGCGCGACAAGAAGAAACTGATTGGATTCAATCCGGCATCCATACGACAACATGGCCAACAACATAACGAAGATCATCGCGGGGCTGCTGATTGCGATCGCGGTTCTGCTCGGAATCTATGCATGGGTGCTAGGACGCAGCGTGTCAAGTCCCACGCCGGCACAGCCGATGGTGGCGGCAACGGCGGTGCCGGTCGTCATTGCAACGCGTGCTTTGCCCGGTGGACAGCCGATCCCGGCCGATGCGCTGAAGATCCAGGCGACGGCGCCGGCACCGGCAGGCGCCTTCAGCGATCCCGTTGCGCTGGCTGGTCGCGTGCCGATTCGCGACATTCCGGCCTCGACCCCGGTCGTTGCGGATGCACTGGTGTCGGGGCTTGCCGAGGACGTGCAGCCCGGCGAGCGCGCGGTTGCGGTTCGGGTCGACGAAACGAACGCGGTCGGCAACCGGCTGCGGCCCGGGAATTTCGTCGACGTGTTCCTGAACCTGAAACGCGAGGTCGGCAGCACGATGCTTGACGGCGAGGTTTCACAGACCCAGGCGCGGCTTCTGTTGTCGAAGGTCAGGGTGCTGTCGTTCGGCGATGCGACCGCCGAGCGCGATAGCGGCAACAACAACGGGGGGAACGGGCAACCGACCGGCGCCCGCATCGCGGTGCTCGCGGTGCCGACCGCGCAGGTCGATGCGCTGACGCTCGGCGAGGCGAGCGGCCGCCTGACCTTTGCATTGCGCAACCCGCGTGACGACGATCTTGCGCTGCAGACGGTCGCAGTGCGTACGGATAACAAGCTGTCGCCGTCGGCGCTGGCCGCAGCAGGCGTCTCGCTGCAGCAACTGTCCGGCACACCGAGAACGCCCGTAGCCAGTGCGAACCTGCCTCCGTTGCCGTCGCATCTGCCGCCGCCTGTACGGCCGAGCGGGGGTGGCGGCATCGAAGTGATTCGCGGCGGCCGGTCGGAAACGGTTGCTTATTGAACCAGGTCGACGGCCATCGATATCAGCGACGACAAGCAAAAGGCCGCGCGCCGGTCTACCAAACGATGAAAAACACACTGATTGCATTCGCGATTGCCATCTGCATCATGACCTTCGCTTCGCTCGCAAGCGCGAGCGCTACGATCGAACTCGCCGTCGGCGCACAACGGCAGATTTCGGCGGGCCGCACGCTGCAGCGCGTCGCAGTCGGTGATCCGGCAATTGCCGACGTGCTGATCATGAAGGGTAGTCGCTCCGGTTCCGTGCTGCTCACTGCGAAGGCTCCCGGCGCGACCAACGTGATGCTGTGGGAGCGCGGGAACGATGAACCGAGGATCTGGAACGTCGCGGTGGTCGACGCGGCCGCGCAAGCCGTGCTCGACGGCGCTACGCCGCGTGTGAATGCATACGGCGGCACGGCCGTGCTGCAAGGCTCGGCCGCGTCGCTCGAGGCACATGCGCGTGCGGCTGCGGTCGGCAAGAACATGAGCGGAAAGGGCGCCGTGATCGACCGCTCGACGGTGCCCGGCAAGAGCGTCGTGCAAGTCGATGTGCGGGTCGTCGAATTCAGCCGTTCGGTGCTCAAGCAGGTCGGGTTCAATTTCTTCAAGCAAAGCAACGGCTTTTCGTTCGGATCGTTCTCGCCGGGTGGCGTGCAATCTTATAGCGGCGGGTCGGGCCCGGGGACCGGGGGATACGTTCCGACGCTCGGATCGCCAGTCGCGTCCGCATTCAACCTCGTCGTGAACGCGGCCGGACGCGGCATCTTTGCCGACCTGTCTCTGCTGGAGGCGAACAATCTCGCGCGCGTGTTGGCCGAGCCGACACTGGTCGCGCTGTCCGGGCAGAGCGCGAGCTTCCTCGCGGGAGGCGAGATTCCGGTGCCATCGCCGCAGGGGCTCGGTTCGACGGCGATCCAGTGGAAGCAATACGGCGTCGGGCTCTCGTTGACGCCGACGGTCTTGAGTCCGAGCCGGATCGCGCTGAAGGTCGCGCCCGAATCGAGTCAGCTCGACTTCGTGAACAGCGTGACGATCAGCGGCGTCGCAGTGCCCGGCATTACGACGCGCCGCGCGGATACGACCGTCGAACTGGGCGACGGAGAGAGCTTCGTGATTGGCGGGCTGATCGATCGCCAGACGATGTCGAACGTGAGCAAGGTGCCGTTGCTCGGCGATCTGCCGATCATCGGGTCCTTCTTCAAGAATCTGAGCTATCAGCAGAACGACAAGGAACTGCTGATCATCGTGACGCCGCATCTCGTTGCGCCGATTGCCAAGGGTGCAGTGTTGCCCGCGACGCCCGGCGAGTTGTCCGAGCAGCGCGACGGGCCGGTCTGGAAATCGTATCTGGGCGGAGTTGCGTCGCCCGACGCTGCTCCCGGATTTTCGAAATGAGTGGAATGTCTCGCGGCTTGCGATGCAACGCCACGCCTTGTGTAATCGGGGGTGTTCGACATGAATGCGCGAATTCAATCATTGTGTGAACCCGCCGTGACCGACTATTTCGTTTGTGCGTCGCAGCATGAGGCACATGTCCGCTGGCTGGCCGATACGCTCGTATCGGCCGGCGCGGTCGAGGCCGCATCGCTCGATCCGGGTGTGCTGGCGCAACGCATTACGGGCCTCAATCCGACGCTCGTTTTTATCGATTTCTCCGACGGCAGCACGGCGGCGAGCATTGCCGCGGCTGCGATTCGCGCCACGCATCCGGGGCTGCCGATCGTCGCGCTGGGTTCGCTCGCACAGCCGGAGAGCACGCTCGCTGCCTTGCGCGCCGGCGTTCGCGATTTCATCGACGTGTCGGCTCCGGCGGAAGATGCTTTGCGCACCACGCGCGGGTTGCTGGAGAACGTCGGCGAGCCGGCGAGCCGCCACGGCAAGCTCGTTGCATTGCTCGGCGCGCGTGCGGGCATGGGGGTGAGCACGCTCGCGGCGAATCTGGCCGTATGGTTGCAGAAGCGCTCGGTGAGCCCGGACGGGAGCGGCGTGCCGAACGGCGGGACGCCGGCCGGTCGCCAGACCGCGCTCGTCGACCTCGGGTTGCCAGCGGGTGATGGCGCGTTGTTCCTGAATACCCGCTGTGAATTCCATTTCATCGATGCGGTTCACAACCTGCGCCGCATCGACAGGACCTTCGTGAATACCGCGCTGACCCGGCACGAGAGCGGCGTTGCGTTGACGACGCTGCCGGCGGATCTTGGCGCGCTGCGCGACGTGTCGTACGCGTCGTGCGCCGGTTTGCTGAACCGGTTTCGCGCATTCTTCGATCAGCAGATCGTCGACCTCGGCGGTTTTTCGAACCGCGAATTCGTTGCACAAATCACGAGCTCCGCCGACGAAGCATGGCTCGTCTGCGATCAGGGTGTCGCGTCGATCGTGTCGGCGGCCGATTTGCTCACCGGGCTGCGCGATGCGGGTGTCGAGACCGATCGCATGCGGCTCGTCGTCAACCAGTACGACCCCGCGCTCGATCTGACGCCCGGGCAGATCGCGGAGCGGCTCGGGCTGTCGCTGGCCGGCACGTTGCCGTCGCGCCGCGTCGCGATCGGTCATGCGGCAAACCAGGGGCGACTCATCGTCGATATGGCGGAGCGCGATCCGTACGTGCGCGCGCTCGAGTCGCTCGCCGCGCGGCTGCCGGGCGTGTCGATTCGTCCGGCTGCACCCGGTCCGGCGTCTGGACTGTCCGCGCTGAAGCGTTTCATTCAACCCTTGTCCAAGCGGTCGTAAGCGATGGCACACGACATTCAATTTGCCGACGGCGCAGCGCCGTTCTCCCAGACTCAGCAGTTCCACGACATCAAGAATGCCGCGCACGAACACTTGCTGACGCGCATCGAAGAATTGGGCGCCGAGTTCGGCAGATGGTCCCGCCAGGCGATCAACCAGTTCGTCGATCTCGAGATCGACAGCTTCGTGCGCCTGCGCCGCATTCCGCTCAATGAAAACGAGGTACGGACGATCGCGGAGGCGCTGACGAAGGAACTCGCGGGTTTCGGCCCGATCGAGGATTTGCTGGCGGACCCGGCGGTCGAGGACATCCTGATCAACGGCTACAACGACGTGTATGTGTCACGTCACGGGATTCTTGCCAAGCTGCCGGTGCGTTTCACCGATAACGCGCACCTGTTGCGCATCGTGCGGCGGATACTCGCGCCGATCGGCCGCCGGCTCGACGAGTCGAATCCGATGGTCGATGCACGGCTGCCCGACGGCGGACGCGTGAACGTCGTGATCGAGCCGCTGTCGATCGATGGTCCGGTCGTGTCGATCCGAAAATTCCGCAAGGATCCGCTGAAGCCGTCCGACCTGCTTGGTAACGGGACATTCAACGAAGAGATCAACACGTTGCTTCAGGCGGCGGTCGAGGCGCGCTGCAACATTCTCGTGTCGGGCGGTACGAGTTCCGGCAAGACCTCGCTGCTCAACGCGCTCGCGTTCCATATTCCGGAAATCGAGCGTGTCGTGACGATCGAGGATACGGCCGAGTTGTCGCTGAACCACCCGCACGTCGTGCGGCTCGAGAGCCGTCCGGGCGGGTTCGACGGCACCGGTATCGTGTCGATTCGCGACTTGCTGCGCAATACGTTGCGGATGCGTCCGGACCGGATCATCGTCGGCGAAGTACGCGGCGGCGAGGTGCTGGAAATGCTGCAGGCCATGAACACAGGCCACGACGGCTCGATGGGCACGGTGCACGCGAGTTCTCCACGCGAGTGTCTGTACCGTCTCGAGATGCTTGCCGGTTTTGCAGGTTTCCAGGGCACCGAGTCGAGCCTGCGTCGGCAGATCGCGAACGCCATCGACTTCATCGTGCAGATCGGACGCCTGTCGAACGGGCGGCGACGGATTCTGTCGATCACCGAAGTGACCGGGCTGTCCGACAACATCATCGCGACCCAGGAGCTTTACCGCTATGAAGCGCGGGTGACGCCGGAGGGCGAGGAAGTCGATCACTGGGAAACCCTGGGCATTCATCCGCATTCACCGAAGCTTGCGCGCTTCCGTCAGACGCTGACGAGCGGTGGGTTCGGCGATGCCGGATTCGGTGGCGGCGGCTTTGGCGGTGGCGGGTTCGGCCGCGGCGGCGGGGGTTTCAATGTATAGCGGGATGGTGTGGGCGCTGGCGCTCGCGATGCTGTGTGTCGCGGCTGCGATGATGCTGTGGCATCACGCGCAGACCCGGCGCGTAAGGACCGACGC
The DNA here is from genome assembly GCF_001547525.1 of Burkholderia anthina. Classification (GTDB taxonomy): domain Bacteria; phylum Pseudomonadota; class Gammaproteobacteria; order Burkholderiales; family Burkholderiaceae; genus Burkholderia; species Burkholderia semiarida. Next base: position 1,300,873 of record NZ_CM003768.1, read on the forward strand.
GAAGCGTTTCATCGACAGCCGGCTCGAGCCTGGCGCACGTGTCGACGCACCGGCGAAGCGTGCGCCGGCGGCTGGTGCAGTGCGTGCCGTACAGCAGCCGGGAGCGGCACGGAAGGTATCGTCGGATGCCTTTTGGGTGCACTGGTATGCGACCGCATCCGAATATCTGTCCAACCTCGCAAGCCGTGCGGGGATAGACGATGCGCGCGGCAAGGCGGTCATCGCGCTTGCCGCGCTCGTTGCGGCTGCGGTCATCGCCGGCAGTCACGGCGGCATGCTGGCGTGTTGCGCGGCGATCATTTGCGGTAGCGCGATACTCGGTGTCTGGCTCGCGTCGCGGATCCAGCGGCGACGGCTGAAGATCGTCCGGCAGATCCCGTCGTTCCTCGACGGGATCGTGCGTCTCGTGACACTGGGCAACAGCGTACCGGCTGCTTTCCAGTCGTCACTGTTGACGACCGAGGAGCCGCTGCGCGGCTGTCTCGACGTCGTGTCGCGGATGCTGCGCGGCGGTATCGAGATCGACCGCGCCATGATGCACATCGCGAAGATCTACCGGACCGAAGAGTTTGAGCTCGTCGGGTCGGTGTTGCGTTTGTCGGTCAAATATGGCGGTCGTGCGGATGTGATGCTCGAGCGGATGGCCGTATTCATGCGCGATCTCGAGCAGGCCGAGCGTGAATTGACCGCGATGTCGTCGGAGACGCGGCTGTCCGCGTTCGTCCTCGTCATGCTGCCGATCGCAATCGGGAGCTTTGTCGTGATGACCAATCCGAAGTACCTGTACGGGATGTGGGGCGATCCGAGCGGGCGGTCGCTGCTCATGATCGCGTTCCTGGCTCAAGTGGTCGGCAGCATATGGTTGTATCGAATGGCTCGGCTCAGGTGACGCTATGACAGCAACTCAGATCGGGGCGATTGCGTTGGCCGTGGGCGCGCTCGGGGTGCTGCTCCTCGGGATGGCCGTGACGTTACGTGCGAATGCCGCGGCGCGGGCGGAACGAGCATTGGTCGATGCGCTGGATCGGCGAATGGCTGCACTGGAGGCGGCGAAAGCGCGGCCCGCGCAGGATGGCGATGCGCAGGCGAAAGCCAACGCGCGTCGCGGGCGGCGCGTCGAACGTTGGCTGGATCGCCTGTCGGCGGCAGGCATGCGCTGGCTGGACACCGGATTCGGCAAATATGCCGTCGCGGAAGAGGATCGTCGCCTGCTGGAGCAGTGCGGGTATGTCGATGCACGCACGCGTGGGCTGTTTCTGAGCGCGCGGGTGGCATGCGGGATCGTGTTGCCGCTGCTGTTCGCGATTTTCGCGAGCGGGCGCATGAAAGGCAGCATCTGGATGGTCGGCATGTGCGCTGCCTTCGGGCTCGGCTTCATGCTGCCGAAACTCTACGTGCAGCGCCGCGCCGCGTCGCGGCGACAGAGCGTCGTCGACGAATTGCCGCTACTCGTCGACATGTTGCGCTTGCTGCAAGGCGTCGGCCTGTCGCTCGATCAAAGCCTGCAGGTCGTGACGAACGATTTTCGGGGGATGCTGCCGGTCTTGTCGTCGGAGGTGGGAATCGCGCAGCGTCAGTTCGCCGCGGGCCGTACGCGCGAGCAGTCGCTGCAGCGGCTGTCCAGTGGATTCGACAACGAGGATTTGCGCGCGATCGTGCGATTGATGATTCAGGTCGACAAGCATGGCGGTGCGGTGCAGGAACCGCTCAAGCAGTTCGGCGATCGTTTGCGCGAGACGCGTCGTGCGATGCTGCGCGAACGGATCGGCAGATTGACGGTAAAGATGACGGGCGTGATGGTGCTGACGCTGTTGCCGGCCTTGCTGATCGTGACGGCGGGACCGGGCATGCTGGCGGTGATGCGCGCGTTGTCGTCGCAGCATTGAAGGATGGAAGGACAGACGATGAAGCGAATCGGCGAAGCGGTAACCCGGGCGGGCATGCTGGCGGCGGCGCTGCTGCTCGGTGCATGCGCGACCAAGGAAAGCGGGTATGGCGTCGGCGCGCAGACCGAGCGTGCGGCACTGATGCAAGCAGCAGATCAGAAGCAATCCGTGCCCGATACGCCGGGGATGTATCTCGGTCTGATTCAGCGCATGCAAGCGCAGGGCCTCTATTACGCGTCGCTCGCGCACATCGATGCATATGACAAGACATACGGTGTCATGCCGGAATCGATCCTGTTGCGTGCGGACGCGCTGCGGATGACCGACCAGCCGGCCGCAAGTGCCGCTGTGTATGGACAATTGCTGAAGACGCCGCTTGCGGCACGCGGCTATCGCGGGCTGGGGTTGCTTGCGGGCGCCGCAGGCGATTTCGACCGTGCGGTGCAAGCGCTGACGCAAGCGTCGGAGCTCGCGCCGACGGATCCGTCGCTACTGTCCGACCTTGCTTATGCGAAGTTGCGCAGCGGCGACGTCGTCGGCGCGCGAGTGCCGCTGATGAAAGCTGCCGAACTCGATCAGCGCAATCCAAAAATCGTCAGCAACCTTGTGCTGTATCTGTTTGCGGCAGGACGTGCGCAGGATGCGCAACGGCTGATGAACCAGCAGCATCTGCCGCCGGAAATTCGCAAGGACATCAATGGTGATGCCGCGAAGATTGCCGCGGCAGTGCGTGCGCAGCAGCGCGCGATCGCGACGCCGCCGGTGGTGTCGCGGCCCGGCGCGACGACGGCGATCACGCCGATGGCGAACAACTTCGGTTACGACCAGACTGTGCCGCTGCTGCAACGGTTTGCGCAATGAACAGCTATCGGGGAACGATATGAACGACAACGCACACAATCGAAGCGCACGCGCGGGGCGGATGGCGGCGCTGGCCGCTATCGTCTGCATCGTAACGGGTTCTGCTGCCGCATACGGTCAAGACGCCGTGACACTGGGTGCGTCCGAGGTCGGCCGCTCGACCAAAGACTGGCTCGCGATGCAACGCGACAACCGCGCGGCGGCCCCGACGCAACCTGTGTTCGGCGACGTCGCGTCGCTTGCGTACCAGCGCTATCTGGATTCGTTCAAGAACAAGATTCCGGATTCGATGAGTTCGCAACTCGGCGCAGTGGGTGGCATGTCGGGCGGCGGGCAGGGCGCGCAATAAGCGGGATGACCATGCGCGCAGATCAATCGCACGCGGGGCGGCGGGTGAGCGCCGGCAGTCCCGGCGGAAGTCGCCAGCGCGGTGGCGTCGCGATCGTGGCGACGATCTGGACGCTGGCCGCGATCATTATCCTGGGTGCGATCGACGTCGGTCATTTCTATGCCGAAAGACGCCGGATGCAAGCCGCGGCCGATCTGGCCGCGTTGTCGGCGGTCTCTCAGGTCACGACCGACTCGACTTGCCAGGCGGCGAGGACCGCAGCCAGTCAAATCGCGAACCCGGCGACGAATGCATTGCCGGCGGGTTCGAAAGTTTCCGTGTCGTGCGGCATCTGGACCGCGCCCCAGGGCAGTGGCAGCGCGCAGTTCACACCGGTGTCGGGTGACCCGATCAGCGGAAACCAGTGCGCGGGTCTGTCGGCCGGAGCGGTCAATGGCCAGTCGATCAACGCCGTTTGCGTCACGGTGACCGAGCCGGTCGACGGGGTTTTTCGCGGTGGCGTCACGATTGGCGGATCTGCCATTGCCAAGAGCGTACCCACCGACACTTTTACGCTGACCACGTCGCTTGCAGCGTTGAACGGTGGATTGGCCAACCAATTGCTCAAGGCGCTGACCCGATCGAACGACAATGCGCTGAATCTTCAACTGGTCGACTATCAGGGGCTCGCACAAGTCAACTTGAAGCTGGCCGGCATTCTGGCCAATCTCCCGGTCGGCACCAGTACGGGCGTGCTGAACGGCACCGTGACGCTCGGTCAACTGGCCAATGCCGCGGTGCAGGCAGCGACGCAGCAAGGCGTGGCCGCGGCGAACCTGAAGGTGCTGAACGCACTTGTCATCGCCCTTTGTCCGGGCGGAGCCTGCGGCGGCCCGCAGATCGCGCTCGGTCAACTCGTTTCCGCCGCGACCGCGACGGGAAGCTCCGCCGTCAACGCCAGCGTCAATGCGCTCGGCTTGCTGTCGACGGCGTTGCAGATCGCGAACGGCACGAATTCAGTCGACATTCCGAGCGTCACGGTTCAGACGCCTACGGTGCTGTCACCGCTGCTGAACGTGACCGTCTCGGGTTCAGTCAAGTTGGGGGCCAATCCGCCGTCCACTGCGAGCGGTCAGCCCGGGCCATCGAATTGCGGAACATCCGATTGCACGACGAACACGTCGACCGCGCAGGGCAACGTGTTCCTCAATACGTCGATCTCGCTGCTGTCGAGCTGCCCTACTGGCGGGTTGGTCTTTCCGGGGGGCAGTTGCCCGTCGGGTAGCGCGACGCCGCTTGCCGCCGTTCAATTGCCGATTACGGCATACGTGGCGCCCGCCACGGCCGGCTTGGCGTCTGTCAGCTGTTCTGCGAACGGTACGAAAAGTGCGACAGTGAACGTACAGACCGGCATCGTCGCCGTCTATGTCGGTGGTTCTTCAAGTACGAAGATCAATCTCTCTGCGCCGTCGGGTTATTCGCCCGACAGCAGCGCGGCTCCGATTCAACTGGTGTCCGTCAATCTAAGCAGCCTGCTCAATCTGCTGAACCTTGGCGGGTTATCGTCCACGCTGGCGGTCTTGGTCAAGACCCTGACGCTCGGCATCGTCGACCTGAACGCAATTTCGGTCAACATTGGCTTGCGGCCCGGGCAAATGACGACAGTGCCCGTCGCTAACCAAAGTCCGACGCAGTTGCTGTTCTCGTATCCCGGGCCGCAGTCGTCCGCTGCGCCGAATCCGCCGGCGCCGTACGCATTGGGCGTCGGAACGGACCAGTTTCTGTCGCCCGCAGTGACAGGCATCACGAATAACGGTCTGACGGTGTCGTTGACGCTGGGTGACAGTGGACTGCTTGCGGCGTTGAAGGCAGTTGGCATCGATCTGAGCGGAGTACTGAGTCAGGTGTTGAGTAAGCTGCTAGGTCCGCTTCTGAGCGCGCTCGGGAACACACTCGTTCCGCTGCTCCTGCAACCGATCGATTCGCTCCTGACTTCCGTCACGGGACTCCTTGGCCTGAGCCTGGGGAATGCCTATGTCACCAACACACCGGATTCGATCAAATGCGGCGATCCCATGCTGGTTCAATGAACACCTGAACGTGCCGTTACCGAAGCAGGCGGTATGGCCGCCTGCATCCGGCTACTGGTCCGCCGCGCCACGCAACCCGTCAATTACTGAAGCCGCACCCGAAACATGAGAACCACGCCCGCAATCGAAGAGCTCGACCTGTACGTCTGGGAAGGCAAGGCGGACATCGTCGACCGTGTCGCCCGATGCATGGCGAGCTTCGACGTCGAAGTGATCCGTGCCGACAACGCGACGGTCTCGCCCGAGCGCGCCGCGTTGCGGCGGTCGCTGGCGATCATCAGCGTGACGATGATCGAAGGCGGCGCGGCATTCCTGCGCGACTGGCAGGCCAACATCGGCATGCCGGTGGTCTGGGTCGGCGCCGCGCGCGACCACGACGCGTCGCAGTATCCGCCCGAGTATTCGCACATCCTGCCGCTCGACTTCACGTGCGCCGAACTGCGCGGCATGATCGGCAAGCTCGTCACGCAACTGCGCGCGCACGCGGCCGAAACGTTGCAGCCGTCGGAACTCGTCGCGCACTCCGAATCGATGCAGGCGCTGCTGCACGAAGTCGATACGTTCGCCGACTGCGACACCAACGTGCTGCTGCACGGCGAAACCGGCGTCGGCAAGGAGCGCATCGCGCAACTGCTGCACGAAAAGCATTCACGCTACCGGCACGGCGAATTCGTGCCGGTGAACTGCGGCGCGATTCCCGACGGCCTGTTCGAATCGCTGTTCTTCGGCCATGCGAAAGGATCGTTCACCGGCGCGGTTGTTGCGCATAAAGGCTATTTCGAGCAGGCGGCCGGCGGCACGCTGTTCCTCGACGAAGTCGGCGATCTGCCGCTGTACCAGCAGGTCAAGCTGCTGCGCGTGCTCGAGGACGGCGCCGTGCTGCGGGTCGGCGCGACGGCGCCGGTCAAGGTCGATTTCCGCTTGGTCGCGGCGAGCAACAAGAAACTGCCGCAGCTCGTGAAGGATGGGCTGTTCCGCGCTGATCTCTACTACCGGCTCGCGGTGATCGAGCTGAGCATTCCGTCGCTGGAGGAGCGTGGTGCAGTGGACAAGATCGCGCTGTTCAAGTCGTTCGTCGCGCAGGTCGTCGGCGCGGAGCGGCTCGCCGAATTGTCCGATCTGCCGTACTGGCTCACGGATTCGGTCGCGGACAGCTACTTCCCCGGCAACGTGCGCGAACTGCGCAACCTCGCCGAGCGCGTCGGCGTGACGGTGCGGCAGACGGGCGGCTGGGATGCCGCGCGGCTGCAGCGGCTGATCGCGCACGCACGTAGTTCGGCCCAGCCGGTGCCGGCGGAGAGCGCGGCCGAGGTGTTCGTCGATCGCAGCAAGTGGGACATGAACGAGCGCAATCGCGTGATCGCGGCGCTCGACGCAAACGGTTGGCGGCGTCAGGACACGGCCCAGCAGCTCGGCATCAGCCGCAAGGTGTTGTGGGAAAAAATGCGCAAATACCAGATCTTCGACGAAGAGCCCGAGACCCGCGAAAGCGAGTAATTAATGAGATAAAATCGCGGTGAATTACAACGACTCGGGCGGGAATAAAACTTCATGAGCCATATGACGGGGTTGGGGCGGGTGAGCGTAGTGCTCGCGATGGTGGGAGGCATGCACGGCGCGTTCGCGCAGGGGCTGGCAGGCAGCGATTCGTCGGCGGTGCAGCCGGCGTCGGCGCCGGTGGCCGCGATTCCGGTGATCGACTCGCAGGCGCAGACGTCGGTGCAGCCGCAGGCCGGCGAGACGACGGGGCCGAGCACGGTCGACGACTTGCAGCGCCAGATCCAGGCGCATTCGCTGACGGAAATGCGCACAAGCTACAACGGCAGCTACGGCGCGAGCCTGCTGTTCAACGTCAAGGACGGTGCGTACTTCGTCGCGTTGTTCCAGCAGAAGGCGTTCTGGCGCGTGATCAAGACTTACGACGAAACGCGGGCGGAAGCGATCTATCGCGATTTCTCGCGCCAGGCCGAGCGGCTGGCCGTCGACGAACTGCGGGCGGCGAAGCTGGAATCGCAGAAGGCGCAGATGGACAAGCAGATCGAAGTCGCGCAGAACCGCGCGCGGCGCCTGCAGGCGGACATCTCGATCGCCCGCCAGCAGCAGGCGGCGGTGGCGGATCGCCAGAAGAGCGTGCGGAGCGAAACGGCGGCGCTGCAGGCGCAACAGGCCCAGCTTCAGGCGCAACTGCGGGCGTTGCAGCAGCAGGTGCGTTCGCTGCAGCGCGAGGCCAACGCGGGCCTGCCGACGACGGCACGCTGAACGCGGTAGCGGCGGTGCGGCGACGTGCCGCGCCGGTCGTACGCCGGTCGTACAAGTGAAAAGGGCAAGCCGGTTGGCTTGCCCTTTTTGTTTTACTGGCCGTCCGGCACGATTCGCCGGCGGCGCGTCACGATGACCGGCCCGTTGCCGCCGCGGGAATCCGACGGTGCGGCGTTGCCGGATGCGTCGCCGGCATCGCGCGGCGCGCCGTAGCTTTCGCGCGGTTCACGCGGCGCGCCATAGCCTTCGCGCGGCTCACGCGAGCCGTAACCCTCGCGCGGTTCGCGCGAACCGTAGCCTTCACGCGGCTCGCGGGAGCCGTAGCCGCCGTCGCCGCGCGATTCGCGCGGGCCGCCGTGCGAGCCGTACGGGCTGTGCCCGCCGCCTTCACGGCCGCCGGGGCGACCACCGGTGCGCGGGCCGCGGGGGCCGCCGCCCGGGCGCGAGCCGCCCGTGTCGAGCTGGATCGTGGAAATCGCACGCTTGTAGATGCCTTGCAGACCCACGGGGGTGCGCAGCATCACCAGATACTGGTCGAACGACTCGATGCACCCCGTCAGACGAATGCCGTTGACGAGATAGATTTCAACACGCTTACGTTCCTTGCGCGCCGAATTAATGAAGTCGTTTTGCGGATGGGATTCTGCGGGATTGGCCATTGAGGTGCGGCAGGAGCCTGCGTCAGAGAATATGTTGTGCGTGTGTGTGGCGTGTTCGTCCACATGGTGTTTGGCGGAATTCTACCTTGTTCGATAGGGAAGCGCGCAGTCGTGATTGTGTCGAACCGTAACCCACTATAGACGTTCCAGCGCATTTTCGCGATTCGGCCGAACGGCGAAAGCCGTTCGGTTACGTCGCGTTACGACTCTCGCCGCCCCGTATCACCTTGGCGCGCACACCGCGCTTACATTGGTCGCGCGAGCCGGGCGGGCCGGCTGATCAGGGATGCGGAGCATGAACAAGAGGCAAGTGGCAGGGATGATCGGGAGCATGGCGTTGCTCGTTTCGGGCAGTGCAATGGCGGGCCATGTGGACCTGTCGGTCGGCATCGGCGTACCAGTCGCGCCGGTCTATGTCGAGCCGGCGCCGGTCTATGTGGCGCCGCAACCCGCCGTGGTCGCCTATCCGGCCTACGGGTATGGCTATTACGGCGATGACGACGACGATCGCTACCGCAAGTGGCGCAAGCACTACTACAAGCACCGGCATCGGCACCACGACGACGATGACGACTGAGCCCGACACCGGCCCCGCCAGCGCGCGTCAGAACGCGTAGTCGGGATTTTTCGGGTCGAATGCGGTGTCGTCGAGCGGCGTCGGCGCGATTTTCTCGATGACGATCCGCTCGAAGATCCTGCCGTCGTTGTCATAGGATTCGACGGTCCGGAAATAGGGTGCGTGCAGATCGAGCCCGAGCACTTCCTTTTTCGCATAGAACTGCGGCCGCCCGGTCGGCGTTTCGTAGGTGAGCGCGACGACGCGCACGCCGCCGATCGTCCTGGCTTCCACATCCGTCGGGCGCTGCACGCCGGCTTCCAGGTATTTCTTCCCTTCGGTCAGGTACAGGTTCGCGATGAATTCGGTGCCGAGATCCTTCACCTGATGATTCGACTGGGCGCGCGCCAGCGCGCCGTCGATCGCTGTCCACAGCGGAATCTTGCCGAGCAGGCCGCCGAGGTGGCCATACATCTCGTCCTTGCGCTGCGTCGTGTCGTAGATCGTCTCCTGTCCGGCATGCGCGCCGCCCGGCAGCCATTTCGCATACACGCGCAGCGGTTCGCGGGTCGTCTTCACGAGCATGCGGTCGGGCGTGTCGGACCATTTTCCGCTGATACGCTCCTGGCGCACCATCGTGAACTGGTAGGACGGATAGCCGTTCGGGCCGTTGCGGATGTAAAGCGGCACGGCGAGCGGGTCCAGCGCCTTGAAGAGCGCCGTGAGCGTCGCGTCGTCGAGTTGCGCGAGCGTGCCGCGCTGGGCCGCCGTGCGCAGCCAGCGCGCCTGTTGCGCGAGCGGCTCGTGCGTGACCTTCGCGAGGTCTGCCGGCAGCGCGACTTCCTGTGCCGCGCTCGCGGCGCCTGCCGTCTCCTGTGCGTGCAGTCCTGCCTGTGCGAGCGACAGCACGCCCGCGATGGCTGCCGCCGCGGCATGCCGCGCGCGGCGTTTCATTCCTTCGTTCATCGACAGCGTCTCCCGGAGCGATGGATCGTTCAGCTCTGCTTCGCGGCATTGAGTTTGGCGAGTTCCTCGTCGCGCAGCGCGCGGCGCAGGATCTTGCCGACGTTCGTCTGCGGCAGTGCGTCGCGGAACTCGACAAACTTCGGCATCTTGTAGCCGGTCAGGTTCTTGCGGCAGTGGGCGAGCACGTCCTCGGTCGTCAGCGACGGGTCGCGGCGCACGACGAACACCTTGATCCGCTCGCCCTGTACCGCGTCCGGAATGCCGATCGCCGCGGCCTCGCTGATGCCGGGATGCATCACGAGCACTTCCTCGATCTCGTTCGGATACACGTTGAAGCCCGACACGAGGATCATGTCCTTCTTGCGGTCGATGAGGCGGATGAAGCCGCGCTCGTCCATCACGCCGATGTCGCCGGTGGCGAGCCAGCCGTCGGCATCCAGCACCTTGGCCGTCTCGTCGGGGCGCTGCCAGTAGCCGCGCATCACCTGCGGGCCGTGCACGCACAGCTCGCCGGGCTCGCCGATGGCGGCCCAGGTGCCGTCCTCGCGGCGAAAGCGCACGAGGGTCGACGGCGCGGGCAGGCCGATGGAACCGCTGAACGCGGCCATGTCGTTCAGGTCCACGGGGTTCATCGTGACGATCGGCGAGCATTCGGTGAGGCCGTAGCCTTCGACCACCGGCCGGCCCGTCACTTGCTGGAAGCGCTCCGCGACCGCGCGCTGCATCGCCATCCCGCCCGCCATCGCGAGCTTGAGCTTCGAGAAGTCGCGCTTGCGGAATTCCTCGTTGTCGAGGAACGCGTTGTACAGCGTGTTGATGCCGGTGATTCCCGTGAACGTCTCGTGGCGGATGATCTTCATCACCATCTTCATGTCGCGCGGGTTCGCGATCAGGATGTTGCGCCCGCCGAGCCCCATGAAGATGAACGCGTTCACCGTCAGCGAATAGATGTGATAGAGCGGCAGCGGCGTGAGCACGGTTTCGATCTCGCCCGACACCTGGTCGGCGATCCAGGCCTTCGCCTGCAGCAGGTTCGCGATCAGGTTGCCGTGCGTGAGCATCGCGCCTTTCGCGACGCCGGTCGTGCCGCCCGTGTACTGCAGGAACGCGAGATCGTCGCGCGTGGTCGGCACCGGCTGCGGCTTGCCGCGCGCGCCGAGCGCGAGGGCGGAGCGCAGCCGGATCGCCTGCGGCAGGTGGTAGGCCGGCACGAGCTTCTTCACGTGCTTCAGCACGAAATTGATCAGGCGTCCTTTCGCGTTGAAGCCGTCGGCGAGCAGGTCGCCGAGCGCGGTGACGACGATGTGCTTCACCTGCGTTTCGGGCAGCGCGTCCTGCAGCGTGCGCGCGAAGTTCTCGAACACGACGATCGTCTGCGCACCGCTGTCCTTCAACTGGTGCGCGAGCTCGCGCACGGTATAGAGCGGATTCACGTTGACGACGATCGCACCGGCCTTCAGCGCGCCGAACAGCGCGACCGGATACTGGAACGTGTTCGGCAGCATGATCGCGACGCGGTCGCCGGGCTTCACGCCGAGGCTTTGCAGATACGACGCGAACGCGTCGACCTTCCGCGCGAGCGTGCGGTAGGTCATCGACGCGCCGGCGCTCACGTAGGCGACGCGCTCGGCGAAGCGGGTCGTGCATTCGTCGAAGAACTGCACGAGCGACGCGTATTGCGTGACGTCGATCTCGTGCGGGACGCCGGGCGGGTACGACGCGTACCAGATGCCGTCGGTGTTCGGCGGAAGCTGGGCCGAGGTGGGTGCTGCGGAAGATGACATGACGTGTCTCCGGTCTTGGCTCTCGGCGAGGGCCGCGCGTCAGCGCGTGCCCATGCCCCGTGCTTCGCGGCCGGCCGGCGCGGGCGTCTCGACGCCGCGCCTGACCGCGCGTATCAATCAAATCGTGAACAGGCAGCCGCGCGTTGGCCTCGCGCGCTCAGTTCGTGGAATGCAGCGTGGCCGTCTCGGCGGTCGTCGCCGCGCACGACTGCGGCAGCCCGAACGCTTCGCTTGCGCCCGCGTCGTCGAGCACGGCCGCGAAGATCGACAGTTGCGCGCTGTCGGGCATCGGCGCCTTCAGCGCGGCGACGATCAGCGACGACAGCCGGGCGATCATCTGCACGTCGTTCATCGTGCGGCCTTGCGAGAATTCGTCGATCAGGCTTTCCGTTTCGGCGCCCGCGAGCGCGCCGGACAGCGCGCCGATCGCGAAGTGCAGCCGCCAGCCGAGCTCGGTGCGCGGCAGGTGCGGCAGCGCGCGCTGGAAGGCGTCGAAGAAGCGGCCCGCGACGCTCGCGTAGTGCGCGGTCAGGAAGTTGCGCACGAACGGCGAAGGGTCGGTGTATGCGCGGCCGATCAGCCGCAGGAACCCGGGCCCGCCGCGTTCGGGGTTGCGCGACGCCTTCAGCGCCGGAATGAACATCGCGCCGAGCACGTGCTCGCAGGTGATGTGCGCACCGAGCTGCGCGTCGAAGCGGTCGAGGATGCCGAGGCGTTCCTGGTTCAACTGATCGAGCCGGCGCGACAGCATCGCGTGGATCAGCGCTTCCTTGCTGCCGAAGTGGTAGTTGACCGCGGCGAGATTGACCGCCGCGCGCGACGTGATCTGCCGCATCGACATCGCCTCGAAGCCATGTTCGATGAACAGATCCTCGGCCGCATCGAGAATGCGGGCCTTCGTCCCGCCGGTCTGCCGCGTGCCGGATGACCGTGCCCCGGACGGCCGTCCCGAAGATGGCCGTGCCTCCTGACTTACTGCCATGTTCCGCCTCCCATGCCGGTTTCCCGGCCGCGAACAGGTGATTTTGATTGTTCGATTCAAACAGTCGTTTTTATTAAGATAAAAAAACGCGGGTGGAGGGGGCAAGCGCGGAATCTGGACCAATTCCTCTAGTTCGATGTGCAAGTGCGGAAAGCGCGGCATCCGCTCGCGGCCGGGCGGGGCGCGAGCGATGATGCGGTGCCGCAACGCGCGGGTTCACCCGACGGTGCTACGCGTATTGACCGATTGCGTCATGTCGATGCCGCGCCGTTCGCGGCTGAACAGGATCAGCACGGCGATCGCGACGGCGACGATGCCGGCCACGAGCGCGAGCGCAAAGCCGTAATTGTTGTCGTTCGATACGGCGAGCGACGCCTGCATCGTCGCGTTGCCCGACGCGAGCAGGTTGCCGAGCTGGTAGACGACGCCGGGGAAGGTCGCGCGGATTTCGTCGGGCGAGATCTCGTTCAGGTGAACCGGTATCACGCCCCACGCGCCCTGTACCGAGATCTGCATCAGGAACGCGCCGGCGGCGAGCGCGATCGCGCCGCTCGAGAACGCCCACAGCGGCAGCACGGGCAGCGCGATCAGCGCGGCGATGAAGATCGCGCGGCGCCGGCCGATCCGCTCCGAGATCGCGCCGAACGCCAGGCCGCCGACGATCGCGCCGACGTTCAGCACGATCGTGATCCACGACACGGTATGCGGATCGAAGTGATGCTGTTCGCGCAGGAAGGTCGGATAGAGATCCTGCGTGCCGTGCGAGAAGAAGTTGAATGCGGTCATCAGCACGATCGCGTAGAGCGTGAGTTTCCAGTTCTGCTTCAGCGTGGCGCCGAGGCTCGGGCGCGCTCGCTTCTCCATCTGTTTCCACGCCGGCGATTCGGGCACGTGCGCACGCACGTACAGCACGAGCAGCGCGGGCAGCACGCCGACCATGAACATCCCGCGCCAGCCGATGTATTGGTAGAACAGGCCGAACACGACCGACGCGAGCAGATAGCCGCTCGGATAGCCGGCCTGCAGCAGCCCGGACACGACGCCGCGCGCGTGGGTCGGCACGGTTTCCATGGTCAGTGCGGACCCGACGCCCCATTCGCCGCCCATCGCGATGCCGAACAGCGCGCGCAGCACGAGCAGCGCGGTCAGGCTCGGCGCGAAACCCGACGCAAGTTCGAGCAGCGAATAGCACGCGATGTTGACCATCAGCGTCGGGCGGCGACCGAAGCGATCGGCGAGCCGGCCGAAGATCAGCGCGCCGAGCGGGCGCATCGCGAGCGTGAGCGTGAGCGCGAACGCGACGGCGGGGATCGTCGACGCGAATTCAGCGGCAATGTCCTTCAGCACGAAAACCATCAGGAAAAAATCGAACGCATCGAGCGTCCAGCCAAGGTAGGCGGCGATCGTGACGTTGCGTTGCTCGCGGGTCCAGCTCATGTCCGGGTCTCCTCGTTGGCTTGCGCGCTCGCGACAGGCATGCGGATGCCGGCCCGCTCGCGCGCGGTGCGGGCGCACTGATCGAGTGTAGGCTTGTGCACCGCGCGACGTGGGGCGCGATACGCCCGAATCGGGAATAATCCCTACGAAATGCACTGTTTCGGAAACGGAAACGGCACCGAGCGAGGCACGCGACAGGTGCCTGTATCATTCCGGAAGGCTTTTTGTATCAGTTCTGTAATGCATTCGATGCGCATCGTCACCGAATCAGGAGTCCGGATGAACGACCATTCCGCCGCCCCGTTGCCCGTGCTCGAAACCGCGCGGCTGTGGCTGCGTCCACGTGTGCTGGCCGATCTCGATGCATGCCTCGAGATGGATCGCGATCCCGAGGTCACGCGGCATATCGCGGGCCCGTGGCACGACCCCGTCGAGCATCGCCGCTTCGTCACGCACCGGATCACGCGCGATTATCCGCCGGGCCTCGGTTACTGGTCGATCTTCGAGAAGGCCGCGCCCGAGGTGTTCGTCGGCTGGATCCTGCTGATTCCCGACTACAAGGACGGCTCGCGCGACGTCGAGATCGGCTGGCGGCTCGTGCGGGCGACGTGGGGGCGCGGCATCGCGAGCGAAGCCGCGGCGGCCGTCGTGCGGCACGCGTTCGACACCTTGCGCCTGCCGCGCGTGATCGCCGATATCGCGGAGGCCAACGGCGGCTCGCTGAACGTGGCGCGCAAGCTCGGCATGCGGCGTGTGAGCGTCGTGCACGACGGCATTCCTTACATTCGTCATCGCCTCGAACGCGACGATTTGCGCGCGTAGCGCGGCGTCGCGCACGTGGCGGATGTCGGAGATCGTCAACCGGATGAGTATCGCGGTCGTGATGGATCAACGGCTCGCGCGATCACGCGTAAGGCGCTGACGGGGCTCGAGGACGATCCGCCCCGACGCCGACTCGCCGCAGCCCGATCATTTCGCGGCGCTCGACGCACCGCCCGCGCCGCGCGTCGGCGCCGTCTATTGCGAAAGCGCGGCGCCGGCGCCGGTGCGCTCGATCATGCCGGCCACTTCCGCGGCCGTCGGCGCATAGGCGCCCGCATGCTCGCAGACGACGGCCGCGCAAGCGGCCGCGTAGCGCAGATGCTCGGCTGCCGACGCGTCGGGCCGGGTGAGCTGGCTCGCGAGCCAGCCGCCGATGCTCGCGTCGCCACAGCCGACCGTGTCGGCGACCTCGGTCGGGAACGCGGGCTGGAACAGCACGGTATCGCGATGCAGCAGTTGCATGCCGGCTGCGCCGCGCGTGACGAGCATCGTCGCGTCGGGCGCCCATGCACGCAGTTGCGCGAGCGCGGCCGCTTCGTCGAGTTCGGGAAAGAGCCCGCTCAGGTCCTCGTCGGATACCTTGATCCAGTCGGCGAGCGCGCTCAGCCGGCGCAGCGTGTCGCGGTACGACGGCGCGGCCATCGGCGCGCGGAAGTTCGGATCGAACGAGATCCGCTTGCCGGCCGCCCGCGCGGCCTGCGCGAGTTCGATCAGGCGCGACGCGAGCGGCTCGCGCACGACGCCGAGCGAGCCGACGTGCACGATGTCGGCCGCGTCGAAGGCGCCGGCCGGCAAGTCGGCCGGATCGAACGCGAGATCGGCGCTGTTTTCGCCGATGAAGAAATAGTGGGGCGGCTGCTTCGACACGACCATCGCGAGCAGCGGTGCGCGGTCGACCTGCCGGATGAAGCGCATGTCGAGCCCCGCGTCGGCGCTCTTGCGCATCAGCTCGTCGCCGAAGGTATCGCGGCTGACCGTGCCGGCAAAGGCGGTCGGCGCGCCGAGCCGCGCGCCGACGCGCGCGACGTTCCAGCACGAGCCGCCGGCGATGCTGCGCCAGTGCTGCGCGTCGTCGCGGATGAAGTCGGTCAGCGCTTCGCCGAACACGATCAGGCGGGGAAACGTCGTCGTCATGGGGAAACCTTGTGCCGCGGCATCGCACGCGGCCGTACAGCGGTTGATCTGAACAGGCGGGCAGTGCCGGCCGTCGCGCGCGCAGACGCGGCCCGGCACCGCCCGGCCTCGCGGGCGGGCGGGCGCGGGCGCCGCGATCAGCGCGGGGAGCTCCAGCCCTTGTAGGTCTTCACGTTGTCGCGCGTCACGAGCGTCGGCTCGATCAGGATCATCGGATTGGCCGGCTTCTGGCCGTTCATGATCCCGTAGCCGACGTTGACGGCCTGCTGCGCCATCGCCCACGGATCCTGGCTCGACGACGCCTGCACGAGCGTGTTCGACTTCAGCGCCACCTCGATGTCGGGTGCGCCGTCGACCGACGTGATCACGATGTTCGGGCGGTTCAGCTGCTTCGCCGCGAGGTCGGTGCCGATCGCCTGCGGGTCGTTGATCGTGAATACGCCGTCGAGCTTCGGAAAGCGCGTCAGGTAGCCCTGCATCGCATTCATCCCGCCTTCGCGCGAGCCCTTGCCGTCCTGGTCGCTCGACAGCAGCTTGATGCCCGGGTTCTTCGCGAGTACGGTCTTGCAGCCGTTCACGCGGTCGATCACGGCCGACACCTGCGGGCCGTTCTCGATGATCACGTTGCCCTTGCCGTTCAGCTTCTTCGCGAGGTAGTCGCACGCGAGTTCGCCGGCCTTCACGTTGTTGGTCTGCACGGTCGCGTTCGCGCCGGCCGCCGCGACGTCCACCGCGACGACCGTGATGCCGGCCGCCTGCGCCTTCTTCACCGCCGGCTCGATCGCCTTCGGGTCGGTCGCGTTGAGCAGGATCATGTCGACGTGCGCGGAGATGAAGTTGTCGATCTGCGTGAACTGCTTGTTCAGGTCGTAGTCGGCCGATACGGCCGTGACTTTCGCATTCGGGTTGAGCTGCTTCGCGCGTGCTTCGGCGCCTTTCACGATCGTGACGAAGTACGGATTGCCGAGCGACCCGACCGTGACGCCGATCGATTTCAGCGGCTTGTCGGCTGCCTGGGCGGCGGTGGCGCCGAAGGCGAGTGCGCAGGCGACGGCGGTCAGGGCGGCGGTGTGCTTGAACATGTCGTTGTGTCTCCGAGAGGTCTGTTGGCGAACGGGCGCAGGAGGACCTGCCTGCGCGCCGATGGTTGAACGATAACGAATGCGCGACAAGAAATGCGCGGTGAGGCAAGCGTGTCAGGTACGGGCCGAGTCGCGCTGGCGATAGCGGTCGAGCGCGACCGCGCCGATGATCACCAGCCCCTTGATGATGTACTGCCAGATGTCGGACACGCCGAGCAGCACGAGGCCGTTGGTCAGTACCGCGATGATCAGCGCGCCGATCAGCGTGCCGACGATCGAACCGACGCCGCCGACGAAGCTCGTGCCGCCGAGGATCACCGCGGCGATCGCATCGAGCTCGTACGACTGGCCGAGCTGCAGGCCGTTGGCCGCATACAGGCGCGCGGCCGACATCACCGCACCGAGGCCGGCGAGCAGGCCCGACGCCGCATACACGAACATCTGGATCGCCCGCACGTTGATGCCCGACAGGCGCGCGGCTTCCGGGTTGCCGCCGACCGAATAGATGCGCATCCCGAGCACCGTGCGGCGCAGGATGAACCACGAGATCGCGATCACCGCGCACGCGATCACGACGAGCCACGGCACGCCGAGGATCGAGCCGTTGCCGATGAACGCGAACGGCAGTTGCGGGTTGAACACGGTCGTGTCGTTGCCGATCAGGCGCGCGACGCCGCGTACGGCCGTCATCGCGCCGAGCGTGACGATGAACGGCGGCAGGCGCAGGAACGAGATCAGCCCGCCGTTGATCGCGCCGAACACGAGGCCGACGGCGAGCGCGAACGGCACGCCGAGCCAGCCCCAGCCGGGAATGGTCGACGCGATGAGCGCCGCGACGGCCGCGGCGGCGAGCACCGAGCCGACCGACAGGTCGATGCCGCCCGTCAGGATCACGAACGTCATGCCGGCGGCGAGCACGATGTTGATCGACGCCTGCTGCGTGACGATCGACAGGTTCTGCAACGTGAAGAAGCCGTCGGTCAGGAAGCCGAAGCCGACGCACAGGACCAGCAGCACCGGCAGCATGCCGGCCGTGCGGATCAGCGATTGCATGCGGGCGCGATGATCGGCGCCGCGCATCAGGGGCGTGCGGTTGGCGACCGGTTGGGCGGTCGCGGAAGCGAGGTTCCGCTGCTTGGTCGGGTTGATCATTTCGGTAGCCTGAAGGTAAGAGTGAAATGAAAAGGGCGGCTCAGTGCGCGTCGGCCAGTTCGGCCTGCGAGCCGGTGGCGAGCGCGATGATCGCTTCCTGCGTGATCGGCGTATGCGTGTGTCCGCCGAGTTCGCCCGCGATCTCGCCTTCGCGCATCACGAGCACGCGATCGGCGACGCCGATGATTTCCGGCAGCTCGCTGGAGATCACGATCACGCCCACGCCAGCGCGGGCCAGTTCGTTGATGATCCGGTAGATCTCGGATTTCGCGCCGATGTCCACGCCGCGTGTCGGTTCGTCGAGGATCAGCACGCGCGGCTTCGTCTCGAGCAGGCGCGACAGCAGCACTTTCTGCTGGTTGCCGCCCGACAGCGCGCCGACGTTGACGTTCGCGTGCGGGACGCGGATCGACAGCGATGCGATGGCGTCGCGCGCACGTTCGGCGCCGCGCGCGAGGTCGAGCGCGCCGAGCCGGGCATCGCGGTTGCACACCGAGATGTTGATGTTGTCGCGCACGCTCATGTCGAGGAACAGGCCCTGGCGCTTGCGGTCTTCCGTCAGGTAGACGAGGCCCGCGTCGATCGCGTCGCGCGGCGAATGCGCGCCGAACGTGCGCTCGCCGAGCTTCACGTCGCCGCGCACGCGCGGCTCGGCCCCGAAGATCAGCCGCGCGAGCTCGGTGCGGCCCGCGCCGACGAGCCCCGCGATGCCGAGCACCTCGCCTGCGTGCAGATCGAGGCTGCAGCCGCGCACGCGCGCGCCGTCGGCGATGTCGCGGACCGACAGCAGCAGATGGCCGGGGTCGTACGGTGCGTGTTCCTTCTTGTAGAAACCGGAGATGTCGCGGCCGACCATCATCCCGACGAGCCGGTCGGCCGACAGCGCCTCGCGCTCCAGCGTGCCGACGTACGTGCCGTCGCGCAGCACCGACACGCGATCGGACAGCTCGTAGATCTCCGCCATCCGGTGGCTGATGTAGATGATCGCGAGACCTTCCTCGCGCAACTGGCGGATCAGTCGGAACAGGTGTTCGGTTTCGCGCGACGACAGCGGCGTGGTCGGCTCGTCCATCACGAGGATCCGGGCGCGGGTGTGCACGGCGCGCGCGATTTCGACGAGCTGCTGTTCGGCGATCGACAGCGTGTCGACGAGCGTGTCGGGCCCGAACGGGGCGCCCAGACGCGCGAGCACGTCCTGGCAGCCGCGCGCCATCGCCGCGCGGTCGATCGTGCCCCAGCGCCGGTTGCCGCGGCGCAGTTCGCGGCCGACGTAGATGTTTTCCGCGACGGTCAGGTTCGGCGACAGGCACAGCTCCTGGTAGATCACCGCGACGCCGGCATCGCGCGCGGCGAGCGGGCCGTCGATGTCGATGCGTTCGCCGTCGATCAGGATCTCGCCGCCGGCGTCGGCGCGGTATGCGCCCGACAGGATCTTCATCAGCGTCGACTTGCCTGCGCCGTTCTCGCCCATCAGCGAATGGATCTCGCCCGGATAGACGGTCAGGCTGACGTTGTCGAGCGCGCGTACGGCCGGGAACGTCTTGCTGATCCCGCGCATTTCGAGCAGCGGACGGGGCGACTCAGAACGCGACATGGTGGACCTCCTGCGAATCGGTGCGGGCGCCCTTGAGGATGCCGGCCCGCGGGGAGAAGTTGAAAAACATCGGCAGCGTGGCGGCGCCGATCGCGCCGGCGTCGGCGCCGAACGTGCCGCGTACGAGCACCGGCGTGCCGCGCGCCTCGGGCGCGGTGGCCACGAGCGCCGCGCGCAGGCGGGTCGTGACCGCGTCGAGCAGGCCCGCGTCGGTGTCGGCGTCGAGCACGACCACCGGCGCGTCGATCACGCACAGCACCGCGCGCAACGCCGGCGCGAGCGCGTCGACGCAGTCGTCGATCCATTCGTCGACGGCCGGCAGGCCGCGGGCGATGCATGCTTCGAGATCGGCGCGGTTCTCGACCGTCTCGCCGTGATGGCGCAGGTGGCGCACGAGCGCATGCAGCGATGCGCGTGCGAGCAGGATGTCCCACGGGCCGCGCGGCGGCGGCGCGGAGGCCAGCCGGCTCGGCGGCACGGGAATCACCGCGATGTCGCCCGCGTTGCCGGTCACGCCGCGCAGGCAGTCGCCGTCGATCGCGATGCCGCCGCCGATCGCCGGCCCGATGAACAGGTAGACGAAGTCGTCGCACTGGCGGCCGTATCCGTAGAACAGTTCGGCGATCGCGGCCGCGTTGCCGTCGTTTTCGCCGAACACGGGCAGCGACAGCGTGCGGCCGAGGTCGGCCGCGAAATCGACGTCTTCCCAGGCGTGAAACGTGTCGGGCGCGAGACCGAGCTCGCGCATCCACGCGCCGAGGTTGTACGGCTGCGCGACGCCGACGCCGGTCAGGCGCGCGCGTTCATGGTCGGGGAGCAGGGCCTGCATCGCGTCGATGTCGCGACGCACGATTTCGAGCACGTCGGCGGGCGGGGGCAGCAGCGTGTCGTGCGAGCGGCGGCCGAGCACGTCGCCGGCGAAGTTGACGAGCGCCGTCTCGATGCGCATGCGGTCGAGATGGACGCCAATGCCGAACGCGCCGCGCGGATCGAGACGGATCAGCGAAGCGGGTTGGCCGCGCTGGCCTTCGGTGCGGCCGGCGAACTGGATCAGCTTCGCGTCGGCGAGCGATGCGATGATGCTGCCGACCGCCGTACCCGTCATGCTCGCGAGACGGGCGAGATCGGCCTTCGATGCGCTGCCCGCGCGGCGCAGCGTCTTCAGCAGCAGGCGCTCGTTGTAACGGCGCACGTTGGCCGAATTGCTTCCCTGGCCGAAGTGCGGGCTTCTCATGGCGTCTCCTTCCATGGCGCGCCGTGCGGCGGCGCATTAAATAAATCACGTTGATTTATTTAACCGTGTGAGCGGCGACCTGTCAGCCTAGGGAAATCCCGGTTGCGGCCGGGAAGGCGCGCCGGGCAGGGCACACGCGGCTCGCCGTGGGCCCGGAATTTCGGATTTGTCGGATGAATTTGCGGCTGGGTGCGCATCGCGATTGCCGCTCGGGCCTGCATGCGACAGGCTTGCAGGCGCAGCCTTTCGAGGCCTCGCGCAAAGCGCGCAGGCGCTTTGCTTCCTGGGCTTGAAATGAAAAAAGGCCGGCTAGAAGCCGACCTTTTCGAAAACAGATGGTGCCCAGGAGAGGACTCGAACCTCCACGATGTTGCCACCGCTAGGACCTGAACCTAGTGCGTCTACCAATTCCGCCACCTGGGCACGTTTCGCTTGCTGCGATGCGAAAGACCGAAATTATAGCGTGCTGATTGAGCCTGTCAACATAATTTCATTCGGGACGATAAAAATAATGCGCCACGAGCCCGTCACGCGCCGACCGGTTCCGCACGCTTCGCGGCGAAATTCCAGCGCTGCGCCTGGCTCGTATCGACGCGGGCGGGTAGCAGTCCAGCCGCCAGGAACGTATCGGCGATCTTCTGCTGTTCGCCGAAGTTTTGCGTGGTCACCGCGCGGACGAGGTAGCTGCGTCGCGCATTCGCCCGCGCGATCGTCGCGGCATCGAGCCCCCAGATCGGTGCGAGCGTGTTCGCGGCCTCCTGCGGATGGTCGCGCAGCCACGCGCCGGCCACCGACAGTTGGTCGAACAGAATCTGGACGACGTCGGGGCGCGCGGCGGCAAAGCTGCTCGATGCGAGGTAATAGCGCTGGTACGACGCGAGTCCGTTGCCGTCGGCCAGGATCCGTACGTCGGGATTCCGGTCGACCGACGCGACATAGGGGTCCCACGTGATCCATGCGTCCACGCTGCCGCGCTCGAACGCGGCGCGGCCGTCCGCGGGCGTCAGGTAATGGATCGCTACCTCGGCGGGCGCGAGCTTCGCGCGTGCGAGCGCGGCAAGCAGCAGGTAGTGGCTGCCGGCCGCCTTGGTGACCGCGATACGCCGGCCCTTGAGATCGGCGAGCGTGCGCAGCGCGCTGTCCTGCTTGACGACGATCGCCTGCGCTTTCGGCGAAGGCGCCTCCTGCGCGACGTACACGAAACGCGCATGCGCGGCCTGTGCGAAGACCGGGACCGTATCGGCCACATCGGCACTGAAGTCGACGGCGCCGACGTTGAGCGCTTCGGTCAGCGGCAATCCGCTCGCGAATTCATGCCATGACACGCGCAGGCCGATCGGCGTCAGCGCCTGCTCGAGCGTGCCGCGCGTGTTGAGCAGCGTGATCAGCGTCGACGACTTCTGGTAGCCGATGCGCAATGTGCCCGGCGCATTCTCGGCGTGCGCGCGGACGCCGGCGGCAGCGAGGCCTGCGGCCAGCATTGCGCGTGCGAATGCGCGGCGGTTCATCGACGTCATGAGGGGTGCTCCTCGTTGGATGCGTTGAAAGCGAGGCGGCTAACGTAACAACGGAGAGGGTGATTGATAACCGATAAATTCTGCTATCGATCGGAGCGGCCGACATAAGGGCCGAAGACAGGCGCTTTGCTTCCTGGGCTTGAAATGAAAAAGGCCGGCTTAGAAGCCGACCTTTTTAAAAAACAGATGGTGCCCAGGAGAGGACTCGAACCTCCACGATGTTGCCACCGCTAGGACCTGAACCTAGTGCGTCTACCAATTCCGCCACCTGGGCACGTTTCGCTTGCTGCGATGCGAAAGACCGAAATTATAGCTGGTCCCGAGAGGCTGTCAACACAATTTCATCGGAGCCCCCAAAATATTCGCTCGCGCGCGATCGCCCGCTCGCACCTCGACGAATCGGAAGCGCCCAGTTGCGGCGAGGTTCCGGTCTCGTGGTTCCGTATCGACGCGAGCCGGCCCCGCGGTCCGTGGTCAGGACCGGCAATTCGGACCACGAACTATCGCATGTCACGCTGCAGGTGATTCGTGTTGCGGGGATGTCGCTGCCGGCCGCGGCCCTCTAGAACAACTGCGACAACTGCGAGTTCAGGATCCAGAACGACGATCGCTTTTCCCGTGCACTCCACTGGATCTTCGCGGTCGTGATCCCGTGCACGATGGTGGCCGGATGCTCGCTGCTCTTCATTACCAGCCGGATGTCTGGCGTTTCGTGTCGACACGCAACGGGTTGCTCGCGTGCCGCCTGAGCCGATGAAAGGGAGGGCTGGCGCGCGACTGCGTACGGTACGGCCGGCGGCGTCCGCCGGGCAAACGAAAAAAGGTCGGCTTTCTCTGACCTTTTTGAAAGCCGGAAGCACTTTGCTTCTTGGGCTGGAAATGAAAAAAGGCCGGCTAGAAGCCGACCTTTTTAAAAACAGATGGTGCCCAGGAGAGGACTCGAACCTCCACGATGTTGCCACCGCTAGGACCTGAACCTAGTGCGTCTACCAATTCCGCCACCTGGGCACGTTTTGCAGTAGCTGCTTGCTGCAAAGAAGCGAAATTATAGCGCCCCAATTATCCCTGTCAACACTTTTTTGCGATGCATCGCAAACCGGCCGCCGCCGCGCCTGCGCGCGGCATTCCCGACATTTGGCGACACGGGCGGGTGATAGAATGACCCGCCGCCGTCAATATAGAACTGTCAGACGGACACCTCTATGTTGATGCCGTGCACCATCAGTCAACGCAACGAGAACAATCATCGACAAACCCTTGAGCAAATATCCGTACCCCATTCCGAGCCGTGAAGAAATTCTCGGCGTGCTGCGTACGAGCGACGCGCCGCTAGCCGCCAACGACATCGCCGAAGCCCTGTCGATCAAGCGTCAGGAGCGCGAGGGGTTCTTCCGGCGGGTCGCCGCGATGGAGCGCGATGGCCAGATCCGCCTCGACAAGCGCGGCCACTACCAGTTGACCCATCCGTCGAATTTCGTCGCGGGGCGTGTGCAGGGCCATCGCGACGGCTACGGGTTCGTGATCCGCGACGACGGCCAGGACGACCTGTTCCTCCCGAACGGCGAAATGCAGAAGGTGATGCACAACGATCGCGTCCTCGCGCGGATCGTCGGCTACGATCGCCGCGGCCGCCCGGAAGGGCATGTCGTCGAAGTCACCGAGCGCGCGAACAAGCGCGTGATCGGCCGCCTGCTGAACGAGAACGGTGCGCTGATCGTCGCGCCGGAAGACAAGCGTATCGGCCACGACATCCTGATCACGCAGAACGTGAAGAAGGCGAAGGTCGGGCAGGTCGTCGTCGTCGAGCTGACCGATTTCCCGAGCCGCCATTCGCAGCCGCTCGGCCGTGTCGTCGAGGTGCTCGGCGATATCGACGATCCGGGCATGGAAATCGAGATCGCGGTGCGCAAGTACGGCGTGCCGCACGAATTCAGCCAGCCGGCGCTCGACGAAGCCGCCGCGCTGCCCGACAAGGTGCGTCCGGCCGACCTGCGTTTCCGCGTCGACTTGCGCGACGTGCCGCTCGTGACGATCGACGGCGAGGATGCGCGCGACTTCGACGATGCCGTCTATTGCGAGCCGGTCAAGGTCGGTCGCGGCGACGGCTATCGGCTGATCGTCGCGATCGCCGACGTGTCGCACTACGTGCAGCCGGGCAGCGGCCTCGATGCCGACGCGCTCGAGCGCAGCACGTCGGTCTACTTCCCGCGCCGCGTGATCCCGATGCTGCCGGAGAAGCTGTCGAACGGCCTCTGTTCGCTGAACCCGCAGGTCGACCGCTGCGTGCTCGCATGCGACATGGTGATCACCGCGCGCGGCGAGATCAAGGCATACCAGTTTTATCCGGCCGTGATCCATTCGGCGGCGCGCCTCACGTACACCGAAGTCGCCGCCGTGCTGTCGAACACGAAGGGGCCGGAAGCCGCGCGCCGCGCGGATCTGCTGCCGCACCTGCAGGATCTGTACGGCGTCTACAAGTCGCTGTTCGCCGCACGTCAGAAGCGCGGCGCGATCGATTTCGACACGACCGAGACCTACATCGTCTGCAACTCGCAAGGCAAGATCGAGCAGATCGTGCCGCGCCAGCGCAACGACGCGCACAAGCTGATCGAGGAATGCATGTTGGCCGCGAACGTCTGCGCGGCCGATTTCCTGAAGCGCAACAAGCATCCGGGCCTGTACCGCGTGCACGCGGGGCCGACGCCGGAGAAGCTCGAGAACCTGCGTGCGTTCCTGCGCGGCATGGGCCTGTCGCTCGGCGGCGGCGACAAGCCGCACGCGAGCGACTACGCGGCGCTGATGGCGCAGATCCGCGACCGGCCGGACGCGCAGATGCTGCAGCCGATGCTGCTGCGCTCGATGCAGCAGGCCGTCTACAGCCCGGACAACATCGGCCACTTCGGTCTCGCATACGAGGCGTACGCGCACTTCACGAGCCCGATCCGCCGCTACCCGGACCTGCTCACGCATCGCGCGATCTACGCGATCCTGTCCGGCAAGAAGTACGTGCCGAAGGCGCCGGAAGGCTTCGAGCTGAACACCGCGCTGTCGCCGCGCGCCCGCGCGATGCAGCAGGCCGACGACGAGGCGCGCGGCCGCTCGCGTTCGAACACGGCGATCTGGGAGGAGCTCGGCCTGCACTGCTCGGCGAACGAGCGCCGTGCGGACGAGGCGTCGCGCGACGTCGAGGCGTGGCTCAAGTGCTACTTCATGCGCGACAAGCTCGGCGAGGAGTATGGCGGGATGGTGAACGGCGTGACGTCGTTCGGCATCTTCGTGCAGCTCGACACGCTGTTCATCGAAGGGCTCGTGCACGTGACGGAGCTCGGCTCCGACTACTTCCAGTACGACGAGATCAAGAACGAGCTGCGCGGCGAACGCACGGGTATCCGTTATCGCCTGTCGGACCGCGTGCGCGTGCAGGTGAGCCGCGTCGATCTCGACGCGCGCAAGATCGATTTCCGCCTCGTGCGCGATACGCCGGTGAAGGCGCCGCGTCCGTCGCCCGCACCGGCTGCCGGCGTCGATCGCAACGGCAGCGGCCCGCGCGTGCGTGCACTGCCGCCGGTGGAGGACACCGTGCCGCGTGGCAAGAAGGCCGCGAGCGCGCCGAGCGTCGCGGTGAAGGAAGCGCGCGCCGCACGTGGCGCCGCGAAGAAGAAGGGCGGCGGTGGCGGCGGCGCGCCGGCGAAGCCGACCGCGAAGAAGGCCCGCGCCCGCAAGAAGTACTGAGCGTTCGGGGCGGCGTGTGCGCACGCCCTGCAGTATCGAGAGACGCCGCGTTACCGGCCATCGGCCGGCCACGCGGCGCTTTCCTTTTCCATGGATCGCGGCTGCGCGCGTCGCGCGGCCGCCTGTTTGATCGAAGGTTGTTCCAGTCATGTCACGTCTGAAGGTTCTTTACGGTTTTCATGCGGTGACCGCACGTTTGCGGCACGATGCATCGACGGTGGCGGAGGTGCTGTACGACCAGACGCGCCGCGACCGCCGCATGCAGGAGTTCCTGCACGCCGCGAAGGAAGCGGGCGTCCGGCTGATCGCAGCCGACGAAACGCGTCTGTGGGGCCTCGCGCATACCGAGCGCCACCAGGGCGTCGTCGCGCGCGTCGAGGACATGCCGCTCGCGCAGAACCTGTCCGAGCTGCTCGACGGCATCAACGGGCCTGCGCTGCTGCTCGTGCTCGACGGCGTCACCGATCCGCACAATCTCGGCGCGTGCCTGCGGGTCGCCGATTCGGCCGGCGCGCACGCGGTCATCGCGCCGCGCGATCGGGCGGTCGGCCTGAACGCGACTGCCGCCAAGGTGGCGAGCGGTGCAGCCGATACCGTGCCCTACATCACCGTGACGAACCTCGCCCGTGCGCTGCGCGAGCTGAAGGAAGCCGGCGTGTGGATCATCGGGACGTCGGACGAGGCGCCGGCGACGCTCTACGAAACGAAGCTCGACGGCCCGGTCGCGCTCGTGATGGGCGCGGAAGGCGAAGGCATGCGCCGGCTCACGCGCGACACCTGCGACGAAGTGATGAGCATCCCGATGGCCGGCAGCGTGGAAAGCCTGAACGTGTCGGTCGCGAGCGGCGTGTGCCTGTACGAAGCCGTGCGCCAGCGGCGCGTGAAGGGCTGAGCCCCCGGGCCCGCCCGTCCCGCGCGTGATGCGCGGGCGTCGAATCACCCAAGCGACGCGTGCCCCGATGCAAGGCGGCACGCGGCTCTCCGGAACCCGCGACCGATGACCCTGTTTCGTGCCGGCATCTCCTGCGCCGTGCTCGGCCTGCTGGCGGCCTGCACGTCGCCGTCGCTCGTCGAGCGCGGCACCTACTACGCCGACACGAGCCTGCACGCGCGCGGCGCCGATTCGCGGATTCGCTTTCTCGTGATGCACTACACCGAAAGCGACGAGACGAAATCCTTGCGCACGTTGACCGGCGATTCGGTCAGCGTGCACTACGTCGTTCCGCCGCGGCCGCCCACCGAGCGCGGGATGCCCGTCGTCCACCAGCTCGTTCCGGAAGCGCGGCGTGCATGGCACGCGGGCGTCAGCGAGTGGCAGGGCACGACCGAGCTGAACGCGGTGTCGATCGGCATCGAAAACGTGAACCGCGGCCCGCTCGACCCGCAGCAGCGCACCTGGCAGCCGTATCCGCCCGAACAGGTCGACGCGCTGATCCGCCTGTCGAAGGATATCGTCGCGCGCTACGGGATTGCGCCGACGCGCGTGGTCGGGCACAGCGACATCGCGCCGCAACGCAAGATCGATCCCGGGCCGCTGTTCCCGTGGCATGTGCTCGCGCAAGCCGGCATCGGCGCGTGGCCGGACGACGCCACCGTCGCCGCGCGGCTCGGCGGCCGCGACCCGCACGCGCCGGTCGACGTGCGCGAACTGCAGCTCAAGCTCGCGCGCTACGGCTACGACGTGCCGACCGACGGCGTGCTCGACACGCGCACGCGGCGCGTGTTCGCGGCGTTCCAGATGCATTTCCGGCCGTCCGACTACGCGGGCGACCCGGACGCGGAAAGCGACGCGATCGCGCAGGCGCTGCTCGACAAGTACTTCCCCGGCGCGCAAACGGCGGTCCCCGCTCCGGTGGCCGACACGCGCTGAATGCGCGGCGCATTGCACGCCGAAAAACGCGGGGGCGTCCGCCGACTCCGGTAAACTGGCGGTTTTCAGCAATCCCGCAGCATTACCACGCCATGACTCAAGACGAACTCAAACGCCTCGTCGGCCAGGCCGCCGCCGATTACGTGATCCAGAACGTGCCGGAAGGCGCCGTGATCGGTGTCGGCACCGGCTCGACCGCCAACTGCTTCATCGACGCGCTCGCGGCCGTCAAGTCGCGCTATCGCGGCGCCGTGTCGAGCTCGGTCGCCACGACCGAACGCCTGAAATCGCACGGCATCAAGGTGTTCGACCTGAACGAGATCGACTCGCTGCAGGTGTACGTCGACGGCGCCGACGAGATCGACGCCGGCGGCGCGATGATCAAGGGCGGCGGCGGCGCGCTGACGCGCGAGAAGATCGTCGCGTCGGTGGCCGACACGTTCGTCTGCATTGCGGACGCCAGCAAGCGCGTGCCGGTGCTCGGCGCGTTCCCGCTGCCGATCGAGGTCGTGCCGATGGCGCGCACGGCGATCGGCCGGCGCGTGACCGCGCTCGGCGGCGTGCCCGTGCTGCGCGTGACGAAGGACGGCGCACCCTACATCACCGACAACGGCAACGAGATCATCGACGTGAAGGGCCTGCAGATCGCCGATCCGCGCGGTTTCGAGGCACAGGTGAACGCATGGCCGGGCGTCGTGACGGTCGGCCTGTTCGCCGAGCGCGGCGCGAATCTGTGCTTGCTCGGCACGGAAAACGGCGTTGAAACGATCGCTTATCCGGCTGGCTGAAACTGAATGAGAAGCAGTCCGTAACGGCGCGGTATCGGTCGTCACGGATTGCATAGTTAAATCTTGTGGAAACCGGGGTCCGGCAGGCGCGACGCGCTTCCCGGGCTTTTTTTTTAGCCGTATAAATCACCTCGTTCAAAAGAGGGATAACCCTGTCAGGTGTTTACCAGATAGCGAAATATCGTCGAACTCATCAACTTATAGATCATAAGAACAGAGTAGTAACCAGGGCCGGCGGAACTGCGGAGCAGGTGTTCGCAAATCGACGCACGGGGAGGTGTCATGGAGCAGGGCAAAGACCGGTCACTGGTCGCCAAAGTGATGGATGGGCTTGTCTCGGGTATCGTCGAGGACAAGTACGGCGGCATCTTGCCGCCGCAGGACGTGCTGTCGAAAGAGTTCGACGTGAGCCGCACGGTGATGCGGGAGGCGTTGTCGATGTTGCTTGCGCGCGACATGCTCGACGTGCGTCCGAAAGTCGGGACGCGCGTGCGGCCGATGCGCGACTGGCGGATGATCGACGAAGACGTCGTGAGCTGGCGCTTTCGGGCAAAGCCCGATCCGCAGTTCATGCGCGACGTCATCGAATTCCGGATGCTGATCGAACCGCGCGCGACCGCGCAGGCCGCCGTGCGTGCGACGGCCGCCGACATCGCGGCCATTCGCGAAGCGTTCGATGCGTTCAAGGTGCTGCAACCGGGCGATTCCGGCTACGACACGGCGGACGAGTTGCTGCATACGCGGATCGTCCAGGCAAGCGGCAACCAGTTCTTCCAGCAGATGGCGGCGATCGTGCGCGGGGCGGTGCGTCTCGTGAATCCGCGCGTCGTGCAGAAGGAAGGCGCGCACGACATCGCGGTGAAGGCGCATGCGCGCGTCGTCGACGCGATCGAGCGGCGCGACCCGCGCGAAGCCGAAGCGGCGTCGCTCGCGCTGATCGATTTCAGCGCGGACGAGATTTCGCGCGATTTCTCGGTCGACGTGCCGGTGCGGGCCTGACGGCGCGCGTGTCGTCCATCCGTGTGCCGCGGGGCCGTTTATCATGACGGCCGGCAGCGTGCCGGCAACCGCCATACGACCGACACGGAAGATCAGGATGAACGACAACGACCATCGCCCGGTGCGCTTCGGCATCGTCGGCGCAGGCAGCATCGCGCGCCGCTTCGCGCAAAGCCTCGCGCACGTGCCGGGCGCCACGCTCGCCGGCGCCTGGGCCCGCCGCGCCGACGCAACGGCCGCCTTCTGCGAGACATGCGGCGGCACGCCTGCCGCCAGCCTCGACGCGCTCCTCGCGAGCGATATCGACGCGGTCTACATCGCGACGCTCCATGACAGTCATGCGCAGTACACGCTTGCCGCACTGGCTGCCGGCAAGGCGGTGCTGTGCGAGAAGCCCGCCGCGCTGAACGCCGCGCAACTCGACACGGTGCTGCACGCGGCGCGCGCTGCCGGGCGGCTCTTCATGGAGGCGATGAAGCCGCCATTCTTCCCGCTGTACCGTCAGTTGCGTGCGCACCTGCGTGACGATCCGATCGGCGAGATCCGGCTCGTGCGGGCGGGCTGCGCATCGTCGTCGGTGCCGGAGGCGCATTCCGTCTATCGGCTCGATCGCGCGGGCGGCGCGCTGCTCGACATCGGCATCTACGAGGCGTTCCTTGCCGTCGACTGGCTCGGCGCGGCGCGCGACGTGCAGACGCTCGGACGCGTCGGCGCGACGGGCGTCGACCTGTTCGCGAGCCTGAACAGCGTGCATGAGAACGGCGGGATCGCGCAGCTCTTTTGCGGTCTCGACGTGATGGGGCGCGGCGACGCGCTGATCGCCGCGGCGGGCGGCCACGTGACGATTCACGAGAAGTGGTGGAACCCCGCGCGTGCGACGATCCGCTACGCGGACGGGCGCACCGTCGAGCTCGATGCGCCGGTCGACGGCGGCGGGCTGAACTACGAAACCGAGCACTTCTGCGATCTGCTGCGTGCGGGCGAGACCGAAAGCCCGATCATGACGCACGACCATTCGCGGCGGATGATCGCGATGACCGATGCGGCGCGCGCCGTGCTCGGCGTGCGCTATTCGGGCGAATAGACGAGAAGACGGGAAAGCGGGCGTCGGGCCGGCGAGCGCCGGCCCGGTGCAACCGCGTGGCTCAGTGCCGCGACGGCAGCGACAGGCGCTTTTCGTACCAGCGCTGCACCCATTCGAGGATCTGGCACAGGATCCAGTACACGGCCGCGGCGGCGAGATAGAGCGGCAGCGGCTGATAGGTCGCGGCGATCACTTCCTGCGCGCTGCGCAGCAGTTCGGTCACGGTGATCACGGACACGAGCGACGTGTCCTTGATCAGGCTGATCAGGCTGTTCGACAGGCTCGGTACCGCGATGCGCAGCGCCTGCGGGCCGATCACGTAGCGCAGCGTCTGCCCCCACGACAGCCCCAGGCTGTACGCGGCGAGCCACTGGCCGCGCGCGATCCCGTTGATCGCGCCGCGCATGCTTTCCGACATGTAGGCCGCGACGTTCGCGGAGAGCGCGATGACGCCGGCCGGCGTCGGATCGAGCGAGATGCCGAGGCTCGGCAGCCCGTAATAGATGACGAAGATCTGCACGAGCAGCGGCGTGCCGCGCATCAGGCTCACGTACGCGCGCGCCAGCCACGCGAGCGCGTTCACCCAGATGCGCTCGAAGCCGTCGAGCGCTTCGCTCTGCCGGATGCCCATCATCGCGAGCACGACGGCGCCAAGCAGGCCGAACACCATCGACAGCACGGCGAACTTGACGGTCAGCACGGCACCCTGGGCGAGCACCGGCAGCGATTGGACGAGCAGGGACGTTGTCGACATGGAATACGAAGCGAATGCGTGCGCGAAAGCGCAATCATAAACCGGACCGATAAAACAAAGGGCGGCATCGTTGCGGATGCCGCCCTTTCCGGCCCGCCGTCAGGCGGGAAATGCAGGCGTGCTTACTTGATCGGTTTCGTCACGTCGATGCCGAACCACTTGTCGGAGATCTTCGTGAACGTGCCGTCGGCTTCGAGTTGCGCCATCGCGTCGTCGATCGCCTTCTGGAACTTCGGGTTGCCCTTCTTGAACGGGATGCCCGACGGGTTCGCCGAACCGACGTTCGCGCCCGGGCGCAGCGGCAGCTGCGAATTCTTCGTCAGGTACGCGAGCATCAGGCGGTCGTTGAGCGCCGCGTCGAGGCGCCCGGCCGCGAGATCGCGCAGGTACTCGGGCGCGCCCGGGTACGTCTTCACGTCGATGCCCGGCACCGATTTCGCCATGTCCATGTAGTTCGTGCCGAGCGCGACGCCGAGCTTCTTGCCCTTCAGGTCTTCCAGCGACTTGAACGCGCGCGTGTCGTCCTTGCGCTGGATCAGCTGCGCGGACGAGTACGTGTACGCAGGCGAGAAGTCGAGCGTTTCCTTGCGCTTGTCGGTGATGCCGACCTGGTTGACGATCACGTCGAACTTGCCGGCCTGCAGGCCCGCGATGATGCCGCTCCATTCGGTCGTCACGAATTCGGCCTTCACGCCGAGCTTCGCCGCGACGGCCTTCGCGATGTCGACGTCGAAGCCGACGAGGTCGCCTTGCGGGCTCTTCGAGTTGAACGGCGGGAACGTGCCTTCGAGGCCGACGCGCAGCGTGCCGCGTTGTTTGACCTGGTCGAGGAGGTCGGCCGCATGCGCGGTTGCCGCGGCGAACGACATGCCGATCGCGCCGGCAACCAGCAGCTTCTTCAACAGCGGAAATTTCATCGTGTGTGTCCTTGCCCTGGTGGGGTCAATGGTTTTCGTCATACGGCGATGATAGCAAAAACGCTATCGATAGCTAAATATACTTTGCTTATGGCTATATTACGCGCTGCGTTCGCTGGCGATCGCCTTCACGCATTCCGACACGAGCGCCGGGCCGCGATAAATGAAGCCGGTATAGAGCTGGACGAGCGCCGCGCCGGCCGCCAGCTTCGCACGGGCATCCTCGCCCGAGAAAATGCCGCCGACGCCGATGATCGGCACGTCGTTGCCGACTTCCGCATGCAGCTTGCGGATCACTTCGTTCGATGCGTCGAACACCGGGCGGCCCGACAGGCCGCCGGCTTCGTCCGCATGCGGCAGGCCCTGGACGGCCGCGCGCGACAGCGTCGTATTGGTGGCGATGACCGCTTCGATCTTGTGGCGCAGCAGCGTGTCGCCGATTTCCTTGACCTGTTCGTCGTCGAGATCGGGCGCGATCTTCAGTGCGAGCGGCACGAGCTTGCCGTGCAGGTCGGCGAGGCGCTGCTGCTTGTCCTTCAGCGCGGCGAGCAGCGCGTCGAGCTCGCCCGCGCCTTGCAACTGGCGCAGGTTCTTCGTGTTCGGCGACGAGATGTTGATCGTCACGTAGCTCGCGAACGGATACACGCGCTCGAGGCAGTACAGGTAATCCTCGGCGGCGCGCTCGATCGGCGTGTCGGCGTTCTTGCCGATGTTCAGGCCGAGGACGCCGCGATAGCGGGCGGCCTGGACGTTCTTCACGAACTGGTCGACGCCGTGGTTGTTGAAGCCCATCCGGTTGATCAGCGCTTCGGCCTGCGGCAGCCGGAACATCCGCGGGCGCGGATTGCCGGGCTGCGGGCGCGGCGTGACCGTGCCGACCTCGATGAAGCCGAAGCCGAGCGCCGCGAGGCCGTCGATGGCCGCGCCGTCCTTGTCGAGGCCGGCCGCGAGGCCGACCGGGTTGCGGAACGTGAGCCCCATCACGGTACGCGGCGCGTCGGGCACGCGCGCCGACAGCGCGCAGGCGAGGCCCGTACGGCCGGCCGCGCCGAGCGCGCGCAGCGTAAGGTGGTGAGCGTCTTCCGCATCCATCTTGAACAGGGATGCGCGGGCCAGCGGGTAGAGGGAACTGAACACGGGAATGGGGCGGACGGCCGGAATGAATGACAACCCGCTATTTTACCGGGAGTTGCGCGGCACGGGCGCGCTTCGCTTCGTAGCCGCCGCGGCGCGCGTCAGCTCGACCCGGAATGCCCGCCCGGCAACGGCGCGCGCGCCAACGCCGCGTCGACGGGCGGCAGGTCGATCCGTTCCGGATCGAGCGTCTTCCAGCGGCCGTCGATCAGCCCTTCGAGCGGATGGAAGTTCGCCTTGTAGGCCATCTTCGGGCTCTCGCGGATCCAGTAGCCGAGGTACACGTAGGGCAGCCCGAGGCTCTTCGCCTGCTCGATCTGCCACAGGATGTTGTAGGTGCCGTAGCTCGTGTGTCGGTCGTCGGGCTCGAAGAACGTATAGACCGACGACAGGCCGTCGCCGAGGATGTCGATCATGCTGACCATGCGCAGCTTGCCGGGTTCGCCGCCCGGCGCGTCGAGGTCGCGGAATTCGACGAGGCGCGAGTTGATCCGGCTTTGAAGCAGGAACTGTTCGTACTGGTCGCGGCTGTCGCGGTCCATGCCGCCGCCCGCATGGCGCGCGGACTGGTAGCGCATGTAGAGTGCGTAGTGTTCTTCGTCGTAGTGCAGCGGCGACACCGTCGCGACCAGCGCGCGATGCCGTTTCCACATCCGGCGCTGCGTGCGCGTCGGCGCGAACGCGGCGACCGGCACGCGCACCGGCACGCATGCGCGGCAGCCGTCGCAGTACGGGCGGTACGTGAACACGCCCGAGCGGCGGAAGCCGGCCTTCACGAGCTCGGTGTAGATGTCGGAATTGATCAGGTGGCTCGGCGTCGCGACTTGCGAGCGCGCGATGCGGCCGTCCAGATAACTGCACGGATAGGGCGCCGTTGCATAGAATTGCAGCGCCGAAAGCGGTGAAAGCGGCAGCTCAGTCGGATGAGTCATGGGCAGCTCTCGATGCAGGGAAGGAGTGCCGCGCTAGCGCTCGGTCCCGGTGGGCGCCGCCGTTTCGGCGGGGCTCGTCAGCGCGGCGAGCACGCGCTTGTCGAAGTGCCACGGAATCGGCGGTTCGGCTACCGCGCGGCGCACGTGAGCGACAAAGGCCTTGCGTGCGATCTCGCGGCCGCCGAGCGACGCTAGATGCGACGTATTCTGCTGGCAGTCTATCATTTCCAGCCCGTGCTCGCGAAGGTGCGCGACGAGCGCGGCCAGCGCGATTTTCGACGCGTCGGTCACGTCCGCATACATCGACTCGCCGAAAAACATCCGGCCGAACGACACGCCGTACAGGCCGCCGACGCGGCGCCCGTCGTGCCACGTCTCGATGCTGTGCGCGTTGCCGGAGCGGTAGAGCGACGTATAGGCGTCGATGATCTCGGCGGTGATCCAGGTGCCGCGCTGCCCGCGGCGCGGCGCCTGCGCGCAGGCGCGCATCACGCCGGGAAAGTCGTGATCGACGCGCACTTCCCATTCCGGCTCGCGCAGCACGCGCTTGAGCGTCTTGCGCAGCGACGGCGACACCTTGAATTCGGCCGGCACGAGGATCATGCGCGGGTCGGGGCTCCACCACAGCACCGGCTGGCCGTCCGAGTACCACGGGAAGATGCCGCGCAGGTAGGCGTCGATGAGGCGCGACGGCAGCAGGTCGGCGCTCGCGGCGAGCAGCCCGGGCGCACCGGTCGCGGGGCCGAGCGCGCGCTCGATGGGCGGGAACGGATCGTCCGGGCCGAGCCAGGGAACCATGGGGCGCGGCTCAGCCGTTGCGCAGCGAGCGGAAGATATCGCCGGTGTGCACGCCGTAGTCGCCGGCGGCGCGATCGGCGAAGAAGAAGCGCAGGGTCTGGCTGACGGTCGGGAACGCGATCTCGTCCCACGGGATGTCCGCTTCGTCGAACAGTTTCACCTCGAGGCTTTCCTCGCCGGCTTCGAAGCCCGGGTCGGTGAGCCGTGCGAGGTAGAACAGGTGGACCTGGTGCACGTGCGGCACGTTGAGCAGCGTGAACAGGTTCTGCACCTCGACGCGCGCGCCGGCTTCCTCGAGGGTTTCGCGCGCGGCGGCTTCCGCGGTCGTTTCGCCCATTTCCATGAAACCGGCCGGCAGCGTCCAGAATCCGTAGCGCGGTTCGATCGCGCGGCGGCACAGCAGGATCTGGTCGCCCCAGACCGGCACCGTGCCGACGACGTTGCGCGGATTCTGATAGTGGATCGTGCCGCAGTGATCGCAGACGAAGCGCTCACGATTGTCGCCCGGAGGAATGCGCGCGAGGACTTCGTGACCGCAGACGGAGCAGAATTTCATGTCGAGTGGAAGGGACGAGGTGATGCGAGTGTATCACCGGGCCGCGGCATTCTTGAACGCCTGCGCATGCGGCGGCGTGTCGTGCGAAACGGCGGGTGCGCAAGCGAAGGGCGCGCGGCGCCCGGACGCGCAAAAACAAAAAGCCCGACGCGAGGCCGGGCTTTCTGCGAAATTCTGGACGGTTGGTTGCGGGGGTAGGATTTGAACCTACGACCTTCGGGTTATGAGCCCGACGAGCTGCCAGACTGCTCCACCCCGCGTCCGTCGAAGAATTGAATTATAGGGGCTATCCAGAATGCGTGCAAGTGTTTTGTGACAATCGCATGGCGAGCGCTGGTGGGGCCGGTACGGGCAGGCACGTGCGCTAGAATCGAGCGGTTTGTGTCGTCATCCCGGCAGCGGCCCTGCGCGATCGCATCGGCACCGTTGCGGCTCTCCTTACTGCATCGACGGATTCATGGACATCGCTCACGATCTGCAATCGATCGGCGCGCAGGAACAGGCGCTCGTGTTTCCCCATTTCGACCCGGCTCGCGCATGGGCGCTCGGCAACCGGATGCATGCGCTCGCGACGTCGCGCGGTCATGCGATCGCGATCGACATCGTCACGTTCGGCCAGCCGCTGTTTTACGCGGCGCTCGCCGGAGCCACGCCCGACAACGCCGACTGGGTGCGCCGCAAGCGCAACGTCGTCGCGCATTTTCGCCGCAGCTCGTACGCGATCGGCCTGCGCATGCAGCAGGCCGGCGCGACGCTCGCGGACAAGCACGGATTGCCGGTCGCCGAGTATGCGTCGCACGGCGGCTCGTTTCCGCTGACCGTCGCCGGCGCCGGCGTGATCGGCTCGATCACCGCGTCCGGGCTGCCGCAGCGCGCGGATCACGAGTTCGTCGTCGAGGCGCTGTGCGCCGAGCTCGGCCACGACTACGCGGTACTGGCCCTCGCAAGGAGCTGAGCGATGCAATTGCCCGGCTACGCATGGCTCGCGATCGCGATCGTCGCGGAAGTGATCGGCACGTCCGCGCTGCGCGCGGCGGACGGTTTCACGCGCTTGTGGCCGTCGGTGCTCGTCGTCGCCGGTTACGGCGTCGCGTTCTACTGCCTGTCGCTCACGTTGCGCACGATGCCGGTCGGCATCATCTATGCAGTCTGGTCGGGCGCCGGCATCGTGCTGATCACGCTCGTCGCGATGCTGCTCTATCGTCAGGTGCCGGACGTGCCGGCGGTGATCGGCCTCGGGCTGATCATCGCGGGTGTCGTGGTGCTGAACCTGTTCTCGAAGATGCAGGCGCACTGAGCGTGCGACTGCCGTTTGCCGGACGACTTTCATGACCGATTCCACTTCCGCCGCCGTTTCCGCCGAATCCGCCCAGCCTGACGTGCGCGCGTATGTCGCGAACCGCATCGGCTTTCTCGAACTGAACCGTCCGAAGGCGCTGAACGCGCTGTCGGTCGGCATGATCCGGCTGATGCAGCAGGCGCTCGACGCGTGGCGCGACGATCCCGACGTCGTCGCGGTCGTCGTGCACAGCCCGCATCCGCGCGCGTTCTGCGCGGGCGGCGACGTGCGCTTCTTCCACGACGCGTGGCAGCGCGGCGACCGCGACGCGGTCGACACGTTCTTCATCGAGGAATACACGCTGAACCATGCGATCTTCACGTACCCGAAGCCGTACATCGCGCTGATGCACGGTGTCGTGATGGGCGGCGGCATGGGGATCTCGCAGGCGGCGCGGCACACGGGCGGCCTGCGCGTCGTGACCGATTCGACGAAGATGGCGATGCCCGAAACGCGCATCGGCCTGTTCCCGGACGTCGGGATGAGCTGGTTTCTCGCGCGTACGCCCGGCGCGATCGGCCGCTATCTCGCGGTGACCGGCGCGACGCTCGACGCGGCCGGCGCGCTGTACGCGCAACTCGCGGACGTCTATCTGCCCGATGCCGCGCTGCCGGCGCTGCTCGACACGCTGCGCGGCGCGCGCATCGACACCGGCGCGCACGCCGTCGCGTGCGTGACCGACGCGGCTGCCGCGCACAAGGTCGTGCCGACGCCCGACACGTCGGCGCTTGCCGATGCGCGCGCCGGGATCGACCGGCATTTCGCGCAACCCGCCCTCGACGCGATCCTCGCGTCGCTCGACGCCGAGGCCGATTGCGCGGCGGTCGACGGGTGGATCGAGAAGGCGACCCATGCGATGCGCGAGCAGTTGTCGCCGCTGTCGATGGCCGTGTCGCTCGAAGTCGTCGAACGCGCGCGCGGCGCGACGATGGCCGATTGCCTGCGGCGCGATCTCGACCTCACGCGCTCGACCTTCCCGCACGGCGACGTGATCGAAGGCGTGCGCGCGCTGATCGTCGACAAGGATCACCAGCCGGTGTGGCGCTTCAAGTCGGCCGCCGACGTCGCGCGCGCCGACGTGCTCGCGATGTTCGACAGTCCGTGGACGCCCGACACTCATCCGCTGCGCAAGCTGAAGGACTGACGCCGATCGGGCTGGCGCGCGCGGCCGACCGACGCGCGACACGGAAACGCAAAGGCCGCGTGCAGATGCACGCGGCCTTTGTCATGGAAGTCGGCTGGTCCCGAAGGACGCGTCGCGCGCGCCGGCGTTATTCGTCGCCCGCGTCGTCCGACATGAACGCGCGCATGAACACGAGCGCGCCGAAGCCCCACACCGCATTCGCCGCGAAGCCGGCCGCCAGCACGGGCAGCATGTTGCCCGACGGCCAGATGCCGCGCAGCGGATCGATCGCGAACACGCGGGCGGCCGTCAGCACGATACCGCCGAACACCAGCGCGCCGATCCACGATGCTTCGCGCTCGGGCGAGACGCGCAACAGCCACGCCATCGGAATCGCGCAGCACGCGCTGATCAGTGCGTTCGCGACAAATTCAGGAATGCCGAGCGGCGCGAACGGCTGTGTCGAGAAGCCGGTTGCGGCGATCAGGTCGGCCGTGTGGAGAAGGGCGAGCGTGGCCTCGCGGAAGAACAGGGCGGCCAGGAAGCCGGACAGGAAGGGCAGGATGACTTTCTGCATCGATGAGTGCACCGCAGGCGCGCACGGCCGGGGCCGGGCGCGCGGAGTTATTCGGATAGGTGCGCCATTATAGGGCCCGGCCGCGGCGATATTCGCTCCAGCGTCGTGCTAATCACGAAAGCGGAAAACCTAAGCTCAAAAAAATCGTTCCAAAGCCTGGTACCGATCCCTAGACTGATTTCCCAGAAACAGCCGTGCGATCGCGTCCTCGTCCGCTGCACGGCGTGACCGGCGAGCCATCCCGATTCGAATGCACACCATGCATGCGTCGCTCATCCGCGACGCGAGCAGGGCGATGTTTTTTTCAAATTTCGGCAGTGACAGTCAAGCAGGAGCAGCAGATGAATGTGTTCTGGTTTATCCCCACGCATGGCGACAGCCGCTATCTCGGCACGGCCGAAGGCGCGCGCGCCGCGGACTACGATTACTTCAAGCAGGTCGCCGTGGCGGCGGACACGCTCGGCTACGACGGCGTGCTGCTGCCGACCGGCCGTTCCTGCGAGGATGCGTGGGTCGTCGCGTCGAGCCTCATTCCCGCGACGCAGCGCCTGAAGTTCCTGGTCGCCGTGCGCCCCGGCATCGCTTCGCCGGGGCTCGCGGCGCGGATGGCGGCGACGTTCGACCGCCTGTCGGGCGGCCGCCTGCTGATCAACGTCGTCACGGGCGGCGATGCGGCCGAGCTCGAAGGCGATGGTCTCTTCGCCGATCACGACACGCGCTACGAGATTACCGACGATTTCCTGAACATCTGGCGCGGGCTGCTTGCCGCGTCGCACGACAACGGCGGGTTCGACTACATCGGCAAGCACCTGCAGTCGAAAGGCGGCAAGGCGCTTTACCCGCCCGTGCAGCGCCCGCATCCGCCGCTGTGGTTCGGCGGCTCGTCGCCGGCCGCCCACGCGATCGCCGCCGATCACATCGATACCTACCTGACCTGGGGCGAGCCGCCCGAGGCCGTCGCGAAGAAGATCGCCGACATCCGTGCCCGTGCCGACGCGCGCGGCCGCAAGATCAAGTTCGGCATCCGCCTGCACGTGATCGTGCGCGAGACCGAGGACGAAGCATGGCGTGACGCCGAGCGGCTGATCAGCCGGCTCGACGACGACACGATCGCACGTGCGCAGAAGGCGTTCGCGAACATGGATTCGGAAGGCCAGCGCCGGATGGCCGCGCTGCACGGCGGCAAGCGCGGCGGCCGCGAGACGCTCGAGGTCTATCCGAACCTGTGGGCCGGCGTGGGGCTCGTGCGCGGCGGCGCCGGCACGGCGCTCGTCGGCAATCCCGAGCAGGTCGCGGAACGCATGCGCGAATACGCGGATCTCGGCATCGAGACGTTCATCCTGTCCGGCTATCCGCACCTCGAGGAGTCGTATCGCTTCGCCGAGCTCGTGTTCCCGCTGATCAAGGGCAAGGGCGTGGAGAGAGCGGCCGGCCCGCTGTCGGGGCCGTTCGGCGAGATCGTCGGCAACAACTATCTGCCGAAGACGAGCCAGAGCTGAGCGACGGAGGCCTGCGATGACAACGAAAACCTCGACGACGGGCGTCGCCGTGGCCGCCCGCGCGTGGCGCGGCGTCGCGCCGTGGCTCGTGCCGCTCGCGTTGCTGGTGGTATGGGAAGTCGGTGCGCGCACCGGGTGGCTGTCGACCCGCGTGCTGCCCGAGCCGGTGGCGGTCGTGCGCGCGGCGTGGTCGCTCGTGACGTCGGGCGAAATGTGGGCGAACGTGAAAGTGAGTACGTGGCGCGCGCTGTTCGGCTTCGCGATCGGCGGCGGCGTCGGCCTCGCGCTGGGGCTCGCGACCGGGCTGTCGAAAGCGGCCGAGGTCGCGCTCGACTCGACGATCCAGATGATCCGCAACATTCCGGCGCTCGCGATGATTCCGCTCGTGATCCTGTGGTTCGGCATCGACGAGAAGGCGAAACTGTTCCTCGTCGCGCTCGGCGTGTTCTTCCCCGTCTACATCAATACGTATCACGGGATCCGCTCGGTCGACGCGAACCTGATCGAGATGGCGAAGAGCTACGGCGTGCGCGGCTTCGCGCTGTACCGCGACGTGATCCTGCCCGGCGCGTTGCCGTCGATCCTCGTCGGCGTGCGTTTCGCGCTCGGACTGATGTGGGTGATGCTGATCGTCGCGGAAACGATCTCCGCGCAGTCGGGCATCGGCTACATGACGATGAACGCGCGTGAATTCCTGCAAACCGACGTGGTGGTGGTCGGCATCCTGCTGTACGCGGTGCTCGGCAAGCTGGCCGATGTGCTGGCGAAATCGATCGAGCGCGTGACGCTGCGCTGGCACCCCGCCTATCAATCAGGAGCAAAGGCATGAATGCGACGACTTCGGCGGCCGCCTACGGCCCGCTCGCCGGCGCAGACCTCGAGGCCGAGCTCGCGCAGGCCCGCGTCGCGGATGGCGACGCGCGCGATGCGGCGGTCCTCGAACGCGACGGCAGCGCATCGGTCGTGCCGCTGGCACGGCGGCGCCCGGGCAGCCCGGCTCCCGACGACGCGGTCACGCTGTCGGGCGTCAGCAAGCGCTTCGGCGCCCGCACGGTGCTCGACAACGTTGAGCTCGGCATCGCGCGCGGCAGCTTCGTCGCGATCGTCGGCCGCAGCGGCTGCGGGAAATCGACGCTGCTGCGTCTCGTCGCGGGGCTCGAGCAACCGAGCAGCGGCGCGCTCGTGACGCGCGGCGAGGGCGGCGGCGCGCTCGATACGCGAATCATGTACCAGGATGCGCGCCTGCTGCCGTGGAAGACCGTGCTCCAGAACGTGATGCTGGGGCTCGGCCGCGGCGCGCGCGACCAGGCCCGCGCGGTGCTCGACGAAGTCGGGCTGCTGGAACGCGCGAACGACTGGCCCGCGCAACTGTCAGGCGGCCAGCGGCAGCGCGTCGCACTGGCACGCGCGCTCGTGCACCGGCCGCAACTGCTGTTGCTCGACGAGCCGCTCGGCGCGCTGGACGCGCTTACCCGCATCGAGATGCATGCGCTGATCGAGCGCCTGTGGCGCGAACACCGGTTCACCGCGCTGCTCGTCACGCACGACGTGCAGGAGGCCGTCGCACTCGGCGACCGCATCCTGTTGATCGAGCAGGGGCGAGTGGCGCTCGACCAGTCGGTGCCGCTCGACCGGCCGCGCGCCCGCGCGTCGGCCGCCTTCGCGGCGCTGGAGGACCGCGTGCTGAAACGCGTGCTCGCCGGCGGCCCCGGCGCGGGCGAGCACGACGCGGCGCATGAAGCAGACGAGGTTCGACCGGTCGGGCAGATCCGCTGGGCCGTTTAATTCCGGGCGGCTTCGGCCGCCCGTTCTGAGACTTTTTTCTTCGGAGCGATCATCCCGATGAGCATCACTGCAATCAACGTACGTAACCAGTTCAAGGGCAAGGTCAAGGAGATCATCCGCGGTTCCGTGGTCTCCGAAGTCGACGTCGAGACGCCGTTCGGCATCGTCACGTCGGTGATCACCACCCGTTCGGTGGACGAACTCGAACTGAAGGTCGGCGCCGAAGTCGTCGCGCTCGTGAAGTCGACGGAAGTCTCGATCGCGCGTCTCTGAGCGCGCGGGTCGCGCCTCGGTGCGGCGCCGCCGGGCAGC
Source organism: Burkholderia anthina (assembly GCF_001547525.1). Classification (GTDB taxonomy): domain Bacteria; phylum Pseudomonadota; class Gammaproteobacteria; order Burkholderiales; family Burkholderiaceae; genus Burkholderia; species Burkholderia semiarida. The sequence continues at coordinate 1,343,415 of NZ_CM003768.1, forward strand.
GTGCCCGCCGGCGCCGCATTGCATTTCGCGCGGCGCGTTTGCCACGGTATTCGGCTTCCGGGCGAAGTGCTAGGATGGAACGACACCGATGCCGGAGGCCAACGCATGACCCCCATCCTTTCCCCCGAAGCCATCGAGGCGCTGAAATGGATCGACCAGTTCGGCGACAGCCGGCCGGTTCCCGCCGCGTTCGACGACGTCGTCTACGCGTTGCTGAATGACGGGCTGATCTATCAGGCGACGGCCGACCGGGTCGATCTGACGGCCGATGGCCGGTCGTTTTTGTCCGACGAATACGATTGAGCGCGCGGCGCCGGCCGCGCGGGCGGCTTGGCGCGGCATCACCACGGAGCGTGCGATGGAACCGAGAGGGAGCGACCTCGGCGATTTCAGCGAGCCGTACCGCGGCTTCGAGATCGAGGTGAAGACCGAGCAGGTCTGGGACGGCGAGCGGGCGCACTATCGCGTGCTGCAGGGCGATGCCGTGCGGATCGACTGGCGGCTGGTCAAGATCGACGGGATGCTGCTCACCGAACGGCGCGTGATCGAGCGCGTGTTCGACGAGGCGCGCCGCGCGGTCGATGCTGAATTGGGCGGCCGGTAGTGCGCGTGTCGGGCGGGCAGGGCCGGTCTTGCGGTAAAATGTCGGGTTGTTCCGTGCCGTCTGGCCTGTACCCGAATTCCATGTCCGTTCCACCCTCGCTTCCTACCCGCCGCGTATCCGTCGCGCCGATGCTCGACTGGACCGACCGCCATTGCAGGTCGTTCCACCGCACGCTGACGCGCAATACGTGGCTGTATACGGAGATGATCACGACGGGCGCGCTGCTGTTCGGCGACGCCCAGCGGCATCTTGCGTTCACGCCGAGCGAATCGCCGGTCGCGCTGCAACTGGGTGGCAGCGAGCGGGACGATCTCGCGCGCGCGGCGAAGCTCGGCGAGCAGTGGGGCTACGACGAGATCAACCTGAACTGCGGATGCCCGTCCGAGCGCGTGCAGCGTGGCGCGTTCGGTGCGTGCCTGATGAACGAGCCGTCGCTCGTCGCCGACTGCGTGAAGGCGATGCGCGATGCAGTGTCGGTGCCGGTGACGGTCAAGCACCGGATCGGCGTCGACGCGGTCGAGGACTACGCGTTCGTGCGCGACTTCGTCGGCACGGTGGCCGAGGCCGGGTGCGAAACGTTCGTCGTGCATGCGCGCAACGCGATCCTGAAAGGGCTGTCGCCGAAGGAGAATCGCGAGATCCCGCCGCTCAAGTACGACTATGCGTATCGGTTGAAGCGCGATTTTCCGTCGCTGGAGATCGTGATCAACGGCGGCATCACGACGCTCGATGAGGTTGCGCGGCATCTCGAGCACGTCGATGGTGTGATGCTCGGCCGCGAGGCCTATCACAACCCGTACGTGCTGGCGGAGGTCGATGCGCGCTTCTACGGAGCGACCTCGGCGGTGCCGACGCGCGAAGAGGCCGAGGCGCAATTGATCGCGTATTGCGCGGCCGAGCTGAAGCGCGGCACCTACCTCGGCGCGATCGTGCGGCACGCGCTCGGGCTGTATCGCGGCATGCCGGGCGCGCGCGGCTGGCGTCGCGTGCTGTCCGACAACAAGAAGCTCGCACGCGGCGATCTGGCGGTGTTCGACGAGGCGCGTGCGCATCTGAACGCGGCCGAAGAAATTTTTGAAAAAAATGCTTTGCAAGATTCAAAAGACTTCGTATAATCTTGTTCTTCGCTGCTGAAACAAAACAGCGAAACGAAGCAAGCAGTATCAGTGGTGGCTGTAGCTCAGTTGGTAGAGTCCAGGATTGTGATTCCTGTCGTCGTGGGTTCGAGTCCCATCAGCCACCCCAACAAATTCAAGCACTTGCAGCAAGATCACGCTGACGTGTTACAAGTTTTGGAAGATGAGATTCCAAAACTTGGAAGATGATCAAAGAAAGGCCCGCCGAAGAGCGGGCTTTTTGCATTGCGGCCGCACATGTGTTGCGACAACCGGGGAAACAGCCATGGCACTGATTGATGACATCGGCGTTGTACTGAAGCAAACAGAAGACACGCTTGTTACTGCGCGCTACGGGTATTCGGATTTGATTGGAGACGATCAAGCGCGCCGCATGGTGGGCTTGCGCAATTTCGTAGTCTTCGGCCGGTCAGTGTCATACGCCCTGCAAAACTTGCGAGGCATCGTCGGGAAGACGGAATTCGACGAGTGGTATTTGCCGAAGCAGGAGGCAATGTCGAAAGATCCCGTCTGCAAACACATGAATTCTGTGCGGAACGAAATCCTGAAGGAGGGCAAACTCGGGGTTGCCGGATTCGGCCACCTGAAAAGCTTCAGCACGGACGACCTAGCGAGATTTCCGAAACCGGGGGGCGCCGAGGCCTTTTTCATGTTCGATGCTACCGGCGGCTCCGGTTGGACTGTGCGTCTAGCGGACGGGTCGACCGAGCCATATTACGTGGAGCTCCCCGGCGATATCGGTTCGTGGAAGCAATATTTCGTCGGACTCGATGACAAGAAATTTGGCGAGGTCGGAGTGCGATCAGTCGAGGAGGTCGCGAAGCATTATCTCGACATATTGGAGGGCTTGGTTGCCGACGCGAAACGGCACTTCCTCGCGAACGCTGCGCCGCACCCCGATGAATCCACGGTGAGGACGGCAGGGCCCGCGGGGCGTCCGCACCTGCGGCTCGTCAAATAGTGCATCACCGTGTGGCGCGCACCTTTCTTTGCCGCCGGCGGTCGTATGTCTTCCGCACCATTCGTTCATCTACGTGCCCAGTCGCGTCGATGATGCGATCGTCGCCTTCCTCTTGGCGATCTGTCACGGCCGCCGGGCGCATGTCGCGCAGCGCGAACCGCTCGAACGGCACACCGCGCGCCTGCGCTTCTTTCTCGCAGTAGCCCATCAGGCGCGACCAGTTCGTGTTCCAGCCGCTGCGCGTATACACCTGGCCGGCAGTGTTGCCGAATACGTGAACGCTAGACGTTCGCTGCAGGGCGAGCGCCTCGTCGATCACTGCCTTCAGCTCGGGTGACCACAGCACGAGCTTCACGCGCTGCTGCTCGCCGGCTTTGCGCTTGCCGATCGGCACTTCGACGCCATCGGGCCGAATACTTTGACGGTGGAGCTCGCGCATCTCGGTCGGCCGGCTGACGGTCAGGTACGCTGCCTTCACGCATAGCGCGAGGATCAGGTACGCCGAACTCGGGTGCTGGTCACCAACGCTTCGGCGCGACCGCGCAACTTCGACGGCGAGATCGATCTCGTCCTGCCGGACGTACCGCTGGCGCGGCCGCGTCGGGTTGTACTCGATGCCGCGGCACGGGTTCGTTTCGAGCTCGCCGCGGCGCCGGCCGTATTCGAGGATCGCGGACAGGAGGGCGATTTCTTTGTTCGCCTTCGCCGGCGCGCCGAGCTGCGCACGTTTGTCGAGGTAGCCGTAGACGTGCTTCGGCTTGATGGCAGCCGGCGCCATCTTCCCAAAGACCTTGACCAGGCGCTTCGACTCGACGCGGTTCTCGTCCAGGGTGGACTGGGCCTTGCGGCGCTCGTCGGTGTGCGGCAATCCATCCTGCCATTCGAAGTACCGCGCGACGAGCGCCTCGACCGTACCGGGTTCGATCGCGTTCCCGTTGAGCGCCTCCGCGCGCTCGATCGCCTGCTTGCGGATCTCGGCGAGCGCTTCCTTGTTATGGGCCGGCGCCGACAGGCGGAACGCCCAGCGGCCGTTCGGCAGTTTGTAGCCGAAGCTGACCTTGTGTTTCCCGTAGTGGGCGTAGAGCCGGAAGGGCAGCCCATCCGGTCGTTTGCGTCGTCCGATCATGATTACAGTGCGGCGAAGTTCGGTTCTTCCGACGCGGCGGCGCGGTGCCGGCGCGCGGGCGTTGCGGGTGCGGTGCCGTTCATGCGGGCGTCGTAATACTCGCGCGCGACGAGCGGCACGCCGGCGATGTTGACCGCAAACGGCCAGTGGTTGCGCTCGAGCCAGCGTTTCATGCAGGCGTGGCTACGCGGCTTGCAGCCAACCAGCTCGGCCAGCTCCGGCGTGGTGAGGTAGATGCTCATCGTTCGATCCTTCGAAATTCCACGACCCAGACCCACGGGTTCATGTCCCAGCCATGCCCACGCGCGGCGTTCAGGCTGTCCCACAGGTCATGAAACGCGCGAATGCTCGGCGGCCGATAGGCGCCAGCGCAGTACCCGCGCATGTGGTGGTCGGCAATCGTCACGCCTTCGGCGCGGGCGTCTGACTCGCTGATTGATTGCAGGCGCTCGGCGTGCACACCGGTGATCTCGAGCGTGATGCGCGACGCCCAGCGCGGCATGTGGATGGACGGTGTCCAGCCGCGCGATTCCTTGGCGTCAAGCGCCTGGAACGTGTTGAGATCAATGTCGACTTCGGCGCGGCCGTCGTCGGCCTGGTACGCGATGCCGGCATAACGGCGCGCCGGCCGGCCACCCTCGCACGTTTCGGTACCGATGCGGCGCACCTCATGCGTTTCGCGAACCCACAGCCGATCGCCGACGTCGCCATGCGGGCAGACGTAACAATCACCGGTGCGCGTGTGCCAGATCGCAGCCAACTCTGGCGCGGGTGTTCCGCCGACATACTTCACGGCGCCGCCGCCGGCGGTCGTCGGTTCCCATGCACCGAGCGGGTTGTTGTGCGGCAGCTTGATGATGCGACGCGTCTGCGTCTTCCGGCCTTCGAGGATGGCCCGCACCATCGGGCTGCTGAAAAGGATCGGGCGTTCCGTCACAGGTCGAGCTCCTTCGTTTCTGCGAACGTCGTCGTCGCGAGGCGCACCATCTCGCGGATGTTTGTCGACAACTTCCACGACGGGTAGGTGGTCGCGAGCTGCTCCTGCAGCTTCTTCCACTCGCCGAGCGTCATCGTCATGGTGAGCGTCATCGGCACGTCGTCGGGCCGCTGGATTTTGAATTCGGATTTCATCGTGCCTCCGGGAATTCGTCGTGCGCGCGGCCGTCGAGGTGGCGGCCGGCGGCGCGCTTGCCAAGGCGAACGGAATGCTTGCCGTCGGGCCATGGGTGAAGGGCGGAATCAGCTGTGCCGAGCATGTCAACTCCTGGCTGATCATGGTCGATCCATTCGCCCCACTGCTTGAATAGGAACGGGACACCGGCAGCCGCGCACTGGTTACGCAGCTCGCGCGCCCAGTTGGGATGCATCGGCCGCGCGCTGGGGCCGCTTTCGCCGCCGACTATCACCCAGTGCAGGCCGTGTTCAGGACTGGTCCAGCCCTGCAGGACGCTCACGCGATGACCGCCCCACGGGATCGAGGTGAGGTCGACCGGCCCGAGCAGCGGCTCCATCGACAGGAAGCGCACGCGCGCCGGCACCGCGAGCAGCTTCGGGATGTCGCGGTCGGCCTCGGCCTGATTCACGATCGTTGCGCCGAGCCACACGTTCGATGCCCATCTGCGGCGCGGACACGTCCAGTCATACGGGACCATCGCAGCGACGTTGCCGATCCGCTTCGTGAGCAGCAGCCAGTCAAGGTTCGGCGTGGCCGTGATGAGGTCGAACAGGTCGGCGCGCCAGTCGTCGGAGACTTGGTTGTCGAACACGTCCGCGAGCGACGCGCAGAACACGCGCTGCCGGCGCCCGTGCACGGCGAAGAACTGATCGTGCCGCGCATTCCAGCGGATCGGCTCGCGCCACGTCGCGTCCGACGTGCGGACACGCTCGCCGTGCGGCCCCCAGACGACCTTGTGCAGCCGCGTGTCCATCATGTGCTCGGCGTAGCAGTGGTCGCAGCCAGGCGATACCTTCGTGCAGCCGATGAACGGATTGAACGTGTGGTCCGTCCATTCAATCTTGCTGTTCTCGCTCATAGGTCGATGTCCACGTATTTGGTGACGAAGCGCGCGTCTTCGCTGTGGTGACGGCGGTAGATAATGCGGATGCCTCCACCAAGGTCGAGCGGGCGCCCGCGGCCGTTGTCGTCGTTCAGCTCGGCTTGGTGGTCAAAGCAGGCCGAGCGCAGTGTGTCGGCGAAGGAGACGGGATCGACCAACAGTCGAAGCAGGAAGTCGTGGTTCATCTCGATGATGGTTCGGGTGCTCATGCCGCAAGCTCCTCGTTGTTGACGTCCATGGGCTGCTGAAAGACGCGGCCGCGCTCGCCGGCGGGGATCGTTACGAGACCTGCCGCGGCGAGGAACGGATTGCGCTTCATGGCGCTGCGTGCCGCGCGAGCAGCTTCGGTCTTGATAGCGGCCGGGCACGGCACATCGGGCCCGGTGCCGACAGCCCAGACCGCCCGCCACTGAGCGCGGCCGACCGGAGGAATCCAGTCGACGATATGCACTTCGGTGCGGTGAATCGTCAGTAGCTCGCTGACGCGTTGCTGCGAGACGCCGCAGCGCTTCACCAGCTCGCGCACCGACTGGGGCTCCCGCTCGAGAATGGCGCGCATCCTGTCCCACGCCGGCGTCGCGCGCGACCTGTAGTCGCGCTGCGCGCGCTTGAGCTTGAGCACCCTGGTGGCAAAGGTCTGGACTGACTTACGCGAATGACGCGGAAACGCTGCGTACAGAGCCCTTGACGGGATGGGGGACGGATAGAGGCGGGCGAGCAGGCGCGCCTCGGCGGTCGTCCACAGGTTGTGTGTCGAGGTCGACATGCTACGATTCCTCCGGATTCTTCCAGCGAGCACCAGATGAAGACGGTTTTCCTGATGCGTGGGTACGAGATGAACTGCACGCCACGCCCGACCGACGACGGCAAGTTCGCCGCGCAGGTCGAAGTGACGAAAGTGGGATTCAGCCGCGAGGCGGCGTTTCGGAAACTCGGCGAATTCGACACGGAAGCCGAAGCGGTTGCCTATGCGAAGCAGTTTTCCGAAGAGTGGTTGACTCGATACGCGTGACCAAGCCGAGACGACATGAATCGCGATGAGCCCAAAAAGAGAAAGACGATCAAGGACTGGCTCGGTCTAGGCCTGATCGTTTGGGTCGTCGCCCCGCCGATCGCGTCGCTCGTCTTCTTCGTAGTGCTGATGCTTTGGTGTTCCGTGTCTTCGAGCTGTAAATTCTAGGATTTCACCCATCCTTTCGACGTCGAGCGGATCTTTCCGGACTTGCGCGCCGCCTGAAGGCGCCGGTCGACGATTCGCCAGGCCACGACTTCACCGAAGGTGGTCGGCCGACATTCTTCGCGCGCGAGGCGCTCGCTTTCCTCGCGCACTGCGCCGGTATTGACCGCTGCAAACTTCTTCGGCGATTCGTCGATCGACGCGACGATCAGCGCGTCGAGCTTCTGGTACTTACTCATGGTGCCTCTCCTGCCACGATGCAAGCCGTGCACGCACCGCACCACTGGCCGCTCGCGTCGTGAACGTCCCCTGTTCCGTCGCAGGCCGAGCAGCGCGGCGTCAGCTCCGGATACAGCTTCTCGCGCAGGTGATTGGGCAGTCCGGACGCGCGGATCTCGAACACTTCGACGTCGGTCTGCTTCATTGGATTTCACCCGCGCTGATCGCGTCGATGGCCTCGATGAACTTGCGATGCTCGTTCTCGCGCGCCCACCATGCGAACATCACGTATCTCTTGACCCACATCTCGGACGGTGTGTCGAGACGATCCGGCCCTGTGAGGTTCGGGCTGGAGAACACGACGGGTTGCGTACGTTGAATCACGCGGCGCTGCGTGCGTTCCACCAATACCTCCGGCTCACCGTTTTTCATCAGCGCGCGCCAGCGCATTGCCTCCTGTTGGACGTCGTCCGTCACCTCGTCTCGCGGCTCCGGCTGAAACTCGTCCATCAGCACGTGTCGAAGTGCGGCCCGCGTGTCGCGCGTCGGGTGCTCGTGATACTCGTCGACGAGGGCGAGGACTCGCTTTGAGCGCGTGATTGCGTCTCTTGGCTCCGGCACCTTGAACATCCCATGCTGAATCTTTACGGCGACGTCGAGCGCGTCGATGTGGTCGTCGGTAAGGGCATGCGCACGGTCAGCCTCGATCACGGCGATTGCTGCCGTGATTACGCCAACCGAGGCTCGCGGCTCCGGCTGCTGGGTGGCGAGGATGCCGCGCAGCGCGTTCACGAAACACGATGCGTCGTTGGGGCCAATCGTCGTCGGTTTTTCCAGGCTCAAGGTATCGATCAGGATTTCGACCCAGCGCCGGTTGATCTGCGCTTCGGTCAGCGTCTTACTCATGCTTGGCTCCCGTAACTGCAAACTTCATGCGGCCAGCCTCATCGATCAGGTGCGGCGGAACCTCATCACGCATGCAAGGCGGCACGGCGGCCGTAGGCCGGCCGCAGGCGTGGCAGGTGAACCCCATGCACGCTGCGTTCTGAGGAAAGCCGTTCGGGCACAACCCGCCGGGCCGATATGCGGAGCAGTGGTGGTCGTTCATTGCTTGTCCCCTTTGAGAAGAGCGCGGAGTAGCGAATGGTGAATATTGTGCTGCGATGCCATACCGATAGCCCACTCAATGGCTTTTCGCTGCCCGTCAGTTAGCCCGACAGGAGCGGATGCCGGGGCGACCTCATTGCGGCCTTTCTTGAGCCCGCGGTTATATCCGAGCGAGTAGAGGTTGTGGCCTTCACGCGTGCGAGCGAGTGCCGGCAGCTTGCCCTTATTGCCGCCTGATTGCGGCGGATCGATCTCGGGGATGGTGGATGCCGGGGCGGCGTTCTCGATCACCTCCAGCGCTTCGTCCCACGGGCAGTTCGCGTTCGAGTGCTCGCCGATGTCCACGCCGAAATGCTTGGCAATGGCTGCGGCAAGCTTGTTGGCTGTCTCTTCATACTCATCACGCTCGCGCAGCGTTTGGTCCCACAGTTCGTCATCGGTCGGCCGCGCGGATGCCGGGGCGGGAGTGGTGGCGTCCTGACCGCGCAAGTACTGAGCCAGTGCGCACGCGAAATCAGCGGCCAAACTCTCGTTGATGTAGCGGCCGAAGTCGTGCCGGCGCAGCCGCGTCGCGAAGAACTCGGCGATATAGCCGCGCCCACCATCACTCGTGCTCATGTCGTGTTCGCCGATCGCCACCGCTTCCACCGCCTGCACGTCTGCCGGCGCTGCCGCTGCATCTGCGGAGGGAGGTTGCGGGGCGGCGGCGAGCAATGCCGCATAGCGCTCCGACGGAGTATCGTCCGCGCCTGGATCGTAGACGAAGGTCAGCATTTCGACCGTCGGATCGACCGGCATCAGCTTCCACCCCTCCGGCACCGCTCCCGCCACATCAGTGCGAGGGGCGCGGACGATGCCGTTCGGCGATGTGCTGTCGAGGTAAAACAGGATTCGAACGGCTTGGTTTTCGTCAATTGCAAGACCATCGCATTCGCCCTCGATCGCATCGATGATCGCTTTTATCCGCGACGTTTGGGCCTTCGCCCCTTCCGCCCCCGCCGCATTGGGCGACGAGGCGCGGACTGCTTCAACGATCTGACGCAGTTTCTCGCGGCCGAAGAACACGGCGTTCGCTTTCAGCACAGCGTCAACTGCGTCGATGGCCGCCCGCTCGTCTGCCGCTGGCGGTTCGGGCTGCGACGCATCACGGCGAGCCCACCATTCCCTGACCCACTGCCGGCGACGTTCCTTTTCCTCGTCCGTCAGCTGGATGAGTTCATCGGCCGGCGCTGCTTCGTGCTGCTCGACAGGGTAGCCGCCAAACGCATGCGCGATGAACTCGTGCAGGAGGAAGCGATCATCGTCGTTCGGCTCCCGCGAATCGTTGCTCTCGCCGACGATCTCGAACGTTTCGATCGCCGCCAATGCTTCCTGCGCAGTCAGCGTTGTTGGCTGCTCGACAGGGGGTGCGGCGAGAAGCATGCGCGCGAACAGAATCGGCCGCGTCGTGCTGACGTTATGGTCGATCGAACACCACATGCGCCAGATTTCGGCATCCGTCAGCGCATGAGCGCGGCTCACTTTCGAACTCGTCCCATTGCTGCCGCGGGCGCGCGCGCCGACAATGCACTCGGCGGCCGGGACAACCTCCATAAGGGTACTGTCCATTCCCGGCCGCTGTTGCGCCGCCTCGCTTGCCTGTTCGGGAGCGGGGCTCTTTGCGTTGGAGAGGTGGTCGCGCAGCCACGTCGCGACGTCTTCGCCCTGCGGGCAACCGAACTCGCTACAGATACCATGCAGCAGGTCGAGATTCACGCGGACCGCGTTGTACACCCAACGCGCGATCGGGCGCAGCAGGTCGCCGTCTTGCTGTGGCTCGATGGCGTCGAGCAGGTCGCGCACGATCTTGACGCTCGCCGAACTGTCGTTCGTGAGCTCGTCGATGTTGTCGCCGCCATGCTCCGCGTCGTAGTGGTGGCGGATGAACTCGCGCAGCTGGTCGACGGTATAACCGCCGTAGGTGTTCGTCGTCATCGTCGTCCTCACTTGACGGAGATATCCGGCACGATCACCGAAGGCTTGAATACCACCTTGTAGTGGTAGGTGCTCGCGGGAGCGGGCTCGAGCTGCTCGATGAAGTACGTCACGTTGTTCGACAGTCCGAGGAAGTGCTTCTTGTATTCGTTCGGCCCGGTCTTGCAGATGATCGCGAGCTTCGTGTCGGTGCTGGAGTTGTCCTTCGAGCAAAGGCCCTCGATGGTGAGCATGTACTCGCCAGTGAAACCGTTGTAGAACACGATGCGGCGGTTGATCTCGAAGTTGTCGGCGGCCGCCGACAGATTCTTCGATGCCACGTCGGCATCAGAGCACCCGGCAGTTACCGCGATGCTGCCAAGCAGTGCAGCAACGATCAGCAGCCGAGCGGACAAGTTCGAGTGATGGGTCATGGTGTGAGCCTCGATGGTCATGCGAATAGGTCGCCCTGTTTTTTGCCGCTCGACTCTGCGAGGTGCGTAGGGCAGAAGTGGGTATCGGCGCCGACCAGATGCGCATGCACCGCGCACAGGTGCCGGTCGCATGTCTTGCCCGGCTTCGTCTGGAAATCGCACAGGAAGTCGCTCGGCGCGTCACAGCCGTCGACCGAGCAGCGACGCTCGCGCTTGCGACCTCGCGTGCAGATGATTCCGGACATGCCGCCGGGAAGGCGAAACGGTGTGCAGGGCATCAGGCGTCTCCGAATCAGAAGGTCTGCGGCGCTACGGTGAGTGCGATCGCGATCGGGCGCACCCAGACCGGTGTCGACGACAGTTGGAACGTCTCGCCGGATTCAGCGAGCAGCAGCGTGGTGCCCATCGCTTCGGCGATCGCCTGCGCGGCGTCCGGCGGCACGGCGTTGCCGATGCGCTCGCGCCATGCCTGGTCGCTTTCACCGTCGAGCTTGAACGCGAACGCACCCGCGAACACATTGCCGGTCGCCGCGATTTGCTTTCGCCGCCAGTCGGCCTCCTCCGCATCGATCCAGATCTGTTCAGGATCGACGAGCGACTGCAGCACGGCCAGCTCGAGCGTGGTGAACGGCCGGTGCCAGGTGCCATCGAGCGCGCGGATTACGGCGACGGTCTTCTCGTTCGCAGCGGGCATGCGCGGATCTGCGACGGACCAACGCCCGTTGTCGTGGCCGGCGGCGGCCGACACCGCGCCGGTGTGCTGATGCCAACCGACTACGCCGTAATGGCCGCCGGTCAGGTACGCGTCGCCGCGCTCGCGGCGCATGCCCGGGCGCGGATCGGCGACCGCGTACGCGCCCTGGTCATCGCCGCCGATGACCGTGCCGGCGTGGCGGGCCCACTCGGTCACCTTGTACTTGCTGAAGAGTGGGCCGGCCGGCGGCCGCGGGTCGGCGACACCCTGGCCGCCGGCGCTCGGCCCGGTGCCGCCCGTGACCACACCTGCCGGCTGGTCGAACGGCACAATGCGGAAGCAGTTGTTGTGCTTCACGCCCGTCCGCGGGTCCGCGACGCTGAAGGTGCCTTGCCCGGGCGACTTCTGGCCGGTGATCGTGCCGGCGTGGTCGTTCCAGTCGAGTACGCCGTACTGCTGGTATTGCGCCGCGTCAGCCGGCCCGCGCGGGTCGGCAACCGAAAAGGTGCCATTGCCCGGGCGGCTCGCGCCGGCCACGACGCCGCACGGCTCCTCCCAGCGGTTCACGCCGAGCACACCGTTGTGCATGTCCGGCACGATCAGGTAGTCGCGCAGGTGGCCGTTCTCGACCGCGAGCTTGTTCAGGCTGCGCCAGTCGCTGCCTGCCTCGACGAACGCGAGGCGCACCCACGTTTTCCACTGCAGCGACGGCACGCGGTGCATCGGGCCGGCGGCCTCGACGTCGCCCGGCAGCGGCATGCGGCCGAGCAGTGTGCCAACGCCCTGCAGGCGCTTGGCCGGCGGCTCGTACAGGCACGCCGGCACCTTTTCCATGTGCCGCGCGACGAGCAGGAAGCGCTTGCGGCTCTGCGCGAGGCCGGCGATCACGCCGCAGTCGTGCGTCGTTTCGTTCACGGCGTAGCCGTAGTGCCGCAGGATCTGGCCGATCTGGTCGAGCAGGTGGCGGCCGCGCGTCGCGAGGCGCGGGACGTTCTCGAAGACGATCAGCTCGACCGGATCGTCCTTCCATGCCTCGCACATCAGCCACACGCAGCGCAGCGTCAGTTCGTTGAGTGCCTGGTACTTCGGCGTGCGGCTGAGCGTCTCCGATAGCAGGCCCGACGCACCCTTGCACGGCGACGAGATGAACACGCAGTGCGGATGCTGGTAGCCGGCGGCGCGGCGCACGTCTTCGGGTGTGGCCTCGCGCCAGCTTGGCGGCGGCTCGGCGCCGTGGAACGAGGTGTACTGCTCGCGCGTGAAAAGGTCCATGACCGTGCACGGCGTGCCGACCAGCATCTCGAAGTCGCGCGCGGCCGCCGGATCGTTGTCGATGCCGCCGATGCAGCGCCACGTCGCGGTCATGTTGCCGACCCGGGAGGTGGCTTTGGTGAAGCCCTTGGCGCCGCCGCCGAGGCCGCAGCAGAAACCGAAGCTGTTGTATACGCGCTGATTGTCCATAGGTGCCACAGGGAGAATCGGAAAAAAGAAGGGCGCCGAAGTTCGGCGCCCCTTCAAGGCCGCGCAGTCCGAGGTAAGCCGCGCCGGGTTACTCTGTCGTTGAGACGGGGATGGTCAGTCGGATGAGTCGATGGTTTCGCTGAACCCGCACTTCGTACAGGTGTACTGATTCATGCAGTTTCCGACGTTCTTCCGGTCCATCACATGCTTGCACCCGAACCGGAAAACTCTCACGGTGCCGCCCCAGTAATCGCCGATCAGCGCGTAGCTGATCTGGTCGTGCATGAAGAACATTCGCGCGTCGCCGAGGACGGTGCGCGACCACCCAGTCGCGATCGGCGAGTAGCGAAAGAACGATGACTTTGCGAATTCATCCCACGAGATCTCGGTCCAACCATTCGGCAGAACGTCGCAACCGTAGTGGCGCACGGGATGCGGCTGGCAGCCGACCTTGCCGCCCCAGTACAGGTTTTCGATCTGACCGCGAAACGCGGCGTCGGCGCCGCCGATCTTGTCAAGCAACATGGCGGGTCTCCAGCGCTTTCGGCAGCGTCGCGTCGAGGTGTCGAATCAACTTCACGATGTCCTCGGGGATGCGAATTGCGTGGCTGCCGTGCATAGCGGCGAACGCCGGCCGCAGCAGGTTGCGTTCGTCGTCGCTCAGCTCGGCGTGTTCGAGGCGCGCGAGCGCACACCAGAGCGGGTCTTGCGTATCGGTCATCGGGGATACTCCTGTTCAATGACGGCCACGACGCGCTCGCATGTCGCGACGTCGAACCAGCCGATGTGACATTCCTCGTGGTTCGCGATGCCGAGCTGCCGAGCCAGCCAGATATATGCGTCGGTGCGCGTCATGCCGCCGGACTGCCAGATCGGGTTGAAGGCGGCTTTCGCGCGCTTCCGTGCGTCACGAGTCGGCTCGTCGGCCAGCGTGCCGAGAGGAATCTTGGTGAAGGGGTGCAGGCCGACATACGCCCGGCAGGAACGACACAGGAACGCCCACGGCCACTCGCCATACTCGCGTCCGTAGATCGCTGAGTTGTTCACGATCTCGACAGGGCCGCCGTCGTATGGGCATTTCGTCGGAGCCGGCAGAGGGTTTTTGACCCGGGCGGTCGCGCGCCGTGATGGATTCCACGGTGTTTTCGTCTTTTTCATGACCAGATCGAAAAAATGGGCGCTGTGCGAGCCGCCCGAATGCGCCGCGCAATCCGGGGCACGGAAGGCGCGCGGCGGTGCTGCTATCGGGGCATCCACTGCGTGCCGCGCACGATCCGGCCGACTGGCTCGAGTACGAGCACCTCGGATTCCTTCTCGCTGCGCACGAGTGCGCTGCCGCGGCGCTGTGCTTTCTCGAGCGACGTGTGGCGCTTCGGCTTGCAATACCTGCCGACCGTCACGAACAACGGTGCGCTCGCGCCGACCGGCCCGAGCGTCAGCTCGTCGATGCGCGCTTCGAGTGCCGCGGTATTCGCGCGCCACGTGTCGGCTCGTTGCTGCGCAGCGTCGCGCTCGGCGGTGAGGCGCTCGACGTCGGCGCGCAGGTCCGCGATGATCCGCGCGACGTCGATGACGCGGGCGTTCGGGTCCAGTGACTCCTCGACAAGGCCGACCGATACCAGCGCCGGCGCTGCGTTGGCCGGCGGCGCGTCGCCGGCCGGCGTGGCCTGCTGCACTGCGCGCGCGAGCCAGTACACGTACTCGTTGCCGCCGCCGGCCCGCTTCTCGCGTTCGACGATCGCCTCGCCGAGCATCCGGTTCAACTCCTTCGTCACGTCGAGATGCGGGAGCCCGGTTCCCGTCGCCACGGCCTTCGCCGTGGCTTCCGATGTCGCGGCGAGATACTTCTCGATGTCCTCTCTCACGCTGCCTCCCGGATTGCACGCTGCGCGGCCGGCGCGACCTGACCGCCCTCGACCCAGAATGCTTCGATGGCCTCGGGCAGGCCGCCGGGTGGCGTTTTCAGGCTCATGAACACGAGCGCCGTGTCGATCTGATTGGTGTATGCGAGGTCGTCGAGCCAGTAGAGCAGCCGATCGCGCTCCGGGCCGACCAGGACGTCGGCGCGATCGAGCACGAGCAGCTTGAGGCCCGAGAAGTGGCCGATCGCCGCGGCGATGTGCGCGTCGACTCGCCAGCGCTCCGATTCGGACAGCAGAGCGTAGGCGCGCCCGTCGGCGAAGATCTCCATCTCAGGCGTGATCGTCACGTCGGCCCATTCGGACATCTCGGCGAGCGCGACGAGGCGCTCGTTCATCGGCGTCAGCGCTTCGCTGAGCAGGTCGGCCGGGATGCCATTCGGCGCGAGCGCGTCGGCGATCGCCTCGTACGCGACGACGTCTTCGTGCAGCGCGGCGGCCTGCTTCGCCAGATCGGCAGCGCCGGCGGCGCGCCGCTCGATTTCGCGAAGCGTCGCGATGTCGGTGTCGAGCTGCTTTCGGCGGCGGTGGAGGTCGGCCAGTTCCGAGCGAGCGGCGTCGCCGCTCTCGCGTGCGGCGGCCGCGCCGCTTTCCTCCGCATCGTCTTCGTGTGCGCGCAGCTGCGTCGCGGCCGCGTCCGCCGCTTCGACGTCGCGTTTGCGGTTGGCGGCCGCGTTTTGCAGCGTCTTCAAGCCCTGCTCGTACTCGGGCAGCTTTGCGGCCGCGTCAGCGTCGCGCGCGCCGGATGCGGCCGCCGCCGACAGCACGCCGTTGAGGTAGCGCAGGAGCGCGCCGCATTCCGGGCACGAACATTCTGTTCCGGCCGGCGCCGCGCCGGCGAGCACACGAAGCGCTTCGACCTTGGGCAGGAATTCAGCGACCTGCTCGTCGGCGAGCTGCGCGAGCTCGACCGCCTTCGCGTAGCCGGCGGCGCGCGTGCGCAGGTCCGCGATTTTCGACGCGCGCGCACGGGCCGCGGTGTCGGCCGCGTCGGCTGCGCCGATCTGCTGCTGCAGTTCGCCGATCCGGTCGTCGAGCGCCGCGCGGTCGCCCGTGAGCTTCCGCAATGCTGCCTCGTCGAACTCGACCGCCGCCGGGCGCCAGGTGGCGGCCTTTTGGCTGCCGTACGTTTCGCCGGTCGCGGTGCGCCACGACTGCTTCGCGCCGCGCGCGCGATCGGCGGCTTCCTTCTGCGCAGCTTCGAAGCCGGCACGCAACATCGGCGTGATGGCCGCGAGCCGCGCGGCGGCCGGCGCCGGCACCGCATCGGCGCGGAACCCAAGCTTATCGAGCAGCCGGGCCCGCATTTCGTCGACGCCGATCTTCACGCCCATCAGGTCGTACAGGAACGCCCGGCGCTCGGCCGCGCCGAGGTGCGCGAACCGGTGCGCGTCGAGGACCAGCGGCAGGCGCGGATCCTCGGCGAGTTCGCGCTTGAGCTTGCCGGACGGCAGCATGACGCTGTTCGCCTGCTCGCCGCATGCGACCACGATCTGGCCGCCGTCGGCCCCCTCGGTAACGAGCGAGCCGTACTCCTTCTTCAGCGCGACGCGCACGGTGTCACCGGTGAGCGCCATGCGTACGGCTTCCTGCAAGCTGCTTTTGCCGGCACCGTTCGGGCCAGTGAAGAGGGCGACGGGTTTCGCGAGCCGGACGTCCGCGGTGCGGATCCCGAGAACGTTCGCCACGTAGATGTCGGTGATTTTCACGATTCCTCTCCCTGCGGTCGGCGCGGCCGCAGCACCGTGCGGCCGCCGTCCGAATCCATCGCACTGACGATGCCCTTCGCTTCGAGCAACTCGACCAGCCGCGCGGCGCGGTTGTAGCCGATCTTGAACTGGCGCTGTACGCTCGAAATCGTCACTTTCTGCTGCTCGATCACGAACGCTTCGACTTGGGCGTACAGCGGATCCTCGTTGCCGGAGGCGGCTTGTTCCTCGTGCCACTCCTTCCAGCCCTTCACCCATGCGATGCACAGCTCGCCGGCCATCACCGGGCACTCGCTTTCCGGTTTGCCGTCGGCGGCCGCTTGCCGGCCGGCCTGATGCTGCTCGTCGAGTTGCGCTTGCGTCGGGCCGTCGCCGAGCTTCGGCACTTCGCGGAATTCGGCGTCGACGACGTCGTCGCCGTTCGGGCGCCGCCCGTCCATGCCGTCGCCGTCCTGGTCGGTGTACTCGCGGCCGAGGTCCAACCCACGCTGATCGGATTCGCCGCGGATCTCGTCCATGCCGCCGGTGTGCTCGTCGGGGTTTGCGACGACGACCAGGACGGCTTTTCCGCTCGCCTCGTACAACTCGTGCAGGTTCGGTTGGGAGCCGCCGAATTTCACGACCGCCTTGACGCCGTCCTTGATCGTGATCTGGTCGAGGTCGCCCTGAACGACGATGCGGCCATCGCTAGCGATCAGGTGCGTCGCCATCTTCACGTTGTGCTCGACGCGCGCCTTCAGCCGATCGATGACGTCGTTCTGCTTTTTCTCGGACAGCTTGACCCACATGTCCGGCAGGAGCTTGATCTCGGTGACGAGCGCGGAGAGCAGGTCTTTGCCGATCGATTCGGCGGTCATCTGGAGTACGTTTTTGTCGGTCATGTCGAAATCCTTGGCGGCGGTAGTGGCGGGTTAGTCGGCGTTGATCGGGCCGCGCGGCCGGCGGCCGGCCGGCGTGGTAGTCTGGGCGGCTGCTTTGCCGGCGGCCGCCTGCTCAGTTGCGGCGGTGATAGCGCGCATGCGCGCCGAGGCGAGGGCGTTCAGTTCGGCCTTGGCGGTTTCATCGGGCACACCGCTGATCGCGCTCCGAGCGAGGTCGAGGTCTTCGGGAGATTTCGCGCTTTCGATGTCCTCGCGGATGCCGCGCACGAGTCCGGCGACATCGAAGTCGAAGCCGCCTTGGGCGCCGTCATCGTCATCGCTCGGTTCACCCTGGTCGTCGACGGGATCCGCGGGCGCGTCCGACGGCGGCGCGGCGTTTTCGCGCGATTCGGTGGCGGGACCGGTTTGCGCCGGCGTGGCGCGCGAGACTTCCTCGGCCGGCTGCGCGCGGCCGGCTCGCAGCTCGTCGAGCGTCGAGCGGTTGACCGAGTAACTGCCGTCTTCGTGCACGTCGACGATATCCGCCACTTCCTCGACGCTCGTCAGGCCCATCAGTAGCTCGGGCGCGTACAGCTTCCCGAAGAACGACGCGCTGCGGTACCGAAGCATTACTTCGGGCATCGTCTGCCACTTGCTGCCGTTCTTCGTGTACCAGCCTTCCTTCACAGCGAGCTCGATCGACACCGGCGGCGATTCGAGGCGCGTGTCGGTTCCGCGCTCGAGCGCCCAGGCGATGCACTCGATATCCTCGATCTCCACGTCTTGGCGCTTCTCGGTGCGCGAGCGGTTGCCGCTCGGGCCGCTCCATTCGAACGTCACGTATGGCACCGTCTTGCGTCCGAGCTTGCGGATGTCGAAACGCAGCGGGGAGAAGCGTCCGCAACCGTTCACGGCCGCGATGATCCACTGCGACGACCAGGACGGCCGTCCCTCGACGATGTACAGGTTCTGCATCACCATCAGGGGGTCTGCGCCCATGCGTTGCGCCATGTTCAGCGCGACGACGGCATTCGCAATCGCGTTCGGGTTCTCGCGCGATTCGGTGACCTCACCGTAGCGATTGGTTTTCTCGATCGTTTTGCGGTACGCGGCAGGCACAAGCGTCGACGACGCCAACAGGTTCGCCGCGCGCTGCATCAGCTCGAACGATTGCAGCGAGCCGAAGCCGGGCGCGACGGCGGGGAGGGTGGCCTCGCGCGGCAACGGCGAGCGGACGGATTCGAGAGTTGTGGGCGTGGACATGGATACCTCGGTTATTCGTGGAATTGGCAGGTGCCGTAGCGCGGGCAGTATTTCTTGTCGCACAACAGCGATTTCGGGTTGGGGTAGAAGCGGCCAGATCGGAACATGTCGGCCGCGAACTGGATCAGGCCGGGCGTTTCCTCGGTTCCGATCATCACGCGCTTCGCGTTCTTGACCGGGGCGGTCGCGACCTCTGGCTTGCCCTTCGTTTTGAGCCCGATGATCTCGGCTGTATCGGCTATCAGCTCGCCGGTCGTGTGCTCGTAGAGCATCTCGTAGGTGCCGATCTGCGGCCCGTGACCCTTCGTCACCGCGACACCTTGGGCGACAGCCTTCGACCCGCTTTTCAGATCGGCAATGCCGGGGCCGAGCGCTGTGCGCCGGACTCGTGCGCGGTCCATCGTGCCGGTGAGGCGGATCACGATTCCACCGCCGCAGTCGATGTCGAGCGGCTTTGTTTCCATCTCGACCGCGACGAATTCGTACCTCGGCGTGATCTCGAGGCAGTACTTCGTCGTGAGCGAGATTCCGATGCGCTCGGCCTCCTGCAGGTTGAGATCGTCGCTCTCCGGGTTGTACTCGTTCGATGGGTCGTAGAGTTTGTCGATGAATGCGCCAGCCGCGTCGTCGATGGTCAGGCCGGAGCCGTCAAGCACGCTCTGGTCATAGGCGGCCGTGCCGGCGTGGATCGCGGTACCGAGCGCGGCGCGTAGCCCCACGACGTTGCGCATGCCGAGGATGTGGATTGCTTCAAAGCGGTATGCGCATTCAAATAGCGAGGCCCATGCTGACGCACGGACACGAAAGATCGACGGGGTGATCATCGTTGAGCTCCAAAGCCCGGGCGTGAGACCGGTGCGAACTCCGGCCATGCCGGAGAATTCGAGAGGCGGTGGTGCAGAGCGACGTGATACTCGTGAGTGCACACGAGCAGGTTTTCAGGGCGGTTGTCGCTCTTCACGCCGTTGATGTGGTGCACTACCTCGGTGTTTGGATTGCCGGGGCCAAGACTGCGCAGAGGGCGGCCAAGCGCCGCCTCGGCGACGAGAATGTGTTCGTAACGCCGCGTGTTTGCCGCGACGCGCACGACCACATAGCCTTGCGTGCTGAACGTGCGATTTCCTATCGCCGCTGCCGTCTTCGCGGCCGCCGCTTTGCCGATGCCATGGCCCTTGAGGTACTTCAGCGGCTGGCCCTTGATCCATCCCTTCGAACGATCGTTGACGGGCGCAACCCGTGTCGGCCGGCCGCAGCCGCACTGGCAAAGGGCTACGATTGTCGCGGTGGTCATGCTTCACCCTCGACGACGGCCGGCTCGGCCGCCGGCATCTGCTCGATGCACACGTACGGGAAGCGCTCGGGGAACGGCTTGATGTGCTTGTAGAAGTGCGAGCCGATCGAGTCGGCCGTCTTGAGCGCGTCGAAGTTGGCCTGCGTGAAGTCGGCGTAGTGATACAGCGACGTCCGCGCGCCGGTCTTGCGATCCTTGAACCGGACCGCAAGCGTTTCGGATTCAGCGTCGTAGCCGATGCTGTGGATCTGCGAGGATTCGACGGGCAGGGTGTCGATGGTTTTCATCTCGGTTGCTCCTGATAGAGGGATCGGGGCGTGCGTCGGCAGCGCGCAAACTCGCGGCGCGGTGGCACTGGATTCAACGGGGCGGGTGGAGACAGCGTCTCGCGGAATGCGAGGCGGTGCGGCTCGGTGGCGTTACAGAATGCCGAAGTGCTTGGCGATGCCGTCGACGGCGACAGCAAGAAGAGCGACCGCGACGAGGATCGCGACGACGAGGACGCGCGCGGCGCGCGGGTGCCGCCGCTCGAAGAGGTCGGCGTGATCGGTGAAGCGGCTCATGCGGGCCTCACAAAAATGGACGCGGCCGAAGATCCATCGGCGTTGAGTCCGGCGACAATCAAAGTGCACGCGGCCGCAATTGCGAGCGCGGCGAGGTAGCCAACTATGGGATTCCACTCGTATAGGCGTTCGAGCAGATTGCCCAGGTAATCGAACGGCGTCATGGTCGGTTGTCTGTTCGGCAGTGCGGGCAGTCTTGTGAATAGCGGTCGGCATCTCGCAGAAACCTGCCACAGCCGACGCAATTCACGCGAAAGGCACGCGGCTTCGGTGGCTCGATCAGCTTGATGCCAGTACCAGACAGCGCCTCATTGCGATCGATGTACTGCATGTCGACAGCGGGGCGGGTCTTGGAATCGATGTATTCCTTGGGCCACGGGATGTCAGTCTCGCGGGCGTTGTGCTTCGCTTGGGCTTCTTCGCGCGTGAACAGGCGCGCCTTCCGCAGATCGGTTGTGTATCCGCCGCAGCCTTTCTCGGCCCACCACAAAACGTCGTTTCCTACGTAGGCGCGGCTGTCTTGGAGATAGAACTGATTGCTCATCCGAGGCTCCGCAGGTAGGGGCCAGCAAGGTCAGCGCCGAACCAGAGCGCGCCGATCACGACGCCGTATGCCGCCGCCCACGCCGATCCTTCGATTACGTAGCGCAGACGCGATACAGGTGATCGTTTGTAATTGCGCGATACAGGCGATAGGCTGTTGAGGGAAACTCGCATCAGTGATTCCTCCGTAGGTTCCGTTCAGCAAACGTCGCGACGTTGTGCTTCGTGCGATTGAGGATCTGATGCGCGATCGCCTCGCTGCCAACCATGGCAATGCCGAGCGCCGCCTTGCTGATCAGCATTTCCATCACGTTCGCGAGCGCATCGGGATTTCCGTATGCGCCGCAGTTGCGCACGTAGTCGGCGATCAGCCTTTCGGCGAGGTCGCCGCATTGGACGGGGGATTTGAGGGTGCTCATCGGTCGACTCCGGCGATGGTGATGTGGCGAACGGGATCGGACACCGGCATGGGAGCGCGGAAACCCGCCTTCGCCAGCGCGTCGTCGACAACGGCGCGGATGCCAGACGTCAGCACGGTCTTCGACGCGACCAGGTGCAACGCATCGATCAGGTGCGCCATCGGTTGAAGGTGCGCGTCGAGCGACCGATCGGCCGCGAGCGAGCGCGCATAGGCATCAGCCGACGCACTATCGCCGGCATCCGACGGCAGCTCGCCGTAAGCGAAGCTCGAATCGGCCCGCTCCTGCGCCAGTTCCTTCGCGCGCTGCAGCCAGGCTTGACCGACCGAGTGCTTGTTCTCGTTCATGTCAGGCACCTCGCGCGCGGAGCATGGCGTCGGCGTAGTGGTAGTTCCAGCGCGTGCGCCGCTGCCACGAGTCGGTTTCACCGGTCGCCCAGCCGAAATCGTCCGGCACGTCGGGTGCATGTGCGGCGAAGTAGTCGCGCAGCGTCATACCAGATTTGCCTTCATAGCCGTTGCAGTCGCCGGGAACTTCCGGAAACGCCGGGCCGCCATGCTTCGTGTTGTCCATTTCGATCCTCTTCGCGGTACTGACGGCCATCGTCAGGCAGCGCCACACGCTGCGACCTCGCCGCGATGCTCTGCGGCGGGCGGTTTCGGCCTTGGGTCAGATTGCCCGCCGTAGCGGGCGCGGTTGGTCAGGCCGTGGGATAAACCCCGTTGCGGATGTCGTTCTCGGCCTGGAGCTTCCAGAGATCAGCCTCGCGGTTCACTTCGGCGCAGATGGCGCGCCGGTCCTTCGGACGGCCCAAGGCGTCACGATTGAACGGGTTCACGGTTTGCTCGAAACGCCGGGTCTTCTGGCGTTTCTTGCCCGTCCCCGGGTCGATCCAGCACACGGTTCGTTTGGTGGTGACCATCTCGAAAGTGATTCGCATGTCTTTCTCCTGTAGCGGGAGCAGTTGATCAGGCCGGCTGCAATTCGTTGATCCGAGAAAGCAGATCCTCAACCCCGTTCCAGGCGAGATTGCCGATAACGTCATCGGTGATTTCGGTCCCATATTCGAGATGCCACGAATCGCCGTTGAACTTGATCACGGCGAGTTCCCACTCGCCGCGATCACCGCCGTAGCTGAATTCGTGTTGCACCACGCTCGCGCCGAATCCGTTTTCGAAGCGATAGAGTTTTTGCGTGCCGCCATTCAGCGGACGTTCCATATAGGGCGTGAATCCCATGGCTTTCTCCTTGGGTTGGTCAGTCGGCGCGCGCCCGGCGCCCGAAGTGTCCGTTGCAGCTGGAAAACCCGGCATTGCCCGGCCCGAACTTCTGGCCGCAGCTCGAGCAGTAGACGTTCGCGAAACGCGGCACGGCGGCGGCGAGATCAGCGTCGGCGATGCGCTGCGCGATTTCCGCGTCGAGCGCTTCCTTGCAGACATTCCAGACCTCGTACACGTCCTCGATTCGGCCGCGACGCAGCGCGGCATCGAGCACGGCGATCTGCTCAGTCGAGAACGGCAGCACGTCGAACGTGACGCCTTCGGCGATTGCTTCGTTGCGCTCGTCGCGCTCGAGCGCTGCATCGTCGGCCGCGGCCTGCAGCTGGTTGGCGTGTCGGTCGACCCGCACGGGCAGGGTGCGTATGTTGTGGTGATGAGGTCGAGGAGTGTGCATAGCGCCCTCCAATGAAAGTAGTATTGCTAAGCAAATTACGGTCTTGAACTTCGATGCTGCGTGTGCAGCTCTCACTGGTGACGCCTCAGAAGACGAACCGCCACCGGTCAGAACTGCATCACTCGCGCGCCCGACTACTCCCGGCCGCGCCGGCTCCGGGTCGCGCGAGGTTTGTGCCGATTACGACGCCATCGGTCACGTGGTGCTGGCTGTCTTGTGTCAGGTTCGTTCAAGCCTGCAAGCGGTAGCCAAACTTCGGCCTAGCGCGCTGCGCCTGTCCTGACTCACGACGCGGATCGCGCCGGCCGGTTGCTCCCATACTGCGGTCCCGGCTGTCCAGATTGTTTTCACGATGCCGGCATGACTACTGCCGATCCGTCTAAAGAGCGATCCGCTAGGGCGGTGGCGCGGCGTCGGTGCCGCGTTGAACGAATAATCACATATGTGATTTGTCACAGTCAACACAAATGTGATTTAGACAGGAAAAGTTTGTAACAACGGGACGTGAGGGTCGCGGAAACGCCCCGGGATTAAGCAGTTGCTGACACCAGTTGAAAGTCGCCCGGATCTGGTACTAAACTACTGTACATTCATACAGTATTTGGTGCTGACAGGCGAGGCGACTGATGAAAGAAGAAGTGAAGGCGCGACTGCGGTGCAAGCCCGGGGATTTGGCGATCGTGACGAAATGCGGGGTGCCCGATCGAATCGGGCTTCTGGTGCGGGTAGTTGAACGGTGCTTAGACGATCAGCACGACTGGCTGGTAGAACTTCAGGGGCCTGGAGTTTGGGCCCGTGGCGCTGTAACGGGTCGCGTCACCGTGCGGCGACGGGCGCTCTTGAATGACTGGAATTTGACGCCAATCAGCGGGGAGGCTCTTCCAGGCGAAATGGCTCGTCCGGATTCGGAAGCATCCGAAGCATCAGGGCGAATGTTTGTGCCGGCTCGCCAGCCTTGTCTGCCTTGAGGATCGCGTCAATTAGCGCCTTCGCGCCTGCGCTCGCGGTGACTAGCGCGGAATCGTAGCTTTCCGCGGTATCGGCATCCGACGTCGGTTTACCTTTCCCCTCGGCGAGCCATAGGGCACTCACGCCGAGCGTGTCGGCAATTTGAGGAAGGCGGCGTGCGCTGTTGCGCGTACCCGCTTCCAGATTCCCAATCGTCGATTGGGAAACGCCTGCCTTGGCGCCCAGTTCCTCTTGGGATAGGCCGGCTCGGGCTCTCGCCCATTTAAGTCTGTCGGCTAGCGTGTACATATCACAATCGTAATAGAACGGACCATTCGATTTGTGTTGACCAAAGCAAACACAAATGTGATACTGGGCCATGGACATCCAACGTGCAGTCGCCGACCTCCTTGGATCGGGACTTACCCAATCTCAGCTAGCGGGCCTTGTTCCGTGCTCGCAATCGCTCATTTCCGCACTTCTCCGGGGCGCTCGCGGCTCGAGAGTGTCCTACACGATTGCAAATCGGGTCGCGGAACTGCACGCGGAACGATGTGCCGAGGCGGCCAAGGAGGGGGCGTGAGCTACCTAAAACCCTCGCGTGCGCCCAAGGAGGCGAAGTGAAACCTATATCCGATATCACCGAGCCGCCACCGCGGCCGACGCATGTGCGGAAGCTGCCGCGCATCACCGACCGCCAGGTCGAGATCATGACCGCGACTCTCTGCGAGGTGATCGCGAACAAGAATCTGCCGCCCGACGAGGGGAAGGAAATTGTCGGGCAGCTGATTCGAGCAATGGTGATCCAGGTATCGAGGCTGAACACCGCGATCGCGTATGGCGTCGATGAGGTTATTCCCCGAGCTTCGTCCAAAGCTCCGGATTGAAATCGCCGTCTTTTTCTTCCGGAGGTAGATCGAGATACACGTGCAGCGCGCTCGCATCTTTCCGGTAGACGAACTGGCGGCCAACGACCACAAAGGCTCTTGGTCCCGTAGAAAGTTCGAAATCGACGACATCGCCGGTGTTCGGGAACGGATCGGTCGGAGAGGTGAGGAATTCCGGATTGCCGCCTGGTTCGTTGATGGTCTTCTGGGCGCGATCGGTGTAACGGAAATAGATGTTGATGGCCATGCGAACCCCGTTGTGTGGTGGTTGAGGAAGGGAAGATCTTCGATTCTCGCATAGCGGTGGTTCGCATCTCTTTTTCGCATTCGGCCAGGTGTTGTCCTGGCCGTTATTTCGCCCCGGCGCCAACTGGGTAAGCAAGTGGGTAATCAACTGGGTAACGATTGATTTTTCGTATGAACCAGCCAGAAATCAGGATGTTTGCGCTGTGGACGCCGGCCGCCACGCTTCCCGAGAGCGAGATCGAGGCTATGACGTTCGAGGAGTGCCTGGCGAAGGCACTCGAGATTGGCGTCACGCGCTTCGATCGAAAGACGCTCGCGAAGAAATCGAAGATCCACTATCCGCATCTCGGTGATCTGATCGCCGGCCGCCGTCCATTTCCCGCGACGAAACTGCACCTGTTCTGCATGTTCAGCGGCTGCGACTACCCGCGGCAATGGCTCGCCATCCAGGAGCGGAAGGCAATCGAGGAATACCGCCGGCTGAGCCAGCAGGCGATCGGCGAGTTCGTCCAGCAGGCTTTCGGCCAGCGGCAGGTGGCGGCATGACGGTCACGATCAGCCGGCGCGACATCGGCAAGGACTTCGTCCGCAAGCTCGGACGGCCCATGACCTACCTCGGCCTCGTCGAGGAAAAGCACCTTTTCATCTTCCGCGATCCCCCGCAGGACTATCTCGCGTTCCGTCCGGACCAGCTCTGGATGCTCGAGCGCGTGCGACCCGAGGCGGCGCCGATCGACAACGCGAAGGAGGGCGGCTCGTGCTGACCGAACTGTTCGAGCGCGCGGCGTTCCGCGCTGGCTGGCGCGCCGCGCGCGCAGGCATCCCATTTCACGAGAACCCGCTGCGCGGCCCGCTCGCGCGCTTCGTGCGGCAGTGGGGGTGCGGCTGGGCGGCGGCGAACGACTGCCCGCGGCCGTACAGGGTTTTCGATTGGGAGGCAGGGATTCGGCCGGAAACCGTTGAACTGGCACTGGAGGCGGCATGACGTGGGCGCACGATGACCTCGCCAAGGATCTCGCCGCGCATCTTCGCGGCGCATCCGATCGCCTCGTATGGACCGACATGCAACTCGGGCCGGCCGGCTCGCCGCGGCCCGACGTCTACACAGTGCCGTGCTCGTTCGCGCGATTCCAGCCTGTCGCCTACGAATGCAAGATCAGTGTCGCCGACTTCCGCCGCGACGTGACGGCGGGGAAGTGGACCTCCTACCTGCGGTTCGCCGCCGGCGTGATCTTCGCTGCGCCGGCCGGGCTGCTGAAGAAAGAGGACATCCCGGCGGGCTGCGGGCTGATCGTGCGCGGCCCGGACGGTTGGCGCTCGCTGAAGGGGCCGACGCTGAAGAACATGGAGAACCTGCCGCGCGACGCGTGGATCAAGCTCATCATCGACGGCATGGCGCGGCTCGCGGACCAAAGCTACGAGCAGCTGCGCGCCGGTCTGTGCAATGAATGGACGCTCGAAAAAAAGCTTCGCGCGCGCCTCGGCGACGTCGTCGCAGATGCTGTCCGGGATCGACTGAACGCGGAGCGCCGACTGAAGGTGGCCACCGAGCGCCTTGAGAACCTGGCCGAAGAGGCGGAAGACGAACGGCGCCTGATCCTCGATCGGGCGAAGCAGCATGCGGAGCGCGATGCGGCGCAGATCGATGGCGCACGCATCGAGCTCGCGCACGCGCTTGGACTGCCGGCGAGTGCAGGAGCGTGGCAGATCGCCAGCGCCTGCAAGCAAGCCGCGCGGCGCGTCTGCCTCGATTCCGAGGTCAAGCGGCTCCGTCAGCAGCTTGAGCGCATTCAGGCTGCGATCGAGTCGGCTGCCGAGCCGCTGCCGCATATCGCACGGGAGGCGGTGTGAACTGGATCGACCACTCCCACCGCGGCGACTGCCGCGACCTGATGCGCGCGATGATCGCCGACGGCGTGCGCGTGCAGACGATCGTGACGTCGCCGCCGTACTGGGGCCTGCGCTCGTACCTTCCCGACGGCCACCCGGACAAGCATCGCGAGATCGGCCAGGAGCCGACGCTGCGCGAATTCATCGACACGCTGGTCGGCGTGTTCGACCTCGCGCGCGAGCTGCTCGCCGACGATGGCACGCTCTGGTTGAACATGGGCGACAGCTATGCCGGATCGCGCAGCGGGCCGGATATTGGTTCCACGCTGCAGGGCACGCGGCGCAACCAGGCTGAGTCGCGGAAGGCTCGTACGAGCATGACGGCGAGCCGGCGACGCGATGACGCGCCGGTACCGCGCTCGGACGTGCGCGTCGACGGCCTGAAGCCGAAGGATCTGGTCGGCCAGCCGTGGCGCTTGGCGTTCGCACTGCAGGACGCCGGCTGGTATCTGCGTCAGGACATCATCTGGCACAAGCCCAACCCCATGCCGGAGAGCGTGCGCGACCGTTGCACGAAGGCGCACGAATACCTGTTCCTGCTCAGCAAGGGCCCGAAATACTACTTCGACCAAGAAGCGATTCTCGAACCGGTCAGCCCGAACACGCATGCGCGCCTGTCGCAAAACGTGCAGGCTCAAATCGGCAGCGAGCGTGCGAACGGCGGAGCGAAGACGAACGGGAATATGAAGGCCGTCGCCCGCGGCGTCGGTTGGGGCCACGGCACCGACGCCGACGAGCGCAGCCGCGGTCGCGTGACGCGTAAGCTGGCCAACGACGGCAGCGGGACGAAGAACAACGGCAGCTTCGACGACGCGATGGCGATCATGCCGACTGAACGTAACCGGCGTTCCGTCTGGACGATCCCGACCCAGTCGTACAGCGGTGCGCACTTCGCGACCTTCCCCGAATCGCTCGTCGAGCCCTGCGTGCTCGCCGGCAGCCGCCCGGGCGACGTCGTGTTCGATCCGTTCTTCGGCAGCGGCACTGTCGGCCAGGTTGCGCAGCGGCTGGGCCGGCGCTTTCTCGGCTGCGAGCTGAACCCCGACTACGAACCGCTGCAGCGCGATCGCCTGCGCCAGCCCGGTCTCGTGCTGGAGGTGTCGTGATGGACCGGCCGACCCTCCACGTCGCTTCGCTGTCGGGCGGGAAGGACAGCACCGCGACGCTGCTCGTCGCGCTCGAGCTGCACGGCCACGAGAATGTCCGTGCCGTATTCGCCGACACCGGCAACGAGCACGAGTCGACGTACGAATACGCGCTCGAATACCTACCGCGCGCGCTGGGAATCGCCGTCGACGTGGTCCGCGCCGACTTCACCGACGAATTTGCCACGAAGCGCGCGAACCTCGCGCGGATCGCCGCCGGCGAGCCGGAATCATCCGTGTACGGCAAGCGCGAGTTCATGTACGCGTGGACGCCCGAGGCGGCCGCTCGCGCGCTAGACCTGCTGCACCCGACCGGGAATCCGTTCCTTGACCTTTGCATGGTGCGTGGTGGCTTCCCGTCCCGGAAGCGGCAGTTCTGCACTGAATACTTGAAGCGGAATCCCTTGACGGAATACGCGCTGGATCAGATCGACGCGGGGTATTTCGTCGAGTCGTGGCAGGGCGTTCGCGCGGACGAGAGCGAGGCGCGCAGGTGGCTTCCGAATTACGAATGGCGCGGTGGTCATTACGCCGTGTTTCGACCGATTCTGCGCTGGAACGTTGCGGACGTATTCGATGCACACGCGGCCGCTGGCATCGCCGCGAATCCGCTGTACCGCGAAGGCATGACGCGCGTCGGGTGCATGCCCTGCATCAACGCAGGGAAGCTCGAATTGCGTGAGATCGCGCGCCGGTTCCCCGAGCACATCGAGCGCATCGCCGCGTGGGAGAGCCTAGTTTCGGAGGTATGTCGACCCTTGAGCCCCGTCTCATTTTTCCACATGGGCACGGCGGGGCATTCGGGCCAAGCCACAACAGTGCATCAGGTCGTCGAGTGGTCGAAAACGACTCGCGGCGGCCGGCAATACGACCTTCTCGCGGACGCCGAGCCGGCGGCCGCATGCGCCTCGGCGTATGGACTTTGCGAATGAATGACGTCCCGAATCCTCTCACCGACGCGACATGTGACTTGCGGACGTTCGCGTTCATGCCGCTCGATGTCGTGCGTCTTCGCGACAGCGACATCGCCGCGCTGTCCACAGCTGAAGAGTTCCGCGCGGCAGTGCTGCTCTGGTGCGCGGCATGGCACCAGGTGCCGGCAGCGTCGCTTCCTGATGATGATCGCGTGCTCGCGCAGTTGGCCGGCTACGGCCGCGTCGTCGCCGAGTGGCGGAAGGTGCGCACCGGCGCGCTGCGTGGCTGGATCAAGTGCGCTGACGGTCGGCTGTATCACCCCGTCGTCGCCGAGAAGGCACGCGACGCTTGGGCCGCGAAGCACGAGCAGCGCTACAAAACCGAGTGCGCGCGCATCAAGAAGCACAACCAGCGACACGGGACAGAGATCGAATTCCCCACGCTCGAAGAGTTCTTGTCCCCCGATTACCACGATCCTGTCCCCAGGGACAAAAAGAAGATGTCCCCGGGGACAAAGGGCAAATGTCCACCGGGACAGACCGAAGTTGTCCCTCAGGACGTCCCTAGGGAAACAGCATCCAAGGGACAGGGAGAGGGAGAAGTAAACCTAAAAGCAAGCGGCGGCGGCACAGCACAGGCAGTAGGGGGCGATGCGCCGATCGCCGCCGCCGCCTTCGTCGAAATCCTTCGCTCGTCGGGCGTCGGCTTCGCCGCCGATGACACGCGGTTGGCGAGCTGGCCCGGGCGCGGCGTGACGGTCGACGACCTGCGTGCGGCGATCGCCACGGGACGCAAGCGCCGTGAGCGCGAGCGCTCCGAGCAGCCGCTGAACCTCGGCCTGCTCGAGCTGATCCTCGGCGACCTGCTCGCCGCGCGCGCCGCGAAGCCGGTGCCTGGGACGTGCTCCGTAGGCGACTGGTGGCGCTCGTGGACCGGCATCGTCGAGCACGGCGGCACGCTCGGCATCGAGCAAGGCCGCGACGAACCTCCGTTCGATTTCAAGCTGCGCGTGTTCGACGCCGCGGGCGACGGCCCGTGGTGGGACGACCACAACCGTGCATTTCGCAACACTGCCGGCCCGGTCGCGGCCGGCGCTTTGATGGGGGAAGGGCGATGAACTGCAAAGTCGGCGACATGGCCGTGATCACGCGTGGCGAAGCCCGCGACCGCATCGTCGAGGTGAAGGCGCCATACGGCGACTACCTGCACCTTGGCTTCTGCTGGTACGTCGAGGCGCCCACGCCGATCCCGGCGACGGACGTTGTCACGTTTCGGCCGTGCGAGCTCAAGACCGGATGGATTCCGGACGCGTGGCTGCGCCCGATCAGCGGCGTGCCGGTGACGAACGACGTGAGCGACGAGGTGACGGCATGAGGGTCTTGGGAATGGATGTGATCGAGTCGCCGCTGTGCGCTGACGTGCCGCGCATGACCGTTTCGCCGCGATTCGCCGAGCTGATGCCCGCCGAGTTCGTGAGCGACTTGAACCGGTGGATGCGCGAGTTCTTCGGCACTTCCGACGTGTCGTACATCGTCGAAGGCCGCACGATCGTCATGAGCCCGCGCGCGGCCGCCGATCTCCGCCGGCAGGCTTCGCAGGCTTCAGTTCGTCCCTGGCATTGGCAAGGGTGGCGGGCATGACGCAGCAGTCGCTCATCACGGCGTCGCCGATCGCGCAGCGCGTCGAGTTCGTCGTTCCCGGCACGCCGGTCGCGAAGGGGCGCCCGAAGTTCGCGCGCCGCGGCGCGCACGTCACGACCTACACGCCCGAGAAGACGGAGCGTTACGAGAACCTCGTGAAGATGGCCGCGCGCGAGGCGATGCGCAGCGCCGCGCCGTACGTCGGTCCGATCCGCCTGATCGTGCACATCGGCCTGCCGATCCCGGCGAGCTGGTCGCTGAAGCGCCAGGGCGAAGCGGCTGCCGGCGCCATCGGCGCGACGAAGAAGCCGGACGCCGACAACGTTGTCAAGGCGTTGAAGGACGGCATGAACGGGGTGGTGTACGTCGACGACGGCCAGGTCGTCGACCTCTGGGTGTCGAAGCGCTACGCGCGCACGCCGGGCGTGCGGATCGAGGCGATCGAGTTGAATTTGAAGTCAGCATAAGGAGCGGGGCCTTGAAAGCAAAAAGCAAACTCACCATCAACGGGCTGATCGGCGCGATGAAGCCCGGCGTCCGGTATTCCGCGCACGACCTCGCACGCCGGGTGAAGCATCCGGTTTCGTCGGTGCGCCAGCTGCTGTCGCTCGACGTCGCGCTCGCGCGGCTCGACTGCCATTCGGAGAGCCGCGGCCGCATGTACTCGCTGGCGGGCACGAGCCGCTCGCCGGGCACGCACGTCGACACGCGCATCCGGCCGGACTTCACGAGTAACCTGTCGGGCTACATGGCCGAGCTCAACACGCGCCAGGCGCTGGCGATGATGACGCGGGGTGGCCGGTGATCGCCATCTTCGAGAACACGCAGCAGGCGCTGCACGTCAGCTTCCTGGTGACGTCGCTGCCGCCGCGGCAGAAGCAGCAGTTCCGCCTGGCGCTGATCCAGATCCTCGAATCGGTCGGGCGCCTCAGCGCGCGCCAGGCTGAATTCCTGGACTACCTGTACGGCAGCTCGTCGGGCACGATCAACTTCGACGGGTTGAGCAGTGACGAAATCCGGGCTCAGTGCGCGATGGTCGTCGGCGCGGTGCGCGATCACCTGCTGAAGCCGGAACGCAACGCGGTGTGGCTTCGCTA
Organism: Burkholderia anthina; assembly: GCF_001547525.1. Classification (GTDB taxonomy): domain Bacteria; phylum Pseudomonadota; class Gammaproteobacteria; order Burkholderiales; family Burkholderiaceae; genus Burkholderia; species Burkholderia semiarida. Next base: position 1,375,353 of record NZ_CM003768.1, read on the forward strand.
TGCCTGCGGCATGCCGGCGCGGCCGGCGAGCGCCACGCGCGCGGCAGACCCGGGAATTCCGCCGTCGGCCGAGTGGAAGCGGGCGCTGGTCGAGATGCGGACGTACCTACGGCCGTCGCTGACCGTGACGAACGGCAAGGCGATCATGGCGCTGATCGCCGGCCATTCGCAGGCTCGGCTGCGTCAGGACGGGTTGTCGTATCGGGAAATCTCCGAGGAGACGCACGTCACGGTCCGCACTCTCGAGCGGAACGCGCAGATCATCCGGAAGCGCCTCGTCGAGCTGGAGCACCAGGCTGTGAAGCGGCTGACGCCGCTGTTCGAGCGAAACAACGTGACGATTGCGGAGGCCGTTGAGGCGTAAGGGGTGCAGCGAAAATACCCCTTGCAAATGTGGCGGATGGGGTGTAAATTTTCGCCAAATTGCAGAGTTGCGACCAAAGCCCGCTGAGCCGACAAGCCAGCGGGCTTTTTCGTTGTGGCGTGTCCGCGCTATACTCGGCTCGGCCTTAGCTGCGCCGGCGGGAAAGACGCTGCGAGGCGATCAGCCAGCGCGCCGAAAGGTGCAGACGGGTTTCCGCCGCCCTGCTGGCACCAGACATGTTGAGCCCGCTGAGCGAAAGCCAGCGGGCTTTTTTGCTTTGCTATCTCGACACGGGAAGGTTGTACCAGGTGCTTGCAACGCTTTCTGTTACCAGCACGGCGTACGAAGTCTTAACCCGTGCTGCGGCTGCTTTGACGCTTTCCAGCACACCCTCTCTGGTCCCGGTGCCTTCTCCGTAGTATTCGGCCGGTGGAAGGTCATACCAGACCCCGTCGCTGTCAACGATCGCTCGGCCGAGACCGATTGCGGCCATTTGAGTGTGAAGCTTTTCGTAGTCTTCCCAAGTTGCGTTATGTAGTTCGACGCGCACAACAAATCGAGTCATTGCGTCACCCCGTAGATGTATGCCGGCGGATTGCGGCTGGACAATTCTACGCCGCCGTCCTGACCCACCCGAGCACGCGATAAACATGCCTCGTTCGACGCGAACTGAAGGCGCTCCGGTGGCGCACGCGCCGCGGCCTGCGCCGCCCGACATCCTCTTCGATGATTCGAACTGGATCCGGCGCATCGTGCCGGCCGACGGTGTCGCCGAGTGGGTGAACGACACGCTCCTACGCGGAGGCGCGCCGCTGCACAACACTGACCACGAGCACCTGATCGGCGCCGACGTCGCCTACCTATGGGCAGCCGTCGAGAACGTGCGCCATATGCGCCGCGTCGTCGGCCAGTGCGAAGAGGTGGCGATCCGCTCGGGTGGTTGGCAGCGGGCCCGGCAGGAACAGCAGTACCTCGAATGGTTCGGCCGTGTGCCGGCGTTCCTGATCACGCTCGACGCGCATTACGCGCGCGAGTGCAACGACCTGCAGTGGTGCGCGCTCGTCGAGCACGAGCTGTATCACATTGGCCAGCGTACCGACGAATTCGGCGCGCCGGCTTTCACGAAGGACGGCATGCCGAAGCTCGGCATCCGCAGGCACGACGTCGAGGAGTTCGTTGGCATCGTCCGACGCTACGGCGTGGCCGGCGGCGCGGGCGACACCGCGAAGCTCGTCGACGCCGCCCGCCGCGCGCCCGAGGTCGGCCACGCCGACATCGCGCGCGCCTGCGGCACCTGCATCCTGCGGGCCGCGTAACCCGACCGTTTTCCCGCTATGGCAGCACTTCCCGACGCGATCAAGGTGTTCATCGTGCAGTCGCTGGCGTGCTTCGATACGATCTCGCGCACCGCGAAGGCCGTGCGCGAAGAGTTCGGCGTCGAGGTGTCGCCGCAGCAGTGCGAGCGTTACGACCCGACGAAGCGTGCGGGCGAGACGCTCAGCAAGAAGTACCGCGAGATCTTCGAGCGCACGCGCGCGGAGTTCCTCAACGACACGTCGCGCATCGGCGTGTCGCACCGCGCCGTGCGCCTGCGCGCGCTCGACCGTGCCGTCGCGGAAGCGGAGCGACGCAACAACCTGCCGCTGATGGCGCAGCTGCTCGAGCAGGCTGCGAAGGAATCCGGCGACGCCTACACGAACCGGCGCCGCCTCGAACACACTGGGGAGAACGGCGGCCCGATCGAGAACAGGACGGTCGTCGTCGATGAAAAGCAGGTCGCAGACGCCATCGCCAAACTCGAAGACGAGTATTGACCCCGCCATCGAGCGGGCCGTCCTGAAGGCGAAGTGCGAGCGGGATCACCTGTTTTTCAGCAGGTACTTCTTCAAGCACCGGCAGGCGATCAAGTTCCGCGTCAACTGGCACCACGTGCTGATCGCCGACACGGTGCAGCGCGTGATCGACGGCACGCTGAAGAACGTCGTCATCAACGTGCCGCCGGGCTCGTCGAAGACCGAGCTGGTCGCGATCAACCTGATCGCGCGCGGCCTCGCGCTGAACCCGCGCGCGCGGTTCCTGCACATCAGCTACTCGGACGACCTCGCGCTCCTGAACAGCGAGACGGCACGCGACATCGTCGCATCCGACGAGTATCAGGCGCTCTGGCCGCTGAAGGTGGCTGACGACGCGAAGTCGAAGAAGCGCTGGAACGTGCTGGTCGACGGGAAGAAAGCCGGCGGCGTGTACGCGGTGTCCCTCGGCGGGCAGATCACCGGCTTCCGTGCCGGGCACATGGCCGAGGGCTGGCAGGGCGCGATCATCATCGACGACCCGCTGAAGGTCGAGGACGCGTACAGCAAGACGAACCGCGACAAGGCCAACCGCAAGCTGCAGTCGACCGTGAAGAGCCGAAAGGCGAGTCCGGACACGCCGATCATCGTGATCATGCAGCGGCTCGCCGAGGAAGATCCGACGGGCTTCATCAAGGCGCGCAAGCTGCCCGGCGAGTGGGAGTTCATCGAGATCCCGGCGCTGATCACCGACGAGTACGTCGCGAAGCTGCCGGCGCACATCCGCGACCGCGTCGAGCGCGACGAGCGGGACGAGGATGGCCGGTACAGCTACTGGCCGTACAAGGAACCGCTGCAAGAGCTGATCGCGTCCGAGAAGGCCGACGCGTACGTCTTCAACGGCCAGTACATGCAGCGTCCGTCGCCGCTGGGCGGCGGGATCATCCAGAGCGGCAAGTTCCTGCGCTACGGCGCGCTGCCGCAGTTGCAGTACCGGAAGATCTTCGCCGACACGGCCCAGAAGACCGCCGAGCGAAACGACTACAGCGTGTTCGAGTGCTGGGGTCTCGGGTACGACAACCGTCTGTACCTGATCGACCTGGTGCGCGGGAAGTGGAAGGCGCCCGAGCTGAAGCGCCGCGCGATCGACTTCTGGAACAAGCACGCGGCCATCGGCGCCGACGACCCGGCCGCGCCGGTGCTGCGGCAGATGAAGGTCGAGGACAAGTCCAGCGGTACCGGGCTGATTCAGGACATTCAGGCCGAGGGCGGGATCCCGATCGAGGGCATCGAACGCGTGAAGGACAAGCTGACGCGCGTCATGGACGTCGTCAGCCACATTGACGCTGGCAACGTCGGCGTCCCGCTGGATGCCCCGTGGGTCAGCGACTTCTTGACCGAGTGCGACTCGTTCACGGCTGACGACACGCACATGCACGACGACCAGATCGATCCGATGGTCGACGCAATCAACGACATGCTGGGAGGCGCGAAGGACCTGTCGGTCTGGGAGCGGCTTGCCGGTTGAGCACGACAGGATTTCCCGGAATGTCGAAACGGAAGCAACAGACGCGGCCGCCGCGCGCACCGGCGGCGACGCGCGCCCATCGCACGGTCGACTCGTTCGCCAACTTCGAAGCGCGGCTCGGCTGGGGCGCCGACAACCAGGCGTCGGCAGCGCAGTACACGCTGACGTACCAGAGCCGCAACCGCGTCTGGCTGGAAGCGGCGTATCGCGGATCGTGGATCGTGCGCGCTGCGGTGGATGCGATCCCGGAGGACATGACCCGCAAGGGCATCGAGATGTCCGGGCTCGATCCGACCGACGTGTCGAAGATGGAGACGGCGCTCACGCGCAAGGCTATCTGGGACCAGCTGTGCGACACCGGCAAGTGGGCGCAGCTGTACGGCGGCGCGATCGCGGTGATGCTGATCGACGGCCAGGACATGTCGCAGCCGTTGCGGCGCGAGACCATTGGGAAAGGCCAGTTCAAGGGCCTGCTGGTGCTCGACCGCTGGATGGTTGCGCCGCCGGTCGGTGAAGTCGTGACCGAGTTCGGCCCCGATCTCGGCATGCCGAAGTACTACGACGTGCTGCCGACCGCGATCGGCTTGCCGCAGGGGCGCATTCACCACTCGCGCGTGCTGCGAATGGATGGCGAAGCACTGCCGTTCTACCAGCGCATCAGCGAGAACGGTTGGGGCCTGTCGATTCTCGAGCCGATGTGGGACCGGCTGATCGCGTTCGACAGCGCGACGGTCGGCGCCGGTCAGCTCATCTACAAGGCGCATCTGCGCACGCTGAGCGTCGAGAAGCTGCGCGAAATCATCGCGGCCGGCGGCCCGGCGCTCAACGGCCTGCTGAAGCAGGTCGAGATGATCCGGCACGGGCAGTCGAACGAGGGCATCACCCTCATCGACTCGACCGACAAGTTCGAGGCGCACCAGTACGCGTTCAGTGGCCTGTCTGACGTCATGCTCCAGTTTGCGATGCAGCTCAGCGGCGCGACTGGTATTCCGCTCGATCGCCTGTTCGGCCAGCAGCCGGCCGGGCTGAGCGACACCGGCGAGGGGTCGCGCCTGCTGTATCACGAGAAGGTGCACACGCGGCAGGAGCGTCGGCTGCGCAACCCGCTGCACGGGCTGCTTGACGTGATGTGCCGGTCGGAAATCGGGCAGCCGCTGCCCGAGGACTTCTCATACGAGTTCAACCCGCTGCAGGAGATGTCGGCCGCCGAGAAGGCGGAGATCGGCAACAAGACGGTCGACTCGGTGACGAAGGCCGTAGACGCCGACCTGATTCCGCGCAGCCAGGGCATGCGCGAGCTGAAGGCGTCGTCGCCCGACACCGGCATGTTCGGCGACATCCCCGACGAAGCAATCGAGCAGGCCGAGCGCGACGAGCAGGGCGAGGATCCGCCGGGAATTGATCCAGTGCTTCCGCTCGGCGCGACGCCGGGCGCGGCCGCACGGACGAATGATTCTCTGCTTCGCAGGCTTTTCCGACGTCGATGATCCTCACCCTCGATCGAAAGCGCGAACGGCGCAAGAATCCTGTCCGGCTGAGCGGTGCCGAGCGCCAGTACGGCAGCCAGTTGCGAAAGATCGCTCATCAGGTCGGCGTGCTCGTGAACGGCTTTCCGGCCGATGACTCGTCGTATGCGCCGACGATCGAGGAACTGCTGCGGCGGTACGCCGAGGCGCTCGCGCCGTGGGCCGAGGCGACTGCGGCGCGCATGATCGCCGACCTGAACCAGCGCGACGAGCAGATGTGGATGAAGCAGGCCGCCGACATGTCGCGCGCGCTGCGCAGCGAGATCCGCGGCGCGGCCACCGGCGAGACGATGCGTGCGCTGCTGTCCGAGCAGGTGCGGCTGATCAAGTCCATCCCGCTCGACGCAGCCGAGCGCGTTCACCGGCTCACGCTCGAAGGAATCGTCGACGGCACGCGCGCCGCGGAGATCTCGAAGGCGATTCAGGAGTCGGGGCAGGTCGCGAAGAGCCGGGCCGATACGATCGCGAGAACCGAGGTCAGTCGCACGGCCGCGACGCTCACGGAGGCGCGTGCCATCGACGTCGGCAGCCCGGGCTATTTCTGGCGGACGTCGGGCGACTCGGACGTCCGCGAGGACCATCGCGAACTGGAAGGCAAGTTTTTCACGTGGGACAAGCCGCCGGTCGCGGATAAGCGTTCGGGCGCGCGGGCGCACCCGGGCTGCATCTACAACTGCCGATGCTGGGCGGAAGTGGTTTTGCCGGCGGACTGATGTCGTGAGATTGGACGGGCCGGTCGGCGTCGGCCTCCGCTTTGAGTAGTTGCCGGGCCGAGCCCGCATGACCCGACAGGCCCATGGCAAAGCATCTGCATATCTACTTCCACACGTATGACGCGTCGTGGGAGGAGTCGAAACACCCACGCTCCGCGAACGGTCAGTTCGGATCCGGCGGCGGTGCCGGGACATCGGCAGCCGCACCTACGACGCTGATAGGTGACGAGCTAGGTGACTTCACCAGCATGAAGGAGCTGCGCCAAAAGGCGATCGCCTACGGCAAGCAGTTCGCCGGGAAGAAGTTCAAGAACGTGGCGACGGGCAACCAGATCGAGGTGACGAACGGCGGGATACGGCACACCGTGGCGACCGGCCACGATGAGGTGCTGCGTTCAATTCCTGCCTTGCCGGACCTGCTGACGAGAGCTCGACTCATCGACTCGCAGCCCGATAAGCGCGGCGATCCGAACGTGAAGGCGGTCGAGACGTACTCAGCTCCGCTCAAGCTGGACGGCAAGAGCTATCGGGCGGTGATCACGGTGAAGGTGTTCTACGACGGCCATCGGTACTACAACCAGGGCCTGGTGCGGGAAGGGGAATAGGGCCAGTCGTCGTTTAAATAAGGCACCCCCTGCCTTTCGGCAGTCGGCTCACCTCCGGCGACCGTCCCTGTCCGCATTATAGCCAAGTACTCACGGCATGAGAATTCCTCGCCAAATCATCGACTTACCTCCAAATTCGTTCCAGATGCGAACTATTCGAATTCCAACGGCGGACCACGCCTGTAGCTGCGGGGCGGGTGCCGCCCGCGCTCGCGCGCATACCCGCGACGGCATCACCGCGTCGGGCGTGTACGCGGCCGAGCAGCTCGGCGAGCGGCAGTCGATCACGCCGGAAGGCTTCCTGCTCTGCGAGGCTGTGCCGATCGCGCGCGTCGGCGCGCAGGACTACGCCTATTTCGAGCTGCCCGAGATCGAGGCGAAGGACGGCGTCATCGTCGCCGAGCGCACGGCCGACGTGCTGTTCAGCCCCGAGACGCTCGCCAGCTTCGAGGGTAAGCCGATCACGATCGACCATCCGCCGGACTTCGTGACGCCGGCGAACTACATGTCGGTGGCGCGCGGCACGGTCCGCAACGTGCGGCAAGGCGAAGGCGACCAGGCCGAGCTGATGCTTGCGGACCTGCTGATCACGGACGCCGAGGCGATCCGTCGCGTCCAGAGCAAGGGCGCCGATGCGCTCACGCAGGTCAGCAACGGTTACGACGCCGACTACGAACAGATTGCGCCTGGGCGGGCGCGACAGGTGGTGATCGTGGGCAACCACGTCGCCCTCGTGAAAAGCGCCCGCTGTGGCCCCGTGTGTTCGATCGGGGATAGCAGTTCCAACTTACTCCCGACAGGAGATGCAAGCATGGCAACCAAGAAAGGCTCCAAGTTCGTCGACGCGTTGCGCAAGGCGTTCATGACTCGCGATTCCGAAGCGTTCGAGAAGGTCGCGAGCGAGATGACCGGCGACGAAGGCGGCGAGGGTGGCGACGGCCAACCCCAGATTCACATCCACATGCCCGGCACCGGCGCGGACCCGAAGGCGGCCGTCTCGCCGACCGGCGACGATGGCGCAGGCGGTGGCGAAGGCGACCCGCTGAAGCAGGTGCTCGATGCGATCCAAGCCACCAACGGCAAGATCGATGCGCTCGCCGATCGCGTGACGAAGCTCGAAGGCGGCGGCACCCAGACCGGCGACGCGGACGACGATGACGACGACCTGCTCGGTACCGGTACGACGGACGACGGCTCCGGCGAGGGCGACGACGACAAGACCGGCGCGCGTACCGGAGACAGCGCCGCGCTGCGTGACCAGTTTCAGGACGCGCTCTCGCGCGCCGAGATCCTCGCGCCGGGCGTTCGACTGCCGACGTTCGACGCGAAGGTCGCGCGAAAGAAGACGGTCGACGCCCTCTGCGTGCTGCGCCGCCGCGCGCTGCGCGCCGCGCTGGACAACGAGAACGCCGAACTGGTCAAGTCGGTGGTCGGCGGCGCGAACGTGGCCAGCATGACCTGCGATTCCGTCGCAGCGTTTTTCAACGCAGCGTCGGAGGTCGTGCGCAGCAAGAACTCCGGCGTCACGCAGCGCCGGACGAACGATTCCGCTCAAGCCGAGCGGAAAGACATCAACGCAATCCACGCGGAATTCTGGAAGGTCCGCAAGTAAGGAGCCGACATGCCCTCGTATCAAGCCTATCAGTACCGCATGCCGGCGGGCTTCGCCGGCGACCTTCAGCGCGCCGAAGTAGCCACGATCGAGACGCAGCTGATCGACCCGGCGGCGCCGCCGACGGCGTTCGGCGTTCCCGTGAAGATGGTGAACGGCAAGATCCAGCCGATCAACAACGCCGCCGACACCGCGGTGTCCGTGTACGGCGTGAATCTCCGCGCGTACCCGATTCAGGGCAACGGCACGGATCCGCTCGGCACGTCGACGCCGCCGACGAGCGGCCCGACCGACATCCTGAAGCGCGGCTACTTCGACGCCGCGCTCGGCGGCACCGCACCGGCCACGAAGAACGGTACGGTGTACGTGCGCGTCGCGGCGGTCGCCGCCGGCAAGCCGCTCGGTGGTTTCGAAGCGGCCGCCGACGGCACGAACACCGTCGCGATGCCCTCGAACTGGTACTTCACCGGTCCGGCCGACGCTTACGGCATCGTCGAGATCGCCGTCAACATCTGATCCGGCGCTGAACAGCGCTTCACCCGAAGCCCGGCAATCGCGGGGCTTTTGCATTTCTGGAGCCATTACATGGACATGTCCGAACTGAAGCACCTGCGCCGGGCCGGGGCCTCGATCCCGATGTCGGCGGCCGTCGCGGATGCGACGCGCCGGCTGGTCCGCGCGCGTACGCAGGACCAGCAGTACACCTACGATCGCGCGACGATCGACTCGACGGGCGCGTTCCTCGTCGGCCAGCTCGAACGCCTCGACCAGACGCTGAACGAGCCGCTCGTCGAGTACACCTGGTCGCGCGACATCTACATCCGCAGCGACGTGTCGGCGGCTGACGAAGTCGCGTCGTTCACGAACTCGGCGTTCGGGATGAGCGGCGGCATCAACCCGAACGGCCTGAACTGGATCTCGAACGAGGGCAACGCGATCGCTGGCCCGTCGGTCGACATCGGCAAGACGCCGCAGCCGATGCGTCTGTGGGGTGCCGAGGTCAAGTACACGGTGCCCGAGCTCGTGAAGTCCCAGGCGCTCGGCATGCCGATCGACTCCCAGAAAGTCGAAGCCATGAACATGAAGCGCAACATGGACCTCGACCAGATCGTCTACTACGGCGATCCGCAACTGAACTTCACCGGCCTGGTGAACTCGATCGGCGCCGTCGGCAGCGTTTCGAACGTTGCGAACGGTGCGGCCGGCACGCCGCAATGGAACACGAAGACGCCGGACGAAATCCTGAAGGACGTCAATGAAATCCTGACGTCTGCGTGGCAGGCCACCGGCTGGAAGGTGAAGCCCAATCGCTTGATGCTTCCGCCGGCCACGCTCGGTGGTATCGCATCGCGCATCATCAGCAATGCCGGCAGCAAGTCGATCCTGACCTATCTGCTCGAGAACAATATCTGCACGCAGCAGGGCACGCCGCTGGAGATCCTCGAGCTGAAGTGGCTGATCGGCGCCGGCGCGGGCGGCACGCAGGGGCAGCTCAATACCGTCGACCGGATGGTCGCGTACAACAGCGACAAGAAGTACGTCCAGTTCCCGATGACGGACCTGCAGCGCACGCCGCTCGAGTACCGCTCGCTCTACCAGATCACGACCTATTGGTCGCGGATCGGTCAGGTCGAGTGGCGCTACGGCACGACGGCTGCTTACCGGGACGGGATCTGACATGGCGAAGATCAACGTTCTGACGGCGTTCACGATCCGGCTGGCCCACGAGGGCGAGGAAGTCATCCGTCGCGTCGAGGCCGGCGTGCAGGAGGTCGAGGACTTCATCGCCGACCACTGGTACGCGAAGGCGCACACGGGCCCGCTGCCGGAGAAATCCGGCGATTCGGGTGGGGCGCAAGACGGCGAGGCGGATCAGGATGCCGCGCTGGCAGCAGCGAAGGCCGATCTGCAGTCCGAGTCGGACCGCCTCGAAAAGCTGCGTGTCGAGCTCGACACGTTCAGCAAAGGTCTGGACGAACGCGCGGCGGCGCTCGATGCGCGTGAAGCTGCTGTTGCGGCGAGCGAGCAGGATCTCGCCGCGCGGGTCGCGGCCTTCGAGGCGGCCCAGAAGGATGCCGCGGCGGCCGCGAAGGATGGCGCAGCCGACGGCGCGCCCCAGAAGTCCGGCAGCGGGAAGAAGGCATAATGGCCTCCCGGCGCCGCGCCATGCAGGCGCGCGCCGGGCATCCGAATTTTGGCAAGGTGACACGTGGATATCGCCCAGTTCCGACAGTCGTTCCCCGAGTTCGACGATACGACGACGTACCCCGACTCGCTCGTCCAGTTCTGGATGACCGTCGCGGTGTCGCTCGTCAACGCTGACCGGTGGGGCGAGCTGACCGATCTGGGTATCGCGCTCGTCACCGCGCACCACCTCGCGCTCGCGCTGAAGGACCAGAAGACGGCCGCCGTCGGCGGCGTGCCGGGGCAGGTGACCGGGCCGCAGTCGTCGAAGGCCGTCGACAAGGTGAGCGCGAGCTACGACACCGCGGCCGTTGCCATCAAGGACGGCGGCTTCTGGAACGCCACGATGTACGGCGTCCGCTATCTCAGTCTGGCGCAGATGATGGGCTCGGGCGGCATTCAGCTGTAACGCTGCCGCCGCCCATCGGGAGAATCCCATGGACGGCATGAAAATCGACCGCCTCGACGAGGTGCTGAAGTCGATCAGCGGGCTCGTGCAGAAAGAAGTGCTCGTTGGCGTGCCCGACAGCACCGCCGGACGGAAGAACGAGGGCGAGCCGCTCAGCAACGCCGAGATCGGCTACATCATGGAAAACGGCTCGCCGGCCAACAACATACCGGCGCGCCCGCACCTGGTGCCCGGCGTGCAGGACGCGCGGCCGAAGTTCGAGCCGCAGCTCCAGAAGGGTGTCGAAGCGGCACTCGACGGCGATCTCGAACAGGTCGAGCGCAGGCTCAAGCTGGCAGGTCTTGCCGGGCAAAACGGCGTGCGCGCGAAGATCAACAGCAACATCGCTCCCAAACTCGCTGACTCGACGCTGGCCGCGCGCCGGCGCCGCGGCGTCACGCGCGAGAACACGCTGGTAGACACCGCTCAGTATCGAAACGCGATCACGTACGTGGTCCGCAAGAAGTAGTTTCCAGTCTCCCCGATCCATGGGCCGCCGAGTGCGGCCCTTTTTCGTTGGTGCCCGCGCAATGGCCTTCCTCGACGTTACCGACGTACTGCTCGACCCGGATTTCATGGACACCGGTCTGCTCTGCAACCGCATGACGCAGACAGTCGACGATCACGGTCGCGCGCAGAACACAGCGGCGCCGACGCCGTTCTCGGCCGTCGTGACCAGCGACAAGGGCGACATCCTGCATCGCAATGCGGACGGCAGCCGAATCATCGGTTCCATCACGCTGCACACGATGTTCCGGCTGATAGACGGCAGCGCCGGCCACGACGCCGACGAAGTCGTGTGGGCGGGCCGCACCTACACGGTCGTGAATGTGAACGACTACTCGCACTTCGGCCGCGGCTTCGTTTGCGCGACGTGCGACATCAAGCCTCTCTCGGGGACCTCATGAACGACAGCTCGACCGGCGGCTACCTGGCGCCAGCCGTCGATGCGCCGCCGGCCGAGGACGACGCGCTCGATGATCTGGTCCACGACCTCATCGCGGGCGTCACGGCGCTCGCGCCGGACCTTGTGCGGCCGCGCTGGCAGCAGACCGTGCCAAAGCAGCCTGAGCCGTCCGTCGACTGGTGCGCGTTCGGCGTGCAGGAGCAGGAGACGGACGCCGGCCCGGCGATCCAGCATGACGGCGCCGACGACGGGCACGACACGTACATCCGGCACCAGGACATCGACGTCGTGTGCACTTTCTACGGCCCGCGCGCGAAGGGTTACGCGCAGCGGCTCGCCGATGGCCTCGCGATCCCGCAGAACCGCGAGCAGCTCCAGCTGCAGGAGATGGCGTTCGTCGGCGTCGGCGCGATCCGCCCGGCGCCGGACCTCGTCAACCAGCAGTGGGTGCGGCGCTACGACATGACCGTGACGCTGCGCCGCAAGATCACCCGGACCTACGCGGTCCTCAACCTCAAATCGGCCACCGTGGCGACGACGACCGACTCGTCGACGCCGGTGGTTGGCGTTTCGAACATCCACTCGTAGGGGACTAGCATGTCCAACGGATTGCCGGTATCGCGTCTGATCAACGTGACGATCAACCTCGCCGCGCTGGCGGCGCAGGGTGCGAACATGAACACCGGGCTGATTCTCGGCCCGTCGGCCATCATCGACACCAACGAGCGCGCGCGCTCGTACGGCGGCATCGATGAGGTGACGCCTGATTTCGGCACGAACACGCCGGAGTACTACGCCGCTGCGCTGTACTTCAACCAGGTGCCGCAGCCGAAGTCGCTGTTGATTGGTCGGTGGGCGAAGACGGCGACGTCCGGCTCGCTGCGCGGTGGCGTGCTGTCGGCGGCGCAGCAGGACATCGCGGTGTGGGAGGCGGTCACGACCGGCGCGTTCAGCATTACGGTCGACGGCGTGGCGAAGTCGGTCACCGGCCTCGACTTTTCGGCACAGACGAACCTGAACGGCGTCGCCACCGTGATCAACGCGAAGCTGACGGGCGCGACCATCGCCTGGACCGGTTCGCAGTTCGTCGTGACGTCGAATACGACCGGTACGAACTCGAAAGTCGGCTATGCGACGGCGCCGGGCAGCGGCACGGACATCTCGGCGATGCTTGGCCTGACGAGCAGCCTCGCCGGCGTGCCGGCGGATGGCATCTCACCCGAGCAACCTGTCGACGCCGCCGCGCTGTTCCTCGATCGCTTCGCGAACCAGTTCCTCGGACTGGACTTCGCCGACGCGTCGATCACAGACGACCAGCACATCGCGGTCGCGAACCTCATCGAGGCCGACCAGCGGCACATTTACGGCATCACGACGCAGAACGCGAAGGTGCTCGACTCGACCGTGTCGACCGACATCGGGAGCAAGCTGAAAGCACTGAAGCTGAAGTACACGGTGGTGCAGTACTCGAGCTCGACACCGTACGCCGTGTCGTCGCTGCTCGGCCGCCTGCTGACGGTGAACTTCGACGGCAACAACACGACGATCACGCTGATGTTCAAGCAGGAGCCGAGCGTCGTAGCCGAGCAGCTCACCAGCACGCAGGCGAACGCGCTGCAGGCGAAGAACTGCAACGTATTCGTGAACTACAGCAACGACACGTCGATCATCCAGTACGGCGTGACGCCGAGCGGCATCTACGTTGACTCGGTCTACAACGCGATCTGGTTCCGCAATCGCATCGAGACGGACGTCTACAACCTGCTGTACCAGAGCCCCACGAAGATTCGGCAGACCGACGGCGGCAATGCCACGATCGCGGCCACGATCTCGGCGGCCTGCGAGGCAGGGGTGAACAACGGGTATCTGGCACCTGGCGTCTGGAACTCGGCTGGCTTCGGCGTGCTGAACCAGGGCGACACGCTCGCGAAGGGCTACTACGTGTACCAGCCGCCGATCGCGACTCAGTCGCAGGCCGACCGCGAGGCGCGCAAGTCCGTCACGTTCCAGGTCGCGGCGAAGGAAGCAGGCGCGATCCACAGCGTGGACATCCTCGTCAACGTCAACCGCTAACAGAGGCATATCAACATGGCGACTTACAGCTTTCAGGACGTCGCGGCGACGATCGTAGGCCCGGGCGGTGCGTTCTCGCTCGGCTACGGGGAAGCGACCGCGGAAGAAGGCATCACGATCGTGCGCGCGGGCGACAAGAACACGATGATGGTCGGCTCGGACGGCGAGGGCATGCACAGTCTGCATGCCGACAAGTCCGGGCAGGTCACGCTGCGATACCTCAAGACGGCGCCGATCAACGCGAAGTTGATGGCGCTGTACGACGCGCAGTCGCTCGACAGCCGCCTGTGGGGCAAGAACCTGATCGAGGTTCGGCAGACGGCCGCCGGCGATGTGACGACCGCGCGCAGCTGCGCGTTCAAGAAGGCGCCGGACCTGAAGTACGCGAAGGACGGCGACACCGTCGAATGGGTCTTCGACGCGATCAAGATCGACAACATCCTCGGGACGTATTGAGCATGACGACCGAACTCAAACTCAACGGCGTGCGGTACGCGATCGGCAAGCTGAACGCGATGCAGCAGTTCCACGTGTCGCGTCGCATCGCGCCGATCATCCCGTCGATGATCCCGGTGCTGATGAAGTTCTACGCCGAGCTCGAGCAGACCGACGTCGCGCGCGAGCAAGAGCGCACGAACGCCGCGCTCGCGGCGCTGGCCGAACGTGCCGAAGGTGCGGAAGCGGCGGCCGCCGCGGCGTCGGCCACCGCGGCGCCGGCACCCGCGGCCGACCGCTCGCGCGAGCTGCTGTCGATGGTCGATGCGATCGCACCGGTGCTGCAACCGTTCGCCGACGCGCTGGCCGGCCTGAAGGACGAGGACGCTGAATACGTTTTCGGCACATGCCTGTCCGTTGTCGAGCGTTGGCAGGGCGCCGGCTGGGCGAAGGTCTGGAACCTCGCGCACAAGACGTCGATGTTCGACGACATCGGCATCGACGTGATGCTGCCGTTGGTCGTGCGCGTCGTGGTGGCGAACCTCGGCCCTTTTATCAGCGGGCTGCTTACCAGCCAAGCGAGCAGCCCGGCGGCGACGTAGGCTGGATCCGCACGCTGCCGGGCGGCGAGGATTGGCTGCTCGAGCCAGCGCGAGCGCAAATGTGCAAATACGAGTCGCTGATCGACGGAACGCTCGACTTGGCCGATGTCGCGCTGATGAACGACTATCTCGCCGTCCGGGCGGACAACGAAGCGGCGTACCGCCGCAAGATGGAAAGAGAAAATGGCTGATTCGGTCGTCATCCGCGAGTTCCTGGTCGCGCTCGGCTTCAAGGTCGACGAGAAGGGCCTGAAGAACTTCAAGGAAGGCGTCGAAGGCACGACGAAGGGCGTCAAGCAGCTGATCGCAACGGTGTCGGGCGCCGCGCTCACGGTGAGCGCCGGCGTCGCCGCATTCGCGTCGAAGCTTGAGCGGCTTTATTTCGTGTCGCAGCGCACCGGCGCGTCGGCGACCAGCCTGCGCGGCTTCGAATTCGCGGCGCGGAACATGGGCGTCTCCGTCGAAGCGGCCACCGGCACGATCGAGAACCTCGCGCGGTTCCTGCGCAACAATCCTGCGGGCGAGGGTTACCTCGCGACGCTCGGCGTGCAGACGCGCAACGCGAACGGCGAGCTGCGCGACACGGTCGACATCATGTCCGACCTCGGGAAGTCGCTGGCGAACAAGCCGACGTGGCTCGCGAGCCAGTACGGCAACATCCTCGGCATCGACGAGAACCTGATGCTCGCGATGCGTAACGGGGACTTCGAGAAGCTCCGCGCGCAGTACCGCGAGATGTCGAAGTCGACCGGCCTGGACAAGGCGGCCGACGACTCACACCGGTTCATGACGCAGCTGCGCGGGCTTGGCACGTCGTTCGAGAACCTCGGCATTCGCGTCGAGGGCGCGATGCTGCAGAAGGTCGGGCCCAGTCTCGATCGGTTTCAACGGTGGATGGACGCGCACGGCGACGAGATCGCCAATCGGATAACGGACATCGCCAACGCGGTCGTGAAGGCGGCCGCAGCGATGGGACCGCCGCTGGCCTGGCTTGCCGACAAGTTCGTCGAGCTCGATCGTGACACCGACGGCTGGTCGACCAAGATCCTGCTGCTCGGGGTGGCGCTGAAGGCGCTGGGCGTATTCAAGATCGCTGGCGGCATTCTGAAGATGGCCGGCGCACTGCGCGCCGCAGGCGCAGCCACGAGTACGGCTACTGCCGCCGGCGGCGGCCTGCTGACGGTGCTCGGAAGTCTCGCGACAGCGGCGGCCGCAGTCGGTGCCGCATTCGCGGGCTGGAAGATCGGCGATGCGCTGCGCGACTCCGTCGACGGTTGGATTTCAAAGGCGTCCGGCGGCCGGTTCCGCTCGATCTGGGATGTGCTGACCGGGAAGGATCGGCGCGGGCTCGACGCGACCGGCGGCTACACGCAGGCCGAGCTCGATAGTGTGCGGAAGGACGGCGGCGGTGGCGCGAAGTTGGCGTCGCCGCGCGGCGCTGCTCCTGCACCGTCGCCTGCCGCGCCCGCTGTACCCGCCGCATCGGCCGGCCTGGCCGGCGCGATGTCGCGTCTCGCCGACACTGCATTCGGCCAGCTGATCGCGCGCGGCGAGGGCGACTACAACAGCGTCAACCGCGGCGCGCGCGGTGGATACCGCTCCGGCACAGAGAACCTCGAAGGCATGACGCTGGCGCAGGTCATGGCGGCGCAGCGCGCCGGGCAGTTCAACGCCGCCGGCCGCTACCAGATCATCGGTAGCACCCTGGCGGAGGCGGCGCGCGGGTTGAAGCTGAACGGCGACGAGATGTTCGACCGCAAGCTGCAGGACCGGATCTTCGAGCAGTACCTCGTGCGCAACAAGCGCCGCGCGATCGCCGACTACGTCGAAGGGCGAAGCGACGATCTGCGCGGCGCGCTACGCGCGGCGTCGCGCGAGTGGGCCAGCGTCGCCGATCCGGACACGGGCCGCAGCTACTACGCCGGCAAGGGCAACAACCGCGCGAGCATCACGGTGGCAGAGATGGAAGCCGCGTTGCGCAACACGCGCGCGACCTACCAGCCGGCCGGCGCGCTGGCCGCGCAGTCGGCGGCGCGCGGCGGCCCCGCGAAGGTCGAGCTGCACCAGTCCACGCAGATCCACGTGACCGGCGCGGGCGACGCTTCGGCGGCCGGTCGCGTGGTCGAGCGCGAGCAGCGCGCGGTGAACGCAGACATGGTGCGCAATCTACAGGGGGTGATCGCGTGATCCTCGACATGATCATGATCTCGCCGAAGAAGATCGGCAGCATCACGGTGCAGGTCGCGATCGAAGAGGTCTACAACGACGAACTGACGATCACCGAGCATCCGGTCGAGCAAGGCGCACAGATCACCGATCACGCGTTCAAGCGTCAGCCGGATCTCGTGATGCGCTGCGGGTGGAGCAACGCCGACTACGAAGCGCTGCTCGGCGCGGCGGAGGCGACGTTCGACGGCGGCGGTCTGCCGTCGGCGCAGTACGTCAACGCGATCTACTCGCAGCTGCTGGCGCTGCAGCAGGCACGCACGCCGTTCGACGTCACGACGAGCCGCCGCACCTACCAGAACATGCTTCTGCAGGGGCTGCGGCTCACGGTTGACGCGAAGACGTCGAGCGCGCTGATCCTGACGGCGACGCTCAAGCAGATCCGCATCGTGTCGACGCAGGTGACGAAGTTGCCGCCGCGCGAGAACCAGGCCGATCCGGCATCGACGGCCGAGACCGGCAACGGCGGCGCGAAGGCCGCCGTGCCTGCGACGCCGGCGCCGGGCGGCGCAGTGCCGCCGGGGAGTATGTGATGCCGAGCTTCTTCGAGATTCCGTTTTCGCCGCGCCCGGAGCGCTTCACCGTGACGCTGAGCGGGACCGACTATCGCCTGACCGTCCAGTATCGCAAGGCCGGCGGCGCGGGCTGGGTGCTCGACATCGCGGACGCCTCGGATAACCCGCTGGTGTCCGGCATCCCGCTGGTAACCGGCATCGACCTGCTCGGCCAGTACAAGCACCTGGGCTTTCAAGGCCGGCTATGGGTGCAGGGCGCCGCTGATCCTGACGACGTTCCGACGTACGAGGATCTGGGCATCGGATCGCATGTTTTCTGGGTGACGGACCAATGAGCGTTGAGCAGTTCGGCCGGAAGGTATCGCTGATCATCGGGTTCGACAGCGGCGAGGCACTCGACCTGTCCGAGCTGCGGATCGTGTTCCGCGTTCAGCGTGGCGATCTGCAAACGCCGAACCAGGCGCGGATCCGCGTCTACAACGTGTCCGCGACGACGGCGCGGCGCGCGCGGAAGGAGTTCACGCGCGTCGTGCTGCAGGCCGGCTACGAGGGCAACTACGGGATCATCTTCGACGGCCAGATCAAGCAGGTGCGACGCGGCCGCGAGAGCCAGACCGACACGTTCCTCGACATCACCGCGGCGGACGGCGACTCCGCGTACAACTTCGCCGTGGTCAACACGACGCTTGCGGCCGGCTCGGTCGCGACTGATCATGTGTCCGTGGCTACGGCGGCGATGAACCCGTACGGCGTGTCGCTCGGCTACATGCCGCAGGTGACGTCGAATCCGCTGCCGCGCGGGAAGGTGATGTTCGGGATGGCGCGCGATTTCCTGCGCGGGATCGCGAAGACGACGCAGACGGTCTGGAGCATCCAGGACGGCAAGGTGGTGATGGTGCCGGAGACGGCGTACATGCCCGGCGATATTCCGGTGATCACGTCGGCGACCGGCATGGTCGGGCTGCCGCAGCAGACCGCCAACGGCATCGAAGTGAAGATGCTGCTGAACCCGAGCGTGAAGATCGGCCGGCTGATCTGGCTCGACAACGCGAGCATCCAGCAGTACGAGTACAGCCTGAACGTCGGCCAGCAGGCCGAGAACGAGCGGATCGAGATGCAGGCGAAGCTGCAGGACGATGGCTTCTACTACGTGATGCTAGCGGAGGTGAGCGGCGATACGCGCGGCGAAGAGTGGTACACGAGCGTGACGTGCCTGGCGGCCGACGTGACGGTGCTGCCCGATTCGTTCAAGGATAAGGCGGCCGTGCCGCCCGCCGGTGTGATCAAAAAGTATGGCTAACGGCCGTAGGTCGGCAGCGCCTTGATCGTCATCGACGTGTTCTCGCCGTTGCGCTTCACGTCGGCGCGTGCGAGCACGTTGAGCGGCATCGACTTCGTTGGCATCGTCGGCACGATGATCACGGCGTCGCCGTCGATCGTTTCGCCCCAGCAACCTACGTCCCACACGCCGCGGTAGGACTCGTATCGCCGCATGTTCTTCGCGTTCGCGAGCGGCAGGTCGCACTTCTTCCCCGTGTACAGGATGGTCGGGAATTCGTTCTCGACGGTCACGCCGACCTTCATGCCGGCGAACGGGTAGACGTAGGCGTCGTCAGCGACGGCGGCGAGCGGCGCGAGCAGCGCGGCGGTCAACAGCATTTTTTTCATTTTCATCCCATGGATCGACGTGAAAGGGTAGGCGACCCGGAGGTCGCCCTGCGTGAAGCGTTCGACGGCTTGCGCGCGGGCGTCTGGACGGCATTGCCCGGAATTATCCAGTCGTTCGAAAGCGCCGCCGACCGGCCGCCGACGTGCAGCGTCCAGCCGGCCATCAAGGCGCAGGTGCGCAGCATCGACGGCACTATCCAGAGCGTTGCGCTGCCGCTGCTGGTCGACTGCCCGGTCCAGTTCCCCGCTGGCGGAAATTGTACGTTGACGTTTCCGGTCAAGCAGGGCGACGAGTGCCTTGTCGTCTTCGCCTCGCGCTGCATTGATGCATGGTGGCAGTCGGGCGGCGTGCAGGAGCAGGCCGAGCTGCGCATGCACGACCTGTCGGACGGGTTCGCGCTGCTCGGCTTTCGATCACGGCCGCGCGCGCTCGTCGGCGTCAGCGGCACCTCGACGCAGCTGCGCAGCGATGACGGCGCGACGTACATCGAGCTGAACCCGGCCCTGCAGAAGGTGAAGATTGTGGCGCCGGGCGGCTTCGACGTGGTCGCTCCGCTGTCTACGTTCTCCGCGGCCGTGACGATCACGGGCCTGCTGACGTTCGTCGGTGGCATGGTCGGCAGCGCGGTGAGCGGCGCTGCGGCGGTCTTCAACGGCGTGCTGAACGTGATCGGACAGATCACGGCGAACGGCAAGCGGGTCGACGACACGCACACGCACTCCGACCCGCAGGGCGGCAACACCGGTCCGGTCAACTGAGATTCCCATGCGATACCGAAAACTCGACGCTGACGGCGATTACGTCTTCGGCGGGGGCGCGGCCGACTTCCTCGTGAACACGCCGGAGACGGTCGCGCAGGCCGTGCTGACGCGCTTGCGCCTGCTGCGCGGCGAATGGTTCCTCGACACGACGGCCGGCATGCCGTGGGCGACTGACGTGCTCGGAAAGTACACGAGCGGCAAGTACGACGCGGCGATCCGCCAGTGCATCCTCGGCACGCAGGGCGTGACCGAACTCGTCAGCTACTCGAGCACAGCTGATCCCGAGACGCGCGTGCTGACCGTCACCGCGACGATCAACACCATCTACGGCACCACCACGGTACAGGCGACATTGTGACTCTCACGACTCTCGCACCCACCATCGACGCGAACGGCATCACTGCCCCGACGTACGCGGACGTGTTCGCGTATCTGCAGGATCAGTACCGTTCGATTTACGGCGCCGACACGTATCTGGAGCCGGACAGCCAGGACGGTCAGTTGATCGGCGTGTTCGCGAAGGCCATCAGCGACGTCAACTCGGTCGCGATCGCGATCTACCGGTCGTTCAGCCCGGCGACGGCGCAGGGCGATGCGCTATCGAGCAACGTCAAGATCAACGGCATCGCGCGCAAGGTCGCGTCGTTCTCGAGCGCCGACCTGGTGCTGGTCGGGCAGACGGGCGCGACGATCACCAACGGCGTCGCGAAGGACATCAACGGCGTGCAGTGGATGCTGCCGGCTACGGTGACGATCCCGCCGAGCGGCACGATCACCGTCACGGCCACATGCGCGACGATCGGCGATGTCTCCGCGCGCGCGGGCACCATCAACCAGATTGCGACGCCGGCGCTCGGCTGGCAGTCGGTGACGAACCCGACGGATGCCGCCGAGGGCGCGCCCGTCGAGAAAGACCCGGTGCTGCGGCAGCGGCAGACGGTGTCGACGGCGCTGCCGTCGCTCACGGTGCTCGACGGCATCATTGGCGCAGTGGCGAATGTCCCGGGCGTCACCCGGTATGTCGCCTACGAAAACGACACCAGCGTGACCGACGCGAACGGCATCCCGTCGCACTCGATTTCTCTGGTCGTCGAGGGCGGCGACGCGACTGCCATCGCGAACGCGATCGCGGCAAAGAAGACGCCGGGGTCCGGGACCTACGGTACGACCGCCGTCATCGTCACGGACATCTACGGTCGTCCGATCACAATCAGGTTCTTCCGGCCGGTGGCCGCGCCGATCACCGCGACGGTCACTCTGAAGGCGCTCACCGGCTACACCAGCCAGGCCGGCCAGCAGATCCAGCAAGCCGTGTCGGATTACATCAACGGCGTGCACATCGGCGGTGGCCTGTCCGGCAGCGTCGAATGGGGTGACGCGCTGACCGCGGCGAATGGCGTGGGCGGCGGCGTCACGTTCAAGCTGTCGGGGCTGGCGCTTTCCGGCCCGCGCGGCGCCGGCGCGCCGGACGTCGCGCTGCTGTTCAACGAAGCGGCGTCGTGCACGCCCGCGAATGTGACTTTGGTGGTGACGTGATGGCCGAGCTGACCGACTACACGGCGCTGATCACGTCCGAGCACCGCGACCTGCCGCGGTTTTCGGCGGTGCTCGGCGCGCTCGTGCAGCCGCTCGTCGATCAGATGAACGTGCTGCAGAGCATGCCGGGAAAGTTCGACCTCGATAACGCGGTCGGTGTGCAGCTCGACGACGTCGGCGTCTGGGTCGGCGTGTCGCGGAAGATCCGCACGCCGCTGTCCGGCATCTACTTCTCGTTCGATGTCGCTGGTCTCGGATTCGATCAGGGCATCTGGAAGGGGCCGTTCGACCCGGACACCGGCCTCACGGTGCTCGACGACGACACGTATCGGCTCGTCATCCGCGCGAAGATCGGCGCGAATCACTGGGACGGGACGCTCGAATCCAGCGCCGCGATCCTGAACAGCATCTTCGACGCGGACACGCACGTGTTCATCGAGGACCACCAGGACATGTCGATGACGATCGGGATCGCGGGCAAGGTGCCGTCGGCCGTGTTCCTCGCGCTACTCGCGGGAGGCTATATCCCGCTGAAGCCGGAGGGGGTCCGCGTCGCGTACACCGTTGTCACATCAGTCGACGGATCACCACTTTTCGGGTTCGACATGGACTCCGACCTGGTCGCCGGATTCGACGCCGGTGTCTGGGGAACCACTCTGTAACGGACGACATTTCTCGCGCATTGCAAGCCGCCTTCGGGCGGCTTTTTCATTTCTGGAGCATCAATGCCCACCATTCAGAACGACTTCCTGCCGTTCGCGACCGGCCCGGGTGCGAATGTTGTCGATCAGGCTACGTACAGTGCGCTCACGGCGCTCACGACGGGCTTCTTGTCCGGCACGGCGCAATCTCAGCAGCTCAACAAGGTTTGGCGCCAGTCGAGCATCATGTCTGCAGTGATCGCGCAGTTCATCGTCGCGCAGACCGGACAGGCCGCAGTCGACGACGGGACCACGCCTACGCTGCTCGCCAATTTCACGAAGGCCGTGAATGCCGCATCGAAGCAGCGCGTCATCCTCACGGATACCGGTGCGGCGAACGCGTGTGCTGCTGCCAACCCGGTCCCCATGACCAGCCTGCCAACGGTGAGCGGCGTCGTGCAAACGATCAGCGTGAAGGCGAGCAACACGGGAGCGTCGACGTACGCGCCGGACGGTCTTGCCGCGCGACCGATTTTTGGCCTCGGCGGCGCCGCGCTACAGGGCGGCGAGATGCCGGCGAACGGGATCGCGACGCTCGTTTCGTATGTCGGGCCCCTGCTCAATGGCGGAGTGCTCTGCTGGGTGTTGTTCGAGTGCATCGGCGGCGCGCAGCAGGTCGCGCCGGCGACACAGTTGCAGCATGCGCTGCAGCTCGGTCAGGCTACAGGACGCCTGCTCCGGACGACGGTCTACATCAATTCCGGTGGTGTGCTTCAATCGTCGATCGATGGAGCGGCGTTCGCGAATGCGAGTTCAACGTACACACCCCTCGCATTGACGACGTCGATCGAGGTCGAGGTGCTGGGCGGTGGGGGTGGAGGCGGCGGCGCGGCGTCTACCGGGGCAAACCAGGTTTCCGCGGGCGGCGGCGGCGGTGCAGGAGGCTATGCACGAAAGCGCATCATGGGGGGCTTCTCCGGCGTGACCGTGACGGTCGGTGCAGGTGGCACGGCGCCTGCCGGCGCGGCAGGTACAAGCGGCGGCTCGTCGTCATTCGGTCCACTGGTTTCGGCGACAGGGGGTGTTGGAGGGACGCTCGGTGCGGCCGCTTCGAGTACCACGAACTCGTTGAACGGCGGTTCGGCGGGCGGAGGCGGTTCGGGAGGCACGATCAACGGCGTCGGGGGTATGGGGCAATCCGCCTTTTATGCCCTCGTGCCGGTCAGCGGGAAAGGCGGAGGGTCGATGTACGGCGAGGGGGCGTTTCCGGTCAGCAATAACTCAGGTGGCAGCTCGGCAACATCGTACGGGGCCGGAGGCAGCGGCGGCTCGTTGACGCAGAATGCGGCCAGTCCGGCGGCAGGCGGCAACGGAGCGGGCGGATTGGTCATCGTTAGGGAGTATGCATGATGAAGATTTACGCGCGTGTAGACGATGACGTAGTCGTCGAGATCATTGAGCCGGTGACTGACGATCTCGGAAATGAAGTGCCTATCGAGGACCGTTTCACCCCCGAAATCGTCAAGCAGATGGTGGATGTAACCGGGCTTTCCCCAACGCCAGCGTGCTGGTGGACATATTTAAACGGCGAGTTTTCAGCCCCCTGAGAGTCATGCTACTCTTCTCGCCAACAAAAACCGAGGGGGCCGCAATGCTTGGCAAGGACGAGTTGGTTGCGTTGATGAATCGTGAGATTCCGGCAGGGGTAGATTGGAAGGCCGGCGCGGAAAAATATGTCGCGAGCTGCTTTGAGAAGATGGGGCGGGAAGAGATCGAGATATATTCCGCCAACAAGCCGTTCCGGGTTGTAGGAAGTGTCGACCCGACGCCTGCCATTGTTGAGTGCGTGCACTATCTGAACAATTTCGCCAATGCTTTGGCGCTTCTCAAACCGCGCCTCGGGTCGCGTGTGTTAGACGTTGCGTGCGGGGGCGGGTGGGTTTCTCATTATCTTAGCAAGCTCGGGTATTGGACGTACGGGATCGATATATCGAGCGACTTTATCGATCTTGCACGCAGCCGCCTAGCCACCGACCCGTCGCTCAGGGTGACTCCGTCTGATGCGATCTCGCGGTTTCAAATCCTCGATATTGAAACGACACGCCTGCCCGATCATCTCAAGGGCACCTTCGATATTATTTGGCTCGAATCCTGCCTCCACCATTTTGTCGATCCAGTTAAGGCGCTCGAACATCTAGTAGAAGGGCTATCTCCAGACGGGATAATCGTCCTGATTGAATTCGAAAATCGAGTTGCCGGCATCAAAGACGAGTACATGCAGGTGATGCGAGAGTTCGACACGCTGGAACGTCCCTATGCACGTTGGGAATTGGAAAATGCATTGGATCTCGTAGGCCTTTGCGAGCGCGAATTCGTTGGCTCGATCAATGGCTGGTTTTCGCCGCACGACCCGGCTACCGCGCACCTCGGGCAGGCGACGATATCCGGTGCAAACCAAATGAACCTCGCGATTTGCGCGAGGCAACCCGGACGACTCGACGCAATATTTCCCCATCGGCTGCAACATAATGGTGTCTCGCTGCGCGGTGAGGCAGCAGTGAAATTTGGGCTTGGCTTCTACCCGAATGAAGGCGGATTCAGGTGGTGCGGACCAGCCGGCGAACTGACCGCGTCGCGCGATATGCCGGACGTAGCGCTCGACGTCGTAAGCATGCCGCTGCACGAGGAAGCCGGCACGCAGACGATCGTTGCGTACGGTCCGGGCGGAGAATTGTCCCGGGTTACGTTGAGCGCGCAGCATCCTTCGCGCACCCTGCAGTTGAAGAGCCTCGCGGCCGGTGATGTCGTTAGCCTGCATTCAACCGAGGCTTTCCGTCCTTCGTGGAGGGGCAGCGGCGACACGCGATTGCTGTCCTTCTACGTTCGAACCAACGACTGACCAGAATCAGTTCCAGCGCAACATTACAACAAGCCGCCCTTGGGCGGCTTTTTCCATTTCGGGGAATCGATGAAGAGCGATCTCGCGACAAGCGCTGCGAAGGTGGCGCCGGCAGTGGGGAGCAACTTTTGGTTGTGGCTGACAAGCCACGACATCAACTGGTGGGTAGCCGTCGCGACGATCGCGTACATCGGGCTGCAGGCGTACTACCTGGTCAAGAACAAAGGGAAGAGGGCATTGCTCGATGGCTAACGTACCGAAGAAGACACTGGCTGGTGTTGTGGGGGCTGCTGCGGCAGCCCTTCTTTTTTCCATGGTCCCGAAGTTCGAGGGGCTCGAGCTCGTCGCGCGGCCGGACCCGATCGGCATCATCACGGCGTGCTACGGCGACACGAAGGACGTGCGCGCTGGCCAGCGCTTTACGCCGGACGAGTGCCGCGCGCGCCTCGAACAGCGGCTGATCGAGCACGCCGAGCCGGTTCTGAAATGCACGCCGGTCCTGAAGGGGCACACGTACCAGCTCGCGGCCGCGGTGAGCTTCGCCTACAACGTCGGCACGGGCGCGTACTGCGGCAGCACGACGGCGAAGCGGTTCAACGCTGGAGACTGGAAGGGCGCGTGCCGAGCGATGAATGAATCGGACAGCGGCAAGCAGCAATGGGTGTACGGAGGTGGCCACGTGCTGCCGGGGTTGGTCGAGCGTCGCGAATTCGAACGCGCACTTTGCGAGCGCGGCCTATGACGACCATGAAGACCCACGAAACGCGGCGCACGCTCGCCGAGGACGTCTTCTATCCCGATCACGAACCGCGCACCGAGTCGCCGACGTTCCGCGCGAGCAAGCGCGCGATGAAGGCGGCCGGCGGCTACGTCTGCGCGGTATGCGGCGACGACCAGGCGGTCGAGTCGCATCACAGGTTCTTCGAGTGGGCGTTCTCGCGCGCTATCGACTGGAAGTGGATCCGCGGCGTCGCGCTCAACCAGATCGACACGATGTTCAGCCACAAGCTGCAGCGCATCGTGCCGATCCCGCGCCAGCACCCGATCTGGGACGTGATCAAGCTGACGCAGGGCTTCGACTGGGAGGCGTTCGACCCGGCCCGGCCGGAGGCATTCGTCGACTCGACCTACAACCAACTGCTGCTGTGCGCGCTCCATCACCGGGGCAAGGACCACGGCCGGCACGAGGAAAGCGACCCGGTCTGGAGCGTGCAGGCGTTCCTGCTGGCTGGCTTCGTCTACTCGCCGGACGAGTTGAAGCAGCTGCATGCGAAGGAGCGGAAATGACACTTCTGAAACTGGTGTGTCCGTACGTGCTCGCCGTGCTGCTCGGCTTCGCCGCCGGCGTCTACGGCGAGCACCTGATCAGCGCGCGCGAGATCGCCGGCATGAAGGCCGACGCCGCGATGGCTCAAGCGAAGGCTGTGGATGCCGCGCGCGCCGAGGAACAACGCCGCACCGCGGCTCAATCGGAGATTGCGAAAGATGCGAACCAACAACGAACGGCCGCGCTTGCGGATGCTTTTGCTGCTCGTGCTGCCGCTGGCAGCCTGCAGCAGCGCGTCGACCAGTTCGTCGCCGCCGCCCGCCATCCCGCCGCTGCCGCCGGAGGCCCGGCAACCGGCGACGCCCTCGATCTGCTTGCCAACGTGCTCGGCCGCGCTGACGAGCGCGCGGGCGAACTGGCAGAGTACGCTGACCGTGCCCGCATCGCCGGCCAGCAGTGCGAGCGCGACTACGATGCGCTGACGCCGATACGTTGATCTACTAGACTTCCGTCGTCTGGGTGACGGAGGCTGTCATGGACGAACCTGAGATCGACTGGGAAGTGGCCCCGAAGAACGCTCGCTGGTGGGCCATGGATGCCGACGGACGTGCGTACTGGTATTCCATGCCGGACATCAAGCCGTTCACGGACTTCTGGGGCGTCGATATGGTTGAGGCCCCGGCGTTCGAATTCGGCGGGGACTGGCGGATGAGCTTGGTCGAGCGGCCAACGTGACCGCTGGCGGTGTGCCGGGAGCGGTAGGGCTAGTTGATCGGTTCAAGGTAGAACCCGCGCGCCGTCAGGTCCATCTTCGCGTCGCTGAACGAGTCGAAAATGTCGTAGCCGCATTCGACGTACGTGATCGTGTGGTCGAAGTCGAGGTGCTCGATATTGCGCTTCCACGTGAGAGGCAAGTCGGTCGAGTGTCCGGGATCGAAGTGAACGACGCTCAGATACGGCGGACGGATGCCGCGAGGCGGATATTCCGTGCGTAGTACGAGCTCGACGTTCACGACAACATGGTGTTCCGGGATGCGGTCTGCGTAACGCAGCAGGTACGCCCGCAGCGAGTGGCCGTCCTTTCGGTCTTGCGCCGAGGCGAAGCCAAACCAGTCGTCGTCGGAATCCCTGAATTCTTCCGCAATCGTGCGCATGTCGATCTCCAAGTGCGACGAACGTTCAGGATGCCATAGCCGCGCCCTCACTTCATGCCGGCGCGCAGCATCTCTTCTCCCAGCAGGTGGTATAGCTTTCGAAACGGCCCAAACGGACCGTCCAGATCGCCACGGTTCGACGTCGCACTTTCGGTCGTCTGCCACCAGTCCATGACCTTTTCAAGAGATTTTCGCAGCGCCACGATCTCGAGGATCAGGCGCCGTACCTCGGGGTCGCGGTTGGTGCGCCAGAGCTCGCGCAGCTCCGCTTCGGTCGGGGCGACGAAGTCCGGCATCGGCACGTGGCGACGGATTGGCGCCCTCAGTGGCACCACATTTCGATCGACCTTCGTCTCCTCCAGCGGGCGCGGGTCCGATTCATCGGGGAACTGTCCGGTGTAGGACTGAAATTCTCCGCGCGTCACAGGGATGTGCGTGCGCCGGCGCTCCCCGGATTCGAGGTGCGTGTACTCCCAGATATAGGCCCAGCGCGGTTTCATGATGCGACACGATGCTGTATGAATGTACAGTGTATCGCGTCGTGGTGTGATCTCGTCAAGCTGCAGAAATAGGGAGCGGATGTTGCGGTCGAGGGTGATACGATGAGATTCGATCCGAGAAAAATGGGGCCTGGACCATGTCGACTATCGCAGCGCTGATGGACACCGCCGTGGCCGACGTTGAGCTCCTGCGCGTGCTCGACTCCGATGGGGACGATTTCAGCATTCCTCGGGATGTTGAATTTCTGCTGCGCGGTCCATCCGCGGAGAAGACATCGCTCGTTGCAAGCTTCATCAATGACCACCAGTACGGCCGCGCGATCGCCGATCAATCAGGGGAAATTTATCGCGTCCTGGTGGTGATCAATATGCCTATCCAGCAGCACAATATCCTGTCCGTTTCCGGTTTCATGGTATGCCTGAGCATGCTCTACGGTTTGGAGTATGACGGGTGGGGGTGTCTTGTCCAGAGGCGCCACTGACTACGGCACGTATCATTGGAGGTACCTCCGAGATGTGCACGAACTACGTCGCGCCGGGCGAGGACCCGGGTCTGAGCGAGCTCAAGATCGACAGCTTCCGCGACCTGTACCGCTGGACCCCGTGGAAGCCCGAGATCTACCAGGACTACGACGCGCCGATCGTCGGCTACGTAGACGGGCAGTTTAAGCCGCTGATCGCTGGCTTCGGATTCTGGCCCCGCGCGCTGCAGAAGGCCAACGTCGAGAAGGCGAAGGAGCAAGGCAAGAAGCCGCCGATCATCCGCAGTACGATGAACGTGCGCGACGACAACCTTGGGAAGTCGCCGCTGTACGGGCCGGCGTGGCGCGCCGGGCACCGCTGCCTGATCCCGGCGAAGTGGATCTACGAGCCGAACTGGGAGACTGGGAAGCACATCCGGTACCGGATCGGGTTGGCGGGCTGGCGGCCGCTGTGCGTGGCTGGTATCTGGCGGACGCTTCAGCGCCCGGATGGCACCGAGCAGCATGCCATGGCGATGATCACCGTGAACGGCGACGAACATCCGATCATGAAGCACATGCACCGGCCCGGCGATGAGAAGCGATCGGTCGTAATCCTGCGCCCGGACGACTGGGAGGAATGGCTGACGACGTCGAACGTCGAGGCGGCCCGCGCGATGCTGCAGTTGTACCCGGCGGAGGACATGGCGGCCGAGCCGGCGGCAGCCGAATGAGGCGAATTTCTCTGGAAGATGAGGAATTTTCGCTACGCCAGACAAGGATCTCGCGACACCAAATATTCCAATGTTTCGGTCTAACCTTATGAAATATAAGGAAAATATATAAGGATTGTGATTCCTGTCGTCGTGGGTTCGAGTCCCATCAGCCACCCCAACAAATTCAAGCAAAAAGCCCGGTTCATTGAGCCGGGCTTTTTGCTTTTCGGCGTTCGGATAGAGCCTCGGCGTGTCTTGCCCGCGGTGTCTTTAACGAAGCGGCATCCCGTATTCAACGAAGCGACCGCGATACCATGTCGGCGCTCGCGCGCTTCAAAAGTGCGGTTGCGTAAATCGAGTCACCCCGACGATATGGCTTCGATGTCGAATATGAAATCGCGGACGAGGCGGACAGGTGTTGAAATCGGGCGCGCGATCGTGCGTGGTATCGACCGATGGCGCCGCTTGTCTCGCATCGCCGACGGGGATGACGGAGATGGCGACGAGGCCTCGGGCCTGCTTCGTATCGCGCTTCCGTGTCGTTGCGCTGACAACGTTCGTACCCGTTTACCCGCGACGTTTTCTTTCCCGCCTAAGGTTCCCGCGCGCCGTGCCGTTATCTTCTCTGGACAGCCCTCGTGCCTCGAATGCTGATCCGTTTTCTTGCCTGCTCGCGCCAAACGCGAGCAGGCTTTTTTCGTTTACGGCCTTTCGTAACCCGCTGATTGGCGGAATCGAACAGGGGCTTGGCGCAAACCGACAAAGTGCAACAGTCTTGCATGCGTGTAATGTAGGACCTTCCTCGTGCCCTCATGCTTTGCAGGGCCGTTCGATCCCGATGACCGATGAAGGTGTCGGGATTTTTTTGCCCGCACGCCGAGATCCCGACAACGCGCCGCATGAAGTGCATCCCGCAAAGCACGGTATATTTTGCGATGACACATGCCGATCAAGAAAACCAGCACAAGGAGTTGCCGCCGATGCCGGGCACCCGGACCACACTGCGCACCGCGACGGCGCACGACGCGAACCACATTGCTCGCCTGCACACGCTGAGCTGGCAAACCGCCTATAGCCATATCCTTCCGGCCGCCTATCTGACCGACGAGGTGCCGACGGAGCACGCGGTTCGCTGGCGCAAGTATTTCGATCGCGACGAGAGCGAGTGGGGCTTCGTGCTGATCGCCGAATCGCACGGCGAGCCGGTCGGCTTCGTCAGCGCCGAGCGCCCCGTCGATCCGGCGCTTGGCGTGCTGCTCGACTGCCTGCACGTTCATCCTTCGCATCACGGCGGCGGCACGGGCAAGCGCATGATCGAAGCCGTTCGCGCGTGGGCCAGGTCGATCGGCGTGGGCAAGGTCCATCTGCAGGTGCTGGAGGGCAACGTGCGCGCGATCGGGTTCTACGAACACAACGGCTGGCGATTGGCCGGTGTCGAAACGTGTCGCCTCGGCCAAACGGAAGTCATTGACCGGATTTACGCGATCGAGGCTTGAACGCTTGCGGCTTCGGCGCGGGCGGCGGCAGCCGGCCGCCATGGCATCGCGCGAGGGGAAAGCCGAACGGACATTGCGATCATTCGCCGCAATACCGCACAAGCAAATCGGCTTCGGTCTCGTGGATTTCGACGGGCAAGGTCGTCGCACCGGCATAGGCCAGATAGCGCGCGCGATGCTGGCCGTTACGGAACGACGCGACGCCGATTTTCGACAGGCCGGGAATACCGAGTAGCGTTCGCGTTCTCGTCTCGCGAAACGTGATGAACGGCATGTCCGGGATCCTGCTGCGGTTCGGATCGAGGAATTCGCGAATGCCGGCGGCTTTGCCAGGGGCCCAGTACTGAACCGACGGCAGTACGTAGTCGGTGGTGTCGCGGTCGGCGCAGGCCAGCAATTTCTTCAGGTCGACCGTCACGACCCGATGCCGCGAGTCGTCGGACGAGAATACTCGCTTGAGGTGCGTGTAGGCATAGGGGGCGTGTCCGGGAAGCTGGACGATCCAGACATCTACGCCGCTTTGTTTTGCGTGAGCGAGCGTCATTATTTCCTCTGGTGGCGCGAGGTCTTTGTGATCCGAGTTTAGCAGCGCGACGACGGCCGCGGAGCAGGTCGACAACGGAAATAGCAAGGCGGGGCAACTTTCGGTGCCATCGAAAGGGCAAAAGGAATGAGAGCGGTCATATGGCTGAGGTCGATATCGACAGGTTGCGAGAATATCGTGATGCTGCCGGTGAAAATGAAGCGCTGCGCGAAATTCACGCAAGATTCACACTGTGCCGCGAAGCACGTCGGGTGCCGGGCGTCATAAAAATAGAGAGGGCGGATTGAGCGGAGAAGCCATGTCGTCGAAACTCGAGATCGAATATCTCGATTACTGTTTCACAGCAACGCTCGACGTCACGGCGTCGGGCCGTACCGCGGTTGTCGACAGGCAACTCGAATCCGCGGTGCGAAGCAGGACGCTCGCGTGGATCGTGTTCGATCGCTTTCTGGAGCGCAATGATTTCGCCAATGCGGAAGACGCGCGCGCCAGTATCATCGACTGGCTGGAGCGACTTGCCGATCCGAAGCCCGTCGCATCGACCGCGATTGCGAAGGCGAACGCGGTGGCGACCGGCGCGGTGGCGGCAGATTCGTCGACGGCCGAAATCGTTGGCGATGTCGCTATCGAGATCGTCGGCGATGCCGCTGTCGAGATCGTCAGCAATCTCGACTGGGGCGATATGGTTGCCGACTGGTTTTCCAGCGGCTCGTTGTAGTGACGAACTCGTGATTTCGTGACGCAGATCATTGCGTGCGTGAAATTCCTCGCGAAAAAATGAAGCGAAAATCACTTCGTCAAAAAATAGAATAATCCTGCTTTGACAATACCGGCGACTTACCGGAAACTGCGCGCGGTGCTGAAAAATTGAATTGAATTAAGACGGGATAAACCGCTGGATGGGCAGGCGACCGCTGTCGGCCGGCTCTTCGTCAGCGAAGTCCGCAAGCAATGCGTCGCGCTTGAACCATGACGGTATTCGTCGGCACGCGAGCATGCCGGTTATCGTCACATTGTCACCAAAGGGTGAGTTGCCGCACAGACCGTCGCGTGACCCGCGATCACAATTTGACCGGTTGACCGTTCTTCCCCGGCCCGGTCAACCATTTCCCCGCTCGCTCGCGCAGGAGCGGGGGCTTTTTGCCCCCCGACGCCGGAAGGCTGCGTCGGCGGAACCGGACAGGCGTCCGGCGGGCTGCGCGACGGCATTCGTTCGCGTCCCCACATCCGTTCGCCTGATCCGTACGAATCGTTTTCCTCGTGCCTGAGCGAACCCTCAGGCCCATCGCCGGTTTTTGCCGGCGATGCCTTGATCCCGGCGGCGGGCAACATCGCTGCCGGGATGTTTTTTGCGTCGGATGGCGTGACGTCACATCGCGCGCCACGGGCATGGCGCTTCGCTCATCCCGCCTGTTCGACGCTGGTTTCCCATCCGTCGTAGTTTCCGCCGAGCGCGCGTACCTCGCGATTGAGCGCGATCGTATGGCGCGTGATGTCGGCGAGCGCCATCGTGCCTTCGTGCGAAAACCGCACGGCGGACTTGCCGTCTTCGGTCGGCGCGACCGATTCGACCGGATAGCCTTTCGCTTCGGCCCAGTCCGCGAACTGGTGCGCGTCGCTCGG
Source organism: Burkholderia anthina (assembly GCF_001547525.1). Classification (GTDB taxonomy): domain Bacteria; phylum Pseudomonadota; class Gammaproteobacteria; order Burkholderiales; family Burkholderiaceae; genus Burkholderia; species Burkholderia semiarida. The sequence goes on from NZ_CM003768.1 coordinate 1,408,148, forward strand.
GTCGGGGAAGTACGCCCAGTGCATCACGCGCCGGCCCACGTCGGGGACATCGCCTTGCTGCCGCAGCGCATCCAGCGTGCGCATGTCGCGCATGATCTGCCAGTCGTCGTCGGTCGGGTAGAGCGTCTGCCAGTAAGTGGCCTTGTCCGGGTCGTCCTGATGCGCGTACTGAAGTGCATAGGTCGTCTGGTCGGCCAGCGAATCGACGATTTCCGCGGCTGCCTCTTCGTCGAACGGCACGTAGAAAAGAAAATCCCGGTTGCCGTCGACGGTGATGCGGCCGACCTGCACGCCGCCTTTCGCGATGATCGCGGCGTCGAGCAGATCCTCGATCTTCGCGAGATCGGCGAATTCGTCGCCGGTCGGCAGGCCTTCGGGCGACGGGCGCGCGAACGGGACGCGCACGCTCAGCAGCGACGTGCGCGGATCGCCTTCGGCGATTTCCGCAAAGCCATGGTTGAAGCTGATGAAAGCCTGATGGTCGCCCATTCTGGCAGGGAAGGTTCCCCAGGCGTCGCTCATGTGTTTCTCCCGTACACGATTGTCTGTTGACGGTTGCAAAGCGTCCCAATGTATCATCGAAAATCGCGTTGGCCGGGCAAGCGCGCATGATCGCCGGCACGTGCGGGCCATGGTCGCGAGATCCGGCTGTCAGCCGCTTGCCGCGTGCAGGCGGCAGGCCGCAAAAATTCAAAGGAGATGCCGATGTCGACGTTTGCGGTGAATGGTGTACGGATCGATCCGCTCAGCGCGCGCGTGACGCACGTGCGCTGGGCGGCCGTGAACCCGGCCGATCGCTCGTGGGCGGAGACGCCGCGCGAGGCCCCGGTGGCGGACGTGGCGCGCGCGCTTGCGTCCGGTAACGATGTCCGCGCGATCTTCTCGGCATCGGATACCACCGCGATCGGGCCCAGGCTGAAACGCGTGCTGTATCGCGATGCGTCGGAAGGCATCGAGCTCGACATCGATGCAACGAGCGAGTCGCGCACGTTGCGCGATCTGCCGCAGATCTGACTGCGGGCCGTTACCCCAAACGAATCGAGCGAGCGCGTCCATGACCCTGTCCAGATTTTCCATCGTCCCGTCGGCATTCGCGCTGTGTCTGGCGCTTGCCGCCTGCCAGACCGCGTCCGGGCCGGCGCCCGTGCAACCGTCGCCGGAGACCGCGTCGACGACCGATCCTGCCTCGTCGCCGGTGGCCGCGCCGGATCGCGGCATGGGCCTCGCGCCCCGGTTGGCGGAACAGACTCACAGGGCCACCGGTCAATGTACGGCCAACGGTTCCGTCAACGTATGCAATTGACCGATGTCGGCGCCGCGGCGCGTGATTCGCGCCATCGGTATCGGAATCCTCACATGCCGGCCGCGTCGATGGGCCGGCGGCCGTCGGCACGAGCGGGCGTGCAATGACTGACGAGCGGAAACCAACGGATTCCGGCTGGCACGTCGATCCCGACGCGGAAACGGTCATCGGCGCGTTGCCGGTCACGCTGGCAGTCGACAGCCGAAGCCTGAAAAGCAGGGCGATCGTGTGTGCGGGGCTGGCCGTGGCGAGCCTGTGCGGTTACGTGGCCGCGCCGGCGCTCTGGCCGGTGGCGGCGCTGGCCGCGTTGCTGGGGCTGGCTAGTGCGGCGTTGTTCGTGTCGTCGCGGCGCAAGCTCGCGCTGCAGATCGACGAGACAGGCTTCCGGCTGATCGGCGCCGCGCGCGAAAAACCCGTCACGCCGTGGCGGGACGTCGCCGAATTCCGGATCGTCAGCGTCGCCGGTAATCATTACATCGGCTACCAGTTCTCCGCGCATTCGTCGCGCACGAAGGTGCCGGGTGGCGTGATGCTGCCGATCGCCCGGTTTGCCGATTTTCCGCTCGGCGCGGTGGCCGGGTTGCTGGAAGCCTGCCGTCGTCAGTTCGGCCTGCCGGACGAACAGGCCGAGCGAACGGGCCGATGACGCCCGAAACCGCGTTGTCCCGCGCCTCTGTCACTCGATCAAACAAAAAAATCCCGGGCGCCATGTCGATTTTCGCCGGAGTCGTCCGTCGTAGCATCGGAGGCGTGCGCAACGCGCGTCCGTCCCGATTTTCGATACGACAACCGACTGAAGGAGCGACACCATGCCCACGTCCGTCAAGCCGATCCCGGAAGGGATGCGCACGCTGACCCCGCACCTGATCTGTGCGGGCGCGACCGCAGCCATCGATTTCTACAAGCGCGCGTTCGACGCGACCGAACGATTCCGCCTCGCGATGCCCGACGGCCGGCTCGCGCATGCGTGCCTCGCGATCGGGGATTCGACGCTGATGCTGGTGGATGAAATGCCCGAGCACGGTGCGCTGGGGCCGAAGGCGCTGAAAGGCACGCCCGTCTGCCTGCATCTGTACGTGCCGGACACCGATGCGGCGATCGCGAAGGCGGTGGCAGCCGGCGCGACGGTCACGATTCCGGCCGCGGACATGTTCTGGGGCGATCGTTACGGGCAGGTCGAGGATCCGTTCGGGCATCGCTGGTCGCTGGCGACGCATCAGCGCGATCTGACACCCGAGCAGATCGCGGACGCCATGGCCAGCGCGCCGCCTTGCGGCAGTTGAACCGGCCCTCGTCGAACGACCGTGGGCGAGCGCGCTGCGCGGCGGCGCGATCTCGCCGCGGCCCGCGTGGCGCGTTCGCGGTCATGCGCCGGCCGTCTTGCCGTGCTGCTTGTGTTCGTACATCCGGCGATCGGCCGATGCCAGCAGGTCGGCGACGGTGCGATGGTGTGCGGGATCGTAGGCAACGTGCCCGACGCTGAACCGGATCGCGTAGCCGCGTGCGTCGGCGGCGTTGCGCTGCGCGAGCGCCTGCGTGACGCGTTCGACGGGCTCGGCGACGTCGGCCGGATCGGTGGCGCTCAACAGCACGACGAACTCGTCGCCGCCGAGCCGTGCGATGACGTCGCTGTCGCGCAGCGCGCCCGTCAACGTTTCGGCGAACGCCTTGAGCGCGCGGTCGCCTTCGCCATGGCCGAAGCGATCGTTGATCGCCTTGAAATCGTTCAGGTCGAAGAACAGCAGCACGGCGTGACGGCCGACACGATCGCACAGCCTCAGCACGTGGCGGGCGAGAAGCTCGAAGCCGCGCCGGTTCGTCAGTTGCGTGAGTTCGTCGGTGGTCGCGAAATGCAGCGCGGCGATCTCGCGCTCGGTCATGTGGGCGAGATCGCCCAGCAGCGCGAGTTCGTCGGGTTCGAGCGAGCGGGGCCGCGTGTCGATCAGGCACAACGTGCCGATGGGGGCGCCGTTCGGAGCGGCGAGCGGCCGGCCGGCGTAGAAGCGGATGCCGGGCGCGCCGGTGACGAGCGGATTGTCGTGGAAGCGGTCGTCGTTCAGCGCGTCCTGGATCACCATCGTATCGGGCGCGAGCAGTGCGTGTGCGCAGAACGACACGTCGCGCGGCGTCTGCGCGGCGTCGAGGCCCGGATGACTTTTGAACCACTGGCGGTTCTCGTCGACGAGGCTGACGAGGGCGATCGGGACGTCGAACAGCCGCCGCGCGAGGCGCGTCAGGCGATCGAAACGCTCTTCGGGCGGCGTATCGAGGATCGAGAGCGAATGAAGCGTATCGAGCCGGGCCGCCTCGTCGGCCGATTTCGGTGCGATTTGCATGGGCCTTGCCTCTTGTCCCGGCCGTCGGGCCGGTGATGGGTCGTACGTGGAACAGTATCGCGCATTCGTCGATGCATCGCCACGCTGCATGTTCCGCCACGGCGGTGACCGGGTTCGTGAGATTCGGTGACGATGCCGTGAAAGGCGCGTGTCACCGGCCCGGGTTTCGTCCCGCTGCGGAATCGGACACGCGATAACCTCAAGGCGCGCGTCGCCGCGCCGTAAACAGGACAAGTCCAATCGTTCATCCCATCGCACCATGGTTCGAATCCTGTACGCGGGCTATCTCGCGTTCGCGCTGTATTTCCTTTACCCGCTGGTTCAGAACACACTGACATTCAGCACCGATTGCGTGCGCAGTGCGCTGCCGATGGGCGCCCACGGCTTGTCGGCGAATTCGGCGAGCGGTGCGGACGGACATGCGAATCGCTGTGCGTCGAGCGCGCATGCCGGCGTCGCGACCGGCCGGGTGCCGGAGATCCATTGAGCATGGCGGCATCGCGCGTGACGGGCGCTTCGCGCGGCGGTGCACTGGCCATTCGGCCGAATTGAACATCACGCCGCGCTCGTCGATCATTTGCACCATGGTGGCGGGAAGGCGAGCGGTCGAGCGTCGGGCGAAAGGGCGTGCGGCGCGTCAGTAGCTGGAGCGGTACGGCGTGCCCTGATCGAAGCGGCTTTGCCAGTGCGTGAGGTAGCGCGACGCGAGTTGCGGATTGTTCCAAACCACGACGACGTTCTCGGAATTGCGGCTGGCGGCCGACGCACTGTAGTTGAACGAGCCTGTTTCGACGTGCTCGGCATCGATCACGAGGTACTTGTCGTGATGGATCGCATAGGTGTCGATCGTGCGTGTCGGGATGCCCGCGTTGATGAGCAGGTTCAGTGCCTGCTTGCTGCTCTTTGCGCGGTTGCCCTTGTCGTCGACGACCACTGCGACATTGACGCCGCGGCGCTTGGCGGCAAGCAGTGCACGCGTGACGGGCGGCGACGTGAACGAGTAGGCGGCGACCCGGATCGAACTGCGCGCCGCGCCGATCGCTTTCAGCACGAGCGCCTCGGCGCCGCCGTCGGGCGAGAAGGCCGATTCGACGACCTGCGTCGCGGGAGCTTCGTGAGTCGGAGCCGGCAACCATCGCGACACGAGATCGATCGCCTGCTGAAGCAGCGATTCGCTTTGCGTCTTGCCGAAGGCGGCGAAGGGTGTGGCGAGCAGGGAAGCGGCGAGACAGGCGGCAGCGAGGCGATTGCGCGACAACATGTTGGACAGCGAATGATTTCGAGACAGCGGGCCGTGAGTGTAACGCACGCGTGGCGGCCCGGTCACGTGCGGATGCGAAGCGACGGGCCACGCGATGATCGGTAGGGGTGGAGAAGGGTGACGCAAAGTTGCGTTGTGCGGTCCGTGTGCGATCGGCAATCAACGGACAGGAGTAGGCCCGATGATTGTGTGCGTTTTGCGTGTACCGTTGCGGAGCACGCGCGTGCGAGCAATGCGCGCGCCCGCTCGGACGGGCGCCCAATCAATGCGGCCCGCGGCTCAGGCGTACGTCTGGCGGGCATGCCGCTCGGGCATCCGCACGCAACGCATCGTCAATCCGCCGCTGCACGCGCCCCGGCTTCGTCGGACGCGATCCAGCCGGGCCCGGGCTCGGGCTGCACGTCGCGAGCGTCGAGCGGTTCGCCGCAGGCCGAGCACACGGTGACCGCGTGCATCAGTTGCCCGCAGGCCCGGTGGCGCAATTGCACCGGCGGACCGTGGCCATCGTCCTTCCAGCGATCGCCCCACGCCATCAGCGCGAGCAGGGCCGGGTAGAGGTCGAGGCCCTTTTCCGTCAGCCGGTATTCGAAGCGCGGCGGGCGTTCCTGATACGCGCGCTTGACGAGCACGCCTTCGTCGACGAGCCGCGCGAGCCGTTCGGCCAGCACGTGGCGCGTCAAGCCGAGCTGGGCCTGGAACGCATCGAAGCGGCGGCAGCCGAGGAAGGCGTTGCGCAGGATCAGCATGGTCCAGCGGTCGCCCAGCACGGCGAGCGTGCGCGCGACCGAACAGTTCAGCGTGCCGATGTCATCCCATTTCATCGTCGAGTCTCTTGCCTCTTGCGGCGGTCTTGCGGCAGTTCAGCGAAATAGCGGGTTCGATTATAGAACTCGCCTTCGGTCGCAACGGCCGCAGCCGCGTTGACAACGGCCGGCGTCGTTGACAATAATGAGTTCCAATTTAGAACTTACGCGCGCGGCGACGCGCTTTCAACCCGGAGACAACCCGATGAATCCGCTTTCCCTGTCTGGCCTCGATCTGCTGCGTGCCGCCGTGTCGGGCGACGCGCCCCTCGCGTCGATTTCCGAGACGATCCCGATGCGTCCGCTCGACGTCGAGCTCGGTTACGTGAAGTTCTCGGCGCGAGCGGACGGCCGGCACCTGAATCCGCTGGGCGGCGTGCACGGCGGATTCGCGGCGACGGTGCTCGATTCGGTTACCGGGTGCGCGGTGCATTCGATGCTCGACGCGGGCGTCGGTTACGGCACCGTCGATCTGCACGTGAAGATGCTGCGGCCCGTGCCGCGCGACGTCGACCTGATCGCGGAAGGGCGGGTGATTCACCTGTCGCGTTCGCTGGGCGTCGCGGAGGGCACGCTGAAGACGCCGGACGACAAGATCGTCGCGCATGCGTCGGCGACCTGCTTCATCCAGCGGCCCCAGTAACGGGGGGCGGCCTCACGCTTGACGGAGCGGGCGAAGGAGCGCAGGAGCGTGCCGGGCGGCACCGCAGGCCGCCTGTAAGCATGTGCCGCGCCCGTCTGAAGCAGTCGCTCCAATGTGATAGCGTTCCTGCTTTCCACCGACGCGACAGGAACAGCATGGAATACCGCACACTCGGCGATTCGGGTATCGAGGTCAGCCTGATCGGTCTCGGCACGATGACGTGGGGCGAGCAGAATTCGGAGCGCGACGCGCACGAGCAGATCGACTACGCGCTCGGGCAGGGCGTGACGCTGATCGACGCCGCGGAGATGTATCCGGTGCCGCCGAAGCCCGACACCCAAGGCCGCACCGAACAATACATCGGCACCTGGATCGCGCGGCATCGCGCGCAGCGCGATCGCATCGTGCTCGCGACGAAGATCGCGGGGCCGGCGCGGCAGCCGCACAATCCACGCCATATTCGCGGCGAGGGCAACCAGTTCGACCGCAAGAACCTGACCGAAGCGCTCGACGGCAGCCTCAAGCGCCTGCAGACCGACTACGTCGATCTCTACCAGCTGCATTGGCCCGATCGCAGCACGACCACGTTCGGCCGGCCCGCGTATCCGTGGGTCGACGACGCGTACACGGTGCCGATCGAGGAAACGCTCGGCGCGCTCGCGGAATTCGTGAAGGCCGGCAAGGTGCGCGCGGTCGGCGTGTCGAACGAAACGCCGTGGGGTGTCGCGCAGTTCCTGCGCGCGGCCGAAAGGCTCGGGCTGCCGCGCATCGCAAGCATCCAGAATCCGTACAGCCTGCTGAACCGCACGTTCGAGAACGGGCTGTCGGAATTCACGCATCGCGACGGCGTCGGTCTGCTCGCGTATTCGCCGCTCGCGTTCGGCTGGCTGTCCGGCAAGTACGAGAACGGCGCGCGTCCGGCCGGCGCGCGCATCACGCTGTTCGAGCGCTTTCAGCGCTACAGCAAGCCGCAGGCCGTCGAGGCGACGTCGCGCTACGTCGCGCTCGCGCGGCGTCACGGGCTGTCGCCTGCGCAACTGGCGCTCGCGTTCGTCAACAGCCGCCCGTTCGTGCGCAGCAATCTGGTCGGTGCGACGTCGCTCGAGCAGTTGAAGGAGAACATCGGCAGCATCGACGTGACGCTGTCCGACGAGATCCTCGCCGAGATCGACGCGTTGCACGAACGGCAGCCGAATCCGGCGCCGTAAACGGCGCGCGGCCCGCGCGGCAGCGATGTCGCGACGGGCTGCGATCGGTTGCACCGACGGCGCCGCGCCGCGCCGTCGTTGCTCGCGTCAGCGCATCTTCAGCCGCGTGCGTGCGACGAACAGCGCGGCGAGGCTCAGCAGCGCACATCCGATCAGATAGAGCGCCGGCGACAGCCGGTTGCCGGTCGCGCTGATCAGCCAGGTGATGACGAACGGCGCGAAGCCGCCGAACAGCGTGACGCCGGTGTTGTAGCTGACCGCGAGCCCGGTGGCGCGCGTCTGCGACGGGAACAGTTCAGCCATCAGCGCCGGCAGCGCGCCGCAGTACATCGCCTTCAGCCCGCCGATCCAGACCAGTGCGGCGAGCATCGTCGCGAACGACGCGTGGCGCGTGAGCCATGCGAACGTCGGCCACACGGTCAGGAGCATCAGCACGGCCGCGACCGCCATCATGCGGATCCGCCCGGTGCGGTCGGACAGATGGCCGACGACCGGCGTGACGAGCGTGAGCACGAAGCCGGTCGCGAGCGTCGCCGCGAAGCCGGTCGATGCCGGCAGCCCGAGCTGCTTGATCGCATAGGTCGGCATGTACAGGATCATGTAGTTGATCGCGGTCGAGATCACGAGCACGCCGATCGACAGCAGCAGCCGCACCTTCTGGCCAGCGAACAGCTCGCGCACCGGCGCCTCGGAGCGTGCCTGCGTCTTGAATTCGACGCCTTCGTCGACGTAGCGGCGGATGTACAGCCCGACCGGGCCGATCGCCAGCCCGAACAGGAACGGCACGCGCCAGCCCCAGCTTTCGAGTTGCGCGGAGGTCAGCGTGGCCGTCAGCAGCGCGCCGAAGCCCGACGCGAGCAACGTCGCGAGGCCCTGGCTCGCGAACTGCCAGCTCGACATGAAGCCGCGCCGCTGCGGCGCGTGCTCGACGAGGAATGCGGTCGAACTCGCGAATTCGCCGCCGGCGGAAAAGCCCTGCATCAGCCGCGACAGCATGATCCCGAGCGGCGCGAGAATGCCGATCGATGCGTAGGTCGGCATCAGCGCGATCAGCAGCGTGCCGGCCATCATCATCGCGATCGACAGCAGCAGCGACGCCTTGCGGCCCGCGCGATCCGCGTACGCGCCGAGCACGAAGCCGCCGATCGGCCGGATCAGGTAGGACAGCCCGAACGTGCCGAGCGTCAGCATCAGCGACGTCGCTTCGCTCGTGGCGGGGAAGAACAGCTTGGCGATCGTCACCGCGAAGAAGCCGTAGACGATCAGATCGAACCATTCGAGCGCGTTGCCGATCGACGCCGCGAAGATGATGCGCCGGATTTGCGCGGCGCTGGGGCGCGCGGCGTCCTGTGAGGTCAGGGTGGTCGTATTCATCGTGTGTGCAGGTCCCGTGAAAGGGGCGAAGCGCGTTACAGGGCGGCGCCGGCCGCGGCGGAGGCCGCGCGGCGAACGGGCGGCGCGTTCTCGCCGAGATCCCAGAAAAGGCCGGCCATCATCTGCAGCCCCTCGCTGACGACGCTCGCGAGCAGGTGCTCGTCGGGCGCGTGCTGCGAGCACGCCGGGTACGAGTGCGGCACCCACAGCGTCGGCAGCCCGAGCGTGTCGGCAAACACCTCGTTCGGCAGCGTGCCGCCGAGATTCGGCAGGATCGCGGGCTTCTTGCCGGTGGTGCGCGCGAGCGACGCGACGGCCCAGCGGACCCACGGATCGTCCGGCGGTACGCGCGTCGCCGGTGCGCCGCGTTCGACGTCGATCTCGATGTCGGCGAAGCCGTGCGCATCGAGATGGGCGCGCAGGTGCGCGTGCAGCGCTTCCCAGTCGGTGCCGACGACGAAGCGCAACTGGCAGTGCGCGTACGCGGCGGGCGGGATCGCGTTGACGGGATGCTCCGGATTGCCGGCCTTGAACGCGAGGATCTCGAACGTGTTCCAGCCGAACACGCGCTCGGCCGCGGACAGGCCGGGCTCGCCCCAGTCGGCGTCGAGCGCCGGGTCGCCGGGGCCGCCGCCGACGGAAAGATCGGCGAGCGCGTCGCGCACCGCGGCCGGGATCGGCGGCGGGCGCAGCCCCGCGACGCGAATCGCGCCGCGCGCGTCGACGAGGCTCGCGAGCGCATGCGCGAGCACGATCGCCGGGTTGCGCAGCAGTCCGCCCCAGTTGCCCGAGTGATGCGCGCCGTCGCGGGCGCGCAGGCTCAGCTTGAAGTTGACCGAGCCGCGCGAGCCGAGAAATACCGTCGGGCGCGCGGCGGCGATGCGCGGGCCGTCGGACGCAATCAGCACGTCGGCCGCGAGCGCGTCGCGCTCCCGGCGGCACAGCGCGTCGAGGCCCGGCGAGCCGGTTTCCTCGCCCATCTCGATCAGCAGCTTCGCGTTGAAGCCGAGCCGGCCGCCGCGTGCTTCGAGCACGCTCGCCAGCGCGGCCAGGTTGATCGTGTGCTGGCCCTTGTTGTCGGCGCTGCCGCGGCCGTACCAGCGGTCGCCGTCGGCCGTCAGCGTCCACGGCGACAGCGGCGTGCGCCACTGCGCGTCGTAGCCGCGCACGACGTCGCCGTGGCCGTAGATCAGCACGGTCGGCAGCGCGTCGTCTTCGTGGCGCGACGCGAGCAGGAACGGCCCGCCGCCAGCGACGGGGTTGTCGACGATCCGCGACGTGAAGCCGAGGCGCGCGGCCTCGGGTGCGATCTCGTCGGTCAGATAGGCGCGCAGCGCGGCTTCGCTGCCGCTTTCCTGGCTTTCGGTGCGCAGGCCGACGCGGCGGCTCAGGGTCGTGAAGAACGCACCGGATTCGAATTGGTTCAGCGCGTGCTGGATGGCGGCGGTACGGCTCAAGTCGAGTCTCCTCGGTCGGGTTCGCCGTGCGCGGGCGCGCAGGCAGCGTGAAGTGCGATCGATTCTAGAAAGCCGGTTTTTTTGTCACAATGATCGAATTTCGAACCTTTCTTTGCCGAAAAGGCAAAGCAGCGCGGCCGGATGCGGCGCGGAGACAGAACGATGGCGGCTTTCCTGCATGGCCTGGCATTGCGATATTTCGTCGAGGTGGCGCGTACCGGGTCGATCAGCGACGCGTCCGCGCGGCTGCACGTGGCCGTATCGGCAATCAGCCGCCAGATCGCGAAGCTGGAGAGCGAGCTCGGCACGCCGCTGTTCGAGCGGCGGCCGCGCGGGATGGCGTTGTCGGAGGCGGGAGAGCGGTTGCTGGCGTTCGCGCAGCGCAGCCTGCTGGAGGCCGAGCACGTGATGAAGGACATCGGCGGGCTCGACGCGCTGCACGGCAGCCTGCTGAAGATCGCGTGCTCGGAAGGGTTCGCGATCGATTTCCTGCCCGGCGTGCTCGCGAACTTCAAGGCGCGCCACCCGGGCGTCGACTTCATCGTGTGGGTCGTGTCGCCGGCGGACGCGACCCGGCGCGTGCGCGACGGCGATGCGGACATCGCATTGACCTTCAGCCTCGCGCCGGAGAAGGGCGTGCGCGTCGACCACACCGAGCGCGCGCCGGTCTTTGCGCTGGTCCGGCACGATCATCCGCTCGCGGCGCGCGACGCGGTGTCGCTTGCCGATGTCGCCCGGTACGCGCACGTGCTGCCCGAGGCCGGCACGACGGTGCGCCAGCTGATCGACATCGCGTGCGCGCTCGACGGGCTGCTGCTCGAGCCCGAGCTGACGAGCAACAATACCGCGGCGATGTACGGCTACGCGCGGCGCACGGGCGCGGTGATGTTCACGGGGCTGTTGTCGGTGCGCGACCGCGCCGAGGCGGACGGTTTCGTCGTCGTGCCCGTGACCAATCCGCAACTGCGCGAACGCAGCATCCAGGTGCAGACGATGGCGGGGCGCGATCTGCCCGCGTCGGTGCGCGCGTTCCGCGACCATCTGATCGACGCGATGCAGGCCGCTTCGTCGCCGCCGACCGCCGCGCGAGGCCCGGGACGCCGGCCCGTGAGATAATCGTCAATCCGCCTTCCGCGCCCATGCGGCTTCTCGAGCCGCATCGCCCCTGTTCGACGCCAAATTGAAGAACCTGATTGTCACCCTCGATCGCGCCGGCGAGTTCGACGAGATCATCGACGTGCGCACACCGCTCGAGTTCGCCGAGGACCATATCCCCGGCGCGCTGAACGCGCCCGTGCTCAGCAACGAAGAGCGCGTGCTCGTCGGCACGATGTACCGGCAGGTGTCGCCGTACGAGGCGACGCGCGTCGGCGCGGCAATGGTGGCGCGCAACATCGCGCGCCATCTCGACACGACGTTCGCGGACCGTCCGCGCAACTGGCGGCCGCTGATCTACTGCTGGCGCGGCGGCAAGCGTTCGGGCTCGATGACGACCTGGTTCAACCTGATCGGCTGGAAGGCGCGCCAGCTCGACGGCGGCTACAAGGCGTACCGCCGGTCGGTGTGCGCGACGCTCGATTCGCTGCCTACACGCTTTCGCTATATCGCGCTCGTCGGCCATACGGGCTGCGGCAAGACGCGCCTGCTGAACGCGCTGCGCGACGTGGGTGCGCAGACGCTCGACCTGGAAGCGCTCGCGTGTCATCGCGGCTCGCTGCTCGGCGCGCTGCCGGGCAAGCCGCAACCGGCGCAGAAGGGCTTCGATTCGGGGCTCGTCGAGGCGCTCGGACGCTTCGACCCCCAATGGCCGGTGTTCGTCGAGTCGGAAAGCCGCAGGATCGGGCTCGTGCAGTTGCCGATCGCGCTGATCGAGGCGTTTCACGCGGGGCCGTGGGTTCAGGTCGAAGCCGCCCACGACGAGCGGATCGCGTTCCTTCTCGACGATTACGCCCATCTGTTCGACGCGCCGGACGCGTTCAAGGCGCAGCTTCATCGGCTGATCGGCCTGCACAGCCGCGAAGAGGTGTCGCGCTGGAAGGGGCTGATCGATGCCGGCGCGCGAGCCGAATTGTTCACCGAACTGATCGACAGGCATTACGATCCCGCCTATGCGCGCACTTACCGCGCGACGTACAACAAGCCGAACCGGGTGCTGACGTTCACGTTCCGGCCCAACGCGGCCGACGTTCACGATCAGGCGCGCACGCTGCTGGCCGAACTCGCGCAAGCCGGGCTGCCCGCATCGGCCGCATTTGCTGCCGGCACGACATCCGAAATCGATAAAAACCACTCGACGACCATCACACGATGACGACCACACGCACCCAACCCGCCCCGGCCCTCGGCTGGACGACCTTCCTGCTGATCGCGGTCGCGGGACTGTTCTACGTAAAATGGTTTCCGTACTACAACAAGGCGTTCGTTGCCGCCGAGCACCATTCGATCGGCCAGTCGATCCTGATGGGCACGTCGGCGGCCGCGCCCGAGCCGTCGCTGAAGGCGGCGCTCGACTACGCGTGGGCATACGGCAAGGCGATCTGGCAGGCGATGGTACTGGGCCTGCTGCTCGGCTCGGCCGTGCAGGCGCTGCTGCCCGCGCACTGGGTGGCGCGCGTGCTCGGTCGCACGGGTTTCGGCAGCGTCGCCGCGGGCGGGCTGTTGTCGCTGCCCGGGATGATGTGCACGTGCTGCGCGGCGCCGGTCGTCGCGGGCCTGCGTGCGCGTCATGCGTCGCCGGGCGGCGCGGTCGCGTTCTGGCTCGGCAACACGGTGCTGAACCCGGCGGCGCTGGTGTTCATGGGCTTCGTGCTCGGCTGGCACTGGAGCGCGCTGCGCCTCGTGCTCGGCATCGCGATGGTGTTCGGGATCGGCTATCTGCTGAATCGCGTCGCACGTCCCGAAGACCGCAGCATCGACGATGCGCAGCTTGCCGCGCTGGCGGCCGAACAGGCCGCGGCCGGCAATCCGTTCGTCCGCTGGATGAAACTGCTCGCACGCATGGCCGTGCGGCTCGTGCCCGAATACATCGTGCTCGTGCTGCTGCTCGGCGCCGCGCGCGCCTGGCTGTTTCCGCATATCGGCCCGGACATCGGCAATCAGCTCGGCTGGATCGTCGCATTCGCGGTCGCGGGCATGTTGTTCGTGATTCCGACGGCCGGCGAGGTGCCGATCATCCAGGCCATGCTGTCGCTTGGCATGGGCGTCGGTCCGGCCGCCGCGCTGTTGATGACGCTGCCGCCGATCAGCGTGCCGTCGCTCGCGATGCTCGCGCGTTCGTTCAAGCCGTACATGCTGGCGATCGTCGCGACGCTCGTCGTCGTATTCGGGATCGTGAGCGGCTTGCTCGCGATCGCGTTCGGGTTCTGACGCGCGCAACGGCGCGCCCGTCGCGCGCCATCGTCGTATTCACCCGGCGCCGCCGCTTCATGCGTGCGGCGTCCTTTACAAGAAGCAAACAGGAAAACGCATGACCCAACCGAAGATTCATCCTCGACTCGAAAAGGCGCTGACGCGCGGCGATCTCGCGATTCGTCAGGCCAATTCCGCGCGGGCGACGGCCGTGCTGCACGCACTCGGCACGATGATCATCGAGGCCTCCGCAACGATCGGTGTCGAGGCCAGCATCGACATTCCGCAGGGCGATCGCATTTACGATCCCGTCAACGGCCTGTGGCCGCAGAAGATGCTGGTGTCGTTCGACGGCCCGGTGGACGAAGCCGACAAGGAAGAGCTGCGCACGGTGTATCTGGTGGCCGACGATCCGGGCACGCAGTTCCGCGTGGAATGGCATCGCGCGGACGGCAAGCTCGGCCGCCACGAAGGCGGCCCGCTCGCGACCGTCGCGTTCCTGACCGACGTCGAAATTCCGTGGAGCGACGACGACGAGTAACGTCGTCGCATTTGGCCGGCGGCCGGTGCGTGGTGCCCGACGCGCCGGCCGTCAGCGCATCATCCGCCGCCGGAACAGCCACGCGGACAGCAGGAATCCGCCGACCGCGTAGCCGGCGAGCACCGCGACGTGCAGCGCGATGTCGGTCGCCGGCCGGCCGAGCATCGCAGGCCGGATCAGCTCGACCGCATTCGCAAGCGGCAGCGCCTGCGCCGCATGCCGCGCGATCGGCGGCAACTGCGTGATCGGGAAGAACACGCCCGACAGCAGCAGCATCGGCGTCAGCACGAGCGTCTGATAGAACATGAAGAAATCGTAGGATGGCGCGAGCGCCGTGACGATCATCGCGATGCTGGCGAACGCGAGGCCGGCCAGCGCGATCACCGGCAGCACCGCGAGCATCGACGGAAAGCGTGCGTAGCCGAGCACGCCCGCGACGAGCATGATCGCGCCCCCCGACAGCATTGCCTTGCTGGCCGCCCACACGATTTCGCCGAGCACGATGTCGCCGAGCGCGAGCGGCGTATGCATGATCGCTTCCCACGTGCGCTGCACGTGCATCCGCGAGAAACCCGAATACATCGACTCGAAGCTCGCGGACATCATCACGCTCGAGCCGACCGTGCCGGCCGCGAGGAATGCGATATACGACACGCCGTCGACATGGCCGAGCATCAGGCCGAGCCCGAAACCCAGCCCGAACAGATAGATCATCGGATCGGCAAGATTGCCGAACATCGACGCGAGCGCGAGCTTGCGCCACACGAGGTAGTTGCGTCGCCAGACGGCGACCCAGTTGCCTGCATTGGCCGGCATCGCGATCGCGAAGCGTGATTCGCGCGGCGGGGCCGACGGCGTGGTGGCGGAATAGTTGCGGACGTCCATGGTCGTTCAGTCCTGCATCTCGCGGCCGGTGAGCCGCAGGAACACATCTTCCAGATTGGCCGGGCGATGCAGATAGCGCAACCCCGTGCGGCCCTTGAGGCGCGCGCTGAGCGGTTCGGGATCGGTCACATAGCAGAACAGCGTCTCGCCGCTGATCTCGGTGCGCTTCGCGAAGGCCGACAACTCGTCGCGCAGCGCGGCCGGATCGGGCCCGTAGATCTCGATCACGTCGCACCCGATCTCCGATTCGATCAGGGCATGCGGCGCGCCTTCGGCGATCTTGCGACCTTCCTCGATCACGCACAGCCGATCGCACAGACGCTCGGCTTCTTCCATGAAATGCGTGGTGATCAGGATCGTCTTGTCGCGCGCGAGCAGCGAACGCAGCCGCTCCCACATCAGATGCCGCGCCTGCGGATCGAGGCCCGTCGTCGGCTCGTCGAGTACAAGCACGTCGGGATCGTTGACGAGCGCGCGGGCGAGCGTGAGGCGACGCTTCATGCCGCCCGACAACTCGCCCACCTTCGCATCGGCCTTGTTTTCGAGCTTCGCGAATTCGAGCAGCGGCGGCACGAGCGCGCGTGCCGCCTGCGCCGACATCCCGAAATAGCGGCTGAACACGAGCAGGTTTTCCCGGACCGTGAAGTCCGGATCGAGATTGTCGAACTGCGGGACGACGCCGACGCGCTGGCGTGCATGTCGGGCACGCGATGGAACCGGTTCGCCGCACAGCGAAATGGTGCCGGCATCGGGATGCGCGAGGCCGAGCAGCATCTTCAGCGTCGTGGTCTTGCCGGCGCCGTTCGGGCCGAGCAGGCCATAGCATTCGCCGGCCTTCACGTGGAAGGACAGACCGTTGACGACGAGCTTGTCGCCATAGCGTTTTTCGACGTTGCGGAAATCGATCGGTGCGACGGACATGGGCGCTTGTCGTTGTAAGCGGGCGTGTGCTGCTGCCTGGTGCGTGGCTGGTTTCCGAACGGATCGCGCGAATCCGTGTCACACGGGCGTGACCGAAGCGCACGATGCCGGCGCGACGCGGCTCGCTGGTGTACGAATGGGCCATTCTAGTGCATCGGCTGCGTCGCTTCAGGGCACGCCCGCCCGGTGCGACGCATGTGCGCACCGATCATGCACCGCATCATCGCGCACGCGCCACGCGGGGCGAATCAGCGTTTTCCATCTCTTGCGTCCTGGATTGCGGCGCACCATGATGAATGCGTCGGCTCGTTGTCGCGATAGGGAGGCTTCATGGCTAGCTACAACAAGATTTTGCTGTGTTACGACGGCACGCTCGAAGGGCGCAAGGCACTACGCTGCGGAGCCAATCTCGCAATGGACCTGAAGGCGGAAACGCATTTGCTGTCGGTCGTCGACATGCGTTCGAGCATTGCGCAAAGCGCCGGCTTGCTGACCGATGTCGCATGCGGCCGCTTCGAGGAAACCGCGCGCGAAATCCTGCAGGAAGGCGTGAACTGGCTGCGCGAGCGCGGTGTGCAAGCCGAGGGCCATTTCGCCTTCGGTTATCCGATCGACGAAATCGCGAATCTCGCGTCGGAGCTGAAGGTCGACCTCGTCGTTGTCGGCCATCGGTGCCGCAGCGGATTGTCGAGATGGTGGATGGGCTCGGGCAATACGCAACTGCTCGATCGCGTGAACTGCAGCATTCTGGTGGCGTGTTCGTCGGCGGAAGAGCAGAAGGCCGAAATCGCGCGCGAGCGCGAGGCGGCCATGGCGAGCGGCCAATGATCTAAAGACTGGATGGCGACCTGACCGGCGATGGAGGCCGGTCAGGCATCGCGCTGGATCGGCGGAGCGGGCGTCCAGCGCGACCTGCTATGCATGCAGGTCGATCCCGGACAATTTCCACGAGAACAGCCCGAAGCGGTGAAAGATCGCCGCATAGCGCGTGCCGTCGGTGCCGCGCTGATACGTGACGACGAATTCATCGATATTTCGGTAGCCCGCGCTGGTTTGTTGCTGGCGCGGCGCTTGCGGTGCCTCGCTGGGGCTGGCCGGTGCGGCGGGCGCGGGGGCCGGCGACGATGCCGCGGAAGCGGCCGCGTTGCCACCCGGTACGCCGGCACTTGCCGGCGCCGGATGGGCGGGTGGCGCGGCAGGCGCATTGCCCGCCGGTGGCTGATTCGACCAGTCAGGCGGCCGCTCCCCCGGATTGCCGCGCGGCGGCAATCCGCTCATCAGCGCGGCGACGCCTTCCGGGGTCGCGTACGCATCGACGAGCGGGCCGATCAGCGCGGACCCGATCAGCGCACCGATCACCGCGAACGGATTGTCCTTCTTTACGGCGTCGACGCGGCGCATCAATTCTTCCGTGACCTGCTGCTTCAGGCTGATGCGCAGCGACGGAAAGTCCACATATTCGCTGATCGCCTGCGCGTCGCGCGCATCGATCGCCGATTTCAGGCGGCCGAGCGCGAGATACGGCGACGCGTACCCATAGCCGAGCGCCGCAATGACGGCCACGACGACCGCGACGATCAACAGGGGCTTGAGTCGCCATGCACGGCGCGACGAACCAGTCACGTTGCCTCCAGTGCCGGAAGGTTCCGCAATCAGAGACCGCCCGGCGTGGCCGATCGTTCCTCCGCGATGCAGCGATCGATCATCCGGCAGACGGCGTCGATCGTGCCCACCATGATCAGGCGCGAACGACCGTGATAGACGCGCACGGGCGCGCGACGCGCGGGTTCCGCGTGATTCAGGCCAGCGTTCAGCGATACGCGCGCGAACGCGGGGAGCGCTGACGGCAGCAGGGACGCCTGCCGTTCGACTGCGACTTCTTCTTGCACGGGCGCCGCCGCGGACAGCGGAGCGCAGGGCGTGCGGCCGCGCAGATGACGCAGGCGACCGAATTGACGGAAAGGCAGCAGGCGGGCAAGGCGTTCCATGATGTTCTCCTAGCGAGACGGAATGTCAGAGTTCGCCCGAGCGGATCAGCCCGACGGCGATGCCTTCCAGCGCGAAATCCGCGCTGCCGGCCTTGACGAAGATGTTTTCGTAATCCGGGTTCTCCGCGATCAGCTCGAGGCCGCCGGGCCGGCGCATCAGGCGCTTGACCGTGACGTCGTCGCCCAGGCGCGCGACGATGATCTGGCCGTCCTTCGCTTCCGTGCGCTTCTGCACGGCGAGGAGGTCGCCGTCGAGAATGCCGGCGTCGCGCATAGACAGCCCGCGCACCTTCAGCAGGTAGTCGGGCTTGCTGGTGAACAGCGCGGGATCGCACGCGTAGTGCTGCGAGATGTGCTCCTGCGCAAGGATCGGGCTACCGGCCGCGACGCGGCCGACGAGCGGCAGCGACAGTTGCATCAGGCCGGCGTGCGGCAGCGTGAACTGATGCGGGGCGTCGTCGATGCCGAGCAGCCGGATGCCGCGCGATGCGCCCGCGGCCAGCTCGATCACGCCCTTGCGCGCCAGCGCACGCAGGTGCTCCTCGGCCGCATTCGGCGAGCTGAAGCCCAGTTCGGCCGCGATCTCGGCACGGGTGGGCGGGAATCCGGAGCGCTCGATCGCGCGACGGATCAAGTCGAACACTTGCTGCTGACGGGCGGTGAGTTTGGTCATGGCTCAACTGTATGGATAGACAGTGAGCTGTATTTTTATACAGTACTTCGTGAATTTCAAGTGTTACTTGAGGTTCGACGCGATTGCGTCGATTCCGGCGCGATTTCGCGACGCCCGGACGCCGGTTTGTCCGCCGCAACCGTCCGTCCCGTATGCGTTAGCACTTTTGAGTATTAAAAAATGAGGAAGGATTATTTTTAATCATGTAACCCGTTCGATAGACTGGCCCGACATCGCAATACCGACAACACTGGAGAACCAAGGATGGGCAAGCGCAACACGGGGCTGGTGGGCGGAGTGGGCCGCCTGATCGCAACATTCGCGCTGGGCGCGGCGGCGGCGCTGGGCGTCGCGACGCATGCGCAGGCCGATACGACTTTCCTGAACGTGTCGTACGACCCGACGCGCGAGCTGTATCAGGATTTCAACCAGGCGTTCGGCAAGGAGTGGAAGGCGAAGACGGGCGAAACCGTCAACTTCAAGCAGTCGCACGGCGGTTCGGGCGCGCAGGCGCGCTCGGTGCTCGACGGCCTGCAGGCCGACGTCGTCACGCTGGCGCTGGCGTACGACATCGACGCGCTCGCGAACAAGGGGCTCGTGAACAAGGATTGGCAGAAGCGCCTGCCCGACAACGCGTCGCCGTACACGTCGACGATCGTGTTCCTCGTGCGCAAGGGCAATCCGAAGGGGATCAAGGACTGGGACGACCTGACCAAGCCGGGCATCTCGATCGTCACGCCGAACCCGAAGACGTCCGGCGGCGCGCGCTGGAACTACCTGGCCGCATGGGCGTACGCGCTGCACAAGCCGGGCGGCAACGAGCAGACGGCGAAGGACTTCGTCACGAAGCTCTACAAGAACGCGGGCGTGCTCGATTCCGGCGCGCGGGGCGCGACGACGAGCTTCGTGCAGCGCGGGATCGGCGACGTGCTGATCGCATGGGAGAACGAGGCGTTCCTGTCGGTCAAGGAATTCGGCACCGACAAGTTCGAGATCGTCGTGCCGTCGGTGAGCATCCTGGCCGAGCCGCCTGTCGCGGTGGTCGACAAGGTGGTCGACAAGAAGGGCACGCGCAAGCTGGCGGAGGCGTACCTGAATTACCTGTACAGCCCGCAGGGCCAGGAAATCGCGGCGCGCAACTACTACCGGCCGCGCTCGAAGAACGTGCCGGCTGAACTGACCAGGCAGTTCCCGAAGCTGAAGCTGTACACGGTCGACGACACGTTCGGCGGCTGGACGAATGCACAGAAGACGCATTTCGCGGACGGCGGCGTGTTCGATTCGATCTACAAGCCGCAGTAACGCACGCAGTCACACCATAACGACCAAGCGGCGCGCCACGACAGCGCGCCGCATCCCCGACGGGCCGCCGGCGCGATGCACTGCGCCGGCGTTTGCGTCGGACCCGTGAGCAGCATCGACCCAGCAAGAGCATCCGATGACGACGTACACCTTTCGCAAGCCGAGCGCGCTGCCCGGTTTCGGCGTGACACTCGGCATCACGGTGGCCTATTTGAGCCTCGTGGTGCTGATTCCGCTCGCCGCCACGTTCCTGAAGACCGCGACGCTGTCGTGGGACCAGTTCGTCACCGCCGTCACGTCGCCGCGCGTGCTCGCGTCGTACCGGCTGACGTTCTCGGCCGCGCTCGGCGGCGCGCTGATCAACGCCGTGTTCGGCTTTCTCGTCGCGTGGGTGCTCGTGCGCTACACGTTCCCGTTCAAGCGCCTCGTCGATGCGGTCGTCGACCTGCCGTTCGCACTGCCGACCTCGGTGGCCGGCATCTCGCTCGCGGCCGTCTACGCGACCAACGGCTGGGTCGGCCAGTATCTCGCGCCGCTCGGCATCAAGATCGCGTTCACGCCGGCCGGCGTGCTGGTCGCGTTGACCTTCATCGGGCTGCCGTTCGTCGTGCGCACCGTGCAGCCGGTGCTCGAGGATTTCGAGCGCGAGCAGGAAGAGGCGGCCGCGTGCCTCGGCGCGTCGCGCTGGCTGACCTTCCGCCGCGTCGTGCTGCCGGCCGTGCTGCCGGCGCTGCTCACCGGTTTCGCGCTCGCGTTCGCGCGCGCGCTCGGCGAATACGGATCGGTGATCTTCATCGCCGGCAACGTGCCGATGAAATCCGAGATCACGTCGCTCCTGATCATCACGAAGCTCGAACAGTACGACTACGCGGGCGCGACCGCGTTGGCGGTCGTGATGCTGGTGGTGTCGTTCCTGATGCTGCTGCTGATCAACACGCTGCAGTGGTATCTGCAGCGCAGGACGAGCAAGGGCGCGAGCGGTCCGGCGCCCGCCACCGTCAACGCCGTCGCGGCAGGAGGCCAGCAATGAGCCAGGAGGCCACCGTCGTGCTGAAAACCCCGTCGTCCGCCGTGCGCGCCACGAAGCGGCTCGACCCCGTCAGCGAGTCGCGCGTCGTGCGCTGGCTGCTCACGGGCATCGCGCTCGCGTTCCTCGCGTTCTTCCTCGTCGTGCCGCTCGCCGCGGTGTTCGTCGAGGCGCTGCGCAAGGGCGTCGGCTTCTATCTCGAATCGCTGGCCGATCCCGATGCGTGGTCGGCGATCAAGCTGACGCTGACCGTCGCCGTGATCGCGGTGCCGCTGAATCTCGTGTTCGGCGTATGCGCATCGTGGGCGATCGCGAAGTTCGAATTCCGCGGCAAGGCGCTGCTGACGACGCTGATCGACCTGCCGTTCTCGGTGTCGCCGGTGATCTCCGGCCTCGTGTACGTGCTGCTGTTCGGCGCGCAGGGCTGGTTCGGGCCGTGGCTGCAGGATCACGACGTGCAGATCATCTTCGCGGTGCCGGGCATCGTGCTCGCGACGATCTTCGTCACGTTCCCGTTCGTCGCGCGCGAGCTGATTCCGCTGATGCAGGCGCAAGGCACCGACGAGGAAGAAGCGGCGCGCGTGCTCGGTGCATCGGGCTGGCAGATCTTCCGCCGCGTGACGCTGCCGAACGTGAAATGGGGCCTGCTGTACGGCGTGATCCTGTGCAATGCGCGCGCGATGGGCGAGTTCGGCGCGGTGTCGGTCGTGTCCGGCCACATCCGCGGCGTGACCGACACGATGCCGCTGCACGTGGAGATCCTGTACAACGAATACAACTTCGCGGCGGCGTTCGCGGTGGCGTCGGTGCTGGCGCTGCTCGCGCTCGTCACGCTCGCGCTGAAGCTGATCGCCGAGCGTCATCTCGCCGCCGAACTGGCCGACGCCGTTCCCGCACATGCCGGCCCTGTCGGTGCCGTTTCGTCGAAATCGTAAAGAGGCAACCAGAATGGGTATCACTGTCCGTAACCTTCAGAAGCGCTTCGGCGATTTCACGGCGCTCGACAACGTATCGCTCGACTTCCCGCCCGGCGAACTGGTCGCGCTGCTCGGGCCGTCCGGCTGCGGCAAGACCACGCTGCTGCGCGTGATCGCGGGCCTCGAGCACGCGGACGCCGGCCAGGTCGTGCTGCAGGGGCTCGACGTCGCGTCGGTCGGCGCGCGCGACCGCCAGGTCGGCTTCGTGTTCCAGCACTACGCGCTGTTCCGCCACATGACCGTGTTCGAGAACGTCGCGTTCGGGCTGCGCGTGAAGCCGCGCCGCGAGCGGCCGTCGGAAGCCGCGATTCGCGAGAAGGTGCACGAGTTGCTCAAGCTCGTGCAGCTCGACTGGCTCGCGCAGCGTTACCCGTCCGAGCTGTCGGGCGGCCAGCGCCAGCGCATCGCGCTCGCCCGCGCGCTCGCGGTCGAGCCGAAGGTGCTGCTGCTCGACGAACCGTTCGGCGCGCTCGACGCGAAGGTCCGCAAGGAACTGCGCGGCTGGCTGCGTCGCCTGCACGACGACTTGCACATCTCGACGATCTTCGTCACGCACGATCAGGAAGAGGCGCTCGAGGTGGCCGATCGCATCGTCGTGCTGAATCGCGGCCACGTCGAGCAGGTCGGCAGCCCGCAGGATGTCTACGATCATCCGCAAAGCGCGTTCGTGTACGAGTTTCTCGGCGCGGCGAACCGGCTGCCGGGCACGGTCGCCGGGCGCGGCTTCGTCGCCGACGGCGCGGCTGCGCCGATCGAGGTCGACGCCGATTTCGCCGGCCCCGCGAATGCGTACGTGCGGCCGCACGATCTGCAGCTGTGGCCGGCGGGCGAAGGGCACCGCGACGGCATCGCGGTGGACGTGCGGCGCGTGATTCCGCTCGGCGGTTCGGTGCGCGTGGAGCTGGAGGCACGCGCGGGCGGGGCGCTCGAGGCGGAACTCGACCGCGACGCCTGGCGGGCGCTCTCGCTGCAGGTCGGCGACGGCGCGACGGCCGTGCCGCGTGCCGTGCGGGTATTTCCCGCGCGTTGACGAGACAATGTGGGGCAAAGGGCGGGATTCGCTCCGATTCGACAATCAAACAACGACAGCCTAAGAGGCATACCCATGAATTTTCAGCAATTGCGGTTCGTGCGCGAAGCGGTGCGCCAGAACATGAACCTGACCGAAGTCGCGAACGTGCTGTACACGTCGCAGTCGGGCGTGTCGAAACAGATCAAGGATCTGGAGGATGAACTGGGCGTCGACATCTTCATTCGGCGCGGCAAGCGGCTGACGGGGCTCACGGAGCCCGGCAAGGCCGTGCACCAGCTGATCGAGCGGATGCTGCTCGACGCCGAGAACCTGCGCCGCGTCGCGCGCCAGTTCGCCGATCAGGACAGCGGCCACCTCGTCGTCGCGACGACGCACACGCAGGCGCGCTACGCGCTGCCGAAGGTGATCCGGCAGTTCACCGAGGTGTTTCCGAAGGTGCATCTCGCGCTGCGCCAGGGCAGCCCGCAGCAGATCGCGCAGATGATCCTGAACGGCGAGGCCGATCTCGGCATCTCGACCGAGGCGCTCGACCGCTATCCGGACATCGTCACGTTCCCGTGCTATTCGTGGCACCACACGGTCGTCGTGCCGAAAGGCCACCCGCTCGTCGGCCGCGAGAACCTGACGCTCGAGGAAATCGCCGAGTACCCGATCATCACGTACGACCAGGATTTCACGGGCCGCTCGCACATCGACCAGGCATTCACGCAGGCGGGCGCCGTGCCCGACGTCGTGCTGACCGCGATCGACGCGGACGTGATCAAGACTTACGTCGAGCTCGGGATGGGGATCGGCGTGGTCGCGGCGATGGCCTACGATCCGCAGCGCGACACGGGGCTGGTCGCGCTCGATACGCAGCACCTGTTCGAGGCGAGCACGACACGGGTCGGGCTGCGCAAGGGCGCATTCCTGCGCGCGTATGCGTACCGGCTGATCGAAATGTTCGCGCCGCACCTGAACGAAGCGGAAATCGCCGGGCTGTTGCGCGAAGCCGTCTGACCATTGCGCGTCGCGCGCCGTCCGGGCGGATGTCACGGATGCCGCGCGACACGCACCACGCTTACCTTGCCGTCCGACGCACCGGGCGGCGGCAGGGGAGGCGCCGTCACGATCGAAGCCTCGGCCGAGGTTTTCCGCGCCAGACGGCGATCGATACACGTTCCCACGCCAACAGAAGAACAGGAACGACCTGCCGAACCTCGGCGCGGCACGAAAAATCGGCAGTCTCTTCCCATTCACGCAACAGCGCCGTCCGACTCGCCGCTTCCGTCATGGTCGGCGACAGGTCGCGACGACGAATGCCCGCGCGCTGCGCGTCGATATCGTCGGCGCGAAGCGCGTTGTCCACGACGAACCGCGCCATCGTCGGCCGCCGCCCGCGAAGCGAGCGCTTCGGCGAGCCGCCGTCGCGAGTGTCGCATTTGCGCGTCGCGAAGCCCGCTCGCGCGCTCCGAATAAACCCTTAAATATTGATCAGACAGGTTGCGCGCCGAAGCGAATCGGTACAGCATAGCCTTCACTCCGCCGGCGTTCCGCCGACGGTGGCGCGTCGACGACAGCACGCGCCAGGCAGTCGGCCGTCTGCCTCGCTTCCATTCCGTGGTACCGACAGCAGCATCGATGGCCATTGCCCGGGTAGTGTGGCGCAAACGTTTGCTCACATTAAAACAACAATCCGGCCTTCGGGCCGTCGCCAGGAGATGTGTATGAATGTCCGCTTTCGCCGTCGCTTCCTGACCGCCGCGCTCGCCGCCGTCGCGGTGGCCGCCGCACCGGCTGTCCACGCGCAGTCCGCGGCCAAGCCGAAGGTCGCGCTCGTGATGAAGTCGCTCGCCAACGAGTTCTTCCTGACCATGGAAACGGGCGCGAAGGAATACCAGAAACACAACGCGAACCAGTTCGACCTGATCACCAACGGCATCAAGGACGAGACCGACACCGCGAACCAGATCCGCATCGTCGAGCAGATGATCGTGTCGAAGGTCGATGCGATCGTGCTCGCGCCGGCCGATTCGAAGGCGCTCGTGCCGGTCGTGAAGAAGGCCGTCGACGCCGGCATCGTCGTGGTGAACATCGACAACCGGCTCGATCCCGACGTGCTGAAGTCGAAGAACCTGAACGTGCCGTTCGTCGGCCCGGACAACCGCAAGGGTGCGCGCAAGATCGGCGATTACCTCGCGAAGCGGCTGAAGGCGGGCGACCAGGTCGGCATCGTCGAAGGCGTGTCGACGACCACCAACGCGCAGCAGCGCACGGCCGGCTTCCAGGACGCGATGAAGGCGGGCGGGATGAAGGTCGTGTCGGTGCAGTCGGGCGAATGGGAGATCGACAAGGGCAATGCGGTGGCCGCCGCGATGCTCAACGAATACCCGAACCTGAAGGCGCTGCTGTGCGGCAACGACAACATGGCGATCGGCGCCGTGTCGGCCGTGCGCGCGGCCGGCAAGCAGGGCAAGGTGCTCGTGGTCGGCTACGACAACATCAACGCGATCAAGCCGATGCTGAAGGACGGCCGCGTGCTCGCGACCGCCGACCAGTACGCGGCGAAGCAGGCCGTGTTCGGCATCGACACGGCGCTCAAGGCCATTGCCGAGCATCGCAAGCAGGCCGACATGTCCGGCGTGGTCGAGACGCCGGTGGATCTCGTGACGAAGTAACGCCGCACCGGTCCGGCCGCCGGCCTCAAGAATCCGGCGCGGCGGCCGTTATCCGGTGTGAGCGCGATCACGGCCACTGCATGCACATGCACTTGTGAGCGTCATACCCGCGCGCCGCGTGCGCGCGGCCGCAATCAGGATCGCGATGGAACCGACCTTCCAACCCTCCCGTTCAGCCCACCCCGTGCTGTCCGTCTCCGGTATCGGCAAGACCTATGCCGAACCCGTGCTCGCCGACGTCACGCTGACGCTCGATGCAGGCCAGGCGCTCGCGCTGACCGGCGAGAACGGCGCGGGCAAGAGCACGCTGTCGAAGATCATCGGCGGGCTCGTCGACCCGACCACCGGTACGATGCAGCTCGGCGGCGAGGCCTATGCGCCGGCGAGTCGCACGCAGGCCGAGGCGCTCGGCGTGCGCATGGTGATGCAGGAGCTGAACCTGCTGCCGACGCTGACCGTCGCCGAAAACCTGTTCCTGAACCGCCTGCCGCGCCGCTTCGGCATCATCGATCGCGCGCGGCTGCGCGACGACGCGCGCGCGGCGATGGCGCAGGTCGGGCTCGACGCGGTCGACCCCGATACGCCGGTCGGCGCGCTCGGCATCGGCCACCAGCAGATGGTGGAGATCGCCCGCAACCTGATCGGCGACTGCCGCGTGCTGATTCTCGACGAGCCGACCGCGATGCTGACCGCGCGCGAAGTCGAGCTGCTGTTCGAGCAGATCGACCGGCTGAAGGCGCGCGGCGTCGCGATCGTCTACATCTCGCACCGGCTCGAAGAGCTCGCGCGCGTCGCCGAGCGCGTCGCGGTGCTGCGCGACGGCCGGCTCGTGCACGCGGGCGACATGGCGGCGACGACGTCCGACGGGCTCGTCACGCTGATGGTCGGGCGCGAGATCGGCGAACACATCGATCTCGGCGAGCGCCGGTTCGGTGCGCCGCGGCTCGCGGTATCGGGCCTCACGCGCGGGACGGCCGTGCGCGACGTGTCGCTGGAGGTGCGCGCGGGCGAGATCTTCGGCATCTCCGGGCTGATCGGCGCGGGGCGCACCGAGCTGCTGCGGCTGATCTACGGCGCCGATACGCCGGACGCCGGGACGATCGCGGTCGGCCAGCCGCTGAAGCCGGTGCGGATCGCGTCGCCCGTCGAGGCGGTGAAGCGGGGCATTGCGCTGATCACCGAGGATCGCAAGGGGGAAGGGCTGCTGCTGTCGCAGTCGATCACCGCGAACGTGTCGCTCGGCCAGCTCGACCGGCTCGCGCGCGGCGGCATCGTCGATTCCGCACGCGAAACGGCGCTCGCCGAGCAGCAGATCGAGGCGCTGCGGATCCGCACGCACGGCGCGGCGCAGGCGGTCGGCGAGCTGTCGGGCGGCAACCAGCAGAAGGTCGTGATCGGCCGCTGGCTCGCGCGCGACATGGGGGTGCTGCTGTTCGACGAGCCGACGCGCGGGATCGACGTCGGCGCCAAATTCGAGATCTACACTTTGATGGGCGCGCTCGCGCGCGAAGGCCGCGCGCTCGTGGTCGTGTCGAGCGACCTGCGCGAGCTGATGCTGATCTGCGACCGGATCGGCGTGATGTCGGCCGGGCGCATGACCGCCGTGTTCGAGCGCGGCAACTGGACCCAGGATGCGCTGCTGGCCGCGGCGTTCGCCGGCTTCGGCCGCGAGACGTCGGCCCCCGCCATGCAGCATCCGGACGCGGGGCAGGCGCGCGGCGCCGCTCCGGGCACTTCGACGACAGGACGACAGCAATGACCCAGCCTCCCGTATCCCCGACCGACGCAGGCGCGCAGCAGGACGTGACCGGGCGCCGCGCGCGCACGCTGTCCGGCACGCGGCTCGGCCTGTCGAACTATCTCGGGCTCGCCGGCGCGCTGGCCGCGATGATCGCGCTGTTCTCGGCGCTGAGCTCGCATTTCCTGACCTACGACACGTTCAGCACGATCGCCAACCAGATTCCCGATCTCGTCGTGATGTCGGTCGGGATGACCTTCGTGCTGATCATCGCCGGGATCGACCTGTCGGTCGGCTCGGTGCTCGCGCTCGCCGCGTCGATGGTCAGCGTCGCCGCGCTGAAGTGGCAGTGGGGGCCGCTGCCGGCCGCGCTGATCGGGATTGCGGTCGCGACCGCGACGGGCGCGCTGACCGGCGCGGTCACGGTCGGCTGGCGGATTCCGTCGTTCATCGTGTCGCTCGGCGTGCTGGAGGCCGCGCGCGGCCTCGCGTACCAACTGACGAATTCGCGCACCGCGTATATCGGCGACGCGTTCGATTTCCTGTCGAACCCGATCGCGCTGGGCATCTCGCCGGCGTTCCTGATCGCGGTCGCGGTGATGATCGCCGCCCAGTTCGTGCTCACGCGCACCGTGTTCGGGCGCTATCTGGTCGGGATCGGCACGAACGAGGAAGCGGTCCGACTTGCAGGGGTTAACCCGCGGCCGTATAAAATCCTCGTATTCGCACTGATGGGCGCGCTCGCGGGGCTCGCGTCGCTGTTCCAGATTTCGCGGCTCGAGGCGGCCGATCCGAACGCGGGCGCGGGCCTCGAACTGCAGGTCATCGCCGCCGTCGTGATCGGCGGCACGAGCCTGATGGGCGGGCGCGGTTCGGTGATCAGCACGTTCTTCGGCGTGTTGATCATCTCCGTGCTGGCCGCGGGGCTGGCGCAGATCGGTGCGAACGAGCCGACCAAACGGATCATCACGGGCGCGGTGATCGTCGTGGCGGTCGTGCTCGATACGTATCGCAGCCGGCGTACGCGCGTGCGGTAAAAAGACAGACAGAACAGACCAGAGAGAAACGGGAAATGGCGACGATCAAGGATGTGGCGGCCATGGCGGGCGTGTCATTTACGACCGTCTCGCACGTGGTGAACAATTCGCGGCCGGTGTCCGCGGATGTGCGTGCGAAGGTCGAGGGCGCGATCCGCGAGCTGAATTACGTGCCGTCGGCCGTGGCGCGCTCGCTGAAGGCGCGGGCGACGGCGACGATCGGCCTCGTCGTGCCGAACAGCACGAATCCGTACTTCGCCGAGCTGGCGCGCGGGATCGAGGATCAGTGCGCGGCCAACGGCTATTGCGTGTTCTTCTGCAATTCGGACGACGATCCCGTGAAGCAGCGCAACTACCTGCGCGTGCTGCAGGAAAAGCGCATCGATGGGCTGATCGTCGCTTCGGCGGGCGAGGACGCGGTGCTCGCTCAGACGCTCGCCGATATCCATGCGCCGCTCGTCGTCGTCGATCGCAACATCGAGGGGCTCGCGGCCGATCTCGTGCAGATCGACCACGAGCGCGGCGCGTACCTCGCGACGCGCCACCTGCTCGAACTCGGACACGCGAAGATCGGCTGCATCACCGGGCCGACCGACACCGCCGTCAGCGCGATGCGCGTGCACGGCTTCATCCGCGCGATGGCCGAGCGCGGGGTCGACATCGTGCCGGGCGCGATCGCGGAAAGCGATTTCTCGTGCCTGGGCGGCTATCACGCGGCGTCGCGGCTGTTCGAATCGGTGCGGCCGAGCGCGATCTTCGCGGGCAACGACCTGATGGGCGTCGGCGCGCTGCGCGCGGCGGCCGAGCGCGGGCTGCGCGTGCCCGACGACTGCTCGATCATCGGCTTCGACGACATCGAATTTTCCCGCTACACGTATCCGGCGCTGTCGACGGTCGGCCAGTCGGTGCGCGCGCTCGGCGAAATGGCCGCGCAGACGCTGATCGAACGGATCGGTGGCGGTTCGACGGCCGTGCCGAGCCGTCGCCGCGTCGTGTCGCCGCGCCTCGTGCTGCGCGAATCGACGGCGGTCTATCGCGAGCCGGCCGCGCCGGGCGCTCGCGCATGACGGCGAGCGCAACGGGCGCCGGCCGCGTGACGGTGGTCGGCAGCCTCAACATGGATCTCGTCGTGCGGGCGCCGCGGCTGCCGCTGCCGGGGGAAACGCTCGCCGGGCATGCGTTCGCGCAGGCGGCGGGCGGCAAGGGCGGCAACCAGGCCGTCGCCGCCGCCCGGCTCGGCGCGCAGGTCGCGATGATCGGCTGCGTCGGTGCGGATGCGCATGGCGCCGCGCTGCGCGCGGGCCTCGAGGCCGAGGGAATCGACTGCGCGGGGCTCGCGACGAGCGTGTCGGCGTCGACCGGCGTCGCGCTGATCGTCGTCGACGACGGAAGCCAGAACGCGATCGTGATCGTCGCGGGCGGCAACGGCGAGGTCACGACCGATACGATCGCGCGGCACGAGGCCGCGCTGGCGGCGGCCGACGTGCTGATCTGCCAGCTCGAGACGCCGCCGGACGCGGTGTTCGCGGCGCTGTCGGCCGGGCGCCGCCTCGGCCGCACGGTGGTGCTCAATCCGGCGCCGGCCGTCGCGCCGCTGCCGGACGGCTGGCTGCCGCTCGTCGATTACCTGATCCCGAACGAGGTCGAGGCAGCCGCGCTGACCGGGCTGCCGGTGCGCGATCCGGCGCAGGCCGAAACCGCCGCGCGGGCGCTCCAGGCCGGCGGCGCGCGCAACGTGCTGATCACGCTCGGCGCGCGCGGCGTGCTTGCGCTGACCGCCGACGGCGCCGCGCATCACTATCCGGCGCCGGTCGTGGAGGCCATCGACACGACGGCGGCCGGCGACACCTTCATCGGCGGCTTTTCCGCACGGCTCGCGGCCGGCGCGGACGTCGACACGGCCATCCGCTTCGCGCAACGCGCGGCGGCGCTGTCGGTCACGCGCGCGGGCGCGCAGCCGTCGATTCCGACGCGCGCCGAATTGGCCGACTAGGGCCGGATCCCCGGTTTTCCGGTTCCATCGCGCTGCCGGTGCGTCGCATGAGACGGCCGGCGGCGGCCCCGGCAATGCTTGGCGTTCCCACTGGCCTTTGGCGATTCCCCATCCCGACCCGAATTCCGTCATTTATTCAGACTTATGAAATAAACAGACGAATAATTCGAAATAAACACGCCAAAACCATCAAGTTATGCGTCGTGCGGTCGTAAATGCACCAAGTGAAGCAATGCTTCGAGCCAACGGGCCAGGCCCGTTCATGACGACGCAACACAGGATGGATGATGGTGTTCAGGAACCTGACGATTCGGGCGCGCATCGGTTTCACGATGGCGTTTCTGGCGGTACTGCTGGCGGTCACCGGCGTGCTCGGTCTGCACGGGATGACGCGTTCGAACGATTCGACGCGCGAGATTTTCACGAACCAGATGCCGAGCGCGGTCGACGTGGCGATGGCGGAAATGTTCGCCGCGCGCGAGCGCCTCGCGCTCGACCGTGCCGCGCTGCTGGCCGGCACGCCCGACTCGGCGGCGGCCATCGAGCGCAGCCGCGCGATGCGGGCGCAATCGGACGCCTGGTGGCAGAAGTACCTTGCGCTGCCGCGCGACGCCGACGAGGACCGGCTCGCACAGGACGTCGTCGCCCGGCGCAAGGTGTTGCAGAGCAGCTGCGACGCGTTCGCGAGCGCGGTCGCGGCCGGCGATCACGAGCGGATCGGCGACGGCGCCAAGCAGCTTCAGGCGCGCTATACCGAGCTGGCCGCGGCCGGTGAAGCGCTGCGCGGCTTCCAGTTCACCAATGCGCAAGCGCGCTTCGATCAGGCCGAATCGGTGTTCGAGACGATGCGCGTGCTGTCGATCGTCGTGCTGCTGGTCGGCATCGGCGCCGCGGTGCTGTCGTGGCTGACGCTGAGCCGCGCGATCGGCCGCCCGATCGCCGACGCGCTGTCGCATTTCGACGCGATCGCCGCGGGCGACCTGCGCCGGCCGATCGTCGTGGACCGGCGCGACGAGATGGGCCAGTTGCTGGCGGGCCTCGCGAGGATGCAGCGCGGGCTCGTCGACACGGTGCGCACCATGCGCGGCGGCAGCGAGTCGATCGCGACCGCGGCCCGCCAGATCGCCGCCGGCAACATCGACCTGTCGTCGCGTACCGAGGAACAGGCTGCTGCGCTGCAGGAAACCGCGTCCAGCATGGAGCAACTGACGGGCACCGTGAAGCAGAATGCGGACAATGCGCGTCAGGCAAGCTCGCTGGCGGCGAATGCGTCCGAAATTGCGAACAAGGGCAACACGGTGGTCGGCCAGGTGGTCGGCACGATGGGGGAAATCAACGACAGCTCGGCGAAAATCGCGGACATCATCGCGATCATCGAGGGAATCGCGTTCCAGACCAACATTCTGGCGCTGAATGCGGCCGTCGAAGCCGCACGGGCGGGCGAGGAAGGCCGCGGCTTCGCGGTCGTCGCGGGCGAAGTGCGCAGCCTCGCGCAGCGCTCGTCGAGCGCGGCGAAGGAAATCAAGGCGCTGATCGACGCGTCGGTGGAGCGTATCCGGACGGGCTCGACGCTGGTCGACGAGGCGGGACGCACGATGAGCGACGTGATCGGCGCGGTCCAGCGCGTGACGGACATCATGGGCGAGATCGCTGCGGCGTCCGAGGAACAGAGCGGCGGGATCGACCAGGTGGCGCGCGCGGTCGCGCAGATGGACGAGGTCACGCAGCAGAATGCCGCGCTCGTCGAGGAAGCCGCCGCCGCCGCGCAGTCGCTCGAGGAGCAGGCGGCCCGCCTGCGCGAAACGGCGGCGGTATTCCAGCTCGACGACGAGGCGGCACGTGCGGGCACCGTCGTTGCGGTTGCCGCACGTCACGCGCCTCGCGCGCCTTCCGCGCCGGCTGCTGCGCCCGCACCGGCTGCCGCGCGCGTCGAACGCGAGGCCGCGCCGAAACGCGCGAGCACCGCGACGCCGGCGCGCAAGCCCGCCGCCGTGTCGGCCGCCCCCGCACCCGCGCCGGCAGCGGCGACCGCCGGTGGCGACGACTGGGAGACGTTCTGATTCGCGTGCGCCGCGTATCTATCCCCATTTGGTGACGACGACGCCCGCGATCCGCGGGCGTTGCCGTTTCTGCGGCGGACGAAATGTGACAGCGCGGACGAGTCGATCGCGCATCGGCAGGTGTGCCGAGCGTCGCGCACCGAGAGATTCGCCGGAATGCGCTGCGTGCGCGTCATGTTCCCGCGTTCGTCGTACGGGTATGTCCGTAAGGGACTGCGAAAAAAATTTGTAACGGTTCGCGCGGCGTGTCATCGCACGCGGCCGCTCGAACGTAAAGGGATGAAGGGAGGAGGTGGCGACGTCGGAGGTGTCCAACGCACGAGACGTTTCGGTGTTCGACGAGACGCGGCGGATGCAGTTTCTGCGGCTCGGGAAATCGATTGTAAAACGACGAAATGCGTTGTCCAAGCGGTGTTGTCGAGAATGACGAACTTCATACGAAGAGTTCGTGAAAAAAAATAAGAAAGGGTTTAGGATGAATTCGAACGCGCTTGCTTCTGCGCAGTCATACGAAGGCAGGCACGTCTTCAGACTCAGGCGAGGGAGGTAGCATGGATATTTACAGCAGCTTCGCGAACCGCTTCGAAAAAACGCGAGAGGAAGAGCTCTCGCTGGAGGAGTATCTCGCGCTCTGCAAGAACGATCCATCCGCGTACGCGACGGCTGGTGAACGCATGCTGGAAGCAATCGGGGAACCTGAACAGATCGATACCCGCAACGACCCGCGCCTGTCGCGGATCTTCGCGAACAAGGTCATCAAGGTGTATCCGGCATTCCGTGAGTTCTACGGAATGGAGGAGGTGATCGAGCAGGTGGTCGCGTACTTCCGCCACGCTGCGCAAGGTCTTGAAGAGAAGAAGCAGATCCTCTATCTGCTGGGCCCGGTGGGCGGCGGCAAGTCGTCGATCGCCGAGCGCCTGAAGCAACTGATGGAGCGCGTGCCGTTCTATGCGCTGAAGGGCTCACCCGTCAACGAGTCGCCGCTCGGGCTGTTCGACTACGACGAGGATGGGCCGATCCTCGAGGAGCAATACGGCATTCCGCGCCGCTACCTGAAAAGCATCCTGAGTCCGTGGGCCGTCAAGCGCCTGCACGAATACAACGGCGACATCCGCCAGTTCCGCGTGGTGCGCCGCTATCCGTCGATCCTGCGGCAGGTCGGCATCGCGAAGACGGAGCCGGGCGACGAGAACAACCAGGACATCTCCTCGCTGGTCGGCAAGGTCGACATCCGCAAGCTCGAGCAATACGCGCAGGACGATGCCGACGCGTACAGCTACTCGGGCGGCCTGTGCCTCGCGAACCAGGGCCTGCTCGAATTCGTCGAAATGTTCAAGGCGCCGATCAAGGTGCTGCACCCGCTGCTGACCGCGACGCAGGAAGGCAACTTCAAGGGTACCGAAGGTTTCGGCGCGATTCCGTTCGACGGCGTGATTCTTGCGCACTCGAACGAGTCGGAGTGGAAGGCTTTCCGCAACAACCGCAACAACGAGGCACTGCTCGACCGGATCTTCGTCGTGAAGGTGCCGTACTGCCTGCGCGTGTCGGAAGAGATCAAGATCTACGAGAAGCTGATCCGCAATTCGTCGCTGGCCGAGGCCGTATGCGCGCCGGGCACGCTGAAGATGATGTCGCAGTTCTCGGTGCTGTCGCGCCTGCACGAGCCGGAGAATTCGAGCCTGTTCTCGAAGATGCAGGTGTACGACGGCGAGAATCTGAAGGACACCGATCCGAAGGCGAAGTCGTACCAGGAGTATCGCGACTACGCGGGCGTGGACGAAGGGATGACCGGCGTGTCGACACGCTTCGCGTTCAAGATCCTGTCGCGCGTGTTCAACTTCGACACGAGCGAGGTCGCGGCGAACCCGGTGCATTTGATGTACGTGCTCGAACAGCAGATCGAACGCGAGCAGTTCCCGCCGGAAACCGAGCAGAAGTACCTGTCGTTCGTGAAGGACGTGCTCGCGTCGCGCTATGCGGAGTTCATCGGCAAGGAGATCCAGACGGCGTATCTCGAGTCGTATTCGGAGTACGGCCAGAACATCTTCGACCGCTACGTCACGTATGCGGACTTCTGGATCCAGGACCAGGAATTCCGCGATCACGACACGGGCGAGAGCTTCGATCGCGCCGCGCTGAACGCGGAGCTGGAGAAGATCGAGAAGCCGGCCGGGATCAGCAATCCGAAGGATTTCCGCAACGAGATCGTGAACTTCGTGCTGCGCGCACGGGCGGCGAACGCCGGCAAGAACCCCGTGTGGACGAGCTACGAGAAGTTGCGGGTCGTGATCGAGAAGAAGATGTTCTCGAATACCGAGGAACTGTTGCCGGTCATTTCGTTCAACGCGAAGGGCTCGGCGGAGGAGCAGCGCAAGCATGAGGACTTTGTGAACCGGATGGTCGCGAAGGGCTATACGCCGAAGCAGGTGAGGCTGCTTTGCGACTGGTACCTGCGCGTGCGCAAGTCGTCATGACACGCGCGGTATCGCGCCCGTACGGCGAGTCCGTACGGGCACTTTCAGAGGCGCCACCCGCATGACGGCAGACGGCATGCGCGGCGAGTGCCCCGGCAGATCGACTTTCGAGCGGGAGACCGGGAGTGCTTCATCAAATCATCGACCGCAGGCTGGCCGGCAAGAACAAGAGCATCGCCAATCGCGAACGCTTCCTGCGTCGCGTCAAGAACTACATTCGTCGCGCCGTGTCCGACGCGGTGCGCGACCGTAGCATCAAGGATATCCAGAGCACGCAGAGTATCACGATCCCGCGCAAGGACATCGCGGAGCCGAATTTCCGGCACGCGCCGGGCGGGCGTCGTGAATACGTGCACCCGGGCAACGAGGACTACGTGCGCGGCGACAAGATCCCGCGTCCGCAAGGCGGCTCGGGGGGCGGCGGCAGTCAGGCGAGCAACGAGGGCGAAGGGCAGGACGACTTCGTGTTCGAGCTGTCGCGCGACGAGTTCATGCAGTACTTCTTCGACGATCTCGAACTGCCGCGCCTCGTGAAGACGCACCTGCTGACGGTGCCGAGCTGGAAGAACGTGCGCGCGGGCTGGTCGGCGGAAGGCACGCCGAACAACATCGACGTCGTGCGTTCGCTGCGCAGCGCGCTCGGCCGGCGCATCGCGCTCGGCTCGCCGCTCGTCAACGAGTTGCGCGAGCTCGAGGCGCAGCTCGAAGCGCTGAAGAGCGACCCGGAAGACCGCCGCGCGGAAATCGCGACGCTCGAAGCCGAGATCCATCACCTGAAAGGGCGCATCTGGCGGATTCCGTTCATCGATCCGTTCGACCTGCGCTACATCAACCGCGTGAAGCAGCCGCAGCCGTCGAGCCAGGCCGTGATGTTCTGCCTGATGGACGTGTCGGGCTCGATGGACGAGCAGCGCAAGGATCTTGCAAAGCGCTTCTTCATCCTGCTTTACCTGTTCCTCAAGCGCAACTACGAGCGCATCGAAGTGGTGTTCATCCGCCACCACACGCGGGCCGAGGAGGTCGACGAGGACACCTTCTTCCATTCGACCGAAAGCGGCGGCACGGTGGTGTCGAGCGCGCTCGAACTGATGCGCAAGGTGATGGACGAGCGCTACTCGCCGACCGAGTGGAACATCTACGGCGCGCAGGCGTCCGACGGCGACAACTGGACTGACGATTCGCCCAAGTGTCGCAAAATCCTGGAAGAGGATATCCTCACCAAGACGCGTTACTTCGCGTATATCCAGGTCGCGCCGGAAGAGCAGAACCTGTGGCTGGAATACGCGCAACTGGCCCTGTCGCAACCGCATCTCGCGATGAAAAAAGTGGAATCGGCTGCGGACATTTACCCAGTGTTTCGCGAATTGTTCGAAAAGCAGGTGGAAATGTCATGACGAGCCGCCATCTGCACAACGAGTCGCGCGGCTACGAGCCGCGCCCTTCCGGCGACGACACGGCCGGCCCTGCCGCATCGCAGCAACCCGGGCAGGCCGAGCCGCCGCCGCCGGCCGCCGACTTGCCCGGTTCCGGGCAAAAGGAAGCGCGTATGAACGTTGCCGAACGCAAGCCGCTGCCGTGCCCGTCCGACTGGACGTTCGAATTGCTCGAGGAATACGACACGCACATCTCGCAGGTTGCCGAACAATACGAGCTCGACATCTACCCGATCCAGCTCGAACTGATCAGCGCCGAGCAGATGATGGACGCGTATGCGTCGGTCGGGATGCCCGTCAACTACCGTCACTGGTCGTTCGGCAAGCACTTCCTCGCGACCGAGAAGAGCTACCGCCGCGGGCAGATGGGCCTGGCCTACGAAATCGTCATCAATTCGAACCCGTGCATCGCGTATCTGATGGAAGAGAACACGATGACGATGCAGGCGCTCGTCATCGCGCACGCGGCGTACGGGCACAATTCGTTCTTCAAGGGCAACTACCTGTTCAGGCTGTGGACGGACGCGCACGCGATCATCGACTATCTCGTGTACGCGAAGAATTACGTCGCGGAATGCGAGGAGCGCTACGGTCTCGATCGCGTCGAGGAACTGCTCGACTCGTGCCATGCGCTGATGAACTACGGCGTCGACCGCTACAAGCGGCCGCAGAAGCCGTCGCTGTCGAAGGAAGCGGCGCTGCGGCGCGAGCGCGAGGCGTACCTGCAATCGCAGGTCAACGAACTGTGGCGCACGCTGCCGGGCAAGAAGCCCGAGCTGACGGAGGAGCAGGAAGACCGCTATCCGCCCGAGCCACAGGAGAACCTGCTGTATTTCGCGGAGAAGAATGCGCCGCTGCTCGAACCGTGGGAGCGGGAGGTGATCCGCATCGTGCGCAAGATCGGCCAGTATTTCTATCCGCAGCGGCAGACGCAGGTGATGAACGAAGGCTGGGCGACGTTCTGGCACTACACGCTGCTCAATACGCTGTACAACCAGGGGAAGCTGGAAGACGGCTTCATGATGGAGTTCCTGCACTCGCACAGCAACGTGGTCTACCAGCCGCCCGTCACGAAGCCGTACTACAGCGGGATCAACCCGTATGCGCTCGGCTTCTCGATGATGAGCGACATTCGCCGGATCTGCGAAGCGCCGACGGAAGAGGACTACAAGTGGTTTCCGGAGATCGCGGGCACGCCGTGGCTGCCGGCGATGCACTACGCGATGCGCAACTTCAAGGACGAGAGCTTCATCGCGCAGTACCTGTCGCCGAACCTGATCCGCGAGATGCGGCTGTTCTCGGTGCTCGACGACGACATGCGCGATTCGCTCGAGGTATCGGCGATCCACGACGATTCCGGCTATCAGTACGTGCGGCAGGCGTTGTCGCGGCAGTACGACATCCATCACCGCGAGCCGAATATCCAGGTATGGGCCGTCAACACGCGCGGCGACCGCAGCCTCACGCTGCGCCACTTCATGACCGACAACCGCCACCTGTCGAACGACAGCGACGAAGTGCTCAAGCACATGGCGCGGCTCTGGCAGTTCGACGTGTACCTGGAAAGCGTCGACGAGGCCGGCACCGTGCGCAAGCGCTACGAGTGCCGCTACGTGCCGCCGGAGGTACGCGTGTGATCGTCGCGGTCGAACATGTTTGCATCCGACGCCAGCCTGCCGGCTGGCGTTTTCATATGACGAACGGGTGACGGGAGAAAAATTTTCTACATCCGGACGAACCCGCAAAGCCTGTTACTTTACATTTCGCTAAAATCCCGTAGCGCCGTGCGCCGGAACCGGTGCCACGCGCGACCGCACGCGGCGGCCCCGGCCGTCTCGCCCAGAAAGCACTAAAAGGAACAGACCAACCCATGGACGTCCAGACCGACCAAGCTGCGCTGTCCGCGCATGACACCCGGCGGCGCGTGTTCGCCATCGTCGGCGCCTCATCGGGCAACCTCGTCGAGTGGTTCGACTTCTACATCTACTCGTTCTGCGCGCTGTACTTCGCGCCGGCGTTCTTCCCGAGCGGCAACACGACGACGCAGTTGCTGAACACGGCCGGCGTGTTCGCGGCCGGCTTCCTGATGCGTCCGATCGGCGGCTGGCTGTTCGGCCGCATCGCCGACCGTCATGGCCGGCGCGCGGCGATGATGATCTCGGTGCTGATGATGTGCGGCGGCTCGCTCGTGATCGCGGTGCTGCCGACCTATGCGCAGATCGGCGCGCTCGCGCCGGCGCTGCTGCTGGTCGCACGGCTGTTCCAGGGCCTGTCGGTGGGCGGCGAGTACGGGACGAGCGCGACCTACATGAGTGAAGTGGCGCTCAAGGGCCGTCGCGGCTTCTTCGCGTCGTTCCAGTACGTGACGCTGATCGGCGGCCAGCTGTGCGCGCTGCTGGTGCTCGTGATCCTGCAGCAGACGCTGTCGGCCGGCGAGCTGAAGGCATGGGGCTGGCGCATTCCGTTCGTGGTCGGCGCGGCGGCCGCGCTGATTTCGCTGTACCTGCGCAAGTCGCTCGACGAGACGTCGACGAGCGCGTCGCGCGACAAGAAGGACGCGGGCACGATCCGCGGCGTGTGGCAGCACAAGGGCGCGTTTTTCACGGTGGTCGGCTTCACGGCCGGCGGCTCGCTGATCTTCTACACATTCACGACGTACATGCAGAAATACCTCGTGAACACGGCCGGCATGCACGCGAAGACGGCCAGCAACGTGATGACCGTCGCGCTGCTCGTCTACATGCTGATGCAGCCGGTGTTCGGCGCGCTGTCGGACAAGATCGGCCGCCGCACGTCGATGATCCTGTTCGGTTCGTTCGCGGTGATCGGCACGGTGCCGCTGATGCATGCGCTGAAGGACGTGACGAGCCCGGTGGCCGCCTTCGTGCTGGTGACGGTCGCGCTGGCGATCGTCAGTTTCTACACGTCGATCAGCGGCCTCATCAAGGCCGAGATGTTCCCGCCGGAAGTGCGCGCGATGGGCGTCGGCCTGTCGTATGCGGTGGCGAACGCGATCTTCGGCGGCTCGGCCGAGTACGTCGCGCTGTGGTTCAAGTCG
Source organism: Burkholderia anthina (assembly GCF_001547525.1). Classification (GTDB taxonomy): domain Bacteria; phylum Pseudomonadota; class Gammaproteobacteria; order Burkholderiales; family Burkholderiaceae; genus Burkholderia; species Burkholderia semiarida. Next base: position 1,447,678 of record NZ_CM003768.1, read on the forward strand.
ATCGGCAGCGAGGAAACCTTCTACTGGTACGTGACCGTGCTGTGCGCGATCTCGCTGATCGTGTCGTGGCGGATGCGCGATCCGAGCAAGGAAGGGTACCTGCGTCACGAGCCGTGATCGATTGCGCCGTGCGCGCATGTGCATCGTGACGAACGTCCCGCCAGCGGCGGGACGTTTTCGTTGGTGCGCGCGATTCCGCCGGGGCGACGCGCGGTCGGGATCCGGTGCCGGAGCCTGGACAGGCGCGGGCATGAGCGTACGCCGTCATATCGATATGGAAATCGATTCGTTGCCTGTTGCGGGCGATTTCCTTACTCTGAACCCGTAGTTCGTGTGACACCTCCTTGACTGGGATTCGCGCCCGCTGCTTGCAGCGGGCGTTTTTTTGCGTGCTGCGCCCACTGCCGGGCGAGGAGCGACGAGTGCCTGGCCGGCTCTCGGCTTGAAGACGCGCATGGGACACGTCCGTAATAGTGCGGGTGTCGATATAACCGGTCCAAAAATGTGGATTTTCAACCGTGAGCCGGGAAGGCATGCCAATTTCCATTGGCAATGCTCGTGTGCGGGTAATTCGTCAAAGAAAACCCGGCGTGCATTGCCCCGATCATGCGATTTGTCCTTTTTTCTATCTTCGTTGATGGTACGTTATCGAGCGTTTTAATTTTGATATAAGGAATTGCCGGTTTTTGACTAATGTGAATATTTTTTGACGATTCAGGACAAGCTGCAAAAAACAACCGGGACAGACCATGTCTCGTGCTGCCGGGAAGGCGATTCGCCGGCCCGTGCGCGCATTCCGGCCGGTCGACGCAGATGGCCGAAACTATGCCGGTTGGCTGATATCGAGCCGGTTTCGTGGTTAGGATTTATCCGAACGGATAAGGATTCCGATATTTCTTACTCGTCCGATATCGGAAAGTCATCCAAATAAATAGAATGGCTGCGGTCGTCATTTTTCGGTTGAAGTCATCCAGTCTTCCGGAATAACGCGATCCGATCGGCGGTGCCGGCAAGCGGTGGAAGGCTGAATGCCCATGCGCCGATCGTCTCTTCCGAGAAAAATCGTCCATTTTTAGAGGAATCCAACGATGAAAATGAATCTGCTTCGGGGTTGCGTTGCAGCGGGTGTCGCGAGTGTCGCCATGGTGCCGTCGGTTTCGCACGCGTTCGATGGCCAGCTCGATTTCTACGGCAGCATCTCCGACGTTACCTGCAACATCAATGGCGAAGCGCCCGGCCCCGGCAACCGGAAAGAGGTGCAGCTCGGCGATCGCATCAGCCCGGGCACGTTCGACAAGATCGGGGCGACGTCGACGCCTGTCGCGTTCAATCTGGCCATCGGCGGCAATACCGGTTGTACCAACAACACGAAGGTCGTGATCGAATTCGATCCGGTGTCGGTGAACATCAACCCCGCCACGGGCAACCTGAAGCTCATCGGCACGAAACCGGCGGAAGGCGTCGAGATCCAGATCAGCGACGCGGGTAACGGCAAGTCCGGCAAGATCATGCTCGGCAAGCCGCAGAACATCACCGAAGCGCAGGTCGCGACCGTCCAGAACAACGTCGCAACGCTCAGCTATACGGCGTCGTATGTGTCGACGGCCGCACCGGATGCGATCAAGACTGGTTCGGGCAACTCGTTCATCCGCTATCTGCTCGCGTATCACTGATCGGCGCATTCTCCATTCCATGTCATGACCTTGTCAGTTCGTTGTCCTTATTTACAAGTCGTGGCCGGTGTCATGGCGTGGGCCGCCTGCGCCACGCTGGCGCAGGCGGCGCTTTTGCTGGACGGTACGCGGGTGATTTTTCCCGAGCGCTCGCGCGACGTCACGGTCCGGATGGAAAACTCCGGTTCCGATCCGGTGCTCGCGCAAAGCTGGATCGACGACGGCCGCGCCGACGTTCCGCCCGAGCAGATGCGCACGCCATTCGTCGTCACGCCAACGCTGGCGCGCGTCGAGGCGGGGCGCAGCGCGGTGCTGCGCATCACCAACATGCAGGCGAAGTTGCCGGCCGACCGTGAATCGGTGTTCTGGCTGAATGTGCTGGAAGTTCCAACGGTGCGTCCCGATGCGGACAATCAGCTGCGCTTCGCGTTCCGAACCCGTATCAAGCTGTTTTATCGGCCTTCGTCATTGGCGAACGACGTCGATATGGCACCGGAAAAACTGGTGTGGAAGGCGGCGACCGATACGTCGCATGCGGGCGAACGGCAGATGTCGCTCGAGGTCTCCAACCCGACGCCGTATTACGTTTCGTTCGGGATGGTCGAAGGCGGCTTCGGCGGCACGTTCGTGTCGGCCGGTGGCGGGATGGTCGCACCGTTCGCGTCGCAGCGTTTTCCGCTGCGAGGCGCCGCCGTGCAGTCGCATCTCCCGACGGCCGTACGTTACATGCTCATCGACGACTACGGCGGCCGCACCACGATAACGAAAAAACTGACCGACTGAGCAGTCGGTCCACGCAACGCATCCGGAAGGCACCATCCAGTATGCCGGATTCCATTTATCAATTCGGTATACGAACTAACTGAATCCACATGCGCAGTTCAGCAGGTTTCCACTCTTCATGCGCGACGGGGCTTGCGCTCCGGTTGCCGCAGCGGCCGTGTCTGCTGGCGGTCGCATCCGTGTTCGCGACGGTCGCGATGGTGTCGGGTACGGACGCCATCGCGGACACGATCGACACGGTGGCGCAGGAGGACGAGCGTCGCGCGGCCGCGGGTACGGCGCCGGCCAACCCCGCGGCGGGCGCGACGCGCTTCGACGATTCGATGTTGATGCACGGCCCGGACAGCGAGCCGATCGATACGACGCCTTTCGAGCGCCCGAATACGGTCCCGGCAGGCGTGCATCGGGTCGATCTGATCGTCAATGGACTGTGGCGTGGCGTGGAGGACATCACGTTCCGCCCCGATGCGCGCGGCGACGTGACGCCTTGCTACGACAAGGCGCTGCTGCAGCGGGTCGGCGTCGACCTCGACCGAAGCGCGCGCGGCCAGGATGGCGACCAGCCGCCGAACCCGATGCCCGACGGCACGATCTGCGATGCGCTGTCGCGCTACGTGCCCGGTGCCGCGTTGTCGTTCGATGCGGCCGAGCAGAAACTGTATCTGACGGCGCCGCAGTTCTATATGCGGCTCGCCAGCCGGAGCACCTACGTCGATCCGTCGAACTGGACGAACGGCGTGCCTGCCGCGTGGCTGAACTACAGCGCGAGCGTGTTCAATACGCGTTCCAGCGGCTACGCGTTCTCGCAGCTCTACACCGGGTTGTCGATGGCCGCGAGCGCCGGGCGGTTCCGAATTCGCCACAACGGCAACCTCACGTGGTCGCAGCGCGGCGGCACCCGCTATCAGCGCGGCTACGTATACGCACAAACCGATCTGCCCGACTGGCGCGCACAGTTGCTGGCCGGCGAAAGCTCGACCAACGGCACGCTGTTCGACGGTGTGTCGTTCCGCGGTGTACAAATCTCCAGCGATGACCGGATGCTGCCCGACGAACAGCGCGACTATGCGCCGGTCGTGCGGGGCGTCGCGCAGTCGAATGCCAAGGTGTCGATCTACCAGCGCGGCTATCTCGTTCACGAGACGACCGTCGCACCGGGGCCGTTCACGATCGACAACCTGCAGGCGATGACCTACGGCGGCGACCTCGACGTGACGGTGACCGAGGCCAACGGCGAAACGCGCAGCTTCGTGGTTCCGTTCGCGACGACGGTCCAACTGTTGCGGCCCGGCAGCACGCGGTTCAGCGCGATGGCCGGGCAGGCGATCGAACTCGGCGGCGGCACCGACATCGGCACGCAGTACGTCGGCCAGTTCACGGTGCGGCGAGGCATCAGCAACGCGGTGACGGCCTACGGCGGCGCCGCGTTCGCGAACCGCTACCAGTCGGTGCTGACGGGCGTCGCGCTCAATACGGCGATCGGCGGTTTCGCGGCGGACGTCACGGTCGCGCGCACCCAGCCGCAAGGCAGCGAGCGCATGACGGGCTCCAGCGTGCGCGTGTCGTACAGCAAGAACCTGCCGAACAGCGGCACGAACTTTTCGCTGCTCGCGTATCGCTACTCGACCAAAGGCTACCTCGGCCTGCGCGACGCGCTGCTGCTGAATGCCCAGAGCAACACCGGCGCGGGTCTGGCATCGATCGCGCGCGTGCGCAATCGCGTCGACCTCAACGTGAGTCAGCAGGTCGGGCGCACGGGCAGCGTCTACGCGAACGGATCGGCGCTCAGCTACTGGGCGGGACGCGGGCAGACGCTCAGCTTCACGCTCGGCTACAACACGCAGTGGCGCGACGCCACGATCACCGCGTCGGTGCAACGCGTGCGCAATCTGTCCGTGATGGACCGGTCGTTCGGCGGCACGTCGGGCAGCACGCTCGTGAGCCTGAACGTGTCGATTCCGCTGGGTCGCAATACGCGGCGCGCACCGATCTTCAGCTCGTTCGTCACGCATGACAGCAGCACCGGTACGAGCGCGACGGCCGGCCTCGCGGGCCGTTTCGGCCAGCAAAACGGCGGATCGTATTCGCTGTCGTCGAGCTACGACGGCAGCAACCGCGCGTCGTCGGGCAGTTTCGGCGTCGGCTATCAGCGGCCGGCCGTGTCGCTGTCGGCGAATGTCGGCATCGGGCGCGATTATCAGCAGGCGTCTGCGAACGCAACGGGCGGCCTGGTGCTGCACCCGGGCGGCCTGACACCGGCGCCCACGTTGAGCGAGACCATCGGTGTCGTGCATGCGCCGAACGCGCGCGGCGCATTGGTGGCAAACACCACGGCACGCGTCGACCGCTTCGGTTACGCGATCGTGCCGAGCCTGATCCCGTATCAGCTCAACAAGGTCGACATCGACCCGAAGGACGTGCCGGAAGACGTCGAACTGAAGACCGTGTCGCACAGCGTGGCGCCGCGCTCCGGTTCGATCGTCATGCTGTCCTACGACACGGTGAAGGCGCGCGCGCTGCTGATCGACGCGCAAACCGACGACGGCCGGCCGCTGCCGTTCGCCGCGCGTGCGCTCGACGCGCATACCGGTGCGGCGCTCGGCGTGGTGGGGCAGGGTAGCCGGCTGTTCGTGCGCAGTCCCGCGGAAGACGGCCAGATTCGCGTCGAATGGGGCACGCGCGCCGATCAGCAATGCGTGATCGATTACGCGGTGCCGGCCGCGCAGCGTGCGGGAACCGGCTACGTGACGCTGAGCGGCGTCTGCCGCGCGGCGACGGTAGTGCCGACGCCGGTGGCATCGGCGGCCGATCGTATTGGCGAGCGCTAGCCCCATGCGTCGATCGACATCCCGTTTCGCCGCCGTCATTCACACGCTGCGGCCCCGCTGGCGCCATCGCCCCGTCGTTGTGCGGGTCGTGTGTGCGGCCGTGCTCGGCTGCGTCGCGAGCGTCGGCACGATGCGGTGCGACGCAGCGTTATCCGTGGTCGGCACGCGCTTCGTTTATCCGGGCGACGCGCGCGCACTGACCATCTTCACGCGCAACGACGGAGACGCACCGATCCTCGTGCAGGCGTGGCTCGACGATGGCGATGCGAACGCCGATCCGGGCCGCCTGCGTGTGCCGTTCGTCGTCTCGCCGCCGCTCGCGCGGCTCGATCCGGGGCAGCCGCTGTCGATCCGTGTGCAGTCCCTGGGCGGCGGCCTCGCCGCGGATCGAGAGTCCTGTTTCTGGATCAACCTGCTCGAAGTGCCGCCGGCCGCACCGGCGGGCGAACACGCGCTGCGCATCGCGTACCGGCTGCGGATGAAGCTACTGGTTCGGCCGCCCGGTCTCGACGGCGATCCGGACGAGGCACCGAACCGGCTCGCATGGTCGCACGCCGGCGCGAACGAGGCGGCGTCGCCGGCGCCGCTCGTCGCGCTCAATCCCACGCCGTACTACGTGACGCTCACGCGTGTGTTGCTGAACGGCAAGGGCGCGATGCCGGCGAACACGGTAATGGATATCGCACCGTTCGGCCGTGTCGAGATCCCGATCGGCGCGCAGGCCGGCACGGGGCCGGGCGAGATCGTGTTCGACGCCGTCGACGACAGCGGCGCCGCGCACGAATACCGCGCGCGGCTCGCGCCGCCGTAACGGCCGGCGCGTGAAAGCTTGCAGTACCCGTCCTGCCGTGGGCATCGGCAGGGATTCAACCACAACAAGGAAAAACGAACGTGAACAAGACCTATTCTTTGGTATGGAGCGACGCGCAAGGCGCGTGGCAGGTCGCCGGCGAACGGGTGCGCCGGCGCGGCAAGTCGGCGACGCGCGCGCGCGTCGTCGCGGTGCTGGCGCTGCTCGCCGGCGGCGCGGCGACATCGGCGTATGCGCTGCCGACAGGCGAGAAGATCGTGTCCGGGAACGGCGACATCCATCGCTACGACAACGGGCGGCAGATGTCGATCAACCAGCATAGCGACAAGCTCGTGACGGACTGGCAAGCGTTCAACATCGGCAAAGGCGAGCGCGTCAAGTTCAACCAGCCGTCCGCGGCGTCGATCGCGCTGAACCGGGTCGTCGGCCAGGACGGCACCACAATCTACGGCAATCTCGATGCGAACGGCCGCGTGTTCCTCGTCAATCCGAACGGCATTCTGTTCGGCAAGGGCGCACAGGTCAATGTCGGCGGCCTGGTGGCGACGACGCTGGATATCAAGAACGACGACTTCGACGCAGGCCGCTACCGGTTTTCCGGCCAGTCTCCGACCGAAGTGCGCAACTTCGGCAATCTCGTGGCGAGCGAAGGCGGCGCGATCGCGCTGCTCGGCGCGAAAGTCTTCAACAACGGGGTCATCCAGGCGCAGATGGGCACTGTCGCGCTGGGCGCGGGGAGCGACGCCACGCTGAACTTCGACGGCAGCAAGCTGCTCAACGTGCAGATCGACCGAGGCATCGTCGATGCGCTCGTCAGCAACGAGCAGTTGCTGAAGGCCGATGGCGGGCAAGTGCTGATGAGCGCGAAGACCGCCGATACGCTGCTGCGCACCGTGGTCAACAACCAGGGCACCATCGAGGCGCGCACGCTCAGAAACGTCGCGGGCCGGATTTCGCTGGACGGCTACGACGCCGGCACCGTCAACGTCGCGGGCGTGATGAACGCGAGCGCGTCGACGCCGGGCGACGGCGGCACGGTCGAAACCCGCGGCGCCGACGTGAAGATCGCGCTTGGCGCGAGGGTCGATACGCGCGCAACCAACGGACGCGTCGGCACCTGGCGCATCGCATCGTCGGATATGTCGGTCAAGGCGGGCGCGAACCAGCCAGGTACGATCGTGGCCGATACGCTGTCGCGCAATCTCGCGACCACCGATGTCGAGCTGATCGCCGAACGCGGCCAACTGTCGGTCGACGGCCCGGTGACCTGGGCCAGCGGCAATCGCTTGACGCTCGCCGGCCGGCAAGGCGACGTGTCGATCAACGGCGCGCTGCGTGCGACCGGTGCGAATGCGAGCATGGCCATTGCCGCGAAGAACAACGTGCAGATCGCGGCGCCGATCGCGCTGACCGGCACCAACGCGCTGCTGACGCTCGATTACGGCGTCGCGCACGCCCTCGCGGGCGGTGCGGCCGTGACGCTGTCGGGGGCCGGTGCCGGTTTCGAGTCGAACGGCTATCGCTATACCGTGATCCAGAATCTGCAGCAGTTGCAGGCCGTCAACGCGAATCTCGACGCGCTGTATGTGCTCGGCAACGATATCGCCGGTTCGTATTATTACGGCTCGTCGCTCAAGACGATCGGTTCGGGCACGCCGTTCGCCGGCGTGTTCGACGGCCTCGGCAACACGATCAGCAATCTCGCCATCGCGAGCAGCGATGCCTATGCCGGGCTGTTCGGCCGCAACACCGGTACGATCGCCAACCTCAACCTGAAGTCGCTGCGTGTCAGCGCAGCCTCGGGCGTCGGTCCGGTCGCGATCGGCGGGCTGGTGGGCGAAAACGCCGGCAAGATCTCGAACGTGACGGCGACGGGCATGCAGATGAGTGCCGGCGCCAGCCGCAGCAACGTGCTGGGCGGTCTCGTCGGCATCAATAGCGGCGAGCTTTCCCACGCGCAGTTTTCGGGATCGGTAACGGGCAACGGCATGTCGGATGCCGTGGGCGGGCTGGTCGGCGAGAACCGACTGGAACAGCGTGCCGGCATCGTGTCGGACAGCGAGTCCAACGCGACCGTTTCCGGCGGCGCGTCGGTCGGCGGTCTCGTCGGCGTGAATCGGCGCGGTGAAATTCTGCGCTCGACGAGCCGTGGCACCACATCGGGCGCGTATGTCGCCAGCGCGAACGTCGGCGGGTTCGTGGGTTCGAACCTGTTCGGCACGATCGTCGACGGAACGGCGCTCGGGCGCGTGACGGGCGGCTCGAGCGGCACGGCAGGCGGGTTTGCCGGAAACAATACCGGCACGATCACCGGTTCGAGCGCGAGCGGTGCCGTGGACGGCCGATACGCGCAGGCAGTCGGCGGCTTCGTCGGGCTGAATCAGAGCAAGGTGGCCGACGGCAAGGCGCTGGGCGCCGTGTCGAGCCAGTCGGCAGGTTCGACGGGCGGTTTCGTCGGCATCAACCTCGGCGACAACGCGTCCATCGACATGGCGGAAGCGCACGGCACGGTAACGGGCGGCCAGGGTGCGAACGGTGGTTTCGTCGGCAGTCATCTCGGCGGCCGGATTGTCGACTCGGTCGCACGCGGCAAGACGATGGGCGGCAGCTACAGCAAGACGGGCGGCTTCGTCGGCAACAACGATGCCGAATTGGTTGGTGTGAACGCGAGCGGCGACGTGGTGGCCGGCACGAGTGCGTCGGTGGGCGGCTTCGCGGGCGCCAACAGGCGGTTCGGCACGATCGACGTCGCGTCTGCAGCTGGCAAGGTGATGGGCGGCCAGTCGAGCACGATCGGCGGGTTCGCAGGCGAAAACCTCGGCACGATGCGCGACGTATCGGCATGGGGGACGGTCGGCGCCGCCTACTGCGCGACGCTCGGTGGTCTGGTGGGCCTGAACGCCGGGCTCGTCGAGCGCGGTGACGCAAGCGGACGCGTCGACGGACGGCCGAACCAGACCTTCGGCGGCCTCGTCGGCATCAATCGCGGCATTTTCCGTAACAGCACCGTGTCCGGCGAAGCTGCGCTGCAGAAGATCGCCGGTCTCAATCTCGGTGTGATCGAGTAATGCAGCAGGCGGCGGGCGAGCATGGCCGGCTCCCGTCGCCGATTCAACGGGAGGGCAGCATGAAGACGATTCGACGGCGCTGGCTTTGGCGAGTCGGCCGGGCGATGCGTCGCCTGGCGACGGCGGGATGCATCCTTGCATTCGGCACGAACGCGATGGCGCAGAGCAGCAGTGGCGCGACGGCGCTGGGGTGCACGTTCAGCAACGCCGACGCGTCATCCTGGCGAATGATCACGCCGTTGACGAGCACGACGCCGGTCGGCGCGATCCTGTATCAACGCACGGTTTCTCTGATAGTCTCGTTCGCGTACGGCGTCGCGCCGACGGCGCACGAACTGGTGAGCGCCGCACACTGGATGCCCGGCAGCGTGGTCGCGAACGGTGTTGCGCAGACGAATGTGAGCGGGATCGGCTTCAAATGGGCCGGCGTGTCCGACGACAGCAGCGAGCGCACGCTGCTGCAGAGCGCGCTGCCGATGGTAACCGCAAAGTCCGAACTTGCTCTACCGGTGGGAGGCGGCAACGACGCGCGAATGGTGCGCTTCCGGCAATTTCTGGTGCTGGACAAACCGGTGTCGCAATTGCCGGAGGGCAAGCTGGTCGTCAAGAACCTGCTGGGCAGCCCGACCGTCGCGATTTATGCGATCGACTTTCCAAAAGGTGTCGCTTCGATCGGCAGCACGGTGGTGGTACCCGAGCAAACGACGCCGCCCAACCTGTGCAAGCAGGTGAAGACCTTCGTCGGCGTCGGCAACGTCTGCATCGGCAGCCAGTGCGAGATCCAGGTGCCGAACCGCTGCGAGATCCAGTCGAACATGATCGTGCCGGTCACGCTCGGCAATTTTTCGATCAACAATTTTCCAACCGTGAACGCGATGTCGAAGCCGGTCAGTTTCGATATTTCGCTCAGCCAGTGCGCGGCAGCGGCGAAGCCATTGATCAGTTTCCGCGACAAGGCCACGCAGCCGAATCCGGACAAGACGTTGCTGCAGTTGAGCGCACCGGCCGGCCAGAAGGTCGCGCGCGGGTTCAACATCGTGATGACGAATGCGCTGACCGGCGAGCGGATTGCATACGGCGAGCCCGGCGCGGCCGTCCAGTATCCGATGCGGCGCACGGGCGACATGGCCGTCATGCCGTTGAGCGCGCAGTACATCCGCACCGGTACGGATGCGGAGCTGGGCCCCGGCTATGCCGGTGGCGGCGCGGAATTCTCGTTGACGTTTCCGTGAACGCGATGCATCGATCGGTGGTCAAGCCGGTGCCGACCCGCCGGCCTCATCACGAAACCCGCAGAGCAAAGCACCATTTGTTGGTTCGGATTCGCCGCACGCGCTGATACGTTAGCGGCTTCGCGACGACACACTTCGCCGCGATGTTTTTCGAACCGTGCCGCCGCGCGATCCGCGGCGGCCTCCATAACAAATCAGGTCGTGCTCATGAAAATCAACACGCTCGCTACGTGGCTCGTCGGGGTCGCGCTCATTACCGCAGGCACCGTCGCGCATGCGGACCGTCTCGACGACATCAGGAAGGCCGGTGTGCTGCGCGTCGCGACGTTCGACAGCAACCCGCCGTTCGGTTATGTCGACGCGAAAAGCAACCACATCGTCGGTCTCGACGTCGATTACGCGAAGGCGCTTGCCGACAAGCTCGGCGTGAAGCTGCAACTGCAGCCGACCAACCCCGCGAACCGCATTCCGTTCCTGACCTCCGGCAAGGTCGACCTCGTGCTCGCGAATTTCACGATCACCGACGAGCGCGCGAAGCAAGTCGACTTCAGCATCCCGTATTTCTCGTCAGGCCAGCAGTTTCTCGCGAAGAAGGGCGTGCTGAAATCGGCCGATCAGCTGAACGGCTTGCGCGTCGGCGCGGACAAGGGCACGACCAACGAAATCACGCTGCGCGAGAAATTCCCGAAAGCGACGATCGTCGCATACGACGACACGCCGTTCGCATTTGCCGCGCTGCGCGCGGGCAACGTGCAGGCCATCACGCAGGACGGCCCGAAGCTGATCGGCCTGCTCGCGAACGTGCCCGACAAGCAGAACTACGAGATCCCGGCGTTCACGATCTCGAACGACTACATGGGCGTCGGCGTGCCGAAGGGCGAGACGCGCCTGCTCGGCTTCGTCAACGACACGCTGAAGGGGCTCGAGGCGAGCGGCCGCGCCACGCAGATCTACGACGCATGGTTCGGGCCGACGACGAAGACGCCGCTCACGCGCATTTTCCGGATCGGCGACAAGACCTGACCGCTTCCGCACGCACGCCGCGACCGGCCGGAAGATCGGCCGCGCGGCGTTGTTCGTATACCTCCGATCGCGCGCTTCGTGCGCGCTTCCCAGCATGCTCGGGTTGGCTCCCAAATATCTGTCCTGGCTCTGGCAGGGCTTCCTGCTGACACTCGGCCTCGCGGCCGCGTCGGCCGTCGCCGCGACCGTCGGCGGGCTGCTGCTCGCCGTGATGCGGCATGCACGCGGCAGGGCGCCGCGTGCGGCCGCCGCCGCGTACGTGATTGCATTTCGCAACACGCCGTTGCTCGTGCAGTTGCTGTTCTGGTATTTCGGTGTCGCGTCGTTGCTGCCCGATACGTGGACGGCGTGGCTCAATGCGCGCCATGCCGCGAGCGTGGGCCCGTTCACGCTCGCGTGGCCGTCGTTCGAATTCGTGGCCGGGTGGGTCGGGTTGAGCGCCTATACGGCTGCCTTCGTCGCCGAGGAATGCGAAGCCGGCCTGCGCGGCGTGCGGCGTGCGCAACACGATGCGGCGGCCGCGCTCGGCCTCACGCCGATGCAGTCGCTGCGCTACGTGGTGCTGCCGCAGGCCGTGCGCATCGCGTTGCCGCCGTTGTTCGGCCAATACATGAATCTCGTGAAGAACTCGTCGCTCGCGATGGCGATCGGCGTCGCCGAGTTGTCGTATGCGTCGCGGCAGGTCGAGACCGAGACGTTCAAGACGTTCGCCGCATTCGGCGTCGCGACGCTGCTGTACGTCGCGGCGGTGGCCGCGATCGAGGCCGGCGCGTATGCGGCCACGCAATGGCGCGACCGACTCGGAGCGGGGCGCTGACGATGGATCTTTCGCTGCTGCTCTCGAATCTGCCGTACCTGCTGGTCGGCGCGTTTCCGGACGGCCCGCTCGGCGGCGCCGCGCTGTCGCTGGTGTTGGCGCTCGCGTCCGCGATCGCGTCGGCCGCGCTCGGCGTGGTGCTCGGCGTCGCGATGGCGCTTGTACGCGGCCCGGCGCGCGTGCTGCTGCTCGCGTTCATCGGCTTCTTTCGCGCGATTCCGGTGCTGATGCTGATCTTCTGGACGTATTTCCTGATGCCGGTGCTGCTGCACATGGATGTGCCGGGGCTCGCGACGGTCGTGTGCGCGCTGGCGCTGATCGGTGGCGCGTATCTCGCGCATGCGGTGCATGCGGGGATCGTCGCGGCCGGCGACGGGCAATGGCAGGCCGGCCTGTCGCTCGGGCTCACGCGCTGGCAGACGGTGCGCTACGTGCTGTTGCCGCAGGCGATCCGGATCATGACGCCGTCGTTCGTCAACCAGTGGGTCGCGCTCGTGAAGGACACGTCGCTCGCGTATATCGTCGGCGTGCCGGAACTGTCGTTCGTTGCAACGCAGGTGAACAACCGGCTGATGGTGTATCCGGCGCCGATCTTCCTGTTCGTCGCGGTCATCTATCTGGTGCTGTGCACGTCGCTCGACGGCGCGGCGCGGTGGTTGCTGTCGTGGCGGCCGCGGTCGCGGCGTGTCGAGAGCACGGCGGTCGAACGGATCAAATCCCTCCGATGATGTAATCCCGATACGCGGTTGCAAGGGAGCCGATTACTGGTCGCATGCCGATTCGACCTCGCAATTCTGTCAGGGATTTTTTCGAAATGATGGATGAGGTAAGATTCGCGCGGATTGCCGTTAACAATACCGTCGATATTTGCAGTTGACGGAATATGTCATTACATAAAATAAAGATAATCGGATTGACGCGGCCTTTCCACGGTTTCAATTAGCTTCCATGCGATGTTCGAGGCCGTGAGGGCGGATCGAACGAGAATCGCGAGTAGACCAAGAATATGAACAAAAACCATTATCGGCTGGTGTTCAGCCGCGTACGGGGTATGTTGGTTGCCGTCGAAGAGACGGCCAGCAGGACGGGGAAAACAAATACGGGCGAGACTCGTCGCGTCGCCGAGCGCGGCGGCGAGCATCATCCGGCAGCGAAGTTCGCGTTACGGGTTGCTGCATTCGGCGCGCTGGTCGCAGCCGGCATGAATCCGATTTGGGCGACTGCGCAGATCGTCGGCGGAGGGGCTCACGCGCCCGCGGTGGTGCAGACGCCCAACGGCCTGCCGCAAGTCAACATCAACAAGCCGAGCGCTGGCGGCGTGTCACTGAACACCTATAACCAGTTCGACGTTCAGAAGAGCGGCGCGATCCTGAACAACGCGCCGACGATCGTCAACACGCAGCAGGCCGGCTATATCAACGGCAATCCAAACCTGAGCGCGGGGCAGGCGGCGCGCATCATCGTCAACCAGGTCAACAGCACCGCGGCTAGTCAGATCAGGGGGTATGTTGAGATCGCGGGAAGCCGCGCGGAGATCGTTCTTGCCAATCCAGCCGGGATCGTCGTGGACGGAGGTGGTTTCATCAATACGTCGCGGGCGGTCCTGACGACCGGTGTGCCGCAGTTCGGCGCGGACGGATCGTTGACGGGTTTCAACGTTAATCGCGGCCTCGTGACTGTGCAAGGTGCGGGCCTCGATACCTCGAATGTTGATCAGACCGACATCATCGCCCGCGCTGTACAGGCTAACGCCGCGATCTATGCGAAGAATCTCAACGTAATCGCGGGTGCGAATCAGGTCAATCACGACACGCTGGCCACGACGCCGATCGCGGGTGACGGTCCTGCCCCGGCTGTCGCGATCGATGTGGCTCAGTTGGGCGGCATGTATGCCAATAGGGTGTTTTTGGTCGGCAACTCCTCGGGCGTGGGTGTCGCGAACGCTGGCACGATCGCGGCGCAGGCAGGCGATCTGACGTTGCAATCGGATGGTCGGCTCGTGCTCACGGGCAAGACCACGGCGAGCGGCAACCTCGCGATGTCCGCCTCGGGCGGCATCCAGAATAGCGGCACCACGTATGCGCAACAATCGTTGTCGGCGAACTCTGCGACCGATTTCACGAACAGCGGGACGCTCGCGGCGCAGCAGAATGCGGCGATCAACGCCGGCAGCGTCAATTCGACCGGCACGCTCGGCGCGGGTGTGAACAACGACGGTTCCGTCGCGCACAGCGGCGACCTGAACCTGATTGTGTCGGGCCAACTGACCGCCATCGGCCAGAATGTGGCGGGCGGTAACGCATCGCTGACGAGCGGCAGTGTGAATCTCGCCGGCAGCCAGACCGCCGCGAACGGCAATCTGTCGCTGAATGCGACGGCCGGCGACGTGAATCTGTCGAACGCGACGACGAGCGCGCAAGGCGCCATTCAGGCGAACGCATCGGGCACCGTCATCAACGACCACGGTAGCCTGTCGAGTGGCAACGGCACGACGCTGACCGGCGGCAACCTGTCGAACCAGGGCGGCAAGATATCGTCGCAAGGCGCGCTGTCGGTGAATGTCGCCGGTCGGATCGCCAACCAGTCCGGCGAACTGGTATCCGAACGCACGGTGGACGTACGTGGCGGCGCCATCGCGAACAATCAGGGTACCGTTCAAAGCGCGGCCGGCATGACAGTGGCCGGTGCATCGCTGGACAACACGGCAGGTCGGATGACGTCGCTCAATAGCGACGGCCTCTCCGTAACGACCAGCGGCCAGTTGACCAACGCAGCGGGCACGACCGCGAACGGCGCGCAGGGCGGCGTGATCGGTGGCAACGGCGACGTCACCGTGCACGGCGGCAACGTCGCCAACCACGGGACGATGACGTCCAATACGAATCTGCATGTCTCGGGACGAGCGATCGACAATAGCAGTGGCGCTTTGCAGGCTACGCAAACGGTAGCGGTCGATGCGGGCGCGCACCTGATCAACAACGGCGGCTCGATTGTCGCTCAGACGGCAGAACTGACCGGCACGGCCCTCGACAATAGCGCGGGCGCCGTGAAGGCCGACAAGATGTCGTTGAATGCGACCGACCTCGTGAACCACGGCGGCACGATCACGCAGATCGGCACCGGCGCGATGAGCGTGAACGTGTCCGGCACGCTCGACAATTCGAACGGCGGTACGTTGCAAACCAACAGTACCGACCTGACGCTCGCCCCTGCGTCGCTGGTCAATGACGGCGGCAAGATCACGCATGCGGGCACCGGCGCACTTACACTCGGCAACGGCACGGGATCAGTGTCGAACGTCGGCGGTACGATCGCGAGCAATGGGCGCGTGGTGGAGCGATCGGCCAAGCTGAACAACACATCCGGTTCGATCACCGGCCAAACCGGCCTGTCAGCCACGGTCGGTAGCGTGCTGAACAATACGAACGGCAAGCTGCTGTCCAATACGGACCTCGGCATGACGAGCGGCACGCTCGCAAACGACGGGGGGCGGATTGGTGCGACGACGAATGCGGTAATCCACACGGGCTCGATGACGAACCTGAGTGGATCGGTCAGCGCGTCCAACGTGTCGGTGACGGCTGATTCGACGCTTGACAACAACGGCGGCAAGCTCGAAGCCAACCAACTCGCATTGACCACACCGAACCTGACGAACCATGGCGGCACGATCACGCAATATGGCTCGTCGGCCATGGCTGTCAACGTCAGCGGCACGCTCGATAACTCGGCAGCCGGTGTGATTCAGACGAACAGCACCGATCTTATGCTGACTCCGGCTTCGCTCGTGAACGATGGCGGCACGATTACGCACGCCGGTACCGGCACGCTGGCGATTGGCAATGGCGCTGGTTCGATGTCGAACGTCGGCGGCTCGATCGTGAGCAACGGGCGCGTTATCGCGCAAAGCGGTTCGCTGAACAACACCTCGGGAGCGATCAACGGCCAAGCCGGGGTGACGGCGACGATCGCCGGCGTATTGAACAACACGAATGGCAAGCTGTTGTCCAGTACGGACCTTGCTGTTTCCAGCGGGACACTAACGAACGACCGTGGCCAACTTGGCGCAAGCGCGAACGCGATGATCCACACGGGCTCGATGTCGAACCTGAACGGTTCGATCGTTGCGCCAAATCTGTCGGTGATGGCCGACTCGACGCTTGACAACAATGACGGTTCGCTCGAAGCGAATCAGCTCGCGTTGAGCGCGTCGAATCTCACGAACCACGGTGGCACGATTACGCAACTTGGCTCGTCGGCCATGGCTGTCAACGTCAGCGGCACGCTCGACAATTCGAATGGCGGTACGCTACAAACCAACAGTACGGACCTGACGCTTTCCCCTGCATCACTCGTGAACGATGGCGGCACGATTACGCATGCCGGCAGCGGCATGCTGACGCTTGGAAACGCGACGGGATCGGTATCGAACGTTGGCGGGTCGATTGCAAGCAACGGTCGCGTCGTGGAGCATTCGGCCACGCTGAACAATACATCGGGGTTGATCAACGGCAAATCCGGGTTGACGGCGACGGTCGGGAACGTGCTGAACAATACGAACGGCAAGTTGCAGTCCCGCGCGGACCTTGGCGTTTTCAGCGGCACGCTGACGAATGACGGCGGTCAGATCGGCGCGAGCACGAATGCGTCGATCCACACGGGCTCGATGACGAACCAGAGCGGATCGGTCAGCGCGTCCAGCCTGTCCGTGACGGCCGGTTCAACGATCGACAACAGCAGGGGCAAGCTCGAAGCCAACCAACTTGCGTTGACCGCGCCGAACTTGACGAACCACGGCGGGACGATCACGCAATATGGCTCGTCGGCCATGGCTGTGAACGTCAGCGGCTCGCTCGACAACTCCGCAGCAGGCGTGATTCAAACGAACAGTACCGACCTGACGCTGGCCGCTAGCCAATTGAACAATGCAGGCGGCACGATCACGCATGCCGGTACCGGGACGCTGACAATCGAGCCGGGTAACGGTGCGAGTGCGCTGAACAATGCAGGCGGGACCATTGTCACCAAGGGGCAGGCGGTTGTCGATGCGAGCAGTTGGGACAACTCGAACGGCATTCTCGCGGCACAGGGCGGCGTCACGGCGACGGTTGCGGGCGACGTGAACAACGCACAAGGGCTGGTGCGTGCGGGCGCGTCTCTGTCGTTGACGAACGGCGGCGCGCTGGTGAACCAGGCCGGGCACGTTCAGGCCGGGCAGGCGACGGCCGGGGACACGAGCACGCTCGCGGTTCATTCCGGATCGGTCAACAACGCTGACGGGGCCATTACCGACCTCGGCACGGGCGCGATGACTGTGCAAAGCGGCAGCCAGGTCACGAACAGCCGCGCAGGCAACGTGTCGGGCATGGGCGCGATCACCGGTAATGGCGACGTGACGATCAGCGCGACATCGATTTCCAACACGCAGGGCGGGGAGTTGAGCGGTGCGAGCCTCCATGTTCAAGGGACGATCTTGGACAACAGCGGCGGACAAATCGGCAGCGTTGCGAATTCGAGCGGCGACGTGGACGTGACGACGAGCGCGGCACTCACGAATACGAACGGGCACATCAGCGCCACACACGATCTGGCGATCACGGCTCCGACACTGCAAGGCGGCGGCGCGTATAGCGCAGCGCACGATGTACGCGTGAATCTGCAAGGTGATTACACGACAACGCCGGGTACACAGTTCAACGTCGGTAACGATCTTACCTTTGCGCTGCCCGGTACGTTCACCAACAACGCGGGTTTCCAAACCATCAATGGCCTGAACATCAACGCGGCCAGTATCGTCAACTCGGGCGCGTTGTCGGCCGGCGGACTGCTGCATACGCAATCGAGCAATCTGTCCAATACCGGGTCGCTGGTGGGAGGGAGCGTCTCGCTCAACGCAACCGGCACGGTGTCGAACGTCGGGCCGACGGCGTTGATTGGCGCATCGGATAGTAACGGCAAGCTTGAAATTCTCGCGCACGACATCGAAAACCGTGACGACACGACGGCGACCGATTCGATGCCGACGACGGCGATTTTCGGGATGGGTAAGGTTGTACTCGCGGGCGGCAAGGACGCGAGCGGCAATTACACGAATGCGGCACTCGTCAATAATTCGTCGGCATTGATTCAGTCCGGCAGTGATATGGAGCTGCACGCCGACAAGGTGACGAGCACGCGTCGCGTGATGAGCACCACGGGAAGCACGAGTAACGTCGATCCGGCGGTACTTGCACAATACGGCATCAGCTTGTCGGGCTGTGCGGCGTATTTCGCGGGGAATTGCACTGGTCAGACGAGTTACGGTATTCGGTCCGACAACCTCACGCCGGACATGAGCGACGTGTTGCTCAAACAGCCGGGCGGCATGTATATCGAGCCGCCTCACGGCGGCCAATGGAACAGCAGCTATCAGTACACAACCTATACCGGCACCGCCGTTGCGAACACGGTCACGGCATTGAGTCCGGCCGCGCAGATTGTGTCGGGCGGCAAGATCGATGCGTCGTCGACCGGTACCCTCCAGAACTACTGGAGCAGCATCACGGCCGTCGGCAATCTCCACTTGCCGCAAAACTATGACGGTAACGGTTGGGCGGCGACGGGCCAGCAGGCACCGACCGTGACGGTGACGTACTCGGGACAGTATCACTACAACAACTACGACAACTCCGAGCACAACTGGCAGTTGCCGTTTGGCGATGCCACGTTCGTGACGAGTCGTCCGGGTGGCTATACCCAGGTCGCTCCAGCGGACGTCAAGACCTACAAGCTGCCGGGCTACGATTCGACCTTGGGTTCGAACGGCACGATTTCCGGCACGGGCGTGAGCATCAACAACACCGCTGGCAACGCATCGCTGCCGTCGCTCGGCCTGCTGCCCGGTCAATCGGTCACGGGTTTGACGCCTGTCTCGCTCAATGGTGCTGCGACGGGCTCGGGGGTGACCGTGACGCCTGCCACGCTCAATGGCAATGCAACGGCTTCCGCAACGGCTGGCGGCGCCGTTCGAGGGGCGGTCGCGGGCGCGGGTGCCCAATCGGCGGCACCGGTGCATGGCGGCGCCTCAACACCGGTCGATCGGATCATTGCAAGCGCGACTGCGTTGAACGTGCTGAACAACCTGACGATTCCGCAGGGTGGCTTGTACCGACCGAATCCGTCGCCGAATGCGAGCTACGTGATCGAGACGAATCCGGCGTTCACGAACCAGAAGAACTTCATTTCGAGCGACTACTTTTTTGGTCAGATCGGGGTTGACCTCACCCACATTCCGAAGCGCCTGGGTGACGGCTTCTATGAGCAGCAGCTTGTACGCAATCAGGTGACGGCGCTGACGGGCCGCGCGGTATTGGGTCCTTACACGGATCTTCAGGGTATGTATCAGCAGCTTATGGCGGCGGGTGCAGCGCTGGACAAGCAACTCAATTTGCCGATTGGCGCGAGCCTGTCTCCCGAGCAGGTGTCGAAGCTGACCGGTAACGTGATCATGATGGAAACGCGCGCGGTCGACGGTCAGTCGGTGCTCGTGCCGGTCGTGTATCTGGCACAGGCGAACCAGCAGAACGTCAATGGTCCGCTGATCACCGCCACCGACATCGATCTGAAGGACGCGCAGAACTTCACGAACAGCGGCACGCTGAAAGCGGACAATTCGTTGTCGATTCAAGGCAAGCAGATTGACAACGCGTTCGGTGCGCTGCAAAGCGGCGGTCTGACGACATTGATAGCTGAAGGTAACGTTGATCTGACTTCGGCCAAGGTAAAGGCTGGCAATCTGTTGATCGGCGCAGGGGGCGACCTGATTCTTAATACCGCAGCCAAGACCGAGACGCAGGTGAGTCGTGACGGTGCGATCAGCGTTAAAACGACGCTTGGGCCGACGGCGAGTGTTGATGTGGCTGGCGATGCCGGGATCATCACCGGGGGGAACTTCCAGCAGAACGCCGGCAGCCTGACGGTGGGCGGCAATTTCGGCGCATTGATCGGCGGTGACTGGGATCTGGGCGCGGCGCAAACGGGAGAGCACAAGGTTGTTCAGCGCGCGAACGGTGTGTCGAATACCGATTTCAACCAATCTGCGGTCAGTTCGGTCAAGGTCGGAGGCGTGTCGGCAGTCGCCATCGCGGGTGATCTGACCTCGCACGGCGCACAGATCGAGCTGGGTAAGGGGGGCGCGATTGCCGCGCAGGGGAACATCTCTCTGTTGGCGGTAAGCGCGACCTCAAACTTGAACAGCAACAGTTCGGGTAGCGATAGCCACGGCAGCTACGCGGACACGCAACATGCGTCAGATCAGACGCTGACGGGTACCATGCTCAAGAGCGGCGATGCACTCAGCCTTTCATCGAGCAAGGACATTACGCTCAGCGGCAGCGCGCTGGTCCTCGACAAAGGCAAGGCGACGCTGGATGCGAAGGGGGATGTAAATATCGGCGTCGCGACCGAGACGCACGAACTCAATTCGCACGAGAATCACAGTCACGGTAGCGTGGTCAGTAGCACGAAGGTGGCAAGCGGTCTTGACCAGGCCGACACAATCAGTCACGGTAGTCTGGTGTCGGCCGACAGCGTGTCGGTGAGAAGCGGGCACGACATCAACGTGACCGGTAGTGCGGTTGCCGGAACGGGCGATGTCTCGCTGGACGCTGCGCGCCACGTGAATGTCCTTGCGGCGGAGGATCGGAGCGATTCGTCGGCGTATTTCGACAAGAAACAATCGGGTGTGATGGGTTCCGGTGGTCTGGGCTTCACGATTGGTTCGGCCGAGCAAAAGGCGCAGTCGGATAATCACGTGGTTACGCAAAGCCAGGACCGCAGCACGGTTGGTAGCGTGCGGGGCAACGTGTCGATCAAGGCCGGTGAAAACGTCCACATCGGTGGCAGCGACGTTACAGCGGGTAAGGCCGCAGGTGACACTAAGAACGCGACGGGCAATATCAAGATCGCAGGCCAGAATGTCACGATCGATCCGAGTGAGGACGACACACGAACCCACGACCAGCAGGAATCGAAGTCCAGCGGCTTGACGTTCGCGGTCACTGGTACGCCGTTCGATACGGTTCGTAATCTGAAAGACAACGCGTCAACCGGTAACGCATTCCAACGCGGGCAGAGCGTTGCGAACGAGATTGGCGCTAGCGCGCTTGATGTGCCGTCGATTTCCGTGACTTATGGTCGCAGCCAGAGCAAGAGCGTGATCGATACGTCGAACCAGACGCATGCCGGCAGCGCAATCCGAGGTGCGGGCAACGTTTCCGTGACCGCCACGGGCGGCGCGGAGCGCGACGCACAGGGCAATGCGATTGACGGCGATATTAACGTGATCGGCTCGACGATCAGTGCAGGCGGCAAGACGCTGCTGGATGCAAACCGGAACGTGAACCTCACGGCTTCGACTGACCAGTATCAACAGAGCAACGCATCGAGTAGTTCGAGCACGAGTATTGCCCTCCTGTCGTCACCGAGCCTGGGCGATTTGGGGCGTTGGATCAGTGGTACGGCGAACCATGGCGGCAACAGTCCCTCGCCGTACAACGCGAGCCGCAGTAGCTCAGACGGAAACATGTCGGAGACGCACCAGACGGCGAGCCTTGTCACTGGCGACAAGGTTGAAATCATCAGTCGAACGGGTGATGTGAACGTCGTCGGATCGGGGGTGAGCGGCACTCACGATGTGAAGGTGACAGCCGACAAAGGTGCGATCAACGTGCTCGCAGGCCTGGAGACGAGCGTGAGCCATCAAGAATCGAGCAGTCGCCAGATCGGCAGCCTTGGCAGCAATGGCACGTCAACGGGTTTCAGCGTCGGTGTGGCGAACAGCCATACGGTGCAGGATAGTGCGAGCCAGACGCAGAACACGATGCGCAGCCAGATCGCGAGCGCGAGCGGAAACGTAACGCTCGACGCGAAGAAGGATATTACGGTCGCGGGTTCTGACTTGATGGCGGGCAACGACCTGAAGCTCAAGGGCGAGAATGTCCACCTTGACCCGGGCTCGGATACGACGCAAACGAGTATGAGCCAGCACTCGAGCCAGTTCGGCGTTAGCCTTGCGTTGGGCGGTGCCGTGGGTAATGCCGTGGCCGCGGTAAACCAGAGCATGCGAAACCCGGCGCGTGGTGGTGATGCGCGCCTTGGCGCGCTTGACAAGGCGCAGGCCGCGCTCTCGGTCTACGACGCGACCAAGGTGGCGGAGAACTTCAGTAATGGCAAGCCGACCGGGCAACCGCTCATAAAGGCGACGGTGAGCATCGGCGGTGGCACGAGCAGCAGTGAATCACGTAGCAGCTCGCTTGCGAACACCGGGAGCACGCTTACGGCAGGGCGGAACGTCGAGGTAATCGCCACGGGAAGCGGTGCAAAGGATGCGGACGGTTTTGCGGCGGACGGCAATATCGACGGTCGCGGCACGCGCATTACGGGCAAGAACGTGACACTCGACGCTGCGCGCGATATCAACCTGCAAAGCGCGAAGGATACGACGCAACTGTCGAGCAGCAACAGCAGTAGCGGCGGCAGCATCGGTCTCGGCGCGAGCCTTGGTGGACAGCAGAACGGCTTTACGCTCGAATTGGGCGCGAGTATGGCGCGTGGTAACGCGAACGGTCAGAGCGTGACGAACCGCGATACGGTGGTGTCGGCAAGCGATACCCTTACATTGAAGAGTGGTCGCGATACGAATCTGCGCGGAGCTGAAGCGACGGGCAATCGTGTTGTCGCGGACGTGGGTCACGATCTGAACATCCAGAGCCAGCAGGATACGGCGACGTATGACAGCAAGCAGACGAGCGGCGGATTCCAGGCAAGCATCTGTGTGCCGCCGTTCTGCTACGGCCAGACGGTTAGCGGTAGCGCGAGCGCGAGCCAGGAGAACGTCAAAGCGAACTTCGCTTCGGTCAACCAGCAAAGCGGGATATTTGCAGGCAGCGGGGGTTATGACGTCAACGTCGGGAACCATACGCAGCTCGATGGTGGGGCGATCATTGCCACGGCAAGTCCCGACAAGAACAGCCTGTCCACGCAGACGCTCGGCTATACGAACATCGAAAACAAGGCGAGCTATTCGGGCGAGTCGGTCGGCTTCAGCGCGAGCGGTGGTGTGGGTAACAGTTCGTCCAAGGGTATCAATCTGAATACGCCAGTCACCCAATCCGGGCCAGTCGGGCGGGGACCGGTGACGCCGAACGGTTTGGGGCCCAGTGGGTTCTCGTCGGCGGGTACCAGCAGCGACGTGACGGGAACGACCTACGCAACGGTGAGTCCGGGCAAGATCACGGTTCGCGGTGATGCGGGTACGGATCATGACAGTACGGAAGGGCTGAATCGCGATACGTCGATTGCGAACGGGGCAGTGCAGAACACGTTCGACGCGCAGAAGGTGCAGAACGATATTGCAGTGCAGCAGGCAGCCGGTCAGGTCGGCATGCGGGTCGTCGGCGAGATCGGGAAGTACATGACGGATAAGGCAGCGGCCGCTGTAAAAACGGCCGATGCCGAGTTGAAGGCCGCCGAGAAATCGGGTGATCCGGTGGCGATTGCGACGGCCAAGGTCAATCTCGATTCAGCCAATCAGCAGTATGCGATGTGGAACGAGGACAGTGCGAGCCGTACGATCGCGCACGCGGTCGTAGCGGGGGGCGCTGCTGCGCTCGGCGGAGGTAACGTGGCCGGTGCAGTTGGCGGCACGCTGGCGGGCGACTACGCTAGGAAAGAAGTCGGGCAACTCACGAACGATACGCTCGGAGGGACGCTGCTGACGAACGTTGTAGCGGGTGCGGCTGGTGCAGCAGCAGGCGGAGCGATCGGCGGCGCGTCGGGGGCAATTAGCGGTGGGGGTGGTGCGTTGAGTGCCGACATGTACAATCGGCAATTGCACCCTGACGAAAAGGCCGCCATTGCGAAGAAATCAAATGGAGATAAAGATTTAGAAAACGAATTGACGCGTGCGGCCTGTTACGTAGTTCAATGCTGGGCGGAATTTACTCCAAATAGTGCGCAATATCGGGAAAATTTCGTTTCTATTGTTGAGGCTGAGAATCTCAAATCTCAGATTGATTGGGTCGTGGAACAGCAGAGCCGAGGTTTGTTTGTTTATTCTGAAAGTCAAAGGTATGTCGACAACGTAAAGTCGAATCTGATCGCGCCGGCGAAGGATGTGGTCAAAGTTGCTACGGGAACCATAGCGACTACGACTGGACTTGGCCTCTGTTCCGCGACGGGCGTTGGGTGTATTGCTGGCGGGCCGATGGCCGCAATGGGAGCAAGTGATATAACAGAAGGGGGGACAGGCTTGTATCGCTTCTATTTCGGGGACGGGGCGGTAGGATACAATCCGCTGAAAAGCGCTGCTACGACGGTATTCCCCCAATGGGGCGAGGTTGGATACGATGTTGTCAACTTCGTTGTTAGTCTTGGCGCTCTTTCTGCGCCGCAGGTGCTTAACGTTGGCCTTGCAGATGGACTTGGACGTGCCAAGTCTATGTTCGGCGTAACTGTCCCGGCGTTTAATAACGTTAAATTGTTGCCGCTTACAAAAATGCCGTTACCTGGAGTAAATCAGCCGGCAATGCTAATTGGTGTTGGGGCAAAAGGTGCTGCAGTCTATACCGGCGTGTCGAATGCGAAAGGGGGTGAAGGAAAGTGAGGGGTAGCATGATTGAAAGAATTAGGGAAGTTGTTTTTATTATTTCAGTATCGTTTGGGACGGGTATTTTTTGGTCTTTTTTGATTTCGGGGGTGGTCAGGTACGCTTTTGGAGTTGATGAGAATAAGGTTCTTTTATTTTTGGGGTTTCCTGTATTTTTTGTCTATTTTTTTTGGTGTTGTTGTGCATTAAATAAAATTTTACGGAAAGCGAGGGGTGGTTAACGTATTTCGGCTGCTTGTCGTGGTGCATAGCCACGTATGCAGTCGATAGCGATCTGTTGGGCGAGATCGCGTAAGTGGTCTACGGGCAGAATCAAGGATTCGAGGGCAAATGAAAATCAAGAAGCGGCTGCCGGCGTTGATGTCGCTCCGGGTATAGTGAACGTGACTACTGAGTCTGCGGCGTTCACGTAATCGTCGTCGTTTCCGTCAAGAATGGCGGGGCTTGCATTCGAGATGTATGGCCGCTCGGCGTTGTATTTGCATATTCTATCCAGTGAGTGCTCTGCAGATCGCATTAACTGGAAGAGGCGTGATTATCCATCTATGAGATCAATGCATTCGGTAGTGCTATGAATAGAATATGTGATCTTTACTTGCCCGTGGGGTCGACGTCGGTTGACATCAGGTTTATCAGACTTTTTGATTCTGGATTCTTGTATGATGCCGGGCACTCGTATAGTGGCTTCATAAACGTGAACGTTTCTAGGGTAAAGTTGGTTTCGGTTGTGTCTGAGTTGCGAAAAAAAGAGGTTTTGTCTTTTAGTGTTCCTGTGGAATACCGGGATGGCAAGATCGTTGATGTTCGCGAAGCAATGGAAATTGCGGAGAATTATGCGAAGTCGATTGGTTGCTTAATAGTCGGAGCGTCGCCTCGATCGGGATTTGCGCCTTTATTTTGGGTGTTCGATATTGCAAGCAAAGAAGGGGGTATTGATAAAGTGGGAGGAGTAGTGATGGTGGATAAACTGGATGGTCACGTTTGGACGATGGCTGAGTACGAGGAGTATATGTACGACTACAACAACGTGTTTTGATTCCATTGAGATTGCTTGCCCCGATGGGTACTAAGATGTTGTTGTGAGAATTGGTCACTGTGCCTTGTTGATAGGCCGCAAAAAATGGACAAACTTGCTGTTCCTGTAAAGATTGAATGAGTGTGATATGGTAAAAGGACTCGGTTATTCGGATATTCAGATAAAGGGGTTAGATCATGTCGAAAAGCGCCTTCTGGCTCTTTCTGATAAGGTCAAATTCTTTTTGGAGATTATCTCAAGCGGCAGCGGAGACCCCGATTTTTGCCTGGTACGCCTTCGCTCTCACGCCATGGCTGCGGCCTTGGCCTCATGGTTCAAGGGGCGTGACATAATTTCCTTTAAGCAGTGGTGCTATGTATCTGGAAAGCTGGAATACATCTCGTTTCAGCGAGAGCCGAAAAGTTGGTATCCAGCGTATCTTCTGTTGATGCCGTTGCTGTCTGATCACGAGGGATTGATTCAATGGTTCGCGAGCAATGATCAGCCGTTCGACATGATTCGAGCCAATGATCCAGCGACGGCGGAATTTCACGGGTACCAGGCGCTTTTGGCTCTGCGCGGTGAATGGAAGACGTTGGAGCAGCGTTGCTTCCAGATCATTGGAAATTCGTCGGAAGAGATGAAAAAGTACGAAATAGATCATCGCTTCTATCTTGCATTGTCCCGTCAAGATGTGCCGAGCATGGAGGCGACGTTACAAGAGCTCACGTCACCAAAAGTTGCTAAGGTGCGAAACGCCGAACACGCGTTTGGCTTTACTGAAAAACTCATTGGCACCCATGCGGTGATATACGCAAAAATCGCGTGGCGTCACGGATTGAAGGTGAGGGTGGAGACGCCTTGGATTCCGGAGGAGTGGCTGCCGATTGAGCCGCTAGAAAATTACCTCGATCCTTACGAGTTTATGGGGAAATTTAAAGTCTGATCGGTTATTTTGCCTCTCGAACTTTTGCTCGAGCGTGATGGTGCTCCTTTGCTGGGATCAGGCGGAATCAGAGATTTAAGAACAATGAAAATTAAGAAGCGGCTGGCGGCTTTGCCGATCACAGCCTTAGTATCGCTCGGAGTCCAGGCGCAGCAGGCTCCCACGCCTGCCGATCAAGCCGCCGCAGCTCGCGCGAACGCCGAACAGGATCGGCAGGCGCAGCAGCAACGTGACGTGCAGCAGCGCGACGCGGCCGTGCGTACTCCTTCCGTGCGTTCCGATGTACCGAAGGCCGAAGCGTATCCGGCGCTTCCTGCCGAAACGCCGTGCTTTCGCATCGACCGCTTCACACTCGACGTCCCGACGTCATTGCCCGACGCAGCGAAAGCACAAGGTGCATCGGCTCTACCGATGGATCGTTTCACCTTCGCCCGGGAATGGTTGAACCACTACGCTGGTCAATGCGTCGGCAAGCAAGGTATTGACGTACTGATCAAGGGACTGTCGCAGGCGATTCTGGCGAGAGGTTACGTCACTACGCGGGTGCTCGTTCCCGAGCAAGACCTATCGACCGGCACGCTCAAACTTTCGCTGATTCCCGGCACGATTCGCCGTGTGCGCTTTGCTGATGAAAAGCTCCGCGGCACCTGGAAAACCGCCTTTCCCAGCCGCGACGGTGAGGTGCTGAACCTGCGCGACCTCGAACAAGGCCTTGAGCAAATGAAACGCGTATCGAGTCAGGATGTCTCGATGCAACTTGTTCCGGGTGATCTTCCCGGCGAAAGCGACGTCGTGCTCGACGTGAAGCGCGGCAAGCCGTGGACAGTCGTCGCGTCGATCGACAATTCCGGCACGCGTGCCACCGGCAAACTGCAAGGCAACCTCTCGCTCGGCATCGACAACCCGCTCGGCCTGAACGACGTGTTCAACGTCGGCGTCAGCCAGGATCTCGAATTCGGCGACAAGCGCCTCGGTTCGCACGGCTGGAACGTTTCTATTCGATTCCGTGGGGCTACTGGACGGCAACGCTCTCGGCTTACACGAACACGTACTACCAGCAGATCGCCGGCGTGAACCAGACGTTCATCGCAAGCGGCAACTCCAAGACGGTCGATTTCAAGCTGGCCCGCGTGCTGTCGCGTAGTCAAAATGATGTGTTCGGCGCCTACGTTCGCCTGTCGCGTCGTTTCGGACAAAGCTTTATCGAAGACACCGAGATCTCGCAGCAGCGCCGCAACAACACGATGATCGAACTGGGCCTGACCGATCGCCACTACTTCGGCGGCGCACAGTTCGACGGCTCGCTTGCATATCGTCAAGGTGTCGGTGGATTGGGCGCTCAGGACGATACGATGGCAGCGGGTGGTGGACCGACCTATCGCTTCAAGATGGCGGTGCTCGACGCGAACCTGTCGGCGCCGTTCGCGATCGGCAAACAGCCATTCCGCTATGTCGGCACATTCCACGGTCAGTACACCGGAAACACGCTTTACTACATCGACGACTTGACGATTGGCAGTCGCTACACAGTGCGCGGTTTCGATAGCGAAACGATGCTCACCGCGGCACGTGGCTTCTACTGGCGCAACGAACTACAGGCGCCGATCGGGCAGACGGGACAGGCAATTTATGCGGGGCTCGACTACGGTCGCGTATGGGGTCCGCAGCCTGTCGCCCTCGTCGGGACGCAATTGGCCGGCGCTGTGATCGGCATAAAAGGTAGCGTGGGCACGCGATTCGGAGCGTATGCGTACGATCTCTTCGCGGGTACGCCTGTCTACAAGCCGTCGGGTTTTCCGACTGCGCGAGTGACGCTCGGTTTTCAGGTGACTGCTCAGTTCTGAATAAACGCGGTCTTGTTTGTCATGAGGGAACCTATCTCGCTCAACTACGAGAGGTAAGTGCACACCACAGGCGGTATCGGGCGCAGGTCTGCTTTTACCCCGTGCCAGAACATCGGCTCAAGCCCGTGACCAGCCGACGGTGTAGAGAAGAGTGGCGGAGCACTTGACCGTACGCTCTTCCGCGACCACCAGCATCGTGTACCTCAGAATCAGCTTCGCTCCGCCGAGTAGTGCGTATCGAAAACCGCACGCAGCGTCGACGGACCGGTCGCGAAATCGCCCCACAGCGGCCCGTCATTCTGCGCGAACGCGAACGGCGTCGTCTTGATCGACGCAAGCCGGAAGCGCCATTGCGCGGCTTCCTGGCGGAACGCGGTGAGCTGCATGTCGGACAGCCCCGTCTGCGCGTTCGCGAGCGTGACGAGCGGATCGACCGGATCGTTCGCGATCCGCACCTCGAAATGCAGGTGCGGGCCGGTGGCCGCGCCCGTCATCCCGACCGAGCCGATGCGCTGGCCCTGCTTCACCGTTTCGCCGACCTTCAGCCCGCGCGCGTACGCGGACAGATGTGCGTAGTAGGTCGAATAGCCATCCGCATGATCGACGATCACGTAGCGGCCATAGCCGCCCGGATCGGTGCCGACGAACGACACGACGCCGTCGGCCGCCGCGTCGACCGGCGTGCCGCCCGGCGCGGCGAGATCGACGCCCGTATGGAACGCCATCGCCTGCGACAGCGGATGGATGCGCTCGCCGAAGAACGAGCTGATGCGCGTCCACTTGACCGGCATCGTGAACGCCGCGGCTTCGAGCGGCGAGCCGTCGAGCGTGTAGTACGCACCGTGTTCGGCGCCCGGCGCGTGGAACCAGATCGCGCCGAACGTGCGGCCGGCGACGCGCAGTTCGAGCGCGGTCAGGCGCGGCGTGCCGTCGTGCGCGTCGAACGCGAGGCGGTAATAGTCGCCGCGCTGCGCACTCGCGCGCATCGCGACCTTGCCGGTGACGAGATCGCCCAACTGGATGCGCACTTCGGGCGGCACGTCGAGACGATTCAGCGTATCGGACAGCGTGAGCTCGATGTCGCCTGCGCGCATCCCTTGCCGGTGATCGGGCGACGCGAACTGGAACAGGCTCGCGTAGCCGAGCATGTCGTTGCGATGCGCGCTGAGCGGCGCGAACAGGCCCGGCTGCGGGCTGCGATCGTTGCGCTCGAGGTATTCGTTGCGCTCGCCGAGCGTGCGTGCAAGCTCGCTCGTCACGAAATGCTGCGCGGTGGGAAACGGCGTATCGGACAGCACGCGCTGCGGCAGCGCGGCCGTGCCCGAGTCGACGGCGCCGGGCAGTTGCGACACGGCAGGCAGCGCGGCGGCGAGACCGAAGGCGGCGAGGGCGCCGAGCACGGCGGCCGGCACGAGCGCGCGCACGAGGCGCTGCGCGCGGCCGGGCGCGAAAGCATCAGGGGTTGCGGCAGGCTTGACCAAAGGTGTCCACATCCAGGAAAGCGGTTCAAAGAGGTGTGGGCAGGAGCCGTCGGCGGTCCATGCGTCAGGGGGGCGACATGGCGGGCGACGGGCGTGCAACAAAACAGGCCCCGCCAGGGGCCTGTATCGTTCCCGTTCGACCCAACTCGCGGGGCGGGCCCCGCTTCGAACGGCGGCGTGCATGCCGGGTCGAACCCGGTTATCACGAAGACGCTAAAGAAAGATGACAGCGTCAGTCTACCGATGTTCCGCGAAACGTTAAAAATTTTAAAGAGGGTCAGCTCATTCGTTTCGCACTGCGGTAAGTCGGGTTAAATCAGCATTTGTTACGACGATTTTCATTAGTCCGGCAATTTTTGCGCGCGCCTGCGCAGCGCGGCCGACGTGCGGACGGCGTCGAAACCGGCGTCGAGCATCGCCTCGGCGTCGTTCCACAGGTTGCCGCGCAGCCGGTTGGTCCAGATCATCGACGCGAACACGCCTTCGAGCAGCGACACCAGATAGACGGCAGCCAGATGCACGTCGAGATCGGCGGCGATTTCGCCGGCAGCGATCGCGCGACGCAGCAGCGCCTTCGTGATCCGCAGCATCTGCAGCTCGAGCAGCATGCGGCGCCGCTGCAGCGCGCCGTTTTCCTCGCTCTGCTCGCACTTCGTATAGAGGATCACGAGCACGCGCTGCATCGGGCCCGGCTCGCCGCATTCCTGCAGGTAGTGCGACGCGGCGCGGCGCAGCGTCGCGAACGGCGGCAGGCCGTCGCCGGCGTCGAAACCTTCCGACGTGCGCGCGAACGCGCGGTCGCACATCGCCAGACAGACTTCCATCTTGTTGCGGTAATGGCCGTAGACGGCGCCCCGCGACATCCCGGCGGCCTCGGCGAGGTCCGCCATCGCGGTTTGCGCGACGCCTCGCTCGAGCAGCACGAGCTCGGCGGCGTCGAGGATCCGGTGCTTGATGGCGAGCGATTCTTCCCGGGTCTTGCGGGCCATGTCGTGAAATTCCTTACAGTTCGCTGTCGTTTTATTGAGACAGTGTGTCGGTCAGATTGAAGGAGCCTGTATTTAATCAGACATGACTGATTATAATCGGCCACCCTGAGCCGCCGCATTGTATCGGCGGCGAACGTTCCGAGGTCAGAACATGAATAACAAACGCACCCTGTGGCGCCGCACGCGGCTGGCGCCGTTCGCGCTCGCGGCCCTGCTGGCGGTGGGCGGATGCGGAAAGGGCGACGAGGACGCCGCGCCGGAGGCCGCGAAGCAGGCCGCCGTCGTGACGGTGCGCCCGACGGCGGTGCCGATGACCGTCGAGCTGCCGGGCCGGCTGGACGCATACCGGCAGGCGGAAGTCCGCGCGCGGGTCGCGGGCATCGTCACCGCGCGCACCTACGAGGAAGGCCAGGAAGTGAAGCAGGGCGCGGTGCTGTTCCGCATCGATCCCGCACCGCTGAAGGCCGCCCGCGACGCCGCGCAGGGCGCGCTCGCGAAGGCGCAGGCCGCCGCGCTCGCGGCGACCGACAAGCGCCGCCGTTACGACGATCTCGTGCGCGATCGCGCGGTGAGCGAGCGCGACCACACCGAGGCCGTCGCGGCCGACACGCAGGCGAAGGCCGAGGTCGCCTCGGCGAAGGCGGAACTCGCGCGGGCGCAACTGCAGCTCGACTACGCGACCGTCACCGCGCCGATCGCGGGCCGCGCACGGCGCGCGCTCGTGACCGAGGGCGCGCTCGTCGGCCAGGACCAGGCGACGCCGCTGACGACCGTCGAGCAGCTCGATCCGATCTACGTGAACTTCTCGCAGCCGGCCGCCGACGTGGACGCATTGCGTCGCGCGGTGAAGAGCGGGCGCGCGACGGGCATCGCGCAGCACGACATCGCGGTGACGCTGCTGCGCGCGGACGGCACCGCATATCCGCTGAAGGGCAAGCTGCTGTTCAGCGATCTCGCGGTCGATCCGACCACCGACACCGTCGCGATGCGCGCGCTGTTCCCGAATCCGGAGCGCGAGCTGCTGCCCGGCGCATATGTGCGGATCGCGCTCGACACGGCGGTCGACCAGCGGGCGATCCTCGTGCCGCGCGACGCGCTGCTGCGTACCGCCGACCGTACGTCGGTGCGTGTGGTGGGCGCGAACGGCAAGGTCAAGGATGTCGAGGTCACGGCCGACCAGATGAGCGGCCACGACTGGCGCATCACGCGCGGCCTCGCGGGCGGCGAGCGCGTGATCGTCGACGACGCCGCGCAGTTCGCGCCGGATACCACCGTCAAGCCCGTCGAAAAGGCGCCGCGGTCGAAGGCGGCGCCGGCAGCGGCCGCTTCGCAGGCGGCCGCCCGTCAAACCTGACCGGTTCAAACCAACATGGCACGTTTCTTCATCGATCGCCCCGTCTTCGCGTGGGTGATCGCCATCTTCATCATGCTGGGCGGCCTGTTCGCGATCCGCGCGCTGCCCGTGGCGCAGTACCCGGACATCGCGCCGCCCGTCGTCAGCATCTATGCGGCGTACCCGGGCGCGTCAGCGCAAGTCGTCGAGGAATCGGTGACCGCGCTGATCGAGCGCGAAATGAACGGCGCGCCGGGATTGCTGTATACGTCCGCGACGAGCAGCGCCGGGGCGGCGTCGCTGTACCTGACGTTCAAGCAGGGCGTGAACGCCGATCTCGCGGCCGTGGAAGTGCAGAACCGGCTGAAGACGGTCGATGCGCGCCTGCCCGAGCCCGTGCGCCGCGACGGCATCCAGGTCGAGAAGGCCGCCGACAACATCCAGCTCGTCGTGTCGCTGACGTCCGACGACGGCCGGATGACCGACGTGCAACTCGGCGAGTATGCGTCGGCGAACGTCGTGCAGGCGCTGCGCCGCGTCGAGGGTGTCGGCAAGGTGCAGTTCTGGGGCGCCGAATACGCGATGCGGATCTGGCCCGACCCGGTGAAGCTGGCCGGGCACGGCCTCACCGCGTCGGACATCGCGTCGGCCGTGCGCGCGCACAACGCGCGCGTGACGATCGGCGACATCGGCCGCAGCGCGGTGCCGGACAGCGCGCCGATCGCGGCGACCGTGTTCGCGGACGCGCCGCTGAAGACGCCGGCCGATTTCGGCGCGATCGCGCTGCGCGCGCGGCCGGACGGCTCCGCGCTGTTCCTGCGCGACGTCGCGCGCATCGAATTCGGCGGCAACGACTACAACTATCCGTCGTACGTGAACGGCAAGGTCGCGACCGGGATGGGCATCAAGCTCGCGCCGGGCTCGAACGCGGTGTCCACCGAGAAGCGCGTGCGCGCGACGATGGACGAGCTGTCGAAGTACTTTCCGCCGGGCGTGAAATACCAGATCCCGTACGAGACGTCGTCGTTCGTGCGCGTGTCGATGAACAAGGTCGTCACGACGCTGATCGAGGCCGGCGTGCTGGTGTTCCTGGTGATGT
The DNA here is from genome assembly GCF_001547525.1 of Burkholderia anthina. Taxonomy (GTDB): domain Bacteria; phylum Pseudomonadota; class Gammaproteobacteria; order Burkholderiales; family Burkholderiaceae; genus Burkholderia; species Burkholderia semiarida. The sequence continues at coordinate 1,481,266 of NZ_CM003768.1, forward strand.
TCCTGTTCATGCAGAACCTGCGCGCGACGCTGATTCCGACGCTCGTCGTGCCGGTCGCGCTCGCGGGCACGTTCGGCGTGATGTACGCGGCCGGCTTCTCGATCAACGTGCTGACGATGTTCGGGATGGTGCTCGCGATCGGCATCCTCGTCGACGACGCGATCGTCGTCGTCGAGAACGTCGAGCGGCTGATGGTCGAGGAAGGGCTCGGGCCGTACGACGCGACCGTCAAGGCGATGCGGCAAATCAGCGGCGCGATCGTCGGGATCACCGTGGTGCTCACGTCGGTGTTCGTGCCGATGGCGTTCTTCGGCGGCGCGGTGGGCAACATCTATCGGCAGTTCGCGCTGTCGCTCGCGGTGTCGATCGGCTTCTCGGCCTTCCTCGCGCTGTCGCTGACGCCCGCGCTGTGCGCGACGCTGCTCAAGCCGGTGTCCGGCGACCATCACGAGAAGCGCGGCTTCTTCGGCGGGTTCAACCGCTTCGTCGCGCGGGCGACGCAGCGCTACGCGACGCGGGTCGGCGCGATGCTGAAGAAGCCGGTACGCTGGCTCGTCGTGTACGGCGCGCTGACCGCGGCCGCCGCGCTGATGCTCACGCAACTGCCGACCGCGTTCCTGCCGGACGAGGATCAGGGCAACTTCATGGTGATGGTGATCCGCCCGCAAGGCACGCCGCTCGCGGAAACGATGCAGAGCGTGCGCGAAGTGGAGTCGGCCATCCGCCGCGACGAGCCGGCCGCCTATACCTATGCGCTCGGCGGCTTCAACCTGTACGGCGAAGGGCCGAACGGCGGGATGATCTTCGTCACGCTGAAGAACTGGAAGGCGCGCAAGGCCGCGCGCGATCACGTGCAAGCGATCGTCGCGCGCATCAACGAACGCTTCGCGGGCACGCCGAACACGACGGTGTTCGCGATGAACTCGCCGGCGCTGCCCGATCTCGGTTCGTCGAGCGGCTTCGACTTCCGGCTGCAGAACCGCGGCGGGCTCGACTACGCGACGTTCAGCGCCGCGCGCGAGCAACTGCTCGCGGCGGGCGGCAAGGATCGTGCGCTCACCGATCTGATGTTCGCGGGCACGCAGGACGCGCCGCAACTGAAGCTCGACATCGATCGCGCGAAGGCGTCCGCGCTCGGCGTGTCGATGGACGAGATCAACACGACGCTCGCGGTGATGTTCGGCTCCGACTATATCGGCGACTTCATGCACGGCACGCAGGTGCGGCGCGTGATGGTGCAGGCCGACGGGCGGCACCGGCTCGATCCTGACGACGTGAAGAAGCTGCGCGTGCGCAATGCGCGCGGCGAGATGGTGCCGCTCGCGGCGTTCACGACGCTGCACTGGACGCTCGGGCCGCCGCAGCTCACGCGCTACAACGGTTACCCGTCGTTCACGATCAACGGCTCGGCCGCGGCCGGCCACAGCAGCGGCGAGGCGATGAGCGCGATCGAGCGGATCGCCGCGAAACTGCCGGCCGGCATCGGCTATGCGTGGTCGGGTCAGTCGTTCGAGGAGCGGCTGTCGGGCGCGCAGGCGCCGATGCTGTTCGCGCTGTCGGTGCTGGTCGTGTTCCTCGCGCTCGCGGCGCTCTACGAGAGCTGGTCGATTCCGTTCGCGGTGATGCTGGTCGTGCCGCTCGGCGTGATCGGCGCGGTGCTCGGCGTCACGCTGCGCGCGATGCCGAACGACATCTATTTCAAGGTGGGGTTGATCGCGACGATCGGGCTGTCCGCGAAGAACGCGATCCTGATCGTCGAAGTCGCGAAGGATCTCGTCGCGCAGCGCATGTCGCTCGTCGACGCGGCGCTCGAGGCCGCGCGCCTGCGGCTGCGGCCGATCGTGATGACGTCGCTCGCGTTCGGCGTCGGCGTGCTGCCGCTCGCGTTCGCATCGGGCGCCGCGTCCGGCGCGCAGACGGCGATCGGCACCGGCGTGCTCGGCGGCGTGATCACGGCGACCGTGCTCGCGGTGTTTCTCGTCCCGCTGTTTTTCGTGATCGTCGGCCGCCTGTTCGACGTCGGCCCGCGCCGGCGCGGCGGCGCGCAGCCGACGACGATGGAGGGTTCGCAACCATGATGTTCGCGCTGAATGCACGCGTCGCGCGGCGGCTTCCGGCGGCGCTGGCCGCCGCGCTCGCGCTCGCCGGGTGCTCGCTCGCGCCGCGTTACGAGCGCCCGGCGGCGCCGGTGCCGGCGACCTATGCGCCGGTCGACGGCGGTACGACACCGGCCGGCGCGTTGGCCGCGGCGCAGGATGCGGCGCTGCTCGACGACTGGCATGCGTATTTCACCGATCCGGCGCTGCAGGCGTGGATCGACGCGGCGCTCGCGAACAATCGCGACCTGCGGATCGCGGCCGGCCGGCTCGAGGAAGCGCGCGCGCTGTACGGCGTGCAGCGTGCGGACCTGATGCCGTCGGTCGATGCGAATCTCGGCTATGAACGCGCGCGCCAGTACGATCCGGTCGTGCGCGAAAGCGCGATCAGCGGGCTGTACCGCGCGGGCGTCGGCGTCAGCGCATACGAGCTCGACCTGTTCGGCCGCGTGCGCAACCTGTCCGACGCGGCGCTCGCCGAATATTTCGCGACGGCCGACGCGCAGCGCACGGTCCGCATCGGCGTGATCGCCGAAGTGGCGGGCGCGTACGTTTCGGAACGATCGTTGCACGAGCAACTGGCGCTCGCTCAGCGCACGCTCGATGCGCGCGAGCGGATGGCCGCGCTCACGCAACGCCGCTATGCGGCCGGCACGAGCGACGCGATCGAGCTGCGCTCGGCCGAGATGCTGGTGGCGTCCGCGCGCGCGTCGCAGGCCGCGCTGCAGCGCGAGCATGCGCAGGCCGTACGGGCGCTGCAATTGCTGGCGGGCGACTTCGCGCGCCACGTGCCCGACGGCCCGAGCGCGCTCGACGCGCTGTCGATCGCGCCCGTGGCGCCCGGTGCGCCGAGCGCATTGCTCGAACGGCGGCCGGACATCCGGCAGGCCGAGGCACGGCTGAAGGCCGCGAACGCGAACATTGGCGCGGCGCGCGCGGCGTTCTTCCCGCGCATCGCGCTGACGACGGACTACGGCTCGGTGAGCGACGCGTTCTCGAGCCTGTTCGCGGCTGGCACGAGCGTGTGGACGTTCGCGCCGCGCATCACGCTGCCGATTTTCGCGGGCGGCCGCAATCGCGCGAACCTCGACGTCGCCAACGCACGCAAGGACATCGCCGTTGCCGAATACGAGAAGGCGGTGCAGACCGCGTTTCGCGAAGTGGCCGATGCGTTCGCCGCGCGCGACTGGATCGACCGGCAGCTCGCCGCGCAGCAGGATGTATATGAGGCGGACGGCGCGCGGCTGAAGCTGGCGGAGCGTCGCTACGCGGGCGGCGTCGCGACTTATCTCGAACTGCTCGACGCCCAGCGCAGCACGTACGAGTCGGGGCAGGAACTGATCCGGCTCAGGCAGCTCAAGCTCGCGAACGCGATCGCGCTGTACCGTGCGCTCGGCGGCGGCTGGGCGCCGGCAACGGCGGAGGCCGCGGCTTCCGCGTGACGTGCGATTCGTCGCCCGACGCCGCGTGTCGGGCGACTTCACGGCGGCCACGCGCTTCGACGTTCGGCCGCCGCTTCGACAGGGCGTACCGCCCGCCGTGCCGCCGATCGCGATCGGCGCCTCCTTTCGCCGTTCGGCGGACCGTCTCCGCGCTTTTTCATTTCGCCCAATCCGGCATGCCAGCCGCGTTCCAGCGGCCGCGCCTGCATGCGGTTTCACGATCGGCAATTGACGATCGAATTAATCAATGCATTGGAATTAATGGCGGCGACAAAGTGTCGCGGTAAAACGTTTGTATGCTTTTCGCAATCGTTTGCGCGATAAATCCATGTCGATGGAATGCCGTCGTTAATTTCCTGTCAGTTGAAAATGGCGTGATATTCGCGTTGCGATATGACAACGGTGGCGGCTTTGGACAATGTTTTGTCTTTTGAATGGTGCTCCCGTGCAACCCAATGCAGGCAAGGATGAGCAGCGCGCCAGAGATTGTCGGCAAGAAATTTCCTTAATCTTCAACAATTTCCGAAAAATAAAAAAGGACTGCGGATGAAAAGGCGGGAATTGAAAATGGAAAGGAAGGAATGAAGTTTTAGAGGGGTAAATCGAACATTGTCAGATGTATTTGACAATGATTTACAGAAATCTTTCGCGGTTATCTCGATAATGCCGCCTCGTGACGGACGGGAGCCACCACACGCTGCCGTTTGCGTCCGCCACGTCATTCATTCCATTTGCACTCCTTACGGGAAACTTCATGAAAAAAACCATCCTGACCGCTGTCGCACTCGCGGCCCTGTCCACCTCGGCCTTCGCGGCGGGCACCGGCACGATCAACTTCACCGGCGAGATCGTCGCGGGCGCATGCGGCATCGACTCGGGCTCGGTCAACCAGACCGTGAACCTCGGCAAGGTGCCGACCAACGTGTTCAAGCAGGCCGGCGACAAGTCCACGCCGACCAACTTCGACATCAAGCTGACCGATTGCGACACCAGCGTCGCGAAGAACGCGTACTTCACGTTCACGGGTACGTCGAGCGCCGGCCAGCCGAAGCTGCTCGCCACGATCGGTTCGGCAACCAACGTCGGCATCCGCCTGCAGGCCGCGTCGGGCGAGTACCTCGACAACGGCGCCGAGCAGAAGGCGCCGACGGTGCTGCAGAACGGCACGAACATCGCGCGCTTCGCGGCGATGTACGAAGCGACGGCAGCCGGCGTGACGCCGGGTACCGCGGACGGCGTCGCGAACTTCACGGTCCGCTACCAGTAAGCGTCCGTACCGGAGGAGGGAGGCGTGCATCCCTTCCTCCGTCATCTTCCCCCCGTTTTCCTTCTCCCTGGACTCCCGGTAGCGCCGCGTGCGAATCAGACATTCCTTCCTTTGCGTCTCCGTGCTGGTCGTCGGCAGCCAGAGCCAGGCGACGGAATTCAATTCGTCGTTCCTCGACATCGGCGGTACGAACAACGTCGACCTGTCGCAGTTCTCGCAGCCCGACTTCACGTTGCCGGGCGAATACATGCTCGACGTGCAGGTCAACGACCTGTTCTACGGGCTGCAATCGATCGAGTTCATCGCGCTCGACGCATCGGGCGCGGGCAAGCCGTGCCTGCGGCCGGAGCTCGTCGCGCAGTTCGGGCTGAAGCCGTCGCTCGTGAAGGATCTGCCGCGCTTCCAAGGCGGGCGTTGCGTCGACCTCGGCGCGATCGAGGGCGCGACCGTGCGTTACCTGAAAAGCGACGGGCGGCTCAAGATCACGATTCCGCAGGCCGCGCTCGAGTTCACCGATTCGACCTACCTGCCGCCGGCGCGCTGGTCCGAAGGCATTCCGGGTGCGATGCTCGACTATCGCGTGATCGCGAACACGAACCGCAACTTCGGCTCGGGCGGCGGGCAGACGAATTCGATCCAGGCCTACGGGACGGTCGGCGCGAACTGGAATGCGTGGCGCTTTCGCGGCGACTACCAGGCGCAATCGAACGTGGGGAACACCGCGTACGCGGACCGCACGTTCCGCTTCAGCCGGCTGTATGCCTTTCGCGCGCTGCCGTCGATCGAATCGACGGTGACGTTCGGCGACGACTACCTGAGCTCCGACATTTTCGACACGTTCGCGCTGACGGGTGCGTCGATCCGCAGCGACGACCGCATGCTGCCGCCGTCGCTGCGCGGCTATGCGCCGCTGATCTCGGGTGTCGCGCGCACCAACGCGACCGTGACGGTGTCGCAGGCCGGCCGCGTGCTGTACGTGACGCGCGTGTCGCCGGGCGCGTTCGCGCTGCAGAACATCAACACGAGCGTGCAGGGCACGCTCGACGTGGCGGTCGAGGAAGAGGACGGCAGCGTGCAGCGCTTCCAGGTGACGACGGCCGCCGTGCCGTTCCTCGCGCGCACCGGGCAGTTGCGCTACAAGGCCGCGGTCGGCAAGCCGCGCCTGTTCGGCGGCGCCGGCATCGCGCCGTTCTTCGGCTTCGGCGAGATCGCGTACGGGCTGCCGTTCGACATCACCGCCTATGGCGGCTTCATCGCCGCGTCGGGCTACACGTCGGTCGCGCTCGGCGTCGGCCGCGATTTCGGCGCGTTCGGCGCGGTGTCGGCCGACGTCACGCATGCTCGGGCGCGCCTGTGGTGGAACGGCGCGACACGCAACGGCAACTCGTATCGCATCAACTATTCGAAGCACTTCGACGGGCTCGATGCCGACGTGCGCTTCTTCGGCTACCGCTTCTCCGAGCGCGAGTACACGAACTTCGCGCAATTCTCGGGCGATCCGACCGCGTACGGCCTCGCCAACAGCAAGCAGCGCTATTCGGCGACGCTGTCGAAGCGCTTCGGCGACACGTCGACCTATTTCTCGTACGACCAGACGACCTACTGGGCGCGTGCGTCCGAGCAGCGGGTCGGCCTGACGCTCACGCGTGCGTTCTCGATCGGCACGCTGCGCAACCTGAACGTCAGCGTGTCGGCATTTCGCACGCAGAGCGCGGGCGCGAGCGGCAACCAGTTCTCGGTCACCGCGACGCTGCCGATCGGCGGCCGCCACACCGTCACGTCGAACCTGACGACGGGCAGCGGCAGCACCAGCGTGAACGCCGGCTACATCTACGACGATCCGGCCGGCCGCACGTATCAGGTCAATGCGGGCGAGACCGACGGGCGTGCATCGGCGAACGCGAGCTTCCGCCAGCGCACGTCGGCGTACCAGCTCACCGCGCAGGCATCGACGCTCGCCAATGCGTATGCGGCCGCGTCGCTCGAGGTCGACGGCTCGTTCGTCGCGACGCAGTACGGCGTGTCGGCGCACGCGAACGGCAATGCGGGCGACACGCGGCTGCTGGTGTCGACCGACGGCGTGCCCGACGTGCCGCTGTCAGGCACGCTTGCGCATACCGATTCGCGCGGCTACGCGGTGCTCGACGGTATCTCGCCGTACAACGTGTACGACGCGACCGTCAACGTCGAGAAGCTGCCGCTCGAAGTGCAGGTGACGAACCCGATCCAGCGCATGGTGCTGACCGACGGCGCGATCGGCTTCGTCGAATTCTCCGCCGCGCGCGGCAGCAATCTGTACCTGACGCTGACCGACGCGGCCGGCAAGCCGCTGCCGTTCGGCGCGTCGGTGCAGGACGCGGCGAACGGCAAGGAACTCGGCATCGTCGGCGAGGGCGGTGCGGCGTTCCTGACCCAGGTTCAGCCGAAATCCATGCTGGCGGTGCGAGCGGGCGAACGGACGCTCTGCACGATCGACGCACTGCCGAGCCAGCTCCAACTCGAAGGCACGCCGATTCCGGTGACGTGCCGGACGCCCGGCGAGTCGCATGCGGCGGCCGCGCGCGTCGAACGATGATTTCACGGATCCAGCGATGAACAATTCCTTTGCCCTTTCTTTCCCGCGGCGCGCGCTGTGCGCGCTCGCGGCCGCCGGCGCGCTGCTCGCGGGCGCCGCCCATGCGGCGATCGTGCCCGATCGCACGCGCGTGATCTTCAACGAAGGCGAACAGGCCGCGATCGTGACGATCACCAACAAGAGCACGACGTATCCGTATCTCGTGCAGTCGTGGCTGGAGGACGCGAAGGGCAACAGGGTCACGTCGCCGCTGATGGTCGTGCCGCCGCTGCAGCGCGTCGAGGCGAACGAGCGCAACGTGCTGCGGATCGCGAAGCTGCCGGGCGCCGAGCTACCGGCCGATCGCGAAACGGTGTTCTATCTGAACATCCGCGAAGTGCCGCCGAAGACCGACACGCCGAACACGCTGCAGATCGCGCTGCATACGCAGATGAAGCTGTTCTACCGGCCGAAGGCCGTGCAGCCCGCCCGCGACGAGGACTGGACGCTGCCGATGACGCTGCGCGTCGACGCGGCCGCGCACAGGCTGGTGTTCGACAACCCGACGCCGTACCACGTGACGGTCGTCGACGTGAGCGCGGGCGCGCAGAAGACGCCGGTGCCGATCGAGCCGGTGATGGTGAGCCCGATGAGCACGGCCGACGTGCCGTTCAAGGCGGCGACGCCGTCGACGCTGTTCGTCACGCATATCGACGATTACGGCGGCCAGGTGGCGGTCGAATATGCGTGCGACGCGGGTGTGTGCAAGAGCGTGAAGCGATGAGCGCGGGCATGCGTCAACAGGTGTCGCCGGCGGCATGGTTGCGCTGGGTCGTCCTCGCGCTGCTGGTCGCGGCGGTGCAGCCGGCGTGGGCGCTGCGCTGCCTGACCAACAGCGGCGCGACGTCGTTGACCGAGCCGATCGGCGGCGTGGCGTCGTACCCGACCGATGCGCCGGACGGCTACGTGATCTGGGTGTCGCCGGTGCGCACGACGTCGGGGTATTGCTACAAGGATCTGGGTGACGCCGGCAGCCTGAAGGTCGTCGACAACATTTACTTCTACGCGAATCCGAATCGCACGGACCCTGCAGCATGGGGGCTCGAGATCGGCATCCGTTACAAGGGCGTCGATTATTTCGACAAGACCAGCAATCGCGGCGGCGGGGTGTTTACCGGGTATGCGGTGCCGCCGTGCAGCCGGTACGACTTCGATCGGGGGCGTTGCCAGCGGACGAACATCAGCATCGACTACCAGGTCGTCGTGCGCAAGAAGGGCAACTGGGTCCAGCCGCCGAGCGACATCTACACGGTATTCCAGTTCGACGGCGAATTCGGACTGAATGCGTTCGGCACGAGTTTCCAGTACCGCCTGAGCGGCCTGCGCAACCTCAAGCCGACGCCGTGCTTCGTCGACGTGCTGGTGACGCCCGAACCGGGCATCGTCAATTTCGGACAGGTGCAGGCGGCCGGTAACGGCTTCCTGCCGGCGGTGCCGCGCAAGCGGTTCTCGTTGTCGTTGACCAAGAAGTGCAACGTCGCGGTGCGGGTGGACGGATATTTCGAAACGAGTTTTCCGGTCCAGAACGGTTTGCTGGTGCCGGCGAAGGACAGCAATTTCGGGATCGGCATCGAGGACAGCCAGGGCAGGGCCATTCCGTTCAACCAGCAGTTCACGCTGGCTCAGTTCGCGTCCAACGTGATGAATCAGAGCGTGTTGATGGACGCGGTGCTGAAGTCGTTCGGTCCGCCGAAGATCGGACGATTCGACGCGACGGCGACGATTCGGTTGTTTATCTACTGACGGCGGCGGGCGCGGCCGAAGCGGCTGCACGCGGAGCAAGGGAAACGCCGGCGTGTCGCGTTTTTTCAAACTCGCCGCCAGATGGTGGGGGCCGGATGCGTCCCATCCGTCAAAACATGGATTCCGTCGATTGTTCAGACAAATCCCGACAACCGGAAGGGTCATCGTGTAATCGGATTGAGAATGATTTGCGTTTACGTTAAATTGCGCTATCTCGGAATTTGACGGAGCAGATCGATGGCGATGGCGGAAGTGCTCGACCGACCGGCGGCGGCAGCGGCGAACCCGTTCCTCGGCAGTTATCCGGACCTGCCGCCGCGCGCCGCGCCTCGTGCGCGCCGGGCGGCCGAGCCCCGTGCGCAGGGCGCGCTGCTCGACGTGCTGATCTCGCATCGCGCGATGCTCGTCAACGTCGCGCGCGGCTTCGTCGGCTGCGCGAGCCGCGCGGAGGACGTCGTGCACGACGTGTTCGTGAAGCTCGTCGAATTCCCGAACCAGGAGGCGGTGCGCCAACCGGTCGCGTACGTGACGCGAATGGTGCGCAATGCGTCGATCGACGCGTGCCGTCGGCAAAGCCTCGAAAACATCTATCACACGGAAGAGGACGACGGCTTCGACGTGCCGTCGCCCGAGCCGACGCCGGAAGCCGCGCTGATGACGCGCGACACGCTGCGGCGCGTGTGGGCCGCGCTCGACGACCTGCCGGCGCGCAGCCGGGCCGCATTCGAGATGGTGCGGCTGCGCGAGGAAACGCTGCAGACCGCGGCGCGCGCGCTGAACGTGTCGCAGACGCTCGTGCATTTCATGGTGCGCGACGCGGAGCGCCACTGCGCGGAATGCCTCGACGCGTGCCATCGCGGCGTCGCCTGCCCGGTGTTCCTGGGCGGCCGCGCGCGGCGGCGGTAAAAAAACGCGCCGGCCAACCGTCTATCAGACAGGAGCGGCCGAATTCGCCGCTCCGCCTCCTTCAACCGCCCAGCGATTTCCGATCATGACGCAAGCCCCGACGCCTTCCGCCGACACCGACGATCTCGTCTATACGGTCGTCATCAACGACGAAGAACAGTATTCGATCTGGCCGACGTTCCGGCCCGTGCCGGCCGGCTGGCGCGAAGTGGGCGTGAGCGGCCCGAAGGCTGACTGCCTCGCGCACATCGAGACCGTCTGGACCGACATGCGCCCCGCGAGCCTGCGCCGCGCGATGGACGGCGAGCGCGCGACGCGCGCGTCGTGACCCGTTGCGCCGCATGCGCGGCGCGCCACCTGAAGAGGACGTTGCATGACCCTGCTTTCGTTGCCGACGCTCGACGACCTGCGTATCGAGCCGGGACTGCCCACCGTCGTGTCGCCGCGCGGCAACGACGGGATGTCGATCGACGAGGTCGCGCCGCTCGCGCGCGAGATCGCGGCCGACACGCTCGAGAGGGCGGGCGGCGTGCTGTTCACGGGCTTTCGCGTGCCGTCGATCGACGCATTCCAGCAATTCGCGGCCTCGTTCGGCGATCCGCTGATCGGTTATGAATACGCGTCGACGCCGCGCAGCCAGGTCGAGGGCGCGGTCTACACGTCGACCGAATACCCGCCGCACCGCGCGATTCCGCTGCACAACGAGCAGTCGTACACGCGCGAATGGCCGCTGCGCATCTGGTTCCACTGCGCGCTCGCCGCGCCGAAGGGCGGGGCGACGCCGATCGCGGACAGCCGCGCCGTGTATCGCGCGCTCGATCCCGCGCTCGTCGCGCGCTTCGAGAAGCGCGAGCTGCTGTACGTGCGCAATTTCGGGCAGGGGCTCGACCTGCCGTGGCAGCAGTCGTTCGGCACCGACGAGCCGGCCGAGGTCGAGCGGATGTGCGCGGCGCGCGGGATCGAATGCGCATGGCGCACCGACGACGACGGCGAACTGCTGCTGCGCACGCGCGAACGCTGCCAGGCCGTCGCGCGTCATCCGCGCACGGGCGATCGCGTATGGTTCAACCAGGCGAACCTGTTTCACCTGTCGGCGCTCGACGACGACATGCAGGAAGCGCTCGTCGACGCGGTCGGGCTGGAGAACGTGCCGCGCAACGTGTATTACGGCGACGGCGAACCGCTCGAGGCCGACGCGCTCGCGCAGATCCGCGGCGTGCTCGACCAGCAGCGCATCGTGTTCCCGTGGCGCACCGGCGACGTGCTGATGCTCGACAACATGCTGACCGCGCATGCGCGCGACCCGTTCGAGGGGCCGCGCAAGGTCGTCGTCGCGATGGCGCAGAGTTATACGGTCCCGCGCGACCGAACGGAGGATTGATGACGCGTAGTACCGCCGCGCTTGCCGCGCGCGGGCTGTCGGTGGGATATCGCGACCATGTCGTGATCGACGGGCTGGACCTGTCGATCGCGGCCGGCCGCGTAACCGCGCTGTGCGGACCGAACGGCTGCGGCAAGAGCACGCTGCTGCGCACGCTGGCGGGCCTGCAGCCCGCGCGTGCCGGCCATGTCGAAGTGAACGGCCGGCCGCTCGCGTCGTTTCGCCGCCGCGCGCTCGCGCGCGAGCTGACGATGCTCGCGCAGTTCAACCAGATTCCGTCGGGCCTCACGGTGCGCGAACTCGTCGCGTACGGGCGCTATGCGTACGGCGGCTTCCTGCGCGGCCTGTCGCGGGCCGATCATGCGGCGATCGACGAGGCGCTCGACACGAGCGGCCTCGCGGGCGACGCGGAGCGCGACGTCGGCGCGCTGTCGGGCGGCGAACGCCAGCGCGCGTGGATCGCGATGGCGCTCGCGCAGCAGGCGCCGATCGTGCTGCTCGACGAACCGACGACCTACCTCGACATCCATCACCAGCTCGACATCCTCGATGCGCTGCGTGCGCTGAACCGCGCGCGCGGGCTGACGATCGTGTGGGTGCTGCACGACCTGAACCAGGCGGCCGCGTACAGCGACGAGATCGTGCTGATGCGCGCGGGTCGCCTCGTCGCGCAGGGCACGCCCGACGCGATGCTCGATCCGGCGCGGCTGCGTGCGGCGTTCGGCGTCGAGATGCTGAAGCTCGCGCATCCGCAGACGGGCGCGCCGATGTGCGTGCCGGCCTACGGGCCGACGGCCGACGGCGCGCCGCAGGCGGCCGGCGTTTTCGATCGGGATCTCGCGGTATGACGACGTTCGCGATGCGCAAGCGCCTCGCGGCGACGGGCAAGCGGGCGACCGCAGGGCGGGCCGGCGCGATTGCGCTCGGCCTCGTCGTGCTGATCGCGCTGCTCGCCGCGCTACGGATCGCCCCCGATCTGCGCGTGTGGTGGGACGCGGCGCCCGGCAGCGATGCCGCCGCGCTCGCGCACGTGTTCCTGTTCGACCTGAATCTGCCGCGCGTCGCGGCCGCGCTCGTCGCGGGCGGCTGCCTCGGCATCGCCGGCGCGTTGTTTCAATCGCTGACGCGCAACCCGCTCGCGTCGCCCGACCTGCTCGGCGTGACGGGCGGCGCCCAGCTCGGCCTGCTCGCGGCGATGCTGGTGCCGGCGTTGGCCGGTGTCGCGTCGGTGCCGCTGCTGTTCGTCTGCGGGCTCGCTGCCGCCGCGTGCGCGATCGTCGCGGCGGGCGGTTGGCGCGCGACGCCGTTGCGGCTCGTGCTCGCGGGCAGCGTGTGCATGCTGCTGTTCGCGGCGCTATCGACGCTCGTACTCGCGTTCTTCGAGCAGAACATCGCGGGCGCCGCGCTGTGGACCAACGGCAGCCTGTACCAGCCGGGCGCGACGGGCCTCGCGCTCGCCGCGCGCTGGCTCGTCGTGCCGCTCGTCGCGCTGCCGTTCGTGATCCGGCCGCTGAATCCGCTCACGCTCGGCGACGATGCGGCGGCCGCGGCCGGCGTGCGCGTCGATGCGACGCGGCTCGCCGCGACGATCGTCGCGGTCGCGTTCACGAGCGTGGCCGTCAGCATCGCGGGCCCGCTGTCGTACGTCGGCCTCGTCGCGCCGAACCTGCTGCGCCAGATCCGCGGCGCGCGTGCGGCGCGGCTCGGCGTGCTGGTGCCGCTGTCGGCGCTCGCCGGCGGCGCGCTCGTGCTCGTCACCGACAGCGCGGTGCTCGCGTCGGGCCTCGACGCGACGCTGTCGACCGGCGTCGCGATCGCGCTGGTCGGCACGCCGCTGATGCTCGCGATGATCCGGCGCGGCGCCGCGTGGTCGGGCGTGCTGCACGCGGATGCCGAACGCGCGGCGGGCGGCGGCTCGACGCGGCTCGTCGGCTGGCTCGAACGGCTCGGCTGGCCGCTGCGCACCGTGCTGTTCGTCGTGGCGGGCGTGCTGGTCGTTTTCGTCGGCGTGTCGGCCGGCCCCGAGTGGCTGTCGCCCGCGCGCTGGTCGGCCGCGCTGTCCGGTCACGATGCGCTCGCGCGCATGCTGATCGACCTGCGCATGCCGCGCCTGCTGTGCGCGCTGCTCGCCGGCGCGTTGCTGGCCGTCAGCGGCGTCGCGATGCAGAGCGTCGTACGCAATCCGCTCGCGGGCCCCGAAGTGCTCGGCGTCACGCAGGGCGCGGGGCTCGTCACGCTGTTCGCGCTGTCGACGTGGCCGCTGATGGGCCATGTGACGCTTGCCGCCGCCGCGCTGATCGGCGGCGGGCTGTCGCTCGCGATCACGCTCGCGCTGAATCACCGGCATCGCTACGCGCCGCTTGCGGTTGCGCTGACGGGCATCGTGATCGGCGCATTGTGGACGACGCTCGCGCAATGGCTGATCACGCAGGAAAGCGTGCAGCCCGCGCGCTTCGTCGTGTGGCTCGTCGGCGGCACGTATGGCCGCAGTTGGGGCGAGGTGTCGATGCTGCTGCCGTGGTGCGTGCTCGCGGTGCCGGTGTTCGCGTGGCTCGCGAAACCGCTCGACATGCTCGCGCTCGGTGACGATCAGGCGGCCGCGCTCGGCCTGCCGGTGGCCGCGCTGCGGCCGCTCGCGCTGACGATCGCGACGCTCGCGGCGTGCGCGGCCGTCGCGGCGGTCGGGCCGGTCGGCTTCATCGGGCTGATGGCGCCGCACGTCGCGACGATGCTCGGCGCGCGCCGGCATCGCACACGGCTGTGGCTCGCGGCGGCGTGCGGTGCGCTGATCCTCGGCGTCGCGGATCTCGCGGCGCGCACGGTCGTCGCGCCGCGCGAAGTGCCGGCCGGCGTGCTGACCGCGCTGATCGGCGCGCCGTACCTGCTCGGGCTGCTGATTCTCGAGGGGCGCCGCGCCCGGCGCGCGGGGCGATGACGCCCGCGCTCGACGGCGCGCGCGCCACGCGCTTTTCGGCGTTCGCGCCGCAACCGTTCGCCGAACATCTCGACGTCGTCTGGCTCGGCATGCCCGACGATGCGCACGTGCACGCGCCGGGCCGTATCGTCGTGCCCGTCGCCGAATTGCCCGCGCATCGCGACGCCGTGCTCGCCGCGATGGTCGACCATTACGGCGGCGATCCCGCGCAGCATGCGCGCGCGCTGATGTCGCAATGGAGCAAATACTATTTCGGCCGTGCGGCGCCGGCCGGCGTCGTCGCCGCGCTGACGCTCGGCCGGCCGCTCGACATGACGCCCGAGCGCACGTTCGTCGCGCTCGACGACGGGATGCCGGCCGCGCTGTATTTCGCGAACGATGCGCTCGGCGCGCCGTGCGACGAACCGGAGCCGCGCTATGCGGGGCTCATCGCGCATCTCGGCGCGGTGATCGAGCGGCTCGCGGCGATGGGCCGCGTCACGCCGCGCGTGCTGTGGAGCAACGCGGGCAACCTGCTCGACTATCTGCTCGATACGTATCGTTCGCTGCCGTGCGCGGCCGATCCCGTCCGCGATGCGGACTGGCTGTTCGGTTCGACCTGCGTGCGCGGCGAATCGAATCCGTTGCGCCAGCCCGTGCGCGATGCGGTGCCGCGCTCGCCGCTGCTGCCGACGCCGTTTCGCGCGCGCCGCGTGTGCTGCCTGCGCTACGAAATTCCTGGAGAAACGCAACTGTGTGGAAGCTGCCCCCTGCTACTGACGATGGACGACGCGGCGCTGGCCGAGCAGGACGCGTGCCGGTGACGCACGCCGGCCGCCGTCACGCGCTCGGCACGCTCGCGGCGGCACTCGGCGCCGCATGCTGTGGCGCGTTTTCCGCATTGGCCGCCGCGGCTTCCGTCGCCGGCGATGCACGTGGTACACAGGGCGCCGTGTCGCTGGCCGGCAATCCCGTCGTGTCGCAGGCCAGCGCGAAGATGCCCGTGCGGCCGCAGCGCGTGGTCGCGCTCGACTTCATGTTCGCGGAAAGCGTGATCGCGCTCGACCTCGTGCCGGTCGGGATGGCCGATACCGCGTTCTACCCGGGCTGGCTCGGTTATCGCAGCGAGCAGCTCGCGCACGTGACCGACATCGGCTCGCGGCAGGAGCCGGGGCTCGAGGCGATCGCGGCGGTCAAGCCGGACCTGATCATCGGCGTCGGTTTCCGGCATGCGCCGATCTTCGATGCGCTCGACCGGATCGCGCCGACGATCCTGTTCCAGTTCAGCCCGAACGTGTCCGAAGGCGGCGTGCCCGTCACGCAGCTCGACTGGATGCGCCAGATCTTCCGGACGATCGGTGCGGTCACGGGCCGCGACGCGCGCGCGCAGGCGGTCGAAGCGCAACTCGACGCCGGCATCGCGCGCAATGCGGCGCGGCTCGCGGCCGCGGGCCGCCACGGCGAGCGCGTCGCGCTGCTGCAGGATCTTGGCCTGCCCGACCGTTACTGGGCCTATACGGGCAACAGCACGTCGGCGGGCCTCGCGCGCGCGCTCGGGCTCGATCCGTGGCCGAAGAAGCCGACGCGGGAAGGCACGCTGTACGTGACGTCGGCCGATCTGCTGCGGCAGCGCGACCTGGCCGTGCTGTTCGTGACGGCGTCGGGGATGGACGTGCCGCTGTCGGCGAAGCTCGACTCGCCGGTGTGGCGTTTCGTGCCCGCGCTGAAGGCGCACCGGATCGCGCTGATCGAGCGCAATATCTGGGGGTTCGGCGGCCCGATGTCGGCGCTGAAGCTGGCCGACGTGATGACCGATACGATGCTGAAGCTGCCGGCCGTGCGTTGAGCGCGCGGCGCGCTTCGAGCCGCGGACGATGCTGCGTTTGACGAGCAGGGCGTTGCGACCGACCTCACGACGCGCGGTTTCCACCTTTCCTTTTCACCGCGCGTCAGCAACGTTCCCCGCTGAAACGACAATCGCCGACACACTGCCAATGAATGCAGCGTGCCGGCGATTTTTCTCGTCGACCGTCGTGTCGGGTTACGCGCTCAGCGCATCGACGCCATCCTGCGCACGCAGGCGCGCCGGCTGCGTGTCGCTGACGATGCGCCCGTTGTCGAGCTTCAGCAGGCGGTCGGCGAGATCGAAGTAGCGGTCGTCGTGCGTGATCACGATCACGGCCTTGCCGCGCGCGCGCAGCTCCGGCAGCAGTTGCTCGTAGAACACGGCCTTGAACGACGGATCCTGATCGGCCGCCCATTCGTCGAACAGGTAGAACGGACGATCCTCCAGATACGCGACGACGAGCGCGAGCCGCTTGCGCTGCCCGGTCGACAGCGCGCGCGTCGAGAACGCGCCGTCGACGACCTTCACCTTGTGGTCGAGCGCGAGTTTCGCGACGAGCGCGTTCGCCCGCGCATCGGCCTGCGCGCGCGACGGATCGTCGGGGTCGACGATGCCGAGTAGCGCATCGAACAGGTGGAAATCGTTGAACACCGCGCTGAAGCGCTGCCGGTAGGCCGCGCGCTCGCGCCAGCCGATCGTGCGGCCGTCGACCTCGATCGTGCCTTGCTCGGGCTCGTACAGCCCCGTCAGCACCTTCGCGAGCGTCGTCTTGCCGCTGCCGTTGCCGCCGACGATGAACACGAGCTCGCCCGGTTTGATCGTCAGGTCGATCGGCCCGATGCTGAACATCCGTTCGTCGCGTTCGTGGAAATACGCATGCGTGACGCCGCGCAGCGTGACGGCGCCGGCTGGCGGCACGTCGGGCGCATCGGCCGCGGGCGGCACCGTGCGCAGCGCGCCGAATTCGGCCATCACGCCTTCGATCCGCGTGAGCGACACGCGCGCCGCGTTGACGGTCGGCAAGTTGTTCAGCAGGCCGTCGAGCGGCACGAGCATGAACAGGAACACGACGACGTAGCCGGCGGCCGCGGCCGGGTCGGCATGCACGCCGAGCTGCGGCCAGAACGACGCGACGCCGAGAAACACGTAGAACAGGAAGATGATCCAGCCGACCCCGACCGCATACGCGCTGAACGCGCGGCGGCGGTGGTCGCGCACCTCGCCGATCGCGGCGCCGAGCTGGCCGTCGACGAACTGGCGGGCGCGCGCGTCGTGCAGCTTCAGCTCCTTCGCGCCGGAGAACAGCGAGCCGAGATAGCCGAACAGCCGGTCCTGCGCCTGGCCGGCGGCTTCGAGCGCCGCGATCGCGCGGCGGTCACCGGTGTGATAGCCGAGCGAGCCGGCGATGATCGCGGCCAGCGCCAGCAGGCACACGGGCCAGGACAGCCACGCCAGATAGCCGAGGCAGCCGAACACGATCGAGCCGTGCATGACCAGGTTCGGCAGCGCGAAGAACAGCATCGACACGTTGGTCGCGTCGTCGGTCAGCACCGACTGCACGGGCGCCGCGCCGATGCGCTCGATGTCGCGCAGTTCGGCCGCGCCGACGCGCCGCGCCAGATGCACGCGCAGCCGCGCCATCGTGTCCTGCGACAGCCGGGCGAACAGCGTGCCCGACACGATCCGC
Organism: Burkholderia anthina; assembly: GCF_001547525.1. Classification (GTDB taxonomy): domain Bacteria; phylum Pseudomonadota; class Gammaproteobacteria; order Burkholderiales; family Burkholderiaceae; genus Burkholderia; species Burkholderia semiarida. The sequence continues at coordinate 1,499,162 of NZ_CM003768.1, forward strand.
GTGACGAGCGCGATCACCGCGCACAGCGCGAAACGCCACGCGAGCGCCGCGTCGGCGGCGCCCGGTTGCGACAGCGCGCGGTTCAGCGTCGCGACGAGCAGCACGCTCGCGACGCCGTTCAGCACGCACGCGGTGAGCGCCAGCGTGAGCGACACGCGGCTTTCGCGCAGCAGCGCGAGGATCAGGCGCGCCGCGGGGCGGCCGGGGGAAGCGTCGAGGGACGGCGGGGAAGAAGGCTCGTGGGCGGCTGTCATCGGCAACGTCGGTAAAGGGAGGGCAGGCAATAACGCGAAAACGGCAAATCTGACGCGAAAGCGGCGGGCGGGGCGAGCCCCGTTGCGGCTTTCCTCCCTGATAGACGAACGGGCCGCGCAAATATTTAGTCCCGTCGTCAAAAAAAAGCGGTCGCACGCACTTTGCGCGCAAAACGGTAAAAAATCGGCTGCGTCGTTCGTCACACCAGTGAAGCCGCCCCTTGCGGCCCCGAGACTTGGCCGAAGCGGCCGGACCGAAGGACTTCACGCACATGACGAGTTTCCCGACTGCGCTGCATCACCGAATCCGCGAACTGGCGCGCCTCGCGCCCGACGCGCCCGCCATCGCGGTGCCTTTCCAGAACGACCTGCGCCTGTCGCGCGGTGCGCTCGACGCACGTGCATCGCGACTCGCCAGGCAACTGCGCGCGGCCGGCGTCGGCGCCGAAGTGCGGGTCGGCGTGTGCGTCGAGCGTTCCGGCGAACTGTTCGTCGCGCTGCTGGCCGTGCTGAAGGCCGGCGGCGTGTTCGTGCCGCTCGATCCGCGCCATCCGGCCGCGCGCCTCGACTGGATCGTGCAGGATGCGCAACTGCGGCACGGCATCGTCGACGCCGCCGGCCGGGCGGCGCTCGGCACGCCGTTCGAACACGCGTTCGACGTGGCGGCCGAAGCGTCGGGCGTCGCGCAGGATCACGCGTTCGACGACGATGCCGTGGCCGTGCACCCGCGTTCGGCCGCGTACATGATCTATACGTCGGGCTCGACCGGCACGCCGAAGGCGGTGGTCGTCGAGCACGGGCCGCTTGCCGCGCACTGCGACGCGCTCGCGGCCGCGCTGCCGATCGAGGCGGGCGACCGTCTGCTGCATTTCGCGTCGGTCAACTTCGACGCCGCGCACGAATGCTGGCTCGCGCCGCTCGCGGTCGGCGCCGGCATCGTCGTGGCGCCGCCGCAACCGTTCGCGCCGGACGCCGCACATGCGCTGATGGTGCGCGAAGCGGTCAACGTCGCCGCATTTCCGCCTGCTTACCTGCGCGAGTTCGCGGCCGTCGCCGCACGCGACGGCGTGCCGCCGGCCTTGCGCGTGCTCGCGTTCGGCGGCGAAGCGCTGCCGCAGCAGGCATTCGAATTCGTGCGCCGCACGTTCCCGGCCGTGCGCCTGATCAACGGTTACGGGCCGACCGAAGCCGTGATTTCGCCGATGCTGTGGCCGGTGGAGCCGGGCGAGACGCCGGTGCTGGCCGCCGACGACGCGTATGCGTCGCTGCCGATCGGCCGCGCGATCGGCCCGCGCGTTGCGCGCATCGACGGCGCCGACGCCGACGGGGTGGGCGAACTGCTGCTCGGCGGCGTGTGCATCGCTCGCGGTTATCACGGTCGCCCGGCGTTCACGGCCGAACGTTTCGTTCCCGATGCGGACGGTGAGCCCGGCGCGCGCGTCTATCGCACCGGCGACCTCGCACGGCTGCGCGACGACGGCGCGTTCGACTATCTCGGCCGCCTCGACGATCAGGTCCAGGTGCGCGGCGTGCGCGTGGAGCCGGCGGAAATCGCCGCATGCCTGCGCTCGCACCCGGCCGTGGCCGACGCGGCCGTGCTGGCCGAAACCGCCAACGGGCCGACGCGGCTGATCGCGTGCGTCGTGTTGCGCGCGGCGGCCGACGATGCCGCATTGAAGGCGCACGTGGCCGCGCAATTGCCGGCCGCGTGGCAGCCGCACCGGTTCGTGCGTTGCGATGCGCTGCCGTACACGCTGAACGGCAAGCTCGACCGTGCCGCGCTGCGCGAGCGGATTGCCGCCCAGCGGATTGCCGCCCAGCAGGCTGCCGCCGCGCGCGACACGACGCAAGCCGCGGGCGATGCGCCGCGCACGCCGACCGAACAGCAGATCGCGGGCCTCTGGCAGACGCTGCTGGGCCTCGACGTCACGCCATCGCGCGACGATCGCTTCTTCGCGCTCGGCGCCGATTCGCTCGCCGCGATGCAGTTGCAGGCCGCGATCCGTGCCGCCGTGCGCGTGAACCTTCGGCTCGACACGCTGTTCGCCGATCCGGCGCTTGCCGAACTGGCCGAAACCGTCGATCGCGCGGAGCGCGAGACCGGCGAACCGCTGGCCACGATTGCCGCGCGCCGCACGCCGGCCGATGCGGCCGTATCGGGCGCGCCATACGTCGATCGCGCGGCATCGCTCGCGCAGCAACGCTTCTGGGTGCTCGCGCAGACGCGTGACGCGAGCGCCGCGTATCACATCGCCGCGCACTGGACGATCGACGGGGCGCTCGACCGCGACGCGCTGCAGCGCGCGCTCGATCACGTGATCGGCCGTCACGAAGCATGGCGCACGACGCTGGTCGACAACGACGACGGCGTCGTGATGCAGCGGATTCATGCGCATCTGCCGGTGTCGATCGCCGCCGTCGATCTGCGCGACCAGCCGCCGGCCGCCCGCGACGCGCAAGCCGCGCGTCTCGCCGAGCGCGACGCGGCCGCGCCGTTCGACCTCGCGCGCGGCCCGCTGCTGCGCGCGACGCTCGTCGTGCTCGCCGACGACCGTCACCGGCTGCTGCTGACCGCGCATCACGCGATCACCGACGGCTGGAGCTCGCGCTGCGCGTTCGACGAACTGTCGGCTGCGTATCGCGCCTGTGCCGAAGGCCGCGAACCGTCGCTGCCCGCGTTGCCGATCCAGTACGCCGACTACGCGGACTGGCAGCGCGACATGCTGGCCGGCGGCGAGGGCGAGCGCCAGCTCGACTACTGGCGCGGCGCGTTGCACGACGTGCCGGGCCCGCTCGCGCTGCCGGTCGATCGCCAGCCGGGCGCCGTGCGTACGCTGCACGGCGCGCGCGTGTCGGTGCGCCTGCCCGATGCGGTCGCGGCCGACGTGCGGCAACTCGCACGCGACGCGCAGGCGACCGTCTTCACGGTGCTGCTGGCCGCGCTCGACGCATGGCTGTCGCGCGTGACCGGCGAAACGGACGTCGTCGTCGCGGTGCCGGTCGCGCATCGCCAGCGCCCCGAAACGCGCGCGTTGCTGGGTCTTTTCCTGAATACGGTCGCGCTGCGCGTGCGCGTGGCGCCGACGCTGCCGTTCCGCGCGCTCGTCGATGCGGCGCGCACCGCGGCGCTCGATGCGGTCGCGCATCAGGACGTGCCGTTCGAGCGCGTCGTCGATGCGGTGAAGCCGCCCGTCAAGCGCGGCGACGAATGGCTGCGCGTGAAGTTCGCGCAGCAGTTCGACGCCCGGCACGACAGCGTGCTGCCGGGCGCGACCGCGGTCGCGACGCCGGGGCCGGATCTCGCCGCGCGCTTCGACTTCGCGCTGGATTTCACCGACGACGCGAACGGGATCGAGCTGGTCGCGGCGTATGCGACCGACTGCATCGATGCCGACACCGCGCGCGCGTGGCTCGACAGCTATGCGGCGCTCGTCGCATCCGCCGCGCATGAACCGCACGCCACGACGGCCGCGCTGCCGTGCGATGCGTCGGCTGCATCGCGTCAGCCGCGCGACGGCCGTGCGCTGCGCGTCGAACATGCCGACATCGTCGCCGCGTTCGCACGGCAGGCGGCCGCTTATCCGCATCGCGTCGCGCTTTCCGACGCATCGGCATCGCTGACGTTCGCCGAACTCGACGACGTATCGAACCGCATCGCACGCGCGCTGGCGCAACGCGGCGTGGCCGCCGAAGCGGCGGTCGTCGTCTGCATCGAGCGTTCGGCGCGTTTCGTCGTCGGCCTGCTGGGCGCGCTGAAAGCCGGCGCGCTGGCCGTGCTGCTCGACCCCGCGCAGCCGGCCGCCCGCCTCGCCGCGGCCGCGGCCGACTGCGGCGCGCGCTGGGCGCTCGTCGCGCAGCCGGCCGCGTGGCCGGCCGGCATCGACGCGCAGCCGCTCGACGTCGACGCGCTCGCGCAGGACGCGACGCTCGCCCATGCGGCCGGCGTGCGCGTCGCGCCGCACCCGGAGCAGGGTGCGTACCTCATCTATACGTCGGGCTCGACCGGCACGCCGAAGGGCGTCGTCGTCTCGCACGGCGCGCTGGCCGATTACGTGCAGGGGATGCTCGACGAACTCGCGTTCGCGCCCGACGCATCGTTCGCGATGGTCTCGACGGTCGCGGCCGATCTCGGCCACACGACGCTGTTCGGCGCGTTGTGCGCGGGCCGCACGCTGCACCTGCTGCCGGCCGCGTGCGCATTCGATCCGGACCTGTTCGCCGATGAAATGCGCCGCCGTGAAGTGGGCGTGCTGAAGATCGTGCCGAGCCATCTGCAAGCGCTGCTCGACGCGCGCGTGCCGGCCGACGTGCTGCCGCGCCACGCGCTCGTGACGGGCGGCGAAACGCTCACGTGGGCGCTCGTCGCGCGGCTGGCCGCGCTCGCGCCGGCCTGCCGCGTGATCAACCATTACGGGCCGACCGAAGCGACGGTCGGCGCGATCGCGTGCGATACGGCGTCGATCGCCGCCGACGCGCGCGATCCCGCGAGCGGCGTGCCGCTCGGGCTGCCGCTGCCGAATGCGCGCGCGCTGGTGCTCGACGCGTTCGGCGCGTGCGTGCCGGCCGGTGCGACGGGCGAACTGTACCTCGGTGGGCCGGGCGTCGCGCGCGGCTACCTCGGGCGCCCCGCGCAAACCGCCGAGCGCTTCGTGCCCGATCCGTTCACGCCCGGCGCGCGGCTGTATCGCACGGGCGACCGCGTGCGGTTGCGCGCGGACGGCCGGCTTGCGTTCCTGGGCCGCATCGACGATCAAGTGAAGATTCGCGGCTACCGCGTCGAGCCGGGCGAGGTGAGCGCGGCCGTGCGCGCGGCCGGCCCGATCGCGCAGGCCGAAACGCTCGCGATCGAGCACGATGGCCGCCTGCGGCTCGCGACGTTCGTCGTGATGCGCGACGGCGCGGCGTTCGACGAAGCCGCGGTGCGCGCCGCGCTCGCCGCGACGCTGCCCGACTACATGGTGCCCGCGCAGTTCGTCGCGCTCGCACGCCTGCCGGTGACGGCGAACGGCAAGATCGATCGCGCGGCATTGCGCGAACGGGCGGCGGTGCCGGTCGCGGCCGCGCCGGGCGATGCGCCGCAGGGCGCGGTCGAGACGGTGCTCGCCGACGTCTGGCAGGCCGTGCTGAAAGCGCCGAAGGTCGGCCGCGACGACAATTTCTTCGAGCTCGGCGGCGATTCGATCCTCGTGTTGCAGGTGATCGCCCGGGCGCGCAAGCGCGGCGTGCGCTTCACGCCGAAGCAACTGTTCGACGGGCCGACCGTCGCCGAACTCGCACGCGTCGCGAAAACGGACGACGCGGCCGGCGCCGCTCAACCTGTGGGCGCGGCAGCAGCGACCACGGCTGTCACGCCGGCTGCCACGCCGATCCTGACGCCCGCGCAACAACGCTTCTTCGCGCTCGGGATTCCGCACCGCGGCCACTGGAACCAGTCGGTGTCGTTCGATGTGCGCGGCGCGTTCGACGCGGATGCATTCGCGCGCGCCTTCGACGCGTTGCTCACCCATCACGACGCATTCCGCCAGCGCTTCGCACGCGGCGCCGACGGCACGTGGCACGCGAGCGACGCGGCGAAGCCGTACGACACGCTGCCGTTCGTCGAAGTCGCCGCACGCGACGACGCCGACGCGCTGGCCCGCTTCGACGCGCTGCAACGCCGTCTCGATCTCGGCCGCGGGCCGCTCGCGTGCGCGTGCGCGGCACGGCTGCCGGACGGTTCGACGCGACTCTATCTGGCGATTCACCACGCGATCGTCGACGGCGTGTCGTGGCGCATCCTGCTCGACGACCTGGACACGGCCTACCGCGCCGCATGCGAACGCACGCCGGTGCGCCTGTCGCCGCCGGGCCTGCGCGCGGACGCCTGGGCCGCACGGCTTACGCGTGCCGCGACGGAACCGGCGTCGCCGTTCGCGGCCGAAGCCGCCTACTGGGCCGGCATGGCGCAGGGTGACGACATCGCGCCCGATCACCCCGACGCCGTGGCCACGAACGCCGATGCGGCCGTCGTCGTGCAGACGATCGACCCGGCATTGACCCGCGCCGCGCTGACCGACGCGCACGCGGCCTATCGCACGCAGACGATCGAACTGCTCGGCGCGGCGCTCGCATTGGCGCTGGCCGGCGCGCGCGGCGCCGCGTCGTGCCGGGTCGAACTCGAAGGGCACGGCCGCGAAGCGCTGTTCGACGACGCGGATGCCAGCCGCACGATCGGCTGGCTGACGAGCCATTACCCGGTGACGCTGCCGGTCGAAGCAACGGCCCGCGACACGCTGTGCGCGGTCAAGGACACGCTGCGCGCGGTGCCGCACAAGGGGCTCGGCTTCGGCGTGCTCGCGCACTACGGCGATGCGGCCACGCGCGCGGCGCTGGCCGCCGTGCCGCGCCCGCGCGTCACGTTCAACTATCTCGGCCAGTTCGACGCGCCTCGCGATGCGACGCTCGTCCCGCGTTTCGGCGGCACCGGCGTCGAGCGCGATCCGAACGGGCCGCTCGGCAATACGCTCGCGATCCATGCGTACCTCGACACGGACGGCGACGGCGCGCGCACGCTGAAGGTGCACTGGGTCTACGGTGCGCCGCAATTCGAACGCGTGACGATCGACGCGTTCGCCGAACGCTTCGCAAACGCGCTGCGCGAACTCGTCGAGGCATGCGCGTCACGCATCGCGCATCGCGGCGCCGGCGCGACGCCGGGCGATTTCCCGCTCGCGCAGGCCGCCGGCCTCACGCAGGCCGCGATCGAACGCGCACCGCTCGACTGGCGCGCGATCGACGATGTGTATCCGCTGTCGCCGATGCAGCAGGGCATCCTGTTCCATGCGCTGTTCGCGCCCGGCCACGCGAGCTACGTGAACCAGCTCGTCGCGACCGCGACCGCGCTGGACGCCGACCGGCTCGCGGCCGCGTTCGACGCGTCCGTCGCGCGTCACGACATCCTGCGTACGAGCGTGATGCCGGACGAAGCCGCGCCGCTGCAATGCGTGCATCGTCACGCGCGCATGCCGGTCGAGCAGCTCGACTGGCGTACGCGCGGCGACACGCTCGACGCCGATTTCGACGCGTGGCTCGCGGCCGACCGCACGCGCGGCTTCGACTGGCGCGAGCCGCCGCTGATGCGGCTCACGCTGATCCGCGTGACGGACGACGCGTGGCGCGTCGTCTGGACGCGCCACCACGTGCTGCTCGACGGCTGGAGTACCGCGCGCCTGCTCGCCGACGTGCTGCGCGACTATCGCGACCCGGATGCCGTGTCGCCGTTCGCGAGCCGCCCGGCGCTGCGCTATCGCGACTTCATCGCATGGCTCGGCACGCGCGAGCGCGACGCCGACGAACGCTTCTGGACCGAACGCCTCGCGCGCCTCGACGCCCCGACGCTGATCGCGGAACGCACGGCCGATCGCGCGGAGGCCGAGATGGTCACATGGCGCGCGACGCTCGACGCCGACACGACGGCGCGCGTCGCGCAGACGGCCCGCGCGCTGAAGCTGACCGTCAACACGCTGGTGCAGGGCGCGTGGGCGCTCGCGCTGCAGCGGATGACGCACCAGCTGGCCGTCGCGTTCGGCGCGACCGTCGCCGGCCGTCCCGATGCGCTCGCGGACGTCGACTCGGTGCTCGGTCTTTTCATCAACACGCTGCCGGTCATCACCGCGCCGGCGCCGCAGCAACGCGCGGCCGACTGGCTGCAAACGCTGCAGCGCGAGAACGCGGCGGCCGCCGAACACGCGCACACGCCGCTTGCCGACATCCAGCGCTGGGCGCGCGGCTCGGGCGGCGCGCTGTTCGACACGCTGGTCGTGTTCGAGAACTATCCGGTGGACGACACGGCGCGTGATGCCGATCCGCGCGCGCTGGCGCTGAGCGACGTACGCAGCATCGAAGCGACCGATTTCGCGCTGACGCTCGTGATCGAAAGCGGCGCCGAACTGACGATCGACTACGGCTACGACACCGCGCGCATCGACGCGCGTCAGGTCGAGACCTGGCATCGCGCGTTCGCCTGCGCGCTCGACGCGCTGGCCCGTACGCCCGACGCGCTGCTCGGCACGCTGTCGATCGCCGACGATGCGACCCGCGACGCGCTGGCCCGCGCGCAGGACACCGCACATGTCTGGCCGATCGAACGACGCCAGCCGCTGCACCTGCAATTCGCCGACGCGGCACGGGCGACGCCCGACGCGATCGCGCTCGAATACGCGGACGCTCAAGGCCGCGTGCAGCGCGCGACCTATCGCGAACTCGACGCCGCCACGTCGCGCATCGCCGCCGCGCTGCGCCGGCGCGGCGTGCGGCCGGACACGCCGGTCGCGCTGTGCGTCGAGCGCTCGTTCGACATGGTGATGGCGCTCGTCGGCGTGCTGAAGGCCGGCGCCGCGTACCTGCCGGTCGATCCCGACTATCCGGCCGAGCGTATTGCGTACCTGCTGCGCGACGCGCGGCCGGCCGTCGCGATCACGCAGGCGCATCTGCGCGAGCAGGTCGAGGCCGCGCTGGGCGAGGGCGCCGATACGCAACTGCTGACGGTCGCCGACCTGCTGGCTGACGAGGCCGGCGATATCGATGGCGAAACCGCCGCGGTCGACGACGCGCAGCTCGCGTACCTGATCTACACGTCCGGCTCGACCGGCAAGCCGAAGGGCGCCGGCAACACGCATGGCGCGCTCGCGAACCGGATCGCGTGGATGCAGCACGCATACCGGCTGACGCGCGACGACGTCGTGCTGCACAAGACGCCGTTCGGCTTCGACGTGTCGGTGTGGGAATTCGTGTGGCCGCTCGCGATCGGCGCGAAGCTCGCGATCGCCGCGCCGGGCGACCACCGCGATCCGGCGCGTCTGGCCGCGGCGATCCACGCGCACGGCGTGACGGTGCTGCATTTCGTGCCGTCGATGCTCGCCGCGTTCGCCGCGCATCTCGACGATTTCTCGGCCGCCGCGCAATGCGACAGCGTGCGTCTGATCGTCGCGAGCGGGGAGGCGCTGGCGCCCGAACTCGTCGCGAAGATGGCGCGCCTGTTGCCGAACGCGACGCTCGTGAACCTGTACGGGCCGACCGAGGCCGCGATCGACGTGTCGCACTGGACCTGCGGTCCCGACGACGCGCAAGCGGTCGCGGTGCCGATCGGCCATCCGATCGCGAACCTGCAACTGCACGTGCTCGATGCCGCGTGGCAGCCGGTGCCGGCCGGCGCGACCGGCGAACTGTATCTCGCGGGCGCGGGCCTCGCGCGCGGCTATCTCGGCCGGCCGGCGCTGACCGCCGAGCGTTTCGTGCCCGATCCGTTCGTGCCGGGCGCGCGCATGTACCGCACCGGCGACCTCGCGCGCCGGCGCGCGGACGGCGCGCTCGACTACCTCGGGCGTGTCGACACGCAGGTGAAGCTGCGCGGCCAGCGGATCGAGCCGGGCGAGATCGAGGCGCTGCTGCGCGCGGCGCCGGGCGTGAACGATGCGGTCGTGATCGTGCGCGACGAGCAACTGATCGGCTATGTCGCGCGCGGCGACGCGGGCGCGCTCGACCGTGCGGCGCTGCTCGACGCGCTGCGCGCGCAACTGCCGGCGTACATGGTGCCGTCGCAGTTGATCGAGCTGGACGCATTGCCCGTCACGCCGAACGGCAAGTGCGACCGCCATGCGCTGCCGGCGCCGGTGCGCGAAGCGGCCGAAGCCGTCGAGCTCGCGACCGATACCGAGCGCGCGCTCGCGGCGATTTGGCAGCGCGTGTTGCGCGTGGACGCGATCGGCCGCGACGGCGATTTCTTCCTGCTCGGCGGCCACTCGCTGCTCGCGACGCAGGCTCACGCGCAGGCGAACCTGCACTGGGGGCTCGCGCTGCCGCTGCGCACGCTGTTCGACACGCGCACCCTCGCGCGCTGCGCGCAAGCGATCGACGCGGCCTGCGCGGCGCGCGGCGAGACCGATGCGGCGAGCGCGATCGACGCGCTGCTCGGCGAACTGGAAACCCAATAAGGACGACGGATGACGAAGGTTCAACCCGACTGGCTCGCGCTCGCGACGCGTTTCGCGCAACTGCCCGACGCGCAGCGCGCGGTCTTCATCGACAAGCTCGGCGCGGCCGGCATCGATTTCCGCGTGCTGCCGATTCCGCCGCGCACGCCGCGCAGCGACCGCGTGCCGGCGTCGTTCGCGCAGACGCGGCTATGGCTGCATGCGCGGCTGATCGATGCGCCGGACGCGTACCACATCACCGAGCGCCTGGCGCTGACGGGCCCGCTCGACGGGCATGCGCTGCGTCTCGCGTGCGATGCGCTGATCGCGCGCCATGAGGCGCTGCGCACGACTTTCGACGAAGCGCAGGACGGCGTCGCGCAAACGATCCACGCGCCGCTGCGCTGCCCGTGGCGCGAAACCGATCTCGAAGCGCTGCCGGACGCGCAGCGCGTGCCGCGCGCCGAAGCCGTCGCGGCGGCCGACGAAGCCGAACCGTTCGACCTCGGTACCGCGCCGCTCGTGCGTGCGCACCTGGTGCGCTTCGACGCGACGCATCACTGGCTCGTGCTCACCGTGCATCACATCGTGTCTGACGGCTGGTCGTCGGGCGTGATGCTGGAAGAGCTCGCGGCGTTCTATCGCGCGTATGCGTCGGGCGAGCCGGTGCCGCTCGCGCCGCTGCCGATCCAGTACGCCGACTACGCGCTGTGGCAGCGCCGCTGGCTCGATGCCGGCGAGCGCGACCGCCAGCTCGCGTTCTGGCGCGAGCGGCTCGATCCGCAGCGCGGCGTGCTGACGCTGCCGGGCGCGGCCGCACGGCCGGCCCGCCGCAGTGCGCGCGGCGCGCGTCACGTGTTTTCGCTCGATGCGCGCGTCGGTGCGCAGTTGCGCGCGTTCGCGGCCGCGTCCGGCGCGACGCCGTTCGCGGTGCTGCTCGCCGCGCTCGACGCGCTGCTGGCGCGTGCGACCGGCGACGCGCGGATCTGCGTCGGCGTGCCGGCCGCGAACCGCGAGCGCGCGGAAGTCGCCGGCCTGATCGGCTTCTTCGTCAATACGCTGGCAATCGACGTCGACGTGCCCGCGCACGGCGATTTCTCGTCGCTGGTCGCGCGTACGCAGCGCGCGCTCGTCGACGCGCAGATGCACCAGGACGTGCCGTTCGAGCAGGTGGTCGACGCGCTCGGCGTGCCGCGCAGCGCGAGCCACCATCCGCTGTTCCAGGTGATGGCCGCGTATGGCGAACGCCGCGCGCTGCCGCCGCTCGGCGCGGCGTCGGCCGCGCTGCTGCCGTCGGGCACGCCGTCCGCGAAATTCGATCTGACGCTGTCCGTCGAAGCGACGCCGGACGGCACGTTCGACGCGGCCTTCATCTACGCGCTCGACCTGTTCGACGCGGATGCGATCGCACGGCTGGCCTCGCGCTTCGTCACGCTGCTGACCGACGCGCTCGCGCGTCCCGACACGCCGATCGGCGATCTCGACTGGCTGCCTGCCGACGAACGCGCGCAGCTCTTCGCGTGGAACGCACCGGCCGGCGCGGCCGCCACCGAGCCGTTCGTGCCGGTGCACGTGCGCATCGCCGCGCATGCGCACGCGCGGCCCGATGCACGCGGCGTCGCCGATATCGATCGCGCATTGACGCGCGGCGAAGTCGATGCGCGTGCCGCGCGCCTGGCGCGCCATCTGGTGGCGGCCGGCGTGCGGCCCGAGATGCGCGTGGGCGTCGCGCTACAGCGCTCGGTCGATCTGCTCGTCGCGCTGATCGCGGTGCTGAAGTCCGGCGCCGCGTTCGTGCCGCTCGACCCGGCGCACCCGCGCGAGCGGCTCGCGCAGATCGTCGGCGATGCGAACATCGCGCACGTGCTGACCGACGCCGCGAGCGCCGCGTCACTGCCCGAATTGCCGGAATTGCGCATCTGGCGCGCGGACGAAATCGATGCGCTCGACGAAGCCGCGCACGTCGCGCTGCCGGACGTGCTGCCCGGCCACGCGGCGTACGCGATCTACACGTCGGGCTCGACCGGCAAGCCGAAGGGCGTGATCGTCGACCACGCGTCGTTCGCGCTGCACTGCGCGGCGATCGCCGAACGCTACGGCGCAGGCGAGAACGACGTGTTCCTGCTGTTCCAGTCGGTCAATTTCGACGGTGCGCACGAAGGCTGGTTTTCGCAATACATGTCGGGCGCCGCCGTGTCGGTGACGGCCGACGTGCTGTGGCCGCCCGCGCAGACCTGCGCGATGATGATCCGCGACGGCGTGACGATGACCTACGTGCCGCCGGGCTGCGCCGCCCAGCTTGCAGAATGGGCGCTCGCGCACGGCGCGCCGCCGACGCTGCGTTCGCTGACCGTCGGCGGCGAGGCGACGTCGCGCGAGGCGTTCGCGATGCTGCGCCGCGCGCTGCCGAACGTGCGCGTGGTCAACGGCTACGGCCCGACCGAAACGGTCATCACGCCGACGCTGTGGATGTTCCGTCCCGGCGACGATCTCGCGAAGCTCGGCGACGCCGCGTATTTGCCGATCGGTACGCTGGTCGGCGCGCGCACCGCGCACGTGCTCGACGCGCGGCTGCATCCGCTGCCGGTCGGCGTGATCGGCGAACTGTATCTGGGCGGCGAGGGGATCGGCGTCGCACGCGGCTACCTCGACCGCCCGGCGCTGACGGCCGAGCGTTTCGTGCCCGATCCGTACGGCGCGCCGGGCGCGCGGCTGTACCGTACCGGCGACCTCGTGCGGCGCCGCGCGGACGGCGTGTTCGACTTCATTGGCCGCGTCGATCATCAGGTGAAGCTGCGCGGCCTGCGCATCGAACTCGGCGAAATCGAGGCGCAGCTTGCCGCGCACGACGCGGTGCGCGAAGCCTGTGCGGTCGTGCACGGGCAGGGCGCGCTCGCGCAGCTTGTCGCGTACGTCGAGCTGACGGCGGAGGCGCGGGCGGCCGCGCAGCCGGTCGAAGCCGCGGCGCTCGACGCGCATCTGCGCCGCACGCTGCCCGACTATATGGTGCCCGCGCAACTGATCGTGCTCGATGCGCTGCCGCGCAACGCGAACAGCAAGGTTGACCGTGCGCGGCTGCCGGCGCCCGTGCGTGTCGAACGCGCATACGAGGCGCCGCGCGACGGCGACGAAGCCGCGCTCGCGGCGATCTGGTGCGACGTGTTGAACCTGGAACGCGTCGGTCGCGGCGATCATTTCTTCGATCTCGGCGGCCATTCGCTCGCGGCCGTGCGCGTGGCGACGCGCGTGGCCGAACGGCTCGGCCGCGACGTGCCGGTGCGCGCGCTGTTCGAGGCGCCCGTGCTTGCCCAGTACGCGCTGCAGGTGGCCGACGCGCCGCGCGCCGCGCAGGCGGGCGCCACGGCGCCGGGTATCGCCGTGGCCAAACCGGACGCCCACGGCGTGTGGCCGCTGTCGCCCGCGCAGCTCGGCCTGTGGTTCCTGTGGCGCGCGCAGCCGGACAGCGCCGCGTACAACATTCCGGTCGCGCTGCGCGTGCGCGGCCCGCTCGACGTCGATGCGCTGCGCGCGGCGTTCTCGGATGCGGCGGCCGTGCATCCGGCGCTGCGCGCGCGGCTCGTCGCCCGCGACGGCGCGCTGCCGGGTCAGCGGATCGACGCGGACGTGGCCGTCGCGCTGCCGGTGATCGACCTGTCGGCCCGAGCCGATGCGCTGGCCCGCGCGGCCGCGCTGACCGACGAGGATGCGCTCGCACCGTTCGACCTCTTGGCCGACGCGCCACTGTGGCGCGCTCGTGTGCTGCGGCTCGGTGCGAACGACCACGTGCTGTCGGTGACGATCCATCACATCGTGTCGGATGGCGAATCGATCGAGCTGTGGCTCGACGCGGTGCGAGCTCGCTATGTCGCCCGCGTGCAGCGCAGCGGCGCGCCGGCCGACGAAGCCGACCAAGCCGCCCGACCGGCCCTCCCGCTCGTGCTGCCCGCGCCATGCCATCCGGCGCGCGTCGCGTACTGGCGCGACGCGCTCGCGGATCTGCCGTCGCGCGTGTTGCCGCAGCGCGCCGATGCGCCGGCCGTGCCGCAATGGCGCGCGGCCCGTATCGCGTTCGAATTCGACGCACAACTGATTCGCGCAGCGCGCGACGCCGCATCGGCCTCGCACGCGACGCTGCCGATGCTGCTGCACGCGGCGCTCAACACCGCGCTGTTCCGCGCGACGGGCGCGGCCGACCAGCCGGTCGGCGTGCTGGCGTCGACGCGCGAGCTCACGGGCGACGCGGCCCGCGCCGCGCTCGGCCTGTTCATCAACTCAGTCGTCGTGCGTACGCGGATCGGCCCGGCGGCGCGCCGCGCGGACGTGCTCGCGCAAGTGCGCGACACGGCGCTCGCCGCGTATGCGCATGCCGACGTGCCGTTCGCCGACGTCGTGGCCGCGCTGCGTGCGCCGCGCGCCGCGCAGGCCAATCCGCTGTTCCAGGTGATGTTCAACTACCTGCGCCCGACCGGCGCCGCCGCACGCGACTGGGCCGGCCTGTCGCTGGCCGAATTCAACGAGACGCGCCATCGCGTCGTGTTCACGCTGGAGCTGGACGTCGTCGAGCATCCGGACGGCCGCGTGAGCGCCGCGTTCTCGTATGCGGACGAATTGCTCGCGCGCGATTTCGTCGACGCGCTCGTCGAGCTGTATCACGACGAGGTCGCGCGTTTCGCCGGCGCGTCGGAAGCAGCGCTCGGCGCACCCGATGCGCGCGCAACCACGCACGGCGCGTTCGGCGCCCACGCTCACGCGGCAGCGCCAGTCGATGCAATGCCGTCGCATGCCGCCGCCGCGCTCGCCGCGCTGTGGTCCGACACGTTCGCGACGGCCGCTCCCGAGCCCGATGCCGACCTGTTCGAAGCCGGCGCGACGTCGTTCGACGTCGTGCGCTTCGTCGACGCGGCCGGCCGCGCCGGTCACGCGCTGACGGTCGCCGACGTGTTCGCGGCGCCGACGCTCGCGGCGCTCGGCGCGCGGCTCGATGCGCGAGCGGAAACGGGACAGGAGGCGCGCCATGCTGGCTGAAGTGCGTCCGGACGGATTCACGATGCTCGATACCTACCGGCTCGCGTTCGCGGACGGCCTGTTCGCCGTGCGCGACGGCGCGGAGATCCGCGTCGCGCACGGCGACGGCATCGGCGCGCAGTTGCTGCGCGCGCAACTCGGCGACGACGGCGCGCTGCGCCTCGTCGCGTACAACCATCGCGCGGCGCCGGCCGACCAGCGGCGGGCGCTGCTGGCCGCACTGGCCGCGGCGTTTTCGGACAGCGCGCGCCACGCGGCGGTCCGGCTCGACCCGGCTGCCTGGCCGGCCGTCGCGCTCGACGCGTTGCGCGCGAGCGGCGTCCTCGCCGACGGCGGCCGCTGCCTGCGCGACGGCTGGGCGCAACAGGCCGACCTGTGGCGCGTCGGCCCGGCTCTGCCGTGCGCGACGCTGCCGACGATCACCGACGGCCGGCGTCATCCGCGCCGGCCGCCCGCACCGCGCGGCGACGTCTATGCGCGCGACCTGCCGGCGCTCGGCGTGCGCTTCACGCTGCGCGGCTGGCAGCCGGCCGAGGACGCCGAACGGCTCGCGCGCTGGTTCGCGGAGCCGCGCGTGCGCGACGGCTGTTTCGACGGCGAGCCGTTCGCGTATTTCGAGGCGTTCTGGCTGAAGGAGGACGCGCTCGCGCCGCACGTTGCGGCGCGCGACTACGACCGCGGGCTGCGGATGCTGGTCGGCGAGTCGCGCTGGCGCGGCGCGCACCGCGTGGCCGGCTGGCTGCCGTCCGTCGTGCATTACCTGTTTCTCGACGACCTGCGTACCGAAGCGGTCGGCTGTGCCGTTCCGGCCGGCCATACGCGGGTTGCCGACCATCTCGCGCGGCATGGCTTCGCGCGGCAGCGCCGTCTCGCGCTGGCCGACGCGCAGCCGCTGTGGATGCGCACGCTGCGCGAGACGTTCTTCTCCGGCCGTCACGTCTGACGGGCCGGATTCACCGACAAGGGAGCTGAGACATGCAGAGAGAAACCGTATTCGACCTGATCGGCGTCGGCTTCGGGCCGTCGAATCTGGCGCTGGCCGTGCGCCTCGCGGAGCGCGGCGGCGCGCACACGCTCGCCCATTGCTTCATCGAGCGCCAGCCGGAATTCGGCTGGCATCGCGGGATGCTGCTCGACGACTGCCGGATGCAGATTTCGTTTCTGAAGGATCTCGTGACGATGCGCGATCCGAAGAGCCGCTACACGTTCATCAACTATCTGTTCGAACGCGGTCGGCTGAACGAATTCATCAACCTGAAGAATTTCTACCCGACCCGCGTCGAATTCCACGATTACCTGAGCTGGGTCGCCGATGCGTTCGACGATCGCGTCCATTACAGCGAGACGGTGCTGGGGATCGAACCGGTGCGCGGCGACGGCGCGAGGATCGACGCGCTGCGCGTGCTGTCGCGCGACGCGGCCGGCCACGAGCGCCAGCGCGTCACGCGCGCGCTGTCGATCGGCGTCGGCGGCACGCCGGCGATTCCGGATGCATTCGCCGCGCTCGGCCGCGACCGCGTGATCCATTCGTCGTCGTACCTGGCCGACATCGACCGGCTCGTCGCGTCGCCCGACGGCGAACGCCGCCGCGTCGCGGTGATCGGCGCGGGGCAGAGCGCGGCCGAGGTGTTCATCGACCTCGCGCGCCGCTTCCCGTACGTCGACGCGAGTCTCGTGATGCGCGCCGGCGCGTTGAAGCCGGCCGACGACAGCCCGTTCGTCAACGAAATTTTCAGCCCCGAATTCACCGACGTCGTCTATGCGCAGCCGCACGACGCGCGTCGTGCGCTGCTCGAGCGCTATCGCGACACGAACTACGCGGTGGTCGACCGGCCGCTGATCGAGCAGATCTACGAAATGCTGTACCTGCAGCGCATCGACGGCACGCCGCGGCATGCGCTGCTCGCGAACAGCGCGATCGAGGCCGCGGTGCGCGCCGCCGACGGCCGCATCGAGCTGACGCTGCGCGACCGGATGAGCGGCGCCACGCGCGTCGAGCGTTTCGATGCGCTCGTGCTCGCGACCGGCTATCGCCGCGACACGCATTCGGCGCTGCTCGAAGGGCTCGCGCCGCATCTGGGCGATGCGCTCACGCGCGGCGACGTCACGCGCGACTACCTGCTCGCGACGCCCGAGCACTTCGCGCCGCGCATCTACCTGCAAGGCTGCTGCGAAGACAGCCACGGCCTGTCCGACACGTTGCTGTCGGTACTGGCGCGCCGCGCGGACGAAATCTGCGCGTCGCTCGAAGACGGGATCGCGCTCGCCGAGGACGACGGCGCGGCCCGGGCAACGCACGAAAAACGACCGAACAACGGGGTGAGCGCGGGCCGGATGGCTTTCGCTCTTTGACAAAGGCGCGGTCGGAGACCGCATGAAAAAGTGGAGCAGAAGAAGATGGAGTGGGCAACAGGCACGCGTTTGCGTGCGATCGCAGCCGCGGCGAGCGTGGCGTTCGGTACGGCGGCAGGGCACGCATACGCCCAGACGGCGCCGGCCGTGAACGCGGGCGCCGCGGCGTCGGCCAGCAGTGCGCAAAACGGCGCGACGGCGAATGCGTCGACCAGCGCGCAAAACGGCACGCTGCCGGCGATCACCGTCAACGCGGCCTCGGCAGGTGACGGCACGGTCGGGCTCGTCGCGAAGCGCAGCACGACCGGCACCAAGACCGACACGCCGCTCAACGAGATCCCGCAGACGATCAACGTCGTCACCGCACAGCAGATCGAGATGACCGGCGCCACCGACGTGAACGCGGCGCTGCGCTACGTGCCGGGCTTCTCGTCGTACGGCTCGGACAACCGCTCCGACTGGTACGCGGCGCTGCGCGGCTTCACGCCGACCGCCTACGTGAACGGGCTGCAGGTGCCGAACACGATCAACCTCGCGAGCTGGCGCGTCGATCCGTACATGATCGACAGCATCAGCGTGCTGCGCGGGCCGACCTCGGTGCTGTACGGCGCGGGCGATCCGGGCGCGATCATCGACGTGCACACCAAGCTCGCCGACGGCGAGCGCGTGCGCGAAGCGGGCGTGCAGATCGGCAACTACGCGCGCAAGCAGTTCATGATCGACGTTGGCGACAAGCTCGATCCGGACGGCAAGTATGCGTACCGGTTCGTCGGCGTCGCGCGCGACGGCAACGCGCTGACGGGCCCGAACAACGACCAGCGCGTCGCGCTCGCGCCGTCGTTCCGCTGGCGCCCGGACGCGGATACGTCGCTGACGCTGTCCGCGACCTACCTGCAGGACTGGGGCGACATCTCGTCGAACTTCCTGCCCGCGCAGGGCACGGTGCTGCCGAATCCGAACGGGCAGCTCGACAAGGACGTCTACGGCGGCGACCCGAATTTCAACTACTACCGCAAGAAGCAGTGGTCGGTCGGCTACCAGTTCGAGCGCAACCTGACGCCGGCCTGGACGTTCCGCCAGAACACGCGGCTGATGCACCTGTCGCTCGACAACGGTTCGGTGTTCGGCAACGGCTTCGTCGAGGGCAGCACGACCGACGTGTCGCGCTGGGCCGGCGTGTTCCAGATGAACTACAGCCGCTTCGACATCGACAACAACCTCGAGGGCCGCTTCGCCACGGGCCCGCTCCAGCACACGCTGCTGCTCGGCTTCCAGTACAACCGGCAGACCGCGACCGACAGCGAATGGCTGGCCGCCGCGCCGCCGCTGAACATCTACAACCCGGTGTACCAGCCGGTCACGACGGCGGTGTTCACGCCCGACGCGACGTTCCGCACCAACACGTACACGACGCTGAACACGTTCGGCCTGTACGCGCAGGATCAGATCAAGTGGAACCGCTGGACGCTGACGCTCGGCGGCCGCGAGGACTGGGTCAACCTGCGGCAGGACGACCGCGCGGCCGGCACGTCGACGAAGGCCGATGTGACGGCATTCACCGGCCGCGTCGGCCTCACGTACCAGGGCGATTACGGGTTGTCGCCGTACGTCAGCTACGCGACGTCGTTCAATCCGCTGATCGGCGTGAACCTGGTCGGCGGCGGGCTGCCGCAGCCGACGCGCGGCAAGCAGATCGAAGCCGGCCTGCGCTGGCAGCCGCCCGGCAAGAACCTGATGCTGAACGCGGCGATCTACCAGATCAACCAGACCAACGTGCTCACGTCGGCGCTGCCGAGCCAGGACCCGACCGGCACGAAGTCGGTGCAGACGGGCGAGGTACGCTCGCGCGGGATCGAGTTGAGCGCGACCGGCAAGGTCACGCGCAACCTGTCGGTGATCGCGTCGTACGTCTATCAGGACGTGAAGAACGTGCAGGCGAACGACGTCTCGCTGAACAACTGGCCGGTCGATATCCCGCGGCCGCGCCAGATGGCGTCGCTGTGGACCGACTGGACGTGGCACACGGGGCCGCTCGCGGGCTTCGGCCTCGGCGGCGGCATTCGCTACCAGAGCGCGTCGGCCGGTGCGGCCGACAACTCGCTGACGGTATCGAGCGTCACGCTGTTCGACGCGGGCCTGCATTACGACATGCGTAACTGGCGCTTCGCCGTGAACGGGACGAACCTGTTCAACCGTCATTACATCAGCGGTTGCCAGTCGAACAACGTCTGCATTTTCGGGACCGACCGCACGGTAATCGCGACCGCGAAATACAACTGGTGACGTCGCGCGCCGCGGCTCGCCGGCCGGCCTTCGTGGCCGGCGCGGGCGGCCGCGGCGCCTTCGTCCGCTTTTCCACGACGCATCCATGCCGAAGAAAAATCTCGTCTACATCCAGTCGCTGCGCAACGGCGCGGCCGATCGTGCCGGCCAGCCGGTCGCTTATCGGGGCGGCACGCGCTACATGAAGGCGCCGCTCGAATTCCTCGTCGAGCGCCTGAACGATTCGCCGCTCGGCGAACGCTACACGCTCCAGGGCGTGATCGTCGACGACGACGAAGGCTCGCCCGCCGACCGCGCGAAAGTGGCCGACTACGGTTTCGCGCGCACCCCGGGCCGACCGTGGATCCTGCCGGAAGGCCTGACGGTGCAGGGCAGGCCGGTCGACGAACTGTTCTGCACGATTGCGTCGACGTACCGGCGGCTGCCGCGCGACGCGCGCGAGCGCGTGGCCGGCAAACAGGCGTTCGAGCGCCGCGTGCTCGAACGCCTGCTCGAACTCGAAGCGGACATCGTCGTGCTCGACGGGCTGCTCGTGATCCTCGACGAACTCGTGCGGCCGGGCGCGCGCTTTCACCGGCGCATCGCGAACATCCACCCGGGCATCACGGCCGACGATTCGCCGTACCAGCGGCGTGGCGCGTGGGCGACGCTCGACGCGCTGCACGGCGCGCGCGGCGAACGCGTCGACTGGGCCACTGGCGCCACGTCGGCGGTCGAACCCGTGACGATGACGGGTGCGTCGTTCCACTACGTCGACAACGGTATCGATTCCGGCGAGGTGATCTGCGACGTGCTCGACACGCCGATCGCGCCGGACGACACGATTCTCGAACTGCGCTGGAACAACTTCCAGCGCAGCCTGTTTCCGGCGCTCGAGCGCGGGCTGCACGTCCTCGCCGACCGCCACGACGCGGGAGCATTGTGATGCAAGACACGCTGACGAAACCGGCCGGCGCCGCCGACGCGGTCGAAGGTGAAGCGGCCGCCGCGCTCGACGGCGCCGCGCACGGGCAGGCGGCGGCCGTCGTCGAGCATGCGCTCGACGCATGGCGGTCCGACGACACACCCGACGCGCTGCTCGCGACGTTCGTCGCGCTGTTCAACACCGACACGCGGTACGACGCGGCAACGATCTCGGTGCCGCGCGGCGGCGCCGATGCGGCGGCCGTGGCGGCGTACGTCGCGCGTGCGGTGCGCGAGGGCGTGATCGACGGCGCGCAAGTCGCGGGCGACACGCTGCGGCTCACCGTGTCGCGCACGACGTTCTGGCAGAATCCGCGGCCGTGGCTGAAGGCGAGCGCGTCGGGCGGAATGCCGCTGCGCTACGCGATCACGAACGGCCATCGGCATCCGGTGCGGCCGCCGTCGCCGGCTGGCGAGATCTATGCGCGCCACATGCCGCAGGTCGGGATGACGTTCAGCCTGCGCACCGTCGACATCGATGCACACGCGGACCTGTTCAGCGGCTGGATGAACCTCGACCGTGTCGCGCATTTCTGGGACCAGCGCGGCACGCGCGACGAGCATGCGGCGTATCTCGCCGAACGGCTGGCCGACCCGCACATGCACCCGATGATCGGCTATTTCGACGACACGCCGTTCGGCTATTTCGAGTTCTACTGGGCGAAGGAGGACCGCCTCGCGCCGTTCTACGACGCGCACGACTACGATCGCGGGCTGCACCTGCTGATCGGCGATTCGCGTTTCCAGAGCGCGGGCAAGCTGCATGCGTGGTGGAGCGGGGTGCTGCACTACATGTTCGTCGACGAGCCGCGTACGCAGCGGCTCGTCGGCGAGCCGCGCGTGGATCACGTGCGGCATATCGCGTACATGCACCGGCTCGGGTTCTACACGCTGAAGGAATTCGATTTCCCGCACAAGCGCGCGGCGCTCACCGTGATCGAGCGCGATACGTTTTTTGACACTTTCCGGTTGCCTTGACGGGGCCGGGCACGCGGCGTCGCTGCGACGGTGCGCGCGGCCTTGCGATGCGCATGCATCTGCCGTCCGGTATATGGACCGCGCGGCCTGCGTCATGAAGAATGGGGCACTTCTCTCATCGACGACAGGCCGCCAGCATGAATCAGACATCCTCGACAACGTGGGACGCAACCGCGAGTTCGCCACCCGCCAAATTGACATATGTCGGCATATGTCTAGAATGGGCGCATCGTACTTCCATGGAGTGGCTCATGCGCACCGTTTCCATTTTCAAGAACGCCCGTAACCAGGCAATCCGCATCCCGAAGGACATGGAGTTCGAGGGTGTCACGGAACTCGAGATCCGCCGCGAGGGCGATACGCTGCTGTTGCGGCCGGTACGTCCCACGTGGCTGTCGTTCGCGAACGAACCGCTGGCCGATGCCGATTTCCTTGCCGAACGCCCGGCCGTCATCGAGTCCGGTCGCTTCGATCTGTCCGGCGACGCCGACGCCCCGACGGAGTCCAACCGGTGACCACGCTCTACATGCTCGATACGAACATCTGTTCGTTCATCATGCGCGAGCGGCCACCCGTCGTGCTGTCGCGGTTGCAGTCGTGCGTCAACGCGCAGCACCGGATCGTCGTGTCGGCCGTTACCTACGCCGAGATGCGCTTCGGCGCGGTTGGCAAACGAGCGTCCCCGAAGCATGCGGAACTCGTGACGGCCTTCGTTTCCCGGCTGGATGGCGTGCTGTCGTGGGATTCCGCGGCAGTGGACGCCACGGCCGCGATTCGCGCGGCGCTCGCCGTACGCGGCACGCCGATCGGCGCAAACGATGCGTCGATCGCCGGGCATGCGATCGCGGCCGGTGCGGTGCTCGTCACGCACAACGGCCGCGAATTCGGCCGTGTCGCGGGGTTGTCGCTGGAAGATTGGGCGGCATGAACACGTCGGGCTGAAAGTGCGATGCCGTCGCCGCTGCTTGGCGCATCATGCGTGCGGTGGGGGCGAATCGACGAGAAACGCGCGGCGGAACGCGTCGAGATACCGTTCGGCGTCGTCGCTGAATTCGCCTGGCAGCAGCGCGAACGCGCGAGCGAGCAGATCCTGGCGGAGTGCCGCATAGGTTGCTTCGTCGGACAGCAATGCGCGGATGGCGTCGCGCGTTTGCGGCAGGGTGATGCGTTTCGCATCCCGCGCGAGCAACCCGGCTGCGGCAAGACCGGGCTGGAACGCATGTGTCTCGAGCAGATCGGCCGCCGCATCCCAGATGCGCTCGCGATTCCCGGCGTCATGATAGTGGCGCAGCAGAAACAGCAGGTCGTACGCGTCGCTGTTCTGGCGCGCGCGCCGATCTTTCCACGCGAGCAGCTTGAGCAGCGCGAGTGCGGGCAAACGGGCGACCGGCACCACGGTCCGCGCGTCGATCGATACCAGTTGCGCCGTGTCGACCGCTTCCTGGAAGCCGAGCACGTTCAGGACGAATTCACCGGCCGGCGGCCACGCGATTTCGCCCGGCGGCGCTTCGAGCGGCCCGAACGGCACGAGATCGAGCTCGGTGCGAAAGCCCGGCATGCCGCTTTCGAACAGCAGTTTCTGCTGTTGTTTCGGTGCTCGCGTGAATCGCCCGGTCGCGACGAGCGTATCGACGAGCTGCGCGTGGAACGGCCAGCTCACCGCGCATACGGCAACGTCGACGTCCCGCGTCGCGCGCGCCGGCCGGATGCCGTGGACATGCCACATCAGAATGTCGCGCGCGGTTGCGCCGGCCACGACGAAGGCCGCGTCGAGCTGCGCGCAGGCCGTGCCGACCGCTCGCAGCAGCGCGACCGCCGCCGGTTCGAGCGGCCGGCTCGCCTCGACTTCAAGCGGGCGGGTGGGTGAGGTATCGGTCATGGATTCGTTCGGCGGCAGCAAGGTTGCGGCTGTCCCCGGACGAGACGAGATCCGCATAGATCAGGAGCGGCGGCACGAGCGGCACATCCTGCTCGTGCCAGTCGAGCGCCGGCGAGCGCGGCCAGAACGCTTCGAGCAGCTCGACGTCGCCGTGCTCGTCCGGGCGCAGGCGCGCCTGCAGCAGCAGGCGGTTCGGCACGGCGCCGTGCGTATAGACGGTGATCGCCGCCGGCTTCAGGTCGTGCGTCAGCAGATCCGCCGCCGCTTCGCCGCCGAGCCGCGCATCGAAGGCGGCGAAATCGAAGCCGCGCCACCAGTCGGGTGCGATCGCGGCAAACCGCCGGGCCGGCAGTTTCGCGCGCAGGCGGCTCGGGTACAGCGCGACCCATTCCTGCAGGAAGCGCGGCCAGTCCGGCATCAGCCTTTCGCCGTTGCGCCGCTGCGCGACGAGGCCGCGCGCGATCAAGTCGTCCATCGCGAGATTGACCGTGCCGAGCGCGACGCCCGATGCGGCGGCGATCGCCCGGTACGGCTGGGCGACGAGGCCCGGGTGCGTCGCGAGCGCGAACATCACGGCGAGCCCCTTGGGCGTGGTCGCGCGCGACGCCTGACGGCGCGGCGTACGCGCAGGTTTCGGTCGGCCGGAGATCATCAGGGTGGCCTCCGGCTGGATCAGGCTCGCATTGCCGGCGGTATCGAGAAACGGGATGTCGTGCTCGGTCAGGCGGGCGGCCAGTTCGGCAGAAAAATAAGGTGCGACCAGCATCAGCGGCCGCTCGCCCGGCACCGGTGGGCCGCCGCGGCGACGCAGCGCCGCGAGCGCTGCTTGCAGCGATTCGACGCCGACGCTCACGGCTGCCGGCATCTCGAAGGTCTGCCCGGCGATGTCGAAGCGGATCATGGCGTCGGCGCGCGCCTGGTACGCCTGCGGCACGCGCACGGGCCGCGCGGCGAAGCGCCGGGTCGCGCGTCCGAACGCGGCACAAGCCTCGTCGAGCACGTGCTGTTCCGAGATGGGGAGGGGGACGTTCGCGGGCATCACGGAGAATCGCTTGTTCACTGTTTTGTCAGCGTACACAAAAAATGTACAACCGTCAAAAAATGAACAAATCATTTCAACCCGTTGATGTAAAGGGATTATTCCGGAATGTTGGGCGACTGCCAACGATAACCTCCGTGTGAAAATCGAGCCTGAACACCAGTGTCGGGCATGCCTGTCGCTAGCGGCAGTCGTTCGTATGGGATAGCCCATACGGGCGGCCGCGCTTGGCCCTGCGCCCTGCGATCGACCGACAATCAACGGTTGCCACCGCGACGACTTTCTGTCTGTCCGGTTGTCGCTCAACGAACTATCCTTGCCTGCACGTTCCCCACTGGACAACAGGAGACGACACCGTGACGCACAGCGTGATCCCCGCAGGCCTTGCCGACGAAATGATCGAGATCCGGCATCGCATCCACGCCCACCCCGAACTGGGTTTCGAGGAATTCGCGACGAGCGATCTCGTCGCGGAGCAGTTGCAGTCATGGGGCTACACCGTGCATCGCGGGCTCGGCGGCACCGGCGTCGTCGCGCAGTTGAAAGTGGGCGACGGCCAGCAGCGCCTCGGGCTGCGCGCCGACATGGACGCGCTGCCGATCCACGAAACGACGGGCCTGCCGTACCAGAGCACGATCGCGGGCAAGATGCACGCGTGCGGCCACGACGGCCACACGGCGATGTTGCTCGCGGCCGCGAAGCACCTCGCGCGCGAACGCCGCTTCTCGGGCACGCTGAACCTGATTTTCCAGCCGGCCGAGGAAGGGCTCGGCGGCGCGAAGAAGATGCTCGACGACGGGCTGTTCGAGCAATTTCCCTGTGACGCGATCTTCGCGATGCACAACATGCCGGGCTTCCCGACCGGCACGTTCGGTTTCCTGCCGGGGCCGTTCATGGCGTCGTCGGATACGGTCGTCATCGACGTGCAGGGCCGCGGCGGACACGGCGCGGTGCCGCACCGGGCGATCGATCCCGTCGTCGTGTGCGCGCAGATCGTGCTGGCGCTACAGACGATCGTGTCGCGCAACGTGTCGCCGCTCGACATGGCGATCGTCACGGTCGGCGCGATCCATGCGGGCGACGCGCCGAACGTGATTCCCGATCGCGCGCAGATGCGCCTGTCCGTGCGTGCGCTGAAGCCCGACGTGCGCGACCTGCTGGAGACGCGCATCAAGGAGGTCGTGCATGCGCAGGCAGCCGTGTTCGGCGCGACCGCGACGATCGACTACCAGCGCCGCTACCCCGTGCTCGTCAACGACATGGAGATGACGGCGTTCGCGCGCGGCGTCGCGCGTGAATGGGTCGGCGAAGCCAATCTGATCGACGGAATGGTGCCGCTCACCGGCAGCGAGGATTTCGCGTTCCTGCTCGAAAAGCGGCCGGGCTGCTACCTGATCATCGGCAACGGCGACGGGGAGGGCGGCTGCATGGTGCACAACCCCGGCTACGACTTCAACGACGCGGCGTTGCCGACCGGTGCGTCGTACTGGGTGAAGTTGGCCGAGGCGTTTCTGGTGTGACGGACGAGGCTAGACAGCGTGGGTCTCCGGAGCAGGCAGAGCACCATCACCGTGATCTGAGCGGCACCATCGAAGCGCTGCGCGCGGCAAAAAACGGGGCGAACTTGCGTCGTTCGCGACGGGTATTTTCGCTACCCCGCTGGCTCTCACGTTGTGTTTTACCGTGAAACGGATGACGCGATCGATGTGATTCGGCTCCTGCATCAGCGAATGGACATCGAACGGCATCCGTAGCCGCGCACGTCGAATGCCGTAGTCGCTACAAAGCGACGCTCAAACCCGACAGGATGCCGCCTCGATGCAGGCTCGACATCGATCAGCCTAGAACGCTTCCCCGCTGAACAACGCAACGACCGCATCCGGATTCGACGGCCAGTACATGTGCATGTACGTCGCGACGATCGCGCCGCTGCGATAGACGGCTTCGCCGCCGTCCGGCGTGCCGTCGGGGCGCGTGGCGTTCGCAATCGGCACCAGCGGCGTCGCGAGCCGCGAGTAGTGAAACGTATGACCGCGCATCGGCCCCGTGCGCGTATCGAGCTGCTGCATGCCGAGCGCCGCGAACCGGCGCTGCATCGTCGCGTGGCCCGGCAGCACGCCGAGCATCGGCGTCGCCGAGCCATCCACGTCGGTCAGCGATTCGCACAGATACACCATCCCCCCGCATTCCGCGACGATCGGCCGGCCGGCGGCCGCATGCGCGCGAATCGTCCGTGCGGTCGCGGCATTCGCCGCGAGCGTCGCCGCATGCAGTTCCGGATAGCCGCCCGGCAAAAACAGCGCGTCGCAATCGTCGGGCACGGGTTCGTCGGCGAGCGGCGAGAAGAACCGCAGCTCGGCACCGAGTGCGTCGAGCAACGCGAGATTCGCCGGATAGATGAACGAAAACGCCGCATCGCGCGCCACCGCGATCCGCTTGCCGGCCAGCGCACGCGGCAGCGGCGCGGCCACGTCCGGTTCCGCGAATGTGACGGCAGGCGGCAACTCGGCGAGCGCGGTTTGCGCGAGCACATCGGCCGCGCGGTCGAGCCGTGCATCGAGATCGTCGATATCGGCCGGCTGATGCAGGCCGAGATGCCGCTCCGGCAGCGCAATACCCGCATCGACCGGCACGTGCCCGAGCCAGCGCAGGTCGCCGGGCAACGCCTGTTGCAGCAATTGCGCATGCCGCGCCGAGCCGACGCGGTTGGCCAGCACGCCGTGAAACGGCAACCCCGGCCGGAACCGCGCGAGCCCGAAGGCGATCGCCGCGAACGTCTGCGCCATCGCCTTCGCCGAAATCACCGCGACGACCGGCACGCCGAACGCGGCCGCGAGATCGGCGCTGCTCGGCGTGCCGTCGAACAAGCCCATCACGCCTTCGATCAGGATCAGGTCCGCGTCGCGCGCGGCTTCGGCGAGCAGCGCGCGACAACCGGCCTCGCCGACCATGCCGAGGTCGAGCGCATGCACGCTCGCGCCGCTCGCGCGTTCGAGCAGCATCGGATCGAGAAAATCGGGCCCGGTCTTGAACACGCGCACGCGGCGGCCGAGCCGGCGGTGCAGCCGCGCGAGGCCGGCCGTCACCGACGTCTTGCCCTGGCCCGACGCGGGCGCGCTGACGAACAGCGCGGGGCAGGCCGGCATGCTCAGAACTCCACGCCGCGCTGCGCCTTCACGCCTTGCTCCTTGTACGGATGCTTGACGAGTCGCATTTCGGTGACGAGATCGGCCGCATCGATCAGCGCATCGGGCGCGTGCCGCCCGGTGACGACGACGTGCACCGACTCCGGTCGAGCCGTGAGCGTCGCGAGCACTTCGTCGAGCGGCAGGTATTCGTACTTCAGCACGGTGTTCAGTTCGTCGAGGATCACCATCCGGTAGTCGCCGCTTTCGATCATCCGGCGCGCCTCGTCCCAGCCTTTGCGCGCGGTCGCGATGTCGGCGTCGCGGTTTTGCGTGTTCCACGTATAGCCGTCGCCCATCGTCACGAAATCGCATTGTGCGACCGCACCGAGGAAGTCGCGCTCGGACGTATGCAGCGCGCCCTTGATGAACTGCACGACGCCGAGCCGCATGCCGTGGCCGAGCACGCGCACGGCCATCCCGAACGCGGCCGTGCTCTTGCCCTTGCCGTTGCCGGTGTGGACGATCAGCAGGCCTTTCTCCTGCGTGGCGGCGGCCTGCTTCTTCTCGTGGCCGGCGCGGCGGCGTTCGGCCATCCGCTGATGGGATTCGGAATCGGTCTTCATCGGGAATCGTCCTGTCGAAAGCGAAACAATGGGTTCAGAGCGGGCCGGCGAGCGCGACCGTCACGCCGTCCCGGATGGATTTGGGGCCGAGCAGCCGGCCATGCGGCGCCGCGAGCCGCGCGCACGGCTCAGCCACGCCCGCGACGCCGAAGCGGGCCAGCGCGGCGTCGGAAGGACCGCTCGCGGCCAATTCCGGACGGCTCGCGAGTTGCGCAGCATCGAACGCGACGAGCGGCCAGCCACGGCGCGCACACAGCGTGCGCAGCGCACGCGCGCGCGCCTTGTCGGCGAGCGTCGCGACGAGCGCCGGTTCGGCGCCCGGATGGCGCGCGAGCGCGGCGCGGATCGCGGCATCGAGTTGCGCGGGCGTGACGCCCGCGCGGAAGCCGACGCCGAGCGCGACGCGCATCATGCGCGGCCGCCGAGCGCCGCACGCACCGCCGGATCGTCGGCGAGCGCGGCTACACGGCCGATCACGACGATCGCCGGCGAACCGATGCCGGTTTCGCCGACGCGCGCGACGAGCGTATCGAGCGTCGCGAGTACGTGGCGCTGTTCGGCGCGCGTGGCGTTCTCGATCGCCGCGCACGGCGTGTCGCCGGGCAGGCCGCCGTCGCGCAGCGCCGCGGCGATCGCGTCGAGCCGGCGGATGCCCATGTAGATCACGATCGTCATGCGGGTGGCCGCGAGCGCGCGCCAGTCGGGCTCGTCGGCCCCCGCGCCATGGCCGGTGACGAAGATCACGCCTTGCGCGTCGCCGCGGTGCGTGACCGGGATGCCGAGCGCGGCCGGCGCGGCGATGCCGGCCGTGATGCCGTTGACGACTTCCACCGGAAAACCCGCCGCGCCGAGCGCGATCAGTTCCTCGCCGCCGCGGCCGAACACGAACGGATCGCCGCCCTTGAGCCGTGCGACGCTGCGGCCGGCGCGCAGGTGCGCGAGCATTGCGGCGACGATCGTCTCCTGCGGCGTCGACGCATGGCCGCCACGCTTGCCGACGTGCTCGATCGACGCATCGGCGCGCGCATGGCGCAACACGTCGGGGTTCACGAGATCGTCGACGAGCAGCACGTCGGCCGCGCCGATCGCGCGTACGGCCTTGAGCGTGAGCAGGTCGGCGTCACCGGGGCCGGCGCCGACGAGCCAGGCGCGGCTCATCGCGCGCGGCACGGCGCGCACCGTGTCGAAACAGTGGAACAGGGCAGGCGGGCGGCGCATCGGCGGCCGGCGGGCAGGCAGTGCATGGCGGATCGGGGCGAAACCCGCGCGAACGCGGGTGGAATGCGCACCCGATCCGTCCCCCGCGGATCGGGCGTTCGGCGAGCAGTGCGCTCGCCCCTTGCGTCGGCCGGTATCCGGGCTGGCCGCTTGCCAGGCCGCAGCCTTCCCGCCCGGCAGAAGGGCAGTGGCATCGCGGGCGGCCTGGGCGCACGCGCGGCAGAGCGCGTTGCGCGGGCGGCGTACCGTTGCGGGGACAGCACAGGCCGGGCGGGTCTCCGCCTCCTGTTTCCCGTTTAACTGCATGCACGGAATGCGCATGCGAGCACCGAACGCGGCGCATACGATAGCACACGCGTGCGCCGCGCGAGCGGCCCCGGCGCGCCCGCTGCGCGGGGCGGCGGCACCATGCACGCGGTCAGAACTTGTACGTCGCCGTCAGCGTGAACGTGCGTGGCGTGCCGGGCATGATCTGCGCGACGCTCGTCGCATTCGCGTAGTAGTCGCGATCGGTCAGGTTGACGGCCGCCAGCGTCACCTCCAGGTCGCGCGTGCGATATCCGGCCTTGCCGTCCCAGCGCACGTAGGCGGGCAGTTCGAGCACGTTGTCGCGATCGGCGTAGCGCGCACCTTCGTACACGAGCCCGAGTTCGGCGAAAAAACCGCGCAGCGGCGCATGGCCGACGAACAGGCTGCCGTTCGACGCCGACACGCCCGCCGACCGCTTGCCCGCGTACTTCGGTTCGGCGTCGACCACCCGCGCGTGTTGCCAGCCGATGCCGCCGCGGACGAACCAGTCGCCCGTGAGCCGGCCGGCGACGCCCAGTTCCATACCGCGATTGCGCTCGAGGCCGGTGAGATCGAAGAATCCCGGCCGAACCGGGTCGGCGACGCGGCGGTTGTACAGATCGAGCTGAAACAGCGCGAGCGTCGTGCTCAGCGCGCCGTCGCGCCAGTCGCTTTTCACGCCGATCTCGTATTGACGCGTGTATTGCGGGCCGAGATCGTTGGCGTTGCCGCGCGCGCCGGGCGTGATGCCGATCAGGTCGCCGCCGACCGGCGCGAAGTTCTTGCTGTACGACGCATACAGGCTGTGCGCGCTCACCGGCGACCACACGACGCCCAGCCGCGGGCTCCATGCCGTCGTCGTGCGCCGTGCATGCAGATCGTTCAGCGCGTTGGTCGAATCGACGTCGAAGCGTTCTCCCCGCACGCCACCGAGGAGCTTCCACCCTCGCCCGAAGTCGATGCGATCCTGCGCGAAGATCGCGTAATCGCTGACACGGTGGCGATTCATCGCATACGGACGCGGCGTCGAGCCGGCCAGGGCGAGACGATCCGGTCCGGCGATCGGGACCGGCGCCGCGTCGGCCTGCCAGAGCGTCGGGGCGCGTTTCTGCCAGCCGTATTCGATGCCGAACAGCAGGTGATGCACGCCCGGGCCGGTCGCGACCTTGCCGCCCAGTTCGACGCCGGTCTGCACGTTCAGATGCGTCATGTCCTGCAGGTAGCGCGCCCGTTGCACGCGCCGGTAGTCGCGCGGCTTCGTGACGTAGCTTTGCGTGACGTAGGTGTTGTCGAAAGTGCTGCGCAGATCCAGCACGCCCAGCGTATGGCGCAGTTCCCAGCCGCCATCGAACGCGTGCGTGAAGACCGAGCGCCAGTTCATGTTTTCGTCGCGGATCGTGTCGCGGCCCGCCGCGCCGAAGAAGGTCGCGCGCGGCGCGGACGGCAGCGCGTACGCGAGCGGCTTGCCGGCTGCATCGACCGCGGCGACCGACGCCGGCATGCCGCGATCGGGCACGCGCCGGTACGTGTCGTATTCGAACTGCAGCAGCCAGCTTCGCCGTGCGTCCTGCCATTTGATCGACGGCGCGATGTACTGGCGCGTGCCGTCGACGTGGTCGCGGAAGCTGCCCGCGTGCTCGCGTCCGGCATTGAGCCGCACGCTCCATGCGCCCGACAGCATCCGGTTGAGATCGACCGACGCGCCGAGTCGTCCATAACTGCCGGTCGCCGCCGACACATGTCCGAAGTTTTCCGGCAACGGCTGCTTGGTGATCCGGTTGATGACGCCGCCGCCGCTGCCGCGCCCGTACAGCGCCGCCGCCGGCCCCTTCAGCACTTCGACGCGTTCGATGTTGCCGAGACTGCGCACGTATTGCGCGTCGTCGCGCATGCCGTCGAGCAGCAGGTCGCCCGCGGCGGAAAAGCCGCGAATGCGGAACGAATCGAAGCGCGTGTCCGAGGTATTCGACACACCCGGCACGCCGGCCAGCGCGTCGGCCAGCGTGCGGCCGCCATAGGACAGCGTTTCCTCGACCGGCACGCTGTCGATGGTTTGCGGGACGTCGCGCGGATCGCTCGCGGTGCGCGTCGCCGTACTCACGCTTTCGGCGCGCGGATCGTTCGGATGACGGCGGCTGCGCACCTCGAGCGCGGGCAGTTCGTCGTCGAACTCGGCCGCCGGGGCAGGAAAGGAGGCAACGCCGGCGATCGAGCACAGCGACAGGGCGAGCACAGGAAAGGGCCGCCCGGATATCTGTCGTTTCGACATGGAAATTTAAGGATGACTGAGTGATTGCCTCACATTGCCGTTGCGCGGGGTTCGTTGTTGTCGGGTGAAGTTTATCTCGATCAGTTGAAAACGACAATCATTCTCGTTCGCTGCTGGCCGCTCGCCTTGACGCTCCCGGCCCCGCCGCCTACACTCGCACGCGTTTTGGTGCTCGCGCGCGCCGCTCCGGCGCACGCAGTTAAACGGGAAACAGGGAGCCCGCCTGCGCCGCAGTCGAGCCAACCTGTGCTGCCCCCGCAACGGTAAGCGAACGCGTCGCGCGCAAGCGCCACGCAGCGCCGCTTCGCCGCATGCCATGCGCATGCGGACGACCGCCACTGGATGCCGCGCATCCGGGAAGGCGAAGCGCGTGTTCGTCAGCCCGGATACCGGCCTAAACGTTGGGGTTCAGCGCCGCGGGGAGGCGGCGCATCGTCCACGGCCGCGGCAGGCCCGACGCCCGGTGTTTCCCGCTGTCTCCTCCGATCCGCCGGCGCGCGAACGCGCCCGGCCGGCACGGCGAACGGCGCGACGCGGGCGGGGCAGGCAGCAGCCGTGTTGGCATTCACGATGTCGACCGTTCGCAAGGAAGCACCATGCCCGATTCGTTGTTCCGCCCGTCCCGCGGCTGTCCGGCCGGACTGCGCGGCGACCTTCCCGCGTACCGTCCCGTGAATGGCCGTGCCGCCACCGACGCGACGATCCCGTCCTGATTCCTTCTTCGACACCGGACCTACCATGACCCTACGCAAGCTGCCCGTCACGATCGTCACGGGCTTTCTCGGCAGCGGCAAGACGACGCTGATGCGTCACATCCTGCAGCACGCCGAAGGCCGCCGCATCGCGGTGATCGTCAACGAATTCGGCGAGCTCGGCATCGACGGCGAAATCCTCAAGGGCTGCGGCATCGGCTGCGACGAGGCCGACGGCGCGCAGGGCGAAGCGTCGGGCCAACTGTACGAACTCGCGAACGGCTGCCTGTGCTGCACCGTGCAGGAAGAGTTTTATCCGGTGATGGAAGCGCTCGTCGAGCGCCGCGCGGACATCGATCACGTGCTGATCGAGACGTCGGGCCTCGCGCTGCCGAAGCCGCTCGTGCAGGCGTTCAACTGGCCGACGATCCGCAACAGCTTCACGGTCGACGCGGTCGTGACCGTCGTCGACGGGCCGGCCGCCGCGAGCGGCCAGTTCGCGGAAAACCCGCAGGCCGTCGACGCGCAGCGCCGCGCCGATCCGAACCTCGACCACGAATCGCCGCTGCACGAACTCTTTGCCGATCAACTGTCGTCCGCCGATCTCGTGATCGTGAACAAGGCCGACCTCGTCGACGACACCGAATTCGCGCGGATCGAAACCGCGATCCGCGAAGAAATTCCGCCGCAGGTGAAGATCGTGCGCGCGACGCGCGGCGCGCTCGATCTCGCGATGCTGCTCGGCCTCGAATCGGCGTCGGAGGAAACGATCCACCTGCGTCACGACCATCACGGCTCGGCCGACGACGGCGATCACGATCACCATCACGACGATTTCGATTCGGTCGTGGTGTCGGGCGACGCCGGCACGCGCGAAGCGACGATCGCCGCGCTGCAGCGTGTGGTCGAAGCGCACACGATC
Source organism: Burkholderia anthina (assembly GCF_001547525.1). Taxonomy (GTDB): domain Bacteria; phylum Pseudomonadota; class Gammaproteobacteria; order Burkholderiales; family Burkholderiaceae; genus Burkholderia; species Burkholderia semiarida. Next base: position 1,533,025 of record NZ_CM003768.1, read on the forward strand.
TATCGCGCGAAAGGCTTCGCCGCGCTGCCGGGCGCGCCGATGCGGCTCGTGATCCAGGGCGTCGGGCGCCGTTTCGACAGCTATTTCGACCGCCGCTGGCAGGACGGCGAAGCGCGTGCGAGCCGCTTCGTGCTGATCGGCGAGGATCTCGACGCGGCCGCGCTGCAACGCGCGTTCGACGCCGCGTGCGCGGCCGAGCCGCAACAGGCGTAACGCACGATGCATCTGCTGCGCACCACGCCGGGCGGCTTCGTCGACGATACGCAGGGCGTCGTCCGGATCGACCAGCAGCCGGCCGACATCGTGATCCTGAGTTCGGCCGACACGACGCTGTCGCTGCTCGCGAGCGTCGTGCCGCACTTGCCCGAAGGATTTCCGAGCGTGCGGCTCGCGAACGTCACGTTCCTGCGGCAGCCGGCGTCGGTCGATTTCTACGTCGATGACGTGCTGCGTCACGCGAAGACGGTCGTGATCGATCATCTCGGCGGCGAAGCATACTGGCCGTACGGGATCGAGCAGGCCGTGTCGCTCGCGTCGAAGCGCGGGCAGCAGCTCGCGATGTTCTCGGGCGACCTGCAGGAGGACCCGAACCTCGTCGCGAAGAGCACGGTCAGGCCGGACCTGTGCCGGCTGTGGTGGCGCTATCTGCGCGAGGGCGGCGTGCACAACGCCGACGCGTTGCTGCGCAGCATCGCGTTTCACACGCTCGGGTTCGGCGACGAGCCCGAACCGCCGCGCCCGCTGCCGGCCGCCGCGCTGTATCACCCGGCGCGCGACCGCGCGAGCGTCGACGACTGGCGGCCGCGCTGGACACCCGGCGCGCCGGTCGTCGCGATCCTGTTCTATCGCGCGCACTGGCAGGCCGCGAACACGGCCGTGTTCGACGCGCTGGCCGACGCGCTGATCGACGAAGGGCTGAATCCGCTGCCGATCGCGGTCACGTCGCTGAAGGACGCGGTGAGCCGCGAGGTCATCACGCAGCTGTGCGACACGCATGGCGTCGCGCTCGTGCTGAATACCACCGCGTTCGCGGCCGGCGCGATCGACAGCCCCGAGCACGACGTGCTCGCGGGCGACGCGCCGGTGCTGCAGGTGATTCTGTCCGGCGGCAATCGCGACGCGTGGCTCGCCGACAGCCAGGGCCTGCACGCCCGCGACATCGCGATGCACATCGCGCTGCCCGAGGTCGACGGGCGCATCGTCACGCGCGCGGTGAGCTTCAAGGGGCTCGCGTATCGTTGCCCGCATACCGAGGTCGACGTCGTGCGCTATCAGCCGGATGCCGAGCGGATCGCGTTCGTCGCGGCGCTCGCGCGCGGCTGGTGCCGGCTGCGCACACTGGATAACGCCGACAAGCGCATCGCGCTGATTCTCGCGAACTATCCGCAAAGCGAAGGGCGGATCGGCAACGGCGTCGGGCTCGACACGCCGGCCTCCGCGCTGCGCGTGCTCGCGGCGCTGCGCGACGCGGGCTATACGGTGGCCGACCTGCCGCCCGACGGCGATGCGCTGATCGCGCGACTCACCGAGGGCGTGACCAACGATCCCGCCGTGCGCACGCTGCGCCCCGCATTTCAGAGCTACGCGCTGACCGACTACGTCGCGCGGTTCGCGCGGCTGCCGGCCGCCGTGCGCGATGCGCTGAACGAACGGTGGGGGCCGCCCGAAGCCGATCCGACGCTGCGGCAACAGCGTTTCACGATCGCCGGCTGGCGCGCGGGCAACGTGTTCGTCGGCATCCAGCCGTCGCGCTCGCGCGACGAGAACGACTACGCGAGCTACCACGACGCCGACCTCGTGCCGCCGCACGCGTATCTCGCGTTCTATTTCTGGCTGCGCGATGTGTACCGCATCGACGCGGTCATCCACCTCGGCAAGCACGGCAACCTCGAATGGCTGCCGGGCAAGAGCGTCGCGCTGTCCGACGCGTGCTGGCCCGACCTGACGCTCGGGCCGCTGCCGCACCTGTATCCGTTCATCGTCAACGATCCGGGCGAGGGCAGCCAGGCGAAGCGCCGCGCGCAGGCCGTGATCATCGATCACCTGATGCCGCCGCTCACGCGCGCGGAAAACTACGGGCCGCTGCAGGATCTCGAACGGCAGGTCGACGAATACTACGAAGCGCTGATGGTCGATGCGCGGCGCGCGAAGCTGCTGCGCAAGACGATCCTCGCGACGATCGCCGAGCATCGTCTGCACGACGAGCTGAGCGTGTCGCCGCCGCGCGATGCGGGCGACGAGGATGCGCTGCTCACGCGGGTCGACGCGTGGCTGTGCGAATTGAAGGAAGCGCAGATTCGCGACGGGCTGCACGTGTTCGGCGCGTCGCCGGTCGAGCGCCAGCGGCGCGACACGCTGCTCGCGCTCGCACGTTTTCCGGTTGGCGACGGCAAGGGCGAACGGGCGGGGCTGATCGGCGCGCTCGCGCGCGATCTTGCGCTCGGCGACGCGTTCGATCCGCTCGCGGCCGACTGGGCCGCGCCGTGGACCGGGCCGCGGCCGGCCATCCTGCAGACGATCGACGCGTCGCCGTGGCGGCACGCGGGCGATACGCGCGAGCGGCTTGAACGGCTCGCGCAGCACTGGCTGGCCACTGTGTGCGGAACCGCTTCGGAGAATTCCGGTATCGACGTGCCGCCGCCCGGCGAATGGCCGCATACGCTCGCGGTGATCGAGCGCGTGCGGTCGACGCTGTTGCCCGCACTCGACGCGTGCGGCCGCGAGGAAATGCGTCAACTGCTGCGCGGGCTCGACGGGCGCTTCGTGCCGCCGGGGCCGAGCGGCTCGCCGTCGCGCGGCCGCCCCGACGTGCTGCCCACGGGCCGCAACTTCTACTCGGTCGATACGCGCGCGGTGCCGACGCAAGCCGCGTGGTCGCTCGGGCTGAAATCCGCGCAGCAACTGATCGAACGCCATCTGCAGGATCACGGCGACTATCCGCGCGCGATCGGGCTGTCGGTGTGGGGGACGGCCACGATGCGCACCGGCGGCGACGACATCGCGCAGGCGTTCGCGCTGATCGGCGTGCGGCCGAAATGGGCGCACGGCAGCCACCGCGTGACCGACTTCGAGATCCTGCCGATCGAGATCTTCGACCGGCCGCGCATCGACGTGACGCTGCGCGTGTCGGGCTTCTTCCGCGACGCGTTTCCGAACCTGATGCATCTGTTCGACGCGGCCGTGCAGGCCGTTGCCGCGCTCGACGAGCCGGAGGAGCTGAACCCGATCCGCGCGCGCATCGAGCGCGAACGCGAGAAGTGGGTCGCACAGGGCATGGCGCCCGACGACGCGCGGCGCCGCGCCGGCTGGCGCGTGTTCGGCGCGCGGCCGGGTAGTTACGGCGCGGGCCTGCAGGATCTGATCGACCAGCGCCGCTGGCAGACGGACGCCGATCTCGCCGATGCCTACCGTCAATGGGGCGGCCACGCATACGCGCAGAACAGCGCGGGCGACGCGGCGGCCGACGTGTTCGGCGAGCGGCTCGCGACGATCGACGTCGTCGTGCAGAACCAGGACAGCCGCGAGCACGACATCCTCGATTCGAACGACTACTACCAGTTCCAGGGCGGGATGACGGCGGCCGTGCGCCATCTGTCGGGGCAGCAGCCGAGCATCTATCACGGCGACCATGCGAACCCGGTCGCGCCGAAAATGCGCACGCTGCGCGAGGAAATCGCGCGCGTGATCCGCTCGCGCGTCGTCAACCCGAAATGGCTCGACGGCGTGAAGCGTCACGGCTACAAGGGCGCGGCCGAGCTGGCCGCGACCGTCGACTACCTGTACGGCTATGACGCGACCGCGCGCGTGCTGTCCGATCACCAGTACGCGCTCGTCGCGGACGCGTACCTGTTCGACGACGCCACCCGCGCGTTCCTCGAACGGCACAACCCGAAGGCGCTGCACGGCATCTGCGAACGCTTCGTCGAAGCGATGCAGCGCGGGCTGTGGCAGCAGCCGGGCCCTTATCGCGAGCGGATCGAGGCGGTCTGGCTCGCCAGCGAACAACGCCAGGAAGGAGGACCGCGATGACCGATCCGACGATGCACCGCGCCCGCGCGGTTTTTCCGTTTGCGGCGCTCGTCGCGCAGGACGCATTGCAGCAGGCGCTGCTGCTCGCCGCGATCGACCCGTCGATCGGCGGCGTGCTCGTCAGCGGCCCGCGCGGCACCGCGAAATCGACGGCCGCGCGCGGCCTCGCGGAGCTGTTGCCGGAAGGGCAGTTCGTCACGCTGCCGCTGTCGGCGAGCGACGAGCAGGTGACGGGCACGCTCGATCTCGCGCATGCGCTCGCCGAAAACGGCGTGCGCTTCCGGCCGGGTCTGCTGGCTCGCGCGCATCTCGGCGTGCTGTACGTCGACGAAGTCAACCTGCTTGCCGACGGGCTCGTCGATACGCTGCTCGACGTCGCCGCGAGCGGCGTGAACATCGTCGAGCGCGATGGCGTGTCGCACGCGCACGACGCGCGGTTCGTGCTGGTCGGCACGATGAATCCCGAGGAGGGCGAGCTACGCCCGCAGTTGCTCGACCGCTTCGGGCTGATGGTCGCACTCGAGAACTGCTTCGACGCTGGGCAGCGCGAGCGGATCGTGAAGGCGCGTCTTGCGTTCGATCTCGATCCGGACGCGTTTCGCGCGCGTCACGCGGTTGCCCAGCGGGAACTCGCGGACCGGATTCACGCGGCGCGCGCCCGGCTGCCGGCGCTGGATTTCGACGATGCGGTTCATGCACGCGTCAGCGCGCTGTGCATCGATGCGGCCGTCGACGGGTTGCGCGCCGATCTCGTGATGCTGCGCGCCGCGCGCGCGCTGGCCGCGCTGGAGCAGGCCGACGCGGTGACGGTGTCGCACGTGGAGCGCGTGGCCGAAGCCGTCCTGCGGCACCGGCGCCATGCGGAGCCGCCGCATCAGTCGCCGCGCCAGTCGTCGCAACACGGCGGCGAACGCGACGATCGTTCGCCGCCGGATACGCGCCAGCAGCCCGGCGACCGATCGGGCGAAACACAGGCCGGCGCGTCGGCATCGCAGGGCGACTGGGGTTACCTGCCACCCGAACCGGCCGGGCTGCGCGACGTGAAAGGCGTGGTGCCGCTGCCGCTAAAAAAACGCTGAGCCATCGAGCCGGCGCCGCCGCGAACGCGATTCGCGGTCCTCGATGGCAATCAGGCGCAGCGGCGCGCGTGCCGGGTACGTTGCGTGCCGGCACGGCCGTCGCGTGGCCGGCGACGCTCGCCGCGAAACGCGGAAGTCCGCTGCATCGCGACCATCTGCGCTTCGCGAAACGCGCGGGCACGCCGCACGCGCTGCATTGCTTCGTGCTGGATTGTTCGGCGTCGATGCTGTCGCACGAGCGGCTCGCGCTCGCGAAGGGGCTGATCGTCGCGTATTTCGATCAGGCCGCGCGTGAGCGTGCCGAAACCGCGCTGGTCTGCTTCGGCGGCAACGGCGCCGCGCGGCGCTTCGGCCCGGCCGTGCCGCGCTGGTGGAATGCGCGCTGGCTCGAGCCGGTCGACGGCGGCGGCGGCACGCCGCTGGCGGACGGCATCGCGGCCGCCGCGCAGTTGCTCGCCCGCGCGGCGCGGCGCGAACCGGCCAGGCAGCGCTGGCTGTGGGTGCTGTCCGACGGGCGCACGCGCGAGATGCCGGCCAGACCCGCGGCAGCCGATCACGTCGTGTTCGTCGACTTCGACGATGCGGCCGTGCGGATCGGGCAGGGCCCGCGGCTTGCCGCGGCGTGGGGCGCGCAGTGGGTGACGGCCGACGCGCTTCGCACGGATCTCGCGGGCTGATGGCCGCCCGGCGGTGCGCTATGATCACCGTTTCCGCTTCTGCTCCCTGGAAACTCCCGCCATGCAAGTATTGGTCGATGCCGACGCGTGTCCCGCCGTCATCAAGGACATGCTGTTTCGCGCCGCGCGTCGTGCCGAAATCTGCGTGACGCTGGTCGCGAACCAGTTTCTGCGCACGCCGCCGTCGCCGTTCATCAAGGCCGTGCAGGTGCCGGCCGGCTTCGACGTGGCCGATGCGCGCATCGTCGAGCTGGCGGAAGCCGGCGACCTCGTGATCACCGCCGACATCCCGCTGGCCGCCGCGGTGCTCGAAAAGGGCGCGCATGCGCTCGACCCGCGCGGCAACTGGTTCAGCCGCGAAAACATCGAGGAGCGCCTGTCGACGCGCGCGATGATGGACCAGTTGCGCAGCGCGGGCATCGACACGGGCGGCCCGGCGCCATTCAGCGCACGCGACGGCAAGGCATTCGCATCGCAGCTCGACCGTTTTCTGGCGCGGCACGGCAGGCCGTAACGACACGTCGGCGCCCCCGCCGGGATGCAGGTTTGCGCCGACGCTGCTATCGTGTGGCGCGAACCCCCAGCACAGGAGCGCACGCGTGTCACCGACCCAACTTCTCGTTCCGACGTACACCCAGATGCTCCGCGCGCAGTCCGCGTGGCTCGACAAGGCCGTCGCGCCCCGGCAAGCCGCGGGCGAGGAACCCGACGCGGCGATGACGCTGAGGCTGGCGCCCGACATGTATCCGCTCGCCGCCCAGGTGCGTTTCTCGTGTTTCCAGGCGATGGAGCCGGTCCACCGGCTGCGTGGCGAGCCGCTGCCGGCTGCCTTGCTGGCGCTGCGCGAGGCCGGCTGGAACGCCGATGCGCAACCGGGCTCGCCGGCCGACGCGCAGGCGATCATCGCCGGCACGCTCGCCTTTCTCGGCGAACTCGCGCCCGATGCGCTCGACGGCGGCGCGGCGCTGCCGATCTCGCTCGAGCTGCCGAACGGGACCGCGTTCGACATGACGGGCGAACAGTACGCGCGCGACTGGGCGCTGCCGCAGTTCTACTTTCACGCGATCGCCGCGTACGCGATCCTGCGCCATCACGGCGTCGAGCTCGGCAAGGCCGATTACGTGCCGCACATGCTCGCGTACGTGCGGCCGGGCACGATTCCGCAAGGCTGAGCGGGCCATCCCGGGGCGGCGCGAAGCGACATGACGCGCGCACTGTTCATCTGCAGCCGCAACCGGCTGCGCAGCCCGACGGCCGAAGCGGTATTCGCCGCGTGGCCGGGCATCGAGACCGATTCCGCGTGCCTCGCGCCCGATGCGGACGCGCGGCTCACCGCCGAGCAGCTCGACTGGGCGGACATCGTGTTCGTGATGGAGCGCGCACACAAGGCGCGACTGTCCGCGCAATTCGGCGCGCATCTGAAGCACCGGAAGATCGTCTGCCTCGACATCCCCGACCGCTACGCGTTCATGCAGCCCGAACTCGTCGCGCTGCTCGAACGCAAGGCCGGCCCGTTCCTGCGCGCGTAATCGCCGCGGTCGGTACCCGAGCCCGAGCCGGCGTCGACCTCGGCGAAGCGGCTCGCTCGTGCACTCTGAAAAACAGTCGAGCCGCAGCAGTTCGATGATCTCGCGCGTCGGTACGCTCGCCCGAGCGTGTCGAGCCGGTCGACGGTGAATCACATGCAGCGCGCGATCTCGTTGCTCGCGCACGGCGTCAGGTTCGCCGGCACGTCGGCCAGACCACCAACACGTGACGCAGCTTCGTCAGGCCGCCGAACCGCACCACGTAGTCGAGCGCGAGCCCCTCCAGCCGCGTTTGCTCCGCAAGCTCCCGCTGCGCGGCTTCGAGCGGCGTGTCGAGCGCCGGCCGGCGGCGACGGCATGCAGGCCGCCGCACCGACGTGACCGGCCGTTCGTGACCGTTCCATGCGCCGCGGTCGCGCCCACGGACGACAGTTCACGCGTGCGTGTAGATTCCGCTGCGCGCGGGTTTCGCCCGGCGCGAATGGCGGCGCTTGTCAACGGCACGCCGGTGATGACGCGCCGGCGCGGTGACGTGCCGGCGCGCGGGCGCGGGCCGCGCGGCCGGCCCCGCAGCATGCGGCGCGGCGCCCGGCATCCCCGTTTGTCCCTCGCCGAAGTGGAAAGTCTGGTTCTGCGCGTGCGCGACGCCCAGCGACGACACCAGCACGAGGGCCGCCAGCCACAACCGTTTCATGAATATTTCGCCTTGTATGGATAGGGATGAACGTTGCCCACCAGCTTAGCGAAGCGCAAGGCGCCACCGCAACCGGCGCGCGTTCGGTGTCATCCCCACTTGCACGCGACGGCGTGATCCGGACGGCAAGCGGGTCCATCCGGGCTTGACAACATAATTCGTGAGTGTGAATATAAATTCACGCACAAGAATTATTTATCGAATCCGGACTGGCCGCGCGCAAGCGCCGGCCCACCGGAACCGGCAGTCCGATCGACCGGAACCAGGAGCGAGACGCATGGCGGAACACGAGCAGCAGGGCGCGCTGGCGGGATTGCGCATCATCGATCTGTCGCGGGTGCTGGGCGGCCCGTACGCGACCCAGATCCTCGCCGACCACGGCGCGGAGGTGATCAAGGTCGAACCGCCTTCCGGCGACGAGACGCGCACGTGGGGCCCGCCGTTCGACGGCGACACAGCGTCGTACTTCCTCGGCGTGAACCGCAACAAGCTCGGCATCGCGCTCGACCTGACGCAGCCGGCCGATCGCGAGCGGCTGCTCGGGCTGCTCGAACACGCGGACGCGCTGGTCGAGAACTTCAAGATCGGCACGATGGAGCGCTGGGGGCTCGGTTTCGATGCGCTGCACGCGCGGTTTCCGCGCCTCGTGTATTGCCGCGTGTCGGGTTTCGGCGCGGATGGTCCGCTCGGCGGGCTGCCGGGCTATGACGCGGCGGTACAGGCGCTCGCGGGGCTGATGAGCGTCAACGGCGAAGCCGGCGGCGCACCGTTGCGCGTCGGCGTGCCGATCGTCGATCTCGTCACGGGGCTGAACGCGGCGCTCGGCGTGCTGATGGCGCTGCGCGAGCGCGATGCGAGCGGGCGCGGCCAGTTCGTCGAGTCGACGCTGTTCGACTGCGCGCTGTCGATCCTCCATCCGCATACGTCGAACTTCTTTCATTCGGGCCAGGCGCCCGTGCGCACCGGCAACGCGCATCCGAACATCACGCCGTATGACAGCTTTCCGACGGCGGGCGTCGACATCTTTCTGGCGGTCGGCAACAACGGGCAGTTCGCCGCGCTGTGCGACGTGCTCGGCACGCGCGACTGGCTCGACGATCCGCGCTTCGCGGACAACCGCGCGCGCAGCCGTAACCGCGCCGCGCTGCGCAGGCTGCTCGAAACGGCGCTGGCCGCGCACGACGGCGCGACGCTCGCCGAGCGACTGATGCACCGCGGCGTGCCGTGCGCGCCCGTGCTCGCGCTCGACGCGGCGCTCGCCCATCCGCACGTCGCGCATCGGCGGATGACGGTCGAGCTGGGCCGGCATCGCGGCATCGCGTCGCCGATCAAGCTCGGCCGCACGCCGGCCACGTACCGGCGGCCGCCGCCCGCGCTGAACGAACATGCGGCACAGGTGTTTGCGGATGACAACGGCAACGACGGCAACCGCCGGACCTGACCGGCCTGGCCGCGCGCGCCGGCACACCAACAATTCGGACATCACGCCGGCCCGCGCATCGACACGCACCGACACGCGCACCGGCTGAAGAGGAGACGCATCATGCTCGCATGGATCGGCGCGATCGCCATCGTCGCGCTGTTCGGCCTGATCATCACGAAGCGGCTGTCGCCGCTCGTCGCGCTGATCGTCGTGCCGGTGGCCGCGTCGCTCGCGGCCGGCTTCGGCCTGCAGACCGGCAAGTTCGTCGTGCACGGCGTACAGAACATCGGCCCGATCGCCGGGATGTTCGTTTTTGCGATTCTATTTTTCGGTATCCTCACCGATGCGGGGATGCTCGATCCGATCATCGCCGGCGTGCTGCGCGTGATCGGCTGCCATCCGCCGCGCATCGTGATGGGCTCGGCGCTGCTCGCGCTGCTGATCCATCTCGACGGCTCGGGCGCCGTCACGTTTCTCGTCACGCTGCCCGCGATGATGCCGCTCTATACGCGGCTCGGGATGGATCGCCGCATCCTCGCGTGCGTCGCGTCGATGGCGGCCGGCGTCAATTTCCTGCCGTGGGTCGGGCCGATGCTGCGCGCGTCGGCCGCGCTGCACATTCCCGGCTCGGCGATCTTCACGCCGATGATTCCGGTGCAGATCGTCGGGCTCGTGTTCGTATTCGGCACCGCGTACGTGCTCGGCGTGCGCGAGGCGAAGCGGCTCGGGCTCGACCGCGCCGGCGCGGCCGCGCTCGCGATCGCACCGCGCGAGCTGACCGACGCCGAGCGCGCATTGCGCCGGCCGGGCCGCTTCGGAATCAACGTCGCGCTGACGCTCGTCGTGCTCGTCACGCTGGTGTCGGGCATCGTCGACCCAATGGTGATGTTCATGCTCGGCACGGTCGCCGCGCTCGTGATCAACTATCCGGACGTGCACGCGCAGCGCGAGCGGATCGACGCGCATGCGAAGGCCGCGCTGATGATGGCGAGCGTGCTGCTCGCGGCCGGCGCGTTCACCGGCATCATGTCCGGCACCGGGATGCTGAAGGCGATGGCCGAGGTCGTCGTCGCGCACGTGCCGGTCGAGCATGCGCGCCACATGCCGTTCGTGCTCGGGCTGCTGTCGATGCCGCTCAGCCTGCTGTTCGATCCCGATTCGTTCTACTTCGGCGTGCTGCCGGTGCTCGCGGAGAGCGGCAAGCTGCTCGGCGTGCCACCGATCCAGATGGCGCAGGCCGCGCTGCTCGGCCAGATGACGACGGGTTTTCCGGTGAGCCCGCTCACGCCCGCGACGTTCCTGATCGTCGGCCTGACCGGCGTCGAGCTCGCCGAGCACCAGAAATTCACGATTCCGTTCCTGTTCGCCGCCACCGTGCTGATGGTCTTCGCCGCGGTCGCGACGGGCGTGTTTCCATTGTGAGCGGCGCGGCCGTTCACGCTTGCCGGGAGAGCAGTCCATGCAGTTCGACCTGACCGACGACCAGCGCGCGATCGAAAGCGCGATCGAGAAAATCTGCGAGCGCTTCGGCGACGACTACTGGCTCGAACGCGATCGCGCGGGCGGGTTTCCGGCCGATTTCCACGCGGCGCTCGCCGAGGCCGGCTGGCTCGGCATCGCGATGGATCCGGCCTACGGCGGCGCCGGCCTCGGGATGACCGAGGCGGCGCTGATGATGCGCACGATCAGCGCGTCGGGCGCCGGGCTGTCCGGCGCGTCGGCGGTCCACATGAACATCTTCGGGCTGAATCCGGTGCAGGTGTTCGGCAACGATGCGCAGAAGGCGCGCTTCCTGCCGCCGCTGATCGCCGGGCGCGACAAGGCATGCTTCGCGGTGACCGAACCCGACGCCGGGCTCGACACCACGCACCTGAGCACGCAAGCGCGCCGCGACGGCGATCACTACGTGCTGAGCGGGCGCAAGATCTGGATCTCGACCGCGCAGGTCGCGAACAAGATGCTGATCATCGCGCGCACGACACCGCTCGAGCAGGTCGCGAAACCGACCGACGGGCTGAGCCTGTTCTATACCGACCTCGACCGCTCGCGCGTCGAGGTGCGCGAAATCGAGAAGATGGGCCGCAAGGCGGTCGATTCGAACATGCTGTTCATCGACAATCTGCGCGTGCCGCGCGACGACCTGATCGGCAACGAAGGCGACGGCTTCCGCTATCTGCTGCACGGGCTGAACCCCGAACGGATCCTGATCGCCGCCGAGGCGATCGGGCTCGGGCAAGCCGCGCTGCGCCGCGCGACGCAGTATGCGTGCGAGCGCGTCGTGTTCGGCCGGCCGATCGGGCAGAACCAGTCGATCCAGCATCCGCTCGCGCAGGCATGGATGCAGCTCGAGGCCGCGTGGCTGATGGTGATGAAGGCCGCGACGCGCTACGACGCAGGCCAGTCGTGCGGCGCGGAGGCGAACGCGGCGAAATACCTCGGCGCGGAAGCCGCGTTCCAGGCGTGCCAGACGGCGATCGCGACGCATGGCGGGATGGGGTACGCGAAGGAATACCATGTCGAGCGCTACCTGCGCGAGTGTATGATTCCGAGGCTCGCGCCCGTGAGTCCGCAACTGATCCTGTGCTACATCGCGGAGAAGGTGCTCGGGCTGCCGAAGTCGTACTGACCGTACCGACCCGGCGGCCCGCCCGGCGCGCGGATTCCCGTTCCGAATCAAGCGCTCGTCATGGACGTCAAACTCGTTGCCCGCACGCTCGACCTGTTCGAGCTGTTCGCCGCCGAACGGCGGCCGCTGCCGCTCACCGAACTCGCGCGCCTGCTCAACGTGCCGGCGTCGAGCTGCCTCGCGATGGCGCGCACGCTCGTGAGCCGCGGCTATCTGTACGAAGTGCGCAAGCGCGGCGGCTACTATCCGACGCGGCGCCTGCAGACGGTCGCCGCCGCGATCGACGCGACCGATCCGGTCGTCGACATCGTGCATCCGCACCTCGTCGCGCTGCGCGACGCGAGCCGCGAAACGGCCGTGCTCGGCAAGATCCAGGGCGCGTCGGTCACGTACCTCGACGTCGTCGAATCGGAGCAGGCGATCCGCTATACGCGCCAGCCGGGCGAACTGCGGCCGCTGCATGCGAATTCGATCGGCAAGGCGATCTTCGCGGAACTCGCCGCCGATGCGCAGCAGGCACTCGGCGCGCAACTGCCGTTCGAACGCTTCACCGACGCGACGGTGGGCGACCTGCCGGCGCTCGTCGCGCAGACCGCGCGGTTTCGCGAACTCGGGTGGGCGGAGAACTTCGGCGAAAGCGCGCCCGAACTGTCGGCGATCGCGGTCGCGCTGACGCTCGACGGCGACTGGTACGGGCTGTCGATCGTCGGCCCGACCGAGCGGATCCGCCAGCATCGCGACACGCATGCGGCGCTGCTCGTCGACGCGAAGGCGCGGCTGCTGGCCGAGCACGCGCGCGGGTAGGGCGCCGGCTGCGGGCCGTCGCCGGCGTGCGGTCCTGCCACGCGGGAACGGCCCGCCGCGCGTCACGCGCGAGCGCGCCGCACCGTCACGACTTCACCCACACGCCGCCCGCGCTCGGGTTGTCGCCCTGCGTCCACCATTTCGCGCAATACTTCGCGCCCTGATACGTCACGCACGTGCCGCCCTGGTACGCGGTCGTCGCCGACCACGCAGGCGTGCCGCCGCCGATCGGTTTCCACACGGCGGCCTGGCCGGGCACGTCGCCCTGCGTCCACCACTGCGCCTGATACGTCGTGCCCTGGTAGGTGACCGTCGCGCCGGCCGTATAGACCTGGCCGGCCGCCCACGGTGCGCCCGGCTGCGGCGTGCCGCCGTCCGAGCCGCCGCCGTAGTTCGGGTCCTGCGTGACGCCCGCGCCCCACTTGCCGTCGAGCTTCCTGAAGATCGCCGCGAACGCGTACGGCTGCTGCGCGACGCCCGAGCAGGTCGGCGACGCATACGTGCCGCCGGACGGGCACGCCTGATCGCGGCCGACCGACCAGTTGCCGAAGAAGCCGTAGCCGTTCGCGACCGCCGCGTTCAGCACGGTCTGTGCATTCGCGAGCGTGAAGGTTTCGCCCTGCACGTCGTTCACGCCGATCATCGGCGTGACGCCGACCATCTGCCACAGCTGCGCGTTGGTCTTCGGCTGGCCGGCCGACTTGAACGCCGTGTCGAGCTGCGAATACAGCGCCTGCGCGGCGCTGATCGCCGCGGCGCCCATGTCGATGTTCGCGGGGCCGTAATCCATCGCCATCACGTTGACCGCATCGAACGTGGTCTTGTTCGCGATGGCCGCGTTGACGACGTTCACGCCGTCCTGCGTGAGCCCGGTCGGCATCGTCGGCAGCGTCAGCGTCACGTGCAGCGGCTTGCCCTTCGCCGCGTAGTCGGCCTGCAGTTGCGCGACCGCCTGGAAGTTGCGCGCCACCGCCGCCGTATCCTGCTGCGACGCGCCCTCGATGTCGAAATCGACATGCGTGAGGCCGTACGTATCGATCACCGTCTGGTATGCGGTCTTCAGCGCGGGGACCGTCGAGCACGCCTGCATCAGCGGCGTGCCGTTCGCGCCGCCGAACGACACGGCGACTTCGCCGCCTTTCGCGCGGTAGCTCGCGATCGACGTGGACAGCGCGGTCAGCAGGCCGCCGCTCGCGCCGTTGCCGATCGGCTGCACGCCGCCCCACGACGGCACGCAGCCGTTGCCCGCGACCACGAACGCGAGCGTGAACTGCTGGATGCCCTGGCGTACGCCGATCTGGTCGACCAGCGGTGTCGGATAAAGCGTCACGTCGACATACGGTGCATAGACGCCGGCACCGTGCGACACGCTCGCCATCGCGAGCAGACAACCCGCGGCAAACGCACGCGGAACGAAACGCGGCAACACATTGTTGTTCATTCTGTGTTCTCCAAGTGGAAGAGGGATACGCTGGCCTGCGTATCGCCGCCGGCGGGCAACGCAGGTGTCCCACCGGCGGCGTGCCTATCTTGGAGGATTCGCGTCGAATAGGGAATTTAGGTGTTCTTCTTTTCGTTATTCGATTCCCAATACGTAACGAACTTGCCGATTCGATCGCGTTTCGAAACGCGAGGCGGGCACTTTTTCCGGTCAATCGTGCGACGGCGTGCGCATGGACCGGTTCCAGCGAACCCGCGACGCGCCGGCATGCCGATCGCCGGCGCGCGTGCATGCGCATTCACGCGAGCGTCGCCGGGGATGCGGTACGCGCCACGCCGCGCGCAGCCGCGTTCACCGATACCAGCGCGGCGTATAGACCCATTCGCGCGCGTTGCCGATCGCGAAACGCCGTGTCGTCGACGAGCCGACGATCACCATCGTGCGCATGTCGACCTGCTCGCCGCGCAGCGCGCCGAGCGTCGTCGTCGAGAGCGTCGCGCCCGGCCGGCCGATGTCGCGGCCGAGCACGACCACCGTATCGGCCGCGCGATGCGCGCGCACGATATCGAGCGCACGGTCGAGCTGCCACGGCCGCGCGCGCGAGATCGGGTTGTAGAACGCCATCACGAGATCGGCTTGCGCCGCGTGCCGCAGGCGCGTCTCGATCACGTCCCACGGCTTCAGGTTGTCCGACAGCGAGATCGCGCAGAAATCGTGGCCGAGCGGCGCGCCGGCCTGCGCGGCCGTCGCGAGCGACGCGGAGATGCCGGGCTCCACGCGCAGGTCGACCGCGGCCCATTGCGGGTTGCATGCTTCGTCGAGCGCTTCGAGCACGGCCGCGGCCATCGCGAACACGCCGGGGTCGCCCGACGACACGACCGCGACGCGGCGGCCCTCGGCCGCCAGTTCGAACGCATGGCGCGCGCGCTGCATTTCCTCGCGATTGTCGGTGCCGTGCACGCGCTGGTCCGCCCGAAACGGGCCGGCCATGTTCACGTAGGTCGTGTAGCCCAGGATGTCGGTCGCGTCCGCGAGCGCCGCGCGCGCGGCCGGCGTGAGCCATGCGGCGCCGCCCGGGCCGAGGCCGAGCACCGTCAGGCGGCCGCGTGCGCGGCCGAGCGTGGCCGGATCGACCGGCTGCGATGCGACCGCGCACGCGAGACCGTTCGATGCGTCACGCAGCGTATGCGCGACGCGCAATGCGCGGCCGAGCAGCGTGGCGGCGTCGGCGGGCGCGTCGCGATCGCCATCGCTAGCGACGAAACGCAGCGGCACGTCGAGCGTGCTCGCCGCTTCTTCCAGCGCGGCGTCGCCGATCGCCGAGGCCGGCGCGACGATGGCCGCGAGCGCCAGCCGCGCGAGGTCCTGCGCGTCGAGCGCGGCTGCGATGCGCACGGCTAGCGCTTCGTCGGCATGCACGGCATCCGCCGCCACGCCGACCACCACGCTGCGCGGATGAATCACGAGTTCGTCGCGCGCGCCGCGCCACGCATCGGGCGTCACGCGAATCGCATGCGCGGCCGCGGCATCGCGCGGCAACGCGACCTCGTCGAGCCACGGCGCGGCGCCGTCGATGCGCGTCGACGCGCCCGCGAGCAGGTCGGACACGAAGCGCTTGCCTTGCGCGAGGTCGGCGAGCGCGTAGCCTTCCGGCGGATTGAGTACGCATGCGCCGAAGCGCAGTTCGCCGCTCGTCGTGATCGCCGGCGCGACGCCGACGCATGCGGCGATTTCACGCGCGATCGCGTTGACACCCGTCAGCCCGCCGAGCAGCGGCACGACGGCCGAGCCGTCCTCCGCGACCGCGAGCACCGGCGGCTCGACGCCCTTGTCGGCGAGCGCGGGTGCGAGGCAGCGGATCACGATGCCGGCCGCGCACAGCGCGACGATCGGCAAGCCGCGTGCATAGAGTTCGCGCAGGTGCGCGCCGAGTTCGTCGAACGACACGTCGGCGTCGACGCGCGCGGCAAGCCCGTGCACGCGGGCGCCCGGGTAACGCGCCTGGATCCGCCGTGCGGTATCGAGCGCGCCCGCGCCGAGAATCACGATCGCGGGCGGCGTCGTCATCCTTGCCATTTTTCCCCCGGCACGACGAGCAGCGAGAAATACGGCGACGCCATCGGATCGACCTCGTCGAGCGGCACGATGCGCTGGTTCGCCATCGTCGCGCGCTCGACGTACAGCGCGCGCTTCGCGAGCCCGAGTTCGTCGAGCACGCGCCGCACCTTGTCAAAATTGCGGCCGAGCTTCATCACGACGGCCGCGTCGGCCCGCGCGAGCCGCTCGCGCAGTTCGTGCTCGGGCAGCACGCCCGACAGCACCGACAGGCTCTGGTTGCGATAGACGAGCGGCTGGCCGAGCACGGCCGTGCCACCGAGCATCGCGCACACGCCGGGGATCACCTCGGTGTCGTAGCGCGGCGCGAGGCGGTCGTGCAGATACATGTACGAGCCGTAGAAGAACGGATCGCCTTCGCAGATCACCGCGACGTCGCGGCCCGCATCGAGGTGCGCGGCGACGATGTCGGCCGCGGTGTCGTAGAAATCGGCGATCACCGTCTCGTAGCACAGTGGCGGCGGCAGCGCCTCGGTCGTCACCGGGTAGACGAGCGGCAGTTGCGTCTGCCCGTCGAGCAGGTGCGCCTCGACGATGCCGTACGCGTTGCCTTTCTTGCCTTTCGCGACGAAATACGCGACCACGGGCGCCGCCTGCAGCACGCGCAGCGCCTTGATCGTCATCAGTTCGGGGTCGCCCGGGCCGACACCGACCCCGAACAGCCGTCCGCGCGCCGTCGTCATTCGACCTCCGTTGCAAGCGCATTGACTGCGGCGGCGGCCATCGCGCTGCCGCCGCGCCGGCCGAGCAGCGCGACGTACGGCACGCCGCGGCTGTCGGCGTCGAGCATCGCCTTCGATTCGGCCGCGCCGATGAAACCGACCGGGAAGCCGAGGATCAGCGCGGGGCGCGGCGCGCCGGCGTCGATCATGTCGAGCAGATGAAACAGCGCGGTCGGCGCATTGCCGATCACGACGACGCTGCCCGCGAGATGCGGGCGCCACAGTTCGAGCGCCGCGGCCGAACGCGTGTTGCCCAGTTGCCGCGCGAGATCGGGCACCTCCGGCTCGCCGAGCGTGCAGATCACGCGATTGGCCGCGGGCAGCCGTGCGCGCGTGATGCCTTCGGCGACCATCCTCGCGTCGCACAGGATCGGCGCGCCGGCCGCGAGCGCGGTACGGCCGGCCGTGCCGGCGCCGGCGGAAAAACGCAGGTCGTACACGATGTCGACCATCCCGCACGCATGGATCACGCGCACCGCGAGTTTCTCGAGATCGGGCGGGATCTGCGACAGGTCGGCCTCGGCGCGGATCGTCGCGAACGACTGGCGGTAGATTTCCTGCCCGTCGCGAATGTAGTCAAGCATCGGTGGTGTCCTGGGTGTGCCGCGCGTCCATGAGTCGGACCGCGGCCTGGTCAATCGTCAGATGGCGCGCGAGCGGGGCGCCGAGGCCCGCGGCCGCGTCGCGCCGGTAAAGGTCGTAGTGCGCGGGCGCCACCGCGACGAGCGTATGCGCGGCGGGGTGCGGCAGCGCGCAGTGGCGTTCGCAACCGGTCAGATGCACGTCGAGCGGATGGCCGAGACGCGCGGCGAGCGCGCGCGCGTCGTGTTTCGTGTCGGCGTGCGCTTTCGCGCAGCCGGCGCTGCCGGCGCACGCGACGAGCGCCGCCAGCGGTTCGGACGACGCGCACACGAGGCCGAGCGACGCGAGTGCTTCGCGCATCGCAGCCGCACGCGCGTTCGGCACGCCGTGCATGAACACGCCTTGCCACGGCGTCATCGACAGCGTGCCGTCGCCGTCGGCTTCGGCCAGCGCGGCGAGCCGTTCCAGTTGCGCCGCGTCGAGCCGCCCGAGCGCGAATTGCGCGCCGATGCTGCAGCGCGCCGCGTCGCGCGACGGGCGCGCGCCGAAACGCAACGCGGGGTCGGTGCGCGTGCGCCGCCAGTCGGCAAGCGCCGGATCGGCCGCGAGCGGGAAGGGCAGGTCGTGCTGAGCGCGTTCGAGCAGCGTGCGTTCGTCGCACGTCTCCAGCAACGCGCGCATCCGCGTGACCTCGGCCGGCGCGAGATCGAGGAACGCGCGCAGCAGCGCGCGAACCAGCGCGACGGCCTGATCGGGCGATACGTCGACCGAAGCCGGCCGGTCGCCGCGCGCAACCGGCGGACAGCCGGCCAGCCCCGCCGCGACACGCATCGCGCCGTCGCCGCGACGCCACGCCGCCAGCCAGATGTCGTGCGGATGATCGAGCGCCGCGACCGTTTCGCCGCCGTCGAGCTGGATCGAGAATTTCGGCGACAGTTCGCCGCGACGCGGCTCGCTCGCCAGCATGTCGAGCAGCGACTCGGCGAGCGCGCGGCTATCGACGAGCGCGGCCGGGTCGTGCCCGGCGAGCGGGCTCACCATCACGTTGCGGACGTCGTCGCTCGCCGCGAGCGCGGCTGCATCGAAGGTGGCGTTGTCGGCGCTTGCGCGGGGGCCGAGCCCCGCGTCGAGCAGCGCGTGCGCCAGCGCATCGGCCGCGCCGTCGCGAATGCCGCGCAGCTGGAGATTCGCGCGATTGGTCGCGTCGATCGCACCGGAGCCGTACAGGCGCGCGGCGGCGGCGATCGCGCGCGCCTGGCGCGCGTCGAGCCGGCCGCCCGGCAGCTTGATCCGGCACAGCCCGCCGTCGGCAGCCGCGACCACGCGCACGAGCCCCGGGCAGGCCGACGGGCGCACGGCGGGCGACGCAGGAATCGAATCGGGAGCGGAATTCAACGAGATACCGGGACAGTGTGGCGCCGCGGCCAACGCATCGGTACACCCCGCCCGACGCCGACTGGCACGCACGCACTTTCTGGCCGGCAGGTCTCCTGGCTGACAGGTCGGCGCCGGCTCCCGGCCTTCCCGGTGAAACCAGTGGCATGAGGGGGAGATCGGCTCGCTGTCTACAGTTGCGGGGGCAGCCACAGCGGCGCGCGAGGCGCCCTGTGTTCCCTCTTCGGCCCCGAGGGGCACCGGCGAACGAACGGCCGTAGGATACCCGATTTCGGCCGCGATTCGCGACCGGCCGGCCGTTCGCGGCGGGCGAAGCGGGCAACGATCGGGCGCGGGCGGGCCGGCGGATGAAACGCAGGGTGGAACACGGTACCATGCCGTTTTTCGCAATGCGGACGGCTGCACCGGCGCTTTCACGGCCGGCGGCGACACGATGGAATCGAACGATGGGGAAGGGTGCATGACGGCGTGGCTGACGGTAGTGGGCATCGGCGACGACGGTTACGCGGGGCTCGGACGCCACGCGCGGCGCGCGCTGCTCGACGCGACGCATGTGGTCGGCGCGAAACGGCATCTCGACATGCTGCCCGCCCGGCTGCGGGCCGCGCGCGAAGCTTGGCCGTCGCCGTTCGACCTGTCGGGGCTGCTCGCGCGCCGCGGCGCGCCCGTATGCGTGCTCGCGAGCGGCGACCCGATGCTGTTCGGCGTCGGCGCGACGCTCGCCCGCCAGCTTTCTCCCGACGAATGGCGCGTGCTGCCCGCGCCGTCGTCGCTGTCGCTCGCCGCCGCGCGCCTCGGCTGGGCGCTGCAGGACGTCGGCGCGGTGTCGCTCGTCGGGCGTCCGCTCGCGACGCTGGCGCGCCACCTGCTGCCGGGCCGGCGCCTGTTCGTGCTGAGCGCCGACGGCCGCACGCCGGCCGCCGTCGCGGCCGAACTCACCGCACGCGGCTTCGGACCGACGCGCGTCAGCGTGTTCGAGCATCTGGGCGGGCCGCTCGAGCGCCGTATCGACGGCCTCGCGCAGGACTGGAACGTCGATGAAACCGCCGCGCTCAATCTCGTCGCGCTGGACTGCCAGGCGGGGCCCGATGCGCCGCGCCGCGCGCTCACGCCCGGCCTGCCCGACGACGCATACCGCCACGACGGCCAGCTCACCAAGCGCGACCTGCGCGCGATGACGCTAGGTCGTCTTGCGCCGGCCCCCGGCGAACTGTTGTGGGACGTCGGCGCCGGCAGCGGGTCGATCGGCATCGAATGGATGCGCGCGCATCCATCCTGCCAGGCGATCGCGATCGAAGCGCATGCGGAGCGGCAGCGCTTCATCGAACACAACCGCGATACGCTCGGCGTGCCGGGCCTGCAACTCGTCGCGGGCCGCGCGCCCGCTGCGCTCGCGGGGCTCGCCGCGCCCGACGCGATCTTCATCGGCGGCGGCGCAACGGCGCCGGGTGTGCTCGACGCGTGCTGGGCGTCGCTGAAACCCGGCGGGCGGCTGGTCGCGAACGCGGTCACGCTGCAGGGCGAGACGGCGCTGGCCGCGTGGCGCGATGCGCATGGCGGCACGCTCACGCGCGTGTCGCTCGCGCATGCCGAGCCGCTCGGCCGCTTCGACACGTGGCGGCAGCCGCTGCCCGTCACGCTGTACGACGTGCGCAAGCCCGACGCGACAGACGCGGCCGGCTCGTCGCATATGTCGAACACGTCGAACCCAATGGACGCGTGATGCGCGACGAAACCCCCGAACAGCCCGCGCCGCTACGCTTCGGCTACACGACCGGCAGCTGCGCGACCGCGACGTCGCTCGCGGCCGCGCGGCTGCTGCTCGCAGGTCACGCGGACGACGCGGTCGAGATCGTGCTGCCGAAGGGACAGCGCGTGATGATGCGGCTCGAATTCTGCCGCGCCACGGCCGAGGGCGCCGAAGCCGGCACGATCAAGGATGCCGGCGACGATCCGGACGTCACGCACGGCGCGCTGATCTTCGCGCGTGTCGCGCTCGCGGCGGCGCCCGGCGTGCGCTTTCATGCCGGACCGGGCGTCGGCACGGTCACGCGTGCGGGGCTGACGCTGCCGGTCGGCGAACCGGCGATCAACCCGGTGCCACGCCAGATGATGACCACGCACCTCGAAGCGCTCGCCGCCGAACACGGCTACGCGGGCGGCTTCGACGTGACGATCGGCGTCGAAGGTGGCGAGGCGCTCGCGCTGAAGACGATGAACCCGCGCCTGGGCATCGTCGGCGGGCTGTCGATCCTCGGCACGACCGGCATCGTGCGGCCGTTCTCGTGTTCGGCCTATATCGCCTCGATTCATCAGGGCATCGACGTCGCACGGGCGAACGGCATCGCGCACATCGCCGCCTGCACGGGCAACGCGAGCGAGGACGCGATGCGCGCGCACTACCATCTGCCCGACATGGCGCTGATCGAAATGGGCGATTTCGCGGGCGCGGTGCTCAAGCACCTGCGGCGCGCGCCGGTCGCGCGCCTGTCGATGTGCGGCGGCTTCGGCAAGCTCAGCAAGCTCGCGGCCGGCCATCTCGACCTGCACAGCCGCCATTCGAGCATCGATCTGCCGCTGCTCGCGCAGTGGGCGGCCGAGGCCGGCGCGAGCGATGCGCTGCAGGCCGCGATGCGCGCCGCGAACACGAGTCAGGAAGCGTTGAAACTCGCGCAGGCGGACGGCGTGCCGCTCGGCGATCTCGTCTGCGCGCATGCGTTGCGGGTGGCGCGCGACATCGTGCCGCCGTCGGTCGCGGTCGAGATGTTCGCGATCGACCGGCAGGGCCGTTTCGTCGGGGAGGCGCGATGAGCCCGCGCATCCTGCTGCTCGGCGGCACCGGCGATGCGCTGAAGATCGCGCGCACGCTGGGCCCGCATCATGTCTACAGTCTCGCCGGTCTCGGCAAGGCGCCAGACGATCTGCGCTGCGACGTGCGCGTCGGCGGTTTCGGCGGCGCAGCCGGGCTGACCGCGTATCTTCGCGACGCCGGCATCGGTCTCGTGATCGACGCAACGCATCCGTATGCCGCGCAAATCAGCGCGAACGCCGCGGCGGCGACGCGCGCCGCGGGCGTGCCGCTCTGGGCGCTGCGACGCGCGCCGTGGACGCCGCAACCGGGCGACGACTGGCGGATGGTTGACGACTGGGCCGGCATCGAGGCCGCGCTCGCGCCGTTCAGGCGCCCGCTGTTCACGCTCGGCCGCGAGCCGCTCGCACATCTCGACGCGATCCCGCCGCACCAGTTCTGGCTCGTGCGCTGCCTCGATGCGCACCCCGGCAACGCCCGCGCGCAGGTCGTCGCCGCGCGTGGGCCGTTCACGCCCGAAGGCGAGCGCGCGCTGTTCGCGCTGGCCGGCATCGACGTCGTCGTCAGCAAGAACAGCGGCGGCGCGGCCACCGAGGCCAAGCTCGACGTCGCGCGCGAACGCAGGCTGCCGGTCGTGATGCTGCGCCGGCCGCCGCTGCCCGATGCCGACCGCGCGTTCGACTCTGTCGCGGCGCTCGTCGACGCACTCGATCCGGCCGCGCGCGCGTGACGCAACACAGCGGCTCATCCCACGAATTGACGGAGAAATTTCGATGACGGTGTATTTCATCGGCGCGGGCCCCGGCGACCCGGAGCTGATCACGGTAAAGGGCCAGCGCCTCGTGCGCACGTGCCCGGTGATCCTGTATGCGGGCTCGCTCGTGCCGGCCGCCGTGCTCGACGGTCATCGCGCGGAGCAGGTCGTCAACACGGCCGAGCTCGATCTCGACGCGATCGTCGCGCTGCTCGCGGCCGCGCACGCGAAGGGGCAGGACGTCGCGCGCGTGCATTCGGGCGACCCGTCGCTGTACGGCGCGATCGGCGAGCAGATCCGCCGCCTGAAAGCGCTCGGGATTCCATACGAAATCGTGCCGGGCGTGACGGCCACGGCCGCATGCGCGGCCACGCTCGGCGTCGAACTGACGCTGCCCGGCGTCGCGCAGACGGTGATCCTCACGCGCTTCGCGGGCAAGACGACGATGCCGGAGGGCGAAGCGCTCGGCGCGCTCGCCGTGCATCGTGCGACGCTCGCGATCCATCTTGGCGTGCGCCATCTCGCGCGCATCGTCGACGAAGTGCTGCCGCATTACGGCGCCGATTGCCCGGTGGCGGTGATCTATCGCGCGAGCTGGCCCGACGAGGAGCGCGTGACGGGCACGCTGGCCGACATCGTCGGCAAGGTACAGGGCACGCAGATCGAGCGCACCGCGCTGATCCTGGTCGGGCGCGTGCTCGACGCCGAAGGGTTCGCGGATTCGACGCTCTACGCGAGCACGGGCTGAGCGCGCCGGCCTTGGCATCGGCGCGCCCGGCCGGCAGGCCCGTCAGGCCCGCGCGATCTGCCGCATCTGCTTCGGCGCAAAGCCGGCCGCCAGCGCGAACAGCGCGATACACAGGCACGCCATCGCGATCCACGCGGGCGTGAGATCCGCCAGATGCTGGCGCGCGATGCCGGCCGCGAACGGAAACAGGCCGGCGATCAGATAGCCAATGCCCTGCACGAACCCCGTCAGCGACGCGGCATCGGCCGGCGTGGCCGCGTGGTCGACCGTGACGATCAGCGACAGCGGAAACAGCGCGCCGATCCCCGCGCCGAGCAGCAGCGCGGCCGGCAATGCGAGCGCGTCGGGCGCGGCCAGCATCACCAGCAACCCGACGAGCAGCGACGCGATCGCCGCATGCAGCGCAGGCCGGCGATCGGGCAGGCGGTCGATTGTCGCGGAAACGGTCAGCCCCGCGACGACTTCCGCGAACGTCACGCCGCCGAGCAGGCTGCCCGCCGCGGTCGGCGACCAGCCGAGCCGTGTGTAGTATGGCGGCAGCCACGCGAGCACGAGCGTGTAAGCACCCGTCGCGATGCCGAAGAACAGTGCGAGCCGCCACGCCCGCGGCGAACGCGATGGCTGCGCACCCGATACCGACACCGGGCCGGAGGCAAGCGCGTCGCCGCCCCGGCTGGCCAGCGGCCAGGCCAGTGCGGCCAGCGCCGCCGGCAACGCCCAGCCCGCAAGCGCGGCGAGCCAGCCCCAGCGCACTGCGGCGAACGGCGCGACGACGCTCGCGAGCACCGCGCCGCCCATGATCGACGTCGAATAGACGCCCATCGCGCCGCCGATGCGTGTCGCGAAATGCGCCTTCACGAAGCCGGGTAGCAACGCCTGCACCATCGCGATCCCGACGCCCGCGCAGCACGCGCTCGCGAGCAGCAGCCATGCGTGCTGCGCCCCGACGCGCGACGCGCAGGCCAGCGCGATCAACGCGACGCCGAGCCACACGCCGCCCGCGATCCCGGTGAGGCGCTGCAGGCGCCGCGCGCTCAGCGCGCCGAGCCCCATCAGCAGGATCGGGATCGTCGTCAGCAGGCTCGCCGCGCCGTCGCCGATGCCCGTCGCGCGCTGGATCATGTCGAGCAGCGGGCCGATCGCGGCAAGCGCCGGCCGCAGGTTCAGCCCGACGAGCACGACCGCGGCGAGCCGCCAGCCGGGGGAGATGAAGCGATTCATTGCAAGGCCCTCGATATCGGTGCGCGGCTGCCAGCCAGGCGCCGCACGTTTTTCAGGTAAAGTATCTCGACATCAAGATATATGGCGATTTATCTTGACGTCAAGATAACCGGTGAGCCGAGGAGGGTTAATGGATCGAGCCGAGCACGCGCTCGCGCAATGGCGTGTCGAGCGCCCGGATCTCGACGCGACGTCGATGGTGGTGATGGGGCGGCTGCAGGAAGCCGCGCTCGTGATCGCGCGCGATCGTCTCAATCCGCTGTTCGCGCGCTACGGCATGCAGCCGGGGGAATTCGACGTGCTCGCGACGCTGCGGCGCAGCGGCGCGCCGTTCGCGCTGACGCCGACCGCGCTGTACGACGCGCTGATGATGTCGTCGGGCGGGATGACCGCGCGCATCGACCGGCTGCAGAAGGCCGGCTGGGTCGAGCGCCGGCCGAATCCGGCCGACGGGCGGGGGACGCTCGTCGCGTTGACGCATGCCGGGCGGGCGTTGATCGACGAAGCGGTTGTCGCGCATATCGATAACCAGCGGGCGGTGCTGGCTGCGTTGTCAGAGACCGAACAGGCGCAGTTGTCGCGGCTGTTGGGGAAGCTGCTGGCGGGGTTGGAAGCCGGAACGCCGGAAGGGGAGGAAGGGAACTCGCGTTGAACAATGCGTGATGGAAACGTACGCGGCGGGCAAAAAGTTCTTCGTGAATTCTCGTGGACGTCGCGTGTCGACCCGGAGCGGCCTCACAGCTATCCTGCAAGCGGTCATTCAAAGTCCAAGGCGATCTCTGCGGTGGCCTTATACCAATCTAGAAAATTTTCGAACTCGCCGGCACATTCCCACCCTGGCGACGCGAAGTCATGAACAATCTGCACTCGTTCGCCCTTGCCCGTCTCCCAACAGGCTATGTCATCGCTACTCGTATCCCGGAAGAAAGGAACCAACTGCCGATCGGGATATCGCTTAGCCAGCCCTTCCAACCGAACGCGAAGCCACTTTCCCTCAAGTAGCTGCCACGGATCCAGATTCAGGATATTCAGTTCAACAGCTCGGACAAAGTGGCGCGGATAAGAAAACCATGTTGGTCGCTCAGTTTCATTAAGTAAATCGGGCATCACGGATTCACTCGCGGCAGTCATTGGGAGCAGCGTCGATCGCTGTGGTGATTGTTGCCGATACAAGACGCGAGGTCTACCGGCCGCTTCTGGCCGCGCTGTGCCACAAGATCGAAGGTGACGACCATAGCGTGTTTCTTTTGACCGATCGGGGTGGCCGCGGCAGGAAGCAGCGACCTCACGACGGTACGTCACGGCTCCGAACTTAGAGCGCAGAGTGCGGATTCAATTCCAAGAGTTCTCGCGCTAGTCCAACGGTAACAACCACGCCGCAGTCGTCGCAGACGCCGTCGTTTGTTTTCTTGCCGCAACACGGGCAATACCATTGCCCTATCTTAGTCAACGGCGGCTGGCCGGGAGCACGCTTTAGCATGAGTTCCTCGAACCGCGCTCGAACAGAGACGCTGAAGAGCGCACCCGAAGAAGCGCATCGAAGTTCCCCTCCCAGTGCGATCGTGAGTTTGGCGGAGCAATATGGGCAATTCATTGGTACGCGACAAATGACCGAGTTGATTGTCGACAATAATGCGGGGCATGTCGAACGTCTGCAACTGGCCGAATACCGACGGTCTCCCGGCGTTCCCCGGAGATCGGCAATGGTCAAAAAAAACCCGCCGCGCAATGCGGCGGGCGGCGGGCGGCACAAATCATGGGCCGTAGCTCGCACGGCGCGTACCCGCGCAGCGGATCAACCCCGCGCCGGAATATTGAGCCCACGCTCGACAGCCGGCCGCGCAACGAACGCGTCGAGCACCCGCTTGACGTTGCGGAATTCGCTGAAGCCCACCAGATCGCCCGCTTCATAGAAGCCAACCAGATTGCGCACCCACGGGAAGATCGCGATGTCGGCGATCGTGTACGCATCGCCCATCACCCACTGGCGGTTCGCGAGATGCGCGTCGAGCACGCCGAGCAGGCGCTTCGATTCGGCGACGTAGCGGTCGCGCGGGCGCTTGTCCTCATAATCGCGGCCGGCGAACTTGTGGAAGAAGCCGACCTGGCCGAACATCGGCCCGATGCCGCCCATCTGGAACATCACCCACTGGATCGTCTCGTAGCGGCCCGCGAGATCCTTCGGGATCAACTGGCCCGTCTTGTCCGCCAGATAGATCAGGATCGCGCCCGATTCGAACAGTGGCAGCGGCTGGCCGTCGGGGCCGTTCGGATCGATGATCGCCGGGATCTTGTTGTTCGGGTTCAGCGACAGGAATTCGGGCGACAACTGGTCGTTCGTGTCGAAGCGCACGAGGTGCGGCTCGTACGGCAGGCCGGTTTCCTCGAGCATGATCGACACCTTGACGCCGTTCGGCGTCGGCAGCGAGTAGAGCTGGAGGCGGTCGGGATGCTGGGCCGGCCACTTTTGCGTGATCGGGAAGGCGGACAGATCGGGCATGAAGGTTCGCTCGTCGAAGTGAATGATCCACGCTGCGTTCGCGCCGCCGCGCTCGCGCACGGTTCGCGGCGCGGCGGCGGGGCGCAGCGCGCCGAAAGCGCCCACTGTAGCCGATCACCGGAATCGATGCAGGCGCCGGCTGCGCACGTGCCTGCGCCGCGTGGCCCGAAGCCGTCAGAAGTTGTGCCGGGGCCCGACCATCGCGGCCGTCGTACCGACGCCCGGCGCGACCGGCTGCCCATACATGAGCATCTGGTCCATCATGCGGCGATTGTTCACGTGGCCGACCTGCGCGTAGACCTTCGTCCGCTTCGACGTGCTGTAGTCGGCCGCGAGGACGACCGCCGTCGACCGGTTTTCAGCATCGACCGCCTCGTCTGGTGCTATGATTTCGAGCGGTGCGGTGCCGCGTGAAAATGCGGACTAAGCCACTGATTTGTTATCGTTTTTAATGGAATGCCATCATGGCCCCAAAAAGAAAGGTGCTGTACGGGGTTGAACTGAAACCCCGCACGATTATTCGCCCCACGACCGAGGTCAAGGCTTCGACCGAAACCGAGAAAAGCGATGTCCTTCGAGCAGCCCGGAAAGTCATTTCCGAACACCGGGACGTGCTGATCGCATTGAAGGACCGCTGATTTGCTGGATCTCGATTACGTCATCACGATCCACGACGAAATCATTCGAGACCTCGGCGGTCTGAGCGGGTTTGCGCATGCCGGGCGTGGCGGTGTCGAAGCCGCCTTGCACCGGGTTGAAAATCACGTCCATTACGCCGGTCTCGACGACGTGTTCGGCATTGCGGCGACCTATGCCGTCGCGATCGCGCGCGGCCATGTATTCAATGATGCAAACAAGCGCACCGGGCTGACGTGTGCATTGACGTACATGGAGCGACAAGGCATCTCGATGCCCCGTTTGGCTGATCTCGAAGATCTCATGGTTGACGTTGCGGACGGCAGCGTCACAAGCGAAGAGCTGGCCGAGTATTTCAGTGCGGTCTGGGAAAGTTCGCTTTCTCGCTGAAGCGCCCCACGGATTCATTCTTCTGCGGTGCTGCCGCAGTAACTGCCCATCGGTCATTCCGCAGACTGTCGCTCGAAAGCATCACGCTCTCGCTGCTCATACGTTGACATATGACGTCTTAACAGCACTGACTGACATACCGGGGCTTCCTAGGCATGCTGTTACGGAAGCTTTTTGTCAGGGAAAGTCCCGCCCCGCATCCCGCGGTTTTTTGTTGACCGACATCGTATAACGCCGTCATGATTTCCTGACAAGAAAGGTCCCATCCACCGACCGAAGTGAGGAGACATGAACACCACCCCGATCGCTCGCCGTGTCCGCCGGATCGCACTCGCACTGGGCTTCGCGCTGTCGGCCGCCGCGGCCGTTGCCGCCCCCGTATCGCTGAACATCGTCGACGTCGCAGGCAACCTGCAGCTCACGCAGAAGGCCATCGAGGCGTTCAAGGAGAAGAACCCGAATCTCGTCGCGAACGTCACGTTCACGAACGCGCCCGCGCCGCAGTTGCCGGGCAAGATCAAGGCGATGCAGGCGGCGGGGCGCGCCGACATCGACCTCGTGCTGACGGGCACCGACGCGCTCGCCGCCGGCATCGAGCAGAACCTGTGGCAGAAGCTGCTGCCCGACAACGCGGCCGCGCTCCCCGGTGTGCTCGACAAATACGCGCCCGGCCCGCGCAAGATGCAGGATCTCGCGCAAGGCTACGGCCTCGAGGTCACCTACATGCCGGCCGGCCCGCTGCTCGAATACAACCCGGCGAAGGTCAGCGACCCGCCGAAGACGCCCGACCAGCTGCTCGCGTGGTGCAAGGCGCACCCGAACAAGCTGATCTATGCGCGCCCGGCGAACTCCGGCCCCGGCCGCACGTTCCTGATGGGGCTGCCGTACGTGCTCGGCGACAAGAGTCCGCAGGACCCGATCAACGGCTGGGACAAGACCTGGGCGTTCCTGAAACAGTTGAACGAATGCGTGCCGTACTACCCGGGCGGCACGTCGGCGGTGATGAAGGAGCTCGGCGAAGGCACGCGCGACATGACCGTGACCGTCACCGGCTGGGATCTCAACCCGCGCGCGCTCGGCATCGTGCCGGCCGAATTCAAGATCCAGGCGTTCGACAACATGACGTGGGTCAACGACGCGCACTACATGGTGATCCCGAAGGGCGTGCCCAAGGAAAAGCTCGACGTGCTGTTCAAGCTGATGAACTTCCTGCTGGAACCGGCGCAGCAGGCGATGACCTACGACGACGGGTATTTCTATCCGGGCCCGGCGGTGAAGGGCGTGACGCTCGAGATGGCACCCGCGCACAGCCAGGAAGTCGTGCGCAAGTTCGGCCGCCCCGAATACGCGAAGCTGCTCGCCGATCGTCCTCACGTGCAGCCGCTCAACGCGCAGGCGATGGTCGCCGCGTTCCAGAAATGGGATCGCGAGATCGGTTCGCAGAAATCGAAGTGACGCCTGAACCGGCGGGCGCCGCGGCGTCCGCGTCGATGGAGTTCGTGGAATGAAGCACAGTTTCGAACGGTTGCGGCTCGACGGCGTGTGCCGCAGTTTCACCAATGCGCAAGGCGCGCAGGTCGCCGCGCTGGACGGGCTCGACCTCGAGATCCGGCGCGGCGAGTTCATCGCGCTGCTCGGCCCGTCGGGCTGCGGCAAATCGACCGCGCTGAACTGCATCGCGGGGCTGCAGCCGCTCACGCGCGGCGGCATCTGGCTCGACGACACGCGCATCGACGTGCTGCCGCCCGAGCGTCGCGGCTTCGGCATGGTGTTCCAGAACTACGCGCTGTTCCCGCACATGTCGGTGCTCGACAACGTCGGCTTCGGCCTCAAGATGCGCGGCGTGCCGAAGCAGGAAACGCGGCGGCGCGCGCAGCAGGCGCTCGAGCTCGTGCAGCTCGTCGGTCACGAAGGCAAGCTGCCCGGGCAGTTGTCGGGCGGGCAGCAGCAGCGCGTCGCGATCGCGCGTGCGATCGTGATCGAGCCGCCGCTCGTGCTGATGGACGAGCCGCTGTCGAACCTGGACACGAAGCTGCGCATCGAGATGCGCGCGGAGATCCGCCGCATCCACACGCAGCTCGAACGCGCGACGATCTACGTGACGCACGACCAGGACGAGGCGCTGTCGATGGCCGACCGTATCGTCGTGATGAAGGAGGGCGTCGTGCAGCAGGTCGCGTCGCCGAAAGACGTCTACACGCGCCCGCACAATCTGCATGTCGCGCGCTTCATGGGCTATCGCAACGTGCTGCCGTTCACGCTCGAAGGCATGGCCAGCGATTACGTGAACGTCGCGTCGGGCGGCGTGCGCCTCGCGGGCGTGCCGATGGCCGGCTTCGACGCGAAGGAGGTCGTCGTCGCGCTACGCCCCGACGACATCGAGCGCGCGGAACAAGGCGCCGACAATGCATTCGACGCGACCGTCGAGACGGTCGAGTACGGCGGGCGCGACTCGCTGATCCGCGCGATCACGCCGTTCGGCGCGATCTGGGCGCGCGTGGCCGGCGAGTTCACGGAAGGCGAGCGCTTGAGGCTGCGCGTGGCGCCGGCGCGCACGCTCGTCTATGCGGGAGACGGGCAATGAACGGGCTGCGCCACGCGGCGCGCGCGGCGGCGTCCCGCCCGGAGGCCGCATGAGCACGCTCGCGACCGGCGGCGCGGCGCGCGACGCGAAAGCCTGGCTCGTCACGCCGGCGCTCGCGTTCATCGCCGCGCTGTTCATCTATCCGTTCGCGTACGGCCTCGTGCTGTCGTTCCAGCCGATGAACGGCGGCGGCGCGCTTGCGAACTACGTGCAGTTCTTCACCGACACGGCGATGTGGCCGACCGTGCTCGTCACGCTCAAGCTCGCGGTGCCGGCCACACTGCTCAACGTCGGCATCGCGGTGCCGGTCGCGTTCGCGCTGCGCCGCCATTCGCCGTACCAGAAGTTCGTCACGACGCTGCTCGTGATTCCCGTCACGCTCGGCACGGTGCTCGTCGCCGACGGGATGCTCACGTACTTCGGGCCGAACGGCTGGTTTCCGCAGGCGCTGCAGGGGCTGCACCTGTACACCGACGAAGTGCGCCTCACGCACAACTACTGGGGCGTGCTGCTGTCGCTGATCGTGTCGGGCTTTCCGTTCGCGTTCCTGCTGATGCTGTCGTACATCAGCGGCATCGATCCGACGCTCGCGCGCGCGGCCGCGACGCTCGGCGCGAACCCGTGGCAGCAGTTCCGGCAGATCTACCTGCCGCTGCTCGTGCCGGGGCTCACGATGGCCGCGTGCCTGTCGTTCGTGCAGGCGTTCTCGGTGTTCCCGTCGGCCGTGTTGCTCGGCGCGCCGGCCGGGCCGACGCGCGTGATCTCGATCGCGGCGGCCGAAGCCGCGTTCGAAAGCTACGACTATTCGCTCGCATCGGCGATCGCGATCGTGATGGGCTTCGCGCAGTTGCTGGTGGTCGCGTCGATGCTCGGCGCGCGCCGCTTCTTCTACACGGGTGCGGTAACGGGAGGCAAGGGCTGATGGCGACCGACAATCATGCCGCTCGCACGTGGCCGCCGAAGCACGACGCCCCCGATGCGCGGCCCGTCGATGCAAGGAAACCGCACCGGATGAAAAGCAATCTCGCCGGCCGCGCATGGAAGGCGCTCGTGTGGGGGCTGATGGCGTTCTTCCTGCTGAACGTGATGCTGCTGATCGCGACCGTCGCGGTGAACTCGGTCGCGACGCGCTGGTTCGGCACGCCGCTGCCGCAGGGCTTCACGCTGCACTGGTATGCGAAGGCATGGGAGGATTTCCAGCTCGCGAGCGTGCTGTGGGTGACCGTCGAGGTCGTCGGCGCGGTCGTGCTGCTGTCGATCGCGCTCGGCGTGCCGGCCGCGTATGCGCTCGCGCGCGTGCAGTTTCGCGGCAAGCGCTTCGCGCTGCTGGTGTTCCTGCTGCCGCTGATGGTGCCGCCCGTCACCTACGGGATCCCGATGGCGACCGTGATGTACAAGATCGGGCTCGCGGGCACGCTGCCGGGCGTGATCCTCGCGAATCTCGTGCCGGCGCTGCCGTTCGTGATCCTCGTGATGACGCCGTTCATCGAGCAGATCGATCCGAACCTCGAAGCCGCCGCGCGCACCTTCGGCGCGAACACGTGGCGCTATTTCCGCTACGTGCTGCTGCCGCTGCTGGTGCCCGGCATGCTCGCGGCCGGGTTGCTCGTGCTCGTGCGCACGATCGGGATGTTCGAGCTGACGTTCTTCACCGCGGGTCCGAGCACGCAGACGCTCGTCGTCGCGCTGTATTACGCGGTGTTCTCGACCGGCGTGCGCGCGCCGCAGTCGATCGACGCGATGGCGATGATCTACATGGCGATCACGCTCGTGTGGGTCGTGATCGCGCTGCAGTTCGTCAGCCCGACGCAACTCGTGAGCCGCGTGAAGCAGGAACGGCAGTAGGCCAGGGCGTCGCACGATCGCGCGCGGGCGCCGTGTCGCCCAGCCGCCGTGCAATTGGTTACAAATGGATACCGCGCACGACGCGCGGACGTTGCAGACTACGCGGCGTTCACCCGATCGACGGATATCCATGAAGTTTCAACTGCTGCTGACCCTCGCCGGCGCGTCGACGCTGCTGGCCGCCTGCAACCTGCTTCACGACGGTCCCGGATCGAGCGACGTCGACGCCGCCGTGCGCCGCGCGCTCGAAGCGGAAAACCACGGCGGGCTGAACGCGCTGTTCGGCCAGCCGCTGCCCGTTTCGGCCGACGTCGTATCGGCGAAACCCGACGGTGACTGCAAGAAGCTCGGCGATCGCACGTACTCGTGCGACGTCGTGGTCACGTGGCGCAACGCCGATTACTCGCCGTCGCGCGCGAACCTGACCTTCGTGAAGGCGGCCGACGGCTCATGGCAGACGTCGGGCGTCGACGCGGCGCTCGTGACGGGCACCGCGAAGTCGCTGATCGACCATATCGGCAAGGCGTGGCCGGGCAATGCGGCGAGTGGCGCTTCGGCGCCGCAGTGACGCGCCGGCGGCGAGCCTTCTTCTCCTTCCTCGTTTATGCGGCCCCATCCGCGCGGGCCGCGGTGACATGTTTTTGATGAAAGGGCGCGACCATCGCGCCTATCTTGATTTGAACGCATCCTCGGTATGCGGGCAGGATTATAGGGAAAACCCTTATCTCAAGGTATAATTCCGGGCTGAGAGAAAGGTCAAGATCATGCCTGAACGTTTCCAAGCCCTTGAAAAATTTGTGTTTTCCCTCGTCGTGATGTCCGCGGTCGTGTGCTCGGCCTTCCTCGCGTACGAGCGTCACCCCGAGATCAAGATCGCGCTGCACGAAGGCGAGGCGCTGATGCGCGAGAGCGCCAAGTACTCGGTCATCTGCTCGCCGTCGAAGGTCGACCCTTGCGTCGAGATGTCCGCCTACTGAGCCGGTTTTCCGCTTTTCGGACTGGCCTGATATCGACATCCTTGCCGGTCTGAACGCGTTGAAGTAGCGCCCATCAGATAGTCGGAAACCCGCCGCCAGACAGGGCCGAGGCACGAACCCTTCACGTGCCGGGTCGCTGGCGCAAGCAGCCCCGCATTCAGTCGGCCCCGCTTCGAGCAATCGAGCGGGGCCGTTCCGTTCGTGCGTGTCACACGACATGCCGCGGCTCGCCGCCGACGAACGCGGCGACGTTGTCAACGAGCTGATCGGCCAGCGTCTGCATTGCCTCGTCGCTCGCCCACGCGACATGCGGCGTCAGGATGAACGCCGGATGCGACAGGATCGCGTGAAACGGATGCGCGGCCGGCAGCGGCTCCTGCGTGACGACGTCGAACCCCGCGCCCGCGATCTGCCCCGACTGCAACGCCTCGACGAGCGCGCTTTCGTCCACGAGCCCGCCGCGCGCGGTATTGATCAGCAGCGGCCGGCGCGCCATTCGCGCGAATGCGCGGGCGTCGATCAGGTGCCGCGTCGCGGGCGTGAGCGGGCAGTGCAGCGTGATCACGTCGCTGTCGCGCAGCAGCGTGTCGAACGGTGCATGGCCGTCGCGCGCGGTGTCGCCGTGTGCCGCGAACAGCACGCGCATGTCGAGCGCCCGCGCGATGGCGGCCACCGCGCGCCCGAGCACGCCGTCGCCCACGATCCCGAGCGTCGTACCGGCCAGGTCGCGAATCGGGTGATCGAAAAAGCAGAACTGTCCGCTGTCGAGCCAACGCCCCGCGCGCACCGCGTCGCGATAAGCGACGAGGCTGCGACGCAGCGCGAAGATCAGCGCGAACGTGTGCTCGGGCACCGTGCGCACCGCATAGCCGCGAATATTGCTCACGACGATCCCGCGTGCCGCGCACGCATCGAGATCGACGATGTCGGTGCCGGTCGCGGCGATCGCGATCATCCGTATCTGCCGCGCATCGGCGAGGGCCGTCGCGTCGAGCCGCACCTTGTTCGTCACGACGATGTGCGCGTCGCGGATGCGCGCCGCGACCTCGTGCGCGGCCGTCCGGTCGAATGTCTGCAAGGCGTGCGGAAACGGAAATCGTTTCAGCACGGTCTGCGGCGACAGCGTCGCCCGGTCGAGGAACACGATCTTCGCGGGAGCGGAAACGGAAAACATGGCGGTCTCGCTGGCAGGCGCCCGATGGCGCGGAACGGCCTCGATTCTGCCGGCGGCGCGCGCGCCGTCGTTTGACCGTTGCGCGAGCGCGCTTTCCCGGATGGAAAGGCTGGCGCGTCCCGCTTGGCCGATACCGCGCTCGCGCCGTCGCCTGCCTTTCCGTTTCGGAAAGGCGGGTTGACCATCGAGCGATTTTCGCCGGGCGCGAACGCCGTCATGATCGCCGTCATCGACAACGCGATTTCATCGGAGACAGTCATGACACGCCCCCTGGACGGCATCCGCGTGCTGGAACTCGGCCAACTGATCGCCGGGCCGTTCGCGGGCCGGATGCTCGCCGAATTCGGCGCGGACGTCATCAAGGTCGAGCCGCCCGGCGTCGGCGACCCGCTGCGCAAGTGGCGGCTGCTGCACGACGGCACGTCGGTCTGGTGGGCCGTGCAGTCGCGCAACAAGACCTCGCTCACGCTCGATCTGCGCACGCCCGAAGGACAGGACGTCGTGCGCCGCCTCGTCGCGGAGACCGACGTGCTGATCGAAAACTTCCGGCCCGGCACGCTCGAAGGCTGGGGGCTCGGCTGGGACGCGCTGTCCGCGCTCAACCCGGGGCTCGTGATGCTGCGCGTGTCGGGCTTCGGACAGACGGGCCCGTATCGCGACCGCCCCGGCTTCGGCGTGATCGCCGAGGCGATGGGCGGCCTGCGCCACCTCACGGGCGAACCGGGCCGCACGCCGGTGCGCGTGGGCATCTCGCTCGGCGATTCGCTGTCGGCGCTGCACGGCGTGATCGGCGTGCTGCTCGCATTACGGCATCGCGAGCAGCAGGGCGGCAAGGGTCAGGTCGTCGACGTCGCGCTGTACGAATCGGTATTCAACATGATGGAAAGCCTGTTGCCCGAATATGCGGCGTTCGGCGCGGTGCGCGGGCCGGCCGGCAGCAGCCTGCCGGGGATCGCGCCGACCAACGCGTACCGCTGCCGCGACGGCCGGTACGCGCTGATCGCCGGCAACGGCGACAGCATCTTCCGGCGCCTGATGGAACTGATCGGCCGGCCCGATCTCGGCAACGATCCGGCGCTCGCGCACAACGACGGGCGCGTCGCGCAGGTCGCGCGCATCGATGCGGCGATCGGCGAATGGAGCGCGCGCCACGACCTCGACGACGTGCTCGCCGCGCTGAACGACGCGCGCATTCCGTCCGGACGCATCTACGACGTGGCCGACATCGCGGCCGATCCGCACTACCGTGCGCGCGACATGATCGTCGACGCCGCGCTGCCCGACGGCACGCCCGTGCTCGTGCCGGGCATCGTGCCGAAACTCGATGCCACGCCCGGGCGCATCGAGCGGCCGGCCCCCGCGCTCGGCGCGGATACCGACGCGGTGCTCGAATCGCTCGGCATCGATGCGGCGACGCGCGACGACTGGCGCACGCGCGGCGTGATCTGAAACAGCCATCGGAACGAAGACATGAATCCGCATCCGCAACGCCTCCACATCCACGAAGTCGCGACCCGCGACGGTTTCCAGAACGAAGCGGCGTTCGTCGACACCGACGACAAGATCGCGCTCGTCGACGCGCTGAGCGCCTGCGGCTACGCGAAGATCGAGGTCACGTCGTTCACGTCGCCGAAGGCGATTCCCGCGCTGCGCGACGCGGAAGCCGTGATGCACGGCATCGCGCGCGCGCCGGGCGTCGTCTATACGGCGCTCGTGCCGAACGTGCGCGGCGCCGAGCGCGCGCTGTCGTGCGGCGTCGACGAGGTGAACCTCGTGATGTCGATGAGCGAGCGCCACAACCGCGCGAACCTGCGGATGACGCGCGAGCAGTCGTTCGCGCAGTTGCGCGACGTGATCGACGCGGTGCGCGGCACGGGTGTCGCGATCAACGTGTCGCTGTCGACCGCGATGGGCTGCCCGATCGAAGGCGACGTGCCGGCCGAAACCGTGCTCGCGTGGATGCAGCGCTTCGCGGATCTCAGCGTGCACGGCTTCACGCTGTGCGACACGACGGGCATGGCGTTTCCGTCGCAGGTGCGCGACTTGTCCGGACGTGCGCGCGAGCGATTCCCCGCGTTGCAGCTCACGCTGCACTTCCACAACACGCGCGGGATGGCGCTCGCGAATACGCTCGCCGCGCTCGACGCCGGCATCGACCGCTTCGACGCTTCGCTCGGCGGGCTCGGCGGCTGCCCGTATGCGCCGGGCGCGACCGGCAACGTCTGCACCGAGGAACTCGTGCACATGCTCGAACTCGACGGCTACGATACGGGCATCGACCTCGCGGCCGTGCTCGCCGCGGCCGCACGGCTGCCCGCGCTGATCGGGCATGACGTGCCGAGCCAGATCCTGAAGGCCGGGCGCCGCTCGGACCTTCATCCGCCGCCGCGCGCCGATGCCGGCGGCAAGCCCGCGCAACGCGCGTTCTCGTGAACAGCAACAGAAACAGGAGCGAATGCCATGGCGCTGATCGACCACCTCGATCATCTCGTGCTGACCTGCGTCGATCCGGAACGGACGAAGCATTTCTACACCGAGGTGCTGCAGATGCAGCTCGAAACCTTCGGCGCGGGCCGGCTCGCGTTCCGTTTCGGCAACCAGAAGATCAACCTGCACGTGCGCGGCGCGGAATTCGAGCCGAAAGCGCACGTGCCGGTGCCGGGCGCGCTCGACCTGTGCTTCATCGCGTCGGTCCCGCTCGACGACGTGATCGCGCACCTGCGGCGCGTCGACTGGCCGATCGTCGAAGGGCCCGTCGAACGCACCGGCGCGACGCAGAAAATCCGCTCGGTCTACGTGCGCGATCCCGACCTGAACCTGATCGAAATCTCCGAGCCGATCTGAATTGCCGGGCTCGGTCGCCCGCGCGGGCGCCGGCCCGCCGCGCGCACGGCGTCGCAGTCCTTCGCCGAAAGCGGACAGGCACGCGCCGCGCCCGCCGATTCCGGATAGCCGTGCGCGGCCGCGCTGCGGATAATGGCGCCACGGCGTCGGCCCGGCCGCCGCCTTCGCCGCGCGCACGGACAGACCTGCCGCGCGCATCCGCAACCCGATCCAGGCGCTTCCCGAATGACGATCCTCTATCGCGGCATGGACCGTGCGGCGCTCGACGCCGCGTACCTAAACACGAGGGCTGTTCCCGATTTCCCCGCGCTGCTCGCGTCATGCCAGGCGCGCAGCGCGGCGCTGTACGCGGCGACGCCCGGCCGCCGCGACCTGCGTTACGGCGCGCAACCCGCGCAGCGCTTCGACTGGCTGCCGTGCGGGCAGCCCGACGCGCCGCTGTTCGTGTTCATCCACGGCGGCTACTGGCAACACTGCACGAAAGAGGATTTCGCGTATGCGGTGAGCGGGCCGCTCGCGTGCGGCTACGACGTCGTGCTCGCCGAATACACGCTCGCGCCGGTCGCGACGATGACCGATATCGTCGGCGAGATCGGCGCGCTGCTCGACCATCTCGCGGCCGACCGCGACGGCCTCGGCATCGCGGGGCGGCCGATCCACCTGAGCGGCCATTCGGCGGGCGGCCATCTGACGGCCATGCATCGCACGCATCCGGCCGTCGTGTCGGCACTGGCGATCAGTCCGCTCGTCGATCTCGAACCGATCGCGCTGTGCTGCCTGAACGACAAGCTGCAGCTCACCGCGCGGGAGGTCGACGCGTACAGCCCGTTGCGCCATGTCGGACCGGGCGCGGCGACCGTCGTGGCAGTCGGCGACGCCGAACTGCCCGAACTCGTTCGGCAGGCGGACGAATACGCGACGGCGTGCGAAGCCGCCGGCGAGCGGATCGCCCGCGCGTGGCTGCCCGGCATGCAGCACTTCGCGGTGCTCGACGATCTCGCGACGCCCGACGGCGCGATGCTCGCCGCATTGCACGCCATCGCGCCGCGCTAGCCGCGCCGTATCGTGCGTATCGCATGCGCACGGCCCGGCGTATGATCGGCGTCAGGCCGGCGCGATGATGACGCCCCCGCACGGCCTTCCCAGGACCCCCGACATGGTGAACCCGCTTCATTTCGATCTGCAGTCGCTGCGCGTGTTCGCGCTCGTCGCCGAGCACGGCAGCCTGACGAAGGCGGCCGAACACGGCCAGCTCACGCTGTCCGCGGTCAGCAAGCGCATCGCCGAACTCGAAAGCGTGACCGGCAGCGCGTTGTTCGTCCGGCACGCGCGCGGCGTCGAGCTGACGCCCGCGGGCCGCGCGCTGCTCGATCATGCGGCGAAGGTGATCGAGCAGGTGAACCGGATGGCGCACGAGATGAGCGACTACGTCGCAGGCGTGCGCGGCCATATCCACGTGTGGACCAACACGTCGGCGATCGTCCAGTTCCTGCCCGCCGATCTCGCCGCGTTCCTCACCGGCAACCCCGGCATCAAGGTGAGTCTCGAGGAGCGGCTGAGCCACGAGATCGTCGACGCGATCGCGTCGGGCAAGACCGATCTCGGTGTATTCGCCGACAACGTGCCGGCGCCCGGCATCGACCGGCGGCTGTACCGGCGCGACGAGCTCGTGCTGCTCGTGCCGCGCACGCACCGGTTCGCCGTGCGCGACAGCATCCGCTTCGCGGATACGCTCGACGAGGACTACGTGGGCCTGAGCGATGGCAGCTCGCTGCTCGCGCGCATGACCGACGCCGCGTTCGCGGCCGAGCGCTCGCTGAAGCTGCGGATCCAGGTATCGAATTTCGACGGCGTGAGCCGGATGATCGAGGCGGGGCTCGGCATCGGCGTGCTGCCGCGCGATGCGGTGACCGGCGAGCGCGCGGCGCGGCTCGGTGTCGTGAAGCTCGACGACGCGTGGGCGACGCGCACGCTATGGGTCGGCGTGAAGGCCGGCGCGGTGCTGACGACCGACGTCGCGAAGCTGTTCGATTTCATGTCGGCGCGCCGAATGCGATGAGGCGATGAAACGGCGACGCACGGGGCACGCGTGCGTGCGCCCCGTGCCGATCGCCGCGTCAAACCGGATTGATCTCGTCCTGACTGCGCCGCGTGGTGAGCGGGCCGAGCACGCGCAGCGTGACGGCGACGATGCCGAGTGCGACCGAAATCACGCCGAACATCGCGCCCGCGCCGTAGTCGACGAGCACCGGCAGCAACACGAACGGCAGCGCGCCGCTGACGATGCGCGACAGCGCATAGGTGCTGCCGATCGCCGTCGAACGCGCGCCGGCCGGGAAAATCTCGGCCTGGTACACGTGATACGCGTTGCTGAACACGTTGGACGCACACGTCGTCAGGAACCCGAAGCCGACGATCAGCACGGTATGGCCGGAATACGCGAAGCACAGCCCGAACACCGCGATCGACAGGATCGACACGATCACGAGCGTGCGGCGCTCGATCCAGTTGAGCAGCGGAATCGACAGCAGCGAGCCGATCGGATAGCCGATGAACGACAGCGCGATGAACAACGTGCTGTCCGTCACGTCGAAGCCGCGGCTTTTCACGACGGTGCCGGCCAGCGTGCCGAACCCGTAATAGCCGAAGCCCTGGAACAGGTGAAAGATCGCCAGCATCACGTAGCGCGCGCCGTACGGACGGCGACGCAGCAGCGCGATGCGCTCGCCGAGCCCGAGCGGCCGCTGCGGCTGGACCGGTTCCGCGAAATGCTCGGGCACGGGCACGCCGGCGCTTTGCGCGAAACGCCGCAGCGCCGCGTGCGCATCGGCCGTGCGGCCTTGCGCGAGCAGCCAGCGCGGGCTTTCCGGCAGCCGGTGCTGCACGAGCAGCACGTACACGGCGCCGAGGCTGCCGACCGCGAGGATGATGCGCCAGCCCGCGACGCCCGCCACATGCAGCGGGTTCAGCCACAGCGCGAGAAAGCCGACGAGCGGCACCGCGACATACGAAGTCGTGTAGGCCCACGCGGCGAGCCGCCCGCGCTTGTCCTTCGGCAGGATTTCGGACAGGAAGCTGTCGGCGACCGGATAGATCGCGCCGACGCCGATGCCGGTCAGGAACCGGCAGGCCACGAGCATGTCGGCACTCGCCGAAAACGCACCGACCAGCGAGAACGCGCTGTACCACCCGAGCGTGAGCAGGAACGCCTTGCGCCGGCCGATGCGGTCGGCCAGGCTGCCGAGGCACATCGCGCCGACGAACATGCCGATGAACGCGGACGCCAGCAGCAGCTTGAAATCGGCGCTTTGCCGGCTCAGCCCGTATTCGTGCTGCAACGCGGAGCCGATCGTACTGACGAGAAAGATCTCGTACATGTCGAAGAACAGCCCGATGCCGATTACCCAGACGACGAAGCGGTGCAAC
Organism: Burkholderia anthina; assembly: GCF_001547525.1. Lineage (GTDB taxonomy): Bacteria > Pseudomonadota > Gammaproteobacteria > Burkholderiales > Burkholderiaceae > Burkholderia > Burkholderia semiarida. The sequence goes on from NZ_CM003768.1 coordinate 1,574,046, forward strand.
GCACCGACCGGCAGATCGTCCATGAAATCGCCGAGCGTGACGCGGCGGGCGGGGAGGGGCGTTGCGTCGACGCCGGCGCCTGCGGAGGCGGCCGACGTGCGGGCGGACGCGCGTGCGCCCGCATGGCCGTCGAGGTCGAGGGATTGGCTGTTCATCGTGTCTCCTGATTATCGATATGCGGTGGCGCTGGGCTGGCCGTTCTTAGCCGGCGTCACGCGTCGGCCGCACGATGCGACGCCAGGCATCGCCAGGCAGGTGCAAGAGGCGGCCATGCGGGCTGCGCCGATCGTCCGACACATGGTGGGCAAATCGGCGGCACGTGATAATTGAGGATGTTTCAAGCATCCTTTCCCGAGCAGAAAGGGTAGGGAGCGCGCGGTGGACACGATTCGCGCGGCAGGCCGTTGCAGCCTGCGTGGCGGGCGGATGCGTATCGAAAACGATGCGCACCCGCGCCATCCGGCGAGGCCGGGAAAACCATGACGCCAGTGGCGTGGCCGCCGGCGCAACCGCCGCCGACGACCACACGGTCGTGCTCAATCGACCGGCACGAACGCCGTCCCATGAAACACGCGCACGGGGTTCCCGCGCGCCAGCGCAAAGTGTTGCATCCGCCGCTGCCGGCGCGCGTCCGACGCATGACGATCGGCTTCCTGCTGCAAACGCACGTGCAGCAATTGCAACGCCAGACGCTTATTCGCATGCTGGCTGCGCTCGCTTTCCACGCGTACCGACAGGCCGGTCGCGACATGGGTCGCGCGGATGGCCGAGCTCGTCTTGTTCACGTGCTGGCCACCGGGCCCGCGCGCACGCATCGCTTCGAACCGCACGTCGCTGTCCGGCAGCGGCTGCGCGTCCGCACAGCGCGTGACGCCGATGAACCAGTTCTTGCGTGGATGGCGTGACCGGTACGGACTCGCGCAAATCCATTGCAGCGTGCCCGTCCACCGCTGCGCGAGCGCCTGCGCGGCATCGCCGTCGAGATCGACCAGTGCCGAACGCAGCGTGCCGGGCAGGTCGCCCGGCTGCACATCGAGCACCGTGACGATCACGCACCGCGCATCGGCTTCCGCCTGCAGACGCCGCAATGCATGCGCCGCGGCGAGCTGACATTCGAGTGGCCCCAGTGCCGAAGAAATCTGCATCAGCATCGGTCGCCCGCCCCGGAGGTCTTGTAGGTCAGCACCGGCGCGAGCCGTGCGAGCCGACGCAGCAGGCCGGCCGCCTCGAGCGCGTCGACGACGCTGTCGATCGGCTTGTACGCCTGCGGCGCTTCGTACAGCAGGTCGCGATCCTCGCAGACGACGTGGCTGCCGAGCGCGGTGCGCGTGAGCTGCGACGGCGTGAAGCGCCGCTCGAGGCGGCCCTTGCAATCGCCGCGCGCCCACTTGCGGCCCGCGCCGTGCGCGAGCGACGCGAGGCTCGCCGCATCGTCGGGCCGCCCCGGCGCGACCAGATAGCTGTAGTCGCCGCGCGAGCCGGGAATGACGACGGGCCCCGCATCGGCCGGCGTCGCACCTTTGCGATGCAGCCAGCCCGATTCGCCGTCGACGGTCGCGCGGCTCACTAGGTTGTGGTTCACGTCGAGCACGCAGCGGCCATCGCTGCGCCAGCGCGCCAGCATGCGCCGCGCGATCAGGTCGCGATTCGCCACGGCATAACGTAACGCCGCATCGTGACGCGCAAGGTACGCGGCGCATGCGGCGTCCGACTCGCCGAGGCCGTCGTAGCCATGCTCGCGCATGTGCTGCTCGAGAATCGACTGGCCGAAGCCGCGCGACCCGCTGTGCACGAGCAACAGCAGGCGGTCGCGATCGAGATCGAGCGCCTCGACGGCCTCGGCGTCGTACACCGTGTCGATGCGCTGCGCCTCCGCGAAATGATTGCCGCTGCCGATCGTACCGAGCGACGCGGCAAACGCATGATCCGCGAAGCCCGCAGCCGCGATCAGCGGCTGCCAGCCGGCATCGGGCGTCGCGTCGATCGAGCCGAGCCGGCTCGCGAGCTTCGACGCACCGACGCGCCGCGCATCGAGCGCGGTTTGCCAGAGCGCCATCCCGCAGCCGATATCGCCGCCGATCAGCGCCGGATAGAGCCGGCCGGTCGAAAAGAACGCGGCGCCGACCGGGTAGCCGCGTCCGGGATGAAGATCGGGCATGCCGGCGACGCGCCGCATGCCGGGGAGGGTGGCAGCCTGTTCGAGCTGCCGGATGGCCTCACCTTCGATCCAGGTGGTGGCGCAAGCGCACAGCGTGATGCACTCGGCCAGGTATTGCATGGAATTGCCCATGGAGGTTTCCGTTCGATGAAAAGGAAGAACGGCGGGCCATGGCGCGGACAGTGCACATGCGCTGTCCGACATCGGAAGTCGGGAGGAGGGCGGCACGACCGGACCGGAACGATCCGGCGCATCGCGATGACGGCGATGCGATGTGCTGCGTGGCGTGAGCGATGAAACGAGCGGACGCGAAAAACCCGAACTACGACCCGCGACGGGAGGAGCATTGGCGTGACGTCATGATGTTCTTCTCCTTGCGAGTGAGGGGTTGATCGGAATGGCGGCGACTCTAGCATGCACGCAACCGGCGCAGCAAGCGGACGACGCGATGCCGGCGATCGATTCGGCGCGTGATGTGGCGAAAAACACACACATAGGATTCCGGATCGTTCATGTATCGATCACCGGTGCGGCGCGTCGCAGCAGGCGTTCGACGCGTTCGGCAGGCCGCAATGGACGCACCCGGTCGCGCTTGACACCGCAAAAACCGTTTCGTAGCATCCGCCTGCTTCATCCCTGAACCCTCATCGAACCGGTGATCCAAGTGCCCGCAATCATTCGTCCCTTCGCCTGATACGCCGACGACTGCCGTCCCGGCCGCGTGTCGTCCTGCCCGTTTCCGTTTGCGCCATCGCGTCGGAACAGTGATCGCAGGGCCGCGCCCGGACTCGCACTGACACCGCAACGCACTCCAATCCGTTCGTTCACGTCGTCGGCTTTTTCCCTGTTTCCGGAGAAAGACCATGACGCTGGATTTTCGCGCCTACGCGCAATCGCTCGACCTCGCCCGCTACCCGCGCACGCCGCACCTTGAAGGCTCACGCCTGCAGGACGGCGACGAAGGTCACGACCATGTTCCCTATCGCACGCTCGCCGGCGCGTACCTTGTCGTCGAGGAAAAGCTCGACGGCGCGAACACGGGCATCAGCTTCAGCCCGGCTGGCGAACTGCTGCTGCAGTCGCGCGGCCACTATCTGGCCGGCGGCGGCCGCGAGCGGCAGTTCGGTTTCGTGAAGACCTGGGCAGCGGCCCATGCCGGCTGGCTGCTCGAGCGCCTCGGCGATCGCTACGTGATGTACGGCGAGACGATGAGCAAGAAGCACGCGGTGTTCTACGACGCGCTGCCGCATCATTTCTTCGAATTCGACGTGTTCGACCGCGCGACGGGCCGCTTCCTGTCGACGCCCGCGCGGCGCGCACTGCTCGCCGACGGGCCCGTGCTGTCGGTGCCCGTGCTGTACGAAGGCGTGGCGCCGGCGCGGCTTGCGGACCTCAAGGCGCTGCTCGGTCCGTCGCTTGCGAAGACGCCGGACTGGCGCCGCGCATTCGAGCACACCGTGCGGCGGCAAGGGTTCGATCTCGCGCGTGCCTGGCAGCAGTGCGACAAGTCGGAGCGCTCCGAAGGGCTCTACGTGAAGGTCGAGACCGACGACACGACGACCGCGCGCCTGAAGTGGGTGCGCCACGATTTCGTGCAGGCGATTCTCGATTCCGCGCGCCATCACTCGGAGCAGCCGTTCATCCCGAACCTGCTCGCGCCGGGTGTCGACCTGTATGCGCCGTGCCCGACGGTGACGTGGGCGTCGTGTCCGGCTGCGCATTCGAACCCATGAATACGAAGCGGCTGCGCGCCGCGTCGACAGGAGTCCAGATCATGAAGTACGAAAACTTGCAGGCGCTCGTGCCTGCGCCCGGACGACAGCCGGACTATCGCGCGTGCCTCGCGGCGTTCCCCGCGCTCGAACATGCGAAAACAACGCCGCAAGAGCCCGCGCATCACGGCGAAGGCGACGTATGGACGCATACGATGATGGTGATCGATGCGCTGCTGGAACTGCCCGGATATCAGGCAGCGTCGCGCGCCGATCAGGAAATCGTGTTCCTGGCCGCTCTGCTGCACGACATCGCCAAGTCGAGCACGACAGTGCTCGACCCCGTCACCGGTGCGATCGGCCATCCCGGCCACTCGCGCAAGGGGGCGATCGATGCGCGCATCGCGTTATGGGATGCCGGCGTGCCGTTCGCGGTGCGCGAGGCCATCTGCCGGATGATCGCCGTGCACCAGGTGCCGTTCTTCGCGATGAGCGGTGCGCGCCGTGGCACGCCGGAGTTCATCGCGCGCGAACTGTCGTGGCAGGTCAGCCTGCCGCTGTTGTGCCTGCTCGCCGAAGCGGACATCCGCGGCCGCATCTGCCACGACACGCAGCGCGTGCTCGACAACATCGAGCTGTGGCGCGAACTGGCGCGGGAGGACGGTTGTTACGGCCAGCCGCGTGCATTCGCCGACGCGCATACCGCACTCAGCTACTTCCGCGGCGCGGACGTGCATCCCGACTATCCGCTGTTCCGCACGCCGGGCTCGTCGGTCGTCGTGATGGCGGGCTTGCCTGCATCGGGCAAGAACACGTGGGTGGCGCGCCATCATCCGGATCTGCCGGTCGTGTCGTTCGACGATGCGCGCGATGCGTTGGGGCTGCGTCACGGCCGCAACGAAGGCGCGGTCGCGCACCATGCGATCGATGCCGCGAAGGTGTTGTTGCGCGACCAGCGGCCGTTCGTGTGGAATGCGACGAACCTGTCGCCGCTGATGCGCAAGAAGACGCTCGACCTGCTGTATGCGTACGGCGCCGACGTGACGCTCGTGTACCTCGAACGGCCCCGCGCGGAGCTGTTGCGCCGCAATGCACGGCGCGACACGTCGTTGACGAACCGTGCGCTCGAGGCGATGCTGCTGCGCTGGGATCTGCCGCTGCCGACCGAAGCGCATGCGGTGCGCTACGAAGTCTGACGCGGCGACCCTAGCTCGCCATCACGATGAATACCGTCAGCGCGATCGGGAACAGCGCGAGACCAAGCAGGCCCAGCGCGCCGTCCGCCGCCATCGTGATCGGCGACAGCGCGAGCTTGGCGCCCTTGCCGACGGCCGACAGCTTCTCCGTCACCGTCACGCCATACGCATGATTGAACGCCTGCGGGACTGCCGACGGCGTGACATCGTTCGGCAGGTAGCGCTTGCCGCTGATCGTGCCTTCCGACTCCAGGTGGCCCGAGTCCTTCCTGAAGCCGTCCGCAAGCGCACGCTCGCGCGTGCCGGAGCCGGTCGGCGCATCTGCGTAGTCCAGCATCATCGTGTAATGACCGGTGATCGTGTCGCCATGCGCCTCGAAATCGTTGAACGCCGTGTGGAGCTTCGGGCGATACGGCGCGGTGAGCACGGTCGCGAGGCCCGGCGGCATTTCGAAGATGTAGTGATACCGCTTGCCGAGCACGACGAGTTGCTTGCCGTCGGATGTAATCAGGAAGGTCGACAACGTTTCGTCGTATTTCGAATCCTTCATCCACTCCTTGGTGACGGGACCGAAATCGGCGCAGCCGGCCAGCATGCCGGACGCCGCCATGGCAGGCAGCGCGAGAAATGTTCTTCTTTTCATGAATGTTGTAATGGTGTTGTTCGTTATTCGGCGGAACCGCGTGAATGTCGGCGAAGCGTTCGACGAACGCTGCGCGCTGACGGCCCTGGATGCGGTTTCTCCGGCCGCCATTCTAGGGCCGAAACAGGAAATGCGATACGTGTCGCCGCGCGCTGTAGATTTGCAATGTCCTGTATCCGCCCCGACGGCCGATACAGTGCGATACACCGCCCGCGCGCGGCTTCGCTATAAAGCAGGCGTGACCTTTTTCGGAGCCCGTCATGTCTGCCACCCGGTTCAAAGGATCCTGCCATTGCGGGGCCGTCAAATTCGAAGTCAGCACGGCCATTGCGCCGGCCGTTCGCTGCAACTGCAGCCTGTGCCGCCGGCGCGGCGCGCTGATGAGCCCGATGTTCGCCGCCGCTAACCTGACGATCGTCGAAGGCGAGGGCGCACTGACGTGCTATCGCTTCAACACGCACACCGCACGTCACTATTTCTGCAGCCGGTGCGGCGTCTATCCGTTCCACCAGACCCGCAAGGACCCGGCATGCTGGCGCGTCAACCTCGGTTGCCTCGACGGCGTCGATCCGTACACGCTCGACGCGACGGTGGCCGATGGTGCGAGTCTCTCGGTCGTGGAGGACGCATGAAACGCTGGCTGATGATCCTGCTGTTTGCCGCGGGCGGGCTCGCGACCGAAATCGCGCATCCGGTGCAGTGCACGTTGTTGTCGGTCAGCCGTCAGCAAACCGGCAAGCGCCGCAAGCCGGGCTGAGCGCGGCGCGCGCGAGCCGATCGACCCCGATTATCATGCTTCCGATAAGATCGCATGCGATATATAATGCGATTGTCTGCGACCGTTCGCGTCGCTGGAGGAAGTCCATGAAACCGACCGAAACCCCGTCGCCCGCCGCGCCGAAGCTGTCCGAGTTCCTGTGCTTTGCGATCTACTCGGCGAACCTCGCGTTCGGCAAGGCGTACAAGCCGATCCTCGACGAGCTCGGCCTCACGTACACGCAATACATCACGATCATCGCGCTGTGGGAGCAGGACAACCAGACCGTCGGCCAGCTCGGCGAGAAGTTGTTCCTCGAATCCAATACGCTGACGCCGATCCTGAAGAAGCTCGAGGCAATGGGTTACCTGGAGCGGCACCGCGATCCGTCCGACGAACGCCAGGTGCTCGTCAGCCTGACGAAAAGCGGCCGCCGCGTGCGCGAGAAGGGGCTCGACATGAACCTGGTCGAAGCCACCGGGCTGAAGCCGGACGAGTTCGCGAAGGTGCAGAAGGCGATCGTCACGCTGCGCGGCAACCTGATCCGGTCGACCGAAGAATAAAGGCACTCAGGCATGACGAGTGGCCGGCGCGTGAATCGCGCCAGCCGAATTGTCACGCGTGCGCATCGCCCAGCACCAGCAGGTGCATGTCGCGCCGTACGACGAAACCGAGCGCGAGATAGCGCTCGATCGCCACCTGGTTCGTCGTGAGCACGTGCAGGAACGGCGTGTCCGATCGTGCGTCGATCGACGCAATCAGCGACCGGATCAACCTCGCCGCCAGCCCTTGCCGCCGAAACGCGGCATCCACGCACACGGCGCTGATCTCCGTATAGCCGTCCAACTGCATCCGCTCGCCGGCCATCGCGGCCAGCCGCCCTTCGCTGCGCACGCCGATGTAGCGGCCGAGTTCGAACGTGCGCGGGCCGAACGGGCCCGGCTGCGCGGCGGCGGTCAGCGCAAGCATGTCCGGCACGTCGGCTTCGCCGAGCGGGACATGTTCCGATTCATGTGCCGGGTCGAACGTCCGTTGCCAGATCATTTGGAGCAGCGTCGCGCGCCGGATCACCGACCATCCCGCCGGTGGCGCGATCTCGTCCGGCGTGACGAGCGCGGCCGGCCCGTGTGCGGCGACCAGCGCGCGCAGCGCGTCGAACGACGCCGGGCTCGTGTCGGCGAGCGCGGCAAACGGCGCCACGGGCGCCGGAAACCGCCATGCGCGGTCATTGCCGAGCGCAAAGCGGTGCTGCTTGCCCGTCAGCGCGTTCCAGACAACGCGATCGAGCACGTGCGCATCGCTTGTCGCGTTTCCGGTCATGGCATCCGGCATCGGCGGCTCCTTCGTGAAAGATGGGGGTGCCGCACAGAATAATCCGGGATGGGCGGGGATGCAGGTTGCGGCAATGCAAATAAAAGCGCATACGATTACATCGCATGCGCTTTATATGATGGACTTCAGCGACCGAATTCGTCGTACCACGCTCAATGCCCGAAATAGATCGAGCGCTCGGCCATGCGAATCGCGCCGCGGCTGCCGGACTGCGTGGCGCCGCCGGCATCACCGCCGTAACCGGCTGTCTGCGTATCGGCCGCGACGGCGCCATCGTCGCGAATCCTTTTCAGCGCCGCCTGGATATTGTCCGGATAGTGCGGATCGTTGGGGCGATTCGGCTGGTAGCCGGCTTGCTGCAACGCGGCCAGTTCGGCACGCACTTGCGCACGCGTGACGGTGCTTTCTCCGGCAAAAGCCGGCGCGGCGACGGCGGCCGACACGGCAACGAGCAGGGCGGCAATCAGTTGGGGCTTCATCATTCACCTCGACAGGGATTCAGGAATTCAGGGGGGCGCACCGCACGCCGGCCATCGGCGCCGTTCGCGCGTTCGTTCAATGACCGAAGTAGATCGAGCGTTCGGCAACACGCATCGCCGGCCGGCTGCCCGACTGCGTCGCGGCGGCGGCATCGTTGCCGTAACCGGATGCCGATGCGTCGGCCGCCACCGCGTCGTTCGCATGAATGCGCGTCAACGCGGCCTGCAGGTCGTCCGGGTAATGCGGATCGTTCGCGCGGCCCGGCCGATAACCGGCTTGTTCCAGCTGGACGAGCTCGGCGCGTACTTGCGCGCGGGACACGACGGCTGCATCGGCAAACGCCGGCGCGGCGGCAGAAGCGGAAACAGCGACGAGAAGGGCAGCGATCAGGCGGGTTTTCATCATTCACCTCGACAAAATGGAATCAGGAATAAAAGGACTCAGGGTTCACGTACCGGCGTAGTGCTCAGTGACCGAAGTACACCGAACGCTCGGCCACGCTTGCGACATCGCGGCGGCCGGATTGCGTCGCGGCGCCGCCGTCGCTGCCGTACCCGGCAGCCGCTGCGTTGGCCGCGACGGCGTCGCCCGCATGGATCCGCGTCAGCGCGGCCTGCAGATCGTTCGGATAGGTGGCGTCGGTCGCGCGGTTCAGCGGATAGCCGGCGTGTTGAAGCTGCGCGAGCTCGGCGCGCACCTGCGCACGCGTCACGGTGGTTTCGTTGGCGAACGCCGGTGCGGCAACAGCGGCCGAAACAGCGACGAGCAGGGTAGCGATCAGTTGGGTTTTCATCATTCACCTCGATGGAAAAGGAATCGGGAATTCGGGAGGGCGGCGCTCGGCCGCCCGATGCAACGTTCAGACGATCCGGATGTCGACGTCGATGTTGCCGCGCGTCGCCTTCGAATACGGGCAGGTCTGGTGAGCGGCGTCGACGATGCGTTGCGCGACGTCGCGCTCGAGCCCCGGCACGCTCACGTTCAGCCGGGCCTGCAGGAAGTACGCGTTGCCCGCGGTGCCGAGATCCACTTCGGCATCGACCGCGAGGTCGGCCGGCAGCGTCACCTTCGCGGCACGCGCCGCAAGCTGCATCGCACCGATGAAGCAGGCCGACCAGCCGGCTGCGAACAGTTGTTCCGGGTTGGTGCCGGTGCCGGCGCTGCCCGGCGACGAGAACTGGATGTCGAGGCGGCCGTCGGAACTGCGCGCCGTGCCGTCGCGGCCGCCGGAAGTCGTATGCGTCTTGCCCGTGTACAGCACCTTGTCGATCTTGCTCATCATTTGCTCCGTCGGTTGGTTTGTCTCAGATGCGATTCGATCGCATGCGACGCAGTTTCCGCCTGACGACCTCTCTCGTCAAGCGGATTCGATTAAATCGCATGCGATATTTTGTATTTCAATGTATCCGGATCGTGTAGCGCCTTTCCTGACAAGCTTTTCAGACGATCCGGCCCCGATTGCACGGTGCACCGACGTGCGTGCCCGATGCCGGTAGGGCGCGCGAGAACACTTGCGGGACGGGATGCCGCCCCACACGTCCGGCCTGTCATCACGCCACCTCGATTTCGGCGATCACGACCAGGATCACGGCGGCGTTGGCCGGCAACTGGTGCTGGGAGAACGCCGAACGCGCATGTCCGGCCTTGGCGCCGAGCACGGCGGCGAACAGGTCGGACGCACCATCGATCACGGCTGGCTGTCCGAAAAAGCCGTCGGCAGAGCTCACGTGCCCCTCGACGCGCACGATCTTGCGCAGGCGATCGAACCCGCCCAGATGCTTGCGGATTTGCGCAAGCACGTTCAGTGCCGCCAGCCGCGCGGCATGCTTGCCATCGTCGACGCTCAACTGCTCGCCGACACGGCCGGTATAAGCAAGCTTGCCGTCGGCGAGCGGCAACTGTCCCGACACGAACAGCAGGTTGCCGGCTTCGCCGACGGCCGTATAGCTGCCGAGCGGACTCGGCGGTTCCGGTAATGCGAGGCCGAGTTCGGCCAGGTTCTGTTCGACGCTCATGTCGTGCTCCTTGCGGTAAAAGGGATCGGGCGGCCGGCGTGGCCCGTGAATCACTGTAGTCACGCGGCCGAAGCCGGTAAATGCCGGCCGCGCAATTGAGTCGGGACGTCATGTAACGAATCGCGCCCGCCGCACCGGCTGGTTTCCCGCACGAGATTCATGCACACTCGTTGCTTCACCGCGTCCCCCATGGCCGAGACGGCAGGAATCGCCCCATGCAACGACAATTCGACGATCTGCTGCTGGGCAGCATCGAGCTGTTCTGTCTGGCTGCCGAGCTCGGCAGCTTCACGCTTGCGGCAAATGCGGCCGGCGTCACGCCGGCTGCGGTCAGCCGGTCGGTCGCACGGCTCGAGGAGCGTCTCGGCGTGCGCCTGTTCGTACGCACGACGCGACAGATCCGGCTGACCGATTCCGGCCGGCGTTATTTCGAGCAATGTCGCGATGCGTTGTCGCAGCTCGTCGACGCGGAGCGCGAAGCCACGGGCCAGCAGGCCACGCCCGCCGGCCTGCTACGGATCAGCATGCCGACGCCGTACGGGCACTATCGCGTGCTGCCGCTGCTGCCGGCGTTTCGCGAGCGCTACCCGGCGGTACGCATCGAAACTCACCTGAGCAACCGCAACGTCGACTTCGCCGAGGAAGGCTACGATCTCGCGATCCGCGGTCGCGCGCCGGCCGATTCGAGCCTGGTCGCGCGCAAGCTGGAGGACGCCGAACTCGTCGTCGTCGCGACGCCCGGCTATCTGAAGCGCGCGGGCACGCCGATCGCGATCGCCGACTTGCACGCGCACGAATGCATCCAGTTCGAGCTGCCGAGCAGCGGACGGACGATTCCCTGGCTGTTCGACGACGGCGCGGATGAAATCGACGTCACGACGGCCGGCAGCTACGGCACGTCGGGCGACGTCCTGGCCGGCGTGACGCTCGCGCGCGGCGGCGCAGGGCTGTTCCAGACCTACCGCTTCATCGTCGAGCACGATCTGCGCGCCGGCACGCTCGTGGAAGTGCTGTCCGGCGTCGGCGGCCGGTCGCGGCCGTTCGTGCTGCTGTACCCGCATGCACGCTTTCTGTCGTCGCGCGTGCGGGTGTTCGTCGACTTTCTCGTCGAACAGCTGGCGCAGGCGCCTGCCAACCCGACAGCCGGCACACGCGGCAAACGCGCCGGCGCATCGCGATAGACACGCCGGCTCGCGGCTTCGACGCCGGCGCTCAATGCCCGGCGCTCTGACCGCCGTCCACGTGCAGGATTTCGCCGGTGACGAACGGCGCCGAATCGAGATACAGGATCGCACCGACGATATCGCTCATCTCGCCCATCCGGCCGACCGGATGCAGCGACGCGAGCGTCGCGTGCGTGTCGGCCGCATGCATCGGCGATTTGATGATGCCGGGCGACACCGCATTGACGCGAATGCCGGCCTTCGCATACTCGATCGCGAGCGACTTCGTCGCGGCATTCAATCCGCCTTTCGTCAGCGACGCCAGCACCGACGGTACGTTGCTGTTCGCGTGATCGACCAGGCTCGTCGTGATGCTGACCACATGGCCGGCGCCGTGCTTCTGCATCGCGGCGATCGCACGCTGCGTGACGTGGAAGAAGCCGTTCAGGTTGACGCTCGTGATCCGTGCATAGTCGTCCGCGGTGTATTGCGTGAACGGCTTCGCGACGAAGATGCCCGCGTTGTTGACGAGCGTGTCGACACGGCCGAAATGTTCGATTGCCGCATCGACCACACGGTGCGCGACGGCCGGATCGCCGATGTCGCCCGCGACGGTGACGAGATCGGGACCGTGCGACGGGCCGATCGAACGGGACGTCGCGACGACGCGATGGCCGCGTGCCCGGAATGCGTTGACCGTTTCCGCCCCGATGCCTTGCGATGCGCCGGTGACGATGATGACTTTGGATGCGCTCATGATGTACCTCGACAGGTGAATGGTGTTCGGCCTCGATGCCGACCGGATCGATGAATCCGATGGGCAGACTGTAGGCGTGCCGGTCACGATTTCGAACACCCGCCATGGAGCAACAGTCTTGCGTCGCGGGAACAAATGACGGGAAAAGGCGAGGGTCTGCGGCGATCGCCGCGCTGGAGTCGGGTACGCCGCCGCGCCGGGTGCTCGCCAAGTCGGCGCGCTACGGGAGAATGTCGGCGCGGGGCGGGATCGCGCCTGATGGACCGATTTTCCGGGAGCTTGAAGCGTCGATTCGTTTGCCACGAAAACGCGGGGTTGGATAAGAAAATACCTCTATCCGGATAACTTTTCTTATCACGATAGCACTATCGCAAATCCAAACTCGCCACTTCAAAAACGCGTATGACGTCGAGCGCGTCGTCGAATCGAAGGGCAGGGAAGCGACCGCGCCGTCACGCCGTCACGCCGGCGCGTTCCTCCGCGCAAACAGCAGCGTCAACACCTCCGCGGTCGCGTGCGCGACATCGTGTGCGGTCGTATCGACCAGCGCATGCGCGCATTCGCGATACAGCGGGTCGCGCGTCCGGTACAGCGCGGCGAGCGTCTGCCGCGGTTCGCCCGCCTGCAGCAGCGGCCGCCGCCGCGTGTCGTCGCGCGTACGCCGCCACAGCACATCGGGATCCGCATGCAGATAGATCACGCTGCCGCGCTCGCTCAGGCGTGCGCGGGTGTGCGGATTCAGGACCGAGCCGCCGCCGGTCGCCACGACCACGTTCGCGCGCTGCGTCAGCTCGTCGACGATATACGCTTCGAGCAGCCGAAAGCCGCCTTCGCCGACCACGTCGAACAGCGCGGCGACCGAGCGGCCGGTGCGCCGCTCGATCTCGTCGTCGCTGTCGGCGAACGCCCAGCCGAGCGAAGCCGCGAGCGCGCGGCCAAGCGTCGATTTGCCCGCGCCCATCATGCCGACCAGAAACGCGCGCCCGCCGGCCGTCTCGACGGCGGGGCTCATAACCGTCGCGCGAGCGGCCAGCCGGCCCGCGTCGCCAGGCAGATCCTTCGCGCGCGCACCGCGTCCGACAGCGTGTCGAGCGCCGCGCCGGTCGACGCGTCATCGGCGTCGAGCAGCGCGCCGAGCACCTGCTCGTCCGGATCGCAGGCCGCGATGTGCTCGGCTGCATCCGCCGCGATGGTCCGCGGCGTGCGTTCAGGCGCCGCGTCGCGCTCGGGCCGCCGCCACCTGCCGTGCAGATCGCGCCATCGCACGACCAGCCCGTAGAGCAGCGCACCACCCGGCACGGCCGCGTCGTCGGGTGCCGCTGCCGAATCGTCGGCCGTCGTACACCGTGTGACCCAGCTCGCGAATTCGAGCAGCGACGCGTCGTGGGCAACCGTCGCCGCGTCGAGCGCCACGGCCACGCCGGCATCCCGCAGCCGGCCGAGCAGCGTCCGCACGCCGTCGTGCGCGCCGCCGCACGGCTGCAGCAGCACTTCCAGCTCGTCCTCGTGGCGGCACGCGAGCGCACGGTGCCGCTCGAGCGCGGCGGGCTCGAGCAGCGCCTGCGCCGCATGCCGGACGATCACGATCGCGCGATCGTCCCGCCTCTCGACGATCGCGCCGATCCGGCGCCGGGCGCGCGCCACCGCGCAGCTCACGTTTCGCTCCCGAGCGCGCGCTCACGCATCACAGCGACCCCTGGAATTCGAGCACGCGCGTCTTGAATTCGTCGGGCACGGCCAGCGTCGTGTTGTTCGCGTAATCGAACATCACGTGCGTCGACACGCCGCGCGCGACGATGGTCTGGTCGTCGCGCTCCATCAGGTGTTCGAGATCGAAGCTCTTGCTGCCGAAGCGCACGATGCTCGAGCGGACGGTCAGGTTGTCGCCGAACTGGGCCGGTGCGAGGTACTCGCACTGCGTCTTCACCATGATGTGCGGCAGTTTCTCGGTGCGCGGCAGGCCGAGCAGATCGAACATGTAGCAGAGGTACGAATGCTGCAGATAGTCGTAATAGACGGGGCTGCTCACATGCCCCATCGAATCCGTATCGCGATACTTGACGTGAATGGGGGTTTCGTAATGCCGTTTCGACATGGTGACTCTCCGCAATGACTGGGTTGATTTATATTTTCGAGCCCGAATGGCCTGTCGGGCATCCGAAAATTAATCGAACGACTATCGGGCCGCCACTATCAGAACGAATAGCGAAGCGTGGCGGAAAGCCGCATGCGGACGCATTCGCCGCTGCAAGATCACGGCCTGATTTCCGAACGAAAACCCAATGAACGCTCCATTCCACACCCGCGAACAGGCATGCCGACAGGATCCTCAATTATCGAATCCGACGCTTATTTACCTCATTCATAAGGTTATGAATTAGAAACTGATAACTATGTTAGTTGCGCGCTGAAAGCACCATTCAATACAGTCGCGCTGTAGTAAAAAGTCACGTTCATTATCGACAGGAGGGCAGTCCCCATGCATGCAAACGCCTGGACGACAAACCGCGACGCCGTGCTGCGCTTGCCGTCCCCTGCGGATCTGGCCGGCGCGCTGCCGCCGGCGTGGCGCGCGTCGCGCACAGTTCATACGACCCGCCGCGCGATCGTCGACGTGCTCGACGGCGCGGACGACCGGCTCGTGGTCATCGCCGGCCCGTGTTCGATACACGATCCCGACGCCGCGCGCGACTACGCGGCACGGCTCGCGCTGCAACGCGCGCGCTTCGCGGACGAGCTGGAAATCGTGATGCGCGTGTATTTCGAGAAGCCGCGTACGACGGTCGGCTGGAAGGGGCTGATCAACGATCCGCTGCTGGACGGCAGCGACCGGATCGACATCGGACTGCATACGGCCCGCGCGCTGCTGTGCGACATCAACGGCGCGGAGATGCCGGCCGCGACCGAGTTGCTCGATCCGCTGTCGCCGCGCTACCTGGCCGATCTGATCGCCTGGGGCGCGATCGGCGCGCGCACCGTCGAGTCGCAGGTGCATCGCGAGCTCGCGTCGTCGCTGCCGATTCCGATCGGCTTCAAGAACGGCACCGACGGCAATGTCCAGGTCGCCGTCGACGCGATGCGCGCGGCGGCGCACGCGCACCGGTTCCTGTCGATCGATGCAGGCGGCCGGCTATGCGCGAGCGCGTCGCCCGGCAATCCGCATACGCACGTCGTGCTGCGCGGCGGACGCGAACCGAATTTCGACGCGGCCGCGGTGAACGCCGCCTGCGAACGCATGACGGCCGCGCAGTTCGCGCCGCGCGTGATGATCGACGTCAGCCACGGCAACAGCCGCCGCCAGTACCGGAACCAGCTCGCCGTCGGCGCGGAAGTCGCCGCGCAGGTGGCGGCCGGCGATACGCGCATCGTCGGCGTGCTGATCGAATCGAACCTGATCGAAGGGCGGCAGGATCTCGTGCCCGGCGTGCCGCCGCGCTACGGGCAGAGCATCACGGACGCGTGCCTGTCGTTCGCCGATACCGCGCAGTTGTTCGAGACGCTCGCGCACGCGGTGCGTACGCGGCGACGCGGCCACCCGCTGCCGCTCGGCGCCGAGTTCGCGCACGAGCCGCTGCTCGCCTGCTGCGCGTGAGCGGCCCGGCGCGATACGCTCAGATGGCGGCTTCGTCATGGATGCGCGTCGCGTCGCCGGCCCACGCGTCGCGATAGCGGGCCAGCCAGTGCTCGGCCTGCGTCGGCGCACCGGCGACGATCTCGTCGAGCGGCGCGAGATACATCGATTCATCGCGGCCGGCCGCATCCGTGCGCGCCCGCGCGCGCAGGCCGCGATGCGCGATCGCGAGCGCATCGGCCGCGATCGCGCGTAACGACCGGCCGCCGGCCGGCGTATCGAGCCCGGTACGCGGCACGTCGCGACGCAGCGCGAGCAGCGTACCGCGGTCGATCTCGGCAGCCAGCGCCCCGGCATCCGACAGCGCCGCCGGATCGTACAGCAGGCCGGTCCAGAACGCGGACAGCGCGACCATCATGTCGGGCGAGCCGGCGTCGGCGCCGCGCATCTCGAGATAGCGCTTGAGCCGGACCTCGGTGAACACCGTCGTCAGATGGTCCGCGAAATCGCCCAGCGTCGGCGTCTCGCCTTCGAGGTGCGGAATGCGCCGCCGCATGAAATCGCGGAACGTGTGCCCGGTCGCGTCCGCATAACGATCGCCGCGCCGCACGAAATACATCGGCACGTTGTCGAGCAGCCAGCTCACGTAGCGCTCGAAGCCGAAGCTGCGCGACAGGAACAGCGCCGGCGCGCCGCAGCGATCCTCGTCGGTATCGAGCCACGTGTGCGCACGCGTCGACAGCAGGCCCGACGGGCGGCCGTCGCGGAACGGCGAATTCGCGAACAGCGCGGTGGCGACCGGCTGCAACGCGAGCGACACGCGCATCTTGCGCGCCATGTCGCTTTCCGATGCGAAATCGAGGTTGACCTGCACGGTGCAGGTGCGCTGCATCATGTCGAGCCCGCGCGTGCCGACCCGCGGCATGTAGCGCCGCATGATCGCGTAGCGCTGCTTCGGCATCCACGGCAGCGCGTCGCGCGACAGGTGAGGGTGAAAACCGAGCGGCACGCAGCGCAGGCCGAGCGGATCGCATGCCGCGCGGGCCGCGGCGAGGTGCGCGTGCAGCTCGGCGTGCGTGTCGTGCAGCGTATCGAGCGGGGCGCCCGACAGTTCGAGCTGGCCGGCCGGCTCGAGCGAGATCGCGGCGCCGTCGCGCTGGATCACGCCGACGGTCTGCCCGGCATCGACGATCGGCGTCCCGTCGCCGCGCAGCCGCGCCAGCACCTCGGCGATGCCGGACGATCCTTCATAACGCGCGGCAGCATGCGTCGCGCGGGAAACGACGAACTTCTCGTGCTCGGTACCGATCCGGAACTGCGCGGCCGGCTTGCAGCCGGCGGCCAGATGATCGGCGAGCTGCTGCTCGGAGACGATCGGCGTGTTGTCCGATCCGACGGCGTTCGACATCGACATCCTCCACAGGTCACATTGGGCGACCGACCGGCCGGTCGCACGGCGACTATAGCGACGTCGATGCGCGCGCAGTACTGGCAGGGGTGATAGGGGCCGGCCGATGCCGCGCGGCGTTACGGCTGCTTGCGCTTCGCGAAGTAATGCGCGGGCGAATCGCCGAACGCGCGGCGGAACATCGCGATGAAATTGCTCGGCGTCGCATAGCCGAGCGCGTCGGCGATGTTGGCGACGCTGTCGCCGTTCGCCAGACGTTCGAGCGCATGCGTGAGCCGCGCCTGTTGCCGCCACTGCGCGAAGCTCGTGCCGGTTTCCGCGACGAACAGCCGGCTCAGCGTGCGGGCGGACAGCCCGGCCCACTCGGCCCACGCGTCGAGCGTGCGGCTGTCGTGCGGCTGCCCGAGGATCGCATTGGCGATCCGCAGCAACCGCCGGTCGTGCGGCATCGGCAAGTGCAGCGGTTCGTGCGGCGCGCGGCGCATCTCGTCGAGCAGCACGACGCTCATGCGCGCCTGTTCGATGTCGAGCCGGTCCTGGTCGGCCCACGACACCGCGCGCCGCACGAGCGCGCGCATCAGATCGGTGATCGCGATCACGCACGGCTGGTCGGGCATGCGGCGGCTCGCGGCCGGCGCGATCACGACGCTCCAGCCGCTCAACGCGCCGCTGATGCTGACCTTGTGCTGCTCGCCCGGCGGAATCCAGCCCGCGCGATGCGGCGGCAGCAGCCACGAACCGTGCGGCGTGCGCACGTGCGCGAACCCGCTTTCGACGCAGAACACCTGGCCGCGCAGATGGCTGTGCCAGTCGACCTCGCGGGTGCCGAGCTGGTAGGTATTGCTGCCGTCGTCCTCGCCCCAGACGGCGATCAGCGACGGGCCGTCCGCGCGTTCGCTCGGATCGGCGTCGGCGCGTTGCGCCGCGCGGGCGGGAGAGGCTTCTCGGATGGGCATGGCCGGAATTCATTATTTTTTGTCTAAACAACATTATCAGCTTTACCCGGGAGCGTCCAACAATGCGTGTCGTGTTCAAACCCAAACGAAGCAGAGGAACGCGATGCACGCAGCACTTGCTCCCTCGCCACGCGATGCCGTCGCGCGGCGCGTCCTGTCGCGCATGGCCGCAGTCGTGGCGCTCGCCATGCTCGGCGCATGCGCGAGCCGCGACGGGCTCACGCCCGCCGGCACGCTGCGCGGCGCCGATACGCTCGCGGCATCGCGCAGCCTCGCGCATGCGCCGGCCGCCGACTGGCCAGCAGCCGACTGGTGGGTTGCGCTGAACGATGCGCAGTTGAATGCGCTGATCGACGAAGCGCTTGCCGGCAATCCCGATCTCGCGACCGCCGATGCGCGTGCGCGCGAGGCGCAGGCGCTCGTGATCGAAGCACAGGCTGCCCGCTTGCCGCATCTGGTCGGCCGCGCGGGCGCGAAAGGGGAACGCACGTCCGGCACGCAGTTCTCGAAAGGCGAGGGCGGCGGCGTCTTCAGCCACACGCGCGAAATCAATCTCGGCCTGAGCTGGGATCTCGATTTGTGGGGCGGCCGCCGCGCGGCGTGGGAAGCCGCGCTCGGCGAAGCGCGGGCCGCGCAGATCGATGCACGGGCCGCGCGCGTGCTGCTGTCCGTCAACGTCGCGCGCGCCTACGTGAATCTCGCCTATGCGTTCGATCAGCAGGACGTCGCGCGGGCCGAATACGATCGCGCCGACGAAGCACTGTCGCTGACGCGTCAGCGTGTCACGAAAGGCATCGACAACGTCGCGCAGCAGCGCCAGGCGGAAAGCGAAGTCGCGGCCGCGATGCGCGAGCAGGCACGCGCGGCGCAGGCGATCGACAGCGCGCGCATCGCGCTCGCGATCCTGCTCGGCGCGGGCCCCGATCGCGGCCTTGCGCTCGCGCGGCCCGCGCCGCTGCCCACCGCCGCGCTCGCGGTGCCGGCCGACCTGCCGGCCGCGCTGCTCGGCCGGCGCGCCGATCTCGTCGCCGCACGCTGGCGGGTGGAAGCCGCGAGCCGCAACGTCGCGGCTGCCCGCGCGGACTTCCTGCCCGACGTGAGTCTCACCGCGCTGATCGGCCTCGCGACGCGCGGCGGTGCATCGCTGTTCCAGGCAGCGTCGCGCACCTACAACGTCAGCCCGGCCGTGAGCCTGCCGATCTTCGACGGCGGCGAACGGCGCGGCGTGCTGCGCAAGCGCGACGCGCAATACGACGTCGCGGTCGCCACCTACAACAAGACGCTGATCGGCGCGATCGGCGAGGTGGCCGACGATCTGCACCGGCTGCATTCGCTCGCCGTGCAGGCCGATGCGCAGCAGCGCGCATTCGACTCCGCCACCGATGCATGGCGGCTCGCGGACGCGCGCTACCGCGCGGGCGTCGGCAGCTACCTCGACGCGCTCGTCGTGCGCCAGCAGCTCCTGATCGCGAGCCGCGAAGTCGCCGCGTTGCGCGCCCAGCGCGCGGACCAGTCGCTGCAGCTCGTCGCCGCGCTCGGCGGCGGCTTCCGCGCCGAGCCGGACGACGTCGCGCTCGCCGCCACTCCTTCCCACCGTCCTTGACATCGAACCATGAGCAGCGACAACACCCTGCAGACTCCCGCGCGGCCCGCCGCCGCCGATCCGGCCAGCGCCCGCCAGCAACCGTCGGCCGACCACACCGGCGCGCCGCGCGCGCCAGGCGGGTCGGACGCCCGCACGCAACCGGCACCGGGCGGCGCCGCACCGGCCACGCCGCCGCCCGCAAGACGCAAGCACCTCGTGCGTGCGCTCGTCGCCGTGTTCGCGCTCGGCATCGTCGGCTGGGGCATCTGGTACGGGCTCGTCGGCCGCTGGTACGAGTCCACCGACAACGCGTACGCGCAAGGCAACGTCGTCGAGCTGACGCCGCAGGTGACGGGCACCGTCGTGTCGATCGACGCGGACGACGGCGACCTCGTCCGCGCCGGCACGCCGCTCGTCCGTCTCGACGCGAGCGACGCGCAGATAGCGCTCGCGGCCGCGCAGGCCGACCTCGCGGCCACGGTGCGCAAGGTGCGCGGCCTGTACAGCAACGAGCGCGGGCTCGCGAACAGCATCGACGGCGCGCGCGCCGATCTCGACGCGCGGCGCACCGCGCTCGACAAGGCGAAGGCCGACTACCGGCGCCGCGAGGATCTCGGCCGCTCCGGCGCGATCTCGCGCGAGGAGCTCGCGCATGCGCTCGATACGCTGACGTCCGCGCAAAGCGCGTACGCCGCCGCGCAAAGCGCGCTCGCGACGTTGAGCGAACAGCACCAGACGAGCAAGGCGCTCGTCGACGACACCGCGGTCGCGTCGCATCCCGACGTCGAGGCCGCGGCGTCGCGGCTGCGCGCGGCCTATCTTGCCCGTGCGCGCACCGACATCGTCGCGCCGGTCACCGGCTATGTCGCCAAGCGCACGGTGCAGGTCGGCCAACGCGTGTCGCCCGGCGTGCCGCTGCTCGCCGTCGTGCCGCTGCGCGAGCTGTGGGTCGACGCGAACTTCACCGAAAAGCAGCTCGAGCACATGCGGATCGGGCAACCAGTCGAGCTGACGGCCGACCTGTACGGCGACGCCGTGCGTTATAAGGGCCGCGTGCAGAGCCTCGGTGTCGGCACCGGCAGCGCGTTCTCGCTGCTGCCCGCGCAGAACGCGACCGGCAACTGGATCAAGATCGTGCAGCGCCTGCCGGTGCGCATCGAGCTGACGGATCCATCGCAACTCGACGTGCATCCGCTGCGCATCGGCCTGTCGATGCACGCGCGCGTCGACCAGCACGACCGCAGCGGTGCGATGCTGTCGCGCCGCGCGCAGGACGCGCCGGTGTTCAGGACCGACGTGTACCGCGACGAGCTCGCGCGCGCCGACAGCCTGATCGCCGACGTCGTGCATGCGAACCTGCCGGCGGCGGTGCGTGCGGAGCGTGTGCGATGAGCGGCCCGATGCCGGCCGCGGACGCCGGCTTTCGCCCGTCGAGCGTCGCGCTGACGACGTTCGGCCTCGCGCTCGCGGTGTTCATGCAGGTGCTCGACGGCACCGTCGCGAACGTCTCGCTGCCGACGATCGCCGGCAACTTCGGCGTCAGCACGACGCAGAGCGCATGGGTCGTCACGACGTTCTCGGTCAGCAATGCGATCGCGTTGCCGCTGACCGGGTTTCTCGTCAAGCGTGTCGGGCAGGTCCGGCTGTTCGTGTGGGCGACGCTGGCGTTCACGTTCGCGTCGCTCCTGTGCGGCCTCGCGCAGAACCTGCCGCAGCTCGTCGCGTTCCGCGCGCTGCAGGGCCTCGTGGCCGGGCCGATGATCCCGACCACCCAGGCGCTGATGCTGTCGATCTACCCGCCGCAGCGGCGCGGCTTCGCGCTGTCGATGATCGCGATGGTCACCGTCGTCGCGCCGATCGCGGGCCCCGTGTTCGGCGGCTGGGTGACGGAACATTACTCGTGGCGCTGGGCGTTCCTGATCAATCTGCCGATCGGCGTGTTCGCCGCGATGTGCGTGTTCGCGCAGATGCGCGCGCGCGTCGAGACGACGGTCGCCGCGCGCGTCGACTATGTCGGGCTCGCCGCGCTCGTCGTCGGCGTCGGCGCGCTGCAGATCGTGCTCGACAAGGGCAACGAAGCCGACTGGTTCAATTCGACGTTCATCGTCGTGATGTCGGTGGTCGCCGCGTTCGGGATCGCGCTGTTCCTGATCTGGGAGCTCAACGAGCCGAACCCGATCGTGAACCTGCGGCTGTTCGCGCATCGCAACTTCGCGGCCGGCACGCTGACGCTCGTGCTCGCGTACTCGGCGTTCTTCGCGGTCAACGTGATCGTGCCGCAGTGGCTGCAGCGCACGCTCGGCTATACGGCGTTCTGGGCCGGGCTGGCCGTCGCGCCGATGGGCGTGATCCCCGTGCTGATGACGCCGTTCATGGGCAAGTACGCGCCGCGCTTCAACATGCGCGTGCTCGTGTGCTGCGCGTTCGCGATCCTCGGCACGTCGTCGTTCCTGCGCGCGGGCTTCGTACCCGACGTCGACTTCACGCACATTGCGCTGATCCAGCTGCTGCAAGGCCTCGGCCTCGCGCTGTTCATCATGCCGATCAACAGCATCCTGCTGTCCGACCTGAAGCCGGACGAGATCGCCGCAGGCTCCGGCCTGTCGACGTTCCTGCGCACGCTCGGCGCGAGCTTCGCCGTGTCGATCACGTCGTTCTTGTGGGACCGGCGCGCGATCCTGCATCACGCGCAGCTCAGCGAACACCTGAGCAGGTTCGATCCGTCCGTTCGCGCCGAACTCGCGCAGCTGGGTGGCGACGATCCGCAACGCGCGGCGGCGCTGCTCGGCAACCTGGTCGACGCGCAGGCGTACCAGATCTCGTTCAACGACGTGTCGTTCGCGCTCGGCTGCGTGTATCTCGCCGTGATCGCGGTGGTGTGGCTCGCCCGCCCGCCGTTCGGCCCCGGCGCTGCCGCGAAACGATGAAGCGGGCGCCGCGCGGCCCGTTCCGACCCATGCTGTTCAACTCGATGGAGACTGACCCGATGCCTACCCACCACGCTGGAAACGCGCCGTCCGCACTGGCGGCGCTCGCCGTGTTCGACGTCACGGAATTCCCGCTCGTCGTCGTGCGCAACGACGCCATTGCGTCCCGCGGCTACGCGCAGCGGTGGCTCGACGACATGCACGCGCTGATGCGGCACGGCGAGCCGTTTGTCATGATCTTTCCGCCGGCCCGCCCCGACGAGCCGCACGACGACCGCAAGGAGCGCGGCATGTGGCTCAAGCAGAACCGCGCCGCGCTCGCCGCGGTCTGCCGCGCGCTCGTGTCGGTCGAACCGGACCCGAACGAGCGTGAAGCGGCCATCGCGAACGCATCCGGCATCGAAAAGGCGTTCGGGATCCCGTTCGACGTGACGGCTTCGCTCGACGACGCGAAGCAGGCGGGTCGGCGACGTCTGACCGAGGCGGTCTAGCGCGGCCCGTTCGCGCGCAACGCCTCGAACCGGTTGCGCAAGTCCGCCTGATTGCAGATTCCAACTAATAAACGGGGTGGCTTGTATGAAAGGACTGGATTGTCTGAAATGGTTGGTACCCGGCGACACGGACGCGTCATGGCAGCGGATGACCGACGCGGCCGCCGGCATGGGGTTCGACAAGGTCGTGCTGATCGTGCTGCCGTTCGCCGGCGCATCGTTCGATCTCGCGCGCAAGTGGAGCAGCGGCGTGCCGGGCTGGACGGCGCTGTACCGGCAGCGGCAGTTCGACCGCATCGACCCGATGCTGCAGCATTGCTTCCGTTCGGCGCTGCCGCTCGTCTGGGACGGCGCGCTGTTCGGGCTGCCCGGGCAACGGCCATGCTACGAGGCGGCGGCCGCGTACGGCATGCGCAGCGGCGTCGTGTTGCCCGTGCGCGGCCCGAAGGGGGAGGTCGGCATGCTGTCGTGCGCGAGCGCGGACGATCTCGCCACCACGTGCGAGCGCTGCGACCGGCATCTGGCGGCGCTCACGCTGCTGCGCGACATCGCCTGCGAAGCGATCGCCGGCACGCGCTGCCACACACCGCCCGACAGCGTGCCGCGTCTGAGCCGGCGGGAGGTCGAGTGCCTGCGCTGGCATGCGGCCGGCAAGACCTCGTGGGAAATCGGCCACATCCTGAACGTGACCGAGTCGTGCATCAACTTCCACTTCATGAACATCCGCCGCAAGTTCAACGTGTCACGTCGGCACGAAGCCGTGCTGCGCGCGGTCGAGTGGGGGCTGATCAGCATCTCTGACGTGACCGTGCAGACCTGATGCCGGCGTCCCGTCGAGCCAGCGGTCGAGAAACGCGCTGAGCCACGCGGCCGTCGCGCGGTCGTGCCGGCAGCCTTCGTTCGCCTGCGTCGCGAGATCCTGCGCGCCGGGCACCCCCAGCTTGTGCGCGGCCGCCGTGCTCCAGCGCCGCATCATCGGATAGCTCACTTCCGGATGGAACTGGACACCGTACGCGCGCGGCCCGTAACGGACGGCCTGGTTCTCGAAATGCTCGCCGGTCGCGAGGATCTCGAGCCCCGCGACGCGCTCGAAGCCCTCGCGATGCCACTGATACACGTGCGACGGCCATGAACCGAGCCGCCGGCCGGCCGGCGTCGCGGCGATCGGCCAGTAGCCGATTTCCGCGCGCCCGTCGCGATGCGCGTTCACGCGACCGCCCAGGTGGCGGATCATCATCTGCGCGCCGAGGCAGACGCCGAGAAACGGCGCCGCCTCGCGCAGCGGCACGCCGATCCAGTCGATCTCGTCGCGGATCCAGCGATCGCCGTCGTTGGCGCTCATCGGGCCGCCGAACACCACGGCGCCCGCATGGTCGGCGAGCGTCGCCGGCAACGGATCGCCGAGCGGCGGGCGCCGGATGTCGAGCGGATGGCCGCGGGCGGCGAGCAGCCGGCCGATCCGGCCGGGGCTCGACTGTTCGCGATGCAGCACGATCAGGATCGGACGAAGGGCGGAATGCGTCATGTCGTGAGGTCGATAGAAGGTCAGCCCGGCTGGCCGCGCAACGCGTCGAACGACACCATCACCTGTTCGCGGTAGGCGGGCCGTCGGCACAGGCGGGCGTACCAGGCCTCGACGTGCGGCAACGGCGGCCGCTCGACGTCGAGCGAGAAATAGCGGAACAGCGTCGCGCCGGCCGGGATGTCGGCCAGGCCCGGCGTCGCGCCGCCGAGAAACGGCTGGGTCGACAGCAGCCGGTCGAGCAGCCGGTAATGCGCCGCGCTGCGCGCGGCCTTGTCGCGCACGATCGCATCGTCGCGCCGCTCCGGCGGCGTTCGCACGAGTGCCCAGAACAACCCGGTCATCACGTCGGGTTCGAGCGCGGTCTGCGACCAGTCCATCCAGCGCTCCGCGCGCGAACGGGCGAACGTGTCGCGGCACCAGAACGGATTGCTCGGCACGCGCGCGGCCAGATAGCGCAGGATCGTGTGCGACTCCCACACGACGTCGCCGTCCCAGTCGATCACCGGGATCCGGCAGGTCGGATTCAGCGCCGCGAACGCGGGCGTCTGCAGCGAGCCGTGCTCGCCGCCGGCCGGAATATGCCGGTAAGGCAGGCCGAGCTCGCCGATGAGCCACAACACCTTCTGCACGTTGAACGACGTGCGGCGGCCCCAGACGGTCAGCATCGCGCGGCATCCTCGCAGGCGGCGGTCGACGCGCATGCCGCGTAGCGGTCGAGGCCCGCCGCCAGATCGGCGATCAGGTCGTCCGCATCCTCGAGCCCGATGTGCAGGCGCACGCCGCGGCTGCCGGCCTGCCAGCGCGCCGCGAGGCCGTGCGCGTCCAGTTCGAACGGCAACGCGAGGCTCTCGTAGCCGCCCCACGAATAACCGAGCCCGAACAGCGCCAGATGATCGAGAAACGCGTCGATCGCGTGCGCGGGAGCCGGTTGCAGCACGATCGAGAACAGCCCCGACGCGCCACGGAAATCGCGGCGCCATAGCGCGTGGCCCGCGTCGCCCGGCAACGCCGGATACAGCACGCGCTGCACTTCGGCGCGCGTCGCGAGCCAGCTCGCGACCGCAAGCGCATTGCGCTGATGCTGCCGCAGCCGCACGCCGAGCGTGCGCAGCCCGCGCAGCGCGAGATACACGTCGTCGGGGCCGGCGCACAGTCCGAGATCGCCATGCAGTTGCTTCAGCGCGGGCCATGCGCGCGCGTTGGCCGACACGGTGCCGAGCATCGCATCCGAGTGCCCGACCAGATACTTGGTGCCGGCCTGGATCGACAGGTCGATCCCGAATGCATGCGGCTGAAAGAACAGCGGCGTGGCCCAGCTGTTGTCCGCGAGGACGAGCGCACCGTGCGCATGCGCGAGCCGCACGAGGGCAGGGATGTCGTGCATGTCGAACGTGTAGGAGCCGGGCACCTCGACGTACAGTGCACGCGTGTTCGGACGAAACGCGGCTGCGACGGGCGTGCTGCCGTCGTACCACGTCGTCTCGACGCCGAGCCGCGCAAGCACGCCTTCGCATGCGTGACGCACCGGGCCGTAGACCGATGCGGTCATCAGCAGATGGTCGCCGGGCTTCAGGCACGACAGCAGCGCGAGCGTGCACGCGGACAGGCCCGACGGGCACAGCACCGCGCCGGCGCCGCCTTCGAGGCGCGTCACCGCGCGCTCGAGCGCGTCCGTCGTCGGTGTGCCGCGACGGCCGTAGATATACGGCTGCGTGCGGTTCAGCAGATCCGACACCGTCGGGCTGAGCACGGTCGACGCATGGTAGACGGGCGGATTGACGAAGCCGTGCCACGCGGCGCTGTCGCGGCCCGCGTGCGCGAGCCGCGTGTCGTCGTGCAGGCCGTCATGCGCGCCGTCGCGCGGCGGCGGCGGTTCGTCACGCTTCACGGCCATAGCGCACACCGTTCCCAGCGCGCGCCGGCGCGACGATAGGCCTGCCGCGCGAAACGGCGCGAACTGTCGGCCCGCCAGAACTCGACTTCGTCGGGGGCCAGCGCATACAGGTGCCAGTCGGGCGACACGAGCGCCGGATCGGCGGCCAGCCGTTCGAGCTGCGCGTCGATCGCACGCGTCAGGTCGGCCGGATCGTCGAGCCGTTCGCTTTGCCGTCCGGCCAGGATGCTCGCGCGCGACCGCTCGGGGCGGCTCGCGAAATCGGCATGGCCTTCGGCGTCCGGCAACCGCTCGACCGGGCCGCTCAGCCGGATCTGGCTCGCGATCGCGGGCCAGTAGAACGTCAGCGCCGCGAACGGCCGGTTCGCAAGCTGGCGGCCCTTCGGACTGCGTGCGTTCGCCGCGAAATGCCAGCCGCGCGCGTCGACGTTCAACAGCACGACGGAACGGGCATCGGGCCGTCCGTCCGGGCGGACCGTCGACAGCGTCGTCACCTGCGGTTCGAGCGCGCCGGCGGTCACGGCCTCGTCGAGCCAGCGTTCGAACTGCGCGTGCGGCGTGTCGGCCCAGTGGTCGGCCGGCACGTGCGGCGCGGCATGCGCGAGGGTTTTCAGCGCCTTCAAGCGCGTGGCGATCGTATCCATGGCGGTACTCACGCGATGCCGAATTGCGTCGCGCGGGCGATCAGCCGATGCGCGGCGAGATAGTCGGGGACTTCCGCGAGGAAGCCGTCGACGACGGCCGCGGCCACTCGGCGGCCGCCGGAGGTACGCCGCGCGTGATCGAACGCGTCGATCACGCGGCGGGCGAGGGCGACCTCGTCGGCCGTCGGCGTCAGCACGCGATTGACGACCGGCACGAACTGCGCGTTGACGATCGCTTTCGCCTGGTAGCCAAGGCCGCGCGACACGCGCATGTCGAGTTCCGCGCCTTCGTTGTCTGCATAGCTGTACGGGCAGTCGATCGCGGTCACGCCGACCGCCGCGCATTCGACGCGAAAGCGCGAGCGCACGTAGTCGAGCTCGCGGCCCGCACGGGTGCGCTCGGCACCCATGTCGGCCACCATGTCCTCGGTCGCGACGAGCACGGCCGACACGCGCGGGCTCGAGCGCGCGATCGCCATCGTGTTCACGAGGCCGAGCGTCGTCTCGACGTTCGGCACGAGTTCGGTCGAGCCCGGCGCGATGTCGTATTCGCGCTCGAAGCGCGTGACGGCTTCGTCGAGCGCGACGACCTGCTCGGGCGTCGCGACGTACGACATCATCACGATGTCCGGGCGGCCGCGCATCGCGGCGCGCAGGTCGTCGATGCCGCCCGCGTCGAGCGGATTCACGCGCACGGACGCCAGCACGCCGGCATCGCGCCAGCCCGCGAGCACCCGCTCGCTCAGTTCGCGCGCGGCCGGGCGCCGGTCGGGCGGCGTAAAGGTTTCGAGTTCCTGGATCAGCACATCCGCGCCGCTCGCGGTGCCGGCAACGAGCGCATCGTGATCGGCGCCGGCGAGAAACAGCCAGGAGCGGCGCAGGCGGGAAGGGCGTCGGTTCGTCGGTGTCATGCGTGGTTTCCTGTAAGGTGCGCGGTGCGCGCGGCGATGGCGCGGGCGATCAGCCGGCGCGCATCATCTGGTTGAAGATGTTCTTGCGATGCATTTCCTCGGTGCCGCCGACGCTCATGAAGCCCAGTGCGTCCGCCGCGAACGCGGCCACCGGCCCGGCCTGGTAGCCGAGGCTGCCGTACAGCCGCACGAGGCCGAGCGCGCTGTCGACGAGATCCTGAGCGCCGACGAGCTTCGCGATCGAGCATGTCATCAGCGCGTGCGGGTGATCCGTCAGCAACTGGGCGAGCGCGCCGCGCGCGAGCCACGTGCCGCGCTCGATGCCGATCTGCAAATCGACGAGGCGGCGCTGCACGTACTGGTGGACATCGATCGTGCTGTCGAAACTGCGTCGCTCGCGGCAATAGCCGATCGCGTCGCGCAGATAGGGCGCCGTCACCTGGGCGGCGACGAGGCCGTAATAGAGCCGGCCGAGCGAGATGATGTCGATCAGGTTGCCGAGCCCGGCGCCCGGTTCGCCGAGCAGCTGCCCGCGCGTGATCGGACAGTCGTCGAAATGCAGCGCGCCGGTGGGCAGGTCGTCGAGGCCCAGTTTGCGGTCGGGCGGGCTCACCGTGATGCCCGGCTGGTCGCGATCGACGATCACGAGCGCGGTGTTGCGCCGGCCCGGCGTTTCGATGCGCGTGACGACGAGGATGAAGCGCGCGAGCGGCGCATGCGCGATATTGAATTTGCTGCCGGTCAGCCTGTAGCCGTCGCCGTGCTCGGCGAGCGTCGTCGCGATGCTGCGCACGTCGGTGCCGGTGCCCGGCTCGGCAATCGCGGTCGCGCTCAGTTCGCCACGCAGGATCGCACCGAAATAGCGGTCCTGCTGCGCGGCCGTGCCATACCGTTCGAGTGCGCGCACCATGCCGGCCTGCGCGATCACCGACAACAGCAGCGCCGGGCGGCGGATCGATGACGCAAGCCCTTCGAGCGCTGCGGAAAAGTGCCACCAGCCGTGACCGTCGCCGCCATACGTCTGCGGCACGATCATGTCCCACAGTCCTTCCTGCCCGAGCTTCATCCAGCCGGCTTCGTCGAATCCGGCGGGCGCGCGGCCGTCGCGTTCCACGGCGGCGGCGATTCCGGCGCCAATGTCGCGAAACCGCGCCCGCGTCGCGTGCTGCTCCTGCGTCCAGTCAAATGGCATCTGTCGTGTCTCCGGTCGAAGCGGCGCGGCCTTCGACGGCGCGCCAGCGATGACGACAAGGTTAAGGGGGCACGGACAGCGCAGGTACTGGCAGTAGTGGTAGTTGCCGCCCCAATGACGGCGATGACACCGGCACATGGCGTGCCGGCTTCGCGTCGCCGGTCCATTGTTTCCGCACGACCAACTGTGAAGTCTTCCGCCAGGCATTTATCGGGTGGGCGGCCGTCCCGATAATCGATGCATAAGGTCAGGGCAGGGTACGCGGCGATCCGGTGGCGACGCGCCCGACCCGCAGGAAAAGGCGGAGGGCACGATGGATACGATGGCGCCCGAATGGGCGGCCTGCGTCACGGCCAGGCAGGATGCGCCGGCGTTCGGCGTCCGGCGCGTCCGGGACGCGCGGGACGGAACGCCGATCCTCCTGCGTGCGATCGAGCCCGACGATCTCGACATCGAACGCGAACTGGTCGACCGGCTGTCGAGCCGCAGCCGCTACCTGAGGTTGATGTCCGCACGTAAGCCGACCGAAGACGAATTGATCCGATGGACCCGCATCGATCGCCGGCGGGAAGGCGCGGTGATCGCGACGATCCGCGCCGGCGGTCGCGAGCGTTTGATCGGCGTTGCGCGTTATGCGATTGACGATGGATCAACCGAAATCGTCGAATGCGCGATCGTGATCGACGACGCATGGCAGCGGCAAGGGCTCGGCCGTATGCTGCTGTCGAGCCTGATCGATCTCGCGCGGCGCTCGGGCATGCGGCAAATGGTCGGCACGATGCTGCGCGGTGGCCGATATATGGCTGCTCGTCAGCCTCGAGAAGACGGCGCTCGTGCTCGGCGTCGTGTGGTTCGCGCTCGGGCTCGTGTATCTGTGCTGGATTACGCGGCTGTTTCGGCAGGCACCGCCGGAAGTGGCGATTTGACGGGACTCGACGAAACCGATGACCAGCCGGCGGCCGGTTAGCTTACGCGGCCCGAAAGCGACATTTCAACTTTGCTCAGATGCGACATTACTACTTTGCTTTTACACGTGAACTATCGATAATTATGATTATGTCAAATACGATAAAGTCGACTGCATGGAGTGCTGCTAGCCAAGCATCCTCGCGTTCAAACCTTGCGCCTCCGCCCTTGCCTTGAGTAAAGCCGACTGCCAGTCCAGCTCATTCTTCGTCGTCCCGGCGCGGGCCGCGCGCCGGGACCGGTTGCCGCCTGGCGGTTTCCTCCCTGTCAGAACCGGTACGTCGCCCCGATCTGGAAGAAGCGGCCAAGGTCCGTGTAGAGCGACTGGTCATAGCCAGTGATGTCGGGCACGGCTTGCCACTCGACGTCGAACGGCGGCTTCTTGTCGAAGAGGTTCGTGATGCCGCCGTAAATCGTCCAATGCTTGAAGCCCCGATAGTTGAACATGAGGTTGAACTGGCTGTACGACGCCACCGATCCCGTACCGCCGTCGCCGAATTCCGCGGCCACGGCGTTCGTATACGGTCCCGTGTATTGCCAGGTCAGCGTGGTGGTCAGCTGCCGGTAGTCCCAGCTCAGGCTCGTGTTGCCCTTCCAGCGCGGGTTGCTCGCGCCGAACGGCTGCAGCAGCGCAAGGTTGTTGCCGGCGAAGTCCTGCGGTGCAGTTCCGGGGCTGTGCAGCTTGAAGTGCCACACATAAGCCCAGTCGCCTGCGAGCGTGAACGTGCCGTACTTGGTGCGCAGCGCCTTGCGGAAGTTGAGATCGAAACCATCGGTGTCGAGCGCGCCGAGGTTCACGAAATGCTGAACGAGGTAACGCACCGATCCGTCGGCGTTGCGCACGACGCGGGAGGGATCGTTGGCGACGAGCACCGCGTTCGGATCGTCGGTGCCGATGACGCCGTCGATGCGGACCTTGTAGAACGCCGCGCCGATATCGGTCATCGCATCGGGCGAAAGCTGGAAGCCGATGTTGTAGTTCTTCGTGTGCTCGGGCTGAAGATTCGGATTGCCCGCGACTTGCTCCGTCGTGAAGTGCTTCGTCGGCACACCGCTCGGATCGTTCGGATCGACGAGGTTCTGGTGAGAGAGATAGACGGCCTGCGAGTTTTCGACGAGGGTCGGCGCGCGGAAGCCGCGACTGTACGATGCATACGTCGTCAGCATCTGCACCGGCTGGAAACGCAGCGCAAAGCTCGGCGAAAACGCCCCGCCGAAGTCGCTGTAGTGATCGTAGCGGCCCGCCTGCGTGAACGTCAGATTGCGCAGGATCGGAATGTCGACCTGGTAGAACGCGGCGGCGACGTTGCGCGACCCCTCCACCGTCTGCACGTTCGCGGGCGCGGATACGCCCTGCGACGCGAGCGTCTGCGGGTTGATCGTCGACGATTCGTGGCGGAACTCCGTGCCCAGGCCCAGGCCGACCGGGCCGCCGGGCAGCGTGAAGAGATTCGACGTCGAGGCCTTGGCTGTCACGCTGTCGACCTTCGAGATGGCCTGCTGATCGTCGTCCGTGAAAACGCCGTTCAGGCCGTTTGGCGTGGCGGCCGGGTTCGAGAAGTTGTAGGTGCCGTTCGCGAGCATGTTCTCGAGGCCCGCGACGTTGATCCGGTTGCGATACGTCGTATCGACGGTGCTCTGCGAATGGCCGTAATCGGCCGACCAGTCCCATGCGCCGAATCTGCCTGCATCGAACGAACCTTTGACGCCCGTGTTCGCCATCCAGAACGTCGATACCGTGTCCGCCCCCACGACGTTGCCCGGGAAGGTCAGGTTGATCGCCGTCGGCACGCCGAACGGGTTATAGGGGTTGCTCACCGGTACGGTGCGCGGCAGCGGCGAAACGGACCCGGTCGACGGGTTGTAGACGTTCGTCGTGCTCGAGATGGAGGCCGGTCCCTGCAACTGGACGGTTTCATCGCGGCTCACCCAGAAGCCCGCATAGGCCTGCGTGTTGTCGTCGATCTTGAAGGTGGCGCGCACCTTCGCGTTCAGGCGCGTCGTGGACGGAACGAGCGATGTCGACGCGGCCGGGTTGTACGTGCAATTGGTCGCGCTCGTCTTGCTGCCCGGCGGGCACGGCGAAAGCGGCACCTTGGAGCCGTCCGCCCGCGACCAGTACGATTGCTGGTTCGGCCCGAGCGGCGCTGCCAGCCCGCCGGGATATTGCGTGAAGTCTTGCGCCGACGTCATGTCGCGATCGCCGAGCGTCGAGCCCGAATCGCGGTAATAGCTGGCGGCCGCGGTGACGTTGAAGCGATCCGAATTCAGATCGCCGAAGCCGGCCAGTACGCTGAAGTTACCCTGCCCGTCGCCCGGATGCTGCGCCTTGCCGAGTTGGCCGTCGATCTGCAGGCCCTGAAAGTTCTTCTTCGTAATGATGTTGACGACGCCCGCGATCGCGTCGGAGCCGTACACGGATACCGCACCGGTCTTGACGATCTCGACGCGCTCCACCATGTTCAGCGGGATCGCGTTGACATCGAAGAACGTGTCGGTGAAGTTCACCGACTGCGCATAGTTCGCGACGCGCTGGCCGTCGACGAGCACGAGCGTGTATTTCTCGCTGAGCCCGCGCAACGCCATGCCGGCGCCGCCGGGGGCCGAGCTGTTCATCGTCGTCTGGCCCCAGCTGCTTGCGGAGTTGGCCGAGGTCGAACGCAGGAAATCGGCGACCGTCGTGTATCCGCTTTGCTGGATTTCCTTCGCGGTGATGACCTGCACTTCGGTGTGACCGACCTTGTCGGATGTGCGGATCAGCGAGCCCGTCACCTCGAACTTGTCGAGCTTTTTCACGCTCTGCCCGCCGGCGGTGGCGCCAGATGCCGGCGCCGGCGCGGCGGCGGCAGCGCTGCCGGTTTGCTCGGCGGCGACGCTTCCGTCGACAGGCGTTGTCTGCGCGTAAGCGGAGGTACCCAAAGCCGCCGTCAACGCGACTTCAGCCCATACGATGCTGCGTATTGCCGATCCCAAAGCCGTTGGTTTCATAACACCCCTCTGTCGTCGCAAGGCCTGACCTTTTTGTATGCACGGAGATTCGCCGGCCTTTAAATAGCGCTGCCCCGCTTTCCTGATTCGTCATCTAGCGATCGCAACCATTCCGTTCGCCTGCGCATTTCTTTCAACGTTATTTCTTCTACCGACAAGTGGAATTAATTTGAAATACAAGAAACGGCATTCCCATAGAGTTAGGAAACCTAATTACATGAGTCGATCTTTCCGCGCATCGAACGGCTGCAAACAAGCTGCACCCTGGAAAATTCGCACTATGGCGCCTCGTCAATTAGCGCGTACGCGTTGCCAGGAAAACCAGTCGCTCGTCGAAGGGCTGCTTTACGTCTTCACTTTGAAAGCCTTAATGCACGGAATCTTCATTACCGTTCGCTACCAAAGTTTTACGTTGGACGCGAACATAGCAGGACAGAATCGATGCGTCAAAAAATATTTGATGCCGCATAACTTTGTTTAGGTGCATTAAGCGCACTCGGTTGGTGCCGAATGAAAGCGATATGGTTCACCAGCCGATACCGTTGTCTTGTCTTCCTTGTTCGGCTGTTTTTCGCCCCCTCCCGAATGCGCCGCAATGGAGCACACTGCCGGTACTCGTCAGCCAGAACTTTTTTGTTTAGCAAAGAGCGGGCACTCATCCTGAGAACAGATCGGACTCTTGATGGAGCAGCCCTTCGCGCACGTGCGCGGCGTCGCGCACCGGCGAGTTGACAGCCTTCGTGTGGAACACCCGTCGCGACCATCAATCGGTCTCCAGATTCCCGGGCGTTTCCACGCGCTGCGCGTCGCGCTTCGTCACCGCCGCCTGCCGCCCGCGCCGGCCTATGGACACGACTACCCGAAACGCCACCGGCGCGAACACCAGCCCGAACACTGTCGCCGCCAGCACGCCCCCGAACGCGCCGGTTCCGATCGAACGCCGGATTTCCGCACCCGCGCCGGTCGCCAGCACCAACGGCACGACGCCGAGCAGAAACGCCATCGACGTCATCACGATCGGCCGAAACCGCGCAGCCGCCGCCTCCACCACCGCCTGCCGCAGCGGCACGCCGCGCCCGACGAGCTCACGCGCGAACTGCACGATCAGAATTGCATTCTTCGCCGACAACCCGATCACGGTAATCATCCCGACCTTGAAGTACACGTCGTTCGGCATCCCGCGCGCGAGCGCCGCCGCCAATGCCCCCACGATGCCGAGCGGCACGATCGTCAGCACCGACAACGGAATCGTCCAGCTTTCGTACAGCGCGGCAAGCGCCATGAACACCGCGAGCACCGACAACCCGACCAGCAGCGGCGTCTGCCGCGCGGCGATCCGCTCCTCGCGCGCCGCGTCCACCCAGTCGTAGCCGATCCCGGCCGGCAGCATCGCGGCAAGCCGCTCCATCTCCGCCATCGCCGCGCCCGAACTGGTGTGGGTCGCCGCCCGGCCGCTGACGTCGAGCGACGGATAGCCGTCGTAGCGATTCAGCATCACGGGCCCGACCGTCCAGTGCGGCGCGGCGATGGCCGACAGCGGCACCATGTCCCCCGTGCGGTTGGGCACCGTCAGCGCCATCAGTTGCGTGTCGGTCGCGCGTGCGGCCGGGTCTGCCTCGATGATCACGCGGCGCATCCGGCCCGACGCCGGAAAATCGTTGATGTAGTTCGAGCCGAACGTACCGCCGAGCAGCCCCGCGATGCGCTCGAACGGCACGCCAAGCGCATACGCCTTCGCGCGATCGACGTCGAGCTCGATGCGCGGCGCATCGGGCAAGTCCTCGAAATGCACGGACGCGAGCGCCGGGTCTGCCTTCGCGCGCGCGGCCATCTGCTCGCGAGCGGCCTTCAGCGCGTCGAGCCCGACCCCGCCACGATCCTCGAGACGGAACGTGAAGCCGTCCGCGTGACCGAGGCCGGGCACCGATGGCGGCAGCGTCGCTTGTACGTCGCCGTCGAGCATCCCGTCGAAGCGCCGGTTGAGGCGATCGCGCAACGTCGTCGCATCGACGTCGCGCCGCGTCCAGTCCTTCAACTCGACGAATGCCATCGCGACGTTCTGTCCGCTGCCCGCGAAACTCCAGCCGATCACGCTCGTCACGTTCGCGACGGCCCGCTCCGCGCGCAGAATCGCCTCGACGCGCTGGACGACCGCCACCGTACGCGCTTGCGTCGCGCCAGCCGGCAACTGGATCATCACCTGCAGTTGCCCCTGGTCCTCGGTCGGCAGGAAGCCGCCCGGCATCATCCAGGACAGCAGCCCGCACACGGCCACGAGTGCGACGTAGAGGCCCGCGACCGTGCCCGTGCGGCGTACCGCCGACACGGTCACGCGCCGATAGCCGGCTTCGGCCCGCGCGAACGCGACGCCGAAGCGGTCGGCCAGGCGCGCGCCGAGGCTGCGTCGCGGCACGTGGGCGCCTTCGCGACGGCCGACTGGCTTCAGCAGATTCGCGCACAGCGCCGGCGTGAGCGACAGCGCCATGAACGACGATACGAGCATCGACGCGATCATCGACACCGCGAACTGCCGGTAGATGCCGCCGACGCTGCCCGGGAAGAACGCCATCGGCACGAACACGGCCGTCAGCACCGCCGTCACGCCGACGATCGCCCCGCCGATCCGCTTCATCGCGAGGCGCGTCGCCTCGCGCGGCGACACGCCCTCCTCCATCACGCGGTGCACGCTCTCGACCACGACGATCGCATCGTCGACGAGAATGCCGATCGCCAGCACGAGGCCGAACATCGTGAACACGTTGATCGACAGCCCGAACGCCCACATCGCGACGAACGCGCCCATCAGCGTGACGGGAATCACGACGGTCGGCACGAGCGTGTAGCGCAGCTCGCGCAGAAACAGCCACATCACGCAGAACACCAGCACGACGGCCTCGACGAGCGTCAGCACGACTTCCCGAAGGGCGATCGTCACGAAATGCGCGCCGTCGAATGGAATCTCGACCGCGACGCCAGGCGGCAGCGTCTTCGACAGCTCGGCAAGCCGCGCCCGAATCGCGTTCGACGTCTGGAGCGCGTTGCCGCGCGGGCCGAGCTGGATCCCGACGGTGGCCGCCGGGCGGCCGTTCAGCCGGGAATAGAACGAATAGTCGTCGCGGCCGATTTCGACGCGGGCGACGTCGGCGACACGCACCACCGAACCGTCCTGCTTCGACTTCAGCACGATCCGGCCGAACTCCTCCGGCGACGTCAGTTGCCCCTTGACGACGATCGTCGCGGTGAGCTGCTGGCCGCGCTCGAACGGCGCATCGCCGATCGCGCCGGCCGTGACCGTCGCGTTCTGCACGCCGATCGCGGCGATCACGTCGTCGGCGCCGAGGTCGTATTCGCGCAATTTGTTCGGATCGAGCCAGACCCGCAGCGCCTCGTCGGCGTCCCACAGCTGGGCCGCGCCGACGCCCGGCGCGCGCTTCAGTTCGCGCAGCACGTAACGGTTCAGATAGTCGCCGAGCTGGGCGGAGTCGCGCGTGCCGTCGGTCGACGTCAGCGTGACGAGCATCAGGAACGTGTTGGCGGCCTTGAACACGCCGATGCCCTGCTGCACGACCTGCTGCGGCAGCCGCGGCTCGACCTGCTTCAGCCGGTTGTTGACGTCGACGAGCGCGATGTCCGGATCGGTGCCGGGCGCGAACGTCACGTCGATCTCGAGATTGCCGTGACCGTCGCTGCTCGTTTCGTAGTACTGCAGCCCGTCGGCGCCGTCGAGGCTTTCCTCGATGATGCTGCCGACGGCGCCGTCGACCGTCTCGGTCGACGCGCCCGGATAGGCCGCCGTGATCACGACGCGTGGCGGCGCAAGGCGCGGATACTGCGCGACCGGCAATTGCGGAATGGCGAGCACGCCCGCGACGACGATCGCGAGCGCGACGATCCACGCAAATACCGGGCGGTCGATGAAGAACGACGGCATCGGCGTGCGTCAGCGAACGGTACGGGCGCGCCGCGCCCGCTTCACGTCACTCATCCGCGTCCCCTTCCCGCTGCCGCGGCCCCGGTTCCGGCGCGAGCATCGACGACGCGAGCAGCGCCTGCGTATACGGGTGGGACGGCGCGTGCAACACGTCGAGCGTATCGCCTTCCTCGACCACGCGCCCCGCCTTCATCACGATGACCCGATGGGCCATCGCACGCATCACCGCGAGATCGTGCGTGATGAACAGATAGCTCAGTTCATACTTCTTTTGCAGATTCGTCAGCAGATTCAGCACCTGCTTCTGGATCGACACGTCGAGTGCGCTCGTCGGCTCGTCCAGCACCAGCAATTCAGGCTCCACCGCCAGCGCGCGCGCGATCGCGATGCGCTGGCGCTGGCCGCCGGAAAATTCGTGTGGATAGCGAAGCATTGCCTCGGCCGGCAGGCCGACCTCCTGCAGCAAGGCCGCGACGCGCGCGCGCCGCGCGGCGCCGGCCACCGTCGGCCGGTGCACGGCGAGCCCCTCGCCGACGATCTGCTCGACCGTCATGCGCGGCGACAGCGAGCCGAACGGATCCTGGAACACGACCTGCATGCGGCCGTACAGCGCGCGCCGGCCGCGTGTCGTGCGCAGCGACGCCAGCGGCATGCCGTCGATCTCGATGCCGCCGGATGCCGGCCGCTGCAGGCCGAGCACGGCTGCCGCCAGCGTCGATTTCCCCGACCCCGATTCGCCGACGATCCCGAGCGTCTCGCCGCGCCGCAGGCTCAGCTTCACGTCGTGCACGGCCCGGAACGCCGTCTTGCCGAACGCCGCGCGCCAACCCTTCGCCGCGATGCGGTAATCGACGGCAAGGTGCTGGACATCGAGGATCGTCCGCGCGTCGGCCGCAACCGGCTCGACCGCGCGTTGCGGCGCGCTGTCGAGCAGCCGGCGCGTGTACGCGTGCCGCGGCGCGGCGAACAGCGCGCCGGTCGTATTCGTCTCGACGAGCACGCCCTGCTCCATCACGGCCACGCGCTGCGCGAAGCGCCGCACGAGGTTCAGGTCGTGCGTGATCAGCAGCACGGCCATTCCGCGCGCGGCCGCCTCCTGCTCCTGCAGCTCGATCAGCAGATCGACGATCTGCTGGCGCACCGTCACGTCGAGCGCCGTCGTCGGCTCGTCCGCGAGCAACAGCCGCGGCCGGCACGCGAGCGCCATCGCGATCATCGCGCGCTGCCGCTGGCCGCCCGACAACTGGTGCGGAAAACTGTCGATGCGCCGTTCCGGCTCCGGAATTCCGGTGCGCCGCAGCAGCGCGATGCCGCGCTCGCGCGCGTCGCCCGCTCGCAGCCCCTCGTGCAGCCGCAGGCTCTCGGCGATCTGCTTGCCGATCGTATACAACGGGTTGAGCGCCGTCATCGGCTCCTGGAACACCATCGCGATATCGGCGCCGCGGATGCCGCGCATCTGCTGCTCGGTCTTCGCGAGCAGATCCTCGCCGTCGAACAGCATCTGGCCCGACAGCGTCGCCTGCTGCGCGAGCCGCAGAATCGACAGCGCCGTCACGCTCTTGCCCGAGCCCGACTCGCCGACGAGCGCCACGCGCTCGCCGCGCGCGACCGCGAGGTCTAGGTCCTTCACGGCGGCTTTCGCGCCGAAGTGCGCGGAGAACCGCCGGATGTCCAGCAACGGCGCCGTCATCGTTGCTCCCCGCCGAAGGCCGAGCCGCGCGCGCGCATGTCGAGCGCGTTGCGCAGCGCGTCGCCCATGAACGTAAGCAGCAGCAGCGTGACGACCAGCGCCGAGAACGCGGAGATGGAGATCCACCACGCGTCGAGGTAGTTCTTGCCTTCCTGCAGCAGCTCGCCGAGGCTCGGCGTCGGCGGCTGCACGCCGAGGCCGAGGAAGTCGAGGCTCGTCAGCGACAGGATCGCCGCGCTCATCCGGAACGGCAGGAACGTGATCACCGGCGTCAGGCTGTTCGGCAGCACGTGCCGCCACATGATCTGCCAGTTCGACAGCCCCATCGTGCGCGCGGCCTTCACGTAGTCGAGCGCGCGGTTGCGCAGGAACTCCGCGCGCACGTAGTCGGACAGCACGAGCCAGCCGAACATCGACAGCAGGATGAACAGCAGCCACAGCGACGGTTCGAAGATCGACGCGAAGATGATCAGCAGGTACAGGTCGGGCAGCGCGCTCCAGATCTCGATCAGGCGTTGCCCGACGAGATCGGTACGTCCGCCGTGGAAGCCCTGCAGCGCGCCCGTCAGCACGCCGATCGCGACGCCCGAGACCGTCAGCGCGAACGCCATCAGCACCGACAGCCGAAATCCGTACAGCAGCCGCGCGAGCACGTCGCGGCCGAACTGGTCGGTGCCAAGCCAGTTGCTCGCGGACGGCGGCGCCGGGTACGGCCGCGACGCGAAATAATCGATCGTGTCGTAGCGGTAGCGGTTCGGCGGGTAGATCGCGAAGTTGCCGTGCGACTCGATCTTCGCGCGGATGTACGGATCGAGATAGTTGGTCTTCGCCGGGAAATCGCCGCCGAACTGCGTCTCCGGATAGTCCTTCACGATCGGGAAATAGAGGTGCCCGTCATAGCGCACCACGAGCGGCCGGTCGTTCGACAATCCGTCGGCCAGCAGGCTGATCGCGAACAGCGTGGCAAAGATCACGAGGCTCCAGTAGCCGAGCCGCTGCGCGCGAAACCGCAGCCACGTGCGTCGCCACGGCGACGGCGACGCCGCGCATGCGACGGCGGCCGGATCAGTGGTCCAGGCGGCTGAACTGGATACGGGGGTCGACGAGGACATAGCAGATATCCGCGATAAGCTTGGTCAGCAGACCGATCAGGGTGAACAGGAACAGCGAGCCGAGCACGACCGGATAGTCGCGGCGGATCACCGAGTCGTACGACAGTTGCCCCATCCCGTCGAGCGAGAACAGCGTCTCGATCAGCAGGTTGCCGTTCAGGAACGCGCCGACGAATGCCGCCGGCAGCCCGGTGAGCAGCGGAATCGCCGCATTGCGCAGCACGTGCTTCCACAACACGTCGCGCTCCGGCGCGCCCTTCGCGCGCGCGGTCAGCACGTATTGCCGGCCGATTTCCTCGAGGAACGTGTTCTTCGTGAGAATCGTGACGATCGCGAAATTGCCGACGACCGACGCGGTGACCGGCATCGCGATGTGCCACAGATAGTCGAGGATCTGGCCGATCAGCGTCAGGTCGTCGAAGTTGTCCGACGTGAGCCCGCGCATCGGGAACACCTGCCAGAACGTGCCGCCGCCGAACAGCATCAGCAGCAGCACGCCGAGCACGAAGCCCGGCACGGCGTAGCCGGTCAGCACCAGCACGCTCGTCACGGTGTCGAACCGCGAGCCGTTGCGCACCGCCTTCGCGATGCCGAGCGGCACCGACACGAGATACGTGAGAATCACCGTCCACAGCCCGAGCGTGATCGACACCGGCAACTTCGAGCGGATCACCGCCCATACGCTGCGGTGCGCGAAATAGGATTGCCCGAGGTCGAACGTCGCGTAGCTTTTCAGCATCAGCGCGTAGCGTTCGAGCGGCGGCTTGTCGAAACCGAACTGCTTGCGGATCTGCTCGATCTGCTGCGGATCGACGCCCTGGCTGCCGTGGTAGCCGCCCCCGCCTCCGCCCGCGTCGCCTCCACGCGCGCTGCCGTGGCGCAACTGCGCGAGCACCTGCTCGACCGGGCCGCCCGGCACGAACTGCGTGACCGCGAATGTGATCGTCACGACGCCGATCAGCGTCGGAATCATCAGCAGCAGCCGCCTCACTATGTATGCCAGCATCGTTGCTCCCCCGTCAGGCCGCCGGAGCGGGTTGTGGTCGTGCGGCCGGCTTCTTCACGTACCAGTAGTCGACGATCCAGTCCTCGTACTGATAGGAAGCCGGCACGACCGCCGGATGGCCGAGCGTCGTCTTGTATGCGATCCGCGCGTTCGGCAGGTAGTACTGCGGGACCAGCACGTACAGGTTGATCAGCACGCGGTCGAGGGCGTGCGTGGCCGTCTCGAGATCGTCGAGCGTATCTGCCGCGAGCGCCGCGCGGATCAGCGCGTCGACGGCCTTCGACTTCACGCCCGGATAGTTCTCCGAGCCGGGCTGCGAGGCGGCCGCGCTGCCGAAGCGGCGCGTCAGCTCCGCGCCGGGGATCGTCACGGGCGAGTAGATATACGTCGTCATGTCGTACTCGAAATTGTCGAGCCGCTTCTGGTGGAGCGCGCTGTCGATCTCGTGCAGGTACGCGTGGATGCCGAGCGTCGCCAGCGCCTGCGTGTACGGCAGGATCAGACGATCAATGCCGGGCTCGTCGTCGATGATCTCGATCGTCATCGGCGTGCCGTTCGCGTCGCGCAGCGCGCCGTCGCGATAGTGCCAGCCGGCCTGCGCGAGCAGGTCGCGCGCTTGCCTGAGGTTCGCGCGCAGCGAGCCGGGCGGCAGCGTCGACGGCTGTTTGACCATCGGGCCGAACACCTCCGGCGGCAACGTCGACCGGAACGGCTCCAGCAATGCGAGTTCCTTCGCGCTCGGCATGCCGGATGCCGCGAACGGGCTCGCGTCCCAGAAGCTGTTGGTGCGGCGATACTGCCCGTAGAACATCATCCGGCTCATCCAGTCGAAGTCGAATGCCAGCGCGAGCGCATGCCGCACGCGTACGTCCTGGAACATCGGCTTGCGCAGGTTCATCAGGAAACCCTGCATCTGCGCGGGGCCATCCGGGAATTCGCCCTTCTTCAGCAGCCCGTTGCGGAAATTCTTGCCGACGTACTTGCGCGCCCACTGCGTCGAGCTGTACTCCACCCGCGCGTCGACATCGCCGGCCTTGAACGCCTCGAGCGCCGTGTACTGGTCGAGATACAGCTTGAAGGACACGCGTGCGAAACGGAACATCCCGCGCCGCGACGGCAGGTTCGCGGCCCAGTAGTGCGGGTTGCGCACGTACGTGATCTGCTTGTCGTTCCTGCGCTGCTCGATCAGGTACGCGCCGCTCGCGATCGGCGGCACGTTCGCGATCTGGTCGAACGGCGGCCGCGTACCGTCCGCGCGCTGCCCCCACTTCGGCGAGAACACCGGCAAGTCGCCCGCGATCAGCGCCGCGTCGCGCTCCGCGTGCTGGAATTCGAAGCGGATCGCGTGCCGGTCGATCACCACCGCGCGCTTGATGATGGAGAACTGCGCGTTGTAGATCGGCGACGCCTGCGGGCTCGTCAGCGTGTCGAACGAATACTTGACGTCCGCCGCGGTGATCGCGTCGCCGTTCGAAAAGCGCGCGGCCGGATTGATGTGGAACGTGGCCGACAGCCCGTCGGGAGCGACCTCGACGTCGTCGGCGATCAGCGCGTATTCGGACGCGAGCTCGTCCCAGCTGCGCTGCATCAGCGTGTCGAACATCAGGTTCTTGATGTCCGGCGCGGGCGAGCCGCGCACGAGGAACGGGTTCAGCGAGTCGTAGCTCTGCGCTTGGTCGTAGTTTTCGAAATTGAGCGTGCCGGTGTCCGGCGCGTCGGGATCGGCATAATCGAAATGCGCGAAATTGGTCGGGTACTTCGGCTGATCGTATTGCGCAAACGCCGACACCGCGAGCGCCGCACGTGGCATGGCGCTACCCGACACGAGCAGCACGACGCATGCGAACAGCGCCGCGCGCGGCACGCCTGTCCATCGCCATTTCAACAGTTTCATGGTCGGTCTGTCCGAAAGCGTGCGGGCGTGATGCCTGCGCGCGGTAGATGCCGGTGCAGGATGCCGCGTGCCACCTGCATCCCACTGGTTGTTCGTGCTGAAAACGCGCCTGCGAACTGCATCGCCGCACGTCCCGGTTGCAGGCCGTCGTGGCGCCAGGCGAAAAAGGGCCGCTCCAAAAAATGGGGAGGTGGACGTGGAGCGGCCGGTCTAAAGCCCATCCGTGCATCGCAATCGGCATCAGAACTTGTAGGTCGCGCCAACCTGCGCGAATCGACCGACATACGTGTACAGCGACGTGTCGTAGCCCGTCTGGTAGCTCGCGTTCATGAAAACCGGGTCGAACGGCGGCGCACGATTGAAGATGTTGTCGATGCCCGCGTAGATCGTCCAATGCTTGAAGCCGGTGTAGCTGACCATCAGGTTGAACTGGCTGTACGACGCCACGCTGTCCTGCATGTTCGGATATTGGCCCGGCGACAGGATGGCCTGGCTGTACGGTCCCGTGAACATCCACGTCAACGTCGCGTTCCATTGGTTGTGGTAGTTCCAGTTCAGACTCGTGTTGCCCTTCCAGCGCGGGAAGCTGCCGCCGAACGGCTCGTTCAGCGAACCGTTGTTGCCCGCGAAGTCGGTCGTCTCGCCGCCCACCGGCATCTTGAAGTGCCACACGTAGGCCCAGTCGCCCGACAGCGTGAAAGTACCGATCTTGGTCGACACCGATTGGCGGAAGGTGGTCTCGAAGCCGTCCGTATCGAGCGACGACAGGTTCATGTACGGCAGCACGACATACGCGATCGAACCATTCGGATTACGGATCACCTTGGACGGATCGTTCTGGTCCACCACCGTCTGGATGTCTTCCGTGCCGATCACGTTGTCGATGTGGATCTTGTACCAGTCGAAGCCGAAATCGGTATTGCGGGTAGGCGACAGCTGGAAGCCGATGTTGTAGTTCTTGGTCCGCTCCGGCTGCAGCTTGCTGTTACCGGCCTGCACTTCCTCGACGAGGTTGTATGCGTTCGGGTTGTTAGGATCGTTCGAATCGACCGCGCCCTGCGCGCCGTAAGTCCTCGACGAGGTGTTTTCGATCAGCGTCGGCGCGCGGAAGCCTCGGTTGTACGAACCGTACATCGTCAGCTCGCGGATTGGCTGGAAGCGCAACGCGAAGCGCGGCGAGAACGCGCCACCGAAGTCGCTGTAGTGGTCGTAGCGTCCCGACTGGCTGAACGTCAGGTTCTTCAGGATGGGAATGTCGATCTGGTAGTAGACCGCCGCGACGTTGCGCTCGCCGTTGACTGATTGCAGCGCCGGCTGGATGAGCGTGCCGTTCGCGTAGTCCGCGCCCGTCCCGATGTATTGGCTCTGGTGCGTGAATTGCGTACCGAGACCTAGGCCGACGTTACCCGTGGGCAACGTGAACAGGTTCGGCGTCGACAGCGTCG
Organism: Burkholderia anthina; assembly: GCF_001547525.1. GTDB lineage: Bacteria > Pseudomonadota > Gammaproteobacteria > Burkholderiales > Burkholderiaceae > Burkholderia > Burkholderia semiarida. Next base: position 1,618,395 of record NZ_CM003768.1, read on the forward strand.
CATCGACGGCGTCGAGCTTCGTGATGGCCTGCGTCGACGTGCTTCCGTACAGCCCGTTCAACCCGTTCGGTGTCGACGATGGATTCGCGAAGTTGAATACGCCGTTCTGGACGATATTTTCGAGCGCGGCCGCGTTGATCAGGTTCGAATAGTTGTTCGACACCGTGTTCTGCGAATGCGTGTAGGACGCCGTCCAGTCCCAGTCACCCACGCGCGGCGTGCTGAACGATCCTTTCACACCCGTCGCGGCACGCCAGAAGTTGGAGCTCGTATGCACGGCCTGCGTGGCCGGGAATGCATAGACCAGCTTGGCCGGCACGCCAAACGGGTTATACGGGTTGCTACCCGGCACGAGGTTCGAAATCGGGTTGAGACCGCCCGTCGCGGGATCATAGGTCTGCGTGCTGTTGCCGAGGCGGCCGACGAAGTTGTTCGTGACCGTCGTATTGTTGCTTTCCCAGAGATCGGCGAACGCCTGCATCGCGTCGCTGATCTTGAAGTCGGCGTGCACCTTCGCGCTCAGGCGTTCAGTCCACGGTGACAGCGACGATGCGTACGCGGTGTTGTTTGCGCAGACCGTGCCGGGACCGTTGACCTGCGCGACGGAGGTGCCCGGCACGGCCTGGCCGCCGTTCGGACACGGGCTCAGCGGCACCTTCGCGCCGGTGGCCGGATTGCGCCAGTACGACACGCTCTGGTTCGACAGGCCGCCCGGGAAATTGGAGAAATCCTGGTTCTGCGTCGTGTCGCGATCGGCGATCGAGATGCCGTTCGACTTGTAGTAGCTGAGCGCCGCCGTCACGTTGAAGCGGTCGGCGTTCAGGTCGCCGAAGCCGCCGAGGATGCTGAACTTCGTCGTGCCCTGGCCGCCTTCACCGTTCGTCGCACCGCCGTAGCTGCCTCCCAGCTCGAGACCCTGGAAGTTTTTCTTCGTGATGATGTTCACGACGCCCGCGATTGCGTCGGAACCATACTGAGACACCGCGCCTGTCTTGACGATTTCGATTCGGTCGATGATGTTGAGCGGCAGCGTGTTCAGGTCGAAGAACTGATCGCTGCCGTTCACCGCGAACGCATACGGTGACACCCGCATGCCGTCGATCAGCACCAGCGTGTACTTCTCGCTGAGGCCGCGCAATGCGATGCCTGCGCCGCCCGGCGCGAAGCTGTTCGTCGTCCCTTCGCTCCAGCTGCTTGCCGAATTCGCCGAGGTGCTGCGCAGGTAGTCGGCGACGCTGGTGTGGCCGCTGTTCTCGATGTCCTTGCTCGTGATGGTCTGAACCTGGTTGAAGCCGACCTTGTCGGCCTGCCGGATCAGCGAACCCGTCACTTCGAACCGCTTGATCTGCGCGACCTTCCCTTGTCCGTTCGCGCCGGGAGCGGCAGGCGTCGCCTCGGCTGCCGCACCGGATGCCGCGGCGCCCGTGGCGGCGACAGTGCCCGCCGTACCGTTCGCCTGCGCAACGGTCACGGGTGCGCCATTCGCGACCGCATCCGCGATCGATGCGGCGCCCGGCGCCGGCTGGCTCTGGGCGAACGCCGGCGGCACCAGCGCGGCCGTCAGCGCCAGTTCCGCCCAGACTATCCTCTTGATGGCCAACGCCAACACTCTCTGCTTCATCTCGTTCCCTCTCGCTCGTAGTAAGACCCCACCTGCTGTACGCCGGAACCTTGTGAATTCCTTGCGCGTCCTGGGCGCCCGTGTAACGGAACCCGCAATAGCCACCCTTCCGACCGCCACCACTCGAACGGATCGGCCCTGGGCATCCGTTCCGTCCGGCATCACCGTTTCTTTATATTTACTTCGTCATACTTACTACATGTCATGAGCGCACTTCCTGCTGCTTCCGGTTCGACATGCGGTGCCTGCCGCCTCCGCTAGAACAGCCTCGGCGTGCCGACCCAGACGATCACCGCTTCCTCGTCGGCCGTGTTGCGCCATGCATGCGGCATCGTCGATTCGTAGTGCGCGGTATCGCCCGCATTCAGCGTGAACGTGCAATCCTCGAGCGTCAGCGCGACCTGCCCGCGCATCACGTAGACGAATTCCTCGCCCGCATGCGTCGTTATCTCGGACGGCGACTGCCCCGCCGGCATCCTGACGAGAATCGCGTCGAGCTTGCGGCCATCCACCAGGTTCGTCAGCCTGGCGAACAGGCTGGCCGAGTTCGCGAACTGGAAGTACTGCAGCGCGTTCCCGCGGCACACCGAACGCGCTTCCGTCGGCGTGTCGATGAAGTACTGCATCGTGACGCCCAGCGCGTGCGCGATCCGGACCAGCGACGTGATCGACGGCGTCGCGCGCCCACGCTCGACCTGAGACAGGAACGGCTTCGAAATACCCGCGATCCCGGCCGTCTCGTCAAGCGTGAGCTTCAGGCGCTGGCGCAGCGCCCGGATCTTGCTGCCCAGCGATACCGCGACCAGAACCGACTCATCAGGGGGCACAGTCATGGAAGTGCGGAGCCTCGCAGTCGAAACCGGTTTGATGTCGGCCATCCTTGCCCGATGCGATGACGCGGCCGTCGCGGCGCGGCACCGTCGCCGCGCACCCGCAAGTGTTTCGCCTATTTCATTCGTGTTACTAATTAACAAGATTTCCCCTGTCTCTCTTCATGTCCGACCGTCAAGGACTTGTACTTCCATCGCGCCACGCTGCTCGTCGATTGCGTGCGCATCGCATGCCGTCGCGGCCTTGCGCTGCGCTACCGGGACGCCACCGCCGTCCACAGCTTCGCCAGATCCGCCGACCCGTCGTTACCCTTCACCGTGCGCAGCACCTGGACCGCACGCGCCTTCTGGCCGGCCACGTAGTACGCCTCGCCGAGCCGCAGCCGCGCGGCATCGGGATGCTCGAGTCCACCTTTCGCGATCACCTGCTCCATCATCGACAGCCCCTGCGCCGCATGGCCCGCGAACACCAGGTTCATGCCGGCATCGATCGGCGCCACCGGGTTGGCGGCGTCCGCACCCGACTGCGCACGCGTGGCAGCCAGCGCCTGCAGCCGTTTCTCGCGCTCGGCCTGCGCATCCTTGCCGAGCACGCCGGACGCGAATCCCTGGTCGATCACCTGCCTGCCCTCGGCCGGCGTTCCCGCCACCAGCGCGAGCTGCGTCATCTCCATGTAGGCGTCGGCCGTCGTCAGCGAGCCCGTCGCCCTGCGCAACCGGTAGATGTCGAGGTCGAGCGACGACAGGTAACCGGGGCTGCCGCGAATGGCCGAGATCATGTCCTCCCAGTACGCGGGGCTCGGATGAAAAGCCACCAGCATGCCGAGCGCGTTGCGATAGGCAACGGCGTCCTTGCTCTTTTGCGCACAGGTCGCCAGCATCTGCAGCTGGCCCTCGTCCGGCGCGTGGCCGGCCTTCGCCTGTGCCTCCGTGCTCGCCTTCAACTGGCTCACGACCTGGCCGCAATCGTTCGACAGGTAATACGACTGCGTGAGCAGCGTGCGCATGTCCGGGTCCGTGCCGCCCGCCTTCAGGTAGCGCTGCGCGACGCGGATCGCCTGCGGATAGTTCTTCTGCTGGAAGTAGATTCCCGCGAGCGCCGCCGTCGTCCGCTGCTCGTCCGCGCCCGACAGGCGCCCCGAGTTGAGCACGGTTTCGTAGGCCTGCGCGGCCACGCCGGTATCGCCGGCCGCCATCGCCGCCGCGCCGCGCGTCGCTTCCACCATGTAGGTTTCGTACGGCGTGCGGTTGGGCACGGCGGCCGCCTGCGCGATCTTGCCGAGCGCATCGCGATACTTGTGCGCGCGATACAGGTCCTGCGCCGCGGCCAGCGGCTTCGCTACGTCGGGCCGCAACACGTCGGCCGCCCACGCCGGCCGGCCGAGCACGCAGGCCGCACCGAGCGCGGTCAGCGCCATCATCCGTTTCCATCGTCGCTGGTTCATCGGTCCGCCTGTCCCGTCATTGCATGAACTGCTCGTTTCCGATCAGGCCGATCTTCGTCGCGCCCACGCGCTGCGCGGACGCCAGTACAGCCGCCACGTCCTTGTACGGCGCCAGCTTGTTCGCCCGCAGATGGATCTCCGCCTGCACGGGCTCGTGCGCGACCGCCGTCAGCTTCGCCTCGAGTGCCGCGCGGTCCGGCACCGGTGCGCCGTTCCACGTCGTCGTACCGTCGAAGTCGATGTCGATCTGCACCACTTCCGGCGGTGCGGCGGGCGGCGGCGGGTTGCCCACCGGCAGGTCCATCTTCACCGAATGCATCTGGATCGGGATCGTGATGATCAGCATGATCAGCAGCACCAGCATCACGTCGATCAGCGGCGTGGTGTTGATGTCGACCATCACGTCCGGCTCGCCGCCGCTCCCGCCCGAAGGCACGTTCATTCCCATCGTCTGCTCCTGTCGATGCCTGATCTGATCCCATGCGTCGTCAATCGGAATCGGCGCGTATGCCGTTCCCATGCAAGGCTAACCACCCCGCGCCGGCGGTTCCGTAATGAACGACACCTTCGCGATACCCGCTCGCTCGCACATCGTGACGACCCGGCCGATGAACTCGTAGCGCGTGTTCTGGTCGCCCCGTACGTGCACGCTCGGCTGCGGCTGCTGCTGCGACACACCCTTCAGCTTCGCGAGCAACGCCGACGCATCCACCCGTTGTTCGCCCCAGAAGAAATCGCCGTCGCGATTCACCGCGATCTCGACGCTCTTCGGCGTGGTCTGCAGCGGCTGTACGACCTCCTTCGGCAACTGCAGCTGGATCGTGTGCGTGACGACCGGAATCGTGATCAGGAAGATGATCAGCAACACCAGCATCACGTCGACGAGCGGCGTCGTGTTGATGTTCGCGATCACCTCGTCGCTTTCGTCCTGCCCGACGTTCATGCCCATCGCGCGCCTCCGTCAGCCGGTCAGTTCACGAGCGACGCGGCAGGCGACGGCGCGCGCACGGCACGCTTGCTGCCGGCCAGCAGCACGGTATGCAGCTGGGCGCCGAAGTTGCGGACCCGTTCCATCACCGACTTGTTGCGCCGGACGAGGAAGTTGTAGCCAAGTACGGCAGGCACCGCGACCGCCAGACCGATCGCCGTCATGATCAGCGCCTCGCCCACCGGGCCCGCGACCTTGTCGATCGACGCCTGGCCCGCGATCCCGATCGCCGTCAGCGCGTGATAGATCCCCCAGACCGTGCCGAACAGCCCGACGAACGGCGCGGTCGAACCGACCGTCGCCAGGAACGCGAGCCCGTCCTGCAGGCGGTTCGACACGTTCGTGATCGAGCGCTCGACGGACACGTCGATCCACGTGTTGCGGTCCACGGCTTCGAGCAGGGCCTCGTCGTGATGCTCGCCCGCCTCGATCGCCGTTTCGGCGATGAAGCGGAACGGCGACGCCTCGTCGAGCAGCTTCGCGCCCTCGGCCAGCGACGGCGCGCTCCAGAGCTGCGCGTCCGCGATTTTCGCGCGGCGGTTTGCGCGCAATTGCTCGACGAACTTCGTGATCATGATGTACCAGCTGCCCATCGACATGATCACGAGCAGGATCAGCACGAAGCGCGCGACGAAGTCGCCGTTCTTCCAGAGCGCGCCGAGCCCGTACGGATTCTCGACCGCTTCGGTCGTAGCAGGCGACGGCGGCGGGGCCGGCTCGGCCGCGGAAGGCGCCTGCGTGGGCGCCGCGGCCTGTTGCGACGCGTCGGATGCCGCCGCGGATCCGCTCGCCTGCGCGTAGGCGGGCTGCGGTGCAACGAGTCCGTCGATTGCAGCGACGGACATCAACAGGCTTGCCGCCAGCGCGGCCAGAGAACGCTTCGTCATACCCCACTCCAATTCTTTCGTTGAACTTACGATTAAGGTTCGAGCCGGTTTTCACCGGTCCGGCTCCCGCCGGACCGCCCACTGCATCAATTCAGGTTGAACGAGAACGGCACCTGCACCCGTACCGCCTGGCCTTGCGCCACGCATTTGAACCGCTTCACGGTGTTGTACGCCGCACGATCGAGCACGGGGTCGGCCGACTGGGCCACGCGTTCGTTCGTGATGTTCCCTTCCGCATCCACGACGAACTCGATCGTCACGTCACCCGTGATGTTGTTTTCCTGCGCTTCCTTCGGGTACTGCATCGACGCGCGAATCGTGTCCGAATTCGGGCAGACGACACCTACTTCGTGACTGACCGGTTTGGCGGCCGGCGCGGGCGGTGCGATGACCGGCGCCTGCACGGCCGGTGCGGATGGCACCGGTGCCGACTGGTGCGTGATCGTCGCCTGCGGCGGCGCCTGCACCGGTACTTCCGGCGGCGGCACGAACGGCGGCGGCGGGGGCGCGAACTTCGGCGGCGGAAGCTTGACGACCGGCATCGGCGGGGGCGGCGGCGGCTTCACCGGCTCGATGATGCGGGTTTCGATCGGATGCTGGATCACCTGCACGACTTTCGTCGCGAGGCCGTTGAGCAACGCGTAGATCAGCACTGCATGCAACAGGAGGACGACTGCGACGCCGCCGAAACGGCGCACCGGATTCTGCTGCTTCTTGCCGAATTCCCGCGGACGGCCGAGCGTGGCCAGTCCGCTGTTCGAAGCAACCAGATGCTCTTCGACTTTCATGCCCACTATCCATCCCCCCAAGCGAATTGCCCAGTTTCGCGATGATGGCCGGCGCCGGAACCGGGTCGGTTCCGCCTCCGCCTCAACCCGAAATTTCATTTTCAATGCAATTAGCAATCCGAATCGAAAGCATCGATTTCGGATCCGAATTCATTCAATTTCAAGGAATCGTTTCAACCACCACGGGATATCCGCCCTATCCGGCGTCCGCCCCGCACCAGCGCGTTCAGGCAATTGTCAGCTTCGTCGGCGCAGGCACGTTCTCGTATGACGATTGAATCTTCGTTACACGCCGACGTCAGCCAGGCCGTTCGTCTTGGCTGCAGAAGATAGCAAGGAAAAAATTTGGGCGTCAAACTTTATTTGATACCCAAATACAAAGTTTGGAGGCCTTACTCGAATAACAAGTTAGTAAGCTTCAACAAACATTTTCCATTAATTCGGTAATTATTTTGTAGGCTATCGCACTAATTCAGTGCCTCTCATAAATAATCACCGATTTAGTGCGGCGCACTGAATTGGCGCGTCTGGAATGAGCGCCGCCGGATGCGTCTGGTTGTCTCATGCAAGGATGGAAGCCGATTGACCGTTGTCACGCGGAGCCAGGGCCCGTTGACGCGATGTTCCGAGGAGTCGCCCGCCGCTTATTTGAAAAGGATTCCAAACGAAAATAAGCAAACCTTCCTACCGGCCTGGTTTAAATAATCGTCTGCACAACGAATATTTTTTACGAAACCGGATACCGCTGCGCCAGCGTGAATTCGTTGCCGCCCCTCTGCGTGCACGGGCATCTCCACTTCACCGAGTCCGGTGGGAAAAATGCCCGCGCATGCGTCATCGATGCACGGCCGGCATCGCTCAGGACAGCATCATCCCCTGCATACGATGCGAGAAATGCGCGCGCTCGGCCGTCTCCATCAGCGCCAGGAATTCGTCCTGCATCATGTGGATCAGCGCTTCGTGGTCGCCGGCCTCGAAATAGACTTCCGGCTGCTGCGCGAGGTGTTCCTCGAGGAACGTCTTCATCCCGTACGCCATGCACACGGGCGGCAGCGCGCCCATGTCGCAATCCTTGAAGAGGTCGCGCAATTCGACCTCCCGGGCGAGCACGAGATGGCGTCCCGTCTTCACCCAGAGATCCGACAGACGCACGGCGTGCGTCGTCGGCAACACGGCGGCGACGTAGCCCTCGGCGTCCTCGAGGAGCACCGTTTTCGCGAGACGATCGCCGGGAATGTGCGCGGCGGCGGCCGTCTCCATGCTCGTATGGCTATAGGGGTGGTACACGACTTCGTACCGCGATGACTTCTGGCGCAGGCAATCCTGCAGGGTGGCTGAGACCGGCATGGCACACCTCGTCTGGGCGAATCGGGCGAACGGCGTTCGCTCCGGATTCGTTCAGCATAGGTCGCATTCCGGCCCAATGGAAACACCCCTCGCACGCCCCCCGCCCCGGGCCGGCGCCTATCGTTTTCACCCGCTCCCCTGCGTTCGCCGGCATGCGAAATCCGGACCCGGCATAGGCCGGCGGCCCCTCGTTTCCTGTAGACGAATTCCACGCGGATCGGCCGTGGACGCGAAGCGCCCGGCAATTCGCCGATGTTTGGAAGCTCGACCGTTAGTTGCGTTTTTGAGGAAGCCAGCGGGATATCGGCCGGGATGCGCGGGTCATGAAGCGCGCCCGGCCAATGCCCGCCATCGCGCCGGCAAACCACGCCGCCAAGGGCGTTCCCGCTGCCCTATACTGACCTGGCCGCCCACTATCCGAGGCGGAAACCGATTCCTGGAGCGATCATGCATTACCAGTTGATCTACGAACTCGTCGACGACTACCTGTCGCGCCGCGAACCGCTTCGTGCGGAGCATCTCGCGCTCGCGCAGGCCGCGACCGAGCGCGGCGAACTCGTGCTCGCCGGTGCGCTGGCCGACCCGGCCGACCAGGCCGTGCTCGTGTTCGAAGGCGATTCGCCGGAAGCGGCCGAATCGTTCGCGCGCGCCGATCCGTACGTGCAGAACGGCCTCGTGAAATCGTGGCGCGTGCGACCGTGGCGCGTCGTGGTCGGCAAGCACGCGCCGCGTCCGGCGTGACGCCGCCCTACAGCCACCCTGCCCGCTTGAAACGCCACCACAGCGCGAGGTCGGCGGCGGCCATCACCGCGATGCAGCCGTAGAACCCGTATTTCAGGTGCAGTTCGGGCATGTTCGCGAAGTTCATCCCGTAGATGCCGGCGATCATCGTCGGTATCGCGAACAGCGCGGCGAACGAGCCGAGCCGCTTGGTCACCTCGTTCTCCGCGAGCGAGATCATTCCGAGGTTGACCTGGATCGCCGTGACGACCATCTCGCGCCGCCCTTCGATCGTTTTCACGATCCGCTGCAAATGGTCGTACACATCGCGGAAGTAGGCCGCCATCCCGCTGCAGACTTGCGGAACACGCCCGCCGGTGAGCTTCGCGAGCGGCTCCATCAGCGGCGCCGTGTGCTGGTACAGCAGCACGAGCCGGCGTTTCAGCGAATAGAGATCCTCGATGATCGCGCGCGACGACGCCGGCGTGGCCTTCGCGAAAATGCGGTCCTCGAGTTCCTCGAGTTCGGTGCCGAGCGTTTCGAGAATCGGGAAATACCGGTCGACGACCTGGTCCATCAACGCGTAGAACACGAACGCCGACCCCTCCCGCAGCAGATGCGGCTCCCGCTCGCAACGCTTGCGCACGTCGCGGAAATCGTGCTCGGTATGGTTACGGATCGACAGCACGTAATTCGGGCCGACGAACACGTTCAATTCGCCGACCTTGAATTCGCCGTCCTCGTCGAGTTCGACCGTATGCAGCACCGCGAACAGCGAATCGCCGTATTCCTCGATCTTCGGCCGCTGATGGCCCTTGCGCGCATCCTCGAGCGCCAGCTCGTGCAACCCGAATTCCTCGCCCATCAGGTCGATTTCCTCGGGCGTCGGATCCTTCAGCGCGACCCAGACGAAGCATTCGGGCTTCGACACGTAATCGCTGATGGCATCGATGTCGATATCGGCCAGCTTGCGGCCGTCCTGGTAAGCAGCACAGTTGATCAGCATGTTGTTCACGATATTGCGGTTTGCGCATCAGTTTACCGGTTTGCTGCACGGACGGGCCGGCTTGCGCGGCACGCCGATATTGGTCATGATCGGGCTGCGTGCACCGCAGCACGCGCCCCGGGCGCTTCGACAGCCCTCGCCGGGCCTGCATTGCGCACTGCACAACGGCCGCGCGGCCCAACCGTCAAGGAGACAGACCTATGTGGTATTTCTCGTGGATACTCGGCATCGGCGTGGCGCTCGGCTTCGGCATCATCAACGCGATGTGGCTGGAAGCGGAAGTGTTCTCGCGCGGCGACAAGCGCGGCGACACGTCGGGCCAGCGGTCGGGGAGCCGGCATTCGTGACGCACCTGGTGTTCTTCTGCGGTCACGCCGGCACCGGCAAGACCACGCTTGCGAAGCGGCTCATCGGGCCGCTGATGCGCGCGACCGGCCAGGCGTTCTGCCTGCTCGACAAGGACACGCTGTACGGTCGCTACAGCGCGGCCGCGATGGGGGCGCTCACGGACGATCCGAACGACCGCGACAGCCCGCTCTACCTGAAGCACCTTCGCGATGCCGAATACCAGGGCCTGCTCGACACGGCCCGTGAAAATCTCGCGCTCGGCATCGGCGCGCTCGTCGTCGGCCCGCTGTCGCGCGAAGTGCGCGACCGGCGCATCCTCGATCGCGCGTGGCTCGGCATCGCGCCGGACGTCACGCTGACGGTCGTGTGGGTCCATACGTCGGAAGACGTCGCGCACCAGCGGATCGTCGCGCGTGCAAACCCGAACGATGCGTACAAGCTCGCGCACTGGGACGAATACCGGCAGCGCCGCTTCGTGCCCACCGGCCGCGAATGCGACGGCATCGTGATGTTCGACAACACCGCGCCGTCCGACGCGGACATCGACGCGCTGCTGTACCGCATCGTGCCGCCGCCGCAACCGGCGACGATGGTCCCGCCGCTGCCGGCCTGATCGCGCGCCCCGGCGCCCTTCCTCTTCTCGCCCAAAAAACAACGCCGGAAGCGCTGCTGCGCTCCCGGCGTCGTACGGCCCTCGTGCCAGTGTCTGGCGAATCGTCTAGTAACTACTGTGTGGCAACCTCGGTCAGGCAACCGCGTGCATGCGCTCCATCGTGCCGCCGTCGTACAGCTTGCCGAAACGATTCGACAGGAACGCCTTCAGCGACACCTTCTCCTGCGGGATGAAACCGCTCTGCGGCAGCTTCTTTTCGCGGAACAGATCCAGCACCGCGCACATCGCGCCGGCCGTCGTGATCTGGATCGCGCTCATGTGCATCCCGCACACGTCCTTCGCGAAGATCTTGCGCGTGAACACGTCCTGAACCAGTTGGCCGTCCTTCACGCCCGTCACCGTGACGAACACGAGCACGACGTCCTGCTTCGTCGACGGCACCGCGCGGCGCATGATCGACTTCAGCGTGTCGCGGTCGGTCGACAAGCGCAGGTCTTCCAGCAGGAACTGGACGAGTTCGCGGTGGCCCGGGTAGCGCACCGACTTGTAGTCGAGCGTCTCGACCTTGCCCGACAGCGTCTCGCACAGCGTGCCGAGGCCGCCCGACGTGTTGAACGCTTCGTATTCGGTGCCGTCGAGCGAGAAGTGTTCGAGGCCTTCGAGCGGCTGCACCCACTGCTTGCGGCCGTCGCGGATCGCTTCGCACGGCTGGCAGTATTCGTTGATCAGGCCGTCGACGCTCCACGTCAGGTTGTACTTCAGCGCGTTGGTCGGATATTCGGGCAGCGCGCCGACGCGCATCTTCACGTCGCGCACTTCGCTGAAGCCGTTCACGAGTTCGTGCGCGGCGATGCCGATGAAGCCCGGCGCAAGGCCGCATTGCGGCATGAACGCGCGGTCGGAGCCGTCGGCCAGTTCGCGGATCGCATGGGTGGCGCGCACGTCTTCGGTCAGGTCGAAGTAATGGACGCCGGCCGCCTTCGCGGCGGCGGCCACGTTGACCGCGAGGTAGTAAGGCAGCGCGTTGACGAGCGCATCGAAGCCCTTCACCGCTTCGCGAATCGCGTTCGCGTCGGCCGAATCGACCCGTTGCGTCGCAATGCCTTCGCGCGTCAGCTTCGCGAGCGCATCCGCGTCGCGGTCGAACGCGACGACTTCGTAGTCGCCGGTTTCGCGCAGCATGTGAGCAATGGTGTGGCCGATCAGACCTGCGCCGACGATGGCGATTTTCATGCGCTTATCTCCTGATGATGGGTTTGGTGTTGTGAACGGCGTTGAGCCAATGAACACAGTGTAGGGACGCGCAAAATCAGTTCCAAGACGAAGAATGATGCGAAACGACCGATAATTTCGACGTTATGACGATAGATTTCGTCGAAACGACCGATTCACATAAAAATCGCGTATAGCCGCTGTCGCACGCCGGCCGTTGGCGGCTGCGCATTGCGAGGATGAAGACGACGCACGGCGTCGCACCGGACGCACGAACCGCACATGCGTCAGGTACGACACATCGGTCGAAGCGAAATACGAAAGGAGATTCGGGAAAGACGCGCGAAGTGCGCAGAAGGACAACGGCGGGCGCCCGTGCCGATCACGAAGGACAGCGAAGGCCGATACGAATGCGTGCGGGCAGGTACCACGGCTTCAATCCGGGCAGCCGTGACGCAGCGACGCCCGCGCGGCGCCGCATCCAACGGATCAGCCGCCGATCGTTCCGCGATCGATCTTGCGCGACAGGATGATCGACGTCGTCGTGCGCTCGACGCCCTCGAGCGTGCCGATCTGGTCGAGCAGGTCGTTGAGCCGCTCCGGCGAATCGGCGCGCAGCCACGCGACGTAGTCGTACTCGCCGCTCACCGCGCACAGCAGTTGGACTTCCGGCATCCGGTCGAGCTTGCGCAATACGTCCTTGCCGAACTTCGGCGTGAGGATGATGCCGACGTACGCATAGATACTCGCGTCGAGCACGTCCTGCCCGAGTCGCACGCTGTACCCGGCGATCACGTTGGTGCGTTCGAGCCGCGCGATGCGCGCGACGACCGTCGTGCGCGCCACGTCGAGCTGGCGCGCGAGATCGGCGACGCTGGCGCGCGCATCGGCTTGCAGCAGCGCGACGAGTTGCCGGTCGAGATCGTCGAGTTGGTCGAGACGGGGTGGACGCATGACGCTGAGCCGGCGCGCGATGTGCCGGCGGAGTGGAAAGTGACGCGATGATAGCGCCGAACGCCCGCGCGCCCAACCGGCACGGCCCGGATTCGCACCTTCGATTTCGATTCGTATCGGATGTAAGCAAGTGTCGCATTCACTGCCGCGCGGCAGGCAACGTGCTACTAATAACGGGCGACGCGACAGGCGCGCTGGCGGCGATGGCCGCCGCGCCCGCTCGCCAGACACCACCCCGGAGAGCCAACCATGAAGAAAATCTCGCTCACCCTCGCTACGCTCGCCGTTGCAGCCAGCGCGTTCGCGCAAACCCCGGCACAGCCGCAAGCACCGGCAACGACGGCCGCGGCGTCGGCGCCGAGCGCCGAGCAGCGCGCGGCACGCCACGAAGCGCGCATCGAGCAGCGCATCAAGTACCTGCACGACCAGTTGAAGATCACGTCGGCGCAGGAGCCGCAATGGAAGACGTTCGCCGACACGATGCGCGACAACGGCGCAACGATGGGCCGCCTCTACAGCGAACGGATGGCCAAACACGACGTGTCCGCGATCGACGACATGAAGCAGTACGCGGAACTGTCGCAGGCGAACGCCGACGGCGCGAAGAAGCTCGCCGACGCATTCGCGCCGCTCTACGAGAGCTTCCCGGCCGAGCAGAAGGCGCTGGCCGACACGACGTTCCGCAGCTGGCTGCACCACGGCGGCGAGCACCGCGGCAAGGGCAAGACGAAGGGCAAGGAAGGCAACGCGGCCGCCGCGCCGGCCGCGAGCGCGCCCGCGCAGCCCTGACACCTTCCCCGCCGGCGCCGTGCCGGCCCACCCGGGCCGAACGGCGCCGCGCGTCGACCGGCGACCGGCGACCGGCGCGTCACACGGCGCGCCGAATTCGGGATAAGCTCCCGGCTTTTCCCGCTTTCCCGCCCCTCCCCGCCATGCTCGAACTCAAGCAACTCGATCTGCGTACCGATCCGCAGGCCCGTCGCGTCGTCAAGGACGAAACCGTCGCCGTGTCCTTCGCGGACGCCGACGGCGAACTGATGAGCCTCGAAGGCCCGAACCGTTATGTGACGGGCGACGCATTGATCACCGGCTCGACCGGCGACCGCTGGGTCGTGTCGCGCGCACGTTTCGACGCCAAATACCTGCCCGCCGATCCGGCGCTCGCGCACGGCACGCCGGGCGCCTACCGCAACCGGCCGGCCGTCGTGCTCGCGCGCCGGATGGACGAGCCGTTCACGATCGCCCGCTCGGAAAACGGCGACACGCTGCGCGGCGTCGCCGGCGACTGGGTAATGCAATACGCGCCCGGCGACTACGGCGTCGTGCAGGCGCAGCGCTTCGCTCAGGTCTACCGCGACGCGTGACGCACCGCGCCGGCCCGCGGCCGGCGCCGCCGCTCACGCAAAGTCTTCGTCCAGTTCGAGTTCCGCGTCGCGCTCGACGGCCTCGCCGGCCGCGTGCCGCTCTTCGAGCGAGCCGAGCATCGCTTCCGTATACGCATGCAGCACCGCATGGCTGCGCGCGCGCTGCATCGGCTTGAGCGCCAGGTAGCGCGCGAGCGCGGCCGGCACGATCCGGATGTCCAGCGTCATCCGCTTCGGCGTCGCGCCGAAACGCATCGCGAGCCACTGCACGGACAGGAATCGCCCGCGTTCGTCGCTGTTTTCGACAAAGCGCGTCTGCTCCGGAAAGAGTTCGCAGATCACGCGCGCAAGCGCGTCGAATTCCGCGCTCGGGCATTCGATCAGATAGTCGTCCATTGCGTCTCTCCGGTCAGGCCGTCGCACGCGACGGCCGGCACGTCTTCACCAGCACGGCCACCAGGATCGCGGCCAGCACGAAATACGCGGCCTCGACCCACGCGGCCGGCAGCACGCGCACCTGGTACAGCAGCGTGGGCGTCGCCGCGAGCGCATGCAGCACGATCGCGAGCGGCAACACGGCGATGCGGCCGGCACGCACGCCGCGCCACATCAGCACCGACAGCGCCAGTTGCACCGCGAACGCCGCGCAGCGTTCGAGCAGCAACAGCAGGATCGACTGGGCCGACAGCGTCGCGAGCATCATGTGCAGCCGCACCACGGTGTCGACCGGCAGGTCCGACAACTGCGTCTCGAGCTGGCCGCGGCTCGCGAGCCACGCGAGATACGACCACTGGCCCCACACGAGCACGCCGACGAACCACGCCTCGGCGCCGCCGTGACCGATCCCGTAGCCGATCCCGCGGCCGTCGCCGGCCGACGCGCCATAGCGGCGGTTCAGCACGCGCATGCCGAGATAGCGGCCGATTTCCTCGAATACGGCGGTCGCGAGCGCGCTGTACGCGACGAACGCGAGCGGCTGCGTCAGCCAGCCGTCCTCGGGCGTGCGGCTCAGCACGAGCCCGTGGAGCGCGCGCTCGACGATCATGGCAAACAGCGTGAAGACGGCGACGCCGACGATCGTGTCGCGGCGATTGAGCACGAGCGGCTTGCGCAGGATGCGGTAGAGGACGAGCGGCAGCAGCGCGATGATCAGCGTGGCGGCGATCAGCGCCGCCAGCGTGACGGGAGCGACAGTCATGGAGTTCCTTGTTCGAGGCAGCGCACCTGGCGCGCTGCGTGCCCCGAATGATACTCAGCTTGCGGTCGACGCGCGCGCGATCAACTCGCCGGGCAGCATCGCGACGCGCACGTCGCCCGCCGCGCCGTCGATCCGCTCGTGCACGAATTCGACGGCCTTGTAGCCGATTTCGTAGGTCGGCTGACGGATCGTCGTGATGCCGATCAGCTCGGCCCATTCCGGATCGTCGATCGACAGCAGCGCCGCCTGCTGCTGCCATGCGGCGCCGAAGCGCGCGCGCAGGTGGCGCGCGATCGCCAGCGCGACCGGCGCATTCGCGGCGAACAGCGCCGCGCGCACGCCGCGCCGCGCCGCATCGTCGATGCGCGCATCGACGTCGGCAAGCGCCGCCGCGGCCGCGCCAGATTCGTTCAGATCGAGCACGACCGTCGACGGCACCGCCAGCCCGCGCGCCGCCAGCGCCGCGCGGAACGCGGCCTCGCGCACGCGCCGCGAGCTCACGTGCTCGAACGGCTGCACGACGAAATGGATCGCGTCGAAGCCCTGTGCGACCAGATGCGCGAGCGCCGTCTCGATCGCGTCGGTATTGTCGAGGCCGATCAGGTCGGCCTCGAAGCCCTCGACCGTGCGGTCGACGAGCACGGCCGGAATGCCCGCGCCGCGCAGCGGGCGCAGCACGTCTTCCTCGGCGCCGAGCGCGTTGACGATCAGCCCTTCGACGCGGTAGGTCGTGAGCAGTTGCAGGAAGCGGCGCTCCATCTCGACTTCGTTCGCCGCGTGACAGATGAGCGGCATGTAGCCGAGCGCATGGCACGCGGCCTCGACGCCCTGCAGCACTTCGACGGTGTAGGGATTGGTCAGGTCGGCCGCGAGCATGCCGAGCAGCCGGTTGCGGCCGCGCTTGAGCCCGCGCGCCATCTGGTTCGGCCGGTAGTTGAGCCGCGCGATCGCCGCCTCGATCCGCTGGCGCAGATCGACCGACAGCACATGCGTCTCGCCGTTCAGGTAGCGCGAAACGCTGGTCTTGCCCGTGCCGGCCTCGCGCGCGACGTCGCTGATCGTCGCCGGACGCGTCGTGGAAGATTGCGAATCGGTCACTGTCGTGCCTCGCGACGTACGATCCGCGCCGCTTCGTGAGCAGACGGACCATTGTTGTTGGAAACGTAAGCCAGCCGGCGGCCTCCCCTGTCCTGGCGCGTCGGCGCCTGCGCCGGCCCGGTGCTTCACGCTCGAGCAGACGCCCGCCAATGGCGTTCCAGCAGTCGGCCGCACCGGACCTGGCGCGGATGCCCGTCGCGCGACGCCGCCGGCCGCATGGCCGGCCGTCGATGCGACGAGCGCGGGCGATCATAACGCAGCCAGCCCTCGGGCACCAAGACCATCGACTCTAACCGCGCAGGGCGGTTATCGCAGGCGGCTCAGGCGTGCGCCAGCGCATCCGGGTTGACGAGATTCGCGCGCAGCGTGCCGGCCAGCGCGCCGACCAGGTTTTCCGCCGCGCAGCGCGCCATCGCATGGCGCGTCTCGTGCGTCGCCGAGCCGATATGCGGGAGCGCGACGACGTTCTTCATCCGCAGCAGCGGCGAATCGGCCGGCAGCGGCTCCTTCTCGAACACGTCGAGCCCCGCGCCGCGGATGGTTCCCGCACGCAGCGCGTCGATCAGCGCGGCCTCGTCGACCACCGGCCCGCGCGACGCGTTGATCAGGATCGCGCCGCGCTTCATCTTCGCGAACTCGGGCGCCCCGATCAGATGGCGCGTGTCGGGCGACAGCGGCACCTGCAGGCACACGAAATCCGACTGCGCGAGCAACTCGTCGAGCGTCACGCGCCGGGCGCCGTACTGCGTCTCGGCCTCGGCATGCGCGGACCGGTTCGCGTACAGCACCTGCATCCGGAAGCCGAGCGCCGCGCGGCGCGCGACCGCGCCGCCGATGCGCCCGAGCCCGACGATGCCGAGCGTCTTGCCCTGCACGTCGGTGCCGTACAGGTCGGGGCCGATGCTGCGATGCCAGTGTCCGGCCTTCACCCACTCGGCCAGCTCGACCACGCGCCGTGCGGAGGCCAGGATCAGCGAAAACACCGTATCGGCCGTCGACTCGGTCAGCACGTCGGGCGTATGCGCGAGCACGATGCCGCGCCGCGTGAAATCGGCGACGTCGAAGTTGTCGTAGCCGACCGAGATCGTCGACCACGCCTTCAGCCGCGGCGCACGGTCGAGCATCTGCGGCGTGACCTTCAGGCTCGCGCCGATCGCGCCGTCGGCGTCGCCGAGCGCGGCGGCAAGCGCGTCGGCGCCGTCGGCCTGCACGACGTCCGCATGCTCGCGCAGGTACGCGAGAACGTCATCGGGCAGCGGCTTGTACGCGACGATACGGGGCTTCATCGTTTCATTTTCCTTGCAGCGGCGCGGCGAGCGGATGCGCATCGCGCGCCTGGGGTTTGACGGACAGCGTGAGGATCACCGCGGCGACGAGCGCGGCGCTCATGAACGCGTACGACGCGACGGGCGACCCGGTCGCGCCGTTCAGGTAGCCGACGAAGTACGAGCCGACGAACGAGCCGAGCGCGCCCATGCTGTTGATCAGCGCCATCGCGCCGCCGGCGACGTTCCTCGGCAGCAGTTCCGGCACGATCGCGAAGAACGGGCCGTACGGCGCATACATCGCGGCGCCAGCGACGACCAGCAGCGCATACGAGATCCAGAAATGCGACGAGCCGAGCGCGTACGACGCGGCGAACGCGGCCGCGCCGACCAGCAGGAACGGCCACACGAAGCCGCGACGCGAGCCGACCTTGTCGGACGCCCACGACGCGGCGAGCATCGCGATCGTCGCCGCGAGGTACGGCAGCGCGGACAGCCAGCCGGTCGCGACCATCCCGAGATCGGAGCCGTTCTTCACGATCGACGGCAGCCACAGCACGAAGCCGTACACGCCGATGCTCCAGCAGAAGTACTGCGCGCACAGCTTGATCACGGCCGGCGAGCGGAACGCCTCGCCATAGTTGCGCACCGGCTTGATCGCCGCCTGCTCGGCCGCGAGCGCGGCGTCGAGGTCGCGCTTTTCCTGCGCGTTGAGCCACGGCGAATCGGCCGGCTTGTCCTGCACGAGGCACCACCAGCACACGGCCCAGATGATGGCCGGCACGCCTTCGGCGATGAACATGTGGCGCCAGCCGAATTCATGGACGAGATAACCCGACACGATCGACATCCACAGCACGGTGACCGGGTTGCCGAGGATCAGGAACGTGTTCGCGCGCGAGCGCTCGTTCTTCGTGAACCAGTTGCTGATGTAGATCAGCATCGCCGGCATCACGGCCGCCTCGACGACGCCGAGCACGAAGCGGATCGCCATCAGCGACGGGATGTTGCTGACCACGCCGGTCAGGGCCGCGCAGCCGCCCCACAGCACGAGGCTCGCGAACACGAGCTTCTTCACGCTGCGGCGTTCCGCATAGATCGCGCCGGGAATCTGGAAGAAGAAGTAGCCGAGGAAGAACAGCGCACCGATCAGCGACGACAGGCCCTTGCTGATCCCGAGATCCTGGTTGATGCCGGCCGCCGCCGCGAACCCGTAGTTCGCACGATCGAGGTAGGCGAGGCTGTACGTGATGAAGACGATCGGCATGATCGTCCACCACCGACGGGCTGCGAGATTGGCTGCCATGTGAGTGTCTCCGTATATGGACCGGAGTGGACGCGCTGGCGCCTGCCCGGCCTCGAACAAAACTGCTGTGCGTCGCGCACGAAATGGATCCGCGGATTGTGCCGTGTCCGGCCTCTCATTGCGCGGTGATGGTTTCCTCTAAGCGATCGGCGTCATTGCTGACATTTTCGAGCCGGTCGAGCGCGTCGCGGGTCGGCAACCCTTCCGAATCGCCGATCACCTGGATCGCGAGCGCACCGATCCGGTTGCCGCGCGCGACCGCCTGCTCGACGCTGCGGCCTTCGAGCAACGCGCTGACCACGCCGACCGCGAAGCCGTCGCCGGCGCCCACCGTATCGACGACCTTTTCAACGCGCTCGCCGGCAACGATGCCTTCGCGGCCGTCGGCCGTGCGGAAATACGCGCCCTGCTCGCCGAGCTTGATCACGACGCCGCGCGCGCCCTGCGCGAGATAGAAGCCCGCGATGTCGGCCGGCGTGTCGTGCCCGGTGAGCTGCCGCCCTTCGGCGAGGCCCGGCAGCACCCAGTCGGCGAGCGTCGCGAGCGCATTCAGCGTCTTCGCCATCACGTCGGCGGCCGGCCACAGCGTCGGGCGCAGGTTCGGATCGAACGAGATCGTCTTGCCGGCCGCCCGCATCTCGCGCGCGAGCCGGAACGCCAGTTCGCACGACGTCGCCGAGATCGCCGGCGCGACGCCCGTCAGGTGCAGATGGCGCGCGCCGAGCACGTAGTCGGCCACGTAGTCGTCGCACGACAGGTGGCTCGCGGCCGAACCCTTGCGGAAATATTCGACGGTCGGGTCGCTGCCGTCGTCGTTGCGCGACTTCAGCTGGAAACCGGTCGGGTAACGCGGGTCGACGGTCACGCACGACGCGTCGATACCCTCGCGCGCCAGCGTGTCGAGCACGTAGCGGCCGAACGAATCGCTACCGACCCGGCTCATCCAGCCGACCCGGAAGCCGAGCCGCGACAGGCCGATCGCGACATTCAGGTCGGCGCCGGCGATCCGCTTCGCGAATTGCCCGGCGTGCGCGAGGTGGCCGGGCTCCGTCGCGACGAACATCGCCATCGCTTCGCCGTAGGTCACGACATCGAGTGCTGCTTTCATGACTGAACTCCTCAGGAACCTGCTGCCGTTACGCGGTCGCGAGCCACGCGACACGCCGGCAGGCATCGCCGGCCAGGTCGGCCGCGTCGAACGGGAACTCGATGCCGCGCGGCGCATGCCGCGGCAGCGCCGCGAGCACGCCGGTCACGAGCGCATCGTCCGGCGCCGGCGCGACGGCGAAACGACGCGCGCCCTCGCCTTCGATGGTCTTGCAATGAATGTATTCCACGTGCGGCGCGAGCACCTGTGCGCAGTCGAGCGGCGCTTCGCCGCGCCACAGCCAGTTGCCGATGTCGAACGTCATGCCGAGCGCCTCGCGCATGCCGGCATCGGCCAGCGCATCGAACAGCCCGCGGAACTGCGCGAACGCGCCGCCGACCTCGAGCTGGCCGTTTTCCACCACCACGCGAGCCCGCGCGCCGCGCGACAGCGCGACGATCTCGGCCGCGTGCGCGTCGCCCGCGAAGCCGCCGAGCTGCAATTTCACGAAGCGCGCGCCGAGCGCATCTGCTTGCGCGAGCGCGTCGCGCAAAGCGTCGGCATCGAGCGCGCCCGTTTCCGTATACAGCGAGTCCGGGGTCGAATAGACCGACCACAATCCGTGGCCGGCGATTTGCGCGCCGAGCGCGGCCAGCGCGCCGGGCGCCGTGTCGTCGTCCGACGCGAACAGTTCGCGCCGCACCTCGAACCCGGTCGCACCGGATGCCGCCACGGTCGCGATGAATGCACTGTGGCCCTCCTGGCGCACCCGGTCCATCCCGAATGCGCTCGCCACGATCACGATGTCTGCCATGTTGCCCTTTTTCAACCGGAATGGAACCGGTTCCATTTGCTTGAGACGGATGGTGCGCTTCGCTTCAGACCCACGCCATAGAGGAAATCCCTAAGGCCCGCTGGCCGCGCGAATGCGCGCCCGAACGCATGCAACACCTGTTCCCGGCGCAGCGGCGAGCGTCTATGCGAGGCCCTGCGCGAGGCTCATTTCGAGGAATTGCGCGGCGATTCGCGACGGTGCGCCGCCGTGCGGCACGAGAATGGAGAAATGCCGCGTGAGCGGCGCGGGCGCCAGCGAGCGCGGCACGAGCGCCGCATCCTCGTGACGCAGCGACATCGCGGACACGAACCCGACGCCCATCCCCGCGCGCACGGCCTCCTTCACGGCCTCGACCCCGGCGATCTCGAACGCGACGCGCATCGGCGCGCCGCCGTGCGCGAACGCGCGCTCGACGAGTTGCCGCACCGCGGAGCCCGCCTCGCGCAGCACGAGCGGATGCGCGGCGAGCGCATCGAGCGTCACGCCCGCGTCGTGGCCAGGCGCCGCGAGCGGATGGCCGGCCGGCACGATCGCGACGATCTCGTCCTCGTGCCACGCGTGCACGGCCGTACCCGGCGGCAGCGCCTCGCCGGGCGGCCCTTCGATCAGCGCGATGTCGAGCGACGGCAGCGCCGCGACCACGTCGGCCGTATTGCCGCTCATCGTCTGGATCGACACGCGCGGCGCGCGCGGCTGGAACGCCGCGATCAGGTACGGCAGCAGGTAGCTCGCGGGCGTCGTGCTCGCGCCGATGCGCAGCGTGCCGGCTTCCAGCCCGCGCACCGCGTCGCGAAACGCACGCGCCTGCGCGAACGTGTCGCGCTGCGCCTTCGCGTACTGCGCGAGCTGTTCGCCGACCGGCGTCAGGCGGATGCCGCGGCCGTCGCGCTGGTACAGCGGCTCGCCGAACTCGTCCTGCAGCAGCCGCAACTGGCCCGACACGGCCGGCTGCGACAGATGCAGCGCCACGGCGGCGCGGCTGATGTTCAGATGCTCGGCGACGGCGGCGAACGTTATCAGTTGATCCGGGGTCATGGCGATGAATTATCGGCTTTCCGGATAGTTTACGTCACAAATCACAATTTTTCATATCGATATAACGAAATTAGGATTACACCATCGCCACACGCTCCATCACGGTGCCCCCATGTCCACTGCTCCGACTCCCCCTCTCAGCCATGCCGCGCCGTCGATGCGCGGCCAGTTGAACGGCGTGCTGTTCGTCGCGCTGTTCGCCGCCGCCGTCACGAGTCTGTCCGAACTCCCCGCGATCGCGGGGCTCGGCCTGTCGCCGCTGATCGTCGGCATCGTCGCCGGCGCGCTGTACGGCAACGGCCTGCGCGACGGCATGCCGGCCAGTTGGGCGGCCGGCGTCAATTTCTCCGCGCGCAAGCTGCTGCGCATCGCGGTCGCGTTCTTCGGCCTGCGCGTGAGCCTGCAGGAAATCGCGCAGGTCGGGCTGCCGGGCCTCACGGTATCGGTGCTGGTCGTCGTCAGCACGCTCGCGATCGGCACCTGGGTCGGCATGAAGCTGATGAAGCTCGACCGCGACGCCGCGCTGCTGACCGCCGCCGGCAGCGCGATCTGCGGCGCGGCCGCCGTGCTCGCGTTCGAGTCGACGCTGCA
Source organism: Burkholderia anthina (assembly GCF_001547525.1). GTDB lineage: Bacteria > Pseudomonadota > Gammaproteobacteria > Burkholderiales > Burkholderiaceae > Burkholderia > Burkholderia semiarida. Next base: position 1,640,933 of record NZ_CM003768.1, read on the forward strand.
GTCGAAGCCGCACCAGAGCGCGATGGCCGTGGGCAGCGTCGTGCTGTTCGGCACGCTGTCGATGTTCCTGTATCCGCTCGCCTATCACGCCGGTCTGCTGAACCTCGATCCGGCGGGCCTCGGCCTGTTCTTCGGCGGCACGATCCACGAAGTCGCGCAGGTGGTCGGCGCGGCGAGCGACATCAGCCCGGAGGTCGTGCGCGTCGCGACGATCGTCAAGATGACGCGCGTGATGCTGCTCGTGCCGGTGCTGCTCGCGCTCGGCTGGTGGCTCGCCCGGTCGGCGCGCTCGGCGCATGACGCGGCCGGCGGCGCGCAAGGCAGGCGCAAGGTGGCGGTGCCGTGGTTCGCGCTCGGCTTCCTCGGCTTCGTGATCGTCAATTCGCTGAACGTGCTGCCGGCGGACGTCACGCACACGCTGAACGTGCTCGATACCTTCGCGCTGACGATGGCCATGACCGCACTCGGCATCGAGACGCGCGTCGCGCAGATCCGGGCGGCCGGCCCGCGAGCGCTGATGACCGGCCTGATCCTGTACGTGTGGCTGATCGTCGGCGGCTACGGCATCACCTGGGCCGTGCAGCACTGGCTTGGCTGAGCCGCACGTCCGCGACGGTTCGCGCGCCGCGCCCGACGGGAGAGTCCCGCGGGCGCGGCGCGGTGCTATGCTTCGCGTCGTTTTCCATCGCCCCCTTTCAGCCGTGCTCTCGTTCCTGCTGAAGCTGCGCACTCGCGCCCGAACGCTGCTCCGCCTGTCGGACGCCCATACGATGCTGATCTGGTCGGCCATCGTCGGCGTCGGCGGCGCCTTCGCGACGATCGCGTTCCGCGAAGGCATCGATCTGATGCAGCGCCTGATCTCGGGGCACAGCGGCAGCTTCGTGCAGATGGCCAGGAGCCTGCCGTGGTACGTGCGGTTCTGGATGCCGGCCGCGGGCGGCTTCCTCGCCGGCTGCGTGCTGCTCTTCGCGACGCGCGGCGACAAGGAGGCCGCCAAGACCGACTACATGGAATCCGTCGCGCTCGGCAACGGCGTCGTGCCCGTGCGGCAGAGCCTGTGGCGCAGCGTGTCGTCGCTGCTGACGATCGGCAGCGGCGGCTCGATCGGCCGCGAAGGCCCGATGGTGCAGCTTGCGGCGCTCGCCGCGTCGCTCGTCGGCCGCTTCGCGCACTTCGACCCGCCGCGCCTGCGCCTGCTGGTCGCGTGCGGGGCGGCGGCCGGCATCACGTCCGCGTACAACGCGCCGATCGCCGGCGCCTTTTTCGTGTCGGAGATCGTGCTCGGCACGATCGCGATGGAGAGCTTCGGGCCGATGGTCGTCGCATCGGTCGTCGCGAACATCGTGATGCGCGAATTCGCCGGCTACCGGCCGCCGTACGAGATGCCGGTGTTTCCGGCCGTGACGGGCGCCGAGGTGCTGCCGTTCGTCGTGCTCGGCGCGCTGTGCGGCGTGCTCGCGCCGCAGTTCCTGCACCTGCTCGACGCGTCGAAGACGCAGTTCAAGCGGCTGCCGGTGCCGCTGCCCGTGCGGCTCGCGCTCGGCGGCCTCGTCGTCGGCGTGATCTCGGTATGGATTCCGGACGTGTGGGGCAACGGCTACAGCGTCGTGAACCACATCCTCCATTCGCCGTGGACCTGGCAGGCGCTCGTCGCGGTACTCGTGTTCAAGGTGATCGCGACCGCCGCGACCGCCGGCTCGGGCGCGATCGGCGGCGTGTTCACGCCGACGCTGTTCGTCGGCGCCGTGTTCGGCTCGCTGTTCGGGCTCGCGATGGACGCGCTGTGGCCCGGCCATACGTCGGCCTATTTCGCGTACGCGATCGTCGGGATGGGCGCATTCATGGCGGGCGCCACGCAGGCGCCGCTGATGGCGATCCTGATGATCTTCGAGATGACGCTGAGCTATCAGGTCGTGCTGCCGCTGCTGGTGTCGTGCGTGTTCGCGTATTTCGTCGCGCGCGCGACGGGCACGACGTCGATGTACGACATCACGCAGCATCACTACCAGGACGCGCAGGAGCGGCAGCGGCTGCGCACCACGCAGATGCGCGCGCTGATCCAGCCCGCGCAGACGGTCGTGCCGCTCACCGCGAGCGTCGCCGACATGACGCGCGTGTTTCTCGAATATCCGGTGAAGTACCTGTACGTGACCGACGACGCCGGGCGCTTTCGCGGCGCGGTCGCGCTGAAGGACATCACGTCGGACCTGCTCGACAAGCGCGACACGGCCGACAAGACGGCCGCGCACTACGCACATACGCCGTTTCCGCTGCTCACGCCCGACATGCCGCTCGCGACCGCGCTCGAACGCTTCATGGCGTTCCAGGGCGAACGGCTGCCGGTGATCGAGAGCGAAGCCGAGCCGACGCTCGCGGGCGTCGTCTACAAGACGTCGCTGCTCGATGCGTACCGGCGGATGACCGGCGAGCGCTGACGCGCGCCGCCGCACCGCGCGCGCCGGTCAGTCGGGCGCGCGCCCCAGCACGACCCGCGCGAAGAACCCCGCGAGCGCCGCTTCGGCCACGTCGGCCGACACGTGCTGCGGATCGGCCGTGTAGTACGACTGCACGCCGTCGCACAGGCACATCAGCCCGAACGCGAGCGTGTCGGCCGGCAGCAGCAGCGGCGTGCCCGAGCGCTCGGCGAAGCGCTCGATGAATTCGGCCATCTGCACGCGCTTGCCGTGCAGGAACTGGTTGAAGCGCACGCGGAACTTCGCGTCGCGCGCGGCCTGCAGCTTCGCCTCGCCCCACAGCAGCGAATATTCGTCGTCGCGAAACAGCGTCCGGTAATACGCGAGCGCCATCGATTCCATCTGCTCGCGCGTGCCGCCGCCTTCGAAAATCGCCTCGAAGTCGGCCCGCACCTCCTCGTGATCGCGCTCCAGCAACTCCAGCAGCAAGTCGGACTTGCTGCGGAAATTCGAATAGAACGCACCGCGCGTATAGCCGGCCGCCGCCGCGATGTCCTCGACGCTCGCGGCCACATAGCCCTTCTTCAGAAAAATGCGATGCGCGGCTTTCAGCAGACGTTCGCGCGTCTGGTCCCGGCTCTGCTCTCGAGTTAAGCGCTGTGGTTTCATGGCGCGCAGTCTAGCATCCTTTCCCTTTCAGATTCATCTTTGCATTCGGATACAGGTGTGTATTAGAATCCGCCACAGTTTCTGACAATGTTGTCCGTCTGTCCGCGTGCGCCGATGCCGGCGCCGTTTTGGGGCAAGCGCCCGCCGCGCTTGCCGGCTTCGTTCCGCTCCACCTCACCTGGGGGTTTCGTGAATCGCTCCGGTTCCCGCGCCGCGCTGCTGATCGGCGTCGCGCTCGTCCTTGCCGCCTGTCATCCGAAAGAATCCGCGCCGCCCGCCCCGCGCCCCGTCGTCGCGCTGCCCGCACGGGCCGACACCGCCGCAGCCGCGCGCACGCTGCCCGGCGACATCCAGCCGCGCTATGCCACCCCGCTGTCGTTCCGCATCGCCGGCAAGATCATCGAGCGCCGGGTGCGGCTCGGCGATACGGTGAAGGTCGGCCAGGTCGTCGCGCTGCTCGATCCGTCCGACGTCGAGAAGAACGCCGCGAGTGCGCAGGCGCAACTCGATGCCGCGACGCACAGCCTCGCGTTCGCGAAGCAGCAGCTCGACCGCGATCGCGCGCAGGCCCGCGAAAACCTGATCGCGACCGCGCAGCTGGAACAGACCCAGAACAGCTACACGTCGGCGCTCGCGCAGCGCGACCAGGCGCAGCAGCAGCTCGCGCTCGCGAAGAACCAGCTCCGCTACGCGACGCTCGTCGCCGATCACGCGGGCACCATCACCGCCGAACAGGCCGATACCGGCCAGAACGTGTCGGCCGGCCAGCCGGTCTACCAGCTCGCGTGGTCGGGCGACGTCGACGTGGTGAGCGACGTGCCCGAGGCCGCGCTCGCGTCGCTCGCGCCCGGTCATGCGGCCACCGTCACGCTGCCGTCGCTGCCGGGGCGCCAGTTCGCCGCGAAGGTGCGCGAAATCGCGCCGGCCGCCGATCCGCAAAGCCGCACCTGGCGCGTGAAGCTCACGCTCGGCACGCCCGATCCCGCGATCCGGCTCGGGATGACCGCGGACGTCGCGTTCGCCGGCGCGCCGGTTGCCGGCGACGCGCAGCCGATCACGCTGCCCGCCACCGCGCTGTTCCACGACGGCGCGCAGCCGGCCGTGTGGGTCGTGCGCACCAAGGACGACACGCTCGAGTTGCGCCGCGTCGACGTCGCGCGCTTCAACGAGCGCACCGTCACCGTGTCGCGCGGGCTGCAGCCGGGCGAGCGCGTCGTGCTGCAGGGCGTGCATACGGTCAGCGCGGGCGAGAAGGTGCGCGCGATCGCGCCGCTGCATCCGGAGGACTTCGCATCGTGAGCGTCTCCCACGAAGAAGGCCGCTTCAACCTGTCCGCCTGGGCGCTGCGCCACCAGGCGCTGGTCGTCTACCTGATCGCGCTCGCGACGCTCGCGGGCATCCTTGCGTACACGCGGCTCGCGCAATCCGAAGACCCGCCGTTCACGTTCCGCGTGATGGTGATCCGTACCTTCTGGCCCGGCGCGAGCGCGCGGCAGGTGCAGGAACAGGTGACCGACCGGATCGGCCGCAAGCTGCAGGAAACGCCGGCCATCGATTTCCTGCGCAGCTATTCGCGCCCCGGCGAATCGTTGATCTTCTTCACGATGAAGGATTCGGCGCCCGTGAAGGACGTGCCCGAGACCTGGTACCAGATCCGCAAGAAGGTGGGCGACATCGGCTATACGCTGCCGCCCGGCGTGCAGGGTCCGTTCTTCAACGACGAATTCGGCGACGTCTACACCAACATCTGGACGCTCGAGGGCGACGGCTTCACGCCCGCGCAACTGCACGACTACGCGGACCAGTTGCGCACCGTGCTGCTGCGCGTGCCGGGCGTCGGCAAGGTCGACTATTTCGGCGACCCCGACCAGCGGATCTTCATCGAGGTCAACAACGCGCAGCTCACGCGCCTCGGCATTTCGCCGCAGCAGCTCGGGCAGGCGATCAACGCGCAGAACGACATCTCGTCGGCCGGCGTGCTGACGACCGCCGACGATCGCGTGTTCGTGCGGCCGAGCGGCCAGTTCGACAACGTCGCCGCGATCGCCGATACGCTGATCCGCATCAACGGCCGCACGTTCCGGCTCGGCGATCTCGCGACGGTCAGGCGCGGCTACGACGATCCCCAGGTTACGCAGATGCGCGCGAACGGCCATGCGGTGCTCGGCATCGGCGTGACGATGCAGCCCGGCGGCGACGTGATCCGGCTCGGCAAGGCGCTCGACGCCGAATCGAAGGATCTGCAGGCGCAACTGCCGGCCGGCCTGAAGCTCACCGAGGTGTCGAGCATGCCGCACGCGGTCTCGCACTCGGTCGACGACTTCCTCGAAGCCGTCGCCGAAGCGGTCGCGATCGTGCTGGTCGTGAGCCTCGTGTCGCTCGGGCTGCGCACCGGGATGGTCGTCGTGATCTCGATTCCCGTCGTGCTCGCCGTCACCGCCCTCTTCATGTACCTGTTCGACATCGGGCTGCACAAGGTGTCGCTCGGCACGCTCGTGCTCGCGCTCGGGCTGCTCGTCGACGACGCGATCATCGCGGTCGAGATGATGGCCGTGAAGCTCGAACAGGGCTACAGCCGCGCGCGTGCCGCCGCGTTCGCGTACACCAGCACCGCGTTCCCGATGCTGACGGGCACGCTCGTCACGGTATCGGGCTTCCTGCCGATCGCGCTCGCGAAATCGAGCACCGGCGAATACACGCGCTCGATCTTCGAGGTGTCGGCGATCGCGCTGATCGCGTCGTGGTTCGCGGCCGTCGTGCTGATCCCGCTGCTGGGCTATCACATGCTGCCCGAGCGCAAGCGGCACGCGCACGAGGCGCATCTGCCCGACGATCACGAGCACGACATCTACGACACCCGCTTCTACCGGCGGCTGCGCGGCTGGATCGACTGGTGCATCGAGCGGCGCTTCGTCGTGCTGCTGATCACGGGCGCGCTGTTCGTCGTCGCGCTGATGGGCTTCACGCTCGTGCCGCAGCAGTTCTTCCCGAGTTCCGACCGGCCCGAGCTGCTGGTCGACCTGCGGCTGCCCGAAGGTGCGTCGTTCGCGGCGACGCTGCGCGAGACCGAGCGCCTCGAGAAGGTGATCGACAAGCGTCCCGAGATCGACCATTCGGTGAACTTCGTCGGCAGCGGCGCGCCGCGCTTCTACCTGCCGCTCGATCAGCAGTTGCAACTGCCGAACTTCGCGCAGTTCGTGATCACCGCGAAATCGGTCGAGGATCGCGAGAAGCTCGCGGCCTGGCTCGAAACCACGCTGCGCGACAAGTTCCCGGCCGTGCGCTGGCGGCTGTCGCGGCTCGAGAACGGCCCGCCGGTCGGCTATCCGGTGCAGTTTCGCGTGAGCGGCGACAGCATCGCGACGGTGCGCTCGATCGCCGAGAAGGTCGCGGCGACGATGCGCGGCGACGCGCGCACGGTCAACGTGCAGTTCGACTGGGACGAGCCGGCCGAGCGCTCGGTGCGCTTCGAGCTCGACCAGAAGAAGGCCCGCGAGCTGAACGTCACGTCGCAGGACGTGTCGAGCTTCCTCGCGATGACGCTGTCCGGCACGACCGTCACGCAGTATCGCGAGCGCGACAAGCTGATCGCCGTCGACCTGCGCGCGCCGCGCGCCGACCGCGTCGATCCGGCGAAGCTCGCGGGCCTCGCGCTGCCGACGCCGAACGGCCCCGTGCCGCTCGGCTCGCTCGGCCGCTTCACACCGACGCTCGAATACGGCGTCGTGTGGGAGCGCGACCGCCAGCCGACCATCACCGTGCAATCCGACGTGCGCGCCGGCGCACAGGGCATCGACGTCACGCACGCGGTCGACGCGAAGCTGAACGCGCTGCGCGCGCAGTTGCCGGTCGGCTACCAGATCAACATCGGCGGCTCGGTCGAGGAAAGCGCGAAGGCGCAGGCATCGATCAACGCGCAGATGCCGCTGATGGCGATCGCCGTGTTCACGCTGTTGATGATCCAGCTGCAAAGCTTCTCGCGCGTGCTGATGGTCGTGCTGACCGCGCCGCTCGGGCTGATCGGCGTGGTCGCGACGCTGCTGCTGTTCGGCCAGCCGTTCGGCTTCGTCGCGATGCTCGGCGTGATCGCGATGTTCGGGATCATCATGCGCAACTCGGTGATCCTGGTCGACCAGATCGAGCAGGACATCGCGGTCGGCCACGGCCGCGTCGACGCGATCATCGGCGCGACCGTGCGGCGCTTCCGCCCGATCACGCTGACGGCCGCGGCCGCCGTGCTCGCGCTGATCCCGCTGTTGCGCTCGAATTTCTTCGGGCCGATGGCGACCGCGCTGATGGGCGGCATCACGAGCGCGACCGTGCTGACGCTGTTCTATCTGCCTGCGCTGTACGCGACGTGGTTCCGCGTGAAGCGCGACGAACGCGACCCGCAGGACGGGCCGCCGCCAGGCGGCACGCCTGCCGCGCCGTCGGGAGCCTGACCATGAATCGATCGATGACCCTGAAAACGAAAACCGTGCGGGCGCTCGCGGCGGCGAGCCTCGCCGGCCCGCTCGCGGGCTGCGCGTGGTTCGCGCCGAGCGGCGAGCCGCCCGCGATGCCGTCGCCCGCGCACTATGGCGCCGCGCCGCAGGTCGAGCAGACCGTGTCCGCGCATGGCGTCGCGCAGCAGTTCGAGGTCGGCGCACAGCCGGTGCCGGACTGGTGGAAACAATACCGTTCCGATGCGCTGAACGCGCTCGTCGACGAAGGGCTGCGCAACAGCCCGACGCTGAGCGCGGCGTCGCATTCGCTGGATGCCGCGCGCGAACAGTTGCGCGGCCAGATCGGCAGCTCGATGCTGCCGTCGATCGACGCGGTCGGCCAGGCCGCGCGCCAGCGCGCGCTCGGCGTGCCGATTCCCGCGCTCGGCGCGCCGACGCTGCTGTACGACACGTTCGTCGGGCAACTGCAGGCGAGCTACACGGTCGACCTGTTCGGCGTGTCGCGCTTCGCGAACCGCGCGCTCGCGAAACGCGTCGACGTCAGCGCGTTCCAGCTCGAATCCGCGCGGCGTGCGCTGGCCGCGAACATCGTCACGGCGTCGATCACCGTGTCGGTGCTCAATGCGCAGATCGAGACCACCGAGCGGCTCGTCGCGCTCGCGAACGACCAGGCGCACGACGCCGAGCGCCGTTACGCGCTCGGTTCGGCATCGCGCAGCGACGCGCTCAATGCCCGGCAAAGCGCCGACACGTTCGCGGCGAGCCTGCCCGCGCTGCGCCAGCAGCGCGACTCGGCGCGCCATGCGCTCGCGGTGCTGGTCGGCCGTACGCCCGACCGGCCGCCGGCCGATCTCGCGCTCGCCGATCTGCACCTGCCCGAACAGGTGCCCGTCGTCGTGCCGTCGGACCTGCTGCAAAGCCGCCCCGACATCCAGGCCGCCGATGCGGGGCTGAAGGCCGCCGCCGCCGAAGTGGGCCTCGCGACCGCGCAGATGTTCCCGCAACTGTCGCTGTCGGCGGCGATGGGCAAAGGCGGCTTCAGCTGGCCAACGATGCTGTCGGGCGCCGGCGCGATCTGGAACGTCGGCGCGTCGCTGAGCCAGCCGATCTTTCACGGCGGCGCGCTGCTCGCGCAGCGCCGCGCGGCGAAGGCGACTTACGAGGCCGCGGTCGACCAGTACAAGCAGGCGGTGCTCGGCGCGTTCCAGAACGTCGCCGATTCGCTCGCGGCGCTCGAGCACGACGCGCAAGCGCTCGACGCGTCGTCGCGCGCCGCGCTGTCCGCACGGGGCGCGTACGACGACGCGGCCGCCCGCGTGCGGCTCGGCGCGCTGCCGCCGTCGGCCGCGCGCGCGAGCGAGTTGCAGTACCGCAATGCGCGGCTCGACGAGATTCGCGCGACCGGTGCGCGGCTCGCGGATACCGCGCGGCTTTACCAGGCGATGGGCACGCCGCCGGCCGGCAAGGACGCGCCGTCCGACAAGGCCGGCAACGCCGCCGGCGACACTGCCGCCGGCAAGGAAGCACGCGCCGCCGCGCCCGACGCCGCGCCTTCGGCGCAATAACCGGCCCCCCCCCCCGGATCGGACGCGCGTGCGGCTACCCGCCACGCGCGTCCGATCGCCGATCTTCCGCTTGACCCTCACGTAGCGTAACGTTCGAGACTCCAGTGTGCGCACTGAACGGAGGAACGAATGCGGCTGAAAGTGGGAGAACTGGCGAAACGCAGCGGGCTGACCGTCCGCACGCTTCATCACTATCACGCCATCGGCCTGCTGACGCCTTCGGCGCGCGCCGACAACGGCTACCGGCTGTACGACCGCGACGACATCGCCCGGCTCCACCAGATCCAGGCCCTGCGTCGCTTCGGACTGTCGCTCGCCGAAATCGGCGACTACCTGAACCAGCCCGGCACCCCGCTCGTCGATCTCGTCGCGAAGCAGATCGCGTCGCTCGACCGCCAGCTCGCGCAAACCGCGCAACTGCGCGAGCGGCTCGCGAGCCTGCATGCGCAGCTCGCGGCGGGCACCGAGCCGGAACTGGCCGATTGGCTCACCACACTGGAGTTGATGACCGTGTACGACAAATATTTCTCCGAGGAAGAACTCGCGCGCCTGCCGATGTACCAGAAGAGCCAGGCCGGCGACGCGGAATGGATCGCGCTCGTCGCGCAAGTTCGTGCGCTGCACGAGGCGGGCGTGCCCGCCGAGGACGAGCGCGTGCGTGCGCTCGCCGCGCGCTGGATGGCGCTGCTGGTGTGCGACACGAACAACGATCCGCGGCTGCTCGCGAAGCTGAACCTGATGCACGAGCAGGAGCCGTCGATGCAGTCGAAGTTCGGCATCTCGACCGCGTTGCGCGACTACGTGCTGCGCGCATCATCGGAAACGAAGATGCGGCTCTTCGAGAAGTACCTCACGCCGAACGAGATCCGCTTCATGCGGGCGCACTACGCCGAACGCGCGATGGAATGGCCGCAACTGATGGCCGACGTGCGCGATGCGATCGATGCGGGCACGCCGCCCGATTCGCCGCAAGGCCGCGCGCTCGCGCAGCGCTGGCTCGAGCTGTTCCGCAGCTACGCGGGCGACGATCCGGCCACGCACGCGAAATTCCGTCAGGCGTTGATGAACGAGCCGGCGCTGTCGAAGGACTCGTGGACCGACGACACACTGCTCGGTTTCATGCGCGCAGCGATGGCGCAGTTGGCGCCGGTGCGTTGATCGCATGACGGGCGGGCGGCGAGCGGATTTCCCGTTTGCCGCCCGTTTCGCCATTGGCGGCCGGTATCGCGCGCTCACCGGCCGGGCGTCCGGCCAGGGCCCAATCACGCCAATAACACACCCTAGTCGCTGCGCATGCTGATCCCGCGCCAGCGCTTCGTCATGTAACGCAGAAACGCGGGCTGCGCCTTCAGGTCCGCGTTCGGCACGGGCGCCGCGCCGCCGTCGACCAACTTGCCGTTGACCGTCACGGTTTCCTCGCCGCGCAGCACGTACTTCGTCCCTGCGTCGATCAGGAAATACTTGACCTGATCGGCACTCACGTCGCCGCGGCAACCGATCTTGTACGCGAACAGGAACTGCTTGCGACCGGTGCCGAGCACGTCGCGCATCTCGATCGATTTCGGCACGACGTCGAGAATCACGTCGACCGGGCAATCCTTCACGTAGTCGCGCACCGTCCAGTCGGGGCGGCCGTCGAGCGTCGCGGACACCTTGAGCTCGACGTCGCCGCCGGAAACGGTTCTGGCGAGCGTCACGGCATGCGCGCCGGCCGCGTCGGTCCACGTGTAATCGGCCGCCTGTACGGGATTGGACAGCACTGCCGCCGTGAGAAACAGGCCAGGCAAAAGGAAGCGTATTTTCATCGGCGACGGGGTGAGAATCGAACGCGCCATTATCGACGAAGCCGCGTGCCGGCGACAGCCTCGCGCGACACCCGCCGTTCAGCGCTCCCGCGTACCGAGACCGAGCGCCTTCATCCGCCGGTACAACGTCCGCTCGCTCAATCCGAGCCGTTCGGCGAGCGCCTTGCGCGTGCCGTCGAACGCGCGCGCGATGCGCACGAGCTCCGCGTCCGACACGCCGCGCGTGTCCGCCGCCTGCACGTGCGGCGCGGCCGCGGCCGCGACCAGCTCGGCCGGCAGGTGTTCGACGCGAATCGTCCCGTCGTCCGCGAACAGGCACGCGCGTTCGAGCACGTTGCGCAGCTCGCGGATGTTGCCGGGCCACGCATACGCGTCGAGGCATGCGCGCGCGCGTTCGGTCAACGTGAACGGCCGGGCATTCGCGTCGCCCGCCTTGCCGCGCGCGTTCGCGATGCGCCGCAGGATCGATTCGGCCAGCAGCGCGACGTCGCCCCGCCGTTCGCGCAGCGCCGGCAGCGGAATCGGAAACGCGTTGATCCGGTAGTAGAGATCCTGCCGGAACCGGCCGTCGTCGATCATCTCGCGCAGCGGCTTGTGGGTGGCCGCGACGAGCCGGAAATCGGCGCGCAGCGCCTCGACGCCGCCGACACGCCGGAACGTCCCCGATTCGATCAGCCGCAGCAGCTTCACCTGCATCGGCAGCGGCACGTCGCCGATCTCGTCGAGAAACAGCGTGCCGCCCTGCGCGGTTTCGACGAGGCCCGGCTTGCGCTGGTTCGCGCCCGTGAACGCGCCCTTCTCGTAGCCGAACAGCTCGCTCTCGAACAGCGTCTCGGCGATCCCCGAGCAATCGACGACGACGAACGGCCCCATCGCGCGGTCGCTCGCCTCGTGCAACGCGCGGGCGAACAGCTCCTTGCCCGTGCCCGATTCGCCGAGCAGCAGCACCGGCAGCGTCGAGGGTGCCACGCGCTGCAGCGCGCCGAGCGCCGCGTTGAACGCGTCGGAGCCGCCGACGAGCCCTTCCGCGCTCGGCTGCGCGGACGCGCTGCGCACCGTCGTCAGCCGCTCGACATACGCGATCACGTTGCCGTGCGCATCGAAGATCGGCCGCAGCTCGACGTCGACATGCTCGGGGCCGCGCGGCGTGTGATGGATGTGCAGCACGCGGTTCAGCCCGCGCGATTCGAGCGCCTGCTTCATCGGGCAATGCTCGCCGGCCTGGTCGCACGGCACGTCGTAGTGATGCGACACCTGGAAACAGTGCCGGCCCACGTGCTCGACGCCGGCCACACCGAACTGGCGCCGGTACGCGTCGTTCGCCGCGAGGATCCGGTAGTCGGGATCGACCACGATCATCGGCTGCGGGTCCTGCTCGAGATACGCGACGAGTGCGCGTACGTCGGGCATCGCGTCGTGGCGCGGGGCGGGGACGATCGGAATGGTGTCGTGCGGATTCATGCGGCGGCTCGCTCGGCGAAGGGGCGCCCGGACGGACTGCCAGGCAGGCTGCCAATTCTGCCACGACACTGCCAGCTGTGGCAGTCATCGTCGTCAACCGGATGTCGCCGCCGCCTTCAGCGGGCCGCCGATGCACCGAAAAACCGAGCCGAATCAAGTCCTTGCCACATCGGTGGACGCTGCACCGCAGGTTGGCACGCTTCTTGAAGTAAAGACTGCGATTGCAGATGCAGAACCCGATCGAGGACACCCCGTGAGCCACGCCCCCGCCCTGTCGGTCGAAGGTTTTTTCGACCCGGCGACCCACACCGTCAGCTATCTCCTGCTCGATACGGCGAGCCGCGCGTGCGCGCTGATCGACAGCGTGCTCGACTACGACCCGAAATCCGGCCGCACGCGCACGGCCAGCGCCGACCGGCTGATCGCGCGCGTCGCCGAACTCGGCGCGACCGTGCACTGGCTGCTGGAAACGCACGTGCACGCCGACCACCTGTCGGCCGCGCCGTATCTGAAAGCGCGGCTCGGCGGCCGGATCGCGATCGGCTCGCACGTGCGTCGCGTGCAGCACGTGTTCGGCACGCTGTTCAACGCCGGCCCCGGCTTCGCGGAAGACGGCCGCCAGTTCGACCGGCTCGTCGACGACGGCGACACGCTCGCGCTCGGCGCGCTGACGATCCGCGCACTGCACACGCCGGGCCACACGCCCGCGTGCATGACCTACTGCGTGGACGATGCGACACAGCGCGCGGCGTTCGTCGGCGACACGCTGTTCATGCCCGACTACGGCACGGCGCGCTGCGACTTCCCCGGCGGCGACGCGCGCACGCTGTACCGCTCGATCGCGCGCGTGCTCGCGCTGCCGCCCGACACGCGCCTGTATCTGTGCCACGACTACCAGCCGGGCGGCCGCGACGTGCAGTTCGTGACGACCGTCGCCGAGCAGCGCCGCGCGAACGTGCACGTGAAGGACGGCGTGACCGAGGACGATTTCGTCGCGATGCGCACCGCGCGCGACGCGACGCTCGACATGCCCGTGCTGATGCTGCCGTCCGTGCAGGTCAACATGCGCGCCGGCCACCTGCCCGAACCCGAGAACAACGGCGTGCGCTACCTGAAGATTCCGCTCGACGCGATCTGAGCCGTGCGCCCCGCCCATCCGGAGAACCCCGACATGACCATCCGCAAGCTGACCGACACGCTGTCGGTCTCGCCGCAGATCGCGGCGGCCGACCTGCCCGCGCTTCACGCGGCCGGCATCCGCGCGATCATCTGCAACCGGCCCGACGGCGAAGGCGCCGACCAGCCGACCGTCACCGAGATCCGCTCGGCCGCCGCGCCGCTCGGCATCGACGTGCATTACCTGCCGGTCGATACTGGCAAGGTAACCGACGACCAGGCCGCGCAGTTCGGTGCGCTGCTTGCGTCGCTCGACGGGCCCGTGCTCGCGTACTGCCGCAGCGGCACGCGTTCGGCCACGCTGTGGGCGCTGTCGCAAGCCGGGCTGCGGCCGCTGGACGACCTCGTGGCCGCCGCCGGCGCGGCTGGCTACGATCTGAGCGCACTCGCCTCGCGTGTCTCGCCAGGTGGCCGCCGGACGGCGCCGACCGTGGACGCACGGCACGACGTCGTGATCGTCGGCGCCGGTGCGGCGGGCATCGCGGTCGCGTCGAGCCTGCTCGCGCGCGACGCGTCGCTCGACATCGCGGTGATCGATCCGGCCGACGTCCACTATTACCAGCCCGGCTGGACGATGGTCGGCGCGGGCGTGTTCCAGCCCGGCACCACCGCGCGGCCGATGACCGACGTGCTGCCGCGCGGCGTGCAACGGATCCAGGCCGCCGTCGCGGGCTTCGAGCCCGACGCGCATGCGGTCGTGCTCGACGGCTGCCGGCGCATCGGCTATCGCAAGCTCGTCGTCTGTCCGGGGCTCAAGCTCGACTGGCACGCGATCGACGGCCTCGCCGACACGCTCGGCCGCAACGGCGTCACGTCGAACTACCGCTACGATCTCGCGCCGTACACGTGGGAGCTCGTGCGCGCGTTCCGCAGCGGCAATGCGCTGTTCACGCAACCGCCGATGCCGATCAAGTGCGCGGGCGCGCCGCAAAAGGCGATGTACCTGTCATGCGACCACTGGCGGCGCACGGGCCGACTCGCGGCCGCGAACGTCGAATTCCTGAATGCGGGCGGCGCGCTGTTCGGCGTCGCCGATTACGTGCCCGCGCTGATGGAGTACGTGAAAAGCTACGACATCGCGCTGTCGTTCGGCCACAACCTCGTCGCGATCGACGGGCCCGCGCGCCGTGCGACGTTCTCGCGCGCGCTGCCGGAAGGCGGCAAGGAAACCGTCGAGCGCGCGTTCGACATGATCCACGTCGTGCCGCCGCAGAAGGCGCCGGACTTCGTGCGCGCGAGCCCGCTCGCCGACGCGGCCGGCTGGATCGACGTCGATCCGGCGACGCTGCGGCACAAGCAGTTTGCCGACATCTACGCGCTCGGCGACGTCACCAACACGACCAATGCGAAAACGGCCGCGGCCGCCCGCAAGCAGGCGCCCGTCGTCGCGCACAACGTGCTCGCGTCGCTCGGCCGCGCGCACGGCGACGCGATGTACGACGGCTACGGCTCGTGCCCGCTCACCGTCGAGCGCGGCAAGATCGTGCTCGCCGAGTTCCTGTACGGCGGCAAGGTCGCGCCGACCTTCCCCGCATGGCTGATCGACGGCAAGCGACCATCGCGGCTCGCATGGCTGCTCAAGGAGCGCGTGCTGCCGCCGCTCTACTGGAAGGCGATGCTCAAGGGCCGCGAATGGCTCGCGAAGCCCGCGATCGCACGCTGACCGGAGCGCGATGACGTCATGCTGATTTCCCTCGTGCTCGGCGGTTTCGTCGGCGCCGTGCTCGGCCTGACCGGCGCCGGCGGCGGCATTCTCGCGGTGCCGGCGCTCGTCGTCGGAATGAGCTGGCCGATGCAGCAGGCCACGCCCGTCGCGCTCGTCGCGGTGGCCGGCAGCGCGGCGCTCGGCGCGCTCGAAGGCTTCCGGCGCGGGCTCGTGCGCTATCGCGCCGCGCTGCTGATGGCCGTGGCCGGCGTGCCGCTGACCACGCTCGGCGTGCGGCTCGCGCACGTGCTGCCGCAGCGCCTGCTACTCGCGCTGTTCGCGCTGACGATGCTGGTCGTCGCCGGCCGCCTGTGGCGACAGGCGCTGCGGCGGCAGGCGGCCGATGCGGACGCGTCGCCGCTGTGCGTCGGCCGCGTGAATCCCGATACGGGCCGGCTCGTGTGGTCGTGGCCCGTGGGCATCGCACTGGCGTCCACCGGCGCGGTCACGGGCTTGATGACGGGATTGCTCGGTGTCGGCGGCGGCTTCGTGATCGTGCCGATGCTGCGCAAGTTCACGAACGTGTCGATGCATGGGGTGGTCGCGACGTCGCTGATGGTGATCGCGCTGGTCGGCACCGGCGGCGTGTTGGCCACGCTCGTGTCGGGCACGCGCGCGCCGCTCGACGTGACGCTGTGGTTCACCGTCGCGACCGCGCTCGGGATGGCGATCGGCCGCGGCGCGTCGCGCCACCTCGCCGCGCGGCACGTGCAGGCCGGGTTCGCGGCCGTGCTCGTGTGCGTCGCGCTGGGGCTGCTGGCGAAGGCGGCGTTCGGCGCATGAACGCCGGCGACGGGCCGGCGATCGTGACGCGCCGCCAAACAAAACGCCCGGCCCGACTCGTCGTCGGCACCGGGCGTTTTTCATCACGGCCGCAACCGGCGCGTCAGGCCGCGAACCCCGCCATCCGCTTGCGTTCCTGACGCAGCATCACGAAGTTCGCGATCACGACGCCGGCCGTCACCGCGATGATGAACAGCGTCGCGAGCGCGTTCATCTCCGGGTTCAGACCGAGGCGCACGCGCGAGAACACGACGAGCGGCAGCGTCGTCGAGCCGGGGCCCGACAGGAACGCCGACAGCACGAGGTCGTCGATCGACAGCGTGAACGACAGCAGCCAGCCGGCGATCAACGCCTGCGAGATCAGCGGCAGCGTGATCGTGAAGAACACCTTCAGCGGCGTCGCGCCGAGATCGAGCGCGGCTTCTTCCAGCGACGGATTCAGCTCGCGCACGCGCGACTGCACGATGATCGCGACGTAGGAAATGCACAGCATCACGTGGCCGAGCCAGATCGTGAACACGCCGCGCTCGGCCGGCCAGCCGATCCACTTCGCGAGCTCGATGAACAGCAGCAGCAGCGAGATCCCCTGGATCACCTCGGGGATCACGAGCGGCGCGTTGATCATCCCGCTGAACAGCGCGAAGCCGCGAAAGCGCCCCATCCGCGCGAGCACGAAGCCGGCCCACGTGCCGATGAACACCGACGCGAACGCGGTCAGCACGCCGATCTTCAGCGACAGCCACGCGGCCGTCAGCAGCTCGTCGTCCTCGACGAGCGCCGCGTACCAGCGGAACGAGAAGCCCGACCACACGGTGACGAGCTTCGACTCGTTGAACGAATAGACGATCAGGCTGAGGATCGGGATGTACAGGAACGCGAAGCCGACGAACAGCGCCGCGAACTGCAGGTAGCGATTCGGCTTCATCGACGGCCTCCCTGTTCCTTCGCCTGGAAGTGCTGGAACATCGCCATCGGCACGAGCAGCAGCAGCACCATCGCGCAGGTCACGGCCGACGCCATCGGCCAGTCCGCGTTGTTGAAGAACTCGTTCCACATCACGCGGCCGATCATCAGCGTATTCGCGCCGCCGAGCAGCTCCGGAATCACGTATTCGCCGACCGCCGGAATGAACACCAGCAGGCAGCCCGCGATGATCCCGTTCTTCGACAGCGGCAGCGTGATCTGCACGAACGCCTTCCACGGCTTCGCGCCGAGGTCGTACGCGGCCTCGAGCAGGCGCAGGTCCATCTTCACGAGGTGCGCGTAGAGCGGCATCACGAGAAACGGCAGATACGAATACACCATCCCGATGTACACCGCGTAGTTCGTGCGGTACAGCTCGATCGGCGCATGGGTGAGCCCGATCCACATCAGGAAGTTGTTCAGCAGCCCGTTGTTCTTCAGGATGCCGATCCACGCGTACACGCGGATCAGGAACGACGTCCAGAACGGCAGCATCACGCCCATCATCAGCAGGTTGCGGGTGGCCGGGTTCGAGCGCGCGATGTAATACGCCATCGGATAGCCGAGCAGCAGGCACAGCAGCGTCGTGATCGCGGCCACCACCACCGAATTCACGTAGGTCGCGAAATACAGGCTGTCGGTCAACAGGAACGCGTAGTGCGACAGGTTCAGCGCGATGTGCACGACGCCGTCCGCGTACGACGCGAGTTCCGTATACGGCGGGATGCCGAGCTGCAGCTCCGCGAAGCTGATCTTCACGACCAGCACGAACGGCACGAGGAAGAACAGCACGAGCCACGTGAACGGGCCAGCCACGACCGCCGTGGCGCCCGTCAGGTTGAAGCGCCGCACCGGCCACTCGAGCAGGGACTTGAACGCGTTCATGACGTCAGCACCACGCCGGCGGTCGCGCTCCAGCGCACGTAGATCTCGTCGGCGAGCGCCGGCGTGTCGAGTTCCGAAATCGCGAGGCTCGACACGTTCGCGATCACCGTCTTGCCCCCGTCGAGCTTCACGTGATACAGCGAATAGCCGCCCATGTACGCGACGTTGCTGATCCGGCCGCGCGCCCAGTTGAACGCGCCTTCGGGCGGCTTGCGCGTGAGCGCGATCCGCTCGGGGCGCACCGACACCGTGACCGGCATCCCGAGCGGGCCCGAGATCCCGTGGCTCACGTACAGCCGGCTCGGCAGCTCCGGCGATTCGATGTACACGTGATCGGGCTCGTCCTCGACCGTCACGCCGTCGAACAGGTTCGTCGAGCCGATGAATTCGGCCGAGAAGCGGCTGTTCGGGTATTCGTACACTTCGTTCGGCGAGCCGATCTGCACGATCTGGCCTTCGCTCATCACCGCGAGCCGGTTCGCCATCGTCATCGCCTCTTCCTGGTCGTGCGTGACCATGATGCACGTGACGCCGACCTTGTTCAGGATGTTGACGAGCTCGATCTGCGTGCGCTGGCGGATCTGCTTGTCGAGCGCGGACATCGGCTCGTCGAGCAGCAGCAGCTTCGGGCGCTTGACCAGCGAGCGGGCCAACGCGACACGCTGCTGCTGGCCGCCGGACAACTGGTGCGGCTTGCGCTTCGCGTACTTGCCCATCTGCACGAGTTCGAGCGCGGACGCGACACGCGCCTTCAGCTCGGCCTTCGGCGTGCCTTCCTGCTTGAGCCCGAACGCGACGTTCGACTCGACCGACATGTGCGGGAACAGCGCATACGACTGGAACATCATGTTCACGGGCCGCTTGTACGGCGGCATCTGCGCGAGGTCCTCGCCGTCGATCAGGATCTTGCCCGACGTGACCGTCTCGAGGCCCGCGAGCATCCGCAGCAACGTCGACTTGCCGCAGCCCGAGCTGCCGAGCAGCGCGAACAGCTCGCCCTGGCGCACGGTCAGGTTGACGCTGCGCACGGCTTCGGTGTCGCCGAATTTCTTGACGACGTCAACGATCTGGATGAAGTTCTCGGCGCGCGCATCGGCGCCGGAGGAGGAAACGGAGAACGGCGCGCCCGCAACCGGCGCGCCCGACTGGCTATTCATGATGTGCTGCTTCTCTCCTGCGTTAGACGAACAAAGCCCCCGGGGGCACCAGGGGCTTCATGACCGCGGGTTCACTTCGGCTCGCGTCAGCGGCCCGACTTCAACTCGGTCCACAGACGCGTCTGCAGACGCTGGATTTCAGGCGGCAGCGGCTTGAGCAGGAACAGCGTCTTCACGACGTCGGCCGGCGGGTAGACGGCCGGGTCGTTCGCGACGTCGGGCCGCACGTACTTGCGTGCCTCGGTGTTGGCGCTCGGGTAGTACACCGCGTTGGTGATCGCCGCGTGCACCTTCGGATCCTCGATGTAGTTGATCCACTGCAGCGCGGCTTCCTTGTTCTTCGCGTCCTTCGGGATCGCCATCACGTCGAACCACACCGGCGCGCCGCCCTTCGGAATGTAGTACTCGACCTTGTACGGCTTCTTCGCCTCGATCGCGCGATGCTTCGCGATCACGACGTCGCCCGACCAGCCGAACGCGAAGCAGATGTCGCCGCCGACCAGGTCGTTGATGTAGCCCGACGAGTTGAATTGGGTGATGTACGGGCGGATCTTCTTCAGTACGTCCATCGCGGCCTTGTAGTCGGCCGGGTTCGTGCTCATCGGATCCTTGCCGATGTAGTGCAGCGTCGCCGCGAACATCTGGTCGGGCGCGTCGAGCACCGACACGCCGCAGGTCTTCAGCTTCGCGATGTTTTCCGGCTTGAACAGGATGTCCCAGTTGTCGAGCGGCACCTTGCCGAGGGCCTGCTGCGCCTTCGTCAGGTTGTACGCGAGACCGGTCGTGCCGTACGCCCAGGGCACCGAGTACTTGTTGCCCGGATCCGCGCCGGCGACGAGCGCCATCAGTTGCGGATCGAGGTACTTGAGGTTCGGCAGCTTCGACTTGTCGAGCGGCGCGAAGATGCCGGCGGCGATCTGCTTGCCCGCGTAGTTGCTGGTCGGCACGACGATGTCGTAGCCCGAGCTGCCCGTCAGCAGCTTCGCCTGCAGCGTGTCGTCGCTGTCGTAGTTGTCGTAGCGGACCTTGACGCCCGTCTGCTTCTCGAAGTTCGGGATCGTGTCCTTCGCAATGTAGTCCGACCAGTTATA
The DNA here is from genome assembly GCF_001547525.1 of Burkholderia anthina. GTDB lineage: Bacteria > Pseudomonadota > Gammaproteobacteria > Burkholderiales > Burkholderiaceae > Burkholderia > Burkholderia semiarida. The sequence goes on from NZ_CM003768.1 coordinate 1,661,052, forward strand.
GACATTGAGCTGCGTATCCTTCGCCGCTGCCGCCGATGCGCCCACGCACAGCGCGAGCGCCGCGAACCGGCCCACTACCTTTGCTTTCATCCCGTTCTCCCTTCGGCCGGACGCATTGCCCGGCTGCCGTCTGCCTCGTCATGGCGGCGCATTCCGGCGCGCCGCCCCTCGAAAACCCCGAAAACTACCATCATTCGCGCCCCGTCACAAAAAAATCATGCCGGTGTCGCGCAAACGGAACAGATTCCCGCCGCCGGTCGGTCGAGCCGCCCGTGCGGCGGGGCGTTCCGGGGGAATTCTATCGGGTAATCGGCGGTTGTCCACCGGCAAAAGCGGACGGCGGCGAATCCGCGTTTGCATGGCGGGCGGCCCGTTCGACGGCCGCGCGCAACGCCCGGCCGGACTGTCGCGCTCCCGCGCGGGACGACATGCGGGCGGCGACGCCCGGCCGGGCCGCCGCGATGCATTAAAATGGCGGCTCACGATTCAACTGCGCGAACCCTGCCGATGGCCTCCAATCTTCACGACCTCCCCGACAGCCCCTGCATCGGCGTGTGCTCGACGCTTTTCGACGAAGTCTGCAAGGGCTGCGGCCGCACGGCCGTCGAAGTCTCGAACTGGGTATTCCTGAGCGATGACGAAAAGCGGGCGGTGTGGGAACGCATCACGCGCGAAGGCACCGCGATGCGCTTCCAGTACGACAAGCTGTAAATCCGCGCGCACAAAAAAAGAGCGGCATGCCGACCGCCATGCCGCCAACCCCAACTCTGTTCTTTTACAGTCGCGTCTAGAACTTCATCCCGACGCCCACGCCGACGATCAGCGGATCGATGTGCAGCGTGCCGATGCCCTTGTCGCCCAACGTCGCATCGGTGCTCATCCAGATCTTCTTCACGTCGACGTTCATGAACACCTTCTTCGTCAACTGCACGTCCACGCCGAACTGCAGCGCGGGGCCGAAGCTGCTCTTGTTGATCGACACACCCTGCCCGCCGACGTTGAGCCCGTTGTTGTAGAAGTACGTGTAGTTCAACCCGGCGCCGACGTACGGACGCACCTTGCCGGCATGGTTGAAGTGATACTGCAGCAAGAGCGTCGGCGGCAGCACGCCCACGCCGCCGAGATTGCCGAGGCTCGACGTCATCTGGTGCCGCGACGTGCCGAGAATCAGTTCCACGCCCAGGTAGTCGCGGATCATGTACGTGAAGTCGAGCTCGGGCACGATCGCGTTGTTCACGCCCGTGTTGATCGCGCCGAGCGTGTCGCTCGCGCGCTCGTTCGGCTGGATGCTGATCGCGCGAAGCCGAACCAGTACGTCACCCTGATTGATGCCGTCCCCCGGCGATGCCGCGTACGACAGCGACGGCATCGCGAGGACGCTCGCCGCGACGGCGGCGGTGGTGACACAAGTTCGAATCGTTTTATGCATGGTACGGACCCCCAAAGAATGGTTTCCATTCTCCCTGTAGGGTCTTTTCGTCATCTTGATATTGGTCAAGCCAGCGTAAACGTGGGACGGTTTGCCGCAGGCTCGGTCGCACTGCCCGTCAGCAGCAGGTCGAGCAGATCGCGCACGCTGCGGATCGCGCGGCCGAACGGCAACGCTTCGCGGCCGCGGAAGAACAGCCCGTTCGCGACGTCGCCGCGCAGCGCGGCCGCGAGCCGCGTGTCGATGCAGAAGTGGCCGAATTTCTCGATGCCGTCGCGCAGCCCGCATACGCTCAGGCATTCGAGCGCGGTCGGGCAACGCTGCCTGAACGCGCCGAGCTTGTTGCGAATGCGCGTCTCGTTGCGCAGGTAACGATCGAGCCACGGCGTCTTCACCGCACGTGCCGGCAGCCCCGTCACGCTGACGAATTCGACGATGTCGTCGGGCGTCGCATCGGCAAGCACGCGCTTGAAACGCGGATGCGCATCGCCCTCTTCGGTCACCGCGAACGGCGTCCCGACCTGCACGCCGTTCGCGCCGGCCGCGAACGCCGCGCGCACCGTGTCGTGGCTGTTGATCCCGCCGGCCACGATCAGCGGGATCGTGTCGCGGGCGACACCGAGCGACGCCATCACCTGCGCGGTCTCGTCGAGCACGCGCGCGAAATCGAAGCGGCCGTCGTGCATGTCGTCGAGCTGCGTGACGCCGAGGTGGCCGCCCGCGTGCGCCGGATGCTCGATCACGATCGCATCGGGCAAGCGGCCCTTCTTCATCCACTTCTTCAGCACCAGCGCGATCCCGCGGCTGTCCGACAGGATCGGGATCAGCGCGATGTCGCGCCCTTGCGTGAGGTCGGGCAGATCGAGCGGCAGGCCCGCGCCCATCACGATCGCGTCCGCGCCCTCGTCGCACGCGACCCGCACGTAGTCCGCATGCGCGCTCACCGCCTTCATCACGTTGACCGCGATCATCCCGCGGCCTTCGCTGTACGTTTTCGCGAGACGGATCTCGCGCGCGAGCGCGTCGAGGTTCGCCGCCTCGAGCGTCGCGCGATCGGGTTGCGCGCGGCAACGCGCGAGCAGATCCGCATGATGGTGGCGCAGGTCGATGCTCGCGATCGTGCCGACCGCGCCTTCGCGCGCGACGCTGCCCGCCAGCCGGTGCGCGGAGATGCCGACGCCCATGCCGCCCTGCACGACGGGCAGCAAGGTGCGGCCGCGGATCGTCAGCGGCGGAAAGGAAGTGCGTACGGTCATCTGAAACCTCGTCGGAACATCGGAACCGCGATGATCGACGATCCACCGCCGCGCACCTTGACGGCCGTCAAGAAAAAAACGGCACGCGAGCGTGCCGTTTCCGATTCGGGCCGCGAGCGGCGTTCAGGCCGGCTTCGCCGGCTTCAACTGTATCGACTTGTACTCGAGATACTCTTCGAGCCCGTACACGCCGTTCTCGCGGCCGTACCCCGACTGCTTGAAGCCGCCGAACGGCGCGGCGGCGTTCCACGTGCCGCCGTTGATGTCGACCTGCCCCGTGCGGATGCGGCGCGCGACGCGCATCGCGCGCTCGTCGCTGCCTGCCCACACCGCACCGCCGAGCCCGTACGGCGAATCGTTCGCGATCCGCACGGCCTCGTCTTCATCGCGATACGTGATGATCGACAGCACCGGCCCGAAGATCTCTTCCTGCGCGATCGTCGATTTCGGATCGACGCGGCCGAACACGGTCGGCTTCACGAAGAAACCCTTTTCGAGCCCTGCCGGCAATCCGGTGCCGCCCGTCACGAGTTCCGCGCCTTCGTCGATGCCGCGCTGGATATACGCCTGCACGCGCTGCTGCTGCGCGGCCGACGCCAGCGCGCCGAGGCGCGTCGCCTCGTGCCGCGGGTCGCCCGCGACGTACGACTCGGCGGCCGCCTTCGCGAGCTCGCGCGCCTCTTCGTAGCGCGCTTGCGGCACCAGCATCCGCGTATGCGCGGAGCAGGTCTGGCCCGCGTTCAGGTAGCACGCGTTGACCGTGCCCTTCACGGCCGTCGCGAAATCGGCATCGTCGAGGATCACCGACGCCGACTTGCCGCCCAGCTCGAGCGCGACGCGCTTGACGCCCGCGGCCGCCAGCTCGGCCACGCGCTTGCCCGCGCGCGTCGAGCCGGTAAACGACACCATGTCGACGTCCGGATCGCTGGCCAGCACCTCGCCGACGACCGGGCCATACCCGCACACCAGGTTGAACACGCCGGCCGGCAGCCCGGCCTCGTGGATCGCTTCGGCGAGCATGAATGCGTTCAGCGGCGCGACTTCCGACGGCTTCAGCACCACCGTGCAGCCGGCCGCGAGCGCCGGCGCGACCTTCAGCGTGACCTGGTTGAGCGGGTAGTTCCACGGCGTGATCGCCGCGACGACGCCGACCGGCTCGCGCACCACCAGCGAATTGCCGACCCGCGCGTCGAATTCGAACGATTCGGCGAGCTTCGCATACGCCTTCCAGTTGTAGATCGGGCCGCCGACCTGGATCGCCCGCGACAACTTGATCGGCATGCCGACTTCGCCGGTGATCGACTGCGCGAGTTCCTCGCTGCGCGCCTGCAGATGCTCGACGATCTTGCGCAGGTAACCCGCGCGCGTCGCGGCCGGCGTGGCCGCCCACGCGTCGAAGGCCGCGCGCGCCGCGCGGATCGCGGCCTGCGCGTCGGACGCGACGCCCTCGGGAATCCGGCCGATCACGGCTTCGGTGCCCGAATCGATCACGTCGATCGTGCCGGTGCCGGCCGGTTTGCGCCATGCGCCGTCGATGTAGAACTGGTCGTAGATTTTCATCGTGTTCCGCCTCCAGGGAAGCCGCCATTCTAGCGAGCGTTTCGGTGGCTGGTGTGACGAATGACAGCCGTCCGAAAGGACCGGCGAGGCCCCGCGCCGGCGCTCCGCCGCCCGCGCGCATGGCCGGCGGCGCCTTCGTCCGGCCAACGCCGCGTCAGCGTCCGCCCGGGTGCGCGGCCGGGCCCGCATCGTGCTATGTTTTTACTATCGGCATCGGCCCGTTGCGGCCGGCGCCGCCCGGAATCGACGCACTTCGTGAGCGCTGCCATGTCCGACGCATCCCATACCCTCGGCTCGCAAGACCGCCTGGAGCTGCTTTGCTGGCTCACCTGCGGCAACCTCGGCGCGTTTTACCTCAACGAATCCTGGCCGGACGCCGCGTTCCAGGTCCAGGCCGCGCACCGCTGGCTCGACCGCCATCACCGCCAGGCCGACTGGCTCGCGGTCGCCAGGCTCGCGGCGCTCGCGCAGGACATCGCGAAGCGGCATGCAGGCTTCGTCGACGCGTCGTGGGCGCGCGACGCGGTCGAGGAAATCGTCGATACCGACGATCTCGACTATCGGGCCAAACTCGTGCAGTGGGTGTACGAGGACTGCTGCAAGGCGCTCGCCGACAAGCGGCTGGCCGATTGAGCCGCGCAGAGGCGGCGTGAAACGTCAGGCAGCGTGATATCGCGGCGGTTTGACGACGCTCGACGGAGCGATTCCGCGCGGCATCGCGGGGGCGGCAAGCGCACGACAGCCATTCCGTGTCGCCGCCCCGCGCGAAGCGTCATAGAATCGTCGTCGCCGGCAGCTCGGCCGCTGCGGCCCGACATCCCTCTCGAACATGAAGAACACGCGCGTGACGCTCGCCCATCGACTTCTGCTGATCGCCGGCGCCTCGATCGCGCCGATGGCCGGCGCCGGTACCGCCGGTGCGGCACCCGCGGCCGCGGCGGCCGCGACCTGCGCCTCGCCTTCGTTCGACCGTTATCCGGCGCCGGCCGCCACCCGCGCGCCGCGCAAACCTGCTGGCGCGCCTCGGCTCGCCAGCAGCGAAGCGCGCCTGTACCGCACCGTCATTCGTGACGCATTCGCCCGACCGGCCAATTTTGCCGGCCACTACCGCGTCGCGATCTGGGGTTGCGGAACGGATTGCCGAAATTTCGCGATCCTCGACAAGAACACGGGCGCGACGTACACGATGCCCGGCGTGACGGCCATCTCGGGCGTGATGGGCAACGACGACGAGCGCGTCGACTTCCGTGCCGGCAGCAGGCTGCTGATCGTCGCAGGCTGCTTCAACGACGATTGCGGCGACGGCCACGCGAAAGCGGCCCGCTTCTTCTACGAATGGACCGGCTCCCGGCTGCGGCCGGTCGGCACCTGCCCGCTGGCCATCGAGCCAGTTCAGTGAGCGAGCCTGGCAATCCATGACGTCCATTCACCTCAGTTTCGACGACGGCCCCGGCCCGTCGACGCCCGCGCTGCTCGACGTGCTGCGCGACGCCTCGTGCGCGGCGACGTTCTTCGTGCTCGGCCAGCACTTGCCACGCGCGCTCGACGTTGCGACGAGAATCGCGCGCGAAGGCCACCGGCTCGGCAATCACACCTATTCGCATGCGAAACCGGGCGCGCTCGCGGACGCCGCACTGATCGACGAGATCGATGCAACCGATGCGCTGATCCGCGACGTCTACCGCCGCGCCGGCCTTGCCGCGCCCGACACGATCCCGCTGCGCCTTCCGTACGGGTTGATGCCGCACGACGATCGCGCGGCCGTGCTCGCGCGCCTGCGGCGCGAACACACCGGCTGGACCGCGATACTGGACGACTGGCAGCGACCGCCCCCGTCACCCCAGGCGCTGTTCGACGCGATGTGCGCGCATGTCGACGCTTGCACGGCGCGGCAGCGCGACGTGCTGTTCTGCCTGCACGACGGGTCGCGGCATGGCGAAGCGCGGCCCAACACGGTCGAAGCCGTGCGCCTGTTCCTGAACCGGCGGCGCGCCGACGCGACGCCCCGCTAACCCGCGGGCACCGTCCCGTCCAGCAACTGGCGCCAGCCGCCAAGGAAACCGATCCCGGGCCCCGGCATCCACAGCCCGCGCTGCGCGGCCTCGAGATGGATCAGCGTCTGATCCGCGCAGAACAGCGTCATCAGCGCGTCGTGGTTGTCGCGCAGCCACGCCGGCGCCGCATCCGGCCGCGTCGCCGCATAAGCCTCCAGGCCGGCCGCCCATCGCCCGCGGTCGAACACGAAGCCATCGTCCCGGCCCACATCGCGCGACAGCGCGAACGACGCAAAGGCGGCCTCGATCCATTGCGCGCCCTGCCCCACGTCGTCGAAATCCAGCACGCCGTTCACCGCATTGCCGACATACAGCAGGTTGCCCGCGTGATAGTCGCCGTGCAGCCAATGCACCGGCCCCGTCAACCACGATGCCGCCGCGTCGAGATGCGTGCCGATCCGCCGGATCACCGTGCCGTAGTCGTCGCTCAAGCCGGCCGGCAGCGACGGCATCGCGCGCGCCGCGACGCGCGCATGACGGGCCGACAGCCACGCCAGCGGCGCCGCTTCGCCGGCGGGTATCGCGGCCAGCGCCGCATGCAGATGCGCGAGCGTGCGCATCGCGTCGATCGCCCCCGCATGCAGGTCGTCCGGCGGGCCGGGACGGCCGTCGATATGCTCGAACAGATGCAACCAGCTTCCATCGGGCGTCTGCACGCCGGGTTGCGCGTCGACGGTCGGCCGCAGCCGCGGCAGCGCGGGCAGCGTCGACACCGTGCGCGCCTCGCCGAGACGCGCGAGTATCGACGCCTCGCGCCGCATCTGCGCGACCGGCTTGCCGGACCACGACACGCGCAGCACCGTGCGCCCCGCATCGCCCTCGACGAGATACGTTTTGTTAGTATGGCCCGACGCCAGCGCCCGCAGGCGCGCCGGCCCGGTGTTCCAGTACCGGTGAAGCCACGATTCCAGCGTTTTCACGTCACTCCTACTCGTTGCATCGACCATGTCAGAGCGTCCTTCGGCCCGCATGCGGGACATCAACATCGAATGGCTGACGCGCGCCGCCGAATTCGGCCATCTGTTCCAGACCCGCTGGCTCGGCGAGCGCTTCTTCCATCTGCCCGGCGACATGCTCGCGCTGCAGGAACTCATCTGGCGCGAGCGTCCCGACTGCATCGTGCAGACCGGCATCGCGGCGGGCGGCGGCGTGGTGTTCACCGCGTCGATGCTGGAGCTGGCGGGCACCGATGGCCGCGTCGTCGCGATCGAGCCGCGCCTGCGCGACGAGGTCCGCCAGCGCCTGCACGCGCACCGGCTCGCCCACCGCATGGTGCTGATCGAAGGCGAATCGTGCGCGGCCGACACGCTCGCGTCGGTGCGCGCGCAGATCGGCGACGGCGCGCGCGTGATGGCGATTCTCGATCTCACGCATACGCACGCGCACGTGCTGCGCGAACTCGAATGCTATGCGCCGTTCGTGACGCCCGGCAGCTACGCGATCGTGATGGACACGATCATGGAGTACCTGCCCGAGTCGATGTTCGACGGCAAGCCGTACGGCCGAGGCAACAACCCGGCCACGGCCGCGCGCGAATTTCTTGGCCGCGACGACCGGTTCGAAATCGACCACGACATCGAGGACCGGGTGCTCATGACGCTGTCGCCAGGCGGCTTCCTGAAGCGAGTGCGCTGATCAGGCGGGCCGCTTGCGCGGAGCCGTCGCACGCGGCATAGCTGTCGCGGATCCGCGCCGCCTGCTCGCGCAACGATCCGGCACGCAACAGGCGTTCGAGCGCGTCGGTAATGGCCGCGACGCCGGCCTGCCGCAGATCGAGCACGCATCCGGCGCCGGCCCGCTCGACGAAATGCGCCGAATGGAACTGGTCGTTGCAGAACGGCGACAGCAGCATCGGCACGCCGCACGCGAGCGACTCCATCACCGAATTCGCGCCGCCGTGGCTGACGAACGCGTGCGTGCGCCGCAGCAACGCCAGTTGCGGCGCGTAACGCACCGCGATCACGCGTTCGTCACCCCCCGGCAGCAGATTCGAATCGACCAGTTCGCCCACCGACAGCACCAGTTGCGCGGCCGTCGCACGCGTCGCGTCGATCACCTTCGCGAACAGGTCCGGGTGGTAGTAAAGCTGGCTGCCGAGCGACATATAGACGAGCGGGCGATCCGCGTCGAGGCGTTCCCACGGAAACACCGTCTCGTCGCCGCGCGGGCCAGACGGCATCGCGGGGCCGACCAGCTCGACGCCGGGCGGCGGCGCGCCGACCAGCGCGTCGGTCGTAAACGCGAGCGTCAGGTGCGGCGACAGCACGTCGCAACCGCGAAAGCGCGCGTCGAGGCCGTAGCGCGCGAACAGGCGCGCGCGTTCCGGTTCGAGCCATCGCACCGTGCGCAGCAGTTCCGAATCGAGATCGTCCGGCAGCACCGGATTCAGCGAATTGGACATCGACACCCACGGCAGCCCTTCCAGCTCGGCGGCAATCGCCGCCGCATAGAGCAGCGGATCGATCACGACCACGTCGGGCTGCCATTCGCGCAGCACCGCGCGAATGCCGTCCACCTGCGCGGGCGCGAGGTCGATCAGCAGCGTGCGGATCCAGTGCCGCAGCCAGTCGGCGTCGCGAATGTTCGCGGCGAAGCTCGCGCCGCGCGACAGGTCGTGGCGCTCGGGCGTCTCGCGCGGCCCGACGAACGCGAAGCCGCCCGCGCCGTCGAGCTGTGCGCTGATGTCGGCCGGCGCATAGAACGCGACGTCGCAGCCGGCGGCGCGCAGATGCTGGGCCGGGCCGATGCACGGATTGACGTGGCCCTTCTCGGGCACCACGCAGAACAGGATGCGTTTCATGAGCGGCTCAGGTTGGGCGATGCGCGGCATCGCGGTGAAGGCGATCGAGATGATCGAGAAGCAGTGTCAGCGTCGTCCACAGCACGCGTTCGGTATCCGCCTGCAACGTGGGCGCGGCGAGGCCGAGCGTATCGGCCAGTGCCTGCGTGCGGCCGCGATCGAGCAGCGTCGCGAGATTCATCGCCGGCGCGAGCCGCCCGCGCTTGGGGCCGTGCACGAGACGGTCCGGCAGATTCAGGCGCGCACCGAGATCGCGCAAGCACTGCTTGTTCGGGTCGGGCGCGATGCTCGTCAGATGCGCGACGACGGCGGCATCGACGAACGGCGGATGCAGGTCGACCGACGCGGCGTCGAACAGCGCATGGCACAGCGGCAGATAGTTGGCCGAGCGGTCGCGGCGCAAGACCTGATCCGCGCCGTCGCCGGTAATCGCCACCTCGACGCCGTCCGCCGCCATCGCGTCGGCCAGCAGCAGCTTCGCGACCGGATGCAGGTTGAACATCGGTTCCTCGACCGCATGGGTCGTTCTCGGCAGCGCCGCGACGAAATCGGCCTCGTTCGCGCGCACGATCTTCACGTTCGCCTGCATCTGCGCGGCCAGTTCGAGCGCCGCGTCGCGTTCGCAGTAATCGGGCATGTCGGTCGCAAGGATGTAGGCCGTCACGTGCCGCAACGCGCCGAGTTCGCGCAGCAACGCGAGCAGCAGCGCCGAATCGAGCCCGCCGCTCAGCGCCAGCGCGACCCGCTTGCCGCTGTCGAGCGCGCGCTGCAGCGATGCGCACAGCACGGCGTCGAGATCGGCTGGCCGTGGCCGCTCGGGCGCCGGCTGCACCGTCAGCCCTTGCGGCGACCGGATCAATGCATGACCGGGCGGCACCGCGAGCACGTCGCGCAGCACGGTACGGCCGACGAGACGCTCGCCGCTCAGGTAGCCCGCGATGGCGGCCGCGTCCGGCGCGCCGGCCGGTTGCCCCGACGCCCGCAATACGGCGCGGATGCCGGATGCCGACACGCCGCTGCGCGGATGGTAGTGCAGACGATCGAAACCGAACGAGTCGCGCGTGCCGACGATCATGGATAACGAGCCTTCAAGGTGTCCACTTCAATGCGTTTCAGGATGCGATGCGGCGCGACCGGCGCGCTGCCGCCCCGACAATGCAGGCACGCTTCGAGCGGCGTCTCGCGTTGCAGATACGCGAGCATCGCGTCGAGCATGCCGGCGTCGTCGCGCAGCGGCAGGCCGTCGGCCTGAAAGTCCTTCTCGCCCTTGTACAACGTATGGAAATGCGCGGGGCGCGTGCACGTGTAGAACATGCCGTCGCGAATCATATGGCAGCGCTCCCGGATCCAGCAATCGTGATAAAGGCGTCGGGCCTCGTCGCGATCCGTGCCGGGCTGTGCGCGGTTCATCGTCGTGAACACGTCCTGCACTTTCCAGTTCAGACGCACGTCGAAGCGCTCGGCCTGGCGCTCGACATGCGCGACCAGATCGGTGGAAAGCGCCGGCTTCGGATAGCGCGAGATCGTCAGCGCATCCACCGCTTGCCAGAACGCGTCGGGCATCTCGCCGAGTTTCAGGCCGTTCGTCGTGACCGAGATCACGGGCGCGATGCCGGTGCCGCGCGCGCGCTCGACGATTTCGACGAGCGCCGGATGCAGGAGCGGCTCACCGCCAACCAGCTTGAACATGCGCGGGCGCAACACCTTCGCGGCCTTGCGCAAATCGGCTTCGATCGATGCGGGGCTCGCATGCCACTCGGGCAGAAGCGGCGACAGCGAGCAGCATTCCGCGCAAGTGAGGTTGCAGTGATCGACGATATGCGCTTCCAGCGAGCGCGTCTGGACGCGTCCGTCCTCGACGCGGTAATCGCGATCGAGCGGCGGCGGAAACACGTGCTGCCGCTCGCCGGCGCGCGGCCGATTCGGGATCTCGTTCGGGCTCGTACTCACATCAGCTTCCTGCTTCCACGCAACGGGAAAAGAAATCGATCAGATGGCCACGCGCGTCCACCATCGCGGACGCCATCGTCGCCGCGCCGTTCAGATGCGACGCGAAGCGCGACGGATCGTCGAGCCAGCCTTGCACGATCCACAGCTTCAGCGCGTGCTGCAAGCATGCGGCATCGACCGCCCATGCGATGTTTGCCGGGTTCACCGGCCGCACTCGCTGGTACGCACGCACGAACGCTTCCGCGCGGTCCGGCGCCTCCAGCGGCAAATGATTCAGGCATCGCACCAGTTCGTATTCGCGCGGCGCACCGATCGACGCTTCCCAGTCGAGGATCAACGGCGGCAGCGTACCCGTGAACAGATAGTTGAATTGGTTGTAGTCGTTGTGAACGGGATGCTGCGGGTCGTCGGCCGGAAACGCTTCGATGCTGCCCGGATAGTAGCGGTCGAGCATGCGCAGCGCGAGATCGACGTAGCGGCGCAGGTTCGGGGCGGCGGCAGCGTTCGCATCGGCTCGATCGAGTGCATCCAGCAGGCTGCCGCGTATCGCATCCGCGTCGATGGAGGTCAGCCGCGCATGGATCGTGTCGAGCGACGGCAGATGCAGTTGTTCGAGACTCACGTGCAATGCGGCCAGACTGGCGCCGAGCGCATCCCATTCGGTTGTCGAGAACGTATCGTAGGTTCTGAACTGGCCTGCCTCCCAGCGCGTCAGCATCGCATGGGAGTTTTGTCCCGACCAAAGCGATTCGCCGGACCTTGTACGCTTCAGCGTCTGCACATGGAAGCGAGTATCGCCGTGCGTTTCCAGATGCGCGAGGACGGCGGTTTCCTTCATCGCACGCGCATGGTGTTCGCCGGCATAGCGCTTGACTGCCACGCCTGCGCCGCTGTCGGTCGGCAGATGCCACACCCGCTCGCTGACCTGCGTCGGCAGCCCGCCGCGACCGAGCCCGTAGGCGTCGCGAATCTCGTCGAAGGTGGCGGCGAGCGTATCCATTCAGATGTGCTCGGCCGGCCCGTGCCGATACGGATGGCCGGTCAGGAACGTGTTGTGTCCGACGTAGCGCAGCTTGTACATCGCCGGCCGGAACAACACCGACGGGTCGTTGTTCGCGATGCCGAGCAGCGGGTACAGGTCGCGCCGCACGAAGAACGCGTTGTTGCCCATGTCGTCGCAGCACACAAGCTCATAGCCCTTCTGCCTGCCAAGATGCACGAGCGATTCGAGGCTCGCGCCGTAATAGGTCGAGCCGTCCCATTCGTGGTCCGGATTGAAGCACATGACCCAGCGCTCGGGCGGCGTGTAGTACGGGTTGTATTCGATCACGACGATGCGCGGCTGGAACGCTTGCAGGCCGCGCCACACCCAGTAATCGTTGCCGTCGATGTCGATCGACAGCAGGTCGAAGTCGGCCGGCACGTTCGCCCCGGCGAGCAGTTGATCGACCGTGTCGGGCTGGACGCGATCGTGATGCAGGCGGACGCGCTCCGCACCGGCGTAGTGCGCGGCAAGCTTGCCGAACCGGTATGCGCTGCCTTCCACCAGTACGCCGGCCCAATCCTGTTCGCGCAGCAGCCGCGCGGTATTGCTGTTGCGCAGGCCGTCGCTCGCGCCGATATCGACGCAGAAGCGGTGGGTCGGCGCGATCCGCTCCATCAGGCGCGACAGGATGCCCTCCTCGGTGCCCTGCGCGTACAGGCTGGGCGCAAGGCAGGACAGGTCGAGCGGGAGAGGATGGTCCTGCATCGAGGGCGGCTCCGGGTGAAATGGGGAATGATGGGGGTGTTGGGTGGGTAATTTACCCGAAGTCGATCAAGCAGAGGAAACCGGCATGCACGGCACGACGGGGTTCGGGCCGGCGGATATGAAAAAGCCCGCATCGACATGGCTGTCGATGCGGGCCCGTAGCACTTCTGGCGGTTCGCTCCGTGCGGTGATGCCCGACCTGGCCTCACGCCCGGAGGAAACCTCGGGGCACTTACTCCTGCCCCTGGCTCGCCAGGAACTCCTCATAATTCCCGCCGAAGTCGAACAGCGTCCCGTCCGTGCGCACTTCGATGATCCGGTTCGCCAGCCCGCTCACGAACTCGCGGTCGTGGGACACGAAAATCAGCGTGCCTTCGAACTGCTCGAGCGCGATCTGCAGCGACTCGATCGACTCCATGTCCATGTGGTTGGTCGGCTCGTCCATCAGCAGCACGTTGTGGCGGCCGAGCATCAGCTTGCCCCAGATCATGCGGCCCTTCTCGCCGCCCGACAGCACCTTCACCGACTTCTTGATGTCGTCCGACGAGAACAGCAGGCGGCCCAGCGTGCCGCGCACCATCGTTTCGTCGTCGCCGTCCTTGCGGTACTGGTCGATCCAGTCCATCAGCGTGATGTCGTCCGGGAATTCCTCGTACGTGTCCTGCGGCATGTAGCCGACATTCGCGTTCTCGGCCCACTTCACCGTGCCGTGATCGAGCGGCAGGTTGCCGAGCAGCGAGCGCAGCAGCGTCGTCTTGCCCGCGCCGTTCTCGCCGATGATCGCGATGCGCTCGCCCGGCTGCACCGACAGGTTGAAGTTCTGGAAGATCGTGCGCTCGTACTTCTTCGTGATCTCTTCGGCGACCACCGCGACGTTGTGCAGCTTCTTCTCGAACTCGAAGCGGATGAACGGGTTCTGGCGCGACGACGGCTTGAATTCCTCGATCTTGATCTTGTCGATCTGCTTCGCGCGGCTGGTGGCCTGGCGCGCCTTCGACTTGTTCGCCGAGAAGCGGCGCACGAAGTCCTGCAGTTCGGCCACGCGCTCCTTCGCGCGGGCGTTCGCCGCCGCCTGGCGCTCGCGCGCCTGGGCCGATGCGAGCATGTAGTCGTCGTAGTTGCCCGGCCAGACCTTCAGCGTGCCGAAGTCCATGTCGGCCATGTGCGTGCACACCGAGTTCAGGAAGTGACGATCGTGGGAGATGATGATCATCGTCGAGTTGTACTCGTTGAGCGTGTGCTCGAGCCAACGGATCGAGTTGATGTCGAGGTTGTTGGTCGGTTCGTCGAGCAGCAGCACGTCCGGCTTCGAGAACAGCGCCTGCGCGAGCAGCACGCGCAGCTTCCAGCCCGGCGCGACGTCGGCCATCGTGCCGTTGTGGAACTTCTCCTCGATGCCGATGCCCAGCAGCAGCGCGCCCGCGCGCGCTTCGGCGTCGTAGCCGCCGTATTCGGCGAACTTGCCTTCGAGCTCGGCCGCGTGCATGTAGTCGTCGTCGGTCGCTTCCGGGTTCGCGTAGATCGCGTCACGCTCGGTCATCGCGGCCCACATCTCGGTGTGGCCCATCATCACGACGTCGAGCACGCGCACGTCTTCGTACGCGAACTGGTCCTGGCGCAGCTTGCCGAGGCGCACGTTCGGCTCCAGCGCGACGTTGCCGGCGCTCGGCTCGAGGTCGCCGCCGAGGATCTTCATGAAGGTCGACTTGCCACAGCCGTTCGCGCCGATCAGACCGTAGCGGTTGCCCTCGCCGAATTTGACCGAGATATTCTCGAACAAGGGCTTCGGCCCGAATTGCATCGTGATGTTGGCAGTAGAAAGCACGGCAGGTCCCGTAAGAGAGAAATCGACGGAAAACCGTGTATTTTAGCAGGTGTCGGAGAAACTGCCGACCGCCCCGCCCCGGCAGCGCATTCCGGCCACGCCGGCCCGCCGCCCGGCGGCCCGTCAACACGACGGCACGCGCGTCACCGCCGTCCTACCGGAATCCCGCATGCTCGCCAGCCAGCTTCGCGAACGACTCGTCGGCGCATGGCGCCTCGTGTCCGACGAAATCCGCCCGCGTGACGGCGGGACCGTCACCTATCCGCTCGGCCGCGACGCGCGGGGCTGGATCCTCTATACGCCCGACGGCTACATGTCCGCGCAGCTGATGGCGGCCGGCCGCCCGCCTTACGCGGACGGCGACCTGCAGGGCGGCAGCGTCGAGGAGCGCGCGGCCGCGGCGCACGGCTACATTGCGTATTCAGGCCCCTTCAACGTCGACGACGACGGCACGTTGACTCATGAAATGGACGTCAGCCTGTATCCGAACTGGATCGGCAACGTCCAGCAGCGTGTCGTCAGCCTGGACGGCGACCGGCTGCAACTCGGCACCGCCGGCCCGATCCGGATCGGCGGCCGGGAGGTCGAACCGGTGCTCGTCTGGGCACGCGCCCGCCGCTGAACGCCCGCGGCGGCGTCGCACAGCCGGCGCTCGAGCGCACCGGAGCAAGCCGCTCCGGCGGCTGAGCATTACTTGCCGGCCTTCTTGGCCGCCTTCTGCGCGGCCTGCGCCTTCATCTGCCCGAACAACTCGGAGCACGGCACGTCCCGGTTGTTGCTCGGCGCGATCAGCGGGATCAGCGCCGCGAACGGGTTGATCAGCCCGAGCCCGACCATCGCGCCGGCGCGCAGCGCGAGCGCGCCCGCATCGACGCCGACCTTCGGGTTCTTGAACGTGCCCTTCGCATACAACGGCGAGCGCAGCGAGAAGATCCGGAATCCCTTCGTGTGCGGGTGGATCTTCAGGTCGAGCGATTCGTCGCGCAGGTTGATCGGGCCGTCGACGTTGATCAGCGCATCGTCGGTATCGAGCGCGAAGACCTTCGGGTCGAGCATGCCGTCAGTCGCGACGAAATCGATGGCCGCGCAGTTGATGTTGACGTCGCGGTTGCCGAACAGCTTCTCGTAGACGACGTTCGCGACGTTCAACCCCGCGGCCTCCATCAGCAAGCGGCTGATGCGGCCGTTGGTGATGAGCGCCTTCACTTCGCCGGTCGACGTCGCCGCGAGCGCGGCCGGCGAATTGCCGGTTGCCGACAGCGACGCGTCGCCGTTGATTTCGCCGAACGCCGTCTGCATCACCTTCTGCGTCGGGAACAGCTGCTTGAGCTTCAGATGCCGCGCGGCCAGCGTGAAGCGGCCCTTGAGCGGCGTGCGGCTGCCGTCGAGGCGCGCGTTCGTCGCGAGCGTGCCGCCCGCGACGCCGAACTGCAGCGGCTCGAGCGACAGCACACCGTCCTGCAGCAGGATGTGCGTGTACAGGTCGGTGATCGGCAACTCCGGGCTCTTGATCAGCTTGCGGCCGGTGAACTTCACGTCCGCATCGATCGCGCTCCAGCGTTCGGTACGGAACGTCGCGACCGGCAGCACGCGGCCGGGCGGCTGGCGCGTCGTGTCGCCGCGCTTGGCCTTGCTCGCGGCCGTATCCGCGCCGATCACCGGCGCGAGATCGGAGAATTGCAGCAGATTCGACACGAGTTCGCCCGACAGCTTCGGACGCGGCTCGCGCTGCGCCCAGGTGAGCGTGCCGCCGAGATCGCTGCCGCCGACGCGGCCGTTGAAGTTCTCGTAGCGGAAGGTGCTCGCGTTCGGCTTGAAGTTGCCGATCAAGCGCCCTTCGGTCGCGTAAGGCGGCGTATCGGGCAGCGTGATGCCCGTGAGCTGGTAAAGGTGCGACATCGACGTGCCCTGCAGCCACAGCCGCAGGTTGAGCGCCGCGAGATGCCTCGGGTCGGTCAGCGTGCCGACGATCGCGAGGCGCGTGTCGCCGGCCTTCACGTCGGCCTGCAACGGGAACGGCCGCGACGTATCCTGGATCGCGAGCACGCCGCCGACCTTGCCCGTGCCGCTGACCGGCACGTTCTTGTAGCGGCCGTCGACCTTCAGCCCGAATGCATAGGTCGGGCCGGCGGGCTTCGCGGGCGCCGCGGCCCCGCTCGCGCCGGACGCGGCAGCCGCCGACGCGGGAGGCGCGGATGAAGCCGACGAACCCGACGAACCGGCAGCCGCCGAAGCGACGACACTCGCCGCCGACGCACCCGAGGCCGCAGCCGCACTCGCCGCCGACGCGCCCGACGCGGCTTGCGCATCGACCTTCGCGCCCAGTTGCGCGGCGCCGTGCTTGCCGACGCGCTGCGCCGACGCCGCACGCGACTTCTGCTCCTGCTCCTTCAACACGTCGCCGAGCGGGATCGGCTGGCCGAGCGTATCGATCGCGACGGTCAGATCGGCCTTCGTGATCGCGTCGCGATACGTGACCGTGCCCTTCGCGAAACCGAAACTGTCGAGCCGCACCTTCCAGCGCGACGGCTGCGACGATTGCTTGAACTGAAACGTCCACGTATTGCTGCCGTCCGCGCGCCGCTCGAGATCGACGGCGGGATTCACCACGTCGATCGACGGGATCACGATCTCATGCGCGAGCAGCGGCAGGATCGCGAGGTCGAAGTGCGCGGCGTCGAGCGTGACGAACTTGGGCGCCTGCGCCCAGTCGGGATTGCCGATCTCGAGCTGCGTGGCGGAGAAACTCGGCCACGGCACCCATGCGCGCCAGCCGGTCTCGCCATCGGGACGACGCCAGCCGACCTTGAGATCGCCGTTGATCGCGAACGGACGGCCAAGTGCCGTACTCACCTGTTCGTTGACCCACGGTTTCGCGCGGTTCCAGTCGAACGTGAAGAGAAAGATGCCGGCCGCCGCGATGAGCACCGCGACGATACCGACGATCCATGCAGCCGATTTGCCGATGGTTCGGGCTAGCGTCATGGCGGTTCCGTTGTTGTTCTGAAGTGTTGCCGCACCATGCCGGGCCGCTTGCGTGGACGAACGGCGCACGACAACTGCGGCTTTTCAATCGGTATTATGGCGCACGAGATGGCGGCCTTTCGGCGCCATTAACGCTTTTTTTCATTTTTGACATGACCTCCCCCACCGGCCTCATCGACGCGCGGCACATCACGCGGCGCGACGCCAGCAGCGGCAAGACGCTGCTCGCCCCGACCGATTTCAGCCTCGCCGCGGGATCGCGAATTGCTATCACCGGACCGTCCGGGTCGGGCAAGAGCGTGCTGCTGCGCGCGCTCGCGCTGCTCGATCCGCTCGACGGCGGTCACCTCCTGTGGCGCGGCCGCCGGATTCGGCGCAGTGCGATCCCGCGTTACCGGCGCAGCATCGCCTATGTCCGCCAGCGCCCGGCGCAGATGGACGGCACCGTCGAATCGCAATTGCGCTACCCCTACTCGCTCGCGATCTATCGCGACGTCGCGTTCGATCGCGCGCGCGCCGAAGCGCTCGCCGCGCAGGCCGGCCGCGGCGCCGACTTTCTCGACAAGCGCGCGAGCGACCTGTCCGGCGGCGAAGCGCAGATTACCGCGCTGCTGCGCGTGCTGCAGCTCGACCCCGACGTCCTGCTGCTGGACGAGCCGACCTCCGCGCTCGATCCCGAATCGGCGCGCGCGATCGAGGCGCTCGTCGGCGCGTGGTTCGACGCGGCGCCCGACGCACGGGCCTACATGTGGATCTCGCACGATCCGGCCCAGGCCGCGCGGATCGGCACGATACGGCTCGTGATGCAGGCCGGCGTCCTGCACGCGGCCAACCCGGCGGAGGCCGCGCAATGAGCCCGGCACTGCAGGACCTGAGCCTAGTCGACGTCGGCATCGCCGCCGCGCTCGTCGCCGTCAACGGCGCGATCTCGGCGGCGCTGTCGCTCGGCCTCGGCCGCAAGCTCGCGCTCGCGGCGGTGCGCACCGTCGTGCAGTTGCTCGCGATCGGCTACGTGCTCGGCTGGGTGTTCGGCCATCCGCACTGGTACGTCGTGCTGCCGCTCACCGCGCTGATGACGCTGATCGCCGGCTTCGCCGGCGCGGGGCGCGGCAAGCGCACGTACCGCGGCCAGCGCGTCGACAGCATCGCGTCGATCTGGTTCAGCAGCTGGTTCGTCGCGGCGGTCGGTCTGTTCGTCGTGATCCGCATCCATCCGTGGTACGCGCCGCAGTATGCGATCCCGATCCTCGGGATGATTCTCGGCAATACGCTGACGGGCGTCTCGCTCGGCGTCGAGCGGATGATGGAAGAACTCACGGCACGCCGCGATCGCGTCGAAACCGCGCTCGCGCTGGGTGCGACGCGCTGGGAAGCCGCGCAGGACGCCGCACGCCAGGCCGTGCGCGCGGGCATGCTGCCGACGCTGAACCAGATGGCGGTGGTCGGCGTCGTGAGCCTGCCGGGGATGATGACGGGCCAGGTGCTCGCCGGCCAGTCGCCGCTGCAGGCCGTGCGCTACCAGATCGTGATCATGTTCCTGATCGCCGCGGCGTCCGCGCTCGGCACCGTCGGCGCGGTGCTGATGACCTATCGCCGGCTGTTCTCGGCCGATCACCGCTTTCTCGCGTCGCGGCTCGAAGAGCGCACGCAGTGACGCGCGGCGGCGGCGGCGCGAGCCGTACCGCGAAGCGGGCAGCGGGACGCATTGCAACGGCGGCACGGCGCGACTTGCTCGCACGCCGCCCTGCTCGTCACGCCAATCGAACCGGTTGCGCGCGCACCGAAGAAGCCCCGGCTCGCGCGCACCGCTCAATGCTTGATCGACACCGTCACCTTGGTTCCGTCGCTCATCGTCACGGACTTCGACCCGCCGTTGGTCGGAATCGACACCCACTTCACCTGGCTCACCGACACGACGTCGGGACACTGCAGCGACTTGCCGCCGGCCGTCACGCTGCGCGCGCCTTTCGGTGCGGCCGCCTGGAAACTCAACTGCACGTTGGCGACGCCCTTCGCGTCGACCGACGGCGCGAGCCGCACCTGGGTCTGCCGCACCATCGCGCCGTTCGCGTCGCGCGGCAGGTTGTCGGCGTTCGGGCAGCCATCCGGCATCGCGACCGCGCCGCTCGGCGGCACCGATTTCCAGTTGAAATCGTCCGTCTCGCCCGAGCGAATCTTGCGGGTCTCCTGTGTGTTGCCGAAGGTCTTCGAGTCGACCTTGACGGTGTATTCGAGCTGTCCGGTACCGCCGCCCTTCAGGCTGCCCTTGACCGGCGGCGCCGCGAATACGCTCGCGCTGGCGCACGCCGCCGCGAACACGACCGACCACGATGCGGCGACCGACAAGCTGCGTTGGCTCATGCTGACCTCCTTGTCATGCGGCGGCACGCGCGTGCCGCGCGGTTTTAGATGCATGATGCGCTGCCAGTCTACCGCCAAGCGGGACGCAATGCGCCGCAAACGCATCGGGTGTTACCCCGCTTGCGTTCGCGGCGCCGCGACCTTAATCGCGCGTACCCGGCTCAGAACCCGCTCAGCACGAGCTTGCCGATCGCGCGCCCGCCCTCGAGCATCCGATGCGCGCGCCGCACGTTCTCGGCGTTGATCGTGCCGAGCTGTTCGCCGAGCGTCGTGCGCAGCGTGCCGCCGTCGACGAGCCGCGCGACTTCGCCGAGGATCCGGTGCTGCTCGATCATGTCCGGCGTCTCGAACATCGCGCGCGTGAACATGAATTCCCAATGAAACGCGGCGCTCTTCGCCTTCAGCAATTCGACCGGCACCGGCTTCGCGTTCTCGACGATCGTGCAAATGCCGCCCTGCGGCCGGATGACTTCCGCCGCGGCCGGGAAATGATGGTCGGTATCGTTGAAGATCAGCACGTAGTCGACCGTCGGATGCCCGAGCTCGCGCAACTGCGCCGGCAGGTCGCCGAAATGGTCGACCACCGTATCCGCGCCCAGCGCGCGCACCCATTCCGCCGACGCCGGCCGCGACGCGGTCGCGATCACGTGCAACTTGCCGAGCGTCTTCGAGAGCTGGATCGCGATCGAACCCACGCCGCCCGCGCCGCCGATGATCAGCACCGACTTGCCGGCGTCCGCGCCCTGCGGCGACACGCGCAACCGGTCGAACAGCGCTTCCCACGCGGTCAGCGCGGTGAGCGGCAGCGCGGCGGCCGCCGCGAAGTCGAGCGTGCGCGGCTTCAGCGCGGCGATCCGCTCGTCGACCGCGTGGAATTCGCTGTTCGCGCCGGGCCGCGTGATGCTGCCCGCGTAGAACACTTCGTCGCCGGGCCGGAACAGCGTGACGTCGGCGCCGACCGCGACGACCGTGCCGGCCGCGTCCCAGCCGAGCACGCGCGGCGTCTCCTCGACCTGCGGCTTCGGCGCGCGCACCTTGGTGTCGACCGGGTTCACGGAAATCGCCTCGACCTTCACGAGCAGATCGCGCGGGCCCGGCACGGGCTGCGGCAGTTCGACGTCGAGCAACGCTTGCGGGTCGTCGATCGGCAGATAACGGGTCAATCCAACGGCTTTCATCTCGATACTCCTTTCAACGGAATTCGGACAGGCTGCGGCGCAACCTCCATGCGTGCCATCGTAGACACCCCGATCATTCGAGAAAACCGCTATATTTCCTGAAACATTTTCAGGAATTTCAGAATAATGACGCCCGATCCGATGCCTGCGCCCGACAAGCCGCTCGACCTGCTCGACGTCGCGCTGTTCGTGCGCGCGGCGCTGCTCGCGAACGTCAGCGCGGCCGGGCGAGAATTCGGCGTGTCGGCCGCGGTCGCCAGCGCGCGCATCGCGCAACTCGAACGCCAGCTCGGCGCGCGGCTGCTGCATCGCACCACGCGCCGCATCAGCCTTACGCAGGACGGCGAAATCTTCATGGCGCGCGCCGACGCGCTGCTGGCAGCCGCCGATGCGGCGCGCGCGTCGGTGGGCCGCGGCCGCCACGAGCCGTACGGGCGGCTGAAGGTGTCGATGTCGTCGTCGTTCGGCCGCCAGCACGTCGCGCCGGTGATTCCCGCGTTCCTGCGCCGCTACCCGTCCGTATCGCTCGATCTGCGGCTGTCCGACGAGATCGTCGATCTGGTCGACGACGGCTACGACGTCGCGATCCGCCTCGGCGCGCTGAAGGATTCGACGCTCGTCGCCCGCAAGCTCGCCGCCAACCGCCGCGTGCTGTGCTGCTCGCCCGCCTACCTCGCCGAACGCGGCACGCCGCGCCATCCGGCCGACCTCACGCAGCACGAGTGCGTGATCCTCGGCGACCAGCGCGACTGGTCGTTCGCGACGCCGCAGGGCCCGCTCACGGTGCGGGTCGGCGGCCGGCTCGTTGCAAGCAACGGCGAGGCGATCCGCGAAGCGCTCGTCGACGGCTTCGGGATCGCGATCAAGTCGACCTGGGACGTCGGCCCGCTGCTCGCGAGCGGCGCGCTCGTCACCGTGCTCGACGATTACCCGTTCGCGGAAGACGTCGCGATCTGGGCCGTCTATCCGAGCCGCGCGCACGTGCCGCTGAAAACGCTCGCGTTCATCGCGTTCCTGGCCGAGCATTTCGGCGATCCGCCGTACTGGGATCGCGCAAACGGGTGAGCGCCACCGCTGCGCGCACGGGTTTCGCTCCGGCGCCGGCCGCCCTGCGCGGCCAACCGGCTACAATGGCGCGTTCGCGACGCAACGGCCCGCAGCCGCACGGGGCCCGCGTTCGCAGGCGGCCGCCCGCGGGCCGCGCACGTCATTCATTCGCCTCCCAACCACTCGTCATGACCCACAATCTCGTCATCCAGAGTCTTGCGCCGCTGTCGGACGCCCATCACAAACCGCTGCTCGCGCTGTCGCGCGGCACCCGCGTCGTGCAGACCGACGATCACGCGCTGCGCATCGAAGACGCGAACCCCGCGCAACGCCTCGACATCGACGCGTACTGCGGCACGCACGCGCTCGACTTCGGCTTCGTCGAGGCCGGCCGCACGCTCGGCGATTTCGGGCTCGCCGTGATGGACATGGATTCGACGCTGATCACGATCGAGTGCATCGACGAGATCGCCGATTTCTGCGGGCTGAAAACGCAAGTCGCGGAGATCACCGAAGCGGCGATGCGCGGCGAGATCCGCGACTTCAACGAAAGCCTCACGCGCCGTGTCGCGCTGCTGGCCGGGCTCGACGCGCACGCGCTCGAGCGCGTGTACGAAGAACGGCTGCAACTGTCGCCGGGCGCCGAGACGATGCTGGCCGGCGTGAAGGCCGCCGGCCTGAAGACGCTGCTCGTGTCGGGCGGCTTCACGTTCTTCACCGAGCGGCTGAAAGCCCGCCTCGGCCTCGACTACGCGCATGCGAACACGCTCGAGATCGTCGACGGCAAGCTCACCGGCAAGGTGCTCGGCGAAATCGTCAACGCGGACGTGAAGGCGCGCCTGCTGCGCGAGACGTGCGCGTCGCTCGGCCTCGAGCCGAGCCGCGCGATCGCGATGGGCGACGGCTCGAACGACCTGAAGATGATGGCCGAAGCCGGGCTGTCGGTCGCGTTCCACGCGAAGCCCGTCGTGCGCGATGCGGCCACCGTCGCATTCGACCATGTCGGCCTCGACGGGCTGCTGCGCCTGTTCTGATCCCGCCGCACCGTCAATGAAAAACGCCGGCGCGATATCGCATCGCGCCGGCGTTTTGTTTTTGTGCCGGACGTTGCCGGCGTGCGATCAGCCGAGAGTGGCCTGCATCGCCCGCTCGATGTCGGCGCGCAGGTCGGCTTCGTCTTCCAGCCCCACGTAGAAACGCACCAGCGTGCCGCGATGCGGCCAGTCCGGACGCATCGACGCGACGTCGTAAGGCATCGCGAGGCTGCACGCGCCGCCCCAGCTCCAGCCGATCGCGAACAGCTCGAGCGACTCGACGAAACGGTCGACCTGCTCCGCGCTGTAGCGCGCGTCGAACACCACCGAGAACAGCCCACCCGCGCCCGTGAAATCACGCATGAACGACGCATGCCCCGGACAGTCGGCGATCTGCGGATGCAGCACCGCCGCGATCTCCGGTCGAGTCTTCAGCCATTGCGCGAGGGAGAGCGCGCTCTTGCCGTGCGCGTCGAAGCGCACCTGCATGCTCGGCAGGCTGCGCAGCACGAGCGAGCAATCGTCGACCGACACGCCGATCCCGCAGCGCATCCGCGCGAGCTTCAGCTTCGCGTGCAGTTCCGCGTTCGCGGTGATCGTCGCGCCCATCAGCACGTCGCTGCCGCCCGACTGGTACTTGGTCAGCGCCTGCACCGAAATGTCGACGCCGTGCTCGAACGGCTTGAACGCGAGCCCCGCAGAAAAGGTGTTGTCGATCGCGGTGACCACGCCGCGCGCTTTCGCGGCCGCCGTGATCGCCTGCACGTCGGGCACTTCCATCGTCACCGAGCCGGGCGCCTCGAGCCAGATCAGTCGCGTGTTCGGCTGGATCAGCCCGGCAATGCCGGCGCCGATCAGCGGATCGTAGAAGCGCACGGTCAGGCCGAAATCCTTCGCGAGCCAGTTGCCGAAATCGGCGTTCGGGCCGTACACGTTATGCGGAATCAGCACGTCGTCGCCCGCTTTCACGATCCCGAAGTAGACGTTCATGATCGCCGCGAGGCCCGACGGCTGCAGCAGCGCGTGCGTGCCGCCTTCGATCTCGGCGAGCCGCTGCGCGAGCGCGAGCGACGTCGGCGTCGCATGCAGCCCGTAGCGCCACTGGTTGTCGTCGTGCCAGACCAGCGCGCGCATCGTCGCGAGATCGGGGAACACGACCGTCGACGCGCGCGCGACGGGCGGCACGAACGAACGGAAGCCTTCCGGAATGATGTCGTCAGGTTGAACGATACGGGTTTGCAGTGCGCGCTTGGGAGTGGATGCAGTCATGACGGGGAGCCGGGCACGAGGCCGTTCGGTTGCGGAATATGTCGCTAGATTAGCCAAAATCGATGCGTTTGGCCCGGTACAATGCGCGCCGCGCACACCGAGCCAGCACACGCTCAGTCGTCGGTACGCAGGTTGACGATGCCGCCCACCGTCTCGATTTCGTTCACGCGGCCGTCGCGCACCTGCAGCGCCGCGCGCTTGCCCGGCGCCAGACGCAGCACGACCGGCTGCGGGTCCGATTCGTCCGAATTCATCCGGTCGGCCTTCAGGTCGCCCGTGGCGTCGAAGCGGCCGATCCACACGCCGGTGATGTTCGTGCCGTCGTTCGACTCCTCGATCTCGAGCGTATCGCCGTCGCGGTCGCCCGCGAGCAGCACGACCTCGCCCGTGTCGGCGAACTGGTATTCGCCGTGCACGCCTTCCTCGTCCGTCTTCGGGCCGAGATGCACGACGATCGGCCGATCGCCGAGCGTGCCTTCGTAGCGCGGCAGGCGGGCGAACTCGGGATTCGGCTTCAGCGGCCGCGCCGGCGCCGGTTCATCCTGCTGCACGCCCGGTACGACGGCCTGCGCCGCGACCACCGTCGGCATCGCGACGCCTGCTGCCAGCGCACCCGCGACGACGAGCGCCCGTTGCCATTCCGAATATCGACCCACCTTGTGTTGCTCCTTGCTTCAGATTGGCCCGACAACCGCGGACCGTGCCGGGTCGAGACCCGGTTCCTGCGTGGCCGCGCGAACCGGCGCCGCAAAGGCGCCGGCTTGCGCGTTTCGCGTCAGCCCTGCATCAGGCGTTCCACCGCATCGCGGTGCGGAATCGGCGCGACCGCGCCGTAACCGGTCGTCGACAGCGCCGCCGCCGCGTTGGCATAGCGCGCGGCCGCGAACGGATCGTCGCCCGCGACGATCCGCGCGACGAACGCGCCGCCGAAGCAGTCGCCCGCGCCGGTCGCGTCGACGGCCTCGACCGCGAAGCCCGGCACGACGCGCCGCTCGTTCGGCGTCGCGACATACGCGCCTTCCTTGCCGAGCTTCAGTGCGACGACCCGCGGCCCGTGTTCGAGCATCGCGTCGACGATCGCGTCGCGATCGTTCGCGCCCGTGAGCGCCGTGACATCGTCCCAGCTCGGCAGGCAGATGTCCGTCTGGCGCAGCGCCTCGCGCATCACCGCGCGGGCACGCGGCAGCGGCCACAGCTTCAGCCGCAGGTTCGTGTCGAAGCTGACCTGCGCGCCGTTGCTGCGCGCATGATCGATCGCCGCAAATGCCGCGTCGCACGCGGCCGTGCTGATCGCAAGACTGATGCCCGACAAATGCACGGCCTTGGCCGCGGCCAGCGCGTCGAACGGCAGATCGGCCGCTGCATAGCGGCTCGCCGCCGACCCCGCGCGCAGATAGTCGAACTGATGGCCGTCGGCGCCGTGCGTGACGAAATACACGCCGGTCGGCGCCGAACGGTCGATCCGCACGTACGTCGTGTCGACGCGCTCCGACGCCCACATGTCGGCCAGCAGGCGGCCGAACGGATCGTCGCCGATCGCCGACACGAAGCCCGTCGACGCGCCCTGGC
Organism: Burkholderia anthina; assembly: GCF_001547525.1. Taxonomy (GTDB): domain Bacteria; phylum Pseudomonadota; class Gammaproteobacteria; order Burkholderiales; family Burkholderiaceae; genus Burkholderia; species Burkholderia semiarida. Next base: position 1,687,119 of record NZ_CM003768.1, read on the forward strand.
GCGCCGCCGCGATGCAGAAGTTCGACGTATCGCCGCCGAAGCCCTGCAGGAATTCAGGACGCCCCGGCTGCGACTGGTTGAATTCGATCATCGCCTCGCCGAGCGCGAGAATCTCCGGGAATGCGGCGGCCATCGCTTACACCTCGCCCCACAGATCGTGGCCGTCGGCGCCCGTGATCTTCACGGACACGAAATCGCCGACCTTGTAGCGCTTCGATGCCTTCGCCGCCGGCTCGACGTAGACGACGCCGTCGATTTCCGGCGCGTCGGCTGCCGTGCGGCCGATGCCGCCTTCTGCGCTCACCTCATCGATCAGCACCTTGAGCGTCTTGCCGACCTTGCGCTGCATGCGGTTCGCCGATACTTCCTCGGCGACTTCCATGAAGCGTGCGCGGCGTTCCTCGCGGACGTCGTCCGGCAGCGCGCCATCGAGGTCGTTCGCGGTCGCGCCTTCGACCGGCGAATACGCGAAACAGCCGACGCGATCGAGTTCCGCTTCGCGGATGAAGTCGAGCAGCGTTTCGAACTGTTCTTCCGTCTCGCCGGGGAAGCCCGCGATGAACGTGCTGCGGATCGTCAGGTCCGGGCAGATCTCGCGCCACTTCTGCACGCGCTCGAGCACCTTCTCCGCGTTCGCCGGACGCTTCATGCGCTTCAGCACGTCCGGGTGCGCGTGCTGGAACGGCACGTCGAGATACGGCAGCACGTGGCCTTTGAACGGGCCTTCGGCCATCAGCGGAATCACTTCGTCGACGCTCGGATACGGATACACGTAGTGCAGGCGCACCCATGCGCCGTACTGCGCGGCGAGCTCGCCGAGCGCGCCGACCAGGTCGGTCATGCGCGTCTTGATCGGCTTGCCGTTCCAGAAGCCCGTGCGGTACTTCACGTCGACGCCGTATGCGCTCGTGTCCTGCGAGATCACGAGCAGTTCCTTCACGCCCGACTTGAACAGGTTCTCGGCTTCGAGCATCACTTCGGCGACCGGGCGCGAGACGAGGTCGCCGCGCATCGACGGGATGATGCAGAACGTGCAGCGGTGGTTGCAGCCTTCGGAGATCTTCAGGTATGCGTAGTGACGCGGCGTGAGCTTGATGCCGGCCGCGGGCACGAGGTCGACGAACGGGTCGTGCGGCTTCGGCAGGTGCGAATGCACGGCCTGCATCACTTCGCCCACCGCGTGCGGGCCGGTGACGGCGAGCACCTTCGGGTGGACTTCCTCGATCAGGTTCGAGCCGCTTGCGCTCGACTTCGCGCCGAGGCAGCCGGTGACGATCACCTTGCCGTTTTCGGTCAGCGCTTCGCCGATCGCGTCGAGGCTTTCCTGCACGGCTTCGTCGATGAAGCCGCAGGTGTTCACGACGACGAGGTCGGCACCGTCGTAGCTGCCGGAGATTTCATAACCTTCGGCGCGCAGTTGCGTGATGATCTGTTCGGAATCGACGAGCGCTTTCGGGCAGCCGAGGCTGACAAAACCTACTTTGGGGGACTGAGACATCTGGGGTGTGGGGGCGTGGCGGCAAAAGCGTGAGTTTACAGCCGTTTAGGGACGGCGAGGCAAAATCCCACAGCGCTAGCCGGTGCGCGCCCATGCCGGGTGCTCGTCGGCTCCGTGCCGGTCATTGACGATCGCGTCGGGGGACGGACGGTCCGCATCCCCCGCCCCTCACGGCGCGGGCAAAGCGTGTTAATGGGGACAGAAAACCGAAATTGCGGGCTCTATCCGGCCCCGGGCGCGCTGGCGCGTGGTCGAAATCTTCGCCCAGATCTTCACGACACCACGGCTCCTGATGGTGCCATTCCGGTTTATGCCGACAAGGCGATGGATTTGCGCCCGGGAATCGGGCTGACCCACCGCGGCTATACGTTGGCGCGGGCCGCGGAGCCCAATCCGGAGACGAAGGACGGCCTTGATGCGATTCATGTCCCGAGGTCGTTCTCGCTCTTTGACACGCGCGTCATTGGAAACGGAACGGAGAGTTTCTGGATCCGGTTTGCGTTGTATACGCTCGCGCCCGATGGGGAAACGCAAAAGTTCCATAGCTACTACGAATGGGATCCGACGATCACCACCTTGGCGCTGTGAGCCGAAGCGTGCGCGTTGCGTGACACGTGCTCGCTTCGGTCGAGTGGGCACGCCTGTCAGGGACCGTCACGCTCGACACCGCCGATCAGGCGGCAACCATTCATCAGCGTGTCGTCGCGCCACATTCGGGCGGCGGCGCGGCAGGCACGCTGAGCGATTCTGCCCGGCACAACGGCTAACGCGCCATGGATACATCGCTTCCTGGCGACCCTGTTCTCTCATGCGTGCCACCGCCTGATGATCTGCTTCACCTTCTGCAAAGGCGACATGGCGCGCCATCGGCGCCACATGCCGCACCGAAATCGGCCCGAATCCAGCCGGCCGCTATGCGAAAATCGAACCCTCCACCCTTTTCAATCGACCCAACGGGGTTCGCATGACCACGCACATCACGATCGAATTCACCGAGCACGCGGCGGAAGCCATCGGCGAGCAAACGAGCACCAGCTTTTCGTATGATCAGGGCGCGCACGTCCCGCAACCGGGCGACTTCGTCGAGCTCGAAAACTCCCGGCAGACGTTTCTCGTGATCGGCCGCGTGTTCTCGCTCAAGGCAAACTACAGTGCGGTCAAGCTCGTTCTCGATCTACCGCCGTCGGATGACGAACACGGGTTCGATCCGGAATCCTGACGCATCCAGTTCCGTGACGAAATCGCCAAAAATCCGCCGCAGCAGGCCCGTACTCGCTCCGATGCTCGCGCCGGATACGTTGCTGCCGTCAAACACCGATTGAACCAGTCCGCATCGTCGCCATCGCCGATCGACCACAGCGCCACGTCTCGTTGCGGTCGGCCGGTTGTCGGCGCAGGCGCGCGACTATCGCTATCGACCGTCCCCGCACGCACCCAGCCTGTGCGCCACCGTTATCGCATGCCTGCGCGTCGCAACACCCCGCCGGGCGAATCTTCCCGCCATCGCCTGTAGCGTACCGAAACGCGCATACGAAACGCGCGCGCCCCGCGCATCGCCCGGTACGAAGTCGCCGTTCACGTCGAAGCCCGCCAACGGGCCGCCCGTCTATTTCGCGAGCACCGATGCTCGGCCCGCGCCAGCGCGATCAGCGCTTGCCTGACCGATCGGCCGGCACGGCGGCTCGCTCGTCGCTGACCTCGGGCTTGGCGATGAATCGTATTCAAAAAATCCGACCGACAAAATAAAAGTAGAAAAACAAACCCCACAAAAATCGCCAAACCACACCACGACTCAAAACCACAACTCGAAATAATCCATAAATTTATTTTTTACGACCACCCAATCACCGCATCCTTTGCAAACCATCACAACGCACAATTCACAAAAATATTTTGAAATAGTCAATAATCCACAAAAATCATTTCCAAATCCGCCACCCACATCCAACACCCGATCAATCTCCAATATATTCGACACCTATTCAGCCTGGCAACACTGAACCGCGCATTACCCGTACCACAACCAAGCAATCCATTCATCAAGGAAAGACCATGAGAAAACTCGCGGCCGCCCTCGTTTCGGCCATGATGCTTGCTGCATCCTCGTACGCCTCCGCGGAATCGCTTTGCAAGGCAGGCAAGATCGACAAGATCGAAACCGATACGAGCGGCAACCTCCTCGTATCCATCAACGATGGTATTTACTCGTTCAGCGCCAAGGAAGTCTTTCCGATCATCTACTCGGCATTTTCCGAAAATAGAAATATCTTTATTTACGGAAACAACTGCTCGAACGGATCGGCGGCAAGCCGCTTCGCGGTTCGATAAGCCGGCTGAAAATCCGGCCATCGGCATCTTTTATAATCAGCGCTTTATCCGATATTCGGCCGACCGGGCTTTGCCGGTCGGCCTTTTAATTTGCACTGATGCGCCACGGTACGACAACGCCCATGCACTCGCGGCCAATGCCACCGTGCGGACAATCGTTCCGCGAAACGGCCCGTTGCCGTCCCGCGCGATGCCGGCGCGACACTTTGCGCGCCCACGCCGGATCGCCGCTTACTTCTTCTCCGGTTCCGACGCTCCCGGCTGCTTGAACGGGAACGTACTGAACATCGACTTCGCCTGGTTCTGCATCTGTTCCTGCATCTGCACGAACATGTTCTTCGACTGCTCGATGTAGCTCGTCATCATCCCTTGCATCATCGGCGCCTGCATGTTCATGAACTGCGACCAGACTTCCGGATTCATCGCGTTCCCTTCGTACAGGTTCTTCGACTGATCCGCGAGCTTGTTCTGGATGTCGATGAACGCCTGGATGTTCTTTTCCAGGTACGTGCCCATCATGCCCTGCATCGCATGACCGTAGAAACGGATGATCTGCGACAGCATCGACGACGAGAACATCGGCACGCCACCGCTTTCCTCTTCGAGGATGATCTGCAGGAGGATGCTGCGCGTCAGGTCTTCGTTGGATTTCGCATCGACGACCTTGAAATCCTCCTGCTCCAGCACGAGCTGCTTCACGTCGGTCAGCGTAATGTACGTGCTTGTCTCGGTATCGTAGAGCCGGCGGTTCGGATACTTCTTGATGAGCCGTTCGGCCGTCTTCTTTGTAGTAGTCATGTAACGCCTTTGAGTGCAGCGTAGCGCAAGTGACGAATCCCCGCCGCCCGAATCCGGGAGGCGGGGGCCTTCGGAAAACGCCCGGCCGCGCGGCCATCCGCCCGCGCGGCCCGGACGCTCAGCCCATGTGCAGGCCGCCGTTCAGCGAGAAGTCGGCGCCCGTCGCGAAGCCGGAATCGTTCGACGCGAGCCACGCGACGATCGAACCGATTTCTTCCGGCCCGCCGAGACGCCGCACCGGAATCGTCGCAACGATCTTCTCGAGCACGTCCGGACGGATCGCCTTCACCATGTCGGTACCGATGTAGCCCGGCGACACGGTGTTGACCGTCACGCCCTTCGTCGCGACTTCCTGCGCGAGCGACATCGTGAAGCCGTGAATGCCGGCCTTCGCGGTCGAGTAGTTCGTCTGACCGAATTGCCCCTTCTGGCCGTTCACCGACGAAATGTTGATGATGCGGCCCCAGCCACGTTCGACCATCCCGTCGATCACCTGCTTCGTCACGTTGAACAGGCTCGTCAGGTTCGTGTCGATCACCGCCGTCCAGTCTTCATGCGTCATCTTGCGGAACACGACGTCGCGCGTGATGCCCGCGTTGTTGACCAGCACGTCGATCTCGCCGACTTCGGCCTTCACCTTGTCGAATGCTGCCTTGGTCGAGTCCCAGTCGCCGACGTTGCCTTCCGACGCGATGAAGTCGTACCCGAGCGCCTTCTGGTCCTCGAGCCATTTCACCCGGCGCGGCGAGTTCGGGCCACAACCTGCCACCACCTTGAAGCCGTCCTTCGACAGACGCTGGCAGATGCTGGTGCCGATGCCGCCCATCCCGCCGGTTACGTACGCAATTCGCTGAGACATAAATCTCACTCCATTTTTTGGTTTCGAGAGCTGCCGGAGCCCCCTCTGACTTCACGTGACGCCGGCCGAAGCCGCAATCGGCCGGCGCACGGATTCGGTTCGCCGATGGCGAACGGCCGGTCACGGACGCTCGACCGCGAGCGCGACGCCCATCCCGCCGCCGATGCACAGCGACGCCAGCCCGCGCTTCGCATCGCGCTTGGCCATCTCGTGCAGCAGCGTCACCAGGATCCGGCAGCCCGACGCGCCGATCGGGTGGCCGATCGCGATCGCCCCGCCGTTCACGTTCACCTTCGACGTGTCCCAGCCCATCTGCTTGTGCACCGCCAGCGCCTGCGCCGCGAACGCCTCGTTGATCTCCATCAGGTCCAGGTCGCCCGGCGTCCAACCCGCGCGCTCCAGGCACCGGCGCGAGGCCGGCACCGGACCCATGCCCATCACGCTCGGATCCACGCCCGCGTTCGCGTACGCCTTGATCCGCGCCAGCGGCGTCAGGCCCAGCGCCGCCGCCTTCTGCGCCGACATCACCAGCACCGCCGCCGCGCCGTCGTTCAGCCCCGACGCGTTCGCCGCCGTCACCGAGCCGTCCTTCGCGAACGCCGGCTTCAGCCCGGCCAGCGAGTCCGCCGTCACGCCGTGACGCACGAATTCGTCGGTCGCGAACTGCAGCGGCTCGCCCTTGCGTTGCGGAATCGACACCGGCACGATCTCGTCGTTGAAGCGCCCGGCCTTCTGCGCCGCTTCCGCCTTGTTCTGCGACAGCGCCGCGAATGCGTCCTGCTCCTCGCGCGTAATCCCGTATTCCTTCGCGACGTTCTCCGCCGTGATGCCCATGTGGTACTGGTTGTACACGTCCCACAGGCCGTCGACGATCATCGTGTCGACCAGCTTCGCGTCGCCCATCCGGAAGCCGTCGCGCGAGCCCGGCAGCACGTGCGGCGCCGCGCTCATGTTCTCCTGGCCGCCCGCGATCACGATGTCCGCGTCGCCCGCGACGATCGCGTTCGCCGCCAGCATCACGGCCTTCAGGCCCGAGCCGCACACCTTGTTGATCGTCATGCCCGGCACGGCGCTCGGCAGCCCCGCCTTGATCAGCGACTGCCGCGCCGGGTTCTGCCCGGAGCCGGCCGTCAGCACCTGGCCCATGATCACTTCGCTGACCTGCTCGGGCTTCACGCCCGCACGCTCCAGCACCGCGCGGATCACCGTCGCGCCCAGTTCAGGCGCGGCCACCTTCGCCAGCGAGCCGCCGAATTTGCCGACCGCGGTCCGCGCGGCCGATACGATCACTACGTCCGTCATTTCCCTTTCCTCCAGGCCCGCACGACACGGCGCATCGTTACCGGCCCTGTTAAAAAAACTGCGGTGCGCCAGACAGCGTGCGCCGCTGTCCGGTTTTCGTCAATCGCGCTGCAACACGTAGCGCCCGGGCGCCGGCTCGATCACCGGGAATTGCGCGGAACCGGGCTGGGCCGGCGGCGCGATCTTGCGGCCGCCGTACGCGTCGAGCCACTCGACCCACGTCGGCCACCAGCTTCCCGGCTGCTCGGTCGCCGCAGCGAACCAGTCGTCGGCCGATTCGGGCAGGTCGTCGTTGACCCAGTAGCTGCGCTTCTTCTTCGCCGGCGGGTTGATCACGCCCGCGATGTGCCCCGACGCGCCGAGCACGAACTTCAGCGGGCCCGACAGGATCGACGTCGATGCGTAGGCCGTCTGCCACGGCACGATGTGATCCTCGCGCGAACCATAGATGAAGGTCGGCACGTCGATCAGCGACAGGTCGACCGATTCCCCGCACACGGTCAGCGCCCCCGGCTCGCGCAGCTTGTTCTCGAGATAGGTATGGCGCAGGTACCACGCGTACATCGGGCCCGGCAGGCTCGTCGAATCGCTGTTCCAGTACAGCAGGTCGAATGGCGCGGGCGTGCGGCCCTTCAGGTAGTTGTCGACGACGTAGTTCCACACGAGATCGTTCGGCCGCAGGAACGAGAACGTGTTCGCGAACTCGACGCCGCGCATCAGCCCCGGTTGCGCGCCGTTCTTGCCGCCGATGGTCTGCTCGCGCATCTGCACGTGCGCCTCGTCGACGAACACGTCGAGGATGCCCGTATCGGTGAAGTCGAGCATCGCGGTGAGCAGCGTCATCGACGCGGCCGGATGTTCGCCGCGTGCGGCCAGCACCGCGAGCGCCGTCGCGAGCATCGTGCCGCCGACGCAGAAGCCCAGCGTGTTGATCTGCTCGCGGCCGCTGATCTGCTGCACCGCGTCGATCGCGGCGAGCAGCCCTTCGTTCATGTAGTCGTCCCACGTCTTGTGCGCGACCGACGCATCCGCGTTGCGCCACGACACGAGAAACACCTGATGGCCGTTCGACAGCGCGTGCGCGACGAGCGAATTCTCGGGCTGCAGGTCGAGGATGTAGAACTTGTTGATGCACGGCGGGACGATCAGCAGCGGCCGCTCGAACACCTTGTCCGTCTTCGGCGTGTACTGGATCAGCTGGATCAGGTCGTTCTCGTACACGACCGCGCCTTCGGTACACCCGAGGTTCTTGCCGACCACGAACTGCGATTCGTCGGTTTGCGAAATCTTGCCGCGCTGCAGATCGCCGAGCAGGTTCATCATCCCCTGCCGCAGGCTTTCGCCGTGCGTCTCGAGGATCGATTTCTGTGCTTCGGGATTGAGTGCGAGGAAGTTGCTCGGCGCGGCGGCGGCCGTCCACTGCTGGACCGTGAAACGGATGCGCTCGCGCGTCTTCGGATCGGTCTGCAACGCGTCGGCCAGCTCCTGCAGGTAACGCGCGTTGAGCAGATACCAGGCGGCCGCAAACGCATGCGCGGGCGACGCCTTCCACGCGTCGCCACTGAAGCGGCGGTCTTTCAACTCCGGCGACTCGAGCTTCGCGGCGCTCGCCTGCTGCATCAGCGTCATGCAATCGCGCGCGTAGTCGGCCTGCAATGCCTGGAGCCGTTCGGGCGGAATCGCGGCAACCGGCAGCTTCAGCCCCGCGAACGGCGACGCCATCGCGCCGAGGTCGGGCATCGACGGCATCTGGAACGGAAACGACGTCGGGAACTGGAATGTCGCGAACGGATTGACGGAGGCCGACGCCGTCGCGGCGCGCGCCGGATCCGCAAAACCACGCCACGCGTTCAACCACGACTCGAACATCTGCTGCATCGGCTGGGCAGCCGGATCGAAACCGGTGCTGCCCGCGGAAGTGCCCGCATGCGCGGACGTCGACGAATTTTTCGATGCTGTCATTACCTGCCTTACCGGTGATTCGTGAGCGTCAATCGTGAAATCCTGCTCGCGCGCGGCGTGCCGGCTGCGAGCCGGGCCGTCATGCTCTGGAGAGGCGTCTCCAGATTCTGCCGCAGTGCGGTATTTTTATCATTATCGTTTTCCCCATGTGATGCGCGATCAAACCACTGAACATTTCCGCGCGGAGATAATCCTCGCACAACAGACGGGACAAGGGTTCCGACGAAACATAAAACATTTTTCCTGGCTTGACGCCGGAATTTTTCATTCAGTCGCGCATGCAACGCCGCATTGCCGCCTCAATATCGAGATAAACCGATTTCGCGGCGCAACAAAACCCGCGCATGCGCGTGCGATCAATCGGCGAGCCAGATTGCCGCGGCCATGCGGCCCGTCACGCGGTCGCGTCGATACGAATAGAAGCGCGTGCGTTCGGCGACCGTGCAAGCCGTCCCGCCGCTCACGTGCGCCACTCCCGCACGCGCGAGTCGCAGGCGCGCGAGCGCGTAGAGATCGGCGAGAAACTTGCCGGGCGCACCGTCGATCGCGACGAACGCATGACGGGTTTCATCATGCTCCGACTGCGGAGCCGTGTCGAGAAACGCATCGCGCACGTCGGCGCCGACCTCGAACGCCTGCGGGCCGATCGCCGGCCCGAGATAGGCATGCAGCGTGTCCGTCGCGCCGCCCGCGAGCGCCGCGACGCGCGCCGCGGTCTGCTCGACGATGCCGGCCGCGAGCCCGCGCCAGCCCGCATGCGCGGCGCCGACCGCGCGGCCCTGCGCGTCGCACAGCAGCACGGGCAGGCAATCGGCCACCATCACGACGCAGACGGCGCCTGGCTGGGCCGTGACGCTCGCGTCGGCCTGCACCGGCGCCGTGGCGGCAGGCGCCGCGGCGATCACCGCGTCCGCCTGCACGATCTGCGCGCCGTGAACCTGCTCGAGCCATGCGGCGCTCGACTGGCCCGCGAGCGCGAGCACGCGCGCGCGATTGACGGCGACATGGTCCGGATCGTCGCCGGTATGCAGGCCGAGATTCATCCCGCCCGGCAGCGCGGCGCCGTCGTGCCAGCGCCCGTACGGACCTTCGCTCACACCGCCGTTGCGCGTCGTGATCAGCGCACGCACGCGCGGCGACACCTGCCAGTCGGGCTGCACGCAGTCGTGCCACGTCAACGGCGCCAGGTTCGTCATCGGCACTCACTCCTCCTCATCGTCCAGATACGGCTCGTCGTCGTGATACTCGCCGCCGAAATCGTCATCGTCGTAGACACCGTCGTCGTCGAACTCCTCGTCGCCCTGCCCGAAGCCGAGCGCCGCGACGAGCGCGTTCATGTCGTCCGGCAGCGGGCAGCGCCACTGCATCGCCTTGCCCGTGACCGGATGCACGAGGCCGAGCCGCCACGCATGCAGCGCCTGCCGTGCGAATCCGTCCGGCAGCGGCGTGACCGAACGCTTGCCGCGCGCATGCCCGTAGACCGGATCGCCGAGCAGCGGGTGTCCGGCGTGCGCGCAATGCACTCGGATCTGGTGCGTGCGGCCGGTCTCGAGATCGCACTGAATCGCCGACACCGGCTGACGTTGCCACAGGCATGTGTCAACCGTGCGGAAATGCGTGCGCGCGGGCTTGCCCGACGCGCCGGTGACGACGGCCATGCGCGTACGCTCGCGCGGGTCGCGGCCGATCGGCGCGTCGATCGTGCCCTCGTCGGGCATCGTGCCCCACACGAGCGCGAAATAGCGGCGCTTCACCGTGCGGGCCTGCAACTGGCGTACGAGGTCCGTCTGCGCGGCCAGCGTGCGTGCGACCACCATCAGGCCGGAAGTTTCCTTGTCGAGCCGGTGGACGATCCCTGCCCGCGGCAGGCCGGCCGCCGCGTCGCCGTAGCGGTGCAGCAGGCCATTGAGGATCGTGCCGCTCCAGTTGCCGGCGGCCGGATGCACGACGAGGCCGGCCGGCTTGTTGATGACGACGAGCGCGTCATCCTCGTAGATCACGTCGAGCGGCACGGGCTCAGGCGTGAACGCGAGCTGCTCGGGCAGCAGGTCGGGCACGAGCGCGATCTTCGCGCCGAGCGGCACCGGTTGGCGGATCTTCGCCGGCGCGCCGTCGACGAGCACGCGCTGCGCCTCGATCCAGCTCTGCAGGCGGCTGCGCGAGAATTCGGGGAACAGTTGGGCGAGCGCCTTGTCGAGCCGTTCGCCGGCGAGCGACAGCGGCACTTCGACGATGCGCGGCGCGTCGTCGCCCGCCGCGGACGGCACCACGGGCGGCTGCATGGCGTCGCCGGCCAGATCGTCATCGAGGGAATCCCCCGACGCAGCGTCGGCGGGCCGATCGCTTGGGCTATAATCTTCGCGATTTGGTGTGCCCGGCTGGGCATTCTGCGAACTTGAACGGGTCATTTAGACTGGGTCACCGAGACTTGAAGCTAGGACATGCGAGCATGATGAATTCGACCAAACGCACGGCCAGAACCGTCGCCGCCCGGGCTGCGGCGGTAGCGGCCGCGGCCCTCATCGCCGGCTGCCACGGCTTGCCGCAGAAGCAGGACGAGACGGCTACCTGGTCGAACAACAAATTATACTCAGAGGCCCAGGACGCACTGTCCGGCGGCGACTGGGGCAAGTGCGCGAAATATTTCGAATCGCTGCAAGGCCGCGATCCGTTCGGCCATTTCGCGCAGCAGGCGCAGATCAACGTTGCATACTGCAACTGGAAGGACAACGAAGCGGCAGCGGCCGACCAGGCCGTCGATCGCTTCATCCAGCTCCACCCCGATCACCCGGATATCCCGTACGCGTACTACCTGAAGGGGATGATCCACTTCAACGACGATCTCGGCCTGTTCGGGCGCTTCTCCGGCCAGGACATGAGCGAGCGCGATCCGCAGGCGCTGCGCGAATCGTACGATGCGTTCAAGGTGGTCGTCGACCGCTTCCCGAAGAGCAAGTACGCGCCCGATGCGGCCGCGCGGATGCGCTACATCGTCAACGCGCTCGCGTCGCACGAAGTGCATGCGGCCGACTACTACTACCGTCGTGGCGCGTATGTCGCGGCCATCAACCGCGCGCAGCTCGCGATCAAGGACTACAAGGGTGCGCCGGCGATCGAGGATGCGCTGCACATCATGATCCTGTCGTACGGCAAGCTGAACCAGCCGGAACTCGCCGAAGACACCAAGCGCGTGCTCGCGGGCACGTTCCCCGACAGCCCGTACGTGACGGGCCATTCGCGCCCCGGTACGAAGAAGTCGTGGTGGCAGTTCTGAAGCACGGCGCGACGTAACACCCCGGCGCACACACAAAAAACCCGGCCAACGAGCCGGGTTTTTTATTGGCGCCGCATGCAGGCAGCGCCGGTGCGTTCGCGCGGCCAGCGCCGCGCATGCGGTCACGCGCGCTTGTCCGAGCGGTGCTCGTCGAAGAAATCCTGGACGACCGCGATCTCGCGCGTGCGCTTGAACGGCGGCAGGCTCTGCCAGATCCGGCGCCCGTACGGCTTGTCGACGAGCCGCGTATCGCAGATCATCAACACGCCGCGATCCGTCTCGGCACGAATCAGCCGGCCCGCGCCCTGCTTCAGCGTGATCACGGCCTGCGGCAATTGATGCACCGCAAACGGGCTCAACCCCTTCTTCGTCAACGCATCGAGCCGCGCGGCCAGCACCGGATCGTCCGGCGGCGCGAACGGCAGCTTGTCGATCACGACCAGCGACAACGCATCGCCGCGCACGTCCACGCCTTCCCAGAAACTCTGGCTGCCGACCAGGATCGCATTGCCGTACGCGCGAAAGCGGTCGAGCAGCTCGGTGCGGCTTGCGTCGCCCTGCACGAGCAGCGGCGTGTTCCAGCCGCGCGATTCGATCACGTCGCGCAGCTTCGATGCGATCCGGTCGACCGCGCGCAGCGTCGTGCACAGCATGAACACGCCGCCGCCGGACGCCTCGATCGCCGGCAGCGCGGCATCGAACACGGCATCGGTGAACGCGGGCGAAGACGGCTGCGGCAGGTTGCGCGGCACGTACAGCAGCCCCTGCGACTGGTAATCGAACGGGCTGGCGAGCGTCATCGAACGGCGCGAGCTCAAGCCCATCTGCGCCGCGTAGTGCGTGAAATCGCCGCGCACCGACAGCGTGGCCGACGTGAACACCCATGCGCGCGGCACGCCCGCACGCTGTTTCGCGAAAATCGGCGCGACCGACAGCGGCGTTTCGTGCAGTTGCACGGTATGCGCGAACACCTCGACCCAGCGCACCTTCTCGTTCGGATCGCCTTCGGATGCCGCGTTGTCGCCGGCGGCTGCCGCATCGGCCTGCGCGGCCGCTTCCGCCGCGCCGGGCGCGACCCAGCCGGCCAGCAGGTCCTGCAGCTCGCGGGCGCGGCGCAGGCACGCACCGAGCGATTCCGCGCGCTCGGCCTGGCTCGCGAGCGCCGATGCGAGCGCATCGAGCGCGACGTCGAGCGCGTCGAGCGCACCGAACATCGGGTGATCGTCGTCCAGTTGCGCGAGCGACATGCGCACGATCTGGTCGTTCGCGAACGCGAGGCGTAAGTCGCGCGCCGCGCGCTCGAGATCGCCGCCGAGCTTCACCCACTCGACCGCGTCGCGCGCATGGCTCAGGCCTTCGGCCACGGTGTCGCGCGCGAGCTCGAGAATCTGCGTCGTCGACAGCGTTTCGCCGAAGAACAGCGTCGCCGTCTCCGGCAACTGGTGCGCTTCGTCGAAGATGATCGTGTTCGCGTTCGGCAGCAGTTCGGCCATCCCCGTGTCGCGCAGCATGATGTCCGCGAAGAACAGGTGATGGTTGACGACGACGATGTCGGCCTGCTGGGCCTCGCGCCGCGCCTGCATCACGAAGCATTCCTTGTAGTGCGGGCATTCCTGGCCGAGGCAGTTGTCGCGCGTCGACGTGACCATCGACCACACGGGCGCGTTTTCGGGCACGCTCGCGAGTTCGGCCTTGTCGCCGCTCTTCGTGATTTTCGCGAAGCGGACGATTTCCTGCAGATAGGCCGTATCCTGCCGCGACGGCAGCCGGCCGTTGTCGGCCGTGCGTTGCAGGTAGTAGTGGCACAGGTAGTTGGCGCGGCCCTTGAGCATCGCGACCGACACCGGCACCGCGAGCGCGTTGCGCACGGTCGGGATGTCGCGCAGGAACAATTGGTCCTGCAGATGCTTCGTGCCGGTCGACACGATCACCTTGCCGCCCCACAGCATCGCAGGCACCAGATACGCGTAGGTCTTGCCGGTACCCGTGCCGGCCTCGACGATCAGCGTGTTGTCGCCCGCGTCGTGGTCGGATTCGGCGGCCGCGGCGTCGTCCGCGGCCGGCGCGGCCGTCTTGTCGGCCTCGCCCAAGCGGCGCGCCGGCCGCTTGCGGGTTTCGAAGATCTCGGGCTCGGGCATCCGGCGTGCGGATGCCTCCATCGCGGACGCGACCGCCCGCGCCATCTCGATCTGCGACGTACGCGGCCGGTAACCGTCGAGCGCACGCGCCAGCAATCCGCCTTCGCCAAAGATCGTGTCGAGTTCGTCGACGCGCTTGCGGCTCAGCTCGAAAGTGCCTTCGGGCGCACGAGCGCGCGCGGCGGACGTCGTGTCACGCCGGGCATCGGGGGTGGCTTCAAGCGGTGAATTCAAGGCAAGCGTTCCTGTGTCCAGCGCCCGGGCGGCGCCGGCGCTTGCCAGGCCGCGCTCAGGCGCGCTTATCCGGTTCGAGCTGCGATTGCAGCAGAATGATTTTGTCCTTGGCTGCCAGCTTTTCCTTCTTCAGCCGGTGCAGCGTGATGTCGTCGATGTCGGAGTGTCCTTCCTTCAGCTCGATCTCCCGAGCGAGCTGCTGGTGCTGCTCCTGCAATGCAGCCAAACGGTTGTGCAATTCCTGCTGCTGTTCCGTGTGACGGTTTTGCATAGTTGCCTCCTCATCGAAGCAGCGCGACGGCTGGCGTGCCGACGCGCCCGAGACTGATCCCGATCAATTCAACACGTTACTGCCCCTGCTGTTGCTGCTGCCTGGCCTTCTCGGCCGCTTCCTGCTGACGCCGCTCGACATCGGCCTTGTGCTGCGCGGCTTCCTTCTGCTTTTGCTCGTAGCGCGCGGCGTTGTCCGCCCGCTCCTGCGCCTTCTGCGCCGCCTGCTGGTGCGCCTGGTCGAGCTTGCGCTGGAAATCCGCCTGCTTCTGGTCGTATGCCTGCTTGCTCGCCGCGCGTTGCGGCCCTTCCGCGCCGCGCTGCGCCTGCTTCAGTGCATTCTGCTCCTGCTTGTCGCGGAATGCAGCCGCGTTCGCCGCGTCGTTCGCCGCCCGCTGCGGCGCTTCCGCCGCGTTCCGGGCCTGCTTCAGCGCCTGCTGCTGGTCGCGCTGCTGCGCCCGCACCGCGCGCTGCTCGTCGTTGAGCGCGAGCTGCTCCTGGCGGATGCTCGCCCTCTCCTCGCGCATCCGGTCGCGCGCCTTGCCGAGACAGTGGTTGACGAAGAATTTGCTGTAGCAATCGTGCTCCGCCACCGCATAACGATAATCGTTTTCCGCGGAGCGCTGATTGAGCACTTTTTGACGGGCGTCGAAATCCGGGGCGGCGGAGGCGGCAACGGGCGCGGACGCGGACGCGGCGGCGTCCGAGGCTTGCGCGAATGCGGCGGAAGACCCGGCAGACAAAGCCGCGGCGAGCGCTGCGCCGAGCGCGACGAGAGAAATACGGGAAGTTGGCAACGTCGTAGGAAAGCTGCGGGACATGTGTCAAATTCTATCACCCCCGGCTGGACGCTCCGCCATTTATGGCAAAATGCCCCGCTCCATTCACCCGCGGCCTTGCCCCGGCGGGCCCGCCGTGCAGTCCGCCGCTGCGGGCCTGCTGGCCCGCGCCGCGATTTCAGCAGGCAGACAGACCATCCACGACATGACGGAAACCGTAGCACTCAAGATCGTACAGCGCATCGCCACCGAACTGTCCGTCCAGCCGCGCCAGGTCGCGGCGGCCGTGCAACTCCTCGACGAAGGCTCGACCGTTCCGTTCATTGCCCGGTACCGCAAGGAAGTGACCGGCAACCTGGACGACACGCAGCTGCGCCAGCTCGAGGAACGCCTCCTGTACCTGCGCGAGCTCGAGGATCGCCGCGCCGCGATCCTGTCGAGCATCGACGAACAGGGCAAGCTGACCGACGAACTGCGCGCCGCGATCGACGCGGCCGACAGCAAGCAGGTGCTCGAAGACCTTTATCTGCCGTACAAGCCGAAGCGCCGCACGCGCGCGCAGATCGCCCGCGAAGCCGGCCTCGAGCCGCTCGCGCACGCGCTGCTCGCGAACCCGCTGCTCGACCCGCAGGCGGAGGCGGCCGCGTACGTCGACGCCGACAAGGGCGTCGCCGACGTGAAGGCCGCGCTCGACGGCGCGCGCGACATCCTGTCCGAACAGTTCGGCGAGACGGCGGAGCTGCTCGGCAAGCTGCGCGACTACCTGCACAACCAGGGCGTGGTGTCGTCGGCCGTCGTCGAGGGCAAGGAAAACGAGGAAGGCGAGAAATTCCGCGACTATTACGACTACGCGGAAACGATCAAGACCGTGCCGTCGCACCGCGCGCTCGCGCTGTTCCGCGGCCGCAACGCCGGCGTGCTGACGATCAAGCTCGGCCTCGGCGAGGAGCTCGACGCGCAGGTGCCGCACCCCGGCGAGGCGATGATCGCGCGCCATTTCGGGATCGCGAACCAGAATCGCCCGGCCGACAAATGGCTGTCCGACGTCTGCCGCTGGTGCTGGCGCGTGAAGGTGCAGCCGCACATCGAAAACGAACTGCTCACGCAGTTGCGCGAAACGGCCGAAACCGAGGCGATCCGCGTGTTCGCCCGCAACCTCAACGACCTGCTGCTGGCCGCGCCGGCCGGCCCGAAGGCGGTGATCGGTCTCGACCCCGGCCTGCGCACGGGCGTGAAGGTCGCCGTGGTCGACCGCACCGGCAAGCTGCTCGCGACCGACACGATCTACCCGCACGAACCGCGCCGCGACTGGGACGGCTCGATCGCGAAACTCGCGCGCATCGCCGCGCAGACGCAGGCCGAGCTGATCAGCATCGGCAACGGCACCGCGTCCCGCGAAACCGACAAGCTCGCGAGCGAATTGATCGCAAAGCACCCCGAACTGCGGTTGCAGAAGATCGTCGTGTCGGAAGCCGGCGCGTCGGTCTACTCGGCGTCCGAGCTCGCCGCGAAGGAATTCCCGGAGCTCGACGTGTCGCTGCGCGGCGCCGTGTCGATCGCCCGCCGCCTGCAGGACCCGCTCGCCGAGCTCGTGAAGATCGAGCCGAAGGCGATCGGCGTCGGCCAGTACCAGCACGACGTGAACCAGCGCGAACTCGCCCGCTCGCTCGACGCGGTCGTCGAGGATTGCGTGAACGCGGTCGGCGTCGACGCGAACACGGCGTCCGTCCCGCTGCTCGCCCGCGTGTCGGGCCTGAACGCGACGCTCGCGCGCAACATCGTCGACTACCGCGATGCGAACGGCCCGTTCCCGTCGCGCGAGCACCTGCGCAAGGTGCCGCGCCTGGGAGACAAGACCTTCGAGCAAGCCGCCGGCTTCCTGCGCATCAACGGCGGCGAGAATCCGCTCGACCGGTCGTCGGTGCACCCGGAAGCGTATCCGGTCGTCGAACGGATGCT
This sequence comes from Burkholderia anthina, assembly GCF_001547525.1. Taxonomy (GTDB): domain Bacteria; phylum Pseudomonadota; class Gammaproteobacteria; order Burkholderiales; family Burkholderiaceae; genus Burkholderia; species Burkholderia semiarida. Next base: position 1,704,520 of record NZ_CM003768.1, read on the forward strand.
CGCGAAGATCAACAAGCGCATCGACGACGTGCTCGGCAACCGCGAAGCGCTGTCGGGCCTGTCTCCGATGGAATTTGTTGACGAACGTTTCGGCCTGCCGACCGTGCGCGACATCCTGGCCGAACTGGAAAAGCCGGGCCGCGATCCGCGTCCGGAATTCAAGACGGCCACGTTCCGCGAAGGCGTCGAGAAGGTATCGGACCTCGTGCCGGGCATGACGCTCGAAGGCGTCGTGACGAACGTCGCCGCGTTCGGCGCGTTCGTGGATATCGGCGTGCACCAGGACGGCCTCGTGCACGTGTCGGCGATGTCGACGAAGTTCATCAAGGACCCGCACGAAGTCGTGAAGGCCGGCCAGGTCGTCAAGGTGAAGGTGCTCGACGTCGACGTGAAACGCCAGCGCATTGCGCTGACGATGCGCCTCGACGACGACGCGGCAGCGCCCGGCATGTCGTCGCGCGGCGGCCAGGATCGCGGCAACGCGGGGCGCGGTGCCGCCCGCCCGCAGCGTTCCCGCGAGCCGGAACCGGCAGGCGCGATGGCCGCGGCATTCGCGAAGCTCAAGCGCTGAGCGCGCGAAGGCGCCCGAAGCAATAAAAAACCCGCCTTCCGGCGGGTTTTTTATTGCTTCGGCGAAACGCGCAGCCTGGCCGGCATGGGCCGCATGCGCGGCCCCACCGCACCGGTCAGATCTCGATCTTCGTGCCGAGCTCGACGACGCGGTTCGCCGGAATCGAAAAGAAGTCGGTCGGCTTCGCGGCGTTCTGATGCATCCACGCGAACACGCGCTCGCGCCAGATCGACATCCCCGGCAGATGCGTCGGCACGACCGTTTCGCGCGCGAGGAAGAACGACGTATCCATCAACTCGAACGTCATGTCGTGCGAGCGGCCGAATTCCTCGAGCACGGCCTTCACGTCCGGCGTCTCGTTGAAGCCGTACTCGGCCTTGACGATGTACAGCCCGCCGCCGGCATCGCGTGAGCTCAGGCGCTTGTCGTCGCGCACGTAAGGAAAATCGCGCGTGACGAACGTCAGGAAAATGGTCCGCTCGTGCAGCACCTTGTTGTGCTTCAGGTTGTGCAGCAGGCTGACGGGCACGAGCTTGTCGTTGCCGGTCAGGTAGATCGCGGTGCCCGACACGCGATGCGGCGGATGCGCGAGCAGCCCCTGCAGGAACGGCTCCAGCGGAATACCGTCGGCCGCCGTGCGCTCCTTGACGATGTGGCGCCCCTTGTACCAGGTCATCAGCAGGAAGAACAGCAGCGCGCCGATGCCGAGCGGCAGCCAGCCGCCCTGCGCGACCTTCAGCAGGTTCGCGCCGAAAAAGCCGAGGTCGATCGCGAGGAACACGGCGATGATCGCGCCCACCAGCAGCCGGTTCCAGTTCCACACCTTTACCATCACGACGCACGCGAGCACGGTCGTGATCACCATCGTCGCCGTCACCGCGATACCGTACGCGGCCGCGAGATTGTCCGAACTCTTGAAACCCACGACGATACAGAGGATCACGAACAGCAGCAGCCAGTTCACGACCGGCACGTAGATCTGGCCGATCGCGAGCTCGGACGTATGCAGCACCTTCATGCGCGGCACGTAACCGAGCTGGATCGCCTGCGACGTCAGCGAATACGCGCCCGAGATCACGGCCTGCGACGCGATCACGGTCGCGACCGTCGACAGCACGACGAGCGGCAGCAGCCCCCATTCGGGCGCCAGCAGGAAGAACGGATTCTCGATCGCTTTCGGATTCTGGATCAGCAGCGCGCCCTGGCCGAAATAGTTCAGCACGAGCGACGGCATCACGAGCCCGTACGCGGCGTAGCGGATCGGCTTGGCACCGAAGTGGCCCATGTCCGCATAGAGCGCTTCCGCGCCGGTCAGCACCAGCACGACCGAGCCGAGCACGACGTAGGCCTGCAGCAGGTGGTCGGCCATGAACGACGCCGCGTAATACGGATTGATTGCCGCGATGATGCCCGGCACGCGAACGATGTGGTACACGCCGAGCGCCGCGATCACGACGAACCACAGCACCATGATCGGGCCGAACAGCTTGCCGACCAGCGCGGTGCCGTGCCGCTGGATCCAGAACAGCGCGATCAGGATCACGATCGTGATCGGCAGCACGAGATGGGACAGGTGCGGCGTCGCGATCTCGAGACCTTCGACGGCCGACATCACGGAGATCGCCGGCGTGATCACCGCGTCCCCGTAGAACATGCACGCACCGAATATCCCGAGTGCCATCAGCGCGCCCGCGACACGGGTTTTGGAATCGAGCGGCCGCAGCGACAGCGCCATCAGCGCGAGCACGCCGCCTTCGCCGTTGTTGTCGGCGCGCATCACGAACAGCAGGTATTTGACGCCGACCACCAGCACGATGGCCCAGAACAGCAGCGAGATCACGCCGAGAATCGACCCTTCGGTCAGCGGAATCCCGTGCGCGGGGCTGAACGCCTCCTTGAGCGAATACAGCGGGCTGGTGCCGATGTCGCCGAACACGACGCCGATGGCTGCTATCGCTAGCGCCCGCATCGAATGTTGTTGCGTCGAATGCGGCGCGTGTGCGGCGTCGGTCGCGTGAGTCGTGTCGTTCATATGAAGCGTAATAATCGGGTCCGGGTCGGACAAAACGAGCGCTATTCTACTCGCGCCCCCGTGAAACGCCGCCCTGCCGTGTTGCCGTGGAACCACGTGATCCACGCCGCGCATGCAATCCGGCGCCACCTGTGGCAGGGCTGCCATCATAGCCGGGACCGCGCCGCCTGCCTATCGGGGTGCGCAAGGCGGGCCGCGCGGCGCGACGCGCGCACCAATAAAAACGGCGCCGCAAGCGGCGCCGTACCAAGCTTTCCTTCGATCGGCCGGCGCGCTTACGCGCCTGAACCGTCGCGCTGCGCGCGACCGCGCTTGATCCACGCCTCGAGGTTGTGCGGACGAACCGTGTCCCACTCCTCGAACGGCTGATGAATCCACGGATTCGTCGGCAGGAACTGCGTGTGATAGTCGGGCTTGACCTTCGAGCAACCCTTGTACCAGAGCACGGCCGAACGCACGGCCGTGACCGCCGGATAGCGCTCCTTCAAATGCTCCTGCACGCGCGCGAGCGTGACGCCCGAATCGACGAGATCGTCGACCAGCAGCACGTTGCCCGCCAGATGGCCGCGCGTCATCGTGATGTACTGCGCGATGTCGAGCTCGCCCTGCTGGGTGCCGGCCGCTTCCCGGTACGAGCTCGTCGCGAGGATCGCGAGCGGCACGTCGTAGATGCGCGACAGCTGGTCGCCGACGCGCAGGCCGCCGCGCGCGAGGCACAGGATCTGGTCGAACTTCCAGCCCGACGCATGCACCTGGAGCGCGAGCAGCTCGATCAGACGGTGATACTCGTCCCAGCCTACCCACAGGTTCTTGTCGTCGTTGCGCGGATCGGTCATCAAGTCTGCCGCCGTCATCGTGATTTGCTGCGTCATCTTGGGAATTACACCTTGAACGGATGGCGGAGCAGGATCGTTTCGTCGCGGTCCGGGCCCGTCGACACCATGTCGACCGGCACGCCAGCCACTTCCTGGACGCGGCTCAGGTAAGCCTGCGCGTTGGCCGGCAGCGCGTCCCACGTCTTGATGCCGACGGTGCTTTCCTTCCAGCCGGCGAACGTTTCGTACACCGGTTCGCAGCGCGCGACGTCGACCGCGCCACGCGGCAGAATGTCCACGTCCTTGCCGTCGACCTGGTAGCCGACGCACAGCTTGACTTCATCGAGACCGTCGAGCACGTCGAGCTTCGTCATGCACAGGCCCGACACGCCGTTGATCTGGATCGAGCGGCGCAGCGCCGCTGCATCGAGCCAGCCGGTGCGGCGCGGACGGCCGGTGACCGAGCCGAATTCCTTGCCGACGTTCGCGAGCGTGACGCCGACCTGGTCCTGACGCTGCGGGTTGTCCGCATCGTACAGTTCGCTCGGGAACGGGCCCGAGCCGACGCGCGTGCAGTACGCCTTCGTGATGCCGAGGATGTAGTTCAGCTTCTGCGGACCGACGCCGGCGCCGGCCGATGCCGCGCCCGCGACGCAGTTGCTCGACGTGACGAACGGATAGGTGCCGTGGTCGATGTCGAGCAGCGTGCCTTGCGCGCCTTCGAACAGCAGGTTCTGGCCCGCGTTGTTCGCGTCGTACAGGCGGCGCGACACATCGGCCACCATCGGCTTCAGGCGGTCGGCATAGCCGAGCATCGTGTCGAGCGTGGCCTGGAAGTCGACGGCCGCACCGCCCAAATATTGGGTCAGCACGAAATTGTGGAAATCGAGGTTTTCGCGCAGGCGATCGGCGAAGGTCTTCGCGTCGAACAGGTCCTGCACGCGCAGCGCGCGACGGCCGACCTTGTCTTCGTACGCGGGCCCGATGCCGCGGCCCGTCGTGCCGATCTTGCCCGCGCCCTTGCGCGCTTCGCGCGCCTGGTCGATCGCGATGTGATACGGCAGGATCAGCGTCGTGGCTTCGGAGATGAACAGACGGTCGCGCACGTTCACGCCGGCTTCTTCGAGCTCGCCGATTTCCTTGAACAGTGCTTCGGGGGACAGGACGACGCCGTTGCCGATGTAGCAGGCGACGCCTTCACGCATGATGCCCGACGGAATGAGGCGCAAGATCGTTTTCTTGCCGCCGATGATGAGGGTGTGGCCGGCGTTGTGACCGCCCTGGAAACGCACGACGCCCTGAGCGTGGTCCGTCAGCCAGTCGACGATCTTGCCCTTGCCTTCATCACCCCATTGCGTTCCCACGACGACGACATTGCGCCCGGGAGTCACGTTCACTGCGCTGGCAGACATGTTGATTCGTTAGCTGGTTAAAAACGTATTCTACCTATGTTCGCGGGCGATTCCGAATTTTTCCGTTTCGCTTCAACGATATGCACGCCGAAGCGCGACCCGCGAACGCCTGTTTATCGGGGTTCGACCACCCATGCGCCGTTGCGCTCCACGAGCGAGCGATCGCACGCGAATTCGTCGAGCACATGGTCGTGGCCCGGCAGCGCCTGGATCACGACCTCGCCCGCATCGCGCAGCGCCGCGACGGCCGCGCCCAGCGCGTCGTCCTGCGCCCACGGCGCAAGGATCGCGGTGCCGCGCGCCTCGACCGGCGAAATCCGGGCGAGCTCGCGCAGATCGAGCGAGAAGCCGGTTGCCGGACGCGCCCGGCCATAGGCCTGCCCCACGTGGTCGTAACGGCCGCCGCGCGCAATCGCGTTCGGCACGCCGTCGATGTACGCGCTGAACATCGCGCCGCTGTGGTACGCATAGCCGCGCAGGTCGGCGAGATCGATCGCGACTTCGACGCCCTTCGCCTGCGACGCAAGCTGCGCGAGGTCGTCGAGCGCCCGCGTGATTTCAGGCAGCACCGGCAGGCGCGTGCGCGCCTCGGCGAGCACGCTCGCGTCGCCGTAGAGGTTCGGCAGCGCGCGCAGCGCGGCACGCGTATCGGCGCCGAGATCGTCGGTGAGTTCGTTCAGCAGCGGCACGTCCTTGCCCGACAGCGCGTCGTACAGCGACTCGCCGCGCTCGGCGGCCTGCGCGTCGCGCGCCAGCAGCGCCGCGAGCACGCCCGCGTGACCGAGGTCGAGACGGATGCGCGACAGGCCCGCGAGATGCAGCGCATCGAGCATCAGCTGCTGGATCTCGAGATCGGCTTCCAGCCCGGCGTGCCCGTAGATTTCGGCGCCGATCTGGATCTGCTCGCGCGTCGCGTGCAGGCCGCGCGGACGCGTATGCATCACGTGGCCCGCGTAGCAGAGGCGCGTCACGCCCTGCCGGTTCAACAGGTGCGCGTCGATCCGCGCGACCTGCGGCGTGATGTCCGCGCGCAGGCCGAGCGTACGGCCCGACAACTGGTCGACCAGCTTGAAGGTGCGCAGGCGCAGATCGGCGCCGCCGCTCGTCAGCAGCGACTCGAGATACTCGAGCAGCGGCGGCATCACCATTTCGTAGCCGTACGAACGGAAGCGGTCGAGCAGCCTGCGGCGCAGCTCCTCGATCTTGCGCGCTTCCGACGGCAGCACGTCGGCGATATTCTCGGGAAGTAACCAGGTCGACATCGGTACGGTCCTACGACGGGAAACGGCGCGCGACACGCGCGCCGCGAGTTGAATCGGAACTTCGAAATCGGGCGAAACGATCGGCGGATGCGCCGTCCGGATCGGGGCGCCGGTCAGGTCGCGAGCAACAGCAGCACGAGCCCGAGCACCATCACGATCAGCCCGCCGATCCGGATATGATGCGGCGGCCGCTCCGCTATTCTACGAAACGTGTCGCGCCAGGCGACGGGAAACACGAAAGGGAACGCCCCCTCGATGATCAGCATCAGCGCTACCGCGAGCAACAACGAGCCAGCCAGGTCCATGCGAGCGACGGCGCCGCTCGACGCGGCGCCCCAAGGTCAATGTTTGCGGGGAGCGGGCGCCGCCGGTGCGGCGCCGCCCGTCGGGCTGCGCATGAAGCGGAAGAACTCGCTGTCGGGATCGACGACGATGATGTCGTTGCGCTTGAACGTATTCCGGTAGGCCTGCAGGCTCGCGTAGAACTGATAGAACTGCGGATCGCGGCCGAACGCGTCGGCGGCGATCGTCGCGGCCTTCGCGTCGCCCTCGCCCTTGATCGTCTGCGCGGACTTGTACGCGTTCGCGAGCACGGCTTGCTGCTCGCGTTCGGCGTCGGCCTTGATCTGCTCGACGTCGGCCGCGCCTTGCGCACGCACCTGGGCCGCCTGATCGCGCAACGCGCCGATCATCCGTTGATAGACGGCGTCCGTCTGCGCGGCCGGCAAGTCGACACGCGTGAGCTGAACATCGACCACGTCGACGCCGAAACCGGACGCTTGCGCCTTCGCCGCATCGCGCGCGGCCTCGGCGATCGCGCGCTGGCCGCCGAGCGCATCGTCGAGCGCGCGCTTGCCGAATGCGTCGCCGAGCGCGCCCTTCAGCACGCCGGCCAGCCGGTCGGCGGCCGCCGCCGGGTCGCCGCCCGTCGCGGTGAAATACTTCATCGGATCGCTGATCCGGTACTTCGCCGCATACGCGACCAGCAGGTCGTGCTTGTCTTCGGTTGCCAGTTGCAGCTGATCGGACGACTCGAGCGACTGCACGCGCGTGTCGATCAGCGTGGCCGTCTGCAGCGGCGGCGGCAGCTTGAAGTGGACGCCGGGGCCCGCGAGCTCCGGTTGCGTACCGTCGCGGCCCGACAGCACGGCCGCATGGCGCGGATCGACGGTGAGGACCGTCGACGATGCCGCGAAGGCGACGATCACGATTGCGACGACGAGCGCAATGATTCGGTTCATGTTCTGCGCTCCCCGTTACTTCGTATCGTCTTCACGCGACCGGCTGCGAAACGCTTCACGCGATCGCAGCACGTCGACGCCCGACGCGGTGGCGGCCGGTGCGGCGCTCGCCGGTGCCGGCGCGGCTGCCGACGGCGTCGTGGCCGCCGGGGCCGACGCCGCATCGGGCGCGGACGCGCCGGTCGACGCCGCGGCGTTTTGCCGCCCCTGCTCGACGAGCTTGTCGAGCGGCAGATACACGACGCTGTTGCCGCCCTTGTTGCCGACGAACACCTTCGTCGCGTTCGAATAGATTTCCTGCATCGTCTCGAGATACATCCGCTCGCGGATGACCGCGGGCGCCTTCGAGTACTGCGCGTAGACCTGCTTGAAGCGGTCCGCATCGCCTTCGGCTTGCGTGACCACGCGATCGGCATACGCCTTCGCTTCGTCGACGAGCTTCGCCGCATCGCCCTGCGCCTTCGGCAGCAGGTCGCTCGCGTAGGCCTGCGCGGCGCGCTTCGCGGCCTCGCGCTCGTCGCGCGCCTTCGCGACTTCGGCGTACGCGGCCTGGGTCTGGTCGGGCGCCGCGACGCTCTGCATCGTGACGGCCGTCACCTCGAGCCCCGACTGGTAGCGGTCGAGATCACGCTGGATCGCGGTGGAAAGCTGCTCGCGCAGCGCATCGCGATCCTGATTCAGCATGTCGGCCGCGCTGCGCGTGCCGACGATCGCGCGCACCGCGGCCTGCGCGGCCTGCGACACGCTGCGTTCGGGATCGACGCTGCGGAACAGGTAATCGGTGGCGGAACGGATCCGGTACTGGACGATGAAGCGCACGTCGACGATGTCGGCATCGCGCGTCAGCATCGCGGCCTCCTTCACGTTCGCGAGGCGCACGACGTTATTGCGGCCGATCTCGATCGAGCGGACCTGCGACGTGTCGACGACCTCGTGCGACGCGAACGGATACGGCGCGCGCCAGTGCACGCCCTGGCCGACCGTGCCCGACAGCTTGCCGAGCTGCAGCACGACGCCCGTCTGGCCTTCCTGCACGACGAACAGCCCGCTGCCCGCATACACCGCGACCAGCACGCCGATCACGATGCCGACGCCCACCCGTGCGGCCCGGCCGTTGTCGGGACGCAAGCCGTTACCGCCCTTGCCGCCGAACAGGCCGCTCAGGCGCCGGTTGAAGTTGCGCCACATCTCGTCGAGATCGGGCGGACCGTCGCCGTCGCCGCCTTGCGGACGCTTCGATTCGTTCGCGCGGGGGCGGGATCCGTCCTTGCCATTGCCTTCGCCGCGTCCCCAGCGGGGATCGTTGATCGACAACAAGGCGCGCATCCGCCGCCAGGTACTCCGCTCGTTGTATTCGTTCACCAGAGTTTGTTCACCAGATTGGAAGCCGGCGAACCGGCCGGGGCCGGTTAGCGCCCGTGTTCGGAAATCGTGTGGTCTTCGTGCGGTTCAGCGGACGTGCCATCGAGCGCGTCGGACAACGTCGCGCTGGAAAGGTGTTCCGCGGAGGCGATTTCGGCGATGGCGGCACGCAACGTATCAAGACCCTGACCGGTGCGCGCGCTCAAAAAGACGCGCGAAATATTACCATATTCGTCCCGCTCGACCGCGTCGCCGCGGGCCGCCAGCTCGGGCACGGCGTCGATCTTGTTGAACACCAGGACCTGCCGGACCGTGTCCGCACCGATCTCGTGCAGCACGCCGTTGACCTGCTCGATTTGCTCGAGCCGGACCGCGCTCGACGCATCGACCACGTGCAGCAGCAGATCCGCATGGATCGTTTCCTCGAGGGTCGCGCGGAACGCCGCGACGAGCTGGTGAGGCAGCTCGCGGATGAACCCGACCGTATCGGACACGACGATCTGCCCGACCTCGTCGCCGAGGTACACGCGCCGCGACGTCGTATCGAGCGTCGCGAACAGCTGGTCGGCCGCGTAGGCCTGCGCTTTCGTCAGCGCATTGAACAGCGTCGACTTGCCCGCGTTCGTATAGCCGACGAGCGACACCGACATCGTGCCGCTGCGCGCGCGCTGCCGGCGCTGCGTGCTGTGCTGGCGGCGCAGCCGGTCGAGCCGCGACTTCAGCATCTTGATGCGTTCGCCGATCAGCCGGCGGTCGGTTTCGAGCTGGGTTTCACCGGGGCCGCGCAGGCCGATACCGCCCTTTTGCCGTTCGAGGTGGGTCCACGCTCGAATCAGCCGGGTCGACAGGTATTGAAGCTGCGCGAGCTCGACCTGCAGCTTGCCTTCGTGGCTGCGGGCGCGCTGCGCGAAGATGTCGAGGATGAGGCTCGTGCGATCGACCACGCGCCTGTTAAGCGCCTGCTCCAGATTGCGTTGCTGGGCTGGCGCCAATGCGTGGTTGAAGATGACGATTTCGACGTTGTGCGCGTCGCAGGCGAGCCGCAGCTCTTCGGCTTTGCCGCTGCCGATGAACATCTTGGCATCGGGACTGGCGCGACGCCCCGTGAGGGTGACGGCGGGACGGGCTCCCGCGCTGGAGGCGAGAAGACTGAGTTCTTCGACACTGGCTTCGAAATCGGTCTTGCCGAAATCGATGCCGACGAGCGCTGCGTTGATCAAATTATCGGGTGTCAAGATAAGGCGGCTGGCATCGGTCGCTCGCGGCGACCGGATGCCGGCCGCTGCGATAGGTTAGGACGAGGCTTCCGCGTCCGGGTGGAAATTCACCGGGCGCGCCGGCACGACCGTCGAGATGGCGTGCTTGTAAACCATCTGGGTCACCGTATTACGGAGCAACACGACGTACTGGTCGAACGATTCAATGTTCCCTTGAAGCTTGATGCCGTTGACGAGGTAGATCGAAACGGGAACGTGCTCTTTGCGCAGTGCGTTCAAAAACGGGTCTTGTAACAATTGCCCTTTGTTGCTCATGGCGTACTCCATCTTTTTTTGCAGGTTGATCTGGATTGGCGGCGAAGAAAAAGAGATCCGGCGCCAATCGCTACACTATAGCTGATTTTGCCTGCCCCGCCCGGTGCATAGGCCTTCCGGCCTGGCCGTGGCGGGCCATGCGTCAGCCCTTGTCCGCGTACGGATTGTTCGACGAACGGAACTCTATGCGCAATGGAGTCCCGGTCAGCGAGAAAGTTTCGCGGAACCGGTTTTCGAGGTAGCGCTTGTAGGTTTCCGTCACCGCGTCGAGCGCGTTGCCGTGAATCACGATGATCGGCGGATTCTGGCCGCCCTGGTGCGCGTAGCGCAGCTTCGGACGCACCGGGCCGCGACGGCGCGGCTGCTGGAATTCGACGGCCTCGATCAGCGCGCGCGTGAGCTTCGGCGTCGGCAGTTTCGCCATGGCCGCCGCGTAGGCGTCGTCGACCGAGCGCATCAGCGCGCCGATACCCGTCTTCTTCGCGGCCGAAATGAAGTGCGATTTCGCGAAGTCGAGGAATTTCAGCTTGCGGGTCAAATCCGCTTTCGCGCGGTCGCGCGCGTGGTCGTCGAGGCCGTCCCACTTGTTGACGCCGATCACGAGCGCGCGGCCCTGCTCGACGACGAAGCCGGCGATGTGCGCGTCCTGGTCGGAAATGTCCTGCTGCGCATCCAGCAGAAGAATGACGACGTTCGCGTCGGAGATCGACTGCAGCGTCTTCACGACCGAGAACTTCTCGATCGCCTCGAACACCTTGCCGCGGCGGCGCAGGCCGGCCGTGTCGATCAGCGTGTACTTCTTGCCGTTACGCTCGAAGTCGACGTAGATCGAATCGCGCGTCGTGCCCGGCATGTCGAACGCGATCACGCGGTCCTCGCCGATCAGCGCGTTGACGAGCGTCGACTTGCCGACGTTCGGGCGGCCGACGATCGCGATCTTGATGCCGCGCGACGGATCGTCCTCGTCCGCTTCCTCGGGCTGGCCCGCGTACGCGACTTCGAGCGCCTCGTTGATCATGTCGGTCACGCCGTCGCCGTGCGCGGCCGAGATCGCGCGCGGATCGCCGAGCCCCAGCTCGTAGAACTCGGAGGCGACCGCCGTGTACTTCATCCCCTCGGCCTTGTTGACGACGAGGAAGATCGGCCGGCCGGTCTTGCGCAGGTAGTCGGCGATCGACTTGTCCTGCGGCGCGAGCCCGTTGCGGCCGTCGACGATGAACACGACGACATCGGCTTCCTCGACGGCCTGCCGCGTCTGGCGCGCCATTTCGTGCAGGATGCCGTCCTTCGCGACGGGTTCGAAGCCGCCCGTATCGACGACCAGATAGGGCCGTTCGCCGACGCGCCCTTCGCCGTAATGGCGATCGCGCGTCAAGCCCGGCAAGTCGGCGACCAGCGCATCGCGCGAGCGCGTGAGCCTGTTGAACAGCGTGGATTTCCCCACATTGGGGCGCCCAACGAGGGCAATGACCGGTTTCATCTGTGTTTTCTACGGTGAAGCGCAGCAGCGGGAGGCCCGCTGCTGCGGGCGGCTGCGCTGAATGAAAATATCACGAATTCGCGCCGCGCCGGATGCGCGCGCCGGGCGCGCGTCGCGCGCCGTCGTCTTTCGTCTCGAACTGCCTTTCAAATACCGAGCGGCCGGGAACGCCGGCCGCCTTCAAGTCGCGGGGCCGCGGCGCGCGGGACCGGCCCGCCGCGCCGCGGCCCCGCCTGTTTCCCGCGTGTCAGCGCGGACGGAACCCGTACAGGCCGCCGTCCTTCGTCTGCACGACGAGCGTATTGCCCGCGAGAACCGGCGCCGCCGTAATCGCGCTGCCGTCGGTCTTCATCCGCGCGATGAAGCTGCCGTCTTCGCGCGACAGGAAATGCACGAAGCCCTTGTAATCGCCCATCACGACCGCGTGCCCGAGCAGGTACGGCACGCCGACGTCACGGCTCTTCAGCTTGTCGTTGCGCCACAGCTGGTTGCCCGTGGCCGCGTCGTACGCGGTGACGACCGACCAGTCGTCGCCGCCGGCGACCACCGAATCGTCCTGCGCGAGGCCGCTGCGGCTCGAGAACGGTTTTTCCCACAGCGGACGGCCCGAGTTCGCATCGAAGCAGCCGAGCTGACCCTGGAACGTCACCGCGCAGGTTTCCGCGCCCACGAGCGTCGGCGGGCCGCTGACGTCGTTGATGCGCTCGACCTCGGTCACGCCCTTCGGGAACGACACGGGGGTCTGCCAGAACGGCTCGCCCGTCTGCAGGTTGATCGCGACGAGACCGCCGCCCGGGAAGCCCGCGAGCACGGCCGCGTCGCCCGCGAACGTCATGCCGGCCGACACGCGCAGGTTCAGCGGCACCGCACGGTTGCGGTAGTTCCACTTCTGCTCGCCCGTCTGCGCGTTGAACGCGATCACCTGGCCGTCGATCGTGCGCACGATCACGAGACCATTGCCGACGAGCGGCGGCGAGAAGATCTCGCCCTGCACGGTGGTCTTCCACAGTTGCTTGCCGTCCGGGCCCAGCACGAACACGCCGCCCTTCAACGCACCGACCGCGGTCAGGTTGCCGTCGCTGCCGACACCGGCCGACAGGTCCGAACCCACCTTCGAGCGCCACAGCGTCTGGCCCGTCTTCGCGTCGATCTTCTCGACCGAACCGTTTTCGCCCGCCGCATAGACGGCGTCGCCCACGGCAACCGGCGAGAACAGGTAGCGTCCGCCCTTGCCGACGCTCGCCTTCCAGACCTGTTGCACGTCCATCACGGGCTTGAACTCGGTGAGCGGCGTCGGCACGCGGCGCGCGTCCTTCGACGACGAGCAAGCCGCCAAAGCGAGGACAGCCGCCGCGCAGGCAACGGGCACAGCGTAACGTTTCAGCAAATTCATCGGTTAGCGAAGCAGAGTTAAGAGGTTGAGGGGGCCGGGATTCAGCCGCCGAGCGCGTCCAGCTTGAACTGCACGAGCTGGCGTGCCGACTGGTCGTCCTTCGACAGGCCGTCGAGCGCAAGCTTGTAAGCCGCGCGCGCATCGTCGGTCTTGCCTTGCGCGGCCAGCAGATCGCCGCGGCGATCGGCCACGAGGCCCTTGAACGCATCGACCGGCGTACCCGACAGCAGCGCGAGGCCCGCATCGTACGCCTTCTCGTCGAGCAGCAGCGACGCGAGCCGCAGCTTCGCGATCTGCTTGTACTCTTCGTCCTTGGCGTGATCGGCGGCCCATTGCAGCTGCGCCTTCGCGCCTGCCGCATCGCCGGCCGCGTACAGCGTCTTCGCGGCCGCGAGCGCCGTCATCTGCGCATACGGCGTGCTGCCGAACTTGTCTTCCATGTCGGCAGCCGCGCGGGCCATCGTCGCCTTGTCGTTCGCGGCGGCCGCCTTCTGAACCTGTTCGTACAGCCCGGACGCCTCGGCGGCCTGACGGCGCTGCCAGTAGTTCCAGCCGTTGAAACCGGCCGCGACGACGAGCGCCGCGAGCACGATCCACGTGGTGAGGTTGCCCCAGCGGGCCCACCACGCCTTGAGACTTTCAATCGATTCTTGTTCGTCGTGATAACTCATCGGCGAGCGATTCCTTCCTGTTCAGCTTTTCTTGTCGCGCGGATGCCAGCGCGATCAGTCGTCGCCGTCTTCGGCGGATGCAACCATCGCATTGATTAGGAATTCGGTCAAGCTTTCGACCGGTACGGTCTGCTGAACGTTCTTTTCCCCTTCCGCGCCCGCGCCGCGCAGCGCTTTCACGCCCACCGTGCCGTTCGCGACCTCTTCTTCGCCGAAGATCACCGCGAACGCGGCGCCACTTGCATCGGCCCGCTTCATCTGCGACTTGAAGCTCGCCGGCGCGCCGTCGGCGCTGCAGTGGAAGATCACGTCGAGGCCCGTGTCGCGCAGGCGCTCGGCCGCGATGAACGCCTGTTCGCGCGCGGTTTCACCCTGGTGCACGACGTATACGTCGACGCCTTCCTGCTCGGGCGCGAGATCCTCTTCCTTCAGCAGCTCGAGGATGCGCTCGATGCCCATCGCCCAGCCGCACGCGGCGGTCGGCTTGCCGCCGAGCTGCTCGATCAGCGGATCGTAGCGGCCGCCGGCCGCGACCGTGCCCTGTGCGCCGAGCTTGTCGGTCACCCACTCGAACACGGTCAGGTTGTAGTAATCGAGGCCGCGCACGAGACGCGGATTGATCTTGAACGGAATGTTGTTCGCGAGCAGCAGGCGCTGCAGCCCTTCGAAATGCGCGCGCGATTCGTCGCCGAGGAAATCGATCAGCTTCGGCGCGTTCTGCGCGATCTCCTGCAGCGCGGGATTCTTCGTGTCGAGCACGCGCAGCGGGTTCGTGTACAGGCGGCGCTTCGCGTCCTCGTCGAGCACGTCGGCGAACTGCTCGAGGTACTTGATCAGTTCGACGCGGTGCGCGGCGCGCTCTTCGGCGAGGCCGAGCGAGTTGATCTCGAGCTTGATGCCGGTCAGGCCGAGGTCGTCCCACAGGCGCTGGCACATCATGATGATCTCGGCATCCGCATCGGGACCCGCGAAGCCGAGCGCCTCGACGCCGACCTGGTGGAACTGGCGATAACGGCCGCGCTGCGGACGCTCGTGACGGAACATCGGGCCGATGTACCACAGGCGCTTCGGGCCGTCGTACAGCATGTTGTGCTCGATCGCCGCACGCACGACGGCCGCGGTGTTTTCCGGGCGCATCGTCAGGTTCTCGCCGTTCAGCGCGTCGGTGAAGCTGTACATCTCCTTCTCGACGATGTCGGTGACTTCGCCGATGCCGCGCGTGAAGAGCTGCGTATGTTCGACGATCGGCGTGCGGATGTTCTGGTACCCGTACGCGCGCAGCAGCGATTTCACGGTAGCTTCGAAGAATTCCCACAGGCCGGCATCCTGCGGAAGGATATCGTTCATGCCTTTGACGCCGGTGAGCTTCTCGATCTTGCGTTTCTGTTCAGTCATCGTTCGTGTGTGTGGACGAATTAGTTCAGGGCCTCGGTGCGGCCGTAATTGCGTGCGACGTAGTCGCTGACGATCTGCTGGAATTCCTCGGCGATCCGCTCGCCGCGCAGCGTCTTGACCTTTTCGCCGTCGATGAAGACGGGCGCGGCCGGGTTCTCGCCCGAGCCCGGCAGGCTGATGCCGATGTTCGCGTGCTTCGATTCGCCCGGGCCGTTGACGATGCAGCCCATCACCGCGACGTTCATCTTCTCGACGCCCGGATACTCCTTGCGCCAGACCGGCATCTGCTCGCGCAGATACGTCTGGATCTGCATCGCGAGTTCCTGGAACAGCGTGCTCGTCGTGCGGCCGCAGCCCGGGCACGCGATCACCATCGGCGCGAACGAGCGCAGGCCCATCGTCTGGAGGATTTCCTGGCCGACGATCACTTCGCCCGTGCGCGACGCGCCCGGCTCCGGCGTCAGCGAAATGCGGATCGTGTCGCCGATCCCTTCCTGCAGCAGCACGCCGAGCGCCGCCGTCGACGCGACGATCCCCTTCGAGCCCATGCCGGCCTCGGTCAGCCCGAGGTGCAGCGCGAAGCCGCAGCGGCGGCCGAGTTCGCGGTACACGGCGATCAGGTCCTGCACGCCGCTAACCTTGCACGACAGCACGATGCGGTCGCGGCCGAGGCCAAGCTCCACCGCACGCTCGGCCGAGCCGATCGCCGACTGGATCAGCGCCTCGTACATCACGCTCTGCGCGTCCCACGGCTGCGCGCGCGCGGCGTTCTCGTCCATCATGCGCGCCAGCAGATCCTGGTCGAGGCTGCCCCAGTTCACGCCGATCCGCACCGGCTTGTCGTACTTCGCCGCGGCCTCGATCATCTGCGCGAACTGCGTGTCGCGCTTCGCGCCCTGACCGACGTTACCGGGGTTGATCCGGTACTTCGACAGCGACTCCGCGCAGCCCGGGTAGTCGCGCAGCAGCAGGTGCCCGTTGTAGTGGAAATCGCCGACGAGCGGCACCGTCACGCCCATCCGGTCGAGCTGCTCGCGAATCGCCGGCACGGCGGCCGCGGCTTCGGGCGTGTTGACCGTGATGCGCACCAGCTCGGAGCCCGCATTCGCGAGTTCCTTGATCTGGATCGCCGTGCCGATCGCGTCGGCCGTGTCGGTATTCGTCATCGACTGCACGCGCACCGGCGCGTCGCCGCCGATCGTCACGAGTTGCCCGCCCCAGCGGACATCCACCGCATGCGATACGCGGCGCGGCTGATGCCCGCCGAACACCGGCTCGGTTGAACAAATCTGACTGCTGCGTGGGGATTGAGCTTCGGATTGCATCGATAGATCCATTTACGCGGAATGCGCCGCGACGCGGCGCATGAATTGAAAAAGCGCCGTGCCCTCACGGCCTGCCGATATCGACGGCAGGCCTTCGCCACGGCGCTTGACGTCAGGGCAGCGTGAACCGCGCCACGTTACCCCGCGCTGCCGAATATTTTGCCGGATCGACCGGTTTTCCGTCGAACGCAATCGCGTCGAGGCCAGCCTTGTTGCCGATCGTGACCTTGAACGGCCCGTCGCCGGCAACCTGCTTCGTTTCGCCGGCGCGCACCAGCGCCGAGAACAGCTCCTTGCCGTTCTTGTCGCGCACGCTGAACCAGCAATCCTGCTTGACCTTCAGTTCGACCATCGACTGGCCTGCCGCGACCGCGACGCTCGCCGGCTGGGCCGGCGCGGCCGTGCTTGCCGCCGTCGTTGCCGCCACGGGCTGCGATGCCGCAGCCGTCGCGACCGGGGCCGCGGGCGCCGGGACAGCCGATGCAATCGCCTCCGCGGGGGCCGGGGCCGCCGACGCGGCAGCCGGGGCCGGAACCTCATTCGCCACCACTGCCGACGCACCGTTCGGGGCCGCTTCTTCAGCGGAGGACGCTGCCGCCGCGCTCGCGGCCGACGCATGTTCGGCGTCGCCGCCCTTGAAGCGCGCGAGCAGGCTCGACGAATCGCCGCCAGTGTGCCACATCAGTGCGGCGACCACCGCGACGATGACGATCCCCGTTCCCCAGAGCCAGGGATGGTGGCGCGACGAACCGCCCAGCGGAATCGACACGCGGCCGCGCGGCAGATCCGTGCCCGACGACGCCGGCATCGACAGGTCGACTTCCGGCACCCCGCGCTCGCGGCGCAGCGCCTGCGCGAACGGTTCCGGATCGACGCCGAGCATCTTCGCGTAGCTGCGCACGACGCCGAGCGCGAAGGTCACGCCGGGCAAATGGCTGATGTCGCCGGCCTCGAGCGCCCGGAGTTTCTGCGGTGCGACCTTGAGTCGCGCCGACACGTCGTCGACCGACCAGCCCTTCGTCTCCCGAAGCTGCGCCAGCCGGCTGCCGACCGCCGCCAGCGATTCCAGTCCCGCCGGTGCCGGCTTCGCGGCATTCGTCTCTGCGCCGTTAGACGGCTGCGGCTCACTCATCCTTGTCCTCGCGTCGATTCTTCTTCACTGGCGGGTGCCGCCGGCTCCTGCCGGCCGGCACCCGCAACGGTTCATACCCTGCGCGGCGCCGAGGCGCCGCGACCGATCGCTATTCGCGTGTTGCACCGCCAAACGGTTCGGGCACCCTGGGCAGGTGCCCCGAACCAGGCGCCCCCGACTACGCGCCCCCGACTGGGCGTCCCCGACTGGGCGTCCCCGACTGGGCGTCCCCGACTAGGCGTCCCCGTCAAACTGCCCGAACTTCGATGATCTTTCCTGCCGCGCCTGTCCGTTCCGCGAGGCGCGTGCGGTCCTTCACCGCGCCGGCCAGTTGCCCGCACGCGGCATCGATGTCGTCGCCGCGCGTCTTGCGCACGGTCGTGACGACGCCCGCGTCGATGAGGACCTGCGCGAAACGCTTGATCTGCTCCGGCTTCGAACGGATCAGGCCAGATTCCGGAAACGGATTGAACGGGATCAGGTTGAACTTGCACGGCACGTCGCGCGTGACGGCCAGCAGTTCGCGCGCATGCGCTTCGGTGTCGTTGACACCGTCGAGCATGCAGTATTCGAACGTGATGAAGTCGCGCGGCGCGACTTTCAGATAACGCTGGCACGCAGCCATCAGCTCGCGAAGCGGATACTTCTTGTTGAGCGGCACCAGCTCGTCGCGCAGCGCATCGTTCGGCGCATGCAGCGAAACGGCCAGCGCGACCGGCAACTCGGCGCCGAGGCGGTCCATCATCGGCACCACGCCGGACGTCGACAGCGTGACGCGACGGCGCGACAGGCCGTACGCGTTGTCGTCGAGCATCAGCCGCATCGCGGGTACGACCGCGCTGTAATTCAGGAGCGGCTCGCCCATGCCCATCATCACCACGTTGGTGACGACCCGCTCGGCCCGGCCATTCGGGCCGGGCGCGCGGCCCAGCGACGCGCGCAACGCAAACTCGGCCATCCGGAGCTGGCCGATGATTTCGGCTGTCGACAGGTTGCGGGAGAAGCCCTGCTTGCCCGTCGAACAGAAGCGGCAGTTCACCGCGCATCCGGCCTGCGACGACACGCACAGCGTGCCGCGCGTCTCTTCCGGGATGAACACGGTTTCGACCGCATTGCCGTTTCCGACGTCGATCAGCCACTTGCGCGTGCCGTCGGTGGAAACGTGATCGCTGACGATATCCGGCATCACGATCGACGCGCGGCCCTTGAGCTTTTCCCTCAGGGACTTCGCGAGATCGGTCATGCCGTCGAAGTCGCCGGCGTTGTACTGGTGGATCCAGCGCTGCAACTGCTTGGCGCGGAACGGCTTCTCGCCCAGGCTGCCGCAGTACGCGACAAGACCCTCGGCGTCGAAGTCGAGAAGATTGACGGAAGTTTCGCTCGTCATGATGTGCTGCCTTGCCGCGTGCGCTGAATCCTGCCTACTTGCTGTCAGCCAGGGCTTAACGCGAGTAAACGTTCATTTCCGGGAAGAAGAACGCGATTTCGACCGCTGCCGTTTCCGCGGCGTCCGAGCCGTGCACGGCGTTCGCGTCGATGCTGTCGGCGAAGTCGGCGCGGATCGTGCCCTTTTCCGCCTTCTTCGGATCCGTCGCGCCCATCAGGTCGCGGTTCTTCAGGATCGCGCCTTCACCTTCCAGAACCTGGATCATCACCGGGCCCGAGATCATGAAATCGACGAGATCCTTGAAGAACGGACGTGCCGCGTGGACTGCGTAGAACTTCTCTGCGTCAGCACGCGACAGGTGTGCCATGCGCGCTGCGACGATCTTCAGGCCGGCGCCTTCGAAACGGCTGTAGATCTGGCCGATCACGTTCTTTGCCACCGCATCCGGCTTGATGATCGACAGGGTGCGCTCGATTGCCATAAAAACTCCAAAAAATTAAGAAGTTACAGGTTCAAATGAATCCGCTATTGTAGCACGATCCCGTGTATCATTGCGATTGAACCCTTACACGAATGAAAGGTTCAGAATGCATATGTTTTGTTCCGCCGAGCCATTGAAACCTCGCGGCACGGAACGTATCTTAGCCATAGCTGCTCCGGTTTGCTGCGCCGCACACCGCGTGTGCCGAACCGGCCCCGGACGCCCACGCGTTCAATGTTAGGAGAAACCATGAACGACTATCCGTACAATTTCGGCCGCGGCGGTTCCGTCAGCACCGCCGAGGTTCGCAACCGCGTGCTGCGGAACACGTACTGGCTGCTCGCGCTGTCGATGGTGCCGACCGTGCTGGGCGCCTGGGTCGGCGTCGCGACGGGCTTCTCGCTGTTCGCGGCCACGAGCCCGATGATGAGCCTGCTCGCGTTCTTCGCGATCGCGTTCGGCTTCATGTTCGCGATCGAGCGGACGAAAAACAGCGCGGCCGGCGTGTTCGTGCTGCTCGGCTTCACGTTCTTCATGGGCCTGATGCTGTCGCGGCTGCTGAGCTTCATCCTCGGCTTCTCGAACGGCCCGTCGCTGATCATGCTCGCGTTCGGCGGCACCGGCATCATCTTCGCCGTGATGGCGACGATCGCCACCGTCAGCAAGCGCGACTTCTCGGGGCTCGGCAAGTGGCTGTTCATGGGCGTGATCGTGATCCTGCTGGCGTCGGTCGCGAACATCTTCCTGCAACTGCCGGCGCTGATGCTCACCGTGTCGGTGCTCGCGATCGCGATCTTCTCGGCCTACATGCTGTTCGACGTCCAGCGCGTCGTGAACGGCGGCGAGACGAACTACATCTCGGCCACGCTCGCGATCTACCTCGACCTGTACAACGTGTTCACGAACCTGCTCGCGCTGCTCGGCATCTTCGGCGGCAACCGCAACTGACGTTCGCTGCGCACCCATGAAAAAACCGGCCCGCGGGCCGGTTTTTTTACGTCCGCCGCCCGGCTCAGTCGCGCTCGAACAGCGCAATCGATTCGACGTGCGACGTATTCGGGAACATGTTCACGACACCAGCGCCCTTCAGCCGATAGCCGGCCTCGTGCACGAGCAGGCCCGCATCGCGCGCGAGCGTCGACGGGTTGCACGACACGTAGACGATGCGTTTCGGCAGCGGGCCTTCGCCGCTCTGCGCGATCTCGGCCAGCGCCTTCGACACCGCGAGCGCGCCTTCGCGCGGCGGGTCGATCAGGAATTTGTCGAATGCGCCGAGCGCGCGCAGGTCGTCGCCCGTCACTTCGAACAGGTTCCGGCACGCGAACGTCGTGTGGCCGTCGACACCGTTCTCGCGCGCGTTCGCCAGCGCGCGCGTGGTCAGCGTGTCGCTGCCCTCGATGCCCATCACTTCGCGCGACAGCCGCGCGAGCGGCAGCGTGAAGTTGCCGATTCCACAGAACAGGTCGAGCACGCGGTCGTCGCGCGACGGCGCGAGCAGGCGCAGCGCGCGGCCCACCAGCACGCGGTTGATCTGGTGATTGACCTGCGTGAAGTCGGTCGGCTTGAACGGCATGCGGATGCCGAATTCCGGCAGCGTGTAATCGAGCGACACGTCGAGCGGATAGAACGGCGTTACCGTGTCCGGCCCCTTCGGCTGCAGCCAGAACTGCACCTTGTGCTCGTCCGCGAACGCGCGCAGCAGCGCTTCGTCGTCCGCGTTGATCGGCTCCAGCACGCGCAGCACGAGCGCCGTGACCGCCGAGCCGACCGCGAGTTCGATCTGCGGCATCCGGTCGCGAATCGACAGCCCCTCGACGAGCCGGCGCAGCGGCACGAGCATCGCCGACACGTGCGGCGGCAGCACTTCGCAGCTCGTCATGTCGGCGACGTAGCTGCTCTTCTTCTCGTGGAATCCGACCAGCACGCCGCCCTTCTTCGCGACGTTGCGCACGGTCAGGCGTGCGCGGTAGCGATAGCCCCATGACGGGCCGTGGATCGGCGCGAACATCGTTTCCGCGCGCAGCTTCGCCAGGTGCCACAGATTGTCTTCGAGCACGCGCTGCTTGACCGCGACCTGCGCGCGCATGTCGAGATGCTGCATCGAGCAACCGCCGCAGGTGCCGAAGAACTTGCATTTCGGCTGCGTACGCATCACGCTCGGACGCAGAATGTCGACGACCGTCGCTTGCTCGTAGCTCGGCTTGCGGCGATAGCTCGAATAGGTCACGCGCTCGCCCGGCAGCGCGCCTTCGACGAAGATCACCTTGCCCGGCTGGCCGTCCTCGGTCACCGTGCGGCCGACACCGCGCGCTTCCATGTCGAGCGATTCGATCTCGAGAACCGGTGCAGGCCCGGGCGGAACGGGCGCATTTTTCGATTTGCGCGCAGAAGTGGGGACGGCTTCGGACACCAGCTTTTCCTGACAAACGTTGAAGAAGGCGAGATTGTAGACGACGAAGGCCCTCGCCGCGTGCTTTGGATGAGGCACGCATCGGGCACGCGGGCATAAACCATGCGGCGCGGGCCCGGACGGCCGCTCGACGCGGCTTTCCGATTCGCCTGCAGTCGGCGTGGGCCACGGAATCAGCCGAGGCAACGTCCGAGGCCCAACATCCCTACCCGCCCGACAGGAGGTTCGACCATGCGATTGATCGACTGGAACATCCAATGGGGCCGCGACGCGGACGGCGTCGTCGATCTTCCGCGCACCGTCGCGGCCATCCGCCGGCTCGGCGATTTCGACGTGCTGTGCCTGCAGGAAGTCACGCGCGGCTTCGACGCACTGCCCGGCCGGCCAGGCCCGGATCAGTTCGCCGAACTCGCGGCGCTGTTGCCCGGCTATACGATCGTCGAGGCCATCGGCGCCGACCTGCCTGCCATCCGGCCCGGTGGCGCACGCCGCCAGTTCGGCAATGCGATCGCGACGCGGCTGCCGGTCGGGCGCGTGCTGCGCCAATTGCTGCCGTGGCCCGCCGACGCCGGCGCGCCGTCGATGCCGCGCGTCGCGCTCGATATCGAGTTGCAGCCGCCCTTCGGGCCGTTGCGCGTGATCACCACGCATCTGGAGTATTACTCGGCGCGCCAGCGGCTTGCACAGGTCGACGCGCTACGCGCGCGGCATCGCGAGGCCTGCGCGCACGCGGACCACCCCGCGCCCGCCGAAACCGCCGACGGGCCGTTCAGCGCGACCGGACAACCGCGCGACGCGATCGTCTGCGGCGATTTCAACAGCGCGTTCGGCAGCGACGCGTACCGGCGCTTTCTGGAGCCGATTGCCGACGCGCCGCGTTTCGTCGACGCGTGGGTCGCGCTGCATCCCGGTCGTACGCCGCCGCCGACGGCCGGCGTCTACGATACGGTGCAATGGTCGGACGGCCCGCTCGCGTGCGATTTCGTGTTCGTGACCGACACGCTGTTGCCGCGCGTCACCGGCTGCGAGATCGACGGCGACGTACGCGCGTCCGATCACCAGCCGGTGCTGCTCGAACTGGCCTGATCGCGCAGGTTGCGGCGCCGCCGCCCGCGCTACGCGTCGAAGCCGGCCAGGTATTCGGCCCAATGCGGCGCCGGCTCCAGCGCGAGCGCGTTCTTCACGAGCAGGATTTCGTCGGCGTACTCGCTCGGCGTCAGCCCGCCGCGCATCAACTGAAACCGGCAATACAGCAGGTAGGTGTTGACGACGTCGGTTTCGCAATAGTTGCGGATTTCGTCGATTCGGCCGTCGCGGAACGCCGGCCATACCTGGCTGCCGTCCATCCCGAGCTTGCCCGGGAAACCGCACAGCTTCGCCAGCGCGTCGAGCGGCGCGTTCGCGCGCGCCTGATACATCGCCAGCACGTCCATCAGGTCGGTATGCCGCGAGTGATAGCGCGAGATGTAGTTGTTCCACTTGAATTCGCGGTCGTCCTCGCCGAGATCCCAGTAGCGGGTGGCGGGAATGCCGTGCACGAGCGCGCGGTAATGGAGCACCGGCAGATCGAAACCGCCGCCGTTCCACGACACGAGTTGCGGCGTGTATTTCTCGATCACGCGGTAGAACGACTGGATCAGCGTGGCTTCGTTGTCCTGCGGCGTCCCGAGCGAGCGCACGCGAAAACCGTTGTTGTCGCGGAACACGCACGAGATCGCCGCGATCCGCTGCAGGTGGTGCGGCAGGAAATCGCCGCCGGTCTTCTCGCGGCGTGCGGCAAACGCATGTTCGGCCACCGCGGCATCGTCGAGCGTCGCGGGCAGGTCTTCCAGACGGCGGATGCCGTCGACATCGGGAATCGTCTCGATGTCAAAAACGAGAATCGGAGTCATCAGTTACAGAACGGCGTCCTTGCGCACGCCGTTGGAGGCGAAGAACCGCTTGAGGCGCACCAGCGCTTCCTGCTGGATCTGGCGCACGCGCTCGCGCGTGAGCCCCATCTCGTCGGCAAGCTCCTCGAGCGTCGCCGGTTCGATGTGGTTCAGGCCAAAGCGGCGCTCGATCACGTGCCGGTGCTTGTCGGACAGCCGCGATAGCCACGCGCGCGTCAGCGTTTCGAGCTCGCGGTGCTGCACCTCGGCGTCGGGCGACTGGCTCTGGTCGTCGGGCAGCAGGTCGAGCAGGCTGCTCGCGGGATCGAGGTCGAGCGGCGCGTCGAGCGACGCCGTGTGTTCGTTGAGCGCGAGGATATCGGTGACTTCCTCGGCGGTCTTGCCGGTGAGATAGGCGATGTCGTCGATGCTGGCTTCGCGGCGCTCGGCCGCCTCGCCCGTCGACATCGAATTCTTTTCGAGGTGGCGCTTCGCGCGCAGCACCTGGTTCAGTTCGCGAATCACGTGCACGGGCAGGCGTACCGTGCGGGCCTGGTTCATGATCGCCCGCTCGATGCTCTGCCGGATCCACCACGTCGCATACGTCGAGAAACGGAACCCGCGCGTCGGGTCGAATTTCTCGATCGCATGCATCAGGCCGAGGTTGCCTTCCTCGATCAGGTCGAGCAGCGGCACGCCGCGGTTCAGGTACCCCTTCGCGATACTGACGACGAGACGCAGGTTGCGCTCGATCATTACCTGCCGCGCTTCGAATTCGCCGGCCTTCGCGAGGCGCGAATAGCGCTGCTCTTCCTCGACGGTCAGCAGCGGCTTCACGCTGATGCGGTTCAGGTAATGCTGGATCGTGTCGGCCGTGAGTTCGGCCTGCAGCAGCGTGCGGAAATCGTCGACGTCCGGGACTGCTTCCTGGCGGCCTTCGCGCTCGTCGTCGCCACCGTCCGCGTCGGCGTCGGCGTCGCGTGCCTCGAGATCGCGTTCGTTTTCCGCGACGTCGTCTTCGTCGTCCGTCGAAGCACCTGCTCGCCCCACCGATGCTTGCGTGGCACGACTGATCTTCTCAGACTCGGCTTGCGGCTCGTGGCGCTTCGATTTCGGCATGGTCGTCTCGGTTATTGAGGCGGCAAATACTTCAGCGGATCGACAGGCTTACCCTGCCGGCGAACCTCGAAATGCAGCATCACGCGGTCGGCATCGCTGTTACCCATCTCGGCGATCTTCTGCCCCTTCGTTACCGCGTCCCCCTCTTTTACCATCAAAGCGCGATTGTGTGCATACGCCGTGAGGTAAGTTGCATCGTGTTTGATGATAATGAGGTTGCCGTAACCACGCAGCCCGTTGCCGGAGTAAACGACGCGGCCGTCTGCTGCTGCCTTCACGGCCTCGCCGGCCGTCCCGCCGATATTGACACCCTTGTTCTTCGCATCGTCGAACCCGTTCAGCACGGGGCCGCGCGCGGGCCACGCGAACGTCACGGGACCGCTCGGGGCCGCGGCCGTATCGCTCGATCCCGTTGCCGCGGCCGGCGGCGTGGCGGCAAGTGCCGACGACGTGCCGGCAGCCGGCGTGGCCGGGCCGCTGCTCAGCGGCGCGGTCGCGACCGCACCACCGGCGATCGGCGCGGTGGCCGGCGCGCCCGCGACCGCGGCGCCGCCCGGCGGCGCGACACGCAGCAACTGGTCGACTTCGATCTGGTTCGGGTTCGCCAGATTGTTCCACGACGCGATGTCTCGATAGTTCTGCCCGTTCTCGAGCGCGATCCGGTACAGCGTGTCACCCGGCTTTACCCGATAGAAGCCGGGCGGCGGCGGGCCGAGCGGCACCGCGGGCTGCGCGGCGCTGCTCGTGCCGAGCGCCCCGGAGCGGTCGACGACGGGCGCGTTGTCGAGCCGCGTCGCACAGGCGGCCAGCAGCGTGGAGAAAGCAGCCACACAGATCGCGCGCTGGGCGAGCGTGAGCGGTTCCCTGGATCGGTTGTTTTGCATCGCGCGCAACATACTCATCGGTTTCAAATCACTCCGGATTTTAAAGGGACAAAGAAAACGCGATCAAGCCGGGACTCTCGCCATTGCGCGTGCGCGACGCGCTCGACGAGCGTGAGCACCTGGTGCTGTCCGCTCTGCGCACCGACGGGCGCGACGAGCCGCCCGCCGATCGCGAGTTGCTCGAGCAGCGCCTGCGGCACGTCGAGCCCCGCCGCCGCGATCACGATCGCGTCGAACGGGGCCGCGGACGGCAGGCCGACACGCCCGTCGCCGTAGTGCAGACGGATGTTCGGCACGCGCAGCGGCCGCAGGTTCAGCTTCGCGCGCTCGTAAAGCGGCTTGATGCGTTCAATCGAATACACGTCGCGTGCCACGTGGCTCAGCACGGCGGCCTGATAGCCGCAGCCCGTGCCGATCTCGAGCACGCGCTCGAGCGTGCGGCCGGCCATCGCGAGCTCGATCATGCGCGCGACGACCGACGGCTTTGAAATGGTTTGCTGGTGGCCGATCGGCAGCGCCGAATCCTCGTAGGCCTGCGTCGCGAGCCCCGGATCCACGAACAGGTGGCGCGGCACCGCGGCCATCGCGTCCAGCACGCGCGCATCGGTCACGCCGTTCGCGCGCAGGCGTTCGACCATCCGCTCGCGCACACGTTCCGACGTAAGCGCGAACGCGCCGGCCGGCGCGACACTCGGCGCGGCCGGCTTCGGCAGCGCAGGTTTCAGTGCGGTGGGCTTCGGTGCAGTCGCCGGCTTCGCGGCGGCGATGCCCGGCTGCGGCGCACGCAAGGCTGCCGGCTTCACCGCAACCGGTTTCACCGCGACCGGTTTCAGCGCGGCCGCGGGTTTGTCGGCGGCCTTCGGCACCGCGCTCGCCGTCTGGCGTTCGCCGGCCCGGCCTTTTTCCGACTTGCGTGGCGCTCGCTTGAGATCTTCGAGCGCGAGCGGGAACCGCTTCGCGCGCTCGCCGCTCATGAAGCCCGCCCTCCGGCGCGCGCCCATTCGCGCGTCGCGGGCAGCATCTGCGTATGCGTGAGATCGAGCTGCAGCGGCGTGATCGACACGAAACCGTTCGCGACGGCATGGAAATCGGTGCCTTCGCTGGCGTCCAGCGCCTCGCCCGCGGCGCCGATCCAGTAGATCGGCTCGCCGCGCGGGTCGGTCTGGCGAATCACCGGCTGCGACGGATGACGCTTGCCGAGGCGCGTGACCTTCCAGCCCTTCAGTTGATCGTACGGCAGGTTCGGAATGTTGACGTTCAGCAGCGGCTGGCCCGGCAGCGGATGCGCGAGGTAGTGCGCGACGATTTCCGCGGCGACGCGCGCGGCGTCGGCCAGATGCGTCCAGCCCTTGTCGACCAGCGAGAACGCGATGGCCGGCACGCCGAACATGATGCCTTCGGTGGCGGCTGCAACTGTCCCCGAATAGAGCGTGTCTTCGCCCATGTTCTGGCCGTTGTTGATACCGGACACGACGATGTCCGGCCTCGCATCGGCCATCCCCGTCAGCGCGACGTGCACCGAATCGGTCGGCGTGCCGTTCACGTAGAAGAAACCCGTACCCGCTGCACGCTGCACCGACAGCGGCCGCGACAACGTGAGGGAATTCGACGCGCCGCTGCAGTTCTGCTCGGGCGCGATCACCGTAAGCTCGGCCAGCGGCCGCAGCGCTTCGCTGAGCGCGGCGAGACCGGGGGCGAGATAGCCGTCGTCGTTGCTGAGTAGGATTCGCATCCGGCGATTGTAACCGAGGAAGGATGGCGCGAGAGCGACAGTCCAGCCACCGCAGACGGGCGGGTATACGCATGGACGGGCGATGCGCCGCCGTACTGCGCGGCGGCGTTCCGCGCGCTGGGGAAAACACCGTGTCGCCCGGTTTGCCGCCCCGACGAAAGTCTCGTCGACGGAATACCATCGTCGGGAAGCCCGGCGCGACGCGCCGGGCCGGCTGCGCTCAGATCGCGCCCGCCTCGCGCAATGCGGCAATCGCCTGCGTGTCGTAGCCGAGGCCGCGCAGCACCTCGTCGGTGTGCTCGCCGAGCTCGGGCCCGAGCCAGCGCGTTTCGCCCGGCGTGGCCGACAGCTTCGGCGTGATGTTCGGCAGCGGAATGTCCGTGCCGTCGGCCAGCTTGAACCGCTGGATCATCTGGCGCGCGACGAATTGCGGATCGGTGAACATGTCGGCCGCGCTGTAGATGCGTCCGGCCGGCACGTCGGCCGCGTTCAGCACGCCGAGCGCCTCGTCGATCGTGCGCGGCGCGAGCCACGCGGCGATCGCGTCGTCGATTTCCTGCGTGCGCGGCACGCGCCCGTCGTTCTGCGCGAGCGCGGGATCGTCGGCGAGGTCGTCGCGCTCGATCGCCTTCATCAGCCGCTTGAAGATCGGGTCGCTGTTGCCGCCGATCACGATGCTGCCGTCGCGGCATGCATACGTGTTCGACGGCACGATGCCCGGCAGCGACGCGCCGGTGCGCTCGCGCACCATCCCGTACACGCCGTATTCGGGCACTACGCTTTCCATCATGTTGAAGACGGCTTCATACAGTGCAACGTCGACCACCTGCCCCGCGCCGCCGTTGACCTTGCGGTGATGGAGCGCCATCAGCGCGCCGATCACGCCGTGCAGCGCGGCGATCGAATCGCCGATCGAGATGCCGATGCGCGGCGGCGGCAAATCGGGATAGCCGGTGATGTGGCGCAGCCCGCCCATCGATTCGGCGATCGCGCCGAAGCCGGGCCGGTCGCGGTACGGGCCCGTCTGCCCGTAGCCGGACAGGCGCACCATCACGAGGCCCGGATTGTCGGCCGACAGCACGTCGTAGCCGAGCCCGAGCTTTTCGAGCAGGCCCGGACGGAAGTTCTCGATCACGATGTCGGCCTCGCTCGCGAGTTGCCGCGCGATCGCCTTGCCGGCGTCGGCTTTCAGGTTCAGCGTGACCGATTTCTTGTTGCGCGCCTGCACGGACCACCACAGCGACGTGCCGCCCTGCTCCGGGTAGAGCTTGCGCCATTTGCGCAGCGGGTCGCCGCCGTTCGGATCCTCGATCTTGATCACTTCCGCACCGAATTCGGCGAACAGCCGCGACGCGAACGGCCCCGCGATCAGCGTTCCGAATTCGAGCACTTTGACGCCCGCGAGCGGGCCCTGGCTGGTGCTCATGTGTCTCCCTGGCATGAGGAACGGCGCCGCTAGCAGGCGGCGCCCGGCTTACATCGTGCGGCGATCGAGCATCGCGCGGGCGATGGTGCCCGCGTCCACGTACTCGAGCTCGCCGCCCACCGGCACGCCGCGCGCGAGACGCGTGACCGCCAGCCCGCGCGCCTTGAGCGTCTGGCCGAGATAGTGGGCGGTGGCTTCGCCTTCGTTCGTGAAGTTGGTCGCGAGCACGACTTCCTTGACGACGCCGTCGGATGCGCGCCGCACGAGGCGGTCGAAATGGATTTCCTTCGGACCGATTCCGTCGAGCGGGCTCAGTCGCCCCATCAGCACGAAATACAGCCCGCGGTAGGTCATCGTCTGCTCGAGCATGATCTGGTCGGCGGGCGTCTCGACGACGCACAGCAGCGTCGGATCACGCTCCTCGTCGCTGCAGACCTCGCAGATCTGCGCTTCGGTGAACGTGTTGCACTTTTCGCAATGCTGCAGGTGCTCGGTCGCGAACAGCAGCGACCGGCCGAGCCGCTCCGCGCCCTCACGGTCGTGCTGCATCAGGTGAACCGCCATGCGCTGCGCGGATTTCGGCCCGACGCCGGGCAGCACGCGCAACGCTTCGACGAGAGCGGACAGGGCGGACGGCTGTTTCATACGGCGGCAAACGGTGGCAAGGACGCCGCGCTCAGAACGGCAGCTTGAAGCCCGGGGGCAGCGGCAGGCCCGACGTCATGCCGCTCATCTTTTCCTGCGACGTGGCTTCGGCCTTGCGCACCGCGTCGTTGAACGCAGCGGCGACGAGATCCTCGAGCATGTCCTTGTCGTCCGCGAGCAGGCTCGGGTCGATCGACACGCGGCGCACTTCGTTGCGGCACGTCATCGTCACCTTGACGAGGCCGGCGCCCGACTGCCCTTCGACCTCGATCAGCGCAAGCTGCTCCTGCATCTTCTTCATGTTTTCCTGCATTTGCTGCGCTTGCTTCATCAGTCCGGCGAGGTTGCCTTTCAACATGGGAATACTCCTTCTCGATCGTGTGAAAACCGGCACGCGGCGCGTGCCGGCCAATGTGTGCGGGGCGTGATTGTGCCTGTCGCGGGGCGCTCAGTTCAATGGAGTGTAGGCGGCGCGCCGTCCGGCGACGAATCGGCGAGCGGACGCACCGACCCCTCGACGATGCGCGCACCGAACTCGCGCACGAGCTGCTGGACGAACGGATCGCCGTGAATCTCCTGCTCGGCTTCGCGCTGGCGTGCCGCGCGCGCGGCCGCATCGAGCGCCGCCGCGGTGCGCCGTGCGGGCCCGACCTCCACGATCACCTCGACCGGCTTGCCGAGCGCATCGGCCAGCGCGGCCTTCAGCTTCGCCACCTGCGCGGCGTCCGCATACTGCGGCACGGGCACGGACAGTTTCAACGCGCTCGCATCGACGGCCGTCAGCTCGCTGTTGAACGCGAGCTGGTATGCAACACCCTTCAGCGGCAGCCGCGCGGCCAGCGCCGGCCATTCGCCGTCGAAGCCGATCGGATCGAGCGCGATCGCCGGCGGCAGCGGGCGCGTGTCGATCGGCGCGGCCGGACGCGCGTCCGCCGGCTTCGGCGTCACGCTCACATCGTCGGGACCGCTGTCGAACACCGGCACGAAGCCGTCGTCGGAACCGCCGAACATTTCGTCGGCGCTGAGCGGCACGTAGTCGTCGGGCGGGATGTCCTCCCACGGCGGCGACGACTGGCGCGCCTCGGCGGCTTGCGGCGCGCGGGCGGCGGCACGCGGCGTCGGCACCTGCACGGCCGGCCGCGGCGCGGCCGGCTTCTCGGCGGCCGGCTGGGCCGCCGCCGGCTTGGCCGCAGCGCCTGCACGACTGCGGTCCGACGACACGCGCATCCCTGCATTGCGCAGCACGTCGAGCGCGGCGGCGGCACCGCCGGCGCGCGCCGCCGGACGCGCGGCGGCCGGCTCGGGCGACGCGGCGCGCGGCACCGGTTCGGCCTGCGGCGCCGGTTCGTCGTTTCGCTGCACGGTGGCAACGGCAGCCGGCTCGGATTCCTTGAGGGCGGATGCCGGCATGTCGCCGGTGGGCGCCGCCTTCGTTTCCGGCTGCGTCGGCACGATGGCGTGTGCGTCGGCCGCGACCGGCGCCGGCGCTGCCGCCTCCGCCGGCGACGGGACGGCAGCCGGCTTGGCGGCCGATCGCCCGGCTTCGTCGCCCGACTGCGCCGGCATCGAACGTGCGACCGGCACGACAGGTGCGGCCGGCGTCGCAACTTGCGGACGCGCTGCGCTGGCGGGCGCGGCCGATACCGGCTTCGCCGCGGCGGCGGCCGGTGCCGCGGCCGCGCGCGGGGCCGGCACGGCGCGCGGCGGCACGGACGGCTGGCCGCCCGGCGCACTGCCGGCGCCAACGGCCGGCTCGAACGCGAGCATCCGCAGCAGCGTCATCGTGAATCCGGCGTATTCGTCCGGCGCCAGGCCGAGTTCGGCGCGCCCGACCGTCGCGATCTGATAGAACAATTGGACTTGCTCGGGGCTCAGCGTCTGCGCGAAACGGCGCAGATCGGCCGCTTCCGGCCACTCGTCGAGCACCGAGCCCGGCGCGAACTGCGCCCATGCGATCCGGTGCAGCAGGCTCGCGAGATCCTGCAGCGCGGTCGAGAACGACAGGCTGCGCAGCGACATCTCGTCGGCAATCGCGAGGATTTCCGGGCCGCTGCCGGCCGCGAGCGCGTCGAGCAGGCGCACCATGTAGGTCTGGTCGAGCGCGCCGAGCATGCCCGACACCGCCGACTCGGTCACCTCGTTCGCCGAATAGGCGATCGCCTGGTCGGTCAGCGACAGCGCATCGCGCATGCTGCCCTGCGCGGCGCGCGCGAGCAGGCGCAACGCCTGCGGCTCGAACGTGATCCGCTCTTCGCCGAGGATCCGCTCGAGATGCGACACGATGTGTCCGGCCGGCATCTGCTTCAGGTTGAACTGCAGACAGCGCGACAGCACGGTGACGGGGATTTTCTGCGGATCGGTCGTCGCGAGGATGAACTTGACGTGCGGCGGCGGCTCTTCGAGCGTCTTCAGCATCGCGTTGAACGCGTGGTTCGTCAGCATGTGCACTTCGTCGATCATGTAGACCTTGAAGCGCGCATCGACGGGCGCGTACACCGCGCGCTCGAGCAGCGCAGCCATTTCGTCGACGCCGCGGTTGCTCGCCGCGTCCATCTCGACGTAATCGACGAAACGGCCCTCGTCGATCTCGCGACAGGCGCGACACACGCCGCACGGCTGCGACGTGACGCCGGTTTCACAGTTGAGCGCCTTCGCGAAGATCCGCGACAGCGTCGTCTTGCCGACACCGCGGGTTCCGGTAAACAGATAGGCGTGATGGAGACGCCCGCCGTCGAGCGCGTGCGTGAGCGCCCTGACGACGTGCTCCTGGCCGACGAGCGAAGCGAAATCCTTCGGACGCCACTTGCGTGCGAGAACTTGATAGGTCATCGGGAAATTGTATCAGTAACGCTGCGTCGCGCCGACACGCGAAACGGTGCGGAACACGGGCAACGCGCAGGTCGAACGGAGTGTGACGCGGAAATAAAAAACGCCCGGCGAACGGGGCGAGAAGGAAGGTGACGAGCCCAACCCTCGGCACTGGCGGAAAACGATTGTGGCTGCTTCGTTCCCGACCTGACCAGGTTCACCGCCCCACCATGCGAGGAGGCCCGTCACGGCATATTCTATCACCGCTTCCGGACGAATGCGACCGTTTGTTCGCATCAATGCGAATGTCGCCGGGCAAACCGGCGCGTCGTCCATTCGGATACGTTGCATGCGGCGCGCCCCTTGCAATTGGCGAACCGGCCTCCACCTGCGTGGCACGACGGTCGAACGTCGCGTCGTACCCCTACTCGCGTAGCGGCTACTATCGCCGCCCGCAGCAGATAGCAATTTAGGCTAATATGACGCCCGAACGACCCGCGAGCCGCGGATGCAGCGCTTACGCCCCTCCTTTCCGGAAAGGCGGAGTGACCTGCCGCGGCGGCCGGCAGCCTACGGCGGCCGGTTCGCCGCAACGCGCAAGCAGGCAGTCCCCGAACCGTAAGAGGTATTGACCCAATGAGCGAACAGATCAAACACATCAGCGACGCATCGTTCGAACAGGACGTCGTCAAGTCCGACAAGCCCGTACTCGTCGATTTCTGGGCCGAATGGTGCGGCCCGTGCAAGATGATCGCCCCGATCCTCGACGAAGTCGCGAAGGACTACGGCGACAAGCTGCAGATCGCGAAGATCAACGTCGACGACAACCAGGCCACGCCCGCGAAGTTCGGCGTGCGCGGCATCCCGACGCTGATCCTGTTCAAGAACGGCGCGGCTGCCGCGCAGAAGGTCGGCGCGCTGTCGAAATCGCAGCTCACCGCGTTCCTGGACAGCCACCTGTAATACCGGCAGATCCGCGGACGTGTTGTCAGTCGGCAACACGTCCGCCGCCAAGCCGCCGATCGCTCGCTCAAGCGCGAATCGGCCTATGCTAGAATTAAAAAACGTCGGCAAGACGCATTTAAGTCTCTGAGCGCTTCCGCTCGCCCTCCTCCCTTATTTTCTTTCGTCGCTTCTCCTCCCTGGCGGGTTCTCCGTATGCATTTATCCGAGCTCAAGTCTCTGCACGTGTCCGAACTGATCGAAATGGCCAATGGCCTGGAGATCGAAAACGCGAACCGCCTGCGCAAGCAGGAGTTGATGTTTGCCATTCTCAAAAAGCGCGCCAAGACGGGAGAGACGATCTTCGGCGACGGTACGCTCGAAGTGCTGCCGGACGGCTTCGGCTTCCTGCGCTCGCCGGAAATGTCGTACCTCGCGAGCACCGACGACATCTATATCAGCCCGTCGCAGATCCGCCGCTTCAACCTGCACACCGGCGACACCATCGAAGGTGAAGTCCGCACGCCGAAGGACGGCGAGCGCTACTTCGCGCTGGTGAAGGTCGACAAAGTCAACGGGCAGCCGCCCGAGGCCTCGAAACACAAGATCATGTTCGAGAACCTCACGCCGCTGCACCCGAACAAGCCGCTGGCGCTCGAGCGCGAGATGCGCGGCGAGGAAAACGTCACGGGCCGCATCATCGACATGATCGCGCCGATCGGCAAGGGCCAGCGCGGCCTGCTGGTCGCGTCGCCGAAGTCGGGCAAGACGGTGATGCTCCAGCACATCGCGCACGCGATCAAGCAGAACCACCCGGACGTCGTCCTGTTCGTGCTGCTGATCGACGAGCGCCCCGAAGAAGTGACCGAAATGCAGCGCTCGGTCGCCGGCGAAGTCATCGCGTCCACGTTCGACGAGCCGGCCACGCGTCACGTGCAGGTCGCCGAAATGGTGATCGAGAAGGCCAAGCGCCTCGTCGAAATGAAGCACGACGTCGTGATTCTGCTCGACTCGATCACGCGTCTCGCACGCGCTTACAACACCGTGATCCCGGCATCGGGCAAGGTGCTGACGGGTGGTGTCGACGCGAACGCGCTGCAGCGCCCGAAGCGCTTCTTCGGCGCAGCGCGCAACATCGAGGAAGGCGGCTCGCTGACGATCATCGGCACCGCGCTGATCGAGACCGGCAGCCGCATGGACGACGTGATCTACGAAGAGTTCAAGGGCACCGGCAACATGGAAGTGCACCTCGAGCGCCGCCTCGCGGAAAAGCGCGTCTATCCGTCGATCAACCTGAACAAGTCGGGCACGCGTCGCGAAGAGATGCTGATCAAGCCCGAGATCCTTCAGAAGATCTGGGTGCTGCGCAAGTTCATCCACGACATGGACGAAGTCGAGGCAATGGAATTCCTGCTCGACAAGATCCGCCAGACGAAGAGCAACTCCGAGTTCTTCGACCTGATGCGCCGCGGCGGCTGATCGCCCTCGCCGCGCGACACGGCCGCCCGCGCATTCCGCCTGGCGGCCGTTTCTCGGTCCCAACCTGTACGTGAACGTACACGTTGATCTATAATCGCGTCATCCTTCCGCCGAAATCCGCCACCTCCGATGCCGAACGATGCCTCCGCCCCGTTATTGACCGTCAGCGACGCCGCGTCGCGGCTCGGCGTCACGCCGCGCACGCTCAAATATTACGAAGAGCGCGGGCTCGTCACGCCGTCGCGCAGCGAAGGCCGCTACCGCCTCTACGACGAAACCGACCTCGAGCGCTTCGCGCGCATCCTGCGGCTGCGCGCGCTCGGCTTCTCGTTGCACGGCATCACCGAAATGCTGAAGCGCCCGCTGGAAGAAACGGGCGACGGCCGGCGCCGCTATTCGGATGCATCGCTGCGCGACATCCGCGCCGGCCTCGCCGAGCAGATCGATACGCTCGACCGGCGGATCGCGGCCGTCCAGCGCGAACTGAAGGAAGCCGTCGCGCTGCGCAAGGAATTGCAGCACGACATCGACTACGTCGAACGGCGCCTCGCCGGCGAAAACGCCGATGCGCTGATCGCGCAGCGGCGGGCGGAAGCCGGCGCGCGGCGCGCCCGCAAGGATCGCGAATGAACGCGGTGCCCGGCCGATCGCCGCTGTGGAGCCGCGCGAACCTGCGCGCGGACTTGTTCCCATGGGCGCTCGCGCTCGTCACGGGCATCGACTACTTCGACAACGCGGTCTTCTCGTTCTTCGCGAGCTACATCGCGGGCGGCATCAACGCATCGCCCGACGAACTCGTGTGGTCGTCGAGCGCCTACGCGGTCACGGCCGTGCTCGGTATCCTGCAGCAGCAATGGTGGGTCGACCGGCTCGGCCATCGCCGCTACGTCGCGGGCTGCATGCTGATGTTCTCGTTCGGCGCGATCGCGTCGGCGCTGGCCGACACGTCGCTGGCGCTCGCGTTCGCGCGCGGTTTCCAGGGGTATTTCATCGGCCCGATGATGGGCGCGTGCCGGATCCTGATCCAGATCAGTTTCAAGCCGCAGGAGCGGCCGCCCGCGACCCGCGCGTTCCTGATCATGATCCTGCTCGGCAGCGCGCTCGCGCCGATCGTCGGCGGGCTGCTCGTCGCGCATTCGACGTGGCGCGCGCTGTTCGCGTGCACGGCGCCGGCCGGCATCGCGTTCGCGATCCTCGCGCTGCTCACGCTGCCCGATTCGGGCCGCGCGCCGGACGACGAACGCGGTTCCGGCCACTTCTGGCCGTACGTCCTGTTCGCGCTCGCGCAAGGGGCGCTGCAGATCGTGCTGCAGCAGGTGCATTACCAGCTCTACAGCGGCTCGCCGATGCTGATCGCGCTGACGATCGCCGGGCTCGGCGCGCTCGCGTGGTTCGCCTATCACCAGTGGCATCACCCGACGCCGCTCGTGCGGCTGCACGCGTTTCGCGAGCGGACGTTCCAGATCGGGCTGCTGCTCTACATGTTCTATTACTACGAGACGACGGGCTTCAGTTACCTGACGTCGCGGTTTCTCGAGGGCGGGCTCGGCTATCCGGTCGAGAACGCCGGGCGCCTGGTCGGCACGATGTCGCTGATCTCGGCCACCGCGCTGTTCGCCTATCTGCGCTACGCGAAATTCGTCACGCACAAGAAATGGTTCGTCGTGCCGGGGTTCGCGATCGCGGTCACGGCCGCGCTGTGGATGACGCGGATGACGCCGCAGGTCGGCGAGGCGGCGCTGATCGTCCCGCTGCTGCTGCGCGGGTTGCTGCTGCTGTTCATCGTGCTGCCGGTCGCGAACCTCACGTTCCGCATCTTCGCGATCGACGAATACACGCACGGCTACCGGCTCAAGAACATCGTGCGGCAACTGACGATCTCGTTCGCGACGTCGTCGGTGATCATCGTCGAGCAGCACCGGCTGGCCGTGCACCAGACACGGCTCGTCGAGCGCGCGAACGTGTTCGACCCGCTGTTCCAGCAGACCGCCGATGCACTCACGCGCGGCTATGCGGCCGCCGGCCACGCGCTGAACGACGCGCACGGCCTCGCGATCGCGTCGATCGCGCGGATGGTGGCGCAGCAGGCGTCGTTCCTCGCGTCGCTCGACGGCTTTTACTTCCTCGCGGGCGTGGCGCTCGTCGGCGGCCTCTTCGCGGCATGGCAAAAACAGATCGATTGAGTTAAAAGACAGGCTTTGGATTTTCGTCCGCAGCCTCCATGCTTTCGAAACTGACCCGCTGGTTCGACGACCGCCGCCGCGACCGCGCGCTGCGCAGCCATCCGATTCCCGACGCGCTATGGCGCGAAACCGTCGAGCGGCTGCCGTTCCTGGCCAATCTTCCGCCCGACGCGCTCGGCCGGCTGCGCGAGATGACGAGCCTGTTCGTCGCGAAAAAATCGTTTTCGACCGCGCACGGGCTCGAGCTGACCGACGCGATGATCGTCGCGATCGCCGCGCAGGCCTGCCTGCCCGTGCTCAATCTCGACCTGTCGCTGTACGACGGCTGGGTCGGCGTCGTCGTGTATCCGGGCGAATTCGTGATCCGCAAGACGGTGCAGGACGAGGACGGCGTCGTTCACGAAGTCGAGCAGGACGCGAGCGGCGAGGCATGGGAAGGCGGCCCCGTGATCCTGTCGTGGGAAGACGCGCAGATGACGGACGGCCGGGATGCATACAACGTGGTGATCCACGAGTTCGCGCACAAGATCGACATGGTCAACGGCGCGGCCGACGGCTATCCGCCCCTTTTTCGCCGCTGGCATGCGCCGCACCTCGACGCGCAGGCTTGGGCCGACGTGTTCGAACATGCGTACGACCAGTTCTGCGCGCGCGTCGACGCGGTGCCGGAGCGCGCGTGGGCGCGCTTCGAGCGGGACTCGCTGATCGATCCCTATGCGGCCGACCACCCGTCGGAATTCTTCGCCGTATGCAGCGAGGCGCTGTTCGTGCGACCGACAGCGTTCGAGTCCGAATTTCCGGAGCTGTACCGGCTGCTCGCGCGCTACTACCGGCAGGATCCGGCCGGCGCCGGCGCGCTCGACGCACCATGAAAATTATTCGTCAACCGTCTGATTTTCTGGCATAATCGCCGTTTTTCGACCTTAGGCAAGTGGCTCGCGCCGGGCTTGACGTCAGCCGAAACGCTCCCATCGGGGCGGCACGGCCGGCCAAGCGGCGGGTTGGCTACCGCTATCACCAAGGAAAATCATGAAACCTGGCATTCACCCGGACTACCGCGAAGTCGTCTTCCAAGACATGTCGAACGGCTTCAAGTTCATCACGCGCTCGACGATCCAGACGCGTGAAACCATCGAGCACGAAGGCAAGACCTACCCGCTCGCCAAGATCGAAGTGTCGTCGGAATCGCACTCGTTCTACACGGGTCAGCAAAAGATCATGGACACGGCAGGCCGTGTCGAGAAGTTCAAGAACAAGTTCGGCGCACGCGCCAGCGGCAAGGTCGCGAAGTAAGCTTCGCACCGCATCCGGTGGTTGCAACGCACCGGTACCGCACGAAAGGGCAGCCCAGGCTGCCCTTTTTTGTCTCTGCCCGCCCGGAAAGGCGCCGCCCGGCGCCCGGGCAACGACCTGACGCACAACAGCGGGCGCGACTACAATGCCGGATGCTCGAAACCGGCTCGACCGCGCGCAGCCGCGCCGGCCGCCCGCCCATAACAAATCGCTCATCTGCATGAAGCCTGTCGTCCGTCTCACCGCCTCCGCCACGCGTGCGCTGCCGCGCTGGCTGCTGCTCACGCTCTGCCTCGTCTACGCGGCGTTCGGCCTGTTCGGCCGCGACCCGTGGAAAAACGAGGACGCGGCGGGCTTCGGCGTGATGTGGACGATGGCCAAGGGCGGCTGGCACGACTGGCTGCTGCCGAACCTGGTCGGCAAGTTCATCACGACCGACGGGCCGCTCGGCTACTGGCTCGGCGCACTGTCGATCCGCGGCCTCGGCCCGTGGGTCGACGCAAGCAACGCGTCGCGCGTCGATACCGGCGTGCTGTTCTGCGCCGCGTGCGCGTTCGTCTGGTACGCGGCCTACCTGCTCGGCCGGCGCGCCGAGGTTCAACCGTTCAAATACGCATTCGGCGGCGAGCCCGAGCCGCGCGACTACGGCCGCACGCTCGCGGACGGCGCGCTGCTGGTGCTCGTCGCCTGCTTCGGCCTCGCGGAACGCGGGCATGAAACGACGCCGCAACTCGCGCAATTCGCGTGGATCGCGATGCTCGTGTACGGGATCGTGCGCGGCATCGACAAGCCGCTGCAAGGCGCACTGTGGTGGGGCCTCGCGATGGGCCTCGTCGCGCTGTCCGGCAACCCGGTGCTGGTCGTCGCGCTGCTCGCGGGCACGGCCGCGCTGTGGCTCGTCACGCCCGAGATGCGCAACCTGCGCCTGCCGCTGGTCGGCCTGCCGCTCGCGGCCGCGATCTTCGCGCTGTGGCCGATCGCCGCCTTCGTCGCGGCGCCGGACGACGCCGCATGGTTCTTCAACCAGTGGATCCACGGCAGCCTGATGCGCTTTTCGGGCCCGCCGACGGCCGTGCTCGGCTATGCGGCGAAGAACCTGCCGCTGTTCACGTGGCCCGCCTGGCCGCTCGCGATCTGGGCGTGGTGGAGCTGGGCCGGCATGCGCCGTCGCGCGCACATCGCGATTCCGCTGTCGGTGGCCGTGCCGCTCGTCGCGCTCGTGATCCTGCAAAGCCAGCAGTCGAACCGCATGTACATGCTGCTGCTGCCGCCGCTCGCGGTGCTGGCGACGTTTGCGCTGCCGACCCTCAAGCGCGGCGCGATCAACGCGATCGACTGGTTTGCCGTACTGAGCTTCACGATCCTCGGCACCTTCGTGTGGCTGGTGTGGCTCGCATCGCTCACCGGCTTCCCGCATCCGCTCGCGCGCAACCTCGCGCGTCTCGTGCCCGGCTACGAGCCGCATTTCAATATCCTGTCGTTCATCTGCGCGGTGATCGTCACCGTGTGCTGGTGCTTCATCGTGCGCTGGCGCGTGTCGCGGCAGCCGAAGGTGCTGTGGCGCAGCGTCGTGCTGTCGGGCGCGGGCACGACGCTGATGTGGGTGCTGCTGATGACGCTGTGGCTGCCGATCGTCAACTACGGCCGGACCTATCGCGACGTCGCGCAACAGATCGCCGTGCACCTGCCGTCCGACTACGAATGCATCTCGCCGGTGCGGCTCGGCGACGCGCAGATCGCGACCTTCGCGTACTTCGGCGACATGCACTTCGATTTCTCCGGCGACTGCGACGTGATCCTGCGCCAGGACCGCGCTGACTTCGGCGAGCCGAGCGCGATGTCGCAATACGTGTGGCGTCTCGTCTGGGAAGGCCGCCGCGTCGCCGACCGCGACGAGCGCTTCCGCCTGTACGAGCGCATCGAACGGCCGAAGACGCCCGTCAAGCGGCGTCCGCCGCGCCGCCGGGCGGCCGATTGACGATGTTCGGCGACATCCGCCGGATCGTCGGTCTCGCGTGGCCGGTGCTAGTCGGCCAGCTCGCGATCATCGCGTTCGGCGTGATCGACACCGCGATGGTCGGCCGCTACTCGGCCGTCGATCTCGCCGCGCTCGGGCTCGGCTCGTCGATCTACGTATCGATCTATATCGGTCTAACCGGCATCCTGTCCGCGCTGCAGCCGATCACCGGGCAACTGTACGGCGCGCGGCGCTATGCGGAAATCGGCGAGGAAGTGCGCCAGGCGCTGTGGCTCGCGCTGCTGCTCGCGATTCCCGGCTTCCTGCTGCTGCATTTTCCCGAGCCGCTGTTGCGCATCGCGCATGCGCCCGCCGCGCTGCACGAGCGCACCGTCGACTACCTGCGCATCCTGTCGTACGGGCTGCCCGCGAGCCTCGTGTTCCGCATCTACAACGCGCTGACCAACGCGGCCGGCAAGCCCCGGCTCGCGATGATCCTGCAGATCGGCGCGCTGCTGCTCAAGTTTCCGCTGAACGTCTGGTTCATCTTCGGCGGCTTCGGCGTGCCGGCGCTCGGCGGCCCCGGCTGCGGGCTCGCGAGCACGCTGATCAACTGGGCGCTCGCGCTGATCGGCTACACGCTGCTCGCGAAGCTCGACGTGTTCGCGCCGCTCGCGATCTTCTCCCGCTTCTGCTGGCCCGTCTGGGCACGCCAGAAGGCGATCCTGAAGCTCGGCGTGCCGATGGGCCTGTCGTATCTGATCGAGGTCACGTCGTACACGTGCATGGCGCTGTTCATCGCGCAGTTCGGCACGACGACGCTCGCCGGCCACCAGATCGCCGGCAACATCGGCGCGGTGCTGTACATGACGCCGCTGTCGATCGGCGTGGCGGCGTCGACGCTGGTCGCGCGCGCGCTCGGCGCCGGGCACGCCGAGGAAGCCCGGCTGCTCGGCCGGCACAGCGTGATGTTCGCGTGCGGCGTGGCGGCTGCCTACGGCGTGCTCGTGTTCGCGCTGCGCCCGCTGATCATCGGCGGCTACACGCCGAACCCGGCCGTCGCCGCGGCCGCGATGCCGCTCGTCGCGATCGTCGCGTGCTACCACGTGTTCGATGCGCTGCAGGTCACGTCGGCGTTCGTGCTGCGCGCGTACAAGGTGGCGGTCGTGCCGACCGTGATCTATGCGGTCGCGCTGTGGGGCGTCGGACTCAGCGGCGGCTACCTGCTCGGCTTCGACGTCGGCGGGATCGCGCCCGCGTGGCTGACCGGCGCGCGCGGCTTCTGGTTCGCGAACACGGTCAGCCTGCTGCTGGCGGGCGCGGGGCTCGTGCTGTACCTGCGCCGCATCGGCCGCGCGCACGCCGCCACTGCCTGACGCGACGCGCGCTACGCGCCCTCCAGCACGTCGGCTGCGTGATAGGAGGACCGCACGAGCGGGCCGGCGACCACTTCCCTGAAACCGAGCGCAAGCGCCTCGTCGCGCCACGCGGCGAAGGCCTCCGG
The DNA here is from genome assembly GCF_001547525.1 of Burkholderia anthina. Classification (GTDB taxonomy): domain Bacteria; phylum Pseudomonadota; class Gammaproteobacteria; order Burkholderiales; family Burkholderiaceae; genus Burkholderia; species Burkholderia semiarida. Next base: position 1,746,264 of record NZ_CM003768.1, read on the forward strand.
GCTCACGTGGCGCCGCACGGGCAAATGGTGCGCCGACGGCGCCAGATACTGGCCGAGCGTCAGCACGTCGACCTCGTGCGCGCGCAGGTCGCGCAGCGTGTCGCGCACCTCGTCGTCGCGCTCGCCGAGCCCGAGCATCAATCCCGATTTCGTCACGAGCGTCGGCCGCGCGGCCTTCGCCTGCGCGAGCAGTTCGAGCGAGCCGCGATAGTCGGCGCCCGGCCGCGCCGCCCGATACAGCGACGGCACCGTCTCGATGTTGTGGTTGAACACGTCGGGCCACGCCGACGACAGCGCGTCGAGCGCCCGTGCCGTGCGGCCGCGGAAGTCCGGCGTCAGCACCTCGACGCCGATGCCCGGCACGCTCGCGCGCACCGCCGCGATGCACGCGGCGAAATGCGCGGCGCCGCCGTCGCGCAGATCGTCGCGGTCGACCGACGTGATCACGACGTAGCGCAACCCGAGCGCCGCCGCCGCGTCGGCCAGCCGCGCGGGCTCGTCGGGATCGAGCGGCTCGGGACGGCCGTGCGCGACGTCGCAGAACGGGCAACGCCGCGTACACAGCCCGCCCATGATCATGAAGGTCGCGGTACGCTGCGCGAAGCATTCGCCGATGTTCGGGCACATCGCCTCCTCGCAGACGGAATGCAGCCGATGCTCGCGCAGCACGGCGGCCATGTCGGCCACCGCCGCGCTCATCATCGGCCGCGCGCGCAGCCACGGCGGCTTCGGCAGCGCCGCGCCGGCCGCGGGCTCGACGCGCACCGGAATGCGCGCGAGCTTGTCGCGACTTCTCGCGCCGGGCTGGCCGAGCGCCGTGAGGCTGGGTCGTTCGAGCGCGGCGGCCATCGTCAGTCTCCGAGGAACGCGACGATCAGGCGGTTCACGTCGGCGGCCGCCTCCATCTGCACCATGTGCCCGCCGCCGGCGATCACCTCGGCGCGCACGCCGTCCGGCAAGCCCTGCGCGTGCCGCGCGGGAATCACCTGGTCGCGCTCGCCCCAGATCACGAGCGTGCGCGGCGCAAGCGTCGCGAGCCGGTCGCGGAATACGCGCCGCTGCGCCGCGCCGTCGAACGCGGCGTCCGCGATCTTCTCCAGCGCGGCCTGCACGCCTTCGAGCCGCTTGTACTTGACGAGATCCTCGACGAGCTGCCGCGTGACCAGCGCGTCGTCCGCGAACAGCGCGCCGAGGTGCGGCTTCAGCGTGTTGCGGCTATTGCCGGCGACGAAGCCGTCGATGTATGCACGGTTGATGTCGGCGCCGAGCCCCGCGCTCGCGATGAGCGTGAGCGACGCCACGCGCGCCGGCGCGCTGTCGGCCAACGTCATCGCCACCGCGCCGCCCATCGAATGGCCGATCAGGTGCGCACGCTCGATGTGCTGCGCATCGAGCAGCGCAAGCACCGCGTCGGCCAGTTCGTCGAGACTGCCGGTCTCGACGGCCTTCTCCGACTCGCCGTGGCCGGGCAGATCGAGCGCCCACACCGGCCGGTGCGCGGCGAGTTCCGCATGGTTGAACAGCCAGTTGTTCAGGTCGCCGCCGAAGCCGTGGATCAGCACGGCCGGCGTGCCCGAACCGTCGCCGAGCTTCAGGAAGCGGATCGTGCGTCCGCCGATCCGCGCCTTCTCCGGCTGCGGGCCGGCCGCCTCGTCGGACGCCGCGCTCGGCACGAAATCGCGCTGGAAGTCGGCGATCGCCGCATCGATGTCGGCGTCGCTCGTGTCGGCGGCCGCGACCACGCCGAGCAGCGCGCCGACGGGCAGCGTCTCGCCCTCCTGCGCGATCTGTCGGCGCAGCGTGCCGTCGAACGCGCATTCGACGCCCGACGAGATCTTGTCGGTCTCGACGTCGAGCACCTCGTCGCCTTTCGCCACGCGTTCGCCGATCGCCTTCAGCCAGCCATTGACCTGCCCCTGCTCCATCGACAGCCCCCACTTGGGCATCGTGATCATGTGAATCGACATCGTGTCAGCTCCTCGTCTTCAGGATCGCCCGCGCAATCGCATCGGCGGACGGGATATACAGGTCTTCGAGCACGCCGGCGAACGGCGCGGGCGTATGCGGCGCGGTGACGAGCTCGATCGGCGCCTTGAGCGAGCGGAACGCGCGCTGCGCGACGAGCGCGGCGATGTCGGTCGCGATCGAGCAGCGCGGGTTCGCTTCGTCGACCACCACCACGCGCCCCGTGCGCGTCGCGCTTTCGAGAATCGTTTCCTCGTCGAGCGGCGACGTCGTGCGCAGGTCGATCACGTCGCACTGGATGCCGTCCTTCGCGAGCGTCGCGGCCGCGTCCATCGCCAGATGCACCATCCGGCCGTACGTGACGATCGTCGCGTCGTCGCCGTCGCGCAGCACGTTCGCCTCGCCGAACGGAATCGCATAGGATTCCTCCGGTACGTCGCCCTCACGCGTATAGAGCAGCTTGTGTTCGAGGAAGATCACGGGATCGTTGTCGCGGATCGCCTGGATCAGGAGCCCCTTCGCGTCGTACGGCGTCGACGGGCACACGACCTTCAGCCCCGGGATGTGCGTGAACAGCGACGTGAGCATCTGCGAGTGCTGCGCGGCCGCGCGCAGGCCGGCGCCGTACATCGCGCGGATCACGACCGGCGTCACGGCCTTGCCGCCGAACATGTAGCGGAATTTCGCCGCCTGGTTGAAGATCTGGTCGAAACACACGCCCATGAAATCGATGAACATCAGTTCCGCGACGGGCCGCATCCCGCACGCGGCAGCGCCGACCGCCGCGCCGATGTAGCCGCCCTCCGACAGCGGCGTATCGAGCACGCGGCCCGGAAACTTGTGGAACAGCCCCTTCGTCACGCCGAGCACGCCGCCCCATGCGTCGTCCTCGCCGGGCGCGCCCGCGCCGCCCGCGTTGTCCTCGCCCATCACGATCACGCTGTCGTCGCGCGCCATTTCCTGCGCGAGCGCCTCGTTGATCGCCTGCGAATAGGTAATCTTCCTTGCCATGTCTGTCTCCTGAAATGTTCGGTTCGCCGTGCCGGCTGCTCGGTCAGGCCCGGGTTCACGGATACGACACGTAGACGTCGGCGAGCAGGTCGGCGGCATCCGGCAGCGGCGCCGCCTTCGCCTGCGCGACCGCGTCGTCGATCAGCGCCTTCACCTGGGCGTCCACCGCGCGCAGGTCGGCCGTCGTCAGCGCTTCGGCGCGCACGACGCGCGTTTCGAAATGCTTCAGGCAGTCCTTCTCGTCGCGCAGCTTCTGCACTTCGCCCGGCGCGCGATAGGTTTGCGCATCGCCCTCGAAGTGGCCGAAATAGCGCGTGAACTTCACCTCGACGAGCGTCGGGCCGCCGCCGTTGCGCGCGCGGTCGACGGCTTCGCCGAGCGCCTCGTGCACCGCGAAGAAGTCGAAGCCGTCGACGATCACGCCCGGCATCCCGAACCCGTTCGCCCGATCGGCGATGTTGTCGGTCGCGACCGACCAGCTCGACGACGTCGCTTCCGCATAGCCGTTGTTTTCGGCGACGAAGATCGCGGGCAGCCGCCACACCGACGCGAGGTTCATCGATTCGAAGATCACGCCCTGGTTCGACGCGCCGTCGCCGAAGAAGCACACGCCGACGCCGCCGGTTTTCCTGTACTTGGCCGCGAGCGCCGCGCCGCACACGAGCGGTCCGCCCGCGCCGACGATCCCGTTCGCGCCGAGCATCCCCATCGACAGGTCGGCGATGTGCATCGAGCCGCCCTTGCCGTGGCAGACGCCTGTCTTCTTGCCGTAGATCTCGGCCATCATCCCGTGCACGTCGACGCCCTTCGCGATGCAATGGCCGTGGCCGCGGTGCGTGGTGGCCACGTAGTCGTCGAGGCCGAGGTGCAGCATCGTGCCGACGGCGGACGCCTCCTCGCCCGCGTACAGGTGAACGAAACCGGGTATCTCGCCGGTCGCGAATTCGACGTGCAGGCGTTCCTCGAATTCGCGGATCGTGCGCATCAGCCGATAGGCGTCCAGCAGCTTGTCCCTGCCGAGCTGTGTCGAAGCGGTCATGTGTGTCTCCTGGGTAGGTCTGACTGCGAATGCCGCCCCGGCCATGCCGTGGCGGCGGATTGCACGGCCTGCGGCCGTCAGTGAAACGTGAAGCCGCCGTCGACGTTCACGGCCTGGCCCGTCACGTTGTCCATCGTCGCGAAGAACAGCGCGAGCCGGCCCATGTCTTCCGGCGTCTGCGCGCGGCCCTGCGGAATCAGCGTCAACTGGTGCCGCTGCCACGACTCCTCGACCGATTCGCCGTCGGTCTTCCATTCGTCGGACAGCCGGTCCCACATGTAGGTACGGACGATGCCGGGGCAGATCGCGTTGACGGTCACGCCGTCGCGCGCGAGCTCCTTCGCCAGCGCGTTGGTGAAACCGACGACCGCGAATTTCGATGCGCTGTAGTGCGCGAGATTCGGGAAGCCTTCCTTGCCCGCGATCGACGCGACGTTGATGATCCGGCCGCGCCGCTGCGCCTTCAGATGCGCGAGCGCCGCGCGGCAGCCGAGGAACGTGCCCTTTGCGTTCACGTCCATCACGAAATCCCAGTCGCGCTCGGTCAGTTCGGCAACCGGACGGATGCTGATCACGCCCGCGCAGTTCACGAGGATGTCGAGCCCGCCGAGGTCGGCGAGCGCCTGCGCGACCATCGCGTCGACCTGCGCGGCCTGCGTGACGTCGACCTTCGCGATCGCCGCGCGGCGGCCGAGCGCGCGCACCTCGCCGGCGGTCGCGTCGAGCGCGTCGTCGAGCAGGTCGGCCAGCAGGATGTCGGCACCGGCGCCGGCGAGCGTCAGCGCGATGCCGCGGCCAATGCCGCGCGCGCCGCCCGTGACGATGGCGACCTGTCCTTCGAGAGGGGCTGTCATGGCGATGTCTCCTTGATGATCGTGATGGATGTCGAAACGTCTTCGTGAAGCCGGTGTATCAGTCGTGCCGCGCACCGGCATCGCGCAGCAGTTGCCGTGACGACGCGTAGCGCAGCGTGCGGCCGACGTCGACCGTCAACGGTCCGCGCCAGTCGAGTGCGATCTCGTAGCGATCGCCGCGCGCGACCTCGATTTCGCGCTCGCCGTCGAACGCGAGCGTGCCGTGCTCGAACGGAATCGCGTGCCACGCGCCCGGCTCGAGCCGCTCGCAACTGCGCATCACGACGCGGTCGACGCGCCCCGGCGCGATCGGCGCGACGAGCGGCGTGCCGGCCGTCTTGCCGGCATCCGCGAAGCGCATCGCGAGCCCGTGCGGCGCGCTGCGTTCGAGCGGCGCCCACGCGCCGCCGAGCGCGGACAGGCCGATGCCGTCCGGTTCCGCGAACGTCAGATAGAGCGTGTCGATGTCGTCCGAGCCGGAGATCGCGCGCGCGCCGACGAAGCGCTGCCGCGCGGCGCACACATCGACGAGCGCGATCTCCTCGCGCCCGGGCTGCGCGCCCGCGACGCAGCGCACGACGAGCCGCTTGTTGCGCACGAACGCGACCTCGGCCGGCACGGCGCCGGTCGCGACGAGCCCCGCGGCGACGCCGGCGACGGTCGCCTCGCGATGTTCGGGAAACGCGTTGTTGGTGCCGGTGGACAGCGCGACGAGCGGCGTCGCACCGCAATGCGCGGCCACCGCGCGATGGGTGCCGTCGCCGCCGAGCACGACGATCAGCGACACTTCCATCCGATGCAGATAGGCGGCGCCGGCCTGCGTGTCGGCGACGCTATCGGTGATCGGCAGGTCGACGAATTCGACCTGGGGCCAGCGCTCGTGCGGCGCGACCGCGCGATGCGTGTCGACCGCGCGCAGCAGCAGCGTCGCGATGCCCGTGCGGTCGCGCAGCGTCAGCACGCGCTCGACGCCCATCGCGCCGAGGCCGGCCAGCAGGCGCACGATCATGTTCGCCTTCTCCGCGGTCGGAAACACGGATGCATGCGTCGTGAGGCGGCGGATGTCGCGCCCCGATGCGGGGTTCGCGATCACGCCGACGGTAACGGGCGTCGTCACGGGTTTGTCTCCATCCAGTCGGCAGGGCCGGCGTATTGCGTGCGCCGCCCTCGCCTGTTTCGTCCGCTGCCTTCGACGGGCGGCGGATCGTCGTCGCCGACGCGATCGCCGGCTTGCCCGTCATCTCTGCAAGCGGCGTGCCATCGTGCACGCGATGCCCGCGAAACCCGCGTCCGCGCTGGCGCGGCGGGCATGCGCGGGTTCGCAATGCGCGGTCGTGACGGCGCGGCGCGCGTCGAATTCGCCGGCACGTCTCATGCCGTCGATACGGCGACGCGATCGTCGCGGCGCGCGCGCATGCGCGGCGTTCCGCCCGCAAACCCTGCGTTCGCGCGGCGCCGCGCGCGCGACGCCCGGCCTGACGACCGTCGCGCCGCGCGCGGGCGGCCGTCTCAATCGCGCGAGACGCATCGGATACCGGTGAGACGACCGTCTCACGCGCGCCGCGTGCTGCAATGCAGTGTGATCCGCCGGACCGGATGTGCTACAAGAACAGCGACATCCCCGCCGTACCCGGAGCCGACCATGCCCTACGCCGTCCCCCAGGCCCAGCACGCCGACCGCATACTCGGCGCGCTCGCCGGGCGCCTGCCCGCGCCGGCCGATTCCGCGCGCCTCGTGTCTTCGTGGCAGCGATCGCTGGAGCGCTATCGTCTCGACCCCGCTTCGTCGATCGGCCCGCGCGTGCTGACCGCGGCCGAGCTGCGCGAAGTGCGCGACAAGGAAGAGGCCTTCCTGCGCGCGTCGGGCCAGTGCCTGACGCGGCTGCATGACATGATCCGCGTCGCCGACTACTGCGTGATGCTGACCGACGCGCACGGCGTGACGATCGACTACCGGATCGACCGCGAGCGCCGCAACGACTTTCGTCATGCGGGGCTGCACATCGGCTCGTGCTGGTCGGAAAGCGAGGAAGGAACCTGCGGCGTCGCGAGCGTGCTGACCGATCTCGCGCCGATCACCGTGCACAAGACCGATCACTTTCGCGCGGCGTTCACGACGCTCACGTGCAGCGCGGCGCCGATCTTCTCGCCGGGCGGCGATCTGATCGGCGTGCTCGACGCGTCGGCCGTGCATTCGCCCGACGGCCGCGACAGCCAGCGCCTCGTCTACCAGCTCGTGCGGCAAAGCGCGGCGCTGATCGAGGACGGCTACTTCGTGCACAGCACCGCGCAGCACTGGATATTGTTCGGGCATCCGAACCGTCACTACGTCGAGGCGCAGCCCGAGTGGCTGATCGCGTTCGACGAATGCGGCAACATCGTCGCCGCGAACCGGCACGCGCGCGACGCGCTGCCGGCGCTGCGCGAGCCGCGCCATATCGACGAGATCTTCGATGCGACCGAGATGCCGCTGCGCGACGCGGCGCGGCTCGACGCGATCGTCGCGCTGCGGCTGCGCGCGACCGGCGCCCCGCTCTACGCGCGGCTGCGCGCGCCGCTACGCCGCGCCGGCCGCGAACCGGGCGCGGCCCGGGCCGCCACGGCATCGCGCCGCCCGGGCACCGCCGCGCCGCGTCACGTCGGCGCGCTGACGCCGTTCCTGCACAGCAGCGATGCGCGCATCGCGCAACAGGCCGAACTCGCGCTGCGCGTCGCGAGCAAGCGGCTGCCGATCCTCGTGCTCGGCGAAACCGGCGCGGGCAAGGAAGTGTTCGCCCGCGCGATCCACGACGCCGGCGCGCGGCGCGCGCGGCCGTTCGTCGCCGTGAACTGCGGCGCGCTGCCGGAAGCGCTGATCGAGAGCGAACTGTTCGGCTATGCGGCCGGCGCGTTCACCGGCGCACGCAAGCACGGCGCGCGCGGCAAGATCGCGCTCGCCGACGGCGGCACGCTGTTTCTCGATGAAATCGGCGACATGCCGCTCGCGCTGCAGACGCGCCTGCTGCGCGTGCTGGCCGACGGCGAGGTCGTGCCGCTCGGCAGCGATACGCCGGTGCGCGTCGATCTCGACGTGATCTGCGCGACGCACCGCGATCTTGCGCGGATGGTGGCCGACGGCACGTTCCGCGAGGATCTGTACTACCGGTTGAGCGGCGCGACGTTCGAGCTGCCGCCGCTGCGCGAGCGCGCGGACGTGCGCGACGTGATCGCCGCCGTGTTCGCCGAGGAAGCGCAGGCGACCGGCCACGTGCTGACGCTCGATGCGACGCTCGCCGAACAGCTCGCGGCCTACCCGTGGCCGGGCAACGTGCGGCAACTGCGCAACGTGCTGCGCTATGCGTGCGCGGTGTGCGACGCCGCGCGCGTGACGCGGCACGACCTGCCGGCCGAACTCGCCGCGCAGCTCGGCGGCACCCCGGCGGGCGTGCTGCCCGACGACGAACGCGGGCGCATCGTCGCCGCGCTCACCGCGCATCGCTGGCGGCCCGACGCGGCCGCCCGCGCGCTCGGCATGTCGCGCGCGACGCTGTACCGGCGCATCGCGAAGCACCGGATCGTCGCGCCGCACCGCGCGTGACGCGCGCCGTCATGCGGGATGCCTGGCCGCTTCGTTCGCGTGGTCTGCCCCGCCGGCCGCTTCGTCGCGCCGCTTGAACACCTCGTGCGCGGCGAACAGCGCGTTGAGCGCGGCCGGCATCCCCGCATACACGGCCATCTGCATGAACACCTCGACGATCTCGTCGCGCGTGCAGCCGACGTTCAGCGCGGCCTCGATATGCACCTTCAGTTGCGGCTGCGCGTTGCCGAGCGCGGCCAGCGCGGCGATCGTCGCGATTTCGCGCGCCTTCAGGTCGAGCTGCGGCCGGCTGTAGATGTCGCCGAAGCTGAATTCGACCAGGAGCCGCGCGAAATCCGGCGCGATCGGCGCAAGTGCCGCGATCACGCGTTCGCCCGCTTCGCCGTCGATTTCCTTGAGCTTGTTCCAGCCGCGCGTGTAGCGATCCTCAACGAGTCGTTCCATCTTGTCCGTCCTGTTCCGATAAAGAGTGAGAAAGATTCGCCCGTCGTTCCGTTTCCCGTTCCTGCGCCTCGTAGTACGCGATCTTGGCGCCGATCGCATCGAGGCTCGCCTGCAGCTCCGCGATATGCGCGTGCACCGCGTCGCGATGCGCGACCAGCAAGTCGCGCCGCGCGCGGAACGTCGACTCGCCCTGCTCGCGCAGCACCGCGAACGCCTGCATCTGCGCGATCGGCATGCCGGTCGCCTTCAGGCGCATCACGAAGGCCAGCCAGTCAAGGTCGGCCGGCGCATAGAGCCGGTGCCCGGCCGCCGTGCGCGAAATCGCGCGCAGCAGGCCGGCCTGCTCGTAATACCGCAACGTGTGCGTCGACACGCCCGTCAGTTCGGCGACTTGCCCGATCGTCAGCGGACCGGCGGCGGAGGGTTGGGATACGGTTTTCGACATGGCAGGAACAAGGTTAGGAGTTAGAGTTCACTCTAAGTCAAGCATTGTCTGACTGCCAGTGCGGCGTTCGCCCGCGATCCCCCTGCGACACCGTAAAGAATGGTCAAAATCGCCCGCCGCGACCGCTTTCGGCCTTTACAGCACCGCAAGCCTTCAGCAAGATGCGATCAGCCTGTCTCAAAAAGGGCACGCATTTGTCCTATGCTTAACGGCGACGCCCGGCCAGCTCGTGGGCCGCCGTCCGTTGCAACAACCATTCATCCGTCAGAACCAGGGAGCCCTTGCCATGCTGAAAAAGCTGCTGATGCTGTTCGTCGCGCTGTCGCTGTCGCTCGCCGCCGGCCTTGCCGCGGCCGTCGATGTCAACACGGCCGACCAGGCCGCGCTCGAATCCGTGAAGGGTCTCGGGCCCGTGAAGTCGAAGGCGATCATCGACGAACGCACCAAGAACGGCCCGTTCAAGGACGCCGACGATCTCGCGAACCGCGTGAAGGGTCTCGGCACGAAGTCGGTCGGGCATCTCGAGGAAAACGGCCTGACGATCGGCGGCTCGTCGACGCCGCCGAAGGGCGTGAAGCCGTCGAAGCCGGCCGCGACGACGTCGGCGCCCCCATCGACCACGACGTCGGCAGGCACCGCATCGACGTCCACGACCGCGACGGCCGGCACGACGACCACGGCCCCCGCGCCGGCGGCGAGCGCACCGGAAGCAGCCGCCAAGCCGGCCAAGACCAAGCGCGCATCGAAGAAGGAAAAGGCGGCAGCGGCGGCAGCGGCATCCGCGGACGCGGGTGCGAGCGCACCGGCGGCCGCGTCGTCCACGAAGGCCGCGAAGGGTTCGAAGAAGAAGAGCAAGAAGGACAAGGCAGCCTCCGCCGCCGCGGCGTCGGGCGCCTGATGTGCGCCGCGCGCGCGACGGCGTGCGCGCGGCATTCGTTCAACGGGCGCCGTCGTCACGGCGCCCTTTTCAGTGAAGGTGAAGAACCATGGGTCTCCTCGACATCGTCGGCGGTCTGATCGGCGGCCAGGCCGGCGGCAACTCGCAAAGCGCGCTGATCACGACCGCGCTCGAATTCATCAACAACCAGCCGGGCGGCCTGAACGGGCTGATCGAGAAGTTCAAGGCCGGCGGCGCCGGCGAGATCATCGGTTCGTGGGTCGGCACCGGCGAAAACCAGCCGATCTCGCCGGATACGCTGCAGAACGTGCTCGGCTCGGACGTCGTCGGCTCGCTCGCGAGCAAGGTCGGCATCGATCCCGCGCAGGCCTCGTCGATCCTCGCGCAGGTGCTGCCGCACGTCGTCAACGGCGCGACGCCGAACGGCGAAGTGCCGGCCAGCGGCCAGGTCGACACGTCGAACGTGCTCGGCACGCTCACGCAGCTCGCCGGCATGTTCGGCGGCAACAAGCAGGGCTGAGAGCCCGCGCCGCGACCGGGCGGCCCGTTCGGCCGCTCCATAAGCAAACACCCCGCCGAGGCGGGGTGTTCGTTTTTGCGCGCCCGGCGTGAGCCGGGCACGCGGCCGATGGCGGACGATCAGTGAACGACGCGGTCGAACACGAACTGGCCGTCGTTCACGTCGACCGGGATCACGTCCTTCGGACCGAAGCGGCCCGCGAGGATCAGCTTCGCGACCGGGTTCTCGATCTCCTGCTGGATCGCGCGCTTCAGCGGCCGCGCACCGAACACCGGATCGTAGCCGACCTTCGCGATCTGTTCGAGCGCCGCCGGCGACACGTCGAGCGCCATGTCGAGCTTCGCGAGCCGGTCATGCAGGCGCGCCAGCTGGATCTTCGCGATCGACTCGATGTTGCTGCGGTCGAGCGCGTGGAACACGACGACGTCGTCGATCCGGTTCAGGAACTCGGGGCGGAAATGCTGCTTCACCTCGAGCCACACGGCGTCCTTGATCTCGTCCTGCGGCGAGCCCGTCATCGCCTGGATCACCTGCGAGCCGAGGTTCGACGTCATCACGATGACCGTGTTCTTGAAGTCGACCGTACGCCCCTGCCCGTCCGTCATGCGGCCGTCGTCGAGCACCTGCAGCAGCACGTTGAACACGTCCGGATGCGCCTTCTCGATCTCGTCGAGCAGGATCACGCTGTACGGCTTGCGGCGCACGGCCTCCGTCAGGTAGCCGCCTTCCTCGTAGCCGACGTAGCCCGGCGGCGCGCCGATCAGCCGCGCGACGCTGTGCTTCTCCATGAACTCGCTCATGTCGATGCGGATCAGGTGCTCTTCCGAATCGAACAGGAACGACGCCAGCGCCTTGCACAGCTCGGTCTTGCCGACACCGGTCGGGCCGAGGAACAGGAACGAGCCGTACGGACGGTTCGGATCGGCGAGCCCCGCGCGCGACCGACGGATCGCATCGGCCACCGCGCTGATCGCCTCGTCCTGGCCGACCACGCGCTCGTGCAGCTTTTCCTCGATGTGCAGCAGCTTCTCGCGTTCGCCCTGCATCATCCGCGACACGGGGATGCCCGTCGCACGCGACACCACTTCCGCGATTTCCTCCGCACCGACCTGCGTGCGCAGCAGTCGCGGACGCGTCGGGTTGTGCTGCTCCTGCTCTTCGGCCTGCGTGACCTGCTTCAGTTGCGCCTCGAGCTGCGGCAGCTTGCCGTACTGCAGCTCGGCGACCTTCTCCAGCTTGCCTTCACGCTGCAGCCGCGCGATGTCCGCCCGCACCTTCTCGATCTCTTCCTTGAGCTGCGCGCTGCCCTGCACCGCGGCCTTCTCGGCGGTCCAGATCTCTTCCAGGTCCGCATATTCGCGGCCGAGGCGATCGATCTCTTCCTCGATCAGTTGCAGGCGCTTCTGCGACGCTTCGTCCTGCTCCTTCTTCACCGCTTCGCGCTCGATCTTCAGCTGGATCAGACGACGGTCGAGCTTGTCCATCTCTTCCGGCTTCGAATCGATTTCCATCTTGATCTTCGAGGCGGCTTCGTCGATCAGGTCGATCGCCTTGTCGGGCAGGAAGCGGTCGGTGATGTAGCGATGCGACAGCTCGGCCGCGGCGACGATCGCCGGGTCGGTGATGTCGACGCCGTGGTGCAGCTCGTACTTCTCCTGCAGCCCGCGCAGGATCGCGATCGTCGCCTCGACGCTCGGCTCGTCGACGAGCACCTTCTGGAAGCGGCGTTCGAGCGCGGCGTCCTTCTCGATGTACTTGCGGTATTCGTCGAGCGTGGTCGCGCCGATGCAGTGCAGCTCGCCGCGCGACAGCGCTGGCTTGAGCATGTTGCCCGCGTCCAGCGCGCCTTCGGCCTTGCCCGCGCCGACCATCGTGTGAATTTCGTCGATGAAGACGATCGTCTGGCCTTCGTCCTTCGCGATGTCGTTGAGCACGGCCTTCAGGCGCTCCTCGAACTCGCCGCGATACTTCGCGCCGGCGAGCAGCGCGGCCATGTCGAGCGACAGCACGCGCTTGCCCTTCAGCGTCTCGGGCACCTCGCCGTTGACGATCCGCTGCGCGAGCCCTTCGACGATCGCGGTCTTGCCGACGCCCGGCTCGCCGATCAGCACCGGGTTGTTCTTCGTGCGGCGCTGCAGGATCTGGATCGAGCGGCGAATTTCGTCGTCGCGGCCGATCACCGGGTCGAGCTTGCCCGCGCGGGCGCGCTCGGTCAGGTCGACCGTGTATTTCTTCAGCGCCTCGCGCTGGCTTTCGGCGTCCTGGCTGTGCACCTGCGAGCCGCCGCGCACCGCGGCGATCGCGGCTTCGAGCGCCTTGCGCGTGAGACCGTGCTGGCGCGCGAGCTTGCCGGCGTCGCCCTTGTCGTCGGACACGGCGAGCAGGAACATCTCGCTCGCGATGAACGTGTCGTTGAGCTTCTGCGCTTCCTTGTCGGCCTGATTCAGCAAGCCGGCCAACTCACGGCCGATCTGGATGTCGCCGCCCGTGCCCGTTACTTGCGGCAGGCGCGAAATGGCTTCGTTCAGCGCGCCCTGGAGCGCCTGCACGTGCACGCCCGCGCGCGACATCAGCGAGCGGGCCGAGCCATCGTGCTGCGCGACCAGCGCCGCGAGCACGTGAACGGGTTCGATGTATTGATTGTCGCGGCCTGCCGCGAGGCTTTGCGCGTCCGCGAGTGCTTCCTGGAACTTGGTGGTGAGCTTGTCGATTCTCATTTGGTTGAGACCTCCAATTTTCGATTAACACCAAGATGAGGATGGTTATGCGGCTTTCAAGCGAAATTCGGGTTGATTCAGCGCAAAAATTGCCGGATAACCTGAAAACGGTCCGGCGGCGTGATGGCGCGAGCGGGCAGCGCGCGGCGCCCCGCGCATCAGGGGGCCCTGGAGGACGTCTGTTCAACTGCCGGCGCTTCGTCCGGCGACGGCGCGGCACGCACGAGCGCGACCGGACGAATGCCGAGCAACGCCGCGAGCGGCGATGCGGGCACGGCCAGCTCGCCGAGCGTGTGACGATCGAGCTCCGCGAAGAACGCATCGCGCGCGGCCGCCAGCACGCTTTTCAGCCGGCACTGCGGCTCGATCACGCAGCCGCGCGGCTCGCTGCCGTCGGGCGAAAAGCAGCCGACCAGCGCGAAGTCGTTTTCGGTCGCCCGCACGACCTGGCCGACCGTCAGCCGCAGCGAATCGGCGAACAGCCGCAGCCCGCCGTTGCGGCCGCGCACGGTGTCGACCCAGCCCAGTTCGCCGAGCCGCTGGACGACTTTCATCAGATGGTTCTTCGAGATGCCGTAGGCGTCCGAGATCTCCTGGATCGTCGCGAGCCCCTCGCCGCGCACGGCCAGATACAGCATCACGCGCAGCGAATAGTCGGTGTAGTCGGTGAGTCTCATGAGCGAATACAGAAAAGGTCGATCGTGCCCCGCTCGGATGAACCGGGCCGATCGCGAGGCGTGCAGGGCCGATAGACGGCGCCGTGGCGCGGCCCCGGGTTGCCGGGATCGCGTGCGCGCAATAAGATGCGGGATATCTACACGTTTTCCAGGGGTTATTGGACGCTATTTTGCGTCAAAATCCGACCGGCGTCCTGCCCGTCGCCGGCGCCGTCGCGCCGTCACCGCCCCGCTCTACCGGCCCTTTTCGTCATGACTGCCCAACCCGTCTCGCCCGATACCGTACCGGCCCGCCCCCGCGACGCCGAGCCGACCGAAGACAACATCCGCGATCTCGTCTACGCGTTCTACGACCGCGTACGCGCCGATCCGCTGCTGGGGCCCGTATTCGACGCGAAGCTGGCCGGCCGCTGGGACGACCATCTGCCGAAGATGGTGACGTTCTGGTCGAGCCTCGTGCTCGGCACCAAGGGCTATCGCGGCAACGTGCAGCAGGCGCACCAGCCGCTCGACGGGATCGAGCCGGCCCATTTCAGCCGCTGGCTGTCGCTGTTCCTGAACACCGTCGAAGCGCGCTACGCGCCGCCCGCGGCGGTTCGTTTCATGGAGCCCGCGCTGCGGATCGCGCAGAGCCTGCAGTTGAGCCGGTTCGGCTGGGACTACCGGATTCCGCCCGAGCAGCAGGCGCTGCTCGACGCGATCGCGCCGCGCCGCCGCGACGCGGGCGACGATTCGCACGCGTTGCCGTCGCGCGCCCGCGGCGAGCCTTTTCCGACGAAGATCATCGGGCGCGGCGTCGACCCGGACGCGTAACGCCCTTTACACGCGACGACGGCACGCACGCGGCACTTCGCTGCATCGCCCGCGTGCCGCGCTCAGCGCGGCGCGTTGCCCGACTCGACGCCCCAGCGCGCGAGCGCGGCGTCGTCGGTGCTGCGCGCATCGACCCAGCGCTCGCCGTCAGGCGTCGTTTCCTTCTTCCAGAACGGCGCTTCGGTCTTCAGATAATCCATCACGAACTCACACGACGCGAACGCGTCGCCGCGGTGCGACGCGACCGTCGCGACCATCACGATCTGGTCGAGCGGTAGCAGCCTGCCGACGCGGTGCACGATCGCGACGTCGACACCCGGCCAGCGCCGGCCGGCCTCGGCCGCGATCTTTTCGAGCGCCTTCTCGGTCATTCCGGGATAGTGCTCGAGCTCCATCGCGGCGACCGTATCGCCTTCGTTCAGGTCGCGCACCGTGCCGACGAAGCACGCGAGCGCGCCGATCTTCGGGTTGCGCGCCCGCAATGCCGCCACTTCGGCATTCAGATCGAAATCGTCGGTCTGGACTCGTACCGTTGCCATCGCCCCCCCTCAACCGCCCGTGACGGGCGGGAAGAACGCGACCTCGCAGCCTTCGGTGAGCCGCGTGTCGGGGTCGGTCATCTCGTGGTTGCACGCCATGCGCAACGCGCGCCCTTCGGCGAGCGTGTCGGCCCACGCGCCGCCGCGCACACGCAGCCACGCGCGCACGTCGCCGACGGTCGTCACGCCGTCCGGCACGTCGGCTTCTTCATCGGCCACGCCCAGCGCTTCGCGCACGCTTGCAAAAAATTTCAGTTGAATCTTCATGGTTCGGGGAGCCGTCGCGTCACGACAGCAGTTCGGAAAACGGAATGAAACGCACGGTCTCGCCTGCGCTGATCGCGTGCTGCGGCGGATTGTCGATCAGGCCGTCGCCCCAGACCGTCGACGTGAGCACGGCCGAGCTCTGGTTCGGGAACAGGTCGAGGCCGCCGGCCGCATTGACGCGCGCGCGCAGGAATTCGTTGCGCCGGTCGCCCTTGCTCTGCGAAAAATCGGCACGCAGCGACAACGCGCGCGGCGCGACGTCGCGCACGCCGGACAGGCGCAGCAGGAACGGCCGCACGAACAGCAGGAACGTGACGAAGCTCGAGACCGGGTTGCCGGGCAGCCCGATGAAATGCGCGTCGGCGCGCTCGTCGCCGCGGCGCACCGCGCCGTACGCGAGCGGCTTGCCGGGCTTCATCGCGATCTGCCACAGCGCGAGCCGGCCTTCGGCCTCCACGGCCGGCTTCACGTGATCCTCGTCGCCGACCGACACGCCGCCGCTCGTCAGGATCACGTCGTGATCGCGGGCGGCCTCGCGCAGCGTGTCGCGCGTCGCGGCCAGCGAGTCGGGCACGATTCCGTAGTCGGTCACGTGGCAGCCGAGCCGCTCGAGCAGCCCGCGCAACGTGAAGCGGTTCGAGTTGTAGATCGCGCCGGGCTTCAGCGGCTCGCCGGGCATCGTCAGTTCGTCACCGGTGAAGAACACCGCGACGCGAATCCGCCGCGCGACCGCCAGTTGCGCGCAGCCGACCGACGCGGCGAGACCCAGCGCCTGCGGCGTGAGCCGCGTGCCGGCCGGCAGGATCACCGAACCCTGACGGATGTCCGCGCCCTGCGCGGTGATCCATTCGCCGGCCTTCGGCGTGTGCAGGATCTCGACCGCGTCGCCGTCGGCCGATGCCTGCTCCTGCATCACGACGGCATCGGCGCCCGGCGGCACCGTCGCGCCGGTGAAAATCCGCGCGGCCGTGCCGGCCGCGAGCGGCGCGGCCGGATGCCCGGCCGGAATGCGCTGCGACACCGGCAGGCGCCGGTCGCCGTGCAGCAGGTCGGCGACACGCACCGCATAGCCGTCCATCGCGCTCGTGTGCATCGGCGGCACGTCGAGCGGCGAGCTGACGTCGGCCGCCAGCACGCGGCCGAGCGCGTCGAGCGTGGCGACGGTTTCGGCGCCGGGCAGCGGCTTCGCGGCGTCGAGCAGCGCGGCGAGCGCCTCGGCGGTCGACAGCATCGGCGCGCGCGGCGCCGCGGGATTCGGGTTCGACATCGATGGAATCGGGGATCGTTGGAATCAATACGTCATTGTAGCGACGACGCCACGCGGGCGCGCGATATGGCGGGCATGCGAAAACTGTGATCGGCGCGAACGCGCGGGTCTGGCACCTGTTTCGCGCGGCGTACGAGGCCCGCGCGCCAAACGAAACGGCCGGAACCCCGATCCGTTCGACGAATCGGCATTCCGGCCGTCCCGCGCGACCGGGCCCGCGGGCCCGGCCGTGCGTCATGCGCCCGTATGGGCGGCGATGAAGTCCTTCACCTGCTGCGCGTCGGCCTTCACGACCTCGAAGCGCTGCGGCAGCGCCTCGAGCCCGTCGAAAGCGGCCGGACGCTCGGCTTCGCGATCGAGCGCCTCGCGGATCGTCTCGCCGAACTTGATCGGCTGTGCCGTCTCGAGCACGACCATCGGCACGCCGGCCTCCAGATGCTCGCGCGCGACCTTCACGCCGTCGGCCGTATGCGTATCGATCATCGTGTCGTAGCGCGAGAACACGTCGCGGATCGTCGCGATGCGGTCGGCGTGGCTGCTGCGGCCGGACACGAAGCCGAATTCGGCCACACGCGCGAAATCGCCGCTCGCCGCGAGATCGAAGCCGCCCTTCTCCTCGACGTCGCGGAACAGTTGCATCACGCGCGCCGGATCGCGGCCGAGCAGGTCGAACACGAAGCGCTCGAAGTTCGACGCCTTCGAGATGTCCATGCTCGGGCTGCTCGTGTGATAGGTGTTCTCGGCGCTGCGCACGCGGTACGCGCCGGTGCGGAAGAACTCGTCGAGCACGTCGTTCTCGTTGGTCGCGACCACCAGCTTCGCGATCGGCAGCCCCATCATCCGCGCGATGTGGCCCGCGCAGACGTTGCCGAAGTTGCCCGACGGCACCGTGAACGACACGCGCTCGTCGTTGGACTGCGTCGCCGCGAAATAGCCCTTGAAGTAGTACACGACCTGCGCGACGACGCGTGCCCAGTTGATCGAGTTGACGGTGCCGATCTTGTGCCGCGCCTTGAACGCGTGATCGTTCGACACGGCCTTCACGATGTCCTGGCAGTCGTCGAACACGCCTTCGACCGCGAGGTTGAAGATGTTCGGATCCTGCAGGCTGAACATCTGCGCCGTCTGGAACGCGCTCATCTTCTTGTGCGGCGACAGCATGAACACGCGCACGCCGGCCTTGCCGCGCATCGCATACTCGGCCGCGCTGCCGGTGTCGCCCGACGTCGCGCCGAGGATGTTCAGCGTTTCGCCGTGCTTCGCGAGCGTGTACTCGAACAGGTTGCCGAGCAGTTGCATCGCCATGTCCTTGAACGCGAGCGTCGGGCCGTTCGACAGTTCGAGCAGCGACAGCGCCGCGCCGTTCTCGGTGCCGAGCGCCTTCAGCGGCGTGATGTCGGACGCGTTCTCGCCATGGCGCGTGTTGCTGTACACGGCGGCCGTATAGGTGCGGCGCGTGATCGCGCGCAGGTCGTCGGCCGGCACGTCGTCGCAGAACTTCGACAGGATCTCGAACGCGAGATCCGCGTACGACAGCGTGCGCCAGCGCGCGAGCTCGTCGGCGGACACCTTCGGATACTCGGCCGGCAGGTAGAGCCCGCCGTCCTTCGCGAGCCCGCCGAGCAGGATGTCGGAGAACGTATGGCGCTCGCCGATGCCGGCGCCGCGCGTGGAGATGTAGTTCATGTCGTTCCTGGTCCTCAGTTCAGCGCTTCCATGCGCAGCTTCGTTACCTTCGAGACCACCGTCGCGAGGCTCTCGATCTGCGCGATCGCCGCGTTGACGTTCTTCTCGACCGTCTCGTGCGTGATCAGGATGATGTCGGTCTCGCCGTTCGCGCCGTCGATCTGCTCCGATTCCTTCTGCAGCAGCGCGTCGATCGAGATGCCCGACTCGGCAAGGATGCGCGTGATGGCGGCCAGCACGCCCGTCTGGTCGGCGACGCGCAGGCGCAGGTAGTAGCCGCTCGTCACTTCCTCGATCGGCAGGATCGGCGTGTTCGACAGGCTGTCCGGCTGGAACGCGAGGTGCGGCACGCGGTGCTCGGGGTCGGCCGTGTGCAGGCGCGTGACGTCGACGAGATCCGCGACGACGGCCGATGCGGTCGGCTCCGCGCCCGCGCCCTTGCCGTAGTACAGCGTCGTGCCGACCGCATCGCCGTGCACGACGACCGCGTTCATCGCGCCCTCGACGTTCGCGAGCAGGCGCTTTTCCGGGATCAGCGTCGGGTGCACGCGCAGCTCGATGCCGTTTGCGGCGCGGCGCGCGATGCCGAGCAGCTTGATCCGGTAGCCGAGCTCTTCCGCGTAGCGGATGTCGGTCGCGTCGAGCTTGCTGATGCCCTCGACGTACGCGCGGTCGAACTGCACCGGCACGCCGAACGCGATCGCGCTCATGATCGTCGCCTTGTGCGCGGCGTCGACGCCTTCGATGTCGAAGGTCGGATCGGCTTCCGCGTAGCCGAGTTCCTGCGCGGCCTTCAGCGCGGTCGCGAAATCGAGACCGCGGTCGCGCATTTCCGACAGGATGTAGTTCGTCGTGCCGTTGATGATGCCCGCGATGTACTGGATGCGGTTCGCGGTCAGGCCTTCGCGCAGCGCCTTGATGATCGGGATGCCGCCGGCGACGGCCGCCTCGAACGCGACCATCACGCCCTTCTCGCGCGCGGCTTCGAAGATCTCGGTGCCGTGCACCGCGAGCAGCGCCTTGTTCGCCGTGACGACGTGCTTGCCGTTCGCGATCGCGCGCAGCACGAGCTCGCGCGCGATGCCGGTGCCGCCGATCATCTCGGCGACGATCGCGATCGACGGATCGTCGACGACCGCGTTGAAGTCGTCGGTGATCTGCGCGGCCGCGGCGTCACCGCCGAGCGCGGCCTGCGCCTTGGCCGGGTTGCGCACGGCAATGCGCGCCACCTCGATGCCGCGCCCCGCGCGTCGCTTGATTTCTTCCTGGTTGCGGCGCAGCACCGTGAAGGTGCCGCTGCCGACGGTGCCGAAGCCCAACAGGCCAACTTTGATCGGTTCCATGCTGCGTGTGATCGATGAGTAAGAAGTAATGAGTTCCGTGTGGCGCTGCCCGCTCAGACCGAATGGCGCTTGCGGTAGCCGTCGAGAAAGCGCGCGATCCGGTTGATCGAATCGGCCAGATCGTCGAGGTTCGGCAGGAAGACCACGCGGAAGTGGTCCGGCGTCGCCCAGTTGAACCCCGTGCCCTGAACCAGCAGCACGCGTTCCTCGAGCAACAGGTCGAGAATGAACTGCTGGTCGTTCTGGATCGGGTAGAGCTTCGGGTCGAGGCGCGGGAACATGTACAGCGCGGCCTGCGGTTTCACGCAGGTCACGCCCGGGATCGACGTCAGCATGTCATACGCGAGTTCGCGCTGCTTGTACAGGCGCCCGTTCGGCACGATCAGCTCGTTGATGCTCTGGTAGCCGCCGAGCGCCGTCTGGATCGCGAACTGGCCGGGCACGTTCGCGCACAGGCGCATCGACGACAGGATGCCGAGCCCTTCGAGGTAATCCTTCGCGCGCCGGCGATTGTCGCCGCCGAGGCCCGACACGGCCATCCAGCCCGCGCGATAGCCGCACGACCGATAGCTCTTCGACAGGCTGTTGAACGTGACGGTGATCACGTCCTCCGACAGCGCACCCAGCGCGGTGTGCTCGAGACCGTCGTAGACGATCTTGTCGTAAACCTCGTCGGCGAACACGATCAGCCCGTGCTGGCGCGCGATCTCGAGCAGCTCGAGCAGCAATTCGTCGGAATAAAGCGCGCCGGTCGGATTGTTCGGGTTGATCACGACGATCGCCTTCGTGTTCGGCGTGATCTTGCCGCGGATGTCGTCGAGGTCGGGCATCCACGCGTTCTGCTCGTCGCACACGTAGTGCACGGGCGTGCCGCCCGACAGGCTCACGGCCGCGGTCCACAGCGGGTAGTCGGGCGCGGGCAGCAGCACTTCGTCGCCGTCGTTCAGGAGCGCCTGGGTCGCCATCACGATCAGCTCGGACGCGCCGTTGCCGATGTAGATGTCGTCGAGGCCGACGCCGACGACGCCCTTTTCCTGCGTGTAGTGCATCACGGCCTTGCGCGCCGAGAACACGCCCTTCGAATCCGAATAGCCGGACGACGCCGGCAGATTGCGGATCATGTCCTGGATGATTTCGTCCGGCGCGTCGAAACCGAACGGCGCGAGGTTGCCGATGTTCAGCTTGATGATGCGGTGGCCTTCTTCCTCGAGGCGCTTGGCGTGCTCGAGCACCGGGCCACGGATGTCGTAGCAGACGTTGAGCAGCTTGTTCGACTTCTGAATCGGTTTCACGACGACACGGTTCCTGGGTTGGCCTTGCGGCCGGGGGGACGGGATCAAAACTGGAAAGCGGCCGGTCTGTGCGCGCTGTCTAGGCTGGGAAAAAGCGGCGGCCGGACGCGGCTTGTGGCGACGCACGACGCAAGTGGCGCCCGGGGGCGACCAAAAAGTTATAATTTAGCGGATTTTGGCCGACTTTCGCAATGCACCATAGCCGCGCCGGGCCCGCGCCGTCAGGCGTCCGCGCGTGCCGGAGCGCGCGAAACCGGCCCGCCGGGCCCCACGGCCCTGCCAATCCATTCCCCTACGGAACCGCGGAATACCGATTTGAAACTGCACCAGGACACGAGCGGCGCGCTCAACACCGTCACCGGCTACGGCCCCGATTATGTCGACGTCAATCTCGAACGCCATGAAACGAGCGTCATCGTCCTGCCCGGCGCGCCGGTCCAGGCCTGGCCCGTGGCGTCGTTCGACGCGCTCGCGCCCGAGCATTTCGCGATGCTGCTCGACCCCACGCCCGAACTCGTGATCTTCGGCAGCGGCGCGCGGCTGCGCTTTCCGCACCCGCGGCTCGTCGCGGCGCTCACCGCGAAACGGATCGGCGTCGAGACGATGGATTTCCAGGCCGCCTGCCGCACCTACAACATCCTGATGGCCGAGGGCCGCAAAGTCGCCGCCGCGCTCTTGATTGAACGTTAATCCCCGATGCGGTAAAACACGGGCCGGCGCAGCGGGTCGATCCCCGGATCGCCCCCGGCCAGGCCGCCCGCCCCCGGCGCACCGCGCCGGCGGCCCGTCACAACAACCAACAGGCTGAAAACCCATGAACGATACGCCTTCGAGGCTACCGCTCAATCGCATCACGCTCGTCCTCCTCGTCGTCGCGCTCGCGATCGTCTGGTTCGCGCCGCTCGGGCTGCGCCACCTGATCCCGAGCGACGAAGGCCGCTACGCGGAAATGGCGCGCGAGATGTTCGTCACCGGCGACTGGATCACGCCGCGCTACAACGGCTACAAGTACTTCGAGAAGCCGCCGCTGCAGACCTGGCTGAACGCGCTCACCTTCGCGTGGTTCGGCATCGGCGAATGGCAGGCGCGCCTCTATACCGCCGTCGCGAGCTTCGCCGGCGTGCTGCTCGTCGGCTACACCGGCGCGCGCCTGTTCAACCCGCTGTCGGGCTTGCTCGCGGCCGTCGTGCTGGCCAGCTCGCCGTACTGGAACCTGATGGGCCACTTCAACGCGCTCGACATGGGGCTCGCGTTCTGGATGGCGCTGTCGCTCTGCTCGCTGCTGCTCGCGCAGCGGCCCGGGCTGCGCCCGGCCGCGGTACGCGGCTGGATGTGGGCGTGCTGGGCCGCGATGGCGTTGGCGGTGCTGTCGAAGGGCCTCGTCGGCCTGATCCTGCCGGGCGCCGTGCTCGTGCTGTATACGCTGATCGCGCGCGACTGGGCGCTGTGGAAGCGCCTGTACCTCGTCAGCGGCCTCGTGATCTTCTTCGCGATCGTCACACCGTGGTTCGTGCTCGTCCAGCAGCGCAACCCCGAGTTCTTCAACTTCTTCTTCGTCGTCCAGCAGTTCCGCCGGTATCTGACCCCGGAACAGAACCGCCCGGGCCCGCTGTACTACTTCGTGCCCGTGCTGCTGGTCGGCTTCCTGCCGTGGCTGTCGGTCGCGTGGCAGAGCATCCGCCATGCGCTGCGCATGCCGCGCCAGCCGAACGGCTTCTCGCCGATGCTCGTGCTGCTGATCTGGAGCGCGTTCATCTTCCTGTTCTTCAGCGCGTCGCATTCGAAGCTGATCTCGTACGTGCTGCCGGTCGCGCCGGCGCTCGCGCTGATCATCGGCGCGTACCTGCCGCTGATGACGGCCGAGCGCTTCCGCCGCCACCTGCTCGGCTATCTCGTGTTCTTCGTCGCCGCGGCGTTCGGGATCATCTTCCTCGCGTACCAGGGCGACGCCCGCACGCCGAACGCGCTGTACCGCGCGTTCCAGATGTGGCTGTACGCCGGCCTCGCGGTCTCGGCCGCGCTGACGCTCGCGGCCGCGTGGCTGAACCGCCGGGCGGGCGCGGCCGCCGCGCTCGCCGCGTTCGGCGCCGCGTGGCTCGCGTTCGGCACGATCGGCGGCACCGGGCACGACGAGTTCGGCCGCTACAGCTCGGGCGCGCTGCTCGCGCCGGCCGTGCGCGCCGAGCTGGCGAAGCTGCCGCCCGACACGCCGTTCTACTCGATCGAAATGCTCGACCACACGTTCCCGTTCTACGTGGGCCACACGACGATCATGGTCCAGCGCCAGGACGAACTCGCGTTCGGGATCTCGGTCGAGCCGAACAAGTGGATCCCGACCGTCGGCGAATGGATCACGCGCTGGAAGCAGGACACCCATGCGCTCGCGATCATGCCGCCCGGCCAGTACGACGCGCTGGCCAAGGAAGGCGTGCCGATGCGCGTGATCGCGCGCGACAACCGCCGCGTGATCGTCGAGAAACCGCAATCGTAAGGACGTCCCCCGCATGAATCCCGTTTCGTTCGTCTGCATCGTCACCGGCGTGATGCTCAACGCCTGTGCGCAACTTTTGCTGAAAGCCGGCGTCAACGCCGTTGGACACTTCGAATTCAGCCGTGCGAACATCATTCCGGTCGGATTCAAGATCGCGACCCAATTGCCGATCATCGGCGGCCTCGGCTGCTACGTGCTGAGCGTCGTCGTATGGATCGTCGGGCTGTCGCGCGTCGACGTGTCGATCGCGTACCCGATGCTGTCGCTCGGCTACGTCGTCAATGCGTTCGCGGCGTGGTACCTGTTCGGCGAAGTCCTGTCGATGCAGCGGCTCGTCGGCATCGGCATCATCCTGATCGGCGTGCTCGTGCTCGCGCGCAGCTGAGCACGGCGCGCGGCGTTAAGCGTCCGCCTACAAAAAATCACGGTACGAATCGGCCAACCGGTGTTTAATGCCGGTTTCGGACGGATCGCCCGACCCTTTTATTACACGCCATTACAGGCCCAACGCGTTCATGAGCCAGACTACCGCTCCGTTTCTGCCGTTCACCCGCCCCGAGATCGACGAGGAAACCATCCAGGGCGTCGTCGACGTGCTGCGCTCGGGCTGGATCACGACCGGCCCGCAGTGCCAGAAATTCGAAGCCGCGCTGTCGGAGTACTGCGGCGGCCGCCCGGTCCGCGCGTTCAATTCGGGTACCTGCACGCTCGAGATCGGCCTGCGCATCGCGGGCGTCGGCCCCGGCGACGAGGTGATCACGACGCCGGCGTCGTGGGTCTCGACCAGCAACGTGATCATCGAAACGGGCGCGACGCCCGTATTCGCGGACATCGATCCCGTCACGCGCAACATCGATCTCGACAAGCTCGAGCAGGCGATCACGCCGCGCACGAAGGCGATCGTCCCCGTGTTCCTGTCCGGCCTGCCGGTCGACATGGACCGCCTGTACGCGATCGCCCGCGCGCACAAGCTGCGCGTGATCGAGGATGCCGCGCAGGCATTCGGCTCGACGTGGAACGGCAAGCGCATCGGCGCGTTCGGCGACCTCGTGTCGTTCAGCTTCCACGCGAACAAGAACCTGACGACGATCGAAGGCGGCGCGCTCGTGCTGAACGACGAGGACGAAGCCGTGCTCGCGCAGAAGTACCGGCTGCAGGGCATCACGCGCACCGGCTTCGACGGGATGGACTGCGACGTGCTCGGCGGCAAGTACAACCTGACCGACGTCGCCGCGCGCGTCGGCCTCGGCCAGCTACCGCACCTCGAGCGCTTCACCGCGCAGCGCCGCGCGCTCGCCCGCGCGTATTTCGCCGCGTTCGACGGCGGCGCGGCCGTGAAGCTCGGCCTCGGCCTGCCGGTCGCCGAATTCGAGAACGGCAACTGGCACATGTTCCTCGTCACGCTGCCGCTCGAGCGGCTGACGATCACGCGCGCCGAATTCATGGCGCAGATGAAGGAACGCGGCATCGGCACCGGCATCCACTACCCGGCGATCCATCTTTTCACGCTGTACCGTGCGCGCGGTTTCAAGGAGGGGATGTTCCCCCACGCCGAACGGTATGGCGCGTCGACCGTCACGCTGCCGCTGTTTACGCAGATGTCGGAAGGCGACGTGCGTCGCGTGGTCGACGCCGTCAATCAGATTTGCGAACAATACGGAAAATAAGCGTACATGAGTCACCTTGAAGCACGCGCCGGGCATCCGGGCGCCGGGCACCCGGGCGCCGCGCATCCGGACGCTGGCCGGCCCGAAGTCTCGGTCATCATCCCCGTATACAACGAGGAAGACGGCCTCGCCGCGCTGTTCGCGCGACTGTATCCGGCGCTCGACGCACTCGACACGCCGTACGAAGTGATCCTGATCAACGACGGCAGCCGCGACCGCTCGGCCGCGATGCTCGCCGATCAGTTCCACGTACGGCCGGACACGACACGCGTCGTGCTGCTCAACGGCAACTACGGCCAGCACATGGCGATCCTCGCGGGCTTCGCGCAGTCGCGCGGCGAGATCGTCATCACGCTCGACGCCGACCTGCAGAATCCGCCCGAGGAAATCGGCAAGCTGATCGCGAAGATGCGCGAGGGCTACGACTACGTCGGCTCGATCCGCAAGCAGCGCCAGGACAGCCTGTGGCGGCGCAAGGCGTCGCAGATGATGAACCGGCTGCGCGAGCGCATCACGCGCATCAAGATGACCGACCAGGGCTGCATGCTGCGCGCGTACAGCCGCCGCATCATCGACACGATCAACGTGTGCGGCGAAGTCAACACGTTCATCCCCGCGCTCGCGTACACGTTCGCGCAGAACCCGACCGAAATCGAGGTCGCGCACGAGGAACGCTTCGCGGGCCAGTCGAAGTATTCGCTGTACAGCCTGATCCGGCTGAACTTCGACCTCGTGACGGGCTTCTCGGTCGTGCCGCTGCAGTGGCTGTCGTTCATCGGCGTGATCCTGTCGCTCGGCTCCGCCGCGCTGTTCGTGCTGCTGCTCGTGCGCCGCTTCATCGTCGGCGCGGAAGTGCAAGGCGTGTTCACGCTGTTCGCGATCACGTTCTTCCTGCTCGGCGTGATCATCTTCGCGCTCGGCCTGCTCGGCGAATACGTCGGCCGCATCTACCAGCAGGTGCGCGCGCGGCCGCGCTACCTGATCCAGGCCGTGCTCGAGCAGCACGACGGCGTGCCGCCGGTGCCGGCCGGCGCGAACCATCCGGGAGCCGTGCAATGAAGCCGCGCGCGGTCGTCTTCGCGTATCACAACGTCGGCGTGCGGTGCCTGCAGGTGCTGCTGGCGCGCGGCGTCGACGTCGCGCTGGTCGTCACGCACGAAGACAATCCGAACGAGAACATCTGGTTCGGCAGCGTCGCGGCCGTCGCGGCCGAGCACGGCATCCCGGTGCTCACGCCGGCCGATCCCGCCGATCCGGCGCTGCGCCGCGCGGTGTCCGACGCGCGGCCCGATTTCATCTTCTCGTTCTACTACCGCCACATGCTGCCGGTGGACCTGCTCGCGATCGCGCCGCGCGGCGCGTACAACATGCACGGTTCGCTGCTGCCGAAATACCGGGGTCGGGTTCCGACCAACTGGGCCGTGCTGAACGGCGAGACCGAGACCGGCGCGACGCTGCACGAGATGGCCGCCAAGCCCGACGCGGGCGCGATCATCGGCCAGACCGCGGTGCCGATCCTGCCGGACGACACGGCCGCGCAGGTATTCGACAAGGTCACCGTGGCCGCCGAGCAGACGCTGTGGCGCGTGCTGCCCGCGCTGCTCGCGGGCGAGGCGCCGCACCTGCCGAACGATCTCGCGACCGGCAGCTACTACGGCGGGCGCAAGCCCGAGGACGGCCGCATCGACTGGTCGAAGCCGGCCGCGCAGGTCTACAACCTGGTGCGCGCGGTCGCGCCCCCGTATCCGGGTGCATTCACGGACGTCCACGGCGCACGCTTCGTGATCGCGCGCGCGCGCCTCGCGGCGCCCGGCAGCGCGATGGCGGCGGCCGCCGCGGATTTGCCGCCCGGCCTGCACGTAAGCGATAATGCGCTATTCGGCGTCTGCGGCGACAGCCGCGCCCTATCCATTCTCGAGCTCCGGCAACAGCGCGACGGCGGCGAAACCGTCGTGACGCCCGCGGAATTCGCGCAGTTCATTCATTCTTCCCGTCATTCATGAAAGCAAAAAAAGTCCTGATCCTGGGTGTGAACGGCTTCATCGGCCATCACCTGTCGAAGCGCATTCTTGAGACCACCGATTGGGAAGTGTTCGGCATGGACATGCAGACCGACCGGCTGGGCGACCTCGTCAACCACGAGCGGATGCATTTCTTCGAAGGCGACATCACGATCAACAAGGAGTGGGTCGAGTATCACGTGAAGAAGTGCGACGTGATCCTGCCGCTCGTCGCGATCGCGACGCCGGCCACCTACGTCCAGCAGCCGCTGCGCGTGTTCGAGCTCGACTTCGAGGCGAACCTGCCGATCGTGCGCTCGGCCGTCAAGTACGGCAAGCACCTCGTGTTCCCGTCGACCTCCGAGGTCTACGGCATGTGCTCGGACGAGCAGTTCGACCCCGATGCCTCCGCGCTCACCTACGGCCCGATCAACAAGCCGCGCTGGATCTACGCGTGCTCGAAGCAGCTGATGGACCGCGTGATCTGGGGCTACGGGATGGAAGGCCTGAACTTCACGCTGTTCCGCCCGTTCAACTGGATCGGCCCGGGCCTCGACTCGATCTACACGCCGAAGGAAGGCAGCTCGCGCGTGGTCACGCAGTTCCTCGGCCACATCGTGCGCGGCGAGAACATCAGCCTCGTCGACGGCGGCTCGCAGAAGCGCGCGTTCACCGACATCGGCGACGGCATCAGCGCGCTGATGAAGATCATCGAGAACAAGGGCGGCGTCGCGTCGGGCAAGATCTACAACATCGGCAATCCGAAGAACAACTTCTCGGTTCGCGAGCTCGCGCACAAGATGCTCGAACTGGCCGCGGAATTCCCCGAGTATGCCGATTCGGCCAAGCAGGTGAAGCTCGTCGAAACGACGTCCGGCGCCTACTACGGCAACGGCTACCAGGACGTGCAGAACCGCGTGCCGAAGATCGACAACACGATGCAGGAGCTCGGCTGGGCGCCGCAAGCGACGTTCGACGACGCGCTGCGCAACATCTTCGAAGCGTATCGCGGCCACGTCGCCGACGCGCGCGCGCTCGTCGAACAGCAAGGCTGAGCGGGACGTTCGCTTGGCTCGCATCGTCCTCAAGATCGACGTCGACACGCTGCGCGGCACACGCGAAGGCGTGCCGAACCTCGCGCGCATCTTCGATCGCTTCAATGCGCGCGCGACCTTCCTCTTCAGCCTCGGGCCCGATCACACGGGCTGGGCGCTGCGGCGCGTGTTCCGCCCGGGCTTCCTGAAGAAGGTGTCGCGCACGTCGGTCGTCGAACACTACGGCGTGAAGCAGCTGATGTACGGCGTGCTGCTGCCCGGCCCCGACATCGGCCGCCGCGCGATCGCCGACATGCGCGCGATTCACGAGGCCGGCTTCGAATGCGGGATCCACACGTGGGATCACGTGGTCTGGCAGGACAACGTGCGCGTGCGCGATCGCGACTGGACCGCGCGTGAAATGCAGAAGAGCCACGCGCGCTTCATCGAGATCTTCGGCGCGCCGCCCGTCACGCACGGCGCGGCCGGCTGGCAGATGAACGATTCCGCGTTCGAGCAGATCGACGCGTGGGGGATGCGCTACGCATCCGACGGTCGCGGCCACTCGCCGTACCTGCCCGTCGTCGGCGGCCGCACGCTGTCGCACGTGCAGATGCCGACCACGCTGCCGACGCTCGACGAAGTGCTCGGCGTCGACGGCATCGACACGCACAACGTCGCCGCGCACATCCTCAAGTTCACCGAAGCCAATCCGCACGACCAGGTGTTCACGCTGCATGCGGAACTGGAAGGCCAGAAGCTCGCGCCCGTGTTCGAACACCTGCTCGCCGGCTGGCGTGCGCAAGGCCACACGTTTGCGACGATGGGCGACTACCACGCGACGCTGGACCGCGACTCGCTGCCATCGTACCCTGTCGCGTGGGGCGAAATCCCCGGCCGCTCCGGCGAACTGATCGTCCAGCCCGACTGAGTTCGCGCGCGAGCCGGCGTCGCCGCTCCCGCCCTCGCGGCGCGTTGCCGCGACGCCCCGCCGAACCGCGCCGCCGCAGCGGCGCCCTTCCATAACAACAGGAGAAACACGTGTCTGTCGAAGTTGACCGTCAAGTTCCCGATTTCACCGCACCGGCCACGGGCGGCGACATTTCGCTGTCCGACCTGAAGGGCAAGAAGCTCGTGCTGTACTTCTATCCGAAGGACAACACGCCGGGCTGCACGACCGAAGGGCTGCAGTTCCGCGATCTCTATCCGAAGTTCAAGAAAGCCGGTGCGGAAGTCATCGGCGTGTCGCGCGACAGCCTGCGCTCGCACGACAACTTCAAGGCCAAGCTCGAACTGCCGTTCCCGCTGATCTCCGATGCCGACGAAGCGCTGTGCGCGTTGTTCGATGTCATCAAGATGAAGAAAATGTATGGCAAGGAAGTGCGCGGAATCGAGCGCTCGACGTTCCTGATCGACGCGGACGGCGTGCTTCGCCACGCATGGCGCGGCATCAAGGTACCGGGTCACGTGGACGACGTGCTAAAGGCTGTACAAGCGCTTTGAGGCGCGTTATATTGGGCCGCAATGAATGCCAGTTCGCCCCATATTTCTCGTAGCTGCGCCGGTGCCCGTTGCGATGCTTGCCGGCACCTGACGCGCATCACGACGGCATCAGCCGAGCCGCATGTCCCTGTCGACGGGGCAGCGGCTTTTTTTATGGAACGCGCGCCGGCCCTCCCCGGTCCGGCCCTTACCGCATCGAGGAGCTGATCGACACTTAGGCGAACCGGCTAGACGAAATTCCTGTGCGCCACCGCGCGCAAACTGCATGCGTCTACGTCACGCAGGATGCGATCAGCGGCGCACGTCATGCGACACGATTCCTCCCGAGGGACACCATGCCTTTGCCTACTCCCCCCAGCAAGCTCGGCAGCCTGCTGCCGCCCGACGAATACAAGGCGAAAGCGCGGCCCGCGAAAGCCGCGAAGAAATCCGCCGAAGGGGACGCATCCACAGCCGGTGACTATGGTCCGGCCAGCGTGGCCCAACCGATGATCGAAGCAGCGAACACGGCCGCGCCGCTGCGCGCCGTCGCGTCTTCGGCGCCCGATGCCCCGAGCGCGCCCGCGCGCGGCCGCAAGACCAGGCAGACGGCCGCGCTGCTGCAGCCGATGCCGGCGCCCGCCGAACCCGCGGCGCCCGTCGTGGCACGCAACGACAAGCCGGCCGCCGACAAGTCTGGCGGAGCGGCCGCGGCACCCGCGCGCGATGCCGGCGCCGCGACGAAGTCGCGCAGCCGCAAGCCCGCCGACGCCGAACTGCAGAAGCTGTTCGTGCTCGACACCAACGTGCTGATGCACGACCCGAGCAGCCTCTTCCGCTTCGAGGAACACGACGTCTATCTGCCGATGATGACGCTCGAGGAACTCGACAACCACAAGAAGGGGATGTCCGAAGTCGCACGCAACGCGCGCCAGGTCAGCCGCACGCTCGACGCGCTCGTCGCCGACGGCGGCCCGATCTCGGCCGGCATCCCGCTGTCGCGCCTCGGCAGCCGCGACGCGCTCGGCCGCCTGTACTTCCAGACGAAGCTGGCCGATATCGCGCCGGTGGAAGGTTTGCCCGAAGGCAAGGCCGACAATCAGATCCTCGGCGTCGTGCGCGCGCTGCAGCGCGACCGGCCCGACCGCCAGGTCGTGCTGGTGTCGAAAGACATCAACATGCGGATCAAGGCGCACGCGCTCGGCCTGCCTGCGGAAGACTACTTCAACGACCAGGTGCTCGAGGATTCGGATCTCCTGTACAACGGCGTGCGCGAACTGCCGCAGGACTTCTGGACCAAGCATGCGAAGGGCATGGAGAGCTGGCAGGACACGAAGACGGGCACCACGTACTACCGCGTGACCGGCCCGCTCGTCGCGTCGATGCTCGTCAACGAGTTCGTCTATCTCGAGCCGCAGAACGGCGAGCCGACGTTCCACGCGATCGTCCGCGAGCTGAACGGCAAGACGGCGCTGCTGCAGACACTGCGCGACTACAGCCACCACAAGAACAACGTGTGGGGCATCACCGCGCGCAATCGCGAGCAGAACTTCGCGCTGAACCTGCTGATGAACCCCGAGATCGACTTCGTCACGCTGCTCGGCCAGGCCGGCACCGGCAAGACGCTCGTCGCGCTCGCGGCCGGCCTCGCGCAGGTGCTCGACGACAAGCGCTACAACGAGATCATCGTGACGCGCGCGACCGTGCCCGTCGGCGAGGACATCGGTTTCCTGCCCGGCACCGAGGAAGAAAAGATGCAGCCGTGGATGGGCGCATTCGACGACAACCTCGAAGTGCTGCAGAAGACCGACGACGCGGCCGGCGAATGGGGCCGTGCCGCGACGCAGGAGCTGATCCGTTCGCGCCTGAAGGTGAAGAGCATGAACTTCATGCGCGGCCGCACGTTCGTCGACAAGTACCTGATCATCGACGAGGCGCAGAACCTGACGCCGAAGCAGATGAAGACGCTCGTCACGCGCGCGGGCCCCGGCACGAAGATCGTGTGCCTGGGCAACATCGCGCAAATCGACACGCCCTATCTGACCGAGGGCAGCTCGGGCCTGACCTACGTCGTCGACCGCTTCAAGGGCTGGGGCCACAGCGGCCACGTGACGCTCGCGCGCGGCGAACGCTCGCGGCTCGCCGACTACGCGTCGGACATTCTGTAACGCGCTGGCCGGCCGATCGGCCGGCTGTCGACGCCACGCGGCGCTCCGTTTCCGGAGCGCCGTTTTTATTTGGGGTCGAAGACGAAGGTAACGCGTCGTCACGCAACCATGCAGTTTACGCGCGAAACTTCAAGTAAATTCTCAAGAATGGTTGCTTAAGCCCCGCCGGAGCGTCTACCATCGGGTCTGTCTGTTGTCATACGATTCGCGAGTGCACCGCTCGCCCGCCTTGCCATGCTTCGAATCTGGGTTCCCGTCGCCGTCGTCTCCCTGCTTGCGGCCTGCTCCAGCGTGCCGCCGCAATCGGCATCGCGTTCCGCGTCGGGCATGAAGATCACGACGCCGCGTGCGTTCCCGGCGCCGGCCAATTTCCCCAAATTCGTCGATCACAGCGTCGGCCAGGAAGAAATCTCGATCCAGGCGATGAGCCTCGTCGGCGTCCCGTATCGCTGGGGCGGCAACACGCCGGCGAGCGGCTTCGACTGCAGCGGGCTCGTGCGCTACGTGATCGGCCGCGCGGCCGACGTGAACCTGCCGCGCACGACCGCCGACATGAGCAGCCGCGGCGTGTCGATCGAGCCCGACGAGATCGCGCCGGGCGACCTGATCTTCTTCAATACGACCGGGCGGCCGCATTCGCACGTCGGCATCTATGTCGGCAAGCTGCGCTTCGTCAACGCACCGTCGACGGGCGGCACCGTGCGGCTCGACTACCTGACGAACCCGTACTGGGCGAAGCGCTTCGACGGCATTCGCCGCGTCGCGCCGCCGCGCTCCGCACCGACGCCGTTCGATGCGCCGACCTACGAGGCCAAGCGCGACGAGCCGCGCAATCCGCCGGCGCTGGCGGCTGCTCCGGCGGTCGTGACGGCTGCCGCCGCGCCGCGACAGCCGGCGGCGTATGCGTCTTCACAAGCAAGAGCGACGCAGGCGCCGGCTCCAGCGTCGGCCATTCCGACCACGCCGGTCGTGACGGCCACCGCAACCGCACCGGCAGCACCGGCCGCCGATCCGTATGAACCGCCGCCACCGCGGATGCAGGCGGCCCAGCAGCAAGCCACGTCGGTGAATGACAGCGCGACCGCGATGACGGCCAACGCAGCACCGACCGCCCCGGCGGAAGTCGGCACGCAGATTCCGACGACCGCCCTGACGGCCGCCCAGGCCGCCGCCTTCGATGCCGAGCCTCCGCCCGCCCCCGGCACGCCGCCACGCACCGTCGAGCCCGTGCAGGTGTTGCGTGCGTCGACGCAATCCGCGCCCATCAGCCCGCGCACCAGTACGGCAGACGATCCGATCGCGCGGTTCGCGAACGGCAGCTACTGAGCCGTTGCTCGAACCGCGACCGTCGACGACGTCGACAACATGCTCCGCTGGCCTCCAAAAGAAAATGCGCCGCGGCCTTTCGGCCTGCGGCGCATTTCGCGTCGATCAGGTAGTGTCGGCGATCAGAAGATCTGATGCCCGAGCCACCAGCCGCCAGCCGCGAACAGCGCGGCCGCCGGCAACGTCAGCACCCACGCCCACACGATGTTGCCGGCGACGCCCCAGCGCACGGCCGACAGCTTCTGCGTCGCGCCGACACCGACGATCGCACCGGTAATCGTGTGCGTGGTCGACACGGGAATGCCGAGGAACGATGCGACGAACAGCGTGATTGCCCCACCGCTTTCCGCGCAGAAGCCGCCGACCGGCTTGAGCTTCGTGATCTTCTGGCCCATCGTGCGCACGATGCGCCAGCCGCCGAACAGCGTGCCGAGGCCCATCGACAGGTAGCACGCGCCGATCACCCACGCCGGCGGCGCATCGGCGGTGGCCGACGCGTAGCCGCTCGCGATCAGCAGCATCCAGATGATACCGATCGTCTTCTGTGCGTCGTTGCCGCCGTGGCCCAGGCTGTACAGCCCCGCCGACAGCAGCTGCAGCCGGCGGAAGCGCCGGTCGACCTTGCTGGGCGCGGTACGGAAATACAGCCACGACACGCCGAGCATGAACAGCGAACCGAGGATGAAGCCGAGCAGCGGCGAAATGAAGATGAACGCGATCGTCTTCAGCAGCCCGTCGATGTTCAGCGAGCTCCAGCCCGACTTCGCGAGCGCCGCGCCGACGAGGCCGCCGATCAGCGCGTGCGACGAGCTCGACGGAATCCCGTAGTACCACGTGATCACGTTCCAGCCGATCGCGCCGACCAGCGCGCCGAACACGACGTAGTGGTCGACGATCTCGGGATCGATCGTGCCTTTACCGACGGTCTGCGCGACTTTCAGGTGGAAGATGAAATACGCGATCACGTTGAACGCGGCCGCGAACACCACGGCCTGCTGGGGCTTCAGCACCCCGGTCGACACGACGGTGGCGATCGAGTTCGCCGCGTCGTGAAAGCCGTTCATGAAGTCGAATACGAGCGCGACGAGCACGAGCGTCGCGACCATCCATAGGGCGAGTTGTATCGAATGCATGTGGTCCGCTCAGGCGTTTTCCAGCACGATGCCTTCGATGATGTTCGCGACGTCCTCGCACTTGTCGGTGATCTCTTCCAGCAGCTCGTAGATCGCCTTCAGCTTGATGAGCGTCTTCACGTCGTCTTCCTCGCGGAACAGCTTCGACATCGCCGCGCGCAGCACGCGGTCGGCTTCCGACTCCCAGCGATCGATTTCCTCGCACTGCTTGAGGATCTGCGCCGACTGCTTCATGTCGGACAGCAGGCCGACGGCCTGCTGCACGTGTTGCGCCGACTGCGTGACGATATGCGCGAGCTGGCTCGCCTCGGACGTGACGGACTGCACGTCGTACAGCGACACGGCCGTCGCGACGTCCTCCATCAGGTCGAGGATGTCGTCCATCGTCGTGATCAGCTTGTGGATCTCGTCACGATCGAGCGGCGTGATGAAGGTCTTGTGCAGCAGATCGATCGCCTCGTGCGTGAGCTTGTCGGCGGCCTTCTCGGCGATTTGCACGTTTTGCTTGTGAATCTCGGCGTCGACGAGATTGTCGATCAGCAGTTCGAGCTCGCGGCCACCGGAAACGATGTGCTTCGCGTGCGAGTTGAAGAGTTCAAAGAACTTGCCCTCGGTGGGCATGAATCGACCGAACATGGGATTCCTGAGAGATTGTCAAACTACTGTCACGAAAACGGGCGACATTGTACCGGTTCCGGTCGCGACGCGACGTGCGCATATGCGCACGCCGGGATTGGATACAACATTTGGCGAAATAGGTGTTTACAACCGGCTTTACTCGCCGTAGAAAGTCTGCGCCCCGGCAAAATTGTCGAACTTCGTGTATTGCCCCAGGAACGTGAGCCGAACGGGCCCGATCGGGCCGTTACGCTGCTTGCCGATGATGATTTCGGCCGTCCCCTTGTCAGGGCTGTCGGGATTGTAGACCTCATCTCGATAAATGAACAGGATCACATCCGCATCCTGTTCGATTGCGCCCGATTCGCGCAAATCCGACATCACCGGCCGCTTGTTCGGGCGCTGTTCGAGGCCGCGGTTCAGCTGCGACAGCGCGATCACCGGCACGTCGAGCTCCTTCGCGAGGCTCTTCAGCGATCGCGAGATTTCCGAAATTTCGGTCGCGCGGTTCTCGCCCTGCGACGAACCCGACATCAGCTGCAGGTAGTCGACGATGATCAGGCCGAGCTTGCCGCATTGTCGCGCGAGGCGCCGCGCGCGCGAGCGCAATTCCATCGGATTCAGGCCGCCCGTCTCGTCGATGAAGAGCTGCGCCTCGCTCATCTTCTGCACCGCGTGCGTCAGCTTCGGCCAATCCTCGTCCGTCAGGCGGCCGGTACGCATCCGGTGCTGGTCGAGCCGGCCGATCGAACCGAGCATACGCATCACGAGCTGGGTGCCCGGCATTTCCATCGAGAACACCGCGACCGGCAACCCGTACTCGACCGCGACGTATTCGCCGATGTTCATGGAGAAGGCCGTATTGTGGGTCACGACGTAATCGTCGGTCACGTACAGCCGCGACGGATGCGAGACCGAAATGCATTGCGTGGCCGTCCGGCGCGTCGGCTCGATGCCGACGATGACCGGCATCTTGCGGCGCACACGCCCGCCCGTCAGCCGGTCGCGCTTGCCCTGGAACAGGAACAGGCTCTGCGGATCCGGATGACTGATCGTGCAAACGTAAGCCGTCGCACCGGCCTCGCGTTCGCCGTCGACCGTGAAGCTCGTCGCCTTTTCGGCAATCTGGCACCATGCACCGAGCGAACGCGCCAGTTCGCGCACATCGCTCGCCAACTGCGCACTGGCGGTCGAATAACGCACCGTCCCCCACGCTTCGACCCAGCCGTCCGTGTCGAGCAGCCCGCGCAACAAATCCAGCCGCGCGTCCTTGTCCGCATCGAGGTAGAGGCGCGGGATGAACTTGTCGTAGCTCGTCCTCCCCCACACACCGAGCTGCTCGAGAGCAGCCATGAGCGGGTTGGCGGACGACCGGGCTTCCACGGCCGTCGACGGCCGGCGCTTGATCCGCCAGTCGTACTGGCCCGCGTATTCGAGCTCGAGCGACGCGTCGACGCGCGCGCGCATCCGGCTCAACGTTTCCTCGGCCTTCACGCTGAAACGCACGGCAGTCCCGCCGAGCGCACCGTCGCCCAGCAGCGCGCCGAGCACCCACGGATCGATCGGCAGCACCTCGCGATGACCGAACTCGCCGCTCGGCATATCGATCCACAGCCGGTTCCGGTAGCGTTCGCGCGTCAGCAACGTGCGAATCTCCGCGGTCGACAGTACGCGCGGCTTTTCCCACTCACGAAAATGGACGCACCACAGGTGCTCGTCGCAGCATTCGGCCGAACGCCCGTCCGAAAAGCGGACCCGATACACCTGGCGCTCGCCCTGCGGGTAGATCCCGGTCACGATCGACGCTGCGCCGTCGACCGAAGCAAGTGCATCACCGACCGCCAGCTCACCCATCGGCTTCCAGCCCGTCAGCGTCCTGACGCGCGCATCGAGCGGCTGGGCCTTACCCATCGACGGTCTTCCGGCCACGATGATCAGCTCGCCGCCGTGCATCCCGGACGTCATCCGGTCGAGGTCGACGAAGCCGGTCGGCGTGCCGGTGACGTCGCTCGGGTTCGCGGTGTGGTACAGCGTATCGATGCGCTCGACCACCTGGGTGAGCAGCGGGCCGATCTCGAGGAAACCCTGGTTGCCGCGCGCGCCCTCCTCGGCGATCGAGAACACCTTCGATTCGGCCTCGTCGAGCAGTTGGCGGACTTCCTTGCCCTGCGGATTGAAGGCGTCGGCCGAGATCTCGTCGGCGACCGACACCAGCCGGCGCAGCACCGCGCGATCACGCACGATTTCCGCGTAGCGGCGGATGTTCGCCGCGCTCGGCGTGTTCTGCGCGAGCGCGTTCAGGTACGCGAGCCCGCCGACGTCGTCGGCCTTGCCGGACGTGGTCAGCGCTTCGTACACGGTCACGACGTCGGCCGGGCGCGTCGACGCGATCAGGCGGCCGATGTGCTCGTAGATGATCCGGTGGTCGTAGCGGTAGAAGTCGCCCTGCGACAGGAAATCGGCAATCCGGTCCCATGCCGCGTTGTCGAGCAACAGGCCGCCGAGCACCGACTGCTCGGCTTCGACCGAATGCGGCGGGACTTTCAGCGATTCGATTTGGGGATCTTGCGGCGCGTTCATGGGTTGGGATTATCGCGAATAGATGGCGGCAGCGCTACCACCGCGTGCCGGCGATCGGGCAATAAAAAAGGCAGGCCCCGGTTGCCCGGGCGCCTGCCCTTGTCCGGACGACGGAAGCCGCCCGGCAAGCTTGCATACGCTTACGCGTGGTCGCCGATCACGTTGATCGTGACGTCGACGACGACGTCCGTGTGCAGCGCGACTTGCACGTTGTGCTCGCCGATCATCTTCAGCGGGCCTTCCGGCATGCGCACTTGCAGCTTCTCGACTTCGTAGCCTGCCTTCTTCAGCAGTTCCGCGACGTCGCCGTTCGTGACCGAGCCGAACAGACGGCCGTCGACGCCCGACTTCTGCGTGATTTCGAACGACTGGCCGTTCAGCTTCTCGCCGACTGCCTGAGCCGCCGCCAGCTTTTCAGCGGCGATCTTTTCGAGTTCAGCGCGGCGCACTTCGAATTCGGCGATCGCTTCCTTCGTTGCACGGCGAGCCTTGCGGTTCGGGATCAGGAAGTTGCGAGCGTAACCGTCCTTGACCTTGACGATATCGCCGAGGTTGCCCAGATTGGCGACTTTTTCCAACAGAATGATTTGCATTCGAATTCTCCTTATTGCGTCGCCTGATTACGCCTTGTGCTGATCGGTGTACGGCAGCAGCGCGAGGAAACGCGCACGCTTGATGGCCGTATCCAGCTGACGCTGATAGTGCGCCTTCGTACCCGTCAGACGAGCCGGCGTGATCTTGCCGTTTTCGCCGATGAAGTCCTTCAGCGTTTCCGTGTCCTTGTAGTCGATCTGCTCGACGCCTGCAGCCGTGAAACGGCAGAACTTCTTGCGCTTGAAGAGCGGGTTTTGTTGCTGACGACGCTTGTCGAATTTCTTACCAGTCGGGCGGGCCATGATTTCAGTCCTTTCCTGTGTCCTGCAATGCAGTGATGTGAAACACCAAGGTTCTCGCGTTGCGGCTTTTCTTGGCCAGAAAGCCCGTGAACAGCGTTTCGACGCCCATTTCACGACTTTCCAGCTTGCCGCTCGCCTCACCGGCCGCCACCGCCTCGATCGTCATTTCGACCTGACGGGGAATGCCTGCTTCGACGACTTCCGTGCGGTGATGCAATGTGGCGCTTGCGATCGGAACACCGGCCGGCGTATATCGCACCGGTGCGCGTTCGACGACGCTCGCCGTCAATTGCAACCTGTTCACGTGAGTGGCGCGCTCCTTGATGGCTTAATAAGTGACGAACTTAAGCCTGCGCTTCGGCCGGCTGAGCAGCAGCCGCCTTCTTGGCTTCTTCGCGCTGAACTTCCTTCATCATCGGCGACGGGCCGGTTTCGGCCTTCTTCATCTTGACGATGAGGTGACGCAGCACGGCGTCGTTGAACTTGAACGCGTGTTCGAGTTCGTCGAGCGTCGTCTGGTCGCACTCGATGTTCATGCAGACGTAGTGAGCCTTCGCGAGTTTCTCGATCATGTAGGCCAGCTGGCGACGGCCCCAGTCTTCGACACGGTGGATCTGGCCGCCGTGCGACGTGATCGTGGACTTGTAGCGCTCGATCATCGCGGGCACTTGCTCGCTTTGATCCGGGTGCACGATGAATACGATTTCGTAATGACGCATTACACACTCCTTGTGGATTAAAGCCACCCGGGCGTCTGAACCGGTGTGGCAAGTGAGAAGCCGAAGATTCTAACCCGGTTACGGGGCGCATGCAAGGCCAATCGACGATCGGCAGACGGATTCGGCCGTGTTTTCAAAGACTTGAGCAGGCATGCGGGCGGCCGCGGCCGACATCCGGCCCTTCCACGGCCGGGGTCGGAACACGCGTGCGCCGCCCCTCGGCCGCGCCGTCATTCGCTGCGCGCGCCGGCAAGCCGCGCGCCGAGGGCCGTCCGGAACGCCGCGAGCGCCGAGGGCTCGGCGTCGGTCACGGCCCACCACGTCATCCCGGCCGCGTTCCAGCGGTCGAGCGCATAGCCCTGCGACACGGTCGTGTACGGGGCCGCCGGCCGTTCGCCGACCGGCTGCACGTAGACGTCGACCACGTGCTGCCGGTGGCGATAGACGAGCACCGCGACGCGGCGCCGCCCGACGTAGTCGAGCCGGCCGCCGACCAGCGCGAAGCCGCTCGCCGCGAGATCCTCGACCGGCGGCGCATAGTCGAGCCGGCCGTTGAACCACGGCTTGACCGTGTGCCGGTCGGTCGAGATCACGTCGATGGCGCGCGCCGACAGGTCGGCCCGTACATGGCTCGCGACGAGTTCGTCGACCGTTCGCTCGGTGTCGGCGTGGCGGGCCGACCACGCCATTCCGCCCGCCGCCGCGAGCGCCATCAGCAACGCGACGCCCCAGCCGAGACCCGGCAACGCGGCCACGCGCGGGCCGATGCCGGCCGGCCCCGGGCGCGCCGGCCCGCCACGCCCGCTCAGCCAGGAAAACCAGCCGCGTCCGCGCGGCCGCCGCGGCGGCGGTGACCGGGGCTCGGGCCGCGGCTCGGCCGGCGACGACTCACGGGCGCGCGCATCGGCCGCGGCCGGCAGGCTCGCAAGAATGCTCGCCCGCAGCGCGTCCGGCGCGCGGTGATAATCGGCCTGCCGCACGGCCTGCACCAGCGTGACGATCCGCGCGCGTTCGCGGCGGCACGCGTCGCACCCGTCGACATGCTGCTGGACCCGCAACGCATCGGGCGCCGACAGCTCGCGGTCGACGTCCGCGTCCAGCAACGCTCGCGCTTCGTTACAGTCCATCGATACCCTCCGATGCGGTTCCGCCCGCCGGCGTCCGGCCCGGCCGGCCTTCGGTCGTCGGCGCCGGCGCGGCGCCCAGCAGCGCGGCGAGCTTGCGCCGGCCGCGCGCGAGCCGCGACATCACCGTGCCGACCGGCACGTCCGCGATCGCCGCGATCTCGCGGTAGCTCAGGTCCTCCATCTCGCGCAGCACGAGCACCTCGCGGTATTCGGTCGGCAGCTTCGCGAGCGCCGCATTCACGAGCCGCACGTTCTCGCCGCGCAGCAGCTGCGCGAGCGGGTCCTCCGTCGCCGGCTGCCAGTCGTCGGGCACGTCGGCGTCGTCGAGCGTGTCGGGCAGCGCCACTTCGTGCGCATGCGTGCGCCGCCGCCATTCGGTGTACCAGGTGTGGCGCACGATCGTCAGCAGCCACGGCCGCGCGTTGTCGCCGCGACACGAATCGACGAAGCGCAGCGCGCGCATGCACGCGTCCTGCACGACGTCGTCCGCATCGCCGGCGCTGCCGCTCAGCCAGCGCGCGAGGTTGTACGCGGCGTCGAGATGCGGCAGCACGAGCGTGCGAAACCGCTCGCCGCGCGCGGCTGCCTCGTCCGCCGCCCGCTCATCGACCGCCTGTCCGGCTTGCCCCACATGGCCTCCCTGGTCCCGGCGGCCGACGCCGCGCCCGTTCCGCGCCCGGCGCCCGGACAGACCGGCAACGTGCGCGCTCGATGACCGTACCGCTGCTGCGTCGAGTTTATTCCCGCGCCGCACGCATGCAGCCTAAAAAAATCGCAGGCGGCCGGGCGCGCCGGCCGTTACGGCGTGGTGCGCCAGTAACCGGGGCGCGCATACGCTTCGCGCAGGTAATCGATGAAGTAACGCACGCGCGCCGGCACGTAGCGCTGCTGCGGGTAGACGGCGAGGATGTCGTAGTCGGGCAGCGCGTATTCGTCGAGCACGGTCTCGAGTTCGCCCGTTTCGAGCTGCGCGGCGATCTCCCACGTCGAGCGCCAGCCGAGCCCGAGCCCCTCGGCCACCCAGCGGTGCAGCAGCTCGCCGTCGTTGCAGTCGAGATTGCCGGTCACGCGCATCGTCGCGATCTTGCCGTGACGCTGGAAATACCAGCCGCGGTTCTGCCCGCCCTGCAGGTTGAACGCGAGACAGTTGTGCTTGAGCAGGTCGTCGAGCGATTTCGGCCGGCCGTGCCGGCGGAAATAGTCGGGCGTGCCGCACACCACGCGCCGGTTCGATGCGAGCTTCACCGCGACGAAGTTCGGATCGACCGCGCCGCCGATCCGGATCGACAGGTCGTAGCCTTCGCGCACGAGATCGACGACGCGGTCGGTCAGATTGAACGACAGCTGCATCTCCGGCTTGTCGGCCAGAAAGCCGGGCGCGTGCGGCGCGACGTGCTTGCGGCCGAACGCGGCCGGCGCCGACACGATCAGGTGCCCGCTGACCGCGCGCCGGCCGGCAGCCAGCTCGTTCTCGGCCTGATCCCATTCGGACAGCAGCCCGCGGCAGCGCTCGAGGAACGCGGCGCCCTCCTCGCTGACCACCAGCCGCCGCGTCGAGCGGTACATCAGCTTCACGCCGAGGCGCTTCTCCAGCGCGTCGATGCGCCGCCCCAGCACCACCGGCGACACGCCCTCCTCCAGCGCCGCCGCGGCGAGGCTGCCGGCATCGGCCACGCGCACGAACGTCTCGATCTGCTTGAAGCGGTCCATCTCCCGTCTCCGTCTTGGCTCCGACACCGGCGGGAAGCCCGCCCGGTCGTCATTCCATACTTTTAGTTTCGAAATAAGCGACTTCGGCTGATCTTATCAAACCTTTCCTGCATCCCTAAAGTGTCCCCAACAGACCGATTCGCACGATCCGCCATATTCAAGGAGACATTCATGGCCAAGATGAGAGCCGTCGACGCAGCCGTACTCGTGCTCGAGAAGGAAGGCATCCAGACCGCGTTCGGTGTGCCGGGCGCGGCGATCAACCCGTTCTACTCGGCCATGCGCAAGTCGGGCGGCATCAGCCACGTGCTCGCGCGCCACGTCGAGGGCGCATCGCACATGGCCGAAGGCTTCACGCGGGCGGCGCCGGGCAACATCGGCGTGTGCATCGGCACGTCGGGCCCCGCCGGCACCGACATGATCACCGGCCTCTACTCCGCATCGGCCGACTCGATTCCGATCCTCGCGATCACGGGCCAGGCGCCGCGCGCGCGCCTTTACAAGGAAGACTTCCAGGCCGTCGACATCGAATCGATCGCGAAGCCGGTCACCAAGTGGGCCGTCACCGTGCGCGAACCGGCGCTCGTGCCGCGCGTGTTCCAGCAGGCGTTCCACCTGATGCGCTCGGGCCGCCCGGGCCCGGTGCTGGTCGACCTGCCGATCGACGTGCAGCTCGCCGAAATC
Source organism: Burkholderia anthina (assembly GCF_001547525.1). Taxonomy (GTDB): domain Bacteria; phylum Pseudomonadota; class Gammaproteobacteria; order Burkholderiales; family Burkholderiaceae; genus Burkholderia; species Burkholderia semiarida. The sequence goes on from NZ_CM003768.1 coordinate 1,789,253, forward strand.
GAGTTCGACATCGACACGTACGAACCGCTGCCGGTCTACAAGCCCGCGGCCAGCCGCGCGCAGATCGAGAAGGCGCTCGCGATGCTCAACGACGCGGACAAGCCGCTGATCGTGTCGGGCGGCGGCGTGCTCAACGCGGCGGCCGAAGACCTGCTCGTGCAGTTCGCCGAAACGGTCGGCGTGCCGGTGATCCCGACGCTGATGTCGTGGGGCGCGATTCCCGACGATCACCCGCTGATGGCCGGCATGGTCGGCCTGCAGACGTCGCACCGCTACGGCAACGCGACGATGCTCGCGTCCGACTTCGTGCTCGGCATCGGCAACCGCTGGGCGAACCGCCACACGGGCAGCGTCGAGGTCTACACGAAGGGCCGCAAGTTCGTGCACGTCGACATCGAGCCGACGCAGATCGGCCGCGTGTTCGGCCCGGATCTCGGCATCGTGTCCGACGCGAAGGCGGCCCTCGAGCTGTTCGTCGCGGTCGCACGGGAATGGAAGGCCGCCGGCAAGCTGAAGGACCGCGGCGAGTGGGTGTCCGAGTGCCAGGCGCGCAAGCGCACGCTGCAGCGCAAAACGCACTTCGACAACGTGCCAGTCAAGCCGCAGCGCGTGTACGAAGAGATGAACAAGGTGTTCGGCCGCGATACCTGCTACGTCAGCACGATCGGCCTGTCGCAGATCGCCGCCGCGCAGTTCCTGCACGTGTTCAAGGCACGCAACTGGATCAACTGCGGCCAGGCCGGCCCGCTCGGCTGGACGATCCCCGCCGCGCTCGGCGTGCGCGCGGCCGACCCGAGCCGCCCGATCGTCGCGCTGTCCGGCGACTACGACTTCCAGTTCATGATCGAGGAGCTCGCGGCCGGCGCGCAATTCAAGCTGCCGTACGTGCACGTCGTCGTGAACAACTCGTACCTCGGGCTGATCCGCCAGGCGCAGCGCGCGTTCGACATGGACTACTGCGTGCAGCTCGCGTTCGACAACGTGAACGCGCCCGAACTGAACGGCTATGGCGTCGACCACGTGGCGGTTGCCGAAGGCCTCGGCTGCAAGGCGCTGCGCGTGTTCAAGCCGGAAGAGATCGAGCCGGCGCTGCGTCAGGCGCAAACGCTCGCGGAAGAGTTCAGCGTGCCGGTGGTCGTCGAGGTGATCCTCGAGCGCGTGACGAACATCTCGATGGGCACCGAGATCGACGCGATCAACGAATTCGAGGAGCTCGCCGAAAAGGCCGAGCACGCACCGACCGCGATCTCGATGCTCGACTGAACCGCACGACATTTTTGACCGACCGAAGAGGCTTAGCTCATGCCGAAGTTTGCTGCAAACCTGACCATGCTGTTCAACGAAGTGCCGTTCCTCGACCGGTTCAAGGCGGCCGCGGACGCGGGCTTCGACGCCGTCGAGTTCCTGTTTCCGTATCCGTACGCGAAAGAAGAACTCGCCGAGCGGCTCGAGACGCACGGCCTGCGCCTCGTGCTGCACAACCTGCCCGCCGGCAACTGGGACCAGGGCGAGCGCGGCATCGCGTGCCTGCCCGATCGCGTCGGCGAATTCCAGGAAGGGGTCGGCCGGGCGATCGACTACGCGAAGACGCTGAAGGTGCCGCAGCTGAACTGCCTGGTCGGCATCCCGTCGGCGAGCACCGCGCGCGACAAGACGTTCGTGACGATCGTCGACAACCTGCGCTTCGCCGCCGATGCGCTGAAGCGCGAAGGCATCCGCCTGCTCGTCGAGCCGTGCAACCGCTTCGACATCCCGGGCTTCGCGCTGAACCGCTCGTCGGAAGGCCTCGACGTGATCCGCGCGGTCGGCTCGGACAACCTGTTCCTGCAGTACGACATCTATCACATGCAACGCATGGAAGGCGAACTCGCCGCGACGATCGAACGCAACCTCGCGTCGATCGGCCACGTCCAGCTCGCGGACAACCCGGGCCGCAACGAACCGGGCACCGGCGAGATCAACTACGCGTTCCTGTTCGCGCTGCTCGACCGGCTCGGCTATGCCGGCTACGTCGGCTGCGAATACAAGCCCCGCACCACCACGACGGAAGGCCTCGGCTGGCTGCAAAGCGTGGCCGGTTGCGCACCGGCCTCGGCGCGTCGCGCCGCCTGAGTCGCACCCTTTCCGTTTTCAGCCCCACAGGAGACTTTCACATGGCAACCATCGGTTTCATCGGCCTCGGCATCATGGGCGCGCACATGGCGCGCAACCTGCTCAAGGGCGATCATCAACTCGTCGTGAACGGCGCGTTTCCGATCCCGGACGATCTGCGCGGCAGCGCCAAGGTCGTCGCGAACTCGACCGAAGTCGCGCGGCACGCGGACATCATCATCTCGATGGTGCCGGACACGCCGGACGTGCGTAACGTGCTGTTCGCCGACGACGGCGTCGCGAAGGGCCTGAGCGCCGGCAAGCTCGTGATCGACATGAGCTCGATCTCGCCGCTCGACACGCAGGCATTCGCGAAGCAGATCAACGCGCTCGGCTGCGACTACCTCGACGCGCCGGTGTCCGGCGGCGAAGTCGGTGCGCGCGAGGCGACGCTGACGATCATGGTCGGCGGCCCCGAGAAGGCGTTCGAGCGCGCGAAGCCGCTGTTCGAGAAGATGGGCAAGAACATCACGCTCGTCGGCGACAACGGCGCTGGCCAGACCTGCAAGGTCGCGAACCAGATCATCGTCGCGCTGAACATCGAAGCGGTCGGCGAAGCGCTGCTGTTCGCCGCGCGTTCGGGCGCCGATCCGGAACGCGTGCGCCAGGCGCTGATGGGCGGCTTCGCCGCGTCGCGCATCCTCGAAGTGCACGGCGCGCGCATGACCAAGCGCACGTTCGACCCGGGCTTTCGCATCGAGCTGCACCAGAAGGACCTGAACCTCGCGCTCGACGGCGCGCGCAAGCTCGGCCTCGCGCTGCCGCACACCGCGAGCGCGCAGCAGTTGTTCAGCGTGTGCGCGTCGCACGGCGGCAAGGCATGGGATCACTCGGCACTCGTGCGCGCGCTCGAGATCATGTCGAACTTCGAGATCGGCCAGACGCCGGCCGCGTAACGCGGCCGCAGCAACGCGCGTTTGTGCTGCGATGGCGGACGCGCGCGACGAATGATTGCGATCCGGCCGCGGCCGGTCGCATCGATGCGCGGTGCACACGCGCATCACGGTGGGGCGCCCCGCCCTGCATCGCCAACGGCATGCGGGACGGGGCGAAAAACGCCGCTCTGGGCTGAGAGCGGCGTGGTGGGGTCCGCAGCGGCACCCGGCGGCGCCGGGGAAGCCTTGGTCGGTCAGACGTCGTCGTCGGGTGTCCGCCTGTCGGATTTCGCGTATTACATTTCTTTACGTTCGAGCGTGCGATTTTTCATGCAATCGTCGCGTTGAACGCCTACACTTTCGCCACGCCTTTCGAGAAAACCGCCGCGCCTGCGTTTCCCTCCGGAGACCGCACCCAGCGCGGTGTTTTTTTCGCCACTTCACGGCGCGTTTTCTTTTCAACCACCTAAGGAGTGCAACGATGGGTCTTCTTTCGTTTATTAAAGAGGCGGGTGAAAAACTGCTGGGTCACGCCGATGCACAGGCAGCGGAAGATCCGAATGCCGCGAACCAGACCGCGGCCGATGCGATCAAGAACTACATCAACTCGCAAGGTCTCGACACGTCGAACCTGACCGTCGCGTTCGACGGCGCGTCGCGCACCGTCACGCTGTCGGGCAGCGTCGCCGATCTCGACACGAAGGCGAAGGTCAAGGTCGCGGCCGGCAACGTGCAGGGTGTCGCGGGCGTCAACGACGACGGCCTGCAGCCGGACGATCCGCAGGTGCGGTACCACGACGTGAAGCCGGGCGACACGCTGTCGGCGATCGCCAAGGAAGTGTACGGCGACGCGAACAAGTACCCGGCGATCTTCGAGGCGAACAAGCCGATGCTGTCGAGCCCGGACCGGATCTACCCGGGCCAGAAGCTCGTGATTCCGCCGCAGTCCTGAGCATTCGCGCAGCGCTGATGCAAAAAAGGCAGGCCGCTCGGCCTGCCTTTCTTCATGGGCGACGCGCACCGCGCGATCGGCGCGTGTCGACCATCCCGTCATCGAATCACAGCGTATCGAACGCGCGCTGCAATGCGTCGCGATCGTGAATGCCGTTCGCGAGCGCGAGCATCAGCAGCACGCGCGCCTTGAACGGGTGCAGCGAGCCCGCGCTCACGAAACCGAGTGCATCGTCGCTCGCGGCGCCGTTGCGCATCACGTGCCCCGACCCGACGCGCGACGCACGGACCACCGCCACGCCCGCATTGACCGCATCGGCGAGCGCCGCCTGCAGCGTCGCATGAATCGACCCGTTGCCGGTGCCCGCGACGACGAGGCCGCGCACGCCGGCCCCGACGAGCGCATCGACGGCCGTGCGCGTCACGCCCGCATAGCTCGCGACGACCTCGACCGGCGGCCAGCTTGCCGCGATCGCCAGTTGCGTGTCGCGCGTGCGCGTGATGCGGCGCGCGAATTCGACGCGGCCGTCCTGTACCCAGCCGAGCGCCCCGAGCTCCGGCGACTGGAACGCGTCGACCGCATAGGTGCTCGTCTTCACGACGTCGCGCGCGCCGTGGATCCGGTTGTTGAACGCGACCAGCACGCCCTGCCCGCGCGCGGCCGGATGGGCGGCCACCGTCACCGCGTTCAGCAGGTTCAGCGGGCCGTCGGACGACAGCGCGGTCGCCGGCCGCATCGCGGCCGTCAGCACGACCGGCTTGTCGCCCCGGACGACCAGATGCAGCGCGTACGCCGTTTCCTCGAGCGTATCGGTGCCGTGGGTGATCACGATGCCGTCGATCGCGGGATCGGCCATCAGCGCGTCGATCCGCGCGGCGAGCGTGTTCCACAGCGGCAACGCGAGATCCTTGCTGTCGATGCTGGCGATCTGCTCCGCGTCGATGCGCGCGACCGACGCAAGCGCCGGCACGGCGTCGACCAGGAAACTGACGCCGAGCGCGCCGGCCTGGTAGCCGGCCGTGCTGGCCGCGTCGGGCGCGGCGCCGGCGATCGTGCCGCCGGTGGCAAGTACGGCGATGCGCGGCAGCGTCGCCGCGGACGAAGAGGATGCGGTGTTCGGTGTATTCATGGCCGCGATTGTAATGGCTCGCGGCCGCGAGCCGGCAGGTTCCGGCGCGACGGGCCGGCGCCGGCCGCCGCGCGTCATGGTTTGTCCCGATCTCCTGGCCGCGTGCGCCGTCAACGGCCATGGCGTCCGCAACGTTATAGAAAGTGCCGTTTTGGTGTTTTCACCTTGATTTGCCATAATCGGAACGCGTGGTGCGATGTGGCCCTGTCCACGTCGCGTCGAGCTTCATGACGGCGTCGACCACGCGCAATTCACCCCATGGGAGTGTCGAAATGAAAATCCAATCGCTCGTAGCCGCACTGCTTCTCGGCGGCATGCTGGCTTCCCCCGCCTTCGCGGCGAACAGCCAGCAGGACAAGATGAAGGCCTGTAACACGCAGGCAGCCGGCAAGACGGGCGACGAACGCAAGGCGTTCATGAAGGACTGCCTGTCGGCGAAGCCCGCGAAGGCGATGACGCAGCAGGAAAAGATGAAGGCGTGCAACACGCAGGCCACCGGCAAGAAGGGCGACGATCGCAAGGCGTTCATGAAGAGCTGCCTGAGCAATCAGCCGGCCGCCTGAGTTCCGGCGCTCCCGTCTCGAATGCCGCGCACCGCTTCGGCGGGCGCGGCATTTTCATTTTCGTTGCACGCGCATCGACGCGCGCACGCCGCCTGTCCCTCCCCGTTTTCCGGCCCGCCGTCCCGACGCCGCCACAGGGGCGGTAATTCGGGTGCGGCAATTCGCCGCGTTTTCTTCTATGATGGCTGCAACGCGGCCCACCCAAGACCAAGAAGCGCCATCGGGCCGCCCTCGAGACGAACGCGCACGCGCGTCAAACGGAGGCCTGGATGGCATGGAGACAACACCGCTGGTTTCGCCGCTGGCTGATCGTGATCGTGTTCTGGGCCGTGCCCGTCGCGATCGTCGCCGTGCGCGAGATCCGCGAGGAAATGGCCTACAACAAGGCCGACCTGCAGCTCGCGCTGACCACCTGGCAGCTCACCGACGCGCAGCAGGCCGCCGGCGCCGCCGCGAAGTGCCGCGGGGATGCCGACGAGGCGCGGGCGGCCGGTTGCCCGGCCGATGTGCTGGCCGCCAACGCGCCGCGCCAGCAGGCGGCTCGCGACGAATACGTCGTGCGCCGCAATACGCTCGCCGGCTATCTGTGGCATGCGTTCGTCGGCTACTGGGTCGTCCCGGCCGCGTTCCTGTTCGCGTGCGGCGTCGTGATCGCGCTGATCCGTCGCGCGCTGCGCCGCCCGCCGATCAAGCCGCCCGTTCCCCCCGTCACGCACTGACACCGGCGCGCCGCGGGTGCCGCCCCTGCAATCGCCCGCACGTTCCCGCACGACGCCCCTGTGCGAGGCGCGCGTCGCGCGCGGGCGCCGCTTCGTCCGTTGGCGCGCCGCGACACCCGCGCGCGATTTGACGCTTTTTCACGTGGCAACGAAAAGAGGCCCTGATCCGCTGTGATATAACTGCCGACGTGATCCGCTCCTTGAGCGAGACTCACTCCGAACATCATCCGATGGAGAACAACGATGCAAAAACGGACTCTTGTGCTCAAAGCCGCCGCCGCGCTCATCGTCGGTAGCCTCGCGCTCACCGGTTGCACCACCACCCCGGACAAGCCGGACAATGCCGCCACCAACGCGTCGAAGCGTCAGTCGATCGACGCGAGCGTCGACGCCACGCTGTCGCGCATGTACTCCACCGTCAAGGGCTCGCGCGAACTCGTCGCGAAATCGCGCGGCGTGCTGGTCTTCCCCGAAGTGCTCCAGGCCGGCTTCATCGTCGGCGCCCAGTCCGGCAACGGCGCGCTGCGCGTAGGCGGCAGCACCGTCGGCTACTACAACACGTCGTCGCTGTCGGTCGGCCTGCAGGCCGGCGCGCAGTCGAAGGCGGTCGTGTTCCTGTTCATGACGCAGCAGGCGCTCGACGAATTCCGCAACTCGGACGGCTGGGCAGCCGGCGCCGGCGCATCGGTCGCGCTCGTGAAGATGGGCGCGAACGGCGCGGTCGATTCCAACACGGCCACCGCGCCGATCCAGGTCGTCGTGCTGACGAACGCCGGCCTGATGGGCGACGTGTCGATCAACGGCACCAAGGTCACGAAGCTCAAGATCTGACATTGACGCACCGCCCGCGCGCGGCGCGCCGGGCATGCGCAAACGGCGATGTCCTCGCGGGCATCGCCGTTTTTTTATCCGCCCGCGCCGCGCGTCAGGGCGGCCAGGCTGCTCGGACCGCTCAGGTCGTCGAGTCGATCACCTTGAAGCGCGAGCGCTTCTGCGCGCGGATCACCGACTGGTACACGTCCACGTACTGCTGCGCCATCCGGCGCGACGTGAAGCGCTCCTCGAAGCGCTGCCGCACGCGCGCACGCGGCAGCAGGTGCAGCCGGTTCACCGCGGCCACCGCGCTGATTTCATCCTCGACGATGAACCCCGACACGCCCTCGTCCACCACTTCGGGCACCGCGCCACGGTTGAATGCGATGACCGGCGTGCCGCACGACATCGCCTCGATCATCACCAGGCCGAACGGCTCCGGCCAGTCGATCGGAAACAGCAGCGCATGCGCGCCCGACAGGAATTCGGCCTTCTCGTGATCGGCGATCTCGCCGATGTATTCGACGTGCGGCAACGCGAAGAGCGGCTTGATCTCGCGGTCGAAGTATTCCTGGTCGGCCGCGTCGATCTTCGCGGCGATCCGGATCGGCAGCCCGCACTGGCGCGCGATGCGGATCGCGGTATCGACGCGTTTTTCCGGCGAGATGCGGCCGAGGAACGCGAGATAGCGCGGCTCGACGGGCTGCGGCATGTACAGCGTATCGGGCAGCCCGTGATAGACGGTCGTCAGCCATTTCGCCTGCGGCAGCGGCTGGCGCTGCGCGTTGGAGATCGAGATCACCGGCGCCGTGTTGAAGGTGTCGAATACCGGCTGCTGCTCGGGCAGGTCGAGCCGGCCGTGCAGCGTCGTCACGTAAGGCGTTTCCTGCCGGTTGAAGACCGAGAACGAGTAGTAGTCCATGTGGAAATGGAGCACGTCGAAATCCTTCGCGCGGCGCGCGACCGTCTCCATCAGCAGCATGTGCGGCGCGACCCGGTCGCGGATCGACGAATCGAGCCGCAGCGCGCGCGGCCACACGGCCTCGAGCGTCGCCCGCGTCGTCGAATCGCCGCTCGCGAACAGCGTCACATCGTGGCCGAGGTCGACGAGCGCCTCGGTGATGTAGGACACGACGCGCTCCGTGCCGCCGTACAGCTTCGGCGGCACGGATTCGGTCAGCGGGGCGATCTGGGCAATTCTCATGGTCCACGTCTCCTGTGTCCTGTCCGTTGCGGTACGGCCGGCGGGATGGCGCGCTTGCGTGCGCCCGCCGTGCGTCCATGCGGCGCCGGCCGGCGTGGTGCCAGCCGAATATCTCATTATTATTCGCGATCCCGATGAGCGGAACCGCTGGTCTTTCATTTTTTGGGGGTTGTTACAGACCGGATACATTCGGCCGACCGGGCACGGCCGCCTCGCAGCGGGGCCCGGCCGGGCCGATCACGTCCCAGGCGCACCGTCAGGCTGTCAACGCGACGGCCACTTCCAGGCCGGCAGGTCGCGCGAGTCGGCATCGACGAGCGCGGTCGCGCCTAGCTGCTTGCCGAGCACCAGCGATTCGCAGCCGGCCTCGCGCTCGAGCGTTGCGATGAGCCGCGCCGCGTGAGACACGACCAGCACCTGCGAACGCCGGGCGGCCTGCGCGATCAGGCGGCCGAGCGCCGGCAGCAGATCGGGATGCAGGCTCGTCTCCGGTTCGTTCAGCACCATCAGCGCCGGCGGCCGCGGCGTCAGCAGCGCGGCCGCGAGCAGCAGGTAACGCAGCGTGCCATCCGACAGCTCGGCCGCCGACAGCGGCCGCAGCAGCCCCGGCTGGCGCATCAGCACGTCGAAACGGCCGCGGCCGCCCGGGTTGTCGATCTCGACCGACGCACCGGGGAACGCGTCGTCGATCGCCGCGTCGAGCGCCGCGGCATCGCCGATTTCACGGATCGTCTGCAGCGCGGCGGCCAGGTCGGCGCCGTCGTCCGCGAGCACCGGCGTATGCGTGCCGATGTGCGACTGGCGCGCCGGCGCGTGCGCATCGGTCCGGAAATGGTCGTAAAAGCGCCACGAGCGAATCCGTTCGCGCACCGCGATCATCTCGGGCGCGCCGGTCGGATCGGCGAATTCGGTCATCATGCTGTCGAAGCTCGCGACCGGCTGCGGAATCGTCAGCCAGTCGCCCGACGCGGTACGCGCGCGGATCTGCGCGCCCTGCCGGTCGACCAGCAGCGTGGACGGGCGCAGCACCGCGCCGCCCCAGATGCACTCGCGCTTGACCACCGGGTCGAGCGCGAACTGCGAACGGCTCGGCAACGGCAGGCCGAGATCGATCGCATAGCCGAAATCGTCGCACGCGAAACCGAGCTTCAGGCTCACCGGGCCCTTGCGCACCGTGCCCGTCACCGGCACCTCGCCGGCCAGCATCGCGCGCGAGAAGCGCTCGGGGCCGGCCCACAACGTCGACGGCAAGCCGCCCTCGCGCGCGAGCGACGGGATCACGCGGCCCTGTGCGGTATCGGCGAGCAGTCGCAGCGCGCGGTACACGCTCGACTTGCCGCTGCCGTTCGGGCCCGTGACGACGTTGAGCGCCGCGAGCGGCACGATCAGCTCGCGCAGCGAGCGGTAATTGGCGATGGCAAGCGTCTTCAGCGCGGTCATGGGAACGGGAAATGGCAAGCAGGGGCCGGGCCGCGCTCAGCGGCCTTCGACGGCCTGCGGGTCGGCGGCGGTGTTGGCCGCCGTGCTGGCGGCAGGCGAGCGCACGTGCGGCCGTTCGCGATTCGGCGCATCGGGCGCCGAGTCGTGCGGATACAGCTCCATCCGGCTGCGCGGCAGGCATTGCGGATAGCGGTCCTGCAGATAGGCGATCAACCCTTCGCGCACGCGGCAGCGCAGATCCCAGCACGACGACGAATCGGCCGCGCTGACGAGCGCGCGCAACTGCATCGTGCGCTCCGTCGCGTCGGTCACCTGCAGCACCTGCACGCGGCCGTCCCACTCGGGCGCGGCGTGGACGAGCCGCGCGAGTTCCTCGCGCAGCGGCGCGAGCGGCGTGCGGTAATCGACCGACAGGTAGACGGTGCCGATGATCTCCGCGCTGCTGCGCGTCCAGTTCGTGAACGGGTTCTCGATGATCCACTGCAGCGGCACGACGAGGCGCCGCTGGTCCCACAGCCGCACCGACACGAACGAGCCGGTGATTTCCTCGATACGCCCCCACTCGCCCTGGATCACGACCACGTCGTCGAGCCGGATCGGCTGCGTGAGCGCGATCTGCAACCCGGCAATCAGGTTGCCGAGCACCGGCCGTGCGGCGATACCGGCGACCAGCCCCGCGACGCCGGCCGACGCCAGCAGGCTCGCGCCGATCTGGCGCACGTTCGGGAACGTCATCAGCGCGGCGCCGGTGCCGATGATCACGATCAGCACCATCACGGTCCGCACGAGCACCTTGGCCTGCGTATGGACGCGCCGTGCCTGAAGATTGTCGGCCGTATCGATCGGATGGGCCTGGATGATCGCGTCGCCGACGCCGGCCGCGAGCCGCACCAGCAGCCACGTGAGCGACACGATCGAGCCGACCGCGGCCGCGGTGCGCATGCCGCGCACGAACGACATGCCGTCGTCGGCCTGGACCCACAGGAATTCGAGCGCCAGCAGCGCCAGCACGACGAGCGACGGCTTGTCGATGTAGCGCAGGATCGCGCTCATCAGCGGATACGGCTGCGCGATGCGCTTGACGATGCGTGCGCCGAGGCGGTGCACGACCGTGACGACCAGTATGACGATGACCGACACGCCCAGCGTGCCGAGCCACGAATGCAGCGGCGCATCGGCGATGCGCTGCAGTTCCTCGATTGAAATCATCGGCGCCCTCGAGTGATGAAGCCCACTGGCTTCGTCCTGGATGCGTCGGCGACGCCCGGGCCGCGCACGCGCCCGGACACGGCGTCAGATCAGCTGCCGTTCCTGCAGGGAAACGCCTTGCCGAGACCGAGCGACACCGCGGTGCTCGCGTTGTAGTCGGCCAGCTTCGGATTTTCCGCGATGTACTTGCGCACCGCGTCCGTCATCTGTTGCGCCCGGATGTCGGGCGGCAGGCAGAAATACTGGCCGACGCGCGGCCCCGTGGTGCCGCCGATCGCATCGATCGTGTTGTAGACGCCGTCGGCGGCGCCTTCGATATAGGCCGCGCACGACGCCCGCGACTTGACGTCCGTCTTCGCGCACAGCCGGTCGAGATCCGCGCCCGTGAAAGCCGCCGCCGACAACGGCACGGCAAACGCCGCGGCACAAAACATTGCGCGCAACATGGTGTTCCTTCTTATGTCAAGGCGGCCCGAGACCGCCTGCTGCGTTGGCCGGTGCGGCAACGGATGCCCTGCTCCGCCCGGAAGCCGGCTGGCCGGACAGGCGCCGCCGCACCAAAAACCGTTATTTTGCACTCTTTTGAGCATCTGCCGGCGTGCCCGCACCGATACGCGTCGTCCGCTTGCTCAGGATCTCGATCGCGTCCGGCGCGTTGTAGTGCTTCGCGAACTCGAGCGCGGTGATGCCGAGCTGGTTCTTCACCTGCGGATCCGCGCCCTGGTCGAGCAGCAGCGTGACCGTCGACGCATGATTGCCGCGCGCGGCCATCATCAGCGGCGTCGTGCCGTTCGGCGATGCGGTGTCGATGTACGCGTCGTGGTCGAGCAGCACCTTGACGACCGCGTCCTGGCCGTTGGTCGCCGCGTAGTGCAGCGGCGCCCAGCCCTTCTTGCTGACTTCCGCGCCCTTGTCGATCAGCAGCTTGACGAGGCCGAGGTCGCCATTCAGCGATGCAAGCATCAGCGCGTTTTCGCCGGCCTTGTCTTCCTTCTCGAGGTCGACGTTCGGCGTCGTCGCGATCGCGGCCGCGACCTTGTCGGACTTCTCGCGCGCGGCGATCACGAGGATCGGGTCGCCGTTCGGCGCGAGCGTGTTCGGATCGAGCTTGCCGCTCTTGAGCTGCTTGCCGATATCGGCGATGTCGTCGAACTTGACGGCCTTGACGATCGCGTCGAGCGACTCGGCATGCGCGCCGGCGGCGGCGAACAGGCCGCTCGCGACGAATGCGGCGGCAACGAGGGCGCGTTTGGGCAGATGGTTGGTCGGCTTCGTCATTGTTGTGGGCTCCTTCCCTGGGTTGTCGGCTGCGCGCGCGTCGTTAGCGGGCGATCTTGAACAGCCGGAAAAAATTCTGCGTCGTCGCATCGGCGAGCACCTCGACGGCGATCCCGCGCTCGGATGCGATAAAGCGTCCGACATGGCTCACGTACGCAGGTTCATTCGGCTTGCCGCGATACGGCACCGGCGCGAGGTACGGCGAGTCGGTCTCGATCAGCAGCCGGTCGAGCGGCACGCGCCGCGCGACGTCCTGCACGTCGGTCGCGTTCTTGAACGTGACGATGCCCGACAGCGAGATATGGAAGTTCTGCGCGAGCGCCTGCTCGGCGACCGGCCACGGCTCGGTGAAGCAGTGCATCACGCCGCCCGGCACGTCCGCGCGCTCCTCGGCCATGATCCGCAGCGTGTCTTCCGACGACGCGCGCGTGTGGATGATCAGCGGCTTCATCGTCGCGCTCGCTGCGCGGATGTGCGTGCGAAAACGTTCGCGCTGCCATTCCATGTCGGCGATCGAGCGGCCTTCGAGGCGGTAGTAGTCGAGGCCGGTTTCGCCGATCGCGACGACCTTCGGGTGCGCGGCCAGCTCGACGAGCTCCGCGAGCGTCGGCTCGCGCGCGTCCTCGTGATCGGGATGGACGCCGACCGACGCGTACACGTTGTCGTGCGCTTCGGCGATCGCGAGCACGTCCGGCAGCGTCTCGAAATCGACCGACACGCACAGCGCGTGCGTGACGTCGTGCTCGCGCATGTTCTCGAGAACGGCCGGCAGGCGGTCGCCCAGGCCCTTGAAATTGATGTGGCAGTGAGAGTCGACGAACATCGTGTTTCCTGAATACGTGAGACGGGCGCTCATGCGCCCGCCGGCTGGCGGCACCGGGCGACGTGCGCGGGCCGGGCGGCCACGGCCGCGCCGCCGCGGGACCCGTTCATCGTTTCGCAACCCATCGGAAACAATGCCGGATCAAGCGAATATTTCCCGATATCCGAGAAACAATTCCTCGAATACGAGCCGCGCGTTGAGCGGATGATTCTCGACCGTCCGCTGCCGCGTCACGGCTTTCATGAAGCGCGCGAATGCGTTCGCGTCGACCGCTTCCGCGCAGCGCGCCAGGGCGGCCGCGTGCGTCGGGAAGTAGCGCGGCGCGCCGGCCATCCGCTGCGCGAGCAGATCGTACAGCCAGCGCTGCAGCCAGCCGAGCACCAGCGGCACCGGCAGCTTCTGCAGCGTCTCGCCGCATGCGAACGGGTCGCAGGCCGCTCCGGCCGCGAGTTGCCCGAGCGTGTAGTCGCGCAGCGGGCGGTTCTCGTCGCTCGCGAGCGCCAGCGCGGCGAGGGGCGCGCCGCCGGCTTCGGCGAGCAGCGCGCTGGCGTGGTCGACGCCCTGCGCCGCGAGCCACGCGGCGGCCGCCTCCGGCGCCGGCACGGTCATCGGCCACTGGCGGCAGCGGCTGATGATCGTCGGCAACAGGCGGTCGATGCGCGCCGACACGAGCAGGAACACGACGCCGGGCGGCGGCTCCTCCAGTGTTTTCAGCAGCGCGTTCGACGCGGCGACATTGAGCGCCTCGGCCGGATACAGCACGACGACGCGCGCGCCGCCGCGGTGCGAGCCGACCCCGCAGAAGTCGAGCAGCGCCCGCACCTGCTCGATCTTGATTTCCTTGCTCGGCGCCCGCGTCTTCTTGCCGCCTTCGTCCGCGTCGGCCAGCTTCGCGTCGTCGGCCGCGCCCGGCGCCTCGCCCGCCAGCGCCTCGGGCAGCACGATCCTGTAGTCCGGATGGTTGCCCTGCGAGAACCAGTTGCAGGCCGCGCAGGCGCCGCACGGCTCGCCGTTCGGCTGCGGCGATTCGCACAGGAAGCCCTGTGCGAGATGCTGCGCGAACTGCAGCTTGCCGATCCCGGCCTGACCGTGCAGCAGCAACGCATGCGGCCATTGCGCGCGCAGTTGCTGCAGGCGGTTCCAGTCGTCGGTTTGCCACGGATAGATCATGGGGTGCGTTCCTTGCGGGTTACAGCGCGGCGAGCACGCGTTCGAGCTGCTGGCGGATCTCGGGAATCGATCGCGTCGCGTCGACGATCGCGAAGCGGTGCGGCGCCTCCTCCGCCCGCCGCAGGTATTCGGCGCGCGTACGCGAGAAGAACGCGTCGGATTCGCTTTCGAACTTGTCCGGCATGCGCGCGGCGCCGCGACGCTCGCTCGCCACCTGCGGCGCAACGTCGAACAGCACCGTGAGATCGGGCTGGAAACCGCCCTGCACCCAGCGCTCGAGCGTCTCGAGCTTGTCGCGCGGCAACCCGCGCCCGCCGCCCTGGTACGCGAACGTCGCGTCGGTGAAGCGATCGGACACGACCCAGTCGCCGCGCGCGAGCGCCGGCTCGATCACGAGCGCGAGGTGCTCGCGACGCGCGGCAAACATCAGCAGCGCTTCCGTCTCGAGATCCATCGGCTGGTTCAGCAGGATCTCGCGCAGTTTCTCGCCGAGCTGCGTGCCGCCCGGCTCGCGGGTGACGACGACCTGCCGGCCGGCCGCGGCCAGCCGGCCCTGGAGGCGTTCGCAGAACCATTGCAGGTGGGTGGTCTTCCCCGCCCCGTCGATGCCTTCGAACGTGATGAATTTACCGCTCGCCATTATTGACCTCGTATGTACTTGTCCACGGCCTTGTTGTGGTCGCCGAGCGTGTCCGAGAACACGCTCGTGCCGTCGCCCTTCGCGACGAAATAGAGCGCGCTCGTCGGGGCCGGATTGATCGCCGCCTGCAGCGCGGCGACACCCGGCAACGCGATCGGCGTGGGCGGCAGCCCGCGTCGGGTGTAGGTATTGTAGGGAGTGTCGGCCTGCAGGTCGCGCTTGCGCAGACGGCCGTCGTACGCGTCGCCGAGCCCGTAGATCACCGACGGATCGGTCTGCAGCGGCATGCCGATGCGCAGCCGGTTCGCGAACACGGCCGCGACGAACGCGCGATCGGCCGCATGGCCGGTTTCCTTCTCGACGATCGACGCGATCGTCAGCATTTCGTAAGGCGACTTGTACGGCAGCCCCGGCGTGCGCGCGGCCCAGGCCTCGTCGACGCGCGCCTGCATCAGGCGGTAGGCGCGCCGGTAGATGTTCAGGTCGCTCGTGCCCTTGTCGAACAGGTAGGTGTCGGGGAAGAACAGCCCCTCGCCGCTGCCGCGCTGCACCGCGCTCTCCGACGCGCCGATCGCGCGCAGCAGCTCGGCGTCGCTCATGCCGGCCGTCGCGTGCGTGAGATCGGGGTTCGCGTCGAGCTCCGCGCGCATCCGCTTGAAGGTCCAGCCTTCGATGACGGTCGCGACGTACTCGTTCACGTCGCCGCGCGCGATCTTCTGCAGCACGTCGTACGGCGTGATGCCGGTCTTGAATTCGTAGTTGCCCGATTTGAGCCGGCTCGACAGCCCGAGCACGCGCGTCATCGCGACGAACGCGAACGGCTCGACCGGCACGCCGCCGCGCTGGAGCTGCAGCGCGACGCTCTTCACGCTGCTGCGCGGCTTGATCGTGACGTCGAGCGATGCCGAGCCCAGCAACAGCGGCCGGGTCGCCCAGTAATACCCGCCGCCCGCGCCGGCAGCGGCCACAACGACGGCCAGCGCCACGATCGTCGCGGCGCATTTCTTCAGTAGGGACATGGAAACGTGACTCAGGTAAGACCCATATAATACTTGCTCGCCTCCGTCAAAGTCAGGGTTGACTGTTCCCTCATTCCATGAGCACACCGTTCGCTTCACCGGCTGCCCAGGCCGCATCCGCCTCGCTCCCCGTTTTCCCCCGCCCGTCGGCCGCCGATTTCGATGCGCCGGCCGCCTGCATGCCGCTGCCGCAGTTCGGCGTGATCGACGTGGCCGGCGACGATGCCGCGACGTTCCTGCACAGCCAGCTCACCAACGACATCGAGCATCTCGATGCCGGCAGCGCGCGGCTGTCCGGGTACTGCTCGCCGAAGGGCCGGCTGCTCGCGTCGTTCCTCGCGTGGCGCGCCGGCCACGACGTGCGCCTGCTCGTGTCGAAGGACGTGCAGCCGGCCGTGCAGAAGCGGCTGTCGATGTTCGTGCTGCGCGCGAAGGCGAAGCTGACGGACGCGAGCGACGCGCTCGCGGTGACCGGCTTCGCGGGCGACGTGCGCGACGCGCTGTCGGGCATCTTCGATGCGCTGCCCGACGGCGTGCACGTGAAGGTCGACGGCCCGGCCGGCGCGCTGATCCGCGTGCCCGATGCGGCCGGCCGCAAGCGCTATTTGTGGATCGGCCCGCGCGCCGAAGTCGACGCGCGCGTCGCCGCGCTCGCCGGCACGCTGCCCGTCGTGTCGCCCGCCGTGTGGGACTGGCTCGACGTTCGCGCGGGCGAGCCGCGCATCACGCAGCCGGCCGTCGAACAGTTCGTGCCGCAGATGGTCAACTTCGACGTGATCGGTGCCGTTAACTTCAGGAAAGGGTGCTACCCGGGCCAGGAAGTGGTGGCGCGCAGCCAGTACCGCGGCACGATCAAGCGCCGCACCGCGCTCGCGCACGTCGCCGGCGAGACCGATACCGTGCATGCCGGCGTCGAGCTGTTCCACAGCGACGATCCGGGCCAGCCGTGCGGGATGATCGTCAACGCGGCGGCCGCGCCGGCGGGCGGCGTCGACGCGCTCGTCGAGATCAAGCTCGCCGCGCTCGACAGCGGCTCGGTGCACCTCGGTTCGGCCGACGGCCCGGCGCTCGCGTTCGACGCGCTGCCGTACGCGTGGCCGACCGAAGCCTGATGCACTGACAACCCGTTCGCGCGCCGGCTCGCGAGTCGCAGCCGGCGCGCGACGTTTCCTGCGAGAGATTCGCCCGATGTGTCTGATTGCCTTCGACTGGCAGCCCGATGCCGCCGCCGGTCCCGTCTTTACCCTCGTCGCCAATCGCGACGAGTTCTTTCGCCGGACCAGCGCGCCGCTCTCGTGGTGGGAAGACGTGCCGGGCGTACTGGCCGGCCGCGACCTCGAGGCCGGCGGCACGTGGCTCGGCGTCTCGCGCGACGGCCGCTTCGCCGCGCTGACCAACTACCGCGCGCCATTCGACATCCGCGCGGGCGCGCCGACCCGCGGCAAGCTGGTATCCGATTTTCTCGGCGGCACGCCGGTCGCGCCGCTCGACTATCTCGCGCAGCTTGCCGAGCATGCGGCCGTCTACAACGGCTTCAACCTGCTCGTCGGCGACTGGCGCCGGCGCGAACTCGCATGGTTCTGCAACCGCGCGCCCGACGGCGAAAGCCGGGTCGCCGCGCCCGTCGCGATCGAGCCGGGCGTGCATGCGCTGTCGAATGCACGGCTCGATACGCCCTGGCCCAAAGTGGTGCGCAAGCGCGCGGAGCTCGGCACGCTGCTCACCGACAATCCGACCCCGTCGCTCGACGAACTGATCGCGCTGATGCGCGACCCGCACGTCGCGGACGACGACGCACTGCCGCACACGGGCATTCCGATCGAGCGCGAGCGCGCGCTGTCGGCCGCGTTCATCGAGACGCCCGAATACGGCACGCGCGGCACGACCGCGCTGCGCGTCACGATGAAGGAAGGCGTGCGGCTGACGGTCGAGGTCAAGGAGCGCAGCGACGACGACGGCTCGCACCGCACCGTGCGCCCGGGCGCGTTCGAGCGCGCGTTCACGTTCGATATCGACGCGGCGCGCCCGCGCTGAACGCACGCGTGGCGTGCTACGGCGCGCGCGCCATCTCGACGTGCGGCACGCCGGCCTCGACGAACGGTTCGCCGACCGCCGCGAAGCCGTGCCGCAGATAGAACGACACCGCCGAATCCTGCGCGTACAGCCGCACGACGGCTTCGCCGCGGCGCCGCGCGGCATCCAGCAGCGCATTCAGCACGGCCGACCCGACGCCCTGCCCGCGCACGTCGGCCAGCACCGCGACGCGGCCGATCGTGCCGGACGGCAGCAGCCGCCCCGTCGCGACCGCGCGGCGCAGCCCGGTCGCCGCGTCGGTCCGGTACGCGACCGCATGCAGCGACAGCGGATCGTCGTCGTCGAGTTCCCATTCCGGCGGAATCTGCTGCTCGCGCACGAACACCGCGTCGCGGATCCGCGCAGCGTCGCCGCCCAGTACCGTCCAGTCGCCCGTTTCCACCGCGCCCACGCCGTTCGTCATCGCCATCCTCCCGCGGCGTGCGCGCCGTCAGGCGCTCGCCGTCAAACCTCGTCGAATGCGGCCTTCAGCGCCGCGACCGCATCGGCATGCGCGGCCCGCACCTCGGGCACGTAGCCGCCCATCTTGAAGAATTCGTGGATCATCCCCGGATAGCAGACCAGCGTGACCGCGTTGCCGGCCGCGCGCAACTTGTCCGCGTACGCGGCGCCCTCGTCGCTCAGCGGATCGTACTCGGCCGTCGCGATCCACGCCGGCGCGACACCCTCGAACGACGGCGCGCCGCGCGTACCGTCGAGCGGCGCGAAACGCCAGTCGTCGCGATCGGCCCGATCGCGCACGTATTGCGTGAAGAACCACTGGATCGTGTCCTGCGTCAGCAGGTAGCCGCTCGCGAGCCGCGCGTGCGATTCGGTGTCCTGGTGGCCCGTCACGCCCGGGTAGATCAGCAGCTGCAGCGCAAGACGAATGCCCGCGTCGCGCGCGAGCACCGCGCAGACCGTCGCGAGCGTGCCGCCCGCGCTGTCGCCGCCGACCGCCAGCCGCCCGGCGTCGATGCCGAACGTGGCGGCCTCGCGATGCAGCCACTGCAATGCGTCGTCCGCGTCGTTCACCGCGGTCGGAAACTTGTGTTCGGGCGCGAGCCGGTAGCCGACCGACAGCACCGCGCATTGCGCGTCGTGCGCGAACATCCGGCACAGCGCATCGTGCGTGTCGACGCTGCCGACCGTGAAGCCGCCGCCGTGGTAGTACACGAGCGCGGGCAGCGGCTCCGCGAGGCTCGGCGCGACCGGCAGATACAGCCGCGCGCCGATCGTGCGGCCGTCGCGCGTCGGCACGACGCACTCCTCCACCGCATGCATCGGCGCCGGCGCGACGTCGAGGATCGGCGCGCTCTTCTCGTACGCGGCGCGCGCCTGCTGCGGCGTCTGATGGTGATACGACGGGCGTTTCGCGCGCTCGATCATGTCGAGCACCTGGGCGATCTTCGGATTCAGCGGCATCGGTGTGGACGGCGCCGGTGCGGCGTCGTGAACGGACAAGCGTCACATGATGCCACGCGCGCGCCGGGCAGGCGCGCCGTGCCATGTACCGCCATCCCGGGCTCCAAAACGAAATAGCCCTGCCGCATCGAAGAGACAGGGCCGTGCGTGGCGGGTGCTTACGCGTCGCTCGGGCCGGGCTGCGCGTCCGGCGCCGTGCGCGAGCGTTGCCGCTTGATGTCCCGGCCGACCGCGAGCCGGCGCATGTACTTGAACGTGCCGAGCGCCTTCGCGACGAAATTGCCGTCGCTGTCGCGCACTTCGCCTTCGCAGTAGGCCATCGTCGTCGAGCGATGCATCACGCGCCCGTAAGCGCGCAGCTCGCCGCGGCCCGGCTGCATGAAGTTCACCTTCATCTCGACCGTGACGACGCCGACGCCGTCGTCGGTCAGGCTGCGCGCCGCCATCGCGAGCGCGATATCGGCGAGCGTCATCGTCACGCCGCCGTGCGCGATGCTCCACGTGTTCATGTGCCGCTCCTCGAGCGGCAGCACGATCTCGCTCGCGCCATCCTTCGCGGACACGAGCTGCACGCCGAGCAGATCGACGAACGGGCTTTCGATCGACGGGCCTTCCGTCGGGGTTGCCGCGTCGCTCATCACACGTTGTCGACGATGTAGTCGACGCACTCGCGCGATTCGGCCACCGCGACGACGAACTTCTTCACTTCCTGGTGAACCGGATGCACCTGGTACGCGTCGAGCGCGGCCTTGTCGGCGAAATCGGAGACGAGCACGATGTCGGCGGTCGCATCGAGGCCCGGCGTCGCCACGCCGACGTCGATCTGCAGCGTGCCCGGCACGAGGTCGCGACAGCCTTCGAGCTTTTCCTTCAGCTTCAGCGCGTTCTGCGCACGCGTCGCGCCTTCGGCCGATTCCTTCAACTTCCACATGACGATATGTCTGATCACTTCGTTCGCTCCTGTTCGTGTTGGTTCGGCGATTGGCCTGTCGTCCTTGGCAGCCGGGCACTTTACACCCTTCCGCCGTTCGCTCACGGTCACCCTCCTGCCCGGCATCAGGATCCGACAAGCTCGCGCAGGCGACAAGCCTACCAAACTTGCCGATGGCAATGGACGGTATCTTGGGGCGGGCCCGTCCGCTGCCCAGCTCCGGTGCCCGTCGACTCGGTGCGCGTTCCGGCGCCCCAATGCAAAAGCCCCGAGCGCGCTCGCACCCAGGGCTTTGACAGCGTCACATTCGATCCCGCCGGACTAATCCCAAACCAGGTTCTCGAACGGCGTGAACCATCCATACGTTCTTGAGCTGACCACGACTTTCCCGCCGTACACGCCGTAGCAAATGTCCTCGCTATCCACGTTTCCCACCACGGGCGCGCCACTGTCGCCCGGTTGGGTCTGCGCATCTCCGTCCAGGTTGAGCAGGACGACGTTCTTGACCTTATCGTTGGTGCCAGGCACCGTGATATCCGCATCCGCCTCGGCAACCGAGCAATTCACGAAACCGGAGAGCGCACCCTGCAACCACAAACGCTGGCCCTTTACGGGACGAACGTTTGAGCCGAACTCCACCGGTTTTTTGCCACTGTCCGTCCATATCTCATTGGCCGTTGCCTTGACTCCCGACAACACCGTCACGAGGGCGATATCCTGATTTTGCTCGAGGAAGTTGACGAGCAAATCGCCCACGTGGTTTGCGTCATCGGGCTGACCCACCTTCACATCCTTCTTTCCGAACACATGGCCCGCCGTCGCAAAGCACGTGCCGCCGTCGTATTCCACGACCAGACCTAAAGTGCCGATCTTGCTGGGGGTCACGATTTTGATCCCGCCGACCAAAGGACGAACTTTGAGATTGTTTGCAGGCATCACGGGCTCCGCTAACGGTTGAAAAAAGGATTGATCATTGCCGGATGACTATCAAGAACGTTGAAACATGACGCTTGTGAACCTTGGACTGTCTGGCGATCCATCGACGACCCTCGTCGTGCGGCACACGCGCAGGAACGCGGTTTGCTCGGCCTCGCGCGTGCCGCTATTTGCATATCGGCCTGTCTCGACACTGCCCGACACGGCGCGGCGATTCATTTCCTGTTGGGCATCAATGCCCGGCCCGGCCTCGTATTTCCGGTCGTTTTGTCACCGGATATCCGGAATACGTTAATTCGAATCCATTGAATCGCACATTTTACCGAAGCGACTGGCAATAATTTCATCCCATTTTTCAATTCAACACTCGAGAACAAAAACATTATTGACTTCGACTTTCCCGTAAATTTAGAATCGCCTACGACGGCTTATGCATCATTTTCCGCGCCGCCCCGGATTCGCCGCTCACCTGCGCGAAGGCCTGTCTCATCGCCTTTCCCGCGGGGCATCGACGCACACCTCTGCCGTTTTCAGCTTTCGGCATTTATCGGCCAACCGGTTATTTGCCAGCCTGTTTTCCTTTCGAAGAAGCGCAACACCCCGATTTAATTCCCGCCATTCGCCGCAACGAATGCAAAACGGGATCAGACGGACCCAAGATCCGCCGATTGGAACATCCAGATAAAAAATCGCGAGTCATCAGGAGGGACATCAACATGCATCGCCTTGCGAAGTCGCTGTGTCTCGGGCTCGTCTGCGCCGGCCTGCTGTCGGCCTGCAACGACGACGACGTCAAATCGAACAACCCGCCGTCGAACACCGCCGCGTTGTCGTTCCGCATGGACACCGGCGGCCAGATCAACGCGTTCTACCGGCAGGACAAGGTCGCCGCGCACCTGCTGGCGCGCTCGTCCACGAAGCCGCGTCTGCTCGTGGTCTTCCCCGCCGGCAATAGCGGCACCGGACTGTGGTTCGACGACACCGCGCAGCCGGTGAACTGGAGCCTCGACACGCCGCCGGCCGCACTGTCGGCCCCGGACGCGCACGGCCGTCCGCTGTACGGCATCGGCGCCGACGTGTCGGTCGACACCGCTACGCTGACGATCCGCCAGGGCGTGCTCAGCAACGTGCGCTTCCTGCGCGACTTCAACGGCGGCGCGACGATTCCGCCGCAGATCCTCACCGCGCCGACGGTCCAGGGCAGCACCGCGCAATGGCAACGCGACCGGCTCGACGGCGCGCCCGGCTATGCGCTGCGCATCACGCTGCGCGACGGCGGCAGCATCGCGCCGGCAGCGGGCGGCAAGCTCGTGCTCAACGCACCGGCCGGCTCGCACACGCTGAAGCTGCACATCGATGCGCTGTCGGGCGAGACGCCGCTGTCGCCGATCACGCACGCCAACCTGTTCGCGCCTTCCGTGAACCCCGACCCGGTCAGCCAGAACGTGCTCGAATTCCTGAGCTTCAACGACAAGCTGCTGGCCGGCTCGTGGCAGTACGACACGTACTTCGGCCGCGACACGCTGATCTCGGTCCGCATGCTGATGCCCGTGCTCGAACCGGCGGCGATCGAGGCCGGGCTGTCGTCGGTGCTGAGCCGCCTGTCGCCCGACGGCAAGGTCGCGCACGAGGAAGGCATCGGCGAATTCGCGCTGGTCGACAACCAGAAGAACGGGCGGCCGAACGATGCGACGCCGACCTACGACTACAAGATGATCGACAGCGACTACCTGCTCGCACCGATCGCCGCCGCGTGGCTGATCGACGATACGCGCGGCCAGGCCCGCGCGGCCGCGTACCTGGCGCAGCGCGGCAGCGACGGGCAGACCAACGGCAGCCGCCTCGTCGTCAACTTGCTGCACGTCGCGACGACCGCGCAGCCGTTCGCACAGCAACCGTCGGTGGCAAACCTGATCCACCTGCGGCCCGGCGAAATCGTCGGCAACTGGCGCGACAGCACCGACGGCCTCGGCGGCGGCGTGTACCCGTACGACGTGAACGCGGTGCTCGTGCCGGCCGCGCTGCGCGCGGCGAACGCGTTCCTCGCCCGCGGCCTGCTCGATCCGTATCTCGACGCGCAGCAACGCGCGACGCTCGCCAACACGGCGAACGAAGCGGCCACGTGGGAAACGCAGGCGCCGCCGCTGTTCCAGGTCAGCGTGCCGGCCGCACAGGCGGCCACCGACGTGTCGGCCTATGCGCCATCCGCCGGCGTGCCGGCCGGCGCCGCGCCCAACGCACCGCTGGCCTTCTACGCGCTGTCGCTCGACCAGCAGGGCAACCCGATTCCGGTGATGCATTCGGACGGCGGCTTCGCGCTGCTGTTCGGCACGCCGCCGGACGATCAGCTCCAGCGGATCGTCGGCGACGTCACGCGGCCGTTCCCGACCGGGCTCGTGACCGATGCCGGGATGCTGATCGCGAACCCCGCGTATGCGAGCCCGTCGCTGTGGCCGAAGTTCACGAGCTCCGCGTATCACGGCACGGTGGTCTGGTCGTGGCAGCAGGCGATGTGGGTGGCCGGGCTCGATCGCCAGTTGGCGCGCCAGGACCTGTCGGCCACGACACGCACGCTGCTCGCGCAGGCGCGGCAGACGATCTGGCAGGTAATCTCGAACGGACGCGACATGCGCACATCGGAAATGTGGACGTGGTCCTACGTGAACGGCAAGTACCAGACCGACGCATTCGGCACGCGCAGCGCCGATGCGACCGAAGCCAACGCGGCGCAACTCTGGAGTACGACGTATCTCGCGATCCGCGATCCGCAGCAGCGCGCGGGCAAGTACTGGTGGCAGGCGTCGCAGCCGATGCAGGACGAACGATCGAAGCAGGCGACGGCCGTGGCGTCGCGCTAGCGCGCGTCGCCACGCGCGTGCATGCCGGCACCGGCGCCGGCATGCGGACTAGTGCGTCA
Organism: Burkholderia anthina; assembly: GCF_001547525.1. GTDB lineage: Bacteria > Pseudomonadota > Gammaproteobacteria > Burkholderiales > Burkholderiaceae > Burkholderia > Burkholderia semiarida. The sequence goes on from NZ_CM003768.1 coordinate 1,813,520, forward strand.
CCACGCGGTTGCGCCCTTCGCGCTTCGCCTGGTACAGCCGCTCGTCGACCACCCGCAGCAGCGCATCGACCGTGCCGCCGTCGACGCCGTATTGCGCGACGCCGACGCTGACCGTCACCTGCACGCGCTTGAAGTCCAGCCCAAACGGCGCACTCGCGATCGACGAACGCACGCGCTCGGCCGTCATCCGCGCGCCCTCGAGCGGCATTTCGGGCAGGAGCGCCATGAACTCCTCGCCGCCGACCCGCGCGAGCGCGCCCGCCGGCCGGATCGCCTCGAGGCACTGGCGCACGACGCCGCGCAGCACCTCGTCGCCGATCTGGTGCCCGTAGGCATCGTTGATGGTCTTGAAATTGTCGAGATCGAGCGCAAGCAGGCAGAACGGCGTGCCGTCGCGCTCGGCCCGCACGATCTCGCGCTCGACCTGCGCGATGAACTGGCGGCGGTTCGACGCGCCCGTCATCGGGTCGGTCGCGGCCATGTACTCGAGCTTCTGGTTCGTGCGCCGCAGCTCCTGCAGCGCGCTTTCGGTGCGCGCCATCGATTCGGACAAGCGGCTCATCAGGTCTTCCTGGCTGTAGATCGCCGAGAACGAGCGCGTCGTCTGCAGCGCCTGCACGACGCCGTAACTGAGCAGGAAGAACCCGCCCGCGAAGATCGCATGCGCGAGCCACCACATGTGATTCCACGGCTTGCCGAGGATGAACGCGAGCGACGACAGCGCGAACGCCATGATCGACATGCCGTAGATCACCATCAGCGGCGAGCGGATCCGCCGCGCGAGCAGCAGGCACACGTTCAGCAGCGAGAACACCAGCGCGCCGCCTTCCATCGACAGCCGCGTGCCGAGCGCACCGGCAACCGGCGAATACGCGACGTACGCGACCACCACGTCGACGATCAGGAAGAGCACGATCCAAGGCAGCCACGTCCGTGCGCTCGTGCGCTTGTCGACCCGGTCGGGCGGACGCGAATACGACAGCAGGCCCGTGAGCAGCAGCATGGACATCACCAACCGCGACGCGGGCCCGTACAGCAGGAACAGCCAGATATTGTGATGCGCCATCCCGGTGAACGCGCCGTGCAGCGCATAGATCATCGCGAAACCGAGAAAGCCGAGCGTCAGCCAGCGCAGCAGCGGCTCGCCGGACGACCGGTAGCACACCCACGTCACATAGGTGACGAACGCGCCTTCGATCGTCGCCGCCGCGATCGCGATTTCATGGAAAGCGTGGTTCTCGAATACGACGCTCCGGTCGCTGAAGAACCACAGATAGGCAATCAGATACGCAGGCAGCAACGCGAATCCGACCAGCAGGCATTTCGCGTAGAGCCTTGCGGCCGCACTGACGACGCGCGGCGGTTCCCCGGCTGCATAGGTCGTACTCATTCGGTCCCCGGTCGGTCTGCTGCGTTGATTGGAGTCCTCGCGGCACGGATCGCGCAACGCATGATCTGACCCATCGTGCCGAAAGGCAAATGTCAGAGCAAGTATAGGTGGGGTAATTCGTTTGACAAGTCAGGGGAAACGGCATTGCCGGGTACATGCCTTTTGCTTCCCCGTCGTTGCGAATCGCGCATCGGTCGCGCCGATTCATCGCGGCGGCGTGCGGTGGCGCCGAAGCGCCACCGCGGCCGGTCAAAGATCAGAGGATTTCGAACAAGCCGGCCGCACCCTGCCCGCCGCCGATGCACATCGTGACGACCACGTACTTCACGCCGCGCCGCTTGCCCTCGATCAGCGCATGGCCAGTCAGGCGCGCGCCCGACACACCGTACGGATGGCCGACCGCGATCGCGCCGCCGTTCACGTTCAGGCGCTCCTCAGGAATCCCGAGCGTGTCGCGGCAGTACAGCACCTGCACCGCGAACGCCTCGTTCAGCTCCCACAGGCCGATGTCGTCGACTGTCAGCCCGGCCTGCTTCAGCAGCTTGGGCACCGCGAACACCGGGCCGATGCCCATTTCGTCCGGTTCGCAGCCGGCCACCGCGAAGCCGCGGAACGCGCCCAGCGGCTGCAGCCCTTCGCGTTGCGCGGCGTCGGCGCTCATCACCACGCATGCCGACGCGCCGTCCGAGAACTGGCTCGCATTGCCCGCGGTGATCACGCCGCCCGGCACGGCCGAACGGATCTTCGACACGCCTTCGAGCGTCGTGTCGGGGCGGATGCCTTCGTCGGCCGAGACCGTCACTTCCTGCGTGTACAAGCGGCCCGTCGCCTTGTCGGCGATGCCCGCGAGCACGGTGATCGGCACGATCTCGTCGCGAAAGCGCCCGGCTTCCTGCGCGGCCGCGGCACGCAGTTGCGACTGCACGCCATACGCGTCCTGCCGCTCCTTCGAGATGCCGTAGCGCTTCGCGACGTTCTCCGCGGTCTGCAGCATGTTCCAGTAGATCTCGGGCTTGTGCTGGACGAGCCAGCCTTCCTGGATCATGTGCCGGTTCATCTCGTTCTGCACGCACGAGATCGATTCGACGCCGCCGGCCACATAGATCTCGCCTTCGCCCGCGACGATCCGCTGCGCGGCCAGCGCGATGGTCTGCAGCCCCGACGAACAGAAACGGTTCACCGTCATCCCCGGCACGCTCACCGGCAATCCCGCGCGCAGCGCGATCTGCCGCGCGATGTTCGCGCCCGTCGCGCCTTCGGGATTCGCGCAGCCCATGATCACGTCCTCGACGCGCGCCGGATCGAGCTTCGCGCGTTCGAGCGCGGCCGCGACCACGTGGCCGCCGAGCGTCGCGCCGTGCGTCATGTTGAATGCGCCGCGCCAGGATTTCGCGAGCGGCGTGCGTGCGGTCGATACGATTACGGCTTCGGTCATGCGAGTCTCCTTCGGTCCTGCTTCATGTCCTGAATCGGATGGGAAATGCGCTACGCCGCCGGGCGCGCGCCGGCGGACGTCGCATGCGCGACGCCCGCTGCCTGCATCTGCTGCCATGCGTGCGCGAGCGACCCGTTCAGGTCGATCGCACGGCACGCATCGTTGATCACCGCGGCTTCGAAACCGGCCGCGCGCGCATCGAGCGCCGACCATGCGACGCAATAGTCGGTCGCGAGCCCGCAGCACCACACGCGCTTCGCGCCGAGCTCGCGCAGATAGCCCGCGAGCCCCGTGCGCGTCGTGCGGTCGGCCTCGACGAACGCGGAATAGCTGTCGACCTGCGCGTCGCCGCCCTTGCGGATCACGAGCCGCGCGTGCGGGATGTCGAGGTCGCGATGCAGCGCCGCGCCGTCGGTATCCTGCACGCAGTGCACGGGCCACAGCACCTGCTCGCCGTACGGCAGCGACAGCGTGGAAAACGGCTCGCGGCCCGGATGGTTCGCCGCGAACGACACGTGCTCGCGCGGGTGCCAGTCCTGCGTCAGCACGACCTGATCGAAGCGTTGCGCGAGCGCGTTGATCACCGGCACGACCGCATCGCCGTCGGGCACCGCGAGCGCGCCGCCCGGCATGAAGTCGTATTGCACGTCGATCACGAGCAGGACGTCGTCGGTGCGTTTCATTTCAATTCTCCTGGGTGGATCGGGCGCGCCGTCGTGCGAGATCGTTAGCCGTTGAACCCGCGGCCGGCCTTCGCCAGTTCCGCGATCGACGGCGCGAGCTGCCACGCGTCGCCGTTCGGCGCCGCCGCGTAGCGGCGAATCGCGCGCTCGACGTTGTAGAGGCCGACCGTATCCGCGTACAGCATCGGGCCGCCGCGCCACAGCGGGAAGCCATAGCCGGTCAGGTAGACCATGTCGATGTCGGACGCCTTCGACGCGATCTTCTCCTCGAGGATCTTCGCGCCTTCGTTGACGAGCGCGAACACGAGCCGCTCGACGATCTCGTCGTCGCCGATCTTGCGCCGCTCGACGCCGCGCTCCTTCGAGTACGCGACGACCATCTCGTCGACGAGCGCCGACGGCTTCGCCTTGCGATCGCCCGGCACGTAGTCGTACCAGCCGGCGCCCGTCTTCTGGCCGAAGCGGCCCTGCTCGCACAGGCGGTCGGCGATCTTCGAATAGTGCAGGCCAGGCTGCTCGACGTAGCGCCGCTTGCGGATCGCCCAGCCGATGTCGTTGCCGGCGAGGTCGCTCATCCGGAACGGCCCCATCGCGAAGCCGAACTTCTCGATCGCGCGATCGACCTGCGCGGGCAGCGCGCCTTCCTCGAGCATGAACAGCGCCTGGCGGATGTACTGCTCGATCATCCGGTTGCCGATGAAGCCGTCGCATACGCCCGACACGACCGCCGTCTTGCGGATCTTCTTCGCCACCGCCATCACGGTCGCGAGCACGTCCTTCGCGGTCCGCGCGCCGCGCACGACCTCGAGCAGCTTCATCACGTTCGCCGGGCTGAAGAAGTGCATGCCGACGACGTCCTGCGGACGCTTCGTGAACGCCGCGATCTTGTCGACGTCGAGCGTCGACGTGTTGGACGCAAGGATCGCGCCCGGCTTCGCGACTTCGTCGAGCTTCCTGAACACCTGCTCCTTCACACCGAGTTCCTCGAACACCGCTTCGACGATCAGGTCGGCGTCCTTCAGGTCGTCGTAGGACAGTGTCGGCGCGATCAGCGCCATGCGCGCGTCGAGCTTCTCCTGCGTAAGCTTGCCCTTCCTCACCTGCGCGTCGTAGTTCTTGCGGATCGTCGCGAGGCCGCGCTCGAGCGCGTCCTGCTTCGTCTCGAGCAGCGTGACGGGCAGCCCCGCGTTGACGAAGTTCATCGCGATCCCGCCGCCCATCGTGCCCGCGCCGATCACGCCCACCCGGCGGATCTCGCGCAACGGCGTATCGGCCGGCACGTCGGGAATCTTGCTCGCCGCGCGCTCGCCGAAGAACGCATGGCGCAGCGCGCGGCTTTCCGGCGTCATCATCAGCGCGACGAAACCCTCGCGCTCGGCGATGCTGCCCTTGTCGAAGCCGTTCAGCACGCCGGCCTCGATCGCGTCGATGCACTTGTGCGGCGCAGGGAAATTCGGCGCGGCGGCCCGCGCGGAATTGCGCGCGAACTGGATGAAGCCCGCCGCGTTCTCGTGGACGATCTTGCGATCGCGCACGCGCGGATGCGGCCCCTTCTGCGCGCCAACCTTGCGCGCGAACGCAACGGCCGCGTCGAGCAGGTCGCCGTCGGCCATTTCGTCGAACAGCCCGCTCTTCGCGAGTTGCTCCGACGGCACCGGCGCGCCCGACACGATCATGTTCAGCGCGGTTTCGAGCCCGACCGCGCGCGGCAGGCGCTGCGTGCCGCCCGCGCCCGGCAGCAGCCCGAGCTTCACCTCGGGCAGCGCGACCTGCGCGCCGGGCGCGGCGACCCGGTAATGCGCGCCGAGCGCGAGCTCGAGGCCGCCGCCCATCACGACGCTGTGCAGCGCCGCGACGACCGGCTTCGCGCTCGCCTCCACCGCGCGGATTACGGTGTGCAGCGTCGGCTCCTGCAGCGCCTTCGGCGTATTGAATTCGGTGATGTCGGCGCCGCCCGAGAACGCGCGGCCCGCGCCGGTCAGCACGATGGCCGTGACCGACGGATCCTGCGCGGCGCGATCGAGCGCGTCCATGACGCCCTGGCGGGTCGACAGGCCGAGCCCGTTGACGGGCGGATTGTTGAGCGTGATGACGGCCACGCCGTCGCGAGTCGAGTAATCCACTGCCATCTGCCTGCCTCCATGCATCGCGCGCCGGATTGGCTGCGCTTCATTGTGCGCGGTCGAACGGCCGCATGTCCGGATGAACGCAGGCAGCATACAACGAAAAAGCACGATCGTTCAATTTGAATTGCGTTCCCGATTCGGGGACGGAGCGGGGCGACCGGCGTCGGGCGACCGGCGTCGGGCGACCGGCATCGGGCGACCGGCCCCGCGTGCCGGCGGCTGCCCGGGCGCGACGGCTTACGGCGCGCCCACCGCCGTCGGCAACACGTAATCGCGGAACGTCTCGCGCAACTTCAGCTTCTGCAGCTTGCCGGTCGCGGTGTGCGGCAGCGAGTCGACGAACACCACGTCGTCGGGGATCCACCATTTCGCGACCTTGCCCTCGTAGAACGCGAGCAGCGCGTCGCGGCTCAGGTTCGCGCCTTCGCGCGGGACCACGACGAGCAGCGGCCGCTCGGTCCATTTCGGGTGCGCGCACGCGATGCAGGCGGCCTCGGCCACGCCCGGATGCGCGATCGCGACGTTCTCGATGTCGATCGAGCTGATCCACTCGCCGCCCGACTTGATTACGTCCTTGCTGCGGTCGGTGATCTGCAGGAAGCCGTCGGGGTCGATCGTCGCGACGTCGCCGGTCGGGAACCAGCCGTCCGCCAGCGGCGATTCATTGCTGCGAAAGTAGTGGTCGATCACCCACGGCCCGCGCACCTGCAGTTCGCCGAACGCGACGCCGTCCCACGGCAGCTCGCGGCCGTCCTCGCCGACGATGCGCATGTCGACGCCGCAGATCACGCGCCCCTGCTTCTCGAGCAGCCGGCGCTGCGCGTCGAGCGGCCGCCGCGACTGCGCCCAGTTGAGCTTCGCGAGCGTGCCGAGCGGCGACAGTTCGGTCATCCCCCACGCATGGATCACGCGCACGCCGTATTCGTCCTCGAACGTGCGCAGCATCGCGGGCGGGCACGCGGAGCCGCCGATCACCGTGCGGTTCAGCGTCGAGAAACGCACGCCGGCTTCGCGCATGTAGTTCAGCAGGCCGAGCCACACGGTCGGCACGCCCGCGGAGAACGTCACGCGCTCGGCCTCCATCAGCTCGTACAGCGATTTCCCGTCGAGATCCTTGCCGGGCAGCACCAGCTTGCCGCCTGTGAGCGGCACCGCGTACGGCAGCCCCCATGCGTTGACGTGGAACATCGGCACGACGGGCAGCACGGCGTCCATCGCGGACAGGTTCATCGCGTCGGGGAGCGCGGCGCCGTACGCATGCAGCACGGTCGAGCGATGCGAATACAGCACGCCCTTCGGGTTGCCGGTCGTCCCCGACGTGTAGCAGAGCCCCGACGCCTGCTGCTCGTCGAGGCGCGGCCAGTCGTAGCGGCCGTCCTCGGCGTCGACGAGCGTTTCGTAGCAGAGGAACGGCGTGGCGCCAGACGGCAGGTGCGCGGCGTCCGTCATCGCGATCCAGCCCTGCACGTGCGGACATTGCGGCGCGATCGCATCGACGAGCGGCGCGAAATTGATGTCGAAGAAGACGTAGCGGTCTTCCGCGTGATTGACGATGTACGCGATCTGTTCGGGGAACAGGCGCGGATTGATCGTGTGGCACACGGCGCCCATCCCGCCGATCCCGTAATACGCCTCCAGGTGCCGGTAGCCGTTCCACGCCAGCGTGCCGACGCGGTCGCCGGTGTCGACGCCGAGCCGCGCGAGCGCCTGCGCCAGTTGCTTCGCGCGGCGTTCGCAATCGCGGTACGTATAGCGATGCAGGTCGCCCTCCACGCGCTTCGACACGATCTCCGTGTCGCCGGCGTGCCGCGCGGCATGCGAAATCAGCGACGACACGAGCAACGGCACATCCATCATCTGGCCCAGCAACGGCTTACCCATCGTCTTGTTCTCCGTGAAGGATGCGAATCGGTGACCGGCTCCCGCGGCGCGCCCGTCGGCGGCCCGGACGGGCGCGGCGCACGGTGCGCGGGCCGCCATGCGGGCGGCGCGGCGCCGCCTTACAATATCGGCTTACCCAGAGGCGCTCAACATGTCGTTTTCCCGAAGCGCAGCCGATGCGGCTGACACCCTGCCCGACCTCGCCGCGACGCTCGGCGCGCCCGCCGAACGTGCGTTCGTGACGCTCGGCGACGCGTTTCATACGCGGCTGCCGGCCGCGCCGCTCGCCGCGCCGTACGTCGTCGGCTTTTCCGACGAAGTCGCGCGACTGCTCGACCTGCCGCCGTCGATCGCCGCGCGGCCCGGCTTCGCCGAGCTGTTCGCCGGCAACCCGACGCGCGACTGGCCCGCGCACGCGATGCCGTACGCATCGGTCTATTCCGGCCATCAGTTCGGCGTGTGGGCCGGCCAGCTCGGCGACGGCCGCGCGCTGACGATCGGCGAACTGCCCGGCGCCGACGGCCGGCGCTACGAATTGCAGCTCAAGGGCGGCGGCCGCACGCCGTATTCGCGGATGGGCGACGGCCGCGCGGTGCTGCGCTCGTCGATCCGCGAATTCCTGTGCTCGGAAGCGATGCATCACCTCGGCATCCCGACCACGCGCGCGCTGACGGTGATCGGCTCCGACCAGCCGGTGGTGCGCGAGGAGATCGAGACGGCGGCCGTCGTCACGCGCGTGTCGGAAAGCTTCGTGCGCTTCGGCCACTTCGAGCACTTCTTCTCGAACGATCGCCCCGACCTGCTGCGCCAGCTTGCCGATCATGTAATCGACCGCTTCTATCCGGCCTGCCGCGACGCGGACGATCCGTACCTCGCGCTGCTCGAAGCCGCGACGCTGCGCACGGCCGAGCTCGTCGCGCAATGGCAGGCCGTCGGCTTCTGCCACGGCGTGATGAACACCGACAACATGTCGATCCTCGGCGTGACGATCGACTACGGTCCGTTCGGCTTCGTCGACGCATTCGACGCGAACCACATCTGCAACCACTCGGACACCGGCGGCCGCTATGCGTACCGGATGCAGCCGCGCATCGCGCACTGGAACTGCTATTGCCTCGCGCAGGCGCTGCTGCCGCTGATCGGGCTGCAGCACGGCATCGCCGACGACGATGCGCGCGCCGAGCGCGCGGTGGACGATGCACAGGCCGTACTCGCGACATTCCCCGAACGCTTCGGTCCCGCGCTCGAACGCGCGATGCGCGCGAAGCTCGGCCTCGAGCTCGAGCGCGAGAACGACGCCGAACTCGCGAACAAGCTGCTCGAGACGATGCACGCGAGCCACGCGGATTTCACGCTGACGTTCCGCCGGCTCGCGCAGCTGTCGAAGCACGACGCGAGCCGCGACGCGCCCGTGCGCGACCTCTTCATCGACCGCGAAGCATTCGACGCATGGGCGAACCTCTACCGCGCGCGGCTGTCCGAGGAGACGCGCGACGACGCGGCGCGCGCGGTTGCAATGAACCGCGCGAACCCCAAATACGTGCTTCGCAACCATCTGGCCGAAGTCGCGATCCGGCGCGCGAAGGAAAAGGATTTTTCGGAAGTCGAGCGGCTCGCGCGAATCCTGCGCCGCCCGTTCGACGAACAACCGGAGCACGAAGCATACGCGGCGTTGCCGCCCGACTGGGCCGGCTCGCTCGAAGTGAGCTGCTCGTCGTAAGCCCGCAACCCGCGCATCTCGACCGACCGATCAGGAGAACCCCATGTCCCACGATTCCGACGACAAAACCTACCCGTACCAGAAGGACGACGCCGAGCTGCGCCGCCGGCTCACGCCGATGCAGTACGAGGTCACGCAGCACGCGGCGACCGAGCGCGCGTTCACCGGCGAATACACCGACACCGAGGATGCCGGCATCTACAAGTGCGTCGTCTGCAGCACGCCGCTGTTCGAATCCGGCGCCAAGTTCCACTCGGGCTGCGGCTGGCCCAGCTACTTCAAGCCGCTCAACGGCGAGGTGATCGACGAGAAGGTCGACTACTCGCACGGGATGGTGCGCGTCGAGGTGCGCTGCAACCACTGCGGCGCGCATCTGGGCCACGTCTTCGAGGACGGCCCGCGCGACAAGACCGGTTTGCGGTACTGCATCAATTCGGCTGCGTTAAACTTCGAGTCCCGACCCGAAAACGAATGAGCGGCGCCGGGCGGATCTGCCGGGCGGCCAGCCTCGGGCCGGACCGCCCCGATCCGCGACGGCGATGCCTGGCGGGTCCCTACAACGGTGACGGGCCGCACGAGCGGCCCGTCACGCAGCTGCGAGCGCCATGAAATTCCTGTTCGATCTGTTTCCGATCATCCTGTTTTTTGTCGCCTTCAAGGTCTGGGGCATCTTTACCGCCACCGCCGTCGCGATCGTCGCGACGCTGGCCCAGGTCGCGTGGGTCGCCTTCCGGCACCGGAAGGTCGACACGATGCTGTGGGTCAGCCTGGGCGTGATCGTCGTGTTCGGTGGCGCCACCCTCGTCCTGCATGACGAGAAATTCATTCAATGGAAACCGACCGTGCTGTACTGGCTGTTTGCGATCGGGTTGCTCGCCGCGCGTTATGCGTTCAGCAAGAACCTGATCGAGAAGATGATGGGCAAGCAGCTCACGCTGCCGTCCCCCGTGTGGGACAAGCTGAACGTCGCGTGGGCGCTGTTCTTCGCGGTGCTCGGCGTCGCGAACCTGTACGTGGTGCACAACTTCACCGAATCGCAATGGGTGAACTTCAAGCTGTTCGGTACGACGGGCGCGATGGTCGTATTCATCATCCTGCAGAGCCTGTGGCTCACGAAGTACCTGAAGGACGAATGACATGAGCGACGCCTTTCTCCACGCCTCCGCCGACGAACGCATCGCGCTGATCGAAGCGCGCCTCACCGCGTCGCTCGCGCCGCTGTCGCTCACCGTGCGCGACGACAGCGCGCAGCACGCAGGCCACGCGGGCGCGGCCGCCGGCGGCCATTTCACGGTCACGATCGTATCGTCCGCGTTCGCGGGCAAGCCGCGCGTCGCGCGGCATCGGCTGGTGTATGATGCGCTCGCTGATGCGATGCAGCGCGGCATTCACGCGCTCGCGATCGTGGCTTACACGCCCGAAGAATTCAACGAATCTTCAATCTAGTCTCAACAGGAATTTCCGATGATCCTGAAATCCCCCCGCCTGTGGGTCGCGGCGGCTGCGTTTGCAGCGGCGCCGGCATTCGCCCAGAACATCGCCGTCGTCAACGGCACGCCGATTCCGAAATCGCGCGCCGACGCGATGGTCGCGCAGCTCGTCCAGCAAGGCCAGACCGACGGCCCGCAACTGCAGCAGGCCGTGCGCCAGGAACTCGTGAACCGCGAAATCCTGATGCAGGAAGCGATCCGCGAAGGCATCCCGAATCGTCCGGACGTGAAGGCGCAAGTCGCCGTCGCGCAGCAGACCGTCGTGCTGCGCTCGATGATCGAGAGCTTCCTGAAGAAGAACCAGCCGACCGACGCCGAAGTGAAGGCGCGCTACGACGAACTCGTCAAGGGCGTGGGCGGCAACCGCGAGTATCACCTGCACCACATCCTCGTCGAGAGCGAACAGCAGGCGAAGGACCTGATCGCGAAGATCAAGGGCGGCGCGAAATTCGAGGATCTCGCGAAGCAATACTCGAAGGATCCGGGTTCGGGCAAGAACGGTGGCGATCTCGACTGGTCCGATCCGAAGGCGTACGTACCGGAATTCGCGGCGGCCGCGCAGAAGCTGCAGAAAGGCCAGATGACCGACGCGCCGGTGAAGACGCAGTTCGGCTGGCACATCATCCGCGTCGACGACATCCGCGACATCGCCCCGCCGCCGTTCGACCAGGTGAAGGCGCAGATCGCGCAGCAGCTCGTGCAGCAGAAGCTGCAGGCGTTCGAGGAAGGTCTGCGCCAGCAGGCGAAGATTCAGTAACGCCGGCGCGCGTCATCCGCGCATCGCAAAGCCGCTCTTCGGAGCGGCTTTTTCTTTTGGCGCGCGCGAACATGTGTCTCGCGATGCGGCGACGCGCGGCCGACGTGCAATAAAAAACCGCTCCGAAGAGCGGCTTTGCCATTCCAGGTGTGACCGCACACCGCGTTCGCTACGCGGCGGGATAGAACACGTCGTGGTAACGCACGTTACCTGACGGCACCGGTGCCGATTCGTCGAACGACAGCGCGAGGAAATACTCGGACGGCACGCCCGGAAACACGATGCCGCCGTGCGGTTCGAACCCGAAACGCGCGTAATACGCGGGCTCGCCGAGCACGACACAGCCACGCGCGCCGAGCCGCCGCAACGCGTCGAGCCCCGTGCGCACGAGCCCCGCGCCGATGCTTTGCCGCTGGCATTCGGGCCGCACCGCGAGCGGCGCGAGCCCGTACCACTGCTGGCTGGCGGCCGGCTCGCCGCCGATCGCAACCGGCGAGAACGCGACGTGCCCGACGATACGCCCGTCGCGCTCCGCGACGAGCGACACGCTCAGCGCACCGTCGGCGCGCAGCGTGTCGACGATGCGCTGCTCGAACTGCCCGCCCTGCGGCTCGCCCGCGAACGCCGCGCGGATCACGCGGCCGATCGCGTCGGCCTCGCTCGCACGCGCGTCACGCAGCGTGACGACCTCGACCGGCGCGTTCGGGTCGAACATCATCCCCGGATCAGCCGATCCAGCGGCGTGCGTTGCGGAACACACGCATCCACGGGCTCGCCTCACCCCAGCCTTCCGGGTGCCAGCTCATCGTGACCGTGCGATGCACGCGCTCCATGTGCGGCATCAGCACCGAGAAGCGGCCGTCGGCCGTCGTGACCGACGTGATGCCGGCGGGCGAGCCGTTCGGGTTGAACGGATAGCGCTCGGTCGCTTCGCCGCGGTGGTCGACGTAACGCATCGCGACCGCGACGCGCTCGATGTCGCCCTGCTGCGAGAAGTCCGCATAGCCTTCGCCGTGCGCGACCGCGACCGGAATCCGCGAGCCTTCCATCCCCGCGAAGAAGATCGACGGCGACTTCTCCACTTCGACGAACGAGAAGCGTGCCTCGAACTGCTCGGACTTGTTGCGCGTGAACTTCGGCCACGCCTCCGCGCCCGGGATCATCGACGCGATGCTCGACAGCATCTGGCAGCCGTTGCAGATGCCGAGTGCGAACGTATCGGGACGCGCGAAGAACACCGAGAACATGTCGGCGAGGTTCGCGTTGAAACGGATCGTCTTCGCCCAGCCTTCGCCGGCGCCCAGCACGTCGCCGTACGAGAAGCCGCCGCACGCGACCGCGCCCGCGAAATCGGCCAGCGTCGCGCGGCCCGCGAGCAGGTCGCTCATGTGCACGTCGTGCGCATCGAAGCCTGCGCGGTCGAACGCGTACGCCGTTTCCAGATGCGAGTTCACGCCCTGCTCGCGCAGGATCGCGACGCGCGGCCGAGCGCCCGTCGCGATGAACGGCGCGGCGATGTCGTCGGCCGGATCGAACGTCAGCACCGGCGAGATGCCCGGATCGGCCGCGTCGAGCAGCGCGTCGTATTCGGCATCCGCGCAGGCCGGGTTGTCGCGCAGGCGTGCGATGCGCCAGCTTACTTCGCTCCATGCGCGATGGAGTTCGGTACGCGGCGCGTCGAAGATCTTCTTCGCATCGCGGTACACCTCGATCACGTCGCGATCGTTGACCGAGCCGATCACGTGCGAGCACGTCGACAGGCCGAACTCGCGCAGCGCGCCGAGCACCGCGTCGCGGTCGGACGCGCGCACCTGCACGACGGCGCCGAGCTCTTCGGAGAACAGCGCGCGCAGCGTGCGGTCGTCGCGACGGCCGCTCGTCTGCTTCGCCCAGTCCTTCGCGTCGCCGTAGTCGGATTCGTGGTTCGGGTCGAGCGTCAGCATGTCGACGTTCAGCGACACGCCCGCGTGGCCCGCGAACGCCATTTCGCACACGGTCGCCCACAGGCCGCCGTCCGAGCGATCGTGGTACGCGAGCAGCAAATCTCGCGCATTGAGCGACTGGATCGCGCTGAAGAAGCGCTTCAGGTCTTCCGCGTCGTCGACGTCCGGCGTCGTGTCGCCAACCTGCTGCGTGACCTGCGCGAAGATGCTGCCGCCCATCCGGTTCTTGCCGCGGCCGAGGTCGATCGCGATCAGCACGCTGTCGCCCGCATCCGCCACGCGGCGCAGTTGCGGCGTGAGATGGCGGCGCACGTCCTCGACCGGCGCGAACGCGGAGATGATCAGCGACACCGGCGACACCACTTCCTTCGCGACGCCCTGCTCGTCCCACTTCGTCTTCATCGACAGCGAGTCCTTGCCGACCGGGATGCCGATCCCGAGTGCCGGGCACAGCTCCATGCCGATCGCCTTGACCGTGTCGAACAGCGCGGCGTCTTCGCCGGCCGTGCCGCACGCGGCCATCCAGTTCGCCGACAGCTTCAGCTTGTCGAGCGACGCGATCGGCGCGCTCGCGATGTTCGTGATCGCTTCGCCGACGGCCATGCGGCCCGATGCCGGCGCATCGATGACCGCGAGCGGCGTACGCTCGGCCATCGTCATCGCCTCGCCCTTGAAGCCGGCGTAGTCGAGCGCGGTGATCGCGCAGTCGGCCACCGGCACCTGCCACGGGCCGACCATCTGGTCGCGCACCGACGTCCCGCCGACCGAACGGTCGCCGATCGTGATCAGGAACGACTTGCTGCCGACCGTCGGGTGCTTCAGCACGTCGAGTGCGACTTCCGACAGCGCGATGCCCGTCACGTCGACCGGCGCGCGCTCGGTCTTCACGCGCACGACGTCGCGGTGCATGCGCGGCGGCTTGCCGAGCAGCACTTCCATCGGCATGTCGACCGGGTATTCGCCGGCGCCCGTCGCTTCGTCGTCGACGAGCTTCAGCTGGCGCTCGTCGGTCGCGACACCGACCACCGCGAACGGGCAACGCTCGCGCGCGCAGATCGCCTCGAAGCGCGGCAGGTCGGCCGGCGCGATCGCCAGCACGTAGCGCTCCTGCGCCTCGTTCGACCAGATTTCGCGCGGCGACAGGCCCGATTCCTCGAGCGCGACCTTGCGCAGCTCGAAGCGCGCGCCCTTGCCCGCGCCGTCGACGATTTCGGGGAACGCGTTCGACAGGCCGCCCGCGCCGACGTCGTGGATGCTCAGGATCGGGTTTTCCGCGCCGAGCTGCCAGCAGCCGTTGATCACTTCCTGCGCGCGACGCTCGATTTCCGGGTTGCCGCGCTGCACCGAGTCGAAGTCGAGCTCGGCCGTGTTCGCGCCGGTCGCCATCGAGCTCGCGGCGCCGCCGCCCATGCCGATCCGCATGCCGGGGCCGCCGATCTGGATCAGCAGCGAGCCCGCCGGCACGTCGTGCTTGTGCGTGTGCTGATCCGCGATGTTGCCGAGGCCGCCCGCGATCATGATCGGCTTGTGATAGCCGTGCACCGTGCCGCCGACGTTCTGTTCGTACACGCGGAAGTAGCCGCCGAGGTTCGGGCGGCCGAATTCGTTGTTGAACGCGGCGCCGCCGAGCGGGCCGTCGATCATGATCTGCAGCGGCGACGCGATGCGGTCCGGACGGCCGTACGGGCCGTGCGCTTCGTTCGGGTTGCGCTCGGCCATCGGCTGCGCGGCGTCGCGATCGTTTTCCCACGACCGGCGGGCGTCAGGCAGGTCGAGGTTCGACACGGTGAAGCCCGTGAGGCCGGCCTTCGGACGCGCGCCGCGGCCCGTCGCGCCTTCGTCGCGGATCTCGCCGCCCGCGCCGGTCGCCGCCCCCGGGAACGGCGAGATCGCCGTCGGGTGGTTGTGCGTCTCGACCTTCATCAGCGTGTGCGTGAGCTCGGTGTGGCGGCCATAACGTTCACCCGGCTCGCCCGCGGCACCCGACTTGCGCGGGAACCAGCGCTCGGCTTCGGCGCCGACCATGATCGACGAATTGTCCGAATACGCGACGATCGTGCCCTGCGGGCTCAGCTTCTCGGTGTTGCGGATCATCGCGAACAGCGACATGTCCTGCGCTTGCCCGTCGATCGTCCACTGCGCGTTGAAGATCTTGTGGCGGCAGTGTTCGCTGTTCGCCTGCGCAAACATCATCAGCTCGACGTCGGTCGGATTGCGTTCGAGCTTGCGGAACGCGTCGACCAGGTAATCGATCTCGTCGTCGGCGAGCGCGAGGCCCAGCTCGACGTTCGCCTGCTCGAGCGCGGCGCGGCCGACACCCAGCACGTCGACGGTCGACAGCGGCTTGGCCGGCAGCTCGTCGAACAGATGCTTCGCGTCGTCGCGGGCCGCGACCACGCTTTCGGTCATCCGGTCGTGCAGCGCGGCCGCGACGGCCGCACGGGCGTCGTCCGACAGCGCCTTCTTGCCGCCGAGCAGGCCCGACTTCAGCGTGACCGTGAATTCGACGCCGCGCTCGATGCGCCGCACGTGCGTGAGGCCGCAGTGCTGCGCGATGTCGGTCGCCTTGCTCGCCCACGGCGAGACCGTGCCGAAGCGCGGCAGCACGACGAAGGTCTCGGTCGCGCCCTTCTCGCCCGCCGGCTGGAACGGCTCGCCGTAGTGCATCAGCGCGTCGATGCGCGCGCTGTCGTCCGCCGACAGCGGCTCGGCCGCATTGACGAAGTGCAGGAACTGGCCGCGCACCGCGACGATGTTGGCGTCGATTTGCCTGAGCGTGTCGAGCAGACGGGTTTGACGGAAATCGGAGAGGGCCGAAGCGCCGGGAAAACACGAGAAGTGAGCCATGGGCTGGACTGACGTCGAAGAGTCGCGCGAGGTGGCGACGTGGGGCGAAAGGAAGGCCGTAATTATACCCGGAAGTCGGGCGTCCCAGACCGGCCGATCGGTGCGCCTCATGCACCGCACCGGTGCCCGCGCGCGGGGCGCGCACGGCCGCCGGCCGGGCCGGCCCGAGCAGCCCGTGCGCCGCGCCGTCGTGGCGCGCCCGCACGACCCATGCTCGGCCGGCGCCGGCTCGCGCACTTTTGGCGCTATCATTCCGGGTTCACCGGGCCCGGGCCCTCAGCGAATTCTCACCGGGCGGCGTGCGCGCCGCCCGTCATCGAAGCAATCCATGGATGTGATCGTCATCGGCGGCGGGATCAGCGGCGTCGCCACCGCCTACCAGCTGCGCGCGGCCGGCCATCGCGTGTGCGTGGTCGAACGCCACGCGACCGTCGCGCAAGGCGCGACCTACGGCGACGGCGGCGCGCTGCTGCCGAGCCCCCTCGACGTCTGGTTCGGCCCGACTTTCATGCGTCAGCGCCAGCCGCGCGACAGCGGCATCGTCTACAAACCGGGCTTGAACGGCGGCGTGCGCCGCTTCGTCAAGCAGCTCGGCGCGCTGCGCGAGCCCGACGCGTTCGCCGCGCAGTACGCGCGGCTGCGCCCGCTGATCGACGTGTCGCGCGACACGCTCGCCGATATCGAGGCGCGCCTGGAACTCGAATTCGAGCAGAAGCCGGGCATCCTGCACGTCGTGCGCGATCCGCGCGACTGGGACGCGCTGCAACCCGCGCTCGACCTGCTGCGCACGCTCGACCAGCCGTACCGCACGCTCACCGCCGACGAATGCACCGCGCTGGAACCGTCGGTGCCGGCCGAACCCGGCTTTGCGGGCGGCGTGCTGCTCGAAACCGAGCGCACCGGCAACTGCCCGCTGTTCGCGAAACTGGTCAAGCAGACGCTCGACGAGCACGGCGTGCAGTTCCGCTTCGGCGCGGACGTCGCCGCGATCCGCGTCGACAACGGCCGCGCCGCGGTCGAACTCGTGCCGCCGGGCAATGGAAACCCGGCGAAGGCGCGCGAGGTCGACGTGATGTCCGCCGACGCGATCGTGGTCGCAGCCGGCGCCGGCAGCCTTGCGCTGCTCGAACGGCTCGGCTGGCGCCTGCCGCTGCATCCGGTGCGCACCCATACGCTCACCGCGCCGGTTGCATACGAAGAGCATGCGCCACACCTGAGCGTCGTCGATTCGATCAAGCGGATCTCGATCACGCGCACCCACCAGCGGCTGCGCATCGGCGGCGGCGCCGTGCTGCAGAGTCTCGCCGATACCGCGAAGCCGCTCGCCGAGCCGCTGTCCGAGGCCGCGCTCGCGCTGCTTGGCCAGGCCGTCCACGATTGGGTACCCGGCGCGGCGCGGATTTCGGCCGCGCTGTCGTGGCAAGGCATGCAACTGCTGTCGCCGGACGGCCTGCCCGTCGTGGGTCCGACCCCGCATCCACGCGTGTTCGTCAATTTCGGCCATGGCCCGGCCGGCTGGGGGCTCGCGTGCGGGTCTGCTAAAGTGGTGGCCGACTATCTGGGCGGCAACGTCCAGCACTGGCCCGCCGACACGCTGGCCGCGCTGAGCGCCGGCCGCTTCACGACCTGACCGCCGCGGGGCGTCCCGTGGCGGCATCCTTGCCAGCCGCCACGATCCCGCGATGACCGCTACCCACCCGCTTCCCGATTCCGATCCGATCGCGCTGCTGCGCGTCGCCGACCTGCGCGCGGCCGAAGCCGACGCCACCGCCGCGCTGCCGCCGCACACGCTGATGGGTCGCGCCGGCGCCGCCGCCGCACATTGGCTGTCCGAGCGCATGGCGGGCGACGAACGCCCCGTCTGGTTCGCGGTCGGCCCCGGCAACAACGGCGGCGACGCACTGGTGGCGGCCGCGCAGCTCCAGCAGCTCGGCGTTGCGACGCATGCGTGGATGCCGGTGCCGGTCAAGCCGGACGACGCGCAATGGGCGCTCGGTCTCGCGCGCTCGGCCGGCGTGCCGTTGTCGGCCGCCCCGCCAGCGTCGCTCGACGGCTATGCGTGGGTCGTCGACGGGCTGTTCGGCATCGGTCTCGGCCGCGCGCTCGACGGCACGTTCGCCGAGCAGGCCGCGCGCATCGCCGCCCATGCGCGCGGCGGCGGCCGCGTGCTCGCGCTCGACGTGCCGAGCGGGCTCGACAGCGACACAGGTCGGATCGTCGGCGCGGGCGTCGCCGTCGCGGCCACCCACACGCTCACCTTCATCGGCGCGAAGCCCGGCCTCTACACGGGCGACGGCCGCGACCTCGCCGGTGAAATCCACGTCGCGTCGCTCGACGTCGCGCCGCCCGCCGCGCCGGCCATCGTGCTGAACGCAGCCGCGCGGTTCGCCGCGGCGCTGCCCGTGCGCGCGTTCGCATCCCACAAGGGCACATTCGGCAGCCTCGCGGTGCTCGGCGGCGACACGGGCATGTGCGGCGCGCCGATCCTCGCCGCCCGCGCCGCGCTGTTCGCCGGCGCCGGCAAGGTGCACGTCGGCTTCCTTGGCGCGGGTGCGCCGCCGTACGATCCGCCCTTTCCCGAATTGATGCTGCATCCGGCCGACACCCTCGACCTCGGCGCGATGACCGCGATCGCGGCCGGTTGCGGGCTCGGCACGCGCGAGGCCGCGGCGACGCTCGTGCGCGACGTGCTCGCGCACGACACCGCGACGCTACTCGATGCCGACGCGCTGAATCTCGTCGCGACGCACGCGGACCTCGCGGCCGCGGTCGCCACGCGCGGCGCACGTGGCAATCCATGCGTGCTGACGCCGCATCCGCTCGAAGCCGCACGCCTGCTCGGCAGCGACACCGCCGCCGTGCAGCGCGATCGCGTCGCGGCCGCACAGGCGCTCGCCGCCCGTTACGCGGCCATCGCCGTGCTGAAAGGCTCGGGCACGGTGATTGCGGCGCCCGACGGCCGCGTGACGATCAATCCGACCGGCAACGCGGCGCTCGCCACCGGCGGCACCGGCGACGTGCTCGGCGGCCTGATCGGCGCGCTGCTCGCGCAGCGGGTCGCGCCGTACGAGGCCGCGCTGGCCGGCGTCTACCTGCACGGCCTCGCGGCCGACACGCTGACCGCGAACGGCACAGGCCCGGCCGGGCTGACCGCGGGCGAGCTCGCGCCGATGGTGCGCACGCTGATCAATCGCCTTTTTTATCCGTCGCCGCGCGCCGACACGTAACGCCGCTATACTGACTGCCCCGCCGCACGGCGGGCCTTCTCGTCCGCCGGCTTTCCGATCCCGATGAGCCGGCGCGGCATTCCTCCCGATTCACGCTTCACTCGAACCGCCATGACGCTGAAATCGCTCCCCGCCTGGACTGCCCTTCAATCCCACTTCGAACAGATCCGCCACGCGCGGCTGCGCGACTGGTTCGCGCCGGAAAACGACCGCGCGCCCACCCGCGCCGAGCGCTTCACGATTGCCGGCGGCGGTCTCGCGGCCGATTTCTCGAAGAACCGTATCGACGACGAAACGGTACGCCTGCTGGCGCAGCTCGCGCGCGACGCGGGCGTCGAAGCGCGCCGCGACGCGATGTTCGCGGGCGAGATCGTCAACCCGACCGAAGGCCGCTCCGCACTCCACACCGCGCTGCGCGCGACCGACCCGCAGGCGCCGTTTCACGCGCAGGTGAGCGCCGAGCGCGCGAAGATGGCGACGTTCGCGCGCGCCGTGCGCGGCGGCACGTGGACGGGCTATACGGGCAAGCGCATTCGCCACGTGATCAATATCGGCATCGGCGGCTCCGATCTCGGGCCGAAGATGGTCGTGCATGCGCTGCACCACGTCGCGACACCCGAGATCTCGACCCACTTCGTGTCGAACGTCGACGGCGCCGATCTCGCGCGCGTGCTCGAACAGGTCGATCCCGAGGAAACGCTCGCGATCATCGTGTCGAAGACGTTTACGACGCTCGAGACGATGACCAACGCACGCTCGCTGCGCGACTGGTTCGTCGCGCGCGGCTGCCCCGAGGACGCGCTCGCGAAACACTTCGTCGGCGTGTCGGCGAACCCGGCCGAAGTCGTGAAGTTCGGCATCGCCGCGGACAACGTGTTCGAAATGTGGGACTGGGTCGGCGGCCGCTATTCGCTGTGGTCGGCGGTCGGCCTGTCGATCATGATCGCGGTCGGCCCCGAACGGTTCGACGAGCTGCTGGCCGGCGCGAACGACATGGACCGCCACTTCCGCGAAGCGCCGCTCGAGCGCAACCTGCCGGTGCTGCTCGGCCTGATCGGCATCTGGTACCGGAATTTCTTCGGCTCGCAGAGCTATCTCGTCGCGCCGTACTCGGAAGCGCTGCACTACCTGCCGTCGTACCTGCAGCAGCTCGAAATGGAGAGCAACGGCAAATCCGCGCGCCTGGACGGCACCTTCGTCGACTACCCGACGTCGGCCGTCACGTGGGGCGAGCCGGGCACCAACGGCCAGCATGCATTCTTCCAGATGCTGCACCAGGGGCCGACGATCGTGCCGATCGATTTCATCGCGGTGCTGACGCCCGAGCATCCGCTGGCGAGCCATCATCCGAAACTGCTCGCGAACTGCTTCGCGCAGAGCGAGGCGCTGATGCTCGGCCGCACGCTCGAAGAAGCGCGCAAGGTGGCCGGGCCCGGCAAGGAAGCGCTCGCGCCGCACCTGACGTTCCCCGGCAACCGCCCGACCACGACGCTGCTCGTCGATGCGCTGACGCCACGCACGCTCGGCGCGCTGATCGCGCTTTACGAGCACAAGGTGCTCGTGCAGGCGACGGTGTGGGACATCAATCCGTTCGACCAGTGGGGCGTCGAGCTCGGCAAGATTCTCGGCAAGGTCGTCGAAGCCGACCTGTCGGCCGAATCGGTCGATCCGGCGAAGCACGATTCGTCGACCACGGCGCTGATCGAGCGCGCCCGTGCGGCGCTCAAGCGTTGAAGAAGGACTGACGCGACGGCGTCGCACCCGTGCCGGCCGCGCAATTCACCATGCGCGGCCGGCACGACATTCACGCGTCACGCGGAGCGATTGTGTGCGGCGCGACGATGCGCCCGGCGTCGATGGTGACTGTCGTCGCGCAGCGGCGCGCGAGTTCGGTATCGTGCGTGACGAGCACGAGCGTCGCGCCATGCGTGCGGTTCAGCTCGAACATCAGGTCGATGACCGCGTGGCCGGTTGCGGCGTCGAGGCTGCCGGTCGGCTCGTCGGCGAACAGGATCGCCGGGCGCGTGACGAACGCGCGGGCGAGCGCGACGCGCTGCTGTTCGCCGCCCGACAGCAGCTTCGGATAATGCGCGGTGCGTTCGCCGAGACCGACCTGCACGAGCAGCGCGCGGGCGCGGTCGGCCGCGTCGCGCGCGCTGATGCCGCCCTGCAGTTCGAGCGGCAGCATCACGTTCTCCAGCGCCGTCAGGTGCGGCATCAACTGGAACGACTGGAACACGAATCCGACCGCGCCGTTGCGCAGCGCCGCACGTTCGTCCTCGTCGAGCGGGTCGAGCGCGCGGCCGAGCAGGCGAACCGTGCCGCTCGTCGCGCTGTCCAACCCCGCAAGCAGGCCGAGCAGCGTCGATTTGCCCGAGCCCGACGCGCCGACGATCGCGAGGCTGCTGCCCGGCTGCACGGCGAGCGTGATGCCGTCGAGGATCGTCAGCTCGCCCGTTGCATCGGCAACCCGCTTGCACACGTCATGGACTTCGATGATCGGATCGGTAATCTTGAACATGGACACGACATTTCGCTGGAAAAGACGCGCGACGGCCGCCGCGCTGCTGGGCACGCTGCTGGCCGTCACCGTACCCGCACGCGCCGCGACGGCGCCGGCATCGAGCCCGCCCGTGATCGTCGTGCTCGGCGACAGCCTGTCGGCCGAATACGGATTACCGCGCGACACTGGCTGGGTGGCGCTGCTGCGGCAACGGCTCGCCACCGAGCGAATCGATTATAGCGTCGCGAACGCCAGCGTCAGCGGCGACACCACGAGCGGCGGCCGTGCGCGGCTGCCGGCGGTGCTGCAGCGGCTCAAGCCGTCGATCGTCGTCGTCGAACTCGGTTCGAACGACGCGCTGCGCGGCGTGCCGCTCGCGACGACCGAGCAGAACCTGCGCGACATCATCGCCGGCGCACGGCGTGCACAGGCGAAGGTCGTGCTGGTCGGCATGTACGTGCCGCCCAATTACGGCCCCGACTACACGCAGAAGTTCCACGCGCTCTATACGCGGCTGTCGAAGGACCTCGGCGTGCCGCTCGTGCCATTCCTGCTGGCCGGCATCGAGAACAAGCCCGAGATGTTCCAGGCCGACCAGATGCATCCCGCGCAGCAGGCCCAGGGCATTCTGCTCGACAACGTGTGGCCGACATTGAAGCCGCTGCTCGGCAAGCCGCGCGGCTGACCGCAGCCGACGCACCGGAAAACGAAAAGCCCCGCTTCGAGCGGGGCTTTTCGATGGTTGCGGGCGAAACGACGCTCAGTTGTCGCCGTCCTGCTGCTGGCTGGCCGTCGTGCTGCCGTACAGCTTCACCTTCGAGCGATCGCGCAGCGCGGCGAGATACGCCTCGCCTTCGCTTTGCGCGTCGACCTGGGCCATCTGCTGCTGCGCGGCCGCCAGTTGCTGCGGATCGACCGCCGAACCCGGAATGACCGCGTTCACGCGATAGATCGCATAGCCGTCCGCGCCGAGGTCGACGCCGACGTAAGCCGGCAGCGTCTTCGCATCGACCTTGTAGACGGCGCTCAGCGCAGCCGGCGTCAGGCCCTGCGACTGCGTACGCGACACCTTCTGCGCGGCCGTAAAGCCGTCCGTCGACTTCGACTTCTGCAGTTCGGCCAGCTTCGCCGCACCGTCCTTCTTCGCGAGTTCCGCGGCCTGCTTGGCGATGACCTTCTGGCGCACGACATCCTTGATCGCGTCGAGCGCGGGCACCGCAGCCGGCTTGTAGTCGGTCACGCGCGCCGAGATCAGCGTGTTGTTGCCGACGTCGATCGCCTGCGTGTTGTTCTGGTTCTTCACCGCGTCGTTCGCGAACACGGCGGCCAGGAACTTCGGATTGTTCAACGGGCTCGTCGGCGGCAGTTGCGGATTCGGCGTCGGCGTGACCGTGGCCGTCTGGATCGTCAGCTTGTACTTGTCCGCGGCCGGCTGCAGCGTCTTCGCCTTTTCGTAGACGGTCGACGTGAAGCCCTCCGCGTTGTCCGAGAACGCCTTCGATGCGTACTGCTGCTTCAGGTCGACCGCGATCTGGTCCTTCACTTCCGCGAACGGCTTGACGACGGCCGGCTTCACTTCGGTTGCCTTCAGGATGTGGAAACCGAGATCCGACTGCACGATACCGCTGACGTCGCCCTGCTTCAGGGAGAAGGCGGCATCGTCGAACGCCTTGCCGCCCGCGGTCGAGCCGCGCGTGATGAAGCCGAGGTCGCCGCCCTTCGCCGCCGACGGCGCGTCCTGCGAGTTCTTCTGCGCGATCTGCGCGAACTGGTCCGGATGCGCCTTCACGTCGGCGAGCAGTTGCTCGGCCTTCGCCTTCGCGGCTGCCTTGTCGGCCGCGCTCGCGCTGCCCGGCGCGGCGATGAAGATGTGGCTCACGCGCACCTGCGCTTCGGTACGGAAGTGCGTCGGGTTGTCGTCGTAGAACTTCTTGATGTCCGCCTCGGTCGGCTGCGCGCTCGCGGCCGCCGCTGCCGGCGAATAGACGAGGTACTGGATCGTCGCGGTTTCCGGCGTCGCGAAGCTCTGCTTGTGCGCGTCGTAGTACGCGGCGAGCTGCGCGTCGGTCGGCTGGACCTTCGCTGCGAAGTCGCTCGTCTTCAGCACGAGCGCCTGCACTTCGCGCTGTTGCGCGGCGAGTTCGGACAGGCGTTGCGCGAGGCTCTTCGGCGTGAACGCGCTCGACACGATGCTTGCGGGAATCTGCTGCAGCGCGAGGCTGTAACGCACGCGCTCCTGGTACTGCTCGGGCGTCATCCCCTGGAACGACAGCAGTTGCGCATAGCGTTCGACGTCGATCGTGCCGTCGGGCTTCTTCAGCGACGCGATCATCGGGTCGCTCATCAGCGCGTCGCGCACGGCGTTGTCGGAGGCGGTCAGGTGCAGGCGTTGCGTCTCGTCGGCCAGCACGCGTTGCTGGATCAGGCCGTCGAGCACCTGCTTGCGATGCTCGGGCGTATCGAACATCTTGATGTCGAACTGCCCGCCGAGCGCCTGGCGCGCCTGGTCGATCTGCTGACGGAACGCGCCGTCGAATTCGACCCGCGTGATCTTGTGTCCGTTGACCGCCGCGACGTTCGCACTGTCGTCGAAGAAGCCGCGGAAGCCTTGGATCCCGACGAAACCCAGCCCCGGCAACACGATCAGGAGCAGGAGCGCCATCATCAGGCGCTGGTGATTACGGAAGAAATCGAGCATGCGTGACGGGAAAATTGGACAAAACGTCCGATATTACAACATACGGGGTGGGACGGGATAAAACGCAGGCGGCTTCCTCCACTCCGCAATCACACGCCCGCCAGCGGGCGCAAAACCGAATGCACAAACAACAATGCCCGCACGAGGCGGGCATTGTTGTTTGTTTGGCGGAGCGGACGGGACTCGAACCCGCGACCCCCGGCGTGACAGGCCGGTATTCTAACCGACTGAACTACCGCTCCTTGGTCTGGCTGAATCGCGAAACTGGTGGGTGCTGAGGGGTTCGAACCCCCGACCTACGCCTTGTAAGGGCGCCGCTCTACCAGCTGAGCTAAGCACCCGTTTCCGATTCGTTCCGACTGCGATCTGCGTTTCCGCATCAACAATCAGCGAGCCCGCAAGTTTAATTCATCCCCGATCATTTTGCCAAGCGTGTGCGTGAATTTTTTTAACGCCCGCGCTCGCCCGATGCCGGCGCGCATAAAAAAACCCGCGGGCATCGCCGCGGGTTTCGTGAACAACCGTCAACAACGACGGTCGTCAGGGTCTCAGTGCTTGACGACTTCCGTCGAGCCGGCATCCTTCGCCGCCTCGCCGACCGGCGCCGCTGCCTTCGCTTCTTCTTCCGGCGGCAGCGGAGTCGGCGAACGCTCGAGCGCAAGCTCCAGCACCTTGTCGATCCAGCGGACCGGCACGATCTCGATCGCGTTCTTCACGTTGTCCGGAATGTCCGCGAGATCCTTCACGTTCTCTTCCGGAATCAGCACGAGCTTGATGCCGCCGCGATGCGCCGCCAGCAGCTTTTCCTTCAGCCCGCCGATCGGCAGCACTTCGCCACGCAACGTGATTTCGCCCGTCATCGCGACATCGGCCCGCACGGGAATACCCGTCAGCACCGACACCAGCGCGGTCGTCATCGCACCGCCGGCGGACGGACCGTCCTTCGGCGTCGCGCCTTCCGGCACGTGGATATGGATGTCCTGCTTCTCGAACGCTTCGTCCTTGATGCCGAGACGCCGCGAACGCGAGCGCACGACCGAACGCGCAGCCTCGACCGACTCCTTCATCACGTCGCCGAGCGAGCCCGTACGAATCACGTTGCCCTTGCCCGGCATCACCGCGGCTTCGATCGTCAGCAGGTCGCCGCCGACTTCCGTCCACGCGAGGCCCGTCACCTGACCGACCTGGTTTTCCTTCGCCGCGAGGCCGAAGTCGTACTTGCGCACGCCGAGGAACGTGTCGAGGTTCTCGCCATCGACCTTGATCGCACCCGATGCCTTCTTCAGCAGCAGCATCTTCACGACCTTGCGGCAGATCTTCGACACTTCCCGCTCGAGCGAACGCACACCGGCTTCGCGCGTGTAGTAGCGGATGATGTCGCGGATCGCCTGTTCGGTGACCTCGACCTCGCCTTCCTTCAGCCCGTTGTTCTTCTTCTGCTTCGGCAGCAGGTAACGCTGGGCGATGCTGACCTTCTCGTCTTCCGTGTAGCCCGACAGACGGATCACTTCCATCCGGTCGAGCAGCGGCGGCGGGATATTCAGCGAGTTCGACGTCGCGACGAACATCACGTCCGACAGATCGAAATCGACTTCGATGTAGTGGTCGGCGAACGTGTGGTTCTGTTCCGGATCGAGCACTTCGAGCAGCGCCGACGACGGATCGCCGCGGAAATCCATGCCCATCTTGTCGACTTCGTCGAGCAGGAAGAGCGGATTGCGCACGCCGACCTTCGCGAGGCTTTGCAGGATCTTGCCCGGCATCGAACCGATGTACGTGCGACGGTGGCCGCGGATCTCGGCTTCGTCACGCACGCCGCCGAGCGCCATCCGGACGAACTTGCGGTTCGTCGCACGCGCGATCGACTGGCCGAGCGAGGTCTTGCCGACGCCCGGGGGCCCGACGAGGCACAGGATCGGCGCCTTGACCTTGTCCACGCGCTGTTGCACCGCGAGATACTCGAGGATCCGTTCCTTGACCTTCTCGAGGCCGAAGTGATCCTCGTCGAGTACCTGCTCGGCGTTCGACAGGTCGTTGTTGACCTTGCTCTTCTTGCGCCACGGCAGGCCGATCAGCGTGTCGATGTAGTTGCGCACGACGGTCGCTTCCGCCGACATCGGCGACATCAGCTTCAGCTTCTTCAGCTCGGCGTCGGCCTTCTTCTTGGCTTCCTTCGGCATGCGCGCGGCGTTGATGCGCTTCTCGAGTTCCTCGAGATCGGCGCCCTCCTCGCCCTCGCCCAGCTCCTTCTGGATCGCCTTGACCTGTTCGTTCAGGTAGTACTCGCGCTGGCTCTTTTCCATCTGGCGCTTCACGCGCCCACGGATGCGCTTTTCGACCTGCAGGATGTCGATCTCGGCTTCGAGCTGCGCGAGCAGATGCTCGAGGCGCTCGATGACCGGGAACATCTCGAGGATGTGCTGCTTCTGGTCGAGCTTGAGCGGCAGGCGCTCGGCGATCATGTCGGCGAGACGGCCTGCTTCGTCGATACCCGACAGCGACGTGAGGATCTCCGGCGGGATCTTCTTGTTCAGCTTCACGTACTGGTCGAACTGCGACACGATCGCGCGGCGCAGCGCTTCCGTTTCCGCGCTGTCGGCGTGATCGGGCTCGAGCGGCATCACGTCGCAGGAGAATTGCGTCTCCTGTTCCTCGATGGACAACGCCTTCGCGCGCTGCAGGCCTTCGACGAGCACCTTCACGGTGCCGTCCGGCAGCTTCAGCATCTGCAGAATGTTGGCGATACAACCGACCTCGTACATGTCCTTTTCGGTCGGTTCATCCTTGGCCGCGGTTTTCTGGGCGACGAGCATGATGTGCTTGCCGCCTTCCATCGCTGCTTCGAGGGCCTTGATCGATTTCGGCCGGCCCACGAAGAGCGGAATGACCATGTGCGGGAAAACGACGACATCCCGCAGCGGCAGCAGCGGGAGCGTGATGCGTTCCGGCGGGAGAAGTTGGGTGCCTGACATTTCATTTCCCCATGAGTGGAATCAATTGTTCGGTAATTGAGGCCGCCACAACGAATTGCAAGCCTTCAAGTGCGGGAAATATTCGGTAAGAAAGTAACCACCGCGTGTCGAGTCAGAGTTACCCACAAGATAAACGAAAAAAAGCCGCCCACGGACTCATGAACGGCCTTTTTCGATGAACATCGTCGGCAAGCCGGTCAGTTCGAACCCGCCACCTTCGGCGTGTCCTCGTAGATCAGCAAGGGCTTGCCGTCCCCATCGATGACGTTCTCGTCGATGATGACCTTGCTGACCCCTTTCATCGTCGGCAGCTCGTACATCACGTCGAGCAACGCCTGTTCGATGATCGAACGCAAACCGCGCGCGCCGGTCTTGCGGCGGATCGCCTTGCGGGCGACTGCCTGCAACGCGCCCGGCCGGATTTCCAGCTCGACGCGCTCCATTGCGAACAGCTTGTGATACTGCTTGACGAGCGCATTCTTCGGCTCGACCAGGATCTTCATCAGCGCGGCTTCGTCGAGCTTGCCGAGCGTCGCGACCACCGGCAGGCGGCCGATCAATTCGGGGATCAGACCGAATTTGATCAGGTCTTCCGGTTCCGTTTCGCGCAGCACCTCGCCCGCGTCGCGTTCCTGCTTGCTCTTGACCGTCGCGCCGAAGCCGATGCCGGTTTTCTCGGTACGATCGGTGATCACCTTTTCGAGACCGTCGAACGCGCCGCCGCAGATGAACAGGATGTTGGTCGTGTCGACCTGGATGAAATCCTGGTTCGGGTGCTTGCGGCCGCCCTGCGGCGGCACCGACGCCATCGTGCCCTCGACGAGCTTCAGCAGCGCCTGCTGGACGCCCTCGCCCGACACGTCGCGCGTGATGGACGGGTTGTCCGACTTGCGGCTGATCTTGTCGATTTCGTCGATGTAGACGATCCCGCGCTGGGCCTTGTCGACCTCGTAGTTGCAATTCTGCAACAGCTTCTGGATGATGTTCTCGACGTCCTCGCCGACGTAGCCGGCTTCGGTCAGCGTCGTCGCGTCGGCGATCACGAACGGCACGTTGAGCAACCGCGCGAGCGTCTGCGCGAGCAGCGTCTTGCCGGAGCCCGTCGGGCCGATCAGCAGGATGTTGCTCTTCGACAGCTCGACGTCGTCCTTCTTGTCGAGGTGCTTCAGGCGCTTGTAGTGGTTGTACACGGCCACCGCGAGGATTTTCTTCGCGCGCTCCTGGCCGATCACGTACTGATCGAGGATGTCGCGAATTTCCTGCGGGCTCGGCAGATCCGACCGGGACAGGCTGGCCTCGACGCCGGCGGCAGCCGCCTCGTCGCGAATGATTTCGTTGCAGAGGTCGATACATTCATCGCAGATGAACACCGACGGGCCCGCAATGAGTTTTTTCACCTCATGCTGGCTCTTCCCGCAAAACGAGCAATACAACAGCTTTTCGCTGTTCGAACCTTTTTTGTCCGCCATGAATGTAGAGCCTCCGGACAGGTAGATGACATGATACGCCGATTGCTCCGGACGCCGCGCCTAGGGCGCGACCGGAGCCGGCTGGATGCGCTTGCCGCAGATGCTCAGGGCACTCGGGACGTTTGAGGGCGCCGGCCCGAATCGGGGCGGCACCCCGTTTAAGCTCACGGGCGCTTCAGCAGCACCTGATCGATCAGCCCGTACGCCTTCGCGTCCTCGCTCGACATGAAGTTATCACGGTCGGTGTCGCGCGCGATGCGCTCGACGTCCTGGCCCGTGTGCTGCGCGAGCAGGTTGTTCAACCGCTCCTTCAGGTAGAGGATCTCGCGTGCCTGGATCTCGATGTCGGATGCCTGGCCGCGCGCGCCGCCGAGCGGCTGGTGAATCATCACGCGCGAATTCGGCAGCGCGAAGCGCTTGCCCTTCGCACCCGACGCGAGCAGGAACGCGCCCATGCTGGCCGCGAGGCCCATGCACAGGGTCGACACGTCCGGCTTGATGAACTGCATCGTGTCGTAGATCGCCATGCCGGCCGACACCGAGCCGCCCGGGCTGTTGATGTAGAGGCTGATGTCCTTGTCGGGATTCTCGCTCTCGAGGAACAGCAATTGCGCGACCACGAGGTTGGCGGTCTGGTCGTTCACTTCGCCGACCATGAACACCAGGCGCTCCTTCAGGAGACGCGAATAGATATCGTACGAACGCTCGCCGCGGCCGCTCGTTTCGACGACGATCGGCACCAGCCCCAGCGCTTGGGCCTCGAAACCCTGCGGCGCGTTCGAAGCAAGCATGTCCAGCAATTCAGCGCGAGTGATCATTCAATGAACCTTGTTCGATTGGAAAATTGAACGGAAGGAAGCCGCCCGCTCAATCGCCATATTAATGGCAACCGTGCGCTTGACGTAAAAACGGCGTGCGGGCCGTCGCTCCGACAGCCGGCACGCCGCAAGAGCGACAGTTACGCTTGCGCCGATGCGCTCGCGAGTGCCTCGAAGCTCACTTCCTTGTCCGTCACCTTTGCCTTGCCCAGCACGAAGTCGACGACGTTGCTTTCAACGACGAACGCTTCCATCTCGGCGAGGCGCTGCTGGTTGGAATAATACCAGCGGACCACTTCCTTCGGGTCTTCGTAGCTCTTCGCGAACTCGTCGACTTCCGCGCGGATCTGCTCCGGCTTCGCTTCGAGGCCGTTCGCCTTCACCAGCTCGGCCAGCACGAGGCCCAGCTTCACGCGGCGCTCGGCCTGCTCGGCGAACATTTCGGCCGGGATCGGTGCATCCTTCGCGTTCGGCACGCCGCGCTGCGCCAGATCCTGGCGAGCCATTTCGACGAGACGTTGCTGGTCCTGCTCGATCAGCGCCTTCGGCACGTCGAGTTCGGAAATCTTCAGCAGCGCGTCCATCACCTGGTTCTTGACGATCGACTGCGTGCGGCGCTTCGCTTCGCGCTCGAGGTTTTCCTTGATCTCGGCGCGCATCTTCGTGAGGTCGCCGTCTTCGATGCCGAGCGACTTCGCGAATTCCGCGTCGATTTCCGGCAGGTGCGGCCATTCGATCTTCTTCATCGTGACCGTGAACTGCGCCGTTTTGCCGGCAACGTCCTTGCCGTGGTAGTCGTCCGGGAACTTGAGGTCGAACGTACGCTGTTCGCCGACCTTCAGGCCGAGCGCCGCCGTTTCGAATTCCGGCAGCATGCGGCCTTCGCCGAGCACGAACGGGAAATCTTCGGCCGTGCCGCCCTGGAACGCGACGTCGTCGATCTTGCCGACGAAGTCGACCGTCACGCGGTCGCCGTTCTTCGCCGCGGTGTCCGCGCCGCCGTCGCCGTGCTCGCCGGCTTCGCCGCGTGCGTGGTAGTGCACGCGCTGCTTGCGCAGGATGTCCAGCGTGCGGTCGATTTCGGCGTCGCCGATCGTCGTGGTCGAGCGCTCGACTTCAGCCGTCGCCAGATCGCCGATCTTCACTTCCGGGTAGACCTCGAACGTCGCGTCGAACGCGTATGCGTCCTCGGCCTGCTCCTGCTTCGGCTCGAAGCTCGGCTGGCCGGCGACGCGCAGGTTTTCCGCGCGGCTGATCGTGAAGAATTCCTGGCCGATCTTGTCGCTCAGCACTTCCGCCTCGACCTGACCCGCGTACTGTTGCGCGACCATCTTCAGCGGCACCTTGCCCGGGCGGAAACCCGGCATGCGCACGTTCTTCGCGAGTTTCTGGATGCGGGCGTCGATTTCCTTCTGCACGGTGTCTTTCGGCAAAGAAATCGTCACACGGCGTTCAAGCTTGCCGAGGTTCTCAACAACGTTAGCCATGGCTTCAATCGTCCTAAAATTATTCGAGCGAATCGGGTTTTCCTTGCCGTGCCTGCCTGCAGCGCGAGGTGCGCACACTCACACGCCGCGCCGGGGCGCCACGCCATCCCTGCACGCGCCGAATGGCTAGCGCAAGCGGCTCGGAGCACGGCTTTGGCCGGAAGAATCGACTATTCTAGCAAACAATTTTCCTCATACCGCCAGATCGGCGCGACACAGGTTGTCCCAGCCCCGTCGGCGGCCCGTCGCACGCCCCTGCACGCGGATCGTCGCTATGCCGAACGGCGTATCCTCCCCAGCCCCGCCATCCTGTAAGCTCCGATAACGTGCGGGCCACCGTCGTGGCCCGACCTTCATACCAATCACGCCTTTCGGAGACACCATGCCGCACCGCCCGTCCGCGCCTGTCGTCGTCATCGCGCCCGATTCGTTCAAAGGCTCGCTTTCCGCCGAGCAGGTCGCGGACGCGATCGCCACCGGCATTCGCCGTGCCCGGCCCGACGCCGTCGTGCGCTGCTGCCCGATGGCCGACGGCGGCGAAGGCACGCTCGACGCGATGCTGGCGGGCGGCGGTACGCGGCGCACGCTGCGGGTGGCCGGCGCGTCGCTCGCGGCGCGCGATGCGGCGGTCGGCGTGATCGACGTGCGCACCGCGATCGTCGAGACGGCCGAGATCGTCGGCATCACCGACCCGGTCGGCATGAGCGTGCCGGTCGATGCGCGCAGCACGCGCGGGATGGGCGAAGCGATCCGCCTGCTGCTCGACGAAGGCGTGCGCCGCTTCTTCGTCGCGCTCGGCGGCAGCAGCACCAACGACGCGGGCGCGGGGCTCCTCGCGGGCCTGGGCCTGCAGTGCCTCGACGCGAGCGGCCAGCCGGTCGAGCCGGTGCCGTCGCGGCTCGCCGACGTCGCGCGCATCGACGCGTCGGGGCTCGATCCGCGGCTGAAGGAAACCGAATTCATCGGCATGTCCGACGTCGACAACCCGCTGACGGGCGCGCATGGCGCCACCGCGGTGTTCGGTCCGCAAAAGGGCGTGACGGCAACGCAGGTCGCGACCCTCGATGCCGCCCTCGCCCGCTTCGCCGATCTGCTCGAGGCCGCGCTCGACCGCCGCGGCCGCGATCTGCCGGGGGCGGGCGCCGCGGGCGGCCTCGGTTTCGCGCTGCACATGCTCGGCGCACGCTTCGAGGCAGGCGCCGAAGTGGTCGCGCGCCAGGTCGGGCTCGACGCCGCACTGGCCGGCGCCGACTGGCTGATCACCGGCGAAGGCCGCTCCGACGTGCAGACGCTGCACGGCAAGGCGCCGTTCATCGCGTGCCGGCACGCGCGGGCCGCCGGCGTCCCCGCGTCGCTGCTGTCGGGCGCGGTCGATCCGGCCGCGCTGCCGCGCCTGTCCGAGCATTTCTCCGGCTGCTTCTCGCCGGCTCCCGGGCCGATCACGCTCGACGTCGCGATCCGCGATGCGGCGAATCTGCTCGCGAACGAAGCAGAACAGTTGACACGGCTGAAGTACGGCGCACACTGACCGTTGACCCGAGCGCGCGATACAGGAACAATCGGGCCCGCCCTTTTTCTTCAGGATTCGACATGAAAGGCCGTCAAGCCGGGCTCGATCAGTTTCTGACCTATCGCCTCCATGTGCTCACGAAGCACTCCGACCGCGGAATCGGCGAGGTGTACCGGCACAAGCTCGACATTTCGCTGCCCGAGGCGCGCGTGATCGCCGCCGTCGGCGCGTTCGGCCCGTTCTCGATCATGGATCTCGCACGTCACACCAATCTCGACAAGAGCCAGGCGAGCCGCGCGGCCGAAGCGCTGCTGCGCCAGGGGCTGCTCGAGCGCGGCGCGAGCGAGGAGGACGGCCGGATCGTGCTGATCGCGCTGACTGCCGACGGCCGCGCGCTGTATCGCAAGATCATGCCGATCGTGCGCAAGTGGAACGACGGCTTGCTCGCATGCCTGTCCGACAGCGAACGTCAGACGTTCGAGCGGCTGCTCGACAAGGTCGTCGCGCACGCGACCGAGCACGACGACTGAGCGTCGCGTCGGCCCCGGCATCGCCGGACGGCCGCTTGCCGCGGGCCGCATTGATCCGACGAATCAGACAGGCCGCGCGGGTCGCGTCACACGCGATCCGCGCGGCCCATTTTGCATCACGCGGCGATCTCGCGCGAAGCGCGCGTTGCCGGCGGCCGCGCATTCGCGCCGGCCGGGCGCGCACTACAATCCGCTGTTCGTCGCGCGCTGACGCAACAATCCGAGCACCGCGTCGCAGTACGGGGTCGGCACGCCAAGCTTGCGGCCGAGTTCCGGAAACACGCCGAGAATCGGCCCGATCTCGAGCGGGCGCCCCGCTTCGAAATCCTGCAGCATCGACGTCTTGAACGCGCCGAGCTTGCGCGTGACCGCGATCCGCTCGGGACCGCTCATCCCGGTGGACAGGCCGAGCTTCGCGCCGATCGCGGCCGCCTCCTCCATCATCCGCAGCGCCAGATCCTGCGTGAACGGATCATCCAGCAACTGCTCGGCCGTTGAACCGGTCAGCGCGCTCAGCGGATTCATGTTCATGTTGCCCCAGAGCTTCGTCCAGATCTCGGTCCGGATCGCGGGCGTCGACTCGACGTCGAAACCGCCGGCCGAGAGTGCGGCGGCGAACCGCGCCGTGGGCACGTCGAGCCGCGGATCGGGCGTGCCGACGATCAGCCGGTTGCCGCGCCCGCGCCGCACGACGCCCGGCGCGTCGGTACTCGACGACAGGTGCACGACGCAGCCGATCGCCCGCGCGGGCGGCAATGCCGCCGACACCGCACCGGCCGGATCGACCGCCTCGAGCGGCACGCCGTCGAGCGCTCCTTCGAGCCCGTGCGTGAACCACCACGGCAACCCGTTCATCGCCGCGACGATCACGGTGTCGGGCCCGACCAGCGGCGCAATGCGCGCGGCCAGCGCCGGCAGCGCCTGCGCTTTCAGCGCGATCACCACGTAGTCCTGCACGCCGAGCGCGGCCGCATCGTCGCTTGCCCGCACCGGCACCGACGACGTTGCGCCCGCCTCGTCGATCACGCGCACGCCATGCGTATTCAGCGCATCGAGCGTCGCGCCGCGTGCGTACGCGCTCACGGTCACGCCGGCTCTGGACAACGCAACCGCGAGCAATCCGCCGATCGCGCCGACCCCGACCACCGCCGCGCGCACCGACCCTGAATTCGTGTCGTTCATGATGGGATTCCGTCTTCCGAGAGCAGACGAGCATAACGCTCAATAGTTGCGGGCACAACCATTCCGACAACGCCGGCCGCTCCCTGCGGCACCCGGTCATGCGTGCGCGTCAGCGCGGCATGCCGCCGGCTTCCACCGCCTCGTCGTCGGCCGTACCGCCCGTCGTCGCACCGAGCACGCCGGCTATCTGGCTCTTGTCGTGCATGCCGAGCTTGCGGTACGCGCAGCGCAGGTAATGGCGCACGGTCGTCGGCGAGATCGCCATCTGCTGCGCGACTTCCTTGTGCGAGCGCCCGGCCCCGTAATAGCGGATCGCTGCGAGTTCGCGCGGGCTGAGCCGGTCGAGCAGCGAGCGTGGCCGTGCCTCGATCTGGAACAACCCGGCGACGGGCACGCACTGGATGCGCAGCGCGTCGCCGACGAACGGCTGGCCCGACTGGCGTCGCAGGTGCGCGACGAGCGCCTCCGGCACGCGCGGGCCCGCCCAGGCCGGCCACTCGGCGCGCAGCACGTCGTCGAAACCGGGGTCGGCATGGTGCAGCACGCCGAAGTTGTCGCACAACGCTCGCGCGGCCGGGGCGACCGTGTCGGCGCGCTCGCGTTCGCGCGTGAGCTGCGCGGCGCGATTGATCGTCAACGCCGCCGCGAGGTGCGGAATGAGTTCCTCGAAACGATGTGCGTCGTTGTCGCCGAACGGCCGATTCAGGCCCTGGCGGTAAATCGACACGAACGTCGTCAGGCCGAAGCGGCGATCGATCGTACAGACGAACATCAGTTGCGCGAGCCCGTACTTCACGCACCAATCGCGAAATCGTGCATCGAGCCCCGGCTCGATGACCGTCAGCCGTACCGCGCGACCGTGCGCGCCGTGCAGCGTGCGGTGCGCGAGCGGATCGCAATCGCGCACACGCTTCCAGTCGGTGAAGAACGCGTGCGGCAACCGGTACAAAAAGCTGTTGTGCATCACGGGCCCGGTCGGCACGTGGGTCGCGACGCCCGTCCACGCGGCGTCGAACGGAATGAGGGCCTGCAGCAGCGAAAAGAACCGGTACTCGAATTCGCCGATGGCGGACTGCGCGGCCACCGCGTACAGGTCGAGCAGCATCAGGCCGAGTTCGCGCTGCGGCGCGTCGCCACGCGTGACGCCGTCGAAATCGGCGCGCCGGGACGGCCGCGTCGGCCACGCGAATTCGTCGAGCACGATGGCGGCCGGCACGTCGCGCAGCGCGTCGAGGTCCTGCCCGATATCCGTCGTGATCCTCACTTTCCGCTCCCCTGCCCGGTCGGGCTGCTGATGTGCGCAACGACACCGGCCGATTATAGCGAGCCGCTTTTTTGGCGGGCCACGGTGCCGGACCGCTCGTCAGCCCCATCCATTTGAACGGTGCACCGCCGGTTGCTGCTATGCAGCACCGCGCGCGCCGGCATCGCACGGCGTTCATGCGGGGCACCGCGGGTTTTCCGCACCGTTCATCTGGACGACTGTTCGAAGGTTTTCCCGCTACGGACACTGCGTCGCGACAACACCAACGACAAATCGATGCAGCACGGTATGGAGAACCCCACGTGACGACACCCCGCTTCATCCGCATGGCCGCGGCCGCCGCGACGCTCGCCGCATGCGGCGGCGTTGCGCACGCGCAGTCCGCCCTCACGCTGTACGGCGCGCTCGACGCCGGCGTGCAGTACCTGACGCATGCCGACGGACATCAGTCGGCCGTGCGATTGCAAAACTACGGCATCCTGCCTTCGCAGATCGGGATCAAGGGCCACGAGGATCTCGGCGGCGGCTGGCGTGCGCTGTTCAAGCTCGAACAGGGCCTCAACCTCAACGATGGCACCGCGACCGTGCCCGGCTATGCGTTCTTTCGCGGCGCATACGTGGGGATCGCGGGGCCGGTCGGCACCGTCACGCTCGGCCGCCAGTTCAGCGTGCTGTTCGACAAGACGCTGTTCTACGACCCGCTCTGGTATGGGTCGTACAGCGGCCAGGGCGTGCTCGTGCCGATGAACGCGAACTTCATCGACCACTCGGTCAAATACCAGTCGCCGACCTTTGCCGGCTTCGACGTCGAGGCGCTCGCCGCGACCTCCGGCGTCGCCGGCAATACGCGCGCCGGCCGCGTGCTCGAGCTCGGCGGCCAGTACACGAGCAACGGCCTGTCGGTCGGCGCGGTGCTGCATCAGGCGCACGGCGACGTATCGGCGGCCGGCGACGCATCCGCGCGGCGTCGCGAACTCGGCACGCTCGCCGCACGCTATGCGTTCGCCGCGCTGCCGCTCACCGTCCATGCAGGCGTCGAACGCCTGACCGGCGACCTCGACGCGGCGCGCACGATCGTGTGGGGCGGTGCGCGTTACCTGATGTCGAACGGGATTGGCCTGAACGCCGGCGTCTACCACACCGATTCGCGCACGCCGGCGATCGGCCACCCGACGCTGTTCATCGCGAGTACCACGTACGCGCTGTCCAAACGCACCGTCGCCTACGTGAACCTCGGCTATGCGCGCAACGGCGGCCAAAGCTCGCAGACCGTCTACGAATACGACCCGACACCGCTTGCCGGCGCGTCGCAGTTCGGCGCGATGGTCGGCATGTACCACCTGTTCTGATTCCCTCGACGAGATCCCGCCATGAAAATCCTGTCCCCGGATGCCGCCCGCTCGCCCGACGTCCGCGCGTCGACGTTCGCACGCTCGACCCTCGTCGCGCTCGTCGTGTTCGCGGCCATCACGCCGCTGTTGCTGCTCGTCGCGCCCGCCGTCGCCGGCCAGCTCGCGACGCAGCTCGGCTTGACCGCATCGCAGATCGGCACCTACTTCTTCGTCGAACTCGGCGCGTTCAGCCTCGCGACCGTGCCTTCGTACCTGTGGCTCGGCCGGATCGACGCGCGCCGCGTCGCCGCGTTCGCCATCGCGCTGTTCGGCGCGGGCAACCTGCTGACCGCGCTGTGGATGCCCGGTTTTGCCGCGCTGCTCGCGCTGCGCGCCGTCACCGCGCTCGGCGGCGGCTCGCTGATGGTGCTCTGCATGACGAGCGCCGCGACGAGCGGAAACAGCGACCGCGTGTACGGCCTGTGGGTCGTCGGCCAGTTGATCGCGGGCGCGATCGGCCTGTTCGTGCTGCCGCAGGTGTTCGCCGCGTTCGGGCTGCGCGCGCTGTACGTCGCGCTCGCGGTGCTCGCGCTGCTCGCGGCGCCGCTGTCGCGCGGGTTTCCGTCGTCGCTCGGCATGCGGACGGCATCCGCGCGCACCGCGCACGGCGACGTGCCCCACACGCCGCGAAGCTTCGTGGTGCTCGCCATCGGCGCGGTGCTGACGTTCTATCTCGCGATCGGCAGCGTATGGACGTTCGCGAGCCGCGCGGCGGCCGAGGCCGGGCTCGATCCGCAGTCGACCGGCAACGTGCTCGCGATCGCGAGCGTGATGGGCATCGCCGGCGCGGCGCTCGCATCGTGCGCGGGCGGCCGGCTCGCGCGGCGCGCGATGCTCGCGGCCGGCTACGCGCTGCTCGCGGCATCGCTCGTCGCGCTCGCCGCGATGCGCCACGGCGGCAGCTACAGCGCGGCGATCTTCGGGTTCAAGTTCGCATGGACCTTCGTGCTGCCGTTCATTCTCGCGACGGTCGCGCAGATCGACACGTCTGGCCGGCTCGTCGCGACGCTCAACTTCGTGATCGGCGCGGGGCTCGCCGCGGGCCCGCTGCTGGCCGGCCTGATGCTCGACGCCGGCGGCACGATGCGCGCGCTGTTCGCGGCCGCGACGGCCGTCGCGATCGTGTCGTTCGCCGCGCTGCGCCACATCGATCGCCGCGCGCGCCCCTCCGTTTCCTCCCAACCGTGACAGGTCAAGCACCCATGAATCGCACTGCCTTCTTCACCGACGAACGCACTTTCTGGCACACCGGCGGCACGCACGCGCTGTTCCTCCCGGTCGGCGGCTGGGTCCAGCCGCCGTCGAGCGCGGGCTACGCGGAATCGCCCGATTCGAAGCGCCGCTTCCTGTCGCTCGTGCAGGCGTCGGGGCTGGCCGCCCGGCTCGACCTGCGCGGCGCGGCGCCCGCGACGACAGCCGACCTGCTGCGCATTCATCCGGCGCACTATCTCGACGCGTTCCGCGCGCTGAGCGACGCGAGCGGCGGCGACCTCGGCGATCTCGCGCCATTCGGCAAGGGCAGCTACGAGATCGCCGCGCTGTCGGCCGGCCTCGCGATCGCGGCGGTCGACGCGGTCGTCGGCGAGCGCGCGGCGAATGCGTTCTCGCTGTCGCGTCCGCCCGGCCATCACTGCCTGCGCGACCGCCCGATGGGCTTCTGCCTGCTCGCGAACATCCCGATCGCGATCGAGGCCGCGCGCGCGAAGCACGGCATCGAGCGCGTCGCGGTGATCGACTGGGACGTACATCACGGCAACGGCACGCAGTCGATCTACTACGACGATCCGGATACGTTGACGATCTCGCTGCACCAGGATCGCTGCTTTCCGCCCGGCTACAGCGGCGCGGACGACCGAGGCGAAGGCGCGGGCATCGGCGCGAACCTGAACGTGCCGCTGCTCGCGGGCAGCGGCGACGATGCCTACCGATATGCGTTCGAGCGGATCGTGCTGCCGGCGCTCGCCCGTTTTCGCCCCGAGCTGATCGTCGTCGCGAGCGGCCTCGACGCGAGCGCGGTCGATCCGCTCGCGCGCATGCAGCTGCATACCGACAGCTACCGGTTCATGACCCGCGCGGTGAAGGACGCCGCGCAGCGCCATTGCGGCGGGCGGCTCGTGATCGTTCACGAAGGCGGCTATTCGGAGGCGTACGTGCCGTTCTGCGGGCTCGCGATCGTCGAGGAACTGGCCGGCATTCGCACCGAGGTCGCCGATCCGATGCTCGACCTCGCGATCGCGCAGCAGCCGGGCGAGCGGTTCGTCGCGTTTCAGCGCGAACTGCTCGACGAACTGGCCGCGTCGTTCGGGTTGTAACGGGCGGGAACGGACGTGGCAAGGGCCGGCCCGCGCCGGCCCTTGCGCGATCCGCGCGGATGGGGTTTCCTGTGCCTTTACCCTTGTTCCGGCACGAGGCCGCACTCTTCCGATGAAATCGTCCCCGCGCGATCACGACGACAACACCAAAACGCGCCGCCAGCCGTCGAAGCTGGCCTTGAACATCGCCGCCGTGACGGTCGGCCTGATCACGTTCGCGATCGGTGCGGCGTGGGTGATCTATAGCTGGGTCGTCGATCGCGAAGCACAGTATTTCGCGATTCCGCTGGTGTTCTCGGTGCCGGTGATCGTGGCCGTCGCGATCCGCAGCTTCTGGGAATAGGCGTGGCGGAAACGACGAAGCGGCGCGCTCGGGCGACGCGCGGCGCTTGCTTGTCGAACGACGCAGCGCTCATCTACGAGCCATTTGCAGGCCGGCATGCGGTTCCGGATTGTTGCAGCCTGCCCTTCGATACAACACTGAGCGCGGACACGGCCAGCACCGTACCGACCGATTTCAGCACGGACTCCGCGGAAGGACGCTCGCCGCCTGCGATCCGCCACCCCGCAGAAGTGGAAGTGGAAATGGACGTGGGGCAGTCAAGCGGCTTCCGGGCGGTCGGCCCGGGGCTCGTGCTCCACGCCACGTTGTCGGCAGGCGTGGCCGCGACAGCCGGCATCGCGAGCATCAGCGCCAGAACGCCGATCGTGCGTACGGTGTTGGTCATCGACGGTCCCCGGTTGAACAGCCCGCGTGCATGAATGGTTGCGTCATATTACACATCGCCGATTTACCGTGCCTGCGCGAGCGGCATCATCGCCGCTGAGGGCCATCAACAAAAAAGCGCTGCGGTCAGCCGACCGGCAGCGCTTTTTCGCGAACGGCCCGTGACGGGGCTCGTTCGACTTCTGGTGCGTGAGGCCGGACTCGAACCGGCACACCCTTGCGGGCGTCAGGACCTAAACCTGGTGCGTCTACCAATTTCGCCACTCACGCGCATTTCCGTCGCCTGACCGCGCGGCACGCAAGATGCGTGCTCCACGCGCCCGGGACTTCACGCCGGCCCGAAAACCGGCACGCCCGATCAGGCGAGCGCGAGATTCTACCCGATCCCTGCGGTCTTGTCTCGCCCTGCCGGCGCCCGTCGTGCCGCGGTGCTAGAATGCCGCGCTCGACGTTTCGGCAACGCGCCGCCGCGCGTCCCCCGAACCCGCCCCACCCGATTCAGCCCGTGAACTTCGACGACTACTGTCAGCAAAAGGCCGCCCCCGCAGGCTCCAGCGTCTACTACGCGCTGCGCCAGGCGCCGCTCGCCACGCAGCCGCGCCTGACCGCGCTGTTCGCGCTGCGCCGCGAACTCGAGGAAACCGTCAAGGAAACCAGCGATCCGACGGTCGGCCACACGAAGCTCGCGTGGTGGCACAAGGAACTCGCGGCACTGGCCGACGGGCAGCCGTCGCACCCCGTCACGAAGGCGCTCGCGCAGCATCACCCGGCGATCGCCGCCGAAGCCGATGCGTTGCGCACGCTCGTCAACGGTTACGGGATGGATCTCGAACAGGCGCGCTACCTCGACTTCGCGAACCTGCAGCGCTATATCGCGCAGGTCGGCGGCACCTTCGCGTCGCTGGTCGCGCGCGCCAGTTCGGCGAATCCGGCCGCACCGCAACCGTGGGCCGCGGACGTCGGCCGCGCGCTGATGCTCGCGCAATTCGTGCAGGAACTCGGCAACGACGCGCGCCACGGCCGCATCTATCTGCCGATCGACGAACTGCAGCGCTACAACGTGACCGCGGCCGATCTGCTGAACCGCCGCTACAGCCCGGCCTTCACCGAATTGCTGCAATTCCAGACGACCCGTGCGCGCGACGCGCTCGCGGCGGCCGATGCGGCGATCCCCGCCGCCGAACGCCGCGCGCAACGCACGCTGCGCGCGCAGATCGCGCTGGCCGGCGCGCTGCTCGAAGAAATCGCGCGCGACGGCTACCAGGTGCTGCACCAGCGCATCGCGCTGACGCCGATCCGCAAGCTGTGGATCGCGTGGCGCGCCGCGCGCCGCCGCTGAGCGGCGCGCCTCACGCCTTCAGCAGCGGCAGCGTGTCGAAGCGCTGCTGCAGCACGCGCGTCGCATCGAGCCCCCACCAGGACCCAAGCACCGTCGCGTAAAGCTGGCGGAAATCGACCGCGACCGGCAGGTTGCCGTTGCCGTCGAGCCGCCCGAGCGCCGGCGGCGCGCCGTACAGCCCGCCGGCGACGCGGCCGCCCATCACGAAGTGCGGCGCGGCCGTGCCGTGATCGGTGCCGTTGCTCTGGTTCTCGCGCACGCGCCGCCCGAATTCCGCATACGTCATCACGAGCGTCTCGTTCCAGCGCCCGAGTTCGATCAACGCGGCGCGCATCGCGCTCATCCCTTCCGCGAACTGCTTGAGCAGCGCGGCGTGCTGCGCCGGCTGGTTCTGGTGCGTGTCGAAGCCGTTGAGCGTCAGGCGCAGCACCGCGACACCGTCCTGCACGCCGGGCCCCGACGCTTCGCACGCGGCCAGCACCTGCATCGCGGTCTTCACCGACGTGCCGAATGCGCCGGCCGGAAAGGTCGTCCTGAATTCACGCATCCCGCCGCGCGGGCGCAGCCGGTCGGCCGCTTTCACGATGTCGTTCTCGACGTCGATGATGTGCGCGAGCGCCGGGTTCTGCTCGCGCAGCGACGACGGCTCGGCGAGCCGGGCCGCACGGATGAACTGCGCGGGATTGACGAGTGCGATCGCGCGCGCGCCGTTCGACAACGGCCCCATCTCGGCGCTGCCGAGCACGACGCCGTCCGCCGCGAAACCGGGCGGCACGGGCGCCTGCGCGAACGTGCGCGTGAGCCAGCCTTCGTGCAGGTACTGATCCGAGCGCGACGCGGTGTCCCAGATCTCGATCGAGCGGAAATGCGACAGGTTCGGCTGCGGATAGCCGACGCCCTGCACGACCGCGACCTGACCGTCGCGCCACAGCGGCATCAGCGGCGCGAGCGACGGATGCAGCCCCGTCCGCGCGTCGAGCTGCAGCACCTGGTCGCGCTTGATGCCGATGCTGCGTCGGCACTGGTAGTACAGCGGATCCGCGTACGGCACGACCGTGTTGAGGCCGTCGTTGCCGCCCTTGAGCTCGACGAGAATCAGCACGTTCGCATACCCGGCCGCCGGCTTTCGCTCGGCCGGCGTCGCGCCAGCCGCCGTCGCGGGCGCCTGCCACATCGACACGCCGGCGGCGGCGGCACCGGTCAGCGTCAGAAAATCACGTCGGTTCATCGCACATCCTTCGGTTCTCCGCCCGGCGCCTTGGCCGCGGCGGCTGCCCGCTTCGTCATCGTTCGCATCATTTCAGTTGATAGGCCGGATCCATCAGCAGCGCCTCGAGATACGCGCCGCCGGTCGAATCCGTGTCGATCGCGGCGACCGGCGAGAGTTGCAGCACCGCATGCTGCAACTGCAGCTCGGTCGACAATCCCGCGATCGCCTGCGGCCGCGCACGATACTGGGCCAGCCAGCGCTCGAGATCGAACCGCAGGCCGCCGCGCGCCGGCTTCGCGGGCGTGCCGCGCATACCGGCCGACGCCGCGTCGGCCACCGGCATGGCCTGTGCCCGCGCGTTCGGCGGCGTCGGGACCGCACGGGCCGGCGGCCGCATGCCGGCCGTCTCGGTCGCGCGGAACAGTTGCTCGACGAACTGCTTGCGCGACAGCAGCGTGGTGCTGTTGATCCACAGCGCGCCGCCCGGCCAACCCTTCACGTTCGGCGGATAGAACAGGTTCTGCCCGAGCGTGCGCACGGTGTTCGCGAGCATCTGCGGATCGCCGTACGCGACGTCGAACAGCCGCACCGAGCCGACGACGAATTCCGCCGGCGACTTGACGAGCACGCCGCGGTTGCGCGGATCCCAGAACGCGTCGGTTGACCACAGCGCGGCGAGCGCCGCGCGAACGTCGTAGCCGCTCGCGCGAAACCGGTCGGCCACCGCATCGAGCGCACCCGGCTCCGGCGTATCGGACACGAACTCGCGCCACAGCTTGCCGGCGATGAAGCGCGCGGTGTCCGGCCGCTTCAGCAGGATGTCGAGAAAGCCGTCGCCGTCGAACGGCCCGGTTTCGCCGAGGATCGTCTTGTCGCCGGCATCGTGCCAGTCGGGCCGCACCGCGAAGCGCAGCGTGTCGGGATCGACCGTCCAGCCCGTCATCGCGCGCGCGGCTTCGGTCACGTCGTGTTGCGTGTAGTGCCCTTCGCCGAGCGTGAACAGCTCCATCACCTCGCGCGCGAAATTCTCATTCGGCCGCCCCTTGCGATTGCTCGCGCCGTCGAGATACTGCAGCATCGCCGGATCCTTCGCGACCGCGTGCAGCAGCGTGCCGAAATTGCCGAGCGCCTCGCGGCGAAACAGCGCGTTCTGCGCGGCCATCGTCTGCGGGTAAGGCACCTTGT
Source organism: Burkholderia anthina (assembly GCF_001547525.1). Taxonomy (GTDB): domain Bacteria; phylum Pseudomonadota; class Gammaproteobacteria; order Burkholderiales; family Burkholderiaceae; genus Burkholderia; species Burkholderia semiarida. The sequence goes on from NZ_CM003768.1 coordinate 1,857,616, forward strand.
CCTGCCCGGACGTGAAGTGCCCGTGCCAGAACAGCGTCATGCGCTCGGTGAGCGGCGACGGCGTCGCGACCATCTCGTTGATCCAGGCCGCCCGCAACGCATCGTAGCGGCGATTGCGCTCGCGCTGCTCGTCGCGCCGCATGTCGGGCGTGAGCGCCTGGCGCTGCGCGCGCGTCGGCGGCGGCTCGGCGAGCCAGTCGGGCCACGTCGTGACGGGCTCGCGTCGCGCATTGCCGAGCGTGTCGGCCACGACCTGCGCACGCGTCATGCCGACGATGCGCGCGACCTCGGCGGGTGCGGGAGAGAAACCGGTGCGGCCGAGAAAAAACAGCGCGTCGTCGGCATCGAGCGGCGACTGCATGGCAGGCGACGGCGCCGGTGCGGCAGCGTTCGCTTTCATCGTCATGGACTCCCGGAACGCACCGGCGGTGCGGATGCCCGTACAACGGCATTCGGCAGCCGAAAGTTGACGGAAAAAGTGCTACGAATTCTTTCCGCGCGGGCATTTCCGCGCACGAAAAACGACGGCACGCATCAGCGCTTGTACAGCTCGCGAACGGCGTCTTCGATGTGCTGGCGCAACAGGTGCCGCTCTTCGGGCGTCATGTGTCCGTCGCGGCGGCGCTGTTCGAGATCGGGAGGCACGGCGGAACGGGCCGTCATGTCGGCGGCGCGATCGGGTTGCGACGCTTTGCCGCGCGGCAGCTTGCGCGACGGTGCGCCCTGCTCGGGGCGCTGCGCATACGCGAAGTTCGACGCATACGGACCGGCAAGCGCGATCGTCAGCATCAGTGCAATCCGGGCAGATCGCATGACCGTCCTCGCTTCTTTGGTCGATTTGTTCCCTTCGTCACGCGGCAACCGGCTACCTCTGGTACTTGAAAAACCCTGCGGAATTCGGGTGTGCAAAGATGAAAGATGGAGTGCAGGGGAGTATCTACCGAATTTCGGCTTCGAGTAAAGGAATCTATATAGCCTGCCTTTACTCGGCGCGACACTACGGGTAAATTTTGTAACCGACTGTAACGCACGAAAATACGCGGCCGTGCGCCAATTCCCATTCGCGATAAGATGCCGATCATGGAAACGAAAAACCCCTCCAAGATTCTCGTCGTCGACGACGACCCTCGCCTGCGCGATCTGCTGCGCCGCTACCTCGGCGAGCAGGGTTTCAACGTCTACGTCGCGGAAAACGCGACCGCGATGAACAAGCTCTGGGTACGCGAGCGTTTCGACCTGCTCGTGCTCGACCTGATGCTGCCCGGCGAAGACGGCCTGTCGATCTGCCGCCGCCTGCGCGGCAGCAACGACCGCACGCCGATCATCATGCTCACCGCGAAGGGCGAAGACGTCGATCGCATCGTCGGCCTCGAGATGGGCGCCGACGATTACCTGCCGAAGCCGTTCAACCCGCGCGAGCTGGTCGCGCGCATTCATGCGGTGCTGCGCCGCCAGGCGCCGGCCGAACTGCCGGGCGCGCCGTCGGAAACCACCGAGGTGTTCGAGTTCGGCGAATTCTCGCTGAACCTCGCCACGCGCACGCTGACGAAGTCCGGCCAGGAAATTCCGCTGACCACCGGCGAATTCTCGGTGCTGAAAGTCTTCGCGCGTCATCCGCGCCAGCCGCTGTCGCGTGAAAAGCTGATGGAGCTTGCGCGCGGCCGCGAATACGAAGTGTTCGACCGCAGCCTCGACGTGCAGATCTCGCGCCTGCGCAAGCTGATCGAACCGGATCCGGGCAGCCCGCGCTTCATCCAGACCGTCTGGGGCCTCGGCTACGTGTTCATCCCGGACGGCGCCGCCTGAGTTTTTCCTTCCCGGTTTCGCCCCGCCCACGGCCCGTCCCATGCGTATCGACCGGCGCCTTCTGCAGCTCGCGTTCGGCGGGCTGTTCTGGCGCACCTTCCTGCTGATCGCGCTGCTGATCTCGGTCAGTCTCGCCGCGTGGTTCCAGAGTTTTCGCGTGATCGAGCGCGAGCCGCGTGCGCAGCGCGTCGCGCTCCAGCTCGTCGCGGTCGTGAAGCTCACGCGCACCGCCCTGCTCTATTCCGATCCCGACTTGCGGCGCGCGCTGCTGCAGGATCTCGAGAGCAACGAGGGCGTGCGCGTGTACCCGCGCGAGAAAACCGACAAGTTCAAGCTGCAGCCCGACGAATCGCTGAACCGCCTGATCGAGCACGACATCCGCAGCCGCCTCGGCGACGATACCGTGATCGCGCAGTCGGTCAACGACATTCCCGGCGTATGGATCAGCTTCAAGATCGACGACGACGATTACTGGGTCGCGCTCGACCGCGATCAGCTCGACAACGTCACGGGCCTGCAGTGGGCCGGCTGGGGGCTGTTCGCGCTCGCGCTGTCGCTGTTCGGCTCCGCGTTCATCACGAGCCTCGTGAACCGGCCGTTCTCGCGGCTCGCGCTCGCCGCGCGCCAGGTCGGTTCGGGCCAGGCGCCCGAGCCGCTGCCCGAGCGCGGGATGGGCGTCGCGGCCGAAACCAACCGCAGCTTCAACCAGATGGTGCGCGACCTCGAACAGCTCGAGGCCGATCGCGCGCTGATGCTCGCGGGCATCTCGCACGACCTGCGCACGCCGCTCGCGCGGCTGCGGCTCGAAACCGAGATGAGCCCGTCCGACCAGGCGACGAAGGATGCGATGGTCGACGACATCGAGCAGATGGACCGCATCATCGCGGCCTTCATCGACTACGCACGCCCGTCGCAGCGCAAGCCCGAACCGGTCGACCTGTCGTCGATCGCGCACGAAGTCGCCGCGCGCGTGTCGGGCGAGGACGGCGTCGAGATCCGCACGCGGCTCGCGCCGAGCGCGATCATCGAAGCCGACGAGACCGACATGCGCCGCGTGATCGGCAACCTCGTCGAGAACGCGCGCAAGTACGGCCAGAGCAAGCAGGACGGCATCTCGCGCATCACGCTCGAGACGCGCGTGTCGCATGCGCGTGTCGAACTGGCGGTGAGCGACGAAGGCCCCGGCATCCCCGAGGATCAACTGCCGCTCGTGATGCGGCCGTTCTACCGCGTCGACACCGCGCGCACCAAGGCGGACGGCACGGGCCTCGGGATGGCGATCGTGCTGCGGCTCGTCAGCCGTTATCGCGGCGCGCTGCGCCTGCGCAACCGCCACCCCGAAGCGGGCCTGGAAGTCACGCTCGAGTTCCCGGGCGCCGGCAAGGCGCGTGCGACCGCGTGACACGCTCGCGCACGCATCTTGCGCGTCACACTATCGACCCGGTTGATAAAAGCTATGAGGGTCGTTAGTCAAAATCTATTGAAGTGTCTTATTAATAGTGTTATAGTCTTCGGCATGCTGTCACATCATCGTTGCAGCACCGAGGTAGCTTGACTCAGTCTTCTTCCCAACTCACACAGGAGTATCCGCATGAAAACCGTGGGCGATAAACTCGAAGCATTCACCGTCGTAGCCGCGAAGCCGGGCTTCAACAATCATGAGGAAAACGGCCAGTCGGCGTTCGAGACGATCACCGAAGCGTCGTTCCCGGGCAAGTGGAAGATCATCTACTTCTATCCGAAGGATTTCACGTTCGTGTGCCCGACGGAAATCGTCGAATTCGCGAAGCTCACGAAGCAGTTCGAAGAGCGCGACGCCGTCCTGCTCGGCGGCAGCTCGGACAACGAATTCGTCAAGCTCGCATGGCGCCGTGAGCACAAGGATCTCGACAAGCTGAACCACTACTCGTTCGGCGACGTCAAGGGCGAACTGATCGACCAGCTCGGCGTGCGCGACAAGGAAGCCGGCGTGGCCCTGCGCGCGACGTTCATCGTCGATCCGGACAACACGATCCAGCACGTTTCGGTGAACAACCTGAACGTCGGCCGCAGCCCGGAAGAAGTCCTGCGTATTCTGGACGGCCTGCAAACGGACGAACTGTGCCCGTGCAACCGTGCAGTCGGCGGCGCAACGCTGTAAGCGCATCGATGCACGAAGCCCGCGGCGCACGTCCTGCCTGCGGGCTTTTTTAACGGCCAACCCATAGGAGATATCAATGGAATTCATCGACTCGATTAAGGCGCGTATCCCCGACTACGCGAAGGACATTCGCCTGAACCTCGACGGCACGATCTCGCGCTCGTCGCTCGAAGGCACCGACGCGGTCGGCGTGGCGCTGGCCGCGGCCATCGCGGCGAAGAGCACGGTGCTCGTGAAGACGATCCGCGAAGCCGGCGTGCTGTCGCCCGAAGAGACGAACGCCGTGCTGACGGCGGCCGCGCTGATGGGGATGAACAACACGTGGTATCCGTATGTCGAGATGGCCGACGACGCCGACCTGAAGACGCAGCGCGCCGAATTGCGGATGGGCGCGTATGCTACGCACGGCGGCGTCGACAAGCGCAAGTTCGAGATGTACGCGCTTGCCGCGTCGATCGTCGGCAAGTGCCACTTCTGCGTGAAGTCGCACTATGCGCTGCTGAAGAACGAGCAAGGGATGACCGTCACGCAACTGCGCGACGTCGGCCGCATCGCGTCGGTGATCAACGCCGCCGCGCAGGTGATCGCCGCCGAAGGCGAATGAGCGAATGAGCGGTTGCGCGGCGCTCGCCATACGCGGCGCCCGCTTCCAACGAAAATGCCACGCATGCGCGTGGCATTTTTCATTTCGGCGGCGCGGCGTGCGGCGCGAACCGCACGCCGCCACGGCCGGACGTCAGCCGCCCTGCTTCACCAGCAGCGCGGCGGCCTGCGCCTCGATCCCCTCGCTGCGGCCGAGATAGCCGAGCTTCTCGTTGGTCTTCGCCTTCACGTTCACGCGCTCGAGCGGCAGCCCGAGATCCGCGGCGATGTTCGCGCGCATCCCGTCGATATGCGGCGCGAGCTTCGGCGCCTGCGCGATCACGGTGCTGTCGACGTTCTGGATCGCGAAGCCGGCCGCCTTCACGCGCTCGGCGCACGCGCGCAGCAGCACGCGGCTGTCGGCGCCCTTGAACGCCGCGTCGGTGTCGGAGAAATGGCGGCCGATGTCGCCGAGCGCCGCCGCGCCGAACAGCGCGTCGGTGATCGCGTGCAGCAGCACGTCCGCGTCCGAGTGGCCGAGCAGGCCGCGCTCGTACGGAATCGTCACGCCGCCGATGATGAGGGGGCGCCCTTCGACGAGCTGGTGCACGTCGTAGCCTTGTCCGATTCTGAAATCCATGCGTGTTCCGATTGAGAGGAGTGAAAGTCAGGAAGCGTTTTCGGGGCGCGCGAGGATCGCCTCCGCGAGCGCGAAATCTTCCGGGTACGTGACCTTGAAGTTGCGCAGGCTGCCCTGCACGACGCGCGGCGTATGACCGGCCCATTCGATCGCGCTCGCTTCGTCGGTCAGGTCGTGCCCTTCGCGCTGCGCGCGCAGGATCGCTTCGCGCAGCATGCCGATACGGAACATCTGCGGCGTCTGCGCCTGCCACAGCGCGTCGCGCGGCTCCGTGCGCGCGATCGCGTCGCCGCCGGCCGGCACGCGCTTGAGCGTATCGGCCACCGGCAGCGCGACGATCCCGCCGACCGGGTCATCCTTCAGCGTCGCGACGAGCGTGCGGATCAGCGCCGGCGTGATGCCCGGGCGCGCGGCGTCGTGCACGAGCACCCAGTCGTGGTCGGTCGCGCCGAATTCCGCCAGCTCCAGCAGCCCGTTGAGCACCGACGCCTGCCGCGAGCCGCCGCCGCAGCGACGCACCGCGAAGCGCAGGCCCGCGAAGCGGCGCGCGTCGAAATGGGTATCGTCGGGCGCGAGCACGACGAGCGTCTGCGCGAACTCGCTGCACGCGTCGAACGCGGCGAGCGTGTAGTGCAGCAGCGCGCGGCCGGCCAGCGTGCGGTATTGCTTCGGCACGGCCGAGCCGGAACGGCTGCCCGTGCCGGCACAGGGAATCAGGGCGAAAAGTCGGGGAGTCACGAAGGGAAACGCCGGAAAGGTGAAATCGAGAAGCGGATTTTATAATAGGTCTTTCGTCTCGACCGGCGCACCGCGATGCGCCCGTGCACGCCACCCCTGTCGTCCCTATGCCAGATAACGCTTCCACCCCGTCCGCTTCACCCGTTGCCCGCGTCAAGCCCGGCCAGCGTTTCGCCTTCGACGGCGCGCACGGCTCCGCCGACGCGCTCGCCATCGCCCGTTATCTCGCCGACAACCGCCAGGACGTGCCGCTCCTCGCGGTGATCTGCGCGAACGCGGTCGACGCGCAGCGGCTGTCGCAGGAAATCCACTACTTCTCGCCCGATGCGCGCGTGCGCCTGCTGCCCGACTGGGAAACGCTGCCGTACGACACGTTCTCGCCGCACCAGGACCTCGTGTCCGAGCGGCTGGCGACGCTGCACGACCTCGGCGAGGGCCGCTGCGACATCCTGCTGGTGCCCGCGACCACCGCGCTGTACCGGATGCCGCCCGCGTCGTTCATGGCCGCGTACACGTTCGCGTTCGCGCAGGGCGAGCGGCTCGACGAGGCGAAGCTGAAATCGCAGCTCACGCTGGCCGGCTACGAGCACGTGAGCCAGGTCGTGCGGCCCGGCGAATACTGCGTGCGCGGCTCGCTGATCGACCTGTACCCGATGGGTTCGCCGCTGCCGTACCGGATCGACCTGTTCGACGACCAGGTCGACTCGATCCGCGCGTTCGACCCCGACACGCAGCGCAGCCTGTACCCGGTGCGCGACGTGCGCCTGCTGCCCGGCCGCGAGTTCCCGTTCGACGAGGCCGCGCGCACGGCCTTCCGCAGCCGCTGGCGCGAAACCTTCGAGGGCGACCCGAGCCGCGCGCCGATCTACAAGGACATCGGCAACGGCGTGCCGTCGGCCGGCATCGAGTATTACCTGCCGCTGTTCTTCGACGAGACGGCCACGCTGTTCCACTACCTGCCGCAGGACGCGCACCTCGTGTTCACCGGCGATCTCGAAGCGTCGATCCGCCGCTTCACGGCCGATACGAAGCAGCGTCACGCGTTCCTCGCGCACGATCGCGAGCGGCCGATCCTCGAGCCGCAGCGGCTGTTCCTGTCCGACGAGGATTTCTTCGCGTTCGCGAAGCCGTTCGCGCGCGTCGTGCTGCCCGCGCAGCCGGCCGGCGGCTGGGCGACCGCGCTGCCCGAGCTCACCGTCGACCGCCATGCGGAGGATCCGCTCGCGTCGCTGCGCACGTTCGTCGAATCGTCGGGCAAGCGCGTACTGCTCACCGTCGAATCGGCCGGCCGTCGGGAAACGATCCTGCAACTGCTCGCGGAACATCACCTGCGGCCATCCTCGAACGACGATTTCGCGAGCTGGCTCGCGAGCGACGCGCGCTTCGCGCTCGGCGTCGCGCCGCTCGCGAACGGCTTCGCGGTGCCGGGCGAAGGCTACGCGATCGTCACCGAAACGGAGCTCTACGGCGCGCTCGGCCGCCGCGCGGGCCGCCGCCGGCAGGAACAGGCGAGCAACGTCGACGCGATGGTGCGCGACCTGTCCGAGCTGAAGGTCGGCGATCCGGTCGTGCACGCGCAGCACGGCATCGGCCGCTACATGGGCCTCGTGTCGATGGATCTCGGCGAAGGCGAGACCGAATTCCTGCATCTCGAATACTCGGGCGACAGCAAGCTCTACGTGCCCGTCGCGCAACTGCACGTGATCTCGCGCTACAGCGGCGCCGATCCCGACAGCGCACCGCTGCACGCGCTCGGCTCCGGCCAGTGGGAGCGCGCGAAGCGCAAGGCCGCGCAGCAGATCCGCGACACGGCCGCCGAGCTGCTGAACCTGTACGCGCGCCGCGCGGCCCGCGAGGGCCACGCGTTCGCGCTCGACCCGCGCGACTACGTGAAATTCGCGGAAAGCTTCGGCTTCGAGGAAACGCCCGACCAGGCCGCGGCGATCGCGGCCGTGATCGGCGACATGACGAGCGGCAAGCCGATGGACCGCCTCGTGTGCGGCGACGTCGGCTTCGGCAAGACCGAGGTCGCGCTGCGCGCCGCGTTCATCGCGGTGATGGGCGGCAAGCAGGTCGCACTGCTGTCGCCGACGACGCTGCTCGCCGAGCAGCACACGCAGACCTTCGCCGACCGCTTCGCGGACTGGCCGGTGCGCATCGTCGAGCTGTCGCGCTTCAAGACCGCGAAGGAAGTGAATGCGGCGATCGCGCAGATCAACGAAGGCAGCGTCGACATCGTGATCGGCACGCACAAGCTGCTGTCGTCGGACGTGCAGTTCAAGCGCCTCGGCCTCGTGATCATCGACGAGGAGCACCGCTTCGGCGTGCGCCAGAAGGAAGCGTTGAAGGCGCTGCGCGCGGAAGTCGACGTGCTGACGCTCACCGCGACGCCGATCCCGCGTACGCTCGGCATGGCGCTCGAAGGGCTGCGCGATTTCTCGGTGATCGCGACCGCGCCGCAGAAGCGGCTCGCGATCAAGACGTTCGTGCGCCGCGAGGAAGAAAGCGTGATCCGCGAGGCGATGCTGCGCGAGCTGAAGCGCGGCGGCCAGGTGTACTTCCTGCACAACGAGGTCGAGACGATCGAGAACCGCAAGGCGATGCTCGAGGCGCTCGTGCCCGAGGCGCGCATCGTGATCGCGCACGGCCAGATGCACGAGCGCGAGCTCGAACGCGTGATGCGCGATTTCGTCGCGCAGCGCGCGAACGTGCTGCTGTGCACGACCATCATCGAGACCGGCATCGACGTGCCGAGCGCGAACACGATCATCATGCACCGCGCGGACAAGTTCGGCCTCGCGCAGCTTCACCAGTTGCGCGGCCGCGTCGGCCGCTCGCACCACCAGGCCTACGCGTACCTGCTGGTCAACGATCCGCAGTCGTTGACCAAGCAGGCGCAGCGCCGGCTGGAAGCGATTCAGCAGATGGAGGAGCTGGGCTCGGGCTTCTATCTGGCGATGCACGACCTCGAGATCCGCGGCACCGGCGAGGTGCTCGGCGACAAGCAATCGGGCGAAATCCACGAGATCGGCTTCCAGCTCTATACGGACATGCTGAACGACGCGGTGAAGGCGCTGAAGAACGGCAAGGAACCCGACCTCACCGCCCCGCTCGCCGCGACGACCGAAATCAACCTGCATGCGCCCGCGATCCTGCCGGCCGACTACTGCGCGGACGTGCAGGAGCGACTGTCGCTGTACAAGCGGCTCGCGAACTGCGAGCACGGCGACGCGATCGACGGCATCCAGGAGGAACTGATCGACCGCTTCGGCAAGCTGCCGCCGCAGGCGCACGCGCTCGTCGAGACGCACCGGCTGCGGATCGCCGCGAAGCCGCTCGGCATCGTGAAGATCGACGCGAGCGAGGCCGCGATCGGGCTGCAGTTCGAGCCGAACCCGCCGATCGATCCGATGCGGATCATCGAGATGGTGCAGAAGCATCGCCACATCAAGCTGGCGGGCCAGGACAAGCTGCGCATCGAGACGCGCTCGCCCGACCTCGCGATCCGCGTGTCGACGATCAAGGAAACGCTGCGCGCGCTCGCCCCGAAACAGGGGGCGGCCGTCGCGGCCCGTTGATGCAGCGCCGACGCAGCGCCGATGCGATCCTGACGGGCGCGACGTTGCTGCACCGCATCGCGCCCGGCGAAGGCGGCCGGGCGCGTTTTTGAGTATGATTTCTCATTCATCAGACGGAGTTTTGCCATGTCCACTCTCGACGCGACGGCGCCGTCCGCCGCCACCGAAGGCGACGCATCGCTCGTCAGCCTGCCCTGGGTCAAGCAACTCGTGTCGATGGACACGACGAGCCGCGTGCCGAACCTCGGCCTGATCGAGACGGTGCGCGACGCGCTCGCCGCGAAGGGCATCGCGTCGACGATCACGCACGACCCGCGCGACGGCTGGGCGAACCTGTTTGCCACCGTGCCCGCGCACGACGGTTCGACGAACGGCGGCATCGTGCTGTCGGGCCATACCGACGTCGTGCCGGTCGACGGCCAGCAATGGGACAGCGACCCGTTCGCGCCGGAAATCCGCGACGGCCGCCTGTACGGCCGCGGCACCTGCGACATGAAGGGCTTCATCGGCGCGGCGCTCGCGCTGCTGCCCGAGATGCAGGCGACGAAGCTCGCGCAGCCGATCCATTTCGCGCTGTCCTACGACGAGGAAATCGGCTGCGCGGGCGCGCCGCTGATGATCGCCGATCTCGTGAAGCGCGGCGTGCAGCCGTCCGGGTGCATCGTCGGCGAGCCGACCAGCATGCGGCCGATCATCGCGCACAAGGGCATCAACGCGTACCGCTGCTGCGTGCGCGGCCACGCCGCGCATTCGTCGCTGACGCCGAAGGGGCTCAACGCGATCGAGTATGCGGCGCGCCTCATCTGCCACATTCGCGACATCGCCGAGCGCTTTCGCGCCGAAGGCCCGTTCGACGAACTGTACGACGTGCCGTTCACGACCGCGCAGACGAGCACGATCCAGGGCGGCAACGCGATCAACACCGTGCCGGCCGAGTGCCGCTTCGACTTCGAATTCCGCAATCTGCCGACACTCGATCCCGAACAGATCTTCGCGCGCATCGAAGCCTACGCGCAGGAAACGCTGCTGCCGCAGATGCTGCGCGAGCATCCGAGCGCCGCGATCGAGTTCTCGAAGATCGCCGCGGCGCCCGGCCTCGACGCGACCGAACAGGCGGCGATCACGCAGCTCGTGCGCGCGCTGACGGCCGACCAGGACAAGCGCAAGGTCGCGTACGGCACCGAGGCCGGGCTGTTCGCCCGCGCGGGCATCCCGAGCGTCGTGTGCGGGCCCGGCAACATCGAGCAGGCGCACAAGCCGAACGAATATGTCGAACTCGCGCAGCTCGCCGGCTGCGAGCAGTTCCTGCGCAAGTTCATCCGCAGCATGTCGGTCGACGCGCACTGACTGCCTCCCGCCCCACGCCGGCCCGCGTGCGCGGGCCGGCCCACTCCGCCACCCGCCACGTCATGTCGACTGAACAACAGGGCACGGCCCATACGACGATCGACGGCGAGCCGATTCCGACGCTCGACGAGATCGCCGCGCAGCATTTCGCGTTGTCGCCGTGGGTCGCGCGCACGCCCGTATTCGAGCGCGCCGACCTGCCCTCCCTCGAAGGCACGCACGTCAACTTCAAGTTCGAGCTGCTGCAGGCGAGTGGCAGCTTCAAGGCGCGCGGCGCGTTCACGCACGTGCTCGCGCTCGACGAAGCCCGCAAGAACGCGGGCGTCACCTGCGTGTCGGCCGGCAATCATGCGGCGGCCGTCGCGTACGCGGCGATGCGGCTCGGCAGCAGCGCGAAGGTCGTGATGTTCCATACCGCGAGCCCGACGCGCATCGCGCAGTGCAAGCAGTACCGCGCGGAAGTCGTGCTCGCGGGCAGCGCGTCGCAGGCATTCGACCTCGTGCGGCGCATCGAGGCCGAGGAAGGCCGCTTCTTCATTCATCCGTTCAACGGCTATCACACGATCCTCGGTACCGCGACGCTCGGCTACGAATGGGCGACGCAGACGCCGGACCTCGACGCGGTGATCGTGCCGATCGGCGGCGGCGGGCTCGCGGCCGGCATGGCGACCGCGCTGCGGCTCGCGAATCCGCGCGTGCACGTGTACGGCGTCGAGCCGGAAGGCGCCGACGCGATGAGCCGCAGCTTCGCGGCCAATCACACGATCAAGATGAGCGCGATGCAGTCGATCGCCGATTCGCTGATGGCGCCGCATACCGAGGAATACAGCTATCAGCTGTGCCGGCGCCATCTCGATCGCATCGTCACCGTCTCCGACGATGCACTGCGCACCGCGATGCTGTTCCTGTTCTCGCACCTGAAACTGTCGGTGGAGCCGGCCTGCGCGGCCGCGCTCGCGGCGCTCCTCGGCCCGCTGCGCGAAACGCTGCAGGGCAAGCGCGTCGGCGTGCTGCTGTCGGGCACGAACACCGATCCCGCCACGCTCGGCATGCACCTCGCGCACGCGCAACTGCAGCACTGACCACGCGTCGTGCGTGCGCAGACCGACCCGGGGTTATCCCCAGATTATGTTGACAGCCCTGTTGATAACCCGCCGGACAAGCGCGCAAGTGGTTGAGCGGGCGGCGTTTTGCGCGCGCGAAGGTCGATCGTCACGAAATGGGCAGATGCGGCGGCTGGCCGCATGCGCTGCGGTGCTCGCCCTGCTCGCCGGTTGCGCGGCGCCACCCTCGTCCACCTCCACCGCGCAATCTGCGTCCTGCGCGCGGCCGGGCGAAAGCCGCATGCTGCAGGCCGACCTGCTGTTCGGGCGCGACATCGCCGGGCGCGGCCCCGTCACCGATGCCGAACGCGCGGCATTCCTCGCCGACACGGTCACGCCACGCTTCCCCGACGGCCTCACGTACTGGGACACGCACGGCCAGTGGCGCGACCGCGGAAGCGGCGCGATCACGCGCGAAGACAGCTTCGTGGTCCGTATCATCGCCGACGATACGCCGGACACGCGCGCACGGCTCGCCGCGATCCGGCAAGCGTACGTCGAGCGATTTCACCAGCAATCGGTCGGCATGACCGTCGTGCCGGCCTGCGCGTCGTTCTGATTCACCGTCTTTGCTGCCCGGCCGCACGCAAAAAAAACGGGCGCCCGAAGGCGCCCGTCGCATGCGCGGAGAACGGCGTATCGCTTACTTGCTCTCGAACATGTCCATGATCTGCTGCTTCTCCTGCGGCGTGACGGGCGGCGGCGCCAGCCCTGCCGCGCCGGCGGAACCGAGTGCGTCGTTCGCGCTGATCGCGTTCTCGGCCGGGTTGATGTCGACGTTCGCGACGAACCCGTTGCCCGGCGTGCGATCGGCGTAGTACAGCTCGCCGTCGATCGTGGTCAGGCCGTCCGGCATCGGCATCTGCTGCTCGGGCACGCCGTTCAGCGCGGTGCGCATGTAGTTCACCCAGATCGGCAGCGCGAGCTGCGCGCCGAATTCGCGGCTGCCCAGGCTCTTCGGCTGGTCGAAGCCCATCCAAGCCACCGCGACGAGCGACTGCTGGTAGCCGGCGAACCAGCCATCCTTCGCATCGTTCGTCGTACCCGTCTTGCCCTGCAGGTCGTTGCGGCCCAGCGCGTTGGTGCCCGCGCCCGTGCCGGCCGTCGCGACCGAATGCAGCAGGCTGTTCATCACGTACGCGTTGCGGCCTTCGATCGTGCGCGGCGCCGTGCTGCCCGCGACTACCGGCTGCGACTTCTGCATCGGCTGGCCGCGCGCGTCGTCGACTTCGGCGATCAGGTACGGGTCGACCTTGTAGCCGCCGTTCGCGAACACCGCATAGCCGGTCGCGAGCTGCAGCGGCGTCACGAGCCCCGCGCCGAGCGCCATCGGCAGGTACGGCGGCGTCTTCGCCGGATCGAAGCCGAAGCGCTGCGTCACGTACTGCTGCGCGTACTGCGTGCCGATCGACGCGAGGATCCGGATCGACACGAGGTTCTTCGAACGCTGCAGGCCGGTGCGCATCGTCATCGGGCCGTCCGGCTGGTCGTCGTCCTTCGGCTCCCACGCGGTGCCGCCCGGCACGCTCGGCGGGAAATACAGCGGCGCGTCGTTGATCATCGTCGCCGGCCCGAGCCCCTTGTCGAGCGACGCCGAGTAGATGAACGGCTTGAACGACGAGCCCGGCTGCCGCCACGCCTGCGTCACGTGGTTGAACTTGCTCTTGTTGAAGTCGAAGCCGCCGACGAGCGAGCGGATCGCGCCGTCCTGCGGCGCGATCGCGACGAGCGCGCCTTCGACCTGCGGCAACTGCACCACCTGCCAGCCCGTCTTGCCGTCCTTCAGCACGCGCACGACCGAGCCCGGCTTGATGCGCAGCGCGTTGTTCGCGCGCGGGCCCAGCGCGGCCGACACGAAACGCAGCCCGGCCGGGCCGATCGTCGTGGTCGCCCCGCCGACGAACTGCACCTCGACCGCGTTCGGCGACGCCGACAGCACGACCGCCGATTGCAGGTCGCCGTTGTCCGGGTGATCGGCGAGCGCGTCGTCGATCGCCTCGTCGCGCTCGTCGCCGGCCGCGGGCAGGTTGATCGACGCTTCGGGGCCGCGATAACCGTGGCGGCGCTCGTAGTCGAGAATCCCGCGACGCACGGCCTGGTATGCGGCTTCCTGGTCGGCCGAATTGATCGTCGTCGTGACGGTCAGCCCGCGCGTGTAGGTTTCGTCCTTGTATTGCTCGTACATCATCTGCCGCACCATCTCGGCGACGTACTCGCCGTGCACCGCGTACTGGTTGCCCGGCGTGCGCACGTGAATCTCTTCCTTGATCGCTGCGTCGTACTGCGGCTGTGTGATGTAGCCGATGTCGAGCATGCGCTTCAGGATGTATTCCTGACGCACCTTCGCGCGCTTCGGATTGACGACCGGGTTGTACGCGGACGGCGCCTTCGGCAGCCCCGCGAGCATCGCCGCTTCCGCGAGCGTGATGTCCTTCAGGTCCTTGCCGAAGTACACGCGCGCGGCGGCCGCGAAGCCGTACGAACGCTGGCCGAGATAGATCTGGTTCATGTACAGCTCGAGGATCTGATCCTTCGTCAGGGCCTTCTCGATCTTGTACGCGAGCAGCATTTCGTAGATCTTGCGCGTGTAGGTCTTCTCGCTCGACAGGAAGAAGTTGCGCGCGACCTGCATCGTGATCGTGCTCGCGCCCTGACGCGCGCCGCCGTGCATCAGGTCGGCCACGCCCGCACGCAGGATGCCGAGGAAATCGACGCCGCCGTGCTCGTAGAAGCGGTAGTCCTCGATCGCGAGCACGGCCTTCTTCATCACGTCGGGAATGTCCTGGAAGCGCACGAGGCTGCGGCGCTCCTCGCCGAACTCGCCGATCAGCACGTGGTCGGCGGTGAACACGCGCAGCGGCACCTTCGGCTGGTAATTCGTCAGCGCATCGAGCGACGGCAGTTGCGGCGCCATCACGACGAGCGCGTAACCGACGATCAGCGCGCCGACGACCGCGAGCGTCGCGATGAGGCCGACGAACCACAGCGCGACGCGCGAGCCGAACGTGCGGCGGCGCCCTCCGCCTCCGCCACCGCGCTGCTGCGCGCGGCGGCCGTCGTCGCGATCGTCGTCATCGGGGTAATAGGCTCCGGACGGCGAACGGCGCAGCGTGTAGTGGGGTTCGTTCCTGTCGGAAGAAGAAGGCGGTCGTTTGATAATTGGCATGTCGGAATGGCGGGCGGTCGTGGCGCCCTCGGACGCATGCGGAAATGCAAGCGGATGAATCAGAGTGGGTGCATCGAGATGCGGCTGTCACGTCGACAGACCCCGCCGCGCGGCGATCCGTTCCCGCGACGTGACAGCGCATTTTAATGAAATCGACCGGGGGCCTTCGCGATTTTTTGTAAAAATTCCCGCAATGGCGTGATTTCCGGCACGTATTGTCGGCATCCTCGGCCTATGATGGACACGCGACACGGCGCGTGCGCACGCGTTTCTTTCAGCCGCGAAAGGTTGGGCGTCCTGATGCACGAGCCGCTTGAACTCGCGCGTTTAAGCCGTATTTAAGTGAACCGGTGGTGTAATATCCGCCGGCTCACGCGGGCCGGGACCGAAGCGGAACCGAAGCGGAACCGAAGCGGAACCGAAGCGGAACCGTAGCGGGACCAGCTCGCACCGGGCATTGCCGCGGTCACGCGGTGCCTTTCAACCACGGAGGATTTCATGTCGCTTTTCGACTCTATTTCGCGCACGATCAAAGGCCTGCTGAACGATGCGGCCGATTCGGTACAGGATCCGTCGCGCGACGCACGGCAGATCGTGCGGGAGCTCGACGACAGCATCGGCCGTGCCGAGAATTCGCTGATCGAGATCGAGGCACAGGTCGCCACCCAGCGCAGCAAGCGCGATGCGGCCGACGACAAGGTGAAGAAGTACGAGGACGGCGCGAAGCGTGCGCTGCAGGCCGGCGACGAAGCGCTCGCCCGCGAGGCGCTCGCCGCACAGTCCAACGCGGAAGCCGAGCGCGATGCGCTCGCGGCCGAACTGGCGACGCTCGAGCCGTCGGTCGACAAGCTGAAGGGGCAGATCGCCGACATGCGCCAGCGCCGCAACGACCTCAACGCGCGCTCGAACATCCTGCAGGCCAAGCAGGAAATCGCGCAGGCGAAGGACGTGGCCGCCAGCGCGCTGGGCGGCATCGGCGGCAAGAACCTGTCCGAGGATTTCCAGAAGCTCGAGGACAAGGTCGCGCTGCAGAACGCCCGCTCGGACGCGCGCCTCAATTCGGCCGACACGTCGAGCGGCAAGGCGCTCGAGGACAAGCTCGCCGCGTTGAACAAGGGCCCGTCGGTCGAAGATCGTCTCGCCGCGCTGAAGAAGCAGCTCGATACGCCCGCGCAGTAACCGCCGCCGCGGGCCTCCGCGTCGCGCCCCGGCCCGGGCGCGCGGCGCGAACCGATCGTCAGGAGACGGGCGCGTCGCGCCCGGTTCGACCATGAAGAAATCTCTCGCCGCACTCGGCCTCTCGCTGATGTTGCTGTCGTCCGCCGCGTTTGCGGTCCCGTCGCTGCAGCAGGTCGAGCAATCGATCGCGCAGCGCAACTGGCAGCAAGCCGACACGCAACTGTCGCAAGTCATCGATGCCCATCCGAACAACGCGCACGCGCGCTACCTGTATGCGCAGGTGCTGGACCGCGAAGGCCGCGCGTCCGACGCGCTCGCGCAACTGCAGCGCGCGAAATCGCTCGATCCGCAACTGAAGTTCACCGACGCGTCGCGCTTCGCGCAGACGGAGTCGCGCCTTCGCGCCGATGCGGCGCGCGTGCGCGGCAACACGCCGTCGGCCACGCAGGCGGGCACCCTGCAGCCGGGGCTCGCTCCCGCCGTCGCGCCTGCCGAAAAACACGGCCCGTCGACCGGTATGTGGATCGGCCTCGGGCTGATCGTCGCCGTGATCGCGCTGGTGCTGCGCTGGACGCTGCGACGCGCGCGCACGGCCGACGACGGCCGCGCCGACGACGAACGCCGCACGCAGCTCAAGCGCGCGACCGACGTGCTGAACGACATCCGGCCGCTGAAGCTCGATGCGAAGCTGTCGACGGCGCCTGGCGCCGCGGCGCTGACCGGCGAGCTCGAAGCGATCGAGAACGACGCGCGCACGCTCGTCGAGACGCTCTCGAGCGGCAAGAATCCGGTGCCGCCGTACCGCGTCGATGAACTCGAACAGCGCCACGCCAGCGTGAAGGCGCGCGTCGAAGGCCGTCCCGACCCGGCGGCGCAGCCCGCGGCGCCGGCGAACGGCAGCGGCTCCGTGTACGCGCAGGAAGCCGACCGCATGACGGGCGCCCAGGGCCAGCCGTATCAGCAGCAGCCCTACCCGCCGCAACAGCCCTATCCGCAACAGCAGCCGCCCGTCGTGATTCAGCAAGGCGGCGGTTTCGGCGGCGGGATGGGCGGGCTCCTGACCGGCGTGCTGCTCGGCGAAGCGATGTCGGGCGGCCGCGAGCGCGTGGTCGAACGCGACGTGATCGTCGACGGCGAACGCCACCGGCAGGAGGCCGACCCGGGCTTCGACCTCGGCCGCGGCGACGATTCGAGCTGGAGCGACGGCAATGGTGGAGGTGGCGGCATGGACCTCGGCAGCAACGACGACGGCTGGACAGACGACAACACCTGAAGCACCGACGGCCGGGCGTCGACGTCCGTCTCGACGCCCGGCCGCGCACGCCGCGCGCTGCCGCATGGCCGCCCGCTGCCGGCGCGCGGATTTGTCAATCATTTCAAGATGGACTACCGGCAATGGGGCACGTTCGCTATCATGCGGCCATCGGCGTGCCACCGACCCTCATTCGACGCAAGGCAATCCTGCGCGTCGCGGCACGCCTCCCCCGCCCCAAACAGGAGAAAGCCGCTCATGAGCATCATCAAGGAATTCAAGGAGTTCGCCGTCAAGGGCAACGTGATGGATCTCGCCGTCGGCGTGATCATCGGCGGCGCGTTCTCGAAGATCGTCGACTCGGTCGTGAAGGACCTCATCATGCCGGTCATCGGCGTGCTGACCGGCGGCCTGGATTTCTCGAACAAGTTCATTCTGCTCGGCACCATCCCCCCGTCGTTCAAGGGTAATCCCGATTCGTTCAAGGACCTGCAGGCCGCGGGCGTCGCCGCATTCGGCTACGGTTCGTTCATCACCGTGGCGATCAATTTCGTGATCCTCGCGTTCATCATTTTCCTGATGGTGAAATTCATCAACAAGCTGCGCAAGCCGGAAGAAGCCGCGCCGGCCGCGACGCCGGAAGACATCGTGCTGCTGCGCGAGATCCGCGATTCGCTCAAGCAGCGCTGATCGCGCCACGCTTCGCGTGCCAGGCCCGCCCCGTGCGGGCCTTTTTATTGCGCATGCGATGCACCGCCGCATGCGGCCCATCTCACTTTTTTGTGACGGGCGAATGCACGCGCGGGAAAAGCAGGTCTATGATGGAGACTAAACGACAGTACGGGCGCCAAGACGCTGGCTGTGTCGATCATGGCGAGCAGGTCGACGGGAGACATTGATCGTCGTACTGCACGAATGCAGCATTTTCGTGTGCTATAAAGGATCGACATGCGGCGTACATAGCCGGGAGTGGGTCGCATGAAAGTGCCGCATTTCTTGCAATTGTTTTTGAGGCGAGTGTTTATGTCCTTCCCGAAAAAACGTCGGCGTGCGCCGCAGGATGGCCAGGAGTCGTTCCTCGCGGTCTTGCGCCACTCGAAGCCGTTTGCCCAGCTCGACACCAAGATTGCCCGCGCCCGCGCGCAGGACGAGCCCGTCCTCTATGCGCACGTGCTGCCCGGCCTCGACGTGCTCCTGTGCAGCGTGCGCGGCGCGCAGCCGCCCTATCCGGCCATCGCCGAGCTGCGCAAGCGCTGCATCGAATCGATCGCCAACGCGCTCGAGCAACCGCTCGACGGCCTCGAGAACGGTGGTTACTGGTACGAAGCGAACGGCTTCGGCTTCCTCGTGTTCGCCAGCCGCGCACGTGCGCGCATCCTGCCCGAGTTTGGTGCGGGCACGAAAGCGAGCCTGCGCGGCGGCCTCGGCCGCCAGAACGCCGGCGATACGACACCCCGCTCGCTCGGCTGATCCGCCAGTCATTCGATGGGCCGCCTCCGGGCGGCCCATCTGCCATTCACACGCCTTGCTTGCCCGTCACGACGCCTGCCGGCGACCGTTGCCCGGCCGCACGATGTCGATGAACGCGGCGAAATCGGCGCCCGCCAGCCCCTGCGCGGCGCCGAGCCTCAGCACCTGCTGCACGGTGGCCGACACGGGCATCACCGCGCCCGTGTCGCGCGCGGCGTCCGCGATGGCATCGACATCCTTTTGAAACGTACTCAGCGCGCCGATCGCAGGATGGCCCCCCGACGTCATGCGCGGCACGAACGTCTGCAGCAGCACCGAATCGGCCCATCCGCCGGCCAGCGCCTCGGCCAGACGCGCGGCGTCGATGCCGCTCGCCTGCGCGAGGCCCACAGCCTCGGCGATCGCGGTGACCGTCGCGGTGACGATCGCCTGGTTGCACAGTTTCGCCGTCTGGCCCGCCCCCGCATCGCCCATGTGCGTGATGCGCGACGCGTACGTATCGATCAACGGGCGCACCGCGTCGAGATCGGCCGCGCGGCCGCCGGCCATCACCGCGAGCGTGCCGGCCTGCGCGCCCGGCACGCCGCCGGACACCGGCGCATCGACCCAGCCGACGCCGAGCGCGGCCGCACGCGCCGCATAGTCGCGCGTGACGGCGGGCGGAATGCTCGAATGATCGACGATGCGCCGCACGCGACGCGCGCTCGCGTCACCGGAAAGCAGCCCGTGCTCGCCGAACACGACGTCGCCGACCGCCCGGCCGTCGAGCACGCACACGAACGCCGTCTCGACGCGCTCGGCCAGCTCGCGCGGCGTGCCGACCACCTGCGCGCCGTCCTTCACCAGCGCCTCGGCCTTCTCGCGCGAGCGGTTCCACACGCTCACGCGATGCCCGGCCGCCAGCAAATGCCGAATCATCGGCGCGCCCATCAATCCCGGTCCGCAAAATCCGACTTCCACGTTCGTCGTCTCCGATATGGGTTGCAGTTGCCGCCCATCATACCTATCACTCAAGAAGCCGGGCACGCACCGGACCGTAGCGGGACCGTAGCGGGACCGTAGCGGAACCGCCTCGGGACCGCGCCTTGCACCGGCAAAACAGATCGATATCCCAGGGAGGCATCATGAGCGACCACGTGTACAAGATGATCGAGCTGACCGGTTCGTCGCGGCAATCGAGCGACGACGCGATTCGCAACGCGATCTCGAAAGCCGGCAAGACGCTGCACAACCTGCACTGGTTCCAGGTGACCGAAACCCGCGGCCACATCGAAGGCGATCAGGTCGTGCACTGGCAGGTCACGCTGAAGGTCGGCATGCGCATCGACGACTGACGCACCCGTCGCCACCCGCCGCGCCGCAGGCCGGATCCGCGCAATACGGATCCGCGCGGCGCCGCGCGCCCCCCGTTCAGGCCCCTTGTCGCGGCCCGGCCGGCGGATACCTGCGGGTATCCATCTCTTGACGCTGATTTTCGTTCATATTAAAAACGATATACCCCACCCACTCCTCGATCAGCCCAGCCATATAACCCGGAGATAACATGAGTCAGCAACGCGAGGCGATCGACACGTACCTCTTGCGCGTCTTGCACACCTTGTTGATGGAGCGCAGCGTCACGCGCGCGGCCGTCAAACTGAACCAGTCGCAACCGGCGATCAGCGCCGCGCTGCGGCGCCTGCGCGACATCACCGGCGATCCGCTGCTGGTGCGCGGCAAATCCGGCATGGTGCCGACCGAATACGGGCTGCGCCTGCTCGAGCCCGTGCAGAACGCGCTGCGTGAAATCGAGCGCATCAAGTTCCAGCAGCACAACTTCGACCCGGCCACGTCGATCCGCTGCTACCGGATCGGCTGCCCCGACTACCTGAACGTGCTGTTCGTGCCGACCGTCGTCGAACGCTTTCGCCTGGCCGCGCCGAATGCGACGCTCGAGTTCCACTCGCTCGGCCCCGCGTTCGACTACGAGCTCGCGCTGGAAGACGGCAAGCTCGACATCGTCGTCGGCAACTGGCCCGAGCCGCCCGAGCAACTGCACCTGTCGAACCTGTTCGTCGATGAGATCGTCTGCCTGATGAGCAACACGCACCCGTTCGCGAAGCGCGGCGGGCTCACGCTCGACCAGTACCTGAACGCGCCGCATCTCGCGCCGACGCCGTACTCGGTCGGCCAGCGCGGCGCGATCGACGTGCATCTCGCGCGCGAACGGCTCAAGCGCCACGTGGTCGTCACGCTGCCGTACTTCAACCTCGCGCCTTACGTGCTCGTGAAGTCGGACCTGATCTTCACGACCACGCGGCTGTTCGCCGATCATTACGCGAAGTTCCTGCCGTTGTCGGTCGTGCCCGCGCCGCTCGACTTCCCGCCGATGCAGTATTACCAGCTGTGGCACGAGCGCTGCCATTACTCCGACGAAGTGCGCTGGCTGCGCAGCCTCGTCGCCGAAGCCACCCGCACGCTGATCGAGGCGTAAGCGCACAGGGCGCGCCCCGCGCGCGCCGGTCACGCCGTTGCGCGTGGCCGCGGCGGGTTGCGCGGCGGGCGGTGGCCGCCACGGCCGCGCACCCGATCCGCAACGTGCTGCGCGACCTCCGCGCCGACGCGTCAGCGCGACGCTTCCACGAGCGCGTGCGCAAGCGCGTTGTGGCGCTCGATCACGGGCGGCAGATCGAGCGTGGCCAGCCGCCCTTCGCGCACCACCACCTTGCCGTTCACCACCGTGTACGCCGTCTGCGACGGCGCGCAGAACACGAGCGCCGCGACCGGATCGTGCAGCGCGCCCGCGAACAACGGCTGACGCAGGTCGAACGCGGCGAAATCCGCGGCCATGCCGGGTTTCAGCGCGCCGATGTCGTCGCGGTTCAGCACCTTCGCGCCGCCGAGCGTCGCGATCTCGAGCGCTTCGCGCGCGGTCATCGCGTCGGGCCCGAAGCCGACGCGCTGCAACAGCAGCGCCTGGCGTACCTCGGCGACCATCTGCGCGCCGTCGTTCGATGCGGAACCGTCGACGCCGAGCCCCACCGGCACGCCCGCGAGTCGCATCTTCTTCACCGGCGCGATGCCGGACGCGAGCCGCATGTTCGAGCACGGGCAATGCGCGACACCCGTGCCGGTGCGCGCGAACAGGCCGATGCCCGCATCGTCGAGCTGCACGCAGTGCGCATGCCACACGTCGTGACCGACCCAGCCGAGGTCTTCCGCGTATTCGGCCGGCGTCATCCCGAACTTCTCGCGGCTGTATGCGATGTCGTTGACGTTCTCCGCGAGGTGCGTGTGCAGCGACACGCCGTATTCGCGCGCGAGCACGGCCGCGTCGCGCATCAACTCGCGGCTCACCGAGAATGGCGAGCACGGCGCGACCACCACGCGCAGCATCGCGTAGCGGCCTTCGTCGTGATAGGTCTCGATCAGGCGCTGCGTGTCGCGCAGGATATCGGGTTCGCGTTCGACGACCGAATCGGGCGGCAGCCCGCCGTCGCGCTGGCCGACGCTCATCGCGCCGCGGCTCGCGTGAAAGCGCATGCCGATCCGCCGCGCGGCGCCGATGCTGTCGTCGAGCCGGCTGCCGTTCGGATAGATGTACAGATGGTCGCTCGACGTCGTGCAGCCCGACTGCAGCAGCTCGGCCATCGCGGTGAGCGTCGACACCTCGATCATCTCGGGCGTCAGGTGCGCCCAGATCCGGTACAGGTTCGTGAGCCAGCCGAACAGTTCGGCGTTCTGCGCGGCCGGCACCGCGCGCGTGAGGCTCTGGTACATGTGGTGATGCGTGTTCACGAGCCCCGGGATCACGAGGTGGCCGCGCAGGTCGAGCACTTCGTCGGCCGTGTCGGGCAGCTCGGCGCTCGGGCCGACCGCGACGATCCGGTTGTCTTCGATGTAGAGCCCCGCGTCGCGCAGCTCGCGGCGCGTGTCGTCCATGGTCACGAGCACGTCGGCGTGCTTGACCAGCAGGGTCGTCGGGCGGGATGAGGTGTGGTTGGGCGCGCGTGCGCCAGCGTGCTGCTCGAGATTCATGCGTTCTCCGCGTCGGTCTGCCTCCCGGGTTGCCCTGGAGGCGGTCACACAGCCGTTCGAACGCTGAATCGCGGCACGCCCCGGTGCCTGCGTCCGTTCGAACGCCCTGGCCCGGTTACCCGGCGTGCTCGCCGTCTTCGGGGTACGCGCGGGCCACGGGCCGACGCGCACGGCGGGAGGATCGCCCAAGCGCGCGCCGCGCACAATGCGCGATCCCGAATACCGTCCTTCAGGGATTCGGTATGGTACGCCGCCCGCCACCCCGCCGGGCGCCCGGCATCCACGCGCGAAGCCCTGTCGGGCGGGCCGTCGACAGCCGCTCATGCGCGGCGCATTATCTTCGATATCGCGCACGTATTTGCACGGGGAACCTTTTTACAATGCCTGCACGGCGCTCGCTTCACGCTCGCCGACGGGTATGTAGCCACGTGACGTGGAGCCTCGATCCGCCGCACAGTCATGGATCGGGTCGCCGCCGAACCTCGCATTCACACAAGGACACAACGAATGGGAAAGCTCACTACCCACGTACTCGATACGGCGCACGGCCGTCCCGGCGCGGCCATCAAGGTCGACCTCTACGCGCTGGACGGCGAATCGCGCCGCGCGATCAAGACCGTGCTGACCAATAGCGACGGCCGCTGCGACGAACCGCTGCTCGAAGGCGCCGCGCTCGCCGCCGGCGAATACGAACTCGTGTTCCATGCCGGCGACTACTTCGCGTCACTCGGCGTGAAGGTGCCCGAACCCCGCTTCGTCGACCGCGTCGTGCTGCGCTTCGGCATCGCCGACACCGGCGCGCACTACCACGTGCCGCTGCTCGTGTCGCCGTGGTCGTACAGCACCTATCGCGGCAGCTGACAGACGAATCAGCGCCTGCATCAAGACAAACGATCTGAGTCTGGAGGAGTTTCATGGAAGGCTTCATCACCGACTGGCTGAACCTCGCGCTGCGATGGCTGCACGTCATCGTCGCCATCGCGTGGATCGGCGAGTCGTTCTATTTCGTCGCGCTCGACAACAGCCTGAAACCGCCGACCGACGCGAACCAGCGCAAGCGCGGCGTGTTCGGCGAGCTGTGGCACGTCCACGGCGGCGGTTTCTACAACATGCAGAAGTACACGGTCGCCCCGCCGGAAATGCCGGACGACCTGCACTGGTCGAAGTGGCCGTCGTACACGACGTGGCTGTCGGGCTTCACGCTGTTCTTCGTGCTGTACCTGCTCGCCCCGAACACGTACCTGATCGACAAGAACGTGCTCGACATGGGCCCGGTCGTCGCCGTCGCCTCCGCGCTCGGCTTCCTCGCGGCCGGCTGGATCGTCTACGACTCGCTGTGCCGCATCCTCGGCACCAACGACCGCGTGCTCGGCATCTGCGTGGGCCTCTACGTCGTCGCCGCCGCGTACCTCGCATGCCACATCTTCTCGGGCCGGGCCGCCTACCTGATCGTCGGCGCGATGCTCGCGACGATCATGTCGGCGAACGTGTTCTTCGTGATCATCCCGGGCCAGCGCAAGATGGTCGACAAGATGCTCAAGGGCGAGGAACCGAATCCGATCTACGGCAAGCGCGGCAAGCAGCGCTCGGTGCACAACACGTACTTCACGCTGCCGGTCGTGTTCGCGATGCTGTCGAACCACTATGCGATGACGTACACGAACAAGTTCAACTGGGTCGTGCTCGTGCTGATCATGCTGGCCGGCGCGCTGATTCGCCAGTTCTTCGTGATGCGCCACCGCGGCAAGCAGCTGTGGTACCTGCCGATCGGCGGCGTCGCGCTGCTGTCGGGCGCGCTGGTGTGGACGATGCCGAAGCCAGTCGCGCCGGAAGCGCAAGCGGCCAACGCACCGAAGATCGTGATCAACGACATCATGCCGATCCTGCAGCAGCGCTGCGTCGCGTGCCACTCGGCCAAGCCGACGCTGATGGGCAGTGCGCCCGCCGGCGTGATGTTCGACACGCCCGACGAAGTGTCGAAGAACGCGCAGCGCATCTACGACCAGGCCGTGCGCCTGAAGGCGATGCCGATCGGCAACGTCACGCACATGACCGACGACGAGCGGACGAAGCTCGCCGCGTGGTTCGAGGGCGGTGCGGTCAAGTAAGCCGCCCGCCGGGCGCCGGAAATCATTCGCCGGCGCCAGCCTCTTCGTTCTCGGGCCCGGTGACGGGCCCGTTTTTTTGCCCGCGCGGGGGTGAATGCGCTTCGCGCGTCAGCCGGGCATCGCGTCTTCCGCTTCGCGGAACGTCGAACCGCAACGCTCGACTCACGCGTCGACCGTCTCCGGCAGCCGCGCGATCGCCTTGATCTCGAACTGGAAGCCGTACAGCCAGGTCACGCCGACGGCGGTCAGCGTCGGATGCGGTGCGTCGCCCCAGTATTCGGGCACGATTTCCCAGACGCGCTCGAACGTCGCCTCGGGATCGACGAGGAACACCGTCACGTCGACGACGTCGTCGAACGTGCAGCCGACCGCCCGCAGCACCCCATTCAGGTTGTCGAACGCGCGGCGGACCTGCGCGCCCAGCTCCGGCTCGGGCGAACCGTCCTCGCGGCTGCCGACTTGCCCGGACACGAACAGGAAGCCGTTCGAGCGCAGCGCCGGCGAGTAACGGTTGCGGTCGTACAGCGGGACTACATGGCCGCCGCGCATCGCGCGAGCGGCGACCTGGTGCCGCTGTTCGAGCAGTGGCAACTCGAACCGATGCCGATGTATGTCGCCTTCCCGCCGAACCGGCACGTCAGCGCGAAGCTGCGCGTATTCGTCGACTGGGTGGCCGAGCTGATGGCGCGGCATGCGCCGGTCGCGAGCCGCCGCCGCCGCGGTCAGGGTGCGCGCGATACGCGCAAGGGCGCGGCGGCCTGATTCGCCTGAAAACGACGCGCATGAAAAAACCCGCGCGGATCGCGCGGGTTTCGATCGACGGACGATCGGCCCGACTCAGGCCGTCAACGGATGCAGCGCGTCGTCGGTGAGCCACAGCGATTCCGGCAGATCCTGCTCGTTCAGGTTCAGGCCGTCGCCGCCGCGATCGACGACGATGAAGTCGCTGACGCCGCCGAGCGCGATCAGCGGGTGATGCCACACGCCCTTCGCGTAGTTCACGCCCTGCCAGCCGCTCGTGACGAACGCGCGGATCTTCGCCGGATCGAGATCGCCCGCCGGCGCGACGACGACGAGATACGGCCGGTCGTTCAGCGGCACGAACGCCTGGCTGCCGAGCGGGTGCCGCTCCAGCATCTTCACTTCGAACGGCAGCGTGCGCGGCTGGCCGCGAAACAGGTTGACGAGCGGGCGGCCGCCTTCGTCGGCCACGTCGACTTTCGCGAGATCGTGAAAGCGGATCGTCGTGCCGAGGTTGATCGGGATCTGCTTCGCCCCTTCCGTTTCGATCACGTCGCCGAACGGCGCGAAGGCTTCCCTGGTCAGCGGTTCGATGGCAAGCGTCTTCATTTGTCGAGCGTCCCCCACAGGCGCAGGCGCGACACGCCGCCATCGGGAATGATGTTCAGCCGCACGTGCGTGACGGGGCCGAGCGACGCGATCTCATGTTCGAAGTAGTGCTGCTTGTCCATCTGCAGCTTCTGCTCGCCGAGCAGCACCGGCCAGAACATCGACTGCGTGATCAACGAGCTGTCGGTGCCGCCCGACACGTACGCGGCCTGGATCGAGCAGCGGTCCGGGTAGTTGCCCTTGAAGAACGCGGTATCGACTTCGATCTTGCGGATCACGCCCGGCTGCGCGAGCGCGATGATCGCCCAGTCGTTGCCCGGTTCGCGGCGGCGGCGGGTTTCCCAGCCGTCACCCATGTTCACGCCACGGCCCGGCAGCAGCAGGTTCGACGCGACGCCGAAGTGCTGGTTGTTCGCGGCCACCACGTAGCCGCCGTTTTCCATCGCCGCGAGATCGAACTGCTCGGTCGCGCTCGCGCCGGCCCAGTCGAGCTGCGGCTGGCCATACACGCGCAGGCGCGCGATGCCGCCGTCCGGGTAGATGTTCACGCGCAGGTGCGTGAACGCACGCGCGTCGCTCGCTTCGACGTAGTGATGGCTGTTGCCCTGCAGCGTCGTCGGCGGCACGATCTCGACCCAGTCGGTCGCCTGCGTCGGCGCGCCGTCGGCCACGAACGCGGCCTCGATCGACGCGGCCGGCGGGAAGTTGCCGGTGAAGTGGCTCGTGTCGATGTCGAAGCCCTTGATCACGCCCGGCCGCGCGAGCTTGACGATGCACCAGTCGTAGCCGGTCGTACGCTTGCGGCGCGTTTCCCAGCCGTCCATCCACTTGCCGTGATCGTCGTACTTGCCGGGAATGAAGACGGCCGGCTCGGGGTTCAGCATCCGCTCCTTCGGCGCGAAGAAGTCGTCGCTGGCCTCGAGCGCCTGCGCACCGAGACGCGGGTCGGCAAGGTTCACGTAGCGCCGCGTGAAATCGGGTGCGTTCGGATCGAGAAGCGGAACAGCCATGATGTTTCCTTGTTTCAGTGAAGCGATCGGGCCGCCGCGACGCGGCGGCCCAGAGTGCGGTGTCAGACGGCGACGTCAGGCGTCGATCAGGTCGTCGAGGCGAAAGCGCGCGATCCGGTAGATCTGGTCGAGGCTCGCGCGCAGCTCCTCGTCGCGCGAATGATTCACGCGCGACTCGAAGTTCGCGATGATGCCGTGCCGGTCATAGCCGCGCACCGCCAGGATGAACGGGAAGCCGAATTTCTCGCGATACGTGCGGTTCAGCGTCAGCAGCTTGTCGAATTCTTCCTGCGTGCACTGGTCGAGGCCCGCGCCGCTCTGCTCGCGGGTCGACTCGGCCGTCAGCTCGCCGCGCACGGCGGCCTTGCCGGCCAGCTCCGGGTGGGCGTTGATCAGGGCGAGCTGGCGCGCTTCGCCGCCGGTTTCCACCGCATCCGACATCGTCTCGTGCAGCGAGTCGATGCTCGCGAACGGCCGCTTGCCCGCGGCGACCTCGGCCACCCACGGCGAATGTTCGAAGATGCCCGACAGCGCCGCGACGAATGCGCCGGGCGCCATCGTGTTCAGTTGCTCCAACGTGTAACGCATCGCCTTCATGCTTTCCCTTCGTTTCGATGATTGGGCTGATACGGATGATGTTCACGCCAGTGACGCGCGATATCGACACGGCGCGTCACCCATACGCGATCGTGCTGCTCGATGTGGTCGAGAAAACGCTGCAGCCCGCGGAACCGGCCCGGCCGGCCGAGCAGCCGGCAGTGCATGCCGATCGACAGCATCTTCGGCGCCTCGTCGCCCTCCGCGTACAGCACGTCGAAGGCGTCGCGCAGGTACTGGAAGAAGTGGTCGCCGGTGTTGAAGCCCTGCGGCGTCGCGAAACGCATGTCGTTCGTGTCGAGCGTGTACGGCACGATCAGTTGCGGCGACGTGCGGCCGCCCGACACCTCGACGTCCATCCAGAACGGCAGGTCGTCGCCGTAGTTGTCGGAGTCGTACAGGAAGCCGCCGTATTCGGCGACCAGGCGGTGCGTATTGGGGCTGTCGCGGCCCGTGTACCAGCCGAGCGGACGCTCGCCCGTCACGCGCTCGATCGCCTCCATCCCGAGGCGCATGTGCTCGGCTTCGAGCTCCGGCGTCATGCTCTGGTAGTGGATCCAGCGCCAGCCGTGGCACGCGATTTCATGGCCGAGCTCGACGAATGCGCGCGCAAGCTCCGGATGACGCTCGATCGCCATGCCGACGCCGAATACCGTCAGCGGCAATCCACGCTTCTCGAATTCGCGCAGGATGCGCCACACGCCGGCCCGCGACCCGTATTCGTAGATCGACTCCATGCTCATGTGGCGGTCCGGGTACGCGGCCGCGCCGACGATTTCGGACAGGAACTGCTCGGAGCCCGGATCGCCGTGCAGCACGCAGTTCTCGCCGCCCTCCTCGTAGTTCAGCACGAATTGCACGGCGACGCGGGCGCGCCCCGGCCAGTTCGCCTGCACGGGATGGCGGCCGTAGCCGATCAGGTCGCGAGGATAGTTGGGATCGAGTGGCATGGGTTCGAGGTGCGGCGAAAGCCTTGCTGAAGTAATGGGTTCGCATCGGCTGCACGGCGCCCCGAGGCCGGCCGCACGAGCCGATGCGATGACGGCCCAGTGTAGCGAAAACGCTCATACGCGCCCATACAGCGGCGCAGATAGTGCGTGTCAGACGGTGTGTATGTGCGGTTGCGGCAAATTCGGGCCCGGCTGCGCCGCCTCGCCGTCCGGCGGGCTGAAGCGGGCGAACGCGCCGTCGTAGCGCTTCGGCAGCGGGCGCGCGTAGTCGCCGCGCTTCGCGGTCGCGAGGCGCAGCGCGACGAGCGCCTCGGCCCACTTGACGGCCGCCGTGACGCCCTCGACCACCGGCGCGCCGATCTGCTGCTCGATCTCGTGCGCGAATTCGGCCATTCCCGCGCAGCCGAGCACGATCGCGTCGGCGCCGTCCTCGTCGAGCGCGCGCCGGCATTCGCCGACGATGATCCGGCGCGCGGCCGAGCCGGGCCGGTCGAGTTCGAGCACCGCGACGTCGGTCGCGCGCACGTTGCGGCAGAACCGCTTCATCCCGTAGCGTTCCGCGAGGTGCCACGCCATCCCGCAGGTGCGCGCGAGCGTCGTGACGACCGAGAAGCCCGGCGCCAGCACGCTCGCCGCATGCATCGCGGCCTCGGCGATGCCGATCACCGGCCCGCGCGCGAGCTCGCGCGCCGCATACAGGCCCGGATCGCCGAAACACGCGATCACGTACGCGTCGCAACCGTCGCGCTCGCCTTGCGCGATCTCGGCAAGCAGCCCCGGCGTCGCGAGCGCCTCGTCGTAATACCCTTCGATCGACGGCGGCCCCATCGGCGGGCTCACGGCCACGATCTCCGTGCCGGCGGCCGCGACCTCGCGTGCGCAGCGGCCCATCGCGTCGGTCATCCGCTGCGTCGTGTTCGGATTGATCAGTCGGATCTTCATCGCCCGCTCCTTACGCCTTCGCGCTCGCGAGCATCCGGTAGAACACGAAGCCGAGCCCCGCGCCGATGAACCACGAGAAATTCGCGACGCCCTCCCAGCCCGGCACCATCACGCAGGCGACCGCGATCACCGCGGCCGGCAGCAGCGCGGCGAGCGCGCGGCGATTCACGCCGCCCGTATACCAGTAGGCGCCGCTTTCCGACATCGTGTACAGGTCGTCGCGCACGAGGCGGCCGCGCTTGACGAGATAGAAGTCGGCGATCAGCACGCCGTACAGCGGGCCGATGAACGCGCCAAGCACGTCGAGCGTGTAGTGGATCACGGCCGGGTTGTTGAACAGGTTCCACGGCGTGATGAAGATCGACGCGACGGCGGCGAGCATCCCGCCCGCGCGCCAGCTGATCAGGCGCGGCGCGACGTTCGAGAAATCGAACGCGGGCGACACGAAGTTCGCGACGATGTTGATGCCGATCGTCGCGATCGTGAACGTCAGCGCGCCCAGGATCACCGCGGTCGGATGGTCGATGCGGCCGACCGTCTCGACCGGGTCCGTGATGAGCTGGCCGAACACCGGCAGCGTCGCGGCGGTGGTGATCACCGTGACGAGCGAGAACGCGAGGAAGTTGACCGGCAGCCCCCAGAAATTGCCGCGCTTCACGTCGCCGAACGAGCGGCAGTAGCGCGAGAAATCGCCGAAGTTCAGCATCGGCCCGGAGAAGTACGACACGACGAGCGACACGGCAGTGATCATCACCGGAATCACTTCCGCGCCGTGATACTTGACGCCGCCGAGGTTGATGCCGATGTTGCGCCAGCCCGCGCGCCACACCATGTAGCCGGCGAGGATGAACATCACGACGTAGACGGCCGGGCCCGCGAAATCGATGAACTTCTTGATCGTCTCCATCCCGTTCCAGAACACGAACGCCTGGAGCACCCACAGCAGCATGAAGCCGGCCCAGCCGACCGCCGACAGCCCGAGAAAGCCGTAGCGATGGACGTCCGCGTACGGCAGCCATTGCGGGAAGAATTTGAGCACGACGATCACGAGCGCGCTCGACGCCAGATACGTCTGGATCCCGTACCACGCGATCGCGATCAACCCGCGGATCACGGCCGGCACGTTCGCGCCGAGCACACCGAACGTCGCGCGGCACGCGACCGGATACGGCACGCCGATCTGCTGGCTCGGCCGCGCGATCAGGTTGCACAGCGCGTTCACGAGGCCGATGCCGACGATCAGCGCGATCAGCACCTGCCAGCTCGTCAGCCCGAGCGCGAACAGGCTGCCCGCGAACACGTAACCGCCGACGCTGTGCACGTCCGACATCCAGAACGCGAAGATGTTGTACGCACCCCATGTCTGATTTCTAAGGGGTGCCAAATCTTCGTTGTACAGACGTTCGCTGTAACCATCCGGCAGTGCCGGACCACCGCTCTCGCCGCCTTCTTCCGCCGGATAGGCGCTGTCGTGCGCCACACTGAACTGAGCCATGACTTCTCCTTGACGCGGCCGCAAGGCCGCTCCACCGTCATCGATATCGCCCCGGATCGTCGCCCGGAGTCGGACCAGCGGCTCGCGGCAAACGCCGCGGGCCTGCATTTCGCTCGTTCTGTGGCGCGCGGCCGCGTTCGCGTCGCCGCTCAGGCGCCGCCGAACACTTCGCGCAAATCGACCTGCCCTTGCGCGGGCCGGTCCAGCATCTTCAGTTCGACATGCTGCAGGTGGCGCGCCATCAGCGTCACCGCCTGCTTCGGATCGCCCGCCTCCAGCGCGGCGAGGATCTCGTCGTGGTCGTCGCACGAGCACGGGCTGCGCCCGTGCGATTCGTACAGCGCCGACATCAGCGTCGAGCGTGCGACGAGCCCTTCGAGGCACTCGCTGAGCGTCGCATTGCCCATCAGCGCGGCAAGCGCCGTATGGAATTCGCCCGACAGCCGGATCCACGCCGCGAAGTCGTGCCGCTCGAACGCCTTGCGTTCCTTGTCGATCAGCGCGGCGACGCCCTTCAGCCGCCTGGCGCCGGGGCCGGTCGCGAGCCGCTCGACCACGGCCAGCTCGATGATCCGGCGCATCTCGAACACTTCGTGCACGTCCTGCAGCGTCGGGCTCGCGACGAACGCGCCGCGGTTCGGCTCCAGGTCGACCAGCTTGTCGGTCGCGAGCTGCGCGAGCGCCTGGCGGATCGTTCCGCGCTTCACGCCGAACACGTCGCAGAGCTGCGCCTCCGTCAGCTTCGCGCCGGGCGCGAGCCGATGCTCGAGGATCGCGGTGCGGATCCGCTCGGCGATCGCTTCAGGGCTGGCCGCACCGGACGGAGGGGAATCAGGCTCGTTCATGATCGGCATCGTGTGATGGTCCTCATCCTAGGGTGGACATAAAGATTGTCAACAATTCTTTTGAAGGATTTCGCACAATCGGCGTGCGCCGGCGTGCCTTCATTCGGTGCAACGCGCACGAAATATCAAGCCTCACAGGCAAGACGGAGGCCCTTCTCGTCGTATACCCTTCCACCGATTTTGTTGACAAAAATGGTGCAAAACCGGGCGAAACTCAGGTCGGCGTCAACGAAAAATATCGACCGTTAGTTGCGTATTTGCATAAAGAAAAAGGCGGGAAACCGCCTTTCGAATCGATCGCGCCGGCATCGCCGGCGTCAGCCGAGATGCGGGTAGTCCGACAGCGTGAGCCGGAACCCGTGCGCATTCGCGACCAGTTGCGCCTGTGCGCCGAACGGCAGCGTCAACAGGTCGGGCACATGGCCGAACTGGAGCCCCGTGACGACCGGAATCCCGACCACCGCCCGTACCTGGTCGATCATCGCCTGCATGTCGTAGCCGTTGTCGTACTCGAACGGCCGCGCGCCGGTGAACTGGCCGAGCACGAGCGCCTGCTGGCGCGCGAGCAGTCCCGACAGGTGCAACTGATAGATCATCCGCTCAATCCGGAACGGCTGCTCGTTGACGTCTTCGATGAACAGGATGCCGCCCTCGATGTCGGGCATGTATGGCGTGCCGACCAGCGACGTGAGGATCGCGAGGTTGCCGCCCCACAGCGTGCCCGTCACGTTCACCGCCTGCACCTGCGGGGCGTCGGCCACGATCGTCGTGCTCGGCTGCGTCAGCGTCTGCCAGAAATGCTGCATCGTGAAGTCGCTCGGCGTTTCCGCGCCGAAATCGGCCGACAGCATCGGGCCGCCGAACGTCTTGATGCGCGCCTTCGCGTACAGCGCCAACTGGATCGCCGTGAAGTCGCTGTGACCGACGAGCGCGACCGGCTGGTCGCGCAGCCGGCGTTCGAGCCCGCGATAGTCGAGCCCATGCAGGATGCGCGCGGCGCCGTAGCCGCCGCGCACCGCGAGCCCGATGTCCGGCAACGGCCGTGCGAGATCGGCGAGGCGGTTCAGGTCGCCTGCCCGCTCGCCGTCGGTGCCGCCGAAACGCTGGAAGCGGCGCTGCGTCGCCTCGATGTTCTCGATGCGCTGCTGCGCGGTGCTCAGGCGTTCGAGCGCGCGGTTGATCGCGTCGGGGTCGTGCGGATAGCCGGACGGCGCCAGCAGGCGGATGGTGTAGGACGCGGCGGGCTGGAAGGACATGGCGGAAGGTGTCGGAGGTCGTCAAACCTGCTTAGAGGGTCCGAACCGTGGGCGGTTCACGAAACCATGCGCGCCCACAACGACCGGCGCGGCGGCGACGCGCCTATGACGCGCCGGATTCGGCGTCGCGGGCAAGCCGTGCTTCGCGCAGCGCGCGTCGGCGCTCGGCGAAGAACGACTTCAGCGCGGCGCCGCATTCGTCGGCGAGCACGCCGCCCGTCACTTCGGTGTGGTGGTTCAGTTGCGGATTCGCGAATGCGTCGATCACGCTGCCGCACGCGCCCGTCTTCGGGTCGGCCGCGCCATAGACGACCCGCGCGATGCGGGCATGCATGATCGCGCCCGCACACATCAGGCACGGCTCGAGCGTCACATACAGCTCGCAGCCGGGCATCCGGTAATTCCGCAGGTGCTGCGCGGCCATGCGCAGCGCGGCCATTTCGGCATGCGCGGACGGGTCGTGCCCGCCGATCGGATGGTTGAAGCCGCGCGCGATCACTTCGTCGCCGCGCACGAGCACCGCGCCGACCGGCACTTCGCCGGCCGCGCGCGCCTCTTCGGCGGCGGCCTGCGCAAGACGCATGAAATGCAGATCGCGCGCCGAGATGGGCGCGGCTTCCTGAACGGGAGAATCGGCGGCGGGTTCAGCGCCCGAGGCGGCTGCCGCAAGGCCGGCAGGGGCTGCGTCGGGCAGCGCGCCGGACGTCACATCGGCCCCGCTTCGGCGGGCGCTTCGTCGAGCCCGCGCTCGCACAGGCGTTCCGCGATACGCCGGCAGTAGTCGCGCGGCATCACCATCGGGCCGCCGCGCAGCGATTCGAGCGCCATGTCGAGCGCGAGGATCTTCGCTTGCAGCCGGCAGCGCGCGGCGCGGTCGCTGACCGCCTGCACCTCGTCGTGCAGGTTGCGCAGCGCGCGCAGTTGTTCGACGGCCGGCGGCACGAAGCCCGCATTCTTCAGGATACGGTTGGCCACCCGCACCTCCTCGGGCACGAGCAGGTCGTCATCCAGCGCCTGCGGCGCGCCGGTACCCGGCAAATCGTCGAACTCGCCCCGCGCGGCGGCGGCGGCAATACGTTGTTCGACCAGAGCGTCAAGCAATCTCATCAGTCAATCGGAACAATGCGGCAGGCCGAATTCTATCAGGGTGACGCCGGTATGACAGGCCCTTCGAATACATGCTCGATATTGTGCTTTTAGGGGCCGAATCGCAGCGCATGCGCGCCGATCGCAGCCACTTGCCGCGCTGCTGCGCCGCAGCAGGCCTAGCGTCGTTCGGCCGCGTCCGAACGGGCGCGATGTCCGAGCCATTTTTTATCCGCGCCAGGGAGGTGGCCACAGCCCGCCCGGCGAAAACGCGAGGCGCCCCACTCCCAGCCCGATTACGCAGCCACCGTTTCCTGTCGCGCTTTCGCGAACGGGCGGAACAGCGTCGCGATCAGGAACGCGCCGATCCCGATCGCGAACGAGCCGAGGTACAGCCAGCCGTAGCTGCCGAGCGCATCGACGATCAGCCCGCCAGCCACCGGGCCCGCGGCCATCCCGAGGCTGCCGGCCATCGCGCAGCCGCCGATCACCGTGCCCATCATGCGCAGCGGGAAATTCTCGCGCGCGAGCACCGAATACAGCGGCATCACGCCCGCATAGATGAAGCCGAACAGCGTCGCGACCGCGTAGAAGCCGTCGAGCGTGCGCACGAAGTAGTAGCCGAGCGCGCCGAACGCCTGCGCGAGCAGTCCGGCGACCAGCATGCGCTTGGCGCCGAGGCGGTCGCCAAGTATCCCGAACGCGATCCGGCCGCCCATGCCGGCCAGCCCTTCGACGCTGTAGATCGACACGGCGACGATCAGCGGAATCCCGCAGGTCACCGCATAGCTGACCGTATGGAAGATCGGGCCCGAATGCGTCGCGCAACAGAAGAAGTTGGTCAGCACCAGCACCATGAACTGCGGCGAGCGCAGCGCATCCGCGACCGACATCGTCGGGGCCGGCGCGCCGGCAGGCGCCGACTCGGCCGCCGCCTGCGCGGGCGCGGGCGCGTACTCGAGCGCGGGCGCCCGGCGCACCAGCAGCGACACCGGAATCATCACGACGGCCGCCAGCACGGCGATCAGCAGCATCGACGTGCGCCAGTCGCGCACCGACACGAGCCACGCGGCCAGCGGCGCCATCGTCATCGGCGCCATTCCCATGCCGGCCGACACGAGCGACACCGCGAGGCTGCGGTGCGTGTCGAACCAGCCGGTCACGCACGCCATCATCGGTGCGAATATCGCGGCCGTCGCGCTGCCGACGGCCAGCCCGAAGGTGAGCTGGAACACCAGCAGCGACGGCGCGCGGCTCGCGAGCGCCAGGCTGGCCGACAACAGCACGGCCCCCGCGATGACGACGGGCCGCGTGCCGACGCGATCCGACAGGCTGCCCCACGCCATGCTCGCAAACGCCATCGCGATGAAGCCGAGCGTCATCGCCGCGGAAATGCCGGTCATCGACCAGCCCGTATCGTGCGCGATGGACCGCAGGAACACCGGCAACGAAAACATCGCGCCGATCGCGACGCACCCCATCAGGCCGCCCGCGGCGACAATGACCCAGCGGTATCGGGAATCCGGCATGTGGCGTGTCATGGGGCCTCTCCTCGTTCGTTGCGCCATTCGCGGAAAACCGGGGGGCCGGCCGCATCGCGCGGCGCACTGCCCGGTCTACATCGATACGACGGGCGACGCATCCGGAAATCGACATGCGGCGCGCATCGGGCCACGTTTTTTATTGTGGGCGATCCCGCTCGGCTCGCAAGGGTCGGTTCACCCGCTCGCGCCGCCGCCCCCTTTTTCCGCCACGGGAAATCGAAATCAGAAATGCTTGGTTGGGGCGCGCCCTTGCGCTGGCTACACTCGCCTCATCTTGTCATAACAAGTTGACCGATGCCCCCACCCAACGTCGTGCCGCTGTCAGCGGCCCCGCTCTACGTGCAGATCAAGGACACGCTGCGCGCGCGCATTCTCGACGGCACTTATGCGCCGCACAGCCGGATGCCGTCCGAGCACGAACTGTGCGCGATGTTCGACGTGAGTCGCATCACGGTGCGCCAGGCGCTCGGCGACCTACAGAAGGAAGGCCTGCTGTTCAAGCTGCACGGCAAGGGCACGTTCGTGTCGAAGCCGAAGGCCTTCCAGAACGTGACGTCGCTGCAAGGGTTCGCCGAGGCGATGTCGTCGATGGGCTACGAGATCGTCAACCAGTTGCGCAGCCTGCGCACCGTGAAGGCCGATCGCCATCTCGCGACGAAGCTGAACGTGCCGGAAGGCGCGCCGCTCGTCGAGATCCATCGCGTGCGGCTGCTGAACCGCGAACCCGTGTCGCTCGAACAGACCTGGGTGCCGGAGGCGCTCGGCAAGCGGCTCGCGGGCGCCGATCTCGCGACCCGCGACATCTTCCTGATCCTGGAGAACGACTGCGGCATCCCGCTCGGCCACGCCGACGTGTCGATCGACGCGATCCTCGCCGACGACGACATCGTCGACGCGCTGCACGTCGAGGAAAGCAGCCCCGTGCTGCGCATCGAGCGCCTCACGCACGACGCGTCGGAGGCGCCGATCGACTACGAACACCTGTACTTCCGCGGCGACGCCTTCCAGTACCGGTTGCGCGTCGACCGGCAGAAGGCGCGCAAACCTGCAAGGAACCCACGATGAACACCCATGTGCACGAATACGACATCGTCGTGGTCGGCGGCGGCACGGCCGGGCCGATGGCGGCCATCAAGGCGAAGGAGCGCGATCCGTCGCTGCGCGTGCTGCTGCTCGAGAAGGCCAACGTCAAACGCAGCGGCGCGATCTCGATGGGGATGGACGGCCTGAACAACGCGGTGATTCCCGGCCATGCGACGCCCGAGCAGTACACGCGCGAGATCACGATCGCCAACGACGGGATCGTCGATCAAGCGGCCGTGTACGCGTACGCGGCGCACAGCTTCACGACGATCGAGCAGCTCGACCGCTGGGGCGTGAAGTTCGAGAAGGACGGCACCGGCGACTACGCGGTGAAGAAGGTCCATCACATGGGCTCGTATGTGTTGCCGATGCCGGAGGGCCACGACATCAAGAAGGTGCTGTACCGGCAACTGAAGCGCGCACGCATCGCGATCACGAACCGGATCGTCGCGACGCGCGTGCTGACCGACGCGCAGGGCCACGCGAGCGGCGTGCTCGGCTTCGACTGCCGCACCGCCGAGTTCCACGTGATCCGCGCGAAGGCCGTGATCCTCTGCTGCGGCGCGGCCGGCCGCCTGGGCCTGCCGGCATCGGGCTACCTGATGGGCACGTACGAGAACCCGACCAACGCGGGCGACGGTTACGCGATGGCCTATCACGCGGGCGCGGCGCTCGCGAATCTCGAATGCTTCCAGATCAATCCGCTGATCAAGGACTACAACGGCCCGGCGTGCGCGTACGTGACGGGGCCCCTGGGCGGCTTCACCGCGAACGGCAAGGGCGAACGCTTCATCGAATGCGACTACTGGAGCGGCCAGATGATGTGGGAGTTCTACCAGGAGCTGCAAAGCGGCAACGGTCCCGTGTTCCTGAAGCTCGACCATCTCGCGGAAGAAACGATCCGGACCATCGAGCAGATCCTGCATACGAACGAACGGCCGAGCCGCGGCCGCTTCCATGCGGGGCGCGGCACCGACTACCGCCGCCAGATGGTCGAGATGCACATCTCCGAAATCGGCTTCTGCAGCGGCCACAGCGCATCCGGCGTGTACGTGAATGCACGCGCGGAGACGACCGTGCCGGGGCTTTACGCAGCGGGCGACATGGCGGCCGTCCCGCACAACTACATGCTCGGGGCGTTTACGTACGGCTGGTTCGCCGGGCAGAACGCGGCCGATTACGTGGCCGGCCGCGAACATGCGCCGGTGGACGACGAACAGGTCGACGCCGAGCGCACCCGCGTGCTCGCGCCGCTGCTGCGCGAACGCGGCCTCGCGCCGGCGCAGGTCGAGTACAAGCTGCGCCGCATGGTGAACGACTACCTGCAACCGCCGAAGGTGACGCGCAAGATGGAAATCGGGCTGCAACGCTTTGACGCCATTACCGAGGATATCGAAGAGATCAAAGCGAACCATCCGCACGAGTTGATGCGCGCCGCCGAAGTGCGCGCGATCCGCGACTGCGCGGAAATGGCCGCACGTGCATCGCTGTTCCGCACCGAAAGCCGCTGGGGGCTGTACCACCATCGCGTCGATTTTCCGCATCGCAACGATGCCGAATGGTTCTGCCACACCTGGCTGCGCAAGGATGCCGCAGGCGCGATGCGTAGCGAGAAGCGGCCGGTCGAGCCGTACGTCGTGCCGCTTGCCGACGACGAACGCGGCGCCTACGCGCAATTGCGCATCCGCGAACCGGCCGCGCTCGCGGCCGCCCTTTGAGGAACCTTGCCATGCCGCATACCCCGCACGACATCTTCCAGCGCAGCAGCGCGCCCGTGACGATCGACGAGTCGCTGTGCATCGCCGACAAGGGCTGCACCGTGTGCGTCGACGTATGCCCGCTCGACCTGCTCGCGATCGACGTCACCAAGGGCAAGGCCTACATGCAGTTCGACGAATGCTGGTACTGCATGCCGTGCGAACGCGATTGCCCGACCGGCGCGGTCAAGGTCGATATCCCTTACCTGCTGCGCTGACACGGCGCGCGGCCCCGCACCGGCGACGGCACGACCAAGCCGGCTTTCGTCGACATCGAGCGCCGCTGTCTCGCGCTATTGCGCGACGCGGCGTCAGCGCGCATGCCGGCCCATTCACCGCACCGACTTTTTCCATGACCGCTTCTTCCTCCGCTTTTCCGCTTCCGGGCGTGCCGGCCGGCGATCACGCCGATCATGCCGCGCTCGTCGCGCGCCTCGCCGCAGCCGATGCATCGGTGCGCCGCATCGCGCTGCTCGAACTCGCCGATCTCGAAGCGCCCGAACTCGTGCCGTCTTTCGTCGCGGCGCTGCGCGACGATGCGTCGGCCGACGTGCGCCGCGAGGCTGCGCGCGTGCTCGACGCGTGGGAGCAGCCCGATGTCGTCGACGCGCTGTGCCACGCGCTGCTCGATCCGGACGACGGCGTGCGCGCGACCGCCGCGCATAGCCTGTCCGAACTCAAGAACCCGGCATCGGGCGCCGTGCTGTGCCGCTGGGCCGACCGGCCCGAGCCGTTCGTGCGCGCCGCCGTGCTGCGCGGCTTGCGCGAGTTGCGCGCCCCCGATGCGTTCGCGCCGGCGCTGCGCGCGCTCGATGCCAGCAATGCGGACGTCCGCGCCGAGGCGGTCGTCGTGCTCGGCTGGCTCAAGGACGGCCGCGCGCTGCCGCCGCTCGCGCGCGTCGCGACCACTGACGCCGATGTGGACGTGCGGCGCGCCGCGGTCGGCGCAATCGGGTTCGCGGCGGCGGGCGACACCGCCGTCGTCACCGCATTGCTCGCGGCACTGCGCGACGCCGCATGGCAGGTACGCGAGGAAGCCGCTGCCACGCTCGGCAAGCTGCGCGCCGC
The DNA here is from genome assembly GCF_001547525.1 of Burkholderia anthina. Classification (GTDB taxonomy): domain Bacteria; phylum Pseudomonadota; class Gammaproteobacteria; order Burkholderiales; family Burkholderiaceae; genus Burkholderia; species Burkholderia semiarida. Next base: position 1,897,725 of record NZ_CM003768.1, read on the forward strand.
CGTTGCGCGCGACCCGCTCGTCGCCGCGCTCGACGACGATTACTGGCAAGTGCGCGTGCGCGCCGTCCGCGCGCTCGGCCAATTGCGCGATGCAGCCGCGGCATCGGCCGTCGTCGCGCTGCTCTCGCATGCGATCAGCAATCTGCGCAAGGAAGCCGCACTCGCGCTCGGCGAATTGCGCGACCGGGAGACACTGCCGGCGCTGCACGGCGCACTCGACGATCGCGACCCCGAAGTACGCAAGGCCGCGCGGATCGCGATCGGACAGATCGACGAGGCGTCGCGATGATCGCGCCGACCGAAATCGCACTCGATCACCCCGCGCATGCACTGACGTTGCACTGGCCCGACGGCGTCACGCAACGCATCGGCTATGCGCGCTTGCGCGGCGATTGCCCGTGTGCGCAATGCCGGAGAATCCGCTTCGATGGCGGCCATATCGACGCGCGGGCCAGCCTGACGTTGGACGGCGTGGAAGCGCTCGGCTACGGCGTGCGCTTCCTGTTCGGCGACGGCCATGCACGCGGCATCTATCCGTGGCCGTACCTCGCGGAGATCGCGTCGCGGCGATGACGCGGCTGCCGCGTCGCGCGGGCCGGATGGCAGGCATGCGCAAACGCTGCGATACTGACGCCCACGATCGCATCACCCACCGTGGGAGCAGCATCATGCAAACCGCAGTCGGATTCGTCGGCCTCGGCGTGATGGGCACGCCGATGGCGCTCAATCTCGCGCGGGCCGGCACGCCGCTCGTCGTGTGGAGTCGTTCTCACGGCAGCGACGATGCACTGCGCGACGCCGGCGCACGGGTGGCCGACGGCATCGACGACGTATTCGCGTCCTGCCGCACCGTGATCCTGATGCTCGCGAACGACGCGGCCATCGATGCCGCTCTCGCCCGCGGCACACGTGCTTTTGCCGCGCGGGTCGGTGGACACACGATCGTCAACATGGGCACGAATGCGCCCGAGTATTCTCGCGCGCTCGCCGACGACATCGCCGCCGCGTCGGGCCGCTACGTCGAGGCGCCGGTATCGGGCTCGCGCAAGCCGGCCGAAGCCGGTCAGCTCGTCGTGATGCTGGCCGGCGCGCCGGACGATGTCGATGCCATCCGCACGCTCGTGAAGCCGCTGTGCCGCGACAGCTTCGTGTGCGGCGACGTGCCGGCGGCGCTGACGATGAAGCTCGCCGTCAACCTGTTCCTGATCACGATGGTCACCGGTCTCGCCGAAGCCACGCACTTCGCGCAACGTCACGGCATCGACCTCGCGCGCTTCGCCGACGTGCTGAATGCCGGCCCGATGGCGAGCGACGTGTCGCGCGTGAAGCTCGGCAAGTTCGTCACGGAAGATTTCTCGGTGCAGGCCGCGATCAGCGACGTGCTGAAGAACGCGCGCCTCGTCGCCGAGTCCGCGCGCGGCATCGGCATCGCGTCGCCGCTGCTCGACATCTGCCATGCGCTTTACGCGGAAACCGAGCAGGCCGGCCATGGCGCGGCCGACATGGTCGCCGTGATCCGCGCGATCGAACGGCGTACCGGGGACGCGCGATGAGCGGTGTCCCCGCACCCGCATTTGTTCGAACCAACGGGTAGGCCCGACCATGTCCGCTACCGGCACGTCCGCTACCGGCACGTCCGCAACCGGCACGTCCGCAACCGGCAACGCTGCACCGTTGCGCCCCGTTCCCGCCGTGATCGGCATCGTGCTGCGCGAGCGCGACGTGCTGCTCGTGCGCCGCGCGAACCCGCCCGATGCCGGCTGCTGGGGGTTCCCCGGCGGCAAGATCGAGCCGGGCGAGCCGCTTGCCGAGGCGGTCGTGCGCGAGATCGCGGAAGAAACGACGATCGACGTGGAGGCGCTCGACGCCTTTACCGCGCTGGACGCATTCGATTACGATGCGCGCGGCGCCGTGCGCCAGCATTTCGTCATGGTCGCGGTGCTGTGCAGATGGCTGCGCGGCACGCCGGCCGCCGGCGACGATGCGCTCGACGCGCGCTGGTTCGGCATCGACGAACTCGACCGCGACGATTTGCCGATGAGCGGGGGCGTACGGGACGTCGCGCGACGGGCGATGGAGCGGGCGGCGGTGCTGGACAACATGCGGCCGCCATCCGCCTAACACTTCCGCGGTCGCTTGCGCATCATCGCGACGCGTTCGCTCCGTCACCGAGGCGGCCCCAGCCGAGCGCCAAGTCATCCCACATCAAACCATGATCAGAATTCGACAATCCACCGAGGCCGACGGCACACGCGTACTGGACGTCTGGCGCCAAGCCGTCGATGCCACGCATCATTTCCTGAGCGACGATGATCGTCGCGCGATCGAATCCGAAGTCGTCGCGTTTCTGCCGGGCGCACCGCTCGATCTGGCCGTCGACGAAACCGATCGCCCGATCGGCTTCATGCTGCTCGACGGCAGCCACATGGCAGCGCTGTTCGTCGATCCCGCCCACCATCGCGCGGGGATCGGGCGGCTGCTCGTCGAAGACGCGATCAAGCGCCATCCCGACCTGTCGACCGACGTCAACGAACAGAACGAAGCGGCGGCACGATTCTATGAACGGCTCGGATTCGAGCGCTGCGGGCGATCGGAGCTGGATGGACAAGGGCGGCCTTATCCGCTGATTCACCTTCGTTATCGCGGGTGCGGTCGAGACTGAAAATCATCCCGACGGGCTGAGATTTTCATTATCGTCAATCGGCAGCCTGCCCACTCGCCGCTCGACGAACCCGCCGTTCGCGCGCCCGAAGATGCTACCCTCTCGGCCACACTCGACATCTTCTAATGAAGCACCCGAATTCAACATGCAAACCGTCGCGGTACTGGACTTCGAAACAACCGGGCTGTCGCCGAATCTGGGCGACCGTGCAACCGAAATTGCCGTCATCCTGCTGCGCGACGGGCAGGTCGTCGACCGTTTCCAGAGTTTGATGAATGCAGGCCGACGCATCCCGTCCGACGTCGTCGCGCTCACGGGCATCACGAACGACATGATCGCGGCGGCGCCCCCGGCTTCCGAAGTCATGAAGGAAGCGGCGGCGTTCGTCGGCCAGCATGCGGTCGTGGCCCACAACGCCGGTTTCGACAAGCGCTTCTGGCAGTCGGAACTCGGGATGCTCGGCATGTCGGCCGACCATGCGTTTGCGTGCACGATGCTGGTGGCGCGACGGATCTACCCGGACGCGCGGAGTCACCGCCTGTCGAGCCTGGCCGAGATGCTGCGGCTGCCGCAATCGGGCCGTGCGCACCGCGCGATGGTCGATGCGGAGATGGCCGGCCATCTGTGGTGCCGGTTGCAGCAGGATATTTCGCGGACTTATGGGCTGGATCGCATCGATCATGCGCTGATGTCGCGGGTTCAGGCGACGACCAAGGCGAAAGTTCCGATGTATCTGCGGTCGCTCGGGCGGGCGCATGTGTGACAACTTCACGGCAACGCGATCCATATCAAGCAGTTTCGGTACCGCTTGCCCACTGGGTCAAAAAGGCTGCGACCTTTTCTTCGATATGACTTTCAACAGTCTGCAACCGGAGCAAGGGGATTCCGCTTTTCCTCAGAATGCTGTCTTTCAGCTCATCCCGTTCGATTTGTTGCGCCGTGCCGTGCGATCCGCCGTCCACTTCGATCACACCCAACGGCGTCTTCCCCACCTTGAAATACAGCACGAAATCACAACTCGCACGATTTTTCATGAAATCCCGCTCCCGTGACGTCAGGGTGCCGTTCGTCATGGACACCAACTGAATCAAGGCAATCTGCGAGTGGAATGTCATCGCCCGATAAGCGTCGCCGGACAATACTTCACGCAGTATCTGCGCGACGATCTGTTCGGACTTGTATTGGGAGTCGGCGGGACGCAACCTGGCGTTCAGCCGTTCGAGTGACGCGTCATACTCCTTGTATAGCAGGTCGAAAGCAGACACAACCGGAGCGCGATGGATCTGCTTCTCGGGGGCGTAGTATTCGATATGGCGAATCAGTGCCGCAATATGTCCATTGGTTGCAGCAAAAACGTCATCTCCCGTCACCAACGTGAATTTGTGCCTCGCTCTCGATACAGCCACATTGACCAAGTGCGGATCATCGACGAAACCCAAGCTTTGTTGACTCCGGTACTTCTTGTCCAGCACCGTGGAAAAGACAATCTCATCGCACTCCCTGCCTTGAAACTTGTGTACCGTGTCTTTGACGAAATCGGCCGGCAAATGCTCGCGAGACAGCGCCACCTGCGCGTTGTACGGGGCGATAAACCCTCTGCGCCGCTCCTGGTCCCAGTCGCTCACACCATCCCATTTGAGCGTCTCAAGCAGAGAATCCAGTTCGCGTCGATTCGCATTGCTGCGCGTGTGATTTCCCTTCGCCGTGACGAGCAGTTCCAATGAGCTTTCGCCTCCGTCGCGCGTCATCGGTACAAGCTGATTGTCATAGAACTGCTGATTGCAGAACTGGATGATTCTGGGGTGACAACGGTAATGCTCCCTCAGGAGCGTCATCGGTATCGAATCCTTGAACACGCCGACGCACGAATCGAGCAGACTGTATTTGTCGCAATCGTAGAACTCGCCAGGTGAAGCGATACCAAGCTTCTGGGGGATATGGGGGAGCTGTTTCCTGTCGCCAACGATGATCAGGTTTTTGGCGCAGCCCAGCGCCAGTATCCCGGGAACGATGTCTTGTTGCGACGCCTCGTCGATGATCACATAGTCGAGAATCGCGCCATGGACCGAGTTGACAATAGAATGCGTGCCGCTACCGATAACCGGGAAGCGCCGCACAAACGCATCGAAGTTCCTGCCGTAATTCTCTGCATCGAACGATTCGTGCCGCGAGATATGCTGGTGAAGATGGTACTTAAGATGAGCCATCGATCCTGCGACCAGCTCATCCAGCAATGCGTCGAAGTTTCCCAGCACCAGCGCTTCGCGATGGGCAGTCAATGCAGATCGCTTCTCCTGCAGCGTCCTTTCGTAGTAGTGCTTCTGCAGCGCATAGATCACCGATTTGCGCTTTTCCCAGTCCTCAAATGGCTTCGCTCGAAAGATTCCAAAATTGAGTAGCAGCTCGAGTCGGTCCTTGAGCCGAATACGATTCTCCGCAAGATAGGTCAGATAGGCCATCAGGTCCGACGATTTTCGCGGAGACAGTTTGTACTTGCCGAGAGAAACCGGCGTCGCCACCGAATTCTCGCGCTGCCACTCGACTAGGTAGTTCAGCTCTACGGTGAGCTCATCGACCTCGGCCTGCAGGCGAGCCACGGTGTTCTGAACATAGAGATGTTGCTTCAGCTTCTGCAGAACCGCTTGAATCTGATCCATCGCAGGAGGTGGCGCAGGCGGCTCCGACGGCAAGACGGGAACATCGACAAAGAAATCCTCGCGATTTGCCGCACGGCCCAGCTTGGCAACCACGTAGTCCAGCCCGACCCTGTTCAATTTTTCATAGATGTTTTCAACAGCAGCATTGTTATTGGACAGGACAGCGACTGTGTTCCCCCGCAATAGAATATTGGCAAGGATGTTCAAGATCGTTTGCGTCTTTCCCGTTCCGGGCGGCCCCTCTATCAGGCTGATTTGCGAGGCGAAAGCTTGCTCTACCGCCTTAAGCTGACTCTCGTTGACACCAAACGGGTAAATAAAGCCCTCTCCTTGCGTCCGCAACTGATGCCGTGCCGTGCAATACGCGTGCAACGCCGTGTCTTCATGCGGAGCCACCTTCTCCAACTGGCGCAGCACGTTGTCGGCGATAGGTTTGTCCTGCAGGCTCGCTTGTTCGGCTCGGGCCTTTGCCACGGCAACGAAATAGCGAAATACCGGTTCATTCTTGATTTTTGTCGTACGGGTGAGCTCGATTTCGTGAGCGTTCATGACGTAAATCTTTCGACTGCCCGGATAGTGGACGGCAGCGTATTTTCCGCCATAGATCACCACCTTGTCGACGACGCTGAATTTCACCCCTCCTTTCTTTGACAGGAGCCTGTCTTGGACTATTTCAGTCGGCTCGATTCTGCAATTGCCGAGCGGACTACGAAAAGATTTTCCGGACGGGAAGTGGCAAGTCAACATCAACTCCTCCCTGTCGGAAGCCCACCATATCGTCCAGTCTTTGATCTGCCTGGTTCTTTCTTCGTCGTTTATCCAGATGGAAACCATATGATCCTTATGCGAATTTATTCAAAGCATAAAAATTCAGATTTCCCATTCTAAACGACACTCGACTACGACGATCCAGCAAGGAGCGAAACGGGCGTCAATGCAGTTTGATCGTAATGGTCGAATGCACTGTTATTGATAAGTCGTCGTTCGAGAACAGCGGGATACGTAAGCGGCCAGATGCGTACTGCGTCCAAAAGCAGGCCGAGTTGCCCACCCCACAACGGAATCGCGGTCTTTCGTCTGCCGTTCCGGGCAGGTCGCCACCCATCGCAGAATTGCAGATCGTAAACGATCGCCTTTCAGATCGTCCCGATGTTGCCCGTCAACGGCCAACGCCCGATCACGTCGTAATGCGTCTTGCCGAGCCAGCTGTGGATCAGCATGAACTCGTTCACGGTCCAGGTGATCGGCTCCAGGTCGCACCGACCGAATTTTCCGTCGCCGTAAAGCAACGTGAGATGCGGCATGAAACGCGTACCCGAAATACGCAGACGGGCTCCTCTGAGAGCGTCTAAAAGACTGCGCTGAAACATGATCAACGCGTCCAGCCCCTCGCTCCCCGTCAGCACGAAAGGTCGATGGCCGGGTCGCCCGTTGAAGCGCAGCATCTGATCAAACGTCACGCCGAACGGTGGCACATCGATAGTTGCCGCGGCGAAACATGCCCGCTCGACAACCATCTCCGGCACATACACGAAGTCGCCCAAACTGTACAGCGTGACATGCAGACGCTTAGCGTCGAGCGGGCGACCGCTGATCCGCACGGCTGGGCCCAGACGCTCGCGCTGCTTTGTCATGCGCATAGCGGTGTCCGGGTCGGGCATCACGGCAAAGAAAAAGCGATGCTCCGGCATCAATCGAGTTGCCTCGAATCCGGGTAGCGTCAGTTGCTGCACCGCAGCGTTGTCGATTTGCATGGTGGACCCTCCAGTATCGTCAACCGAATCCGACCGCCAACAACACAAACAACAACGCCCGACAGGTATCCCGCCGGGCGTCCGCATCATCCGATGCCGCTATCAGTCATCGAGGCACGCCTCGGCGCTAAAGCTCACTCCCACTCAATCGTCGCCGGCGGCTTCCCCGAGATGTCATACACCACGCGGTTGATCCCGCGCACTTCATTGATGATCCGGTTCGACGCGCGGCCGAGCAGCGCATACGGCAGATGCGCCCAATGCGCGGTCATGAAGTCGGTCGTCTGCACCGCCCGCAACGACGTCACATAGTCATACGTCCGCCCATCGCCCATCACGCCGACCGACTTCACCGGCAGGAACACCGCGAACGCCTGGCTCGTCAGGTCGTACCAGCTCTTGCCGACGTCGGCGTCGCCGCACAGGCCGGCCGCCGCATCCTGCGCGGTCGCGACCGTGCCGCGCAGTTCCTCGATGAAGATCGCGTCCGCACGGCGCAGCAGATCCGCGTACTCGCGCTTCACTTCGCCGAGAATCCGCACGCCGAGGCCCGGGCCCGGGAACGGATGGCGGTACACCATCTCCGGCGGCAGGCCGAGCGCGACGCCCAGCTCGCGCACTTCGTCCTTGAACAGGTCGCGCAGCGGTTCGAGCAGCTTCAGGCCGAGCGTTTCCGGCAGGCCGCCGACGTTGTGGTGGCTCTTGATCGTCGTCGCCTTCTTCGTCTTCGTGCCGCCCGATTCGACCACGTCCGGGTAGATCGTGCCCTGCGCGAGCCACTTCGCCTTCGACAGCTTCTTCGCCTCGGCCTGGAACACCTCGACGAACTCGCGGCCGATGATCTTGCGCTTCGCTTCCGGATCGGTCACGCCGGCCAGATGGCCGAGGAACTGGTCGGACGCGTCGACGTGCACGACCTTCGCATGCAGGCGGCCCTCGAACATGTCGAGCACCATCTTGCCTTCGTTCAGGCGCAGCAGGCCGTGGTCGACGAACACGCACGTCAGTTGATCGCCGATCGCACGATGGATCAGCGCGGCCGCGACGCTCGAATCGACGCCGCCCGACAGGCCGAGAATCACTTCCTCGTCACCGACCTGCTCGCGAATCTTCGCGACGGCTTCCTCGATGTGGTTCTTCATGATCCAGTCGGGCTTCGCGCCGGCGATCTGCAGCACGAAGCGTTCGATGATCTGCCGGCCCTTCACCGTGTGCGTGACTTCCGGATGGAACTGCACCGCGTAGTAGCCGCGCGCCTCGTCGGCCATGCCGGCGATCGGGCAGCTCGGCGTCGACGCCATCAGCGCGAAGCCCGGCGGCAGCTCGGCCACCTTGTCGCCGTGGCTCATCCAGACCTTCAGCATCCCGTGGCCTTCGGCCGTCGTGAAATCCTCGATGCCGTCGAGCAGACGCGTATGGCCGTGCGCACGCATTTCCGCGTAGCCGAATTCGCGATGGTCGCTCCACTCGACCTTGCCGCCGAGCTGCACGGCCATCGTCTGCATCCCGTAGCAGATGCCGAGCACCGGCACGCCGAGATCCCACACGGCCTGCGGCGCACGCAGCTGGTGGTCTTCATACGTGCTCGCGTGGCTGCCCGACAGGATCACCGCCTTCGGCGCGAACTCGCGGACGAAGTCGTCGGACACGTCGTTCGGGTGAATTTCGCAGTAGACGTGCGCTTCGCGCACGCGGCGCGCGATCAGTTGGGTGACTTGCGAACCGAAGTCGAGAATCAGGATTTTGTCGTGCATGGCTGCGGACGGGATGAAGAGAATAAGAAAAGCAGCGCATCGAGCGCTGCGTCAAAAGCATGGACAGCGGCGTCGGGCGGCAGGCGGCTCGCGCGACGCATCGCCGGTCAATCCTGCGACGGCGGGCGCGCGTCGAACGCGACGCTGCCTGACGCACGGTCGGATGCGGCCGACGGGGTAGCCGCGGCCGGCGCCGCAGGCGCCACCGGACGGCTGACGACCGGCTCGACTCGCGGCTGCGCCACGGAGGCCGGCGCCGGTTCGACCGGACGCTTCGCATCGCGGCCCTCGAGCGCCTGCGCCCTGTCGGCCCTTTCGCGCCGGCGCACGGCCGATGCGAGCCGCACGCCGCCGAGGCCGAGCACGATCAGCGCGACGCCGGCCACGGCCGACAGCACCCGGCCGGCGGCCGCGAGCGCCGGCCCGCTGCCGGTGCCGATCGACCACACGACCGTCAGCACGCCGGTCAGCCAGTACACGTGGCCGACCGGGCGCGCGACGGGCGCCGTGAGATCGCCGTTGAACGCCGCATGAAACGCGAGCCACGCGAGCCCGAGCAGCGCGATGCCGAACGCCTGGCCGAGCATCGCGGGCTGGATGTTCGCCAGTTGCAGCGCATTGAACAGCGCCTGCCAGGGCGTCAGCACGAACAGCGCGCCGAACGCCAGCAGCAGTACGGCATCGACGATCAGCACGGCTCGCAGCAGCGGTTTCATCGGCGATCAGTCCACGTGGTAGTTCGGTGCTTCCTTCGTGATCTGCACGTCGTGCACGTGCGACTCGCGCATGCCCGCCGCGGTGATCTGGACGAATTCCGCCTTCTCGTGCAGCTCGTCGATCGTGCGGCAGCCGCAGTAGCCCATGCTCGCGCGCACGCCGCCGACCAGCTGGAACAGGATCGCGTTGACCGAACCCTTGTACGCGACGCGGCCTTCGATGCCTTCCGGCACGAGCTTGTCGATGTTCGCCGAGTTGTCCTGGAAGTAGCGGTCAGCCGCGCCGTCCTTCATCGCACCGACCGAACCCATGCCGCGGTACGACTTGTACTGGCGGCCCTGGTACAGGAACACGTCGCCCGGCGCCTCTTCGGTGCCCGCGAACATGCTGCCCATCATCACCGCGTTCGCGCCGGCCGCGAGCGCCTTCGACACGTCGCCCGAGAAGCGCACGCCGCCGTCGGCGATGCACGGCACGCCGGTGCCCTTCAGCGCCTCCGCGACGTTCGCGATCGCACTGATCTGCGGCACGCCGACACCCGCGACGATCCGCGTCGTGCAGATCGAGCCCGGGCCGATACCGACCTTGACCGCGTCCGCGCCGTATTCGACGAGCGCCTTCGCGGCGGCGGCCGTCGCGATGTTGCCGCCGATCACCTCGACGTGCGGAAAGTTCTGCTTGACCCAGCGCACGCGCTCGAGCACGCCCTTGCTGTGGCCGTGCGCGGTATCGACGACGATCACGTCGACGCCGGCCTGCACCAGCAGTTCGACACGCTCTTCGTTGTCCGGGCCGACGCCGACCGCCGCGCCTGCGCGCAGCTTGCCGTGTTCGTCCTTGCACGCGTCCGGGTGCTCGGTCTGCTTCGTGATGTCCTTGACGGTCATCAGGCCGCGCAGCTCGAACGCGTCGTTGACGACCAGCACGCGCTCGAGGCGGTGGCTGTGCATCAGCGCCTTCGCTTCGGCGAGCGGCGTGCCTTCCTTGACCGTGACGAGGCGCTCGCGCGGCGTCATGATCGACTTGACCGGCTCGTCGAGGCGCGTTTCGAAACGCAGGTCGCGGTTCGTGACGATGCCGACGAGCTGCGGGCCCTCGACGACCGGGAAGCCCGAGATGCCATGCTGGCGCGACAGCGCGATCACGTCGCGCACCTTCATTTGCGGCGGCACCGTGATCGGGTCGCGGACGACGCCCGACTCGAAACGCTTGACCTTCGCGACTTCGCGGGCCTGCTCGGCCGGCGTGAGGTTCTTGTGGACGATACCGACGCCCCCCTGCTGCGCCATCGCGATCGCGAGGCGACCTTCGGTGACCGTGTCCATCGCGGCGGACACGAGCGGCATGTTCAGGGAGATGTTGCGGGTCAGCTTGGTCTTGAGGCTGGTGTCGCGCGGGAGAACGTCGGAGAAGGCGGGAACGAGGAGCACGTCATCGAAAGTGAGTGCTTTTTGGATCAGACGCATGGCAAATCCTATGGGCGCAAAAGCGAATTATACGCGAAGCGCCGTGATTTTTCACAACACGAACAACGGCTTAGCCGGTTTCGGCGGTTCGGGGGCCGAATCGTTCGGATCGCCGTTCGGTTCGTTTTCGATCGACTTTCGTTTCACCGCTGCGTCGAGCCATTCGCGCAGCCGGCGGCCGGACGGCACGTGCGCGTGTCGCGGCGAGGCGACACGGGCGCGACGGCGGCGGCCGCGCACGGCCCGGCGACCCGCGCGCCGAAGCGGCTTGCCTGCCCGACCTCACGCCAGACCGGCCGCACGGGCGGTCATCGCGATGCCGCCCGCCACCGTCCCGCAACCGACGATCCACGCGACGCGCCAGCCGGCAGGCGCAACGCGTTCGGCGGCGATCGCGACCGTCACGGCGGCCATCACGCGCAGGTCCATCATGCCGGCCGCCAGCGCGACCGCCATCAGATTCCCGCAACACGCGCCGCATCGGACCGCGGCGTGCACGCCGTACCGCCATGCCGTGACGGCCGCTGCCCGTGGCCGATGCACGTCGTGCGCCGTCGGGTGCCGGCAGCACGCGAGCCGCCGCGCCTTCCATTCGGTGAATTGCAACGTGCCCGCGGCCAGCACGACGGCGCCGGCCACGAACGGCATCGCCCCGGCGAGCGCCGGCAGACGGGCAGCGGCCGCCGTCAGCGCAGCGCCGGCCGGCAACACGAGCGCCCCGAGCACCATCCAGACCGAGAAATATCCCGCCCCCGCGACGACGACGAGCCAGGCCGACCGCGCCGCCGCCCGTGGGCCGATGCGCCGCCGGTAATGCCAGAGCTGCGGCGCGAGCACCGGCAGCATCATCGTCACCGTCATCGCGCCCCACATTCCGGCGAAGGCCGCGAATGCGCGGCCGGCGCCCTGGCCGCACGGCCGCAGCCATACGGCCGAAGCCATCCAGCCGCCGGGCATCGGTTCGCCGCCCATCGCACCCATCGACGCGTGCTGCGCCAGCGTCGCCATCGCGGCGAGCGCGAACACGGCGGTGGCCGCCACGCCGAATGCCCGCGGATCGGGGGCCGCCTCTCCGGTTGCCGTTCGCGTCATCGCGCGCTCCCGCCCGTGGCCGGCCCGCTCAGCCACGCGCGTATTCGTCGTGACGGCGCCACCACGGGCCGGCCTCGTTGCGTCCGCGCGGCGCGCGATCGAGCCACTGATACATCCCCCACAATCCGTCGAGGCCGCGCGCATAGGTCGAATACGTGTGATAGACGGCGCCGTCCTCGCGCACGAACGCGCTCATCCCCGGCCGATCGAGCGCATACGTGACCGGATCGGTGCCGCACGTGGCCGCGAACTGCACGACGGGCGCCGGCGGCGGATCCATGTCCATCGCGTGTCCAGCCTTCGCATAGTTGTATTCGACGTCGCCCGCGCGCTGCTGCGCTTCGGTGAACGACACGTTGAAATCGAAGTTGAAATCGCTGCCGACCGACGACGCCCAAGGGAACGTCCACCCCATCCGCTGCCGGTACGCGAGCAGTTTCGCGAGCGGCGCGCGCGACACGGCCGCGAGCGTCACGTCGTGATGCGCCAGATGCACGGCAAAGCCGTCGAAGCCGTCGGCGAGCGCGGAGCACGACGGGCAGCCCGCCTTGTAGTCGGGGCCGAACATGAAGTGATAGACGAGCAGTTGCGAACGGCCGCCAAACAGGTCGTCGAGCGTCGCCTGCCCTGCTTCGGTGTCGAACCGGTAGGTCTTGTCGACGCGCACCCACGGCAGCGCCTGGCGCTGCCGCGCGAGTTCGTCGCTGTGCCGCGTCAGCGCCTTTTCCGCGTCGAGCAGCGCGCGGCGCGCGGCCAGCCATTCGTCGCGGGTGCCGGTGAGATGGGTCGTCATGGTGGGGTCCTCCTTCCGATGGGTATCCGGGCACGGCGTACGGGCCGTGTGCGTGGTGCTAGATTAGTGGCGGGCATCGGACCGAAGGGAGTGACAAGTGTGTCGGGATTCGAATGGATTCGCTGATCACGGCGGCCGCGCACGCGCTCGCGGCCGGTGACGCGCTCGGCGCGCTGAACCGCGTCGCGCTGCGCGACGATGCGCCGGCGCTCGCGCTGCGCGGGATCGCGCTGGCGCAGCTTGGCGATTTCGAGCGTGCACGGTCGCTCGTGCGCGGCGCCGCACGCGCATTCGGCGCGAAGGAAGCGGTCGCACGGGCGCGCTGCGTCGTCGCGGAAGCGGAAATCGCGCTCGCGTCGCGCGACCTGCGCTGGCCAACGCGCGCGCTCGACGCGGCCTGCGCGACGCTCGACGCGCATGGCGACCGCGCGAACGCCGCGCATGGCCGCTATCTCGGCGTCCGCCGCTTGCTGCTGATCGGCCATCTCGACGAGGCCGAGCGGCTGCTCGCGCATCTCGACCCCGCGCCGCTGCCGCCCGCGTCGCGCGCCGCCCATGAATTGATCGCGGCCGGCATCGCGATGCGCCGCATCCGCACGCACGCGGCCCGCGCGGCGCTCGACCGCGCACGGACAGCCGCCCGCGCCGCCGGCATCGCCGCGCTGGCGGCCGAGGTCGACACCGCGGCGCGCGTGCTCGACGCACCGGCCGCGCGGCTCATCGCGCGCGGCACGTCGCGGCTCGTGCCGCTCGACGAAGTCGAGACGCTGTTCGAGTCGAATGCGCTCGTCGTCGACGCGTGCCGCCACACGGTGCGCGATGCGCGCACGACCGTGTCGCTCGCGCGACGCCCGGTGCTGTTCGTGCTCGCCCGTGCACTTGGCGAGGCCTGGCCGGCCGACGTGTCGAGAAATGCGCTCGTCGCCGCCGCGTTCCGCGCGAAACAGGCCGACGAATCGCACCGCGCGCGGCTGCGTGTCGAGATCGGCCGGCTGCGCGCGGTGCTGCGCCCGCTCGCGAACGTCGTCGCGACGCCGCGCGGCTTCGCGCTCGAACCGCTCGGCGTGCGCGAAACCGTCGTCCTCGCGCGGCCGGTCGACGATCGCCATGCGGCCGTGCTCGCGCTCCTCGCCGACGGCGAAGCGTGGTCGAGCTCCGCGCTGGCGCTCGCGCTCGGCGCGAGCCAGCGCACCGTGCAGCGCGCGCTCGATGCGCTCGCGCAAACCGGCAAGGTGCAGACACTCGGCCGCGGACGCGCGCGCCGCTGGCTCACGCCGCCGCTGCCCGGATTCGCGACGACCTTGTTACTCCCGCTTGCGCTGCCGGGCGATTAGGATGGCCTCATCGAACGACGAGGTGACGAACATGAAGCGCTCCACCGCAGACATCCTTCACGAGTACGGCCCGTTTCCGGGCGTCGACGGCGTGCACGGCGTCACGTTCGACGGGCGGCACGTGTGGTACGCGTCCGGCGACAAGCTGAATGCGCTCGACCCCGAGCGCGGCACGATCGTCCACTCGCTCGACGTCGCCGCGCACGCGGGCACGGCGTTCGACGGCCGCCACCTGTTCCAGATCGTCGAGGACCGCATCGAGAAGATCGACCCCGAATCGGGCCGCGTGCTCGCGACGATTCCGGCGCCCGGCGGCGGCGCCGATTCGGGGCTCGCGTGGGCGGAAGGCACGCTGTGGGTCGGCCAGTACCGCGAACGCAAGATTCATCAGGTGGATCCGCAATCGGGCGCCGTGCTGCGCACGATCGAGTCGAACCGCTTCGTCACCGGCGTGACGTGGGTCGACGGCGAGCTGTGGCACGGCACGTGGGAAGCCGACCGCAGCGACCTGCGGCGCATCGATCCGCGCACGGGCGAAGTGCTCGAGCAGGTCGACATGCCGCCCGGCGTCGGCGTGTCTGGCCTCGAATCCGATGGCCGCGACCGCTTCTACTGCGGCGGCGGCAACAGCGGCAAGCTGCGCGCCGTGCGCCGCCCGGCGCGCGCGGAGCCTGCCGGCGACGGCGCGCGGCCAACCCCCGATTCGGCGGACGAATGATTCGCCGCCCGCCGAAGCCGCGTGACGGCCGCACCCGGCCGCGAGTGCAGGAATGAACAAGACGCCGCCGCGCCGGCATCGCTAAGATGCGCGCACCTCAGTCATTCTTCGGAGCGGTCGATGCAGCGCGGCGTGGTGTACGGTATCCTGGCAGGCGCCCTGTGGGGCATGGTGTTTCTCGTTCCGCGGCTGCTGACCGATTTCTCGCCGCTGCTGCTGAGCGCCGGCCGCTACACGATGTACGGCCTCGTGTCGCTCGCGGCCGCGCTGCCGGCCGCCCGCTCGCTGCTCGATCGGCTGACCCGCGCGGATCTCGTCGCACTGGTGAGGCTCGCCGTCATCGGCAACGTCGCGTACTACATGCTGCTGTCCGGCGCCGTGCACCTGATCGGCATCGCGCCCAGTTCGCTGATCGTCGGCGTGCTGCCGGTGACCGTCACGCTCGCGGGCCTCGGCGACCACGGCGCGATGCCGCTGCGGCGGCTCGCCGCCCCACTCGCGCTCGTGATCGCGGGCATCGTCTGCATCAACGTCGATCTGTTTACGTCCGAGGCCGCGCACGCGACGACGCTCGCCCAGAAGCTCGCGGGCATCGCCTGCGCGGCTGGCGCGCTCGCGAGCTGGACCTGGTATGCGGTGGCAAACACACGCTACCTGCAGCGCCATCACCGCTTCGGCGGCAACGAATGGTCGGTGCTGTGGGGTGTCGTGACGGGCCTGATCGGCGGGCTCTGCTGGCTGGCGATCCTCGCGCTGCCCGCCGGGACGGTGCAGGCGGCCGTCCCCGCCTCGCGCTGGCAATTGTTCTGGCTGCTGAACCTCGTGCTTGCGATCGGTGCGTCGTGGCTCGGCAACGGACTGTGGAATGCCGCGTCGAAGCGGCTGCCGCTCACGCTGTCGGGCCAGTTGATCGTGTTCGAAACCGTGTTCGCGATGCTGTATGCGTTCGTGTACGACCAGCGGATGCCGCGCGCACTCGAGATCGCCGCGCTCGTGCTGCTGCTCGCGGGCGTATACGGCTCGGTGCGACGGCACGGCGACACGCCGGGCGGCGCGCCCGCAAACGCAAACGCCGCGGCCCACTGAGCGCCGCGGCGTTTGATCGGACCAACCTGAGCGCACGACGCGTCAGCGCGCGTCCTTGTGCATCCACTTGCGGCCCTCGATCGAGCCGTCGCGGCGGGATTTGTCGACACGCCGCTGGCGTGCGAGCTTCGGATCGACGATCAGCGGACGATAGATCTCGACGCGGTCGTGATCGACGAGCGGCGCATCGAGCGGCGCGAGCTTGCCGTAGACGCCCGTCTTCGCGTGCGCGAGATCGATCTCCGGGTGCAGCGCGAGCACGCCGCTCGCGTCGATGGCCGAGCGCACGGTCGCCCCTTCGGGCAGCGACAGCGGAATCAGCGTCTGGCGGTCCGGCAATGCGTAGCAGACTTCGATCGACAGCATCGCGTCACCCCTTTCCGTACCGCTGGTCCGCACGCTTCACGAACGAATCGACGAACGTGTTCGCGATGTGGCTGAACACCGGCCCGATGATCTTCTCGAGCAGGATGCTCGAAAATTCGTAGTGCAGCGCGAATTCGATCTTGCACGCGTCGGCGCGCAGCGGAATGAAGCGCCACGAACCCGTGAACTTCTTGAACGGCCCGTCCGCGAACTCCATGTCGATGCGGGTCGGGCGCTGCTGCGTGTTGCGCGTCGCGAAATGCTGCTTGATGCCCTTGAAGTTGATGTCGATGCGCGCTTCCATTCCGCTCTCGTCCTGACGGCGAATCTCGACACCGCCGCACCAGGGCAGGAAATTGGGGTAGTCGGCCACGTCGGTGACGAGGTCGAACATCTGTTCCGCCGAATGGCGAATCAATACGGTTTTCTGGACATCTGCCATAAATCGCGCGGCATCGCTGAAAGTGGAAACGCCAAGCCGGGCAATTGCCGCCCCGCTTTGCTAAAATCGTGATTTTAAACGAGTTGGCCCAATCCTTTCATGAGCATCATCGACAACAGGAAAGCGCACTTCGATTATCACATCGAGGAACGCTACGAAGCGGGGCTCGTGCTGGAGGGCTGGGAAGTCAAGGCGCTGCGCGCCGGACGCGGCCAGATCAAGGAAGGCTACGTCGTGGTGAAGAACGCCGAGATCTTTCTGATCGGGACCCATATCAGCCCGCTGCCCGAGGCTTCGACGCACATCAAGCCCGACCCGGTTCGCACGCGCAAGCTGCTGCTGCACCGCGAGGAAATCAAGAAACTGATCGGCAAGGTCGAGCAGCGCGGCTACACGCTCGTGCCGCTGAACTTCCACTACAAGGGCGGCCGCGTGAAGTGCGACATCGCACTCGCGAAAGGCAAGAAGCTGCACGACAAGCGCGAAACCGAGAAGAAGCGCGACTGGGAACGCGAGAAGGCACGCATCATGCGCGCCGGCACCTGACGCACACGGCATTCATCGCACACGACACGGCCCGCTCGAAGCGGGCCGTGTTGCTTTGGACGTGGTGAATCGCACCGGCCGGTCGCGCGGCTGCGCGACGATTCGCCGCACGACGACGCGCACGCGGCAGCCGCGCGCGCGTCGAGATGGGGCTCAACCCTTCGCGCCCGACGCGGCGCCCGCGCTCTTGACGATCGTCAGCGCCGACGAGATCGCGGTGCCGAGATCCGACAGGTTCGACGGCACGATCAGCGTGTTGCCCTGCTTCGCGAGATTCGCGAACGCGCCGACATATTGCTCGGCGACCTTCAGGTTCACGGCATCCATCCCGCCTTGCGACTGGATCGCGCTCGCGATCTTCTGGATCGCCTGCGCGTTCGCCTCGGCCACCGCCAGAATCGCGGCGGCTTCGCCCTGCGCCTGGTTGATCGCGGCCTGCCGCTCGCCTTCGGACTTCTGGATCGCCGCTTCGCGCGCACCCGACGCGAGGTTGATCTGTTCCTGCTTGCGGCCTTCGGAGGCGGCGATCAGCGCGCGCTTTTCGCGCTCGGCGGTGATCTGCGCCTGCATCGCGTGCAGGATTTCCTTCGGCGGCGTCAGGTCCTTGATCTCGTAGCGCAGCACCTTCACGCCCCAGTTCGCCGCGGCCTGATCGAGCGCCGACACGATGTTGTGGTTGATGAAATCGCGTTCCTCGAACGTCTTGTCGAGTTCGAGCTTGCCGACCACCGAGCGCAGCGTGGTTTGCGCGAGCTGCGTGATCGCCAGCACGAAGTTGCTCGACCCGTACGACGCCTTCATCGGATCGGTCACCTGGAAGTACAGCACGCCGTCCACCTGCAACTGCGTGTTGTCGCGCGTGATACAGACCTGGCTGGGCACGTCGAGCGGAATTTCCTTCAGCACGTGCCGGTACGCGATCCGATCGACGAACGGCAGCACGATATTGAGGCCGGGCGACAGCGTCGCGTGATAGCGCCCGAAGCGCTCGAGCACCCATGCATGCTGCTGCGGCACGATCTTCACCGTCTTCGACACGATCACGATCGCGATGACGAGCAGGACAACCCAGATGATCAGCGAATCCATGAAATATTCCCTCCTTGTTGTATTGGCGGACGATCAGCCCGCGGGTTTCGCCACGACCACGAGACAATTGCCGCGCACGGCGCTCACCTGGTACACGTGCGCATCGTCGCGCTCGCCGTGCGCGAGCTCGACGTCCCAGTCGGCGCCGCGATACTGCACGCGCGCGCGGCCGTCACGCCACGCGTCTACCGTGACGGTCGAGCCGATATCGAGATTGACGTCGGGATTCGCCGACGTGTCGCGCTTCTGCTTGCGGCCGAGCCCCGACCGGCGCAGCACGATCATCGCGACGATCGCCACCGCGGCCGCCGCGCCGAACTGCACGTGCGGCGCGAAACCGGCCAGTTGCAGCAAGCCGCCCGCGAGAAAGCCGAGTGCGATCATCAACAGATAGAACGTGCCCGTCAGCAACTCGGCGACGACCAGCACGCCTACCCCGACCCACCAGAACAGATGCCCCGACATCATTGTGGTCTCCAGAAAAACGCCCCCGATGCTCACTATATTCGCCGCGCTCGCAACTGTGCGAAGCGGTCGGCGCTCCAGGGGCAGCCGGCGCGTACCGACGAAAAAAAACACCCCGGTGCTTACCGGGGTGTTTATAGCATGAACCTTGCATTTTGCCTTCAACGAAAACGCGGTGGACCGCCCTTTCGCCGAAGTTGCATGACGGATCGTTACTTCCGGTTGGCGAGCGCCTGCCACGTATCGATGATCGTGTCCGGGTTCAGCGAGATCGACGCGATGCCTTCGTCGGTCAGCCATTGCGCGAAATCCGGGTGATCGGACGGGCCCTGGCCGCAGATACCGACGTACTTGCCCATCTTGCGGCAGGTATCGATCGCACGCTTCAGCAGGAACTTGACGGCCGGGTCGCGTTCGTCGAAGTCGACTGCGAGCAGTTCCATGCCCGAATCGCGGTCGAGGCCGAGCGTGAGCTGCGTGAGGTCGTTCGAGCCGATCGAGAAACCGTCGAAGTGTTCCAGGAACTCTTCGGCGAGGATCGCGTTGGTCGGGACTTCGCACATCATCACGAGGCGCAGGCCGTTTTCGCCGCGCTTCAGGCCGAACTTCTCGAGCAGGCCGACGACGCGCTCCGCCTGCTTCACGGTCCGCACGAACGGCACCATGATCTCGACGTTGGTCAGGCCCATCTCGTCACGCACGCGCTTCAGTGCACGGCATTCCATCTCGAACGCCTGCGCGAAGTCGTCGGCGATGTAGCGCGACGCGCCGCGGAAGCCCAGCATCGGGTTTTCCTCGTCCGGCTCGTAGCGCGAACCGCCGATCAGCTTCTTGTACTCGTTCGACTTGAAGTCGGACAGACGCACGATCACCGGCTTCGGATAGAACGCCGCCGCGATCGTCGCGACGCCTTCCGTCAGCTTGTCGACGTAGAACTGACGCGGCGACGCGTGGCCGCGCGCGACGCTCTCGACCGCCTTCTTCAGGTCCTGGTCGATGTTCGGGTACTCGAGAATCGCCTTCGGGTGCACGCCGATGTTGTTGTTGATGATGAACTCGAGACGCGCGAGGCCAACACCACCGTTCGGCAGTTGCGAGAAGTCGAACGCGAGCTGCGGATTGCCGACGTTCATCATGATCTTGACCGGGATTTCCGGCAGTTCGCCGCGCTGCACTTCCGTGACTTCCGTCTCGAGCAGCCCGTCGTAGATCTTGCCTTCGTCGCCTTCCGCGCACGACACGGTGACGAGCGCGCCGTCCTTCAGCACGTCGGTCGCATCGCCGCAGCCGACCACCGCCGGCACGCCGAGCTCACGCGCGATGATCGCCGCGTGGCAGGTGCGGCCGCCGCGGTTCGTGACGATCGCCGCCGCGCGCTTCATCACCGGCTCCCAGTTCGGGTCGGTCATGTCGGCCACCAGCACGTCGCCCGGCTGCACGCGTTCCATTTCCGACGGATCCTGGATCACGCGCACGGGGCCCGCACCGATCTTCTGGCCGATCGCACGGCCCGTCGCGAGCACCTGCGACTGGCCCTTCAGCTTGAAGCGCTGCTCGGCCTTGCCGCTCGCCTGGCTCTTCACCGTTTCCGGGCGTGCCTGCAGGATGAAGATCTTGCCGTCGCGGCCGTCCTTGCCCCACTCGATGTCCATCGGACGCTGGTAGTGCTTCTCGATGATGACCGCGTACTTCGCGAGCTCGATCACGTCTTCGTCGGTGATCGAGTAGCGGTTGCGCTGCTCGTGCGGCACGTCGACCGTCTTCACGCGGCCCGGCTCGCCCGGCTGCGTGAATTCCATCTTGATCAGCTTCGAGCCGATCGAGCGGCGGATGATCGGGTACTTGTCCTGCGCGAGCGTCGTCTTGAACACGTAGAACTCGTCCGGGTTCACCGCGCCCTGCACGACGGTTTCGCCCAGGCCGTAGCTCGACGTGATGAACACGGCGTCCTTGAAGCCCGATTCGGTATCGATCGTGAACATCACGCCGGCGGCGCCGACGTCCGAGCGGACCATGCGCTGCACGCCGGCCGACAGCGCGACTTCGGCGTGCGTGAAGCCCTTGTGCACGCGGTACGAGATCGCGCGGTCGTTGTACAGCGACGCGAACACGTGCTTCATGCGGTCGAGCACGTCGTCGATGCCGACGACGTTCAGATACGACTCCTGCTGGCCCGCGAACGATGCGTCGGGCAGGTCTTCCGCGGTCGCCGACGAGCGCACGGCGAACGACAGCTCGCTCGGCGAGCCGTTCTTCAGCACTTCGAACTGCGCGCGGATTTCCTGCTCGAGGCGCGGCTGCAGCGGCGCGTCGACGATCCACTTGCGGATTTCGGCACCGGCTTCGGCGAGCGCCTTCACGTCGTCGATGTCGAGCGACTCGAGACGCTTGGCGATGCGATCGGTGAGGTCGTTGTGCTTGAGGAAATCGCGGAATGCGAGCGCGGTCGTGGCGAAACCGGTGGGTACGCGAACGCCTGCTTCGGAAAGCTGGCTGATCATCTCGCCGAGCGACGCATTCTTGCCGCCCACGATTTCCACATCGGTCATCCGCAACTGCTCGAACGGAATTACATACGCCTGGTCCTTTGCGACGTTTGCTGCGTTAGTCATACAAGCCCCTAAGTGTGAAAAAAATGCTCGATCGCGCAAGTGGGCTCGAACGCGGGCGCTTGCAAAAAGGCGCGGCGCGTCTTGCGCAACCTGTTAGATAAGCATTCGCAGCGGCGAAAATGTTCCGACCCGATTTGCAAAAATCCCGGCAGAAGGGCGATATTTGCAGACAAATCGCCAGACTTGCCGGGAATTCTGAAATCGTGCGGCCCAGCTACGGGCCGCCGTTCACGCCCCGCCCCGCAATTGCTTATCCAACAGGTTGCCGCTATTCTACCGTGCCGGCTGCCGGATGTGGCGCGACCTTGTCACTGCGTGTGGAGGCGAACCTCCAGCGGTCCGCGCAACCGCCCTTCACGCTCGACGTCCAGATTCATGCTGCCTACCGTATTCATCGTCTCCGACGGCACCGGGATCACTGCCGAAACCTTCGCGCACTCGATCCTCTCCCAGTTCGACCAGAAATTCCGCCTCGTGCGCGTGCCGTTCGTCGACTCGCTCGACAAGGCCTACGCGACCGTCGAGAAGATCAACGAGGCCGCCGTGCACGATGGCCGTCGCGCGATCGTGTTCACGACGCTCGTCGACAGCGAGTCGAACGACATCGTCAAACGCTCGAACGCGCTCGTGCTCGACATGTTCCAGCGCTTCGTCGAACCGCTCGAGCAGGAACTGGAGCTCAAGTCGAGCCACGCGATGGGCCGCGGCCACCAGAACGCGGACACCGAGGAATACAAGACGCGGATCGAGGCGATCAACTTCTCGCTCGCGCACGACGACGGCCAGTCGAACCGCAACCTGTCGGAGGCCGACGTGATCCTGGTCGGCGTGTCGCGCAGCGGCAAGACGCCGACGAGCCTGTACCTCGCGATGCAATACGGCGTGAAGGCCGCCAACTATCCGCTGATTCCGGAGGATTTCGAACGCGGCAAGCTGCCGTCGGCGCTGGCGCCGTACAGCGAGAAGCTGTTCGGGCTGTCGATCGACCCGCAGCGCCTGTCGGAGATCCGCAACGAACGCCGGCCCGGCAGCAAGTACGCGGCGCCCGAGAACTGCCGCTACGAGATCAACGAGGCCGAGGCGATGATGCGCCGCGAAGGGATCAAGTGGCTGTCGTCGACGCACAAGTCGATCGAGGAAATCGCGACGACGATCCTGCAGGAAATCCGCCTCGACCGGCAGTCGTACTGAGCGCGGATGCGCGGGCGGCTGTCCGCCGCCGAAAGCAACAAGGCCGCGTCGAACGCGGCCTTGTTTCGTTTTACGGTAATCAATTGCGCGCGTGCGGCGTCACGCGGGCCGCTGCTGCCGAACCTGCTCGAACAGGCACACCGCGGCGGCGGCCGCGACGTTCAGCGACTCCATCCCGCCCGGCTGCGGAATCGTCACGCGATGCGTGGCCGCGTCGCGCCAGAATGCCGACACGCCGGCGCCTTCGTTGCCGAACACCCATGCGACGGGCCCCGACAGATCGCAGTCGTAGACCGCCCGCGCCCCGTGCGAATCGGTCAGCGCGACCGGTACGTCGAGGCGTTCGGCAAGCGCCGCGGCTTCGACGTCCTCATGGATCGACAACAGGAAATGCGCGCCCATGCCCGAGCGCAGCACCTTCGACGACCACGCATAGGCCGTCCCCGGCGCGCAGAACACGTGACGCACGCCAGCCGCCGCCGCGCTGCGCAGGATCGAGCCGACGTTGCCGGCATCCTGCACGCCGTCGAGCACGACCGACGTATGCGTCACGCGCGCGGGCAGCGGGTGCGCCGGCCGGTCGACCAGCAGCAGGAAGCCGACGCCGTTGACGACGTTCGACAACTGCCCGAACAGCGCGTCCGGCAGCGAGACGACCCGCTGCGCGTCGATGCGCGCGACGATCGCCTGCGCCTCCGCGTGGCCGAGCGCACCTTCGGTCGTGACGCACAACTCCGGCGTCGCGCCCGTATCGAGGTACGCGCTCGCGAGATGGAAACCTTCGAGCAGCGCCTGGCCGCTGCGGCGCTGCTGGGGCGTCGAACCCGCGAGCGCCTTCAGGCGCTTGTACAGCGGGTTGTCGCGGGAAGTGATGCTTTTCATCGAATCAGATCGAGCGCCGCACGAACCGGCGCGAACGAGCGCCGGTGCGCTTCGCACGGGCCGTGCTCGCGCAGTGCGGCAAGATGTTTCGCGGTGCCGTAGCCTGCATGCACGTTGAAGCCGTACACCGGGAAGCGTTCGTGCAGGTCGACCAGCATGCGGTCGCGCGTGACCTTCGCGAGGATCGACGCGGCCGAGATGCTCGGCACGAGCGCGTCGCCGCTGACGATCGCCTCGGCGCGCACGCTCAGCGTCGGGCAGCGGTTGCCGTCGATCTGCGCAAGCGTCGGCAGCACCGACAGGCCTTCGACGGCCCGCTTCATCGCGAGCATCGTCGCGTGCAGGATGTTCAGCGTATCGATCTCGTCGACACTCGCCGACGCGACGCAATACGCGTGCGAACGCGCGACGATCAGCTCGTACAGCATGTCGCGCTTCTTCGCGGACAGCGCTTTCGAATCGTCGAGCCCGTCGATCGGCCGAGCCGGATCGAGGATCACCGCGGCGGCCACCACCGGCCCCGCGAGCGGGCCGCGGCCGGCTTCGTCGACGCCGCAGACGATCTCGTCCGGGCGGCTGAAATCGAAACCGCCCTGCACGTCGGCCGACGCGCTGCGACGTGGCGCACGGACTGCGGTCATGCGCGCCCCTTGCGTTGTTCGAGCACGCGCACGACGGCCTCGGCCGCCTTCGCGGCCGTGTTCTGCCGCAGCGAAAGATGCATTTCGGTAAACACTTCGGTCAGCGTGCGGCGGTTCGCGTCGTCGCGCAGCTGCGTGAGCGTCGCATCGGCGAGCGCCTCGGGCGTCGCGAAATGCTGCAGCAGTTCGGGCACGACGAAGCGCCCCGCCAGGATGTTCGGCAGGCCGACATACGGCAGGTAGCCTTGCCGGCGCATGATCTGCCCGGTCAGCCAGGGCACCTTGTACGAGATCACCATCGGCTTTTTCAGCAGCGCGGCTTCCAGCGTGACGGTGCCGCTCTTCACGAGGATCGCGTCGGCGGCCGTCATCGCGACCTGCGAACGGCCGTCGGTGATCGTCAACGCGAGCTGCGGATGTGCGTCGACGAGCGGCTGCAGCAGTTCGCGCAGCGCGGGCGTCGCGGCCGGCATCACGAACCGCACGCCGGGCTCGCGCTGCTGCATCAGCGCCATCGCCGCGAAGAACGTCGGGCCGATCAGCGCGATCTCCGAGCGCCGGCTGCCCGGCAGCACCGCGATCACGGGGCCGTCGGCCGGCAGGCCGAGCGCAATGCGCGCGCCGTGCGTATCGGGTTCGAGCGGGATTTCATCGGCGAGCGGATGACCGACGTAGGTCGATGCGACGCCGGCCTTGTCGAGGATCGCCGGTTCGAACGGGAACAGGCACAGCATGTGATCGACGGATTTCGCGATCTTCTTGATCCGGCCGCCGCGCCACGCCCAGATCGACGGGCACACGAAGTGGATCGACGGGATGCCCGCGTCGCGCGCGGCCTGTTCGACGTTGAAGTTGAAATCGGGCGCGTCCACACCGATGAACGCGTCCGGCCGCTCGGCGAGCAGTTGGCGCTTCAGTTCGCCGCGAATCCGCAGGATCTCGGGAATCTGGCCCAGCGCCTCGACATAGCCGCGCACGGTCAGCTTGTCCATCTGCCAGTGCGAGTCGAAGCCCTGCGCGATCATGCGCGGCCCGCCGATCCCGTAATACTGGGCCGATTCGGGCAGCCGCTCGCGCAGCCCGCCGAGCAGCGAGGCCGCGAGCAGGTCGCCCGACGGTTCACCGGCCACCATCGCGAGCCGGAGCTGGTTGGTCGGAAGCGGCATCGCTTAGCGGATGATGCCGCGTTGCGACGCGTCGATGAACTCGACGAGCGCCTTCACCGGTGCATCGCCGTCGCCGCCCGCTTCCGCGAGCTCGCGCAGTTGCACCTTCGCTTCCTCGAGCGACAGGCTGTTCTTGTACAGCACGCGGTACGCGCTGCG
Source organism: Burkholderia anthina (assembly GCF_001547525.1). Classification (GTDB taxonomy): domain Bacteria; phylum Pseudomonadota; class Gammaproteobacteria; order Burkholderiales; family Burkholderiaceae; genus Burkholderia; species Burkholderia semiarida. The sequence continues at coordinate 1,923,317 of NZ_CM003768.1, forward strand.
CAGCGCCGAGATCGCGTCGGCCGAGAAGCCGCGCCGGCGCAGCCCTTCGACGTTGATCCCGTGCGGCTCGGCCTTGTTGCCCGCCGCGATCACGAACGGCGGGATGTCCTGCACGAGCGCCGACGCGCCACCCAGCATCGAATGCGCGCCGATGCGCACGAACTGGTGCACGCCCGACATGCCGCCGATGATCGCGAAGTCGCCGATCTCGACGTGGCCGGCCATCTGCGCGTTGCTCGACAGGATCACGTTGTTGCCGACGCGGCAGTCGTGGCCGATGTGCACGTAGGCCATGATCCAGTTGTCGTCGCCGAGCGTCGTCACGCCGACGTCCTGCACGGTGCCCGTGTGGATCGTCGTGAATTCGCGGATCGTGTTGCGGTTGCCGATCACGAGCTTCGTCGGCTCGTCCTTGTACTTCATGTCCTGCGGACGCCCGCCGACCGACGCGTAATGGCCGATGCGGTTGTCCTCGCCGAGCGTCGTATGGCCTTCGATCACGCTGTGCGAGCCGATCGTCGTGCGCGCGCCGATCGTGACGTGCGGGCCGACGATCGCGTACGGGCCGATCTCGACCGATTCGTCGATCTGCGCGCCCGGCTCGACGATCGCGGTAGGATGAATCCTGGTCATGCGCCGTTGCCTCTCGATATGATGTGTCGCGTTGCTCGCGTTATGTTGCCCATGCGTGCCGCGTCGCTCAGGGCGCCGCGTCGGCCGTCTTGACCGTGCACATCAGCTCGGCTTCCGCCGCGACCTTGCCGTCGACTTCCGCCACCGCCTTGAACTTCCAGATGCCGCGAATGTAGCGCTCGAACGTCACGTTCAGGATCAGCTGGTCGCCCGGTTCGACCACGCGCTTGAAGCGCGCACCGTCGATTCCGACGAAGTAGTACAGCGTGTTCTCCGGATCCTTCGGCTGCTCTTCCGCGAACGTCAGCAGCGCCGCGGCCTGTGCGAGCGCCTCGAGGATCAGCACGCCCGGCATCACCGGCCGCTTCGGGAAATGCCCCTGGAAGAACGGCTCGTTGATCGACACGTTCTTCAGCGCTTTGATCCCTTTGTGCGGTTCGAGTTCGAGCACGCGGTCGACGAGCAGAATCGGGTAGCGATGCGGCAGCAGCGTGAGGATCTTGTGGATGTCGAGATTGATTTTTTCAGTGCTCATGATGGTTCGTCTCACGCAGAGGCTGCGCGGTGGTGATGCAAAGGCTGAAGCGGGCCGCCGCGCGGCCCAGTCTGGCAAACCGGGCCGGTTGCGCTGGCCGTGCCCGGTTCGTGATCTCGCATGATGGGCTCAGGCGTGGGTGCCGCCCTGGGCGGCGAGCGCGGCTTCGAGCGCCTTGATGCGCTCGCGCAGCTTGTCGAGGTTGCGCACGAGCGCGGCGCTCTTGTTCCACTCGCCGTGGTCGACGGCCGGGAACGCGCTGGTATAGATGCCGGCCTTCGGCAGCGACTTCGATACGCCCGACTTCGCGGTGATGATGACATAGTCGCCGAGCGTCACGTGGCCGGCGATCCCGGCCGCGCCGCCGATCATGCAATGGCGGCCGATCGTCGTGCTGCCCGCGATGCCGGCGCTGCCGGCGATCACCGTGTACGCGCCGATCCGGCAGTTGTGGCCGATCTGGACCTGGTTGTCGATCTTCACGCATTCCTCGATGACGGTATCCGCCATCGCACCGCGGTCGATCGTCGTGTTCGCGCCGATTTCGACGTCCGGGCCGATCGTCACGCCGCCGACCTGCGGAATCTTGACCCAGCTGCCGGTGCGCGCGTCGCCGTCGCCGACGAAATCCGGCGCGAAGCCGAAACCGTCGGAACCGATCACGGCGCCCGCATGGACGATCGCGCGCGGGCCGATCTTGCAGCCGTGGTACACCGATGCGTTCGGATAGAAGTGCGAGCCGGCGCCGATCGTCGTGCCGCGGCCGACGAATACGTTCGCGTCGAGCTGCACGCCGTCTTCGATCACCGCGCCGGCCTCGACCGTCACGTGCGGGCCGATCACCGCGGTCGCGGCGACCTTCGCGGCCGGATCGATCGTCGCGCTCGGATGCACGCCGGCCGCGCGCGGCGGCGTAGCGAGATCGATGAACATCTGCGCGACGCGCGCGAAGTACGCGTACGGATTCGGCGTCACGATGAAGTTGCGACCCTTCGCGGCCGCGCCCAGCTTTTCCAGATCCTTCGGCGCGATCAGCACCGCGCCGGCGCGGGTCGTTTCGACCTGCGACAGGTACTTCGGGTTCGCGAGGAACGCGAGCTGCTGAGGGCCTGCCTGGTCGAGCGGCGCGAGGCCGCCGACCGTGCACTGTGCGTCGCCGGCGATCTCGCCGCCGAACCGCTTTACGAGTGCCTCGAGCGTCAATGCCATTCGTCGTCTGCTCCGTTCAGTTCGTCGAGCCGGACGCGAGCGCCTTGAGCACCTTGTCGGTGATGTCGATGCGCGGGCTGACGTACACGGCTTCCTGCACGATCAGGTCGTAATTCTGCTGTTCGGCGATCTGCTTGATGACCTTGTTCGCCTTCTCGAGCACGGCCGCCAGTTCCTCGTTGCGACGCTGGTTCAGGTCTTCGCGGAACTCGCGCTGCTTGCGCTGGAAGTCGGTGTCGAGCTGCGCCAGATCGCGCTGCTTCTGCGCGCGATCGGCCGCCGACAGCGACGTGCCGTTCTTGTCGAGCGAATCGGACATCGACTTCAGACGGGCCGCCAGGTCCTGCAGATCCTTGTCACGCTTCGCGAACTCGGCTTCGAGCTTCGTCTGCGCCGCCTTCGCGGGCACCGACTCGCGCAGGATCCGATCCGAATTGACCGCCGCGATGCGGGCGACGTCCTGTGCGTGCACCGTTGCCGCGCCCAGGGCCAGCGCAACGGTCAGCGCGCACATCACTCGTTTCGAAAACTTACCGGTTAGCAAAATTACCCTCTCGTTGCTGTTGTCATGCGTTCGGTCAGAACGCCGTCCCGATCTGGAACTGGAATTTCTGGTACTGGTCGCCTTCGTGCTTCTGCAGCGGGAAGCCGAGGCTCAGCTTCAGCGGGCCGATCGGCGAGATCCACGCGAGACCCACACCGTAGCCGTAGCGCAGGCCGTTGGCGCCCGTACTGGTGCCGCCCGGCGCATTGCCCCACACGTTACCGCCGTCGAGGAACGTGAACACGCGCAGCGTACGGTCGTAACCCGTGCCCGGCAGCGGGAACGTCAGCTCGATGTTGCCGACCAGCATCTTCGAACCGCCGATCGGATCGTTCGTCTTCGTGTCGCGCGGGCCCAGCGAGCTCGGCTCGTAGCCCCGCACGGAGCCGATACCGCCCGCGTAGTAGTTCTTGAAGATCGGGTACGGGTTGCCGATACCGTTACCGTAGCCGCCTTGCAGGTTCAGGCCCAGGATGAAGCCGCGCGAGAACGAATAGTAGTACTGCGCCTGCAGGTCGGCCTTGTAGTACTGGATCTTGCCGACCGGCACGCCGTACTCCATGTTCGCCTGCGTGAAGTAGCCGCGGCTCGGAATCAGCGCGCTGTCACGCGCGTCGCGCGACCATGCCACCGTCAGCGGCACCGTGTTCGACACGCGGCCGAACTCGTTCACGTAATCCTGGTAGCTCTGCGGCGTGTTCGAATCGACGTCGAGGCGGTTCTGTTCGAAGCCCGCGCCGAAGTAGACGGTATCGACTTCCGAGAACGGAATGCCGAACTTCAGGTTGCCGCCCGCGCTGATGATCCGGAAGCTCGAGCTCGTCGAATAGTAGAGCGGCTGGTACGTGCGGTAGTACACGTCGGTGATCCGCTTGATGCCGTCGACCGTGAAGTACGGGTCGACCTGCGTGACGGTCAGCGTGCGGTAGCTCTTCGCGGTGTTGACGTTCACCGACAGGCTCGTGCCCGAACCGAACACGTTGTCCTGCGACACGCCGGCCGACAGCACGACCTTGTCCGTCGACGAGAAGCCGGCGCCCAGCGTGATCGCGCCGGTCGGTTTTTCGTCGACCTTCACGTTCACGTCGACCTGGTCGTTCGTGCCTTCGACCGGCACCGTCGTCACGTCGACGTTGGTGAAGTAGCCGAGGCGGTTCACGCGGTCCTTCGACAGCGCGAGGCGGTTCGAGTCGAACCACGAGCTTTCGAGCTGGCGCATTTCGCGGCGCACCACTTCGTCGCGCGTACGCGTGTTGCCGACCACGTTGATGCGGCGCACGTACACGCGGCGGCTCGGATCGACGACGAGGTTCAGGTTCACCTTGTGGTTCGCCTGGTCGATGTCCGGCTGCGCGTTGACGGTCGCGAATGCGTAGCCGTATTCGCCGAGCTTGTCGACGATCGACTTGGTGGTCTGCTGCAGCTTTTCGGCCGAGAAGCGGTCGCCCGGCTTGATCTTGATCAGCTTGTTGAGTTCGGCCTCGCGATCGAGCAGGTTGCCCGACAGCTTGATGCCCGACACCGTGTACGGCTCGCCTTCGTGCAGCGTGACCGTCAGGTACATGTCCTTCTTGTCCGGCGAGATCGATACCTGGGTCGACTCGATGTTGAACTCGAGGTAGCCGCGGTTCAGGTAGTACGAGCGCACGGCCTCGAGGTCGCCCGTGAGCTTTTCCTTCGAGTACAGGTCGTTCTTCGTGTACCAGGAGAACCAGTTCGGCGTCGACAGCTGCATCTCGTCGCGCAGCGTGCTCGTGCTGAACGCCTTGTTGCCGATGAAGTTGATCTGGCGGATCTTCGCGCTCGGGCCTTCGGCCACCGCGAACAGGATCGACACGCGGTTCGCGTCGACCGGCGTGATCGTCGTCTTGACTTCGGCCGCATAGAAGCCGCGCGTCAGGTACTGGCGCTTGAGTTCCTGCTCCGCCTTGTCGACGAGCGCCTTGTCGTAGTAGCGGCCGTCGGCGAGGCCGACCGCACGCAGCGCCTTCGTCAGGTTGTCCTTGTCGAATTCCTTCGTGCCGGTGAAGTCGATCGACGCGATGGCCGGCCGCTCCTGCACCTGCACGATCACGACGTTGCCTTGCGTGGCGACGCGCACGTCGTTGAAAAAGCCCGTCGCGTACAACGCGCGGATTGCTTCGGATGCCTTGTCGTCCGTGAAGGTATCGCCCTGCTTGATCGGCAGATAGGCGAACACCGAACCCGCTTCGACGCGCTGCAGCCCCTCGATCTTGATGTCTTGCACCACGAACGGTGCCGCTGCATGCGCCGCGAGGCCGTGCGCGGCGAGCGCGGCCGCTGCAACTGTCTTAGGTACAAAGCGATGAGGTTTGAACAACATGCATCCCCAATATTTAGCTGCATCAAATCGGGCGGCTGGCCAGCGGCCGCCGCCTGACGCTTCAGAAATGGATTAACCGAGCCAGATCGTTGAACAGCGCGATCGCCGACAACGCGACGATGCAGATCAACCCGGCTCTTTGCAGAATCAGCTGCCAGCGCTCCGATACGGCTTTCCCGGTCGCGGCTTCAACCGCATAATATAACAGATGCCCCCCGTCCAAAACGGGAATCGGCAACAAGTTCAGGACGCCAAGGCTAATGCTGACAAGGGCGAGGAACGACAGGAACGCCGACGGACCGAGCCGTGCGCTCTTGCCCGCGTAGTCGGCGATCGTCACCGGGCCCGACAGGTTCTTCAACGACGCGTTGCCCGTGATCATCCGCCCGAACATCTTCAGCGAATACACGGAAATGTCCCACGTGCGGTGCGCGCCGAGCCGCAGGCTCTCGATCGGCCCGTAGCGCACGTCCACCGACGGCGCGTGCATCGACAGCGCCGCGCCGATGCGGCCGACCTGCTGCCCCGATTCGTCGTCGCGCTGCATCTGCGGCACGATCGACACCGTCCGCGCGGCGCCGTTGCGTTCGATCTGCAGCGCGAGCGGCTCGCCCGCATGGTGCTTCACCGTATCGATGAAGCGCGACGCGCCGCCGATCGGCTTGCCGTCGAGCGCGACCAGCTTGTCGCCGGCTTTCAGGCCCGCCTGCTCCGCCGCGCTGCCCGGCTGCACCGACGCGACCGACAACGTGCCGCCGCCGGCCTCGAAGCCCAGATGGGCCATGAAGTCGTCGTCGAGCTGGCTGTCGGGCACGTTGCGCAGGTCGACGCGGAAATCGAACGTCGCATTGCCGTCGCGCGCGCCGAGCACGACCGCGCGATGGTCGAGCGCGGCCGACAGCAGCTTCCAGCGCAGGTCCGACCACGATCGCACCGGCTCCGACTCGCCGCCCTGCGCGTCGCCCACGCGCACGTCGCGGATCGACACGACCGTCTCGCCGCCGTCGAAGCCCGCGCGAGCCGCCACCGTGCCGGCGGCCGGCGGCGCGACGATCGCGGTCGGCTCGGTCACGCCGGTGGCGAATATGGCGGAGAACAGCACGATTGCCAGCAGGAAGTTCGCAATCGGTCCGGCCGCGACGATCGCGATGCGCTTGTAGACCGACTGGCGGTTGAATGCCTGCCCGAGTTCCTCGGGCGGAATGCCGCCCGGGCCTGGATCGCGCTCGTCGAGCATCTTCACGTAGCCGCCGAGCGGCAGCGCGGACAGCGTCCACTCGGTGCCCGTCCTGCGGCTGACCCAGCGCGCGACGGGCTGGCCGAAGCCGATCGAGAAACGCAGCACCTTCACGCCGCACCAGCGCGCGACGCGATAGTGTCCATACTCATGCACGACGACCAGCACCCCGATCGCCACCGCAAACGCGACCAGTTCGACCAGTACGTTCATGAGCACTCCATTCAGACCGCACGCTCCACGCGTGGCGCAGGCGCTTTCGCAATGATCGCGGCGGCGAGGCGGCGAGCCTCGGCATCCGCCGCGAGGACGTCGTCGAGCCCGTCGGGCGCGCGGTTCGGCAGCGTGTTGAGCACGGCGTCGACCGTCGCCGCGATCGCCATGAAGCCGATCCGGCGCTCGAGAAATGCTTCGACCGCCACTTCGTTCGCCGCGTTCAATGCGGCGCTCGCGATACCGCCTTCCTCGAGCGCCTTCAGCGCGAGCGCGAGGCACGGGAAGCGCGCGTAGTCGGGCTTCTCGAACGACAACTGGGCGATCTGCGCGAGGTCGAGCTGATCGACGCCCGCGTCGACGCGCTCGGGAAACGCGAGCGCGTGCGCGATCGGCGTGCGCATGTCGGGGTTGCCGAGCTGCGCGAGCACCGAGCCGTCGCGATACGACACGAGCGAATGGATCACGCTCTGCGGATGGATCAGCACGTCGATCCGGTCGCCCGGCAGCCCGAAGATCCAGTGCGCCTCGATCACCTCGAGGCCCTTGTTCATCATCGTCGCGGAATCGACCGAGATCTTGCGGCCCATCACCCAGTTCGGGTGCCTGCACGCCTCGTCCGGCGTCACGTCGACGAGCGTGGCCGGCTCGCGCGTGCGGAACGGGCCGCCCGACGCGGTCAGGATGATCTTCGAGATCCCGCCGTGCTCGGCCGCGTCGCGCGGCATGCACTGGAAGATCGCGTTGTGTTCGCTGTCGACCGGCAGCAGGATCGCGCCATGGTCGCGCACGGCGTCCATGAAGATCGCGCCCGACATCACGAGCGCTTCCTTGTTCGCGAGCAGGATCCGCTTGCCGGCGCGTGCGGCCGCCAGGCTCGGCGCAAGGCCGGCCGCGCCGACGATCGCGGCGACCACCGTGTCGCAGCCGTCGCTCTTCGACACGTCGACGAGCGCCTGCGGCCCGTGCAGCACGACCGTCTTGCTGCCCGCCGCGCGCAGTTTCGCGTCGACGTGCGCGGCCGTCGCGGCATCGCCGACCACCGCCACTTCAGGCGCGAAGCGCAGACACTGCTCGACGAGCTTGTCGCCGTTGCGGTGCGCGGTCAGCGCGTAGACCGAGAAGCGCTCGGGATGGCGCGCGACCACGTCGAGCGTGCTGTCTCCGATCGAGCCCGTGGAACCGAGCAATGTCAGGCGTTTTTGCATAACAGAAATAATGGTTTAACCAAGCAGCAGCATCGCGAGCGGCAGCACCGGCAGCAGCGCGTCGACCCGATCGAGCACGCCGCCGTGGCCCGGCAGCAGTCCGCTCGAATCCTTCACGCCCGCCTGCCGCTTCAGCAGCGACTCGAACAGGTCGCCAATCACGCTGTATGCAACCAGCAGCGTCAGTGCGGCCCACGCGCCGGGCATTCCGTAGCGCGCGGCGAGCGCGGAAAACAGGGTCGGTTCGAAAGCGTGTACGGCCATCGCGACGCCGGCGACGACCATCACCGCGAACCAGCCGCCGATCGCGCCTTCCCAGCTCTTGCCGGGGCTGATCGTGATGGCCAGTTTACGCTTTCCGAAGGCCTTGCCGGCGAAGTATGCGCCGATATCGGCCAGCCAGACGACCAGAAGCAGCGACAGCACGAACGGCACGCCCTGCGCGCGGGCTGCCACGAGCGCGTGCCAGCAGGCGGCGAACACGACGAGGCCGGCGGCCAGCAGGAACGGTCGCCACACGCCGCCCGCGAGTTCGGGCTTGCGCCGCAGCGCGAACGGGCCGACCAGCAGCCAGAACACGCCAGCCGCCATGAAAAGGGGACGGGACGAAGCCGCGTCGACGCCGAGCGGCGCGGTGGCCGCGAGCGCGAGCGCCGCGACGAGCGCATAGACGACCGGCGCGGCGCCGCCGAGCTTCAGCAGGCGCGCCCACTCCCACGCGGCGAACACCAGCACGACGCCGATCAGCGCGCCGAACCCGGCGAGCGGCGCGAACAGCGTCACCGGCAGCAGCACGGCCAGCATCACGATCGCCGTGATCACACGGGTTTTCAGCATGAAAGGGAGTCGGCGTTCTGCGATTGCGGTTCGAGCTGCGCACTCGTGCGCCCGAAACGGCGCTCGCGCTCGGTATACGACGCCATCGCGTCGGCCAGTGCCGCGCCGTCGAAATCCGGCCAGTACTTGTCAGTGAAATAGAATTCGGCGTACGCGAGCTGCCACAGCAGGAAGTTGCTGACGCGCTGCTCGCCGCCCGTGCGGATGAAGAGATCGGGCTCCGGCGCGTAGGCCATCGCCAGGTGCGGCGCGAAAGCGTCCTCGGTCACTTCGATCTCGCGACCTTCGCGCACGGCCTGCTCGACGAGCTTCTTCGTCGCCTGCAGGATGTCCCACCGGCCGCCGTAGTTGGCCGCGATGGTGAGCGTCAGACGGGTATTGCGCGCCGTCTTGGTTTCGGCGCGGCGAATCAGTTCACGGATGCGCGGCTCGAAACGGTCGAGATCGCCGACGACACGCAGACGGATGCCGTTCGCATGCAGCTTGCCCACCTCGCGCTCGAGCGCGGTGATGAACAGCCGCATCAGGAACGACACTTCGTCGTTCGGCCGGCGCCAGTTTTCCGAACTGAACGCGAACAGCGTCAGGTATTCGACGCCGGCGCGCGCGCAGCCTTCGACCACCGCCCGCACGGCATCGACGCCGCGGGTGTGCCCCGCGACGCGCGGCAAGCGGCGTTCGGTCGCCCAACGGCCATTGCCGTCCATGATGATCGCGATGTGACGCGGCACGACGCCGACGTCAGGCACGCGAACGGTAGAGCTGGTATAGGTCATGGCCGTTGAGACAGTAATGCGGGAAGAAGGCGGCGCGCGAGGACGGTCGTCAGACCGTCATGATCTCGGCTTCCTTGGTCTGCACGAGCTTGTCGACTTCGGCCACGTGCTTGTCGGTCAGCTTCTGCACGTCGTCGCTTGCGCGGCGCTCGTCGTCTTCCGAGATTTCCTTGTCCTTCACGAGCTTCTTCAGCGCTTCGTTCGCGTCGCGGCGCAGGTTGCGGATCGCGACCTTGGCCGTTTCGCCTTCGCTCTTCACGACCTTGGTCAGCTCGCGGCGGCGCTCTTCCGTCAGCGCGGGCATCGGCACGCGGATCAGGTCGCCGGCCGTGGCCGGATTCAGGCCCAGATCGGCTTCGCGGATGGCCTTCTCGACCTTCGCGACCATGTTCTTTTCCCACGGCTGCACGCCGATCGTGCGCGCGTCGACGAGCGTCAGGTTCGCGACCTGCGAGATCGGCACCATCGAGCCGTAGTAGTCGACCTGAACGTGATCGAGCAGACCGGTGTGTGCACGGCCCGTACGGATCTTGGCCAGATCGTTCTTGAACGCTTCGATCGAGCGCTGCATCTTTTGCTCGACGCCCTTCTTGACATCAGCGACACTCATTTCAACCTCCGAACCTTCAAACCTTCAAAGAACGCGAGCGCCGACCGGCGCATGTCGCGCGCCGCGGCCGGCAACCCGCAGCCAGTCGCACATAGCCGGTGGCCCGCCGTCAGTCGCCCGCATCCGCGGGAGTTTACACGTGGACGAGCGTACCTTCGTCCTCGCCCAGCACGATGCGCTTGAGCGCACCCGGCTTGTTGATCGAAAACACGCGAATCGGCAGCTTCTGGTCGCGGCACAGCGCAAACGCCGTCGCGTCCATCACCTGCAGGTTGCGGCTGATCGCCTCGTCGAAGCTGATCGTCGTATAGCGCGTAGCCGACGGATCCTTCTTCGGATCGGCAGAATATACGCCATCGACCTTGGTCGCCTTCAGCACGACTTCGGCGCCCACTTCCGAGCCGCGCAGCGCGGCCGCGGTATCCGTCGTGAAGAACGGGTTGCCGGTGCCGGCCGCGAAGATCACGACACGGCCTTCCTCGAGCTGACGGATCGCACGCGGCCGGATGTACGGCTCGACGACCTGGTCCATCCGCAGCGCCGACTGCACGCGCGCCTCGATGCCCGCGTGGCGCATCGCGTCCTGCAGCGCCAGCGCGTTCATCATCGTCGCCAGCATCCCCATGTAGTCGGCCGTCGCGCGGTCCATGCCGGCCGCGCCGCCCGCGACGCCGCGGAAAATATTACCGCCACCGATCACGACCGCGAGCTGCGTGCCGAGGCGCACGACTTCTGCGATATCCGCCACCATCCGCTCGATCGTCGCGCGATTGATGCCGAAGGCGTCGTCGCCCATCAGCGCTTCGCCGGAGAGTTTGAGGAGGACGCGTTTATAGGCATTGGACATAGGGGCTTCCGAGCGACGAGAGGATGACAACCACGAACTGTAGGGGCGAAATACTGATTCGGGCAAGCGCCGACGACCGGGCCGGGGTTCCCGGCCGGCCGGCGGCGCCGCCGGCCGCGGCGGAGCGGACGCCCGCCGCGGTTACTGCCTGACTGCTTACTGCTGCTTTGCTGCTGCGACTTGCGCGGCCACTTCGGCGGCGAAGTCGTCCTGGCGCTTCTCGATGCCTTCGCCGACGACGAACAGCGCGAACTTCTGCACCGCGGCATTCGCTGCCTTCAGCATCTGCTCGATCGTCTGCTTGTCGTTCTTCACGAACGTCTGGTTCAGCAGCGACACTTCCTTCAGGTACTTCTGGACGCTGCCGTCGACCATCTTCGCGACGATTTCGGCCGGCTTGCCCGATTCCGCGGCCTTCTGCTCGGCCACGCGGCGTTCCGTCTCGATCAGTTCCGCCGGCACGTCGGCCGACGACAGCGCGACCGGCTTCATCGCCGCGATGTGCATCGCGACGTCCTTGCCGACCTGCTCGTCCGCGCCCGTGTACTCGACGATCACGCCGATACGCGCGCCGTGCAGGTACGTGGCGATCTTGTTCGCGGTTTCGAAACGGACGAAACGGCGGATCGACACGTTCTCGCCGATCTTGCCGATCAGCGCCAGACGCACTGCGTCGACGGTCGAGCCGTCGAGCGGCAGCGCCGACAGTGCCGCCACGTCGGCCGGATTTTGCGTCGCGACGAGTTCCGCCACCGTCTTCGAGAACGCGAGGAAGTCGTCGTTCTTCGCGACGAAGTCGGTTTCGCAGTTCAGCTCGACCAGCGAGCCTGCGTTGCCGCCGACGAACGATGCGACGACGCCTTCCGCCGTCACGCGCGACGCGGCCTTGCTCGCCTTGTTGCCGAGCTTGACGCGCAGCAGTTCTTCAGCCTTGGCCAGATCGCCGTCGGCTTCCGTCAGCGCCTTCTTGCACTCCATCATCGGTGCGTCGGTCTTTGCGCGCAGTTCTGCCACCATGCTTGCGGTAATTGCCGCCATCATTCGCTCCTTGAGTCTGTATTCACAACGCCGCCCGCTTGGACGCGAACGGCCGAGATTCGTTTCCGGACCCGCGCCGATTCGGCGCGATCAGGTCCGGCGCACAAGCTTAAAAAAAGGGGGCCTGTTGAGAGCCCCCTTTTTGCGCCGGCTCGGGGCCAGTTACGCGTTTTCCTCGACGTACTCGTCGTCGCCGCGTGCAGCCTGGACCACTTCGTTGACCGCGTTCGCACGGCCTTCGAGGATCGCGTCGGCCACGCCTTCCGCGTACAGCGCGACTGCCTTGCTCGAGTCGTCGTTACCCGGGATCACGTAATCCACACCTTCCGGCGAGTGGTTCGTATCGACCACGGCGATGACCGGCACGCCCAGCTTGTTCGCTTCCGTGACGGCGATCTTGTGGTAGCCGACGTCGACGACGAAGATCGCGTCCGGAATGCCGCCCATGTCCTTCACGCCGCCGATCGACTTCTGCAGCTTGGCGATTTCGCGCTCGAACAGCAGCGCTTCCTTCTTGCTCATCTTCTCGAGCTCGCCCGCCTCGACAGCCGCTTCCATGTCCTTCAGGCGCTTGATCGACACCTTCAGCGTCTTGAAGTTGGTCATCATGCCGCCGAGCCAGCGTGCGTTGACGTACGGCATGCCCGCACGCTGCGCTTCCTGGGCGATCGTGTCACGCGACTGGCGCTTCGTGCCGACGAACAGGATCGTGCCGCGGTTCGCTGCCAGCTGGCGCACGTACTTCTGTGCGTCCGTGAACATCGGCAGCGTCTTTTCGAGGTTGATGATGTGAATCTTGTTGCGGTGACCGAAAATGAACGGAGCCATCTTCGGGTTCCAGAAGCGCGTCTGGTGACCGAAGTGGACACCCGCTTCCAGCATTTGGCGCATCGTGACTGCCATGTAAATTCTCCACGAGGGTTGGGTCTTAAGCCGGCTGCCGTACCGCCGCGCGAACCCGCCCGAAGGGCGCGGATGCCGCGCGGCCGGCACCCTGGTTGCGCCGGCTTGCGATTCGGCACGCGCAAAACGCCCGTGCCGTAAGCCTTTCATCGCGATGCCGCCCCAAGACGGGGAAAATTCGGCATTTGGATATCGACTTAGCCAGAGAGTATAGCACGCGGAATTGCCCGCTCTCAAGTCGCGCGGCACTTTCGCGTGCCGTGCGGCAGCGGGCCGGACAATCCGCGAAAACCCGCATCCGCGCGGCCCGCAGGGGCTGCGAGGCCCGCCATAAGGTGCGATAATCCGTCAATTCACCGCATTGCAGGCATACCTCGATGGCTATTACGCTCAAAAACGAACACGATATCGCCCAGATGCGCGTCGCCTGCCGTCTCGCGAGCGAAGTGCTCGACTTCATCACGCCGCACGTCGTCGCAGGCGTCACGACCGCCGAACTCGACCGCCTCTGCCACGAGTACATGCTCAACGAGCAAGGCACGATCCCCGCGCCGCTGAACTACCAGCCGCCCGGCTATCCGCCGTACCCGAAGGCCACCTGCATTTCGGTCAACGACGTGATCTGCCACGGTATTCCGGGCGAGAAGGTGCTCAAGAACGGCGACGCGCTGAACATCGACATCACCGTGATCAAGAACGGCTATTTCGGCGACACCAGCCGGATGTTCATCGTCGGCGAGGGGTCGATCCTCGCGAAGCGCCTCGTGCAGACCACCTACGAATGCATGTGGCTCGGCATCGACCAGGTCAAGCCCGGCGCGCACCTCGGCGACATCGGCTACGCGATCCAGAAGCACGCGGAAGCGCAAGGCTACAGCGTCGTGCGCGAATACTGCGGCCACGGCATCGGCACGGTGTTCCACGAGGATCCGCAGGTCGTCCACTACGGCCGCCCGGGCACCGGCGTCGAGCTGAAGGCCGGCATGATCTTCACGATCGAGCCGATGATCAACGCCGGCAAGCGCGACATCCGCACGATGCCCGACCAGTGGACGGTCAAGACGCGCGACCGCAGCCTGTCCGCGCAGTGGGAGCACACGGTGCTCGTCACCGAAACCGGCTACGAAGTGCTGACCGTGTCGGCCGGCACGCCGGCGCGCCCCGTGTTCGCGCAACCGGCCGCCGCCGTCTGAGCGACGTCACGCCAGCCCGCCCCACTTTCGCACCTGAACGGCTGCCCATGAGCGCTCACGCTGCCCCCTCGCCCGAAGCGCTGTCGCGGCGCGCCGAATTCAAGGCCGCCAAGACGGAAATGCTCGAGCGTTTTCGCCGCGCGGCGAACGTCGCGTCGCTGATGCACGCGTTGTCGAAACTCACCGACGACGCGTTGAAGCGCGTGTGGGACGAATGCGGGCTGCCCGCGACGCTCGCGCTCGTCGCCGTCGGCGGCTACGGGCGCGGCGAGCTCGCGCCCTATTCCGACGTCGACATCCTCGTGCTGCTGCCCGATACGCACGACGCGGCGCTCGACGCGCGCATCGAGCGCTTCATCGGGATGGCGTGGGATCTCGGCCTCGAGATCGGCAGCAGCGTGCGCACGGTCGCTCAGTGCATCGAGGAGGCGTCGCAGGACGTCACGGTGCAGACCTCGCTGCTCGAAGCGCGCCGCATCGTCGGCAGCACCGCGCTGTTCGAGCGCTTCACCGTGCGCTACCACGAAGCGCTCGACGCCCGCGCGTTCTTCACCGCGAAGGTGCTGGAGATGCGCCAGCGCCATGCGAAGTTCCAGGACACGCCGTACAGCCTCGAGCCGAACGTGAAGGAAAGCCCGGGCGGGCTGCGCGACCTGCAGACGATCCTGTGGATCGCGCGCGCGGCCGGCTTCGGCAGCAGCTGGCGCGAACTCGACACGCGCGGGCTCATCACCGACCGCGAAGCACGCGAGCTGCGTCGCAACGAAGGCTTCCTGAAGACGCTGCGCGCGCGGCTGCACGTGATCGCCGGGCGCCGCCAGGACATGCTCGTGTTCGACCTGCAGACGCAGGCCGCCGAGAGCTTCGGCTACCAGCCGACGCAGGCCAAGCGCGCGAGCGAGCAACTGATGCGCCGCTACTACTGGGCCGCGAAGGCCGTCACGCAGCTCGCGACGATCCTGATCCAGAACATCGAGGCGCAACTGTTCCCCGCGACGAGCGGCATCACGCGCGTGCTGTCGGCCGATCGCTTCGTCGAGAAACAGGGGATGCTCGAGATCGTCGACGACGGCGTGTTCGAGCGCCATCCCGACGCGATCCTCGAAGCGTTCCTGCTGTACGAGACGACGCGCGGCGTGAAAGGCCTGTCCGCCCGCACGCTGCGGGCGCTGTACAACTCGCGCGAAATCATGAACAACGCGTGGCGCCGCGATCCGCAGAACCGCCGCACGTTCATGCGGATCCTGCAGCAGCCCGAAGGCATCACGCATGCGTTCCGGCTGATGAACCAGACGAGCGTGCTCGGCCGCTACCTGCTGAATTTCCGCCGTATCGTCGGCCAGATGCAGCACGACCTGTACCACGTGTACACGGTCGACCAGCACATCCTGATGGTGCTGCGCAACATCCGCCGCTTCGCGGTGGCCGAACATGCGCACGAATACCCGTTCTGCAGCCAGCTGATCGGCAACTTCGAGCGGCCGTGGGTGCTGTACGTCGCGGCGCTGTTCCACGACATCGCGAAGGGCCGCGGCGGCGATCACTCGACGCTCGGGATGGCCGACGCGCGGCGCTTCTGCCGCGAGCACGGGATCGACGGCGACGACGCGGCGCTGATCGTGTGGCTCGTCCAGCATCACCTGACGATGAGCCAGGTCGCGCAGAAGCAGGACACGAGCGACCCCGAGGTCATCAAGCGCTTCGCCGAAGTCGTCGGCAACGAACGCTACCTCACCGCGCTCTACCTGCTGACCGTCGCCGATATCCGCGGCACGAGCCCGAAGGTATGGAACACGTGGAAGGGCAAGCTGCTCGAGGATCTGTACCGCATCACGCTCGCGGTGCTCGGCGGCGCGAACCCCGACGCGCATTCGGAACTGAAGTCACGGCAGGAGCAGGCGCTCGCGCTGCTGCGCCTGGAAACCGTGCCCGACGACGCGCACCGCGCATTGTGGGATCAGCTCGACGTCGGCTTCTTCCTGCGTCACGACGCGGCCGACATCGCGTGGCAGACGCGCGTGCTGTACCGGCACGTGAACGCCGAAACCGCGATCGTCCGCGCGCGGCCGTCGCCGATCGGCGACGCGCTGCAGGTGCTCGTGTACGTGAAGGACCGCCCCGACCTGTTCGCGGGCATCTGCGCGTATTTCGACCGCAACGGGCTGTCGGTGCTCGACGCGCGCGTCAGCACGACGCGGCACGGCTATGCGCTCGACAACTTCATCGTCACGCAGACCGAACGCGACGTGCGCTACCGCGACATCGCGAATCTCGTTGAGCAGCAGCTCGCGGCGCGGCTGGCCGAAACCGCATCGCTGCCGGAACCGTCGAAGGGCCGCCTGTCGCGGCTGTCCCGGACGTTTCCGATCACGCCGCGCGTCGACCTGCGGGCCGACGAGCGCGGTCAGTACTACATCCTGTCCGTGTCGGCCAACGACCGGCCGGGCCTTCTCTATTCGATCGCGCGCGTACTCGCCGAACATCGGATCGGCGTCCATGCGGCGCGGATCAATACGCTCGGCGAGCGCGTCGAAGACATCTTCCTGCTCGCGGGTGCCGGCCTGTCCGACAACCGCCTGCAGATCCAGCTCGAAACCGAATTGCTGCGTGCGATCGCAGTCTGAATGAATCCCAGCGTTTATGCGCACCAAATTAACCGTCAAGAATCCGAAGCCGGCGTCGCCGACTCGCGCCCCCGTCCGCTCCGGCAGCCTCGTCGCCCGCAAGGCGGTACGCCCCGCCGCGCCGCCCGCGGCGGACAAGCCGGCCCGCCCGAAGAAGGCGCCCGCGGCGGCCGCCACCGGCGAGCGCTCGTTCAAGCCGCGCGGCGCCGCCGGCGCCGAACGTCCGGGCGCGGATCGCGCACCGGCGAAGCGCGCGCCGCGTGACGGTGGCGCCGAGCGCGGCACGCGCGCGCCGTATCGCGACAATGCGGTCGGCGAAGGTGCGAAGCGCGGCTTCGGCGAGCGTCGCACGTCGTCGGATCGCCCGCCGCGTCGCAACGATGACGATGCGCGGCCGCGCCGCGCCGGTGGCGACGAAGGCAAGCGTCCGTCCTATCGTGACAACGCGGCCGGCGAAGGCGCGAAGCGCGGCTTCAGCGAGCGTCGCACGTCGTCGGATCGCCCGCCGCGTCGCGATGACGACGCACGTCCGCGTCGCGCGGGTGGCGACGAAGGCAAGCGCCCGTCCTATCGCGACAACGCATCCGGCGAAGGCGCGAAACGCAGCTTCGGTGAGCGTCGCACGTCTTCCGACCGCCCTCCCCGCCGTGATGACGACGCCCGTCCGCGTCACGCAGCAGGCGGTGACGACAGCAAGCGCCCGTCCTATCGCGACAAGGCCGCCGGCGAAGGTGCGAAACGCAGCTATGGCGACCGCAATACGTCATCGAATCGCCCGCCGCGCCGCAGCGACGACGATACGCGTCCGCGCCGTGCAGCGGGCGGTGACGACAGCAAACGCCCGTCCTATCGCGACAAGGCCGCCGGCGAAGGCGCGAAGCGCAGCTATGGCGACCGCCGCCCGTCGTCCGATCGCCCGCCCCGTCGTGATGACGATGCACGCCCGCGCCGCGCAGCAGGCACCGACGACGGCAAGCGTCCGTCCTACCGCGACAAGTCGGCCGGCGAAGGCGCGAAGCGCAGCTTCGGCGATCGCCCGGCCCGCCCCGCGCGCGACGGCGAGCGCCGTTCGTTCGGCGCGGTGAAGACCGCGCAACCCGTCAAGCGCGCGGCGGCGGCCGATGTCGACTACGGCGACGAAACGGGCCTGATGCGCCTGTCGAAGCGGATGTCCGAGCTCGGCATGTGCTCGCGCCGCGAAGCCGACGAATGGATCGAAAAGGGCTGGGTGCTCGTCGACGGCCAACGCATCGACACGCTCGGCACCAAGGTGCGCGCCGACCAGAAGATCGAAATCGACGAGCGGGCGAGCGCCGCGCAGGCCGCGCAGGTGACGATCCTGCTGCACAAGCCGGTCGGCTACGTGTCGGGCCAGGCGGAAGACGGCTACGAGCCGGCGTCCGTGCTGATCACGCGCGCGAACCGCTGGAGCGGCGATCATTCGCCGCTGCGCTTCTCGCCGCAGCATCTGCATGCGCTTGCGCCGGCCGGCCGTCTCGACATCGACTCCACCGGCCTGCTCGTGCTGACACAGAACGGCGTGATCGCGAAGCAGCTGATCGGCGAGCAGTCGGACATCGACAAGGAATACCTGGTGCGCGTGCGCTTCGGCGAACGACTGATCGACATCGACCAGCACTTCCCGGCGGAATCGCTCGCGAAGCTGCGCCACGGCCTCGAGCTCGATGGCGTTCCGCTGAAGCCGGCGATGGTGAGCTGGCAGAACGGCGAACAGTTGCGCTTCGTGCTGCGCGAAGGCAAGAAGCGCCAGATCCGCCGCATGTGCGAACTGGTCGGCCTCGACGTGATCGGCCTGAAGCGCGTGCGGATGGGCCGCGTGATGCTCGGCGCGCTGCCGCAGGGCCAATGGCGCTACCTGTCGGCCGACGAGACGTTCTGACCTCGGGCACGCGCGACGTGCGCCCCGTCATGACGAAGCCCGCTTGCGCGGGCTTTTTCTTTTCCGCGCAAAGCGCGGACGATCAGTCGTCGTCGGCCGGATCGAGCCCCGGGAACAGCACCTCGGTGAAGCCGAAGCGCGTGAAGTCGGTAATCCGCATCGGATACAGCTTGCCGATGAGGTGATCGTATTCGTGCTGGACCACGCGCGCGTGGAATCCTTCGGCGACGCGATCGATCTTCTGGCCGAACTGGTCGTAACCGCTGTAGCGCACCTTCGCGTAGCGGCTGACGACGCCGCGCATGCCCGGCACCGACAGGCAGCCTTCCCAGCCCTCTTCCATGTCCGGCGGCAGGTACTCGATCTTCGGGTTGATCAGCACGGTCTCGGGCACCGGCGGCGCGTCCGGATAGCGGTTGTTGTTGCCGAAGCCGAAGATGATGATCTGCAGCCCGATGCCGATCTGCGGCGCGGCCAACCCGGCGCCGTTCGCGTGATGCATCGTCTCGAACATGTCCGCGACGATCTCGTGCAGCTCGGGGGTATCGAACCGCTCGACCGGTTGGGCGATTTCGAGCAGGCGCGGATCGCCCATCTTCAGGATCTCGCGAATCATGGCGTATTGCCCTCCAGGAGTTGGTGCAGACCGTCTTCGTCCAGCACGGGGATGCCGAGTTCCTCGGCCTTCGCGAGCTTGCTGCCGGCTTCGGCGCCCGCGACCACGTAATCCGTCTTCTTCGACACCGAACCGGCCACCTTGGCGCCCGCCGCTTCGAGCATTTCCTTCGCCGCATCGCGCGTGAGAGTCGGCAGCGTGCCCGTCAGCACGACCGTCTTGCCGGCCAGCACGCCCTGCGGCGCCTTCGGCGCGGGCGGCCCTTCCGGCCACGTGACCTTGCCCGGCGCGCGCAACTGCTCGATCACGGTCCGGTTATGCTCTTCCGCGAAGAACTGGTGAATCGACTCGGCGACGATCGGCCCGACGTCGTTGACTTCGAGCAGTTCGTCGATCGACGCGTCCATGATCGGCGTCAGCGAGCCGAAATGCTTCGCGAGATCCTTCGCGGTCGATTCGCCGACATGGCGGATGCCGAGCCCGTAGATGAAGCGCGCGAGCGTCGTATGCTTCGCCTTCTCGAGCGAATCGAGCAGATTCTGCGCGGATTTCTCGGCGAACCGGTCGAGTTCGGCCAGCGTCGCGAAGCCGAGATTGAACAGGTCGGCCGGCGTGCGCACCAGATTCAGCTCGACGAGCTGGTCGATGATCTTCTCGCCGAGGCCGTCGATGTCGAGCGCGCGGCGCTGCGCGAAATGCCACAGCGCCTGCTTGCGCTGCGCCGGGCAGAACAGCCCGCCCGTACAGCGCGCGATCGCCTCGTCCGGCAGGCGCTCGATCTTCGAGCCGCACACCGGGCATTCGGTCGGCATCACGAATTCGGCCGCATCCGCCGGGCGCCGGTCGAGCAGCGCGCCGACCACTTCCGGAATCACGTCGCCCGCGCGGCGCACGATCACGGTGTCGCCGATCCGGATGTCCTTGCGGCGCACTTCGTCCTCGTTGTGCAGCGTCGCGTTGGTCACGGTCGCGCCGCCGACGAACACCGGCTCGAGACGCGCGACCGGCGTGATCGCGCCGGTGCGGCCGACCTGCACGTCGATCGCGACGAGCTTCGTCAGCGCTTCCTGCGCGGGGAACTTGTGTGCAAGCGCGAAGCGCGGCGCGCGCGACACGAAACCGAGGCGCTCCTGCTCGTCGCGCCGGTTGACCTTGTAGACGACGCCGTCGATGTCGTACGGCAGCGACTCGCGCTTCTCGCCGACCTTGCGGAAGAAGTCCAGCAGGCCTTCGGCGCCGTGCACGACCGCGCGCTCGCGGTTCACCGGCAGGCCGAGCGACTCGTACCAGTCGAGCAGCGCGCTGTGCGTGTCGGGCATCGGCATCCCGTCGAGCACGCCGATCCCGTATGCGAAGAACGACAGCGGCCGCTGCGCGGTGATCTTCGAGTCGAGCTGGCGCAGGCTGCCGGCCGCCGCGTTGCGCGGGTTCGCGAATTCGCGCTGCTCGGCCGCGCGCTGGCGTTCGTTCAGGCGCGCGAAATCGCGCTTGAACATCAGCACCTCGCCGCGCACGTCGAGCACGGCCGGCACGTGCTTGCCCTTCAGCTTCAGCGGAATCGAGCGGATCGTGCGCACGTTCTCGGTCACGTCCTCGCCCGTCGTCCCGTCGCCGCGCGTCGCCGCCTGCACGAACACGCCCTGCTCGTAGCGCAGCGAAATCGCGAGGCCGTCGAACTTCAGTTCGCACGCGTATTCGACGGGGTCCGTCACCGAGCCGGCGAGATCGGTCGACTTGGCGAGCGCGTCGGCGACGCGCTTGTCGAACGCGACGATGTCCTCGTCGGCGAAGCCGTTGTTCAGCGACAGCATCGGCGCATCGTGGACGACGGGCGTGAAGCCGCCGGCCGCTTCGCCGCCGACGCGCTGCGTCGGCGAATCGGGCGTCACGAGTTCGGGATGGTCGGTTTCGAGCTGCTGCAGCTCACGGAACAGCCGGTCGTATTCGGCGTCGGGCAGATCCGGCTGATCGAGCACGTAATAGGCGTAGTTCGCCCGCTCGAGTTGGTCGCGCAGCCACGCGGCGCGCGCGTCGGGCTGGCTGGCTGGCGGTTCGGCTTGGGTTCGGGCCATGCTGGCGGCAGATTCGTTCTGAAAAATCGGATTTCCGATTATCTCAGTTTGACGCCGCGGCGGGGTGCGCAATGCGGGCCCGATGGCATGCTGCGGCGCACACCAAGCGGTGTGCGCCGCGGCGACGAACGACGGCGCCAGGGGCCGCCGTCCGCGCGATCGCGTTACTGGCTGAAGAGGCGGCGCGTGACCGGCGAACCGGCCGGAATGCCGGCTTCCTCGAGCTTCGCGTACAGCTTCATCAACTGCTGCTCGATCGCGAGCAGCGTCGACTCCGGCAACGGCCGGCGCGAATCGTCGACGACGCGCGCGCCGATCCGCTCGGACAGCGACTTCGCGTAATCGCACATCAGCCGGAACGGCAGGATGTCCTCTTCGGCCACCGGCACGTCGAGCACCAGCGTGATCATGTTGCCGCCCTTGTACGTCAGGTCGTCGCGCAGGAAGTTCGTATCGCCGAACTGCAGCATGAACACCGGATTCTGCTTCGCGTCGAGCTTCACGAAGCGCGTGCCGTCGCGCGACAGCAGCAGCCCGTCCTGCGACGCGACCGCCTGCACGTAGTTCGCGGACCACGGCGCACCGTCCGACATCACGTTGATCGACAGTTGCGCGTCGCACTGCGCGGCAAACGCATCGAGCTCGCGCGCCATCGCGACCGTTTCCATCATGTCCGGGAATTCCGGCGCGCCGTCGATCGCGTCGGCGAACTGCTGGACGCCCGTCACGAATTCGGAGAATTCGAGCTCGTTCAGCGCGCCGCCGCGGTTCGCGAGTTGCGCGGCCGCGCGCAGCTCTTCGTAGCGCACGCCGTTCTGCAGCAGCTCCCACTGGCCGCCTTCCGGCTTGCCTTCGATGTGCACGGGCTTGCTGCCCGCGCGGCGCAGCCGCTGCGCGATCGGCAGGATCTTGTCGCCCGGCAGCGGCCCGGTGAGACGGATCGGCACGATGCAGTCGATCCGGCGATCGACGATCGCGGGCGGCGCCGACGAGATCGTCGTCGCGGCCGGCAACACCGGTTCGGTCGGCTCGGCCGCCGCCTCGTGCGTGGCGGCGGGCACGGCTTCCTCGCCCGCGGCCGGCGCGGTCGGTGGGGCCGACGTGTCGACACCCGTCGCCTCGGCCTGCAGGTCGGCCGGCGTATCGGCCGGCGCGGCGCCGCCCGCGGCCGCACCGAAGGTGGGCTCGACGCGCGTGGCTTCGGCCGTGGCCGCCGTACCCGCGGAGACCGGCGCCGCGGGCTCGCGACGCACCGGCTGACGCACCGGCTCGATGAACGGCGGCTCTTCGTCGCGCTCGGGGCGGTTCATCGCCTCGGCCGCTTCCTCCGGCATCGGGCGCGGCATCCTGCGCCGCACTTTCGCGCCCTGCCATGCGTTGTAGACCACGACGCCGCCCACCACGACGGCGCCCGCGCCGATCAAACCGAGTGTCAACTCGTCCATGCACGCTCCATCAGCAATTCTTTTTCGTCGGGACCGCGAACGGGCGCCATGCGCCGCGCGAACGCGGTCCGGTTTCGTCAAACGTCAATTCTGGGCAAAACCCGCGGCGGTTTCCATGTCCACCGCGACGATCCGCGACACGCCCTGCTCCTGCATCGTCACGCCGATCAGCTGCTGCGCCATTTCCATCGCGATCTTGTTGTGCGAGATGAACAGGAACTGCGTCTTGTCGGACATCGCGCGCACGAGATTCGCGAAACGCTCGGTGTTCGCGTCGTCCAGCGGCGCGTCGACCTCGTCTAGCAGGCAGAATGGCGCCGGGTTCAACTGGAACATCGCGAACACCAGCGCGGTCGCGGTCAGCGCCTTCTCGCCGCCCGACAGCAGGTGAATCGTCGCGTTCTTCTTGCCCGGCGGCTGCGCCATCACCTGCACGCCGGCATCGAGAATCTCGTCGCCCGTCATGATCAGCTTCGCCTGGCCGCCGCCGAACAGGCGCGGGAACAGATCGCTGAAATGACGGTTGACCTCGTCGAAGGTGCCCTGCAGCAGCGTGCGGGTTTCCTGGTCGATCTTGTGGATCGCGTCCTCGAGCGTCGTGATCGCGTCGATCAGGTCGGCCGACTGCGCGTCGAGGAACACCTTGCGTTCGCTCGCGGCCTTCAGCTCGTCGAGCGCGGCCATGTTCACCGGCCCGAGCGCGTTGATCGCGTTGTTCAGGCGCGTGACTTCGCCCTGCAGGTACGACGGCTTGAGATCCGGCGTCAGCTTCGCGGCCAGCGCGGCCTCGTCGACCTCGGCGGCCGCGAGCTGCTCGGCGAACTGCTCGACGGACAGGCGCGCGGCCTGCTCCTTCAACTGCAGCTCGGTGATGCGGTCGCGCAGCGGCTGTAGCGAACGCTCGGCGACGAGCCGTTGCTCGTCCGACGCGCGCAGCTTCGCGGTCAGGTCGTCGAGCTCGATGCGCGCGGCCTGCAGCGCTTCTTCCTTCACCGCGCGAATCTCGAGCGCGTCCTGCAGGCCCGTGTGCGCGGTCTGCTCGTTGATCGTCTCGAGTTCGGCGCGCGCGTCTTCCAGCGACGCGGCGACGCGCTCGCTCTGCTCGTGCGCGACCTGGATCGTGCGCTTGAGTTCGTCGATGCGGGTCGCCGCGTTGCGTGCGGCAAAGCGCGCGTCGTTCGCACCGCGCTCCAGGTCGCGCGCTTCCTGACGCGCCTGCGTCAGCGATTCGTCGAGCGACTCGAACGCGAGCTGGTTGTCCTCGAAGCGCGCCTGCAGTTCCGCGAGCTCGCCGTCGAAGCGCTCGAAATTCGCTTCCGACTCCGCGCGCAATGCACGCTGCTCCTCGATCTGCGCGCCGATTTCCTCGAGTTCCTCGCGGATCTGCGTGCTGCGCTGCGTATAACGCTCGTGCGCCTGCGCGAGCTTCAGCACGTCCATCTGCAGCGCATGCAGGCGCTGCGTCGCGCGCTCGGCCTGCGCGCGCACGTCGCCGAGCGCCTGCGTGGCCTGCGTGTGCGCGGCTTCCGCCCGCACGGCCGCCGTGCGCGCCTCGTCGGCGAGCAGCGCCTGCGCGCGCACCTGGCGCGTCAGGTTTTCGATTTCCTGCTGGCGGGCCAGCATCCCGGCCTGCTCCGAATCGGCCGCGTACAGCTGCACGCCGACGCGCGTGACGATGTGGCCGGCCTTGACGACGAACGCGCCGCCTGCCGGCAACTGCGTGCGCGTGGCGAGCGCCTGCGCGACGTCGTCGGCGACGTACACGTTGCCGAGCCAGTCGTTCAGCACCGCGCGGATACCGGCGTCGTCGATGCGCACGAGCGACAGCACCGGCCGCAGCCCGGCCGCCGCGGCGGGCGGCTCGCCGGCCGCGGGCGGCGCATAGAACGCGAGCTTCGCGGGCGGCGCGTCGGCAGCGAACGCCTTCACCCAGTCGAGATTCGACACTTCGAGCGCGGCGAGGCGCTCGCGCAGCACGGCCTCGAGCGCCGCTTCCCAACCGGCCTCGACGTGCAGCTTCTTCCACAGCCGCGGCAGCGCACCGAGCTCGTGCTTGTCGAGCCACGGCTGCACCTTGCCTTCGGTCTGCACGTTCTCCTGCAGCTGCTTCAGCGCGGCGAGGCGCGCCTCCAGCTGGTGGATCTGCGCGGCTTCGGCCTGCACGCGCTCCTGCGCGGCACGGCGTTCGCCGTCGAGGCGCGGCACCGTTTCCTGCGCGTCCGCGAGGCGTGCCTGCGCTTCAGCGAGAATCTCTTCCTGCTCGGCCAGTTGCATGCGCAGCTCTTCGAGCTGCGTCTCGTCCGGCGCGTCGAGCCCGCCCGCTTCGCTCTTCAGGCGCTCGTGGCGCTGCTGAAGCTGCTGGAGCTGCTGGTCGGCGTTGCGCTGGTGCGCGGCTTCGAGCTTCAGCGACTGCTCGGTCTGCGCGATCCGCGCGCGCTCGTCGTTGAGCTGCGCCTGCGCGTCGCGCCACTTCGCTTCGAGCGCCGGCAGCGCATCGTGCTTCGCGGCCGCGTTGTCTTCGGCGAGCGCGGCCTTCTCGTCGGCCATCGCGCGCGCCTCTTCGGCTTCCTCGAGCTCGTCCTGCGACTTCTCGGCCTGCGCGCGCCACTGCTCGCGCTGCGCGTTCAGCGCGGCGATCTGCGCCTGCACGCGATTGCGCGATTCGACGATGAACTTGATCTCGGCTTCGAGGCGGCTCACCTCGGCGTTCGCCTCGTAGAGCGCGCCCTGCGCGCCCTGCATCGCGTCGCTCGCCGAGTAGTGCGCGACGCGCAGCGTCTCGAGCTGCGCCTCGACTTCGCGCAGCTTCGCCGTCTGCGCCTCGAGGTCGATCTGCGCCTGTTCGATCGCACGCTGCTGCTTCTGCTGCTCGCCCGCGGCCTCGTTCTTGCGCAGCAGCCACAAGAGGCGCTGCTTCTCCTCGCCGTCGGCGACGAGTTCCTTGTACTTGGTCGCGACCACCGCCTGCGCCTCGAGCTTCTCGAGGTTCGCGCCGAGTTCGCGGACGATGTCCTCGACGCGCGTGAGGTTCTCGCGCGTGTCGTGCAGACGGTTCTCGGTTTCGCGGCGGCGTTCCTTGTACTTCGACACGCCGGCGGCTTCCTCGAGGAACACGCGCAGCTCTTCGGGCTTCGCCTCGATGATCCGCGCGATCATGCCCTGCCCGATGATCGCGTACGCGCGCGGCCCGAGGCCCGTGCCGAGGAAGATGTCCTGGATGTCGCGGCGGCGCGCCGGCAGGTTGTTGATGTAGTAGCTCGACGTGCCGTCGCGCGTCAGCACGCGCTTCACGGCGATTTCGCCGTACTGGCCCCACTGCCCGGCCGCACGGCCGTCGGAGTTGTCGAAGATCAGTTCGACGCTGGCCCGGCTGCCGGGCTTGCGGGCGGTCGAACCGTTGAAGATCACGTCCTGCATCGATTCGCCGCGCAGCTCGGACGCGCGCGACTCGCCGAGCACCCAGCGCACGGCATCGATGATGTTGGACTTGCCGCATCCGTTCGGGCCGACCACGCCGACGAGCTGGCCCGGAACCTGGAAATGCGTGGGATCGACGAAGGATTTGAAGCCAGCGAGTTTGATCGAGCTCAGACGCACGGCGGTATCGGATGTGAAGAAGGTGTGAGACGGACGGGGCCGCACGGCGCGGGGCCGGAGAGCCCCTGCGCGCCACGCGCCCCGGAATTCAAAAACGGGGCCGCGCGCATCCAGCGTTGGGCCCCGCAAACGGCGTCCATCATACCATCGCGCGTGCGCCGTCCCGACCGGCGCCGGGTTTGTCCGGTGCCGGCACGGCACGATGGACCCGGCTCGACAGCAGCGTCGCCAGCACGATGCACGCGCCGCCCGCCCACTCGCGCGCGCTCGGCAGCTCGTTCGCGAACACCCACGCGGACAGCGCGGTGATCACGATCTCGAACAGCATGATGATCGATGCACGGTTCGCCGGCACACGCGCGAGGCCGTACTGGACGAGCAGGTTGTTCGACGCCATCGTCACGCCGATCGCCGCGATGATCAATGCGGCGACGCCAAGCTGGCCGCTTGCCGGCGCGGCCGGCAGCCCCTCGAACAGCGACGCGATCGCGCCGAACACGGTCGCGCCGCCGAACAGCGTCGCGGTGCGCATTTCCGCGCGCATGTCGGGCAGCTCGCGGCTCGCCTTGATCACCAGCACGTTGCTCATCGCGAAGCTCAGGCCGGCCGCGAGGCCCGCCCATTCGGCCGGGTTGGCCGGCAGCGGCAAGCCGAGCGCCGGCGACCACAGCATCAGCATCGCGCCGCCGATCGACAGCGCCGCGAGCCCCGCGCCGGCCCAGGTCAGCCGCTCGCGCAGCAGGAAGTGCGCGTAGATCGCGGTCCAGGCCGGCGTCAGGTAGAACAGCAGCATCACGCGCAGCACCTCGCCGTGGATCGTGCCCCACACGAAACCGAGGTTCGTCACGCCGGCCGTCACCGCGATGCCCGGCAGCACCCAGTGCCAGCGCAGCGTCGCGATCGCGCGGTGCCGCGCGACGATCACGAACAGGAATGCGACGAGGCTCGTCAGCGCGCTCGCCAGCGTGCCCGTCACGCCGAGCGACGCGAGGATCCGCAGCGGATACCAGATCAGGCCCCATACCGACGCGCCGATCAGGATGGCCAGCGTCGGCAGGCTGCCGCGTACCGCATTGTTCATTTGGTTCGATACCCTTTATTCGATCGGCCCGGCCGCCGCGCCGGCAGGCCGTGACCGCATTCCGTCACGCTATAATCGTCCGCTGCGACCCGCGCGCCCGAGGCGCCCGCTCGCAGCCGCGCGGCGCGCCCGCCGCTTCTTTCGCTCCAACCGGCCGCGATGGCCGCTTCGCCCGTGAACCCTCGACTCGACTCGCTCCAGCCCTATCCCTTCGAAAAGCTGCGCGCCCTGTTCAAGGACGTGACGCCTTCCGGCGACCTCAAACCGATCAGCTTCGGCATCGGCGAGCCCAAACACGCGACGCCGGCGCTGATTCGCGACGCCGTGGTGGCCGCGCTCGACGGCCTTGCGTCGTATCCGGCCACCGCCGGCTCGGACGCGCTGCGCACGTCGATCGCACGCTGGCTCGAGCGCCGCTACGGGCTGCCGGCCGTCGATCCGGCCACGCAGGTGCTGCCGGTGTCGGGCTCGCGCGAGGCGCTGTTCTCGCTCGCGCAGACCGTGATCGACGCGCGCACGACCGCGGACGGCAAGAAGGCGATCGTACTCTGTCCGAATCCTTTCTATCAAATTTACGAAGGCGCGGCGCTCCTGGCCGGTGCCGAACCCTATTTCGCGAACAGCGACCCGGCCCGCAACTTCGCGTGCGACTACGCGGCCGTGCCCGACGACGTGTGGGCGCGCACGCAGCTGCTGTACGTGTGCTCGCCGGGCAACCCGACAGGCGCCGTGCTGACGCTCGACGACTGGCGCGAGCTGTTCGCGCTGTCCGACCGCCACGGTTTCGTGATCGCGTCCGACGAGTGCTACTCGGAAATCTATTTCGACGAAGCGGCGCCCCCGCTCGGCGGCCTCGAGGCCGCGCACCGCCTCGGCCGCGGCTTCGAGCGCCTCGTGATGCTGTCGAGCCTGTCGAAGCGCTCCAACGTGCCGGGCATGCGCTCGGGCTTCGTCGCCGGCGACGCCGCGCTGCTCAGGAAATTCCTGCTGTACCGCACGTATCACGGCGCCGCGCTGTCGCCGGTGTGGCAGCACGCGAGCATCGCCGCGTGGAACGACGAGGCGCACGTGCGCGAGAACCGCGCGCTGTACCGGCAGAAGTTCGATACGGTCACGCCAATGCTCGCCGACGTGATCGACGTGAAACTGCCCGACGCCGCGTTCTACCTGTGGGCCAACGTGTCGCGCACCGGCCTGTCGGACACCGAGTTCGCCCGCCGCCTGTACGCCGACTATAATGTGACGGTTCTGCCCGGCTCGTACCTCGCGCGCGATGCGCACGGCACGAACCCGGGCCGCGATTTCATCCGGATCGCGCTCGTCGCGGGCACCCCCGAATGCGTCGAGGGCGCGCAACGCATCGTCGATTTCTGCCGGGCTCTCCCGCGGTAAGACGTCCATCCCGATCAATTCCATCCATCTCCTGCGAAAACGAACATGTCGCAACA
Organism: Burkholderia anthina; assembly: GCF_001547525.1. GTDB lineage: Bacteria > Pseudomonadota > Gammaproteobacteria > Burkholderiales > Burkholderiaceae > Burkholderia > Burkholderia semiarida. Next base: position 1,952,227 of record NZ_CM003768.1, read on the forward strand.
ACTTCAGCAAATCATCGATACCGCCTGGGAAAACCGCGCCGAGCTGTCGCCGAAGGCCGCGCCCGCCGACGTCCGCGAGGCCGTCGCTCACGCGATCGAGCAACTCGACAAGGGCGCGCTGCGCGTCGCCGAGAAAATCGACGGCAACTGGACGGTCCACCAGTGGCTGAAGAAGGCCGTGCTGCTGTCGTTCCGCCTGGAGGACAACGCGCCGATGCCGGCCGGCGGCTACTCGCAGTTCTACGACAAGGTGCCGTCGAAGTTCGCGAACTACACGGCCGAGGATTTCGCCGCGGGCGGCTTCCGCGTCGTGCCGCCGGCCATCGCGCGCCGCGGCTCGTTCATCGCGAAGAACGTCGTGCTGATGCCGTCGTACACCAACATCGGCGCGTACGTCGACGAAGGCACGATGGTCGACACGTGGGCGACGGTCGGTTCGTGCGCGCAGATCGGCAAGAACGTGCACCTGTCGGGCGGCGTCGGGATCGGCGGCGTGCTCGAGCCGCTGCAGGCGAACCCGGTCATCATCGAGGACAACTGCTTCATCGGCGCGCGCTCGGAAGTCGTCGAAGGCGTGATCGTCGAGGAAAACTCGGTGATCTCGATGGGCGTGTACCTCGGCCAGAGCACGAAGATCTACGATCGCGAGACGGGCGAAGTCAGCTACGGCCGCATCCCGGCCGGCTCGGTCGTCGTCGCCGGCAACCTGCCGTCGAAGGACGGCTCGCACAGCCTGTACTGCGCGGTAATCGTCAAGAAGGTCGACGCGAAGACGCGTGCGAAGGTCGGCCTGAACGAGCTGCTGCGAGGCGACTGATGGCGAAGCCGCACACCGTGGTCGTCTACGGCATTCCGAACTGCGACACCGTGAAGAAGGCCCGCGTGTGGCTCGACGATCACGGCGTCGAATTCGAGTTCCACGATTTCAAGAAGCTCGGCGTCAGCGCGCCGCTGATCGAAGACTGGCTGAAGGACGTGTCGCTCGACGCGCTCGTGAACAAGCGCGGCACGACGTGGCGCGGCCTGGACGACGCGATGAAGGCGGCCGCCGAAACGAAGACCGGCGCGGTCGCGCTGATGATCCACAAGCCGTCGGTCATCAAGCGCCCCGTGCTCGTCGTCAACGGCCGCGTGAAATCGCTCGGCTTCGCGGCCGACCAATACGCGGCGCTGTTTGCCGCATAGGGCTGCCCGCGCCGCGCCTGCGGGCGGGCCTGTTCACGCTAATAACGGGCTTGCGCTGGCCCGACGCCCTGTCGCTGCCGGCCACCGCGCCGGCATTTTTTATCGAAAGTGGTCCGAACCATGTCCGCCACCCTAGCCCTTACCGAACAGCTGATCGCCCGCGCGTCCGTGACGCCCGACGACCAGCACTGCCAGCAGATCATGACCGAGCGCCTCGCCGCGCTCGGCTTCGAATGCGAGACCATCGCGTCGCACGGCGTGACCAACCTGTGGGCCGTCAAGCGCGGCACCGACGGCCGCGACGGCAAGCTGCTCGCGTTCGCGGGTCACACCGACGTCGTGCCGACCGGCCCGCTCGAACAGTGGACCTCGCCGCCGTTCATCCCCGCCCATCGCGACGGCAAGCTGTACGGCCGCGGCGCGGCCGACATGAAGACGTCGCTCGCGGCGTTCGTCGTCGCGTCCGAGGAATTCGTCGCGGCCCATCCAGGCCACCGCGGCGCGATCGCGTTCCTGATCACGAGCGACGAGGAAGGCCCGGCCACCGACGGCACCGTGAAGGTCGTCGAGCTGCTGCAGGCACGCGGCGAGCGGCTCGACTACTGCATCGTCGGCGAACCGACGTCGACCGCCGAGCTCGGCGACGTCGTCAAGAACGGCCGCCGCGGCTCGATGTCCGGCGAACTGGTCGTCAAGGGCGTGCAGGGCCACATCGCGTATCCGCACCTCGCGAAGAACCCGATCCACCTGCTCGCGCCGGCGCTCGCCGAGCTCGCCGCCGAGCAGTGGGACGCCGGCAACGAATACTTCCCGCCGACCACCTGGCAGGTGTCGAACCTGCACGCCGGCACCGGCGCGACCAACGTGATCCCCGGCCACGCCGACCTGCTGTTCAACTTCCGCTTCTCGACCGCGAGCACGGTCGAGGGCCTGCAGGCCCGCGTGCATGCGATCCTCGACAAGCACGGCCTCGAATACACGCTGAAGTGGTCGGTGAGCGGCCTGCCGTTCCTCACGCCGCGCGGCGAACTGTCGGGCGCGCTGGAAAACGCGATCCGCGCCGAGACCGGCATCACGACCGAGCTGTCGACGACGGGCGGCACGTCGGACGGCCGCTTCATCGCGCGCATCTGCCCGCAGGTGATCGAGTTCGGCCCGCCGAACGGCAGCATCCACAAGATCGACGAGCACATCGAGCTGCGCTTCGTCGACCCGCTGAAGAACGTGTACCGACGCGTGCTCGAACAACTGATCGCCTGACGGAGCCTCGCATGACGACACCTTTTGCCACGGTCCGCGACCTGCTGCGCTACGCGGTCACGCGCTTCTCGAAAGCGAAGCTCGCGTTCGGCCACGGTTCCGACAACGCGTACGACGAAGCGGCCTACCTCGTGCTGCATACGCTCGACCTGCCGCTCGACACGCTCGAGCCGTTCCTCGACGCGCGCCTCTTGCCCGACGAAATCGCGGCCGTGCTCGCGGTGATCGAACGACGCGCGACCGATCGCGTACCGGCCGCGTACCTCACGCACGAAGCGTGGATGCACGGCCACCGCTTCTACGTCGACGAACGCGTGATCGTGCCGCGCTCGTTCATCGGCGAACTGCTCGACGACGGGCTGCAGCCGTATGTCGCCGATCCCGAGCAGGTTGGCGCGGTGCTCGAACTGTGCACCGGCTCCGGCTGCCTCGCGATCCTCGCGGCGAGCGCGTTCCCGAACGCGGAGATCGACGCGGTCGACCTGTCGGACAAGGCGCTCGAAGTCGCGGCAATCAACGTGCGCGACTACGGCCTCGAAGACCGCATCGGGCTGCACCGCGGCGACCTCTACGCCCCGCTGCCCGCGTTCCGCACCGATCCCGGCTCGCGCTACGACGTGATCCTGACGAACCCGCCGTACGTCAATGCCACGTCGATGGCCGCGCTGCCGCCCGAATACCGGCACGAGCCGGAAATGGCGCTCGCCGGCGGCGACGACGGGATGGACATCGTGCGACGCATCGTCGCCGAAGCGCACCGCTGGCTGCACGACGACGGCGTGCTCGTCGTCGAGATCGGCAACGAACGCGAGAACGTCGAAGCGGCGTTCGGCGGCCTCGAGCTCACGTGGCTGCCCACCAGCGCGGGCGACGACGCGGTGTTCCTGATCCAGGCATCGGACCTGCCGCGCAAGGCCTGAGCGTGTGCGGGCCACCCGCCGTGCGGCGCACCGTTGCGCCGCACGGTTGGGTAAGATGCGCGTAGGCGGCCGCCCGGCCGCACGACCTGCGGAATCCCTTCGGGAGCTCTCCCGGCAGCACCCCGGCAGTTCTTTACGCGCTCATGACCCTCGACTGGCTACATCTCGGCACCCTGATCCTGATCATCCACGTGCTCGGGATCGTCGCGGCGTGCCACGCAATCATGAACACGCGCACGTCGCAAGGCGCGATCGCGTGGGCCGTCTCGCTCACAGCCATGCCGTACCTGACGCTCGTTCCGTACCTGTTCCTCGGCCGCAGCAAATTCTCCGGCTACGTCGACGCCCGGCGCCACGAGCTCGAAATGTTGCGCACGCACACACCTCGCTCGCCGTGGCGCACCGCCGACGCGACCGACGGGCCGGCCGCGGACGCGCTGGGACAGGCCGCCGTGCTCGCGCTCACGCGGCTCGGCGGCATGCCGTTCCTCGGCGGCAATTCGGTGCGCACGCTCGTCAACGGCGACGCGACGTTCTCGGCCATCCTGGCGGCGATCGACGCCGCGCGCGACTACGTGCTCGTCCAGTTCTTCATCGTGCGCGACGATGCGCTCGGCCGGATGCTGCGCGACTCGCTGCTCGCGCGTGCGGCGGCCGGCGTGCGCTGCTGCGTGCTGTACGACAGCATCGGCAGCTTCGACCTGCCGCACCGCTACGTCGACGCGTTGCGCCGGGGCGGCGTCGAGGTCCATCCGTTCGCGACCAACCGGAAATTCGTCAACCGCTTCCAGCTGAACTTCCGCAACCACCGCAAGATCGTCGTCGTCGACGGCAATCGCGCGTTCGTCGGCGGCCACAACATCGGCGTCGAATATCTCGGCGCGAATTCGCGGCTGTCGCCATGGCGCGACACCCATATCGAGATCCGCGGCCCCGTGGTGGCGAGTATTCAATACGTGTTCGCCGAAGACTGGCACTGGGCGACGCAGAAGCTGCCGCCCATCGCGCTGCCGCCGTCCGCGCAGCCTGGCGACGGCATGCATTGCCTCGCGGTGCCGATGGGGCCCGCCGACAAGCAGGAAACCGGCTCGCTGTTCTTCGTCGAATCGATCAATGCCGCCCGCGAACGGGTCTGGATCACCACGCCGTACCTCGTTCCCGACGAAGCCGTGGTCTGCGCGCTGAAGCTCGCCGTGATGCGCGGCGTCGACGTGCGCATCCTGATCCCGAGCCGGCGCGATCACTACGTCGTGTTCGAGGCGTCGAAGCTTTACGCACGCGAGCTCGTCGATGCGGGCGTGAAGGTGTTCCGCTACCGGCCCGGCTTCCTGCACCAGAAGGTCGTGCTGATCGACCGCATCGCGGCGGCGGTCGGCAGCGCGAATCTCGACAACCGCTCGTTCCGCCTCAATTTCGAGGTCATGGTCATGACCGTCGATCGCGCGTTCGCCGACGAAGTGGAAGCGATGCTCGATGCCGACTTCGCGCAGGCGTACGAGGTCGATGCCGACGAATACCGGAAATCGCCCGCCTGGCGGCGCATCGCGATGCACGTCGCGCGGCTGTTCGCGCCTATCCTGTAACGGCCGCTGCGCATGCCGCGCGTCGCCGTCACAGCAGCTTGTCGATGTCCGCGGCGATTTCGTCGGGCTTGGTGGACGGCGCATAGCGCTTGACGATGCGCCCTTCGCGGTCGATCAGGAATTTGGTGAAATTCCACTTGATCGCCTTGAGGCCGAGAATGCCGGGCGCCTCGTCGGTCAGGTAGCGATACAGCGGATGCGCATGGTCGCCCTTCACGTCGATCTTCGCGAACATCGGGAACGTGACGCCGTAGTTGCGTTCGCAGAACGCGCCGATCTGCGCGGCGTCGCCCGGCTCCTGCCTGCCGAACTGGTTGCACGGGAAGCCGAGCACGAAGAAGCCGCGCGCCGCGTACTGGTCGTACAGCTTCTGCAGCCCAGCGTACTGCGGCGTGAAACCGCACTCGCTCGCGGTATTGACGATCAGCAGCACCTTGCCGCGATACGCGTCGAGCGATACCGGCGCACCGGCGAGCGTCTCCGCGCTGAACGAATACAGGGTGGACATCGGGCACTCCTTTTACGAAACCGGATCGACGTGGAGTCTAGGCTAAATTGCGCCGTGGCGGCATCCGCCGATCGGCCGATGCCCGGCGCACGCGGCGCGCAGTCTAGAATAGCGGTTTTGGCCAGCCATTTCCGCCGTGATCCGTTTCAATCAGTTCAGCCTTGCGCGCGGCACCAAGCCGCTGTTCGAGTCGGCCTCGTTCGTGCTCAATCCCGGCGAGAAAGCCGGCCTGATCGGCGCGAACGGCGCCGGCAAGTCGACGCTGTTTTCCGTCCTGCGCGGCGAGCTGCATTCCGACGGAGGCGATTTCTCGATGCCGCCGTCGTGGCGGATCGCCCACGTGTCGCAGGAAACGCCCGCGGTCGACCGCTCGGCGCTCGACTACACGCTCGACGGCGACACCGCGCTGCGCGAGATCGAGGCGCGCATCGCCGCCGCGTCGGCCGCGCATGACGGCGCGGCCGAAGCCGACGCGCACGCGGCGTTCGCCGATGCCGACGGCTACACCGCGCCGGCCCGCGCCGAAGCGCTGCTGCTCGGCCTCGGCTTCACGCTCGCGCAAACGCGCGAATCCGTCGCGAGCTTCTCCGGCGGCTGGCGCATGCGCCTGAACCTCGCGCAGGCGCTGATGTGCCGCTCCGATCTGCTGCTGCTCGACGAACCGACGAACCACCTCGACCTCGACGCGATCGTCTGGCTCGAAGACTGGCTGCACCGCTACGCCGGCACGCTCGTCGTGATCTCGCACGATCGCGAATTCCTCGATTCGATCTGCAACGTCACGCTGCATCTGGAAAATCGCCAGGTGAAGCGCTACGGCGGCAACTACTCGCAGTTCGAGGTGCTGCGCGCGCAGCAACTGGCGCTGCAGCAAAGCGCCTACGAAAAGCAGCAGAAGACGATCGAGCACCTGCAGAGCTTCGTCGACCGCTTCAAGGCCAAGGCGACCAAGGCCAAGCAGGCGCAAAGCCGGATGAAGGCGCTCGAGAAGATGGAGCTGATCGCGCCCGCGCACATCGCGTCGCCGTTCACGTTCGAATTCCGCACGCCCGACGCCGCGCCGAACCCGATGATGGTGATGGAGGACGTCCGCTGCGGCTACCACGCCGACGACGGAACGGACATCCCGATCGTCGAGCGCGTCGCGCTGTCGATCCAGAACGGCCAGCGCATCGGCCTGCTCGGTGCGAACGGCCAAGGCAAGTCAACGCTGATCAAGACGCTGGCCGGCACGCTCGCGCCGCTGTCCGGGCACGTGCGCGACGGCAAGGGGCTGACGATCGGCTATTTCGCGCAGCACCAGCTCGAAACGCTGCGCGAGGACGATTCGCCGCTCGCGCACCTGGCGCGGCTCGCACCCGACACGCGCGAACAGGAATTGCGCGACTTCCTCGGCGGCTTCAATTTCTCGGGCGACATGGCGACCAGCCCGGTCGGGCCGTTCTCGGGCGGCGAGAAAGCCCGCCTCGCGCTGGCGCTGATCATCTGGCAAAAGCCGAACCTGCTGCTGCTCGACGAACCGACGAACCACCTCGACCTCGAAACGCGCCACGCGCTGACGATGGCGCTCGCGCAATTCGAAGGCACGCTGATCCTCGTGTCGCACGATCGCCACCTGCTGCGCGCGACGACCGACCAGTTCATGCTGGTTGCGAAGCACCGGCTGCAGCCGTTCGACGGCGACCTCGACGACTACCGCGACTGGCTGCTGCAGCATGCGGCCGAGCAACGCGCGGCCGCGAAGGCCGACAGCGCGGCAGCCGCGGGCGCCGATCCGGGCGTCAACCGCAAGGATCAGAAACGCCAGGCCGCCGAGGAGCGCCAGCGGCTGTCGCAACTGAAAAAGCCGCTGCAGAACCGCATCACGAAGCTCGAAAAGGAAATGGAAACGCTGCACGCGGAGAAAGCGCGCCTCGACGCGTTCGTCGCCGATCCGGCGAGCTACGAGGCCGCGCGCAAGACGGAGCTGACCGACGCGATCCGCAAGCTCGGCGAAGTCACGACTCGGCTCGAGACGGTCGAGGCCGACTGGCTCGCCGTGCAGGAAGAACTCGAGCAGATCGGCTGAACGCGGCGCGGGCGTCGTCAGCCGATCCCTTCAGCGGCGGCGGGTACGCCGCGGCGGTCGGGGTGTCGACGCCCCACGAACCCGCCTGGCCGCGCCCCGCCCCCGGAAACGATGAGGCCGGGCGCGCCGGCCCGGCCTCTTTGTCACGGCTGCGTTCGACGCGGCTGCATCGGCCGGCCCTTATGCCCGCCGCACCATCCGCTCAGCGGCGCGGCAGCGTGTCGCGCGGCATCTGCTCGTCGTCGCTCATCAGGTGCCGGCGCCCTTTGATCGGCCGGCGGATCGCCGCGGCGACTTCCGCTTCCGTCACGTCCTCGGACACGACCTTGCGCGCCAGCCGCCCTTCTTCGTCGATCCATTCGACGATCCGGCATCCGCCACCCCACGGCTGGCGGATCGGCTCCGACACGCGGCAGCCGCGCAGGTTGTAAAGGCGTCCGCCAGGCGCTTCCCCATACGATTTCAACATAGGTTCCCTTCGCATTGCGCGGTTCGACAATCCGGCCAAGGATAGGGAAAAGCGATGTCCGGCGGGTTACATCAGCCTACATATTCTTTACAGCGAATTACGCGACAGATCGCCCGGCTCGATACGGCCCGTGCACGGGCCGGGCCGCTCATTCAAGATCGCGCACGCGGTCGATCGCCTGCTCGAGCCGCTCGACGGCCATCACGTTCAGCCCTTCGATCGGCTGCTTCGGCGCATTCGCCTTCGGAATCAGCGCGGACGTGAAGCCGAGCTTCGCCGCTTCGCGCAGCCGCTCCTGCCCGCGCGGGGACGGCCGGATCTCGCCCGCCAGACCCACCTCGCCGAACACGATCAGCCCTTTCGGCAGCGCCTTGTTGCGCATCGACGAGTGAATCGCGAGCAGCACCGCGAGGTCGGCGGCCGGCTCGGTGATCTTCACGCCGCCCACCGCGTTGAGGAACACGTCCTGATCGAAGGCCGCGATGCCCGCGTGCCGGTGCAGCACCGCGAGCAGCATCGCGAGCCGGTTCTGCTCGAGGCCGACCGCGAGCCGGCGCGGGTTCGGCACGTGCGCCGTATCGACGAGCGCCTGGATCTCGACGAGCAACGGGCGCGTGCCTTCCTGCGTGACGAGCACGCACGAGCCGGGCACGACCTGCTCGTGCTGCGACAGGAACAGCGCGGACGGGTTGGCTACGCCGCGCAGCCCGCGCTCGGTCATCGCGAACACGCCGAGCTCGTTGACCGCGCCGAAACGGTTCTTGAACGCACGCACGAGCCGGAACGACGAATGCGTGTCGCCCTCGAAGTACAGCACCGTGTCGACGATGTGCTCGAGCACGCGCGGGCCGGCAAGGTTGCCCTCCTTCGTCACGTGCCCGACCATGATGATCGCGGTGCCCGACTGTTTCGCGATGCGCGTGAGCTGCGCCGCGCATTCGCGCACCTGCGCGACCGAACCGGGCGCCGACGTGAGCGCGTCCGAATAGACGGTCTGGATCGAGTCGATCACGGCCACGTCCGGCCGCTCCGCATCGATCGCGGCCTGGATCTTCTCGAGCTGGATCTCGGCGAGCAGCTTCAGTTCGGCCGCCGGCGCGCCGCCGTCGAGCAGCGCGAGCCGTTGCGCGCGCAACGCGATCTGCGCGGCCGATTCCTCGCCGCTGATATAGAGCGCGCGCCGCTCGCTCGCGATATCCGCGAGCGACTGCAGCAGCAGCGTCGACTTGCCGATGCCCGGATCGCCGCCGATCAGCACGACGCCGCCCGGCACCAGCCCGCCGCCCAGCACGCGGTCGAATTCGCCGATGCCGGTCGAGAAGCGCGGTACGTCGGCGGCCTCGATGTCGACGAGGCGCTGCACCGGCGCGCGCTTCGCGAGCGACTGGAAACGATGGGCGGCCGGCGACTCGGCAACCGATTCGACGAGGGTGTTCCACGCCTGGCACGACGGGCACTGGCCCTGCCATTTCGGGGTCTGTCCGCCGCACTCGCTGCAGACGTATACGGTTTTCTGTTTGGCCACGCGCGACGCCCTTATTCCGCTCGCACCGGCACGCGGGCAGCGACCGCGCACATCAGCTCGTAGCCGATCGTCCCGCAATGGCGCGCGACGTCGTCGATCGGCAGCGCATTGCCCCACAGCTCGACGCGCGCGCCGACGCCGGCTTGCGGGCACGGCGTCAGGTCGACGGTGATCATGTCCATCGACACGCGGCCGACGATCCGCGTGCGGATGCCGTCGACGATCACGGGCGTGCCTTCCGGCGCGACGCGCGGATAGCCGTCCGCGTAGCCGCACGCGACGACGCCGATGCGCATCGGCGCCTGCGCGGAGAACGTCGAGCCATAGCCGATCGCCTGCCCCTTTCCGATCGTCTGCACCGCGATCAGCTCCGACGCGAGCGTCATCGCCGGCTTCAGCCCCGTGTCCGCGATGTCGGACGACAGCCCGGACGGCGACGCCCCATACAGCACGATCCCCGGCCGCACCCAGTCGAAGTGCGTATCCGGATGCCACAGCACGGCCGCCGAATTCGCGAGACTGCGCGCCCCGGCGATGTTTTCCGCGCCGCGCTCGAACGTCGCGAGCTGCTCGGCGACGCCGCGCTCGTTGTCCGCGTCCGAAAAATGGGTCATCAACGTGATCTGGCCGATGCCGGGGCACGCGCGGGCGCGCTCCCAAGCGGCGCGGTATTTCTCCGGCACGTAACCGAGCCGGTTCATCCCGCTGTTCATCTTGAGCTGCACGTTGACGGGCTTCGACAGCCGCGCCGTTTCCAGCATCCGCATCTGCTCGTCGTTGTGCACCGTCGTGGTCAGGCTGTAGCGGTCGATCACGTCGATGTCGGTCGAGCGGAAGAAGCCTTCGAGCAGCAGGATCGGGCCGGCCCAGCCGAGCTCGCGCAGCTTCACGGCCTCGTCGAGGTCGAGCAGGCCGAAACCGTCGGTGCCGCGCAGGCCCGGAAACACGCGGGCGAGACCGTGGCCGTACGCGTTGGCCTTGACGACCGCCCAGACCTTGGACGGGCCGGCAAAGCGGCGGACGACGGAGAGATTGTTCGCGAGAGCGGCGGTGTGGATGGTGGCGGAGATCGGGCGCGGCATGGGAAATTTACGTAAAGACGCTTGCGAATCATCAGCTTACCGCGCCTTTTGAGCACCGAAGCCGACAATTTGCGGAACGATCGGGGAATCTTGCTAGTCCGAATTCGCGTATTTTCATGTTATAAAGCCGTGCGCACAACCCATTTCGAACGGAATAAGCCGATCGCATACCAGGCGGCCTACGCGGCCCTGCCGCAGCGACGAAAGCATCGCATCAGATGAAAAAAGGTTTTTACACCATCATGGCCGCGCAGTTTTTTTCGTCGCTGGCCGACAATGCGCTCCTCATCGCCGCCATCGCCCTGCTGAAAGATCTCCACGCCCCCAACTGGATGACACCGCTGCTGAAGCTGTTCTTCGTGTTGTCGTATGTGGTGTTGGCGGCGTATGTCGGTGCGTTCGCGGATTCGCGTCCGAAGGGCCGCGTGATGTTCATCACGAACTCGATCAAGGTGATCGGCTGCCTGATCATGCTGTTCGGCGCCCACCCGCTGATCGCGTACGGCATCGTCGGCTTCGGCGCGGCAGCCTACTCGCCGGCCAAGTACGGCATTCTCACCGAGCTGCTGCCGGCCGACCGGCTGGTCGCCGCGAACGGCTGGATCGAAGGCACGACCGTCAGTTCGATCATCCTCGGCACCGTGCTCGGCGGCGCGCTGATCAGCCCGCACATCGCGTCGCACGTGATCGCGCACACGCCCGCCTGGATCGGCACGCCCGCCGAAGCGGCGATGGCGATCATCATGGCGATCTACGTGGTCGCCGCTCTGTTCAACCTGCGCATTCCCGACACGGGCGCCCGCTATCCGAAACAGGAGCGCGGCCCGGTCAAGCTGCTCACCGATTTCGCCGACTGCTTCATGGTGCTCTGGCGCGACAAGCTCGGCCAGATCTCGCTCGCGGTCACGACGCTGTTCTGGGGCGCGGGCGCGACGCTGCAGTTCATCGTGCTGAAGTGGGCCGAGGTGTCGCTCAACATGTCGCTGTCCGAAGGCGCGATCCTGCAGGCCGTGGTCGCGGTCGGCGTCGCGGCCGGCGCGATCGCCGCCGCCGCCCGGATCCCGCTGAAGAAGTCGCTGACCGTGCTGCCCGTCGGCATCATCATGGGCATCGCGGTGATGCTGATGGCGTTCTACACGCGCGACCTGTTCCCGTCGCACTGGGCCGTGCATGTCGGCCACCTGCGCCTGCCGTTCTATCTGATCGTCGCCTACATCTTCCTGATCGGCGTCGGCGCGCTGTCCGGCTACTTCGTCGTGCCGATGAATGCGCTGCTGCAGCATCGCGGCCACGTGCTGCTGTCGGCCGGCCACTCGATCGCGGTGCAGAACTTCAACGAGAACCTGTCGGTGCTCGTGATGCTGTGCCTGTATGCGGTGCTCGTGTGGCTCGACGTGCCGGTCGGCGTCGTGATCGTGCTGTTCGGCACGTTCGTCTGCCTGACGATGTGGCTCGTGATGCGCCGCCATCAGGCGAACCAGCGCCAGTTCGACTCGGTGGCGCTGATCGGCGAATCGCGGCACTGACGCTACACTGTCCGTTTCCGTCCGCCGGCGCCGGGCCTCGAACCGGCGCATTGCCCTCATGACGTATCCGATACCCAACATCCTGACGATCGCCGGCTCCGATTCGGGCGGCGGCGCGGGCATCCAGGCCGACCTGAAGACGTTTTCCGCGCTCGGCGCGTATGGCGCGAGCGTGATCACCGCGCTGACCGCGCAGAACACGCGCGGCGTGACGGGCGTGCATGCGCCGGACGCCGCCTTCGTGACAGCGCAGCTCGACGCGGTGTTCGGCGACATCCGCATCGATGCGGTCAAGATCGGGATGCTCGCGAACGCGGCGATCGTGCAGGCGGTGGCCGACGCGCTGCGCCGTTACGCGCCGCGCTTCGTCGTGCTCGACACGGTGATGATCTCGAAGAGCGCGCACGCGCTGCTCGCGCCCGATGCCGTCGACGCGCTGCGCGACACGCTGCTGCCGCTTGCGACGGTCGTCACGCCGAACCTGCCCGAGGCAGCCGCGCTGCTCAACGACGCGCCCGCCACCACCGAAGACGACATGGTCCGGCAAGGCCGGGCCTTGCTGCAGACGGGCGCACGCGCCGTACTGATGAAGGGCGGCCACCTGCCCGACGCGTCCGCGAGCCCCGACTGGCTCGTCGAAACGACGCGCACCGTGCGGCTCGACGGCACGCGCGTGCCGGTCAGCAACACGCACGGCACCGGCTGCACGCTGTCGTCGGCGATCGCGGCGCTGCTGCCGCAGCAGCCCGACCTCGAAAGCGCGGTACGTGAAGCCAAGACCTACCTGACCGGCGCAATCGTCGCGAGCGCCCACCTCGACGTCGGCCACGGCGTCGGCCCGGTCCACCACTTTCATCGCTGGTGGTGAGCGGCCGCTCGCGCGGCGTCAGCGATCCTGTGCGGCGAACGCCTGCGCGCGCGCCGGCCAGTCGTCGGGCACGACGAAACCGCGCGCCGTCTCGCGCCACGTGCCGTCGCCGCTCCTTTCGTGGATCGCGATCAGGTCGGGCGCTCCGCGCGCCGCCAGCACGGCCGGCAACTCCGGTGCGCTCGCCAGCGGCTCGGGCTCGAAACCGGCGCCGGCGACGGCACGCCGCGGCGCCAGCCACGCCAGTCGCGGCAACGCGCTCCATGCGGCGCCGTCACGCTGCGCGGCCGCCCACGCCGGCCACTGCGCGTGCGTGAGCCAGAAACCGCGCGGGTGATCCGGCGCGATTTCGGCGGATACTGGCAACACCGGCGCGCCGTGCGGATGGAACAGCCAGCCCTTGATGAACATCTGCGCGTCGGACGGCGCGCCGTAGCCGAGCCGGGCAAAAGCGTCGTGCTGGCCGAGCCGCAACTGGTGGTCGAGCAGCCGGCTGCGCTTGCGGTCGAAGCGGTCGACGAGATTGGGGCCGACGAAGTCGGCGAGCGCCGCGCCGTCGCGCACCGGCGCGCACAGATAGCACTTCACCGCGAGTTCCCAGTGCAGGCGCCGGCCGTCCGGCCCATCGACCAGAAAATCGACTTCACCGAGCGTGCGGCCATTGCTGCGCAGCGGCAGATTGGCCGCGACGAGCCGCAGCGCCGGCCCGTGCGTCAGAAAGTATTCGAGCAGGCATTCGGCGTAGCGGCCGAGCCGCGTGGGCCGGAACCCGTCGAGCGCGCGATGCAGCGGCCCGGGGTGCGCATCGAGCGCGGCAAGCCAGGCTTCGACGGCCGCTTGGCCCGCCGCATCCGGCCACGGGCGCGCGAGCGGCGCGCCCGGTACCGCGGTGAGCAGGCTCGGGCTGGCCAGCAGCCAGCCCAGATCGCGCACCGCGACGTCATGCAGCGTATCGACGAACGCGTACGCCGCGCCGGTCGTCATGGCCCGGCCGGACCGTTCGCGTCGGCGCCTTGCGCACGCCGGAACGTGTCGCGCGCGAGGCACAGGTCGGCCCATGCCTTCGCCTTGTCCTGCAGGCTGCGCAACAGGTAGGCCGGGTGGTACGTGACGATCACCGGCACGCCCTCGTAAGCATGCACGCGGCCGCGCAGCGACGCGATGCTCGCGTCCGTCTTCAGCAGCGTCTGCGCCGCGAAACGGCCGAGCGCGACGATCAGCTTCGGCTTCACGAGCGCGACCTGGCGCTGCAGATACGGCTCGCAGCGCGCGACCTCGTCCGGCTCCGGATTGCGGTTGCCGGGCGGCCGGCACTTGATCACGTTCGCGATGTAGACGTTGTCGCCGCGCTTGAGCGACAGCGACTGCAGCATGTTGTCGAGCAGCTTGCCGGCCTGGCCGACGAACGGCTCGCCCTGCTTGTCCTCGTTCTCGCCCGGCGCTTCGCCGATCAGCATCCAGTCCGCTTCGCGGTCGCCGACGCCGAATACGGTGTTGGTCCGCTTCTCGCAGAGGCGGCACAGCGTGCAGCCGGCCACGCGCTCGGCCAGCGCATCCCAGTCGAGCGCGGCGACCGGCATGCCGGCGGGGCGCGATTCGACGGCCGGCACGGGCACGGATTCGCCCGGCGGTGCCGCGTCGAACCACGCGAAATCGTCGTCACCTGCCGGCGGCGCGTCACCCTTCGGCGGCATCGTATCGGGCGATGCCGCCGATGCGGTCGATGCGGCCTGCGCGGGCGGGCGATCGCGATCGACGACGCCGTGCGCCGCCGGCGACTCGCGAGCCGGCACACCGCCGGCCGCGCCATGCGCGACGGCCGCGGGCGCATCGTCCCGCACCGGCGCCCGCGCGGCGCGCACCGGCCGCGCGGCCGCGACGGCGTGACCATCGTCGGCCGTCGCGGCCTGTACGACGGCCGGCACGTCGGCGGCCGCGCCTTCGTCCGCGCGCTGCCCGCGCCGCACCCAGATTTGCGCGAGACCCAGTTCCTCGAGCACCGCTTCAGCCCACGCCATGCGTGTCCCCCTCGTCCTTGTTCAGCGTCAGACGCATCACGATCGCGTCCTCCCGGCTGCGATGCTTCGCCGGATAGTAATTCTTGCGCCGGCCGATCGTCACGAAGCCGAAGCGCTCGTACAGATGAATCGCGCGCGAATTGGTCGGCCGCACTTCGAGCAGCACGCCGTCGAGCCCCTCCGCGCGCGAAATGCGCACCGCCTCGCGCAGCAGCGCGAGGCCCGCGCCCGCGTGCTGCGCGGCCGGCGCGACGCACAGGTTCAGCAGATGCATCTCGTCGATCACGGGCATCAGCACGCAATAGCCGACGAGCGACCCCGTCACGTGCCGCAGGCACACGCCCAGATAGCCGTTGCGCAACGAATCCTCGAAGTTGCCGCGGCTCCACGGAAATTCGTACGCGACGTGCTCGATCGCGACGACCTCGTCGAGATCGGCGTCCGTCATCGGCGCCAGATAGCGGTCGCTCAGCAGGACGCCCGTCATCCCTTCGCCCCGCCCGTCTGTGCCGCTCGTGCCGCGACGCGCTCGGCCGTCGTCTGCGCGACCTTGTCGCGCACGTACTCGGGCGCGGCCTGGTCGGCCGGCACCGCACGCCCGGCGCGAAACGCGCGCAGCGCGGCATGCGCGACCGCCAGCGCATGCGGCAACGCATCGCCGTCGATCGAGGCCGCCCGCGCGGCGGCCGGCAATTGCGCGCCGAACGCCGCGGCCGCATTGCCGGCGAGCGTGAACGGCGCGTCGGGCACGCCGACGGCGCCCGGTGCGTCGAGCGACGCCGGATGCCGCGTGCGCCAGTCGCCGGCGGCGGCGTCCCATTCGAAATCCGCCCAGTAGGCTTCGTCCATCCGCGCGTCGAGCGCGGCGAGCACGCGGGTCGTACCGGGCGTACGCAGCCGCGCATGTTCGGCGCACGCGAGCAGCGTGCCGATCGGCACGACCGGCAGCCCGGCGCCGAACGCGAGGCCCTGGGCAATGCCCGTCGCGGTCCGCAGGCCCGTGAACGAGCCCGGGCCCGCGCCGAACGCGATCGCGTCGCAGTCGGCGAGCGTCAGCCCGGATTCGGCGAAGAGTTCCTGGATCGCCGGCAGCACGCGCGTGCTCGACACGGCGCCCGTCAGCTCGTGACGGACCCAGGTTTGCGGGGGGGAAACGGCGTCATCGGCGTGGGCCGAGCGCAGCAACGCGACCGAGCAGTATTCGGTCGACGTATCGATGGCGAGGAGCACTGTTTGCGTCATGGGCGACATTGTAATGCGCCGCCCCGCTCCCACGGGCGATCGGGCCCGATCTGTCGCGCGTGCGGCGTCGCCCGCGGTTTGGAAGGATCGCTCGACCCCGCGCGGCGGTCCGCTTGTTAAGATCGGCCGACCTGAAACCCTTACGGAGACACCCGATGAGCGACCTCACCGCGCAATTCGACCAGGCCCAGATCGACGTCAAGCAACTGACCGAACGGCCGGGCAACCTGACCCTGCTGCGCCTGTATGCGCTCTTCAAGCAGGCGACCGACGGCGATGCGCACGGCGACAAGCCCGGCTTCACCGACATCGTCGGCAAATACAAGTACGATGCCTGGGAAGCCCTGAAGGGCACGTCGCGGGATGCGGCGAAGCAACAGTACGTCGAACTCGTCGAATCGCTGAAAAACGGCACGGCGTCCTGACCGAATCGCCGTCATCGCAATAGGCAATCAAATCAGTGGCGCAGCGCAGCAAATTTCTTTATAATGCTGCCTGCGTCATCTCCCGCGCTCGGCTCGCAAGCCGTTCCGGCCCGACGCCTCGTAGCGTTAAGCTCCAATCCGGTTTAGAACCTGTCCCCTCCTGCTTCGACCCTTGCGGTCGTCAACTAGGCTGGCGGCCCCGCTCCTGAAGCGCGCCGCACCCAAAACAGCTTCTAATGCCTCATCCGCCGACGGTTCGGCGGATTGCACCCGTTTCCCGATTTGCTCGCTGAATCCGACGACTTGGGTATGCGCGATTGGCGCCGACGTTTCACCCACTGTGTTTCAAGGATTGTTATGACTTCGAGCATCAACACCAGCCCGCTCAACGCGATCGCCGACCAGGCGCTCGGTCTCGACGCCGCCGCCGCACCGGCCGCGGTCGAACCGGCGTCGGACGAGCCGAGCTTCGCGTCGCTCGGGCTGTCGCCGGAGATCGTCTCCGCGCTGCAGGCCGCCGGCTACGTAAAGCCGACGCCGGTCCAGCAGCGCGCGATTCCGGCCGGCATCGCCGGCCGCGACCTGCTGGTGTCGAGCCCGACCGGTTCGGGCAAGACGGCCGCATTCATGCTGCCCGCGATCGAACGTTTCGCGCAGCTCCAGAAGACGCAGGCGCAGCAACCGCGCACGCCGCGTGAACCGAACCAGGGCGATCGCCGCGCGCGCCGCCCGCAACCCGTCGCGCGCCCGGGCCTGCTCGTGCTGACGCCGACCCGCGAACTCGCGATGCAGGTCACGACGGCCGCGTCGACGTACGGCAAGCACCTGAAGCGCCTGCGCACGGTCAGCATCCTCGGCGGCGTCGCCTATGGCCAGCAGCTGATGCTGCTCGCGAAGAACCCGGAAATCCTGGTTGCCACGCCGGGCCGCCTGCTCGACCACCTCGAGCGCGGCCGCATCGACCTGTCGGAACTGAAGATGCTGGTGCTCGACGAAGCCGACCGCATGCTCGACATGGGCTTCATCGAAGACATCGAAACGATCGTCGCCGCCACGCCGGAATCGCGCCAGACGATGCTGTTCTCGGCCACGCTCGACGGCAAGATCGGTTCGCTGACGAGCCGCCTGCTGAAGGATCCGGAACGCATCGAGATCCAGCAGCGCCTCGAATCGCGCGCGAACATCGCGCAGACCGTCCACTACGTCGACGACCGCGATCACAAGGATCGCCTGCTCGATCACCTGCTGCGCGACGACGCGCTCGACCAGGCGATCATCTTCACGGCGACCAAGATCGACGCCGACCAGCTCGCCGGCCGTCTCGCCGACGCAGGCTTCGAATCGGCCGCGCTGCACGGCGACCTGCCGCAGGGCGCGCGCAACCGCACGATCCGTGCGCTGCGCGAGCGCCGCGTGCGCGTGCTGGTGGCCACCGACGTCGCGGCACGCGGCATCGACATCCCGGGCATCACGCACGTGTTCAACTACGACCTGCCGAAGTTCGCGGAAGACTACGTGCACCGTATCGGCCGTACCGGCCGCGCAGGCCGTTCGGGTATCGCGGTGAGCCTCGTGCATCACGCCGAGCAAGGCGCGCTCAAGCGCATCGAGCGCTTCGTGCGCTCGCCGCTGCCGGTCAACGTGATCGAAGGCTTCGAGCCGCGCAAGGCGCCCCCGCGTAACGGCGGCACCGGCGGCCGCGGCCGTCCGGGCGGCGGTAACGGCGGTCGTCGTTTCGGCGGCAAGCCGGGCGGCGGTTATGGCGGCAGCGGCAACGGCCGCAGCTACGGCGGCGGCAATGGCGGCGGCTGGAGCGGCAAGCCGGGCGGCAGCCGCGACGGCGGCCCGCGTCGCGACGGCCAGCGCAGCGGCGGCCCGCGCCGCAGCAATTCGGCATCGTAAACACATACGGGCGGCCGTCGGCCGCCCAGTGGATCGGCAACCCGCCCATCCCAGCCGACCGGCGCATCCGCGCCGGTTTTTTTTCGCCCTTCCGCATATTTCACAATACGGAAAAAATTTTTGTGTCGTAAAAAATCATGCTGCACGGCACAACCCACGCGATTGCAGGATAGGAAAATGCATTTCTTATCTCGAAATTACACGCACAAGCCATTGATTCAAAACAGTTAAAAAATTACGCGCGTCACAAACCGGCCCCTGTTTCACTCCCGTCGATTTGCCTAGACTCTTATACAAGACCTCGCGAAACGAAACACACTGCTTCCCCGCTTCGCGAACAGCATCACCGTCAGATTCGGCAGGCATACATCGCATCAAGGAGCTCATCATGTCGCGTCAGCAACAGGCACAGGAACTGCAACAGCAATGGGAAACCGATCCGCGCTGGAAGGGCATCAAGCGCAGCTACTTGGCTGAGGACGTGGTCCGCCTGCGCGGCTCGGTCCCCATCGAGCACACGCTGGCCAAGCGCGGTGCGGAAAAACTGTGGAGCCTCGTCAACAACGAGCCGTTCGTCAACGCACTCGGCGCGCTGACCGGCAACCAAGCCATGCAGCAGGTGAAGGCCGGCCTGAAGGCCATCTACCTGTCCGGCTGGCAAGTGGCCGGCGACGCCAACGTCGCGGGCGAAATGTACCCGGACCAGTCGCTGTATCCGGCGAACTCGGTGCCGCTCGTCGTGAAGCGCATCAACAACACGCTGACGCGCGCCGACCAGATCCAGTGGTCGGAAGGCAAGAACCCGGGCGACGAAGGCTACGTCGACTTCTTCGCGCCGATCGTCGCCGATGCGGAAGCCGGTTTCGGCGGCGTGCTCAACGCGTTCGAGCTGATGAAGGCGATGATCGAGGCAGGCGCTTCGGGCGTTCACTTCGAGGACCAGCTCGCGTCGGTGAAGAAGTGCGGCCACATGGGCGGCAAGGTGCTCGTGCCGACGCGCGAAGCCGTCGCGAAGCTGTCGGCCGCGCGTCTCGCGGCCGACGTGATGGGCACGCCGACCGTGCTGATCGCGCGCACCGACGCGGAAGCGGCCGACCTCATCACGTCCGACGTCGACGACAACGACAAGCCGTTCCTGACGGGCGAGCGCACGGTGGAAGGCTTCTTCCGCACGAAGCCAGGCCTCGAGCAGGCGGTCTCGCGCGGCCTCGCGTACGCGCCGTACGCGGACCTGATCTGGTGCGAAACGGGCAAGCCGGATCTCGAGTACGCGAAGAAGTTCGCGGAAGCGATCCACAAGCAGTTCCCGGGCAAGCTGCTGTCGTACAACTGCTCGCCGTCGTTCAACTGGAAGAAGAACCTCGACGACGCGACGATCGCGAAGTTCCAGAAGGAACTCGGCGCGATGGGCTACAAGTTCCAGTTCATCACGCTGGCCGGCTTCCATGCACTGAACTACTCGATGTTCAACCTCGCGCACGGCTATGCCCGCACGCAGATGAGCGCGTTCGTCGAGCTGCAGCAGGCCGAGTTCGCGGCCGCCGACAAGGGCTTCACGGCCGTCAAGCATCAGCGCGAGGTCGGTACGGGCTACTTCGACGCGGTCACGCAGACGGTCGAACGGGAAGCGTCGACGACCGCGCTGCACGGGTCGACCGAGGACGAACAGTTCTTCGACGGCAAGAAGGTCGCATAACGCGCGCAGGCGCTACGCCGATGCCCGCCGCGTCTCACGACGCCGCGGCGTCGGCCACGGGAACAACAATCAGGGAGGAGACGGCAGGCGCGCGAGTCCCATCGCGCGACCGGCCGCGCGGCCTGCGGGCCGCCAGCAACGATGCGCGCCGGCTTGGTCCGGCGCGCCCTTTTTCTGCGGTGCAGCCGCCCGGCCACGGCCGGCGCTGCCCTACCGATAGACGATCACCGGAATTTTCGTATGGGTCAGCACGCGCTGCGTCTCGCTGCCGATCAGCAGGCTGCCGAGCCCGCGGCGTCCGTGGGACGCCATGAAGATCACGTCGCACCCGCCGCGTTCGGCCGCCTCGATGATGCCGAGATACGGCGACGGATGCACGCTCGTCCAGGTGTCGCACGCGACCCCGGCCGCCTTCGCGGCCGCTTCCACCTCTTCGAGATGCGCACGCGCCTCGCGCTCGCTGCGCGCGCGGAAATCCGCGGGCGGCTCGATGATCACTTCGGAAAACGGCGAGTACGGGTATTGCGGCAGGCACGCGTAGGCCGTCACGCGCGCGCCGACCGCGCGAGCCAGGTCGATCGCACCGTCGATCGCCTTTTGCGACAGTTCGGAACCGTCGGTTGGAACGAGGATGTGCCGGAACATCGCGCCCTCCTTCGTCGATTGCACGCCACGCGCCGCGGCGCCGGCCGAGCCGGCCGCGACACGGCGCGCATGCCTCTTACGATTGTAGTGCGCGAAACCGCGCACGCCGCGCCGCCAGCGGGTTCGCCCTCATATCGGAAACACGCGGGCGCGCGTCGCCTACCCGCCCCAATAGCCGGGGCGCTCGTACGTATGCTTCAGGTAATCGAGAAACAGGCGCACGCGCAACGGCAGATGCCGGCGCTGCGGAAACACCGCATGGATGCCGATCGGCGGCGCGGCGAATGCATCGAGCACGCTGACGAGCCGGCCGGCCGCGATGTCCTCGCCGACTTCCCACCACGAGCGCCACGCCAGGCCATGGCCTGCGAGGCACCACTCGTGCAGCACCGCGCCGTCCGAGCATTCCATCGTGCCGTTCACGCGGATCGACACGACCTTGCCGTCCTCCTGGAACGTCCAGCCGCGCTGCTGGTTCGCGTTCGCCGCGAGCGCGAGGCAGTTGTGCCGCGCCAGTTCCGCGAGCGTGACCGGCATGCCGCGCCGCTCGAGATATGCGGGAGACGCGACGCACACGCGGCGATTCTCGCCGAGCTTCAGCGATACCAGCGACGAGTCGGGCAGCTCGCCGAGCCGCACCGCGCAATCGAATCCTTCGTTGACGAGATCGACCATCCGGTCGGACAGGTCGAGCGTGACCGACACGTCCGGGTGCCCGACGCTGAATTCGGGCACGAGCGGCGCGACGTGCCGGCGGCCGAAGCCGGCCGGCGCGGAAATGCGCAGGTGGCCGCTGGCCTTCACGCCGCCGGCGGACACGCTCGCTTCCGCGTTCTGCATGTCGTTGATGATGCGCTGGCAATCCTCGAGGAACGCCGAACCCTCGAACGTCAGCGTGAGCTTGCGTGTCGTGCGCACCAGGAGCTTGACGCCGAGCCGCTCCTCGAGCGCGTCGAGGCGGCGGCCGATGATCGCCGGCGCGACTCCTTCCGCATGCGCGGCCGCCGACAGGCTGCCTTTTGCCGCGACCGCGGCGAACGTTTCGATCTGTTTGAACCGGTCCATGACGCTCGCGAGAGGACGGCATCGCCGCCCTTCAAATAGCTTGAGCCGCTCAGATTAGGTATATGAAAGTAAAAGATCAAGTGATGTTTCGCGTATTTTTTAGCACCTTCTATCACGAATACAATCGACCCGACCTCTGAAACTGGAGCGCAAGGCTATGTCGGCCACAACGACACTCTCCTCTCCCGACGCCATTCTCTTCGACGCATTCGGCACGTTGTTCGACGTGCGTGCCGTGCTGGCCGCGGCAGAGCAGATGTTCCCCGGACACGGGGAACGGTTGTCGCAGCTGTGGCGACGCAAGCAGATCGAATACTCGCAGCTGCGCACGCTCGCCGATCCGGCCGGCGCGCACTACCGCCCGTTCCGGGACATCACGCTCGATGCGCTGCGGTTCGCCGCGCGCCGGCTCGGGCTCGCGCTGAACGGCGCGGCCGAGAAGCGGCTGATGGACGAATACGCGTGCCTGTCCACCTATCCCGACACGGTGCCCGCGCTGCGCAAGCTGCGCGCGCTCGACCCGCGCCCGCCGCTCGCGATCCTGTCGAACGGCACCCCGCAGATGCTCGACATCGCGATCAAGAGCGCGGGCATGTCCGGCCTGTTCGATCGCGTGCTGTCGGCCGACACCGTGCGCGCGTACAAGCCGAGTCCGGCCGCCTATGCGCTCGGCACCGCCGCGTTCGCAGCGAACCCGCGCGACATCGTGTTCGTGTCGTCGAACGCGTGGGACGTCGCCGGCGCGACCTGGTTCGGCTACACGACGTTCTGGCTCAACCGCACGGGTGCGCCCGCCGAGGAACTCGGCGCGCCGCCCGACGGCACCGGCACCGGCATGGCCGACCTGCTCGCCTTCCTCGCCACACCCGCCCCGGCTCCGTCCGGCAGACCCGCGAACCGCACGCGCCCCGGCCCGGGTGCATGACGCTCGCAGCGCTGCCGCCTTCCCCCTTCACCGAAACCGCAACTGACCGACCAAGGAGATGAGACTCATGAGCACCCCGATCACGCTGCCGCAAGGCATGACGATCACCGGCGAAATCAAGCCGGGTTACGAAGCGATCCTGACGCCCGACGCGCTGGCACTCGTCGCGGCGCTGCACCGCACGTTCGAATCGCGTCGCCAGGCGCTGTTGCAGGCCCGCGTCGAGCGCACGAAGCGCCTCGACGCGGGCGAACGCCCTGATTTCCTCGCCGAGACGAAGGCGATCCGCGAAGGCGACTGGAAGGTCGCGCCGCTGCCGGCCGACCTGCAATGCCGCCGCGTCGAGATCACGGGCCCCGTCGAGCGCAAGATGATCATCAACGCGCTGAACTCGGGCGCCGATTCGTACATGACGGACTTCGAGGATTCGAACGCGCCGAGCTGGACGAACCAGATCGACGGCCAGATCAACCTGAAGGACGCGGTGCGCCGCACGATCTCGCTCGAACAGAACGGCAAGTCGTACAAGCTGAACGACAAGGTCGCGACGCTGATCGTGCGCCCGCGCGGCTGGCACCTCGACGAGAAGCACGTGACGGTCGACGGCCAGCGCGTGTCCGGCGGCATCTTCGATTTCGCGCTGTTCCTGTTCCACAACGCGAAGGAACTGCTCGCGCGCGGCTCGGGCCCGTACTTCTACCTGCCGAAGATGGAAAGCCATCTCGAGGCGCGCCTGTGGAACGACATCTTCGTCGCCGCGCAGGAAGCGGTCGGCGTGCCGCGCGGCACGATCCGCGCGACGGTGCTGATCGAGACGATCCTCGCCGCGTTCGAGATGGACGAGATCCTGTACGAGCTGCGCGAGCACAGCTCGGGCCTGAACGCCGGCCGCTGGGACTACATCTTCTCGGCGATCAAGAAGTTCAAGAACGACCGCGACTTCTGCCTGGCCGACCGTTCGAAGATCACGATGACGGTGCCGTTCATGCGTGCATACGCGCTGCTGCTGCTGAAGACCTGCCACAAGCGCAACGCGCCGGCGATCGGCGGGATGAGCGCGCTGATTCCGATCAAGAACGATCCGGAAGCGAACGACAAGGCGATGGGCGGCGTGCGCTCGGACAAGCAGCGCGACGCGACCGACGGCTACGACGGCGGCTGGGTCGCGCACCCGGGCCTCGTGCCGATCGCGATGGAGGAATTCGTCAAGGTGCTCGGCGACAAGCCGAACCAGATCGCGAAGCAGCGCGACGACGTGCAGGTCGAAGCGAAGAACCTGCTCGACTTCCAGCCGGAAGCGCCGATCACCGAAGCCGGCCTGCGCAACAACATCAACGTCGGGATCCACTACCTCGGCGCGTGGCTCGACGGCAACGGCTGCGTGCCGATCCACAACCTGATGGAAGACGCGGCGACGGCCGAGATTTCCCGCTCGCAGGTGTGGCAATGGATCCGCTCGCCGAAGGGTGTGCTCGACGACGGCCGCAAGGTCACGGCCGAGCTCGTGCGCGAATTCGCGAAGATCGAGCTCGACAACGTGAAGCGCGCGGTCGGCGGCAACACGCAGCCGTACGAACGCGCCGCGGCGATCTTCGAGCAGATGTCGACGTCGGAAGGCTTCACCGAATTCCTGACGCTGCCGCTGTACGAGGAAATCTGACGGCACGTCCGTTGCGATCGGCGGCCGGCCCCACGCCGCACCGCCGGCCGCATGCGAGGACGGCATGAAGGAAGCGCCCCACGGGGCGCTTGCTTTTTGCAGCGATGCCAGCCGCCGCCGGCAGGCACGCTCAGGCGGCGGCTTCCTGCTCGCGCCGGTGCTGGACCCAGTCGCCCGACGCGATGCGCGGGCGCCCGGCTGCCGCGTGCGCGGCGACCGGATAATACAGGCAGGCATACTGCCGGCCGCCGAGCTCGACCGTTACCTGCTGCGGCTTGAACAGCGAGTCGACGCCCGGATAGACGCGCTCGATCTCGTCGAGCACCGGGACGAGCCGCTCGTCGACCTCGTAGACGTCGCCCCACACCAGCGACTTGCCGGCCGTCCCGGCAATCATGCCCGGATACGTGCCGAAATCGTACAGTTCACCCGGCAGCGCGGCCGCCCCCAGCAGCGTCGGCGCGGCGATGCCGTGGCGGGCGGCCGCATGGCCGATGTCGTTGGCCTGTCCGGCTCTCAAGGTGCCATAGACGAATACGTGGCGCATCGTGGTTCTCCTCTTCAATTCGTGTGTTGCCGTGTTTGCGTGCGATCGGTCCGCGATGGGCGCGACCTGGCGCACGCATCGATAGACCGCGATACCGGCCCGATGGTTCGAACGGTCGGCACGCGCGGCCGCGGCGCCGCTCCGGATTCGCCGATGCCCACACAAAATTCATTTGAACCCGGCATGATGACCCGACAAACCGCCGCACGCGCACGCGCTGCACCTTCTAAAATGACGGCAACGCCGCCGCGCCGCCCGAACCGTTCATGAATCCGCCCGCTCCAGCCGACGTATCGAACCCGTACGACGTCATCGACATCCCGCCGGAATTCGCACCGACCGCCGTTCATCCGATGCGCGTGCGCGCACGGCAGGTCGATGCCGGCCACCGCATTCCGCTGCACACGCATGCGTGGGCGCAACTCGCATACGCATCGCGCGGCGTGCTGCGCGTGGCGACGACCGGCACGACCTGGATGGTGCCGCCGTCCCGCGCGATCTGGGTGCCGCCGCACGTGACGCACGAAGTCACGATCGTCGAAGAGGCCTATTTGCGCACGCTGTACATCGACGAATCGATCGTGCCGGGCGGCCTCGATGCGTGCCGCGTCGTCGAGGTGACGGGGCTGCTGCGCGAACTGATCGTCGCACTCGACGCGCGCGAGCTGAGCACCGCGCGCGAGCACCTGCTGTGCGGGCTCGTGCTCGACGAACTGAGTCATGCCGAACCGTTGCCGCTCGCGGTGCCGATGCCCGACGAGAAACGGTTGCGTCTTCTGTGCGAATCGGTACTCGCGCACCCCGCGCATGCGGAGTCGCTCGAACACTGGGCGAGCGAGGTCGGCGCGAGCACGCGCACGATCTCGCGGCTCTTCAAGCAGGAACTCGGTGTGAGCTTTTCGCAGTGGCGTCAGCAGGCGCTGCTCGCGCGGGCGATCCCGCTGCTGAACCAGGGGCGCCCGCTGTCGCATATCGCGCGCGAACTCGGCTACCAGAGCCAGAGCGCGTTCTCGGCCATGTTCCGCCGGGCATTCGGCGAAAGCCCGCGCGCGTTCATGCTGCGCGGCTACGAACATCGAGGCCCGGAAGGCCGCGTCGCGGACGACGACGCGCGGGACGACGACGGCGCGATCGACACGGCGCGCTGACCCTCGCGCGCCGGCGCGCCGGGCCGTCAGACCGGCCGCACCATGTGGCGGATCGAGCCGAGTTGCGCGAGCCGCGGCCCGGTCTCCTGGTAGCCCATGCGCAGGTACAAACGCGCGGCAGGGTTGTCGACGAACACGCGCAACTGCAATTCGTGCAGCCCGCGCGCACGTGCCCAGCGATGCGACATCTCGAGCATGTAGGTGCCGGCGCCCTGCCCGCGATGGCCGGCCGCGATCTGCACGTCGCGAATATGCAGCGAATCGCCCTCCTCGGTCACGCGCAGCACGCCGATGCGCTCGCCGTCGGCCTCGAGGATGAAGTTTTCGGATTCGCGCCAGCTCGCATAGAACAGGTCGCTGCGCCATACGAGCCCATGACGCTTGTAGTAGCCGCCCATGTTGCCGTGCGTCAACGCTTCGGCATACGGAAAATCATCGGGCTCCGCGGGCCGGAGCTGATACAGGAGTCGCAGGTCGGTCGGATCGAGCATCGCGCAGGAGTCGGAAACGCATCCCGCCACGATAGCGCAGTCGCGTACGGATGCAATCGCGAATTTCTCGTAGGGGCGCGGTGCTCGATGCAGCATGCGGGACCACAACGCACAAACAACAATGCCCGCACGAGGCGGGCTTCTTCATTTTTTGGCGGAGCGGACGGGACTCGCCCACATCCTGCAGGCCGCGGCTGCGCGTGCACGCGCAACCCTTCGAGTCCCGCCGGAAGCCGCGCAGGCGGCTTCCTCCACTCCGCAGTCACGCGCCCGCCAGCGGGCGCAAAACCACAACGCACAAATAACAATGCCCGCACGAGGCGGGCATTGTTATTTGTTTGGCGGAGCGGACGGGACTCGAACCCGCGACCCCCGGCGTGACAGGCCGGTATTCTAACCGACTGAACTACCGCTCCAGTCTTGCTGCTTGCCTGGCAGGCGTCGGTTACCTCCTGCCGGCGCGTCGTTTGTTCGAACGACGCCGAAATCTGGCGTCCCCTAGGGGATTCGAACCCCTGTACTCACCGTGAAAGGGTGATGTCCTAGGCCTCTAGACGAAGGGGACAACGTACTGCTTACATCCTTAACGAGAAAGCCCGTTCAAAAAACGCTTTTGAACGGGCTTCGTTCTGGCGGAGCGGACGGGGCTCGAACCCGCGACCCCCGGCGTGACAGGCCGGTATTCTAACCAACTGAACTACCGCTCCAGCTTTCTGCACCACCGCCTCCAGGATCTCGTCACGTTCCTGCAGGCGCTGCGACACTTCCATGAAACGCCGCTGAATCTGGCGTCCCCTAGGGGATTCGAACCCCTGTACTCACCGTGAAAGGGTGATGTCCTAGGCCTCTAGACGAAGGGGACAACATACTGCTTACATCTTTAATACAAAAGCCCGCTCAAAAACGTCTTGAACGGGCTTCGTTCTGGCGGAGCGGACGGGACTCGAACCCGCGACCCCCGGCGTGACAGGCCGGTATTCTAACCGACTGAACTACCGCTCCAGCTTTCTTACCCAACCTGCGGGACGTCGGTTACGTTCCCGCAAGCCTCGCGACACTTCCATGAAACGCCGCTGAATCTGGCGTCCCCTAGGGGATTCGAACCCCTGTACTCACCGTGAAAGGGTGATGTCCTAGGCCTCTAGACGAAGGGGACAAAATCTTTTCAGATTTGTCTGACTTTCGCTATTTACTTCCAGTCAACAGCGAAGGCCGAAATTCTAACTGCTTTGAATCATTTTGTGAAGCATTTATTACTACCGCTGCTTCGCCAATCAATTCGGTTTGTTCTGATGGTGGAGGTAAGCGGGATCGAACCGCTGACCTCTTGCATGCCATGCAAGCGCTCTCCCAGCTGAGCTATACCCCCTTGCAGAACAGAAATGAGATTATATGGACCTACTTTGATCTTGTAAATACCCTTTTTGCGATTCGTGCGAAATTTTTTGCGAAGCTGCCGCGCGCTCACGCGCAGACAGCTTCAATGACGCACGAACTCAGGCCAGCGCGGCCTCGATGCGCGACACCACGACGTCGCGCCCGAACAGCACGAGCACCGCGTCGATCGACGGCGTATGCGTCGTGCCCGCCACCAGCAGACGCACCGGCATCGCGAGCTGCGGCATCTTCAGCTTGTGCGCGGCGAGCGTCGCCTTCAGCGCGGCGGACACCGCCTCCTTCGTCCACTCGGCCGCCTTCAGCGCGGCGACGAGATCGGCCAGCGCCGGCCGTACCGCATCGGTCACGTGCTGCGCGAGCGCGTCCGCGTCGGGCGCCGGCACACGATAGAACATCGCCGCGCCTTCCGCGATCTCCTTGACCGTCGTCGCACGGTCCTTCATCAGGCCGACCACCGCATCGAGCGCCGGGCCCGTCGCGATCGCCGCGTCGTCGATGCCGAGCGCGTCGAGGAACGGCTTCGCGAGTTCCGCAAGGCGTGCGTTGTCCGCTTCCTTGATGTAGTGCGCGTTCAGCCAGCTCAGCTTGCTGTGGTCGTACTGCGCGGGCGACTTGCCGAGATGCTCGAGATCGAACCATTCGACGAACTGCTCGCGCGAGAAGATTTCCGCATCGCCGTGCGACCAGCCGAGACGCGCGAGATAGTTGACCACGGCTTCAGGCAGGAAGCCCGCATCGCGGTACGCCATCACGCTCATCGCGCCATGCCGCTTGCTCATCTTCTCGCCCTGCTCGTTCAGCACGGTCGGCAGGTGCGCATAGACGGGCGGCTCGCCGCCGAGCGCCTTCAGGATGTTGAGCTGGCGCGGCGTGTTGTTCACGTGGTCGTCGCCACGGATCACGTGCGTGATGCCCATGTCCATGTCGTCCACCACCACGCAGAAGTTGTAGATCGGCGTGCCGTCCGGGCGCGCGATCACGAGGTCGTCGAGTTCCTCGTTCGAGATCTCGACACGCCCCTTCACCGCGTCGTCCCACACGACCGTACCAGTCAACGGATTGCGAAAGCGCAGCA
This sequence comes from Burkholderia anthina, assembly GCF_001547525.1. Classification (GTDB taxonomy): domain Bacteria; phylum Pseudomonadota; class Gammaproteobacteria; order Burkholderiales; family Burkholderiaceae; genus Burkholderia; species Burkholderia semiarida. The sequence continues at coordinate 1,981,458 of NZ_CM003768.1, forward strand.
CCGGCTTCACGCCGGCCGGCGGCTCCGGCAGCACCTTGCCGGGCTCCGGACGCCACGTACCGTCGTAGCGCGGCTTCAGGCCGGCCTCGCGCTGGCGTTCGCGCAGCGCGTCGAGTTCCTCGGCCGACATGTAGCACGGATACGCGAGGCCCTTCTCGAGCATCTGCGCGAGCACTTCGCGATAGCGGTCCATCCGCTGCATCTGGTAGATCGGACCTTCGTCGAAATCCAGCCCGAGCCATTGCATCCCTTCGAGGATCGCATCGACCGCTTCCTGCGACGAGCGCTCGACGTCGGTATCCTCGATGCGCAGCACGAACGTGCCTTTCATCTTGCGGGCGAACGCCCACGGATAGAGTGCGGAGCGGATGTTGCCGAGGTGGATGAAGCCGGTGGGACTCGGCGCGAAGCGGGTACGGACAGGACGGGTCATAAACGGTAACTCGAACGCCTGGGGCGCATGAATGATTCGACGCGGGACGGTGGCGGCAGCCTGGACAGCAACGGAGCCGGCGACGCCCGGAACGGGAAAGAAGCCGGAATTATACTCGCGCCGGACATCGCGCCAAGCGCGCCGCTTGCTTTATGATGTGCGCGCCGCGGCCGCCAGCCGGCGCGGCGCCGGCCGCACGGAACCCGCCGCGCGGCCTCGGAAACCATCGCAGCCGCGGGCCGCATGACCCGCCGCGCCAAGCCGCCGGAGAACCATTCGATGTCGTCCCCTCGCCTGTCGCGCCGCCACTTCACGATCGCGTGCGCGTCCGCCAGCCTCGCCGCCTGTACGTCCTTCGGCGACAAGTCCCGCCCCGGCACGGCATTGCCGCAGGAGAAGCCGGTGAAGATCGGCATCGCGCTCGGCGGCGGCGCCGCGCGCGGCTTCTCGCACATCGGCGTGCTGAAGGCGCTCGAGGCGCGCGGCATCCCGATCGAGATCGTCGCCGGGACGAGCGCGGGCTCGGTGGTCGGCGCGCTCTACGCGTCGGGCATGAACGCGCTGCAGATCAACAAGATCGCCCTCGACATGGACCAGGCGTCGATCAGCGACTGGGCGTTGCCGTTCCGCTCGCGCGGCCTGCTGCAAGGCGTGGCGCTGCAGAATTTCCTGAACAAGACGCTCAACAACCGGCCGATCGAGAAGATGGCGAAGCCGCTCGGCATCGTCGCGACGGACCTGCAAAGCGGCCAGCCGATCCTGTTCCAGCAAGGCAACACGGGGCTCGCGGTGCGCGCGTCGTGCAGCGTGCCGTCGGTGTTCGAGCCGGTGAAGATCGGCAGCCGCGAATATGTGGACGGCGGCCTCGTGAGCCCGGTGCCCGCATCGTTCGCGCGCAAGATGGGCGCGAGCTTCGTGATCGCGGTCGACATCTCGGCCCGGCCCGACGGCGCGGCAACCAACAACCCGATCGAGATGCTGCTGCAGACCTTCACGATCATGGGCCAGACGATCAAGACCTACGAACTCGACAAGTACGCGGACGTCGTGATTCGCCCGAACCTCGCGGCGATGGGCGGCAGCGACTTCAACCAGCGCAACGCGGCGATCCTCGCGGGCGAGGAAGCAGTCGCGCGCATCATGCCGGAACTGCAGCGCAAGCTCGCGGCGGCGCGTGGCGTGACTGCCGCCGCATAACACGGTGGGCGGGAGGCCGCGGCAAGCGCGCCTGCCGGTGGCCGACGGAACGATTTCCGCCTCGTCCGTCGTCCGCGCCGGCCTCAAAACAAAAAACCCTGCCGCCTTCCGGCGACAGGGTTTTTTATTGTCCGGCCTGACCGACCGGCCAACGTCAGTTGCTGCCGTTCGCCGAATCGTCGCCGAGCGTCGCGCGCACGCGCTGACGCAGGTCTTCGGGCTTCATCGGGAATTCCGATTCGATCCGGCGCGCGCCGGTGAAACGCTTTTCCCAGTAGCCGCTGTCGAGATCGTCGACGCGGACGGTGCTGCCCGTCGACGGCGAATGCACGAACTTGTTGTCGCCGATGTAGATGCCGACGTGCGAGAACGTGCGGCGCATCGTGTTGAAGAACACGAGATCGCCCGGCTTCAGGTTGCTCATGCTCACCTTCTCGCCGACACGGCTCATCTCTTCCGCGCGACGCGGCAGCGACATGCCGAGCGTGTCCTGGAACACGTAGCGCACGAAACCGCTGCAGTCGAGGCCCGAATCCGGCGAGTTGCCGCCCCAGCGATACCGCACGCCGATCATGTTCAGCGCGCCGACCACCACGTCGCCCGCCTTGCCCGCCATGCCGGCAAGGAACGACTTCGCGCCGCCGGACGGCTGCGCGCTGGTCTGCTGGAGGGAGGAACCCGACCCGATTTGAGTCGAATTGGTGACATTCTGGTTAAAACTGCTGACTTCGTCGGCGAACGCGCCGGGAGCTGCTGCGAACAGGGCGCCGATGAATAGCCCGGCGATGGTGCGCGCGCATGCCTGGGTCAGGGATCGATGCTGCATTGGTCGATGGAATGTGCTTAAAAATCAGCTGATTGGCGGAAAATTTCGGTCGATACTAGCCAGCGCGTAATCGTTTGTCAAAACAAATTAAAAAATACAATCGAGATGGTCAGACCATTGGACGCCTATCACGCTTTCCAGACCGCTTTCAACAGCTTTTGTGTGTAAGGATGTGACGGTCTCGCGAAGACGTCGGCCACCTCCCCCGACTCGACGACGGCGCCGTCCTGCATCACCGCGACGCGGTGCGCCATCGCGCCGATCACCTCCAGGTCGTGGCTGATGAAGACGTAGCCGAGGTTGTATTTCTGTTGCAAATTCGCGAGCAGCTTCAGCACCTGCTGCTGGATCGACACGTCGAGCGCCGAGGTCGGCTCGTCGAGGATCAGGATGCGCGGCTCCAGCACCAGCGCCCGCGCGATCGCGATCCGCTGGCGCTGGCCGCCCGAGAATTCGTGCGGATAACGGTGCAGCACCGTACGGTCGAGGCCGACTTCGCGCAGCACCGCGAGCGATTTCGCGCGGCGCGCATCGGGCGTCATGTCCGGGCGGTGCAGCTCGAGCCCCTCGCCGACGATCCGCTCGATCGTGTGACGCGGCGAAAGCGAACTGAACGGATCCTGAAAGACCACCTGCATGTTCGAGCGCAGCGCGGTCTGCTCGCGGCCGCGATAGGTCGACAGCGCGCGCCCCTGGAATTCGATCTCGCCGCCGGCCGTCTTCTGCAGCCCGAGCAGCGCCATCGCGAGCGTCGACTTCCCCGATCCCGATTCGCCGACGATCCCGAGCGTTTCGCCCTGCCGCACCGACACCGACACGTCGGCCACGGCCGTCACCGGCACCGTGCCGAACCAGCCCGCGAAGCCCGGCCGCTTGCGCGCGAACTGCACGCTCACGTGACGCGCGTCGAGCACGACGGGCGCGATCGGCATCACCGGCGTGACCGCGCGCTGCGGCCGGCTGTTCAGCAGCCGCTGCGTATACGGATGCTCGGGCGCCGCGAAGATCCGCTCGACGGGCCCGCTCTCGACCAGCCGGCCGTGCTCCATCACCGCGACGCGCTGCGCGAAGTGCCGCACGAGATTCAGGTCATGCGTGATCAGCAGGATCGCCATCCCGCGCTTTTCCGCTTCCTCGCGCTGCAGTTCCAGCAGCAGATCGACGATCTGCGCGCGGATCGTCACGTCGAGCGCGGTGGTCGGCTCGTCGGCGAGCAGCAGGCGCGGCCGGCACGCGAGCGCCATCGCGATCATCGCGCGCTGCCGCTGGCCGCCCGACAACTGGTGCGGGTAGCTGTCGACGCGCTTGTCCGGCTCCGCGATGCCGGTGCGCGCGAGCAGCGCGATCGCCCGCTTGCGCGCCTCCACGGCCGATACGCCGTCGTGCAGCACGATCGTCTCGCCGATCTGCACGCCGATCGTATACAGCGGATTGAGCGCCGTCATCGGCTCCTGGAAGATCATCGCGATGTCCGAGCCGCGCAGCCCGCGCATCTCGCGCTCGCTCCTGGCCGCCAGATCCTGCCCCGCGAAGCGGATCGCGCCCGTGACCTCGGCGTCGCGCAGCAACCGCAGGATCGACAGCGCGGTCACGCTCTTGCCGGACCCCGACTCGCCGACGAGCGCGACGCGCTCGCCGCGCCCGATCGCGAGCGTCACGTCGTCCACCGCGACCGTGTCGCCGAAACGGACGTGCAGACGCTCGAGCGACAGCAGCGGCTCGTGTTGCGTCGATACGGTCGACTCGCTCATCGCTGCCCTCCCGCGGCGCGCACCGAATCGGCGATCCGCGTGTCGAGCGCGTTGCGCAACGCATCGCCCATGAAGGTCAGCAGCAGCAGCGTCGCGACCAGCACGCCGAACGTCGACAGCGAGATCCACCACGCATCGAGATTGCCCTTGCCCTGCGCGAGCAACTCGCCCAGGCTCGGCGTCGGCGGCGGTACGCCGAGGCCGAGGAAATCGAGGCTGGTGAGCGCGAGGATCGAGCCGCTCATCCGGAACGGCAGGAACGTGATCACCGGCGTCAGACTGTTCGGCAGCACGTGGCGCCAGATGATCTGCCAGTTCGTCAGCCCCATCGCGCGGGCCGCGCGCACGTAGTCCTGCGTGCGGTTGCGCAGGAATTCCGCGCGCACGTAGTCGGCGAGCCCGATCCAGCCGAACAGCGACAGCAGCACGATCAGCAGCAGGAAGCTCGGCTCGAAGATCGACGCGAAGATGATCAGCAGGTACAGCTCCGGCAGCGAGCTCCAGATCTCGATCAGCCGCTGCCCGACGATGTCGATGCGCCCGCCGAAGAAGCCCTGCACCGCGCCCGCGGCGATCCCGAGCAGCGTGCCGATCGCGGTCAGGATCAGCCCGAACTCGACCGACACGCGGAACCCGTACACGAGCCGCGCGAGCAGGTCGCGGCCCTGCGCATCGGTGCCGAGCCAGTTCTCGCGCGACGGCGGCGCCGGATTCGGCACGTTCGAGAAGTAGTTCAGCGTGTCGTAGTAATAGCGGTTCGGCGGATAGACGACGAAGTTGCCGGGCGCCTCGAGCCGCTTGCGCACGTACGGATCGAGATAGTCGGCCGGCGTCGGGAAATCGCCGCCGAAGGTCGTCTCCGGGTACGCATGGAACATCGGGAAATAGGTCTGGCCGTCGTAGCGCACGACGAGCGGCTTGTCGTTCGACCACAGCGGCGCCGCAAGGCTCGCGGCAAAGGCCACGACGAAGATCACGAAGCTCCAGTAGCCGAGGCGCTGCTGCCTGAAGCGCTGCCACACGCGGCGCGCGGGCGACGGCGACACGCGCGCGCGCGCGGCGTCGATGCGGGGGGATGCGACGGCCCGGTTCATCGCGCGCCTCGCCCGATGACGCCGGGCATGCGAACGGCTCGTTTCATGTCAGCGCTCCAGGTTGTCGAATTGAATGCGCGGATCGACCCACACATAGCAAAGATCGGAGATCAGCTTGGTCGCGAGCCCGATCAGCGTGAATAGGTACAGCGTGCCGAGTACGACCGGGTAATCGCGCCGCACGACCGATTCGTAAGACAGCAGCCCGAGGCCGTCCAGCGAGAACAGCGTCTCGATCAGCAGGCTGCCGGTGAAGAACGCGCCGATGAACGCGGCCGGGAAGCCGACGATCAGCGGCAGCATCGCGTTGCGGAACACGTGCTTCCACAGCACGCTGCGCTCGGAGAGCCCCTTCGCGCGCGCGGTCAGCACGTATTGCCGGCGGATCTGGTCGAGGAACGCGTTCTTCGTGAGCATCGTGACGACCGCGAAACTGCCGACGACCGACGCGGTGATCGGCAGCGCGATGTGCCACAGGTAGTCGAGCACCTTGCCGACGAGCGACAGCTGCGCGAAGTTGTCCGACGTGAGGCCGCGCAGCGGAAAGAGCTGCCAGAACGAGCCGCCGCCGAACAGCACGAGCAGCAGCACGCCGAGCACGAAGCCCGGAATCGCGTACCCGACGAGCACGACGAGGCTTGTCGCGACGTCGAACGGCGAACCGTTGCGCACGGCCTTCGCGATGCCGAGCGGCACCGAGATCAGGTACGTGAGGAAGAACGTCCACAACCCGATGCTGATCGACACGGGCAGCTTCTGCACGACCAGCGCCCACACGCTCTGGTGGCGGAAGTAGCTGTCGCCGAGATCGAAGCGCGCGAAGCGCTTCAGCATCAGCCAGTAGCGTTCGAGCGGCGGCTTGTCGAAGCCGTACAGCGCCTTCAGTTGCGCGAGTTGCTGCGCGTCGACGCCGGTGTGCGCACGCATCCCGAACGGCGTCGCGCCCTGCTCCGTCGCGCCCTTGCGCAACTCCTGCACGGCCTGCTCGACCGGGCCGCCCGGCACGAACTGGATCACCGCGAACGTGAGCGTCAGCACGCCGACGAGCGTCGGGATCATCAGCAGCAGGCGTTTGAGGATGTAGCTCCACATAGGGCGTCGACTCGTGATCGGGTGGTGGGTTGGACGAAGGGCCGGCGCGGGTCAGTGATCGGGCTTCGCCCACCAGGTCGACACGACCCAGCCCTCGGCCGAATAGTACAGCGGCAGCGTCTGCGGATAGGCGAGCGTGCGCTTGTACGCGATGCGGTGCGTCGTGCTGTACCACTGCGGGACCGCGTAGTAGCCGTGCATCAGCACGCGATCGAGCGCGTGCGTCGCGTCGAGCAGTTCCTCGCGCGTCTGCGCGGCACCGAGCGCGTGCAGCAACGCGTCGACGGCCGGCGATTTCAGTCCGATGAAGTTGTCGGAACCCGGCTCGTCGGCGAACTTGCTCGCGTAACGCGAGTACTGCTCGGCGCCCGGCACCTGCACGCCCGGCAGGCGGATCGTCGTCATGTCGTAGTCGAACGCATCGAGGCGCTTTTGCAGCAGCGCGTAATCGGCCGTGCGAAACCGCACGTCGATGCCGAGCTTCGCGAGGTTGCGCTGGTAGGCGGTCACGACGCCTTCCATCGCGCCGCCCGCATCGTCGAGGATCTCGAACGCGAACGGCTCGCCCTTCGCATTGCGCAGCGCACCGTCGCGATAGGTCCAGCCGGCCTGCGCGAGCAGCGCACGCGCCTTCAGCAGGTTCGCGCGCAGCGAGCCCGGCGGGTTCGTGTCCGGCTGCGTGACCATCGGGCCGAACACGGCCGGATCGAGCTGCGCGCGCAGCGGCTCCAGCAGCTTCAGCTCGCCTTCGCCAGGCGTACCGGTCGCCTGCAGGTCGGTATCGGCGAAATAACTGTTGAGGCGCGTGTACGCGCTGTAGAACAGCTGGCGGTTCAGCCATTCGAAGTCGAACGCGAGGTCGAGCGCCTGGCGCACGCGCACGTCGCGGAACAGCGGCCGGCGCAGGTTCATGAAGAAGCCCTGCATGCCGGCGCCGTTATGCTGGCGGAATTCGCGCTTGATCAGTTCGCCGCTGTCGAAGCGCTTGCCGACGTCGCGCCGCGCCCAGTTGCGCGCGATGTACTCGACGAGCACGTCGTATTCGCCGGCCTTGAACGCCTCGAGCCGCGCGACGCCGTCGCCGTACAGCTTGTAGACGATCCGCTCGAAGTTGTGGGTGCCGACCCGCACCGGCAGGTCGGCGCCCCAGTACGCGGGGTTGCGCCGGTAGGTGATCGTGCGGCCGTTGTCGTAGCGCTCGATCACGTAAGGGCCGCTGCCGATCGGCTGCTCGAACGCGAGCTGGTCGAACGGGATGCGCGAGCCGTCCGCCCGCAGGCCCCACTTGCGCGAGAACACGGGCACGCCGCCGGCGATCAGCGGCAGCTCGCGATTCGCGCTGCGGAACTCGAAACGCACGGTCGCCGGATCGACGACCACGGCCTTCGCGATCTCCGCGAAATACGCGCCGAACTGCGGCGCGGCCTGCTTGCTCTTCAGCGTATCGAACGAAAACTTGACGTCGTCCGCCGTGACGCGATCGCCGTTCGAGAACCGCGCGCGCGGATTCAGGTGGAACGTGACCGAACGGCGGTCCGGCGCGACGTCGATGTCGTCGGCCAACAGCCCGTATGCGGACGCCGGTTCGTCGGAGCTGCCCGTCGTGAGGCTCTCGAACAGCATGTCGATGCCGGGCGCGGCGTTGCCGCGCATCGTGAACGGATTGAACTTGTCGAACGACGTCAGCCGGTTCGGGTTCGCAAGCACCAGCGTGCCGCCCTTCGGCGCGTCGGGATTCACGTAGTCGAAATGCTTGAAGCCCGGCGGATACTTCGGCTCGCCGTACTGCGCAATCGCATAGGCCGCATGCGCGGCCGGCGCCGCGAGCGCCGCGTGCAGCGCCAGCACCGCGGCCACGCGGCCGGCAGCCCGCAGCACGCCGAAGCGGGCGCGCGTGGCGGCGGCCCGGGGCGAACCCTTCGTCATAGAGGCCCTGTCGTCGAATGAGGGTAGTAACGTGGAGCGATTCTACCCATTCATCTGTCGAGCCAAAAGAAAACCGCCAACGCGGGCGGTCTTCTTCGCGAGCAGTTGTCGCGCACGCGGCACGCATGCGCGAGCCGCCCGTCAGCGCCAGCCGTTGTGGCGGCCGTGATCCCAGTGGCCGCGATCGCCCCAGCCGCGACCATGGTGGCGATACCATTCGTCGCGGCCCCAGTAGCGGCGGCCGTCCCAGTAGCGGTCGCCGTGCCAGCCGATCACGATCGCCGGCGCCGGCCCGTACACGGGCGCCGGCGCATAGACCGGCGCCGGCTGGTAGACGACCGGCGGCGGAGGCGGCGCATACACGGGCGCGGGCGCGACGTAGACCGGTGCCGGCACGCCGACGTTGATCCCGACATTGACTCCCGCCATTGCTGCGCCCGACACGAGCAAGGCCGTCATACCGGTCAGGAGCGAGGCAACACGCAAAGTCTTCATGGATTCCTCTTCTGGTTGTGTCATGTGTGATTCGACTATAGCGGCAAGCGCCGCGCCCGCATATTTCAAGTTTGTAAGAACTGATGCGCGGCATCGCAACGGGAAGCCCGCGCTAACGTCTTGTAACAATCGGCGCCCGCCCCCGTCCCCCGCTCTTTCCCCCTTGAACATCCTTCATCCCGCGTCGCGCCCGGCGTCAAGCGGCCCCGCGCCCTCCGGGCGGGCCGGACCGGGCCCGTCAAACCCCTTCTTGCCGAGCGCCAATATCCGTCACCCGCCCGTATCGAACCGGAAACCGAATCTCGCGACCGTTTCGATCCGGGCGGAGAACGCGTGTGCGACCAGCTTGCGCCGCAACCGCACGACCAGCGCATTGACCGTCTCGGGTTCGATGTCGGCATCGTCCCACGCATAACGCAGCACGGCGTCGCGGCCGACCGGCCGCCCCGCTTCACGCAGCAGGCATTCGACCACGCGAAATTCCCGCGCGGTGAGCGCGAGCCGCCGGCCATGCTCCTCGAGCGCGCGCGTGGCCGTATCGAGTCGAACCGATTCACGCGTGGCGACGACGCCCGCGCGGCGCCACAGCGCGCGCAACCGCTCGTGCAGTTCGACGAACGAACACGGATGGGCAAGACATACGTCGCAGCCGGCCTTCAGCATTTGCGCGCGCCGGGCGGGCGTGGCGCCGGCGACGATCGCGGCAATCGTCGCGCCGCCGGCCGACGCGGCGAGCCGCGGCAATCCTTCGAGGATCGCCGGGCGCGCGGCGGCATCGGTCGCGACGATCACGATCGCGTCGAACCGGCCCTGCGTCGCCGCAAAACAGCCATCGCGCCATTCGTCGACGCGCTCGACGCCGTGCATGCTTTCCCGAAACGCCTTGTCGAGCCGCGACGCGCCGGGGTTCGGCGGCGCAATCAGCAGGATGCGCATCGATCGGGTTCCTGCGCCGTCACGCGAGCGAGCGCGGCCAGCATTCGACCGTGATCGCCGCACCGGCCGGCCGCGCATCGCCGATTCGCAGCGCGAAATCGTGCACGCGCATCACCGCCGACACGACGCTCAACCCGAGCCCGGAGCCGTTCACATGACGCGTGCGTTCGCCGCGATAGAAGCGTTCGAGCACTGCATTGCGCTCGGCGGGCGGGATACCGGGCCCGGTGTCCTCGAACCGGACGAGCGGACCGTGCGGCGTCGCCTGGAGCACGACGCGCACACGGCCGCCCGGCGGCGTGAACTTGATCGCGTTGTCCGCGAGATTGCTGAACGCCTCGAACAACAACGCGCGGTCGCCATGGATGCCGTCGACCGCGGCCGCCTCGAGCGCGAACGACACGTCGACGGCCTCGGCCAGCGGTTCGTAAAGCTCGCACACATCGCGCAGCAAGGCCGCGACGTCGACCGCGGCAAAACCGCCGCGCCGGCTCAGCGTGCCGATCTCGGAGATGCGCAGCATCGCGCGAAAACGTTCGAGCAGGCGGTCGGTCTCGTCGCGCGCCGACGCCAGCAGCGCCGCCGACGCGGCATCGTGTGCGCAGAACGGCTGGCCCGAGAGCCGCGCCAGCATCGTATGCACGCGTGCGAGCGGCGTGCGCAGGTCGTGCGCGATCCCGTCGCAGGTATGCCGCACCTCGCCCATCAACCGCTCGACTTCGTCGAGCATGTGGTTCACGAGATGCGCGAGCAGATCGAGTTCGTCGTAGCCGCCAACTGGCAGCCGCTTGCCGAGATCGCCTTCGGCGATCTGCCGCGTGACGCGCCGGATCGCGGCGACGCGGCGCATCTGCCGCATGCCGAGCATGCTGCCGCCCGCGACGCCCGCGATCAGGATCATCACGCCGCCGATCACGAGCCCGCGAATCGCGACGTCGCGGATCTGGATGAAATGCGACAGGTCGCGCGCGACCACCAGCGTCATCCCGTTGTCGCGGCGCACGGCCATCGCGCGCGCGATCGGCGACGATTGGCCGTCGAGCAGCACGAGCGTGCGGTCCAGCGTACGGCCGTGGCGATCGATGCGCAGCGCGGGCGGTGTCGTGATGTCGCCCGCCACGCGGCGCCCGCTCGCATCGAACAGCCCGTAGAAATTCGTGTGCATGTGCTCGTGCTCGAGCCGCCGATGGATCGCGAGCGGCAGCTCGGCATCGGGAATCGAATCGAAATAGATCAGTTGCCACGCGAGCACCTCGTCGGTGTCGCGCGTCATCGTGTGGGTCGCGGCCACGCTGATCACGCCCGCGAGCAGCAGCAGCGACACCGAGAAGATCGCCGCGTACGCGCACAGCCAGCGAAACGTCGTCGTATGCCAGCGGCGCGTGAAGTTCGCCGCGCGGGCTGCGTCCATCCGTGCCTCCGTCAAGCGAGCATGTAGCCCGATCCGCGCACCGTCTGGATCATCGGGTTCGCGCCAGGCGGATCGATCTTCTTGCGCAGCCGGCCCATGTGGACGTCGATCAGGTTGGTGCCGGGATCGAAGTGATAACCCCACACGGCCTCGAACAGCATCGTGCGCGTGATCGTCTGGCCTGCGTTGCGCATCATGAATTCGAGTACGCGGAACTCGGTCGGCAGCAGCGCGATCTCGTCGGCGCCGCGGCGCGCGCGGCGCGAAATGAGGTCGAGCTCGAGCGGGCCGACTTTCAGCAGCGTCTGCTGCGGCACGCCCGATGCCTGCCGGCGGCGCAGCAGCACTTCGATGCGCGCGCTCAGTTCGCCGGAATCGAACGGCTTCGTCAGGTAATCGTCGCCGCCCGCGCGCAGCCCGCGAATGCGCTCGTCGACGTCGCCGAGCGCGCTCAGCATCAGCACCGGCGTGTCGATGCCGACCGTGCGCATCGCGGTCACGATCGCGAGACCGTCCGCGCCCGGCAGCATCCTGTCGAGCGTGATCGCGTCGTACGACGCGCTCATCGCGCGCATCATCCCCTCGCGACCGTTGTCGATCCAGTCGACCGCGAAGCCGCGTGCGGTCAGTTCGCCGACGATTTCGTTCGCGGTCACCGCATCGTCCTCGACCGTCAGTACTCGCATGGTTGCCCTCGCAATGAACTTCGAGACGGGCGCATACCACGCGCCCGCCACTATCGTAAGCGCCGCGATCGCCGTGCGGCGCAAGATGAAAATAGCTTCATCCGGCATCGCGGCAAGCGTGCGTAAAAAATGTTTCATCCGTCCGTCGCCTGCCCCGCGACCGCGGCCGTCTACGCTGACATCGTGCGGCAACGGGCCGCGAAACCAGGAGCTACCGGATGAAACTGTCGACCACCCTCGCCTGCATGCTGCTCGCATGCGCCAGCACCGCCGCGTTCGCGGGGCCCCACCTCACCCCGCAGGAATGCACCGCGTACCCGTTCGTGCACACCGGCAGCGGCGTCACGCGCGCGGACCTCGTGCGCGAGCTGACCGAACTCGAACAGGTCGGCTACGAGCCGGCGCACGCCAGCCCGTATTACCCCGACGATCTCGCCGATGCGAAGCATCGGCTCGCCGCCGAATACCGCGCCGACTGCACGCACGCGCTGACGGCCGACGCGGGCGCGCACCACTGACCGCACGGCCGGCGCAACGCAGCCGGAAAGCAAAAAGGCGGCACGCGCGTGCCGCCTTTCTTCATGAACGCGCATCGACGTGGACGCGACGCGCCACGCCGGCGCTCAACGCGACATCATGTTCATGCTGACGTTGTGCATCACCCACAGCGTGCCGACGATCAGGATCGCCGCGGTCAGCACCGTATAGCTGAACGCCATCACGTTCCAGCGCTGGCCCGACGAGCCGTTCATGTGCAGGAAGTACACGAGGTGCACGACGATCTGCACGAACGCGAGCACGGCGAGCCCGATCAGCGACGCATGCGGCGACAGCACGCCGCCCATCACGAGGCCGAACGACGCGGCCGTGAGCAGCACCGACAGGATGAAACCGGCGACGTAGCCGCCGACACTGCCGTGCCCTTCTTCGAGTTGAGACGAATGCGAATGGGCCATTTAGATCACGCTCGCGAGATAGACAAAGGAAAACACGCAGATCCACACGATGTCGAGGAAGTGCCAGAACAGGCTCAGGCACGTCAGGCGTCGCAGGTCGCGATCGGTCAGGTCGCCGCCGCGCGACATGATCTGCGCGGCGAGCACGATCATCCACAACAGGCCCGCCGTCACGTGCAGCCCGTGCGTGCCGACCAGCGTGAAGAACGCCGACAGGAACGCGCTGCGCTGCGGGCCGGCGCCTTCCGCGATCAGGTGCGAGAACTCGCGCAGCTCCATCGCGAGAAACGCCGCGCCGAGCACGAACGTCACCGCGAGCCAGGCGAGCAGCGCGCCGCGCCGCTGCTTGTACGCCGCGAGCATCGCGAAACCGTACGTGATGCTCGACAGCAGCAGCGCGGCGGTTTCCACCGCGACGCCCGGAATGTCGAACAGGTCCTTCGCGGTCGGACCGCCCGCGTACTGATTGCCGAGCACCGCGAACGTCGCGAACAGCGCCGCGAAGATCACGCAGTCGGTCATCAGGTACAGCCAGAACCCGAACACCGAATGCGACGGCGGATGGTCGTCGTGCTCGAGCAGGGTCGCGCTCAAGGTTTTCTGCAACATCAGTTGGCCTCCAGTTCCACGTCGTCGACGCGCGCGGCCGTGCGCCGCGTCGGCTGCTTGTCTTCGGTCTTGCGCACCGTCGACGCAGGGATGTAATAGCCGTCGTTATCGCGCGAGCTGTAGATCACGAGCGTCGCGATGATGCCCACGAGCCCGCCGATCGCCATCCACCAGATGTGCCACACCAGCGCGAAGCCGAGCACCAGGCTGAAGATCGCGATCACGAGGCCCGCACACGTATTCGACGGCATGTGGATGTCGCGAATCGCCGCCGGGTTCGGCCGGCCTTCGCCGCGCGCCTTCATGTCCGCGTACGCGTCGAGCGTGCGCACCTGCGGGATCACCGCGAAGTTGTAGTCGGCCGGCGGCGACGACGTCGCCCACTCCAGCGTGCGGCCGCCCCACGGGTCGCCCGTCGTGTCGCGGTACGCGGGCAGGTTGCGATTGCGGATGCTGACCACCAGTTGCAGCAGCTGGCACGCGATGCCGATCGCGATCAGCACGGCGCCGAACGCGGCGACCAGCAGCCACGGATGCCATGCCGGGTTGTCGTAGTGGTTCAGGCGGCGCGTCATGCCCATGAAACCGAGCACGTAGAGCGGCACGAACGCGACGTAGAAGCCGACCTGCCAGAACCAGAACGCGGCCTTGCCGAGCTTCTCGTTCAGCTTGAAGCCGAACGCCTTCGGGAACCAGTAGTTGAAGCCCGCGAGATAGCCGAACAGCACGCCGCCGATGATCACGTTGTGGAAGTGCGCGATCAGGAACAGGCTGTTGTGCAGCACGAAGTCCGCGCCCGGAATCGCCATCATCACGCCGGTCATGCCGCCGAGCGTGAACGTGACCATGAAGCCGATCGTCCACAGCACGGGCGTCGTGAACTCGATCCGGCCGCGATACATCGTGAACAGCCAGTTGAATACCTTCACGCCGGTCGGGATCGCGATGATCATCGTCATGATCCCGAAGAACGCGTTCACGTTCGCGCCCGAGCCCATCGTGAAGAAGTGATGCAGCCACACGAGGAACGACAGCACCATGATCGCGCAGGTCGCGTACACCATCGTCTTGTAGCCGAACAGCGGCTTCTTCGCGAACGTCGCGATGACCTCCGAGAAGATCCCGAACGCCGGCAGGATCAGGATGTACACCTCCGGATGGCCCCACGCCCAGATCAGGTTCAGGTACAGCATCGCGTTGCCGCCGGCTTCGTTCGTGAAGAAGTGCATGCCGAGGTAACGGTCGAGGCCGAGCAGCGCGAGCGTCGCGGTCAGGATCGGGAACGACGCCATGATCAGCACGTTCGTGCAGAGGGCCGTCCACGTGAACACCGGCATCTTCATCAGCGTCATGCCCGGCGCGCGCATCTTGATGATCGTCACGAAGAAGTTCACGCCGGTCAGCAGCGTGCCGACGCCGGAGATCTGCAGCGCCCACAGGTAGTAGTCGACCCCTACCCCCGGGCTGAACTGCAGCTCCGACAGCGGCGGGTACGCGAGCCAGCCCGTCTGCGCGAACTCGCCGATCACGAGCGACACGTTGATCAGGATCGCGCTGACCGCCGTCATCCAGAACGACAGCGAGTTGATGAACGGGAACGCGACGTCGCGCGCACCGATCTGCAGCGGCACGACCAGGTTCATCAGGCCGACCATGAACACCATCGCCATGAAGAAGATCATGATCACGCCGTGTGCCGTGAAGATCTGGTCATAGTGGTGCGGCGGCAGATAGCCGGGCGCGTTGTACGCGAGCGCGAGCTGCATGCGCATCATGATCGCGTCGGCGAAGCCGCGCAGCAGCATGATCAGCGCGACGATGATGTACATCACGCCGAGTCTCTTGTGGTCGACCGTGGTCAGCCATTCCGTCCACAGCCATTTCCAGCGGCCGGTGATCGTCAGCGCGGCGAGAATGCCCAGCACGACCAGCCCCATGAAGGCGCCGGCCCCCATGATGATGGGCTGATCGAACGGGATCGCCGAAAGTGTGAGTTTGCCGAACATGCGTTACCCCTTCGTGCCGCAGGCGGCGTCCTTCAGGTCGAGGACGTGGCCATCGTTGTATTTCGCGATGATGTTGTGGAAGAGCCGCGGATCGACCGACGAGAAATAGCGCACCGGCGCCTTCTCGCTCGGCTGCGCGACGGTGCCGTACACCGTCGCGTCGAGCCGTTCCGGCGACGCCTTCACCTTCTGCACCCACGCATCGAACTGCTCGCGCGGCTCGGCGAGCGTGCGGAACTTCATGTCGGAGAAACCGCGGCCGCTGAAGTTGGCGGACGTGCCCGCGTAGTTGCCCGGCTCGTCGGCGATCAGGTGCAGGCGCGTCTGCATGCCGGCCATCGCATAGACCTGGCCGCCGAGCTGCGGGATGAAGAACGAATTCATCACCGAATCCGACGTGATGCGGAAGTTCACCGGCGTGCCGACCGGAATCGCGAGCTGGTTCACCGACGCGATGCCAAGCTCCGGATAGATGAACAGCCACTTCCAGTCGAGCGCGACCACCTCGACGTCGATCGGCTTCACGGCCGATTCGAGCGGCTTGTACGGATCGAGCTCGTGCGTGGTCTTCCACGTGAGCACGCCCAGGAACAGGATGATCAGCGTCGGCACCGTCCAGATCACGACCTCGATCGCGGTCGAGTGCGACCAGTTCGGCGCGTACGCGGCGTTGCGGTTCGACGCGCGGTAACGCCACGCGAACCACAACGTGAGCAGAATCACCGGCACGACGACGATCAGCATCGCCCAGGTGGACGTCGCGATCAGCGCCTTTTCTGCCGCGCCCACGCTTCCTTTCGGATTTAGTACATCTAAATTACAACCTGACAGGCTCAACGCCGCGCCGATTGACATCAGCGCCGCCCAGCCTCTTGAAGCTCTTCTTCTCATCACACAGCCCCGCGGGTCATTGAATCCGTTTGCGTATGCCCGATGCGCATTCGATTCACGAAATTGGCCGAATCATACGTCGCGCGAGTGCGATGAAAAACCGGTGCATGCGGCAAATCATCATTGCAAAATCTGCCGTGAGTCACATTGTCGCGGGGCAATTTCACGCAGCCGAAAGCGGGCCCGGCACTTGCCGTGCCGGGCTGCGGATCGATGCGCGCGCAACCATGCGCGCCGCGCGATGCGGCGGGCTTGCGCGGCGTGGCGCGGCTCGACGTGCCGCGATCAGTCGTGCGTCGACGCCATGTACGACGGCAGCGCCGGCGCGGGAGCGTCCCCTGCCGGCACCTTCGAATGGCTCGCTTCCTGGATCAGCTTGCCGACGGTCGGATCGATCGCATCGGTGAACGGCTTCGGATCGATGCCGACCGCCAGCACGATCAGCGCGAGCGACGCGAACATCACGATCTCGCGACGGTTCAGGTCGGCGAGCTTCGCGATCTGCTGGCTCGCGACCTTGCCGAACACGACGCGCTTGAGCATCCACAGCGTGTACGACGCGCTGAGGATCAGCGTGAGCGCCGCGATCGCGCCGATCCAGAAGTTGAAGCGGATCGCGCCCATGATCACCATGAACTCGCCGACGAACCCCGACGTGCCCGGCAGGCCGACGTTGGCCATCGCGAACAGCAGCGTGAAGGTCGCGAAACGCGGCATCACGCCCGCCACGCCGCCGTACGCGGCGATCTCGCGCTGCCGGGTACGGTCCACGAGCACGTTCACGCACAACAGCATCGCGCCCGCGACGAAGCCGTACGACACGAGCTGCACGATCGCGCCTTCGACGCCGATCCGGTTGAACAGGAACAGCCCGAGCGTGACGATCCCCATGTGCGCGATCGTCGAATACGCGAGCAGCTTGCCGAGATCGGTCTGCGCGAGCGCGATCAGGCTCGCGTAGACGATCGCGAACAGGGACAGCGCGATCACGGCCGGCGCGAAGAAATGACTCGCGTCGGGCGTGATCGGCAGCGCGAAGCGCAGGAACCCGTACCCGCCGAGCTTGAGCATCGCGAGCATCAGCGCGGCGCCCGTCGGGCCGTCGGTGTACACGTCGCTCAGCCACGTGTGGACCGGCCACATCGGCACCTTGACCGCGAACGCGGCGAAAAAGCCGACGAACACCAGCAACTGCGGCGCGAAGCCGAGCTGCAGCGTGCGCCACACGGCCATGTCGAACGTATGCGACTGCGCGTACAGGTACAGCATCGCCATCAGCAACAACAGCGAGCCGGCGAACGAGATGAAGAAGAACTTCACGGCCGCATACACGCGGCGCTCGCGCCCCCACGTGCCGATCAGCAGGTACAGCGGGATCAGCGTCGCCTCGAAGAAGATGAAGAACAGCAGCCCGTCCTGCGCGACGAACACGCCGACCATCAGCCCCGACAGGATCAGGAACGACGCGTAGTACTGCGCGACGCGCACCGTGACCGATTCCCACGACGCGACCACCACCACGAGCGTCGTGAACGCGGTCAGCACGACGAGCCACAGCGACGCGCCGTCGATGCCGACCCGCCATCCGGCATTGAATGCCGCGAGCCAGTCGCGTCTTTCGACGAACTGCATCGCAGCCGAATGCGCGTCGAAGCCGGCAACCAGCGGCACGACGGGCGCCAGTCCGGCGATCGCGCCGACGAGCGCGATCAGCCGTATTCGCCGTGAATGCTGATCGGAACCGGCGCGCAGCAGGCCCGCGCCGAACAGTATCGGAACCCAGATGGCCAGGCTCAGGAAGGGAAAATCATGCATGTCAACAACGCCTTGAGGAAGTCGCACCCTGCATCGGGGACAGGCGCGACGAAAGGAACGAAATCAAATCGACAGGTAGATTTCGTGAATCGCCAATGTTGGCTAAATGTAAAGCGACATCAGCGGAAAACTTGATGCCGCTCAAACGCGATCGGGTTAACCAGCATAAGGCGATTGATTATTTTCTGCAGCGCAGCAGAACGTTGTTTTTTGGTGTCGGCGTAGTTCGCTGATTTTTATGAGTAATTTTTTGTATTGCCCGAGGTCGGGCGCGACGAAAATAGACGCAGCGCCGCATTTTTGATGTTGACCGGTCATTTGGAAGGGCAGGAACGACATGGTCGACATCTCGCGGGGCGCCGATCGCGCTGCGCCCGCCGCCTTACACGACTTCTTTCATTTTTATTTCACTGGGCATGTGATCTTTTCCTCGGCAGGAATCGGAGAACGTCACGCTCCGTTGACGAAGCCTCGCGGCCGATCCAAAGCCGTCAGCTGTGCATCGTTCACGACCCGCTTGTAGTGGCGCCGCCTTTCACAACGCCCCGCCATCGCACGCCAGGCCGCGACCGCTTGCACCGTGGCGACACCTCGCCTTCATAACGCGGTACCAGCCTTCCGGATTCAAGTAGCACGACCCAGGGGAAGCTCATTTCACGAGCGAATACAGCAGAGACCCCGAAAAGAGAACCAGCAGCACCGACGCAGAACGAAATAGAGCCGTGATATGACGTGGGCCGGATGCCAGTATCCCGGTCACGCGCCCGAGGCTTGCCCAACCCACTCCAATGGGCACGAGGACCAACAGAAACGCACCGAACGCGACGGCTCCGTTATTGGCATTCCGGAACGTCTGGAGTGGAAACACCGTGCTTGCAAGCAGAAAGGCCTTCGGATTCAATAGCGTTGCGAGGATTACATCGTGCCACGTCACCGGCTTCGAACGTCGATCCTCTTCCAGCCTGCCCCGTGCCCACATTTTTGCGGCCAATAGCAGCAGATACGACGCGCATGCCAACTTGATCATGCTCAAGGTCCGAGGATGCTCCACGGCGAACGCCAGCAGCGAAACGCCCCAAACCGAGATAGCGATGACGTAGCCTGCGCCTTCGGCGAGCAAGAGCGGGAGGGTCCGCGCCAGGCCAACGCTTATTCCGGATGAAAAAAGTAACGTGTTGGTCGGTCCCGGAACAATCAATACCAGGGCCGAATAAAGGCATATCGTAATGAGTTGATGCGTATCCAATGCAATCTCGATCGAGGTGATGACGCGATGTATTTAGCCTCGCGCGCTACGAAGCGACGACGGTCTCGCGTATCGGGCTGCACAACTGCGCAAGAATATCGAGACCCCGCGCCGGTTCCCGTACAAACGGATTCGTCTCGTCCCACGCATAACCCGCCAAAATCGAGCAGACCATGCGTTTCACGTCGGATGCCTTGTCTTCGTGAAACACGATGTCTTGCAGCGCTCCCGAGTACCAACGTTCGACGAAGGCGCGGAAGGTGTCGATACCCTTGCGCAGCGCGATGTCGTAGTCACGTGCCCAGTCGACCGACTCGCCACGCAACTGCCGTTCGAGTGCGGCAACCGCCAGTTGAGCCGACCGCATCGCGATCGTCACGCCGGACGAGAAGATCGGATCGAGGAATTCGCCGGCGTTACCGAGCAGCGCATAACCGGGGCCGTGCAGGGCCTCGACATTCGATGCATAGCCCGAGATGCGGCGCACGGGCATCACGAACGGCTTGCTGCCGACGAGGCGCGACAAGGTCGGCTCGCTTTGCAGCAATTCGCGCAACAACGATTCCTGCCGCGCCTCCGGCACATCGAGAAACCCGGCATCGGCCACGCAACCGACCGACGAGCGCCCGTTCGTCAGCGGGATCATCCAGAACCACACGTCGCGCCGCTCCGGATGAACGGCGATGCAGATCTTGTCGCGATCGGTCGACCCGGCCGGCAGGCTGTCTTCGACGTGCGAGAAGATGGCCGCTCGCGTCGGCAGACCGGTCGGCGCCTCGAGACCGAGCAGTCGCGGCAACACGCGGCCGAACCCGCTCGCATCGAGTACGAACGATGCCTGAACGGAATATTCGTGCCCCGTTTCGTCGACGATGTCGAGTCGCGGCATATCGCCAGGCTGGAAGGCGCGCACGCTATGGCCGAAACGCACGTCCGCGCCCTGTTCGGCCGCACAACGGATCAGCAGATCGTCGAATGCCGCGCGCTCGACCTGATAGGCCGTCCCCCAGCCCGCGGAAAACTTCTCGCGAAAATCGAACGACGACATCCTGTCTCGATAGACGAAGTACGCGCCGTTCTTGAACTGGAAGCCGGCCTCGACGACCGCCTGCAGCATGCCCGCCTCCTCGAGATACTGCATGCTCTGGGGCAACAGGCTTTCTCCGATCGAAAAGCGCGGAAAATGCTGACGCTCGAGCACCAGCACCGAACGGCCGGCCTTGCGCAGCAGCGCGGCCGCGACGGCACCGGAAGGCCCTGCCCCGATGATCGCGACGTCGATGGAATTCGATTTCATTTCACTCATGCTTGCCAATTCAGTTCGATTGATTGGGTATCTTATGTTTCTCACGCCACGATCCGGCGTTGCAAACTACAATAGGCGCTCAACAAATCCAAGATCGACGAGAGACCCATGACGTCCTACCGCACGCACGCCCCCGCTTATGTTCCCGAAACCCGGTTCGGCATCTGGTTTCTTCGCACGCATACGTGGGAACATCACGTGCTCAAGGTCGCCATCGACGATCTGAAGCGGCTCATCGCGGCGCCGCTGCCGTCCGCCCCTGTCCTCCTCGACGCAGGATGCGGTCAGGGCAAGTCGTTTCGCCTGCTGAGCGAAGCCTTCGCACCCGCCAGGATCATCGGTATCGATTGCCACGACGACTCGCTCGCGCATGCGTCGGAAGCCGCGCATCGTTGCGCCACGCCCGTCGAACTGCATCATGCCGACTGCACGCAGATCCCGCTTGCCGATGCGAGCGTCGACATCGTGTTCTGCCATCAGACCTTTCACCATCTCGTCGATCAGGAGCATGCGCTGGCCGACTTTCACCGCGTGCTGAAACCCGGCGGACTGCTGCTGTTCGCCGAATCGACCGACGCGTACATCAAGTCGTGGGTGATCCGGCTGCTGTTCCGCCACCCGATGGAGGTTCAGAAAAGCGCCGACGGCTACCTTGCCATGCTCCGCCACGCCGGGTTCGGTTTCGAAACCCGCAACGTGTCGTTCCCCTACCTGTGGTGGAGCCGCGCGAAAGACTTCGGACTCCTCGAGCGCATCGGCCTGTACACACCGAAACCCGGCAAGCGCCGCGAAACGCTCGTCAACGTCGCCGCGCGCAAGCCTGCCTGAGCAAGCAAGGCCGCCGTGTCGCGGCCTCGTGCTACCGGCCGATGCCGGTTATTGCTTCAACGTCACGACCTCGCCCGTCAGCGCCGCGCCGGCGACGAACGCACCGGCACCGCACGTGTACTCGCTCGGACTGGAGCGCAACACGTTGCGATAGTTGCTCTTGATGCCGACCACCGCATTGCCGCCCTCCTTTCGCGCACGCGCCTGAAGCTCGATCACGGCCGACAGGAACACATGCTGGCACGCCGCGTCGTCGCTCTTGCCGAACGAATTGGTCTTCTTGTTGGTCGCAAACGTACCGTACGACTTGATCACGCGCGGATGCGGCTGATCGCCGAAATAGAGCGCAACGCCGTCGTCGAGCTTTCCTTCCTCGCTCTTCAACGCGCTCTCGATCGGATAGTCGTTGATCGTATCCCGTGCGTATGCAGCCGAAGCCGCGAACGTCACGCCGAGCAGTACCAGTGCCATGCGATATTTCACGTATGCCCCCGTCATTGAGCGTTCAACTGCACGACGTCGCCTGACACGGCAATCGCGCCGGCACTGCCGCTCACGCCGCACGTATATTCGGTCGTCGAATTCGAGCGTTTTTCATGGAAACGCGTCGTCACGTTGATGACCGCATTCCCGCCGTGATTCTTCGCATAGACACGAAGACGGCTCAGCGCTTCCGCCAGCGCCTGGTCGCACGTCGGCTGTTCACTTTCCACCCGGCGCACGCGCGCCGATTCAGAACGCGGACCGATGCTGGTCTTGACCTCCGGATGCGGCTGCGCACCGAAATAAAGCGCGACACCGCTCGCGTCCGGTGCCATCGCCGCCGCCGGCAGAGGCAGCGAACGTACCACGGTGCCACACCCCGTCAACAACGATGTCACGACCAACATGCCGGCCAGATGTCGTTTGTGTTTCATTGTTATCGTCCTCTCAGCTCAGTAAGTTCACTTCAATCGCCCTTCCAGGCGTCCAACAACACACTTGCGCAGCTCCCGCCGAATCCGAACGAAACCGACAGCGCGCGTTCGATCGTGAATTCGCGCGCGTCGCACACAAGCGGCATGCCGGCTATCGCCGGATCGGGTGCATCGTCAACGGCCGAGCCCGCGACGAAGCCGTCGCGCATCATCAGGATCGTATAGATCGCTTCATGCGCACCGCTCGCGCCGAGCGGATGCCCCGTCATGCCTTTCGTCGATGAAAACGCCGGCACGTCGCCGCCGAATACGTCGCCGAGCGCCTTCAGCTCCTCGACGTCGCCGCGCTGTGTCGACGGCGCGTGCGTATTGACGTAGTCCGGACGCCGTTCGCCGCCGTTTTCGAGCGCGCCGCGCATCGCGCGCGCAATCCCCGGCGCATGCGGCATCGCCATACCGGCGTTGTCCGTGCATTGGCCGAACCCGCTGATCTCTGCGTAAATTCGCGCTCCCCGCGCGCGTGCATGCTCGAGCGATTCGAGCACGAGAATGCCCGCGCCAGACGCGATCACGAAACCATCCCTGTCAAGCGCATACGGACGCGACGCGCGGTCCGGCGTGTCGTTGAAACCGCTGGACAACACGCCCATCGCGTCGAACATCAACGTCATGTTGTCGTGCAGCGCCTCGCTTCCACCGGCCAGCACGATGTCCTGACACCCGGAGCGGATCAATTGCGTCGCCTGGCCAATCGCGAGCACCCCGCTCGTACAGGCGGACGACGGCGAGTACGACACGCCCTCGATGCCGAACAGTTGCGCGACGCATGCCGACGCCGTGCTGCTCATCGCCTTCGGAACGACATAGGGCGGCGTCTTGTCGATGCCGCGATGGTGCGCGATCGTCATCGCGTCGTCGTAATCGGCCATCGATCCGATGCCGGACCCCACGATCGCGCCCGCGCGCGGCGAACGGAGCATCCCGGTGTCGAGGCACGCGTCATCGAGCGCCGACATGGCCGCATGAGCGGCAAAGCGTGCCGTGTCGCCCATGAAGCGTTCGTGCTTGCGTGCAAACCGCGCTGCCGGGGCGACGGACGCCACCCCGGCAACCTGGCTGCGAAAACCGCGCTGACGCCATGCGTCCACGCGGCTCACACCCGAACGCCCGGCGCGCAGCGCGGCCGATACTTCGTCAAGCGAATTACCGAGGCATGACACGATGCCCAGACCCGTGACGACGACGCGCGCCGCCGCGCTGCTGCCCGCCGTCATGCGGCGACCCGCCGGAAGATCAGTGACGTGTTGATCCCGCCGAACGCGAAGTTGTTGCTCATCACGAATTCCGCTTCGATCCGCCGTGCGTCGCCGACGATGTAGTCGAGCGGCGCGCAGGCTGGATCGATCGTATCGAGATTGAGCGTCGGCACATACCAGTTGCGCTTCATCATCTCGATCGTCCACCACGCCTCGAGCGCACCACATGCGCCCAGCGTATGCCCCACATAGCTCTTAAGCGAGCTGATCGGCATGCGCTCGCCGAATACGGACGCCGTTGCATGACTTTCCGCCACGTCGCCCCTATCGGTCGACGTGCCGTGCGCGTTGACGTAGGCGATCGCATCGGCATCGAGCGCCGCATCGCCCAGCGCGAGACGCATCGCGACCGCCATCGTCTCCGCGGTCGGCTGGGTGATGTGCGCGCCGTCGGAATTGCAGCCGAAACCGACGATCTCCGCATGGATCGTCGCGCCGCGCGCAATCGCGTGCTCGTATTCCTCGAGCACGAGCGTCGCCGCACCTTCCCCGACCACCAGCCCGTCGCGATCGGCATCGAACGGGCGCGGCGTCAGGTTCGCGGCATCGTTGCGCGTGCTCGTCGCGTACAGCGTATCGAACACCGCCACCGCGGGGCCGGACAATTCCTCCGCGCCGCCCGCCAGCATCAGCGCCTGCTTGCCCGTCGCGATCGCCTCGTACGCGTAGCCAATCGCCTGGCTGCCGGACGCGCAGGCCGACGACGTCGGCACGATCCGACCTTTCAGATCCCAGAACAGGCTGACATTGACCGCCGTGGTGTGCGGCATCATCTGTACGTAGCTGTTCGACGTGACGTCGCGCATCGAACCCGTCTCGATCATCGTGCCGAACGCGCGGATCGGCTCGACCGATCCCGATGACGACCCGTACGCGACACCCATCCGGCCGTCCCGGATCGACGGGTCGTCGCCCAGTCCCGCATCGGCCAGTGCCAGTTCGCTCGCGCGCACCGCGTACATCGACACGGGTCCCATCGAACGGGTCTTCTTGCGCGGATACGTGCGAGGCAGCTCGAACGCCGGCAGCGGGCATGCGAGTCGCGTATGCAGCGCTTCATAGCAGTCCCATCCCGGCATGTACCGCACCGCATTGCGCCCGTCGCGCAGGCGCGCCTCGATTTCCGCCCAGCTTTGACCGAAGGCGGTCACGCCGCCCATCCCCGTCACGACCACTCGCTTCATCACACCATCCCGCCGTTGACGCCGATCACTTGCCGGGTGACGTAGGTCGCCGCATCCGACATCAGGAAACCCACCACCGCCGCGACTTCGTCGGGCCGGCCGACGCGCCCCATCGGTACCGTCTTCAATGCATGTTCCAGCGGCACGTCGTCGAGCATGCCGGTATCGACCAGCCCGGGCGCGACGCAATTGACCGTGATCTTTCGCGATGCCAGTTCGATGGCCAGCGCCTTGGTCGCGCCGATCAGGCCGGCCTTCGCGGCGCTGTAATTGACCTGGCCGCGATTGCCCATCACGCCCGACACGGACGCGATCGTCACGATCCGGCCACCGCCGCGCAGACGCACCATCGGCATGGTCAGCGGATGAACGACGTTGTAGAACGCATCCAGCCCGGTTTCGATCACGATGTCCCAGTCCTCCTCGGACAGCGCCGGAAATGCGCCATCCCGCGTCACGCCCGCGCTGCAGACGATCCCGTAGTACGCGCCGTGCGCGTCGACGTCGGCCTCCAGTTCACGCCGGCAAACCGCGCGATCGCGCACGTCGAACTGCAGCACGCTTGCCGTACCGCCCTGCGCGCGAATCGTCGCGGCGACGCTTTCCGCGTCGTCGCGGCCGGCGCGGCAATGAACCGTCACGGCGAAACCGTCGGATGCCAAGCGCAGTGCCACGGCGCGGCCGATGCCGCGGCTCGCCCCTGTCACGAGAACTCGCCGAGTCATGAATTGAAACTCCCTTGGATAAAAGTCTGAAAATCGCTCGGTTGGTACACCTTGACGACGGCTTCGGCGCAGCACTCGCCTTCGGCATGGATCGCGCACTCGTACGCGCCGTGCCCCTCGTCGCCGCGCAACAGTTCCCGCGCGACGATGCGCAGCGCCGTATCCGTGCGGAACGCGGTGCGATGCGCGACATAGCGGTTCGCGCCGAGCAACACGCCCGGCTTCGCCCGGCCGCCCGCATGCGCGGCGAGCAGACCGACGTGCGCGGCGATCGCCTGCGCCATCAGCTCGATACCGATCCACGCCGGCATCGCACCGCTGTCGTCGGCGTACCACGCATCGCTGCGCGCGACTGCGCTCACCTCGATGCCGGTTTCCGAGCAGCGCTCGATCGAGTCGAGCAGCAGCATCGTGCCGCGATGCGGCAACACGTCGCGCACGTCGCCGACAGGAATATCCGCGCCGCCGTGCAGCGGGTCGGTCAATGGTCCGGCTTGCATGTCAGGTTCCCAGAATCAGGCTGGCATTGCTGCCGCCGAAAGCGAACGAATTACTCATCACGTAACGTCCGGTTGCATCGCCGGCGAGACGGCGCTCGCTGTCGACAAGGTCGAGTGCCGGCAGCGCCGGATCGTGCTCGCCGTCCCAGACGTGCGCCGGCAGCGCGATCCCGCCAGCCAGCGTCAGCCAGCCGAATCCGAGCTCGGTCGCGCCTGCCGCGCCGAGCATGTGGCCCGTCAGCGGCTTGGTCCCGCTTACCGGCACGCCGTGCGGAAACACGCGAGCGGTTACGTTCGCTTCCATCTCGTCGTTCAGCCGCGTCGCCGTCGCATGCAGGTTCACGTAACCGATCGCGGACGCAGCCACACCCGCGTCCGCCAGCGCGGCGCGCAACGCGTCCTCGGCGCCGTAACCCGCCGGATCCGGCGCCGAGATGTGATGCGCGTCGCTCGACTCGCCGACGCCGGCCAGGCGAACCGCCGCTTCGTCGCGGCTCATCACGAATAGCGCGGCGCCTTCGCCGATATTGATACCGCACCGGTTCCGGCTCATCGGATTGGTCCGGCCCGGGCTGACCGATTCAAGCGATGCGAAACCCTGCAACGTCAACTCGCACAGCGAATCCGCACCGCCGACGACGACCGCATCGCACAGCTTCAGCCGCAGCAGGCGGCGCGCGGCCGCGAACGCCTTCGCGCTCGACGTGCAGGCCGTCGACAGCGTATAGGCCGGCCCGCTGACACCGAGCACGGCCCGCACGAACGGCGCCGCCGTGCCGATTTCCATCTGTCGATAGTCGAATCCGGCGGGTGTCGCGCCGGTCGCGGCACGCGCGGCAAACGCCTGTTCCGCGGCCTGAATACCGGACGTACTCGTGCCGATCACGACCCCGACCCGGCGCGGACCATGGCGCTCGATCGCGGCGTCGATCGCTGATTCGATCTGCGCGAGCGCGGCGAGCAACAGCCGGTTGTTCCGGCAGTCGAAATGCGCGAGCGCGTCAGGCGGCGCGATGTCGAGCGCAGACCGTACTTGCCCGACCCAGCCGCCGGCGGGAACGTCGGTACGCGGCGCCATGCCCGCTGCGACGCCCGCGCGCAATGCGTCGACGATCGCTTCGGTCGTGGCGCCAAGCGCGTTGATCATGCCGGGCGCGGACAGGTAGACCGGCGTCTGTTTCGAATTCATGCGCGACACTCCTTCGCGGATGGCGTGGCGAGCGGTGCGAACAGCACGGAAAATACGATGCCCATCGCGAGCGTCGTGCCGAAGCTGCGTAGCGCGGGCATCGCGCTCGCGCCGAGCATGCCGAACGACAGCAACGTCGTGGCCGCCGACAGCAGCACGCCGGTCCACACGGCGCCGATCCCGGCCTGGTCGCGCAGGCATCCTTCGCGGAGGAACACGGCGTAATTGGCGCCCACGCCGAGCACCAGCATCAGTGCAAGCCAGTTGAACAGCGTGAGCGGCGCCCGCGCATAGCCGAACGCAGCCAGCGTCAACGCGATGGCGAACACGACCGGCAACGTCGTCGCGATGCCGCCGCGCACGCCGTATCGCCACATCAGCAGGGCGGCGACCACGACCAATGCGCCGATCAACCACAGGCCGCTGTCGACACGATATGCGCCGAACAGATTCGACACGCTCGCGGCCTTGTCGACCCACGATACGCCCGGCAGCGTGCGCGCGAGGCCCGCGAACGTCACCGCGTTCGTCGCGTCGACCCGTTCCGGAATCGCCAGTGCGGCATCGACAGGACCGGCGCCACCGTCCACGCGCCCGAGCCATAGATGCCGGAACGGCGCCGACCAGCGTGCCGCCAGCCAGCTGTCGACCGACAGCGTCGCCCGAGCATCGCGGAAAAATGCCTGAATCCATGCGTCGGCAACGTCGTCGCGGAAACCCGCTTTCGCGAGCGTCTCGCGCAGCGCAGCGACATCGGCAAACACGCGCGTGTCGAGCACGGTGCGGTTATGTGCTTGTTGCTTCGCCGACGGCACGAACGTCGCGATCGACTGGATGCGGCCAAGCTGCTGCCGATCGAGCGCCCGAACCAGCGCCTCCGAGCGCTCGAGTACCTCTTCCTGCGACGCACCCTGGATGACGAAGAACTGTGCCGTATTCGCCAGTCCGACCGCCGCCCGGATATTGGCTTCCTGCCGAGCGAGACTCGCATCGCGCTGAACCAGCAGATGAATGTCGTCATCGCTCTTCAAGCGCGCCCAACCCGGAATCGCGACCAGCGCAACGAGCACCGCGGCAGCCACGGCGCGCCGGCCCGCGAGCAACGACTGCCATCCGCCCAGCAGGCGCGCGGCGCCCGAGAAAAGCCGGGACGGCACGCGCCGCGGCGCCTGCGTCAGCATGAGCGGCAGGAAGCCGGTCACGGCGGCGAATGCACAGACGATCCCGACGATCGCAAAGCACGCGATCTGCTTGAGCGCCGGGAACGGCACCCACATCAGGATCGCGTAACCGAGCAGGCTCGTCGCCAGCGCCACCGCGAGCGCCGGCCGCACCGCCGCCGCGCCGCGCCGCGCTTCCCACTGCCGCCCTGCGGACAGGTACGCGACGAAATACTGGATCGAATAATCGACGGCCTCGCCGATCAGGCTCACGCCGAACACCAGCGTCAGCAGGTGCAGCTTGCCGAATACGAGCAGCGTCGCCGCCAGCGCGCAGACGATGCCGAACGCCGTCGACGCAAATGCGAGCACCAGCAGACGCGGCGAACGGAATACGCCCATCAGCAGCAGCGCGATGCCCGCCAGCGACACGGCGCCGATCACGTGCACGTCGCGCTCCGCGCTGGCGCGTGCGGCTTCCGCATAAAACACCGCGCCGGCCCGGTCGACGCGAACGCCGCGAAAATCCGTCGCCAGCGCTCGCTCAGCATCCGCCGTCGCGACACGAACCGCGTGCTGGACCTTGGATTCATAGGCCGAGCCCGGCAGCGACGTCATCACGAGCACGCCGGTTTCCGCATCGCGATGGGACACCAGCATGCCGTCTTCGAGCGACAGATTCGATGTGCCGAGCGGCAGTTCGCCGAGCCAGTGCTGCAGCCAGCCGAACGGATCGTCGGCCACGGAGGTCTGCAGACCCTCTCCCGGCGGCGCATAGAGCCGCCGGGCCAGCCGTTCGCCGAGCGCGGCGTCGCCTTGTTCGAGGGACCGGCGATCCGCGTCCGTGAGCAGGCCAAAACGGGCCGGCAGGTAGGTGGCCGCGATCTGCGACAGGTCGAACGGCGGCACCTCGACAGTCACCGAACGAAATGCGCCGCTCGCGCCGAGCCGCGCGCCAAACTGCTTCGCGGCGGCCTTCGCTCGGGCAGCGTCCCGGTCAGTCACCAGGTAGACGGTGCGATTGCCGAGCGCATCGCCCAGCATGTCGACGGCGCGTTCGGCAACCGGGTTCGCCTCGGTGGCCGGCAGCAATGCGAGCAGGTTCGTCTGCAGCGGCGCCGGCCCGCTGAATCGCCACAGGATGATCGCGACGGCCGCCAGCGTGACGAGCAGCCACGCGACGCACTGCACGCGCCGCCGGGCTCGTTCTTCCGCCACGCCGATCACGTCGCGCGCCGGGTTCATCAACGCGCCTCCAGCCACGCGCGCTCGGCAGGCGTGGGCGCATCGACCGGCGTCGTCCGCCCGAACTCGAGCACGGTCACGTTGCCGTTCGCGAACGTCATGTCGAGCCGGCCGAGATAGGCGCCGCCGCGCATTTCGAGCGTGCGGATCGCCTGGGCGAGCTGCGGCTGATTCGGTCGCAGGACCATTCGCCAGCGCTCCGGCGTGCCGCTCGCATCGACGTCGAATTGCGCGTACAGCGCGGACAGGTCGCCGCCCAGCATGTCGCGCATCATGCGCGACACCTGTGCGACGCCACGGCCGCCACCACCGGACGCGACGAGGCGCCCGTCCGCGCCCACCTCGCGCACGCCGCCGTCGGTGATCACATAAGTGGCCTTGTAGGGCGTCTCGATTCGCCAGATGACGCCCGACCTGCGATCGAACAACATCGATCCGGTGCTGACGAGCGGCTGCTTCATCGCGGACAGCGTCTGGGTCTGCCGAAAATCCGCGCGTATCGCGCCGACCCGCGCCAGCCGCATCGCGATGTCGGACACGAGCGCGGCATTTTCCGGCCGGGTCGCGACGGCCGGCGCCGGGGCGGCCATCGCGTCACCGCCGGCGAGCGCCGCGCATGTGCCGAACACCGCCAACAGTCGTCTCCAATGCGGATTCAGGCCCATTGCGCATGCACCCTTTCGATCAAGGCCGGCGGCGCCACGAACTGAAGTTCGCGTGTCGTCGCATCGACAGCCAGTTGCACCGTATATCCCTTCGTCAAACGCTCGCCGGAGGCCGCGTCGACGATTTCGTAACCGATCTTCAGCCGGTTCTCGAATTCGAGCAGCGTCGCACGTACATCGAGCTGCTGGCTGTAATGGGCCGGGCGAACGTACTTCAGATGTGCCTCCACGACCGGCCACATGTAGCCCGACGCCAGCATTGCCGGATAGTCGTAGTCGATCATGCGCAGCAATGCCGCGCGGCTGCTTTCGAAGTACTTCAGGTAATGACCGTGCCAGCAGACGTTCATCGCGTCGACATCGTGAAACAGGACCTCGACGCGAGCCGTCGCGGTCAGCGGCGGACGAGATGCGTTCATGCCGCCTCCCCGCGCCATGCGTCGCCGGATACTTCGCCGATCGGCTCGCAGGCCGCAAGGCGCGCCGTCAGCGCACGCAGCTCCGCTTCGAGCGGCCGATCCTCGACCACCAGCGGCGACTGGCGGCCAACGTCGTCGATGAACGCGCGCAGAGCGGGCGAAAGCTGTGTCCCGGGGGCGTCACGCAGACGCAGTCGGGCGGCCTGCACGGTCGCGAGCACGTGTGCCGCGGCAACCTGTTCGGTCAGGGCCAGCACGCGCAGGCAATCGCGCGCGGCGATCGTCCCCATGCTGACCTTGTCCTGGTTGTGCGACTCGGTCGAACGCGAGAACACGCTCGCCGGCATCGTGTGCTTCAGCGCCTCCGCCGTCCACGCGGAAGACGAGATCTGCACGGCCTTGAACCCGTGGTTGATCGCCGCGCGCTCCGGAGCAGCGCCCGTCAGATTGCGCGGCAATCCGTTGCTGAACTTGTCGTCGACCAGCAGCGCAAGCTGGCGATCCATCAGATCCGCGAGGTTCGCCACCGCGGTCTTCAGCGCATCCATCGCGAACGCGATATGGCCGCCGTAGAAATTACCACCGTGCAGGACGCATCCTTCGTCCGGATCGATCAGCGGATTGTCGTTCGCACTGTTCAGTTCGTTCTCGATGTCACGGCGCATCCACGACAACGCGTCGCGCGCCACGCCGATCACGTGCGGCGCGCACCGCACCGAATAGCGATCCTGCAGACGGCGTCCGGGCAGTTCGTCGCGCCCGGCCAGGTCGGCGCGTATCCACGCGGCCGCCTCCGCCTGCCCCGCATGCGGTTTCGCGTCGAACAATCGTGCATCGAAGTGCCCCGCCCGCCCGTCGAGCGCGACGGTCGTCAATGCGGTCAGGCGGGCCGCCATCCGCGTGAGGTGATCGGCACGTGCGAAAGCAAGACAGGCCAGTCCGGTCATGACGGCCGTGCCGTTCATCAAGGCCAGTCCTTCTTTCGGTGCAAGCGACAGCGGCGCGCGACCGATCGTGTCCCATGCGTCGCGCGCGTCCCGTTCGTCGCCATCGAACGATACGGTGCGCTCGCCGACCAGCGCCGCCGCGACATAGGACAGCGGTGTCAGGTCGCCGCTGGCGCCAACCGAGCCTTCCGACGGAATGCGCGGCAGAATCCGGTGATTCACCATATCGGTCAGCCGTTCGAGCAACATGAAGCGCACGCCCGAGTAGCCGAAGGCGAGCGAATTGAGCCGAGCGACGATGATGGCAAGCGTTTGCGTCGCGTCGAACCAGTCCCCCATCCCGCACCCGTGATAGCGCGTCAGTTGCAGCGGCAGCGCTTCGACGAGCGCCGGCGGCACCTCGACCACGCACGCGTCGCCATATCCGGTCGTTACCCCGTAAAGCGTGCCGCCATTCGCGAGATAGTCGCGCAGCCAGGTTGCACCGCGCTCGATCCGTGCGCGCCATTCGTGCGCCGCGTTCAGCGCGACCGGTGCACCGTCGCGGGCGACCGCGACGACGTCCTCGATCGTCAGATGCCGGCCGCCGACCACGACGGCCGGCCGGTTCGCGTCCGCGCCGGCGATCACCGAGGCGTCGTTCATATCATGCTCGGCCACGCGGACCTCCATCGGGCCGCGCCCAGAAATCGAAGAAGTTGAACCATTGATAGGGAGCCTTGCGGCAATAGTGTTCGAGCCGCGCGGCATAGCGCTGCGCCCATTCGGCGACGTGGCCCGCGCGCTCGCGGCGCGGCAACTCGATCCGGTCGGCGAACGGTTCGAAATAGAGCCGGTAGCCGCGCGCCTCCTTCAGGCAAAAGAACAGGTAGACCGGGCAGCCGAGCGCGTGCGCGAGGATGTACGGGCCCTGCGCGAACGGAGCCATCGCGTCGAGGAAACAGGCGTCGACCGTCTTGCCGGAATCTCGCGGCGGCACGCGGTCGCCGACGATCACCAGCAGTTCGCCCGCGTCGATACGCGACTGCATCATCATCGCCGTATCCGGCCCGAAGTCCGATACTTCGACGAGTTGCTTGCCGAATTCCCGGTTCGCGCCGGCTAGCACGCCGGTAAAACGCTTCGCATGCTCGGTGTAGACGATCGCCGTCACCTTCGTGTGCGCGTCGCGCAGCGCAAGCGCCCGGGTCATCTCCAGGTTGCCCAGGTGCGCGCCGATCACGAGCGCGCCGCGCCCGCTCGCGGCGAGCGTATCGAACGCGGACGAATCGTCGAAGCGCACGTCGAGTTCGTCGAGACGGCCGGACCATGCGACGAACTTGTCGAATCCCGCCTGCGCGAAGGCAAGCATGTGCCGGTACGCACTGCGCCATCCCGGCTTCGGCACGTCCGCCGCTCGCGCGTCGCGCAGGCGCGCGATATAGGCATGCGACGCGGTGCGCGCCGTGCGATTCGTCAGCACGAAATAACCGACGATCGGATGCAGCCAAAGCGACGTGAAGCCTTTGCCGAACCAGCGGCAACTGAGGGCCAGCAACGCCATGCCGATACGGCTGCCGCGTTCCGGCAGGCGCCACCATGCGCGCGTGCGCGCCGCCGGCGATGCGCCGCGCCGCCCGACGAGCCGACGCGTCAGCAGCATCGGTGCGCGCCCAAGCATCCCGGCGACGAGCCGCGCATGACTCATGCTGATGCGCACGTTGTCACGCCAGACGTCGAAATGCGATACGCCGTCGGCCGGGTAGACGACGCGCGTCGGGATCGTCCTGAACGTCAGCCCGCGCCAGTGCAACCGGACCAGGATTTCGCTATCGAAAGCCATTCGGGTCGGCATCGATACCGTGTCGATCAGTTCGCAGACGGCATCGACCGGATAAAGCCGAAACCCGCACATCGCATCGGGGATATCGAGCGACAGCGTTTCGATCCATACCCACGCGTGCGTGAGGTAGCGGCCATACAGACGCGCCTTCGGCACGCTGTCGTCGAAACGCGGCCGGCCCAGAATCACGGCGTCCGGCGCGGCCTGCGCAGCCGCGACGAACTTCGGCACGTCAGCGGCATCGTGCTGGCCGTCGGCGTCGATCTGAATCGCGTGCCGATAGCCGCGGGCGCGCGCGGCGCGCAATCCTTCCATGACCGCCGCGCCCTTTCCGGCGTTGGCGGGCAACCGCAACAGCGTCACGGACGGTGCATATTGCGCGGCCAGCGCGGCCAGCGCCTGTTGCGTCGGCGCGTCGCTGCCGTCGTCGACCACCAAGATCGGCAAGCCGTGCACGGCCAGGCGCGCCAGCGTGCCGCCGATCGCTTCGCGATGGTTGTAGATCGGAATGACGATGCAGGTGTCGCTCATCACTTCGCCGCGCCGTAGACCAACACGCCCGACGTGCACTCCCGCCCGCCGCAGCGAAACGCGAAGCGTGCACATCCGCGTACGGGGTCGTGCGCGATACGCAACGCCAGCACCGCACCCGGCGGCACCGGCGCCTTGAATTTCAGGTGTTCGATGGAACGGATTGCGCGCGCGGCCGGCATCTCGCGGCCGGCAAGGCGTGCGGCCCAGTCGATTTGCACGACACCCGGCAGGATCGGCAGCCCCGGAAAATGCCCTTCGAAATGGGCGAGCGCGGCCGGCACGCGCAGTTCGTAATGCAGCGCGTCGTCGCTGCGCCACGAAGCGAGCAATTCGAAGCCCTCCGGCGTGGCCGTGAATGCGGCCGCCAGCGCGGCTGCCGGCAATTTGCCGCGTGCATCGAACGGCATCGCGTGCGGGAATCGCCAGTAGCGCGGCAATGCGGCCGCATCGAAGTACGCGCCGAGCGCATGCCGCAAGATCGTGGCAACGGCAAGTCGCCCCTCGCTCGCCAGCACGCCGCGCCCCGCCGCGGTCAATACTGCGACGACGCCGACGTGCGCGCGCGTCGTGCCGTCGACCACCACGGCCGCCGCCTGCTCGACGTAGGCGTGCGCATGCAGCCGCGCCTCGAGTTCGGGCAGCGAAACACGCTTGCCGTCGAGCTTGACGACGCGATCACGCCGCCCCGCCAGTGCGAAGCGGCCGTGCGCGTCGAAGCGAGCGGTGTCGTCGGTGCGGTGCCAGTGGTCGTGACCGAGATGGGCGGAGCGCACGCACAGCGCGCCGTCGTCATCGCAACGCACGTCGACGCCCGTCAGCGGCTGCCACGCGGACGAGACATCCTGACGCCGCCACGCGATGCCGCCGGTTTCGGTGCTGCCGAAGATCTCGAGCGGCGCGGCGCCGAACGCGTTCGAATAGGCCATCGCCGCATCGGCCGACAGCGGGCCGCCCGACGAGAAGAACGCGCATGGCGCCGGTGCCTGCATCGGGAAGCCCGGCAACGCCGGCCAGCGCATCAGTTGCGACGGCGTGGAAACCACGACACCGCCGCCGTATTCGGCGAGCCGCTGCTGCAGTTGCAGCGGTTCGAGCACCGGCATCCGGTCAAACGCACGGCCCGCTGCCAGCGGCCATAGAATCCTGAAGAGCAGTCCGTAGATGTGGTGATGCGGCACGCTCGACAGCGTCACGGCCGCCCCGATACGGCTGCCCCACTCGCGTTGCAGCGTGCGTACTTCGGCGTCGAGTTGCGCGAGCGACTTCCGCACCGGTTTCGCGGTGCCGCTGCTGCCCGATGTATAAAGCGTCACCGCAGCGGCGGCGTCGATCGGGCGGGTGGCGATAGCCGATTCGCCCGCCGTGTCGCGCTCGGATGCGGCCAATGCCGGCGCATCCAGCACCAAGTCGTATGCATGAGCCAGATCGCCGAGGTAGCCCGGCGCGTTGCTCGCCGGAATCACGATTTCCGCGTGCGCGGCCGCGACCGCGAAAAATGCGCACGCGAACGCATACGGATCATCCGTGCTGATCGCGACCCGGCGCGCGCCGCGCGCCTCCACCATCCGCGCGATGGCGTCCACGCGGGCACGCAGATTCCCCAATGTCAGCCGCGCGGCGCCGTCGCGACAGACGGCCACGCCGCTATCTACTTCAGCACACAGCATCTCGTGCAGCGCGATCATGCGACACCCGCCCGTTTCCGCGTCGGCACGACGACGAACCTGCGCCACAGCCACTCGCCCGCGAGCAGCATCCCGATCAGCACGTACGCGATCAGCCCGTTGTAGAGCGCCCATGATTCACGGCTCCAGTACAGCGCCGTATAAACCGAAAAGCCGCCGTTGACGATGAAGAACGCGCACCACACCTGGGTAACGCGCCGCGCATACCGGACGATTGCCGGGCCGGGCTCGGGATAGGTCAGCCGTGCGAATTTTTCGATCATTGTCGGACCGTGCCGCAGGGTCGCGCCGAACGCGACCAACAAGCCGGCACTCACGCATGCGGGATAAAGATGAAGGAGTCGTTCGCTATCGGTCATGGCAATCGCGACCGACAACGCGGTCAACGCACCGGCCACGCACCAGTCGAGCGTCGTGAGCCGTTTGAGCGCCTTCGCCAGCGGGCCCCTGCCGATCGTGCGCTGCAGCCACAGCAACGCAACCAGCAGGCAACCGACGTAACGCGGCGACATGCATTGCCACGCAAACAGGATGACGAGCGGATAAGCCACGACCAGCGCCACCCTGGCAACGACCGCTGCCCAGCGCGGCAAGACCGTGCCTGTAGCCGCCCGCATGCCCGTCACCGCTATCGTCACGCGCGCGCGAGCAGCGCGTGAACGGCGGCAACGACATCACCGACCGTCCGTACCGACTTGAACTCTTCGGGCTTGATGCGCTTGCCCGTCATTTCCTGAAGCTTGATGGCCAGATCGACTGCGTCGATGCTGTCCAGGTCGAGTTCCTCGAACAGGTGCGTATCGGGCGTCACGTTATCGGGCTCGATCGCGAAATTCTCATGAAAGATCGCGCGGATGCGCTCCAGGATTTCAGCGTCGGTCACGAGTGCCCCCCTTTTTCCAGCACGGCTTCTTGCGATGCGTGATGAGACTGCTGATCGGCAATGAAGGCCGCCAGCGTGTTGATCGACCGGAAATGTGCCTTCGTGCGCTCGTCATTCGCGGCGATCGTCAGTTGAAACTTCTTGCGCAGCATGATGCCGACTTCGAGTGCATCAACGGAATCGAGCCCGATCCCGTCGGTCGAGAATAGCGGCGCGTCGTCATCGATTTCGTCGACCGTCATGTCGCTAAGGTCGAGCATCTCGATCAGAAGCTGCTTAATTTGCAGTTTTAAAGTATCCATGCTGAAACAGGCGTTGAGTAATGTGCACTTCCACCTCGCGGGCAATGCTGCGAGCGGCAATCGACGGCGGCGTCACGCCCGGCGCCAGCCGGTTCGGATCCATCGGCTCCAGCACGTCGATGCGCATGCGAAACGCGCGAGACGGCACGTGATACCAGCGAAGCGTCTTGGTAAATACTGGCGGATCGCAATCGATCAGAACCGGCAGGATCCGACTGCGCGACTGCAGCGCCATATGCGCGAAGCCGCGCGAAAAAGCATGCAAGCGATCGCCACCCGGGCTGCGCGTCCCTTCCGGGAAGATGATCATCGTGTAGCCTGCCGCCAGTTGCCTCGCTCCGGCCTCGACGAGATCGGCGGCATCTGCATTGCTCACGTACTCCGCTGCACGGACGATGCCCCAGAAACAGGGGTTGCCCCAGTGGCCGCGCTTGACGACGCAGCATGCCTTCGGCGTCAGAGACAGCAGCACCATGACGTCGAGCCAGGTCGGGTGATTCGCGACAACGATTGCCGGGCCACCTTTTGCAAGACGCTCAACGCCGCTCAACTCGAGCCTCATCACGCCGATACGCTGCAGCAATACGACCAGCGCGCGGAAGAAATAATGGATAACAAGTGTCACGCCGCGCTGGCGCGAGCGCCGGTGTGGCCATAGCCAGCCGACGACGATTGTCAGCAACGAGAACACCGATCCGCACAGCACGAAAAAAACCAGGCTCGCACCAGTCGCGAACAGACGCCAGCCGTAGTCAAGCCGCGCGATCATGCCAGCTCCATCGCCAGGATGCGTGTTGACCGCGCCACGACGCCGTCGTGCGCGCCGACAGGCAACGCAGCACCGCCGCGCTTTGCGTACCGGCCGCGTCGCCGGTAACCCCCGCATCGCTCGGGCCGTCGGCCGCCACTTCACAGATCAGATGACCGGCCGGCTCGCCGGCACCGAGCAGAATCGCCAGCCCCACGCTCTCCGCGTCGTCATCGACATCGCCGTAGACGGGATCGGCCGGCTCGTGCGCATAGACGAGCAACACCGGCGATGCCGGCGACGTTTCGTATTGGGAATAAGCTTCGAGCAGCGCGTAACCGAGCGTTTCGTGCCCGGCCGCGACCGCGGTCGCGGCGGATCGGTCACGTCGGGCGATGCCAAATATACCTGTAACGGCATTGAGGACCGAGAGGCTGAAGGCCGTCGGCGAGACAGGTTCCGCAGCACCAATGGAGGCGAGAATGCCGGTGGTACGCACCAGTTCGCCGTGACGCGATGCGAATACCACACGCACCGGATTTTCCGTCCCGGCGCAATCGTACGCCACCTGAAGCGCGAGACGCGACAGCCGGCTCAAGCGGCGTCGCACCATCGGATCGAGGGCTTCGACGCCCGGCACCCCCGCGGTCGAAATCGACGTCCATCTGGCGATTGGCATGGTCCAATGCAAATCGGCCATTTTTTGTTCTCTTTGAGGTTACTTCGCTGAGGGCAATTTTTCTATTGTGCTGCTCACCACCGCGCTGACACACCCCGCTTTCGCCGAGCGCGCCGCCGTGTATATCGGCCTCAACGGATGAGACATCGACTTATGGGCTCCCGAGCCACATATGCCCGACAAGACAAGAAATCACGTCAGTAAGCAATAATACGATCGCACTGCCGACTACCTTAACCTGGCTGGCGCATCGTGTTTCGGCGAGACTGTAGCAGGACCGTAGCGCAAAATCAACGCGAGGACGCCTGAGCACGAAGGCATTTGATACCGTTTGTCAATTGTAATGAGACCCTCGATCCGAGGTCCCCAGAACGATCTGAAGGGCACGTTGGCAGTTGAAGAAGGATCAGTGAACGCTCTACAGCAATCCGTTGTATCGACCGGTTGGTTCCGCAATCAGGTCGGCCGTTCCTTTCACATGGAGCGGCAGATAGCTGTCCAACCGCAGCTGTTTGCCATCACCCGGCGAGTGCCTGCTTCCGAGGCGCCAAGCGCAAACAACTCCCGATATATCGTCGTGCCCTGACGCCAGCGCTTGAGCTGCGCCCGCCCGCAGTTGCGCTTCGCTTCATTCGCTGCGATCAACTCATGGCGAGACTTTCACTCGCAGGAGTTCGCCCATGCTGGGCGCACAAAGAAAAAGCCCCGCAAGTCCGAGAACTTGCGGGGCTTTGTCACCGCTTTTGGCGGAGACGGAGGGATTCGAACCCTCGATCCAGGTTTTGGCCCAGATGCTCCCTTAGCAGGGGAGTGCCTTCGACCTCTCGGCCACGTCTCCCAAACTTTCGCTCGCACCAGGGAGGCAGTGCGACGAGAACGAGATAATATAGGGTTTCGAACCGTACGTCAAATTCCGTGATGCATTTTCTTCAATGCATCACGAAAAATTCACGATGCCTGGTCGAGTTCGAAAGCCTTGTGCAGCGCGCGGACGGCCAGCTCCATGTATTTCTCGTCGATCAGCACCGAGATCTTGATTTCGGACGTCGAGATCATTTGGATGTTGATGCCCTCTTCCGACAGCGTGCGGAACATCTTGCTCGCGACGCCCACGTGCGAACGCATGCCGACGCCGACGACCGACACCTTCGACACCTTCGGATCGCCCTGCACGCGCTCGGCGCTCACATGGCCCTGCACCTGGTTGGTGAGGATGTCCATCGCCTTCTGGTAGTCGCCGCGACCGACCGTGAACGTGAAGTCGGTTTTGCCTTCGACGCTCTGGTTCTGGATGATCATGTCGACGTCGACGTTCGCATCGGCCACCGGGCCGAGGATCTGATATGCGATGCCCGGCTTGTCGGGCACGCCCATCACCGCAATGCGTGCTTCGTCGCGCTGGAACGCGATGCCGGAAATGACTGCCTTTTCCATGGTCTCGTCTTCTTCAAAAGTAATCAGGGTGCCCGAGCGCATTTCTTCGTCGAGCGCAATCAGCGGATCGGTCAGGCTCGACAGCACACGCGTCTTCACCTGGTATTTGCCGGCGAATTCGACCGAGCGGATCTGCAGGACCTTCGAGCCGAGGCTGGCCATTTCCAGCATCTCCTCGAACGTCACGCGGTCGAGGCGGCGCGCCTCTTCGACGACACGCGGATCGGTCGTGTAGACGCCGTCGACGTCGGTATAGATCAGACACTCTTCGGCACCGAGCGCAGCCGCCACCGCCACCGCCGACGTGTCCGAGCCGCCACGGCCCAGCGTCGTGATGTGACCGTCCGGATCGACGCCCTGGAAGCCCGTGATGATCACGACCTTGCCCGCGTTCAGGTCGTCCTTCACGCGCTCGTCGTCGATCGAGTGGATGCGCGCTTTCGTAAACGCGCTGTCGGTCTTGATCGGCACTTGCCAGCCGGCATAGCTCACGGCCTCGACACCGATTTCCTGCAGCGCGATCGACAGCAGGCCGACGCTGACCTGCTCGCCGGTCGACGCGATCATGTCGAGCTCACGCGGGCTCGGCTGGCTCGAAATCTCTTTCGCAAGACCGAGCAGACGGTTGGTTTCGCCGGACATCGCCGAAGGCACGACCACCATCTGGTGCCCGGCCTGATGCCATTTTGCGACGCGTTTCGCGACGTTCTTGATGCGCTCGACCGAGCCCATCGAAGTGCCGCCGTATTTGTGTACGATGAGTGCCATTGTCGTTCTGAACTGGAGGAGAAGCCGCACGGGCGCGCTGGGCAGGCCGCATAGCCGTTCGGTCACGCGGCTTGTGGCTGTGGACGGACGACAAGGGGGACGGCTGGGACGCAACACGCAAGCGTGACGGATTTTGCCCGGAAGGCCGATCAGGCCGCGCAAACCGGGTACGTCACGCGGAAAACCTGCACAAAACGCTCAAAAATCGAGCCGGGCAAACGACCGAGCGTACCCGATAGAAGCCCGCTTGACAAGCCGCGCGCCGTGGCGGCGGCCGTTCCGGCGCTGTTTACCAAATGGTGAAAATGGGCGCGCCATCGCGCCGCCGGAAGCGTGCCGCCGTTACGCGATCAGCAGGTCGGGACGCCACTCGATCCGGCGCCATGCGGCGGCGCCGGGCGCCGCCCCGTCAGGCATGCCGATGTCGCGATTGACACCCAGCCGCGGCACGTAGATCAGCCGGTCGCCTGCGAACAGCAGCGGCACGTCGCGTTGCCAGGCCGGCACCCCGCGCTCCTGGAACAGGTTCTTCAGCGTTCGGCCCGGCCCGCCCGGCGACGTACGCATCCGTTCGCCACCGGCCCGGGCGCGCGCCGCCAGCCGCGCACCGCGCAGCAGCTCCTCCGGCACCGCGTCGGCGCTGCCCGCGTCGGCGGGCGCAAACACGAACGTGCCGCGCCATCCCGGCAGGTGCCACACCTGCTGTCCGTCCCATGCGAGCGCCGCCTCCGGTTGCGGCGTACCCGTACCGTCGTCGGCCGGTTCGCTGCTGTCGCCGGCTTCCCAGTAGACGACATCGCGATAGAGCCGCAGGCACTGCCCCGCGTGATCGACGCGCAGCGCATGCGCGTCGTGCGCCGCGCGCAGTTGTCGCATCATGTTGGCGAGCCGGGCGGCCGACGCGCCCGGCAAACCGAGCCGGCGCATCCAGAAGCGCAGCAGGTTCGCGCCGCGCGTGTCGTCGAATCCGATCAGCGCGTCGCGCGACAGCGCCTGCCCGTCATCGCGCGCGGCGACGGCGAAATCCAGCTCGGCCAGATCGTCGAGCAGCCGCTGAGCCGCCGCCGCGTGCTGCGCCGCGCGACCGAGCGCATCGCGAAAGCCCGGGAAATGCACGGCCAGCGCCGGCAGCACGTCGACGCGCAGCGCATTGCGTGCATAGCGCGTGTCGCCGTTCGATTCGTCGTCGATCCACGCGAGCGCGTGCTGCTCCGCATAGCGCTCGAGTTGTGCGCGCAACAGTCGCAGCAACGGGCGCACGCGCTCGATGCTCACGCCGTCGGGGCGATAACGCGGCGCCATCGCGGCAAGCCCCGCGATTCCCGCACCGCGCAACAGTTGCAGCAGCACGGTCTCGGCCTGGTCGTCCGCATGTTGCGCGAGCCACAGCGCCGCCACGCCGTGGCGTTCGCCCATCGCGTCGAGCGCCGCGTAGCGACGCTCGCGCGCCGTCGCCTCGATACCGAGCCCGCTGTCGCGCGGCACGTCGACGCGCATCGATTCGAATGCGACGCCGAGCCGCGCCGCCTCCGCTTCGGCATGCGCGACCCATGCGTCGGCATTCGCGCTCAGGCCGTGATGCACGTGCAACGCGACGCAGCGCGATGCGCCCGCGACGCGCACGGCCGCATCGAGCAGCACCGTCGAATCGAGGCCGCCGCTGTAGGCGATCGCGATGCGCGCATCCGGCGGCAGGCCGGAAAGCGCAACGCCGACCGCGTCGAGGACGACACGGTCGGCGGAGAATTCGGTGGGCGGGATCACGAGCGGGACGCGCGCGCCGCGGCGCGCGCATTGAATACACGGCCGGTCATGCGCCCGGCGTGGTTTCCTTGAACTTGCCGTAGGCCATCAGGCGCTCGAAGCGGCGCTCGCGCAGCGCATCGATGCTCATGCCCTGGAACTGGCGCAGCGAATCGGCCAGCGCGCGGCGCAGCAGCGCGGCCATGCCCTTCGGATCGCGATGCGCGCCGCCGAGCGGCTCGTTGATGATCTTGTCGATCAGGCCGAGCGCCTTCAGGCGGTGCGCGGTCAGGCCCAGCGCTTCCGCGGCTTCCGGCGCCTTCGCGGCGCTCTTCCACAGGATCGACGCACAGCCTTCCGGCGAGATCACCGAGTAGGTCGAGAACTGCAGCATCATCACGGTATCGGCCACGGCGATCGCCAGCGCGCCGCCCGAACCGCCCTCGCCGATCACCGTCGTGATGATCGGCGTCTTCAGCTCGGCCATCACGTACAGGTTGCGACCGATCGCCTCCGACTGGCCGCGCTCTTCCGCGCCGATGCCCGGGTACGCGCCCGGCGTGTCGACGAACGTGAAGATCGGCAGCCCGAACTTCTCGGCCAGACGCATCAGGCGCTCGGCCTTCCGATAGCCTTCCGGACGCGGCATCCCGAAGTTGCGCGCGGCGCGCTCCTTCGTGTCGCGGCCCTTCTGGTGACCGATCACCATGCACGGATGGCCGCCGAAGCGCGCGAGACCGCCGACGATCGACAGGTCGTCCGCGAACGCGCGGTCGCCATGCAGTTCGTGAAAATCGGTAAACAATTCCGCGACGTAATCGAGCGTGTACGGACGCTGCGGGTGCCGCGCGATCTGCGAAACCTGCCACGGCGTCAGATTCGCGTAGAGGTCCTTCGTCAGTTGCTGGCTTTTCTTCGACAGCCGCTCGATTTCTTCCGAAATATCGACAGCCGAGTCGTCCTGCACGAATCGCAGCTCTTCGATCTTGGCCTCGAGTTCGGCGATCGGCTGTTCGAAATCCAGAAACGTGGTCTTCATGTGTTCGAATCCTTGGGTCTTGCGGCAGCGCGTATTCTACCCGCGCGGGCGGCGCGCAAAACCGGCTCTCAACTATTGATGTTCAAAATTCGATAGCCTGCACTCAGGCGTCGGCGTCGGGCGCATCGAGGCTGCGCCACATGTACCAGGTCGCGACGGTACGCCACGGCTCCCAGTTGGCCGCGACCTCGCGCGCCTCGCTGCGCGTGACGGGTTCGCCGCTGAAGTAATTGACGCTGATCGCACGGATCAGGCCCGGGTCGTCGAACGGCAGCACGTCCGGCCGCGACAGGTTGAAGATCAGGAACATCTCGGCGGTCCAGCGACTGATGCCGCGGATCTGCGTGAGTTCCGCGATCACGTCCTCGTCGTCCATCGACGTCCATTTGTCGACGTGCAGCGCCCCCGACACGAAATGCTGCGCAAGATCGAGGATGTATTCCGTCTTGCGCTTCGACAGCCCGCACGCGATCAGCTTGTCCGCGCCGAGCCGGATCACCGGTTGCGGCGCGAGCTTCGGGCAGGCGTCCTCGATGCGCGCCCACAGCGACTGCGCGGACGGCACCGAAATCTGCTGGCCGACGACCGAGCGCGCGAGCGTGACGAACGGGTCGCCGCGTTTCACGAGATGCGCGGGACCAAACTTCGGAATCAGCTTCTTCAGGATCCGGTCGCGCTTGACGAGGTCCGCGCATGCCTTGTCCCAATAGGCGGGACGCACGACGACCTCCTCGCCCTCCGCTTCGGACGCACGTGTCTTGCGGGCCGCGTCGGCGGCCGGCGGCGCGGCCGCCGGCTGCGCATGACCGTTCAGCGCGCCGTTCGGCACGGCGCGCGTCGCGTCCGCCTTCGCCGCCGGTACGCGCTTGGCTGCCGGACGCGCGGCGACCGGGGTCGCGCGCCTGACCGGCGCTTTTCTGGCCGTTGCCATCTTGCCTCCTACCTGACGGATCGGTCAGTGGAACGCACCGCGCTCATACGCGACGCCATTCGGTCGATCCGCCCGGTTTGTCTTCAAGTGCGATGCCGGCTTCGAGCAATTCCGCCCGGATCCGGTCCGCTTCGGCATAGTCCTTCGCTTGCTTCGCCGCGACGCGCGCGGCGATCTTCGCTTCGATCTCGTCGGCCGCGAGCCCGCCCGCCTGCGCGGCGCCGGACGCCTGCTGCAGGAACGCGCGCGGTTCGCGGCCCAGCAGGCCGAGCAGGC
The DNA here is from genome assembly GCF_001547525.1 of Burkholderia anthina. GTDB lineage: Bacteria > Pseudomonadota > Gammaproteobacteria > Burkholderiales > Burkholderiaceae > Burkholderia > Burkholderia semiarida. The sequence goes on from NZ_CM003768.1 coordinate 2,026,073, forward strand.
CCGCCAGCTGTTTCAGTTGCCGTGCGAGCGACGCGTCGCGCGTGCGGTTGACTTCACCCGCCAGCTCGAACAGCGTCGCCACCGCGACCGGCGTGTTGAAATCGTCGTTCATCGCGGCCGCGAAACGCTGTGCGTGCGGCTCGTTCCAGTCGAGCGCGAGCGTGTCGGGCTCGACGTCCTTCAGCGCGGTGTACAGACGCGTGAGCGATGCGCGTGCATCGTCGAGATGCACGTCGCTGTAATTGAGCGGCGAACGGTAATGCGTGCGCACGATGAAGAAGCGCATGACTTCCGCGTCGTAACGCTCGAGCACTTCCCGGATCGTGAAGAAGTTGCCGAGCGATTTCGACATCTTCTCGTTGTCGACCTGCACGAAGCCGTTGTGCATCCAGTAATTGACGAACGTCTCGCCGGTCGCACCCTCGCTCTGCGCGATCTCGTTCTCGTGGTGCGGGAATTGCAGATCCTGCCCGCCGCCGTGGATGTCGAAATGATTGCCGAGCAGCGAGCAGCCCATCGCCGAGCATTCGATGTGCCAGCCCGGGCGGCCCATCCCGTACTTCGACGCCCACGACGCGCCTTCCGGATCTTCCGGCTTCGCGCGCTTCCACAGCACGAAGTCGAGCGGATCCTGCTTCGCATCGTTCGCGGCGACGCGTTCGCCCGCGCGGAGGTCGTCGAGCGACTTGCCCGACAGCTTCCCGTAGCTCGCGAACTTGCGCACCGAGTAATTGACGTCGCCGTCGGCCGCCTGATACGCGTAGCCGTTCGTCTCGAGCGTCTCGATCATGCCCAGCATCTGCGAGATGAACTGCGTCGCGCGCGGCTCGATGTCGGGCCGCTGGATGCCGAGCGCGGCTTCATCCTCGTGCATCGCGCCGATGAAGCGGTCGGTCAGCGACTTGATCGTCTCGCCGTTCTCGACCGCGCGGCGGATGATCTTGTCGTCGATGTCGGTGATGTTGCGCACGTACGTGACCCGGTAGCCGATCGCACGCAGCCAGCGCTGGACGAGGTCGAACACGACCAGCATGCGCGCGTGGCCCACGTGACAATAGTCGTAGACGGTGATCCCGCATACGTACATCCGCACTTCGCCGGGCTGGCGCGGCACGAAGACTTGCTTGTCACGCGCGAGCGTGTTGTAGATGCGCAGTGATTCCATAGAGATGAACCGTGAGCCGAAGGAAACCGCCCTGGCGAAGCTCGCCCAGCATGTGAAACGGACGGACCATCTGCTGCGGCGCCGGGCCGCGCGTCCTCGTTATCACATGGGGCGGTCAGGCTGCAAGCACAGCGGTGACGGCCACGAGAGGCTAAGAAAGACTGTCTGCCGCTCGCCGGAACGCGCAGACGTTTTGTTAGAATGGCTCGGAGTATAACATTCCGATTTACGCCTATGAAACCTCATCGCGGCCGCGCGCCGAGCGCTGCGACCCTCGTTGCGACCACCGTCATGGGCGTCGCGCTGACGCTTTTCGCGGCACCCGCGGCGCATGCGCAGAAAGCCCCGGCGGTCGCCGACGGCACGCCCGAAATCGACGCGTCGATCGGCGGCAAGCAGTGGAAGCAGGCGCTCGCGCAGCTCGACGCGCGCATCGCGTCGAACCCGCACGACGTGCAGGCGCAGTTCAAGCGCGGCACCGTGCTGGCCCGCCTGAACCGCGACGACGACGCGATCCAGCAGTTCGTCGCGATCACGCAGGCGTACCCCGAGCTGCCCGAGCCGTACAACAACCTCGCGGCGCTCTACGCGAAGCACGGCCGCTATGACGAAGCGCGCAGCGCGCTCGTCACCGCGACGCAGTCGAACCCGAGCTACACGCTCGCGTACGAGAACCTCGGCGATCTCTACCTGCGCCTCGCGGCCGAATCGTACAAGCGCGCGCAATCGCTCGGCCGCACGAGCGGCGCGACCGCGCAGCGCCTCGCCGATCTGCAGAAGATCGTGTCGCCGTCGAAAGCCGCGCCGAACGCGCGCGCGACGACGCCCGCCACGCGCGACTACACCGAGCGCGCCGCCGCGAACGTGAGCACCACCACGCTGCCGATGTCGCCGACGTTCCAGTTCAGCGGTCCGTCGGGCGCACTGGCGGCGCCGTACGTCGCGCCGTCGCGCTAAGCGGCGCGGCCTTCCTTCCCTCCCAACCTGAGGATCGCAATGAAACGTCTGTTGCTGGCGCTTGGCGGCGCCGCCCTTCTCGCGACCGCGCCCGCATTCGCGCAATCGGCCACCGCGCACCCCGTCGTGCAGCTGAAGACCTCGCAGGGCGACATCCGCGTCGAGCTCTACCCGGAGAAGGCGCCGAAGTCCGTCGCCAACTTCCTCGATTACGTGAAGGCCGGCCAGTACAACGGCACGATCTTCCATCGCGTGATCAAGGGCTTCATGATCCAGGGCGGCGGCTACAAGACCAACTTCGAGGAAAAGCCGACCCGCGCGCCGATCCCGCTGGAGAGCCGCAATGGTCTGAAGAACCTGACGGGCACGATCGCGATGGCCCGCACGAGCGATCCGAATTCGGCCACCGCGCAGTTCTTCATCAATACCGTCGACAACGGCGGCCTCGACTACCCGAACCCGGACGGCAACGGCTATGCGGTGTTCGGCAAGGTCGTGTCGGGTCTCGACGTCGTGAAGAAGATCGAAGGCGTGGCGACGACCTCGCGCGGCCCGATGCAGGACGTACCGGCGCAACCGGTCGTGATCGAATCGGCGAGCATCGTCTCGAAGTAAGCACCTGCCGGCACGTCCGGCGCCTCACGCGGCCGCGTCGCACGACCGGCCGCGTGCCATTTAAACTGCCTCACCGAAGGAATTCATCATGGTTGAACTGCACACGAACCACGGCGTGATCAAGCTCGAGCTCGACGCCGCGAAGGCACCGAAGACGGTCGAGAACTTCCTGAACTACGTGAAGAAGGGCCATTACGACGGCACCGTGTTCCATCGCGTGATCAACGGCTTCATGATCCAGGGCGGCGGCTTCGAGCCGGGCCTGAAGCAGAAGCCGACCGACGCGCCGATCGACAACGAGGCGAACAACGGCCTGAAGAACGACAACTACACGATCGCGATGGCGCGCACGAACGATCCGCACTCGGCGACCGCCCAGTTCTTCATCAACGTGAACGACAACGACTTCCTGAACCACTCGTCGCCGACGCCGCAGGGCTGGGGCTACGCGGTGTTCGGCAAGGTCGTCGAAGGCCAGGACGTGGTCGACAAGATCAAGGGCGTCAAGACGGGCAACGCCGGCTTCCATCAGGACGTGCCGACCGACGACGTCGTGATCGAAAAGGCCGTGGTGGTCTGACGCACCCGCCGTTACGGAGGCACTTCGATGTTGCAGGAGAGTCCGCCGCGAAGCGTCTCCGCGGGCGTGCCGGGCGAGCGCGAGTACGCGCAAGCCGCACGCCCGTTCCTGTTTCTGTCCGATCTGCACCTGAGCGAGGCGATTCCGAAGACGGTCGCCGCGTTCGAGCATTTCGTCAAATACACCGCCGACAGCGCCGATTCGGTGTTCATCCTCGGCGACCTGTTCGAATACTGGATCGGCGACGACGTCCTCGATGACGATCCGTTCGCCGCACGCATGGCCGCGCTGATGCACACGTTCTCGGAACGCGGCATCGCGCTCTACGTGATGCACGGCAACCGCGATTTCCTGCTCGGCCGGCGCTTCATGAAGGCCGCCGGCGCGATGCTGCTGCCCGACCCTTCGCTGATCATGGCGTTCGGCCAGCGCATCGTGCTCGCGCACGGCGACGCGCAATGCACGGCCGACCGCGGCTACCAGGTGTTCCGTCGCTTCGCGCGCAACCGCGTCGCGCAATGGCTGTTTCTCGCGTGGCCGTTCCGGTGGCGCCGCGCGCTCGCGCAGCGCATGCGCTCGAGCAGCGAAGCGGGCCGCATGCGCCCTGCGTCGGCCGTGTACGACGTCACGCAAGAAGGCGTGGCCGCGCTGTTCCGGAAGAGCCGCGCGAGCGTGATCATTCACGGCCACACGCACCGCCCCGCGCGCCACGCGGAGCCGGGCGGGATCCGCTGGGTGCTGCCCGACTGGGATCTCGATCACGGCACGCCGCGCGGCGGCTACCTGCGCGTCGACGCGGAAGGCATCCACCCGATGCCGCTCGACTGACGCCGCCGCTGCCGTCGCACTGACGGCAGCGGCGGCGTCGATCGCGTTCGTTACGTCTGGCGTTCGACCGTCTTGCCTTCGAGCACCGCCGACAGCCTGCGCAGGTCGAGGCGCGCCGCGTCGGCGCCCTGCAGCGTTTCCAGATGCGTGCCGAGCCGCTCGAGCGCCGCGACGATCTCGTCGACGCGGCGGCTTTCCTTCGCCGCGTGATCGATCAGACCGTGAATCGCGAGCGACATCGGATCGTCGGCGTTCGGCGTGATCCCGTATGCGCTGAACGCCGCACGCTCGGCCTGCGGCTTCGGCTGCGCCGGCATCACGATGCGCGCCGGGTTGCCCACCGCCGTGCCCCCCGCCGGCACCGGCTTGACGACCACCGCGTTCGAGCCGATCTTCGCGCCCGCGCCGACCGTGAAACCGCCAAGCACCTTCGCGCCGGCACCGACGATCACGCCGGCCTCGAGCGTCGGGTGGCGCTTCGCGCCGCGCGTGAGCGACGTGCCGCCCAACGTCACGCCCTGATAGATCGTGCAGTCGTCGCCGATGATCGCCGTCTCGCCGATCACGACACCCATGCCGTGATCGATGAACACGCGCCGGCCGATCGTCGCGCCGGGATGGATCTCGATTCCGGTCAGGAACCGGCCGGCCTGCGACACGAACCGCGCGAGCCAGTAACGTTTCGCGCGCCAGCATGCGTGCGCGAACCGGTGCAGCACGAGCGCGTGCAGCCCCGGATAACAGGTCAGCACTTCCCACGCACTGCGAGCGGCGGGATCCCGCTCGCGAATCGTTGCAACGTCTTCGCGCAGTCTCGTGAACATGATGTGGTTTGGGAAAAGGCCGGCGCGCATCGCCGGCAATGCCGGCCGTTATCGCGCCGGGTCATTTGCTTATGACGTCCGGCGATTGTAGGGCCAGTCGCGCCCGGCCGCACGCGGCCGCGCGTTCACCCCGCCGTCGGCGCGGGTATTCGACCGGGACGCTTGCCGTGGCGGCGTTTGCAGGGTGTGTCGGTCGGGAGAAATAGAAGCTTCGACGCTTCCGGTGGGTCGAGGCACGGCCTGCCACCGGATTCCCCGCGCCCGGCAATCGGAGCGTCGGCCGCTTACGCGTCGCCGCCCGGCTGGCCCGACTTCAGCAGGATGTGCTTCGCGATGCCGCGCAGGATATTGACCTCCTCGCGCTCGAGGCCGGTGCGCGCGAACAGGCGCCGCAGCCGCGGCATCAGCTTCTTCGGATTGCGCGGATCGAGGAAGTCGAGCGCGATCAATGCGTTTTCGAGGTGCACGTACATCCGCTCGATCTCGTCGCTCTGCGCGAGCGTGCCGGCTTCGGCCGGCGGCTGCGCCGACGGCTCGCTCGCCTGTTCGAGAAACGCGACGCGCAACTCGTATGCGAGCACCTGCACGGCCTGCGCGAGGTTCAGCGAACTGTAGGCAGGGTTGGCCGGAATATGCGCGAGCGCGCTGCACTGGTCGACATGCTCGTTCGCGAGACCGGTGCGCTCGTTGCCGAACACGAGCGCGATGTCGCCCGCGCCGACCTGCGCGCTCGCCTGCGCGGCGGCCGCGCGCGGTGCAAGACGCGGCGGCCCGTATTCGCGCGTGCGCGCGGTCAGCGCGATCGACCAGTGAACGCCGGACAGCGCTTCGCCGAGCGTCGGCACGACATGCGCGGACGCAAGGACGTCGTCCGCGCCGCTGGCCATCGCGATCGCGTCGGGGTCGCGCTGCACGTGCGGCACGCGCGGCGCGACCAGCACGAGGCGCGAGAAGCCCATCGTCTTCAGCGCGCGGGCAGCCGCCCCGACGTTGCCGGGATGGCTCGGCTCGACGAGCACGAAGCGGGTGGACGTGAAGCCGCCGGACGGCGGCGCGGACGAGGCCGCGCCCGATTCGGACGGCGCGGCGGTGTTCTGCGGGGTTTCCACTACGATACGACTCGGTTCATCAGAATGGCCGTATGGTATCGCCATCGCCCGCGCAAACCCACTCGTCCAGACGGCCAGTGGGGGTTTCCCCGCATGCCGGTCGCCTGAAACCGCCGAAAATCGGGTAAAATCATGCCTTTACGCGTTGCGCTCGGCGCAGCGCGGGTCGTACCCCGCTCTTTGTCAATTCGCGTCTCACCTCGCCCCGGCACGCTTGCGCCGTTCCGGGCGGTTGTCCCACTTCGTGGCGGCCCGTGCCGCCGGCTACAGGATCCAGGCTCATGCATCCCATGCTCAACATTGCTGTCAAGGCTGCGCGCCGCGCCGGACAGATCATCAATCGTGCGTCCCTCGATCTCGACCTGATCGAGATCCGCAAGAAGCAGCAGAACGACTTCGTCACCGAAGTGGACAAAGCCGCCGAAGACGCGATCATCGAGACGCTGAAGACCGCCTACCCCGATCACGCGATCCTCGCGGAGGAATCGGGCGAATCGGAGAACGAATCCGAATTCAAGTGGATCATCGATCCGCTCGACGGCACGACCAACTTCATCCACGGCTTCCCGTACTACTGCGTCTCGATCGCGCTCGAGCACAAGGGCGTCGTCACGCAGGCCGTCGTCTACGATCCGAACAAGAACGACCTGTTCACGGCCACCCGCGGCCGCGGCGCGTACCTGAACGACCGCCGCATCCGCGTCGGCCGCCGCGACCGCCTGTCGGACGCGCTGGTCGGCACGGGCTTCCCGTTCCGCGAGAAGGACGGCCTCGACGCCTACGCGCGCCTCTTCACCGAAATGACGCAGGCCTGCACGGGCCTGCGCCGCCCGGGCGCGGCGGCGCTCGATCTCGCGAACGTCGCGGCCGGCCGCCTCGACGCGTTCTTCGAGCAAGGCATCAACGTGTGGGACATGGCGGCGGGCAGCCTGCTGATCACGGAGGCCGGCGGCCTCGTCGGCAACTACACGGGCGACGCCGATTTCCTGCATCGCCACGAGATCGTCGCCGCGAACCCGAAGATCTACGCACAGATGATCCCGATCCTGAACCGCTACAGCCGCGTGCATCCGGCAGCGGAGTAAGCCCGGGCCGCGCCCGCGTGGCGCGGCTTTCGCGCAAACCGCTCGCGCGGCATCGTCACGATGGCGCGCCGATCGTCTGGCGCACGGATAAATCTTCCGTGCACACGGATCGCTTCGTGCGCCTATCCTGAAGTTGCTCGCGTGGCGCGTGCGGGTCGGCGTGTTGCCGCTCGCTCCGCTTCTGCCGCAACGACGGCGAATGGTTTGCGTCCGGCATGCGCGCGCGGCGAACGAGGCCGCCGGCATGCCGGCCCCGCCTGTATCAACACCGCCACGGCGCCGTGGCAATCGCATCCGAGTCCCCATGTTACGGCTAAGCGAAATCAAACTCCCCCTCGACCACCCCGAGAGCGCACTCGAGGCCGCGATTCGCGCGCGCCTCGCTGAGCTCGGCGTGGCGCCAGACGGGTTGCTCCGTTACACCGTGTTCCGCCGCGCGCACGACGCGCGCAAGCGTGCCGACATCAAGCTCACGTATATCGTCGACGTCGAAGTCAAGGACGAGGCGGCCGCGCTCGAGCGCATCGCCGGCAAGCCGCATTGTGGCGTGACGCCCGACATGACGTACCACTTCGTCACCAAGGCGCCCGAGCACGCCGATTTCCTGCGCCCGGTCGTCATCGGCATGGGTCCGTGCGGGCTGTTCGCGGGGCTGATCCTCGCGCAGATGGGGTTCCGTCCGATCATCCTCGAACGCGGCAAGGCCGTGCGCGAGCGCACCAAGGACACCTTCGGCCTGTGGCGCAAGAGCGTGCTCAATCCCGAATCCAACGTGCAGTTCGGCGAAGGCGGCGCGGGAACGTTTTCCGACGGCAAGCTGTACAGCCAGATCAAGGATCCGAACCACTATGGCCGCAAGGTGCTGGACGAATTCGTCAAGGCCGGCGCGCCCGACGACATCCTGTACCTGAGCCGCCCGCACATCGGCACGTTCCGCCTCGTCAGCATGGTGGAAAAAATGCGCGCGTCGATCCACGAACTCGGCGGCGAAGTGCGCTTCGAAACCCGTGTCGACGACATCGAAATCGACCAGGGTAAGGTGCGCGCGCTCAAGCTGTCGAACGGGGAAACATTGCGGTGCGACCGCGTGGTGCTGGCCGTGGGCCACAGCGCGCGCGATACGTTCCAGATGCTGCACGACCGCGGCGTCTATATCGAAGCCAAGCCGTTCTCGCTCGGGTTCCGGATCGAGCATCCGCAAGGCGTGATCGATCGCAGCCGCTTCGGCAAGTTCGCGGGCCACAAGCAGCTCGGCGCGGCCGACTACAAGGTGGTCCACCACGCAAGCAACGGGCGCGCGGTCTACAGCTTCTGCATGTGCCCGGGCGGCACGGTGGTCGCCGCGACCTCGGAGCCCGGCCGCGTGGTCACCAACGGAATGAGCCAGTATTCCCGCGCCGAGCGCAATGCGAACGCGGGCATCGTCGTCGGCATCACGCCGGACGACTATCCGGGCGGCCCGCTCGCCGGCATCGCGTTCCAGCGTAAATGGGAAACGCGCGCGTTCGAACTCGGCGGCGGCGATTACCGCGCGCCGGGCCAACTGGTCGGCGACTTCATCGCGGGCCGGCCGTCGACGTCGCTCGGTGCGGTGGAGCCGTCGTACAAGCCCGGCGTGACGCCGACCGATCTCAGTACCGCGCTGCCGGACTACGTGATCGAAGCGATCCGCGAAGCGCTGCCCGAGATCGACAAGAAGATCGCCGGCTTCGCGATGCACGACGCGGTGCTCACCGGCGTGGAGACGCGCACGTCGTCGCCGATCCGGATTCGGCGCAAGGACGACTACCAGAGCATGAACGTCGAAGGCCTGTATCCGGCCGGCGAAGGCGCCGGCTATGCCGGCGGCATCTATTCGGCGGCGATCGACGGTATCGAAGTCGCGCAAGCGGTCGCACTGAGTCTGACGTCGGGGCACGCGTCCTGATTTGCGGCACGGGGTCGGCGCGCGCAGGCTCGCCAGCCGAGCGCCGCCGGGCCTGCCCCGCTCGTTGCAACGCTTCGGAAGGGCGAAAGACGCGCCGCCCACGGCCATGCGCCCTTCTTCGGTGCCTCGTGGCAAGCGCTCGCGAGCGACCGCGCGAATTCGGCTGCCACTGCACGACAGCGCCGGCAGTCGACCAAACGGCCAACTTCGCGCGTTCACGTCGAAGCCACTGGTAAACTCGGGCAACCCAAGCAACAACTTCATGCCTGACCTATGACCACGCTGTCGCCCGAAGCCTTCGCAGGCCACACTCCAATGATGCAGCAGTACCTGCGCATCAAGGCCGATCATCCGGACACGCTCGTCTTCTACCGGATGGGCGACTTCTACGAGCTGTTCTTCGAGGATGCGGAAAAAGCGGCACGCCTGCTCGACCTGACCCTCACGCAGCGCGGCGCGTCGGCCGGCACGCCGATCAAGATGGCCGGCGTCCCGCATCACGCGGTCGAGCAATATCTGGCGAAGCTCGTGAAGATGGGCGAATCGGTCGCGATCTGCGAGCAGATCGGCGATCCGGCCACGTCGAAGGGCCCGGTGGAGCGCAAGGTCGTGCGCGTCGTCACGCCCGGCACGCTGACCGATGCCGCGCTGCTGTCCGACAAGAACGACGTCTACCTGCTCGCGATGTGCACCGGCCACAACAAGCGCGGCGTCGCGGTCAACATCGGCCTCGCGTGGCTGAACCTCGCGAGCGGTGCGCTGCGGCTCGCCGAAATCGAGCCCGAGCAGCTCGCCGCCGCGCTCGAACGCATCCGGCCGGCCGAAATCCTGACGCCTGACGGGGCAACCGACGCCATTCCCGCCGGCGCGGGCGCAACCAAGCGCGTGCCGGCCTGGCACTTCGACATCGCATCGGGCACGCAGCGTCTGTGCGACCAGCTCGACGTCGCGAGCCTCGACGGTTTCGGTGCGCATTCGCTGACGAGTGCGTGCGGCGCGGCCGGCGCGCTGCTGCTTTATGCCGCGGCCACGCAAGGCCAGCAACTGCGGCACGTGCGCAGCCTGAAGGTCGAGAACGAAACCGAATACATCGGGCTCGATCCGGCCACGCGCCGCAATCTCGAACTGACCGAGACGCTGCGCGGCACCGAGTCGCCCACGCTGTATTCGCTGCTGGACACCTGCTGCACGACGATGGGCAGCCGCCTGCTGCGTCACTGGCTGCATCATCCGCCGCGCGCATCGGTCGCCGCGCAGTCGCGCCAGCAGGCAATCGGCGCGCTGCTCGATGCGCCGGCCAGCGCGAGCCTCGATGCGCTGCGCAGCGCACTGCGCCAGGTCGCCGACGTCGAACGGATCACCGGGCGGCTCGCGCTGCTGTCCGCGCGCCCGCGCGACCTGTCGAGCCTGCGCGACACGTTCGCCGCGCTGCCGGCGCTGCGCGAGCGCATCGGCGCGATCGTCGCGAACGCGGATGCGCTCGCACGCGTCGATGCGGCGCTCGCGCCGCCCGCGGAATGCCTCGACCTGCTGACGAACGCGATTGCCACCGAGCCGGCCGCGATGGTGCGCGACGGCGGGGTAATCGCGCGCGGCTACGATGCCGAGCTCGACGAGCTGCGCGACATTTCGGAGAACTGCGGGCAGTTCCTGATCGACCTCGAAGCGCGCGAGCGCGCACGCACCGGCATCGCGAACCTGCGCGTCGAATACAACAAGGTGCACGGCTTCTACATCGAGGTCACGCGCGGCCAGACCGACAAGGTGCCCGACGACTACCGTCGCCGCCAGACGCTGAAGAACGCCGAGCGCTACATCACGCCGGAACTGAAGACCTTCGAGGACAAGGCGCTGTCCGCGCAGGAACGCGCATTGGCGCGCGAGCGCGCGCTGTACGACTCGGTGCTGCAGGCGCTGCTGCCGTTCATCCCCGAATGCCAGCGCGTCGCCTCGGCCCTCGCCGAGCTCGACCTGCTCGCCGCCTTCGCCGAACGCGCACGCGCGCTCGACTGGGTCGCGCCCACCTTCACCGACGAGATCGGCATCGAAATCGAACAGGGGCGCCATCCGGTCGTCGAAGCGCAGGTCGAGCAGTTCATCGCGAACGACTGCCGGTTCGGCCCCGAGCGCAAGCTGTTGTTGATCACCGGGCCGAACATGGGCGGTAAGTCGACGTTCATGCGGCAGACCGCACTGATCGCGCTGATGGCGTACGTCGGCAGCTACGTACCGGCGAAGTCGGCGTGCTTCGGCCCGATCGACCGGATCTTCACGCGCATCGGCGCAGCCGACGATCTCGCGGGCGGCCGCTCGACCTTCATGGTCGAGATGACCGAGGCCGCGGCGATTCTCAACGACGCGACGCCGCAAAGCCTGGTGCTGATGGACGAGATCGGCCGCGGCACGTCGACCTTCGACGGCCTCGCGCTCGCCTGGGCCATCGCGCGCCACCTGCTGGCGCACAACGCGTGCTACACGCTGTTCGCGACGCACTACTTCGAGCTGACGCAACTGCCGGCCGAATTCCCGCAAGCGGCCAACGTCCATCTGTCGGCGGTCGAGCACGGCCACGGCATCGTGTTCCTGCACGCGGTCAACGAAGGCCCGGCGAACCAGAGCTACGGTCTTCAGGTCGCGCAGCTCGCGGGCGTCCCGGCGCCGGTGATCCGCGCCGCACGCAAGCACCTCGCGTATCTCGAACAGCAGTCGGCCTCCCAGCACACGCCGCAACTCGATCTCTTCAGCGCGCCGCCGGCGGCCGTCGACGATCTCGAATGCGCGGATGCGCCGGCGCTGCCCGACACGCCGCACCCGGCGCTCGAAAAACTGCGCGACATCGATCCCGACGATCTCAAGCCGCGCGAGGCGCTCGACCTGCTGTACGAACTGCGCACGCTGGTCCGGTCGCACGATGCCGACGGGCACGCGTAAGCGCATTGCGCGGGGCCTGCCGGCCCGCGCCGCCGCCGCGCTCGTCGCGGCGGTTGTTGCGTTCGCGCAGGCCGGTGCGCTGGCCGCGCCGCCCAAGCGCAGCGCCGCGCCCTATTCGTTCGCGGTCGTGTCGGGCGTCATCAACGCCCCGGCGGACGAACCGGCCGCGCAGCGGCTGCTCGATGCGATCGCACGGGAGCGCAACCTCGCGTTCGTCGTCTATGCGGGCGATCTCAAAGGCTCGAAGGAAGCATGCCGCGACACGCTGTATTCGCAGCGCGGCGCGATCCTGGATTCGGCGCGCGTGCCGCTCGTGTTCATTCCCGGCCACGACGACTGGATCGCCTGCAACGCCGCGGCGGGAGGCGGCTACGACCCGGTCGAGCGGCTCGATTTCCTGCGGCAGACGCTGCTCGCCGATTCCGCGCTGCCCGACCCCCGTGCGCTGCCGATTACGCGGGAGAGCGAAGTCGCACGGTTCCGGCCGTATCGCGAGAACGCCCGCTGGATGCGCGACGACATCGTCTACGTCGCGCTCAACGTGCCGGCGCCGAACAACCATTATTTGACGGCGGGCGGCCGCAACGGCGAATTCGAGGACCGCGTGATCGCGAACAGCTTCTGGATCGACCACGCGGCCGAATATGCGAAGCGGCGCGAAGCGCGCGCGATGGTCGTGATTTTCGAAGGCGATCCGCAGTTCGAACGCTATGAACGCTCGGAGCGCTTCGCGTGGCTGCGCTTCAACCGGCCGCGCGTGCGCGACGGCTTCCGCGAGCTGAAACGAACGCTGGTGAAGGCCGCGGGGGCGTTCCGGGGCCCGATACTGGTGGTGCACGCGAGCGGCGAACCGCTGGCGAACGGCTTTCTGATCGACCGTCCGCTGCATGGCGACGACGGTGAGCTGGTAGGAAACGTGACGCGCGTCGCGATCGGACCGCGCCATCCGGGGAATCAGTGGGTGAAGGTGAGCGTATCGCCGGCACGGCAGACGATCTTCAACGTCAGCCTGCAGGAAGTACCGAAGAACCTGCCGGTGCCGCCCACGCTGCCGCTCGTGCCGCGCGACGACGTGCCGCTGCCGCAGATGCCGGAAATCCCCGCGCTGCCGGCGCTGCCCGATGCGTCGTCGGTCGCGCCGCCGTTGCAGGGCGACGGCGCCGCACCGGGCGGCGCGTCGTGGCCGGCAAGCTCAGTGCAGGGTGCGCCCTGACGGCGCTTCGCCGTCTTCGTCGTCGTCCTCGTCGAGGATCTCGAGCCCTTCCGCGCCATGCGCGTGCTCGTGCTCGATTTCGTCTTCGGTGGCTTCGCGCACGTCCTTCACGGTCAGCGCGAAACGCAGCGCCATGCCCGCCAGCGGGTGATTGCCGTCGAGCACGACCTTGTCTTCGGCGATATCGGTGACCGTATAGATCAGCGAGTCGACTTCCTCGTCACCGTCTTCCGGCGTGCCTTCGAACTGCATGCCCACTTCGAGCGGCTCGGGAAAACGGTCGCGCGGCTCGATCTTCACGAGTTCGGGATCGTAGTCGCCGAACGCGTCCTGCGGCTCGAGCTGGATCTGCGCCTGGTAGCCAGCCTCGTGGCCGTCGAGCTGTTCCTCGATCTTGGGGAACGTGCCATCATAGCCGCCGTGCAGATAGACCATCGGCTCGTCGCTTTCCTCGATCAGGTTGCCCTGTGTGTCCGACAGCTTGTAAGTGACCGACACGACGGTGTTTTTTGCGATTTTCATCCAATTCTCCCAAATACAAGTCTCATTATACGATGCGCAACCGGTCTCAAGCCGAACCGCGGCAAGCCGCTGCCGCCCCGCTCGGCGCGCCGCCCCCCGATCTTCCCACGCCGCTGCTCGGCGGCCTTACGCCGGCGCAATTCATGCGCGGCTACTGGCAAAAGAAGCCGCTGTTGATCCGCCAGGCGATTCCCGGCGTCGCGTCGCCGGTCACGCGCGATGCATTGTTCGAGCTCGCCGCCGACTATGACGCGGAATCGCGATTGATCACCCATTTTCGTAACAAGTGGCAACTGGCGCACGGCCCGTTCGAACCCGACGCGCTGCCCGCCGTTACGCGCAAATCCTGGACCCTGCTCGTGCAGGGGCTCGATCTGCACGTCGACGCGGCGCGCGCGCTGCTCGACCGCTTCCGCTTCATCCCCGACGCGCGGCTGGACGACCTGATGATCTCGTATGCGACGGACGGCGGCGGCGTCGGCCCGCATTTCGATTCGTATGACGTATTCCTGCTGCAGGTCGAGGGCCGGCGCCGCTGGCGGGTCGGCGCGCAGAAGGATCTGTCGCTGCAGGCGGACGTGCCGCTGAAGATCCTCGAAAACTTCGAGCCGAGCGACGAATGGGTGCTGGAGCCCGGCGACATGCTGTATTTGCCGCCGCACATCGCGCATGACGGCGTCGCCGAGGGCGAGTGCATGACCTGCTCGATCGGCTTTCGGGCGCCGTCCGCGGGCGAGCTGGGCGCCCAGTTCCTGTACTACCTCGCGGAGCGCGGCGGCCTGCGCGACGCGGGCGGCGACGATCTCTACCGCGATCCGAAGCAGCCGGCCGTCGATGCGCCCGCGCAACTGCCGCCGGCCATGGTCGAACGTGTCGCCGAGATCGTCGACGCGATCCGCTGGCGCAAGCGCGACGTCGCCGAATTCCTCGGCTGCTACCTGAGCGAGCCCAAATCGAACGTCGTTTTCGACCCGCCCGAGCGCCCGCTGTCCGAGGCGGCGTTCGTCACGCAGGCGTCACGCCGCGGCGTGCGTCTCGACAGAAGGGCCGCATTGATGTATAACGCGCGCTCGTACTTCATTAATGGCGAGGAAGGACCACTCGAGCAAGCCGGTGAATGGCTGCCCGAACTGGCCAATCAACGCCAGATGGAGGCGAAACGGTTTGTAACACTATCCCGGGCTCCCTCGATGACAGCCTTGTTGCACGAGTGGTATCGTGCGGGCTGGATACGGGTCGGATGCCGGAATTAGTGTGAGTCGCCCCGTATGCCCGTACAGATCAAATTCTGTATGGGAAAGACAACGTATTGACCCCGCATTTGTCGACGGTCGATAGGAAAGTGCATATAATTTCCGCCCAAGCCGTAGGGAAGATTCACGCTCTAAGAAGTGCATCTCCACCAGCGGCCCAGGTCGGTGTTGGAGCACATTACCGGTATTGTTTCGCGCTGTTGCTTACCTTTAACCATAAAAGGACGTGATCATGAAGAAATCCCTCCTCGTAGCTTCCCTGTTGGCTGCTGTTGCACTGGCTGCTTGCAACAAGAGCGCTGATCAAGCTGCTTCGTCGGCTGCAAGCGACGCGGCTGCTGCTGCTTCGTCGGCTGCTTCGGCAGTTGCTGGTGCTGCGAGCGACGCTTCGGCTGCTGCTTCGTCGGCAACGGCTGCTGCGAGCGACGCTGCTGCTGCAGTGGCGTCGGCTGCTTCGGCAGCGACGGCTGCTCCGGCTTCGGGCGCAAGCCAGTAAGCCTTCAGCGTCAGCTGAAAAAAAACCGGCCCGAGGGCCGGTTTTTTTACGTCTGCCGCTTTCGAATCGAGCGCCCGGCAGTCGCTTCGGGCCGCCGCGGCGGCCCCGCCCTGCTCATCCGAGCGTCAGCCAGTCGAAGCCCGTGTCCTGCGAGGCCACGATTACGTCTTCCCCGTCCGTCCCGAGCACGCCGCCAAACGCCTGGCGAGCCAGTTCCGGCAGATTGTTCTGCTGGCTCAGATGGGCCGCGACCAGGTGCTGGAGACGGCTGCGTTCGAGCGACGCGAGGATGTCGGCCGCCGCGTCGTTGCTCAGGTGGCCGTGGTTGCCGCCGATCCGCGCCTTCAGCGACTGCGGATAGCGGCTGGCGGCCAGCATCGCGGTATCGTGGTTGGATTCGAGCACCAGCGCGTCACAGCCGCTCAGGACGGCCGTGATGTGCGGCGTGGCCATCCCGACGTCCGTCAGCACGCCGAGCCGGCGGCTTCCGTCCATGAACACGTACTGGAGCGGTTCCCGCGCATCGTGGGGAACCGTATAGGGCATCACGGCCAGATCGCGGATCGCGGCCGTCTCGTCGCCCCACAGCACATGCAGATCGACATCGGCCTCGTCCGCGCCGACCGCGCGCGCGGTGCCCCAGCTCATGTAGAGCGGCAGCGACGCGCGGCGCGCGAGCGTCAGCGCGCTGCCGACGTGGTCGCTGTGTTCGTGGGTAATGAGGATCGCATCGAGATCGGCGATGCAGAGATTCAGTCGGCCGAGCCGGCGCTCGACCTCCTTGGCGGAAAAGCCGCAGTCGAGCAGCACGCGGGTGGTCGTCGTGCCGCTCGAGGCCTCGACGACCAGCGCGTTGCCTTCGCTGCCGCTTCCGAGGCTGGCGAATCGCACGCGTTCAGTTCAGTTGCGCGTGCAGCAGCGAGATGATCCGCTGCGCGTCCGACGAGTTGTCGATCTGGCCATTCGCGCCGATCACCGCGACCTGCGTGCCGCCGGTGCCTTGCGCGCGCACGTTGACGAGGAACTCCTTGCCCGGCTTCGCCGCCGACGGGCCGCCGTAGAACAGCTTGCCGAACAGGCCGTCACGCTTGAGCTCTTCCATCGAATTCGCATAGCGCACGGTGTACACGCCCTTCTCGCGGTCGCGATTGTCGACCGTGAAGTTGGTCCGGTCGAGCGCGAGGCCCACGCGCAGCCAGGCGCGATCGAACGACTCGGCCAGTTGCAGCGTCGCCGCGCCGCCGCTCGTGTCGCTGACCTGCGCCGGCGCCGTCGCGGGGCGCGCATCGGTCAGCAACTGCTTTGCCTGCGCGTCGGTCAGGCCGAACTTCTGCATCAGCTTCGACAGGAACACGGCTTCGAGCACCGGGTTGCGCGGCCGCTCTTCCCAGCGCGACGACGTGCCGCCCTGCGGGCCGACCATCATTTCTTCCATCGCGCTGTGCGTGATCGAGATGTCGGTGTTGCCGTCGGACGTCCGGTTCACGAGCGTGCGGAAGCGGTCGCGCGTACCCGACGAATACGCGAAATCGATGACCTTGCCGATCGTGCGGCGGAACCAGTCGTCCGGAATGTTCGCGCGGTTCTCGGCCCAGTCGGTGGCCATGATGCCCGTCGACGGCGCATCGGTCTTCAGCGAGAAGCCGTTCTCCTGCCAGAACTCCTTCAGGATCGGCCACAGCTGCTCGGGCGTGCGGCCGTCGACGACGAGCCAGCGGCGGTCGCCGTCGCGCTCGATGTGCATGCCGAGCGGATCCTGCGCGCTCGGGATGCCGTCGGTCGCGTTGCCGGCCTTCGTCGTGGCCCGCGGCGGCAGCGTGCCGAGCCCGGCGTTGGTCGGCGGCGCGACGAACTGCTGCGTCGTCGGCACCGGCTTCAGGTCGCTCGGCACCGCGAGCGGCGGCGCCGAACCGGTGTTCTTGTAGTTGACCCGGTCGGGGGCCAGGTAATCGTTCAGCGTATCGCAGCCAGCGAGCGCGCCCAGCGCCAGCGCCACCACCGACAACTGGATGGCGCGAGAGGAAAAGGCGAAACGTTTCATGAAATCCTTCGTCTTGCTAGAACGCTCGTCAGGAGCGGCGCCGGACGGAGCCGGCCGGTGCGGGTTGATCAGGGGTCGAGCCGGCGGCCGCAGGACGCGGCCGCCTTGCCATCAGAGAACGCCGGCCTCGACGAGGGCCGAACGCACGGCATCGTGGCAGCGCTCGTCGAGCGCCGTGAGCGGCAGCCGGATACCGCCCTGCATCTTGCCCATCGCCTGCAGCGCCCACTTCACAGGGATCGGGTTCGCTTCGATGAACAGGTTCTTGTGCAGCGACAGCAGCTTCATGTGCAGCGTGCGGGCCGTCTGCACGTCGCCGGCCAGCGCCGCGCGGCACAGCTCGCTCATCGCGCGCGGCGCGACGTTCGCGGTCACCGAGATGTTGCCGTGGCCGCCGAGCAGCATCAGCGCGATCGCGGTCGGATCGTCGCCGCTGTAGATCGCGAAATGCTTCGGCGCGGCCTTGATCAGATGCGCGGCGCGATCGATGTTGCCGGTCGCTTCCTTCACGCCGATGATGCCCGGGACTTCCGCGAGGCGCAGCGTCGTCTCGTGCGCCATGTCCGCGACCGTCCGGCCCGGCACGTTGTACAGGATCACCGGCAGGTCGACCGCTTCGGCGATCGTCCGGAAGTGGCGGTACATGCCTTCCTGCGTCGGCTTGTTGTAGTACGGCACGACCTGCAGCGTCGCGTCCGCGCCGACGGCCTTCGCGTGCTTCGTCAGCTCGATCGCCTCGGCGGTCGAATTGCCGCCCGCGCCCGCGATGATCGGGATGCGTTTCGCCGCATGCTCGACCGCCGTGCGGATCATCAGGATGTGCTCTTCGACGTTGAGCGTTGCCGACTCGCCGCTCGTACCGACGACGACGAGCGCATCGGTGCCTTCCGCGATGTGCCAGTCGATCAGTTTGCGAAACGCCGGCAGGTCGAGACTGCCGTCTTCGAGCATCGGGGTGACGATCGCGGGGATGCTGCCGCGGATTTGAATGCCGTCTTGGGTGCCGTTAGCCATGAAACGCGATTGATTGTGTACCGGTAAACGTTGAGATTGTAGCGGATTAGCCGGGCAGTTCGTAACGTGGAATTCCCGCCCCCGCCTTCGGGGTCGCGCCCTCGCGCACCGCGCAAAGACGCTGGACGAACGCCTCGCGCGGCGCGGCGACGAAACCGTCCTCGTATGCGACCACCCGCAGGTGCCCGCGCACGGCGTCCAGCAACTCGCCCGGGGCGAGCAGGAACGCGGGGTTGGACGGCTTTCCGACCGTTTCGTTTCCTTGCGCGAAGGTTTCGTAGACCAGCACACCGCCCGGCGCCACGGCATCGAATAGATGGGGCCAGAGCGGGCGATGCAGATAGTTCGTGACGATCACGGCCGCGAACCGCTCGTCGGCCGGCAGCGGCCATGGCGCGCCTTCGAGATCGGCCGCGCGGGCGTCGACGCCGGGAATCGCGCGCAACGCGGCCAGTGCGACCGGATCGCGGTCGAGCGCGACGACGGGATGGCCGCGCGACGCGAACCAGCGTGCATGGCGGCCGCCGCCGGCGGCAACGTCGAGCACCGCACCGCCGGCCGGCACGAGCCGCGCCCATTGCGCGACCCAGCGCGACGGCTCGGCCTGGCCGACGTGGCCGCCTGCGGCGGCGATGACGGATTCGCTCATGCGCCGGATCAGTTGTACGACAGGCCCATCGCGTCGCGCACGTCGCGCATCGTTTCCGTCGCGTACTTGCGCGCCTTGTCGCAACCGTCCGCGACGATCGCGCGCAGCAGCGACGGGTCGTCCATGTACTTCTGCGCGCGCTCGAGCATCGGCTGCTGTTCGCGCAGGATGCCCTCGACGACCGGCTGCTTGCAGTCGAGACAGCCGATGCCCGCCGAGCGGCAGCCCTTCTGCACCCACTCGTGCGTCGCTTCGTCCGTGTAGACCTGGTGAAGCTGCCACACCGGGCACTTGTCGGGATCGCCCGGATCGGTGCGGCGCACGCGCGCGGGATCGGTCGGCATCGTGCGGACCTTCTTCGTGATCGTCTCGGCGTCTTCGCGCAGGCCGATCGTGTTGCCGTACGACTTCGACATCTTCTGCCCGTCGAGGCCCGGCATCCGCGACGCCTCGGTCAGCAGCGCCTGCGGCTCGACCAGGATGATCTTGCGCGCGCCTTCGAGATAGCCGAACAGGCGCTCGCGGTCGCTCATCGACAGGCTTTGCGATTCCTGCAGCATCGCGCGCGCCTGTTCGAGCGCCTCGTCGTCGCCTTCCTGCTGATACGCGTTGCGCAGCTCGTGATAGAGCTTCGCGCGCTTGCCGCCGAGCTTCTTCGCCGCTTCGAGCGCCTTCTCCTCGAAACCGGGCTCGCGGCCGTACAGGTAGTTGAAGCGGCGCGCGATCTCGCGCGTCATCTCGACGTGCGGCACCTGATCCTCGCCGACCGGCACGAGCGAGCCGCGATACAGCAGGATGTCGGCGGCCATCAGCACCGGGTAGCCGAGGAAGCCGTAGGTGGACAGGTCCTTGTCCTTCAGCTTCTCCATCTGCTCCTTGTAGGTCGGCACGCGTTCGAGCCAGCCGAGCGGCGTGCTCATGCCGAGCAGCAGCGCGAGTTCCGCGTGCTCGGGCACCTTGCTCTGGATGAACAGCGTCGCCTGCGCCGGATCGATGCCGGACGCGAGCCAGTCGATCAGCACGTCCCATACGTTCTTCTCGATGACCTCGGGCGTCTCGTAGTGCGTCGTCAGCGCATGCCAGTCGACGACGCAGAAGAAGCACGGGTACTCGGACTGCAGCTTCACCCAGTTTTTCAGCACGCCGTGGTAATGACCGAGGTGCAGCGATCCGGTGGGTCGCATGCCGGAGAAAATACGTTCTGGGAACATGATTGTCGTTAGAAAAGCGAGGCGAAGGGAGACAGGATGGCGCTCAGCACGGCATAGCCGACATTGACGAGCGGACGCAGCCAGAAGTTCGTCAGCACGCCCGTCGTGACGAGCACGAGGACGATGATGAAACCGTACGGCTCGATGCGCGACAGCGCGATCGATTGCCGGGTCGGCAGCAGCGCCGCCAGGATGCGGCCGCCGTCGAGCGGCGGCAGCGGAAAGAGGTTCAGCACGCCGAGCACGAGGTTCGCGCTGACGCCGGCCAACGCCATGCGCGTGAAGAACGGCTCGTCGACGCCGACGGCCGGCAGCACGAGGGTCAGCACGCCCCAGACGAGCGCCTGCACGAAGTTGCAGGCCGGGCCCGCGAGCGCGACCCACAGGCTGCCCCAGCGCGGATTGCGCAGGTTGCCGAACGACACCGGCACCGGCTTCGCATAGCCGAACAGGAACGCGCCGCCGGTGAGGAAGTACATCGCGAGCGGAATGGCGATCGTGCCGAGCGGATCGATGTGACGCATCGGATTGAACGACACGCGCCCCATCGCGTAGGCGGTATTGTCGCCGAGCAGACGCGCGGCATAGCCATGCGCGGCCTCGTGCAGCGTGATCGCGAAGATCACGGGTAGCGCGTAGACGGCGATGGTCTGTATCAGGGAAGCATCCATATCGCGTTATTGTAACAAGCGCACTCGCGCAAAAATGGCACGGCGCGTCATGCGGCCGAGAGCCCGAAGGGTTCGAGGGAGCCGCGCCCGGCGCGCACGAGTTCGGGCGCATCGCCGGTCAGGTCGATCACCGTCGACGGCTCGCGCGGGCACGCGCCGCCGTCGATCACGAGGTCGACCTGTTTCTCGAGCCGCGTGCGGATTTCCTCGGGATCGTTCAGCGGTTCGTCGTCCGGCGGCAGGATCAGCGTCGTGCCGAGCAGCGGCTGACCGAGCGACTCCAGCAGCGCGAGCGTGATCGCGTGATCGGGCACGCGCAGCCCGATCGTCTTGCGCGACGGGTGCGACAGCCGGCGCGGCACTTCCTTCGTCGCCTGCAGGATGAACACGTACGGGCCCGGCGTCACCGACTTGATCTGCCGGTACTGGCGGTTGTCGACCATCGCGAAATTGGCGAGCTCCGACAGGTCGCGCACGAGCAGCGACAGATGCTGCTTTTCGTCGAGGCCGCGAATCCGGCGCACGCGCTCGACCGCGTCCTTGTCGTCGAGATGGCACGCGAGCGCATAGCTCGAATCGGTCGGCATCGCGATCACGCCGCCCTTGCTGACGATCTCCACCGCCTGCTTGATCAGGCGCGGCTGCGGATTATCCGGATGAATCCTGAAGTACTGGGACATGGGGACACGTAAAGAGGGAGAAGTCGGATGCGCGCAGCGGCGGCGACACGGGCGGCCCGAAGCCGCCCGGCGTCAGAGCCAGCGCTCCCAGACCGGCGTCAGGTCGGGCGGCAGCGGCGGCAGGCTGCCGAGCTCGATGCGGCCCTCGCCCGGCGCATGGAAATCCGAACCGCGCGATACTTCGAAGCCGAAGCGGCGCGCGACGTCCGCGTATTCGCGGTACTGGTCGGGCGTGTGGCTGCCCGTGATGACCTCGATCGCGCGGCCGCCGAGATCGATGAACTCGCCGAAGAACGCGTCGAATTCGACCGGCGTATAGCGATAGCGGCCCGGATGCGCGACCACCGCTTCGCCGCCTGCCGCGCGGATCCAGCCGACCGCGTCGGACAACGACGCCCAGCGATGCGGGACGAAGCCGGGCTTGCCGTCGCCGAGCAGGCGGTCGAACACGTCGGACGTCGACTCGGCATGGCCGTTTTCGACGAGAAAGCGGGCGAAGTGCGTGCGCGAGATCAGGTCGGGATTGGACACGTATTTCAGCGCGCCTTCGTAGGCGCCAGGAATGCCGAGCGTCGCGAGCTGCTCCGCGATCGCCAGCGCGCGCGCCGCGCGGCCGTGGCGCGTGCGGTACAGGCCGTCGACCAGCGCCGGATGGGCGGGATCGATGTTCAGCCCGACGATGTGCACGGTGCGCGACGCCCACGTGACCGAAATCTCGACGCCGCTCAGGTAGCGCATGCCGAGCGCTTCCGCCTCGCTGCGCGCCGCCGCCTGGCCGCCGATCTCGTCGTGGTCGGTCAGCGCCCACAGGGTCACGCCGCCCGCATGCGCGCGGCGCGCGACGTCGGCAGGCGACAGCAACCCGTCGGAAACATTGGAATGGCAGTGGAGATCGGCGTTCATTATCAGCATCGCAGGTAAGGCCTCATTCTACTGCAACGCCGCAATTGCGCCGCCCGCGTGCCCTGCCGCCGGCGCCACGCGCCTACGCGCAGAACGCCTCGATCAGCGCCGCGATCTGCTCGGGCTGGTCGTGATGCACCATGTGGCCGGCATCCTCGACGAGCTTCTCGCGCCAGTCGGGAAATGCATTGAAGCGCGCCTTGAATTCGGGCAGCGGGATGTCGCCGGCAAGGTGCGCGAGCGTCGGCGAATTGACGGCCTCGACGTGCAGCACCTTCGCACGCACCTGCTTCCAGATGGCCATGACTTCGTCGAGCCGGTACAGCAGCGGGCCCGGCATCTTGTGCGCCGGGTCCGCCAGCAGATGGTAGAGGCCGTCGTCGCCGCGTTTCGACCAGTGGGCGGCCAGAAACGCGGCGCGGCGCGGGTCGAGCCGCGGATTGGTCTTGATCAGGCGCGCCGCCACGTCGTCGAGCGATGCGTACGGCCGCAGCGCGGGCGGCTCGCGCAGTTCGTCGAGCCAGCCGCGCAGCCGGCGCGGCGCCTGGTCGGCTCGCGCCGGCGCGAGCCCGAAACCTTCGAGGTCGACGACGCGCCGCACGCGTTCCGGCCGCGCGCCGGCATACAGGCACACGACGTTCGCGCCCATGCTGTGTCCGACCAGGTTGATCTCGCCGGTCGGTGCGTAGCGGTCGACGAGCGCATCGAGGTCGCCCAGGTATTCGTGGAACCAGTAGTGACCGCCGCCCTGTCGCGCGACCGGCCAGTCGGACAGCCCGAAGCCGCGCGCGTCGGGCGCGATCACCTGCCAGTCGCCGGCGAGCGCATCGACGACGAACTGGAACGACGCCGCGACGTCCATCCAGCCGTGCAGCATGAACAGCGTCGGCGCGTCGGGCCGGCCCCAGCGCCGCACATGCAGCCGGACGCCGCGCACCGTGACGAAATCGGAAACAGAACTCGAGGCACTCATCGCAGCCGCCAAAAAAGAATGGTCGTTCGATTATAACGGCGACGCTCCGGTTCCGGCGGCCGGCAATCGAGGTGCCGCTCTAGCGGCGAGGTCGTTCGAGGGCCGGCCGGCAGACACCATCGGCGAGACGCGCGAGCCGGCCCACGACCACCCGGACGCGGCCGAACGCGATCCGGCTAATGCGCGGGGCGCCCGTCCGCCGCGTCCTGCGCGGCCAGTTCGTCGAGTTCGACCTGCTCGAAGCCGGCATCGCGCCGCGCATCGAAATTGAACGGGCCACGCAGCCGCGGCGCGTGGTACTGCTCGGCGAGCTGTCGATAGGTCGGCACGGGGTCGCGGCCGGCTGCGTCGCACAGATGGCGGAACCAGCGGTTGCCGATCGCGACATGGCCGATTTCGTCGCGCAGGATCACGTCGAGGATCGCGGCCGACGCATCGTCGCCCGCCTGCACGAGCCGCGCGCGGATCGGCGGCGACGCGTCGAGCCCGCGGGCCTCGAGCGTGCGCGGCACGAGCGCCATGCGCGCCAGCACGTCGCCCTTGGTCCGCTCGCACATCTCCCACAGCCCGTTGTGCGCGGGAAAATCGCCGTATGCACGCCCGAATGCCGCGAGACGATCGGACAGCAGCGTGAAGTGATAGGCCTCCTCGGCCGCGACCTTCAGCCAGTCCGCGTAGAACGCGTCGGGCATGCCCGCGAAGCGCCAGACCGCGTCGAGCGCCAGGTTGATCGCATTGAATTCGATATGGGCGAGCGCGTGCAGCAGCACGGCGCGCCCTTCGGGCGATCGCATGCTGCGCCGCTGCAACTCGCGCGGCTCGACGAGCGGCGGCCGCGCCGGGCGCCCGGGCAGATCGGCCGGTTCGCGCAGTTGAAGCGATGGCACGATCGCGGCCTGCCCGGCCCGCAGCGCATGGTGCAGCGCGCGTACCTGCGCGGCTTTCGCCGCCGGCTCGGCAGCTCGCAGCGCATCGAGCGCCACGCTGCGCACACAGGCGGGCGCCGTGCCGAAAGAAGAAGACGCGATGCTCATAAACAGGGACACCTTGCGTACGCGGCGTGGGAGCACAGGCACGCGACGGTTTACAATATGCGTTTGTTCCGCGGCGCCAGGCGCCGGGCAAACCGGACGCGCCATTCTACCGGCGCCCGTCATCGAAGATCACCAAGGAGACTCCGTGACGATCTACAAGCTGGGCGATACGGCCCCGACGATCCACGAAAGCGTATTCGTCGCCGATACGGCGGCCATCATCGGTAAGGTCGTGCTCGAGGAAAACGCGAGCGTATGGTTCGGCGCGACGATTCGCGGCGACAACGAGACGATTGCGGTCGGCGCCGGCAGCAACGTCCAGGAAGGCGCCGTTTTGCATACCGACCCGGGGTTTCCGCTGACGATTGCCGAGAACGTGACGATCGGGCACCAGGCGATGCTGCACGGCTGCACGATCGGCGAAGGTTCGCTGATCGGGATTCAGGCGGTGGTCTTGAATGGCGCGGTCATCGGCCGCAACTGTCTGGTTGGTGCCGGCGCGGTCGTGACGGAAGGCAAGACGTTCCCGGACAACTCGCTGATTCTCGGCGCACCGGCGAAAGTCGTGCGCGAGCTGTCGGCCGAAGACATCGCGCGGCTGCGCGCAAACGCGAAGACGTATGTCGAGCGGCGCGCGCATTTCAAGGAGCAACTCGTGCGGATCGGGTGATTCGCACGGATTTCAAGGAAGAAGAGTGAGCGACCAGTTACAGAAATTCATGTTCAATGCGGCGCCCGTGCGCGGCGAGATCGTTTCGCTGCGCAACACGTGGCAGGAGGTGCTCGCCCGCCGCGACTACCCTGCCCCCGTGCGCACGGTGCTCGGCGAGATGATGGCCGCGTGCGCGCTGCTGTCGGCGAACCTGAAATTTCACGGCACCCTGATCATGCAGATCTTCGGCGACGGGCCGGTGCAGATGCTGGTCGTCCAGTGCGGGTCCGATCTGTCGATGCGTGCGACCGCGAAGTTCTCGGGTGACGCCGCGCAGACGATCGGCGACGACACGCGCTTCGCATCGCTCGTCAACGCGAGCGGCCACGGCCGCTGCGTGATCACGCTCGACCCGGCCGACAAGCTGCCGGGTCAGCAGCCGTATCAGGGCATCGTGCCGCTGAACGGCGTCGACGGCCCGCTCGAATCGGTGTCGCAGGTGCTCGAGCAGTACATGCGCCACTCGGAACAGCTCGACACGCGGCTGTGGCTCGCCGCCGATCGCGACCGCGCGGTCGGCATGCTGCTGCAGAAGCTGCCGGGCGACGGCGGCATCGTGCCGCGCAACGCCGAAACCGATATCGACACGTGGGAACGCGTGTGCACGCTCGGCGGCACGCTGTCCGCGAAGGAACTGCTGGAGGTCGAACCGGAAGTGGTGTTCCGGCGGCTGTTCTGGCAGGAAAACGTCCAGCACTTCGAACCGGCCGGCACGCGCTTCCAGTGCTCGTGTTCGCGCGAGAAGGTCGGTGCGATGCTGCGCATGCTCGGTCGCGAAGAAGTCGACAGCGTGATCGTCGAGCGCGGCCACGTCGAGATCCACTGCGAATTCTGCAACCAGCGCTACGAATTCGATCCGGTCGACGTCGCGCAACTGTTCGCGGCGCCCGGTGTCGAAACCGGTATCGCGCCCGCGACCGACCAGCGTCACTGAGCCACGCGTGAGCCGCGCGCCCGTGCCCGCCACCGGCGCGGCACGGGCGCATAATGACGCACGAGCGCCGCACGCGCGGCTCAGGCGCCGGAGGTTCGGCCTTCGGCACGAGCCGCTTTCCACGGTCGGCGCACCGCAGGAGAAACACATGAATCGCCGCCTCTTTTGCGCCATCCGCACCATCGTCCTGACGAGCATGGCCGCCGGCACGCTCGCGCTTGCCGGCTGCGCGATGCCGCCGCCGACTTCCACGATCCTGAGCCGCCTGCCCGAACCGGGCGCGTCGGGTGGTCAGCCGCCCGTGCTGTCGAGCGCCGAACGCAAGCGCTACGACGAGATCGATCAGCAAGTCCTGCGCGAGCAGAACAGCGCGATGGCGGCGGAAGCGGCCGCGCGCGCGTGGGCTTATTACTCGCCGCCGCCCGTGACGGTCTACGGCGGATATTACGGCGGCGGATGGGGCAATCGCTGGGGCTCGGGTATCAGCTACGGCTACCCGGGCTGGTGGTGGTGAGCAGGCATCGCCCGATCGATTGACGACTGGCAGGAAATAAAAAAGCGCGGCATTTCCCGCGCTTTTTCAATGGGTTCGAGGTATCGCGCTCAGTGATGCGCGGCCTTGCCCTTGTCGCCGCCATGATGCCGCGACGGCTTCGTGATCGACTGCGGATTCGGCACGACCCGCACGGGCGCCGCCGAGACGGTACCGCGCGTCGACGTATTCGCCGGCGTGTTGTTCGTCGGTCCCGCAGGCGCGTTCGGCGATACGAACTGCACGAATACTTCGCCGTCCTTGACCATGCCCATCTCGTAGCGCGCACGCTCCTCGATCGCCGCGGTGCCGCTCTGCAGATCCTGCACTTCGCCGGCGGTGCGCTCGTTGCGCAGCTTCTCGTCCGCGTTCTTCCGGAGCTGGTCGTCGAGCTGCTGACGCAATTCATGCACCCGCAGCCAGCCGCCGTGTCCCCACCATAGGGGGTACTGAATGAGCGCCAGCAAGGCAATCAGGACGACAGTGACAAGCCGCATGTAAGAGACGCAGATATAAGAAGCGCCGCTCCGCGCACAGGCACAGAGCGGCGTCGAGATGACGAACCCGATAGTAGCGCGTTAGCGCAGGTTATAGAAAGCCGATTTACCCGGGTAGCTCGCGATGTCGCCGAGGTCTTCCTCGATGCGCAGCAGCTGGTTGTACTTCGAGATACGGTCGCTGCGCGACAGCGAACCCGTCTTGATCTGACCGGCATTCAGGCCGACCGCGATGTCCGCGATCGTCGAATCTTCGGTTTCGCCCGAGCGGTGCGAGATCACGGCCGTGTAGCCCGCGCGCTTCGCCATTTCGATCGCCGCGAACGTTTCGGTCAGCGTACCAATCTGGTTGATCTTGATCAGGATCGAGTTGGCGATGCCCTTCTCGATGCCTTCCTTCAGGATGCGCGTGTTCGTGACGAAGAGATCGTCGCCAACGAGCTGCACCTTCTTGCCGAGGCGGTCGGTCAGCAGCTTCCAGCCGTCCCAGTCGCTTTCGTGCATGCCGTCCTCGATCGACACGATCGGGAACTTGTCGGCGAGCGTCGCGAGGTAGTCGGTGAATTCGGCCGACGACAGTTGCAGGCCTTCGCCCGCGAGCTGGTACTTGCCGTCGTGGTAGAACTCGGATGCCGCGCAGTCGAGCGCGAGCAGCACGTCTTCGCCAGCACGGTAGCCGGCCTTCTCGATCGCCTGCAGGATCGTCGACAGGCACTCGTCGTTGCTGCCGAAGTTCGGCGCGAAACCGCCTTCGTCGCCGACCGCCGTGCTCATGCCGCGGTCGCTGAGGATCTTCTTCAGCGCGTGGAACACTTCGGCGCCGCAACGCAGCGCTTCACGGAACGTCGGCTGGCTGACCGGGACGATCATGAATTCCTGGATGTCCAGGCTGTTGTTCGCGTGCGCGCCGCCGTTGACGATGTTCATCATCGGCACCGGCAGTTGCATCGCGCCCGAGCCGCCGAAGTAGCGGTACAGCGGCAGGCCGGCCTCTTCGGCGGCGGCCTTCGCGACGGCCATCGACACCGCCAGCATCGCGTTCGCGCCGAGGCGCGACTTGTTGTCGGTGCCGTCCAGCTCGAGCAGCGTCTTGTCGAGGAACGCCTGTTCCGACGCGTCGAGGCCCATGATGGCTTCGGAGATTTCGGTGTTGATGTGCTCGACCGCCTTCAGCACGCCCTTGCCGTTGTAGCGGCCGGCTTCGCCGTCGCGCAGCTCGATCGCTTCACGCGAGCCGGTGGACGCGCCCGACGGCACCGCCGCGCGGCCCATCGTGCCCGATTCGAGCAGCACGTCGCATTCGACGGTGGGGTTGCCGCGCGAATCCAGAATCTCGCGGCCGATGATATCTACGATTGCACTCATGGGTTTCCTCTGAGAATGACGATGGATTCTTCAAACTGCGACGGCGTGCGTGCCGGAACCGCTTTCGCTACAGACGCGCGAAGCCATCGCAAGGTTCATTCGATCTTTAATTGAAATCGTTTTCCAGGAACGGATTGCGCTTCACCGCCTGGTCGAGCGTGACGAGGGTCTCCAGCAGCGCGCTCATCCGGTTCAGCGGCACCGCGTTCGGGCCGTCCGATTTCGCCTCGGCCGGATTCGGGTGCGTTTCCATGAAGAGGCCCGCGACGCCCGTCGCGACCGCCGCACGGGCGAGCACCGGCACGAATTCGCGCTGGCCGCCCGAGCTCGTGCCCTGCCCGCCCGGCAACTGCACCGAGTGGGTCGCATCGAACACGACCGGCGCGTTCGTCTCGCGCATGATCGCGAGCGAACGCATGTCCGACACGAGGTTGTTGTAGCCGAACGAGACGCCGCGCTCGCACGCCATGAAGCGGTCTTCCGACAGCCCGGCTTCACGCGCCGCGTCGCGCGCCTTGTCGATCACGTTCTTCATGTCGTGCGGCGCGAGGAACTGGCCCTTCTTGATGTTCACGGGCTTGCCCGAGCGCGCGCACGCATGGATGAAATCGGTCTGGCGGCACAGGAACGCCGGCGTCTGCAGCACGTCGACGACCGACGCGACCTGCTCGATCTCGTCGATCGAATGCACGTCGGTCAGCACCGGCAGGCCGAGCTGGCGCTTCACCTCGCCGAGGATCCGCAGCCCCTCGTCCATTCCGAGGCCGCGAAACGACTTGCCCGAGCTGCGGTTCGCCTTGTCGTAGGACGACTTGTAGATGAACGGAACGTTCAGCTTCTCGCAGATTTCCTTCAGGCGGCCGGCCGTGTCGATCGTCATTTGCTCCGATTCGACGACGCAGGTACCCGCGATCAGGAAGAACGGCTGGTCGAGACCGACCTCGAAATCGCACAGCTTCATGCTTGCACTCCGCGCGCTTGCTTGTTGGCGAGCGCGGCTTCGACGAACGACTTGAACAGCGGATGACCGTCACGCGGCGTGGACGTGAATTCCGGGTGGAACTGGACGCCGACGAACCACGGGTGCATCGAACGCGGCAGCTCCATCATCTCCGGCAGATCCTCGCTCGGGGTACGGGCGCTGATGATAAGGCCGCCGGCTTCGAGCTGGGGCACGAAGCGGTTATTGACTTCATAACGGTGGCGATGGCGCTCGTTCACGTCCTTGCCGTAGATTTCCTCGGCCATCGTGCCCGGCTTGATCGGGCAGCGCTGCGAACCCAGACGCATCGTGCCGCCGAGGTCGGATTCCTCGGTGCGCGTCTCGACCTTGCCTTCGCGGTCGTACCATTCGGTGATCAGCGCGACCACGCGCTCGGGCGTGTCCGGATCGAATTCCGTGCTGTTCGCCTGCTTCAGGCCGACGACGTCGCGCGCGAATTCGATCACCGCGAGCTGCATGCCGAGACAGATGCCGAGATACGGCACCTTCGACTCGCGCGCGTAGCGAACCGCGGCGATCTTGCCTTCCGTGCCGCGACGGCCGAAACCGCCCGGCACCAGCACGGCGTCGAGATGCTTGAGGCTGTCGACGCCGTTCGTCTCGAGCTCTTCCGAGTCGATGTATTCGATGTTGACCTTGGTCGACGTGTGGATCGACGCATGGCGCAGCGCCTCGATCAGCGACTTGTACGACTCGGTCAGGTCGACGTACTTGCCGACCATGCCGATCGTCACTTCGTGCTGCGGGTTCTCGAGCTTCTCGACGAGCGTCGACCACATGCTCAGGTCGGCGTCCTTCGGCGACAGCTTCAGCTCCTCGCAGATGATCCGGTCGAGGCCCTGGTCGTGCAGCATCTGCGGAATCTTGTAGATGCTGTCGGCGTCCCACACCGAGATCACGGCGTCTTCCGGCACGTTCGAGAACATCGAGATCTTCTTCGATTCGTCGTCGGGAATGCGGCGGTCGGCACGGCACAGCAGCACGTGCGGCAGGATGCCGATCTCGCGCAGCTTCTGCACGCTGTGCTGGGTCGGCTTCGTCTTCAGCTCGCCGGCCGTCGCGACGTACGGCACGAGCGTCAGGTGCACGAAGCATGCGCTGTTGCGGCCGAGGCGCAGGCTCATCTGACGTGCGGCCTCGAGGAACGGCAGCGACTCGATGTCGCCGACCGTGCCGCCGATCTCGACGATCGCGACGTCCGGCTCGCCGCAGGTGGCCGATGCCGCCCCGCGCTCGATGAACGCCTGGATTTCGTTCGTGATGTGCGGAATGACCTGCACGGTCTTGCCGAGATAGTCGCCGCGGCGCTCCTTGCGGATCACCGATTCGTAGATCTGGCCGGTCGTGAAGTTGTTGGCCTTGCGCATCTTCGTGCTGATGAAGCGCTCATAGTGGCCGAGGTCGAGGTCGGTCTCCGCTCCGTCTTCCGTCACGAACACTTCGCCGTGCTGGAACGGGCTCATCGTGCCGGGGTCGACGTTGATGTAGGGATCGAGCTTGAGGAGGGTGACTTTCAGACCGCGCGATTCGAGGATCGCGGCGAGAGAGGCGGCGGCAATACCCTTGCCGAGGGAAGAAACTACGCCGCCGGTGACGAAAACATATTTGGTCATCGCTGGATGCTCGCGGGAAAAACGGATTATACCGTAAAGCCCGCCCTTTTCTCAGCAATTGACGCGATGATCGCGCCCTTTCGTACCGGCCCGCGCGGACCCGCGCCGGTCACGCGCGCCGACGCGAACCGGCCGGCCGGTGGCGCCACGCGCATGCGCCGGCGGGCGCTCGGCGCACGGGACGAAACGTCAGGCGCGCTTCGCGAGCGGCGCGCCGGCCTGCGAAATGCCGCCCGAAACGCCGCCCTCTTCCGCCTTCAGCGAATTCAGCATCCGCTGCAATGCGCGGGCGGTCTCGATCGGCCGCTCCATCGGGAACAGATGACTGCCTTCCAGCCATTCGATGCGCCCGCGCGTCGCACGGCGCGTCGCATCGAGCCCGACCTGCCGCACCTCGCGCGAGCGCGTGCCGGCGAGAAAGCCGAGCGGCACCGGCGCGCCGTGCGCGAGCCGCGGGCCGAGCGTGTGCGGCAGCGTCCGGTAGATCAGGTATTCGACCTGCCGGTCGAACGCGAGCGCGCGTGCGCCGTCGGGGCCGGCCTGCGGGATGCCGTAGTCGATATAGTCGGCGAGCATCCGTTCGTCCCAGCGCGCGAACGCGGGCTTCTCGCGGAAGTGCCGCCAGACTTCGTCGCGGCTCATCCAGCGCGTGCGCCGGTTGCGCGTCGCCGCGGCCGGCGACAGCCGCTCGTCGAGCCCCGCCCACTGGCTCGCGCGCAACGCGCCGGCACGCCAGCCCGCGATGATCGGCGAATCGATCATCACGACGCCGCGCACCCACTGCGGCTTCTTCAGCGCGGCCATCAGCGACAGGTAGCCGCCGAGCGAATGGCCGACGAGCCAGACCGGGCGCTCGTAGCGGCTGCCGATATCGTCGAGCAGTTGTTCGACGAGATGCGGCCAGTCGCGCGTCACCGGGTAGCGGCGGTCGTGGCCGATCCGTTCGATGTAGCGCAGCTCGTAGTCGTCGGCGAGTTCGGCGAAGATCGTCCGGTACGTCGACGCCGGGAAGCCGTTCGCGTGCGAGAAGTGGAGGATGTCCTTCAAATGCCGGTGTCTCCTTTGTCGACGAGAGTTAGCGCTTTAGCGCTTACTCTCGTCCCATGCTTCGCGGTCGACGGGAGTTAGCGCTTTAGCGCCTACTCTCGTCCCATGCTTCGCGGTCGCCGGGAAGGGGTGCGTCAGCGCTTACGCCATTCCCCTGCGTCATATTTCTGTCGGAACCGGGCCGCGGCACGGCACGCCGGGCCGCCCGTCCCGATACGCCGGCCGTCGCCACGCTTACCGGTCCATCCAGTACCGGCGCCGTTCGTCGCGATAGCGCGCGAATGCGAACCCGCCGCGGGCCGGCGCGACGTCGAACCGCACGGCGCCGTCGCGATCGGTGCGCGGCAGCGGAATCCCGCGCGCCTCGTAGCGGGCGAGCACGGTCCGGTGCGGATGCCCGAAACGATTGCGATAGCCTACAGGAAATACCGCGACGCGCGGCCCGACCGAATCGAGGAAAGGTTCGACCGACGACGTGCGGCTGCCGTGATGCGGAACGACCAGGATCTGCGCGGCCAGCGCATCGCGCGCATCGGCCACCAGCCGGCGCTCGGCGGCCGCCTCGATGTCGCCCGTCAACAGGGCCGACGTGCCGCCCGCGTCGATGCGCAGCACGCACGATTGCCCGTTCGACGAACCCGTGCCCACCCCGTCCGGCGGCCACAGCATCGTAAAGACGACGCCGTCCCAGGTCCAGCGCTGCCCGGCCGCGCACGGCAGCCGATCGGCCACGCCGGCCGCCTGCGCCTCGCGCCACAGCCGGTGCCGCGGCGCGATGCCGGCCAGCAGCTGGCGCACGTCGGTCGCCGCATAGACGGCCGAAGCACCGCCTGCATGATCGGCATCCGCATGACTGAGCACGAGCGAATCGATCGCCGCGATGCCGCGCGCCCGCAACGCCGGCGCGACGATCCGCGTACCGGCATGCGTCGATTCCGCGCCGGGCCCCGCATCGAACAGCAAGGTGCGCCGCGCGGTCTCGACCAGCACCGCCGCGCCCTGCCCGACGTCGAGCACGGTCAGCCGGAAGC
The DNA here is from genome assembly GCF_001547525.1 of Burkholderia anthina. GTDB lineage: Bacteria > Pseudomonadota > Gammaproteobacteria > Burkholderiales > Burkholderiaceae > Burkholderia > Burkholderia semiarida. The sequence continues at coordinate 2,059,488 of NZ_CM003768.1, forward strand.
CGCCCGCCGGCGGCGCGTCGGGCGCCGGCGCGACGAGCGGCAGCCACGTGACCGGCGCCGCCCAGCGCAACGGCCAGCCGCGCGGCATCAGCGCCCAGGCGACGCCCACGCATGCCAGCGCCAGTACCGGCCACTCGGGCATGCGCAGCCAGAGCACGCCGGCCGGCCAGTCGGCCAGGTGCCCGAGCAGCGTCATCATCGGTGCGAGCGCCGCATGGGCGAGCATGAACGCACCGGCATCGAACGGCGCCGGCAACGCGATGCCGGCCAGCACGACGGGCGTGACGACCGAGCTGACCCACGGAATCGCGAACGCATTGCCGAACGGGCCCGACAGGGAAACCTGCGCGAACCATGCGGCGGTGAGCGGCGCGAGACCGATCGTCACCGCGTACTGCACGCGCGTGGCCTCGGCGATGCGGCGCCGGCAGCGCGTCGCCCACCCGCGCAATCGCCTGCGCAAGCCGGCCGTGCGGCTTTCCGCGCCCGTTTCGTCGTTCTCGTCGATCCCGTCGTTCTCGTCGAGTTCCCGCACCGCGCGCCAGCCGGCGACGGCCAGCAGGATCACGGCGACCGCGCCGAACGACAGCCAGAACCCGGCCGACAGCACGGCCCACGGATCGGCGAGCAGCACGCCGCCGAGCGCCGCACACAGCACCGCGGAAGTCGGCACGCTGCGGCCAGCCAGATACGCGATGCCGCCGCCCGCGATCATCCACCACGCGCGCTGTGCCGGTACGTTGAAGCCGGCGAGCGCGGCATAGCCCGCCGCGGCCGCCAGCGCGGCGAGCGCGGCCGCGTACGGCGCCGGCAACACGAGCGTCGCGGCCCGCGCGCGCCAGCGCACGCGGCGCCAGACCAGCGAGACGAGCCAGCCGGCAATCGCGCCGACCAGCCCGACATGGAGACCCGAAATCGCGACCAGATGGCTCGTGCCCGTAGTGCGCAGGACGCGCCAGTCGTCGTCGCCGATGCCCGACTGGTCGCCGATCGCCAACGCGGCGACGATGCCGCGGTGCGCCGCATCGGTGCCGAGCACCTCGCCGATGCGTGCCCGCAGCGCGTCGCGCACGCGGTCGATCGATGCGCGCCATCCCGCCGCGCGCGCATCGAGCAATACGGCCCGACGCGGCGCGCTGACATAGCCGATCGCGCGAATGCCTGCCGCGAGCCACGCCGCCTCGCTGTCGCGCACGCCGGGATTGGCCTCGGCATGCGGACGCTTGAGACGCACGACGAAACGCCAGCGCTGGGCCGCGCGCAAATCGGGAAGCGCATCGCGTGTCGCGGGTGCGCCGTATGCGCGCCACGACAAGCGGATCAATGGCGGAAAGCGGGCGAGCCCCGCATCGTTCGATTCGACCGCGAACAGCAGCCGCGCCCCCGTCTCGTCGACGACGGGCAATCCGCGGATCACACCCGTGACGACGATGTCGCGCCCTTCCCACTCCGGCGGGAGGCTGTCGCCGAGCCGCCACTCGGCCCGCGCGGCCGCATAGCCGAACCCCGCGACGCAGGCCGCGAGCACACACAGCATCCAGCCGCACACCACGACCGCACGCGTGCGCCGTCGCCGCATGCACCACGCGCCCAGCGCCGCGCAGCCCGCGAGCACGGCTGCTCCGACCGTCCATGCGATCGCCCCCGGCAACGCCGCCTGCCGCTGCAGCACGACGACGCCGAGCGCGAACGCGATCCACCACACGCGCATTCCGCCTCCTCGTCGACCCGGCGCGAGCCCTGCCCGGGCGGCGCCTTCCGGCAACGATTATGCGGACGAAAGTGCGAGTCGCGGCAGCGCGGCGAGCGCGTTAGCCGAAGTGCATACGGCCAGTTCGCCAGTATCGAGCCCGCGCAATTCGGCGAGCACGCCGCCGATGCGCGCCACCTGGTCGGGCGTGTTGCGGGATTTGTATGCCCATTCGGGCGCGATGTCGGGCGCGTCGGTCTCGACGACGAGCGCGTCGAGCGGCAACTCGGCGGCGAGCCGGCGGATCTGCCGCGCGCGCGTGAAGGTCACGTTGCCGCCGAAGCCGAGATGCAGGCCTTGCGCCAGATACGCTTCGGCCTGCTGGAAACTGCCGTTGAACGCATGCGCGATGCCGCGCCGCACGCCGAAACGGCGCAGCCCGGCGAGCACGCGGTCCTGCGACTTGCGCACGTGACACAGCACGGGCAAGTCGAATTCCCGCGCGAGCCTGAGCTGGCCCTGGTAGAAGAACTGTTGGCGCTCTTCATCGAGCCCCGGCACGAAATAGTCGAGCCCGATCTCGCCGATCGCGACGAAACGCGGATCGTCGAGACTCGCCTCGATCTCCATGCGCAGCCGGTCGAGATCGGCGTCGCGCGCCTGCGGCGTATACATCGGATGGATGCCAAGCGCGTACGCCGCGCCGGGCGTGCGCTGCGCGAGTTCGCGCACCGTCGTGAAGTTGTCGCGCCCGATGCTCGGGATCACGACGCGCGACACGCCGGCCGCGCGCGCGGCGTGCGCGACCGCGTCGCGGTCGGCGTCGAATTCGGCGGCATCGAGATGACAATGCGTGTCGATCCACATGGCAGCGGTCCTGCGCCGTTGCGCCGTGCCGCGGCGAGCCGGCACGGCCAACGGCGTGGCTTTTTTACACCGGCAGCGCCGGCTCCTCGTGCAACACGCCGTCGCGCAGCCGCATGATGCGGTCGCAGCGCGCGGCGAGATCGGGGTCGTGCGTGACGATCACGAAACTCGTTTCGAGCGTCTCGGACAGTTCGAGCATCAGGTTGAACACCGTGTCGGCCGTCGTGCCGTCGAGGTTGCCGGTCGGCTCGTCGGCGAGCACGCACGCGGGCTTCGTGACCAGCGCACGCGCGATCGCGACGCGCTGCCGTTCGCCGCCCGACAACTCGCCCGGCCGATGCTTCGCACGCGGGCCGAGACCGACGCGTTCGAGCATCGCCTGTGCCTGCCCGCGTGCGTCCTCGGTCGTCATCCGGCGGATGCGCAGCGGCATCGCAACGTTGTCGAGCGCCGTGAACTCGGGCAGCAGGTGATGGAACTGGTAGACGAAGCCGAGCGCGCGGTTGCGCAGCTCGTTGCGCTCGCGCTCGGCGAGCTGCGTAAACGGCTTGCCGAGCAGCGACACTTCGCCGGCGCTCGGCTCGTCGAGCCCGCCCAGCACGTGCAGCAGCGTGCTCTTGCCGGAGCCCGACGCCCCGACGACCGCGAGCTTCTCGCCGCGCCGCACCGTCAGCTCGGTGTTGTTGAGCACCTGCACGTTGAAGCCGCCCTGCACGAACGCCTTCGTGATCCCGCGCGCCTGAAGCACGTATTCCTGCATACCTGCCGAATCCTGTCCGTTGTGTTGTTGTCGTGAATCCGCGAATGCGGCCGCGCGGTCATTCATAGCGGAGCGCCTCCGCCGGCTTCACCTTCGCGCCGCGCCAGCTTGGATAAAGCGTCGCGACGGCCGACAGCGCGAACGCGATCAGCCCGATCCGGATCACGTCGCTCGCGACGAGTTCGGACGGCAGCTCGCTGATGAAGTACACCGACGGCGGCAGGAACTGCACGCCGAACAGGTGCTCGATCATCGGGATCAGCCACGGGATGCTCCATGCGATCAGGCAGCCGAGCGCGACGCCGGACGCGGTGCCGACGAAACCGATCGTCACACCCTGCACGACGAAGATCTTCATGATCGACCCCGGCTGCGCGCCGAGCGTGCGCAGGATCGCGATGTCGGCCTGCTTGTTGGTCACCGTCATCACGAGCGACGACACGAGGTTGAACGCGGCCACCGCGATGATCAGCGTGAGGATGATGAACATCATCCGCTTCTCGATCTGCACGGCCGAGAACCAGGTCTTGTTCTGCTGGGTCCAGTCGCGGATGTACAGGCTGCCCGACAGCGTATGCGACAGCTCGAGCGCGACCTGCGGCGCCTTCTGCATGTCGGTGAGCCGCAGCCGCACGCCGGTCGGCGCGCTCATCCTGAACAGCGCCTCGGCGTCGCGGATGTTGATCATCGCGAGCGTGCTGTCGTATTCGTAGTGGCCGGACTCGAACACGCCGACGACCGTGAACTGCTTGAGCCGCGGCATCATGCCGGCCGGCGTGATCGAGCCTTCGGGCGCGACCAGCGTGATCTTGTCGCCGACCGTCACGCCGAGGTTGCCGGCGAGCGCGTCGCCGAGCACGATGCCGAACTGGCCGGGCACGAGCGCGGCCAGCTGGCCCGCCTTCATGTCCTTGCCGATGTCCGACACCTGCGGTTCGAGCGACGGCTCGACGCCGCGCAGCATCACGCCGCTCACCGCGTCCTGGCGCGTGAGCAACGCCTGCGCGTCGACGTACGGCGCCGCGCCGATCACCGACGGATTGCGGCGCGCTTCCTGCGCGGTCAGTTGCCAGTCGGGCATCGAGCCCGTCGGCGAGAACACCTCGACGTGCGCGAGCACCGACAGCATGCGGTCGCGCACCTCCTTCTGGAAGCCGTTCATCACCGACAGCACGACGATCAGCGCCGCGACGCCGAGCGCGATCCCGAGCATCGATACGAGCGCGATGAAGGAAATGAAGCCGTTGCCGGTCGTGCGTTTGCCGGCGCGCGTGTAGCGCCAGCCGATCTGCCATTCGTACGGAAGTTTCAAGCGAATCCTTTCTGCTGGTTACGGCGGACAGGTGCGCGGCGGCCGGACCGCCGCCGGGTCGTGGCCGGTAGCGGCCGGCCCCCGGCACGGTCGAAAAACGGCCGCCGGACGCGAACGGGCCGTCAGCCGGCCCGATCACGCGCGCAGTTTGCCATACAATGCGCACCATCATGCACGACCGACGCCTCCATTTTCTCGTTCCGTTCGCGCTGCCGTCGGCGGCCGATGCGGCCTCGTCCCTGCACACGCTGGACAGCCCCGCGCTTCAAAAGTTGCTCGCCCGCGCAAGCGTCGTCGAGCGCGTGGCCGGCGAGGACTTCCAGCGCACGCTGCCGCACGAGCGCTGGCTGGCAAGCCGATTCGGCGCCACGCAGGGCAACGCCGCGGACGAGGCGCCGCTCGCGCCCTACATGCTGCTGGCCGACGGCGGCGACCCCGGCACGCACGCGTGGGCATGCGTCGAGCCCGTGCACGTCGAAATCGCGCACGATCACCTGGTGCTCGTCGATCCGGCCGCCCTCGCGCTCGACGACGGCGACGCGGCCGCGCTGCTCGCGGTCGCGCGGCCGCTGATCGAGGAGCTCGGCGTGCGGCTCGAAGCGCCGAACCCGGCGCGCTGGTACCTGTCGAGCGACCAGCTCGCGCGCCTCGCCGGCGCGGCGCCGCTGCGCGCCAGCGGCCGCAACATCGAGATCTGGCTGCCGCACGAGGCCCATACGGGCGAGCGCTCGCGGATGTGGATGAAACTGCAGAACGAAGTGCAGATGGCGTGGTTCCAGCATCCGGTCAACGAAGCCCGCGAGGCGCGCGGCCTGCCGGCCGTCAATTCGATCTGGTTCCATGCGCAGGGCACGCTGAAGCCGGTCGGCAAGCCGTTCGCGCGCGTGCTGTCCGCATCGCCCGCCGCGCTCGGCCTCGCGCGCGCCGCGCAAACCGAAGCCAGCCGCCCGCCCGCGACGTTCGGCGCGCTGCCCGCCGCCGACGGCGCGACGCTCGTCGATCTGCCGGCGCTGACCACCCCGTTCATCGAGCAGGACTGGGCGCGCTGGCACGACGGCCTCGCCGCGCTCGAGCGCGACTGGTTCGCGCCGGCGCTCGCCGCGCTGCACAACGGCGAGCTGGCGAGCGTCGATTTCACGCTGTGCGGCGACACGAGCTCCGTGACGCTGCACGCGACGCGCGGCGACCTGCGCAAGTTCTGGCGCCGCCGCGCGCTCGCCTCCCTGTTCGAATGACCAGCCACCCCGTATGACCCGGATCGTTACCCGCCCCGTCGTGCCCGCCGACGCCGAAGTGCTCGCGCGCCACGGCCTGCACCCCGTCCTCGCGCGCCTGTACGCGTCGCGCGGCGTGCAGTCGCCCGTCGACATCGAGACCGCGCTCGCGCGCCTGGTTCCGCCCACCGAGCTGAAAGGCTGCGCCGAGGCGGCGACGCTGCTCGCCGACGCGATTGCCGACAAGCGGCGCCTGCTCGTCGTCGCCGACTACGACTGCGACGGCGCGACTGCCTGCGCGGTCGCGGTGCGCGGCCTGCGGATGTTCGGCGCGCAGATCGACTACCTGGTGCCGAACCGCTTCGAATACGGCTACGGCCTCACGCCGGAGATCGTCGAACTCGCGGCCGCGCGCAAGCCCGACCTGCTGATCACCGTCGACAACGGGATCGCGAGCGTCGCCGGCGTCGAAGCCGCGAACGCGCGCGGCATCGACGTGCTCGTGACCGACCACCACCTGCCCGGCGACGCGCTGCCCGCCGCGCGCGCGATCGTCAACCCGAACCAGCCCGGCTGCGCGTTCCCGAGCAAGCACCTCGCCGGCGTCGGCGTGATGTTCTACGTGCTGCTCGCGCTGCGCGCCGAGCTGCGCCGCCGCGGCGCGTTCGCGAGCAAGGAAGCCGAGCCGCGTCTCGACGGCCTGCTCGACCTCGTCGCGCTCGGCACCGTCGCCGACGTCGTGCGGCTCGACGGCAACAACCGCGTGCTCGTGGCGCAGGGCCTGCAGCGCATCCGCAACGGCCGCATGCAGCCGGGCGTCGCCGCGCTGTTCCGCGCCGCCGCGCGCGAAGCGCGCACCGCGTCGGGCTTCGATCTCGGCTTCGGCCTCGGTCCGCGCCTGAACGCGGCCGGCCGGCTGTCCGACATGTCGCTCGGCATCGAGTGCCTGATCACCGACGACATCGGCCGCGCGTGGGATCTCGCGCAGCAGCTCGACGTGATGAACCGCGAACGTCGCGAGATCGAGGCCGGCATGCAGCAGCAGGCGCTCGCCGATCTCGCCGACGTCGATCCGGCCGACGCGTGCACGATCACGCTGTTCAATCCCGCGTGGCACCAGGGCGTGATCGGCATCGTCGCCGGCCGGCTCAAGGAGAAATTCCACCGTCCGTCGTTCACGTTCGCGCACGCCGACGACGAAGGCCGGCGCGTCAAGGGTTCCGGCCGGTCGATCGCCGGCTTCCACCTGCGCGACGCGCTCGACCTCGTGTCGAAGCGCGAGCCGGACCTGATCGTCGCGTTCGGCGGCCATGCGATGGCGGCCGGCCTCACGCTCGACACCGAAAACGTGCCGCGCTTCGCGGCCGCGTTCGAGGCCGTCGCGCGCGAATGGCTGTCCGACGACGCGCTGGCCCGCGTGATCGAGACCGACGGCGAGCTCGAGGATGCGTACTTCACGCCGCAGTTCGTCGGCCTGCTGGACGAAGCCGTGTGGGGGCAAGGGTTTCCGGCCCCGCTTTTCTCGGGCGAATTCGACGTCGTGTCGCAGTCGCTCGTGAAGGAAAAGCACCTGAAGCTGCAGCTCGCGCGTGGCCGCCAGCGCTTCAACGCGATCTGGTTCAACCACACCGACCCGCTGCCGGCGCGCGCGCTGGTCGCGTACCGGCTCGTCGCCGATACGTGGAACGGCGTCACGCGCGTGCAGTTGATCGTCGAACACGCGGCCGGCTGAGCCGGCGACCGTCCCGCGACGCGCCGCCGCACGCTCGCGCGCCGCGTTGGGCGGGTCCTCCACGCATGCGCGAGCACCGTTTGCGTCACCGGGCAAGTTTGCCGATCGGCTATAATTCCGCTTTTTTACGAAGCCGGAACAGCGAACGATCATGGAAGCGGAACGTCTCAACGCGATCGAAAGCTCCCTGCTCGACCTGCGCAATCGCGCGGGCGAGCTTCGGGGGTATCTTTGACTACGACGCCAAAGCTGCGCGTCTGACCGAAGTCAACAAGGCACTCGAAGACCCGAACGTCTGGAACGATTCGAAGAACGCCCAGGCGCTCGGCCGCGAGAAGAAACTGCTCGAAGGCGTCGTCATGACGCTCACCGCGCTCGATAGCGACCTGCGCGACGCGCTCGACCTGTTCGAGCTGGCACGCGAGGAAGGCGACGAGGACACGCTTCTCGCGTCGGAAGAAGACGCCGCGAAGCTCGAGGCGCGCGTCGGCGACATCGAGTTCCGCCGGATGTTCTCGAACCCGGCCGATCCGAACAACTGCTTCATCGACATCCAGGCCGGCGCCGGCGGCACCGAGGCGTGCGACTGGGCGTCGATGCTGCTGCGCCAGTACCTGCGCTACTGCGAACGCAAGGGCTTCAAGGCCGAAGTGCTCGAAGAGTCCGACGGCGACGTCGCCGGCATCAAGAACGCGACGGTCAAGGTCACGGGCGAATACGCGTACGGCTTCCTGCGCACCGAAACGGGCATCCACCGCCTCGTGCGCAAGTCGCCGTTCGACTCGTCGGGCGGCCGCCATACGTCGTTCTCGTCGGTGTTCGTCTATCCGGAAATCGACGACTCGATCGAAGTCGAGATCAACCCGGCCGACCTGCGCATCGACACGTACCGTGCATCGGGCGCGGGCGGCCAGCACATCAACAAGACCGACTCCGCGGTGCGGATCACGCACATGCCGACCGGCATCGTCGTGCAGTGCCAGAACGACCGCTCGCAGCACCGCAACCGCGCGGAAGCGATGGCGATGCTGAAGTCGCGCCTGTACGAAGTCGAAATGCGCAAGCGTCAGGCCGAGCAGGACAAGCTCGAATCGAGCAAGACCGATGTGGGCTGGGGCCACCAGATCCGCTCGTACGTGCTCGACCAGAGCCGCGTGAAGGATCTGCGTACGAACGTCGAAATGAGCAACACGCGTGCGGTGCTCGACGGCGACCTCGACGACTTCATCAGCGCGAGCCTCAAACAGGGCGTGTAAGCGCCGCGGCGCGGCCTGCCCCGCGCCGCCCTTTCCGTTTGCGTTGCCGCACCCCACTCCGAATTCCGACCATCATGACCGAACCGACCCAAACGCAGCCCGCCGTCACGGCGGACGAAAACCAGATCATCGCCGAGCGCCGCGAGAAGCTGCGCGCGTTGCGCGAGCAAGGCGTCGCCTATCCGAACGACTTCCGGCCCGAGCACCACGCAGCCGACCTGCAGGCGAAATTCGCCGATTCGGACAAGGCCGCGCTCGAAGCGAACCCGGTCGAGGTGTCGGTGGCCGGCCGCATGATGCTCAAGCGCGTGATGGGCAAGGCGAGCTTCGCGACGGTGCAGGACGGCTCGGGCCAGATCCAGTTCTTCGTGACGCCGAACGACGTCGGCGCCGACACCTACGACGCGTTCAAGAAGTGGGACCTTGGCGACATCGTCGCCGCGCGCGGCGTGCTGTTCCGCACCAACAAGGGCGAGCTGTCGGTCCAGTGCAAGGAGCTGCGCCTGCTGTCGAAGGCGCTGCGTCCGCTGCCGGACAAGTTCCACGGCCTGTCCGACCAGGAAATGCGCTACCGCCAGCGCTACGTCGACCTGATCGTCACGCCGGAAACGCGCGACACGTTCCGCGCCCGCACGAAGACGATCGCGTCGATCCGCAAGTTCATGGACAACGCCGACTTCATGGAAGTCGAGACGCCGATGCTGCACCCGATCCCGGGCGGCGCGGCCGCGAAGCCGTTCGTCACGCATCACAATGCGCTCGACATGCAGATGTTCCTGCGCATCGCGCCGGAGCTGTACCTGAAGCGCCTGATCGTCGGCGGCTTCGAACGCGTGTTCGAGATCAACCGCAATTTCCGGAATGAAGGCGTGTCGCCGCGGCACAACCCGGAATTCACGATGATGGAGTTCTACGCCGCGTACACCGACTACCGCTGGCTGATGGACTTCACCGAGCAACTGATCCGCCAGGCGGCGATCGACGCGCTCGGCACCGCGACGATCCAGTATCAGGGCCGCGAACTCGACCTCGCGAAGCCGTTCCATCGCCTGACGATCACGCAGGCGATCCAGAAGTACGCACCGGACTACACCGACGGCCAGTTGTCGGACGACGCGTTCCTGCGCACCGAGCTGAAGCGCTTCGGCGTCGACGTGTCGCAGCCGGCGTTCCTGAACGCGGGCATCGGCGCGCTGCAGCTCGCGCTCTTCGAGGAAACGGCCGAAGCGCAGCTGTGGGAACCGACGTTCATCATCGACTACCCGGTCGAGGTGTCGCCGCTCGCACGCGCATCGGATACGGTGCCGGGCATCACCGAGCGCTTCGAGCTGTTCATGACCGGCCGCGAGATCGCGAACGGCTTCTCGGAGCTGAACGATCCGGAAGACCAGGCCGCGCGCTTCAAGAAGCAGGTCGAGCAGAAGGATGCAGGCGACGAGGAAGCGATGTTCTTCGACGCCGACTACATCCGCGCGCTCGAATACGGGATGCCGCCGACCGGCGGCTGCGGGATCGGCATCGACCGTCTCGTGATGCTGCTGACCGACAGCCCGACGATCCGCGACGTGCTGCTGTTCCCGCATCTGCGCCGCGAGGACTGACAGCCGCAACCGCGTGTGCGCCGCGCCCCGTGGCGCGCACGCGTCGCCTTTGTAACGACGCGTAAATCCCGCCAGCCGGCGTCCGCCGGCCTTCGATCCTCCCCCGTTTTACTCCCTCGTCGCGACGCCCTTCTGCGGGTTTTCCCGGAAACGGCCGCCGACGCCCCGCTGCAATTCGTTACACCTTGATACGGCGTGCCCCGGGGCCGTGGACGACACTCCTGTTGCGTCACCACGCATGACCACGGGACCAGAACGAGGCGCAGGAACGCCGAGTCTGATCGCTCCCGAGCGTGGGATCCAGCTCCGGCGCCACGCGCCGATCCGGATCGACATTGGAGAAAAAAATGGACAACCAGAATCAGACCACGCCGCAAAAGCAACGCCTCCACCCGCTGATCGCCACCGCGGCGGGCGCCGTCATCGTCGCCAGCCTCGCGGCGACGGCAGCGATCACGGGCGTCTTCCCGAAAGCCACCAGCAGCAGCGAACAGAACGGCCAGACCCAGGCCGCGCTGATCGCGTCGCAGCCGGCGGTCGATACGGCCGCGGCCGCCAGCGCCGCGCTGGCCGCGCAAGCGCAGCGACAGGCCGCGGAACAGGCCGCCGCGCAGCAGAAGGCCGCCGTCGCGCAGGCCGAGCCGAAGCCCGCGCCGCGCCCGGCTGCGCCGCACCGCCGTCACACGACCGCCCCGCAGCCGCCGCAATATGCGCAGCAGCCGTCGGCGCCTGCGCAAGCCTACTGCCAGAGTTGCGGCACGGTCGTCTCGATCACGCAAACGCGCACGCCGGGCCAGAGCTCGGGCATCGGCGCCGTGGGCGGCGCGGCGGCCGGCGGCCTGCTCGGCAATCAGTTCGGCCACGGCAACGGCCGCACCGCGATGACGATCATCGGCGCGCTGGGCGGCGGTCTCGCCGGCAACCAGGTCGAGAAACAGGTCCGCGCGGAAACCGACTATCAGGTGCAAGTGCAGATGGAAAGCGGCGCGATGCGCACGTTCACGTATCGCAACCCGCCGCCGTTCGGCCAGGGCCAGCGCGTACGGATCGAGAACGGCACGCTGGTCGGCGCGTAAGCTCCCAATCGCGTCATCGCCGGCGTCGCTGCCCACGCGTCGCGCGCGGGCACTTCGCCCAAAACGAAAACGGCTCGCGAGCAGGCGCTCACGAGCCGTTTTTTCATTGGCGCGGCGTACACCATTGCAGCGTACGCCGTGGCCGGCCGGGTCGGTCAGTCCTCGTCGTCGAAGTCGGATTCGTCGATCCAGTGCGCCTGGATCGCCTCGAGGATCTTCTCGCCCGAGTGCGCCGGATCGTCGTCGAAGCCGTCGAGCTCCAGCACCCATTGGCGCAGGTCGACGAAGTTGATCCGCTGCGGGTCGATGTCCGGGTGCTTGTCCGCCAGTGCAATGGCTATTTCACGCGAATCGGTCCATTTCATCGCCTGCCTCCGGTTTCGGTCAGTGATTTTCCTTCGCGTGGTTGATCGAGTACTTCGGAATCTCGACCACCAGGTCCGAATCTTCCTTCACGATCGCCTGGCACGACAGGCGCGACGTCGGCTCGAGGCCCCACGCCTTGTCCAGCAGATCGTCCTCGTCCTCCTCGGACGGCGCGAGATCGTTGAAGCCTTCGCGGATCACCACGTGGCACGTCGTGCATGCGCACGACTTCTCGCATGCGTGCTCAATCTCGATCCCGTTGTCGAGCAGGTTGTCGCAGATACTCTTGCCGGGCGTCGCGTCGATCACCGCGCCATCCGGGCACAGTTCGACGTGAGGCAGCACCACCAGTTGAGGCATGTCCGTTCCGTCAGTCAGGGTGCGGCGCCAGGCGCCGCGTGGTTCATTAGCGCGCGGGCCGTGGCCGGCCGATGCGCGGTTCGTGGGTTCAGATCTCGTCGAGCCGGCGGCCCGACAGCGCGCGCTTGATGCTCTTGTCCATCCGGCGCGCCGCGAATTCGTCGGTACCGTCGGCCAGCGCCTTGGTCGCCGCTTCGATCGCATTCGTATCGTCGCCCTGCGCGACCGCGCGCAGCGCGGCAGCCAGCGCGTCGACCCGCGCGCGCTCGCCGGCATCGAGCAGTTCGCCGTCAGCCGCCAGCGCGGCCTGCGTCGCCTCGAGCATCCGCTCGGCCTCGACCTGCGCTTCGCGCAGCGCACGGGCGCGCATGTCGATTTCGGCGGTCTTGAAACTGTCTTCCAGCATCTTCGCGATGTCGTCGTCGGCAAGGCCGTACGACGGCTTCACGACGACCGATGCCTCGACGCCCGACAACTGCTCGCGCGCAAACACCGACAACAGGCCGTCCGCGTCGACCTGATAGGTCACGCGAATGCGTGCGGCGCCCGCCGTCATCGGCGGAATGCCGCGCAGCTCGAAGCGCGCGAGCGACCGGCAGTCGGCGACGAGCTCGCGCTCGCCCTGCACGACGTGGATCGCCATCGCGGTCTGGCCGTCCTTGAAGGTCGTGAATTCCTGCGCACGCGCGATCGGAATCGTCGAGTTGCGCGGAATGATCTTCTCGACGAGGCCGCCCATCGTCTCGACACCCAGCGACAGCGGAATCACGTCGAGCAGCAGCCAGTCGTCGCCGGTGCCGCGATTGCCCGCGAGCAGATCGGCCTGGATCGCCGCGCCGAGCGCGACGACCTGATCCGGATCGAGGTTCACGAGCGGCGGCTGGCCGAAGTATTTGGCGACCGCGTCGCGGATCACCGGCATGCGCGTCGCGCCGCCGACGAGCACCACGCCCTTGATGTCGGCCGGCGTGACCTGTGCATCGCGCAGCGCCTTGCGGGTCGGCGTGAGCGTACGCTGCACGAGCGGCTCGACGAGCGACGCGAACGTGTCGTGCGAAATCGTCTGCACGAGGTGCGCGCCGCTCGACAGCGTCACGTCGAGCGCCGCCTCGGGCGCGAACGACAGCGCTTCCTTCAGCACGCGCACGCGATCGAGCAGCAAGCGCACGTCCTCGGGCGCGAGCGTCTTCGCGTCGATACCGGCCTGCGCGAGCACGTGATCGAACAGCGCGTGGTCGAAATCGTCGCCGCCGAGCGCGGAATCGCCGCCCGCGGCCAGCACTTCGAACACGCCCTTCGTCAGCTTCAGGATCGACAGGTCGAACGTGCCGCCGCCGAGGTCGTACACCGCGTACAGGCCTTCGGCCGCGTTGTCGAGACCGTAGGCGATCGCCGCGGCGGTCGGTTCGTTCAGCAGGCGCAGCACGTTGAGGCCGGCGAGGCGCGCGGCGTCCTTGGTCGCCTGGCGCTGTGCGTCGTCGAAGTAGGCGGGCACCGTGATCACCGCACCGACCAGCTCGTCGCCGAGCGTGTCTTCCGCGCGATAGCGCAGCGTCGCGAGAATCTCGGCCGACACTTCGACCGGGCTCTTCACGCCGTCGATCGTGCGGATCTGCACCATGCCAGGCGCGTCGACGAATTCGTACGGCGCGTTCGCCGCGCCTTCGACCTCGGCCTTGCCGCGGCCCATGAAGCGCTTGACCGACACGATCGTATTGCGCGGATCGGTCGCGGCCTGCTCCTTCGCTTCGTGGCCGATGCGGCGGCCGCCCTTCTCGAGGTAACGGACCACCGACGGCAGCAGCAGGCGGCCGGCTTCGTCCGGCAGGACTTCGGGCACGCTGTTGCGCACGGCGGCGACGAGCGAGTTCGTCGTGCCGAGATCGATCCCGACGGCGAGTCGCCGCTGGTGCGGCGCCGGCGCCATGCCCGGTTCGGAAATTTGCAGTAAAGCCATCTTGGTTCGTTCGGGCGCTCGGCCCGTTTGCTGCGCGTGCCGCGAGGCACGCGGTTAAGTTTCGAGGCGCTCGATCTGCGCGCCCACTTCCGACGCGACCCGTTCGATGAACATCAGCTGACGCACGGCTTCCGCGGCGGCCTGGTCGGCACCGCTGTCGAGCAGCGTGCCGAGGCGCTCGACGCGCACGCGCTTCTCGTCGCGCAACTCGGCGAGCAACGCGTCGAGCGCGTCGACGTTGCGGGCGGCCGCGGCATCCTCGATGCCCTCGCGCCACTCCATCTGCTGCATCAGGAACGCCGGCTCCATCGCCGTGTTGTTTTCCGCGCCGATGTCGACGCCGCGCAGCGACAGCAGATAGGACGCGCGCTTCAGCGGATCGCGCAGCGTGCGGTACGCCTCGTTCGCGCGCGTGGCCCATTGCATCGCGATGCGCTTTTGCGCATCGCCGGCCGCCGCGAAGCGGTCCGGGTGCACCTGCGTCTGCACCGTCCGGTAGGCGGCGTCGAGCGCCGCCTCGTCGAGCGCGAATTGCGCCGGCAGGTGAAACAGGTCGAAATGGCTGTCTTTCAGCGAAACCATCGTCGCGTTCAATTCCGGTTCGTCGCGCGGCAAACGCCGCACATTAAAAAGGCGGCCCGTGCCGCCTCTTGCCCGCATCGCGCGGAGGGAGCCGCGTCACACGCGGAACGATTCCCCGCACCCGCACTCGTCCTTCACGTTCGGGTTGTTGAACTTGAACCCTTCGTTCAGGCCTTCGCGGGCGAAGTCGAGCTCGGTGCCGTCGATATAGGCGAGGCTCTTCGGATCGACGACGACCTTCACGCCATGGCTCTCGAACACCTGATCCTCGGGAGCCAGCTCGTCGACATACTCGAGCTTGTACGCGAGCCCCGAGCACCCGGTCGTGCGAACGCCAAGCCGCAGGCCCACACCCTTGCCGCGACGGACGAGGTATTTCTGGACGTGTTGTGCTGCTTTTTCGGTCAGTGTAATTGCCATGATGTCCTTGCCGCGGGGCGCCTGGACGACGCACCGCGTTCCTTCACAACGCTCGATGCCGGTCAGGCTGCTGCCTGATCGCTTTCCTTGGTGTCGTGGCGCTTCTTGTAGTCGGCCACGGCTGCCTTGATCGCGTCTTCCGCGAGGATCGAGCAGTGAATCTTCACCGGCGGCAGCGCGAGTTCCTCGGCGATCTGCGTGTTCTTGATCGACAGTGCCTCGTCGAGCGTCTTGCCCTTCACCCATTCGGTGACGAGCGAGCTCGATGCGATCGCCGAACCGCAACCGTAGGTCTTGAACTTCGCGTCTTCGATCACGCCGTCCGCGCCGACGCGGATCTGCAGCTTCATCACGTCGCCGCACGCCGGCGCGCCGACCATGCCCGTGCCGACCGTGTCGTCGTCCTTCGCGAACGAACCGACGTTGCGCGGGTTTTCGTAGTGATCCAGAACCTTGTTGCTGTAAGACATGACTCAGACTCCTTGACTCGTTACGTCTGCGTGCGTCAATCCGCCCGCGGTTGCATTCAATGCGGTATCAGTGCGCGGCCCATTCGATCGTCGACAGATCGATGCCTTCCTGGTGCATTTCCCAGAGCGGCGACAGTTCGCGCAGCTTCGCGATCTTGCTGTTCAGCAGATCGATCACGAAGTCGACTTCCTGCTCCGTCGTGAAGCGGCCGACCGTGAAGCGGATCGAGCTGTGCGCGAGCTCGTCGTTGCGGCCGAGCGCGCGCAGCACGTACGACGGCTCCAGCGACGCCGACGTGCACGCGGAGCCCGACGACACCGCGACGTCCTTGATCGCCATGATCAGCGACTCGCCTTCGACGAAGTTGAAGCTGATGTTCAGGTTGTGCGGGACACGGTGGTCCATGTCGCCGTTCACATAGGTTTCCTCGATCTGCGACAGGCCGCGCAGCAGCTTGTCGCGCAGCATGCGGATGCGCTCGTTCTCGGTCGCCATTTCCTCGCGCGCGATGCGGAACGCCTCGCCCATGCCGACGATCTGGTGCGTCGGCAGCGTGCCCGAACGCATGCCGCGCTCGTGACCGCCGCCGTGCATCTGCGCCTCGATGCGCACGCGCGGCTTGCGGCGCACGTACAGCGCGCCGATGCCCTTCGGGCCGTAAGTCTTGTGGGCCGAGAACGACATCAGGTCGACCTTCAGCTTCGCGAGGTCGATTTCGACCTTGCCGGTCGACTGCGCGGCATCGACGTGGAACACGATGCCCTTCTCGCGGCAGATTTCGCCGATCGTCTCGATGTCCTGGATCACGCCGATCTCGTTGTTCACGTGCATCACCGACACGAGGATCGTGTCCGGGCGCAACGCGGCCTTGAGCACGTCGAGATCGATCAGGCCGTCTTCCTTCACGTCGAGGTAGGTGACTTCGAAACCGTCGCGCTCGAGCTCGCGGCACGTGTCGAGCACGGCCTTGTGCTCGGTCTTCACCGTGACGATGTGCTTGCCCTTGCCCTTGTAGAAATTCGCGGCGCCCTTGATCGCGAGGTTGTCCGACTCGGTGGCGCCGGACGTCCAGATGATCTCGCGCGGATCGGCGTTCACGAGTGCGGCCACCTGTTCGCGCGCTTCCTCGACCGCACGCTCCGCGTCCCAGCCATAAGCGTGGCTGCGCGACGCCGGGTTGCCGAACTGCTCGCGCAGGTACGGCACCATCTTGTCGACCACGCGCGGATCGACGGGCGTCGTCGCGCTGTAATCCATATAGATGGGCAGGTGGAGAGTCTCTTGGGTCATCTGTCGCTCCGGGTATTCTGTGCAGGGACTATGTGCGTTATGGGGTGTGACGGGCGCCTTCGCGCTCACGAACTCGCGATGTTGAACACCGAATTGGGGCCGAGCGGCATCGTGCGCACGGGCTCGGCCGGTGCGGCGACGGGCTCCGGCGCGCGACGGTCGCGCAGCACCGCAGGGGCGCCCTCGCGTGCGCGCTGCTGATCGACGAGATCCTGCAGCGACACCGAATCGAGGTATTCGACCATTTTCTGGTTCAGCGTCGACCACAGCTCGTGCGTCATGCAATGGCCGTCGGGCTGCTTCGAGCCGTCGCATGTGCCTTTGCCGCCGCACTGCGTGGCGTCGAGCGGTTCATCGACCGCGATGATGATGTCGGCAACGGTGACGTCCTGCGCGCGACGCGCGAGGTTGTAGCCGCCGCCCGGGCCGCGCACGGATTCGACGATTTCATGCCTGCGCAGCTTGCCGAACAGCTGTTCGAGATACGAGAGCGAAATCCGCTGGCGCTGGCTGATGCCTGCAAGCGTCACCGGGCCCTGCTCCTGGCGCAGTGCCAAGTCAATCATCGCCGTGACGGCGAAACGGCCTTTGGTGGTGAGTCTCATGGTGTCTAGGGGACTGCAATCTTGACGATTTTGGTCAAGTATAAATATTTGACGATTTTAGTCAAGTATCCATGTCTTCGACAGGGTATTCGCAAACCGCTGAATTTCCCGTGTCGATCAGCGCGCGGCGCGACTGCGCAGCGTGTCCAGCAGGCCCGCGCACGCGCGCTCGACCTGATCGAGCACCTGTTCGAAGCCCTGCTCGCCGCCGAAATAAGGATCGGCCACCTCGGTCTCGGCCGCGCCCGGCGCGAATTCCATCAGCAGGCGCACCTTGTCGCGATACGCCGGCGGACAGCGCCGGCGCAATTCCGCGAGGTTGGCTTCGTCCATCGCCAGCAGCAGGTCGAAGCGCTCGAAATCCGCCGCGCTCACCTGCCGCGCCCGCAGCGCCGACAGGTCATAGCCGCGGGTGCGGGCCGCCGCCTGCGCGCGCGAGTCGGGCGGCTCGCCGACGTGCCAGTCGCCGGTGCCGGCCGAATCGATCACGATCCGGTCGGCCAGCCCGGCCGCGCCCACCTGGTGGCGCATCACGCCTTCCGCCGTGGGCGAACGGCAGATATTGCCGAGACAGACGAAACAGATCGCTACGCGGGTCATCGCACTATCGGAAAACCGCGGCGAACCGCGTGGGAAGAAGAACACGCCATTATACAAAGGCGCCCGAAATCGCGCCGCCGCGCGAAGCGACGGCGACGTGCCTTACAGCGCCTTGGGCGCAGCGATCACGACGTCGCCGGATGCGGCCGGCAGCGGCTTCGCCGCGTCGTCGACCAGCCCGAACGACACCGCGCGCGCAAGTTCGGCGGACGCCTGATGAGCCGCGAGCGGGCCGCGCGACGGCGCGTCGGCCACCGCATGCAGATAGGCAGCCGCCGCCAGCGGAACCACGATTGCCAGCGGCCAGTACATCGATATTGTCTTTTTCATGATGCGTACCTCCTTGACCTCGCACCCCGAAACCCGATTCCGGGGACTACAGCCAAGATTCTATAGATCGCATCTATCGAGATAAATATGCGAATAGCGAACGCACTGTTGCTGCTCGCTGAACAGTGTCAGCCGAGGTGGCTTTGCGACGCCGCGTACAGCTCGCGGAACGTGCGCCCGGTCGGTGTCGGCATGTCGCGCGTGTCCATCCAGCCGCCCATCAACGGCAGGCGCCGCAGCATGCCGCCATTGTCGCCCAGCCGCTCGAGGACGCGCACCGCGAGCTTGGTCGTCAGCGCATACAGCATCGGCCGCCGGGCGAGGAAACCCCACGCGGCGAGCGCCGCCCGCTCGCGCCACGGCCGCAGATGGCGCTCGACCTGCTTCTCGCGCAGCGTGCGCAACAGGTGCGACAACGGAATCCCGACCGGACATACGCTGTCGCATTCGCCGCACAGCGTCGCTGCCTGCGGCAGGTCGAGCGCGCGATCGAGCCCGACGTAGCTCGGCGTCAGCACCGATCCCATCGGCCCCGGATAGACCCAGCCGTACGCATGACCGCCGACCTTCTGGTACACCGGGCAATGGTTCATGCACGCGCCGCAGCGGATGCAGCGCAGCATCTCCTGGAATTCGCCGCCGATCAGGCCCGTGCGGCCGCCGTCGACGAGCACCACGTAGTTGTGCTCGGGGCCGTCCTCGTCGCCGGGCCCGCGCGGCCCGGTCAGCAGCGAGAAATAGTTCGACGTCTTCTGCCCGGTCGCGGAACGCGGCAGCAGCCGCATCGCGGTCGCGAGATCCTCGAGCGTCGGCAGCACCTTCTCGATGCCCGTCACCGCGACATGCACGCGGGGCATGACCGTGCACATGCCCTCGTTCCCTTCGTTCGTCACGATCGCGACCGAGCCCGTCTCGGCGATCACGAAGTTGCCGCCCGTCACGCCCATGTCGGCCGACATGAAATGCGGGCGCAGCACCTCGCGCGCCTCGCGCGTCATGTCCGGAATCTCGGTGAGCCGCTCGCGCCGGTGCGTGCGCGCGAACAGGTCGGCGATCTCGTCCTTGTCCTTGTGCACGACGGGCGCAATGATGTGGCTCGGCGGCTCGTTGTCGTTGATCTGCAGGATGTATTCGCCGAGGTCCGTCTCGATCGACTGCACGCCCATCTCGGCGAGCACCGCGTTCAGCTGCATTTCCTCGGACACCATCGACTTGGTCTTGATGACCTTCTTCACGTCGTGCCGGCGCGCGATGTCGGCCACGAGCCGCGCGGCATCGGCGGTCGTTTCGGCGAACAGCACCGTCGTGCCGCGCCGCGTCGCCTCGCGCTCGAATGCCTCGAGCCACACGTCGAGATTCTCCAGCGCGCGGTTGCGGCGCGCCTTGAGCGCGGCGCGCGTGGCCGGGAAGTCGATCAGGGTCATCGCGTCGGCGCGGGCGGACACGAACTTCGTCGACAGTTTCTTCAGGTTCTGCTGCAGGCGCTGGTCGGCCAGCTTCTGGCCGGCGCGCGCCTTGAAATGCATCGATTGGACTTGCATCGCGGTATCGGGGAAAGTGAGCGGAACCGGGCGTCAGACGTCGCCCGCCAGCACCTGCGCGACGTGCAGCACGCGCGTGTCGCGGTCGCCGGTGCGGCGCAACCGCCCTTCGATGTTCAACATGCAGCCGAGATCGCCCAGCACGACCGTGCCCGCGCCCGACGCGCGCACGTTCGCGCATTTCTCGTCCGCGATGGCCGCCGAGATGTCGCCGTACTTGACCGCGAACGTGCCGCCGAAGCCGCAACAGTGCTCGCAATCCTTCATCTCGGTCACCGCGACGCCGCGCTGCGCGAGCAGCGCGCGCGGCTGCGCCTTCACGCCGAGCTCGCGCAGGCCCGAGCACGAATCGTGATAGGTGACCGGCCCGGCGAACTCGCCCGGCGCGAGCGACACCTTCGCGACGTTCGCGAGGAAGTCGGTCAGTTCGTGAACTTTCTGCTGGAACCGCGTGTAGCGCCCCATCAGCTCGGGATCGTCGCGAAACAGGTCGCCGTAGTGCGCGCGGATCATCCCGCCGCACGAACCCGACGGCGCGACGACGTAATCGAACTGCTCGAACTCGCGCAGGGTCTTTTCCGCGAGGTCGCGCGCCAGCGCGCGGTCGCCCGAGTTGTAGGCCGGCTGGCCGCAGCAGGTCTGCGCGGGCGGCACGATCACCTCGTAGCCGGCGTCGCGAATCAGCTTGAGCGCCGAAAAACCGATTTCGGGGCGCATCAGGTCGACCAGGCAGGTCACGAACAAACCGACTCGCATACGTGCTCCTTCGAGAAAACGGCTCTCATTATCCGACGTTTGACCGGCAAGACCAACGCCGGCCCGCGCGCAAGCCCGCGGCGCACGAAACGAGGACTTCCTCGAACGGCGTTCGCTTTTTTCACGATACGAGATACAATCGGTCCAACACCGCCTGACGCGTCAATCGATTCCTCCCCCGACATGAGCCAACCCACCCCCGATTCAAAAACGTCGATCCAGGTGATCGAACGCATGATGCGGTTGCTGGACGCGCTCGCCGCGCACAGCGACCCCGTCAGCCTGAAGGAACTCGCGCAGCGTACGGAACTGCACCCGTCGACCGCGCACCGCATCCTCAACGACATGGTGACCTGCCGCCTCGTCGACCGCTCCGATCCCGGCACCTACCGCCTCGGCATGCGGCTGCTCGAGCTCGGCAATCTCGTGAAGGCGCGCCTGTCGGTGCGCGACGCGGCGCTGATGCCGATGCGCGAGCTGCACCGCCTCACCGGGCAGACCGTGAACCTGTCGGTGCGCCAGGGCGACGAGATCGTCTATATCGAGCGCGCGTACTCCGAGCGCTCGGGAATGCAGGTCGTCCGCGCGATCGGCGGCCGCGCGCCGCTGCATCTCACGTCGGTCGGCAAGCTGTTCCTCGCGGCCGACGAGACGTCGCGCGTGCGTGCCTATGCCACGCGCACGGGGCTGTCCGGCCATACGCAGAACAGCATCACCGATATCGCGAAGCTCGAACGCGAGCTGACGATCGTCCGTCAGCAGTCGTGCGCGCGCGACAACGAGGAGCTCGAACTCGGCGTGCGCTGCATCGCGGCCGGCATCTACGACGATTCCGGGAAGCTCGTTGCCGGCCTGTCGCTGTCGGCGCCGGCCGACCGGCTGCAGGACGCATGGCTCGGCCAGTTGAGCCGGACGGCGCTCACCATCTCGGAATCGCTCGGCTACCGGCCGGCGCCCGAGAAAGACGTGGACGGGCTGCAGCGGCAGGCGTAAGCCTCGCCGTCGGCCCGGCACCGGCACCGGCTCCCGATTCGTCGGACAAAAAAGCCCCGCGATCGCGGGGCTTCTTCGTTGCGGCGATCGGCATGGCGGCGAACCGCCGTGGACGATCAGGTGCCGCCGTTCGGCGTGTTGGCCGCCGTCAGGCGCTCGCCGCCGCCGGCATCGAGCCAGTTGCGCAGGCGCGACGCGTCGGCGAAGCGCGAGTACTTGCCGAACGAATCGAGCAGCACCATCACCATCGGCCGGCCGTGGATCGTCGCCTGCATCACCAGGCATTCGCCCGCTTCGTTGATGAAGCCCGTCTTCTGCAGGCCGATGTCCCACGAGCCGTTGCCGCGGATCAGCGCGTTGGTGCTGTTGTAGACCAGGTTGCGCTTGCCCGTGTACACCTCGTAGGTGCGATCGGTCGAGAACTGACGGATCATCGGGTACTGGTACGCCGCATTGACCATCTTCACGAGGTCGCGCGCGCTCGACACGTTCGAGCTCGACAGGCCGGTCGAATTCTCGAAGTGCGTGTCGGACATGCCGAGCGACTTCGCCTTCGCGTTCATCGCCGCGATGAACGCCGGGCGGCCGCCCGGGTAGTAACGCGACAGCGCTGCCGCCGCGCGGTTTTCCGACGCCATCAGCGCGATGTGCAGCATGTCCTCGCGCGACAGCACCGAGCCGACCGACAGGCGCGAGCCCGTGCCCTTCTCGTAGTCGCGGTCTTCGTCGGTGACTTCGATCTGGTCGGTCATCGGCGCTTTCGAGTCGAGCACGACCATTGCCGTCATCAGCTTCGAGATCGACGCGATCGGCACGACCGCGTGCGAATTCTTGTCGAACAGCGGCTCGCCGGTATTCTGGTCGACGACGTACGCGACGCTCGAGCGCAGCGCGAGCGCGTCGGGCGTGTCGTGCAGGCCGAACGCCTGGCCGACCGTCGGGCGGCGCGGCTGGAACGCGACCTTGCGCACCGCGCCGCGATGGCCGCCGTGCACGCTGTTCGCCGCGAGCGTCACGCGCTTTCGCGACGCCTTCGCGCGCGGCGCATCGGCCGACGCGACCTTGGCGGATTTGTCGGAGGTCGCCCCGGCCGACTTCTTCTTCGCGGACGAAGCAGGAGCGACGGCCTTTTTCTTGGCGGCTTGGGTCTTCGCAGTGGCGGCGAAGGCGTCAGCAGGCGTGACGGACGCGGTGGTCGCCAGCAACGCGACTGCGACCGACACAGCGGTGCCGAGCGTCATGCTCTGCAACAATCTGCGCGGTGAAAACGATTCGGCTTTCATTGGGGTCTGGACAAAGCGGGCGGGAGGTTTCCGCAAGTGTAGTTAAAGCTTAAAAAAAGAGCAATATTAGGCACTTACCGATCGTCTTTAAACCGGAATGTAAGAGTCGGCCAACCTCTGGCCAATCGACTCTCCCGCTCCCATCGAAAAAAAACCATGGGACGCACTGCCCGACAGCGCCCGTCTCCCGATTACCGCACGGTTAATTGAGATAACGTCACTTTGGAGGCGATTTAAAGCGGGGAAACTACGTATCCGGGGCTCGGCGTGCCAAGGGCGCCGGTCTCGACCGTGGCGGCGGCACGTCGCCACGGCACGCGCATCGAAACGGCGCGTTTTTCGACAGGAACAGAAGGATAACGTTCCATGGGCCTGTCAGGTTTACCGGTGCATGATCATGGTGCGGCGCGTTTGCCCCGCCGCCGTGCGCACCATGTGGGAACGTGCCTGAAACCGATTCCGAACGGCCGCGATAACTCGTTGTTTTATCGATAATTTGTCGCGATTGTGCAACGCACAAAAAATGCTTGACATCCGCTTTCTCTGCCCTAAAATAGGCCTCATTGCTGCGTTGCACAAAGCACGCGGCGCCGAAGTTCCCCAGCGTAGTGCCCTTTATCCTGCGATCGACGCGATCGCTTTTCAGGAGCCTGACATGTCCTTGCTGACCCCCGAGCAAATCGCCGCCGCCCAAAAAGCCAACCTCGAAAGCCTGTTCGGTCTGACGACCAAGGCGTTCGAAGGCGTCGAGAAGCTGATCGAACTCAACCTGCAAGTCGTGAAGTCGACGCTGGCCGAAGGCCAGGAAAATGCACAGCGCCTGCTGTCGGTGAAGGACGCGCAGGAACTGATCGCGCTGCAGGCGAGCCTGTCGCAGCCGGTCGCGGAAAAGGTGCTGTCGTACGGCCGTCACCTGTACGAAATCGCATCGTCGACGCAAGCCGAATTCGCGAAGGTTGCCGAAGCGCAATTCGACGAGCAGAACAAGAAGGTCCAGGCGCTCGTCGACAACGTCGCGAAGAACGCCCCGGCCGGTTCGGAAACGGCCGTCGCCGCACTGAAGTCGGCGCTGAACGCTGCGAACACCACGTACGAAACGGTTCAGAAGGCCACGAAGCAAGCAGTGGAAATCGCTGAAACGAACTTCAACGCCGCTGCCGCCGTCGCCACGAAGGCTGCCACCGCCGCTGCCGCACGTCGTTCGAGCAAGCCGGCCGCGTAAGCGTCCCCTGCTCCTGAAAGAGCCGCGCGCAGCGCGGCTTTTTCGTTTCCGGCGCCCGAGCGCGCGCGGGCGGCGAACCGCCCGCCACAACGAGCCCGTCGCACGCCCCGCAAAAGAAAACGCCGTCGGCCGGATGACCCGGGCGACGGCGTTTTTTCACGGCCGGCGCGTGGCCGGCCGTACCGCTCGCGTTACTTCTTGCGCTGCGGCGGCAGGTCCGTACAGACGCCTTCGTACAGTTCGGCGGCCATGCCGACCGATTCGCCGAGCGTCGGGTGCGGATGGATCGTCTTGCCGATGTCTTCCGCGTCCGCGCCCATCTCGACCGCGAGGCACACTTCGCTGATCAGGTCGCCCGCGTTCAGGCCGACGATGCCGCCGCCGATCACGCGATGGGTTTCCTCGTCGAAGATCAGCTTCGTGAAGCCTTCGTCGCGGCCGTTCGCGATCGCGCGGCCCGACGCGGCCCACGGGAACACGGCCTTGCCGTACTTGATGCCTTCGGCCTTGCACTGGTCTTCCGTCTTGCCGGCCCACGCCACTTCCGGATCGGTGTACGCCACCGACGGGATCTGCAGTGCGTCGAAATACGCCTTCTCGCCGTGCGCGGCTTCCGCGGCGACGTGGCCTTCATGCACGGCCTTGTGCGCGAGCATCGGCTGGCCGACGATATCGCCGATCGCGAAGATGTGCGGGACGTTCGTGCGCATCTGCTTGTCGACGTCGATGAAGCCGCGATCCGTGACCGCGACGCCGGCCTTGTCGGCACCGATCTTCTTGCCGTTCGGGCTGCGGCCCACCGCGACGAGCACGAGGTCGTAGCGCTGCGCTTCCGCGGGCGCCTTCTCGCCCTCGAACTTCACGTAGATGCCGTCTTCCTTCGCTTCCGCGCCGACCGTCTTGGTCTTCAGCATCACGTTGCCGAAGCGCTTCGCGTTGTACTTTTCCCAGACCTTCACGAGATCACGGTCGGCGCCCATCATCAGGCCGTCCATCATTTCGACGACGTCGATCTCCGCGCCGAGCGTCGCGTACACCGTGGCCATTTCGAGGCCGATGATGCCGCCGCCGATCACGAGCATGCGCTTGGGCAACTGGCGCAGTTCGAGCGCGCCCGTCGAATCGACGACGCGCGGGTCTTCCGGCATGAACGGCAGCTTCACCGCTTGCGAGCCGGCGGCGATGATCGCCTGCTTGAACTTGACGACCTTCTTGCCGTTTTCGCCCTGCACTTCCATGTGGAACGGATCGACGAACGCGCCGACGCCGGTGACCACTTCGACCTTGCGCGCCTTCGCCATGCCGGCGAGGCCCGTCGTCAGTTTCTTGACGACGCCGCCCTTGAAGTCGCGCAGTTTGTCGAGATCGACTTGCGGCTTGCCGAACGTGATGCCGTGCGACGCGAGCGCCGCGGCTTCGTCGATGACGAGTGCCGTGTGCAGCAGCGCCTTCGACGGGATGCAGCCGACGTTCAGGCACACGCCGCCGAGCGTCGAATAGCGTTCGACGAGCACGGTCTTCATGCCGAGATCGGCGGCGCGGAACGCGGCCGAGTAGCCGCCGGGGCCGGCGCCGAGCACGAGCATGTCGCACTCGATGTCGGCGGCGCCGCCGTAGCTGCCGGCTTGCGGCGCGGGTGCCGGCGCGGCTGCGGCCGGCGCCGGTGCGGCGGCTGCGGGCTTCGGCGCTTCGGGTGCTTTCGCGGGAGCGGCTGCGCCTGCCGAGGCTTCGACGATGGCGATGATGGTGCCTTGCGAGACTTTCTCGCCGGCTTTGACCTTGACTTCCTTGACGGTGCCGGCGACGTCGCTGGGCACTTCCATGGAGGCTTTATCGGATTCGAGCGTGATGAGGGTTTGTTCTTTTTCGATCACGTCGCCGGGTTTGACGTTGACTTCGATGACATCGACGCCGCTGAAATCGCCGATATCCGGAACCTTGACTTCGATGAGACTCATGACTGTCCCCTTCTTGATTGACTGCGGAGAGAGAGGGAGGGGGCTGGCGAAAAAGCGGAACCTGACGACATGCGGCCTGACAAGAGCACGGGACGTTGGGCAGGACCACCTTTGCCGTCCGCCCAAGGACGCGCCTTTCTTTTGGTTACTTTTCTTTGGAAGACAAAGAAAAGTGACCGCCGCCCCGCGCAGGGGCGACGCTAGCAGACCGTTAGCGCAACAGGTTCAACGAAAGGGCGTGGAGAACCAACAAAAAACCACGCCCCCGCGAGCCCCCTCCCCGCTCATCAAAGAATGATGCGACGGAAATCGGCGAGCAACGCCCCGAGATACGCATTGAATCGCGCGGCCTCGGCGCCATCGATCACGCGATGGTCATACGACAGCGACAGCGGCAGCGTGAGCCGCGGCACGAACTGCTTGCCGTCCCACACCGGCTTCATCTGGCCGCGCGACAACCCGAGGATGGCGACTTCCGGCGCATTGATGATCGGCGTGAAGTTCGTCCCGCCGATGCCGCCGAGCGACGAGATCGAGAAGCAGCCGCCCTGCATCTGGTCCGGCTTCAGCTTGCCGTCGCGCGCGGCCTTCGACAGCTCGGCCATTTCCTTCGCGATATCGACGAGCCCCTTCTTGTCCGCATCGCGGATCACCGGCACGACGAGACCGTTCGGCGTGTCGGCTGCAAACCCGATGTGGTAGTACTGCTTGAACACCAGGTTGTCGCCGTCGAGGCTCGCGTTGAAGGTCGGGAACTTCTTCAGCGCGGCGACGACTGCCTTGATCACGAACGCGAGCATCGTGAACTTCACGCCCGCCTTCTCGTGTTCCTTGTTCAACTGGACGCGCAGCGCTTCGAGCTCGGTGATGTCCGCTTCGTCGTTGTTCGTGACGTGCGGGATCATCACCCAGTTGCGATGCAGGTTCGCGCCCGAGATCTTCTTGATGCGCGACAGCGGCTTCGCCTCGAACGGGCCGAACTTCGAGAAGTCGACCTTCGGCCACGGCAGCAGGTTCAGCTCGCCGCCGCCTGCCGGCGCGGCTGCCGCGGCCGGCGCCGCGCGCTGGCCGGTCATCACGCCCTTCACGAAGCCCGTGATGTCTTCCTTCGTGATGCGGCCCTTCGGACCGCTACCCTGCACGCGCGCGACTTCGACGCCGAGTTCGCGTGCGAACTTGCGCACGGACGGCGACGCGTGGCTCGCGCGGTATTCACCCGAGGGCGCAGCGGCCGGCGCGGCAGCAGCCGGTGCGGGCGCGGCCTGCGCGGGCGCCGGTGCGGCAGCAGGCGCGGGCGCCGGAGCAGCCGGAGCCGGCGCGGTGGCCTGCGGCGCGGCGGCAGCCGGTGCACCGGCGGTTTCGAGCAGCACGATCAGCGTGCCTTCCGACACCGAATCGCCCACCTTCACCTTGATGTCCTTCACGACGCCGGCAGCCGGGCTCGGCACGTCCATCGTCGCCTTGTCCGATTCGAGCGTGACGAGCGACTGTTCCTTCTCGACCGTGTCGCCGACCTTCACGCCGATCTCGATCACCGGAACGTCCTTGTAGTCGCCGATGTCGGGCACCTTCACCTCGAGCGTACCGCCGGCGGCTGCCGGGGCGGCGGCGGGCGCCGCGGCGGCCGATGCCGGCGCTGCTGCCGGAGCCGGGGCCGGAGCCGCGGCCGGCGCGGCCGCGCCGTTCGCCTGGGCGCCTGCGCCACCTTCGAGCAGCACGATCAGCGAACCTTCCGACACGGAATCGCCGACCTTGACCTTGATTTCCTTCACGACGCCGCCGACCGGGCTCGGCACGTCCATCGTCGCCTTGTCGGACTCGAGCGTGACGAGCGACTGCTCGGGCTCGACCGTATCGCCGACCTTCACGCCGATCTCGATGACCGGCACGTCCTTGTAATCGCCGATATCCGGCACCTTCACTTCGATCGCTTGACTCATCTGTTTCTGTCTCCATGGCCGCGCGCGCTCCTCGCGGGAGCGGCGCGCGGCATTACACGGCGTGTGCGTTTAAACGGTCATCGGGTTGGGCTTGGACGGATCGAGGTTGTACTTGGCGATCGCGTCCGCGACCACCTTGCGCTCGATCGTGCCTTCGTCGGCCAGCGCGTTGAGCGCGGCGACGGTGACCCAGTGACGGTCGACCTCGAAGAAGTGACGCAGCTTCTCGCGGGTGTCCGAACGACCGAAGCCGTCGGTGCCCAGCACGACGAAGCGGCGGTCGATCTGGCCGCGGATCTGGTCGACCAGCGCACGGACGTAGTCGGTCGACGCGATGACCGGGCCCTGCGTGTCCTTCAGGCACTTCTGCACGTGCGACAGGCGACGCTCCTCGGTCGGATGGAGCAGGTTCCAGCGCTCGACGTCGTGGCCTTCGCGCGCGAGCTCGGTGAAGCTCGGCACGCTCCACAGGTCGGCGGCGACACCCCAGTCGTTCTTCAGCAGGTCGGCGGCGGCGATCACTTCGTTGAAGATCGTGCCCGCGCCGAGCAGCTGGACGCGCGGCGCCTTCTTGTCGGCGTCGGCCTTCCTGAACGCGTACATGCCCTTGATGATGTCGGCCGCCACGTGCTCGCCCTGCGGAATCGCCGGGTGCTCGTAGTTCTCGTTCATCACCGTGATGTAGTAGTACACGTCTTCCTGGTCCTGCACCATGCGGCGCAGGCCGTCCTGGATGATCACCGCGAGTTCATAGCCGAACGTCGGGTCGTAGCTCACGCAGTTCGGCACCGATGCCGCCCACAGCAGCGAGTGGCCGTCTTCGTGCTGCAGGCCTTCGCCGTTCAGCGTCGTGCGGCCCGCCGTGCCGCCGAGCAGGAAGCCGCGCGAGCGCATGTCGCCCGCGGCCCAGGCGAGGTCGCCGATCCGCTGGAAGCCGAACATCGAGTAGAAGATGTAGAACGGCACCATGATCTCGCCGTGCGTCGAATACGACGTCGCCGCCGCGATCCAGTCGCACATGCCGCCCGCTTCGTTGATGCCTTCCTGCAGGATCTGGCCGGTCTGCGATTCCTTGTAGAACATCAGCTGGTCGGAATCTTCCGGCACGTACTTCTGGCCTTCCTGGTTCCAGATACCGATCTGGCGGAACAGGCCTTCCATGCCGAACGTACGCGATTCGTCCGGAACGATCGGCACGACGCGCTTGCCGAGCGCCTTGTCCTTCAGCAGGATGTTCAGGATCCGCACGAACGCCATCGTCGTCGAAATCTCGCGGCCTTCGCCCGTGCCCTTCAGGAGCGGCTCGAACGCGTCGAGCGCCGGCACCGGCAGCGACGTCGCCTTCTCGCGGCGGTGCGGCAGGTAGCCGCCGAGGTCCATGCGCTTCTGGCGCATGTATTCGAGTTCCTTCGAGCCTTCCTCGAACTTCAGGTACGGCACGTCGGCGATCTGCTCGTCGGTGATCGGCAGGCGGAACTGGTCGCGGAACTTCTTCAGTTGCTCGACCGGCAGCTTCTTCTGCTGGTGCGTGATGTTCATCGCCTGGCCCGACTCGCCCATCCCGTAGCCCTTGATGGTCTTCGCGAGGATGACGGTCGGCGCGCCCTTCGTGTTCGTGGCTTCGTGGAACGCCGCGTAGATCTTGTGCGGATCGTGGCCGCCGCGGTTCAGCGCCCAGATGTCGTCGTCCGACCAGTCGGCGACGAGCGCCTTCAGCTCAGGCGTGTTGAAGAAGTGCTCGCGAACGTACGCGCCCGACTCCGACTTGTACGTCTGGTATTCGCCGTCGACGCACTCCATCATGCGGCGCATCAGCGCGCCCGACTTGTCGCGTGCGAACAGCGCATCCCAGCGGCTGCCCCAGATGACCTTGATCACGTTCCAGCCGGCGCCGCGGAATTCCGATTCGAGTTCCTGGATGATCTTGCCGTTGCCGCGCACCGGGCCGTCGAGACGCTGCAGGTTGCAGTTGATCACGAACACGAGGTTGTCGAGCTTCTCGCGGCTCGCCATGCCGATCGCGCCGAGCGATTCCGGCTCGTCCGTCTCGCCGTCGCCGAGGAACGCCCACACCTTGCGGCCTTCCGTCTTCGCGATGCCGCGCGACTCGAGGTACTTCATGAAGCGTGCCTGGTAGATCGCCATGATCGGGCCGAGGCCCATCGACACGGTCGGGAACTGCCAGAAGTCCGGCATCAGCCACGGGTGCGGGTACGACGAGATGCCCTTGCCGTCGACTTCCTGGCGGAAGTTGTCGAGCTGCTCTTCCGACAGGCGGCCGAGCAGGAACGCGCGCGAGTACACGCCCGGCGACGAGTGGCCCTGCACGAACACGAGATCGCCGCCGTGCTGGTCGGACGCCGCGTGCCAGAAGTGGTTGTAGCCGACGTCGTAGAGCGTCGCGGCCGATGCGAACGATGCGATGTGGCCGCCGACGTTCGTGTCCTTGCCTGCACGCAGCACCATCGCGAGCGCGTTCCAGCGCGTGTACGAACGGATGCGGTGCTCGATGTCCTGGTCGCCCGGAATCTTCGCCTGGGCTTCGACCGGAATCGTGTTGATATACGGGGTATTGGCGGAGAACGGCAGGTGTTCGCCGTGCATGCGGGCGAATTCGATCTGCTTTTCGATCAGGTAGTGCGCGCGGCCAGTGCCCACGGAGGAGATCACGCCATCGAGCGACTCGAGCCACTCGACGGTTTCTTGCGGGTCGTCGTCACGTTCGGCGGCGACATATTTCATCACTTCGTTCGGTACAGCGGACATTCTCGTCTCCTGGGTCCTGGAATGTGAGGATCGCTCTCGTGCAGACGACGCGACGCGACCGGCTGCGGGCAAGCTCCGACGGATTGTAATGAGCGTGGACGGGCCTGCGCAACAAAATTTTCGAATTGTGAGATCTTTTCTCGCCATGCGGAATATTGCTGCGCTGCACCCTTGTTTCGGGGCTCCGCGGCCCGTCTCGTCGGAACAAAACCGTTTCCGTTCAACATATCCGGTAGCGGTTTTCCATGTATTGCGCTGCGCTACAATCCTGCCATGTTGACCGATCGGCTTTTCGCACGCTCGGCGCGACCGCCGGGCCCGCCGGCGGAGTCGCAGCCGTCCCGTTGGCACCACGGACCGTGGTGGTCCAACTCCTATCTGCTGACGCCGCTGCTGTCGATCCTGGTGTTCCTCGTCGTGATGAGCCTCATCCTGTGGAGCCTCAACCGGCGCGAACAGCAGCAGCAGGAAGACACCCTCTTTCGCAACGTCGCGTGGGCCCAGCAGCAGATCCGCCTGTCGATGACGGGCGCGCAGGAACAGTTGCAGGCGCTGTCGCGCGACCTCGCATCCGGCCGGCTCGACCAGAACGCATTCCAGATGGCCGTCGCGGACGTCATGCAGACGCATCCGGAAATCCTCTACCTGAACTGGTACACCGCGCCCGGCGTGCAGCGCTGGCCGACCGTGCATCCGCCGTTGCTCGGCCAGCGGCTCGCGAAACCCGGCGACGCGCAGATGCAGGAGGCCGTGCGCGGCGCGTACGACGAGGCGCGCAGCACGCGCCGCCAGGCCTATTCGCCGCTGATCTACGACGACTTCGGCAACGGCTTCATCACGTTGCAGACGCCCGTGATGCGCGGCGACCGCGAATATCTCGGCGCGATCGCCGCGGTGTTCTCGGTCGAAGGGATCCTGAAGCACGACATCCCGCAGGAATTGTCGTCGAAGTACAAGATCTCGATCACCGATTCGAACAACCGCGAGCTGTCATCCACGTCGACGCGCCCGCGCCTGCCGCGCGACTCGCACTACGACCTGCCGCTCGACCCGCCCGGCCAGGGGCTGACGGTGCGCGTGTATGCGTTCCCGCAGCTCACGAACCTCACCAACAACACGCTCGTGTGGCTCGTCGCCGGCCTGTCGTGCTTCGTGCTGTGGAGCCTCTGGAGCCTGTGGAAGCACACGCGCCAGCGCTTCGAGGCGCAGCAGGCGCTGTACGCGGAGGCGTTCTTCCGCCGCGCGATGGAAAACTCGGTGCTGATCGGCATGCGCGTGCTCGACATGCACGGCCGCATCACGCACGTGAACCCCGCGTTCTGCCGGATGACGGGCTGGGACGAAACCGATCTCGTCGGCAAGGTCGCGCCGTTCCCGTACTGGCCGCGCGACGCGTACCCGGAAATGCAGCGCCAGCTCGACATGACGCTGCGCGGCAAGGCGCCGAGCTCGGGCTTCGAGCTGCGCGTGCGGCGCAAGAACGGCACGCTGTTCCATGCGCGCCTGTACGTGTCGCCGCTGATCGACAGCTCGGGCCGCCAGACCGGCTGGATGTCGTCGATGACCGACATCACCGAGCCGAAGCGCGCGCGGGAGGAACTCGCCGCCGCGCACGAGCGCTTCACGACGGTGCTCGAAAGCCTCGACGCCGCGGTGTCGGTGCTCGCCGCCGACGAAGCCGAGCTGCTGTTCGCGAACCGCTACTACCGCCACCTGTTCGGCATTCGCCCGGACGGCCATCTGGAGCTGTCGGGCGGCGGCTTCGACCGCGCGCAGGCGTCGTCCGACTCGATCGACATGGTCGACGCGTTCGCGGGCCTGCCGGCCGCCGCGCTGACGAGCAGCACCGCCGACGCGCAGGAGGTGTACGTCGAGAGCATCCAGAAGTGGTTCGAGGTGCGCCGCCAGTACATCCAGTGGGTGGACGGCCACCTCGCGCAGATGCAGATCGCGACCGACATCACGACCCGCAAGAAGGCGCAGGAACTCGCGCACCAGCAGGAAGAAAAGCTGCAGTTCACGAGCCGATTGATGACGATGGGTGAAATGGCGTCGTCGATTGCTCACGAATTGAATCAGCCGCTCGCCGCGATCAACAACTACTGCTCGGGCACGCTCGCGCTCGTGAAGAGCGGCCGCGGCACGCCCGAGACGCTGCAGCCCGCGCTGGAAAAGACCGCGCAGCAGGCGCTGCGCGCGGGGATGATCGTCAAGCGGATCCGCGAATTCGTGAAGCGCAGCGAGCCGAAGCGCCAGCCGGCGCGGGTCGCGGACATCGTCGCCGACGCGGTCGGGCTGGCCGAAATCGAGGCGAGAAAGCGCAGGATCCGGATCGTCACGGAAATCCTCGCAAGAATGCCTATTATTTATGTCGACCCCGTGCTGATCGAGCAGGTGCTGGTGAACCTGATGAAGAACGCAGCCGAGGCGATGGCCGACGTGAAGCCGGCGTCGGTGGACGGCGTGATCCGCGTCGTCGCCGACATCGATGCGGGCTTCGTCGACATCCGTGTGATCGACCAGGGCCCGGGCGTCGACGAAGCGACCGCCGAGCGCCTGTTCGAACCGTTTTACAGCACCAAGTCCGACGGCATGGGCATGGGGCTGAACATCTGCCGTTCGATCATCGAATCGCATCGGGGGCGTCTGTGGGTGGTCAACAACGTCGAGCCGGATGGCCGCATTTCCGGCGCGACGTTCCACTGCAGCCTGCCCATTGGGGAACCCGCTGATCTCGGCCAAGGGGGGCGCGAGGCATCGGCATCACATACCGTTACGGGAGAACTATGAATAGCCCTGTCACCACCACTCAGGAAACCGTCTTTGTCGTCGACGACGACGAGGCCGTACGGGACTCGCTGCGCTGGCTGCTGGAGGCGAACGGCTATCGCGTGCAATGCTTCTCGAGCGCCGAGCAGTTCCTCGATGCGTACCAGCCGGCGCAGCAGGCAGGCCAGATCGCGTGCCTGATTCTCGACGTGCGGATGTCGGGCATGAGCGGCCTCGAGCTGCAGGAACGCCTGATCGCCGACAACGCCGCGCTGCCGATCATCTTCGTCACCGGTCACGGCGACGTGCCGATGGCCGTGTCGACGATGAAAAAGGGTGCGATGGACTTTATCGAGAAACCGTTCGACGAAGCCGAGCTGCGCAAGCTCGTCGAGCGGATGCTCGACAAGGCCCGAAGCGAAAGCAAGAGCGTGCAGGAGCAGCGTGCCGCGAGCGAACGCCTGTCGAAGCTGACCGCGCGCGAGCAGCAGGTGCTCGAGCGGATCATCGCGGGCCGCCTGAACAAGCAGATCGCCGACGATCTCGGCATCAGCATCAAGACGGTCGAGGCGCACCGCGCGAACATCATGGAAAAGCTCAACGTCAACACGGTGGCCGACCTGCTGCGCCTCGCGCTGTCGAAGAAACAGGCCTGAGCGTGTTCCCGGGCCGCGGCGGCAGCGCCGCCCGGCCCGCAACCGGCGCTTGCCGCCCCGCGCGATGCGGCCCACTCGCGCGGCGGCGCGCCGTTTCTCCCGGCGCGCGCGCGCCGCGGCCATGACGCTTCCCGTTGATTCGCTGTCGGACGGCAGCAGGCGAACGGTATAATTACGTGCTTTGCTACGGCGCTTTCGGGCGCCGTACGCCCGCATCCCAACTTCCCGGCAGAACCCACCACCATGACAGCCCTCCTCATCGACGGCAACGCCCTTTCGAAGACCCTGCGCGCCCAGGCCGCCGAACGCGCCGCCGCGCTGACCGCACGCGGCCACCAGCCCGGTCTCGCGGTGATCCTCGTCGGCGCCAACCCGGCGAGCGAAGTCTACGTGCGCAACAAGATCAAGGCGTGCGAGGACAACGGCTTCTTCTCGCAGAAGGATGCCTACCCGGACACGCTGTCGGAAGCCGATTTGCTCGCGCGCATCGACGAGCTGAACCGCGATCCGAAGATCCACGGCATCCTCGTCCAGCTGCCGCTGCCCGCGCATATCGACAGCCACAAGGTGATCGAGGCGATCGCGCCGGAAAAGGACGTCGACGGTTTTCACGTCGCGAACGCGGGCGCGCTGATGACCGGCAAGCCGCTGTTCCGCCCGTGCACGCCGTACGGCGTGATGAAGATGTTCGAAGCGCACGGCATCGCGCTGCAAGGCGCGAACGCGGTCGTGATCGGCCGCTCGAACATCGTCGGCAAGCCGATGGCGATGATGCTGCTCGACGCCGGCGCGACCGTGACGATCTGCCACAGCAAGACGCGCGACCTCGCCGCGCATACGCGCCAGGCCGACGTCGTGGTCGCCGCGGTCGGCAAGCGCAACATCCTGACCGCCGACATGGTGAAGCCGGGCGCGACGGTGATCGACGTCGGCATGAACCGTGACGACGCGGGCAAGCTGTGCGGCGACGTCGATTTCGCGGGCGTGAAGGAAGTCGCCGGCTACATCACGCCGGTGCCGGGCGGCGTCGGCCCGATGACCATCACGATGCTGCTGATCAACACGATCGAATCCGCCGAACGCGCGGCTGCCGCCGCGGCCTGACGCACTACCCGCTCAGCCGGCGCGCGCTTGCGCGCGCCGGTGTCCCGCCAGCCGCGCTCGCCCCGGCGGCGCCGCGCCGGCCCGCGGCGGCCTACCGTCGGGCCGCCGGCCGCCGAATGCCGTTCCCGGCCACGCCCGTCGCTGCGCATCCGACCCTGCGTCAATCGCGTCATTAGAAACTAACGATTGGAAAGCGCACGATGCGCCCCAATAATGTCGGTATCGGGCGCGCTCGCGCCCAGCCGCCGTTACCCTTTTCATCCCGGTTCATCCGGCAACAGACAGGGAGTCTTATGTCCGCCAGCGCCCATACCAATCCGCTCCTCGACTTCTCCGGCCTGCCCCGTTTCAGCGAGATTCGCCCGGAACACGTGACGCCCGCGCTCGATACGCTGCTCGATGCCGCCAACCGCGCAGTCGAAGCCGCGAGCGCCAGCGAGACGCCGGCGACCTGGGCCGCCGTCGTCGAGACGGTCGAGCAGGCCACGGAGCCGCTCGGCCGCGCATGGGGCATCGTCGGCCACCTGAACGCGGTCGCCGACACGCCCGAACTGCGCGCTGCCTACGGCGAAAACCTGCCGCGCGTGACCGAGTTCTGGTCGAGCGTCGGCCAGAATCTCGCGCTGTACGAAAAGTACAAGGCGATCGCCGCGAGCGCCGAATACGCGACGCTGTCCGCCGAGCGCAAGAAGATTCTCGACAACGCGCTGCGCGACTTCCGCCTGTCGGGCGCCGAGCTGCCCGAGGAGCAGAAGCCGCGCTTCGCGGAGCTGCAGGAACAACAGGCCGCGCTGTCGAAGGCGTTCTCCGATCACGTGCTCGACGCGACCAACGCGTACGCGTACTTCGCGAAGGACGAAGCCGAACTGGCCGGCCTGCCCGGCGACGCGATCGAGGCCGCCCGCGAGGCCGCGCAGAAGGACGGCAAGGAAGGCTGGAAATTCACGCTGCATTTCCCGTCGTATTTCCCGGTGCTGCAGTACGCGAACAACCGCGCGCTGCGCGAGACGCTCTATCGCGCGTATGCGACGCGCGCGTCGGAACTCGGGCCGCAATACGGCGACGGCAAGGCCGAATGGGACAACACGGCGATCGTCGCCGATGCGCTCAAGCTGCGCCGCGAAGAGGCGCAGATGCTCGGCTACCGCAACTTCGCCGAAGTGTCGCTCGCGCCGAAGATGGCCGAATCGCCGCAGCAGGTGATCGCGTTCCTCGAGGATCTCGCGACGCGCGCCCGCCCGCACGCGGAGAAGGACTGGGACGAGCTGCGCACGTTCGCCGCGAAGGAGCTCGGCCTCGCCGAACTCGCACCGTGGGACGTCGCGTACGCGGCCGAAAAGCTCCGCCAGCAACGCTATGCGTTCTCGGAAAACGAGGTCAAGCAGTACTTCCCGGAACCGGCCGCGCTGAAGGGCCTGTTCACCGTCACCGAAACGCTGTTCGGCGTCAAGATCAAGCCGGACGACGCGCCGGTGTGGCATAAGGACGTGCGCTTCTTCCGCGTCGAGAACCGCGATGGCTCGCTCGTCGCGCAGTTCTATCTCGACCTGTACGCCCGCGAAGGCAAGCGCGGCGGCGCGTGGATGGACGACGCGCGCTCGCGCGCGAAGCGCGGCAGCGACGTGCAGACGCCCGTCGCGTACCTGACCTGCAACTTCTCCGCGCCGGTCGGCGGCAAGCCCGCGTGCTTCACGCACGACGAAGTGATCACGCTGTTCCATGAATTCGGCCACGGGCTGCACCACATGCTCACGCGCGTCGACGAGCTCGGCGTGTCGGGCATCAACGGCGTCGAATGGGATGCGGTCGAACTGCCGTCGCAGTTCATGGAAAACTTCTGCTGGGAATGGGACGTGCTGTCGTCGATGTCGTCGCACGTCGATACGGGCGCCGCGCTGCCGCGCGAGCTGTTCGACAAGATGATCGCCGCGAAGAACTTCCAGAGCGGGCTCGGCACGCTGCGCCAGATCGTGTTCTCGATGTTCGACATGCTGCTGCACGTCGATTTCGACCCGGCCGGCGCCACCGGCGTGACCGCGTTCGCGCGCGAGATCAACGAGCGCTATCACGTGATCCCGCAGGCGGCGTTCTCGCGCTGGCCGAACACGTTCAGCCATATCTTCGCGGGCGGCTATGCGGCCGGCTACTACAGCTACAAGTGGGCCGAGGTGCTGTCGGCCGATGCGTATGCGGCGTTCGAGGAAGCCGCCGCCGCCAGCGGCAGCGTGCTCGATGCGGCAACCGGCACCCGCTATCGCCGCGAGATCCTCGAGGTCGGCGGCAGCCGCCCCGCGATGGAATCGTTCAAGGCGTTCCGCGGCCGCGAGCCGCAGATCGACGCGCTGCTGCGCCACAACGGGATGGCGGCGTCGGCGCACTGAGCGCGCGCTGCCGGGTTCGTCCGGCTGCATCGACAGGCACCGCTTCGGCGGTGCCTTTTTTCATTGCGCGGGCGTGTCGTCGCCCGTTTCGTCGTCGAACAGCAGGAATTGCCCGTGGCGCTCGGCCGTGTCCTCGTCGATGCGCACGCCAACGCCGAGCAGCCGCACCGGCTGCGCGCGCCGCAACAACCCCTTCGCGAGCAGCGTGACGGCCGTCTCGGCATTCGTCGCGTCGGCCACGCACTCGACCGTCGTGCGCTGGAAATCGGCGAAGCGGATCTTCACGTACAGCTTGCGGATCGATCGCGCGGCGCCCGCGCGCTCGATCCGCGCGTCGAGCTGCACGACGAGGCGGCGAATTTCGTCCGCGCATTGCTCGAGCGTCGTCAGGTCGGTCACGTAGGTCGTCTCGACACTGACCGACTTGCGCTCCTGGTCGGCCTGCACGGGCCGTTCGTCGATCCCGCGCGACAGTTCGTACAGGCGCCGCCCGAACGCGCCGAATTCGCGGTGCAGGTCGATCAGCGGCCAGTCGCGCAACTGCGCGCAGGTCTGGATGCCAAGCCGGTCGAGCCGCGCGGCCGTCACCTTGCCGACGCCGTGCAGCTTGCGCACCGGCAGCGCCGCGACGAACGCGTCGATCTCGTGCGGCCGCACGACGAACAGCCCGTCGGGCTTGTTCCAGTCGGACGCGATCTTCGCGATGAACTTGTTCGGCGCGACGCCCGCCGACACGGTCACGCCGACCGTGTCGCGCACCCGTTCGCGGATCTCGCGCGCAATCAGCGTCGCACTGCCCTGGCAACGCGACGACCCGCTGACGTCGAGGTAAGCCTCGTCGAGCGACAGCGGCTCGACGTCGGGCGTGTAGTCGCGATAGATCGCCATGATCTGTCGCGACGCCGCGCGATACTTGTCCATCGCGGACGGCAGGATCAGCAGGTCCGGACACTTGCGCATCGCCAGCGCCGACGACATCGCCGAATGCACGCCGTAGCGCCGCGCCTCGTAGTTGCAGGTCGCGATCACGCCGCGCTGGTCGGGGCGGCCGCCGACCGCGAGCGGCCGGTTGCGCAGCGACGGGTCGTCGCGCATCTCGACCGACGCGTAGAAGCAGTCGCAGTCGCAATGAATGATCTTGCGCATGCGTGGCGGCGCGTCGCCGGACGGTGCGTGCGGATCGGCAGGCGGGATGGTGGTCGGGTTCACGGTGCCGATACTGTACAAAAACACAGTGCCGGTTTCAACTGCCGCGTACGTCCGGGGCCGGCTGCGCGAACCGACCGCCCGGGGCCGCGCCCCCTCGCCCGTCGCCTCAACCGGCCGTCCGGCAGCAGCCCTCCGCCAGCGGCCCTCCGCCACCGGCCCTCCGCCACCGGCTGCGCCGTACCGGCCCGGTTTGTGCGGATCGTACCGGCCAGGCACGGGCGGCGGCACCTATACTCGTCTGCCGCGATACACGAAACGCAAAGGTGACAGATGAAGACGATCGGACTGATCGGCGGCATGAGCTGGGAATCGTCGGCCGAGTACTACCGGATGATCAACCGGCACTCGAAGGCATTGCACGGCGGGCATCACAACGCGAAGAGCGTGCTGGTCACGGTCGACTTCGCCGAAATCGAAGCGCTGCAGCGCACGCACGACTGGGCCGCGCTCGGCGAACGGATGGCCGACGCCGCCCGGCAGCTCGAAGCGGCCGGCGCCGATCTCGTGGTCCTGACGACCAATACGATGCATCGCGTGCACGACGCGATCGAAGCCGCGGTGACGCTGCCGTTCCTGCACATCGCCGATCCGACCGGCAGCGCGCTGCGCGACGCGGGCGTCGAACGCGTCGCGCTGCTCGGCACGCGCTACACGATGGAGTTGCCGTTCTATGCGGCGCGGCTGCGCGAAAAGTTCGGGCTCGACGTGCTCGTGCCGGACGAGCGCGGGCGCGACGACGTGCACCGCATCATCTACGACGAGCTGTGCCACGGCGTCATTTCGGCGGAATCGCGCACGACGTATGTGTCGATCATCGACGCACTGGCGAAGCGCGGCGCGCAGGCCGTGATCCTCGGCTGCACGGAAATCATGCTGCTGATCGGCGCGGACGACTCGCCGCTGCCGGTCTTCGATACGACCGCGCTGCACGCGAAGGCGGCCGTCGAGTGGGCTGCGCGCTGAACGACGCGCGCCGGCGCGGATCGACAATTGCCGCCCGAGAGCATCGCCGCATTGTTCCGTGCGGCAGGATTCACGCTCCCGGCGGGCGCGTCGCCGCGCGCCCGGCTCCGTGCTCTCGCCCGTCACACGGGCCTGGCGCGCACGGCCAGCGGATCACCTGGCTCGCTTCACGCGGGCGCGCCGACGTAACGGCTTATCTGTTGGGAATAAAGTGACCGCAAATGGGTACACGCGCAGCGGCGCCGCAAACGACGCTGCTCGTCGCGCGCTCTTTTCCACCAACAGGTAACCGGAACATGAAAAAACTCAGCACCGCGTTCGGCGCGCTACTCGCCGTGTCGGTCACGCTCAACGCGCACGCCGACCCCAACATCACCGCATCGGCGGCCACGACGCCCAAGGACGGGTTCGATCGCATGACGTGGGACGTCACGCCCGAAGTCGTGCCGACCCACGTCAACGCCAGTTACTACTGGGCCAACCAGTTGGCGTCGCAACATGGCGGGCACGCGATCTACACCGGCATCCAGCCGCGCACGCAAGGCAGCAACCTGGTGATCTTCAGCGCGTTCGGTACCGGCACGGCGCCGCTGTCGGCGAATTGCCGCGGCGGCGCCGACGGCGGTTCCGGAACATCGTGCTCGATCGCCTACGGGTGGGAAACCGGCCACGCCTATCGGTTGCAAGTGACCGTGACGCAGGCCAATCGCAGCGACGGGCGCTCGACCGTCGACGGCTTCATCACCGACGTCGCCACCGGCGCGACGACGCCGACCGGCAGCATTGCCGTGCCGGCCGACTGGGGCGGCCTGTCGAACTCGGCGTATCTGTTCGACGAGTACTTTCCGTTCAACGCCGCGTCGAAGGACCCGATGCAGCGACCCTGCGTACCGTATGCCCGCTACATGACGTCGCTGCCGCATTTCTATCTGAAGGATGTCGACTACCCGACGGCCGAGCGGTCGATCCGGCTGAATGCGGGCAAGGACAAGTGCGCGGTGCTGTCGGGCACGCCGAACGCGCGGGCCACGCTGGTCAACACGACGACCTATCTGCTCGAAAACGGCTTCCTGCCGGGAAGCCCGGGCGCACCAAAATAACGGGCGGGCGCGGAAAACAAAAAACCCGGCATGGAGCCGGGTTTTTCGTAGACGAAGTGCGCATCGGTCAATTGCGCGGCACATCGTCTGGTGTGCTTGGTTGCGGGGACAGGATTTGAACCTGTGACCTTCGGGTTATGAGCCCGACGAGCTGCCAGACTGCTCCACCCCGCGTCAGAGAAATAAATTATAGGGTGAGGAAGTACTCACGTCAATACCTTTGTCACAGTTTCTGCTTCCGCTGCCCGGGCGACGATGCGCGGCCCCAGGCACGCATCGCATGACGCGCGCGTTCGCACCCCATGCTCGCGGTAAGATGGCGGCCTTCGCATTCACGCCGCACGCACTCTCCCGTTCATGAAAATCGCCACCTGGAACGTCAACTCGCTCAACGTCCGCAAACAGCACGTGCTCGACTGGCTCGCGCAAAGCGGAGCCGACGTACTGTGCCTGCAGGAACTGAAGCTGCCGGACGAGAAATTCCCGCGCGCCGATCTCGAGGCGATCGGCTACCGCAGCTGGTTCGCCGGCCAGAAGACCTACAACGGCGTCGCGATCCTCGTGCGCGACACGCTCGCCGTCGACGAATCGGACGTCGTGCGCAACATCCCCGGCTTCGAAGACACGCAGCAGCGCGTGATCGCCGCGACGGTCGACGGCGTGCGGATCGTGTCCGCGTACTTCCCGAACGGCCAGGCGCTCGACTCCGACAAGTTCGTCTACAAGATGCAATGGCTCGACGCGCTGCAGGCGTGGCTGCGCACCGAGCTGCAACGCTATCCGAAGCTCGCGCTGCTCGGCGACTACAACATCGCGCCGGAAGACCGCGACGTGCACGATCCCGCGAAATGGGAAGGCCAGAACCTCGTGTCGCCGCAGGAGCGCGCGCACTTCAAGCAGTTGATCGAACTCGGCTTCGTCGATGCGTTCCGCCGCTTCGAACAGCCGGAAAAAACCTTCACGTGGTGGGACTACCGGATGATGGCGTTCCGCCGCAACGCGGGGCTGCGCATCGACCACATCCTGCTGTCGCCGGCGCTCGCGGCGACCTGCGCGTCGTGCGAAGTCGATCGCACGCCGCGCACGTGGGAACAGCCGTCCGACCACACGCCCGTCGTCGCGATCGTCGGCTGATCGCGCACGCGCCCGCGCGCGATCACCGCCGCGCGGGCGCCGGCCCGAGATGGGCCCACAGGAAACCGAATTCGGCTGCATCGGCTTGCGCGCGTTCGAGATCGTCCGCAGTGCCGTGGCCGCCGTCGGTGTTCTCCCAGTACCACACCCGTTCGTGACCGAGCGCCTGCATGCGCGCGGCCATCTTGCGCGCATGCGCGGGATGCACGCGGTCGTCGCGCGTCGACGTCGTCAGCAACAACGGCGGGTACACGACACCTTCGCGCACGCGGTGATACGGCGAATACGCGGCCAGCGCCGCGCCCTCGCGCGGATCGTCCGGGTCGCCGTATTCGTCGAGCCATGCGGCGCCCGCGTGCAGCTTCGGATAGCGCTGCATGTCGAGCAGCGGCACGCGGCACAGCACCGCACCGAACAGCTCCGGCCGCTGCATCATGCACGCGGCGACCAGCAGCCCGCCGTTGCTGCCGCCCTCGATTCCGAGCTGCGCGGCGGTCGTCACGCCGGTCGCGGCCAGATCCTCGGCGACCGCGATGAAATCGTCGAACGAACGCTGCCGGTGTTCACGCTGCGCGTCGACGTGCCAGCGCGGCCCGAATTCGCCGCCGCCGCGGATGTGCGCGAACACCATCACGCCGCCGCGTTCGAGCCAGCCGATGCCGAACGCATCGCTGTAACCCGGCAGGTTCGGGATCGCGAAGCCGCCGTAGCCCGACAACAGGCACGGCCGCGCGACCCGCGCCATGCCCTCCGTCGGGTCGAGCGCATCGCGCGGCCCGATCAGCGTGTACGGCACCACCGTGCCGTCCCGCGAACGCGCGCTCGCGCGGCGTACGACGAGCCCGGCCGCATCGAACTGCACCGGCGGCCGGTCGAGCAGCACGCGGCGCGCGCCCGCATCGTCCGCGCGGTCGGCCAGATCGGCCAGCCAGCATTCGGGCGGATCGAGATACGTATCGACGTCGACGTACACCTCGTCGTTCAGCGTCGCTTCGACGGGCTCGACGTCGATCTGCGCATCGCCCGGCCATTCGAACGGCCGCGCATCCCACGTCCACGACCCGTCGTCGCGCTGCCGCGGCTGCCACAGCATCGTGCGGTTGTGCACGTCGTCGAGCCAGCTCGCGATCAGCATCGTGCGCGTGTGCGTCCACGTACAGGCGGACGTCGTCGGCTGCGGCGCGAACAGCGTCGTGAAGTCGCGCGCGCCGGCGAGGAACGCCTGCTCGCGGATCGCGAGCAATGAGCCACCCGCGTGGCGCACGCCATCGCAATCCCAGTCGAGGCGCGGCTCCAGCACGAGCCAGCCTTCCCAGAACCCGACCTCGACGTGCGTCGGCACGTCGTAGCGCGCCCATTCGCCCGCGTCGGTCAGCCGGTACGCGTGTGCATCGAAGAAATCGACGCTGCGCCACGCGACGTGGCGGCGGTCGATCGGATCGAACCACGCACCCGCGCTGATGTCGTCCGGCTCGCCCTTGAACACGACCGGCGCGTCGGCGAGCGCCGTACCGCGCACCCAGCGCCGCGCTTCATACGGATAACCGGCCGCGGTCGCATGCGCTTCGCCGCGATCCCAGCTCACGTAAACGGTGTCGCGATCGATCCAGCCGACCGTGTGATGGCCCGGTTCGTCGATCGTGAAGCCGCCATCGACGAACCGGCGCTCGACGAGATCGAATTCGCGCACGACGACCGCGTCGGCACCGCCCGGCGACAGCGACAGCAGCGCGCGATCGCCGTCCGGATACAGGATCGCCTCCTGCTCGAACACCCACGACTCGCCCTCTTCGGCGCCGAGCGCGTCGATATCGAGCAGCGTTTCCCAGTCGGGGCGGCCGGCACGCCAGTCGTCCCAGCGCGTGCGGCGCCACAGGCCCTTCGGGTGGAGATCGTCCTGCCACAGGTCATACGCCCAGTCGCGCCAGCGGGTGGGAATCACCGGGCGTTCGCGCGGCAGATACGCTTTCGCGAGACGCGCGGTCAGCGCGCGATAGGCATCGTCGTCGCGCAGCGCGGCGCGCGTGCGCGCATTCTGCTCGTCGACCCACGTGCGGGCGCGCTTGCTGTCGAGCGCCTCGAGGAAACGGAACGGGTCGGCCCCGGCGGGCCAGCGGAAGGAATCGGACATTGAGGGTCAGCGGAATGGCAAACTGCGTGCAAACCGCGATTATGTCCGATCGCGGCATGCGCGGGCCCGCGCATGCCGCGAATCGAGCTCAGGGCTCCAGATGGAGTTCCTGGATCTTGCGCGTGATCGTGTTGCGGCCGATGCCGAGCCGCTCCGCGGCCTCGACCTTGCGGCCGCGCGTGAAGTCGAGCGCCTCGCGGATCACGGCGGCCTCGAAGCGGCGCGCGAGTTCGTCCATCACGTCTGCCGAGTTCTCGCGCAACAGCCGCGCGACTTCGGTGCGCAACCCGTGCTCCCACACCGGGTAGCCGGCAGGCGCACCGCCGTTCGTCGCGCTCGCGACGGGCGCGGACGCCGCTGGCGCGGCACCGATCGCGGCAGGCACGGCCGCGGCGTGGCCGCCGCTGCCGAGCGCTTCCGTGCCGTCGCCCGTCGCGGCGGCCGGCGCAGCGGGCGCGCCGGCCGGCACGAGATCGGGCGGCAGATC
The DNA here is from genome assembly GCF_001547525.1 of Burkholderia anthina. GTDB lineage: Bacteria > Pseudomonadota > Gammaproteobacteria > Burkholderiales > Burkholderiaceae > Burkholderia > Burkholderia semiarida. The sequence continues at coordinate 2,104,370 of NZ_CM003768.1, forward strand.
CTTGATCTCGACCGTCTGCGCGGGCGCCATCACGGTCAGCCAATTCGCGAGGTTCTCGAGCTGCCGCACGTTGCCGGGAAACGGCAGCGAGCTCAGGTACGCGAGCGCGTCGTCGGACACGCGCTTCGGCTCGACGCCGAGATCGCGCGCGCTTTTCTGCAGGAAGTGGCGCGTGAGCAGCGCGATGTCCTCGCTGCGTTCGCGCAGCGGCGGCAGGCGCAGCCGGATCACGTTGAGCCGGTGGTAAAGGTCCTCGCGGAACAGCCCCTGCCGCACGCGCGACTCGAGATTCTGGTGCGTCGCGGCGATCACGCGCACGTTCGCGCGCAGCGGGTTGTGGCCGCCCACGCGGTAGAACTGCCCGTCCGACAGCACGCGCAACAGGCGCGTCTGCAGGTCGAACGGCATGTCGCCGATTTCGTCGAGGAACAGCGTGCCGTTCTCGGCCTGCTCGAAGCGGCCCTGCCGCGTCGTCTGCGCGCCGGTGAACGCGCCGCGCTCGTGGCCGAACAGTTCGGATTCGAGCAGATCCTTCGGAATCGCCGCCGTGTTCAGCGCGATGAACGGCCCGTTCGCGCGCGGGCTGTGACGGTGCAGCGCCCGCGCGACGAGCTCCTTGCCGGTGCCCGACTCGCCGGTGATCAGCACGGTCGCGGCCGAATGCGACAGCCGGCCGATCGCGCGAAACATGTCCTGCATCGCGGGCGCCTGCCCGAGCATCTCGGGCGCCTCGGCCACGCGCTCGTCCTGCGGCGCGCCGCCGCGCAGGCTTTCTTCCACCGCGCGGCGGATCAGCTCGACGGCCTTGTCGACGTCGAACGGCTTCGCGAGGTATTCGAACGCGCCGCCCTGGAACGCCGCGACGGCGCTGTCGAGATCGGAGAACGCCGTCATGATGATGACGGGCAGGCCCGGCAGGCGCTCGTGCATCGCCTGCAGCAACTCGAGGCCCGAGCCGCCCGGCATCCGGATATCGGACACGAGCACCTGCGGCGTCTCGTGGTCGAGCGCGGCCAGCGCGTCGCGCACGTTCGCGAAGCTCTTCGTCGCGAAGCTGTCCCGGGCGAGTGCCTTCTCAAGCACCCAGCGGATCGATTGGTCGTCGTCTACTATCCAGATCGGCTTCATAGGTCGGTCAGGTATGGGTGAATCGCATGTCGCCGCTCAATGGTCGAGCGGCAACAGAATCTGAAATTCGGTACGGCCGGGCCGGCTTTCGACCTCGATCATCCCGTCGTGCTGCTGCACGAACGTCTGGGCGAGCGTGAGGCCGAGGCCGCTGCCGTCGTCGCGCCCGGACACGAGCGGATAGAAGATCCGGTCGCGGATCTCTTCCGGAATGCCGGGCCCGTTGTCGATCACGTGCAAGTCCAGTGCCAGCCGGTACAGGCGCTTGGCGATCGTCACCTTGCGCGCGATGCGCGTGCGCAGCTCGATCTTCGCGTCGCCCTGCGCGATCCGTTCGCGCAGCGCCTGCGCGGCGTTGCGCACGATGTTCAGCAGCGCCTGGATCAACTGCTCCTTGTCGCCGCGCAGGTCCGGCACGCTGACGTCGTAGTCGCGCTCGATCGTGAGCCCGCGCGGGAATTCCGCGAGCATCACCGCGCGCACGCGTTCGCACACTTCATGAATGTTCACGTCGCCGACGATATGCGGATGCCGGTGCGGCTCCAGCAACCGGTCGACGAGCGTCTGCAGGCGGTCGGACTCCTTGATGATCACCTGCGTGTATTCGCGCAACTCGCCGCGCTCGCGCTCGCCCAGTTCGAATTCGAGCAGCTGGGCTGCGCCGCGAATGCCGCCGAGCGGGTTCTTGATCTCGTGCGCGAGGTTGCGGATCAGTTGCTTGTTGACCGCGGTCAGGTCGTGGATGCGCTCTTCGCGGTCGGTGCGCGACTGCCGTTCGTTCTCGAACAGCTCGACGAGCACGAAATCGGGCGCGTTCTCGAGGAAGCCGACGATCGCATGCACATGCAGCGGTTCGCGGCCGGGCCGGTCGAGCACGGTATCGAGGTGCGTCGCGTGAAAGCGTTCCTGGCCGATCGCGGTGATCGTCGACGCGAGCTCGTTCGCGTTCGGGAAAATCTCGCCCCACGGCCGCTGCGCGAGCTGCCGCCGCGAGATGTCGAGCATCGCCTCCGCGGACGGGTTCGCGAACGCGACCCGCAGCGTCTTGCGGTCGAGCACGATCACGACCGTCGGCAGCGCTTCGAGCCCCGCCAGCAGACCCGAGCGCGCGAGCCGCTCGTCGTCCGTCAGTCGTTCGGGCTGCCCCGTTTTCGCCTTGATCAGATTCTTCAGAACCATCTGCGTGCTTGTCGCGCCTCACCGGGCCAGAAAATGAAAATCGTCGGAACAAAAAAGGGACGGCCGGACGCCGTCCCCTTTCAGACTCCGCCGTTCCCGCCGCAAGCCGCGCGACGGGAACGAACCGGCATGACGGCGCTGAATCGAAGCGCCATCGCCGATTAGAGCGAGTAGTACATCTCGAACTCGATCGGGTGCGTCGTCATGCGGAACTTCGCCAGCTCCTGCTCCTTCAGCGCGAGGTACGCGTCGATCATGCCGTCCGTGAACACGCCGCCGCGCGTCAGGAATTCGCGATCCTTGTCGAGCGCTTCGAGTGCCTGGTCGAGGCCCGCGCACACGGTCGGGATCTTTGCATCCTCTTCCGGCGGCAGGTCGTACAGGTTCTTGTCCGCTGCTTCGCCCGGATGGATCTTGTTCTGGATCCCGTCGAGGCCGGCCATCATCAGCGCCGTGAAGCACAGGTACGGGTTCGCCATCGGATCCGGGAAGCGCGTTTCGATACGGCGGCCCTTCGGGTTCGACACGTGCGGAATGCGGATCGATGCCGAACGGTTGCGCGCCGAGTACGCGAGCTTGACCGGTGCCTCGAAGTGCGGGACCAGACGCTTGTACGAGTTCGTCGTCGGGTTCGTGATCGCGTTCAGTGCACGGGCGTGCTTGATGATGCCGCCGATGTAGAACAGCGCCAGTTCCGACAGGCCGGCATAGCCGTTGCCCGCGAACAGGTTCTGGCCGTCCTTCCAGATCGACTGGTGAACGTGCATGCCCGAACCGTTGTCGCCGACGACCGGCTTCGGCATGAACGTCGCCGTCTTGCCGTACGAGTGCGCGACGTTATGGATGATGTACTTCGACCATTGCGTCCAGTCGGCGCGCTGAACCAGCGTCGAGAACTTCGTGCCGATTTCGTTCTGGCCCTGGCCCGCCACTTCGTGGTGGTGCACTTCGACCGGGATGCCGAGCTGTTCGAGCAGCAGGCACATTTCCGAACGCATGTCCTGGAACGTGTCGACCGGCGCGACCGGGAAATAGCCGCCCTTCGTGCCCGGGCGGTGGCCCGTGTTGCCGCCTTCGAATTCCTTGCCTGCCGACCACGGCGCTTCTTCCGAGTTGATCTTCACGAAGCAGCCCGACATGTCCGTGTTCCACTGGACCGAGTCGAAAATGAAGAATTCCGGTTCCGGACCGAAGTAGGCCGTGTCGCCGATGCCCGTGCTCTTCAGGTACGCTTCGCCGCGCTTCGCGAGCGAACGCGGATCGCGCTCGTAGCCCTTGCCGTCGGCCGGCTCGACCACGTCGCAGGTCAGCACGAGGGTCGACTCTTCGTAGAACGGGTCGACGAACGCTGCGTTCGGGTCCGGCATGAGCAGCATGTCCGACGCCTCGATGCCCTTCCAGCCCGCGATCGACGAACCGTCGAATGCATGCCCGCTTTCGAACTTGTCTTCGTCAAACGCCGAAACCGGCACCGACACGTGCTGCTCCTTGCCGCGCGTATCCGTGAAGCGGAAATCGACAAACTTGACGTCCTCGTCCTTCACGAGCTGCATGACGTCGGCGACGGTTTTACTCATAACCTCTTCTCCTGATTGAACAATTCCGGCGGACTGGGAAACCGCCTCGTTTATCGAGCTGACCGGGGTCTTGCTTTGGCGCAGCGCGCCCCGATTCGACCGAATTCTATATAGCAGCTTCCGTGCCAACCATCGCAAAACCGACGCGGATCACGCCAGCCCGCGCCGTGGCGGGGCTCGCCTGCGCAATTGCAGGGCTCTCCGCCGTACTGGCGCTGGCGGGGGCGCACCGAAATGGTGCGCTCGTGCGGATACGGCGGCGCAGCCGAATCATCCTGGTGCATTCGCGCCATTTTGCACTTTTTTGGTGAACGCGTGGTCCGTGCCTGCACCACCGCTCACGCCGGCATCCGCGCGACGCCACCGCGCTAGAATGCTCGTTTGACCGATACGGAGACCCTGCCATGAGTACGCTCGACCAGCTTTACGCGAAGGCCGACGAACGCCGCGCACAAGGCGCGCTCAACTACGCCGGCGCGCTGCTGCCGGTCGAGGCGTTCGAACTGCTGCAGCTCGACCCGTCGGCGCGCCTCGTCGACGTGCGCACGCGCGCCGAGCTCGACTGGGTCGGCCGCCCGCTCGTCGGCGACGGCCAGTACCTGCACGTCGAATGGACGCGCTACCCGGGCGGCGTGCCGAACGCCGAATTCGTCAACGAACTGAAGGCGGCCCTCCCGGCCGATACGCCCATCCTGTTCCTGTGCCGCAGCGCCGCGCGCTCGAAGCTCGCTGCGGTCGCGTCCGCGCAGGCCGGTTTCACGAAGGCCTTCGACCTGCTGGAAGGCTTCGAGGGCGCCAAGGACGCCGAAGGCCACCGCAAGACGGTCGACGGCTGGTGCTTCCGCAAACTGCCGTGGATCGGCGCCTGACGGCGCGCCGCGCCCGCCGGTTGCGACAGTCTCATCGTCGAGCCGGGCGATGACATGCCGATGACGGGCCGCATTGCGCGGCCCGTTGTTTTTGGTACGGCCCCGTTGCAGGCCGCTCAGGCGCGCGGCGTATCGGGCTCGACGACGTCGCCGCCGAGCAGGTGCACGCCTTCGCGCAGCTTCACGAACGCGGCCGCGACCGCTTCCGGCTCGCCCTTCACGCCGAGATCGATGTGACGGCGCGCGTAGATGCCGCCGCGCTCCGCGTCGCCGACGCTCGGCAGGCTGAATACGCGCACGCCGGGGAAATCGCGCTCGATCTTCTCCATCAGCGGCGTCAGCGTCGATTCCGGCAACTCGAACACGACCAGCGAGCGCTCGGCATGCGGCGTCGCGTGATGTAGATGCGCGTACTTCGTATCGAGCACCCACTCGATCATCGGCCACGCCATCACCGGGAAGCCCGGCACGAAGTGGAGATGACCGACCGAGAAGCCGGGAATCCGGTTGTAGCCGTTCGGGATGATCGTCGCGCCCGCCGGAAACACGCCCATGTTGAAGCGATGCTGGTTCTCCGGCGATTCGAAATCGACCGGCGTGGCCGGGTCGGCGTGCGTCTCGCGAATGCGTTCCGAAATCAGCGCCTTCGCTTCCGGATGCAGCTCGAGCGGCACGCCGAGCGCGGCGGCCGCGCACTGGCGCGTATGGTCGTCGGGCGTCGCGCCGATCCCGCCCGTCGAGAACACGATGTCGCCCGACGCGATCGCACGCGCGAGTGTCGCGGTGATGCGCGCCGGATCGTCGCCGACGTATTCGGCCCAGTCGAGCGCGAGGCCGCGCGCGCCGAGCAGCTCGATGACCTTCGCCAGATGCTTGTCCTGCCGGCGGCCCGAAAGGATTTCGTCGCCGATGATGATGATGCCGATGCTCATGCCTGCCCCATGTCGATTGCGGTGGCGCGCAGGTCCTCCAGCGCGCGCAGGCAGTAGTGCCCGAACCACAGCGCCGAGAAGACGAGGATGAAAGCGTATACCCAGATCATGGCGGCCGCGACGAACGGGAACAGCACCATCATCCAGACCGACGAAACCCACACGAAGGTCGGCACGGTGCCGAGCAGCCCGGTCGCGACGCCGATGCCGATCAGCGGCCAGCGGTGCCGGCGCACGAGCGCGCGGCGCTCGTCGCGGCTCGCGTGCAGCGCGAGCGCGTCGTAGGTCATCACGCGATACGTGAGCCAGCCCCAGATCACCGGCGGCAGCAGCGCGAAGAACGGCGGAATCAGCCACAGCGGGATCGTGACGACGAGCAGCACGACGCCGACGATCGCCGCGCCGAGCGAATTGACCACGCTGCCGAAGAAGGTGCCGCCCCGCTTCGGCTCGAGCGCCGCGAACTGCCGGTTCGACAGGTGCTTGATCACGACCGGCATCGAGATCGTCGCGATCAGCAGCAGCACGGTCAGCACGATCAGCGGAATCGCGAGCGACACGACCACGAACGGCGCGACGACCGCGTGCAGTTGCGACATGCCGATCGCATCGAACGCGCGATACAGCGCGGCCGTCAGCACGAAGCCGTCGAGCGCGCCGCGCGCGACGTCGATCAGCGTCTGCCACGAGAACCACAGCACGGCGCCCCACAGCAGCGCCGAGACGACGAACGGCATCAGCGTGAGCCACAGCATGCGCGGGTGCAGCGCGCTGGCGAACGCCCGGACGAAGGAACGCAGCAAGTCGTTCATGCGAGCCTATGGAGTATGGATTGACGGAGAAAAACGGGGAAAGGATAAACCACGCGGCCCGCCTGCGCCAAAGCGCCTGCGGGCCGCGTGGAAGCGTCGCTCGACGGGAGACAGGCCGGAATCGGGATCAGGCCGACGCCGCGCCGCGTTTCGCGGGAAACAGGCGCCGGAAGATCCGCACGAACGCCAGGCCGTGCTGCGACCAGAAGCCGTCGCCGTAGGACACGCCCTCGACCTGCTCGCGGATGCCGGTCGGCTCGACCGTGCGGTTCCACGACGCGGTGCCGAACATCATGTCCCACCACGGGAACAGCACGCCGAAGTTGCAGCCGTACTTGGTGCCTTCGTGGCCGTAGCCGACCGCATGGTGCCGGCGGTGGAAGATCGGGCTGACGAGCAGGCGCTCGCCGATGCGGCCGTACGACAGCCGCGCATTCGTATGCTGGATGCTCTGCAGGAAGTTCGTGACCGCGGTCAGCACGACGAACTGCGACGGCGTCACGCCGATCACGAGCGCGATCGCCGCGAAGAAGCACGACTGGATCACGTCGTCGAGCAGGTGGTTGCGGTCGTCGCACCACAGCGACATCTGACGCTGGCTGTGATGAACCGCGTGCAGCTCCCACCAGATGCCGAACTTGTGCTGCCAGCGGTGATACCAGTAGCCGGCGAAATCGAGCACGACGAGGTAGATCACGAACGCGACGATCGGCTGCGAGGTCACGCCCGGCCACAGGTAGTCGAGGTTGACGTTCGACACGCCATGCAGGCGCAGCCACGCCTGGAAGTTGTCGAACACCGGCTGCAGCGCGAAGAAGAAGAACAGCGTGTAGATGCCGAGCTTCGAGATCGCCGTGTAGATCACGTCGACCCGCACCGCGCGGCGGTTCTTCCAGCGCTCGACCGGCAGCAGCGCCTCGAGCGGGCGCAGCAGCGCGAACATCAGCACCATCTGCAGCGCGCCGATGATCACCCAGTACAGCGCGTCGTAGGTGTCCTCGTCGTAGTCCATCAGGTTGAACTTGAAGAGGAGCGGCTGCACGACGTCGACGTACAGCCAGGTCTGGATGTCCGACACGAACGCATCGATCAGGTGCAGCATCGTCCGCCTCCGCCCGTCACGCGCCGTTCGCCGCCTTCCACGGCGCGCGGTCGTAGAAGTAGATGCCGTGCGGCGAGCGGCCGACGGCGATCGTCTGCACCAGCTTGCGCGAGGCCAGATCGATGATCCCGACCTTCTTCGCGAAACGGAACGTCACCCACAGCGTCTTCTTGTCGGCGGACAGCTCCATGTCGTCGGGGCCCGGCAGCAGGCCGGTGATGTCGCCGACGTTGGTGAGCGCGTTCTCGTCGATGATGCTGATCGTGTTCGCGACGCGGTTGGTGACCGCGACGTGCGTGCCGTCGGCGAGCGAGCGGAAGTTGTGCGCGCCCTTGCCCGTGTAGATCTGCTTGACGACCTTCTGGTTGCGCCAGTCGACGACCGCGACGTAATCCGCGCCGGTCATCCCGACCAGCAGGAACTTGTCGTCGGGCGTGAGCCACAGGCCGGCCGGCACCTTGCCGACCTTCATCTTCCACTTGACCGTCTGCGTCGGCAGATCGATCGCCGCGATCTCGCCGGACACCTGCAGCGACACGAGCAGCGTCTTGCTGTCCTTCGTGAACGCGAGGTGGCTCGGCATCACCGCGAGCGGCACGCGCTTCACGAGCTTCAGGTCGTGGCCGTCGTAGCCATAGATGTCGACGCGATCGAGCCGCAAACCGGCCGCCGCGAACCACTTGCGGTCGGGCGAAAAGCCGAGCTGGTAAGGATCGTCTATCCCTTCGACGGTGCGCTGCAGCTTGCCCGTCTTCGGATCGAGGAACATCAGGCTGTTCGAGACCGAATTCGCGACGATCAGCGACGCATTGTCGGGCGTCGCCATCAAATGGTGCGGTTCCTTGCCGGTCGGCATCGTGGAAACGACTTCGCGGGTCTGCTGGTCGATCAGGGAAAGCGTCGCTTCGGCCGAATTCAGGACGATCACGTTATTCGCGTGTGCGGCGGGCGCCAGCACGGCGGCGGCCAGCGCAAGCGTGCGGCCGAAGGAAAGGAAAGTGCGCATGAAGACTCACGTCGTGGAACAGCAGTGATTGTAGAACGTTCGGCGGGCCCCTCCGGTTGACCCATGCCGGGATTGCGCCGCTTTTGCGCCACCTTGCCGCACGCCGGGCGGCCGCACGGGCCGCCGCGGCGCAGGCCCCGGCTGCCCGTGCAGGCCCGCCCGACCGATGTCGCGCTAGCGCTGCATCGACTCCCAGACCTTGTGCAGACGCTTGACAGAGACCGGCATCGGCGTGCGCAGTTCCTGCGCGAACAGCGAAATCCGCAGTTCCTCCAGCAGCCAGCGGAATTCCGCGAGCCGCGCATCGGCGACGCCGCCGCGCTGCGACACCGCGCGCTGGTACTGCTGGACGAGCGGCAGTAGCTCGGCCGACTGCTTCGCGTCGCGCGCCGGATCGGCCTTCAGCTTGTCGATCCGCAGCGCGATGCCCTTCAGATAGCGCGGGAAATGCGCAAGCTGCGCGTAAGGCGTGTCGATCACGAAGCGCTTGCCGACCAGCGCGGCCAGTTGCTGCTGCAGGTCGGCATGGGCCTGCGCGAACGGCTTCGCCTGCGCGAGCTTCTTCACGAGGCCCGCGTATTCGGCCAGGATCTGCCCGACGAGCCGCGCGATTTCCTGCGCGAGCAGGTTCAGCCGGCTCCTGCCCTCGTCGCGGCGCGTGTGGAAGCTCGCGTCGTCGTCGGGCAGCGGGTCCTGCAGGCACGCGCGGTCGAGCGCCGTGTCGATCAACTGGTCGCGCAGCTCGTCCTGCGTGCCGAGCGACATGTACTGCATCGCCATCTCGCGCAGGCCGGGCAGGTTCTTTTCCAGGAACTTGATCGGCTCCTTCAACTGCAGCGCGAACAACCGCCGCAAGCCGGCCCGGTGAATGCGCGCGGCCTCCTCCGGCGAATCGAACACCTCGACGTCGCAATGCGTGCCGCGATCGACGAGCGCCGGATAGCCGTACAGCGTCTGGCCGCGCCGGCGGATTTCCAGCAGCTCGGGCAGCTTGCCGAAATTCCACGTCGTCAGGTTCTCGTACAGCGCCGTCGCGCCGGTTTCCGTCGGGGCGGCCATCCGTGGGACGGCCATCCGTGGGGCGGCCATCCGTGGGGCGGCCGTCTGCGGCGCGGCGCCCTTGCCCGGCTTGCCGCCCTTCGCGGCCGAAGCCTGCGCGGCGGCCGGCGCCGGCGCGCCGGCTGCATCGCCCGCGCCGGCGTCGCCGCCCGGCGCGAACGTCGACGCCGCCGCGATCTTCTGGAACTGCTGCTGCGCCTGCGCACCGAGCTCCTGGCGAAGCTGCGCGAGATTGCGCCCCATCGCGAGCTGGCGGCCGTGCTCGTCGATCACCTTGAAATTCATGAACAGGTGCGCGGGCAACGTCTCGAGCTTGAAATCGGCCGTCTTCATCGCGACCTGCGTCTCGCCGCGCACGTCGGCGATCAGCGCCTCGACGAGCCCGCCCGCGCCAAAGCGCTCGCGCCCCATCCGCTCGACGAAGCCCGCCGCGTACTCGGGCAGCGGCACGCAGTGCCGGCGCAGCTTCTGCGGCAGCGACTTCAACAGCAACTGCACCTTTTCCTTCAGCATCCCCGGCACGAGCCACTCGCAGCGGCGCGCATCGACCTGGTTCAGCGCGAAGAGCGGCACCGCGAGCGTCACGCCGTCGCGCGGCGTGCCGGGCTCGAAGTGATACGTGAGCGCCATCTCGACGCCGGCCATCGTCGCGCGCTTCGGGAACAGGTCGGTCGTCACGCCGGCCGCCTCGTGGCGCATCAGGTCGTCGCGCGACAGGTACAGCAGCCGCTGCTTGTCGTCGGGCTGGCCGCCCTTCTTCACCTCGTCGCGATACCAGCGCTCGAACGCGGCGCCCGTGTGGATGCCTTCCGGAATCGCGTGGTCGTAGTACGCGTAGATCAGCTCGTCGTCGACCAGCACGTCCTGGCGGCGCGACTTGTGTTCGAGCTGCTCGATGTCGGCGAGCAGCTTGCGGTTGTGCGCGAAGAACGGCAGCTTCGTGTCGAATTCGCCTTCGACCAGCGCGCCGCGGATGAACAATTCGCGTGCGCGCGCCGGGTCCTGCTTGCCGAACGCGACGCGCCGCCGGTGGTAGATCGGCAACCCGTACAGCGTCGCGCGCTCGAACGCGCTCACCTGCGCCGGGCGCTTTTCCCAGTGCGGCTCCGACAGCGATTTTTTCAGCAGATGCGCGCCGATCTTCTCGACCCACTCGGGCTCGATCTTCGCGAGGCAGCGCGCGTACAGCCGGCTCGTCTCGACGAGTTCGGCCGCCATCACCCAGCGGCCGGCCTTCTTCGCGAGCGCGGAGCCGGGCCACAGGTAGAACTTGATGCCGCGCGCGCCGAGGTAATGCGGATCGTCGTCCGCTTTCATCCCGATGTTGCCGAGCAGGCCCGTCAACAGGGCCAGATGAATCTGTTCGTAGGTGGCCTCGACTTCGTTGAGTCGCCAGCCGTGCTCGCGCACGACCGTCAGCAGCTGCGAATGAACGTCGCGCCACTCGCGCAGCCGCAGGTGCGACAGGAAATTCTGCCGGCAGGCGTCGACGAGCTGGCGATTCGACTTCTTGTGCGCGACGGCTTCCTCGAACCATGCCCAGATCTTCAGCCACTGCAGGAATTCGGAGCGCTCGTCGGCAAACCGGCGGTGCGCCTGGTCGGCCTGCTCCTGCGCTTCGATCGGGCGGTCGCGCGGATCCTGCACGGACAGCGCGCTCGCGATGATCAGCACCTCGCGCAGCGATTGCTGGTCGCGCGCGGCGAGAATCATCCGGCCGACGCGCGGGTCGAGCGGCAGCCGCGCGAGCTCGCGGCCGAGCGGCGTCAGCGCGTTGTCGTCGTCGACCGCGCCGAGCTCGTTCAGCAACTGGTAGCCGTCCGCGATCGCGCGGCCGGGCGGCGGCTCGAGGAACGGGAACGATTCGATCGCGGTCAGGTGCAGCGACTTCATCCGCAGGATCACCGACGCGAGCGACGAACGCAGGATTTCCGGATCGGTGAAGCGTGCGCGCGCCTGGTAGTCGCTTTCCTCGTACAAGCGGATGCACACGCCGTCGGCCACGCGCCCGCAACGGCCCGCGCGCTGGTTCGCGGCCGCCTGCGAGATCGACTCGACCTGCAGCTGCTCGACCTTGTTCCGGTACGAATAGCGCTTCACGCGCGCGAGACCGGTGTCGACCACGTAGCGGATGCCCGGCACCGTCAGCGAGGTTTCGGCCACGTTGGTCGCGAGCACGATGCGGCGCGCGTTCGACGCCTTGAACACCTTGTCCTGGTCGGCCGCCGACAGCCGCGCGAACAGCGGCAGGATCTCGGTATGCGGCGGATGGTGCTTGCGCAGCGCCTCGGCCGCCTCGCGGATCTCGCGCTCGCCGGGCAGGAACACCAGCACGTCGCCGGGGCCTTCGCGGCACAGCTCGTCGACCGCGTCGACGATCGCGTCCATCAGGTCGCGCTCGGCCTCGCGCGCGGTCTTCACGCGATCGCGGCCGCCCGTGCCTTCCGCGTTCTTCACCGCCGGGCGATCCTCGGCCACAGGGCGGTAACGCATCTCGACCGGATACAGCCGCCCGCTCACCTCGATCACCGGCGCCGGACGTTCGTCGGTGCCGAAATGGCGTGCGAAGCGGTCGGCGTCGATCGTCGCGGACGTGACGATCAGCTTCAGGTCCGGCCGCCGCGGCAGGATCTCCTTCAGATAGCCGAGCAGGAAGTCGATGTTCAGGCTGCGCTCGTGCGCCTCGTCGATGATCAGCGTGTCGTACGCCTTCAGCAACGGGTCGGTCTGCGTCTCGGCGAGCAGGATGCCGTCCGTCATCAGCTTCACGGACGCGCCCGGCGCGAGATTGTCGGTAAAGCGCACCTTGTAGCCGACCACCTCGCCGAACGGCGTGCCGAGTTCCTCGGCGATCCGGCGGCCGGTGGACGATGCGGCCAGGCGCCGCGGCTGCGTATGGCCGATCAGGCCCGTGCCGCCGGCGCCGAGGCCGCGGCCGAGATCGAGACAGATCTTCGGCAACTGCGTGGTCTTGCCCGAGCCCGTTTCACCGCAGACGATGACGACCTGGTGGCCGGCGATCGCGCGCGCGATTTCGTCGCGCTTGCCCGACACGGGCAGGCTTTCGGGGTACGTGATCGGCGGGACGGGGTTCGGTGCGACGGCGGCGCGCGGCGCACGCTCGCGGCGCGGGGCGCGCTCGCCCGCGGCCTGCGGCGCGCCCTTCGCGGCCGGCTGGCGCGCGTCGCCGCGCCGTTCGTCATTGCGCGGCCCGCGCGGCGCGGGTGCCGGCGTGCCCGCCGGCTTGTCCTGCTGCCCGCGCGGCGGCTGGCCCTGCTGCTCGCGCGCGTCGGCCGCACCATCCGGGTGCTTCGCCGACGGCGTATTGGCCCGCGTCGGCGCGGGACTTTTAGAAACATTCGACATGGGGGCGCATTATAATCCCGGCCATGAATTCCCAAACCGACCTCCCTCCCGCCCAGACCGGCGCCGCGACGCCGCCGGCCGCCGACGATTCGGCCGCCAGCCACGCGCAGTTCGTCGACTGGATGCGCTCCGTCGCGCCCTATATCCACAAGTTCCGCAACAGCACGTTCGTCGTGGGGTTCGGCGGCGAGGTGGTGCAGCAGGGGCTGCTGAACGCGCTCGTATCCGACATCGCGCTGTTGCAGGCGATGGGCATCCAGATCGTGCTGGTGCACGGCTCGCGCCCGCAGGTCGAGGAGCAGTTGAGCCTGCACGGTGTCGAATCCGAGTTTTCGCACGGGCTGCGCATCACCGATGCGCGCGCGCTCGAATCCGCGAAGGAGGCGGCCGGCGAAGTGCGTCTCGACATCGAGGCCGCGATCAGCCAGGGTCTGCCGAACTCGCCGATGGCGCATGCGCACATCAGCGTCGTGTCGGGCAACTTCGTGACCGCGCGGCCGGTGGGAATTCTCGACGGGGTCGATTTCGCGCACACGGGCATCGTGCGCAAGATCGACGCCGAATCGATCCGTCATTCGCTCGCGAGCCGCAAGCTCGTGCTGCTGTCGCCGCTCGGGTTCTCGCCGACCGGCGAGGCGTTCAACCTGTCGATGGAAGACGTCGCGTCGGCGGCCGCGATCGCGCTGCGCGCCGACAAGATCATCTTCCTCACCGAAGGGCCCGGCATCGTCGACGACGAAGGCGACCTGGTGCGCGAAATGTCGCTCGACGCGGCCGCCGAGCTGCTCGATTCCGGCAACATCCAGGGCGACGACGCATTCTTCCTCAAGCATTCGATCCGCGCGTGCCGCGGCGGCGTGACGCGCGCGCACCTGATTCCGCAATCGCTCGACGGCAGCATGCTGCTCGAACTGTTCCTGCACGACGGCGTCGGCACGATGATCTCGTACGAGAACCTCGAAAGCCTGCGCGAAGCGACGCCGGACGACGTCGGCGGCATCCTGTCGCTGATCGAGCCGCTCGAATCGGACGGCACGCTGGTGCGGCGCGGCCGCCACCAGATCGAACGCGACATCGATCACTTCTCGGTGATCGAGCACGATGGCGTGCTGTTCGGCTGCGCGGCGCTGTATCCGTACCAGCAGGAAAAGATCGGCGAGATGGCGTGCCTGACGGTCGCGCCGGAAGCGCAGGGCTCGGGCGACGGCGAACGCCTGCTCAAGCGCATCGAGCAGCGCGCCCGCGCGCGCGGCCTCACGCATATCTTCGTGCTCACGACGCGCACCGAGCACTGGTTCCTCAAGCGCGGCTTCGTCAAGGTCAGCGTCGACGACCTGCCGGAAGACCGTCGCAAACTCTATAACTGGCAGCGCAAGTCGCTCGTGCTGATGAAACAGCTCTGAGCACCGGCACGACTGCCCTTCCCCCCAGACACCGATTACAGGAGAAGTACACGATGGCTCGAATGATCCAATGCGCGAAGCTCGGCAAGGAAGCCGAAGGTCTCGATTTCCCGCCGCTGCCGGGCGAACTCGGCAAGCGCATTTACGAAAGCGTGTCGAAGGAAGCATGGCAAGGCTGGCTCAAGCAGCAGACGATGCTGATCAACGAGAATCGCCTGAACATGGCCGACCCGCGCGCGCGCCAGTATCTGATGAAGCAGACGGAGAAGTACTTCTTCGGCGACGGCGCGGACCAGGCGTCCGGCTACGTACCGCCGACGGAAGGCTGAGCGACGACGCGACTCGCGACGGCCGGCCGTGCCGGCGGCGTCGCGACGTGAAGCAAAAGCCCCAAGCAAACGGCACCGTGTCTCGCACGGTGCCGTTTGCTTTTGGGACGCCTGATCTGGCGCGAGCGAAGGCAACGCGACGCGCGACCCGCCCGGCGCCCGATGCCGCGGAATCGCCGCGCCGCCGCCTCGGCGCATCGCGCCGGCCTGCCGGCTCAACCCGCGGGTTTCAACGTGCCGCGATCGTCGGGTGGCGCGGCTTCGCCGCCCGGGTTCCCTGCGCCCGTATGCTCGGTGCCCCACTCGGCCGCATCGCTGCGCTCGGCGCTCGACAGTTCGTCGGCGCGATGTCCGGTGCGATTGAGCAGCGCCACCATGCAGACAAGCGACACGAGCGCATAGAGACCCGACGCGATCGCGACGCCGACGATGCTGCCCGTCGCATTGAGGATCGCCTGCGCGAGCACGGGCGTGCCGCCGCCGACGACGAGCGCGCTCAACTGATACGCGAGCGACAGGCCCGTGTAGCGGATGTTGGCCGGGAACACGCGCGCGAGCACGCCGCCGACCGCGCCGTAGAACATCGCCGACGGAATCGTCGAGATGCACATGCCCGCGACGGCGACCCAGTACGAACCCGTCGCGAGCGCATGGAACATCACGGGCATCAGCACGATTTCCGGGATCAGGATCCAGCACATCGCGCGCCGCATGTCGACCTTCGACACGAACCATGCGCCGACCGGCTGCATCAGGAACTGCACGACGAGCGAGATCGACAGGATGCCGAGGAACGTACCCTGCGCATAACCGAGTTCCTTGGTCGCCCACGACAGCGCGAACGTGCTGCGGAAATACGTGACGTTGATCACCGGCAGCGTGCCGGCCGCGAGCAGCACGACGACCCAGTGGTCGCGCACCACGTCGCGCAGCGGCAGCTTCACCGTGCGCTTGCGCGCGAGCACGCGCTGCATGTCGACCGATTCCTCGAGCTTCAGCCGGATCACCATCCCGATGATCACGAGCACGGCCGACAGCAGGAACGGAATGCGCCAGCCCCACATCAGGAACGACGGTGTCGGCAGCGCGCTCAGCGCGAAGAACGCGGCCGTGGCCAGCAGGTTGCCGGTGGGCGAGCCCTGCTGCGCGAACGCCGCATACAGGATGCTGCGATGCTTCGGCGCGTTCTCGCTCGCGATCAGCACCGCGCCGCCCCACTCGCCGCCGACCGCGATGCCCTGCAGCACGCGCAGCACGACGAGGCCCGCGGGCGCCCACACGCCGATCGACGCATAGCCGGGCAGCAGCCCGATGCCGGTCGTCGCGAGCCCCATCATCACCAGCGTGATCACGAGCGCCGTCTTGCGGCCGACGCGATCGCCGAGATGCCCGAACACGATCCCGCCGAGCGGCCGCGCGGCAAAGCCGGCCCAGAACGTGACGAACGCGAGCAGCGTCGCGACGCCGGGGTCCATCGCGCTGGAAAAGAACACCTTGCCGAACACGAGCGCCGCGGCCGTGCCGTAGATGTAGAAGTCGTACCACTCGATCGTGGTGCCGACGAACGCCGCGAGGGCGGCGCGGCCAGGCCGCGGCTGCGCGGCGGGCGGGGATTGCGGACGGCTCATCGATGTCTCCATGTTTGTGATCGGCAACGCGACTGTCGCGCGCGTTGCCGGAGGGCCGGTCTTGCGCCGCCGGCTGGCGGGGTTGCGCTACGTTGCGTTGCTTGATGTCGGCGTCGGCCCGTTCGGAACGACGCTCATCTGCGGGCGCCCTCGGCCCGTCACGTCTCGTGCGGCGCGACCTTCAGCACGCCGGCATCGAGCAGTTGCTGCTGAAGCGCGCGATCGACGCCGAGCCGATCGAGCACCGCGCGCGTGTCGCGGCCGAGCGCGGGCGGCGCCGACCGGTAGGTGGCCGGCGTGCGCGACAGCTTCACCGGCGACGCGGTGCCGCGATACGCGCCGATCTCGACGAACAGCTCGCGATGCAGCGCATGCGGATCGTGCGCGACGTCGGCCACCGTGCGCACCGGCCCGCACGGCACACCGGCCGCCATCAGGTCGCGCGCGAGCGGCTCGCACGCGTGCGCGGCGAGCCGCGCTTCCAGTTCGGCCTTCAACTCCGGGCGATGCGCGCAGCGGCTGCGGTTGTCGACGAAGCGCGGATCGCCGGCGAGCGCCGGTGCGCCGAGATGCGCGACGAGCCGCGCGAACTGCCGGTCGTTGCCGACCGCGAGGAAGATCGGCACGGTCGCCGTGCGGTAGCTGTCGTACGGCGCGATGTTCGGATGCGCGTTGCCGCTGCGTTCCGGCACGCGGCCCGACCCGAAGAAGTTCGGCAGGTGCGGATGCAGCAGCGACACGCCGCAGTCGTACAGCGCCACGTCGATCGACTGCCCGCGCCCGCTCTTCTCGCGTTCCGCGAGCGCCAGCAGGATGCCGGCGAGTGCGTTCAGCCCCGTGACCATGTCGACGATCGGCAGGCCGATGCGGGTCGCGTCGCCGTCGCGTTCGCCGTTCACGCTCATCAGCCCGGCCATCGCCTGGATCACCGCGTCGTAGCCCGGCAGCCCGCCGAGCGGACCGTCGTCGCCGAAGCCCGTCACCGCGCAGTGGATCAGGCGCGGAAAGCGCGGCTGCAGGTCGCGTGCGTAGTCCATCCCCCAGCGCGCGAGCGTGCCCGGCTTGAAGTTCTCGACGAGCACGTCGGCTTCTTCGAGCAGGCGCCACAGGATCGCGCGCCCTTCGTGGCGCGACAGGTCGAGCGCGAGCCCTTCCTTGTTGCGGTTCACGCCCATGAAGTACCAGGCCGTGTCGCCGAGGAACGGCGGCCCCCAGCCGCGCGTCTCGTCGCCGGCGGGCGGCTCGATCTTGACCACCGTCGCGCCGTGATCGGCGAGCGCCTGCGTGCAATACGGGCCGCCGAGCACCCGGCTCAGGTCGACGACCTTCAGGCCGTCCAGTGCGCCACGCGTCGCGTTCATCGCTCGACCTCCGGCAGCAGGTCGAGGGCCGTGTCGAGCGCGACCGGCAGGCCGCGCAGCAGCGCGTCGGACGCGGCCGATTCGTCGTCGCGCGGCGCCGGCGCGAGCGGATCGACCGGCAGCAGCTTGTGACGCACGATCAGGTGCGCGAGCGCGAGACGCCTGAAATCCGGTGCGAGCCGTGCGCCCTCGCAGGCCATCAGCACGGCCGCGCTCGCGTAATACAGCGCGGACGCGGCCTGCCGCACGCGCGCGTCGTCGCCTTCTCCGGCCACCCTCGCGAGCGCATCGCACGCCCGCGCGAGGATGCGCCGCAGCGCCGTGCGGCTCGCGTCGGGCAGCGGCGCCGCGCCCAGACGATCGCCGAGGAACGTGCGCAGCGCGTCGAGCGCATGCTCGCGCTGCGCAGCGCGCGCGACGTCGAGCGCGACGATGTTGCTCGTGCCTTCCCAGATCGAACCGAGGTGCGCGTCGCGCACGAGCCGCGCGTCGCTCCATTCCTCGATGTAGCCGGTGCCGCCGCGCACTTCCATCGCGTCGCCCGTCACGCGGCGCGCGTCGCGGCAGGCGCGGAACTTGATCAGCGGCGTCAGGATCCGCACGCAGCGCGCCGCCTGCTGGTCGCCCGCGTCGGCCTGCGGCAACAGCAACGCGATCTGCATGAACATCGCGCGCGCGGCTTCGGCCGGCAGCAGCATCTTCATCAGTTGGCGCTGCATCAGCGGCATCTCGATCAGCTTGCGGCCGAACGCCTCGCGATGCGCGGCGACGTGCAGCGCCTCGTTCAGCGCGCGCCGCATCAGCCCCGCCGCGCGCACGCCGTTCGACAGCCGCGACATGTTGATCATGTCGGCCATCTGGTGAAAACCGCGGCCGATCTCGCCGATCAGCCAAGCCTGCGCGCCTTCGAGCACGATCTCGCCGCTCGCCATCGAACGGCTGCCCAGCTTGTCCTTCAGGCGCACGATCCGGTAGCGGTTGCGCGTGCCGTCCGGCAGCGTCTTCGGCAGCAGGAACAGCGCGAGGCCCTTGATGCCGTCCGGCGCGCCGTCGGGCCGCGCGAGCACCATCGCGAGATCGGCGTCCGCGTTCGAGCAGAACCACTTGTCGCCGGTCAGGCGCCAGACGGTGTCGCCGTGCGCGTCGGTTTCGCGGGTCGCGCGCGTCGCGATCCGGCCGACGTCGGAGCCGGCCGCCTGCTCGGTCATGAACATCGCGCCCTGGTACAGCGTGTCGAAGTCGCGCGACGCGAGCCTCGGCAGGTAGCGCGCGACGAGCGCCGGATCGCCGAAGCGGCGCAGCGTGCGCGTCAGCGAATCGGTCATGCTGACCGGGCAGCACAGCCCGAATTCCGCCTGCACGAACAGGAACGTCAGCGCGTACTTGACGAGCGGCGGCACGGTTTCGGATCCGTGGCTCAGCGACGCGAGCCCGAGCTCCGCATACGCGACGCGTTCGAGCGCGACGTAGGCCGGATCCTTGTCGATCCGCTGCACGGCCTCGCCGCGCCGATTGCGGTGCTCGAGCACGGGCGGATGCTTGTCCGCGCGCGACGCCCATTCGTCGAGTTCGCCCGATACGCGGGCGCCGAGCGCGCGCAGCCGCGGCTCGAGTTCGGCATAGCACGCGTCGCCGAGATGCAGCTTCAGCAACGCGCCGAGATCGGGATCGACGGTGAAGAAATTGAGGCCCCGGCTGTCGGGGATATTGGATGCGCCGGTGTCCGGCGTGCGAGCGGTGTCGTTCATGCGTGCGTCTCCTGGGTTGCCCGCGCATTGGCCGGGCCGGATGTCGCGGCACCGGCCGGTCCTGCGTCAAGCCTCCCGCAGAGCGTAGGCGCGCGATCGATAAGCGTCCAATACAGGATTTGTCCGGTACGATAGATGTCGCTTATCGATGCCGCCGCCGGGAGGAGACACCATGGAACTGAGGCAGTTGCGCTACTTCGTGGCCGTTGCCGAGGAGCTGCATTTCGGGCGCGCGGCGAAGCGCCTGTTCATCTCGCAGCCGGCGCTGAGTTTCGACATCCGCAAGTTCGAGGACGCGCTCGGCGTGCAGCTCTTTTCGCGCACCAACAAGACGGTCGCGCTGACCAACGCGGGCGAGGTGCTGCTCGGCGAGGCGCGCCGGCTGCTGCTGCAGGCGGACGAAGCGGAGCGCCTGACGGTGCGCTCCGCGTCGGGGCTCGCGGGCCGGCTGCGGATCGGCTTCGTCCACTCGATGCTGTATCGCGGGCTGCCGGACGCGGTGCGGCGCTTCGAGGCCGACTATCCGGGCGTCGAGGTCGTGTTGAGCGAGATGAACACGCACGCGCAGGTGCAGGCGATCCAGCGCGGCCAGATCGATCTCGGCTATGCGCACTGGGGCCACTTCCCGCCCGACGTCGAATCGGCGCCCGTCTATGCGGAGCCGTTCGTGTGCTGCCTGCCGGCCGCGCATCCGCTCGCGCGGCGCAGGCAGGTCGCGCTCGCCACGCTCGCGACGGAACCGTTCATCCTGTTTCCGCGCGACGCCGCGCCGCACTATCACGACCTGATCATCGCGCAGTGCGTGAACGCGGGGTTCAGTCCGCTGATCCGCCACGAGGCGCGGCTATGGCAGACGATCCTGTCGATGATCGAGTTCGGAATGGGCATCGCGCTGGTGCCGCAGGTGCTGCAGCGGGCGAAAAGCGAACGGCTCGCGTTCGTGCCGCTGAAGGATGCGTCGCTCGAATCGCGCACGCTCGCGCTGAAACGCAGCGGCACCGCCGAACCGGTGGCGCTGCGCTTTGCCGGCTACGTGCGCGCATCGATCGACGCGCTGCCCGCGCTCGCGGGCTGAGCGCGCGGCGCGTGCAGTGGCGTTGGCCGCTGTTTGAAAAAAATTTGCACAAAGGGCTTTACGAACCCCAAAAGCTCTGACATAATTTGATTCTTCTTTGGGCGGTTAGCTCAGCGGTAGAGCACTGCCTTCACACGGCAGGGGTCACTGGTTCGATCCCAGTACCGCCCACCAAAGAATTCAAGGGCCTGCGTCTCACGACGCAGGCCCTTTTCGTTTTGGCGTCGCGCGTGTCCTGCACGACGCGGCGCCACGTCATGCGCCGCCGCGTCCGCTCGCAGGTAACGCCTTACCGCACGTCCCCCACCCGCTGCGCCGTCGCATCGAATGCACGCCTCGCCTTGTCGACGATCTCGTCGACCTCCGCCTCGCGAATCACGAGCGGCGGCGACAGCAGCATCCGGTCGCCGGTCGCGCGCATGATCAGGTTGCCGTTGAAACAGAAGTCGCGGCAGATCGTGCCGATATCGACATTCGCATCGAACCGCTCGCGCCGCACACGATCGCGCGCAAGCTGAATGCCCGCGACGAGCCCTGCCCCGGCAATCTCCCCGACGATCGGATGATCGCCCAGCGCGTCGCGCAGCCGGCGCTGGAAATACGGCCCGATCTCGTGCTTCACGCGCTCGACGATCCCTTCGTCGCGCAGCAGCTTCAGGTTCGCGACCGCGACGGCCGCCGCCACCGGGTGGCCCGAATACGTGAGGCCGTGGTTGAATTCGCCGTTGTCGATGATCGGGCGCGCGACGCGCTCGTGTATGCCCACCGCGCCCATCGGTACGTAGCCCGACGTCAGGCCCTTCGCCATCGTGATCAGGTCCGGCTCGAAGCCGAAGTGCTGATGCGCGAACCATTCGCCGGTGCGCCCGAACCCGCCGATCACCTCGTCGGCCACCAGCAGGATGTCGTACTTGCGGCAGATCCGCTGGATTTCCGGCCAGTACGTCGACGGCGGGAAGATCACGCCGCCCGCGCCCTGGAACGGCTCGCCGATGAACGCCGCGACGTTCTCCGCGCCGAGTTCGAGGATCTTCGCTTCGAGCTGCCGCGCGCGCGCGAGGCCGAACGCTTCGGGCGTCTCGCCTGCTTGCGCTTCGCCGAAGAAATACGGCTGGTCGATATGCACGATGTGCTCGACCTTCGACGGCATCTGCTCGTGCATGTAGCCCATGCCGCCGAGCGTGCCGCCCGCGATCGTCGAGCCGTGATAGCCGTTCCTGCGCGAGATCACGTATTTCTTCTGCGGCTTGCCCTGCACGCGCCAGTACTGGTGCACGAGGCGCAGCACGGTGTCGTTGCCTTCCGAGCCGCTGTTGCAGTAGAAGAAGTGGTTGAAGCCGGCCGGTGTCACTTCCGCGAGCATCGCGGAAAGCTCGATCACCGGCGGGTGCGTGGTCTTGAAGAACGTGTTGTAGAACGGCAGTTCCTGGATCTGGCGATACGCGGCGTCGGCGAGCTCCTTGCGGCCGTAGCCGACGTTCACGCACCACAGGCCGGCCATCCCGTCGATGATCTTGTTGCCGTCCGAATCCCACAGGTAGACGCCGTCGGCCTTCACGATCACGCGGCTGCCGGCGCGATTGAGCGCGCCCATGTCCGAGAACGGGTGGATGTGGTGCGCGGCGTCCAGCGCGCGATATTCGGCGGTCGAGTACTGCGAAAGTGCTTCGTTTCGATCGGTCATGTTTTCTCCGTCAAACAGCGCCGCACGCTTACACGTGCAGCAGCAGGTGCCTGCGTTCCCACGAGCTGATCACGCGGAAGAACGCTTCGTATTCGGTTTCCTTCAACGCCAGATAGGCCTTCACGAACTTGTCGCCGAGGATGCCGGCAAGCGGCTCGCACGCGGCCATCAGCGAGATGCCTTCCTCGAGGTTGCGCGGCAGTTGGTACGGCAGGTCGTAGCCGTCGGATGCGATCGGCTCGGTCGGCGCGAGCTGTTGCGTGATGCCGAGATAGCCGGCGGCGAGCGTCGCCGCAAGCGCGAGGTACGGGTTGCAGTCGACACCCGGAATCCGGTTCTCGATGCGTCGAGCGACGGGGCTCGACTGCGGAATGCGAAAGCCCACCGTGCGGTTGTCGTACCCCCACTGCACGTTGATCGGCGCGGCCATGAAGCGCGACAGGCGGCGATACGAGTTGATGTACGGCGCGAAGATCGGCATCAGCGCCGGCGTGTACTTCTGCAGCCCCGCGAGATAGCTGTGAAACAGCGGCGACACGACCCCGCCTTCGTCGGCGAACAGGTTGCGGCCGGTGCGCGCATCGGCGAGACTCTGATGGATGTGCATCGCGGAGCCCGGCTCGCCCTCCATCGGCTTGGCCATGAACGTCGCATACATGTTGTGGCGCAGCGCGGCCTCGCGCACGGTGCGCTTGAACAGGAACACCTGGTCGGCCAGCGACAGCGCATCGCCGTGCACGAAGTTGATCTCCATCTGCGCGGCGCCGACTTCGTGAATCAGCGTCTCGATATCGAGGCCCTGCATTTCGCAGTACTCGTAGATATCCTCGAACAGCGGATCGAACTCGTTGACGGCCTCGATCGAATACGACTGGCGGCCCGTTTCCGCCCGCCCCGTGCGGCCGACGGGCGGACGCAGCGGCAAGTCGGGATCGGCGTTCATGTCGACCAGATAGAACTCCAGCTCGGGTGCGACGACGGGCGTCCAGCCCTTCGCCTTGTACAGGTCGAGCACGCGGCGCAGCACGTAGCGCGGCGAGATCTCGACCGGCGAGCCGTCGAAGTGCACGCAGTCGTGGATCACCTGCGCGGTCGGGTCGACGGCCCACGGGATCAGGCAGATCGTCGACGGATCGGGCACGCACACCATGTCGGGGTCGGTCACGCCGGTGAGCGACCCATCTTCCGGATAGTCGCCGGTGACGGTCTGCACCATCACGGCCTGCGGCAGGCGCATCGACTCGCCGGATTCGAACTTGTTGCGCGGAATGATCTTGCCGCGCGCGATGCCGGCCATGTCGGGAATGATCGCCTCGACTTCGGTAATGCGGTGCTGACGCAGGAATTCGCTCAGTTCGGGTTGCATGATCGGTCTCGTTAGTCGATATCGATGTCGGATGCGGCCGGCGACGGTGTCGCGCCGCCGGCCGCATGAAGGCGGTGCGCCATCCGCGCGCGGCACGCCGCGCCGAATGCCGCGAAGATGTCGCGCGACAGCGGCTGCTCCGCGTAGCGCCATTCGGGATGCCACTGCACGCCCAGCGCGAACGCACGCGCGCCGCGCACGCTGACGGCCTCGACCAGCCCGTCGGGCGCGCTCGCTTCGACGGCAAGCCCTGCGCCCAGGCGCGCGATGCCCTGGTCGTGCAGCGAATTGACCGTCGCCTCGCGCGCGCCGCGCGCGATCCGCTGCAGCAGGCCGCCCGGCGCGAGCCGCACGACGTGCGCGGGACCGTACTGCCGTTCGAGCGGATCGGCCGGCCGTTCGCGATGGTCGTCGAAGCCGGTCGTCGCATGCAACCGCTGATGCAGCGTGCCGCCATACGCGACGTTCAGCTCCTGCATGCCGCGGCAGATCGCGAGCACGGGTACGCCCGCGTCGATCGCCGCACGGATCAGCGGCAACGCGGTCGCATCGCGCGCCGGATCGTGCAGCGTATCGGGCGCGCTCGCGGCGCCGCCGTAATGATGCGGCTCGACGTTCGAATAGCTGCCGGTCAACAGCAGCCCGTCGACCGCCGCGACGATCGCCTCGGCCGGCTGCCGCGCGCCGAGCGCGGGCAGCACGAACGCCAGCGCGCCGGCGCCGTCGACGAGCGCGGTGAGGTACTTCTCGCCCGCCGCGTGGTTCGGATGGGCGCCGCGCAGGATGCGGTCGGCGGTGACGGCTACGATCGGTCGCGCACGCATCGGCGTCTCTCCGGTAATCGTGCACGACACGCTCGTGCGCGCAACGACGCAGGTTTGCTGGTACGCCGCACGCGCGTGCAATCGCGCCGCGCCAGCGCAGGCGCGGTCCCGCCGCGCGGACGGTGCGGCAACAGGCGGTACGACCCGGGACGGAAGCGGAAAGGGACGCTAGGGCAACAACGACGCGCTGCCGTCGCACTGCACCGCGCTGAACAGGTGCACGGTCACGAGATTGAAGCGGCGCGGGCCGCGATGGGAAATGGCGAAGAAACGAGGCTCGCGTAACGGGGCGGCGCGCGTGCCGCGATCAGCATGCCGGTTCGGCCCGGCCTGAGGCGGCGCGCCCGCCGACGGACTTCGCGTCCGGCGTATCGAAGGGCTGGCGGCTTTCACGATCGTACTCGACTGACTGATGGAGGCAGGACACGTGTCGCAATGCCGCGTGGCGACACGTCAGCAAGATGTCTCGCGCGCATTCCGGCGCAGGCCGGCCATCGTCGATGGCCTCGCCGCCGGTGCGCGCGTGACGACTTCCTGACATTCAGCTTATATCACCTAAAAATTGCGTCAACTTTTCAGGGGCCGATGACGACACCGATCAGATGAAAAAAACGGCATCGATCCGCGCGATCGATGCCGTTTTGTGCATTGCATCGGCTTGCCGGCTACGGGCCGGCGGGGCAGGACGCGCCCTCGCGCCGCGCCGCCGCATCGTGGCGGCTCGTGCTCAGCGATGCGCGAGCGCGGTTTCGACGAGCGTCCGCAGCAGCGGCACGATCCGCGCGGCACGCGCTTCGTCGTACGCGTACGGACGCGTCTCTTCCATGTAGGTGATCTGCGACAGTTCGAGCTGCACGGCCTCGACGCCGGTCGAGGGCACGCCATAGTGACGCGTGATGTAGCCGCCCTTGAAGCGCCCGTTCGCGACGGCCGTGTAGCCGCCGTGCGCGAGCACGCGCGCAGCCAGCGCCTCCGCGAGACCGGGCGCCGCGCTTGCGCCGCTCGACGTGCCGAAGTTGAAGTCCGGCAGGCGGCCGTCGAAGAAACGCGGCACGTGCGAGCGGATCGAATGCGCTTCCCACACGAGCACGCGGCCGTGTTCGCCCTTCAGGCGCGCGATCTCGCGTTGCAGCGCGTCGTGATACGGCAGCCAGTAGCGGTCGCGGCGACGCATGATCTCGTCGTTGCCGGGCAGCGCATTCGCCGGATACAGCGGCGCCTTGTCGAACGTATCGACCGGCACGAGCCCCGTCGTGTCCTGCCCCGGATACAGGTTCTCGTTGTCGGGCGGACGGTTCAGGTCGACGACGTAACGCGCGTGCGACGGCACGAGGATCGATGCGCCGAGTTCGGCCGCGAAGCCGTACAGTCGCTCGAGATGCCAGTCGCAATCGTCGACGAAGCGCGCGTCGGGCGTCATCGTCGCGGCGATGTCGTCGGGAATGTGCGTGCCCGCGTGCGGAATCGAGATCAGCAGCGGCAACGTGCCCTGCTTCAGCGTGAATACAGCCGGTTGTTCAGTCATGTCGCCTCACCGTAAGAGTCTGCCGGCGCGCGCATGCGGCGCGCCGGTTGCCGCGCGTCAGCGCAGCAATTGCGCCAGCGCGGCGCGGTAGTCGGCATACGCGGCGGCTTCGTCGCGATGGCGGCGGCCGCTTACGACGCGCTCGCCGCCCGTATAGACGTCGAGCACCGGCGTCTCGCCGTGCTCGGCGAACACGATGCCCGACAGCCAGGCCGCGCTGCCGTGTTCGGCGATCGCCGGATGGTCGGGATCGAGCACGAGCCAGTCGGCGCGACTGCCTGCGCGCAGCGCGCCGATGCGCCGCCCGCTCGCCTGCGCGCCGCCCGCGAGCGACGCGTCGAACAGGCGATCGGCGACGTGCGCCTGCGATTCGCTCGCCAGCACGTTGCGCGCGCGATGCACGAGCCGCTGCCCGTATTCGAGCAGGCGCAGCTCCGAGCGCCACTCGACCGAGGCGTGGCTGTCCGAGCCGACGCCGATCACGCCGCCTTGCGCGAGATAGTCGACGGCCGGGAACACGCCGTCGCCGAGGTTCGCTTCGGTCGTCAGGCACAGCCCGGCGACCGCGCGACGCTTCGCGAGCGCCGCCGTCTCGGCCTCATCGACGTGCGTGGCGTGCACGAGGCACCAGCGCGCATCGACGTCGAATCGATCGAGCAGCCATTGCACGGGACGTGCGCCGTAAGCGCGCACGCAATCGTCGACCTCGGCCGTCTGCTCGGCGATGTGGATATGCACCGGCGCATCGTCGGGCAACCCGTCGAGCAGCGCACGCAGCCCGTTCTCGGACACCGCGCGCAGCGAATGCGGCGCGACGCCGTAGCGCAGCCCGCCATGCTCGGGCGCCGTGCGACGCATCGCGTCGAGCAGCTCGAGCACGCCGTCGGGCGTGTTGATGAAACGGCGCTGGTCGTCGCGCGGCGGCTTGTTGCCGAAGCCCGCGAACTGGTACGACACGGGCAGCATCGTGATGCCGATGCCGGCCGCGCGCGCGGCGTCGACCACGCGCGAGCCGAGCTCGGCGATCCGCGGATAGCGCGAGCCGTCCTGCGCGTGATGCACGTAGTGGAATTCGCACACCGACGTGTAGCCGCACTTGAGCATCTCGACGTACAGCCAGCGTGCAATCGCCGCGAGCGCGTCGGGCGTGATCTTCAGCGCGAAGCGGTACATCAGGTCGCGCCAGCTCCAGAAGCTGTCGGCGGGATTCGCGCGGTATTCGGTGAGCCCCGCCATCGCGCGCTGGAATGCGTGCGAATGCAGGTTCGGCATGCCGGGCAGCACCGGCCCGGCCGCGCGCGCGACGCCCGCCGGCGCGTCGGTGTCGGGCGTCACGTCGGTCAGCGTGCCGGCCGCGTCCCAGCGCAGCAGCACGTTGCGGCGCCAGCCATCGGGCAGGTAGGCATGGTCCGCGAACAACATCGTGTCGGTCATTGCGAGTCCTCATCGACCGGATCCAGCACGCAAGCGTGTCGTCCGGCCCGGTACCGCGGCCGGCAGGCGCGAGCGCATCGCGCCCGCCCCTGCCTCGCGGCGATCGACCGGAGGGCGCGCTGGCGCGCCGGGCCCGGTCCCATGCAAGGCGTCGGCCGGGCCCGGTCCGTCACGACCCGGCCCGGCCGACGTGAAACTTATCCGTTCATCCGGCGAAACACGGTCGTGCCGCCGCGGACGACCTGCTCGCACAGCGGCCGGCCGATCCAGTACGCGAGCTCGGCCAGCGAGCCGACCGACCACGCGGCGAAGTCGGCCTGACGACCGACTTCGAGCGCGCCGTGACGATCCGCGCGGCCGAGCGCCGCGGCCGCATGGCGCGTGACGCCCTGCAGCACCTCGGGCACCGTCATGCGGAACAGCGTGCAGCCCATGTTCAGCGTCAGCAGCAGCGATTCGAGCGGCGACGTGCCGGGGTTGTGATCGGTCGCGAGCGCGATCGGCACGCCGTGCTTGCGCAGCAGCTCGATCGGCGGCAGTTGCGTTTCGCGGATGAAGTAGTACGCGCCGGGCAGCAGCACCGCGACCGTGCCGGCCGCCTTCATCGCCTCGATGCCGGCTTCGTCGAGAAATTCGAGGTGATCGGCGGACAGCGCACGGTAACGCGCGGCGAGTGCCGTGCCGCCCGCATTCGACAGTTGCTCCGCATGCAGCTTCACCGGCAGCCCGCGCCGCGTCGCGGCCTCGAACACGCGCTCGGTCTGCGCGAGCGAAAAGCCGATGCGTTCGCAGAACACGTCGACCGCGTCGACGAGCCCTTCGTCGGCCAGCGTCGGCAGCATCCGGTCGCACACTTCGTCGATGTACGCATCCGCGCGGCCCGCATATTCGGGCGGCAGCGCATGCGCGCCGAGGAAGGTCGTGTAGACGCTGACCGGGAAGCGCTCGCCGAGCTGGCGCGCGACACGCAGCATCTTGCGCTCGCTCGCGAGGTCGAGCCCGTAGCCGGATTTGATCTCGATCGCGGTCACGCCTTCGGCGAGCAGCGGCTGCAGGCGCGCGGCAGCCTGCACGAACAGCGTCGTCTCGTCGGCCGCGCGCGTCGCGCGCACCGTCGACACGATCCCGCCACCCTGCCGCGCGATTTCCTCGTAGCTGACGCCCGCGAGGCGCTGCGCGAATTCGTCGGCACGCGTGCCGCCATACACGAGGTGCGTATGGCAGTCGACGAGGCCCGGCGTCACCCACGCGCCGTGCAGGTCCTCGCGCCGCCAGTGCGCGTAACCGTGCGGCAGCGCGGATAGCGCGCCGAGCCACGCGATCGTGCCGGTTTCGTCGACGGCGATCGCCGCGTCGTCGATCGTCTCGTCGGGATGGCCGTGCGGACACAGCCTCAGGTGATGCCAGACAGTCGGTTTCATGCGTTCAGTCTCGTTCGCCGACGGCAAGCGTGACGGCGAGCAGCGCGCCGCTTCCGCTCACGACGACGTCAAACGCACGCGGCGGCCCGTCGAGCCGCAACGTGTCCATGTCTTCCAGCGCGTAGTGCATGCCGTCGATGTCGACGCCGACCGCGCCGGCCGCGCAGAACAGCAGCACGGTATCGGCCGGCGCAAGACGGTGCGCGCCCGCGCGCCACACGTCGAGCGCGCCACGCGCGGCGCAACGGCGCGTCATCAGGTTGAAGTCGCGCGTCGCGCCGTCGTGCAGCGTCGCGTCGATCGCCGTCTCGCCCGCGAAATCCGCGCGGGCCAGCGGCGCGTCGAGCACGTGCCGCGCGCCGCCCGCTTCGGCGAGCGTCATGCCCGCGCCGGACAGCAGCACGAGCGTACGGTCGACGCCGTCGAAACGCGAGAACGGCCCGGCCGTGCCGACGTCCGCGACGCTCACGCGCCACGCGAACGCATCGAGTGCCGCGCCGGGCGGGAACGCGCCGATCTCGCGCGTCACGCCGCCGCCGTTCTTCCACGGCGACGCAACGAGATCCGCCGCGCGGATCACCGCGACGGCCGGTGTTGCGTTCACCGGCGCCTGATCGAGCGCCGTCATGCTCAGCGGCCGAGCATCGGCAGCTTGAGGCCGGCTTCGCGAGCCGTCTGCTGCGCGAGTTCGTAGCCGGCATCCGCATGGCGCATCACGCCTGTGGCCGGATCGTTCAGCAGCACGCGACCGAGACGCTCGTGCGCGTCGGCCGTGCCGTCGGCGACGATCACGACGCCCGAGTGCTGCGAGAAGCCCATGCCGACGCCGCCGCCATGGTGCAGCGACACCCACGATGCGCCGCCTGCGGTGTTCAGCAGCGCGTTCAGCAGCGGCCAGTCGCTGACGGCGTCCGAGCCGTCCTTCATCGATTCCGTCTCGCGGTTCGGGCTCGCGACCGAACCGGTGTCGAGGTGGTCGCGGCCGATCACGATCGGCGCCTTCAGTTCGCCGTTCTTCACCATCTCGTTGAACGCCTGGCCGAGGCGATAGCGATCCTTCACGCCGACCCAGCAGATCCGTGCCGGCAGGCCCTGGAACGCGATGCGCTCACGCGCCATGTCGAGCCAGTTGTGCAGGTGCGGATCGTCGGGGATCAGCTCCTTCACCTTCTGGTCGGTCTTGTAGATGTCTTCCGGATCGCCGGACAGCGCGACCCAGCGGAACGGGCCCTTGCCTTCGCAGAACAGCGGCCGGATGTACGCCGGCACGAAGCCCGGGAAGTCGAATGCGTTCTCGACGCCCATTTCCAGCGCCATCTGGCGGATGTTGTTGCCGTAGTCGAGCGTCGCCGCGCCGCGTTCCTGCAGCGCGAGCATCGCGCGCACCTGGACGGCCATCGACTGCTTCGCGACCTTCACGATGCTCTGCGGATCGACCTTTTGCGCTTCGCGCCATTGCGCGACGGTCCAGCCTTGCGGCAGGTAGCCGTTGATCGGATCGTGCGCGCTCGTCTGGTCGGTCACGCAGTCCGGCGTGATGCCGCGCGCGACGAGCTCCGCGAACACGTCGGCCGCGTTGCCGAGCAGGCCGACCGACACCGGCTTGCCGGTGCGCTTCGCTTCGTCGATCATGCCGAGCGCCTCGTCGAGCGTCGTCGCCTTCTTGTCGACGTAGCGCGTCTTCAGGCGGAAGTCGATGCGCGTCTCGTCGCATTCGACCGCGATCATCGAGAAGCCGGCCATCGTCGCGGCGAGCGGCTGCGCGCCGCCCATGCCGCCCAGGCCGCCCGTCAGGATCCAGCGGCCCGACGGATCGCCGTTGAAGTGCTGGTTCGCGACCGAGAAGAAGGTTTCATAGGTGCCCTGCACGATGCCCTGGCTGCCGATGTAGATCCAGCTGCCGGCCGTCATCTGGCCGTACATCATCAGGCCCTTGCGATCGAGCTCGTGGAAGTGATCCCAGTTCGCCCAGTGCGGCACGAGGTTCGAGTTCGCGAGCAGCACGCGCGGCGCATCCTTGTGCGTGCGGAACACGCCGACCGGCTTCCCCGACTGGATCAGCAGCGTTTCGTTTTCCTCGAGATCCTTCAGCGACGCGAGGATCTGGTCGTAGCATTCCCAGTTGCGCGCCGCGCGGCCGATGCCGCCGTACACGACGAGCGCGTGCGGATGCTCGGCGACTTCCGGGTCGAGGTTGTTCTGGATCATCCGGTAGGCCGCTTCGGCCAGCCAGGTCTTGCACGTCTTCTCGCTGCCGCGCGGCGCGCGGATCGTGCGCGTCGGATCGAGACGGGGATCGATGTGTTTCGGATGGTTCATGACGACTGCTCCCGAGGGAAATTGAGATCAATAAGGAATCAGAAATGCCCGGTGAAGCGATAACGGCTGCCGGGATGCCACAGATTCGCCACCGAGGCGACGACGCCCTGCGACCAGGTGCGCCGATGTAAAACCAGACACGGCTCGACGTCGTCCATCCGCAGCTGCTCGCGCCGCTCCGGCGCCGGGGCCGCCGCTTCGATCCGGTACTCGACGCGCTGCAGCGGCGCCGCGCGCATCAGGTACAGGTTCGGCGTCGTGTTCGTGAAATCCTGCTCGGCGTAATCCGGCGCGACCGCCGGATTCACCCATCGTTCTTCGAGCTGCACCGGCTCGTCGTTCTCGAAGTGCAGCACCTGCGAATGAAACAGCTTCGTGCGCACGGCCACCTGCATCTCGTCGGCGAGGGCCTCGTCGGCGCGGATCGTGTCGAGGCCGAGCACACTGGCGCGGTATGCATGCCCGCGCGCGCCGACTTCCTCGGAGATGCTGCGGATCGCCACCAGCGTCGACTCGTACTTCGGCCGCGCGACGTAGGTGCCCGCGCCCTTCATGCGCGTGAGCACCTGCTCCGCCGTCAACTCGCGCAATGCGCGGTTGACGGTCATGCGCGCCACCTTGAACTCGCGCGCCAGCTCGTTCTCGGACGGCACCTGGTCGCCCTCCTCCCACTCGCCGGCGTGAATGCGGGCCAGGATGAAATCCTTGATCTCCTGGTAGACCGGCGCGCTCATCGGCTTACTGTTCCGATGCGAACGAGAACGGCGCGACCTTCGCGAACGCGCGCTCGCCGACGAGCTTCGCGATCACCGCGATGTCCGGCGCGAAGTAGTGGTCGAGTTCGTAGTGCGCGACCTGGCTGCGAATCGTCTCCATCACCGGCGCGAGCTTCGGGCTCGTGTGGTACGGCGCACGCAGGTCGACGCCTTGCGCGGCGGCCAACAGCTCGATCGCGAGGATGTGCTTCGTGTTGTCCGCGATGTCGGCGAGCTTGCGCGCGGCGAACGTCGCCATCGACACGTGGTCTTCCTGGTTCGCCGAGGTCGGCAGCGAGTCGACCGACGCCGGGTGCGCGAGCGTCTTGTTTTCCGATGCGAGTGCGGCCGCCGTCACGTGCGCGATCATGAAGCCGGAGTTCACGCCGCCGTCCTTCACGAGGAACGGGGGCAGGCCCGACAGCGTCGCGTCGATCAGGAGCGCGATGCGGCGTTCGGCCAGCGCGCCGATTTCCGCTGCGGCGAGCGCGAGGTTGTCGGCGGCGAACGCGACCGGTTCCGCGTGGAAGTTGCCGCCCGACAGCACTTCGCCGGTGTCCGGGAAGATCAGCGGGTTGTCCGACACGGCGTTCGCTTCGACGAGCAGCACGTCGGCCGCGTGGCGCATCTGGTCCAGGCACGCGCCCATCACCTGCGGCTGGCAGCGCAGGCTGTACGGATCCTGCACCTTGTCGCAGTCGCGGTGCGACTGGTTGATCGGCGAGCCTTCGAGCAGTTCGCGGTACGACGCGGCCGCGTCGATCTGGCCTCGATGGCCGCGCAGTTCGTGGATGCGCGCGTCGAACGGCTTCACCGAGCCGGCCGCCGCGTCGACCGACAGCGCGCCGGCGACGAGCGCGGTGCGGTACAGGTCTTCGATCGTGAACATGTTGTCGAGCGCGAGCGCGGTCGACGCCTGCGTGCCGTTCAACAGCGCGAGGCCTTCCTTCGCTTGCAGCGTCAGCGGCGCGAGGCCCGCGACGCGCAGACCGTCGAGCGCGCTCGCGCGCTCGCCGCGGATGAACACTTCGCCGACGCCGAGCAGCACGGCCGACATGTGCGCGAGCGGCGCGAGGTCGCCCGACGCGCCGACCGAGCCCTTCACCGGGATCAGCGGCAGCACGTCGGCATTGAACAGCGTGATCAGCGCGTCCATCACTTCACGACGGATGCCCGAGTGGCCGCGGCCGAGGCTCGACAGCTTCAGCGCCATCAGCAGGCGCACCGACGAACGCGCCATCGGCTCGCCGACGCCGACCGCGTGCGACAGCACGAGGTTCTTCTGCAGCAGTTCGAGCTGGTCGTGCGGGATGTGGGTGCTCGCCAGGCGGCCGAAGCCCGTGTTGATGCCGTAGGCCGGCTCGCCCTTCGCGGCGATGTCGGCGACGGCCTTCGCGCCGGCGTCGATCTTCGCGAAGCTGGCCGGGTCGAGCTTCAGTTGCACGGATTCACGTGCGATCCGGCGCAGTTGCGGGAGCGTCAGGTGGCCGGGGGTCAACGTAATCATGTGAGCAATCCTGTCTAGACAAGTTCGGAATGGATTGAAGTGTAGCCACCCACACTTGTCTAGACAACCCGTTTTTCATTATTCCGACTCGGGAGTTTCCCTGATGCCCGACAGGCCCGCCGGGCCGGTCGCCGCGATCCGGCTCTTAACATCTGTTGCGATTATTTTATTTTTGGCAACATACGAATCATCACTTGCCACGGAGACCGTCATGCCCTTCCCGTCACGATTCGCCGCCCGCCTCGGCTTCCCCCTGCTCGTCGCCGCGTGCGCGCTCGCGCACGGTGCGTCCTTCGCGGCGGAGCCGCTGTCCGGCACGCTCGACAAGATCCGCCAGACCAACCTGATTTCGATCGGCCATCGCGAAACGTCGGTGCCGTTCTCCTATGTCGATGCCGGCGGCAAGGTCGTCGGTTTCTCGCAGGACCTGTGCGACCGCGTGATCGCCGCGGTGAAGGCGCGCACCGGCAAGCCCGACCTGCAGGTGCGCTTCATTCCGGTCACGTCGCAGAACCGCATTCCGCTCGTGCAGAACGGCACCGTCGATCTCGAATGCGGCGTGACCACCAACCTCGCCGCGCGCCATGCGCAGGTCGCGTTCTCGACCACCTTCTTCGTCGCGACGACGCGCCTGCTCACGCGCACGAGTTCGGGTATCCGCGACTTCCCCGATCTCGCCGGCAAGACGGTCGTGACGAACCAGGGCACGACGTCCGAACGCCTGCTGCGCAAGATGAACGAAGAAAGGAAGATGGGCATGCGAATCATCGGCGCGAAGGACTACGGCGAAGGACGCCTCACGCTCGAATCGGGCCGCGCGGCCGCGTACATGATGGACGACGTGCTGCTCGCGGGCGTGCGCCAGCTCGCCGCGAAACCGGCCGACTGGCGGATCGTCGGCACGCCGCAATCGTCGGAAGCGTACGGGTTCATGCTGCGCAAGGACGATCCGCAATTCAAGGCGCTCGTCGACGGCGTGCTCGTGCAGTTGATGAAAAGCGGCGAGATCGACGCGCTGTACGACAAGTGGTTCTTGAAGCCGGTGCCGCCGAAGGGGCTGTCGTTCGACTTCCCGATGAGCGACGTGATCAAGGCGCGCTATGCGGCGCCGAACGACGCGCCGCTCGAGTGAGCGCCGCGCGTCGACACCGGCTTACGCGCGCGTCCACGCGACGCACGCCGCGTAGCCGGGCGCCGCGTCGAGCCACGCCGCGTCGAACGCCGCGACGCCGGCGGCGGGCGCGGCCGGATCGACGATCGTCGTCGCGGGCGTCGCCGCGTCGCGCGGCGGCACGACCGCGAACGCGCGCAGCCCGCCGACGATGCCGGTGCCGAGCGCCTTGAGCAGCGCCTCCTTCGCGGCCCACACCCGCATGAATTCACCCTCGCGCGCGCCGGGCGGCAGGCCGTCGAGATACGCGATTTCCGCGGATGCGCACACTTCGCGCATCAGCGCGCGCCAGTCGGTCGCGCGGTTGCAGCCCTCGATATCGACGCCGACGCGGCCTGCCGGCGCCCACGCGAGCAGCGCGTGCTCGCCCGCGTGCGACACGTTGAAGTCGAGCGACGCGCGATGCGCAGGGTCCAGCGACGGCCGCCCCGCTGCGTCGACGACGATCGCGACCGCGCGCGGCGCGATGCCGAGCGCCGCGCCGAGCACGTCGCGCAGCGCGGCGCGCGTCGCGGCGCTGCGCACCGCATCCTCGTGCCGCAGGAAGCGCGCGGCGCGGGCGCGCTCGTCATCGCTCAGCGCCGCATACGCGGCCGACACGAGCGGCACGCGCCAATCGAAATCGACGCGCGCGATCCGCACGCCGGCGCGCGCCGCGGCGGGCGGCACGTCGAGCGCATGCATGCGCCATGCGCGGGGCGTTTCAACGGAAGAAGCGGAATCGGACGGAATGAACATCGGCGCGCGGCAGTCGGTGCGGTAAAACGAAAGGTCCGATGTTAATCGATCGCGCCGGCCTGCGGCCGCTGCGACACGATCGGGCATTGAACGGGGCTGCGCGATGCGTTCGCGGATGCGCGGTCACCCGTTCGCGGCGATGCCGGGCAAGCCGCTCCGCGTCAGCCGCCCGCGCGACGCCGGGTGCAGCGCGTGCACGACGCCCGGCGCATCGGCCGGCAGCACGCCGTGTTGCAGCCAGTACAGCGCGACGGGCCACAGCGTCTCGGTGAAGCGGCTGTGGAAAAACGCGAAATGGCCGATCGCGTCGACGCCGATGTCGGCCGGCGCGATCCGCAGATGCGTGACGTTGCTACCCGTGTAATAGCCGGCCAGCCGCTCGATCGCGTCGGCCGTGCCGAACGCGTCGTCGTCGATGCCGATCGCGAGCATCGGCGCCGACAGCCCCGCGAAGCGCGCCGGCAACGCGGTGCGACTCGTGGCGCCGTCGTCGAGCACGCTGCCGATGTAGCCATCCTCGAAACGTGGCTGCGAGCGCGCCCACGACAGTGCGACGCCGCGCGGCGTGTCCTCCATCCAGCCGAGCCGCTTCGCGGGCACGTAGCCGAACACGGCCGCGAGCGCGGGCATCGCGACATGCCACTTCCACCACATCCGGCGTCGCTCGGCCGGCAGATAATCGCGCCAGTACGCATACTGCGCGCCGACGGTGACCACATGCCGCACGTGCACGTTCGATGCCGCGAGGCCGAGCACGCAGCCGCCGATGCTGTGCGCGACCACGTCGAGCGGCTGCCCCGGAAACGCGTCGCGCGCGTAGTGCAGCGCGGCTTCGCAATCGAGCCGCCCCCAGTCGAGCCAGTTCGCGTGCAGCTTCGCGAGCCGCGCCGGGCGCGACCCGCCGATGCCGCGATAGTCGTAGACGAGCACGTCGCGCCCTTGCGCGAACAGCCAGGCCGCGAAACGAAAGTAGTAGTCGGAGCGCACCGACGTCGCGCAATTGACGACCGTCACGGGCCGCACGGCGCCGCCGCCGCCGCCGCGATGGCGCCAGACGTGGGCGCGCAGTTCGTAGCCGTCGGCTGCGCGCAGCGTCACGGGTTCGGGTGGCAACGCGTCGGCCGTGCGATTGGCCTGTGGCGCGCCGCTGTTCTCGTTCGAAATCGTCATCGTGTCTCCTGTCGACCCGAGTTAGCGCTTTAGCGCTTACTCGGGTCCCATGGCGTGGCTGGATGGAGTTAGCGCTTCAGCGCTTACTCCATCCCCACGGCGGTCGACCGGAGTTGGCGCTTTAGCGCTTACTCGGGTCCCATGGCGTGGCTGGGTGGAGTTAGCGCTTTAGCGCTTACTCCATCCCCACGGCGGTCGACCAGAGTTAGTGCTTCAGCACTTACTCTGGTCCCATGACGTGCCCGGTTGGAGTCAGCGCTTCAACACTTGCTCAACGCCCCGCCCTCCGCAATCACCCCGCCTCCATTGAACTTGACGCACGCCCCGTTCTCAACCAATCTTGCTGCTCCGTTCGCATGAGTCACGCGCATGTCAACGCCACTCGTCCGTCTCCCGTCGCTCGATCTCGTCCGCGGTTTCGTCGCCGTCGGCCGCCGCATGAGCATCACGCTCGCCGCGCAGGACCTGTGCGTCACGCAGTCGGCGGTCAGCCGTCAGATCCATGCGCTCGAAGCGCATCTCGGCGTTGCGTTGCTGCAGCGCGGCTACCGGAAGATCGCGTTCACGCCGGAAGGCGAGCGACTGTTCCGCGTCGCCGATGCGGCGCTGCACGGCCTGCAGGACACCGTCGCGTCGCTCGCCGCCGGGCGCGAGCGCCAGCCCGTGACGATCACCGCCAGCATCGGCGTGACCGCACTGTGGCTGCTGCCGCGGCTCGGGCGGCTGCAGGCGCGCCTGCCCGGGATCGACCTGCGCGTCGCCGCCAACGACAAGGTACTCGATTTGCGCGCCGAGGGCATCGACCTCGGCATCCGCTACTGCCCGCGCGAGCGCGCACCGGCCGGCGCGCTGCGCCTGTTCGACGAGATCGTCGTGCCGGTCGCGCATCCCGCGCTCGCCGCGCGGCCGGTCACGAGCGCGGCCGCGATCGCCGATCACGTGCTGCTCGAATTCGACGGGCCGCCGCAACCGCAGTTGCAATGGCACGCGCACCTGCACGCGGCCGGGCTCGACGACGCGCGCCCGAAAGGCGTGCTGCGCTTCAACCAGTACGATCAGGTGATCCAGGCCGCGATCGCGGGCCAGGGCATCGCGCTCGGGCGGCTCGCGCTCGTCGCGCCAATGCTCGCCGACGGCCGGCTGGCGGCGCTCGGGCCGCACACGCGGACGCTGCCGCCAACGTACGGCTACTGGCTGTTTCAGCACGATCCGGCCCCGCGCCGCGAGGTCGTCGACGTGCGCGACTGGATGCTCGCCGAAGCAGCCGAATGCGATGCGGCGATGCACGCGCACGATACGGCGTCGGGCTGAACCGGCAGCTGGGCGGCTGCGCATGACCGCAGGCTCACGCCGCCCCCTCACATTCGCACCACGCATGCCAACCTGACCGAATGATCGCTTGAGCGACGGCAGCCGCGCTCGTCTAATCGGATCGAGCGCGGCCGTTTCGCCGCGCACCTTCATCCGGAGACACG
The DNA here is from genome assembly GCF_001547525.1 of Burkholderia anthina. GTDB lineage: Bacteria > Pseudomonadota > Gammaproteobacteria > Burkholderiales > Burkholderiaceae > Burkholderia > Burkholderia semiarida. The sequence goes on from NZ_CM003768.1 coordinate 2,142,333, forward strand.
CATGACCCCGATCGAGCAGGAAGTCCGGCGCCACTGGCTGCCCGTGCTGGCAGGCGGCCTGATCATGGGCGCCGCGCTCGGCATCCGCCACGTGCAGGGCCTGTTCCTCGCGCCCGTGTCGCTCGACCACGGCTGGTCGCGCGAGGCGTTCGGGCTCGCGCTGGCGCTGCAGAACCTGATCTGGGGCGTCGCGCAGCCGTTCACCGGGATGGTGGCCGACCGCTTCGGCTCGGTGCGCGTGATCGTCGCCGGCATGCTGCTGTACGCGGCCGGGCTCGTCACGATGGCGCATGCGGCCACGACCGGCCTGTTCACGGTCGGCGCCGGGCTCGTGATCGGCGTCGCGCTGTCGGGCTCGGCGTTCGCGTCGATCTACGGCGCGCTGAGCCGGCTGTTCCCGCCCGACCGGCGCGGCTGGGCGCTCGGTGTCGCCGGCGCGGTCGGGGGGCTCGGCCAATTCTGCATGGTGCCCGTCGCGCAGGAGCTGATCGGCGGCATCGGCTGGCGGCACGCGTTCATCGCGCTGGCGCTCGTCGCCGCGCTGCTCGCGCCGCTCGCCGTGCTGCTGCGCGATCGGCCCGCGCAGGCGGCCGCCGGCGCCGGCTCCGACCAGTCGATCGGCGAAGCCGTGCGCGAGGCGTTCGCGCATCGCGGCTTCTGGCTGCTGAACGCGGGCTTCTTCACGTGCGGCTTCCAGCTCGCGTTCATCGCGACACACCTGCCCGCGTACCTGCTCGACCACGGGCTGCCGGCGCGCCACGCGAGCGTCGCGCTCGCGCTGATCGCGCTGACGAATGTGGCCGGCACCTACGCGTGCGGCCATCTCGGCGGGCTGCTGCGGCGCAAGTACGTACTGTCGGTGCTGTACCTCGTGCGCGCGCTCGCGATGGCCGCGTTCGTCGCCGCACCGCTGTCGCCCGCCAGCGTCTACGTGTTCGCGGCCGTGATGGGCTTCACGTGGCTCGGCACGGTGCCGCTGACGAACGGCGTGATCTCGCAGGTGTTCGGCGTGCGCTACATCGCGACGCTGTTCGGCTTCGTGTTCTTCGGGCACCAGCTCGGCAGTTTCTTCGGTGTATGGCTCGGCGCGCTCGTGTACGACGCGACGCACTCGTACCTGCCGCTGTGGATCGGCTCGATCGCGCTCGGCGTGCTCGCGGCGCTGCTGCACTTGCCGATCGACGACGCGCGCGTCGCACGCCCGGGATCGGGCACTGCGGCATGGGCATGATCCGCGCGGCGCTGGCCGCCGGCATGCTCGCGTTCGTCGCGTGGTGCGGCGCGGCCTACTTCGATTCGGGCGTCGCGTACGCGCTGCTCGAGCACGTCGCGTTCTGCAATTGATGCGGCAAACCTCGGCGCATCGTCAGCGACGCTTCGGCAACGCGGCCAGCGCATCGAGCGCACGGGCGCGCGCGGCCGCATGCTCGACGAGCGGCGCCGGATAGTCGACGCCGAGCCGCACGCCGGCCGCGTCGAGTTCCAGCGGCGACGCTTCCCACGGCGCATGGATCGACGTGTTGTCGAGGCCGGCAAGCTCGGGCACCCAGCGCCGCACGTACGCGCCGTCCGGGTCGAACTTCCGGCCCTGCGCGACCGGATTGAAGATGCGGAAATACGGCGCGGCGTCCGCGCCGCAACCGGCCACCCATTGCCAGCTCGCCGCGTTGTTCGCAGGATCCGCATCGACCAGCGTGTCCCGGAACCACGCTTCACCCGCGCGCCAGTCGATCAGCAGATGCTTGATCAGGAACGACGCGACGACCATTCGCACGCGGTTGTGCATCCAGCCGGTCGTCCACAGCTCGCGCAGGCCCGCGTCGACGAGCGGGTAGCCGGTCCGGCCGCGCTGCCACGCATGCAACGCGGCGGGATCGTCGCGCCACGGCATCGCATCGAATTGCGCGCGGAAGTTGTCGGTCGCGAGCGCCGGGAAGTGATACAGCAGCATGTAGCTGAATTCGCGCCAGCCGAGCTCGCTCAGGAATTTGTCGGCGTGCATCGCATACGCCGCGCCGCCCGCGTTCGCGGCGCCCTGCACCGCATGCCACACCTGTCGCGGCGATACGTTGCCGAAGCGCAGGAACGGCGACAGCCGGCTCGTCGCGGGGCGGTCGGGTCGATCGCGCGCGTCCGCATAGCCGGCGAGCGAGGTCGTGAGAAACGTGTCGAGCTGCGCGTGCGCGCCGGCTTCGTCGGGCGCCGGCCACGCCTCGCGCAGGCCGCCGGCCCAGTCCGGCGCATGCGGACGCAATGCGAGCGCATCGAGCGACAGCGCGCGCTCGCGCACGGCCTTCGGCCACGGATGGAACGCGATCCGCTTAGGCGCCGGCAGCGGCGCGGCCACCGTGCGATCGCGGCGCGCCGCGCGCCAGTAGGCGGTGAACACCTGGTACGGGCCGCCGCTGCCCGTCAGCACCTCCCAGGGCTCGTTCAGCAGGCTGCCGTTGCTGCTCTCGACCGTCACGCCCTGCGCCTTGAGCGACGCCTTCAACGCCGCATCGGCGTCGCGCTGCGGCTGCGGATAGCGGCGGTTCCAGTACACGGCCGCGGCGCCCGTGTCGCGAACGAGGCGCTCGATTTCGCGCCGCGCGTCGCCGTGCAACAGCAGCAGGCGCCCGCCATGCCCCGCGAGCGCGGCGTCGAGCCCGGCCAGCGATCCGTGCAGCCACCAGCGCGCCGCGCCGCCGAGCGCGGGCCCGGCGCCCGTGTCCGTGCCGTCGACGAAGACGCAGACGAGCGGCCGGCCCGATTCGACCGCGCGCGTCAGCGCGGGCTGATCTGTCACGCGCAGATCGTCGCGGAACCATACGATCGCTGGGGCAACGGACGACTGGGCGGACACGGGCATCTCGATGACGAAAGGGAAAGGGGATGCGTATTGTCGCGGCTGCGCTGCGCGGTGTCGACGCCGGCCGTTACGGCCGGCGCATCACGGCGACGCCGTGCGCGGCCGCACACGCGGCGCCGACCCGATGAACGTTGCGGTGCCGGCCGCACGCACGTGATGTTTGCGAGGCTGTCGTACGTCGACCGGTTCGTGCGCCCGGCGCATCGCTGGCGCATTGCCCCGCGCATCGACGAACGCAGGAAAGCCCGCCGTGGCCACCTGTGCGGCCGGCTGGTCCGCTTCGCGATGCACGTGCCGCGCGATGGCCGCCCGGCGCACGGCGCATCGATGTTGGATCAGTCGAGCCGGAACGCGGCCTCGAAGCGCTCGGCGAATGCGTCGAACTCGGCTTCCGGCAGATGGTTGATGCCGCCTGCGCACTTGCGCCCGCCGCCGGTCGCGAAGCCGCGGCAGAACTCGTCCGCACCGATCGGCCGGCCGTCGGGCACGCGTACGCTGACGACGAGCCCGCCGCCCGCGCGCGGCGACAGCACCGCGAGCGCCGTATGCGGCGCATTGCGCATCCGTTCGTTCGCGAGCATGCCGGTCGCGCGCCGCGCCCACGGATGATCGGGCATCCGGACCAGCGTCGCGCCCGGCACCTCACGCAGCGGCGCGAGCGCGCACGCGAGCGCCATGTCGTCGCGATAGCCGTCGCGCAGCGCGGCGAACACGGCCGTCTCGCGCACGAAATCGACTGGATCGGCCCACGGCAACATCGCATCCGCAAGCGCCGCCGGATCGAAATGCAGATCGCCGACGCATTCGCCGTATGCGTTGTAGTTCAGGTAGCGCCCCAGCTCGGCGAGGGTGCAGCGCTCGGCTTCGTCGACCCCATGCTCGCGCGCGAGCGCATCGCCGAGCGCCGGCAGTTCGTCGCCATAAGCGGCGACGATCGCCCAGCGCACGTGCCGGCCGCCGAGATAGCGGTTCACGATCGCGCTCGTGCAGACGTCGGCCGCCGTGTCGATATGCGCGCGAAAGCGCGGATCGTCGGGCAGTTCACCCGCGAAGTGATGGTCGAAATAGCAGACCGTCGCGCCTGCCCGCAGCAGCCGCGCGCAGGCATCGCGGTTCTGGTCGTGCGACACGTCGAGCACGGTGACGAGATCGCCCGCGCGCGCGTCGATCCGCTCGAGCAGCGTGATGTCGCGCTTCACGCCGGTCACGAGCGTGCCATGCACGCGTTCGGCGAGCCGCAACTGCTGAAGCGCGCACAGGCCGTCCGCGTCGCCGTTGAACGCGAACACGTGCCGCGCGTACTGGTTGTCCTGCATGATCCGTTGCTCCATCGTCAAGGCATGAAATCGCGTCCGTTCTCGCGTGGCGAGCACGCCGAGTTTCCGGCGCCAGATATTTTGCCGCAACCGCGAGCGCGCCTTTCGATACAGCGTAGTCGCGCTCCCGGTAAACGGCTTGCGGGTCGCCTGCGTGTCGATCGTCGCGATCACGCCGCTGCCGCTTCATCGGCGGCACGACTTCCTGTATGGGCACACCGTACGGAGCGCGTGAATATCTAACGTCGCCCCGTCGAGGCCGGTTTTCTCCGCCGGCGCCGGCCACACGCCGTGCGCTCACGCACCGCCTCGACGGCGAGCCTCGCGCCGAGTCCGGCCCGACCTTGAAGCAGCGATCGGTGCAATGTTGCCTTATGTCATACGTCATCAGATGTGAAGACAGGCGCTTTCCCTCTCGAGATTTCGGTAATTTTTGATAAATTCCCGGGTAAACCCGCGACGTGTTCGAGGGCACTCCGGCGTACCATGTCATACGACGACATACTACATAACCGCCACCCAGATGCCGCCGCGGGCTGCCGCTCCGCCCGCCGACACCCGACCGGAGACACCCTTGAACCCGCCCTCGTCCGCCCTGCCCGGCCGCGATCCGCTCGCGTCCGCCGTCTCGAAAGTGAAGTGGCACGTGCTGCCGCTCGTGCTGATCATGTTCATCGCGAACTACATCGACCGCGTGAACGTCGGCTTCGTCGATCGCCATCTCGAAGCGTCGATCGGCATCGGCGCGGCCGCGTACGGGCTCGGCGCCGGCCTGTTCTTCGTCGGCTACGCGCTGTTCGAAGTGCCGTCGAATCTGCTGATGCAGCGCTACGGCGCCCGCGTCTGGCTCGCGCGGATCATGGCGACCTGGGGCATCGTCGCGGCCGCGATGGCGTTCGTGTGGAACGACACGTCGTTCTACGCGCTGCGCTTCCTGCTCGGCGCGGCCGAGGCCGGCTTCTTCCCCGGCGTCGTGCTGTACCTGTCGCAATGGCTGCCGCCGCAGGAGCGCGGCAAGGCGATGGCGATCTTCCTCGGCGGCTCCGCGTTCGCGTCGGTGCTGTCCGGGCCCGTCACCGGCGCCCTGCTGTCGATCCGCGGCTTCGGCCTCGCGGGCTGGCAATGGATGTTCCTGATCGAAGGGCTGTTCTCGGTTGCGCTGTGCGGCGCGAGCTGGCTGCTGCTGAAATCGCACATCCGCGACGCGACGTGGCTCACGGCCGACGAACGCACCGCCCTCCAGAACGCGCTGGACGAGGAGCGCGCGACGCGCGACGTTCGCTCGAACGTACCGGTGCGCGCCACCGCGCTGCTGCGCGATCCGCAGATCATGCTGTTCTGCTTCCTGTACTTCTCGATCCAGTTGACGATCTACGCGGCCACGTTCTGGCTGCCCACCATCATCCGCAAGATGGGCGGCCTCACCGATTTCCAGGTCGGCCTGTACAACACGATTCCGTGGATGATCGCGATCGGCGCGATGTACGGCTTCGCGGTGCTGTCGTCGAAGTGGAAGCATCCGCAGCGCTGGCTCGCGTTCGCGCTCGTGCTCGCCGCGTGCGGGCTGTTCGCGTCGACGTCGCCGAATCCGGTGTGGTCGTTCGCGTCGGTCTGCTTCGCCGCGCTCGGCTTCAAGGCAGCGGCGTCGCTGTTCTGGCCGATCCCGCAGGGCTATCTCGACACGCGCGTGGCCGCGGCCGTGATCGCGCTGATCAACTCGGTCGGCAACCTCGGCGGCTTCGTCGCGCCGACGGCCTTCGGCTATCTGAAGCAACATACGGGTTCGATCACGGGCGGGCTGTATGCGCTCGCGATCGCTTCGCTCGTCGCCGCGGTCGCCGCGCTGTTCGCGCGCACGCACCGGCGCAGCGATCCGCCGCGCGGCCGGCCGGCCGACGAATCCTTCACGCACGCCCCGATGCTCCGCCATGCCGAACACTGACCGCCTGACCGTCGTCGTCTCGAATGCCGTCGACGGCGACCTCGCCACGTTCTCCCTCGCCGGCGACGGCACGCTCGCGCCGCTCGCCCGCTATCCGGCGGCCGACGCCGCGATGCCGATCGCGGTGCAGGCCGACCGTACGCGGCTCTACGTCGCGACGCGCGGCGCGCAGCCGACGATCGTCGCGTTCCGCGTCGCCGCCGCCACGGGCGCGCTCGCACGCATCGGCACGACCGCGATCGACGCGAGCCATGCGTACCTGTCGCTCGATCAAAGCGGCCGCTGGCTGCTCGGTGCGTCGTACGGCGGGAATTCGCTGAGCGTCTACGACGCCGCGCGCGTGCGCGACGGCGACGGCACGCCGCTGCAGGTCGCCGGCGGCATCGCGAACGCGCATGCGGTGATCGTGTCGCCGGACAACCGTTTCGCGTACGTCAGCTCGCTCGGCTCGGACCGCGTGTTCGGTTTCGCGCTGGTCGAAGACGCCACGGGCCTGCGCGCGGTCGAACACGGCGAAACGCGCGTGCCCGCCGGCTTCGGCCCGCGTCACCTGCGGTTCGCGGATGACGGCCGCACGCTGGTCGTCGTCAGCGAATTCCAGGCGACGCTTGCGACCTTCGCGCGCGACATCGACACCGGCCGGCTCGGCAACTCGCACGTCGGCACGCGCCACCCGGCGGTCGCCGCGCTCGCGCAGGGCCATGCGCGCCCGCCCGCCCCCACCGAGCCGTCCGTGTGGGCCGCCGATCTGCACCTGACGCCCGACGAGCGTTTCGCGTACGTCAGCGAGCGCACGTCGAGCCAGTTGCTCGGCTATCGCCGCAACGAAGATGGCGCGTTCGTGCCCACCCAGGCGACGGCCACGGAGACGCAACCGCGCGGGTTCGCGATCGATCCGTCGGGGCGCTGGCTCATCGCCTGCGGCGAACAGTCGGAACACGTCGCGGTGTATGCGATCGCGCCGGACGACGGCACGCTGTCGCTGCACGCGCGCGTGCCGGGCGGCCGCGGCGCGAACTGGATCGCGATCGTCTGAACGTCTGAAGGTTTGAAGAAGCATCCGCGCCCGCGCGGGAACCGGCACGCCGATGCGGGTGCGCCGTTCGGCGCGTTCAGCGCCGCTCGCTTGGCGCCACGCCCGTCCAGCGCTTGAACGCGCGCGTGAAATTGGCGCGGTCGGTATAGCCCACACGCGCCGCGATCTCGTCGACCGGCAGCCGCGTACCTTCGAGCAGCCGCAACGCGTCGCGCAGCCGGATCTCGTCGAGCAGCGCCGAGTAGGTCGCGCCGTATTCGGCCAGCTTGCGCTTGAGCGTGCGCGCCGACACATGCAGCTCGCGCGCGATATCGTCGACCGACGGATAGCCGCCCTCGCCGCAGATCAGCAGGTTGCGCACGCGCTCGACGATGCTTTCCGCGTAGCCGAGCCGCGCGAGTTCGGCCTCGCACTGCTGGACGATCATCTGCGCGGTCTGCGCGTTCGCGGTGCCGATCGGCTCGTCGAGCAGCGCGGCGTCGCAGCGGATGCGGTTCGCGCTCGCGTCGAAATGGCAGCGCGGCAGGCGCGCGCGATAGCGCTCGAACCACGGCGGCTCCGGCCATTCGAAATGCAGTTCGGCACGCGACTGCAGCGTGCGCCCCGGCGTCGGATACAGCAGCGAATTGAACAGGATCGCGGTCTCGACCAGAAAGTTTTCCACCGCGAACTGGCGCAGCCGGCCGAGCGGAAACGCTTCGCGCACGTCGATGTCGACGATGCCGTCGAGTTGCGCGAGCCGCACCGAGAAGAACGGCACGCGCGTCGGCAGGTAACGGATGCCGAGCGCGATCGCCTCGCCAAGCGTCGCGCAGCTCATCAGCCCGAAGCCGATCAGCCCCGCTTTCGTCAGGCTGCTGCGCAGCCCGATCTCGATCGCGATCGACGGATCGTCGGTCGCGTCGAGCAGGTTGAACACGATCGCCGCCTGCTGCAGCGGCGTGATGCGCGCATCGGGCTGCGCGAGCCGGTCACGCTCGACGCCCGAGCCGGCGAGGATGCGGCCGCCGTCGATGCCGCGCTCCTCGGCCAGCATCAGCATGAACAGCGCATACGCGGACGACACCGTCGCCTTGTTCAACTGGCGCGCGGCATCCGGAACGGACGGGACCATGCGGCTCACTCCGGGCGGTTTCGGCGGATTGTAGCGTCGCTGGCCCGCCATGACACCTTGTCGGCACTCTAGCGCGACGACATCCGCTCGGGCGCGTGCCCGCCGGCCAACGTGGCCCGAAATGACACCACCATTGGCACCAGCGGCCCTCGCACGCGCTCCGGCACGCGCCTATGCTTGTCACATCGGCATTGCGCCCCCACTCCTTCCGTACGGATCCCGGTCGATGAGCCACCCTGCACGAACCGCCTTTCGCCACGACGCAGACAAGGTCGCGTACGTCCGCCGCGAAGTCAACGCCGCGAGCGACGCGATCCGCGCGCGCTTTCCGCTGCTCGACAACCAGAACCTCGTCGGCGCGACCGTGATGGCCGTGTCGGTCGGCGCGATGCTCGCGATCGCGTGGCTGTATGCGCGCGGCGCGATCGCGTGGTACGTCGCGCTGCCGCTCGCCGCGTTCGTCACGTCGTTGATCCACGAGCTCGAGCACGACCTGATCCACCTGATGTACTTCAAGAAGACACCGTGGGCGTATCACCTGATGATGGCGCTGTGCTGGCTCACGCGGCCGGGCACGATCAACCCGTGGACGCGGCGGCGCATGCACCTGCATCACCACAAGGTATCGGGCGGCGAATCGGATCTCGAGGAATTCGGCATCACCAACGGCGAGCGCTGGGGCGTGAAGCGCGCGCTGATGATCGCGGACGGCATGCTCGCCGTCGTGCTGCGGCCGGCCGCGATGCGTCGCAAGGTGAAGCAGTACGTGGCCGCGCAGCCGGTGGAGGATCCGTCCGAGCGCCTGCAACTGCGCGTCGAGCAGCTGTCGTCGTACATGCCGATCGGTCACCTGTACTACACGCTGTGGCACGCGTTCATCGTCTATCACGTCGGCCTGTTCGCACTGCATGGGTTCGGCTACGCGGCGACGGTGCCGGCCGTCGTCGAACGCGTGATGAGCGTCGTCGATTTCCTCGCGGTGGTGTGGCTCGGGCCGAACTTCCTGCGCAGCTTCTGCATCAACTTCGTCAGCTCGAACATGCATTACTTCGGCGACATCGATTCGCGCAACGTGATCCAGCAGACGCAGGTGCTGAACCCGTGGTGGATGCTGCCGTTCCAGTTGTTCTGCTTCAATTTCGGCAGCACGCATGCGATCCATCACTTCGTGGTGCGCGACCCGTTCTACATCCGGCAACTGACCGCGCGCACCGCGCATGCGGCGCTGCGCGAAGTCGGCGTGCGCTTCAACGACGTCGGCACGTTCGCCCGCGCGAATCGCTGGGGCGCCTATCGTCCGTCTCGCGGCACGCGCGACGCGCAGGCCGACGCGTAACGCGTAACGCGTGCGGCGCGCGGCGTCAGCGCCTCGTCAATCGCCGATCGGCGGCATCGCGCCCTGCCCGCGAATCCACGACCAGTTCGCGAGCTCGGCCATTTCCTTGTCGCCGCGGCTGTCGCCGTACGCGAACAACTGCTTCGGCGGCCGGTTGCCCCACCATCCGCGCAACCGCACGACCTTCTGCGGCCCCCAGCAGTTCTCGCCGTCGAGCCGCCCGGCGAAGACACCGCGCTCGAACGCGAGCCGCGTCGAAAGCACCGCGTCGAAGCCGGCCGTCTTCGCCCACTTCTCCAGATACAGCGACGGCGACGCGCTGACCAGCACGACTTCGTGCCCGCGCGCGCGATGTTCGCGAATGCGTTCGAGCATTTCCGGACGCACGAGGCTCGGCAGATAACTGTCGACGAACGTGCGCGCGTGTGCATCGAGCGCGTCTTCGCGGATCGGCCCGAACGCGAACGACGCGAACTTCGCCTTCGCGTCGCCGCGCGACAGCAGCCCGGCCTTCATCGCGAAGATCCACGGCAGCGCGCGCAGCCCGGCCCACGCGAATCGCGGCGTGCCGACCGCCTGGCGGACGAAATGGCGGAAGCTGTCGGTGGTCGTGATGGTGCCGTCGAAATCGAAGGCGGCGACGATGCGGTCGGTCATGGGGAATCGGCGGGAAAGCGGTGAGATGCCGGGAAGATAGCAGAGTCGGGGCCCCCCGCGCGAAACCGTATCGCCCGACACGAGACCACGCGCACCGAAGCGCGCGGTCGCATCGTTCCCTCAGCGCGGCGGCCGCGCGGCCAGCGCCGCCGGCAGCACGACGTTCATCAGGTGATCGGCGCGCGACAGCAGATCGGTCACGCGCTCGTCGAGCCCGCGCAGTTGCGCCGGCTGCATCCGGATCTGCTGGACGGCCTGCCCGACGATGTTGCGGCGATCGAACAGCGTGCGCTCGACGCCCGCGTCGTCCGGCGCCCGCACGACGTCCGACACCGCGCTCAGCGCCGCGAGCACGACCACGAGGTTCTCTTCCGCATGGCGAACCTTCGCGGCGAGTTCCTCGGTACGGCGCGGGAAAAAGCCGAGCGACTGCTTCAGCGCGCCGAGCGCCGCGCGGTAGTCGACATGGCTGGACGCCCCGCCGAACCAGCGTTCGAACATGCCGGCCTTGCGCGTTGCCTGCGCGAGCATCCCGGCCATCATGTCGGCCGCGCCGAGCTCGTTGAATTCGCGCGTCGTCGCGGCGACCGCTTCGACGAGGTTGCCGGCCGTCTCCAGCGCGCCGTCGCCGATCGTCGCGACCGTCGCGAGCTTCAGCGGCACCAGTTGCCGGATATGCCGCTCGATGCGCGGTGCGTAGTCGGGATAGAGATTCGGAAAGCTGGCCTGTGCGGCGCGGAAACAGGCTTCAAGCTGCGGATGGTTCGATTCGCCGAACAACGCGCGGCCGACCGCATCGGCCGGCGCCGTACGCACGGCTCGATCGGACGCGGGCGCCGGCCCGAGATCGAGCGCCCGCGGGGCGGGCCGCGCCGGCGCACCGGCCGCCGTCGGTGCGTCGAACGCAAGACGCCCGGGCGTAGGCTCGGGCGTCGTATCGAACTCGAGCCGCTTCGGCTCGTCGGACGGATTCGTCATTGCTGCTTCCTGCCCGGCGCGGCGGCGTGCCGCGCGCCGGGCCGCCGCCAGTCAGACCGCGCCACCGTATGCGCGGACGAAATCGCCGAGGCCGCGGTTGTAGCCCGCGCCGACCGCCTTGAACATGAAGTGGCCGTCGCGACGATAGAAGCTGCCGACCTGCACCGACGTCTCCATCGAGAAGTCTTCCTCGAGCGCATATTTCGCGATCACCGTACCCGACACCTCGTCGGCGATCTGGATATAGCTGTTGCGGACCTGCCCGAAATTCTGGCGGCGCGCTTCGGCCTGGTCGATCGTTACGACCACGGAGATTTCCTCGACATCGGCCGCGAGCTTGGTCATGTCGATGAAGATCACTTCGTCGTCGCCGCTGCCGCTGCCCGTGCGGTTGTCGCCGCTATGCACGACGCCCAGGCACTTCGACGAAGGCATCCCGCGCTTCGGGAAATCGTCGCCTGGCTGGATGAAGGTTTCCTTGCGCTCCATCGTGCGCACTTCGCTGTTGTAGAACACGAAATGCTGATCCGAGATCAGCTTCGGATTGCTCTGCTCGTCGTACTTGCACAGGAACACCGACACGTCGAGATCGAAATCCGTGCCCGTGTCCGTCGCGTTCGCGTCCCAACCGAGACCGATGCGGAATTTCTGCGTGCCGGGCGCTTCCTTCGACAGATTGACGCGACCGCCTTTCGACAAATTGATCATCTGAACCTCTTCTGCTGGAACCGCCGTTACGCCGGCGGCGATGCCGGGCCGCATGGAGCGGCCCCTTCGTTGATGGTTTTCGTGCCGCGCGACGCGCTTACTTGCCCGCCACCGCGGCGCGGTCTTCCCTGCGCTGCACGACGATCGACGACCACACGGCCGCGGCGATCATCGCCGCGCCGATCAGGCCCGTGACGACTTCGGGCACCTCGAACTTCACGCCCAGGAACATGATCGTCGCGAGCGCGCCGATCGCCCAGAACGCGCCGTGCTCGAGAAAGCGGTACTGCGCGAGCGTGCCCTTCTTCAGCAGCACGAGCGTCATCTCCCGGATGTAGGCCGCGCCGACGCCGAGGCCGAGTGCGATCAGGAAGATGTTGTTCGACAGCGCGAACGCGCCGATCACGCCGTCGAAGCTGAACGACGAATCGAGCACTTCGAGATACATGAAGCCCGCGACGCCTTCGCGCACCACGCGCGTGCCCGTGTCCTCGCCGCCGACGAGGTCACCCACGCCGTGCGCGATCACGAAGCCGATTACGCCGAACGCGCCCGCGAGCAGGAAGCTGACCTGCTCGGCCGCCGGCACGTAGAACGACGCGATGATCACGATCGCGAGCGTCAGCGCCACTTCCAGCGCGGTGATGCGGCCGAGATGGCGCATCGGGCCTTCGAGCAAGCCGATCCAGTGTTCGTCCTTCTCGGTGTCGAGCATGAACTTGAAGAACACCATCAGCAGGAACGCGCCGCCGAACGCCGACACCTCGTGATGCGCGGACGTCAGCACCGCCGCGTACTTGTCCGGCGATTCGATCGCGAGCGTCAGCGCGTCCCACAGGCCGATGTGGCCGATCACCGCGACGATCAGCAGCGGGAACACGAGCCGCATGCCGAACACCGCGACCGGCAAGCCGAACACCATGAAGCGGTTGCGCCACTTCTCCGACCAGTTCTTGAGCACCGACGCGTTGACGACCGCGTTGTCGAGCGACAGCGAAATTTCGAGCACGCACAGGACCGCGACGATCAGCATGTCCTTCACGCCGCCGAGGAGATAGGCCGCGATCAGCGCGAGCGCCGTGAGCGACAACGGGATCTTGAAGTCTTTCAACATGATGGGGTAATCGAGTTCAAAAAATGGGTAGGCGGGATACGCTTACTTCGCGCGCACCCAGTCGCAGAATTCCTGCGTGATCAGCTGTTCGTAGATCTGTTCGTCGCTCAGGTCGAGCGATTCGAGATGCAGGAAGCCAACGTTCGGCATTTCGTTCGCGACTTCAGCGAGGAAGTCGAATTCGCTCGGATCGCCGACGCCGACGAGCGACCAGTACAGCGGGAAATGCTGCGAGTCGGCCAGCAGCTGGCGCACGCGCTTGCGGTCGTTCTTCGGGTTCTGGCCGTCGGTGACGAACAGCACCCAAGCGGGCAGATGGCCGTTAGCGGGCGCCGAAGCGGCCGGTGCGGACGTATCGTCCGCGCCGCCGAACAGCCGACTCAGGAAGCCGCGCTTTTCTTCGCGCTTCGGCTCCGGCGCGCGGAAGAAGAAGTCGACGATGTCGTTCATCACCGGCGCGTACTGCGTGCCGCCCCACTTGTCGATCCGCGCATTGAGCACATGATCGGAAATGTACGAACCGTAGTTCTCCGGCGTCGCGGTCGGCAGGCGGTCGTAGCCTTCGGTGAAGGTCCACGTATCGACTTCGCCGTTGTCGTCGAACTTCAGCGCGATGCCGAGGATCCGGTCGTGCGTCTCCTGGATCACGCCCGACTGGTACAGCGGCTTCGCGGAGCCCGAGATGTCGAGCGCCGCGCCGACGCGCACGACGGGCGGCTTCAGGATCTGACGTTTTTCGAGGACGATCGCGACCTTCGCCGCGCGTTTCTCAAGCGTAATCATGCGGTGTTCTCTCAGGTTTCTTGGTTGTCAGTTCTGCTTCGGAGCAAATCGGGTGATCAGGTCCTGTTCGAGCTGGCGCAGGCGCGGCGCGTCCTGCTCGCGCTGGCGGCGGCCGTCGGCGATGATCTGCGTGATGTCGTCGAACGCGCCGAACAGCTGCTGCTGCGCGTATTCGAACGTGTCGGTCGAGATCACCGGGCGCTGGCCGAGCTTCGCGACTTCCTGCGCGTTCTGGCGATTCAGGTCGGCCTGCGCGCGGATCGCCTCGTCGGCCGCGTCGTACGTCGCGTTCGCGAGCGCCGCCGCGCGCTTCGTGCTGAGCTGTTCGAGGTAGAGCGCAAATGCGTTGGTCCACGCGGGGATCAGCACGGTCTTGATCGTCATGAATTTCGACGTCAGCGTGCGTTTCTGGTCCTGCTCCATCCGGATCTGCGGCGCGAGCTGCTTCGACATCAGCATCGCGCGGTCGAGATCGTCGAGCTTGCTTTCGAGCGCGTCGACCTTGCGCTTCACGTCGAGCAGGCGCTGCGCGGCGAATGCGTCGTCCGCCGGCTGCTGGCCGGCCGCCAGATGCGCGCGCAGCGCCGCGAGCGCCGTTTCGCCGTGCGCCTTCGACTGCGCGAGCTCCTGGTGCAGCGCGTAGTTGTCGTTGTACATCCGCTCGAGCTCGTCGATGCCGGCCTTCTGGCGCTGCGCATGGTTTTCGAGCTCGACGACGAGCGTGTCCATCCGCTTGCTCACCGATTCATATTGCGACAGCAGCTTCTCCTTGGTCGAGCGGAACAGCCGCGTGACCTGCGTGAGCAGCCCGCCCTTGTCGGCGCCGCGCGGGTCGAGCCCTTTCGCGGTCGCAATCAGCTCGTTGAGCTTGTCGCCGAACTGGTCGGCGTCCGAGGCCCGGACGCTCGCGAGAATCTGCTGGGAGAAGGCGGCGATCCGCGTGCCCTGCGTCGCGCCGAGCTGGTCGATCTCGTCGACGGTGATCAGGCGCGCGTGTTCCGTGGGCTGCGCTGCCGGCGCGACGACGTGGGCAGCGTTGGCGACGGCGGCGAGCACGGCGACGGGTGACGAAGGCGGGGTGGAAGGACGATTGCTGACCGCATCGGATTGCTTGTCGTCGAATAGCGGCTTCATGTGGCTACCCCGTTTCCTTTTCTGCTTTTTGCTACGTGTTGTCGTGCGCGCGAGGCGCGCTTCCGTGGTTGCCGTCGTGCTCTCTCACGGACGGCAGACGGACAATAATGGGCGGCGGTGCGGCTCGTCAAGCCGGGCCAATCTTTCATTTTCCATACCTTTTGTAATATATGCGGC
Organism: Burkholderia anthina; assembly: GCF_001547525.1. Taxonomy (GTDB): domain Bacteria; phylum Pseudomonadota; class Gammaproteobacteria; order Burkholderiales; family Burkholderiaceae; genus Burkholderia; species Burkholderia semiarida. The sequence continues at coordinate 2,157,479 of NZ_CM003768.1, forward strand.
GGAAATTCCGACACTGCCTCCGGCAACGTCAGGACAAATGCCTTGATGGAGCACGAATCCGGGTTCCTCGGGGCACGTCGGCAAAGAGAAGTGGAAAGTATTTTGAAAGAATTAAGCGCTCGCCATTCCGCTGATTGTTACAGATCGCTTAACGCGAGCCCTTGCGTCGCGCCCTAGTACGAATAGCCTTGCGACGCCGGGCGCGCATCGTGACGGCGGCCCCACCACGGCAAGTACGCGTTGTTCTCCCCGCGTGCGCGGAACCAGTCCTTGCCGGGATCGATCGGTGTCAGCTTCGACGGCGCAACCACCACCACGGCCGTCGGACGCTCGGCGTCGGTCGTCCCCGCCACGAGCACGTTTCCGCCGAGATGGTTTGCGCGGCCGATCGCCAACGCCACATCGGTCAGCGCCGCGCCGGCGCCCATGTCACCGAGCAGTGCCGACGTGTTGAAGGTCGCGTCGCGGAGGTCGCTTTCCGGCACGGTTTGCGCGAGCCCTTGCGAAAGCGACGCGGCCCTTGCCGACGCGGCAGCGCTGCCCTTGCCCGCATCGTGAATAACGTAGTTCAGCGACGAGACAGCGACGCCCGCATTGCGTGCCGCCGCATCGATCGTCGACTTCCATGCCTGCCCTCCCCGGCTGCCGCCCTGCTTCGCGTCGAAACCCTCGACGTTGCCTTGCGCTGCCTTGCCGATCCATGCCAGCGGTTCGCGCTCGGTCTTCAGAGCCGGGCCGGCGAGGAACAGCACCACCATGTTCTCGTTGATCTGTTCGTCCTGCGGAGGAAAGCTTGGCGCGTCCCAGTTCATCACCCACACGCTTTTGTCGGGATGCGCGGCCAGGTAGTCCAGCGCGGCGTTCAGCGACGCGAAGCCGGCATTGCCGTGGCCCGACGTCACGCGCACGTCGGGCGGCGTATCGCTGCTCCACAGATTTTTTGCGGAAGGGTTGCCGATTTCGTACGCATTTACCATTTCGTCGCGCAAGAACGCGCCGGCAGCTTCAGGATCGAGACGGCCGGCAGGAAGTGCGAGTTCGACACGCACCCCGGCCAGTTCACGCCACTCCCGCTTGTACTTCGAGCCGATGGTGTAAAAATAATCGGGGTTCATCACGTAGCGCGTCCGAAACAACACAAGAAGTTCGCGAATATATTTCTTGTAGAAACCTACGAACGACTCGCGCCCCCACCGCCCGTCCGCGACGATGGAAACCGCCTGCAAGGTCGAGTATTTTTTGGGGTTTGTCCGCACCATGTCGTCGTTGGCGTTCGGTTTCACCAACCCGAGCGTCCACAGCAATTGCCACTCGGTCGGATAGTCACGACGCTGCAGTGGATTGAGCCATTCGAGTCCGACAACTTGAGCAACAAATGGCGCGGCAGATGCACCTTCGACAGATTGCGCCGATGTGGCGCTCGTCTCGGCCCGCAACGGCGAACCCGACACGAGTGTCGCCACGAGGATCGAGACGCACCCGATGCGTCTGGCAAGCGTGAAACAGTGCATGAATATTCCCGATCGAACCGACCAATCCCGAGCGCCGGTCCGATAATTCATTCCCGTCCGGACGACGCCAGACTCGAAATCAGCGTCGCGCCGCAAGATGTCTTGTGACCATCGAATGCGGCCGGCTTCCCGTCGACGATGACCTGCGGATCGCCTTCGGCGATAAAGCAGGCCTGATGGCCCGTGATCGGGCAGACACACGTATCACCGAGCCGCGCGACCGGCCGCCCCATCACTTCGCTGACCGCGCTGCCGGTCACGACCTGACCGCCGTGGCTCGTTGCGTCGCCGACCCGGATGATTCCGCGCATGCGTGTTCCTTACTTTGAATAGCCTTGGGCCGTCGGGCTCGCATCGTGACGACGCCCCCACCAAGGCAGATAGGCGTTGTTTCCGCCGCGTGCACGAAACCAGTTCTTACTTGCGTCGATTGGCGTCAGTTTCGACGGTGCAATCACCACCATCGCCGTCGGATGCTCGGTGTCGGTCGTTCCTGCTACGAGCACATTTCCACCGAGGTGATTCGCTCGGCCGATCGCCAGCACCACATCGGTCAGCGCCGCGCCGGCGCCCATGTCACCGAGCAACGCCGATGTATTGAAGGTCTGCGTACGGAAATCGTATTCCGGCAGGACTTCCGTCAGGGTCTGCGACAGCGACGCAATTCTCGTCGATGCAGCATCGCTGCCCTTGCCCGCGTCGTGCACGATGTAATTCAACGACGACACCGGCACGCCTGCATTACTCGCCGCCATATCGATCGTCGACTTCCATGCCTGCACCGCGCGGCTCGCGCCCTGCTTGGCCTCAAAATCCTTGACGTTGCTTCGAGCAGCCTTGCCGATCCAGGCCAGCGGCTCACGCTCGGTCTTCAAGTCGGGGCCCGCGAGGAACAGCACCACCATGTTCTCGTTGATCTGTTCGTCGTTCGGCGGAAAGCTCGGCGCGTCCCAGTTCATCACCCATGCACTCTTGTCCGGATGCGTAGCCAGATAGTCCAGCGCTGCGTCCAGCGATGCGAAGCCGGCATTGCCGTGGCCCGTCGTCACGTGCACATCAGGCGGTGTATCGCGGCTCCATAGATTTTTTGCGGATGGATTGCCGATTTCGAATATATTGACAATGCGATTGCGCAGATATGACGCAGCCGATGCAGGCTCAATTCGACCAGAAGGAATAGCCAGTTCGACGTGCACACCCGCCAACTCTCGCCACTTCCCTTTATCATCCGCACTGACGGTATAAAAATAATCTTCATTAGTAAAATACGGAACCCGGAACAGCAACAACAATTTATCAACATATTTCTCGTAAAATCCGGAAAAAGATTCGCTACCTCGATTACCATCGGCGACAATGGAAATTGCCTGTAACGTCGAATACTTCTTCGGGTTTGTCCGAACCATATCGTCGTTGACATTTGGCTTGACTAGACCAAGTGTCCACAATATTTGCCACTCAGTAGGGTAGTCTCTGCGTTGAAGGGGATTCATCCATCCAAGCCCTACAACTTGAGCAATGAAAGGTTTGGATGAACTGGCCCCAGCTATGGCGACTGCCTTATCGGTCGACGAGGCCGCCACCGCGCGAGGGGTTGCAATCACCGTTGCGAACGCAAATACCATGATTGCCACGAGCCCAGGGACCAGCACCAATCGTCTCATCAGATTACCCATACTCAATAACTCTCCCGTCGACTTTCCCGACGAAATCAATATCAAAAATGATGCCCCTAAAGCAAAAAACAACGCAAGACTTGCAATCCCGACTCGGCGCGGCCAGGTAGAAATGACCGCCTTCACAATACACCTCCCAGCTTCAGGAAAAATCCACCATCTCGCTCATCGTATATTTTCCCTGGCATCTTGGCATTTTCGTCTTTTTTCACCCAATCAGGCAAAAACAAATCGCCATGCTTTCCAGTATTTATATAATCCATCAAATTGAAATTAGGATCACCCTTCCTGGAATCACTGGCAAACCTCCAATCAGCTTGAGTTCTGAGATATGTCAAATCATCTTCAGTCAGATAGCAAAGCCCAATTGCAACATCATAAGCCAACGCCTTTTCAGCATGGTCCTTGTTGGTCATGATGGTCGAATGGTTGGTGGGGTTATTCTTGTCCCCGCCGTTCAGAATCTGAAATATCTCCTTGTTCCGCCATTCCGTATAGTCAGCACTCGCTGACTCCGGATTGTCCTCCCCGACCACGGTTCCGATCTCGTCGACCCAGCGACGATTTCCGGATCTCCGCGCTTCCATGCGAAGAATCGAATGATCCTCATACCGCTGCGCAGCCTCGGACGCCGCATCGCCCTGTGCTTTCAGCGCATCACCCTCAGTCTTGAATTTTTCCGACTTCGCGTCGAAGTTGTCGTACGGATCGTCATCGCGCTTGCTCTCCTTCTTGGCATCGCGCGCAGCCGACGGCGGATCGTAACTCTCGTTGAAGCGCCCTTCCTCAATCGGTTTCCCCTGCGCATCGCAAGCGCCCGACGGTTTGTCGTAGCGCAACGCCTGCGGAAGGAAGCGGGTCTCCTTGTCGAGCATCGGTGCCGTAATCGGGATTTCCCAGTCTTTCGGCGGATCGGCATTGACCGCCATGTCCGTCAAATTGAACAGGTAGAGGGCCGGGCTCGTTGCAATCGTGAAAAACTTCGCGATCCACGATTTATTGGAATGCGTGCCTCGTCCAAGACCATACCGTGCAGGTGGTGACGGCGGATACCAGAAACCTTCCTTCTGGTTCTTGTCCTTGCGCCAGTCATCCTGCCAATACCGATAGAGCTTGTTCTCTCCGCCCACCTCGAAATTCGACGCGAACACGCGCTGCGAGAAAACACCCCACCCGTTGGTCGCACTGATCTCGTCGACACTCATCCCGCGCCAGCCGATTCCCTGAACGGTCAAGGCCGAAATGACCTGATCGTGCGGGCAACAATACAGCGTCACTCTGCCGTACGTGTTTTTCTGGTACAACCCGTGCGCCTCGCGGTCCTTGGCTGCACTATACGGTTTGCCGCCGTTCTTCGACGGTCTTGCGTTTTCCATTGCGCGATCGAGATCCTCCGCAGGCATCTCGAGCTCGGCCCTGGCACGCAGGATATCGAAGTACTCCCTCAGCGTTTCCTTGCGCGCGACATAGGTCTCGCGCCCCACGTGCCCGTTCTTGTCGCGCACCCCGCGCTGGGCCCACGAGTCGGTCATGTTGGCCTCGACGAGACTGTACGGGGGATTGGCGAGAACATAGGTATCGGCGACGCAGCGCCCTTTCTTGCCCCACTGATCCGTCACCTCGGGCAACCGGTCACCGAGAAACGCTGCGGCGAGACCGATCATGTTTCCCTGACTGTGGCACACGATCGTGATCGGCGCGTCGGCCTGTCGCTTGCGGATCGATTCGACCAGGCGTGCAAGCCGCAGTGCGCCAAGTACACCGTAAGTGCGCGGTGGCGTGGAGTAGATTTTTCGATTGCCGATGCCATTCATGTGCTGGACGGTCAGCCACAGAAAAAGCCGATCGTTCAACCCGTCGTTCCACAGATCCGGCAGACTCGTACACCCGCCCGCGAACGGGCCACCGCCCCAGTAATTCTTTTCGTTGAGCATAATCTTGTCGCCATACTCCTTCAGCTCCTCCGCGTTCGCGGCGTAGCCCCACCGAAAGTGGATGACGGGCGAAAAGGACGGATCGGGCTTGATGTACGTCTTCGACGACATGTCCGGATTCAGGAAACCGTCTGGCGTCAGGCTTTCGATATAGCTGACCGGCGTCATCTGCCCGGCCACCGGCCCCCAATGGAACAGTTGATCGTCATAACGCCCCATGCGCCGGTTCAATCCGGCACACAACCCTTTCTCGGCGTCCTTGAACCATTCCCCTTCCGAATTCACCCCGTGCACGAAAATGACGACGCCCGGCAACGGCATCTGCATCACGCACTCGAGGTCGTTGCGGTTGAACAGTGTCGTCCCCAGTCCACCGCCCACCGAAGTCTGCGACGGGTCGTCCGTCGACGGTTGCCCGCCCGGGTTCTGCGCAAAGTTGTAGTTGAACATGTTGTTTTTCTTGAAGACTCAGCTCAGGTTCTGGACTTGAAAAAGCGAACCGCCAATTGTTCGAACTGATCGCTGCTGACCGGCGCCAGCTTGCCTTGCGCGTCGGTCTTCCCCTTGATCAATTCGCCCGACGCCTTTCGCACCTCGGCTTCCATGCCCTCGACCGGCTGCCCGTCCGTGGCGCGTACCAGCTTCGGCACGCGCCCCAGCGAGCCTTGGTCGAACTTCGGAAAGTCGGCGCTCATGCTCGCCGGCCCGGCCCACGTATGCGACGCGGACTTGACGGTGAAACTCCCCGGGCACCCGAGCTCGATATCGCCGCCATGCAGCTTCAGATACGCGCCGCCCGACGTCACGAACACGACCTGCTCGCTGGCCATGCCCGCGAGCTTGCCGCCGCCCGCCGTCATCTGGATGTTCTTCGCCGAATCGATCTGCGTGTCGTCGTTCTGGCTCTGCAGCGCAACTTTCCCCTGGTTGGCGATTGCCGATACGCCTTCGCTGTGCGCAAACATCGCGACACCGTGCCCGGCCTGCAGGTTGATCCGCTGCCCGCTCGTGTACTGCAGGTGGTTCTGCGCGACGACATCGACGTTGCCGCCCGCATGGGTCGTCACGGTCTTCGGCGTCGCCATGCTGATGCCTGCCGGTGCGGTGATGCCGATCGCGGCCATCGGCGCGCCTGACGACTCACCGCCGCCGGACGCCTCGCCATTCGGCCAGCCTTTCACCGTGGTCACGAGTGCATCGTGCGGCTGCGTGTCGGGCGCGACGCCCTGATGCTGGCCCGCATAGTCGCCGAGACTCTTGAACAGCTCGACGCATTCCTGCATCAGCTGCAGATACTCGTCCCGCGCGAGGTGGCCGTCACTGGCGCGCAGCCGCTCCCAGGCCGAAATCAGCATCGCCTTGCCGCTTCGAATCGCGACGTGCGCATCGCTGCGCAATTCCGCGCCTTCGCCGCGCGCCGCCCCCTGCCCGTTGTCGCGCGGCTGCGTCAGATAGCCGAGGTTCAGCTGACTGTACGCATGCTCGCTCGCCAACTGGCTGCTGATCTGCCCGGGCGTATCGTCGAAGCGGATCTGGTTGTACCGCTGCCCCTTGATTTCCTTCGTCTTCGTGCCGGAAAGATAGCGGTTGCCCGGCAGCGCGCCGGTATGACTGAAGGTCGCCGGCATGTTCGGCCCATTGGCCAGCACACCCATCACGACGAGCCGGTCCGGATCGCCGCCGATATGGCCGATCAGCACTTCCATGCCGACGCGCGGCAACGTATTCGCGCCGAAATTCGGCCCGGCGAGCGCGCAGGCGACGCGCACCGGTGCGCTGTCGGACGGCGTGCCACTCGTGCCGGCCCCCTGCGCGTGCGCATGATCGTCCGCGCTCAGCCCCTGGATCCGCACCCGGATGCGGCCCATTTCATCGCAGAACACCTCCTCGCCCTCCGGCCCGACGACGACGGCCGTCATCGGATGCACGGGCGGCAGGTCGACGTGCGGATCGTAGGCAGGCGTCAGCGGCACGCCGCGCCGCACGCACGAGAACGTGTTCTCGTAGCGCCTGTCGCTTTCGTCGCCCGGCTTGCCGCTCACGTCGGTCGGCACCGCGTTGAACAGCACGCGGCTTGCGGCGAACAGCGATTGCGCGCGCCCGTTCAGTTCCTTCGGCAGGTTGTTTCGCACGCAATGATGAAGCGACGTGACGACAAACTGCCGCTGTTCGGCCGGCAACGTGTCGAGTTGCGGATGCTCCGCGAGCGCAAACCAGTGACCGACGGCCAGATCACGCACGTTGCTCACGCCGTCGACGGATTCGGCGCGCAGTTCATGCGCCAGCATCCGGTCCTTGCCGATCCGGTCGAGATCGGACGACGAATCCCCGGCGTGCGGGATATCGATCACGACGTCGGCCAGCAAATGCCCGAGGTCGTTGCCACTGTCGCCCTGATCGACGATCGTCGCCTGCTCGGTTTGGGACATCCGGCCGCTCTTGTAGTCCCACGTCGGCCGGACGATCTTGCCCGGAATCAACCGGCGGCTCGTCGCCCACAGCGTGATCGAGTCGCGCTCTTCGGTGGCGGCGTCACGGTGGTAGCGGATGGTGCCGGCGGCCGTCTGCGGCAACTTCATCGAGTCGTCGGCAAAGACGAGCGTATGCACCGGCGTGTCGTGCGCATTGCCGCTCGCCCGCTCACCGGCCTTGCCCGCCTTGACGAATACGGTCGCTCCCTCCCGTCGCAACAGGCGCCGAATGAAATGCGCGTCCGACTCGTTGACCTGCCGCGTGAGTTCCCGCGCGGGGTAACGCTCGGCTTGCAGACCGGACAGATCGAATTCGAATGCGCCCGCGAGCGCCGAGCTGCGCTGCCGCCATTCCTGAAGCAGCACACCCAGGATGTCGGGGAGGCTCTTGGACCGAAACAACCGCGAATTGGTGCGCCGCTCCATCACGGACAGCACGTCGCGAATCGTCAGCTGGTAGCAGGTCAGTGAACCGTCCGATTGGCCGGTGCGAACGTCGGTGACAATGCCGTTGATGGTATGGAGACGCCCGCGATCGGTCGTCATCTCGACGGAGACCGGCAGCCCGATGAAGCCGCGGATCGGAAGATCGGCCCGCGCTGACACGCAGGTCAGATGCCCCTCGATGCCCGTCATCAACCCTTCGCGGATATCGGCATACTGGAGCGCAAGCACCTGCTCGAGCGTTTTCTGGGCGGCCCCCCAGTTCATGCGAACCGGCCGATTGTTCTGATCGACCACCCCGGACGCAAACGTGCGCAGCAATTCGGCTGTATTCACAGCGTGACTCTCAGGATTTTGTTTGACTTCGTTATTCGGCAAGCAATCACGCCCGCTGGTCCGTCCTGGGAGTGCCGCCCGTCTGATTTTCGGCGAGCATAACAAATTTGTCGGCTTGGTGACGGCTTTTTGACAGGATTTAGAATCCTTTTTGCGAAGCGTCCGAACGGACTCTACAGTTCACATTCTTTCGAACCGGGACGTTCCGTGTCCGATGTAGCGAACGGGTCGTACGGGTCGTCACGATCTGACGCAGGGCGTCGCGCGCTCGGTATGGATCGACGATTTTCCGACGGGCGAGGAAGGGAGTGGCGGGCTGCCGCCAGAGTTTGCTATACTCTCGGTCTTCCGGAGAGATGGATGAGTGGTTTAAGTCGCACGCCTGGAAAGCGTGTATAGGTTAATCGCCTATCGGGGGTTCGAATCCCCCTCTCTCCGCCAGAATACGTGAGGCCCCTGACTTCCCTAGGAATCAGGGGCTTTTCATTTTGGGACCGCCGACACGCCATACATCGCCCCGCCCCCTCACGGATGCCGAATGTAATCCACCAACGCCCGCGTATACTCATCCGGCCGCCTGTCGCACAGACTGACCACGATCGCCACCGCAAACCCCGCCGGCACCCCGAACACGCCTGAACTGATCGGCTCGATCCCGAACCACGTGCGCCCGGCGAACCCGGTCAGTTGCGTGAAGAACGGATAAGTCGACACGATGTAGTACACGCACACCGCCAACCCCGTCACCATCCCCGCAATCGCGCCACGCGTCGTCGTGCGCTTCCAGAACACCCCCAGCACCAGCACCGGAAAGAAGCTCGACGCCGCGAGCGAAAACGCGGCGCCGACCAGAAACAGGATCTTCCCGGTATTGAGCGACGCGACATACGACGCGAACAGCGCCACCCCGAGCAGCAGCACCTTCGAGATCGTCACGCGCCGCTGGCTCGACGCATCGGGCGCCACCATGCAGTAGTAGACGTCGTGCGACAGTGCATTCGCGATCGTCAGCAGCAGCCCGTCCGCGGTCGACAGCGCCGCGGCCAGCGCACCGGCCGCGATCAGCCCCGACACCACGTACGGCAGCCCCGCGATTTCCGGCGCGGCCAGCACGACCATGTCCGGCTGCATCTGGATTTCCGACCAGTGCACGATGCCGTCGCGAATCACCTCGACGACGCTGATCAGGTCGGGCTCGAAGTGATGCCACTGCGTGACCCACCCCGGCAATTCGGCGAACGGCCGCCCGACGAGATTCGCGAGGAGCTCGTACTTGATCAGCACCGCGAGCACCGGCACGCTCAGGTAGAACAGCGCGATGAAGAACAGCGTCCAGCCGACCGAGCGCCGTGCCGACGCAACGGACGTGGTCGTGTTGTAGCGCGTCAGGATGTGCGGCAGGCTCGCCGTACCGAGCGACAGGCACAGCAGCAGCGCGAGGAAATTCCGCTCGCGCGGCTTGCGTTCGTCTTCGCTCGCGGCCGGAAACGGCTCGTGCATCGGCACGGGCGGCTCGGCACGCGCGAGCAGGTCGTCACGCGCCTGCGTCCACGCCACGCGCGCCGCCGCCGGATCGCGCGGGAAATCGGCCAGCTCGCGCTCGCGCCGGCTGATCTCGCGCAGCGGCCCGTTGTGGCGCCGCAGGTCCGCAAGCTGGTCGACGAGATGACGGCGCGCGTCCGCATAGGACGCCGGCAACCGGTCGAGCCGCGTCTGGATGTCCGCGGCTTGCCGGCGGTATGCATCGCGCACCTGCTGCTCGTCACGCGCGTCGCGCACCTGCGCCTCGCGCGCCGCGACGCGCTCCATCAGCTTGCCGTAATTGAACTGCGGCACGGGGCCGAGCCCGTTCTTCATCGCGATCAGCGACACCGGAATCAGGATCGCGCCGATCAGGATGATGTACTGCGCGACCTGGGTCCACGTGACCGCGCGCATCCCGCCGAGAAACGAGCACACGAGAATGCCCGCGAGCCCGCAGAAGATGCCGATCGCGAAATCGACCCCGATGAAGCGCGTCGCGATCAGGCCGATCCCCTGGATCTGCGCGACCAGGTACACGAACGAACACAGGATCGCCGCGCCGGCCGCGAGCGCGCGCACGGCCGTGCTCGAAAAGCGCGTGCCAAGAAAATCGGGAATCGTGTAGCGCGCGAGCTTGCGCACATACGGCGCGAGCAGGAACGCGACGAGGCAGAACCCGCCCGTCCAGCCCATCACGTACGCGAGCGCGTCGTAACCGGTCGCGTAGAGCGAGCCGGCCAGACCGATGAACGACGCGGCCGACAGCCAGTCGGCCGCCGTCGCCATCCCGTTGAACGCGGACGGTACGCGCCGCCCGGCCACGTAGTACTCGACGAGATCGGACGTGCGCGACAACAAGCCGATCACCGCGTACACGGCGATCGGCACGAACAGGAACACGTAGCCGATCCACACGCCCGAGCCCGTCGCGCGCTCGATCCGCCACATCAGCAGCACGAAACCGAGAAACCCGAGCGTATAGAGCGCGTACGCGCGTATCAGTCGATGTGTCAGCATGAATCAGCGCCCGCCGTTCGCATGGCCGGCGCGCGCCGCATGCTCGTCGTACGCGCGGCGCAGCGTGCGGTCCGCGCGCTGCATCAGCCCGATGTAGACGACGATCAGCACGAGGTACACGAGAATCGCGCCCTGTGCGCCGACATAGAACGGCAGGCTGAAGCCGGCGAAGCGAACCCCGGCGAGCGCGGGCCCGAAGAACGGCACGATGAACGACACCGCGAAACCGATCACCATCAGCACCGCGATCAGCGCGACGTTGAAGCGCCAGTAGCGTGCGTGCGCACGCGCGAGCGGCGCGGGAACGGGAGGTGGCGCAGCAGGCGCCGAACGGGTCGGAACGGTCATGCCGTTATGTAGCAAAAAGCCCCTGCGCGGGCAATCGGGATTGCCGCGCAGGGGCTCGTGCGCGTGACGCGCAACCGGCAGGCGCTCAGCGCACTTCGGTGAGTTGCTCGAGGATGGCCGGATTCTCGAGCGTGGACGTATCCTGCGTGATCGCCTCGCCCTTCGCGAGCGAGCGCAAGAGGCGCCGCATGATCTTGCCCGAGCGCGTCTTCGGCAGGTTGTCGCCGAAGCGGATGTCCTTCGGCTTCGCGATCGGCCCGATCTGCTTGCCGACCCAGTCGCGCAGCGCCTTCGCGAGCGCCGCCGCTTCGTCGCCTTCCGGGCGCGAACGCTTCAGCACCACGAATGCCACGACCGCCTCGCCCGTCGTGTCGTCCGGGCGACCGACCACCGCCGCCTCCGCCACGAGTTCGTGCGACACCAGTGCCGATTCGATCTCCATCGTGCCCAGCCGGTGGCCCGACACGTTCAGCACGTCGTCGATCCGGCCCATGATCGTGAAGTAGCCGGTCTCCTTGTCGCGCACGGTGCCGTCGCCAGCCAGATAGAGCGTGCCGCCGAGTTCTTCCGGGTAGTAACTCTTCTTGAAGCGCTCCGGATCGCCCCAGATCGTGCGGATCATCGCGGGCCACGGACGCTTGACGACCAGAATCCCGCCTTGCCCGTTCGGCACGTCCTGGCCCGTCTCGTCGACCACCGCGGCCATGATGCCCGGCAGCGGCAGCGTGCACGAACCCGGCACGGTCGGCGTCGCGCCCGGCAGCGGCGTGATCATGTGGCCGCCGGTTTCGGTCTGCCACCACGTATCGACGACCGGGCAGCGCTCGTGGCCGACGTGCTTGTGGTACCACATCCACGCTTCCGGATTGATCGGCTCGCCAACCGTGCCGATGATGCGCAGGCTCGACAGGTCATAGCTCTTCGGATGAACCTTGTCGTCGGCTTCGGCCGCCTTGATCAGCGAACGGATCGCGGTCGGCGCGGTGTAGAACACGGTCACCTTGTGGTCGCCGATCATCTTCCAGAAGCGCCCGGCGTCCGGATACGTCGGCACGCCCTCGAACACGACCTGCGTGCCGCCGCACGCGAGCGGGCCGTACGTGATGTACGTGTGGCCCGTGACCCAGCCGATGTCGGCCGTGCACCAGAACACGTCGTCGGGTTTCCAGTCGAAGGTCCACTTCATCGTCTGCGCGGCCCACAGCAGGTAGCCGCCCGTGCTGTGCTGCACGCCCTTCGGCTTGCCGGTCGAGCCCGACGTATACAGGATGAACAGCGGATGCTCGGCGCCGACCCAGGTCGGCTCGCAGCGGTCGGATTCGCCGTCGGTCAGCTCGTGCATCCACAGGTCGCGGCCCGCATGCCAGTCGATCTTGCCGCCGGTGCGGCGATAGACGATCACGCTCTTGACCGCTTCGCAGCCGCCCAGCGCGATCGCCTCGTCGGCGATGCTCTTGAGCGGCAGCGTCTTGCCGCCGCGCGCCTGTTCGTCGGCGGTGATGAGCGCCACGGCGCCGACGTCGACGAGCCGCTCGTTCAGCGATTTCGCGGAGAAGCCGCCGAACACGACCGAGTGCGTCGCGCCGATGCGCGCGCAGGCCTGCATCGCGACGATGCCTTCGATCGACATCGGGATATAGATGACGACGCGATCGCCCTTGCCGATCCCGCGTTTCTTCAGCGCATTGGCGAAGCGCGACACGCGTGCGAGGAGATCGGCATAGGTGACGCGGGTGACGGTGCCGTCGTCGGCCTCGAAGATCACCGCGACGCGCTCGCCGTGGCCGGCTTCGACGTGACGGTCGAGGCAGTTGTACGACGCGTTGAGCTCGCCGTCGTCGAACCATGTGTAGAACGGCGCGTTACGCTCGTCGAGCACCTTGGTGAACGGCTTGTGCCACGTGAGGCCTTCGCGCGCGAGCCGCGCCCAGAAGCCTTCGTAATCCTGCTCGGCCTCGGCGACGAGCGCGCGATAGGCCGGCATGCCGGAAATGGTCGCCGTCTTCTCGAGCGCCGCGGGCGGCGCGAACTGACGGGTTTCGTGAAGAACCGATTCAATCGCAGACATCGACTACCCCTTGGTGAACATGAATCCTCTGCATGGCGGCGCGATCGTGCGCGCCGCGCGTCGTCCTGGCCGGCGCTGCGCGCCGCTGTCTCCCACCACCCGCGCGCGGCCGCGAAGGCCTGCGCACGATGCTGCACCGCACCACATCAAGTCACGTCACGCAAACGTGACCTGCGGCGCGGCAGTTCCACGATAAGCGCGCCAACTTACCCGTCACTTACGCGGCATGGCCGTTTCGTGCGCGAGGCGCCGCATCGAGGCCCGCTTTACGCTGTTACAACCGCGACCCTACAATCCTAACTGAACTCGCCTTCCGGATTCCAGCTTGAATCGCTACGCCCTCTTCCTCATCCTGTCGATGCTGTTCGTCGGCAGCAACGTCGGTATCGGTAAATCCATCGTTGCATTCGTCCCCGTCGCCATCCTCGCCACGCTGCGCTTCGTGATCGCGATCGCGGTGCTGTGGCCGCTGTTCAGCCCCGCGAAGATGCGCGCGGTCAAGCGCGGCGAATGGCTGAACCTGTTCCTGCAGGCGTTCTTCGGCACCTTCATGTTCACGCTGCTGATGCTCAACGGCGTGCAGCGTACGAGCGCGGTGGCCGCTGGGGTCATCACCAGCACGATCCCGGCGATCGTCGCGCTGTTCGCATGGCTGATCCTCCGTGAAAAACCGAACGGCCGTGCGCTCGTGTCGATCGCGCTCGCGATCATCGGCGTCGTGACGATCAACCTCGCCAACGGCAGCGCGGCCGGCCACGGCGCGCAGGGCGACGCGTCCGGCTCGCTCGCCGGCAACCTGCTGATTCTCGGCGCGGTGTGCTGCGAATCGATCTACGTGATCCTGTCGCGCCGGCTCACGCAGACGCTCGCGCCGATCGACATCTGCGCGTATACCCACCTGTTCGGCCTGTTCCTGATGCTGCCGCTCGGCGCGACGGCGCTGTGGCGCTTCGATTACGCGAGCGTGCCCGCCGGCACGTGGGCGCTCGTCGTCTGGTACGGGTTGTCGGCCAGCATCTTCTCGTTCTGGCTGTGGATGAAGGGCATCCGGCACGTGCCGGGCAGCCTCGCCGGCGTGTTCAGCGCGGTGCTGCCGATTGCGGCAGCCGCGTACGGCATCGCGTTCCTCGGCGAGCGCCCGACGCTCGCGCACGGCATCGCGCTCGCGTGCGTCGTCGCCGGCATCGTGCTCGCGAGCCTGCGCGTCAAACGCGTGCCGGCGGCCGCCTCCTGATCCGTCCCCCGCGGCGCCGGCGCGTCGCTGCAGTCGCGCCGGCCGACGCGTTACAATAGCGCGCCTTTTCAAGATTACCCCGATACCTGCGCACCGCGCCCGTACCCCGACATGTCCGCCCCGCATTCGCCCGGCCATCCTGGCCGTCGCCCGCTTCGCCCGCTTCCCGCGCTGATTTTCATGAGCCGCTGGCTCCAGGTTCCGCTCTATCTGGGCCTGATCGTCGCGCAGGCCGTCTACGTGTTCCTGTTCCTGAAGGAAGTCTGGCACCTGCTGTCGCATGCGACGGGCCTCGACGAAATCAGCGTGATGCTCGCCGTGCTCGGCCTGATCGACGTGGTGATGATCTCGAACCTGCTGATCATGGTGATCGTCGGCGGGTACGAAACCTTCGTGTCGCGGCTCGGCATCGAGGGCCACCCCGACGAGCCCGAATGGCTCGACCACGTGAACGCGGGCGTGCTGAAGGTCAAGCTGTCGATGGCGCTGATCAGCATTTCGTCGATCCACCTGCTGAAGACGTTCATCAACCCCGACCAGCACACGACGCACGCGATCATGTGGCAGGTGATCATCCACGTGTCGTTCCTCGTGTCGGCGCTCGTGATGGCGTGGGTCGACCGCCTGACGACGCACACGCACCCGGCCCATTTCCACGAGGCGCATGCGTCCGCAGCGTCCCGACCGGCGGCCTGAACCGTCGGCAACGCATTCCCCACTGTCCCCACAGAGTCTCAGCCATGACCGTCATCAAACAGGAAGACCTGATCCAGAGCATCGCGGATTCGCTGCAGTACATCAGCTACTACCACCCGCTCGACTACATCCAGGCCCTCGGCCGCGCGTACGAGCTGGAAGAGAGCCCGGCGGCGAAGGACGCGATCGCGCAGATCCTCACGAACAGCCGCATGTGCGCGGAAGGCAAGCGTCCGATCTGCCAGGACACCGGCATCGTCACGATCTTCGTGAAGGTCGGCATGGACGTGCGCTGGGACGGCGCGACGATGGGCCTCACCGACATGATCAACGAAGGCGTGCGCCGCGGTTACACGCACCCGGACAACGTGCTGCGCGCATCGATCGTCAATCCGCCGGAAGGCGCCCGCAAGAACACGAAGGACAACACGCCGGCCGTGATCCACTACGAGATCGTGCCGGGCGACAAGGTCGACGTGCAGGTCGCGGCGAAGGGCGGCGGCTCGGAAAACAAGTCGAAATTCGTGATGCTGAACCCGTCCGATTCGATCGTCGACTGGGTGCTGAAGACGGTCCCGACGATGGGCGCCGGCTGGTGCCCGCCGGGCATGCTCGGGATCGGCATCGGCGGCACCGCCGAGAAGGCGATGCTGATGGCGAAGGAATCGCTGATGGAGCCGATCGACATCCAGGAAATCATCGCGCGCGGCCCGAAGGACTGGGTCGAGGAACTGCGTGTCGAACTGCACGAGAAGGTCAACGCGCTCGGCATCGGCGCGCAGGGCCTCGGCGGCCTCGCGACCGTGCTCGACGTGAAGATCATGGCGGCGCCGACGCACGCGGCGTCGAAGCCGGTCGCGCTGATCCCGAACTGCGCGGCCACGCGCCACGCGCACTTCGTGCTCGACGGCTCGGGCCCGGCCAAGCTTGAAGCGCCGTCGCTCGACGCCTGGCCGAAGGTGCAGTGGGAACCGAACACGGAAACCAGCAAGCGCGTCGACCTGAACACGCTGACGCCGGAAGAAGTCGCGAGCTGGACGCCGGGCCAGACGCTGCTGCTGTCGGGCAAGATGCTCACCGGCCGCGACGCCGCGCACAAGCGCATCGCAGACATGCTCGCGAAGGGCGAGAAGCTGCCCGTCGACTTCACGAACCGCGTGATCTACTACGTCGGCCCGGTCGATCCGGTGCGCGACGAGGTCGTCGGCCCGGCTGGCCCGACGACGGCCACGCGCATGGACAAGTTCACCGAGACGATGCTCGCTCAGACGGGTCTGATCTCGATGGTCGGCAAGGCCGAGCGCGGCCCGGTCGCGATCGACGCGATCAAGAAGCACAAGGCCGCCTACCTGATGGCGGTCGGCGGCGCCGCCTACCTCGTGTCGAAGGCGATTCGCGGCGCGAAGGTGCTCGCGTTCGAAGACCTCGGCATGGAAGCGATCTACGAATTCGACGTGCAGGACATGCCTGTAACAGTTGCCGTCGATTCGTCGGGCACGTCGGTGCACCAGACGGGTCCGAAGGAATGGCAGGCGAAGATCGGCAAGATCCCGGTCGCAGCCGCGTAAGCGCGATCGAACGAAAGGCCGGACGCGCGTCCGGCCTTTTTACTTCTCATTCTCATTATTGTGCGCGGCCGGTTATTCAAGGCTGATTCTCATTACACGCAAAAGGCAGGCCCGACAAGGCTTCGAGGCTTGGCTTTTCTCGTTCGAGCGATTATCGTTCGGTTTCTGAAGCTCCACTGAACAAGGAACAGCCATGCAAGGCGACAAGAAAGTCATCGAATATCTGAACGCCCAACTGAAGAATGAACTCACGGCGATCAACCAGTACTTCCTGCATGCGCGCATGTACAAGCACTGGGGCCTCGACAAGCTCGGCAAGCACGAATACGACGAGTCGATCGGCGAAATGAAGCACGCCGACTGGCTGATCGAACGCGTGTTCATGCTCGACGGCCTGCCGAACCTGCAGGACCTGCACAAGCTGCTCGTCGGCGAGGAAACCGAAGAGATCCTGAAGTGCGACCTGAAGCTCGAGCAGATCTCGCAGTCCACCTGCAAGGAAGCGATCGCCTACTGCGAATCGGTTCGCGACTACGTGTCGCGCGAGATCTTCGAAAAGATCCTCGACGACACCGAAGAGCACATCGACTGGCTCGAAACGCAGATCGACCTGATCGGCAAGGTCGGCCTGCAGAACTATCAGCAAACGATGATGGGTTCGGCCGAGTAATCGCCCTGCCCTGCCCGCCAGCCCGCCGCCCGCCCGACGATGACGCACCCGTCCGCCGCTAGCGCGCCGCACGCCGCCGCCCCTGTCGGCATCTTCGACTCGGGGCTCGGCGGCCTGTCGGTGCTGCGCGCCGCGCGCGCGCACCTGCCCGGCGAATCGTTCGTCTACGTCGCCGACTCGCACCACGCGCCATACGGCCCGCGCGACGAGGCATTCATTACGGAACGCACGCTGGCCATCGGCGAGTGGCTCGCGCGCGAAGGCGCGAAAGCGCTCGTCATCGCATGCAACACGGCAACGGCTCGGGCGATCGCGGCCATCCGCGAACGCCTGTCGATACCGCTCGTCGGCGTCGAGCCGGGCATCAAGCCGGCCGCCGCGCTGTCCGCGACCGGCGTCGCGGGCGTCCTCGCCACGCAGTCGACGCTGAACAGCCCGCGCTTCCAGGCGCTGCTCGACCGCTACGGCGCCGGCCGCCGCTTCATCTGTCAGCCCGGCCACGGGCTCGTCGAAGCGATCGAGCGCGGCGACACGAACTCGCCCGCACTACGGGCACTGCTCGAGCGTTACATACAGCCGATGCTCGACGACGGCGCCGATACGCTGGTACTCGGCTGCACGCACTACCCGTTCTTCACAGAAACGATTCGCGACATTGTTGGCGAGCGCCTGACGATCGTCGACACGAGCGATGCCATTGCCCGCCAGCTCGCGCGGGTGCTCGACGAACGCGGGCTGCGCGCGCCGGCCGGCACGCACGCCGCGCCGACGCGCTTGTGCTCGACGAGCGACGGCCTGCAACTGCGCGCGCTCGCGTCGACGCTGCTCGGCCTCGAGGCGCCGGTCGAATCCGTCACCATTTCCTCGCCGAACGCGCACGCCTGCGCGACCGCCTGACGCGGGCCGGCACGCCGGGCTCCCGCACCGGCCAAGCCGCCGCTTCCTTTCAAGGGTCCGATGACCTTAAAAAAAGCCCGACCCAGGCTTGTCAACACCTGCAAAATTAATGATAATAATTCGCATTAACGTTAGCTATCGCAACTCATCATGATCGTCTGCGTGTGCAAGTCTGTTTCCGATCGCAAGATTCGCGCGTCCCTCGCGGAGGGCGTGAACTCTTTCGATGAACTCCAGTTCGAGCTCGGCGTGGCCACGTGCTGCGGCAAGTGCGAGGAGTCCGTACGCGACCTCATGGCCGAGCAAGGCGTCTGCGCGAGCCGGTGCGGTGTCGAGCATCATGCTCATCCGATCCCGGTCACGTTCTACGACCGCAAGGCGGCCTGAGCGGCGCCGAGCGTGTGCATGCGGCCCGGGCCGCATTTTTTGTCTTGACCGTCAGCAAGCCACCGTCTGCGCGAGCCAACGGCTTACCTGCCAAGGAGCCTGTGATGGAATTGCTGATCGGATTCGTAACCACCGTTTGCATCTCGCTGCTGATCTTCCGCAAGTGATGCCGATTCACCCGCCGCGCCCCGGGTGCGGCGTCGTTCTTTCAAGCTAACATGCAGGCTTCGCATCTCGCTCCTGCCGGCGCCATGCCGGCTGCACCACGTATGAATCCCCGAGTGATCGTCGTCGCGGTCGGCGTGCTAGCCGCACACGCGATCATGCTGACGGCCGCATGGCTCCATCGCAACGCGCCGCCGCCGAAATCGGTCGAGGTCCAGACGATCACCGCGCAGCTCATCACGCCTGCGCCGATCGCGCAGCAGGTCGCGGCCGAATCGATTCCGCAGCCCGCCCCGCCGAAGCCCGTGCCGCGCGTGAAGCCGAAGGTCGAGCCGAAACCGGTGCAGAAAGCCGCAAAGCCGACCCCGCAGCCGGTCGCGCCGTCGCCGGCGCCGTCGCCCACCCCGGCTCCCGCGGCCGATCCGACACCCGCTCCGGCCGCGCCCGCGCCCGCCGCACCGGCCGCCACGCCGGGCCCGGCGCGCGAAACGATGCAGGTCAGCGCGCCGAAGAACGTGCCGACGCTCCAATGCAACTTCGTGAAGCCCGACTATCCGTCGATGTCGCGACGCCGCGGCGAATCGGGCACCGCCTATGTCCACTTCGTCGTCGGCGTGACCGGCAAGATCGAAAGCATCGATCTGCAGAAGAGCAGCGGCTATCCGCGCCTCGACGATGCCGCACTCGACGCGATGCGCGCGACCACCTGCCGTCCGTACATCGAGAACGGCGAGGCGATCCGCGCCGCCCGCACACAGCCCTACAGCTTCGGGCTCACCGACTAACCTGCCTCATCCGGAAGATTCAAAGGAAACAAAAAAATGCAAAGCTACGGTATCGCGCACGTCTGGGCGCAAGGTGATTTCGTCACGCGCGCCATTGCGATCACGCTGCTCGTGATGTCGGTCCTGTCGTGGATCGTGATCGTCATCAAGGGCTGGAACGTGATCCGCCTGAACCGCCTCACGAAGAACGCCGAACAGGCTTTCTGGCATTCCGACGATTTCGACGACGGCATCAAGAAGCTCGGCCTCGCCGCGTCGACGCCGAACGACAACCCGTTCCTCGCGCTCGCGCTGTCGGGCAAGGAAGCCGTCGACCACCACCATCACACGCAACCGCATCTGCACGATCGCATGGACGTATCGGACTGGGTCACGCGCTGCCTGAAGGACACGATGGACGAAGGCATTTCGCGCATGCAGAGCGGCCTCGCGATCCTCGCATCGGTCGGCAGCACCGCGCCGTTCGTCGGCCTGTTCGGCACGGTCTGGGGGATCTATCACGCGCTGCTCGCGATCGGCGCCACCGGCCAGACGTCGATCGACCAGGTCGCGGGTCCGGTCGGCGAATCGCTGATCATGACGGCCTTCGGCCTGTTCGTCGCGATTCCCGCAGTGCTCGGCTACAACGCGCTGATCCGCGCGAACAAGGGTGTCGTCAGCAAGCTGCGCCGCTTCGCGCACGGTCTGCACGCGTACTTCGTGACGGGCGCGAGCCTCGCGTCGTCGTCGACGCGCGACGGCCTGCGTCTCGCATCGCGCACCGCCAGCTGAGACGAGGTGAACCATGGCCATGAACACCGGTTTCAGCGACGATGACGACGATGCCGTGATGAGCGAGATCAACATGACACCGCTCGTCGACGTCATGCTCGTACTCCTGATCATTTTCCTCGTGACGATCCCGGCGATGCAGCATGCGGTGAAGATCGACCTGCCGCACGCCAGCAGCCAGCCCGTCGACGAAAAGCCGCAGACCGTCGACGTCGCGATCCAGGGTGACGGCACGATCCTGTGGGACGACCACACGGTCACGCGCGAACAATTGCAGGCGCGCATCGCGGAAGCCGCGAAGCGCACGCCGCAGCCGGAATTGCATCTGCGCGCGGACCGCAAGGTGGCCTACGAGCACGTCGCGGAAGTGATGTCGGATGCACAGGCTGGCGGCTTAACCAAGCTCGGCTTCGTGACGGAGCCCGGCGCAAAAACGAAGTAACACGCGCACGTTCTGTCGTCGCCGGTAGCCACTGCGCGCCTTGCCGGCCGCACCTAGCCGGCCGCACCCAAAGTAAAAGGCCTTCATCGCCAGATGAAGGCCTTTTTTCATGCGCACGCGGGCGCCTTCGGGCGGCGGGCTCTTCGGCGGTATCGGTTACGCCTCGAGCAACGCAAATGCGACTTTGCCGTGGTCTGCACGGACTGCGCGTTCTGCCCTATCTGGCTCACAATATATGCGGCCACCTGATTTCGCTCAGAACTTCCTTCACGAAATGGGATTTCAATATAGGCTCGCCCGCGCACGCATTCAAGGTTCCGGCGATTGAAACTTGCGATTGCAGGCGACGCTTCAATGACAAAACAAATTTGCGTCGTCGTGCCCGCCGTGTTCAGGTGGCCGAAACATCGGCCGCCGCTTCCTTCTTTGTGCGTTCCGGGCAACCCGGATCCTTGTACGCGCCATGGTCGAGCTTCTCGACGAGGTAATCGACGAATGCACGTACCGCGGGCGGCATCCCCTGCCGCGACACGAACACCGCATACAACTGCGGCACCGGCAGCGTCCAGCCCGGCATCACCGGCGACAGTTGCCCCGCACGCAGCGCGTTGCCGTACATCATCTCCGGCAGCGCCGCGATGCCGAGGCCGTCGAGCACGGCCTCGCGGATCGTCATCAGGTCGGCCGTCACGAGGCGAGGATCGTGCTCGTGCACGTGGCGCGTCCCGTCCGGCGCGATCAGGTTGAAGACGTGCCGGCCGTCGACGCTCGGCGTATCGAGCGTCTCGAAGCCGGTCAGGTCGTCCGGCACCAGCGGCGGTGCATTCTGGCTCAGCAGGCTCGGCGCGCCGACCAGCATCTGCTCGGTACGCCACAGCGGCCGCACGACGATGTTGGCGTTCTGCGGCGGCTCCGAGCGCACGCGCAACGCGACGTCGATCGAATCCTCGAACAGGTCGATCACGCGGTTCGTCACGCGGACGTGCACCTTCACCTCGGGATAGCGGCGCAGGAATTCGGGCAGGATGCGCGACAGCATCGTCTGCGACAGCGTCACCGGCACGCTGACACGTACCGAGCCGCGCGGCGACGCGCGCAACTGCTGCACGGCGTTCATCGCGGCCTGCGCTTCCGCGAGCATCGCCTGGCAATGCTGGTAAAACAGCTCCCCCGCCTCGGTCAGCGCGAGCTTGCGCGTCGAGCGCTGCAGCAGGCGCACGCCAAGCGCCGCCTCGAGCTCGGTCAGGCGCCGCGACAGACGCGATTTCGAGATGCCCAGCACGCGCTCGGCGGCCGAGAAACCGCCATGTTCGACGACCTGCGAGAAGTACATCAGGTCGTTCAGGTTATGTGCATCGATATTCATCTCATCGTTCCAATTTCAGAACAATCCATTGCGATCCGCCGCAAATCGACCGGTAAAACGCCCAATATAATAGCGCTATGTTTCGAAAATAACGCTATTCCGATGATTTCGAGGGCTTCCCATGACCACCGCTCGCTCGCTTGATCGCACCTACCCCGCGCTTCGCACCACCGAAGGCGGCGGTTTCGTGGTTCACCGCCCGTTCCCGACGCGGCTGCTGATGGATTTCGATCCGTTCCTGCTGCTCGATGAAATGGGCCCTGTCGACTACGCGCCCGGCGAAGCCGTGGGCGCGCCCGACCATCCGCATCGCGGCTTCGAGACCGTGACCTACGCGCTCGACGGACGCTTCCGCCATCGCGACTCGTCCGGCCATGCCGGCACGCTCGGCCCGGGCGACGTGCAATGGATGACGGCCGGGGCCGGCGTCGTCCACAGCGAAATGCCGGACCCGGCGTTCGCGCAGGCCGGCGGCCGCTCCCACGGCTTCCAGCTGTGGGTCAACCTGCCGCGCCGCGACAAGATGATCGCGCCGCGCTACCAGGAGATTCCGGCCGCTCGCATTCCGACGGCGACGTCGCCGGACGGTCGCGCGCGCGTGCGCGTCATCGCCGGCGAAGCGTTTGGCGTACAGGCCGCGATCGAGACGCGCACGCCGATCCTCTATCAGCATTTCACGCTGGAGCCCGGCGCAACGGTCACGCAGCCGGTACCGGCCGGTTATCGCGTGTTTGCCTATCCGATCGACGGAACGGGCCTCTACGGGCCCGACAGGCAGGCTGTCGACCCACGACACATGATTGTCTACGGCGACGACGGCGACACCGTCACGTTCGCTGCCGCCGACACGTCGCTCGACCTGCTGCTGATCGGCGGCGTGCCGCTCAACGAGCCGATCGTCCGTTACGGCCCGTTCGTGATGAATACCGAGGAAGAGATCCGGCAGGCCGTTGTCGACTATCAGACCGGTCGCATGGGTCGCATCGAGGCGTAGTTTCGATCGGGGGTCGCAGGTGCCGCGAAGCCGGCGGTTTTGCGTCACAATAACTTCTTGAACCATGTGGCCACCCGCCACCCAGAAGGAACCCGTCCCCTTGAACTTCGAACATCTGATCCAGATCAACTCCGACGATCCGGCCGTGCCGACTCTCACTCGCGACCAGCTCTGGGAAGGCCTCGTGCTGCGTGCGGAACAGCCGCAATTGTTCGTGATCGGCCTCGACAGTTGCGTCATCCACGAACGGACGGACACGACGCTCGAACGCGAACTGCACTACGGCCACGCGACGGTGCGCGACCACGTGACGTTCACGCCGAACCAGCAGGTCCGCTACGACATCCGAGCAGCCGATGGCGAGATCGGCGGCTCGCTGACGATGACGATCGAGGAGCGCGACGACCACGAACTGTTCCTGCGTTTCGAGTACCGGACGACGCTGACGGTCACCGACGACAGCGAAGAAGCGCGACAGACGCATGGGATCGTCAAGGAGGCATACCGCACGTCGGATATCGACACGGTGCGCCTGATCCGCGAATACGCGCAGGGTCGCAAGGACCCCGATCCGCTGCACTGAGCCCGGCGGCGGCCTGCGGGCCGCCCCTTTTGATTCAAACTATCAGACTAGAACCATCGATCGATAAAGAGTTTTTGTAAATGGGAATAGTTATCATTTAGAATTCATTCCATCGTATCGACAGTCACCGATCAAACCGAATGACCGACACCATGCGCCCGACCACGCTGACCCTGCGCCGCACCACCGGCACCGCAGCCAGCAGCCGTCAGAAGACGGCAGCGGTCACCACGCCGGCGAAACCCGCCGGCAACCGCGATGCAGGCACGCGGGTCGTCAACAGTGATGCGTTGCTGCAAGGCCAAAGCCACGTCAGCATCGCGCATAACGGAGAGACGTATCAGTTGCGCGCCACGCGGCTCGGCAAACTGATCCTGACGAAGTAACGACCGAGTATTGTGGGGACCACCTCCCTGAGAGGTGTTGGGCAGTAGCCAGCGTAACGGCTTGCACGCGAGATCTAGACCCCTTCGTGCAAACACACTCAAGCAGCCGTTGCAGCAAGCCAAGCCACTTTTTTTGGTTCTCGCACAAGGAAGAAAAAAGCGACACGTCGATGGACGTGTCGCTTTTTTGTTTGGGCAGCCGATGCGCGAAGCACGCTGCCCAAGTGTCGTGGCTGCCGTCAATGCGCGACGGCGAGAGCGGCATACGCGCCGCCTCAGAATCCCCAGAACATCAACCACCATGCGCTGTCGACGACAGCCAGCCCGACGGCGAACCACGCGAATGCCGCGAGCCGGCGCGGCCACGCCGCATAGCGCCCCGTCACCATCCACGCGAGCCACGCACTCCATACGTTGGCGCCGACCAGAATCGCGATGCGCACATCGGTTGCCCAGCCGAGCGGCACATGCTCGGCGCGCAGCAACGACAGCGTCGTGGCCGACAACCCGAGGAACACGCCCGCACCCGCGATGGGGATCAGCGCCTGCGCGAGGTGATGCAGGCGCACGCGATCGAAGCGGCCGAGCATCAGCGTGGCGCCGGCCAGCAACACCAGCAGCGCCGTGCCGTACACGAGCCCCGTGCCGACGATGTAGCTGACGACCAGCCCGCCATCGAGCCAGGAGAACACGTCGTTGCGATCCGGGTAGTGCGTGAGCAGGAACCACGGCGCATTGGTCTCGAGCGGCCACGTGATGTCGTGGTCGATCAGCCATCCCGCGAGCCATTGCTTGATCTGCACGAACCACGGGCTGACGGTCCAGTGGAACGCACCGATCGCCACGCCGAGCAGGCCGTACAGGATCAGTGCGGTGTCCCACGGGTTGGCTCGCTCCGCCCCGAGGTTCACGACTTCGTCGGACGGCGAGCGCAGCGACAGCGAAATCGCGTCGCGGTGCCCGCTGCAGCGGCCGCACATATGGCAGTCCGCCGCGCCCTTCATGTTGCGCAACGGGACGAGCGGCGCGCAATTGATCGGAATCACGCGATGGCCGTGCTCGCCGTTCCTGTACGAACGGCGCCACGCGTCCTCGTCGACCTTGTAGCGCATCGGCGCAAGCCGCGCGAGCAGCCCGAACACGCCGTTGACCGGGCACAGATACTTGCACCACACGCGCTTCTCGCGGCCGTACAGCACGCCGATCACGATCGCGCCGACGGTCGAGCCGCCGAGCACGAACAGCACCGCGAGCGGGTACTGGTACACGCTCACCATCTGCCCATAGATCGTCGTGATGCCGAACGCGACGAACGGCCAGCCGCCCCACCGGATCCAGCGTGGAATCGGGCCGCCGCGGCCGAACTTGCTCGCGTATTCGGTGAGCGCGCCTTCCGGGCACAGCACACCGCACCAGACGCGGCCGAGCATCACCATCGACAGCAGCACGAACGGCCACCAGATGCCCCAGAACGCGAACTGCGCGATGAGCGTGAGGTTGTTCCACAGATGCGCGGAATCGTCCGGCAACGGCAACACCGCCGGCACGATGATCAGGAATGCGTAGACGGCGACGACGATCCACTGAATACCGCGGATCAGCGCACCGTGGCGCTGCATCCACTGGCCGGCCTGCGCGAGCCAGCCCGGCTTGACGGCGGCGACAACGCTCATGCCGCGCGACCCGCTACGACGGCCGGACGGCGGCTCGCACGCTTCATCAGCAACCAGACGACCGCCCAGTACACCGCATACGCCACCAGGTTGGTCAGCGCCGGGTGCGCGCGATAGCCGGTCAGCGTCGCGACGAGCGAACCGAACGTGCCCGAATCATCGAGGATCGCGGACGTATCCCACACCTGCGAGATGCCGAGCGGCAGGATTTCCTTGTCGATCAGCTTGTCGACGCCCGTCTGGAACAGGCCCGCGCCAAGGAACAGCAGCATCACTTCGGTGACGCGGAAAAAATGCCGCCACGAGAAGTACTTGCCGCCGAGCTGCAGCAGATAGAACGTGAGGAACGCGAGGCCCAGGCCGATCACGACCGCGAGCATCTGGCTGCCGTCGACGTGGCCGGACTGGCCGAAACCGAGGCCGTACAGGAAGATCACCGTCTCGCTGCCTTCGCGCGCGATCGCGAGCGCGACCAGCACGGCGACGCCCCACCAGTTCGAATCACGCGTGCTTTGCTGCAGCGATTGCTCCATGTCGCGCTTCAGCGTGCGGCCGTGCCGGCGCATCCACAGCACCATCTGCACGATCAGCACGCACGCGATCAGCACCATCGCCGTCTGGAAATAGTCCTGCGCGTCGCCGGACAACACTTCGGTGAACCCGACCAGCGCGGCGCCGAGGCCGACTGCCATCAGCAGGCCGACAGCGACGCCCGTCCAGAGGAAAGGCAAACCGCGGCGCGCGTCGTCGTCGCCGTTTTTCAGCCATGCATAGAGAATGCCGACGACGAGCAGCGCTTCGACGCTCTCCCGCCAGACGATGAACAAGATCTGACCCATCGATACCTCCTGACGCGCGGGGCACGGCCTGGCCCGCCCGCGCGCAGATAAAACACGTTACTTCGCGACGATCACGCCCTGTGCCTGCTGGTGGAAATCGTCGAAAAACTTGTATTCGCCCGGCGACAGCGGGGCGACGACCACGAACGAATCGGCGCCCGGCGCGAGCACCTTCTCCTTGCGCAACTGCACGCTCTCGAATTCGGCGGCGCCCTTGCCGGTGTTCCTGATCTCGATCTTGAAACGCTGGCCGGCCGGCACTTCGATGCGGGCGGGATTCAGCTTGCCATCCGTCATCTCGAGCTTGAACGTCGGCAGATCGGCCGCATGCGCCGCGCCGGCAAGCCACAGCGCAGCGGCTGCGGCGACGATTTTCTGGGGAATTTTCATTCTGGGTTCTCTACGCCGACGGCGCGCCGAAGCGCGCCGTTCGTGATGCCACCGATCAGTAACCGCCCTTCTTGCCGATACCGGCGAACGGGAAGTCGTACTCGAGCGTGATGGGCTTGAACCACGGGCCCACGCCCGTTTCCTTGTCGACGTGACGACCGAACGCCATGTGACCCGACTGCATCGGCGGCTTGACGACCAGCGTCAGGTGGTACTTGCCCGGGCCGGCGAGCTTCACGTTGTCGCCGTAGTGCGGGCCGTCGCTCGCGACCATGCCCATCAGGTCGCCCTCGGCCTTCCACTTGGTGTCGCCCTGCTTCGTCAGCTTGTACGTGACCTGCAGGTACGGCATCCAGTCGCCTTCCGCGAAACCCGTCGGGTTGTTCTTGACCGCATGGATATCGGCCTCGAGGTGGATGTCCGAATCCGACGCCTTGCGCATCATGCCTTCCGGGTCCATCGTGATCGGCTGCAGATACACGGCGCCGATTTCCATGCCGCCCTGGATCTGCTGCTTGCCGATCGGATACTCGGCAGCCGAGGCCGACATCGCGGCAAACGCCGCCGCTACCGCAACCGTCGTGCGGATGAACGAAGAACCCAACATGGACACTCCTTGTTATTTGTCTGACTATCTTGACGACATGCGAGCCGCCGCTGCCGCCCGCCGGAAACACTAACGCGACGAAGAACGTTAATGCGAACTATTCTCAATACATGCGGAGTTTAGCACCGAACCCGTTCCGGAACAAACGGGGAGCGCCGTAAACCCCTGATCCGACAAGGCTTACAGGCGCTTTACCGAAGGATTCCGTGACGCTTGGAAAGATTTACCGGCCGCCGCTGATGTGGTCGCCGACGTTCGCGCCGAACACGCGTTCACGCAGCACGGCAAGCTGGTCGCGGGTCGCGGCGGCCTTCTCGAATTCGAGATTCTTCGCGTAGTCGGCCATCTGCTTCTCGAGGCGCTTGATTTCCTTCGCGAGCTGCTTTTCCGACATGTCCTCGAATTTCGCGCGCTGCTGCGCCTCCTTCAGCTCCGCGCGCGCGTCGTCGGCGTTGTAGACGCCGTCGATGATGTCCTTGATGCGCTTCACGACGCCGCGCGGCGTGATGCCCATCTTTTCGTTGTAGGCGATCTGCTTCGCGCGGCGCCGCTCGGTTTCGCCGATCGCGCGCTTCATCGACTCGGTCATGTTGTCCGCGTAGAGGATCGCCTTGCCGTTCACGTTCCGCGCGGCACGACCGATCGTCTGGATCAGCGAGCGCTCGGCGCGCAGGAAGCCCTCCTTGTCCGCATCGAGAATCGCGACGAGCGACACTTCGGGAATGTCGAGGCCCTCGCGCAGCAGGTTGATCCCGACCAGCACGTCGAACGTGCCGAGCCGCAGGTCGCGGATGATCTCGACGCGCTCGACCGTGTCGATGTCGCTGTGCAGGTAACGCACCTTGACACCGTGGTCGGCCAGGAACTCGGTCAGCTGTTCGGCCATGCGCTTCGTCAGCACGGTGATCAGCACGCGCTCGCCGGCCTTCACGCGCGCGTTGATTTCGGTCAGCACGTCGTCGACCTGCGAGCTCGCCGGCCGGACTTCGATTTCCGGATCGACGAGGCCCGTCGGCCGCACGACCTGCTCGGCGATCTGACCCGTCACGCGCTTCTCGTAGTCGGCCGGCGTGGCCGACACGAACACGACCTGGCGCATCTTGCGCTCGAACTCGTGGAACTTCAGCGGCCGGTTGTCGAGCGCCGACGGCAGGCGGAACCCGTAATTGACGAGGTTTTCCTTGCGCGCGCGGTCGCCGTTGTACATGCCGTTCAACTGGCCGATCAGCACGTGCGATTCGTCGAGCAGCATCAGCGCATCGGGCGGCAGGTAGTCGACGAGCGTCGGCGGCGGATCGCCGGGCGCCGCCCCCGAGAAATGCCGCGAATAGTTCTCGATGCCCTTGCAGAAGCCGAGCTCCTGCAGCATCTCGAGGTCGAAGCGCGTGCGCTGCTCGAGGCGCTGCGCCTCGACGAGCTTGCCTTCGCGATGGAAGAACTCGAGCCGTTCGCGCAGTTCGTCCTTGATCGTCTCGACCGCGCGCATCACGGTGTCGCGCGGCGTCACGTAGTGCGACGACGGATACACGGTGAAACGCGGGATCTTCTGCCGCACGCGCCCGGTCAGCGGGTCGAACAGGTGCAGCGTCTCGACCTCGTCGTCGAACAGCTCGACGCGCACGGCCATTTCCGCATGCTCGGCCGGGAAGATGTCGATCGTGTCGCCGCGCACGCGGAACGTGCCGCGCTGGAAATCCTGCTCGTTGCGCGTGTATTGCATCGCGATCAGCCGCGCGATCACGTCGCGCTGGCCGAGCTTGTCCCCGGTGCGCAGCGTCAGGATCATCTGGTGGTATTCGGACGGGTTGCCGATACCGTAGATCGCCGACACCGTCGCGACGATCACCACGTCGCGGCGCTCCATCAGGCTCTTCGTCGCCGACAGCCGCATCTGCTCGATGTGCTCGTTGATCGACGAATCCTTCTCGATGAACAGGTCGCGCTGCGGCACGTAGGCCTCGGGCTGGTAGTAGTCGTAGTACGAGACGAAGTACTCGACCGCGTTGCGCGGGAAGAACTCGCGGAACTCCGCGTAAAGCTGGGCGGCGAGCGTCTTGTTCGGCGCGAACACGATCGCCGGGCGGCCGAGCCGCGCGATCGTGTTGGCCATCGTGAAGGTCTTGCCCGAGCCGGTTACGCCGAGCAGCGTCTGGAAGGCAAGGCCGTCGCCGACCCCTTCGACGAGCGTGTCGATCGCGCTCGGCTGGTCGCCCGCGGGCGGATACGGCTGGTAAAGCTGGAACGGCGACCCTTCGAAAGTGACGAATTTGGATTCGTCGAGCGCGTCGCCGACTTCGGCATGATGTTGGGACATGGAATGCGGCCGGAGCAAGGGCAAAGAAAGC
This sequence comes from Burkholderia anthina, assembly GCF_001547525.1. Taxonomy (GTDB): domain Bacteria; phylum Pseudomonadota; class Gammaproteobacteria; order Burkholderiales; family Burkholderiaceae; genus Burkholderia; species Burkholderia semiarida. Next base: position 2,187,606 of record NZ_CM003768.1, read on the forward strand.
ATTCTAGCGCTTCGCGGCCGAGCGAACTGCTGTCGGCTCCTGACGCGCGACGGCCGCCCGAAATCGCGTTTCGCCGCGCCAATCGCGACGGAATCACCGCCCCCGCCAGCGCGAATTCGCTACAATGTCAGGCTGCTGCGCTTTCCGGCGTCGCGCCGTTGGCGCGGTCCGCTGCGCCCGTCCCGCCGGCTGAAAGCCTGACCCTCTTTTCACTACTGCCGAATCATCATGTCGCTCTTCTCCGCTGTCCAGCTTGCTCCCCGCGACCCGATCCTGGGCCTGAACGAAGCCTTCAACGCCGATACGCGTCCGACCAAGGTCAACCTCGGCGTTGGCGTGTACACGAATGAGGAAGGCAAGATTCCGCTGCTGCGCGCGGTGCGCGACGCGGAGAAGGCGCGCGTCGAAGCCGGCCTGCCGCGCGGTTACCTGCCGATCGACGGGATCGCCGCCTACGATGCGGCCGTGCAGAAGCTGCTGCTGGGCAACGATTCGCCGCTGATCGCGGCGGGCCGCGTCGTGACGGCGCAGGCCCTGGGCGGCACGGGCGCGCTGAAGATCGGCGCCGATTTCCTGCGCACCGTGAATCCGAACGTGAAAGTCGCGATCAGCGATCCGAGCTGGGAAAACCACCGCGCGCTGTTCGAGGCGGCCGGCTTCGAAGTCGTCGCGTACCCGTATTATGACGCGGCCACCAACGGCGTGAACTTCGAAGGCATGCTGTCGGCGCTGAACAGCTACGCGGCCGGCACGGTCGTCGTGCTGCACGCGTGCTGCCACAACCCGACCGGCGTGGACCTCACCGAAGCGCAATGGCAACAGGTCGTCGACGTCGTGAAGGCGCGCAACCTCGTGCCGTTCCTCGACATGGCCTACCAGGGCTTCGGCGAAAACATCGAAGCCGATGCCGCTGCCGTGCGCCTGTTTGCCGCGGCCGACCTGAACGCGTTCGTGTCGTCGTCGTTCTCGAAGTCGTTCTCGCTGTACGGCGAGCGCGTTGGCGCGCTGTCGATCATCACGTCGAGTAAGGAAGAAGCCACGCGCGTGCTGTCGCAACTGAAGCGCGTGATTCGCACGAACTACTCGAACCCGCCGACCCATGGCGGCGCGGTGGTCGCAGCGGTGCTCGCGTCGCCGGAACTGCACGCTTCGTGGGTCCAGGAACTCGGCGAAATGCGCGACCGCATCCGTGCGATGCGCAACGGTCTCGTCGAACGCCTGAAGGCAAGCGGCGTCGATCGCGATTTCAGCTTCATCAACGCGCAGCGCGGGATGTTCTCGTATTCGGGCCTGACCTCGGCACAAGTCGATCGCCTGCGCGACGAGTTCGGCATCTATGCGGTCGGCACGGGCCGGATCTGCGTCGCCGCGCTGAACACGCGCAACCTCGACGTGGTCGCCCAAGCGGTCGCAGCGGTCCTGAAGTAAAGCGGCGCCGGGCGGCGGCCGTCGCCGGCCCCGCCCTGCCGACATGAAAAACGCGCTCCACGGAGCGCGTTTTTTTGCGCCGTCCAGCGCGGCGGGCGGCGACACCGCCCGCATCCGCGTTACTGCATGAACCAGCCGTGACTGACGACCACCGACTGGCCCGTGAGCGCGGCGCTCGGGAACGCCGACAGGAACAGCACCGTCTGCGCGACGTCCTGCACCGTCGTGAACACGCCGTCGACCGTGTTGCCGAGCATCACCTTCTTGATCACGTCCTCTTCGCTGATGCCGAGCTCCTTCGCCTGCTCCGGAATCTGCTTGTCGACCAGCGGCGTGCGCACGAAGCCCGGACACACGACGTGCGAACGCACGTTGTGCTTCGCCCCTTCCTTCGCCAGCACGCGCGCGAGACCCAGCAGCCCGTGCTTGGCCGTCACGTACGCCGACTTCAGCGGCGACGCTTCGTGCGAGTGCACCGAGCCCATGTAGATCACGACGCCGCCGCGATCGTCCTTGTACATGTGCTTGAGCGCGGCCTTGGTCGTCAGGAACGCGCCGTCCACGTGGATCGCCTGCATCTTCTTCCAGTCGGCGAACGAGTAGTTCTCGATCGGGTTGACGATCTGGATGCCCGCGTTCGACACGAGGATGTCGACCGAGCCGAACGTCGCGGCGACCTTGTCGATGCCGTTGTTCACCGCTTCCTCGTTGGTCACGTCCATCGCGACGCCGATCGCCTTGCCGCCTGCCTTGACGATCTCGTCGGCGACCGCGTTCGCGCCGTCCTGGTTCAGGTCGGCGATCGCGACGGCCGCGCCCGCCTTGGCGAGCTCGAGCGCGATTTCCTTGCCGATGCCGCTCGCGGCGCCCGTGACGACTGCGGTCTTGCCATTCAGATCTGCTGCCATGTCCGTCTCCTCCCGTTGTCGGATCGATAAAACACGCGCCCGCCGCATCCGCGCGCATCGCGAAATCGCATCGGCGTGCCAGCCGCCATTGTGCCCGATCGGACCCGCCGTTCGCGCGCAAAACGTCTAAGCTTAAGGTCGGTTCCGTTCAGCAGGAGAATCTCATGCACTATCGACGGCTAGGCCGCTCCGGCCTGCAGATCAGCGAGCTTTCCCTCGGCTCGTGGGTGACGTACGGCAACCAGGTCGACCAGCGGGTCGCGCGCGAATGCCTCGCCGCGGCACGCGACGCGGGCGTCAATTTCTTCGACAACGCCGAGGTTTACGCCGGCGGCAAATCCGAGGAAATCATGGGCCACGCGCTCAAGTCGCTCGACTGGCCGCGCGTCAGCTATATCGTGTCCACGAAGTTCTTCTGGGGGCTCGCGGAAGCCCCGAACCAGTATCACACGCTGAACCGGAAATACCTGCTGAACGCGATCGACGGCTCACTGCGCCGGCTACAGCTCGACTATGTCGACCTCGTCTATTGCCATCGCCCCGATCCGCATACGCCGATCGAGGAAACCGTCTGGGCAATGAGCGACATGATCGTGCGCGGCAAGGCGCTGTACTGGGGCACGTCGGAATGGAGCGCCGACGAGATCCGCGCGGCATGCGAGATCGCCGAGCGGCATCATCTGCACAGGCCGGTCGTCGAACAACCGCAGTACAACCTGTTCCACCGCACCCGGGTCGAACAGGAATATGCGCGGCTCTACGACGATTACGGCCTCGGCCTCACGACCTGGAGCCCGCTCGCGTCGGGCCTGCTCACCGGCAAGTACCGCAACGGCGTGCCGGCCGGCAGCCGCGCGCAGTTGCAAGGCTACGACTGGATGCGCGAACGCCTGACCGATCGGGCCGCCAACGACATCGTCGAACGGCTCGGCGAGATCGCCGCCGAGCTCGGCTGCAGCACCGGCCAGTTGGCCATCGCGTGGGTGCTCGCGAATCCGCGCGTGAGTTCGGTCATCACGGGCGCCTCGCGGGTCGACCAGATCGGCGACAACATGCGCGCGCTCGACGTTGCCGCGAAGCTGACGCCGGATGTGAAGCAGCGCATCGAGGCGGTAGTCGGCGACGCATACGAGTAAGGCGACTCGCGACCACTCGCGTACAATACGCGGCCGCATCGGTGCCCGGCCTGACGGCCGCGCACGTTCGACCGTTTTAATCGATTCATCTTTCGTTTCAGGCAGCCAGCCATGCTCAGTTATCGTCACGGTTTTCACGCAGGCAACCACGCGGACGTGCTCAAGCACACCGTCGTCGTCCAGCTGCTGCGCTACCTGAACAAGAAAGACAAATCGTACTGGTACATCGATACGCACGCGGGCGCCGGCGTGTACTCGCTGCGCGACGGCTATGCAGCGAAGACGTCGGAATTCGATACCGGCATCGGCCGGCTGTGGAACGAAAAGAGCCTTCCGGAAGCGCTGGGCGACTATATCGATGAAGTCCGCGCGCTGAACGACGACGGCGAACTGCACTTCTACCCGGGCTCCCCGTACATCGCCTGGCGGTCGATGCGCGAGCAGGACCGGATGCGTCTGTTCGAAATGCATACGACGGAAATCGATGTGCTGCGCCACAATTTTCGCGATGCGGGGCGACGCGCGATGATCTTCGCCGGCGACGGCTTCGAAGGTATCAAGGCGCTGCTGCCGCCGCCGCCGCGACGCGCACTCGTGCTGATCGATCCGTCCTACGAGGACAAGAAGGATTACGCGCGCACGGTGAGCTGCGTGACGGAAAGCCTGAAGCGTTTCGCGACCGGCTGCTATGCCATCTGGTATCCGCAGGTCACGCGGACGGAATCGCAGCGCTTTCCCGAGCAGTTGAAGCGCCTGCAGCCGAACAACTGGCTGCACCTGACGCTGACGGTGTCGAATCCGCCGACCGATGGACTGGGCCTCTACGGAAGCGGGATGTTCATCCTGAATCCGCCATATACGCTCGCCCAGAGCATGAACGAGGTCCTGCCCTACCTGGTCGAGAAGCTGGGACAGGATAGCGGCGCCCGCTGCCAGATCGAGCACCGCGGCAACTGATCTGGCGGCCGGCGGTTACGGTTGCGGTCTGGGCGCCAGTCTCGGCTGGTTGGCCGGCTGCCCGTTCCATACGGGAACATTGATGTACGGCGCGACGAACAGCGGAACCGACGTATTCGGTCCCTGCCCGGCTGGAGCCCGCATGCCTGCCGGCTCGACGATCGGCTCCGAAGACAACGGTGTCGTCTGCAACACCAACCCGCCCTTGCCGTCCTGGATACCGCGCTGGGTATCGAGCACGAGCGGCCTGGACGACGTCGCGGCACCTACAGCGAAGCCATGGACGAGCATTGCCGCGCCCAGAACGAGACGCGCGCAGGTACTGCGTCGCACATCGACACGCACACGCATGATCGTGTCCTTCCCGATGAAAAGTAGGCCCATACCATAGCGCTGCACCGACGATTTCGCCAGATCCGGCGCACAAAAAAACAAAGCCCCGTCAATACGGGGCTTGCTTATCGTTCGGTGCCGCTCGGCACCCGACGGTCACTCCGATTACAGCGAGTAGCCGTTGGTTTCGAGCGAGCGGATGCGGCGCTCGAGCTGAACGATGTCCGACGACGTGGCGAGGTAAGCCTCACGGCGCTCACGTTCTGCGGACTCGAACCAGTTGCTCAGCTTTTCGACGATGTAGGCGATCATGACGTTCTCCAAGGAAGAGGGACCCCTGGTGAATCGATATTCAGGGATTTCCCGTATAGGGTTATCCCGAATTATAGCGACGCCGCACCAAGATGCTAGTGAAATACTTGCATGGTCACCATTCCGATTTGGAATGGAGCCGCACCGACCACCTGTAACTCATTGATTTTTATAGGAATAGAGCTGGAGCCCGTTTTGCGGCTCGAGGAAGCGCACTAATTTGGTTCATCGACGGGGTCGGCGAGGCGCGCCAAAATCGGGCATTCAGGCCGCCCGTCACCATGGCAGTGCGCGGCCAGATCGGCCAGCGTGTCGCGCATGTCGCTGAGTTCGGCGATGCGTTTGTCGAGTTCGGCCACGTGCTCGAGAGCGATCGATTTCACTTCGGCGCTGGCGCGCGAGCGATCCTGCCAAAGCATCAGCAGCTTGCGAATGTCCTCGACGAGAAAGCCGAGTCGCCGCGCCTGACGGATGAATCTCAGGATATGGATTTCGTCCGCGCCGTAGATCCGGTAGCCGGCATCGGTCCGCTTGCTCGGCGCAAGAAGGCCGACCTGTTCGTAGTACCGGATCATTTTCGCGCTGACTCCGGATTCGCGCGACGCGTCGCCGATATTCATTCCCTGCCCTCTTCATCAAGCCCTGGTTTCGAACACGAACGGCGACGGAGGCCATCGCCGACGACACGTCGATCGTATCAAATCGAGAGGTTTCGTTCCGAGGGACAGCTTGGTCGCAGGAGCGCAGATGGAACGGGTGCGGCCCGACGCAAGCCTTTCGGGATGCCGAAATGCAAAAACCCCCGCCTTGTCGGGCGGGGGTTCTTGGCTTAGGGAGCCTGACGATTACCTACTTTCACACGGGAATCCGCACTATCATCGGCGTGGAGTCGTTTCACGGTCCTGTTCGGGATGGGAAGGGGTGGGACCGACTCGCTATGGTCATCAGGCAAAGGGGGTTGTTCTGCTGGCGTGGCCAACAGAACCAATCTGGGAAGAAGCAGTAATTTTGAATTGTGTGTATCACACACGAGAATCCAACATGTCTCGTCTTGCTACGCAGGTCACCGGTACTTCAACCGGCGCGCCGCATCGATCAGCTTCGCTGCTCGACGCTCTGCGTGGGATGCTCGTAAGTGCTGAAGCACTAACGATCATCGACACAAGGCAGACTTGTTATAGGATCAAGCCTTACGGGCAATTAGTATCGGTTAGCTGAACGCATTACTGCGCTTACACACCCGACCTATCAACGTCCTGGTCTCGAACGACCCTTCAAGGAGGTCAAGCCTCCAGGGATATCTCATCTTAAGGCGAGTTTCCCGCTTAGATGCTTTCAGCGGTTATCTCTTCCGAACATAGCTACCCGGCGATGCCACTGGCGTGACAACCGGTACACCAGAGGTTCGTCCACTCCGGTCCTCTCGTACTAGGAGCAGCCCCCTTCAAATATCCAACGCCCACGGCAGATAGGGACCAAACTGTCTCACGACGTTTTAAACCCAGCTCACGTACCTCTTTAAATGGCGAACAGCCATACCCTTGGGACCGGCTACAGCCCCAGGATGAGATGAGCCGACATCGAGGTGCCAAACACCGCCGTCGATATGAACTCTTGGGCGGTATCAGCCTGTTATCCCCAGAGTACCTTTTATCCGTTGAGCGATGGCCCTTCCATACAGAACCACCGGATCACTATGACCTGCTTTCGCACCTGCTCGACTTGTCGGTCTCGCAGTTAAGCACGCTTATGCCATTGCACTATCAGCACGATTTCCGACCGTACCTAGCGTACCTTCGTACTCCTCCGTTACGCTTTGGGAGGAGACCGCCCCAGTCAAACTGCCTACCATGCACTGTCCCCGACCCGGATCACGGGCCAAGGTTAGAACCTCAAACAAACCAGGGTGGTATTTCAAGGACGGCTCCACCGAAACTAGCGTTCCGGTTTCATAGCCTCCCACCTATCCTACACAGATCGGTTCAAAGTCCAATGCAAAGCTACAGTAAAGGTTCATGGGGTCTTTCCGTCTAGCCGCGGGTAGATTGCATCATCACAAACACTTCAACTTCGCTGAGTCTCGGGAGGAGACAGTGTGGCCATCGTTACGCCATTCGTGCAGGTCGGAACTTACCCGACAAGGAATTTCGCTACCTTAGGACCGTTATAGTTACGGCCGCCGTTTACCGGGACTTCAATCAAGAGCTTGCACCCCATCATTTAATCTTCCGGCACCGGGCAGGCGTCACACCCTATACGTCCACTTTCGTGTTTGCAGAGTGCTGTGTTTTTATTAAACAGTCGCAGCCACCAGTTTATTGCAACCCCTTCACCCTCCTGGCGCAGGCCAGTCAAGCTACAAGGGCGTACCTTATCCCGAAGTTACGGTACCAATTTGCCGAGTTCCTTCTCCCGAGTTCTCTCAAGCGCCTTAGAATACTCATCTCGCCCACCTGTGTCGGTTTGCGGTACGGTCATCGTTAGACTGAAGCTTAGAGGCTTTTCTTGGAACCACTTCCAATTGCTTCGCTCCCGAAGGAGCTCGCGCCACACCCTTGAATCCCGCGCCCGGATTTGCCTAAGCGCCTTCTCCAATGCAGCGACCGGGACGTCCAACACCCGGACAACCTTCCGCGATCCGTCCCCCCATCGCATCTAACAATGGTGCAGGAATATTGACCTGCTTCCCATCAGCTACGCATTTCTGCCTCGCCTTAGGGGCCGACTCACCCTACGCCGATGAACGTTGCGTAGGAAACCTTGGGCTTACGGCGAGGGGGCCTTTCACCCCCTTTATCGCTACTCATGTCAGCATTCGCACTTCCGATACCTCCAGCACCCTTTACAAGGCACCTTCGCAGGCTTACGGAACGCTCTCCTACCATGCGAGCAAGCTCGCATCCGCAGCTTCGGTATATAGCTTAGCCCCGTTACATCTTCCGCGCAGGACGACTCGATCAGTGAGCTATTACGCTTTCTTTAAAGGGTGGCTGCTTCTAAGCCAACCTCCTGACTGTTTTAGCCTTCCCACTTCGTTTCCCACTTAGCTATATTTGGGGACCTTAGCTGGCGGTCTGGGTTGTTTCCCTCTTGACACCGGACGTTAGCACCCGATGTCTGTCTCCCGTGATTGCACTCTTCGGTATTCGGAGTTTGCTATGGCGGGGTAATCTGCAATAGACCCCCCAACCATGACAGTGCTCTACCCCGAAGGTGAGACACGAGGCACTACCTAAATAGTTTTCGGAGAGAACCAGCTATTTCCAGGTTTGTTTAGCCTTTCACCCCTATCCACAGCTCATCCCCTAACTTTTCAACGTTAGTGGGTTCGGACCTCCAGTACGTGTTACCGCACCTTCATCCTGGCCATGGATAGATCACCTGGTTTCGGGTCTACGCCCAGCAACTGAACGCCCTATTCGGACTCGCTTTCGCTACGCCTGCCCTATACGGTTAAGCTTGCTACTGAACGTAAGTCGCTGACCCATTATACAAAAGGTACGCCGTCACCCCTTGCGAGGCTCCGACTGTTTGTATGCATGCGGTTTCAGGATCTATTTCACTCCCCTCCCGGGGTTCTTTTCGCCTTTCCCTCACGGTACTGGTTCACTATCGGTCGATCACGAGTATTTAGCCTTGGAGGATGGTCCCCCCATCTTCAGACAGGATTTCACGTGTCCCGCCCTACTTGTCGCACACCTAGTTCTTTCATACTGTTTTCGCCTACAGGGCTATCACCTGCTATGGCCGCACTTTCCAGAGCGTTCGGCTAACAATACAAATAAAGAGTGCAAGGCTCATCCCATTTCGCTCGCCACTACTTTGGGAATCTCGGTTGATTTCTTTTCCTGCGGTTACTTAGATGTTTCAGTTCACCGCGTTCGCTTCGCATGGCCTATGTATTCAGCCATGGATACTCCATAAGGAGTGGGTTTCCCCATTCGGACATCTACGGATCAAAGCTCGTTTGCCAGCTCCCCGTAGCTTTTCGCAGGCTACCGCGTCCTTCATCGCCTGTGATCGCCAAGGCATCCACCACATGCACTTGTTCGCTTGACCCTATAACGAGTCTGTCTCATGTCGGCCATCGTTAGCGCTTTAGCGCTTACGAGGGCCCCATCCCCGCATGGGGGACGACAGCCGCTACAGGTTGAGTTCTCGCGTTGTGCCGTATTCCAAAATCGAGCCGAACAATGAAGTTCGAATCATCTTGAGATACATCGATACAATCACAACCCGGATAGCTTTCCACGTCCATCTCAAGACGCTTCCGCTATCCAAATTACTTACTTCTTCCAGATTGTTAAAGAACGACAGCCGATACTTTCGTACCGCTCTGACTGGCTCAATCGCCAATGACAAAGACTCGAACCACGCTTCGTTCGAACGCTTGTCATTGAAGATTGGTGGAGGCAGACGGGATCGAACCGACGACCCCCTGCTTGCAAAGCAGGTGCTCTCCCAGCTGAGCTATGCCCCCATGAGTACAGATGCCCTCAGGTGTGTACCGCCACACAAGACGTGGTGGGTCTGGTTGGATTCGAACCAACGACCCCCGCCTTATCAAGACGGTGCTCTAACCGACTGAGCTACAGACCCCTGAGTCTGTCTTTAATTTACAGCCGATAAGCGTGAGCGCTCAACTTGTGCGAGAAGCTCTGGAAAGGAGGTGATCCAGCCGCACCTTCCGATACGGCTACCTTGTTACGACTTCACCCCAGTCATGAATCCTACCGTGGTGACCGTCCTCCTTGCGGTTAGACTAGCCACTTCTGGTAAAACCCACTCCCATGGTGTGACGGGCGGTGTGTACAAGACCCGGGAACGTATTCACCGCGGCATGCTGATCCGCGATTACTAGCGATTCCAGCTTCATGCACTCGAGTTGCAGAGTGCAATCCGGACTACGATCGGTTTTCTGGGATTAGCTCCCCCTCGCGGGTTGGCAACCCTCTGTTCCGACCATTGTATGACGTGTGAAGCCCTACCCATAAGGGCCATGAGGACTTGACGTCATCCCCACCTTCCTCCGGTTTGTCACCGGCAGTCTCCTTAGAGTGCTCTTGCGTAGCAACTAAGGACAAGGGTTGCGCTCGTTGCGGGACTTAACCCAACATCTCACGACACGAGCTGACGACAGCCATGCAGCACCTGTGCGCCGGTTCTCTTTCGAGCACTCCCGCCTCTCAGCAGGATTCCGACCATGTCAAGGGTAGGTAAGGTTTTTCGCGTTGCATCGAATTAATCCACATCATCCACCGCTTGTGCGGGTCCCCGTCAATTCCTTTGAGTTTTAATCTTGCGACCGTACTCCCCAGGCGGTCAACTTCACGCGTTAGCTACGTTACTAAGGAAATGAATCCCCAACAACTAGTTGACATCGTTTAGGGCGTGGACTACCAGGGTATCTAATCCTGTTTGCTCCCCACGCTTTCGTGCATGAGCGTCAGTATTGGCCCAGGGGGCTGCCTTCGCCATCGGTATTCCTCCACATCTCTACGCATTTCACTGCTACACGTGGAATTCTACCCCCCTCTGCCATACTCTAGCCTGCCAGTCACCAATGCAGTTCCCAGGTTGAGCCCGGGGATTTCACATCGGTCTTAGCAAACCGCCTGCGCACGCTTTACGCCCAGTAATTCCGATTAACGCTTGCACCCTACGTATTACCGCGGCTGCTGGCACGTAGTTAGCCGGTGCTTATTCTTCCGGTACCGTCATCCCCCGACTGTATTAGAGCCAGGGATTTCTTTCCGGACAAAAGTGCTTTACAACCCGAAGGCCTTCTTCACACACGCGGCATTGCTGGATCAGGCTTTCGCCCATTGTCCAAAATTCCCCACTGCTGCCTCCCGTAGGAGTCTGGGCCGTGTCTCAGTCCCAGTGTGGCTGGTCGTCCTCTCAGACCAGCTACTGATCGTCGCCTTGGTAGGCCTTTACCCCACCAACTAGCTAATCAGCCATCGGCCAACCCTATAGCGCGAGGCCCGAAGGTCCCCCGCTTTCATCCATGGATCGTATGCGGTATTAATCCGGCTTTCGCCGGGCTATCCCCCACTACAGGACATGTTCCGATGTATTACTCACCCGTTCGCCACTCGCCACCAGGTGCAAGCACCCGTGCTGCCGTTCGACTTGCATGTGTAAGGCATGCCGCCAGCGTTCAATCTGAGCCAGGATCAAACTCTTCAGTTCAAACCTGTTACTGTTTTCGGTTCCGTTAAGAACCGGTCGCTCACTCAAAGCTGACAGGAATATGAATCACTTCATAAACCTGACTTACTTTAGTGTGAGACTCTTGATACTTTCGCTATCTGATCCGAGGATCAACTCGCTTTCATCAAGCGCCCACACTTATCGGCTGTTAATTTTTAAAGAGCGTTTCTGCGAGGAATCTGAGACCCCTCGGCAGCGCTGCGTTTTCAGCAGCAGAGAAGCGAGATTATGAACCGTGTTTCGCAGCTCGTCAACAACTTTCTGAACGACTTCGTTGCGACTGCGGGGCCCAACTTCCTGCGCCGCCGCGGCTCGTTACCACCGAACCTCAACAGCACCGCTTCCCTTTCTCCCGCGCCGCGTTTCCGGTAGCGCGAAAGAGGCGTGATTCTAAGCACCCGCCCCCATCCGTGCAAGCTCTTTGTGAAGAAAGTTTGAAAAGGCCTCCGTGCGCTGCCGCGCACGGAGGCTGGGGGCTCGACGAACGATGTAGCGCTGTCGGCCGACAGGCCGTCGGCAATCTCCCCCTCTATATATAGTGGGGCGTCACTTGCCGCCCACGGCAGCCTGCAGTTGCTCGAGCGGCACCGCATCGGCCATCGCCGTGTAACCGGCATCGCTCGGATGGATTCCATCGCCGCTATCGTATCGGCGCTGCAACACGCTCGCACGCGCCGGATCGCGCAGCACCGCGTCAAAGTCCACCACGCCGTCGAACCCGCCGCCGCTCCGGATCCACCGGTTCACCTCGAGCCGGATCGCCTCGCGCCCGGCCGGCAACGCCGCCGGCGTGAGCGTCGCGCCGAAGACCTTCACGCCCTGGCGATGCGCCGCGTCAATCAGCCGGCGATAGCCGTCGATCAGCGATGCGGCCGTTACCTGCGTATGCGGGTGATCGCAATCGAGCCCGGCGCGCGACGGCATCGCCGCGAAGTTGATGTCGTTGATCCCGATCAGCACGATCGCCGCCTTCACGCCGGAGCGCGACAGCGCATCATGCTCGAATCGCGACGCCAGCGAGGTGCCGTAGCACGCGGAGTCGCTGAGCAGCCGGTTCCCGCTGATGCCGAGATTCACGACACCGATCGAATCGGCGCCCGACGCGGCCAGCCTGCGCGCGAGTGCGTCCGGCCAACGGCGGTTCCGGTTGACGGTGGAGCGCAGCCCGTCGGTGATCGAATCGCCGATCGCGGCGACGCTGGCGCGCGCGGCGCCGGACTCGACAGCCAACTCGGTCACCCACGCATATTGGGTAAAACGGGTGCGAAACGCGTCGGCGCCCGGGTCGCCCACGTGATCGCCCGGCGCGGACACATAATTGAACTGATTCGACACGCGGTGCCAGACCGTCATCCGTTGGTTCGGCCCCATCCGGAGACTGATCGCATACGGCCGCGCGGCCGTCACGTCGATCGTCACCGGATCGCTTTCGATCTCGTGACCCGGCGCGAGCGTCACCGACGCCTTGCCGCCAAACCGGACCGGCACCGCCGCGCCGCCGGCGAGCGCGGCACCTTCGCCGGCACGCGCGAGGCTCGCGGCCTCGACGACCAGCGGCGCGCGACCGTATGCGTTGCTCACGCGAATCCGCACGGCCCGCCCCGACACGGTCGGATAGACGACCTGGCGCACGGTTCGGCCGGCCACGTCGGGCGCGCGGTAAAGCGGCGGCGGCGCGGCGAGGTCGGGAATCGGCTGCAGTGCGGTCGCCCACGCGGCGACCCACCCGGCCGGCGCGGCCGACGCCTCGAGCGGCGACACGAAAACGGCCGCACCCAGCACGGCCGCGGCGAAACTGCTTCGAAATGACATCGACAAGATCCTCGTCGGAAAGCGGGCATTGTGCCGCAGAAGACGCCGGGACCCTCGCGCGAAGCCGCACTTGCGCCATTCGATCGCGCCCCGATGTCCCTCGTTTACCCCAGTCCCGCCGCAAATCCGCAATAAATTTATTAACCGACCGGTCGGTTGGTTTATAATTCGCACACATTCAACCGGACGAGAGCCTCCGCCATGTACACGCAATCCCTCGACATCCCCGGCAACGTCGCGCCGCTCGACGCCGCAGCCGAGTCGCCCGAGCAGGCGCGGTTCGATGCGGTGATGGCCGCGGACGGCAAGATCGAACCGCAGGACTGGATGCCCGATGCCTATCGCAAGACGCTGATCCGCCAGATCTCGCAGCATGCGCACTCGGAAGTCGTCGGCATGCTGCCGGAAGGCAACTGGATCTCGCGCGCGCCGAGCCTGAAGCGCAAGGCGATCCTGCTCGCGAAGGTGCAGGACGAAGCCGGCCATGGCCTCTATCTTTACAGCGCGGCCGAAACGCTCGGCGTATCGCGCGATTCGCTGGTCGACGCGCTGCATGCGGGCAAGGCCAAATACTCGAGCATCTTCAACTACCCGACGCCGACCTGGGCCGACGTCGGCGTGATCGGCTGGCTCGTCGACGGCGCCGCGATCATGAACCAGATCCCGCTGTGCCGCTGCACGTACGGCCCCTACGCGCGCGCGATGATCCGCGTGTGCAAGGAAGAGTCGTTCCATCAGCGCCAGGGCTTCGACGCGCTGCTGTCGATGATGAAGGGCAGCGACGCGCAGCGTGCGATGGTCCAGCAGGCCGTCGACCGCTGGTGGTGGCCGGTGCTGATGATGTTCGGCCCGAGCGACGCGGATTCGGTCCACAGCAATCAGTCCGCGAAATGGGGCATCAAGCGGATCTCGAACGACGATCTGCGCCAGAAATTCGTCGACGCGACGGTCGATCAGGCGAAGGTGCTCGGCGTGACGCTGCCCGACCCCGACCTGAAATGGAACGAGGCGCGCGGTCACTACGACTACGGCGCGATCGACTGGGACGAATTCTGGCGCGTGGTCAACGGCGACGGCCCGTGCAACAAGGAACGCCTCGCCACTCGCGTGAAGGCGCACGAGGACGGCGCCTGGGTGCGCGAAGCCGCGCTCGCACACGAAGCGAAGCGCCGCGCCCGCGCCGAACAGCACGCCGCCTGAGCGGCACCCCTCGAATCCAGGAATCAGGAGAAGGTAATGAACAAGGAATGGCCGATCTGGGAAGTGTTCGTGCGCAGCAAGCAGGGCCTCGACCACAAGCACTGCGGCAGCCTGCACGCCGCCGATGCGACGATGGCGCTGCGCATGGCGCGCGACGTCTACACGCGTCGCCAGGAAGGCGTGAGCATCTGGGTGGTGCCGTCGTCGGCGATCACGGCGTCGGATCCGAGCGAGAAGGCCGAACTGTTCGAGCCGGCGGGCGACAAGATCTACCGTCACCCGACGTTCTACACGCTGCCCGACGAAGTCAACCACATGTAACGCCCGCGCCATGACGATCACGCCCGAACACCTCTCCTACGTGCTGCGCCTCGCGGACAATGCGCTGATCCTCGGTCAGCGCAACGCCGAATGGTGCGGCCACGGCCCGATCCTCGAGGAAGACATCGCGCTCACCAACATGAGCCTCGACCTGATCGGCCAGGCGCGCATGCTGTACACGCACGCGGCCGAGCTCGAGCGCCAGCTCACCGGCGCGACGAAGACCGAGGACGACTACGCGTACTTCCGCACCGAGCGCGAATTCGCGAACTTCACGCTCGCCGAGCTGCCGCACTATGGCCCGCTCTCCGGTACCGCGCACGCCGACAAGGACTACGCGGTGACGATCGTGCGCAACTTCCTGTACGCGGCGCTGATGCTGCACGTGTGGAGCGCGCTGGAAACGTCGACCGACACGCAACTCGCCGCGATTGCCGCGAAATCGGTGAAGGAAACCCGCTATCACGTGCAGCATGCGCGCGAATGGCTCGTGCGCCTCGGCGACGGCACCGACGAATCGCACCGCCGCGCGCAGGCCGCGCTCGATTACCTGATGCCGTACACGCGCGAATTCTTCGCCGCCGATGCGGTCGACGACGCGATCGTCGCACCGGGCATCGGCCCGGCGCCGGCCGCGATCGAGGCCGCGTGGCGCGCGGACGTGGACGATGCGCTCGCCGAGGCCACGCTCACGCCGCCGACTCCGGTGAAGCATGTGACGACCGGCAAGCAGGGCGAGCACTCGGAACACATGGGCTACCTGCTCGCCGAAATGCAGAGCCTCGCGCGTCAGCATCCCGGTGCGAGCTGGTAACCGCCCCACGCCACGGAGCCCGACGATGTCCGCCCAGACCGCCGCCCCCACCCACGGCGCTCCCGCCGCGCACCGCGACGATCCGCTGCTCGCCCGCGCATGGGACGTGCTGGAAGCCGTGCCCGATCCGGAGATTCCGGTCGTGTCGATCCGCGAGCTCGGCATCCTGCGCGACGTCCGCCGCGCGGACGACGGCCGGCTCGAAGTCGTGATCACGCCGACCTACTCGGGCTGCCCCGCGATGTCGCAGATCGCCGAGGACATCGCCGCCGCGCTGCAGGCCGCCGATCTGCCGCCGCACCGGATCGAGACGGTGCTCGCCCCCGCGTGGACGACCGACTGGATCACGCAGGCAGCGCGCGACAAGCTGCGGGCCTACGGCATCGCGCCGCCGGTCGGCCAGTGCGACAGCACCGCGCCGCGGGAGCACGTCGTGCGCTTCGTGCCGCGGCAGGTCGCGGCGCCCGCCTGCCCGCGCTGCGGCTCCGCGCGCACCGAACGTCTCGCGCAATTCGCGTCCACGGCCTGCAAGGCGCTGTATCGCTGCGTCGACTGCCGCGAACCCTTCGACTACTTCAAACCCTACTGAATATGGCGACCCCGCAATTTCACCCGCTGCGTATCCGCGACGTGCGGCCCGAGACCGCCGATGCCGTCACCGTCTCGTTCGACGTGCCGCCCGAACTGCGCGACGCATACCGCTTCACGCAGGGCCAGTTCGTCACGCTGAAGACCCACATCGACGGCGAGGAGACGCGCCGCTCGTATTCGATCTGCGTCGGCACGACGGACTACGATCGCGACGGCGAATTGCGCATCGGCATCAAGCGCGTGCGCGGCGGCCGCTTCTCGAACTTCGCGTTCGACACGCTGAAGCCCGGCCACACGATCGACGTGATGACGCCGGACGGCCGCTTCTTCACGCACCTGAACGCCGACCATGGCAAGCAGTACGTCGCGTTTTCCGGCGGCTCGGGGATCACGCCGGTGCTCGCGATCGTGAAGACGACGCTCGAGCTCGAGCCGCGCAGCACGTTCACGCTGATCTACGGGAACCGCAGCGTCGACGCGATCATGTTCGCGGAGGAGCTGGAAGACCTGAAGAACCGCTACATGAACCGCTTCGTCCTCTATCACGTGCTGTCGGACGACCTGCAGGACGTCGAGCTGTTCAACGGCGTGCTCGATCAGGCGAAGTGCGCGGAATTCCTCGCCACGCTGACGCCGGCCGACGCGATCGACGAGGCGTTCATCTGCGGCCCGGCGCCGATGATGGACGCCGCCGAAGCGGCGCTGAAGGCGGCCGGCGTGCCGCAGGCGAAGGTGCACGTCGAGCGCTTCGGCACGCCGCTGCCGCAGGCCGGCGCACCGGTCGTCGAGATCACCGCGCAGACGCCGGCCGCCGACCTCGAAATCGTGCTCGACGGCAAGAAGCGCAAGCTGCGCTTGCCGTACGAAGGCGTGAGCCTGCTCGACGTGGGCCTGCGCGCGGGCCTCGCGCTGCCGTACGCATGCAAGGGCGGCGTGTGCTGCACGTGCCGCGCGAAGGTGATCGAAGGCGAAGTGCGGATGGAGAAGAACTACACGCTCGAGGAGCACGAAGTGAAGGACGGTTTCGTGCTCACGTGCCAGTGCCACCCGATCAGCGACAAGGTCGTCGTGAGCTTCGACGAACGTTGAGCGGCGTCGCGTCGCGGCGCCGGGCGGTTTCTCGCCGTCACACATCTCGCTTACACTAGGGTCTGTTTACATATGGAACGCGCATGCGTTGCCACGAGAACGGCCGCTCGCGAGGCGTGCGACGCCGCGAATACTGACGTATTCGCAAGGAGCACAACGCGGCGAGCGGCCGTTCTCGTGGCAACCCCAAATTAAAAAAATCATGTCAGGGGAATGCCCGAAATCGCCCGTATGGCGGCGTCGCTCGTCGCTTGTTTGGCGCGGCCAAACGGCGCTTCTCACTCCTTGCCCTACGAGCGATTTCGGGCATTCGCATGTGCGTTCCATATGTAAACAGACCCTAGGGGCCGCCGGCCGGCTGGACATCGCAACGTCCGCCCGGCCGGCGGTTTTCTTTTGTTGACGACAGGCCGATGAGTACCATTCATGTGATTCAGGGCGGCACCGCCGCCGCGTCGCTGCGCGAGGCCCTTGCGCTAGCCGGACGCGACGAGCGCGTCGTCGGGTTGCTCGACGATCTCGGCGTCGGGCCGCTGAAGGGCGTCGACGAGACGCCCGACACACGCGCCGCGTTCTGGCAGCACGTGCTCGGCGACCAGATTCCCGACTGGAACGCGGAAATCGAGGCCGAATTCGCGCGCCTCGACCAGCTTGCGATGGATACCGGCCAGGTCGTCGTGTGGCACGCGCCGAGCGTCGGCGACAAGCTGCTGCTGCGCCGGGTCGCCTATCACCTGCGCAACGTGCCGCAGCGCCTGAACGAGGTGCGGCTGTCGGCCGCCGACCTCGACGCCGCGCAGCGCGCAGCGCTGTCGCGCACCGACCAGGCGTGCGCGACCGGAATGTTCTCGCCCGCGGAACTGGCGCGCAAGCGGCCGGCGGCCGCGCCGGTCTCGGTCCTGCGCATCGGCCGCCTCGCGCTCGAATGGCAGGAGGCGAAGCACCTGAACGCCGAACTGCGTTATTGGGTCAGCAACACGATCAAGAGCGGCCACTACGCCGATCTCGACGCGCTGATCGTCGCGCGCGCGGAAGCCGACTGGCAGCCCGCGCAGCGCCTCGTCGGCAGCATCATGGCCGCGGCCGACCGCGGCGGGCTGTTCGTCAGCGACTCGATCGCCTGGTGGCGTTGCCGCGAGCTCGCGGCAGCCGGTCGGCTCGAACTGCAGGACGATGCGCCCGCAGCCCTCTCTTCCACGCGCGTGCGCGCAGCCGCCGCGGCCGCGCACCGCTAATCTTCCGTATTCGACCATGGCCCGAACCCGAGCGCCCGACCACGAATCCCAGCGCGAGCAGATCCTCGACCTGGCCGCCGAGAAATTCGCGCAGACGAGCTACCCGAGCACGTCGATGTCCGATCTCGCGACCGCGAGCGGCACGTCGAAGGCGCGGCTCTATCACTATTACGAGAGCAAGGAAGCGATCCTGTTCGACCTGCTCGACCGCTACACGAAGCGGCTGATGCTGATCATCGCCGAGGTCGAGGGCGCGAGCCAGCGGCGCGGCCTCAGCGAGCGCGACGCGTTCGCCGAACTCGTGCGCGCGTTCCTCGCCGAATACGAGACGTCGCACAGCCGCCACGTCGCGCTGCTCAACGACGTGAAGTATCTGGAGGACGCGCAGCGCGAAATCGTGCTCGACCGCCAGCGCGACATCGTCGCGGCGTTCACGCGACAGCTCGCGCGCGCCTACCCGGACCGGATCTCGAAGGAAAACCAGACCCCGGTGACGATGATGGTGTTCGGGATGATCAACTGGACCTTCACGTGGCTGAAGCCCGGCGGCCGCCTCGGCTACCGCGACTTCGCCGAACAGGTGATCGACCTGATCGAGCGCGGGCTGTCGACGGCGGCCTGATTGCCGCGCGGCAGCATGCGTTGCGCGACGGGCACAGTGCGACCGCCCGCCGCGCATTTCATATGATGAATTTTAAATCCGTTCAAAATCAGCAGGTTACGGAATGAACTAAGCGGATTTAGAATTCCCCCTCAGGACAAAGAACGTCAAATACGGGTTTTCCCCAACCTCGCTCGGGTAAAATGCTGTTGCATTGCACAACCCGCTTGTGCACCCACACTGAGGAACCCACGATGAACACGCAATTCAACGGCCGTGCCGATGCTGTCGGCAAGGTCGGTACTGCGCCGGTTCTCGTCAGGGAACTGGCTTCCAAAGACCGTGAGCAAATGCTCACCCACTTTCTCTCGCTCGACGAAGAGGACCGCCTGCTGCGCTTCGGCCAGATGGTGCCCGACCACGTGATCGAGAACTATGTCCGCACGATCGATTTCGGTCGCGATACCGTGTTCGGCGTGTTCGACCACGACCTCGAACTGATCGGCGTCGGCCACCTGGCCTACTTGCCGGCCGAGGGCGACACGCGCACGGCCGAATTCGGCGTGTCGGTGCTCGAAAGTGCGCGCGGCCGCGGCGTCGGCTCGAAGCTGTTCGAGCGCGCGGCGATCCGCAGCCGCAACACGCACGTGACGATGCTGTACATGCATTGCCTGTCGCGTAACGCGACGATGATGCACATCGCGAAGAAATCCGGGATGCGGATCGAGTACGCGTACGGCGAAGCCGATGCGTACCTGTCGCTGC
This sequence comes from Burkholderia anthina, assembly GCF_001547525.1. Classification (GTDB taxonomy): domain Bacteria; phylum Pseudomonadota; class Gammaproteobacteria; order Burkholderiales; family Burkholderiaceae; genus Burkholderia; species Burkholderia semiarida. The sequence goes on from NZ_CM003768.1 coordinate 2,207,324, forward strand.
CGCCCGCCGACCACTCGACGATCATCGCCGAGATGCTGCAGGAACAGGCTGCGGTGTTCGACTACGCGATGAAGCGCCAGGCGCGCCGCACGACGAAGTTCATCGAATCGCTGATGCCCTCCGCACTGACGGCCTGACGTCGATGACGTCGGCCAGCCGGGCCGCGCCAGCGGCGCGCCCGGCGCCCTCCCTTCCCCGCCACGCTAGCGCACCGAACGAATCGGCAACGCCGTCGTTTCCTTGAAGCAATCGAGCGAGAAGCTCGTTTTCACGTCGATCACCGACGGGTGATGCAGCAGATGCTCCTGCACGAAGCGGGAGAAATGCGCCATGTCCTCGACCTGCACGCGCAGCAGGTAATCCATGTCACCCGTCATCGCGTGGCACGCGACCACTTCCGGCCAGGTCTGCACGGCCGCGCGGAACAGTTCCGCGTGGGTCGCGCCCGCGCGCGCCGACGTCTCGTCGGCCCGGACCGGCGCGAGGCCGCCGCGCTTCTCGAGCCGCACGCTCACGTACGCGAGCAGGTCGAGCCCGAGCTTCTGCGGATTCAGCAGCGCGACATAGCCGGTGATCACGCCGATTTCCTCGAGCCGCCGGATTCGCCGCAGGCAGGGGCTCGGCGACAGGTTCACGCGCTCGGCGATCTCCTGGTTCGACAGGCGCCCGTTCTCCTGAAGAATCGCGAGAATCCGCCGGTCGATGGCATCCAATTCAGCCTGCGCCATCTTCTGCCCTCCATCGATAATTTCGAGACTGCAAATTGCGCCATCGTAGGCGCGGGCGATTAAGTTCGCAAGTTTCCGCTCGCGGCCGCCCGCTACACTCTGTCGCATGTATCGACTTGCCGCGCATGCTGGTGACGGGCACGGCCGTCGACATCGAACCAGGCCGGACATGCGCACGTCGCGCCGGCCGATCGCCCCGCACAGGAGACACGACATGCAGATCCCCACCTGGGACAACCCCGTCGGCACCGACGGCTTCGAATTCATCGAATACACGGCGCCGGACCCGAAAGCGCTCGGACAACTGTTCGAGCGGATGGGTTTCACCGCGATCGCGCGCCACCGCCACAAGGACGTGACGGTGTACCGCCAGGGCGACATCAACTTCATCATCAACGCGGAACCCGATTCGTTCGCGCAACGCTTCGCGCGGCTGCACGGCCCGTCGATCTGCGCGATCGCATTCCGCGTGCAGGACGCCGCCAAGGCATACCAGCGCGCGCTCGAACTCGGCGCGTGGGGCTTCGACAACAAGACGGGCCCGATGGAGCTGAACATCCCGGCGATCAAGGGGATCGGCGATTCGCTGATCTATTTCGTCGACCGCTGGCGCGGCAAGAACGGCGCGCAACCGGGCGCGATCGGCGACATCAGCATCTACGACGTCGACTTCGAGCCGATTCCCGGCGCGAACCCGAACCCGGTCGGCCACGGCCTCACCTACATCGATCACCTGACGCACAACGTGCATCGCGGCCGCATGCAGGAGTGGGCCGAGTTCTACGAGCGCCTGTTCAACTTCCGCGAAGTCCGCTACTTCGACATCGAAGGCAAGGTGACGGGCGTGAAGTCGAAGGCGATGACGTCGCCGTGCGGCAAGATCCGCATCCCGATCAACGAGGAAGGCTCGGATACGGCCGGCCAGATCCAGGAATACCTCGACGCGTATCACGGCGAAGGCATCCAGCACATCGCGCTCGGCGCGAGCGACATCTACCAGGCGGTCGACGGGTTGCGCAGCAAGGAAGTGAAGCTGCTCGACACGATCGACACGTATTACGAGCTGGTCGACCGCCGCGTGCCGAACCACGGCGAATCGCTGGAAGAACTGAAGAAGCGCAAGATCCTGATCGACGGCGCGCGCGACGACCTGCTGCTGCAGATCTTCACCGAGAACCAGATCGGGCCGATCTTCTTCGAGATCATCCAGCGCAAGGGCAACCAGGGCTTCGGCGAAGGCAACTTCAAGGCGCTGTTCGAATCGATCGAACTCGACCAGATCCGCCGCGGCGTCGTGCAGGACAAGGCCTGACGCATCCGCCGGGCGGCGGCGCCGCGCTACCGGGCCAGCCGCACGATCCGGCGACACAAAGAAAAAGGGCGGGAACCCGAGGATTCCCGCCCTTTTTGCATGCCGGCGCGGCCCGGAGGCCGCGCGATCGCATCAACGCACGCTCGCCTTCGACTCGGCGGCACGCGCGGCCGACGGCTGTGCCACGGCGTCCTGGGCCGGCACGATCTGAAGCATCTGCGCGCCGGCTGCCGCCAGCGCGCTCGCGCCTTGCGCACGCACCGGGCCGGTCATCGCGAAAAACGCGGCGGACACGATCAGGAAACTCTGGATATGACGTGTGTTCATTGCACCTCCTGTAAAACTGCCGGCGCCTCCCCGAGCGCGTCGGAACGCACCCACGCGGCCGGGCACCTCCGGCAGGCCGACAAGATTAACGGCATTTGCCCGCAGATCGATGCGGCTTTACATGCTTTTACATGATGTAACCCATGATCTCGCCCTGTTTCGCGATGTGCGGACGCCCCTGCCCTGCGTCGCGACCGATGGGCGGCGGGTTTGCCCCAGTGCTACCATCCCTTAAAACCGGCGAACATGCCGGCCACTGCCGACGCGTCCAAAAGATGCCGACGCAACCGAAGTTTTGGTGATCCCAGACCGGGTGGAGGAGACAGTTAATGAATGCCCCGCTAGACGCAGACCAACGCGCGTCGCTAGAAGCCGCGCTGAAGTCCGTCACGCTTGACGACAAATACACGCTGGAACGCGGCCGCGCGTACATGAGCGGCATCCAGGCCCTCGTGCGCTTACCGATGCTCCAGCAGGAACGCGACCGCGCCGCCGGTCTCAATACGGCCGGCTTCATCTCCGGCTACCGCGGCTCGCCGCTCGGCGGCCTCGATCTGTCGCTATGGAAAGCCAAGCAGCACCTGGCCGCCCACCAGATCGTCTTCCAGCCCGGCCTCAACGAAGATCTCGCCGCCACGGCCGTGTGGGGTTCGCAGCAGGTGAACCTGTACCCCGGCGCGAAATACGACGGCGTGTTCGGCATGTGGTACGGCAAGGGCCCGGGCGTCGATCGCACCGGCGACGTCTTCAAGCACGCGAACTCGGCCGGCTCATCGCAGCACGGCGGCGTGCTCGTGCTCGCCGGCGACGACCACGCGGCGAAATCGTCGACGCTCGCGCACCAGTCCGAGCACATCTTCAAGGCCTGCGGGCTGCCGGTGCTGTTCCCGTCCAACGTGCAGGAATATCTCGATTTCGGCCTGCACGGCTGGGCGATGAGCCGCTACTCGGGCCTGTGGGTCGCGCTCAAGTGCGTGACGGACGTCGTCGAATCGTCGGCGTCGGTCGACATCGACCCGCATCGCACCGAGATCGTGCTGCCGACCGATTTCATCCTGCCGGAAGGCGGGCTGAACATCCGCTGGCCCGATCCGCCGCTCGTGCAGGAAGCGCGGCTGCTCGACTACAAGTGGTACGCGGCGCTCGCCTACGTGCGTGCGAACAAGCTCGACCGGATCGAGATCGATTCGCCGAGCGCGCGCTTCGGGATCATGACCGGCGGCAAGGCGTACCTCGACGTGCGCCAGGCGCTGATCGACCTCGGCCTCGACGACGAAACCTGCGCGCGGATCGGCATCCGGCTCTACAAGGTCGGCTGCGTGTGGCCGCTCGAAGCGCAGGGCGCGCAGGCGTTCGCGCGCGGCCTCGACGAAATCCTGGTGGTCGAGGAAAAGCGCCAGATCCTCGAATACGCGATCAAGGAAGAGTTGTACAACTGGCCCGATGCGCAACGCCCGCGCGTGTTCGGCAAGTTCGACGAGAAGGACGGCGCCGGCGGCGAATGGTCGGTGCCGATGGGCAACTGGCTGCTGCCCGCGCACTACGAGCTGTCGCCCGCGATCATCGCGAAGGCGATCGCGACGCGGCTCGATAAATTCGAATTGCCGTCCGACGTGCGCGCGCGCATCGCGGCGCGGCTCGCGGTGATCAACGCGAAGGAAATGGCGCTCGCGAAGCCGCACGTGCAGACCGAGCGCAAGCCGTGGTTCTGCTCGGGCTGCCCGCACAACACGTCGACGAACGTGCCGGAAGGCTCGCGCGCGATCGCCGGGATCGGCTGCCACTACATGACCGTGTGGATGGACCGCAGCACGAGCACCTTCAGCCAGATGGGCGGCGAAGGCGTGCCGTGGATCGGCCAAGCGCCGTTCACGGACGAGAAGCACGTGTTCGCGAACCTCGGCGACGGCACCTATTTCCATTCGGGGCTGCTCGCGGTGCGCGCGGCGATCTCGTCGAAGGCGAACATCACCTACAAGATCCTCTACAACGACGCGGTGGCGATGACGGGCGGCCAGCCGGTCGACGGCGTGCTGACGGTGCCGCAGATCACGCACCAGCTCGCGTCCGAAGGCGCGAAGAAGATCGTGATCGTCACCGACGAGCCGGAGAAGTACGACAGCCAGAAGGCGCTGCTCGCGCCGGGCGTGACGATCCATCACCGCGACCAGCTCGACGACGTGCAGCGCGAGCTGCGCGAGATCGAAGGCACGACGATCCTGATCTACGACCAGACCTGCGCGACCGAGAAGCGCCGCCGCCGCAAACGCGGCACGTATCCGGACCCGGCGAAACGCGTCGTGATCAACGAAGCGGTGTGCGAAGGCTGCGGCGACTGCTCGGTGCAGTCGAACTGCCTGTCGGTCGAGCCGCTGGAGACCGAATTCGGTACGAAGCGCCAGATCAACCAGTCGAGCTGCAACAAGGACTTCTCGTGCGTGAAGGGCTTCTGCCCGAGCTTCGTCACGGTCGAGGGCGGCCAGTTGAAGAAGCCGAAGGCCGTGTCGGTCGACGGCAGCGCATTGCCGCCGATTCCGGAACCGACGCTGCCGGCGATCGACCGTGCGTACGGCGTGCTCGTCACCGGCGTGGGCGGCACGGGCGTCGTCACGATCGGCGCGCTGCTCGGGATGGCCGCGCACCTGGAGAACAAGGGCGTGACCGTGCTCGACGTCACGGGCCTCGCGCAGAAAGGCGGCGCCGTGATGAGCCACGTGCAGATCTCGCACGCGCCGACCGACATCCATGCGACGCGGATCGCGATGGGTGAAGCCGATCTCGTGATCGGCTGCGACGCGATCGTCACGGCCGGCGACGAATGCACGTCGCGGATGCGGCACGACGCGACGCGCGTGGTGGTCAACAGCGCGCAGACGCCGACCGCCGAGTTCATCAAGAACCCGAACTGGGCGTTCCCCGGCCTGTCCGCCGAGAACGACATCCGCGCGGCCGCCGGTGAAGCGGTGGACTTCATCGACGCGAACCGCTTCGCGGTCGCGCTGCTCGGCGACGCGATCTACACGAACCCGTTCGTGCTCGGCTACGCATGGCAGAAGGGCTGGCTGCCGCTGACGCTCGCGTCGCTCGAACGCGCGATCGAGCTGAATGCGGTGTCGGTCGAGAAGAACCGCGCGGCCTTCGACTGGGGCCGCCGCGCCGCGTACGACCTGGCCAGCGTGAAGCAGGCCGCGGCCGGCGACGTTCGCCCCGCGCAGGGCGCCACGGTGATCTCGCTGCACACGAGGAAGGCGGTCGACGCGCTGATCGCGAAGCGCGTGGAATTCCTCACCGCGTACCAGAACGCCGCTTACGCGTCGCGTTATGCGGCCTTCGTCGACAAGGTGCGCGCGACCGAACGAGCGCTCGCGGACGGCGACGCGATGCAGGAGCCGCTGACCGAAGCGGTCGCGCGCAACCTGTTCAAGCTGATGGCGTACAAGGACGAATACGAGGTCGCGCGGCTGCAATCCGACCCTGCGTTCCTCGCGCGCCTGACCGCGCAGTTCGAAGGCGACTGGAAGCTGAAATTCCACCTCGCGCCGCCGCTGTTCGCGAAGACGGATGCGCACGGCCATCTCGTGAAGAAGGCGTACGGCCCGTGGATGATGTCGGCATTCCGGCTGCTCGCGAAGGCGAAGTTCCTGCGCGGCACGGCGCTCGACCCGTTCGGCCGCACTGCGGAGCGCCGCACCGAGCGCGCGCTGATCGGCGAGTACGAAGCGCTGATCGGCGAGGTGCTGGCCAAGCTGACCGCGGCCAACCGCCCGCTCGCGCTCGAGCTCGCGGCGCTGCCGGACGGCATTCGCGGCTACGGCCACGTGAAGGAGAACAACCTGCGCGCGGTACGCCAGAAATGGGACGCGCTGCTCGCGAAATGGCGTTCGCCGGCAGGCGGCCAGTCGCACCAGCAGGTCGCTTAACGAACGGCGCGCGCCGCGGGCGGGCGCGTTCCGGACGATCTTCCTGACGTCCTGCCGCCCCCCGCCCTCGCCCGTTACGGTTCACGCGAAAAAAAGCCACGGAACGCAGGTTCCGTGGCTTTTTCATTGCGCCGCGCGTGACGCGCGACGCCCGCGGGCGTGGACTTACTTCGTGTTCACGTTCGCGGCGGCAACGGCCGTCATGTTGATGATCCGGCGTACGGTCGCGGCCGGGGTCAGGATGTGGACGGGCTTGGCCGCGCCGAGCAGGAACGGGCCGACCGTCACGCCTTCGCCGCCGACCATCTTCAGCAGGTTGTACGCGATGTTCGCCGCTTCGACGTTCGGCATGATCAGCAGGTTCGCCTCGCCCGACAGCGTCGTGCCCGGGAACGCCTGCTTGCGGATCAGTTCCGACAATGCCGCGTCGCCGTGCATTTCGCCGTCGACTTCGAGGTTCGGCGCACGTTCGACGATCAGCTTGCGCGCCTCGGCCATCCGGCGCGACGACGCCGACGGCGCGCTGCCGAAGTTCGAGTTCGACAGCAGCGCGGCCTTCGGCGTGATGCCGAAGCGCTCGATCTCGGCCGCGGCCTGGATCGTCATGTCGGCGAGCTGGTCGGCGCTCGGCAGCTCGTTCACGTACGTGTCGCACACGAACAGGTTGCGGCCCGGCAGCATCAGCAGGTTCATCGCGGCGAAGTGCTCGGCACCCTTCGCGCGGCCCAGCACCTGCTCGATGAACTTCAGGTGGCTGTGGAACGTGTCGATCATCCCGCAGATCATCCCGTCCGCGTCGCCCAGATGCACGAGCATCGCGCCGATCAGCGTGTTGAACTTGCGCATCGCGGCCTTCGCGACTTCCGGCGTCACGCCGTCGCGCGCGCCGATCTCCTGATACGCCTGCCAGTAGCGGTGGTAGCGCGCATCGTCTTCCGGATCGACGATTTCGAAATCGGTGCCGGCCTTCAGCTTCGAGCCGATCTTCGCGAGGCGCATGTCGACGACCGACGGACGGCCGATGATGATCGGCTTCGCGATCTTTTCCAGCAGCACGAACTGCGCGGCGCGCAGCACGCGCTCGTCCTCGCCCTCGGCGAACACGATGCGGGCCTCCTTCTGCTTCGCGGTCGCGAACACGGGGCGCATCACCATGCCGGTGCGGTAGACGGTCGCGCCGAGCTGCTCGCGATAGGCGTCCATGTCCTGGATCGGGCGCGTGGCGACGCCCGAATCCATCGCGGCCTGAGCGACGGCCGGCGCGATCTTGATGATCAGGCGCGGATCGAACGGCTTCGGAATCAGGTAGTCCGGCCCGAATTCGAGCGAATGGCCTTCGTACGCCTTCGCGACTTCCTCGCTCTGGTCGGTTTCCTGGGCCAGCTCGGCGATCGCGCGCACGCACGCGAGCTTCATTTCTTCCGTGATCGTCGTCGCGCCGACGTCGAGGGCGCCGCGGAAGATGAACGGGAAGCACAGCACGTTGTTGACCTGGTTCGGGTAGTCCGAGCGGCCGGTCGCGACGATCGCGTCCGGGCGCACGGCTTTCGCGTCTTCCGGGCGGATTTCCGGTTCCGGGTTCGCGAGCGCCAGGATCAGCGGCTTGTCGCCCATCGTCTTGACCATGTCCTGCTTCAGCACGCCCGCGCTCGAGCAGCCGAGGAACACGTCCGCGCCGACGATCGCGTCGGCGAGCGAGCGCGCGTCGGTGTTCGCCGCATAGCGCTGCTTCGACGGATCGAGGTTGCCGCGCCCTTCGTAGATCACGCCCTTCGAATCGGCGACGAGGATGTTCGACTTCGTGAGGCCGAGGTTCACCAGCAGGTCCAGGCACGCGATCGCGGCCGCGCCGGCGCCCGAACACACGAGCTTCACGTCGGCGAGTTTCTTGCCGACGACCTTCAGGCCGTTCAGGATCGCGGCCGACGCGATGATCGCGGTGCCGTGCTGATCGTCGTGGAAGACGGGAATCTTCATGCGCTCGCGCAGCTTCTGCTCGATGTAGAAGCATTCCGGCGCCTTGATGTCCTCGAGGTTGATGCCGCCGAGCGTCGGCTCGAGCATCGCGATCGCCTCGACGAGCTTGTCGGGGTCGGACTCCGACAGTTCGATGTCGAACACGTCGATGCCCGCGAATTTCTTGAAGAGGCAGCCCTTGCCTTCCATCACCGGCTTCGCGGCGAGCGGGCCGATGTTGCCCAGACCGAGCACGGCCGTGCCGTTGGTGATGACGCCGACGAGGTTGCCGCGCGACGTGTACTTCTGCGCGTCGAGCGGATCGGCGTGGATCGCCTCGCACGCGGCGGCGACGCCCGGCGAATACGCGAGCGACAGATCGAGCTGGTTCGACAGCGGCTTGGTCGGGGTGACCGAAATCTTGCCGGGTTTCGGGTTCAGGTGATAAGCGAGAGCGGCCTGCTTCAGTTGTTCGTCCATGATTGACCTGCGAGAGACATGCGAAATATTGACGACTCAGTACACAGCACCTTCGGCCGCGTCTGCTTGAATCGAGGGGATGGTCGACTGCGAGACGGCCCGCGACGCGCCGGATCGGCACGCCATCGAACCTTGGCGGATGGCAAGAGGAAAGTACAAAGTACTGAACGATTTCTTAGGGTCGCCTAGTGTACACCCCCTAAATGACCTCCGTTGGTGCACCGCCGCATCCCCGGCATCCGCATCGGACTGGTCGCGCCCCATTTGTTTCGCCTGTGGTGAGCCGCGCGCCGAACCGCGCGAATTCCGCCGAAAACCGGCCTGGATCGGGTAAAATAGCCGGCTACGCGCGCAGCGATGCGGTCGGCCTGCCGATCGCGCCCCGGCCCTCCGGGCAGGTTCCCCTTGCTGCGCCACCGGGCCCGCGCCCGCTCCTCGCTCATCACCCAAGGAATGCCCATGACAGGCTACGATCGTCAGTCGATCTCGGATACGACCGCCAAAATCCTGCTCGAAGTGCAGGCGGTGCACTTCAATGCCGAAAAACCGTTCATCTTCACGTCCGGCTGGGCAAGCCCCGTCTATATCGACTGCCGCAAGCTGATCTCGTATCCGCGCGTGCGCCGTGCGCTGATGGAAATGGCGGAAACGACGATCACGCGCGACATCGGCTTCGAGCAGATCGACGCGGTGGCGGGCGGCGAGACGGCCGGCATCCCGTTCGCGGCATGGATCGCGGACCGGATGATGGTGCCGATGCAGTACGTGCGCAAAAAGCCGAAGGGTTTCGGCCGCAATGCGCAGATCGAAGGCCATCTCGAGGAAGGCTCGCGCGTGCTGCTGGTGGAAGACCTGACGACCGACAGCCGCAGCAAGATCAACTTCGTCAACGCGCTGCGCACCGCGGGCGCGACGGTGAACCACTGCTTCGTGCTGTTCCACTACGACATCTTCAAGGAAAGCGTGTCGGTCCTGAAGGACATCGACGTCGACCTGCACGCGCTCGCCACGTGGTGGGACGTGCTGCGCGTCGCGAAGGCCTCGGGCTACTTCGAGACGAAGACGCTCGACGAAGTCGAGAAATTCCTGCACGCACCGGCCGAATGGTCGGCCGCGCACGGCGGCGCGACGGCCGCGAAGGAATGACGCCACGCCGGCATGCATGCCGGCGCACTGGCTGAACAAGCCGCCTGCTTCACCGCAGGCGGCTTTTTTTCGTCCGTTGCCATGCACCCTGACCGAGCGCAATCGCGGGCGGCGGTGGGCATCGCTCATCGAACCCTAATGCTAGACTTGATCCATCGCCGCCCTCAGCTGCGCGGGCAACACACAACGCCAACAATGCCGGGCGTCTCGGTCCGGCCCACGTGACGGGAGAAGCGCCATATGCGTGTGGATCGCCGGATCGCTCCGCCTGCGCCATCGGGTCGCCCGTCTCCGTTCCTCCTCCCTGCCCTCCTCTGCGCCGCCGTTTTCGCGGCAGTGCCCGCGCATGCGGAAGGCCCGTTCACCGTGACGAGCGACGACCTGACGCCCGGCGCCCGCGTGCGGGCCGCGAACGTGTTCGACCGCGGCGACTGCAAGGGCGCGAACCGCTCGCCGCAACTCGCATGGCACAACCCGCCGCCCGGCACGCGCGGCTACGCGGTCACGATCTTCGATCCCGACGCGCCCGGGCACGGCTGGTGGCACTGGGCCGTGGCCGGCATTCCGGCGACCGTCACGAGCCTGCCGGCCGACGCGAGCGCATCCGGCTTCCTGCGCCGCATCGGCGCGAGCGAGGCGCGCAACGACTACGGGATCGACGGTTACGGCGGTCCGTGCCCGCCGCCCGGCAAGCCGCATCGCTACGTGATCACCGTCTACGCGCTGAAAGGCACCGACCTGCGCGTGTCGCAGGGCCGCCCCGCGCCGATGTTCGAGCACGAGATCGGCACGCTCGCGATCGGCACCGCGCGACTCACGGTCACGTACGGGCAGTAGCCGCGCCGTGCCTCGCCCGGCGGCGGCGCCGCGATTGCCGGCCGCCGCGAATTTCAGTACGCCGCGCGCGCACGTTGTCTCGTCATTTCGGCTTGCTAGACTCGTCGTCACCGGTCGCGGCATGCCCCGCCGCGCGACCGTCGCGCCGCCTGCCGGCGACGCGTGACGCGGCGAGCCGCGGCGGCCCGCCGTTCCCGTCCCTTTCCGGAGAACGCTTCATGTCGAACATCGTCATCGTCTATCACAGCGGCTACGGTCACACGCAGAAACTGGCCGAGGCCGTGCATGCGGGCGCGCAGGACGCCGGCGCGAACGTGCGCCTGATCGCCGTCGGCGACCTCGACGACGCGGGCTGGGCCGCGCTCGACGCGGCCGACGCGATCGTCTTCGGCGCGCCGACCTACATGGGCGGCCCGTCGGCGCAGTTCAAGCAATTCGCCGATGCCACGTCGAAAGCGTGGTTCACGCAGAAGTGGAAGGACAAGATCGCCGCGGGCTTCACGAACTCGGCGACGATGAACGGCGACAAGTTCTCGACGATTCAATATTTCGTCACGCTGGCGATGCAGCATGGGATGGTGTGGGTCGGCACGAGCCTGATGCCGGCGAACTCGAAGGCGGCCACGCGCAACGACATCAACTATCTCGGCGGCTCCACGGGCCTGCTCGCGCAGTCGCCGGCCGATGCGACGCCCGACGAGGGCCCGCTGCCGGGCGACCTCGAAACCGGCAAGGCATTCGGCCGGCGCGTCGCCGAAGCGACCGCCCGCTGGGACGCCGGCGCCCGCTGAGCACGCCCTCCCCCGGCCGCGCGCGTATCGGCGCGGGCGTCAAAGGGACACGAAGACGGCCGCCGGCCGTCTTTTTTCGTCCCGCGCGGCACAGCGCCGCCGGATGACGTCTTAAAATGGCGGTTTCAGGGCGCCGCGGCTCCCGTTTCATCCAGTGAGAGCGAAATGAGCACCAAAGTTTTTGTCGACGGCCAGGAAGGCACGACCGGCCTCAAGATCTTCGAATACCTGTCGGCACGCAGCGACATCGAGATCCTGCGCATCGAGGAAGCGAAGCGCAAGGACGTCGACGAGCGCCGCCGCCTGATCAACGCGTCGGACGTCACGTTCCTGTGCCTGCCGGACGTCGCGTCGCGCGAATCCGCGTCGCTCGTCGAGAACCCGAACACCACGCTGATCGACGCGAGCACCGCGTTCCGCACGCATGCCGACTGGGCGTACGGCCTGCCGGAACTGACCCGCGCGCAGCGCGAGAAGATTCGCACGTCGAAGCGCATCGCGGTGCCCGGCTGCCATGCATCGGCGTTCGTGCTCGCGATGCGTCCGCTCGTCGACGCGGGCATCGTCGCGCCGACGTTCGCCGCGCACAGCTACTCGATCACCGGCTACAGCGGCGGCGGCAAGTCGATGATCGCCGAATACGAAAACGCCGCGCCGGGCGGCAAGCTCGCGAGCCCGCGCCCGTACGCGCTCGGCCTCGCGCACAAGCACCTGCCGGAAATGGCCGCGCACACGGGCCTCGCGAACGCACCGATCTTCACGCCGATCGTCGGCCCGTTCCTGAAGGGCCTCGCGGTGACGACCTACTTCACGCCCGAGCAGCTCGCGAAGCGCGCGACGCCGCAGGACGTGCAGCGCGTGTTCGCCGAGTACTACGCGGACGAGGCGTTCGTGCGCGTCGCACCGTTCGACGCGGACGCGAACCTCGACGGCGGCTTCTTCGACGTGCAGGCGAACAACGACACGAACCGCGTCGACCTGTTCGTGTTCGGCAACGCGGAGCGCTTCGTCACCGTCGCGCGCCTCGACAACCTCGGCAAGGGCGCGTCGGGCGCCGCGATCCAGTGCATGAACCTGAACATCGGCGCGGCCGAGGACGCAGGCCTCAAACGCTGATTCAGCCTCGCATGCCATGCAAAGCCGGCCACTGGCCGGCTTTTTATTTACCCGTATCAGGCAATATATAAAACTCCGGATCGCGCATTTACAAATATTTACAAGCTTTCCATTGCGCGATTATCAGCGAATTAATCCAACCCCTCCTTATCCAGTCAATCCCGAATAGGGATAAACCGGATACCCGTCAATTCAAACGCTGCCGTTATACGCGGGAAGGCGCCGCGAGAGCCTGCCGGGCGTCGCGCACGCCCCACTCCGGCAGCTTTCGACAGCCTGTCTCGCGTTTAAATTCTTACCAATTGCATTATCAGGAAAGGATTCAATTGGAAGATCCCGTTTCAATCGCCTTTTTTAGACGGGTTCATCAATTGACAGCAAAAACACAGGCAGCGACATTAGCTCGCACAATTAAACGATTGGAGACAGCGGCATGTCGCACACCTTATCGAAGGGGGTGGCAACGGCCTTTGCCATTGCCCCTTTCCTGGTTGCATGTGGCGGGGGGGACTCCGGCGGCGCGCTCGCGCCGATCGATGCGCCCCAATGTTCCGGCTCGAGCTGCGGCCCGCAAGGGCAGCCGCCTTCGCAGCCGATCAACGGCGCATTGTGCCCGGCCAACGCGGACATCGTGAAGAGCACGTATCTCGGCGGCGCCGGTAGCGGCGAGATCGTCAGCGTCAACATCGACGCGGTCGCGATGACCTACACGCTCAAGTGGCTCGAATCTCCGATTCCGCTGAAGACGGGCACCGTCACGCCGAGCCGCGTCGGCACGACCATCACCGGCAAGGTCGTTCATCCGCCGACCGGCACGCTGCCGACCGCCGAGCAGACGCGCTGCGCGTTCGTCCTCACGCCGGGCACGGGCCCCGCGCCGGACGGCTCGACGTATTCGACGGCCGCCGACTTCAACCAGGCGAACCCGCCGATGCTGCTGGTCGGCATGGGCGTGGCGGGCGGCGGCATTCCCGGCGCGACGATCCAGTACGACGGGCTGACGATCATCCCCGGCGTCGTGCAGAACGTCGGCCAGGTGCCGAACCGTCACTTCGACTTCTATCCGTTCCTCGGCTTCGCGAACACGACGACCGACCTCTCGAAGCTGCCGGGCACGTACAACGCGCTGCTCTACCACCTCGTGCCGTCGGGCAACTACGCGACCAAGGGCTCGAACTCGAGCGAGACGTTCGATGCGAACGGCGCGTGCACGTCGAGCGGGGCGGGCGGCTGCCAGACGACCGGCGATCCGTGGAAGGCAAGCGCGAACGGCGGCTACTTCGACAGCGCCAAGGCGCCACAGACACTGCCGCAGACGCAACTGCCGATCGTCGGCGCGACCGGCAAGTCGGCGACCGCGCACATGGTGATCGGCCAGCTCAACGGCGCGACGGTGCCGGTGATCGTGCGCACGGGCAACGTGAACCTCGGCACGCCGCCGCTGCACCTCGATGCGCAGGTCGACGACGAATCGGGCATCGCGGTGCTCGGCGCGGCGACGGCGATCACGTCGGGCGCGATCGACGGCGGCTACGCGGGCGCGGACTCGAACTTCAAGTACACGGCCGCGCTGATCCGCGGCGGCAATGCGTCGTTCATCAACCCGTCCACGCAGGCCGAGGAAGACGGCTTCACGCTCGACTACGGCCAGACGACGCCCGGCCTGCTGAACGCAAAGACCGCCCCGCCGAGCGGCGCGAGCTACCCGTCGGCATCGGGCGTGGTGATCGCGACGGGCGGGCTGTACGCGGCGTTGATCCAGGGCACGGTGAACGGCGGCGTCACGGCAACGTCGGCGAATTCGACGACGTCGTCGACCCCGTACTTCGGCGTGGGCGCGCAGATCAGCAAGTAGCGATCGAGGACGCGGCGGCCGGCCTGCCGCCGCGCGTTGCAGGGAAGGCACGAAGGCGCCCGGCACGGCGCGGGCAGGACGAGCACGACCAACAGAAGCGGCCGACAGGGAGCTGGCCGCCACACAAGACAAATCTGGAGGAGCAACATGAAGCGCAACCTCATTCTGGCGGCCGCTGCCGCCGCCCCCCTTCTTTCCGCTTGCGGCGGCGGCAGCGACAATCCGCCGCCGCTCGTCGAGGAGCGGCTTTGCCCCGCCACGCTCGACTACAACACCGTGTTCACGGGCGGCGCGGGCAGCGGCGAACTCGCGAAAGTCCAGCTCGACACGACCAAGATGACCTGGCAGGTCACCTATGTCGAATCGCCGGTGCCGCAAAAGACCGGCACCGTCGTGCCGACCCGCGCGGGCACGGTCGACAGCGGCACGCTCACGCAGGAAACGCTGCTGCCGACCAACAAGCTGAACCAGTGCGCATTCCGCCTGAACGGCGGGAGCCTCGATGCGTCGCGTCCGGCGCGCATCTTCGTCGGCTTCGGCGTCGCGGGCGGCACGATTCCCGGCAAGGAGATCCAGTTCGACGGCGTGCTCGGCCAGGCCGCGGTGCCCGACACGAAATTCCCGTACTACCCGTTCATCGGCTTCTCGTCGATCGAAACGGACATCACGAAGGTCGCGGGCACGTACAGCCACATCGGCTTCGGCGAAGTGCCGTCGCAGAAATTCGCGCCGGCGTCGATCGACGCGAAGGTGACGATCAACGCGGACGGCACGTGGACCAAGTGCGACACGACCGGCCAGTTCGCCGGCGGCGCGTGCACGCAGCAGGGCACGAATTTCGTGCAGTCGGCCGACGGCAGCGGCGCGTTCCAGTCGAACAACTACGCGAGCCAGATGAAGCCGACGCTGTCGGCCACGCCGCAGGGCAAGGGCTTCATGATCGTCGGCAAGCTGCGCAACCAGCTCGTGCCGATCCTCGTGCGCACGGGGGTCGCGAACCCGAACCCGACGCCGGACAGCAACGGCGTGCCGGGCCTGACCGCCGACGACGAATCGAGCATCTCGATCCTCGCGCCGCAGACGGCCGTCGCGGCCGGTTCGCAGAACGGCGAGTACATCGGCGTCGACAGCCAGTTCGATTACCGGACCACCGCGCTGATCGACAAGCAGGCCACGCTGCTCGATCCGTTCCAGCCGTCGCAGGCGTCGCTCACGCGAGTGCTCGACCTCGACTACACGCAGAAGGTGCCGGGCACGGTCACGACGATCCACACGGGTTCGGGCAGCACGTCGCCGACCGGCAAGTTCATCTTCTCGGGTGGCGTGTTCGGTTTCCTCGACAACGCAGGATCGACGCCGTATTTCACGATCGGCGCATTCGTACAGTAAGCGGAGGGGAAAGCCGTGATGAAGAAAACCCTTCTTTGCGCGGCGGCCGGCGCCGCCGCCGTGGCGCCGCTCGCCGCGCACGCGCAGAGCGCCGGCAGCAACGTCGTCACGCTGGGCTGGTTCCACATCATGCCGCAGCAGAGCAGCACGCCGATGACGACCAACGTCGCGCCGACGCCGATCAACACGCCGCTGCGGCTGCCGCCGTCGTTCACGTCGGCAGGCACCGGGCTGCACACGAGCGGCGCCGACACGGTCGGCCTGACGGTCAGCCACTTCCTGACCGACCACATCGCGGTCACGTCGGTGGCCGGCGTGCCGCCGGTGTTCAAGGTGTCGGGCCAGGGCACGATCAAGCCGCCGGGCCCGGCGGGCGCGCTCGGCACGCAGAACATCGGGCTCGGGTCGGTCAACCCGATCGTGAAGAGCGTGCGGCAGTGGAGCCCGGCGGTGATCCTGCAGTACTACTTCGGGCAGGCGACCGCGAAATTCCGGCCGTTCCTCGGCCTTGGCGTGTCGTACAACTGGTTCAGCGCCCTGCAGCTCAACACGAACTTCATCAAGCAGACGCAGGACAACCTCGGCGCGATCCTCGCGGCGGGCGCGGGCAAGCCGGGGACGACCTCGGTGGAGGCGAAGGCGTCGTCGTCGTGGCAGCCGGTGTTCAACGCGGGCCTGCAGTACAACCTGACGGAACACTTCGGGCTGGTGGCGTCGGTGACCTACATCCCGCTGAAGACGACGTCGACGGTGACGATCAAGGCAGCCGACGGCTCGGTGCTCGCCGAGTCGAAATCGGATCTGAAGGCGGACCCGATCATCAGCTACGTCGGGATGACGTACAAGTTCTGAGCGCGGCGACTGCCGGCGCGAATGGATGGCCGCGACACAATCGCAGGCAAAAAAAAAGCCCGCCTAAGTGGCGGGCTGAATCCATATCAGAGGAGACATGGAGGAGACAGGTGTCACTATAGCGAATCGGTTTCCGCAATGCAACATTTCCGTAGAGAAAATAAGGATTTTCCCTCGAATGCGGCCTCTAGTTCGCCGTGACGGCGCCTGACCCCTTTTCGTTCTCCCGTTCGAGCACCTCGCCCAATGCGTCGCGCAGCAGCGCGACAGGCCGCGTGAGACGGCCCGGCAACGTGCCGTGCACGATCCACACGTTGATCCGCGTTTCCAGCCCCGCCGTTTCCACCACCCTCAGCGCGTCGCGATGCGCGCTGCGCGCCAGCGCGTTCGGCGCGGCGATGCCGATGCCGGCGCCGCGCGCGACGAGCGACAACTGCAGCTCCGAGCCGAATGCCTCGACCGCGACGTCGAACGGCAGCCCGGCCGCGCCGAGCGCGCGGCTCAGCGCCGAGCGCATCCCGCAGCCGTCCTGGCTCAGCACCCACGGAAAACCCGACAGCGTGTCGAGCGACAGCGGGCCGTCCGGCAGCGGGAAATCGCGCGCGGCGACGAGCACCGTCGGCTGCGTGGCGAGCTGCGTCGCCGTCAACGCGTCGGGCAGCGCCGCGCTCGCCGGCACCATCACGGTCGCGACGTCGAGCGCGCCGCGCTCGATGCCCTGCACCAGCGCGGGCGACCAGCCGGCCGTCACGCGCAGCGTGAGGCGCGGGAACGCCTCGCGCAGCCGGTCGATCGGCCGCTCGAGCGCGAGCTCGGACAGGAACGGCGGCACGCCGATGCGCAACTCGCCGGACGGCTCGCCGTCCGGCGCGCCCGCCGCCATCAGCTCGTCGACCGCGCCGAGCACGTTGCGCGCGAGCGCGTAGACGTCGCGCCCGGCGGCGGTCGGCTTCAGCGGCTTGCTCTGCCGTTCGAGCAGCGGCACGCCGAGCAGCGTCTCGAGGTTCTGCACGCGCCGCGTCAGGCCGGGCTGCGTCAGATGGAGTTTCGCGGCCGCGGCCACCATCGACCCGCTGTCGACGACCGCGACGAAGGCCTGGAGATCACGCGTATTCAAAACAAACTCGCATAATCATGTTAGACATATTTCAATTGTCGCATAAACATCGGGCGCCTAGGATGGGAATTCCTTCGTTCCACCACCCAGCCTCCCGATGAACTGCCCTGCCAACCGCTGCCCTGCCCCCGTTTCCCCGTCCGTCGTCGCGCCGCCCGCGCTGAGCACCGGCATGACGCTGTTCTTCGCCGCGACGGTCGGCGTGATCGTGATGAACCTGTTCGCCGCGCAACCGCTGACCGGCCCGATCAGCGCGGACCTGCACCTGCCGCCCGGCCTCGCCGGCCTCGTCGCGATGCTGCCTCAGCTCGGCTACGCGGCCGGGCTCGCGTTGCTCGTGCCGCTGGTCGACCTGCTCGAGAACCGCCGTCTGATCGTCGCGACGCTCGCCGTCTGCGCGGCGGCGCTCGCGCTGCCCGCCTTCACGCGCTCGGGCACCGTGTTCCTGCTCGCGACGCTCGCGGCCGGCGCCGCGTCGAGCGTGATCCAGATGCTGGTGCCGATGGCCGCGTCGATGTCGCCCGAAGCGCAGCGCGGCCGCGCGGTCGGCAACGTGATGAGCGGGCTGATGCTCGGAATCCTGCTGTCGCGGCCGCTCGCGAGCCTGATCGCGGGCTCGGCCGGCTGGCGCGCGTTCTATCTGCTGGCCGCGCTCGCGAACGCGGCGATCGCCGTCGTGCTCGCGCTGCGCCTGCCGGCGCGCACGCCGTCGATCACGGCCAGCTACCGCGCGTTGCTCGCGTCGATGGGACGCCTGCTCGCCGACGAGCCGGTGCTGCGCCGGCATGCGCTGTCGGCCGCGCTCGCGATGGCCGCGTTCAGCGCATTCTGGACCGCCGTCGGGCTGCGGCTCGCGCAACCGCCGTTCGCGCTCGACCTGCACGGCATTGCGCTGTTCGCGTTCGCCGGCGCCAGCGGCGCGATCGTCACGCCGCTCGCCGGCCGCGCGGGCGACCGCGGCCACGGCGCGGCCGCGCAGCGGCTCGCGCACGGCACGATGCTCGCGGCCCTGACCGTGCTCGGGATCGCCGGCGCGGGCTGGTTCGGCTTCGATATGTACGCGCATCGCAGCCTCGCGCTCGCGCTGCTGGCCGGCGGCGCGGCGCTGCTCGACGCAGGCGTGATCGTCGACCAGACGATCGGCCGCCGCGCGATCAACCTGCTGAACCCGGCCGCGCGCGGACGCCTGAACGGGCTGTTCGTCGGGGTGTTCTTCATCGGCGGCGCGCTCGGCGCGGCGCTTGCGGGCAGCGCATGGGCATGGGGTGGCTGGAGCGCGGTGTGCGGCGTCGGGTTCGCGTTCGCCGGCGCGGCGGCCGGGTTCGGGCTGGCGGCCGGGCGCGCGGCGTTCGATCGCCCGCGTGCATAAGCGGGCAGCGGTGAAGCGGCGCTCGAAAGCCGAACGCCCCGCCCTCTCGCGAGGGACGGGGCGTTCGGTACGCCGGCGCCGGCCGGGAATCAGTGACGGACCAGCGCCATCATCGCGCCGAAGCCGACGAACAGCCCGCCCGTCAGCCGGTTGAACACCTTCGCGACGCTCTGGCTCTTCAGCGTGGCGCCGATGCGCGTGCCGAACGCCGCGTAGACGAGATACCAGCTCACCTCGATCACCGCGAACGTGACGACGAGGATGCCGAATTGCGGCAGCGTCGGCTCGGCCGCGTTGATGAACTGCGGCAGCAGCGCGGCCGCGAACAGGATCGCCTTCGGGTTGCTGCCCGCGACCAGGAAGCCGTTGCGGAACAGCGCCGCGCGCGATGCCGATGCCTGTTGCGACACCGCATCGACGTCGGCCGCCGGCGCGTCGTCCACGCGTGCGCGCCACGCCTTCACGCCGAGATAGATCAGGTAGGCCGCACCCGCGAAGCGCAACGCATTGAACATCGCCGGCCATGCTTCGAGCACCGCGCCGAGCCCGGCCGCGGAGACCGCGAGCATCAGCACCAGCGCGCTCAGGCAGCCGGCCATCGTCGCGGACGAACGCCGCAGCCCGTGCCGCGCGCCGTGCGTCATCACGAGCAGCATGTTCGGGCCCGGAATCGCCGACACGACGAACACCGTCGCCACGAAAAGCCACCACGTATGCAAGTTCATGCCTGCCTCTGCCTGAAATGGACGGAAAACGAACTGCCGATTATGCCGTGCATACGACGCTTGTGTCGCGTGTCAGCGGCCGGCGCGGCGCAGCGCGGCTTCGCCGAGCACCGCGAAATCCTGGTCGCCGCCGCCGTGCGCGAGCGCGTCGAGCAGGCTGTCGCGCACGACGCTCGCGACCGGCAGCGGCACCGACGTCGCGTCGCCGGCCTCCAGCGCGAGCCGGACGTCCTTCAGCCCGAGCCGCGCCTTGAAGCGCGCGGGCTCGTAGCGCCGCTCGGCGATCATCGCGCCGTAGCCTTCGTAGACGGGCCCCGGAAACACGCTGCTGGTGATCACGTCGAGGAAATCGCGCATCGCGACGCCGTGCGCGCCCAGCAGCGCGGATGCCTCGCCGAGCGTCTCGATCGCCGACGCGAGCGTGAAGTTCGCGGCGATCTTCGCGACGTTCGCGTGCTGCGGCAGCGAACCGAACCGCCAGGTCTTCTGGCCGATCGCGTCGAACAGCGGCTGCACGCGGTCGATCGCCTCGGCCGGGCCGCCGGCCATGATCGTGAGGCGCGCGGCGGCCGCGACGTCGGGCCGCCCCATCACCGGCGCGGCGACATAGTCGATGCCGCGCGAAGCATGCGCGTGCGCGAGCGACTCGGCGAGCGCGACCGATACGGTCGCCATGTTCACGTGGATCAGCCCGCGCGGCGCCTGGGCCAGCAGCGCGTCGTCGAACACCGCGCGCGCGGCCGCATCGTCGCCGAGCATCGAGAACACGGCGTCGCCGCGGAACGCGTCGGCCGGCGTGTCGACGATCCGCGCGCCGAACGCCGCGAGCGGCTCGGCCCGCTCGCGCGAGCGGTTCCAGACCCGCACCGTGTGGCCCGCCTTCAGCAGGTTCGTCGCGATCGCCTGCCCCATTTCGCCCAGCCCGATAAACCCGAGATCCATCACCCGCTCCTTCGCTCCGTGAAGCCGCGAGTTAAACACAGATGCCGACGGTCTGCAGCGCCTGCCGCCTGCCGCCTGCCGGCCGGCGCGGTGCGATACTGCACGAATGGCGACCGCGACCTTCCGCTTTCACGGCGAACTGAACGCCTTTCTCGCGCGCCCGCGGCGCGATCGGGCGTTCGCCCACGCGTGCGCGCGCGATGCGACGGTGAAGCACGCGATCGAGGCGCTCGGCGTCCCGCATACCGAAATCGGCCGGCTGTGCGTGAACGACGCGCCGGCCGCGCTCGACCGCCCGCTCGACGACGGCGACCGCGTCGACGTCTTTCCCGAGCGCGCGCGCCCGGCGGCCAACGGTGCCACCGGACTGCCGCCGGCGTCATGGCGCTTCGTCGCCGACGCGCATCTCGGCGGCCTCGCGCAACTGCTGCGCCTCGCCGGCTTCGACACCTGCTACGACAACCACTACCGCGACGACGAACTCGCGGCGCTGGCCGAGCGCGAGCACCGGATCGTGCTGACCCGCGACCGCGAGCTGCTCAAGCGGCGCGCGGTCGTGCGCGGCTGCTATCTCCATGCGCGGCAGCCGGCCGACCAGTTGCGCGAACTGTTCGAGCGGCTCGATCTCGCCCCGCACATGCGGCCGTTCCGGCTGTGCCTGCGCTGCAACGCGCCGCTGCATCCGCTCGACGCGGCCGCCGCCGCGCCGCGCGTGCCGGCGGGCGTCCGGCAGCGGCAGCGGCGCTTCGTCGCGTGCGACGTGTGCCGGCGCGTGTTCTGGGAAGGCTCGCACTGGCGGCGCATGCGCACGGTGGTCGACGCGATGCGCGCGCCGCCGCCCGTTCGGCTCGACGAACCGCGCGAATCCGACGAACCCGGCGAATCCGGCGCCTGAAAAACAAAACCCCGCATGCCGGAGCATGCGGGGCTGGCCGACCGATGGCCGGCAACGCCGGCCGTGGCGGCGAACCGCTTAGTTCTGCGTGCCTGCGTCGTTCGTGCCGGCGGCCGATGCGGCTGCAGCCTTCGCCTGGCCCTTCTTCGAACCGTGGTGCTTCAGCTGGTGCTTCGGCTTGCTGTGATCCTTCTTGGCCGGTGCCGATGCGGCAGCCGGCGTGTCGGCTGCCGGCGCGGACGCCTGTGCGAATGCCGAAACCGATGCGAGCGCGAATGCCGCGGCGATGATCGAAGCGAGCGTCTTCTTCATTGTTTTTCCTTTAGCGGAGAAAAAATCAAACGTACCGGTAATTAAAGATGCGAGGCATTCGCACCGGAGCCCCAGGCCGCGAGGCCGGCTTTCGCCGTTCCGTCGCGACGAAACCTGACGCACTGGTTCCATAACGCACCGCGTTCGCGGCAAGTTGACACGTTGCCTGCATCCTCGGGTTTTCCCGGGGGCCGCCGCGTCGCCCGGTACCGGCAAGCCGGGCAAGCCGCCGTCGCAACGCGCCGCAAACCGGCTCGCGCGGCGCCCGGGCGACGCTTATACTGGCGTCCATCCGTCCCTTTCCCCGGAAACCGGATCGCGGCCGGTCGCACGACCGCCGCCGTCTCGAGGCGCTCAAATTGCCCGATCACAATCTGGACAAACTGAAAATCGACCGGCGTCCGCTCGCACCGGCGCCGCGCCGGCGCCGGTGGGCGCGCTATGCGTTCGCCGCCGCGCTCGTCGTCGTCGCGATCGTCGCCGGCCTCGCGCTCACCGGCCGGCCGAGCGTCGACACCACGTCCGTCACGTCCGCCTACCCGTACCAGAATGACACGCAGCTCAATGCGACCGGCTACGTCGTGCCGCAGCGCAAGGCCGCGGTCGCGTCGAAGGGCCAGGGGCGCGTCGAGTGGCTCGGCGTGCTCGAAGGCACGCGCGTGAAGCAGAACGAGATCATCGCGCGCCTCGAAAGCAGCGACGTGCAGGCGTCGCTCGGGCAGGCCCGCGCGCAGGTGCAGGTCTCCCGCGCGAACCTCGGCGTCGCGCAGGCCGAGCTCAAGGATGCGGAGATCGCGTTGCGCCGCACGGCCGCACTCGCGCCGCGCGGGGCCGTGCCGGCCGCGCAGCTCGACACCGACACGGCCCGCGTGAACAAGGCGCGCGCGACGCTCGCCAGCGACCAGGCCGCGATCGCGTCGGCCGAAGCGAACGCGCAGGCCGCGCAGGTGGCGGTCGACCAGACGGTGATCCGCGCGCCGTTCGACGGCATCGTGCTCGCCAAGCACGCGAACGTCGGCGACAACATCACGCCGTTCTCGTCCGCGTCGGACAGCAAGGGCGCGGTCGTGACGATCGCCGACATGGAAACGCTCGAAGTCGAGGCCGACGTCGCCGAATCGAACATCGCGAAGATCCGCGCAGAGCAGCCGTGCGAGATCCAGCTCGACGCGCTGCCCGACATGCGCTTCGCGGGGCGCGTGTCGCGCATCGTGCCGACCGTCGACCGCTCGAAGGCCACCGTGCTCGTGAAGGTGCGCTTCGTCGACCGCGACGAGCGCGTGCTGCCCGACATGAGCGCGAAGATCGCGTTCCTGTCGAAGCCCGCGTCGCCGCAGGACCGGCAGCCGGTGACGGCCGTGCAGGCGAGCGCGGTGGTCGAGCGCGACGGCCGGCCGGTCGTGTTCGTCGTGAAGGACGACGCCGTGCATGCGGTGGCCGTGACGAAGGGCGCGCGGATCGGCGAGCTCGTCGCGGTGCGCGGCGTGAAACCCGGCGACACGGTCGTGCTCGCCCCGGGCGCGAAGCTGAAGGACGGCGCGAACGTGACCGTCGCGAAGAAGTAGCGCGCGTGAACGACGCCCAACCGCCCCTCGTCGAGCTCAGTCACGTCGCGAAGTCGTACCGGCGCGGCAACCAGATCGTGCCCGTGCTGACCGACATCACGCTCGACATCGGCGAAGGCGACTTCGTCGCGCTGATGGGGCCGTCGGGCTCCGGCAAGAGCACGCTGCTGAACCTCGTGGCCGGCATCGACCGGCCCGACAGCGGCGAGCTGCGCGTCGGCGGACTCGACATCTCGCAACTCGCCGAGGCGCAACTGGCCGAATGGCGCGCGGCGAACGTCGGCTTCATCTTCCAGTTCTACAACCTGATGCCCGTGCTCACCGCGTTCGAGAACGTCGAGCTGCCGCTGATGCTCACGCACCTGTCGCGCCGCGAGCGGCGCGAGCGCGTCGAGCTCGTGCTCGACATGGTGAATCTCGGCGATCGCACGAGCCATTACCCGTCCGAGCTGTCGGGCGGCCAGCAGCAGCGCGTCGCGATCGCGCGCGCATTGATCACCGATCCGGTGCTGATCGTCGCCGACGAGCCGACCGGCGACCTCGACCGCGCGTCGGCCACCGACGTGCTCGCGATGCTGCAGCGGATGAACGCCGAGCTCGGCAAGACGATCATCATGGTGACGCACGACGCGCATGCGGCCGGCGCCGCGCGCTCGCTCGTCCGCCTGGAAAAGGGGGAGCTGATCGATGGGCACGCCGGCTGAGCGGCGACGGGAGCGCGCGCCGTGTATGTGCTGAAGCTGATCGCGCGCAATGCGCTGCGGCACCGGCTGCGCACGCTGCTGACCGTGCTCGGGCTCACGATCGCCGTGCTCGCGTTCGGGCTGCTGCACACCGTCGTCGACGCGTGGTACGCGGGCGCGGCGGCCGCGTCCAGCGGACGGCTCGTCACGCGCAACGCGATCTCGCTGGTGTTTCCGCTGCCGGTGAGCTACGAGAACCGGATCCGCGGCGTCGACGGCGTGACGGCCGTGGTCCGCTCGAACTGGTTCGGCGGCATCTATCGCGATCCGAAGAACTTCTTCGCGAGCTTCGCGGTGTCGGAGAACTACCTCGACCTGTATCCGGAATTCATCCTGCCGGCGCAGCAGCGCGCCGACTACGACCGCGACCGCCGCGGTTGCCTGGTCGGCCGGCAGCTCGCGACGCAGTTCGGCTTCAAGGTCGGCGACGTGATCCCGCTGAAGGGCACGATCTATCCGGGCACGTGGGATTTCGTCGTGCGCGGGATTCTCGACGGCCGCGACGATTCGACGATCACGCGCCAACTGGTGTTCCACTGGGATTACCTGAACGAGACGGTGCGCAAGCGCACGCCGAAGCAGGCCGACCAGGTCGGCGTGTTCGTGCTCGGCGTCGCGAACCCCGACGACGGCGCCGCGATCGCGCGCAACGTCGACGCGGTGTTCAAGAACTCGCTCGCCGAGACACTCACCGAGACCGAGCAGGCGTTCCAGCTCGGCTTCGTCGCGATGTCGAACCAGATCATCGCGGCGATCCGCCTGGTGTCGTACGTGGTGATCCTGATCATCATGGCGGTGATGGCCAACGCGATGGCGATGAGCGCGCGCGAGCGCACGGCCGAATACGCGACGCTGAAGGCGCTCGGCTTCGGCCCCGGGTTTCTCGCGCTGATCGTATTCGGCGAATCGGTCGTGATCGCGGTGGTCGGCGGCGCGCTCGGGATCCTCGCGACGCCGCCCGCCGCGAGCCTGTTCAAGCAGGCGGCAGGCGGCATCTTTCCGGTGTTCAAGGTATCGACCGGGACGGTCGTGCTGCAGGCCGCGTGCTCGGTCGCGGTCGGCCTCGCGGCCGCGCTCGTGCCGGCGTGGCAGGCCGCGCGCGTGCGCGTGGTCGAAGGCCTGCGGGCGATCGGATAGCGACGCACATGGCGATCCCGCTCACCTACATCGCGCGCAACCTGTGGACCCGGCGGCTGACCACCGCGCTCACCGCGGGCGGGATGGCGCTCGTGATCTTCGTGTTCGCGACGGTGCAGATGCTCGATGCGGGTCTCACGAAAACGCTCGTGTCGACCGGCGAACCCGACAACGCGGTGGTGATCCGCAAGGGCGCCGAGACCGAGATCCAGAGTTCGATCGACCATCAGCAGGCCAACGCGCTCGAAATGCACCCGGCCGTCGCGCTCGGCCCCGACGGCCGGCCGCTCGTGTCGAAGGAAGCCGTCGTGCTGATCTCGCTCGTGAAGACGTCGAGCGGCAAGCCGTCGAACGTCGTGATCCGCGGCGTGTCGCCGGCCGGCCTCGCGCTGCGTCCGCACGTGAAGCTCGCGGCCGGCCGGACCTTCGCGCCCGGCTCGTCGGAGATCGTCGTCGGCAGCGCGATCGCGAAAGGCTTCAGCGGCACACAGCTCGGCGACCGCCTGCATTTCGCGCAACGCGACTGGACCATCGTCGGCGTGTTCGACGCGGGCGGCAGCGGCTTCGATTCGGAGATCTGGGGCGACGTCGACCAGTTGATGCAGTCGTTCCGGCGCACCAGCTATTCGTCGATGGTGCTGCGCATTCCGAGCGCGGACGGCTTCGCGCGCTTCAAGGCCGACATCGACGTCGACCCGCGCCTGACCGACGAGGCCAAGCGCGAGCAGACCTTCTACGGCGACCAGTCGAAGGCGCTGTCGACGTTCATCAACATCCTCGGCATCACGCTGTCGACGATCTTCTCGATCGCCGCGATGATCGGCGCGATGATCACGATGTATGCGTCGGTCGCGAACCGCGTGGCCGAGATCGGCACGCTGCGCGCGCTCGGCTTCAAGCGCACCAACGTGCTCGCGGCGTTCCTGCTGGAGGCGCTGCTGCTCGGCTTCGTCGGCGGCGTCGCGGGGCTCGCGTGCGCGTCGCTGATGCAGTTCGCGTCGTTCTCGACGACCAACTTCCAGACCTTCTCGGACCTGTCGTTCCGCTTCGTGCTGACGCCCGCGATCGTCGTGAAGACGCTCGGGTTCTCGCTCGTGATGGGGCTCGTCGGCGGGTTCCTGCCGGCGATGCGCGCGGCGCGGCTGAAGATCGTCGACGCGCTGCGCGCGCAGTGACGCGCGCCGCCGCTCACGTTCAACGTTCGCGCGGCACCCACGCGCCGTGGAACCCGGCCGGCACGCGGCGCGGCAGATGCACGGCCGCGACCGGCCCCGCGTCGATCGCGCGCGCATCGAGGATCACGACGTCGCTCGTATCCGTCGCCGCGCGGTAGACCATCACCAGCAGCCAGCCGTCGTCCTCGTCGGCGCCGCCCGGGCGCGGCACGAACACCGGCTCGCCGTTCTGGTCGCCGGCCGGCACCGCATAGTGCATCGTCGTGCCGCGCGCGTGGTCGAAGCGCATCACGCCGCGCATTTCCGCGTTGTTCGGCTGCTCGGCCGCGTATAGATAGCGGTAGCCGCGCCCGGTGCGGGTTTCGTTGATGCGCGGCAGCTCGATGCCGCCGTCGGCGAGCGGCCCTTCGTCGACCAGCCCGTTCGCCGTATCGATCACATAGCGCCACAGCTCGCCGACCGGGTTGTCGGCGAAGCGGCCCGTGCGCGCGTCGAGCCGCAGGAACGACGGATAGCGCACCGCGTCGAGCACGATGCACGATGCGTCGCAGTCGTACGCGTTGACGACGTGCTGGATGAAACACGGCTCGACGTCGAACCAGCGCACGTCGCCGCCGTGGCGCGGCAGCACGCCGATGCGCGCGGGCCGGTCGTCGTGCCAGCGCAGCGGCATCCGGTGGCCCTGCTTCAGCAGCGAGAAGTCGTAGCCGACGTTCAGGTCGAGCAGCAGGCTGCGGGTTTCGGTGATCGCGAGGTCGTGCATCATCGACGGCGCGCCCAGCTCGATCTCGAGATCGACGCGCTTCACGCCCGTCGCGTCGATCACGCCGTAGCGCAGCCAGGGCGCACGCCAGTCCGCGCGGAACAGGATCAGCTCGTCCGTTGCCGGGTCGACCTTCGGATGCGCGGTCATCGCGCCGTCGAAGCCCGCGTGCCGCGCCGGCATGCCGAGCGAATCGAGCGCGGCGGTGATCGCGAGCGGCGCGCCGCCCTCGGCCAGCGCGAGCAATTCGCCCGCATGCTGCAGCACGTTCACGTTCGGATTGGTGTCGGGCAGATGCGGCGCCTGCGCGGGCGCGTGCACGGCGGCCCAGCGCCGCGTGCGCGCCCAGCGGTTCCGGTAGCCGGCCGCGCGGCCGTCGTCGAACGCGATCGCGTGCAGCATCGCGGCCTCCGGCCACCACGACAGCAGGTCGTTGCCTTCGAAGCGGCCGCCCGGCGGGTTCGGGCCGTTGCGCAGCAACGTGCCGTCGAGTTCGCGCGGAAGGGTGCCCGTCACGCGCAGGTCGAAGAAGTCGACTTCGTCGGCAATCGGCGCGATCGCGCCGCGGTTCAGGTCGAATACAGTCATCGCGTCGGCGCTCCGTCAGCAGTCTTCGGCGGCCGGCGGCAGATCGCCGCGCGCCAGCGCGAGCGCATGGTCGCGCACGTCGTCCGGCCAGCCGGCGATCAGTTCGGCCAGCTGCGCCGGGTCGTTCGCATACAGCGCGCGCGCGGCTTCCTCGAAACCGGGCAGGTCGCCCGCCATCGCCGACATGAAGTGGTACGCGCGCGCCTGCGCGTCGCGGCGCCGGTCGGCCGCCGCATGCGTGCGCCGCGCGTCCTCGACGAGCTTGCGCAGCGCCACCGACGCGCCGCCCGGCTGCGCGCCGAGCCATTCCCAGTGACGCGGCAGCAGCGTGACCTCGCGCGACACCACGCCGAGCTTCGGCCGGCCGCGGCCGCGCTGTTCGCCGGCGCCCGCGCCCGCCGGCTCGCCGGCGCCGCCGGACGCTCCAGATGCGCCGCCCGACGGCACCGCATAGCGCGCGCGGACGTCGTCCGCGGTGCCGCGCAGGTCGAGGTCGATCGAGCGGCCCGTCGCGTCGTCGAAGATCAGGATCGTGCCGGACGTCGCGTCGCCGGCCGCCTGCCGGGCAGCGAGCGCGACCGTCGCGAGCGTGCCCGACGCGAGCCGCCGGTGGCCGTCGAAGGCCGTGTACGAAGGAAGGAGCGTGGAAGCGGTCATCGTGGTCGCCCGCAGGCTGAAATCGGAATGACGCTATTTTTATCCGGGTATTAATCGGATGTCAATATTATCCGGGTAAAAACATCGCCCTCATCGAGTTCCCATCCTGCGGGGTCGACCGCGGGGAACCTCTCCCGATCGATTCAAATGCTGAATCGATCAAGTCAGCAATTGGCATGAAAACGCAAGTTTCGACATGACAGAATGGCCCGGACGCCCTCGCATCGGCGTCCGGTGCCCGGCCTCCCGTCGGCGGCATCCACCCACATCACGCGCGCACCGACGCGCCTGCCGCACGACGGCACCTTCCGCCCTTCGGAGGAGACAAGTCATGAATCCGCTTCACGCGCTGCCGACGTCCGCGTCGGCAACGGCCCGGCGCACCCGCGTGCGCTGGCTGGTGCTCGCCGTCCTGTTCGCGGTCACGACGATCAACTACGCGGATCGCGCGGCCATCGCGATCGCGGGCCCGAGCCTCGCCCGCGCGCTGCACCTGAGCCACGTGCAGATGGGCTTCATCTTTTCCGCGTTCGGCTGGTCGTACGTGGTCGCGCAACTGCCGGGCGGCTGGCTGCTCGACCGCTACGGATCGCGCATCGTCTACGCATTCAGCATCTTCTTCTGGTCGCTGTTCACGCTGCTGCAGGGCGGCATCGGCTTCTTCGGCGGCGCGGCCGCGTTCGCGCTGCTGTTCGGGCTGCGGTTCCTGGTCGGCGCGGCCGAGGCGCCGTCGTTCCCCGCCAACAGCCGGATCGTGTCCGCGTGGTTCCCGGCCGCCGAACGTGGCACCGCGTCGGCGATCTTCAACGCCGCGCAGTACGCGGCGACCGTCGTGTTCGCGCCGCTGATGGGCTGGCTCGTGCACGCGTTCGGCTGGCAGGCGGTGTTCGCGGTGATGGGCGTGCTCGGCTTCGCGTTCGTGCTGGTGTGGAACCGCACGATGTACGACCCGAAGGCCCACCCGAGCATCAACCGCGCGGAACTCGACTACCTCGCCGAAGGCGGTGCGCTCGTCAACATCGACCAGGCGACGGGCGGGCGCGACGGCGGCCCGTCGATGCGCCACGTGAAGGCGCTGTTGCGCAACCGGATGCTGGTCGGCGTGTACGTCGCGCAGTACTGCATCAACGCGCTCACCTACTTCTTCATCACGTGGTTTCCCGTCTATCTGGTGCAGGCGCGCGGGATGTCGATCCTCAACGCGGGGCTCGTCGCGTCGATTCCCGCCGTGTGCGGCTTCCTCGGCGGGATTCTCGGCGGCGTCGTGTCCGATGCGCTGCTCAGGCAGGGCCGCTCGCTGTCGGTCGCGCGCAAGGTGCCGATCGTGATCGGCATGCTGCTGTCGATGTCGATGATCGTCTGCAACTACACCGATTCGCACGTGCTCGTCGTGCTGTTCATGGCGCTGTCGTTCTTCGGCAAGGGGCTCGGCGCGCTCGGCTGGGCCGTCAACGCCGACACCGCGCCGCGCCAGATCGCCGGGCTGAGCGGCGCGCTGCTCAACACCTGCGGCAACCTTTCCAGCATCACGACGCCGATCGCGATCGGCTATATCGTCGACCGCAGCGGCTCGTTCAACGGCGCGCTCGTCTATGTCGTCGCGCACGCGCTCGTCGCCGTGATCTGCTACCTGTTCGTCGTCGGCGAGATCCGCCGCGTCGAGCTTCAATGAACGGCGCGGGCCGCGCCGGCGCGTCCGTCGGCCCGCGCGCCACCGGAACCAGGAGCGAACCGATGTCCGAAACCAGCCGTGCCGGCACCCCGCGCGTCACGCGCATGCAGGTGATTCCCGTCGCCGGCCGCGACAGCATGCTGCTCAACCTGTGCGGCGCGCACGCGCCGTACTTCACGCGCAACCTCGTGATCCTCGACGACAGCAGCGGGCATACGGGCGTCGGCGAAGTGCCGGGCGGCGAAGGCATCCGCCACGCGCTCGAGCGCATGACGGATCGCGTGGTCGGGCAGCCGATCGGGCGCTACCAGGCGACGCTCAACGCGGTGCGCGCGGCGCTGTCCGGCGCCGGTCCCGGCGCTGGCCGCACGATCCGCCACGAAGTGACGTCGGCCGGCGAGGCGGCCGTGCTGCGCCAGCCGCACGAGATCAACCTGCGGCTCGACAACGTGATCACCGCGATCGAGGCCGCGCTGCTCGACCTGCTCGGCCAGTATCTCGACGTGCCGGTCGCGGCGCTGCTCGGCGAAGGCCAGCAGCGCGACGCGGTGCCGATGCTCGCGTACCTGTTCTACATCGGCGACCGGCGCCGCACCGATCTGCCGTATCGCGACGAGGCGCACGCTTCGGATGGCTGGTTCCGGCTGCGCAACGAAGCGGCACTCACGCCGGCCGCGATCGCGCGGCAGGCCGAAGCGGCGGTCGAGCGCTACGGTTTCGCCGATTTCAAGCTGAAGGGCGGCGTGATGGCCGGCGCGGACGAGATCGAAGCGATCGCGGCGATCAAGGCGCGCTTTCCCGACGCGCGCACGACGCTCGATCCGAACGGCGCGTGGTCGCTCGACGAAGCCGTCGCGCTGTGCCGCGGGCAAGGCCGCCTGCTCGCGTACGCGGAAGATCCGTGCGGGCCGGAAGGCGGCTATTCGGGCCGCGAGGTGATGGCAGAATTCCGCCGCGCGACGGGGATCCCTACCGCGACCAACATGATCGCGACCGACTGGCGGCAGATGGATCACGCGGTGCGGCTGCAGGCGGTCGACATCCCGCTCGCCGATCCGCATTTCTGGACGATGCAGGGCTCCGTTCGGCTCGCGCAGCTGTGCCGCGACTGGGGGCTCACGTGGGGCTCGCACTCGAACAACCACTTCGACGTGTCGCTCGCGATGTTCACGCATGCGGCGGCGGCCGCGCCTGGCACGATCACCGCGATCGACACGCACTGGATCTGGCAGGAAGGCGACGCGCGGCTCACGCGCGAGCCGCTCGCGATCGTCGGCGGCAAGGTGGCCGTGCCGGAGCGGCCGGGGCTCGGCATCGAGCTGGACATGGCACAGGTCGAGGCCGCGCATGCGCTGTACCGGCAGGTGGGCGGCACCGCGCGCGACGATGCGGTGGCGATGCGCTATCTGGTGCCGGGGTGGACTTACGATCCGAAGCGACCGAGTTTCGGGCGGGCGTGACGGGGCGGTGTGCTGACGGGGGGCGGTTGCCAAATACGGAAAACGGCCGCATCCTGCCGGCTGCCTGGATCGGCCCGTGCGGCGGACGGTCGGGCGCTCCTCGTCCATTCGCAAAAAACGCTTTTCATGACGTCATCCGGTCCGACACCGCGGCAGATCATCGTCTTCGTGCTGTATTCGGCGCTGTGCCTGCCCGCGAGCATGACCGTCGCCGGCTATGTCGCGACCCGGATCACGCGGAACGTGTCGAATTTCGAAGGCGGTGCGGGCTACGCGGCGCTCGTGTGGATCATCATTTTGACCTGCGCGGTCTACGGGCTGTCGATCGCCCTGTGCGTGCTGCTGCGGAGAAGAACCGCGGTGCTCGCGGCCATGACGGTGGGGTTCGCCGCGCTGTCGGTGCCTGCGTTCAGGTTGGCCTGCCAGTTGGCGACCTAGCGCGTCGCGCCCATGGCTCGCGGAAAACAAAAAGGCCCGATCTTGCGATCGGGCCTTTCAAATTCCGTTGGTGGAGCGGAGGAGGATCGAACTCCCGACCTTCGCATTGCGAACGCGACGCTCTCCCAGCTGAGCTACCGCCCCAACAGACGACCATCATACACACGCATTTCCACGCTTGGCAATAGGGGTTACGTCACCCGCGACGCGTTACTTTGACGGCGCGCCGGCCAGCACCCATTCGACCACCGACCGGACGTCGGCGTCGCTCATGCGCGGATGCGCGGGCATCGGAATCGCGCCCCACACGCCCGAGCCGCCGTCCTTCACCTTCTTCGACAGCTTCGCGACGGCCTGCGGATCGGACTTGTAGCGAGCGGCGATGTCCTTGAACGACGGGCCGACGAGCTTGCGGTCGACCGCGTGGCAGCCCATGCACGCGTTGCCGCGCGCCACTTTCAGGCCGTCGCCGACGTCCGCGTGAGCCGCACCCAGCGTGCCGGCCACGAGCGCCATGGCCGCGCCACCGTGCACCATCCAGCGTTTCATCTGCTTCATCTGCATGCCCGTCATTGCGCCTTCGCCTTCGGATTGCCGGGATGCACGCTCGACGAATTCGAGATCGGCGCGGGCGGCTGCAGCGGCGTGGACTGCACCGACGCGTCGGGCACCGCGCCGACCGTCGCGCTGTCCGCCGGTGCGGCAGCCGCCTGCGCGCCGGATGCGCCGCTCGCGGGCGACGCGTCCTGCAGCGCCTGCGCGTCCTGCGGCTTCACGTACTGGAACACCTTCACGACCTTCTCGACGCCCGGCACCTGGCTCGCGGCTTCCGCGCCGCGATTGCCTTCGTCCACCGTCACGAGCCCCATCAGGTAAAGATTGCCGCGTTCAGCGACGACCTTGTAGTAGTTCGCCGAGATGCCTTTCGTCGCGATCAGCTCGGATTTCACGCGCCCTTCGAGGTACGAGTCGTTCGCGCGCGACGACAGCGACGACGCGGGCCCGACCGACAGTTCGTTGACGATGCCGTTCACGTTGTTGATGCCGCGCACGATTTCCTCGGCGCGCTGCTTCGACGCATCGTTCGGCACCTCGCCCGTCAGCAGCACGCGGCGGTTGAACACCGTCACGTTCACGTGCGACTGGTCCGGCAGCCCGTTGTTGATCTGCGAGAGCGACTTGACCTGGATCTCGCGATCCTCCGTCTGCGCGCCAAGCGTACGGCGATCGGTCGCGATCAGCGCGCCGCCGCCGGCCGCTGCGCCCACGACCCCGAGCACACAGCCCTGCAGCGACACGGCGAGGCCCGCCGTCAGCGCGGCGAGCAGCGTGGTTCTGACGAGCGTCTGTTTGACGCGGCTTTGATTCATCGACGGCTCTCCTTCGTTCAATCCTCACCCAGCAGCATCGCGTCGATGCCGTCGCACAGGCAGTGGATGGTCAGCAGATGGACTTCGTGGATGCGCGCCGCGCGAACGGCGGGCACACTGATCGGAATATCGGTGTCGGACAGCGCGGCCGCCACCGTGTGGTCGTTGCCGCCCGTCAACGCGACGACGGTCATCTCGCGCTCGTGCGCCTCGCCGATCGCCGCGAGCACGCGCGGCGATGCGCCGCCCGCATCGAGCACCAGCAGGATGTCGCCCGTCTGGCCCAGCACGCGCACCTGCTGCGCGAACAACTGCTCGGCGGCCGCCACGCCCGCGAGGCCGGCCTGCGACGCGTCGGTGGCCAGCGCGATCGCGGGCAGACCCGGACGCTCGCGCTCGAAACCGCCGACGAGCGACGCGGCGAGGTACTGCGCGGCGGCGGCCGACGGGCCGTCGCCGCACGCGACGATCTTGTTGCCGTTCGCCAGTGCGGCGAACATCGCATCGACCGCGGCTGCGATCGGCAGCGACAGCGCGTCGGCCGCTTCGGCGTGAAGCGCGGCGCTGTCGCGAAATTGTTGCTGAATACGTTCGACTGACATCGATTCCTGGTGAACTGGGCGCGCGGCACAACTCGCGCGACATCGTGGGTGCGGCGAGTTTACCGTACTCCGGCGCCCTCTCCGGCGGTCCGGCAAGAACTCTTTACATCTCGTCACAGCTCGCGGCTACGCATCGTCGGTACGAAATGCATCGCGCAGCCACGCAAGCCGGCCGGCCTCGAACGCGACGACGTCGAAACGGCACGCGGCGCCGGCGCCGTGCCGCGACCAGAACTGCAGCGCGGCCGCGACCAGGCGCCGCCGCTTGCGCCAGCCGACGCTCGCGGCCGCGCCGCCATGCCGGGTGCTGCGCCGCGCGCGCACCTCGACGAACACGAGCATGCCGTCGGGCTCGCGCATCACGAGATCGAGCTCGCCGCCGCGCATCGTCACATTGGCGGCGACGAACGCGAGACCATGACGCTCGAGAAACTGCCGCGCGCGCTGCTCGAACGCCGCGCCGACCGGTTTGGATCGCGCCGCGCCGGAAAAGTTGTCGCCCGAAGGCGGCCGGCCGCGCGCGCCATCCGGCCGGGCCCGCGCCGCGTGGCACAATGCCGTCCTTGTTCCGTTCGTGCCGCGATTGCGTGCATTGCCTGCCATGACTGCCCTCCTCGAACTCGCGCATACGCAGCACTACCCGGACGCCGCGCTCTACGTGGTCGCCACGCCGATCGGCAATACGGCCGACATCACGCTGCGCGCGCTGCACGTGCTCGGCCTCGCCGACCGCATCGCGGCCGAAGACACCCGCAACACGGGCCAGTTGCTCGCCCGCTACGGGATATCGAAACCGCTCGTGGCCGTGCACGAGCACAACGAACGCGAAGCCGCGCAGCGCGTGATCGAACTGCTGCGTGGCGGCGAACGCGTGGCCTATGTGTCGGACGCCGGCACGCCGGGCATCTCCGACCCCGGCGCGCGGCTCGTCGACGCCGTGCGCGCGGCCGGCTTCGCAGTGGTTCCGCTGCCCGGCGCGAGCGCGGCCGTGACCGCGCTGAGCGTGGCCGGCGACTGGGCCGGCGCGTTCACGTTCGCGGGCTTCCTGCCGCCGAAGGCCAAGCAGCGCGCGACCGCGCTGCAGGCGCTGGCGTCGCACCCGTACGCGCTGGTGTTCTACGAAGCGCCGCACCGGATCGCCGAAACCGTCGCCGCGCTCGCCGACGCGTTCGGCCCCGCGCGCCGGCTGCTGATCGCGCGCGAGCTCACCAAGCTACACGAGCAGTTGTTTCAGGGCACCCTGGCCGAAGGACAGAGCTGGCTCGCCGGCGATGCGAACCGGCAGCGCGGCGAGTTCGTGCTGGTCGTCGAAGGCGCGCCGGCGGCAAGCGGCGAAGCGGACGACGCCGCGCACGACGCGCTGCTCAGGCTGCTGCTGGACGAGGTGCCGGTGAAGAGCGCGGCCCGGCTCGCGGCCGCGCTGACGGGCGCATCGCGCAACACGCTGTATGCGCGTGCGCTGGTGCTGAAGGAAGGCAGGGAAGACTGACGCGCGCCGCCGCCGCGCGAAAAGTACAAAGGGCTGCCGGAAGGCAGCCCTTTGTGCATGAGCGGTGGATTCTCCGGACGGGATCGCCGCGTTACTTCGCCGAGATCGACGCGAACATTTCGTCGCGCGCCTCGCGCGCTTCTTGCGGCGACAGCCCCTCGATCTTCACGCGGCCCGTGCCGGCGTGCACGAGGCCGATCACCTTGGCCGCCGCATACGACAGGTCGAGCACGCGGCCGCGCTTGAACGGCCCGCGATCGTTGACCTTCACGACGACCCACTTGCCGGTCGATGCGTTCGTCACCTTGATGTACGACGACAGCGGCAGCGTGCGGTGCGCGGCGGTGAACGCGTTCATGTTGAAGCGTTCGCCGTTCGCGGTGCGGCGGCCGTGGAAATCGCGCCCGTACCACGATGCGCGGCCGCTCTGGCGGAAATCGGATACATCCTTGCCGTCGATCGGCTCGGCGTCGGCCAGCGACGACTTCTTCGCGTCCTTGCTGTCGGCGGCCGGCATCGATGCCAGCGCGGAATCGAAATTGAGCGGCTGCTTGTCGTCGTCCGCCTTCGCGGCAGCGGCCGTCTTGTCGACCGCCCGCTTCGGGTTCACGCTGCCGGTGGTCTGGCTGGGTGGCACCGCACAGCCCGTCAGCGCAAAAAACAATGCAATGGTTCCGAATCGGCTCGGAAAACGTAAATTCATCGACGTGTCGCCTTCTGGTTCGGGCCGCATCGATACAACGCTGCTTCACAACGCGATGCGGCCCGGACGGCAAATGCGTGCACGCCCCGCTCGAATGCGAGCAGGCGGCTAGCATGGGCGCGGCGTTCGTCTGGGCCGCAACCGTCCTGATTAGTTTTCACGTCTGGCGCAACCTGTCCCCAACAGCCTGACCAGACCCCACATGCCGCCATCGAACATGGCTCCACGTTCGCGCGCGTCGATACGACCAACGCACAGGAACGGCGGCACAGGCCTCATCCGGCGGCGCGGCAGCAAGGCCGCAGGCGGGCGCGCAGCGCCCGGCCGGACAAGACGTGAGCACCGAATGTTCGGTGCTGGATACACCGCCGGACTCCCCGGCGGCCGATGCTTGACGGTGAATCGGATGCCTCGTTTAACGGGGCCGAAACACCAGCGAATGGCGTGAAATTCACGCGCAATGGGGCGCATTATACATAAATCAAAACCTTGTCTCGAAAAGGGTCCCCGGCGGACCATTGATTCTCGCTATGGCTGTAACAATCGGCATGCTCCGGGAATGCCCTGATGCGTGCACCTCGGGGTGCGTCGCACGCACGGCAGGCCGCGCGCGCGACCGGTACAATCGCTCCTTTTAGCCGCCGGTGCCTCCATGAAAGTCACGCTCATTCCGGTCACGCCGTTCCAGCAGAATTGCTCGCTGCTCGTCTGCGAGAAGACGGGCCGCGCCGCCGTCGTCGATCCGGGCGGCGATCTCGACCGGATCGAACAGGAAATCGCGCGGCAGAACGTGCAGGTCGACAAGGTGCTGCTCACGCACGGGCACATCGATCACTGCGCGGGCGCCAAGACGCTCGCGACGCGCTACGGCGTGCCGATCGAGGGGCCGCAGGAAGAAGAGCGCTTCTGGATCGAGAAGCTGCCGACGCAGAGCGAGCGCTTCGGCTTTCCGGCCGCCGACAGCTTCGAACCCGACCGGTGGCTGAACGACGGCGACACCGTGCAGTTCGGCGACGAAACGCTCGAGGTCTATCACTGCCCGGGCCACACGCCCGGCCACGTGGTGTTCTTCAGCCGCGCGCATCGCGTCGCGATCGTCGGCGACGTGCTGTTCGCGGGCTCGATCGGCCGGACCGATTTCCCGCGCGGCAATCACGAGGATCTCGTCCGTTCGATCAAGGAAAAGCTGTGGCCGCTCGGCGACGACGTCACGTTCGTGCCCGGCCACGGCCCCGTGTCGACGTTCGGCGACGAGCGCCGCACGAACCCGTTCGTGTCCGACAAGGTGTTCGGATGAACCAGACCGCCATCCCGGAAATTTACGTCAGCACCGACGTCGAGGCCGACGGCCCGATTCCCGGCCCGCACTCGATGCTGAGCTTCGCGTCGGCCGCCTATACCGAGGACAAGCAGCTGATCGCGACGTTCTCGGCGAACCTCGAGACGCTGCCCGGCGCGCACGCGCACCCGGTGCAGGAAGCGTGGTGGAAGACCGAGCCGGAAGCCTGGGCCGCGTGCCGGCGCGATCTGCAGACGCCCGAGGCGGCGCTGGTCGCCTACGTCGAATGGGTCGAGGCGCTGCCCGGCAAGCCGGTGTTCGTCGCGATGCCGGCCGGCTTCGACTTCACGTTCATGTTCTGGTACATGATGCGCTTCGCGGGGCGCTGCCCGTTCTCGTGGTCGGCGCTCGACATCAAGACGCTCGCGTTCGCGATGACGGGCCTGCCGTACCGCAAGGCGATCAAGCCGCGCTTTCCGAAGCACTGGTTCGACGACCATCCGCACACGCACGTCGCGCTCGACGACGCGATCGAGCAAGGCGCGCTGTTCTGCAACATGCTCGCCGACCTGCGCCGGCAGCAGGCGGCGCTGGCGGGCCTCGCGGTGTCGGATACCGATCGGTCGGAAAGCGCGGGGGCGGGACAAAATCCCACGGATCCGCGAGCAAATTAGCGAATCTCGCTCAGCGACGCGTCGCCAGATTGCCTTTCCTTTCCCGGCCCTCTAACATTCAGCGTGTTGTAGCTGCCGCATGGAGGCGCAGGTGACGCTCGATTCCTTTTCGCAAAAAATCCTTCGCCTGTTGCAGCTCGACGCGCGCCGTTCCGTTCAGGAAATCTCCGACCAGGTCGGGCTGTCGAGCACGCCGTGCTGGCGCCGCATCAAGGACATGGAACAGTCGGGCGTGATCCAGCGCTACACGGCGCTGCTCGATCGCGAGAAGCTCGGCCTGCACGTCTGCGCGCTCGCGCACGTGCACCTGACGCGCCACAACGAGGGCGGCGTCGAGCAGTTCGAACGCGAGATCGCGACCTGCCCGGAAGTCACCGAGTGCTACAGCACGACCGGCGAAGCCGATTACATCCTCAAGATCGTCGCGCCGGACATCAAGGCCTACGACGTGTTCCTCCACGAGCGCATCTTCAAGATCCCGGCCGTGTCGCAGGTGCGCACGAGCGTCGTGCTGCGCGAAATCAAGTTCGACACGCAATTGCCGCTGTAACGCGCGGGCCTGCCGCTGCGGCGGGCCGCGTCCGCGGTCGCGGGCTACCTGCCGGTCACGTCGGCGCGGGCAACGTGCGCGTGAAGCTGATCCGGCGCGCGCCGAACTCGCGCTTCAGCGTCTCGACGTCGAGCCGGCCGGCCAGCGCCGCGTCGGTGTCGCGCGGGTCGCTGTCGAGCGTCACGTCGACCTCGAGCCCCGTACTCAGGTAATGCAGGTTGATCGCCGCCGCACGCAGCCCGCGCTGCGCGAGCGCGGCCTCGAGCCGCGCCGCGAGCTCGCCGCGCGGCGGCAGCGCGAGCGCCGGGCGCCGCGCCGCGTCGTTCTCCGGGTCGACATGGATCAGCGCATCGAGCACGCGCGGGTCGGACAGCACGCGCGCACGCGCGGTCTCGGCGATGTAATGCCCTTCGGAGACGGAGATCTTCGGATCGACGAGGATGTGCGCATCGACGAGCGCGGCATCGCCCATCTTGCGCGTGCGCAGGTCGTGCACGTCGCGCACGCCGGGCGTCGCGGCGAGCAGCGCGCGAATCTCGGCCGTGTCGGCCGTATCGAGCGCGCGATCGGAGAGGTCCTGTAACGCGTCATAGCCGAACGTCCAGCCCATGCGCGCGACCATGAAGCCGACGATCGCCGCCGCGATCGGGTCGAGCAGCCGCACGCCGGCCAGGCTGCCGACGATGCCGATCGCGACGACCAGCGACGACGCGGCATCCGAACGCGCATGCCATGCGTTCGCGACCAGCATCGCCGAGCGCACGCGCCGCGCTTCGCGCAGCATGTAGCGAAACAGCGCTTCCTTCGACACGAGCACCGTCAGCGCAACGATCAGCGCGGAAAAATGGACGGCCGGAATATTTTCGAGATTAACGAGGCGGTCGCCGGCGCGCCAGAGCATGCCGATACCGACCGCAATCAGGATCGCGCCGAGAAACAGCGACGCGACCGTCTCGTAGCGGCTATGGCCGTAATTGTGGTCGGCATCGGGCGACGCGCCGCTATGCCGATTCGCAACCAGCACGACAAAATCCGAGATCAAATCGGAAATCGAATGCACGCCGTCGGCAATCAATGCCTGCGAATGCGCAATCACGCCGACGACGATCTGAAATGTCGCAAGTACGACATTCAGCACAATACTGACGAGCGTGCTCTTGCGCGCAACGGCGTGCTTATCTGCGCTCTGCGCGTCGCCGGAAAACGTGGACATGAAATATGAGATATCGGTGTGCGCATCGGTGTGCGATACGCAATTCTATCAAAGACGCGCCGCACGCCCTTCCAATACCCACAAATTTCCCATTTAAATCAATCGCTTATGCGAACGTGTCGCATTTTCATTCACACCGGATTCTTACATTTTCGTGACAGCGCCGACACGGGCCGCCGGCAGCCCGAAAACAAAAAAGCCGCGCTCCTCGACGGATACGCGGCTCTTTCGAAGAGCGGGCAACCTGAACGAACGTTTAAATCGCGAACTGGTCGCGGTTCTTGCCGGCGATCCAGCGCGGCGGCTTGCCACGGCCCGACCACGTCGCGCCCGTTTCCGGATCGCGGTACTTTGCCGCCACGCCAGCGCGCGGACGGCCGACCTTGCCGGCCTTCGCGCGGCTGAGACCGAGTTCGGCGAGCGAAAAGCCGTAGTCGGCAATTTTCTGCTTCACGTCATTCAGCACTTCAGCGTATTCACGCGACTTCGCTTCTTCGATTTGCTTCTCCAGCTTCTCCCGCTGGGCCAGCAGGTCCTTGTAAGAAGACATAGTTTCCCTTTCT
This sequence comes from Burkholderia anthina, assembly GCF_001547525.1. Taxonomy (GTDB): domain Bacteria; phylum Pseudomonadota; class Gammaproteobacteria; order Burkholderiales; family Burkholderiaceae; genus Burkholderia; species Burkholderia semiarida. The sequence goes on from NZ_CM003768.1 coordinate 2,248,034, forward strand.
ATCTGACCAATGGCGCCGGTCTGCAGCCAGCTCACCATTCATGAAATATATGTGCCTCGGATTTTCGAAGGCAGAGATTAGCACAAAAAAGATTTGATAGAAGCGAGATTCATGAAAATCCTGAGACGCATTGTAATTCGCACATGTCATTTTGACCGGCCGCGGCCTTTTCTCAAATTTTCACGCTCCCGTACAGAGATTAGGACATTAGCGATTGGCTATTCGGTCTATCAACATACGCAATTACCCGCATTCGAAAAAATCAAAGCTTTCATCAGACGACAGTTTTGCGAAAACTACATGACGCCGTTCGCTAAACGGACAAATCCTGACCCGCGACGTCACGTCACATCCCGGGCGCAGGCGATCAGCCGATCGCGCAACGCCGCGGTATCGGCCAACGGCGCGTCGAACGGCGTACGCACGCGGCGGCCGTCGCATCGCCAGTCCGCGCCATGGCGATCGACGCCGAGCAGGTCGAGCCCGTCGCGGCGCGCGTCGCTCGTGTCGTAGGCATGCCACAGCGCCTGTTCGTCGTCGAACGCAAGCGGCGGCAGCGTATCGAGACGCGTGCCGTCGACCCAGCCCATTCGCCCGAACCCGACGATATGGCGCAGCCGCTCGATCTCGAGCGCCCAGAACGCGAAATCGCCGAGCGCCAGATAGCGCTCGGCGTCCGGCTCGTAGCGCCGGTAGCGCGCGGTGACGTGCGGATCGTCGCCGAGCGGCACGAACCGGCCCAGCAGCGTCGCGCGCTCGGCGCCCAGGACATCGTCGCCGCCCGCATCGACGACGAGAAAGCCCGCACGCGGATCGGCGGCGAGATTGCGCGTGTGCTCGGCCAGGCCGCTCACCAGGATCACGGGCCGATGGCTTGCATCGGGCGCAAACGGGACGACCGTCGGATACGGGAAGCCGTGCGGTTCGCGCGTATGAGTAGCGAGCGTGCCGAACGCGCAACGGTGCAGCAGATGCAAGGTACGGGCGGGATCGATGTTCAAGGGGACTCCTGCGGTGAAAAAGCGGCGTCGGGCATGGTTTCGATGTTACCCGCGGGCGCCGCGCGCCGCGCATCGGCCGGATGGCCAATGTGCCACCGGGCGCCGCCGCGGGATGGCGCGATCGCCCGCGCATCGGCCGAACGGCCAGCGCCCGGCAGGATCGTAAGCGGTTCGATAGAATCGGACAAATCCGACCGGCGCCGCCCGCGCCCGCGCATTTCCCTGCCGAGCCTTCCCGTGTCCGAATCCTCCTCCCCCGAATCGTCGTCTCCGTTCGCCGCGCCGCCCGACGCGCACCGCGTGCTGCCCTTGCCGGCCCGCCAGCGCGCGCGCACGGCGTCGATGGCGCTGTTCTTCGTCGCCGGCATGATGTACGCGTCGTGGGGCGTGCACGTGCCGACCGTGCGCGACAAGTTCGCGCTGAGCCCCGGGCTGCTGTCGATCGCGCTGTTCGCGGTCGCCGGCGGGTCGATCGCCGCGATGCTGACCATCGCGCGCTGGATCGCGCGCGTCGGTTCGCGCACCGCGTGCCTCGCCGGCGGGCTCGTGATGGCCGCGTGCGCGGCGCTGATCCTCGTCGTGCCCGACTACTGGATGCTGATCGCGGTGCTCGCGCTGTTCGGCTTCTCGATGGCGACGCTCGACGTCGCGATGAATGCCGAGGCCAGCGCGGTCGAAATCGCACTCGGCAAACCGATCATGTCGTCGCTGCACGGGATGTTCAGCATCGGCGGGATGGCCGGCGCGGCGGCCGGCGGCGCGCTGCTGTCGGCCGGCATGGCGCCCGTCGCGCATCTCGCGCTCGCGGCGGCGGTGAGCGCCGCGGTGCTCGTGGCCGCGAGCCCGGCCGTGCTGCCTCACGTGCCGCATCACGAGCACGCGCACGGCGGCGGCAACCGCTGGCGCTCGCCTGCGTTGTGGATGCTCGGCGGCATCGCGCTGATCGCGCTGATCGCCGAAGGCGCGATGTACGACTGGGCGACGGTCTACATGCGCGACGTCGTCGCGGCGAGCCCGGCGCTCGCGAGCGCCGCGTACGCGGCGTTCTCGGGCGGGATGGCCATCGCGCGCTTCGCGGGCGACGCCGTGCGCGCACGCTTCGGCGCGCCGCAGCTCGTGTTCGCGAGCGCGTCGCTCGCCTGCGCGGGGATGATCGGCGCGCTGCTGCTGCCGTATCCGGCCGCGGTGCTCACGGGCTTCACGCTGATGGGCCTCGGGCTGGCCAACATGATGCCCGTGCTGTTCGCGGCCGCCGCGCGCGTGAAGGGCATCCACGCGGCCGAAGGGCTCGCGCACGTGGCCGGGCTCGCGTATTTCGGTCTGCTGTTCGGTCCGGTCGTGATCGGGGCGGTCGCGCAGGCCGCGAACCTGACGGTCGGCCTGTCGGTCGTCGCGCTGTGCGCGGCGCTCGTCGCACTCGTCGCGCCGAGGGTGCTCGCGCACCTGAAGATCTGACGGCCCGCCGGCGCCCGCCGGCCCCAAAAGAAAACGCGCATGCGTTGCCGCATGCGCGTTTTCACCCCTTCTGTCGGCCGCTTGCCGCGTTACATCTTCACTTCGTCGAGCAGCGACTTCTTGCCGCTCTTGTAGTTGTACAGCGAGATCACGCCGTGCTGCAGGTCGCCCTTCGAATCGAACGTCGTCGTGCCGATCACGCCCGTGTACTTCGTCGCCGGCATCGCCGCGAGGATCTTCGCCGGGTCCGTCGAGTTCGCGCGCTTCATCGCGTCGGCGATGATGTACACGGCGTCATACGTGAACGGTGCGTAGATCTGGATCGGCTGGCCGAAACGCTTCTCGTACTTCGCCTTGAACGCCGCGCCGCCCGGCATCTTCTCGAGCGAGGCACCGGCTTCCGAGCACACGATGTTGTCGGTCGCGTCGCCGGCCAGGTCGGCCAGCTTCTCCGTGCACACGCCGTCGCCCGCGAAGATCTTCGCGCGCAGGCCGAGCTGCTTCGCCTGTTTCGCGAACGGGCCGCCGGTGGCGTCCATGCCGCCGTACATGATCGCGTCCGGGTTTTCGCCCTTGATCTTGGTCAGAATCGCGCGGAAGTCGACCGCCTTGTCGTTGGTCGCGTCATGCGACATCACCTTCAGGCCGAGCGCCTTCGCCTTCTTCTCGAACTCGTTCGCGAGGCCCTGGCCGTACGCGGTCGAATCGTCGACCACCGCCACGCTCTTGATGCCCTTCGAGTGCGCGTAGTTCGCCAGTGCCGGGCCCTGCTGCGCATCGGTCGCGACCACGCGGTACGTGGTCTTGAAGCCCTGCTGCGTGTACGCCGGGTTGGTCGCCGACGGCGAGATCTGCACGATGCCCGCGTCGCTGTAGATCTTCGAGGCCGGGATCGACGTGCCGGAGTTCAGGTGGCCGACCACCGCGACGACCTTGTCGTCGACGAGCTTCTGCGCAACCTGCGTCGCCTGCCGCGGGTCGGCGGCGTCGTCCTGCGGGTCGAGTTGCAGCGTGATCTTCTGGCCGCCGATCGTGAGACCCTTCGCGTTGAGTTCCTCGACGGCGAGACGCGCGCCGTTTTCGTTGTCCTTGCCCAGGTGTGCAATGCCGCCCGTCAACGGCGCGACGTGGCCGATCTTGACGACTTGATCGGCGGACGCGTTGCTTGCAGCTGCAGCACACAGCATCGCCGCTGCGGTGATCGGCAACAGCTTTTGCATCTTGATATTCATGTAAGTCTCCAGTTCGGTCCCAATAAACGCCATCGCCCGGTGCCCCGCTGCCATCCCTGTGTTTGCAATCACTGGACGATTCGCCGGTTGCATCCTTCATGCACTTGGCCTCAAGCACGTGAAAACAGCCGCTTTTAGCAGCCGCCCGCCCGTACTTGCGCGCAAGTGTAGGTGATCAAATTAATTTGTGGGACTTTTTTGGGGTAGTGGTAACACTACCGATATCGGCGCTTTGGAGAAATGACTCGAATATCGCTGCAGGCCCCGCCAGATAAGGGTTTCCGCTAATTCACGGCGATCCGTCGAAAGGTCGTTTCGGCCCATTCCCGGAGGCATTTCGATTCGGTATTTTGTGACCTGGATCATTGAATGAAACGCGCGTGACACCACGCGCGTTTCGTCGCCCGATGACATGAATGGTTCAAGCGGCCGAAGCAGTGTTCAGGCAGCCGATGCGCGCCATTCGGCGTCGAGCGCGGCGACCAGTTGCGCCGTCGTCAGCGCATCGCCGCGCCGCCGCGCGAGCGGCGCGCCCTGGCCGGCCCACAGCGACAGATAGTCGCCGTCGTTCGCGCGCGCGGCGGCCTGGCGCAGCGGCTGGGTCAGCGCGTTCTGCACCGGATACGGCGCGGCGTCGGCCTCGTGCTCGCCGAGCCGCGCCATCAGCGTGTTGCGCAGCCCGCGTGCATGACGGCCGGTGATCGCGCGCGTGACCTGCGTCGACGTATCGGCGCTCGCGAGCAGGCGCGCCTTCCAGTCCGCCGCGATCGCGCTTTCCGCGCACGTGAGAAACGCGGTGCCGAGCTGGGCGCCCTGCGCGCCGAGCGCGAGCGCGGCCGCGATGCCGCGGCCGTCCATGATGCCGCCCGCGGCGAGCACCGGCAGGCCCGTCGCGTCGACGAGCTGCGGGACGAGCGCGAGCGTGCCGATCAGCGCGTCGGCGGCCGAACCGATGAAGGTGCCGCGATGGCCGCCCGCCTCGGCGCCCTGCGCGGACAGCGCGTCGGCGCCGGCCGCCCGCCACGCGAGCCCTTCGGCGACGTGCGTCGCGGTGCCGATCACATAGGTACCGGCGGCTTTCAGGCGGGCGACGTCGGCCGCGTCGAGCACGCCGAACGTGAAGCTCGCGACCGGCACGCGCAGCGCGACGAGCGCATCGAGCTGCGCACGGAAATCGGGCGCGTAGCGCGCAGGCGCCGCGCCCGGCGGCAGGCCGAGCGCGGCGTTCAGCGGGTCGATCGCCGCGAGTGCGCGCGAGACGGTCGCCGCGTCCGGCGCGACTTCATCGGGCAGGACGAACAGGTTGATCGCGAACGGGCGATCGGTCGCCGCGCGGATCGCGGCGACTTCCGTCCCGATGCGCTCCGGTGCGAGCGCGCCGGCGCCGAGGCTGCCGAGCGCACCGGCATTCGATGCGGCGGCGACCATCGCGGTCGTGGTCGCGCCGACCATCGGCGCCTGCACGAGCGGCAGACGCAGGCCGAAGCGTTCGGAAAAGGGCGTGGAAAACGAGCGGGCAGACATGGCGAATCCTTCGATGACGGTGCGCGAAAGCGCTTTGTAAAGGCCGGCACATCGACTTTATCGAAGCGGCGCGGCGCCGAAAAATGAATAATCGAGATCGAAACGATCGCTGCGCGAGAAGCGCCCGCGTGCGCTGCAGCAGCGGGCGATTGGTGGCACACTAGGCCGCCTCTTATCACTCCGGGGCGCCTCCCGCACCCCGCACGCCAGGAGTTCAGAACGTGACTGCCCAATGGATCGACATCCCGACCGGTAACGACAGCTTCGGCGGCTATCTCGCACTGCCCAAGCGCGGCAAGGGGCCTGCCGTCATCATCATCCAGGAGATCTTCGGCGTGAACGCGCACATTCGTGCGGTCGCCGACCAGTATGCGGCCGACGGCTTCGTCGCGCTCGCGCCCGACGTGTTCTGGCGCACGCAGCCGCGCGTCGAGCTGACCTACGAGGGCGCGGATCGCGACAAGGGCATCGAGCTGCTCAAGAAAACCGACGTGGGTCTCGCGGTCGCGGACATCGTCGCGGCGGCCGACGCGTTGCGCGCCCGTCCCGAAGTGGCCGGCAAGCTCGCCGCGATCGGCTACTGCTTCGGCGGCCAGCTCGCGTATCGCGCGGCCGCGACCGGCAAGCTCGACGCGGCGGTGTCCTATTACGGCGGCGGCATCCAGAACGCGCTCGACCTCGCCGGCCAGATCACGCAGCCGATCCTGTTCCACTACGCGGAAAACGACCACGGCATTCCGCTCGACGCCGTCGACCAGGTGAAGGCCGCATTCGCCGGCCGCGGCCACGCGTCGTTCCACGTGTACCCGGGCGCCGAGCACGGCTTCAACTGCACGGACCGCGCATCGTACAACCAGCGCGCGGCGGCGCTCGCACACGGTCGCACGCTGACGTTCCTCGCCGAGCATCTTTAAAAAGGCACGGCCGCGGGCCTGCACGCCGGGCCCGCGTTATGCTCGCACCATCGCCATGAGTCACAACGGGGGTGACCGCGATGCACTCGGACTATCTCGCGCATGACGCAATCGGCCTCGCCGCGCTCGTGCGCGACCGCCAGGCCAGCCCGCGCGAACTGCTCGACGCCGCGATCGGCCAGGCCGAAGCGGTCAACGGCGCGATCAACGCGATCGTGCTGCACGACTACGAAGCCGCGCGCGCGCGTGCGGCGGCCACGCCCGCACCCGGCGCCGATACGCCGTTCGCGGGCGTGCCGTATCTCGTCAAGGATCTCGGCGCGGCGGTCGCCGGGCTGCCGCTGTCGATGGGCAGCCGGCACTACCGGTACTTCGTGCCGGCCGACGATTCGCCGGTGATCGCGCGCAGCCGCGCGGCGGGCCTGAACATATTCGGCAAGACCAACACGTCCGAGATCGGCCAGATGCCGTACACGGAACCGGCGCTGTTCGGCGCGTGCCGCAACCCGTGGAACCTCGACCATACGCCCGGCGGCTCGAGCGGCGGCGCGGCGGCGGCCGTCGCGGCCGGCATCGTGCCGCTCGCGCATGCGTCCGACGGCGGCGGCTCGATCCGCATTCCGGCGTCGTGCTGCGGGCTGTTCGGCCTGAAGCCGAGCCGCAATCCGGTGCTCGTCGACCTGCCGTCGAACGGCGAACTCGTCGTCCAGCACGCGGTGTCGCGCAGCGTGCGCGACAGTGCGCTGCTGCTCGACGTGACGACCGGCCAGACGCGGCCGCCCGGTGCGCCCGGCACCTTCCTCGGCGCGCTCGATACGCCGCCCGGCCCGCTGCGGATCGGCCTCGTCGTCGATCCGATGCTCGCGCCGGCGCTCGCGGCCGACACGCGCGCGGCGCTCGACGACGCGGCCGCGCTGCTCGAATCGCTCGGCCACCACGTCGAGCCGACGACGCTGCCGATCGACTACGCGCGCGCGGCCGAAACCTTCCTCACGCTGTGGGCGACGATCGCCGAGGACATGGTGCTCGGCGCGCGCGAACTGACGGGCCGCGCGCCGCGACGCGGCGAATTCGAGGCCGCGACGTGGGCGATGGCCGTGGTCGGCCGCCGCCTCGCGCGCACGCGCCTGGCGGACGTGCTCGAATGGCAGCGCCAGCTCACCGTGCAGGTCGCGGGCCTCGTGTCGCGCTACGACGCGATCCTGTGCGCGTCGCTCGCGGGGCCGCCGGTGAAGATCGGCGAACTGCAGCCGACGCCGTTCGAATCCGCGCAGATGAAGCTCGTCGCCGCATTGCCGGTGAAGCCGCTGCTGAAGGAAATGCTCGCGAAGTCGTCGGAGAAGGCGTTCGCGTGGGCCGGCTGCACCGAGCTGTTCAACCTGACCGGCCAGCCGGCGATGTCGGTGCCGCTGTACTGGAATGCGCGCGGGCTGCCGATCGGCGTGCAGTTCGCCGCGCGCCACGCCGACGACGCGTTGCTGCTCCGGCTCGCGCGGCAGCTCGAACAGGCGCGGCCGTGGTTCGACCGCCGCCCGCCGCTGATGCAGGCGCAGCGCTGACGCGCGCGCGTTTGCGCCGCGCGTCGTACTTCTCGATGAACCATGAAAAAGCCCCGCCGGCGCAAACCGGCGGGGCTTTCACGCATGCAACCGCGTGACGGCGCTTACACCGCGAGCCGTTCGCAGATCGTCCGCGTCGCGACCGCCGCGTTCAGCGTGTAGAAGTGCAGCCCCGGCACGCCCGCGTCGATCAGGCGCTGGCACAGGCCCGTGACGACGTCCGCGCCGAACGCGCGGATCGACTCGCGATCGTCGCCGAAGCTCTCGAGCCGGCGCGCGACCCAGCGCGGCACTTCGGCGCCGCACATCTCGGAGAAGCGCATCAACTGCGAGAAGTTCGTGATCGGCATGATCCCCGGCACGATCGGCACGTCCACGCCCAGCTTGCGCGCGTCGTCGACGAAGCGGAAATACGCATCCGCGTTGAAGAAGTACTGCGTGATCGCGGAATTCGCGCCGGCCTTCACCTTGCGCGCGAAATTCTCGAGATCGGCCTTCGGCGAGCGCGATTGCGGGTGGTACTCCGGGTAGCCTGCGACCTCGATGTGGAACCAGTCGCCGTGCTCGGCGCGGATGAAGCTGACGAGCTCCGACGCATAGCGCAGCTCGCCGACCGCGCCCATCCCCGACGGCAGGTCGCCGCGCAGTGCGACGATGTGCCGGATGCCGTGCGAGCGGTACTGGTCGAGGATCGCGCGCAGGCTGTCGCGCGACGAGCCGATGCACGACAGGTGCGGCGCGGCCTCGAGGCCGTCCTTCTGCATGTCGAGCACGGTATCGAGCGTGCCCTGCTGCGTCGAGCCGCCGGCGCCGAACGTCACGGAGACGAATTTCGGCTTCAGCGGCAGCAGCTGCGCGCGCGTGGCGCGCAGCTTTTCGACGCCGTCCGCCGTCTTCGGCGGGAAGAATTCAAACGAGAGTTCGATCGGTTTCATGATTCGATGGGGTTGGGCCTGCGCCCGCCGGCCCTCAGCCGATGTCGCGCTGGCCGAAGATCAGGGCGGACAGCAGCCACGACACGATGCTGTACAGGATCGAACCGAAGAACGCGGACCAGAACCCCGACACCTCGAAGCCCTTCAGCAGCGACGACGCGAACCAGAAGCACAGCGCGTTCACGACGAGGATGAACACCCCGAGCGTGACGATCGTGACGGGCAGCGTCAGCAGGATCAGCACCGGCCGGATCACCGTGTTGATCAGCCCGAGCACGACCGCGACGATCAACGCGGTGCCGAAGCTCTTGATGTGGATCGACGGCACGAGGTACGTGATGATCAGCAGCGCGAGCGCGTTGATGACCCAGGTGAGGATGACGCTCATGGAGGGCTCCGGTTCGGTTGTCGATCGGTACGATCGGTGAGCGCCGCCGCGCCGCGCGGCCCGCGACGGGCATGCACGGCGCGGCGGCGGCGGCGCATCAGTAGCGGTAGTGGTTCGGCTTGAACGGGCCGTCCTTCTGCACGCCGATGTACGCGGCCTGCTCGTCCGACAGCACCGACAGGTTCGCGCCGATGCGCGCGAGGTGCAGGCGCGCGACCTTTTCGTCGAGATGCTTCGGCAGCACGTACACCTTGTTCTCGTACTGGTCGCCGCGCGTGAAGAGTTCGATCTGCGCGAGCGTCTGGTTCGCGAACGAATTCGACATCACGAACGACGGGTGGCCGGTCGCGCAGCCGAGGTTCACGAGGCGGCCTTCGGCCAGCAGGATGATGCGCTTGCCGTCCGGGAAGATGATGTGGTCGACCTGCGGCTTGATGTTTTCCCACTGGTACTGGCGCGTCGACGCGACGTCGATTTCCGAGTCGAAGTGACCGATGTTGCAGACGATCGCGTTGTGACGCATCGCCTTCATGTGATCGTGATTGATCACGTGGTAGTTGCCGGTGGCCGTCACGAAGATGTCGGCCTTGTCCGCCGCGTATTCCATCGTCACGACGCGGTAGCCTTCCATCGCCGCCTGCAGCGCGCAGATCGGATCGATTTCGGTGACCCACACGGTCGCGCCCAGGCCGCGCAGCGATTGCGCGCAACCCTTGCCCACGTCGCCGTAGCCGGCAACGACCGCGACCTTGCCCGCGATCATCACGTCGGTCGCGCGCTTGATGCCGTCGACGAGCGACTCGCGGCAGCCGTACAGGTTGTCGAACTTCGACTTCGTGACCGAATCGTTCACGTTGAACGCCGGGAACGGCAGGCGGCCGTCCTTTTCCATCTGGTACAGACGGTGCACGCCGGTCGTGGTTTCTTCCGTCACGCCCTTGATGTGCGCGAGGCGCTTCGAGTACCAGTTCGCGTCGACGTCGAGGTGCGCGGCGATCGACTTGTACAGCGCGACTTCTTCCTCGTTGGTCGGCTTCGCGATCACCGAACGGTCCTTCTCGGCCTTCGAGCCGAGGATCAGCAGCAGCGTGGCGTCGCCGCCGTCGTCCAGGATCATGTTCGCGAATTCGCCGTTCGGCCATTCGAAGATGCGGTGCGAGAACTCCCAGTATTCGTCGAGCGACTCGCCCTTGAACGCGAACACCGGCGTGCCGGCTTCGACGATCGCGGCGGCCGCGTGGTCCTGCGTCGAGAAGATGTTGCACGACGCCCAGCGCACGTCCGCGCCGAGCGCCTTCAGCGTCTCGATCAGCACGCCCGTCTGGATCGTCATGTGCAGCGAACCGGCAATGCGCGCGCCCTTCAGCGGCTGCTGCGCCTTGTATTCGTCGCGGATCTGCACGAGGCCCGGCATTTCGGTCTCGGCGATGTTGAGTTCCTTGCGGCCCCAGCCGGCCAGCGCCATGTCGGCGACGACGTAATCGTGGGAAGCCTTGGAATCGATAATGGCGTTCATCACGCCCTCCTTTCTAAAAAGTTTCTAGATTGGTGACGTGAGCGCCGTTCAGGAAGCGGGGCCGGCGCGAAAAAATCGCCGCACGGCTGCTTGGTGAAGCCTTCCGAGCCTGGCGGACGCAGGATGGTCCGTCGCAACGCTCCTCGGAAAACGGAGGGGATTGTAGCAAATCGGCGCGCGAAATGCGCAAGCACCGCATACGGCGCGAGCGCGCGGCGCCGGCGCGCCGCCGCCGTCGGCAGAGGGTCAGGACTCCGCGCCCACCCACGCCTGCTCGCGCAGCCGCGCGCGCAGACGCGCGACGGCCTGGCTGTGCAACTGGCACACGCGCGATTCGCTCACCTCGAGCACCGCGCCGATCTCGCGCAGATTCAGACCCCGTTCGTAGTACAGCGACATCAGCAGCTTCTCGCGCTCCGGCAGCCGCTCGATCGCCTCGACGAGCGCCTCGCGCAGGTGTTCGTCGAGCAGCGCCGACAGCGGATCGGCGTGATCGACGCGATAGCGGTCGAGGAACGGCTCGTCGTCGGCCGCGCGATCGAAATCCTCGTAGTAGATGAGCTGGCTGCCGTGCAGGTCCTGCAGCATCCCCTGGTATTCGTCGAGCGGCATGTTCAGGTGCTGCGCGATCTCGGTCTCGCTCGCCGAGCGGCCGAGGTGCTGCTCGACCTGGTGCACCGCGTGCTCGACCTCGCGCGAGGTCTTGCGCAGGCTGCGCGGCAGCCAGTCGTTGCTGCGCAGCTCGTCGAGCATCGCGCCGCGGATGCGCTGCGTCGCGTAGGTCTCGAACTGCGCGCCCTGGTCTTCCTTGTAGCGGCCCGCCGCGTCCATCAGGCCGATCATGCCGGCCTGGATCAGGTCGTCGAGATCGACGCTCGCCGGCATTTTCGCGACGAGCTGCAATCCGAGGCGACGCACGAGCGGCGCGTATTGCGCGAGCACGTCGGCCTGGGACATCTTTCCTTGAGCGTTGTACATCATGGCTCCCTCCTCCGGGTGGCGCTCACGCGGCGTGTGCCGCGCCCGCCTCGTACGACGGCTTGCCGCCGGCGTGGACCGCGCGGCCCGCACCCGAACGCGGGCGCATCGGCCAGTACAACAGGTCGGCGGCAATCTGCCGGTAGTCGCGCGCGGCGGACGACGACGGAAACGCGTCGACCACCGCATGCATCAATTCGCGGGCGTGCTCGACGAGCGGATCGGTGCTCACGCAGCCCGCGTCGGCGATCGACACGGTCAGGTAGCGGTTCGCGACGCCCGCGAGGTTGTCGAACGCCGCCTTCGCGTCCGCATGGCTGCCGACCTGGTTGGTCAGCACGCGGAACTGCGCGAACGCGTGCGCGAAATGCAGCCGCTTCATGCACGCATACGCCTCGGTGATCGCCTGCGCGGCGACCCGCGTGACGACCAGCACGTCGTGCGCTTCGCGCGCGAGCGCCGAGAACGCCCCGTCGGCGCCGAGCTGCGCGTCGACGAGGACGATGTCGGCCGGGCCGTCGATGAAGTCGCTCAGTTGCGCGTCGCTGTAGCCGGCACGCGCGAGCCGCGCCGCCGCGCACAGGCTGAAACCGGCCGCGACCCGCGTGCGCGCGCCGTCGCGCAGCCACGCGCCGGCGAGCGTCGCGCTGGCCGAGCGCACGTCGGCGCGCTCGTCGACGACGAGCACGTCCTTGCCGAGCGACGCGAGCGCCGCCGCGAGATTCACGACGGTCGACGTGCAGCCGACGCCCGCCGGCCCGCCCGTCACCGCGACGATGCGCGACGCGCGCCCGGCCAGCAGGCGGCGCAGCCCTTCGGCCTGATCGATGATCGGTTTATCCAAATCGCACCTCGTGCAGCTCGGCGGTGGAACGCGCGGTCAGTGCGGAGAGCAGCGTCGGCATGTCGTCGTCCTGCGGCACGAAGGGCGAGCCGTCGCGCGGCACGCAGAACGCGCTCTTCAGCAGGAATCGGGTCGACGCGACGTACAGGTTCTCCGGCACCTTTTGGCCGGTCGACACGTAGTGGACCGGCAGCTTGTAGCGGATCACCGTGTCGAGCACGCCGCCGAGGTGGGTCGCCTCGTCGAGCTTGGTCAGGATGCAGCCGGCCAGGTCGGGGTGCTCGCCCGCGCTGCGGTACGCCTGCACGACTTCGTTGAGCGTGTCGCCGTGGCTCGTCGCGTTCAGCAGCAGCAGGCGCTGCACCGGTGCGTTCGCGCCGTGCAGCATCGCGATCTGGTCGGACACCGCGCGGTCGCGCTGGCTCATGCCGATCGTGTCGATCAGCACGATGTGCTTGTTGCGCAGCTCGGACAGCGCGAGCGCGAGATCGCCCGCGTCCTTCACCGCGTGCACCGGCACGCCGAGGATCTTGCCGAAGATGCGCAGTTGTTCGTGGCCGCCGATCCGGTAGCTGTCGGTGGTCAGCAGCGCGACCTTGCTCGCGCCGAAGCGCATCACGCAGCGCGCGGCCAGCTTCGCGGTGGTGGTCGTCTTGCCGACGCCCGTCGGCCCCATCAGCGCGAACACGCCGCCGCGCTCCATCAGCGCGTCCTCGCTGTCGAGCACCGGCAGGTTCGACGCGAGCACCGACTGCGCCCATTCGGCGGCCTGCTCGAAGGTCTGCGCGCCGTCGCCGGCCGGCAGGTTGTCGACCAGCATCCGCACGAGCTGCGCGGAGAAACCGGCCGCGAACAGGTGCTTCGTCAGCGCGCCGTGAACGGCGCTGCGACGCTGGCGGTCGTGCCACATCAGGCTGTCGAACTGCTCCTCCATCATCCCGCGCAGCTCGCCGAGCTCCTGCATCACGGTGTCGTTGACGATCCGCTCGATGCGCGACTTCACCGCGTCGGCCACCGCGGCGGCCGCGTCGGAGGGCAGGCGCGTGCGTTCCGCCGCCCTCGCCGCGTACGCGGCGCCCGTGTCGGGTGTGCGCTTCGTGGCGGCAGGCGATCCTGCGGCCGGCGACCCGGCGGCAGGCGATCCTGCGTTCGGCATCCGGCGTTCGGCCTCGCGCACGATGTCGCGAGCCCAGTCGGGCGGCGTCGCGCTGGCCGCGGGCTGCGGCGCGCTTGCCGGCGGCTCGACCGGCGCCTGCGCACGGGCGATCAGCGCGTCGCGCTGCTGCGTCAGGCGCTTCGCGTGCTCGACCAGCCACGGTGCGGGTTCGGAAGTGGCGGCCGGCGATCCGGCGGCCGGCGCTCCGGCGGCCGGCGCGGCGATCGACGGCGCGGCGGCCGGCGCGTCCGCATCGCTCGACGAAGCATGCATGTCAGCCTCTTGCGCGTCGGCGCTCGCGCCGAACACGGACGAGAACACGTCAGGCAGTCCTCCTTCGCCCGCCGCATACGGATTGACGGCCGGGCGCGGGGCGATGCCCGGGCGCGACACGATGCCCGGCACGGCGGCGGCCGGCACGGATTCCGGCAGGCGCGGCGAAGCGAAGCGCGGCCGCGCGGCCGGCGGCGCCACCGCGGCGAGATCCGAATCGGCGAGTGCGACGATTTCGACGCTGCCGTCATCGAGCGTGCGGTTCGACAGCACGACCGCGTCGGCGCCGAGCGCCTCGCGCACGAGACGAAGTGCGTCGCGGCTCGTTGCGCCGGTGAATTTGCGAATGTTCAAGCGGAACCCCCGATGACGTTAACGACTTTGATCGTGCGTGTGTCCGGCACTTCGGCGTACGACAGCACTTTCAATTGCGGCAGGCTGCGGCGCAGGAAACGCGCGAGCATCGCGCGCAGCGCGTGCTGCACCAGCAGCACCGGCGGCAGCCCGAGATTCTGTTGACGCAGCAACGCTTGCTGCGTGCCGGTCAGAAGGTTGTGCGCGAGGCCGGGCTCGAGGCCCGGGTTCGCGCCGGTGGCGAGCGCCTGCGACAGCACGCGCTCCAGATTCGCGTCGAGGCCCATCACCTGCATTTCGCCGTTGCCCGGATACCACTGCTGCGTGATCGCGCGGCCGAGCGAGAGGCGCACCGCGGCCGTGATCTCGAACGCGTCGCCGCGGCCCGCATGCTCGGACACGGCCTCGAGGATCGTGCGCATGTCGCGGATCGGCACGCCTTCCTCGAGCAGGTTCTGCAGCACCTTCTGCAGCGTGGTGAGCGAGATCGTCTTCGGCACGAGGTCCTCGACGAGCGACGGCGCGTCCTTGCCGGTGCGCTCGACGAGCGCCTGCACTTCCTGGCGGCCGAGCAACTCGGCCGCATGCTGGACGACCAGATGATTCAGGTGGGTCGCGACGACCGTGCTCGCATCGACCACCGTGTAGCCGTACACCTGCGCCTGCTCGCGCATCGCGACGTCGATCCACACGGCCGGCAGCCCGAACGCCGGATCCTGCGTGACGGCGCCCGGCAGCGCGGCCGTCACCTGGCCCGGGTTGATCGCGAGCCACTGGCCCGGGAACACTTCGCCGAAGCCGATCTCGACGCCCTTCAGCGCGATCCGGTATGCGTTCGGCCGCAGTTCGAGGTTGTCGCGGATATGGATCACCGGCGGCAGGAAGCCGATTTCCTGCGCGAATTTCTTGCGGATGCTCTTGATGCGCTTGAGCAGCTCGCCGTCGCTGTTCTTGTCGACGAGCGGAATCAGCCGGTAGCCGACTTCGAGGCCGAGCGGGTCGATCAGCTGCACGTCGTCCCAGGTCGCTTCGTGGCTGTCGGCCGGCAGCACGGCGGGCGGCGCGATGTCGGTCACGTCGCCGGCCGCCTTGCGGGCCGCCGCGCGCCGGGTCTGCGTGCGCGCGAGCCAGATCGCGCCGGCGCCGAGCGCGAGGAACGCGAAGTGCGGCATCCCGGGGATCAGCCCCATCAGCACGATGATCGCGCCGGTGATGTTCAGCACGCGCGGGTTCGTGAACAGCTGGCCGGTGATCTGCGTGCCGATGTCCTCGTCGGTCGCGACGCGCGACACGATCACGCCGGCCGCGGTCGAGATCACGAGCGACGGGATCTGCGCGACGAGGCCGTCGCCGATCGTCAGCAGCGTGTAGTTGGTGCCGGCCGCGGCGAAGCTCATGTCGTGCTGGACCATCCCGACGATCAGCCCGCCGATCACGTTGATCGCCATGATGATCAGGCCGGCGATCGCGTCGCCGCGCACGAACTTCGACGCGCCGTCCATCGACCCGTAGAACTCGGCTTCCTGCGAGACGGCCAGGCGCCGCTTGCGCGCCTGTTCCTCGTTGATGAGGCCGGCGTTCAGGTCGGCGTCGATCGCCATCTGCTTGCCGGGCATCGCGTCGAGCGTGAAGCGCGCGGACACTTCGGCGATCCGCCCCGCGCCCTTCGTGATCACCATGAAGTTGATGATCATCAGGATCACGAACACGACGATGCCGACCGCGAAGTTGCCGCCGACGAGGAAGTGGCCGAACGCCTCGATCACCTGGCCGGCGGCATCCGGCCCGGTGTGGCCTTCGAGCAGCACGACGCGCGTCGACGCGACGTTCAGCGACAGGCGCAGGAGCGTCGAGAACAGCAGCACGCTCGGGAACGCCGCGAAGTCGAGCGGCTTCATCGTGTACATGCTGACGAGCAGCACCATCACGGACAGCGCGATGTTGAACGTGAACAGCAGATCCAGCAGCACCGGCGGCAGCGGCAGGATCATCATCCCCAGGATCATGCAGATGAGGATCGGGCCCGCGAGCGCGCGCAGGTTGGTGCCCGCGAACGGGTTCGTGCGTTTGGCGAACAGGCCGGTGGTCGGGGTGCTCATGCCGCGTTCCCTTGCTGGCCGAGCGCGTCTTCGGCTTCTTCACGTTCGTCGTCGGCGGCGACCGACGCGCCCTTGTCGAGTTCGGCCGGCACGTCGAGATCGACCGGCACCGCCGGGAACGCGCCGCCTTCCGACCGGAAGCGCTTGAGCTGGTAGACCCACGCGAGCACTTCGGCGACCGCCGAGTACAGCGAGCCGGGGATCTCGCGCTCGAGTTCGACGTTGTGATACAGCGCACGCGCGAGCGGCGGCGCTTCGAGCAGCGGCACGTTGTGTTCGGCCGCGAGTTCGCGGATGCGTGCGGCGACGAGGTTCACGCCCTTCGCGACGACCTTCGGCGCGCGCATCTCGCCATCCGTGTATTGCAGCGCGACCGCGAAGTGCGTCGGGTTCGTGACGACGACGTCGGCCTTCGGCACGGCCGCCATCATCCGGCGGCGGGCGATCGCGCGCTGCTGCTGGCGAATCCGCCCCTTCACGTGCGGGTCGCCCTCGTTCTCGCGATGCTCGCGCTTCACTTCTTCCTTCGTCATGCGCAACTTCTTGTTGTACTGCCAGAGTTGGTAAGGCACGTCGAGCCCGGCGACCACCAGCATCCCGGCGACCGTCGTGCCGCAGCACACGGCGACCAGATGCAGCGCATCGGGCAGCGCGGCGCCGAGCGGCTGGGTCGCGAGGCCGAGCAGTTCGTCCTTGCTGCGCCAGATCGCGACGCCGCCGATCCCGCCGACGACCAGCGTCTTCGCGATCGACATCCCGAGCTGGATCGGCCCCTGGATCGAGAAGATCCGGCCGAGGCCCGCGATCGGGTTCAGGCGGTCGAACTTCAGTTCGAGCGTCTTCTGCGAAATCAGCCAGCCGCCCAGCGCCATCGGCGCGAGCAGCGCGGCGACGCCGGTGAGCGCGAGGAGCGGCAGCAGCGCGGCGAAGCCTTCGAGGCTCGCGCTGCCGGCCGCCGACAGCATCCGGTCGGTGTCGAACGCGGTCGCGCGATCGAACGTGAACGCGCCGCGCAGCATCGCCTGCAGATGCGCGCCCGACGGGCCCGCGAACAGCCATGCGCCGTAGAACCCCGCCGCGAGCAGTGCGAACGAAGCCAGTTCGCGCGAACGCGCGACCTGCCCCTCCTCGCGCGCCTTCTCGCGGCGCCTGGGAGTGGCGGCTTCGGTCTTGTCGAGATCGCTCTCGTCTGCCACGGGGCCTCCAGTCGGGTACGGCGGAATGCCGTTTTTCAGTGACACCGATTATTCATGGAGGCGTCAAACGCCGATCGGTCGAGCAAAGCCGGGAAAGGGGGGTATTTCGGGGAATCGGGCGAGCGGCCGCGAACGCGGCCGGAGCGGGGGCGGAACGACGCGCGGCGCGGCGCGAAAGCAGGCCGGTCGGCGCGTCGGCGAAATGGCGGCCGCAGGCGGGACGGTGACGGTGCGATGCGAAGGGAACGGTGAAACGGCGGGCGGGAAAGCGGGTGAAGCGGGGCAAACGGCCCCCAACGGCGTCGTGCGCGGGGGCCAGCGTCGGTCAGACGGCCGGAATCGGGTCCGCGCCGAAACGGTTCGGGCCTTCGGTGCCGCGCGAGCACATCCACACGAGCAGCAGGATGCTGCCGACGATCGGAATCAGCGCGAGCAGCAGGAACCAGCCCGAGCGGCCCGTATCGTGCAGGCGGCGCACGCTGACCGCGATGCCCGGAACGATCAGCGCGAGCGACACCAGGGAGATCGCGCCGAGCAACAGCAGCGTGATCAGCCCGCCGTCGCGGCCGGCCGCGCCGATGATCTGGCCGACGATCGACAGCACGCAGCTCAGCAGCGCGAAATACCAGTATTCGGCGCGGCGCGCACGGCCTTCGAACGTGGCGTATTTATTCAGTACGGCACGAATGGCTTCGGAAAAATTCATCTTATTACCCTCCTGTTTTATATTGGCACCCCGGAAACAACGCCGAAATTATAGGGTTGAATTTCAGTGCGCTCCATCTCTTTTCGCATGCGGCGCAATACGCGCACAGGGGCGTATCGCACGCCCATATGACACGGAAATGGCTGCAATGGCGCATTCGGCTTGGTCGCGGCTTGCACGCCGCGTCATTTTAATAATCGTGAAGATCTGACGGAAACGACGGCCCGGATAATCCGGCATTCGATTACAGCCGAATGAAACGGCCGCCCCGATAATCGACTCGAGTATCCGGCATGCGATTAACCGGGCAGCCGGCAATACGCAGGCGCGGCGGTCGCGTCACCCTTCGCCATTGTCGATACCGGCCGCATCGCCTGGCCCGACGGCAATACGGCACGGGCGGCCACCGGCCTCAAAGGCGTGAAAGGCGTGAAAGGCGCGAAGAGCCTGAACGGCCAGACCGAGCGAAGCGGCCTGGCCGACCGCCCCTAACCGGCCGCCGCCCGCTGCAGCGCGCCGAGATCGAGCTTCTTCATCGTCATCACCTGCGCCATCACGCGCTCGGCGCGGGCCGGGTCGCCCGTCATCAGCTCGGCCATCTGCACGGGCACGACCTGCCACGACACGCCGAAGCGGTCGCGCAGCCAGCCGCATTGCTGAGCGCGCGCGTCGCCGCCTTCGGACAGGCGCGCCCAGTAATGGTCGATCTCGTCCTGGTCGCGGCAGTTGACGACGAACGACACGGCCGGCGTCATCTGGAACACGGGACCGCCGTTCAGCGCGACGAACGCCTGCCCGTCGAGTTCGAACGCGACCGTCATCACCGTGCCCTCGGCCTGTCCGGACGCATGCGCGCCGGCCTTGCCGTAGCGCGCAACGTGCACGATGCGCGCGTTGTCGAACACCGATACGTAGAAATGGGCCGCCGCCTCGGCGTCGCGATCGAACCACAGGAACGGCGTGATGCGTTGTATGCGCGGGGTCATGGCGCTGTCTCCTCGATGTCGTGCCGGCACCGGTGCCGGTCTTACATCGTAGGCGCTGCGCGCGCACACGGCGGCGATTCGATCCGTAGTGCGCGCGCGGCCGGCTGTCGGATAAAAAAAGGGGGCGATCGCCCGCCCCCTTTTTGCTGCTGCCCGCGGCCGTGCCGCGTCAGAACGCGACGAACGGCTGCGCGCCGCCGCTCGCGGTCTTGTCCATCCCGAAGTAGATCGTCTTGCCGTAGAAGTGCGGCATGCCGATGTCGAGCCAGCTGGACGACGAGCCGAACGGCCCCGCGATGTCGTTGAACGCGAACGTCGACGAATTGGAGAACAGCGAATCCGCGTTCGCGACCGGCATCGACACGGTGCCCGATGCGCCGTTCTGGCCGCTCAGCGTCGCCGAATAGGTGGTCGTGGACGACGGGCAGTAGAACTCCGTATTCCTCGAACAGACCGTCTGCGCCGAATCGTTGAAGAAATACGCGTTCGAGCCCGTATCGAAGAACGCGGTCACGTTGCGCCCCTGGAACGTCGCGCTGACGTCGCCGGTCGTGGTCGACGTCATCACCGTCTTGCCGCTCAGGTTCGGCAGGCCGAACGTCAGCGTGCCGGTCGCGCTCGCCTGCCCGTTGTCCGAGATGGTCGGCATCTGCACGCTCACGCCGTCGTTGTTCGCGAAACGATGCACGGGGTTCGCGACCTGCTGCGCGAGCGGCACGAGCGCGACCGTGCAGCTCGCGTTGTCGCCGTTCGGGCACGCGTAGTAGTTGTTGCTCGTCGACGTCGACGTCGCGCACGTCGTGCCGCAGTCGTACGGCGCCGGCCCGATGCCGAGGATCCCGTTCGCGCCGAGCGCGCCCGTCGAGTTGGCCGACGCGCCGCCGTTCGTGCACGAGCTCGGCACGTTCGCCGTGCCGAGGTCGCCGATGATCTGCACCGGCAGCGACGCCGCCTGCTCGGAGCCGATCGACAGGTCGACCGTGCGCACCGACCCCCACGTGTAGCTCGACACGAACTTGCCGCATTCGGCGACCGGCGCGCCGCCGCTCGTCACATGCGGCAGGCTGCCGAGCACGCCCGACACCGCGCTGCCGACGAGCCGCAGCCCGTAGGACGCGGTATCGACGAGCACGTTGTTGACGATCTGGCAGTTCGACGTGCCCGGCACGCAGACCTTCACGCTGACGGTCGGGATGTTGATCACGTTCGCGGCGCCGGCGCCGACCGTGATGACGGCCGTGTTGCCGCTGTTGCCGTCGGAGCCGTTGTTGCCGGTATTGCCGTTGTTGCCGGTATTGCCGTTGTTGCCCGCACTGCCGCCGCCGCCATCGCCGCCGCCGCATGCCGTCACGAGCACGGCCGTCGCGGCCAGGAGGCCCAGCACGCCGAGCCAGCGCTTGAATGTACGAGGAATGCTCAAGATCGCTCTCCCGCTGTCACTGGATATCGGTGCCGGCCACGCCGGCAGGCAGCGCCGACGGCAGCCATGCCTGGCCGGAGAAGGCGCCCATGTGGCCGCCCGTCCGGATCACGAGGCCGCTCGTCTCGACGGCCACCGGCGCGCGCCAGCCGCGCGCCCGGTGCGCCGCCTGGACGCCGGCCGTGTACTGCGGGAAATAGCTGCCGAGCAGCGACGCGAGATCCGGCATCGTCGGCCCGCGCCAGGCGAGGCCGAACACGCTGCCTGCGGCCGACGTGTATTCGTGGATGACGGTGCCCGACCCGAGCGTGATCTCGCGCACGGTATAGGCGGCCGCGCTCGTCTGCACGCCGTCCGCCGAGCGCATTGCGCGCTGCAGCGCGCGCACGGTGGCGGCCTGATCGTCCGCCGGCGGCGACATCGGCGCGCCGCCCAGTTCCGCGTGTGCGTGGACCGCCCACAGCACACCCATTGCAGCCGTCGCGTGCGCGACGGTCCAGCCCAAGCGTTTCAGCTTCACGTTCCCCCCCAAGGGACTGGCTGCGTTGCCGACGGCGCCGCCATCGGCCCGCGCCGCCTGTCCACTGATGAATCGTACGAATGACCCTGCGTTGCTGCTGACGCGTAGTATGCCTGCGGAGTGTGTCCAAGTGTCAATTCGACACAGGATCACGCCGCGCCGCGCAGCGGTGGCGGGCTCGGGGAAACGACGCAGGAAACGGGGAATGCGCGCATCGGCGACCCCGCGGAACGGGGCGCCCGGCAAAGGGGCGCCCGGCAAAGGGGCGCCCGGCAAAGGGGCGCCCGGCGAAGGGGCGCGCGGCTGCGCCGCGGCAGGTCAGAAACCGAGGCTCGCGAGCAGGTCGTCGACCTGCCCCTGGTCCTGAACCACGTCGGATTTGCCTTCCGGCGCGATCTGCGGGCCGTTCAGCAGCGACTCGGGGCTGCCGGTCGCGCTGATCTGTTCGGCCGCGAGCGCGGCGGCGGTGGCCGCGAACTGCTCGCGCCGCTCGGGCGCGATGTTCTCGACGAGCACGGTGAGGAGCTGTTGCTCGATCAGGTAGACCATGTCCATGATCTTCTTGATCACCTGCCCGGTCAGATCCTGGAAATCCTGCGCGAGCATGATCTCGAGCAGTTGCGCGCGGGTCGCCGCCGTCGATTCGGGCAGCGTGCGCAGGAACGCGCGCGTATCGTCCATCAGCTCGCGCACTTCCGCGTGCTCGATGGGCGCCGCGTACCACTGCGCCCAGCGTGCGTCAAGCGCTTCGGCCTCGTTCTGGACGCGCTCCTGCATCGGCTTCGCGATCTCGATCGCATTCAGCACGCGCACCGCGGCCTGCTCGGTCATCGTCGCGACGTAGCGCAGCCGGTCGCGCGCATCGGGCACGGCTTCGGCCGCGCGCTCGACATGCTTGTCGAGCCCGAGCTCGCGCATCGAATCGCGCAGCGTGCGCGTGACGTGGCCGATGCGCGCGAGGATCCGGTCGCTCGCGTAATCGGCGCCTTCGGCATGGCCGTCGGCGTTGACCGCTGCGCCGGCGAGCGCCGCATGGATCGGCTCGTTCACGTTCAGCTCCCGGTCTTGGCCATCTTGTCGATGATCTTGTTCAGCTTCTCGTCGAGCGTCGCGGCCGTGAACGGTTTCACGACGTAGCCGCTCGCGCCGGCCTGGGCGGCCGCGATGATGTTCTCCTTCTTCGACTCGGCCGTGACCATCAGCACCGGCAGATGCGTGAGCGTCGCGTCCGCGCGGATTTCCTTCAGCATCGCGAGGCCGTCGAGGTTCGGCATGTTCCAGTCGGAGATCACGAAGTCGAAGCCGCCGCCGCGCAGCCGCGCGAGGCCGGCCGCGCCGTCTTCCGCCTCGTCGACGTTCGTGTAGCCCAGTTCCTTGAGCAGGTTGCGGACGATCCGGCGCATCGTCGGGAAATCGTCCACCACCAGGATTTTCATGCTCTTGTCCATCGTCGTTCCTTTCCAGATTCGTTTCCGTCGAGGCGTGTAGCGTGGCACGCGCCCCGTGACATTCCATTCACACGCGCTGCACGCGGTCGCCCATCGTCGCCAGGCGCGCCATCACGCGGCGGCTCATGTCGGCGAGCGGCGCGACCTCGTCCGCGCCGCCGAGCGCGATCGCCTCGCGCGGCATCCCGAACACGATGCAGCTCGCTTCGTCCTGCGCGAACGTGTAAGCGCCCGCGCGTTTCATTTCCAGCAGGCCGGCCGCGCCGTCGCGGCCCATCCCGGTGAGGATCACGCCGATCGCGTTCTTGCCCGCGTGCGTCGCCGCCGAGCGGAACAGCACGTCGACCGACGGGCGGTGCCGGTTCACCGGCGGCTCGTCCGACAGTTGCGCAATATAGTTCGCGCCGCTTCTCGCGAGCAACAGGTGTGCGTGCCCCGGCGCGATGTACGCATGGCCGGGCAGCACGCGTTCGCCGTGCTCGGCTTCCTTCACCGCGATCCGGCACAGCCCGTTCAGCCGCTGCGCGAACGACTTCGTGAAGCCCGGCGGCATGTGCTGCGCGATCAGCACGGCCGGCGCATCCGGCGGCAGCGGCGTCAGCACTTCGCGGATCGCCTCGGTGCCGCCCGTCGACGCGCCGATGATGATCAGCTTCTCGGTACTGACGAGCGGGTTGTTGATCATCGGCGCGGCCGCGGCGCTGTCCGCCGCGCGCGCGGCGGCCTGCGGCTGCGGCGCCTGGCGCACGCGCGCGCGCGACGCTGCGCGGATCTTGTCGGCGAGCTTTTCCGCGTAGTCGAGCATCCCGTCGCGAATCCCGACGCGCGGCTTCGTGACGAAATCCACCGCGCCGAGTTCGAGCGCGCGCAGCGTGATTTCCGAGCCGCGCTCGGTCAGCGACGACACCATCACGACCGGCATCGGCCGCAGGCGCATCAGCTTCTCGAGGAAGTCGAGCCCGTCCATGCGCGGCATTTCGACGTCGAGCGTGAGCACGTCGGGGTTGTGCTGCTTGATGAGCTCGCGCGCGACGAGCGGATCGGGCGCGGTCGCGCACACCGTCATGTCGGGCTGGCTGTTGATGATCTCGGTCATCAGGCTGCGGATCAACGCCGAATCGTCGACGCACAATACTTTGATCTTCTGCACTGCGGTCATGCCTCCTGCTTTCTTGATAGGTTTGCCGCCCGTCCGCCGCCGGCTGCGGCCGCGCTGCTGCCGGCCGGCGCGGCGCCGCGCCCGCCGAACAGCTCGATGCGCGGGCGCGCCGGCTGCGGCGCGGCAGGCCGCTTCGCGGCAAACAGCTCGACGTGCGCGCGGCGGGCGCGCTCGGCCTCGCGCGCGAGCGCGGCTTCGCGCTCGGTCACGCCCGGCACCTGCAGCCGCAGCTTCTTCACCATCGCGCGCCCGCTGTGCGGCATGAACGCGACCTTGCGCGGATGCACGCCCTGCAAGTCTTCCGCGGTGATGCGGATGCGCTCGAGCGCGAGGTAGCGGCGCACGAAATCGGCGTTGCGATCGCCGATGTTGATCGTCGTCATCCCGGCCAGCACGGCCGCGCCGCCGAACACCTTCGCCTCGAAGCGCTCGCGGCGCCCGCCGGCCTTGATCAGCTCGTTGATCAGCACTTCCATCGCATACGCGCCGTAGCGCATCGATTCCGACGCGGCCGCGCCCGGATCGGCGCCGTCGTCCGGCAGCATGAAGTGGTTCATCCCGCCGATGCCCGCGTACGGGTCGTGCAGGCACGCGGCGACGCACGAGCCGAGCACGGTCATCAGCACCATGTCATCGGCCGTCGTGTAGAACTCGTTCGGCAACAGCTTCACGCCGGGGCGCTCGAAGTGGTTGTCGAAGTAGCGATTGGTCGCGATCGGCAGTGCGCTCATCCGCGCTCTCCCAGGGCCGGCGCGCCGCTCGCGGCCCGTGCGCGCACGGGCGACGGCAGCTCGGCCGCCGCGCTCGCCGGCGCACCGCGCGCGCGCGCGCCCTGCGCGGCGTCGCGCGTGAGTTCGTACACCGTCTGCCCGCGCAGCCGGAACGCCTGCGTCACGTACGTGAAGTTCTCCGAATGGCCGGCGAACAGCAGGCCGCCCGGCTTCACGAGCGGCTCGAAGCGCGACAGCACCTGCCCCTGCGTCGGCTTGTCGAAATAGATCATCACGTTGCGGCAGAAGATCGCGTCGAACGGCTTCGCGATCCCGTAGTCCGCATCGGTCAGGTTCAGTTGCTCGAAGCGGATCATCGCGCGCAGCTCGGGGCGCACCTTCACGCGGCCGGCCTGCGCGCCCGTGCCCTTCAGGAAGAAGCGCTTGAGCCGCTCCGGCGACAGGTGCTTGACCTGGTCGTACGTGTAGATGCCGGCTTCGGCCTTCGCGAGCACCTGCGTGTCGAGATCGGTCGCGAGGATCGACGCGCCGCGCGCGGCCGTTTCGCCGAGCGCCTCGATCAGCGTGATCGCGATCGAGTACGGCTCCTCGCCGGTCGACGCCGCCGAGCACCAGACCGAGACCGGCGCCGGCCGCCCTTTCACGAATTCCGACAGGATCGGGAAATGGTGCGCCTCGCGGAAAAACGCGGTCAGGTTGGTCGTCAGCGCATTGGTGAATGCTTCCCACTCGAGCGGATCGTCTTCCTGTTCGAGCAGGTCGAGGTAGTCGCGGAACGTGTCGAGGCCGCGCGCCCGCAGCCGGCGCGCGAGACGGCTGTAGGCCATGTCGCGCTTGTGCTCGGACAGCGAGATGCCCGCGCGTTGGTGGATCAGCGCGCGAATGCGTGCGAAATCCGCGCCGGTGAACGCGAAGTCGCGCCCCGGCTCGCCCGCGCGAGGCGAGGCATCCGGTGCATCGGGTCGAAACGGCGCGCGCGCGTGCTGCATGGCTTAGAAGGTCTCCCAGTCGTCGTCGGACGCGCCGGCGGCCGCCAGCGCGGGCTTCTCGCCGCTCAGCGCCGGGCGCACGAGCGCGGGCTTCGCGGCCGGCTTGTCCGCCGGGGCGGCCGTCTTCGCCAGACGCGGGCCATAGCCGCCCGCCGCGGCGGCGCCACCCCGGGCAGCCGGTGCGTCCTTCTGCGTGCGCGGCGCGGCGTCGGCCGCGCGCTTCGCTTCGTGCTCGGCGCCCGACGCAGCCGTGCGCGACGCCGGCGCGGCGCGCCGTGCCGCCGGCTGGGCCGCACCGTGCGGCGCCGGCAGCGCGGCGACCGGCGCGTCGTGGCGCGACGCCGACGGCAGCGCCGCCGGTTCGTGCGCGGCCGACCGCGCGACGCTGCGCGCCGGCGCGAGCGCGATGCCGCCCGCGACGCGCCAGCCCGACACGATCGCCTTCATCTGGCGCGTCTGCTCCTCGAGCGACGCGGCCGCGGCGGCCGCCTGCTCGACGAGCGCCGCGTTCTGCTGCGTGACCGCATCCATCTGGCCGACCGCGCGGTTGACCTGCTCGATGCCGGTCGACTGCTCGTCGGACGCGGCGCTGATCTCGCCCATGATGTCGGTCACGCGGCGCACCGCCTGCACGATCTCGTCCATCGTCGAGCCGGCGCGCGCGACGAGCGCCGACCCGCTGTCGACCTTCTCGGCCGAATCGCCGATCAACTGCTTGATTTCCTTCGCGGCGCTCGCGCTGCGCTGCGCGAGCGAGCGCACCTCGCCCGCGACCACCGCGAAGCCGCGGCCCTGCTCGCCGGCCCGCGCGGCCTCGACGGCCGCGTTCAGCGCGAGGATGTTGGTCTGGAACGCGATGCCTTCGATCGTGCCGATGATGTCGACGACCTTGCCCGAGCTCGCCGCGATGTCCTGCATCGTCGACACGACCTGGCCGACCACCTCGCCGCCCTGCGTCGCGATGTCCGACGCGTTTACCGCGAGCTGGCTCGCCTGCCGCGCGTTCTCCGCGTTCTGCCGCACGGTGCCCGTCAGCTGCTCCATGCTCGACGCGGTTTCCTGCAGCGACGCGGCCTGCTCCTCGGTGCGCTGCGACAGGTCGATGTTGCCGGTCGCGATCTCGCGCGCGCCGACGTCGATCGATTCGGTGCCGCGATGCACGGCCTGCACCATCGTCGTCACCGCGTCCTGCATCCGCTTGATGCCGCCGAACAGGCGGCCGATCTCGTTCGTGCTCGATACGTTCACCGGCTGCGTGAGGTCGCCCTCGGCGATGCGCTCGAAGTGCGCGATCGCATCCTCGATCGGCTGGACGATCAGCCCGCGCAGCACGAAGCGGATCGCGATCACGACGACGAACGCGATCGCGATGCCGGCCGCGATCAGCGCGACCATCATCGAGATCTGCGACTGCGTCGCGGCCTGACGTTCTTGCGCGCGCTTCTGCAGCGCCGCGATCACGGCCGATGCCGTCTGGTCGAACGCGACGAACATCGGGCTGATCTTCGTGTCCGCCACCGCGTGGTACGCGGCCATGTCGCCCGCGCGCGCCGCGGCAAATTCGGGCTCCACGCCTTCCTTCACGATCGTCGTGTAGCGTGCGGCGAGCTCGTCGAGAAGCGCCTGCTCGACACCGAGCTTCGGCGTCGACTGGAACGCCTGCCAGTTCTGGTTCGACTTCGCGAACAGCTCCTGCGCGCGGTCGAGCACCTTCGCCGCGTCGGCCGCGTTGCCGGCTTCGGTCAGCGTACGGAAGCGATCGAGCGCCACGCGCGAGCGCAGCAGTTGCGCGGCCGTGTCGTCGAGCGTGTGGATCGCCGGCAGGTCGACGTGCGCGATCTCGTCGAGCGAACGGCTCGCCTGATTGAGCGCGTAGAGGCCGAGCCCGCCGACCGCGGCGGCCAGGCACACGAGGATGAGTCCGACCGCCGTGAGCGTCGTGCGGATCGACCAGTTATGCAACATTGCAGATTCTCCCGAAATTGCTGCGCGCGCGGCGCGCTTACCCGCCGAGTGTCTCGATCAGCGCCATTTCACGGCTCGACATCAGCTTCTCGATGTCCATCAGGATCAGCATCCGGCCGTCGACCGTGCCGAGGCCGGTCAGGTACTCGGTCGTCAGCGTCGCGCCGAATTCCGGCGCCGGCATGATCTGGTCGGTCTGCAGCGTCAGCACGTCCGACACGCCGTCGACCACCATCCCGACCACGCGGTTCGACACGTTCAGGATGATCACGACGGTCTGGTGGTCGTACTCGACGCGGCCGAGGTGGAACTTGATCCGCATGTCGACGATCGGCACGATGATCCCGCGCAGGTTGATCACGCCCTTGATGAACTCGGGCGCGTTCGCGATTCGCGTGACGCTGTCGTAG
Source organism: Burkholderia anthina (assembly GCF_001547525.1). GTDB lineage: Bacteria > Pseudomonadota > Gammaproteobacteria > Burkholderiales > Burkholderiaceae > Burkholderia > Burkholderia semiarida. Next base: position 2,275,792 of record NZ_CM003768.1, read on the forward strand.
CCGCGGATTTCCTGCACTTTCAGGATGTCGATCCCGTACTCCTCGTCGCCGAGCGTGAAGACGAGGAATTCCTGGCCCGTCGCATCGCCGTGTTCGGCGTCGCGGCGGCTCGTGGCCGCGTTCGCCGCGGCCGGATTGATCATTTGAACTTCAGCGGACACGTTTGCCCCCAATCGGTTGATGGCGAGAGTCAGAAGACGGCGAGTTCGGCGCCCGCACGGGCGCCGTGCGTCGCACGGGTTTCGCGGTTCAGCGCCGCGACGTCGACGATCAGCGCGACGCTGCCGTCGCCCAGGATGGTCGCCGCCGAGATGCCGTGGACCTTGCGGTAATTGGTTTCGAGGTTCTTCACGACCACCTGCTGCTGGCCGACCAGCTCGTCGATCAGCATCGCGAAGCGGCGTCCCTCGGTTTCCATGATCGTGACGATCCCCTGGGTCGGGTCGGTGCGCGCGTCGTCGACCGAGAACACCTCGTGCAGCGCGACGAGCGGCAGGTATTCGCCGCGCACGCGCACCACGCGCTCGCCGTTGCCGACCGTATAGATGTCGTCGTTCGACGGCTGCAGCGACTCCATCACGAAGTTCAGCGGCAGGATGAAGATCTCGCTGCCCACCTTCACCGACATCCCGTCGAGGATCGCGAGCGTGAGCGGCAGCACGATCCGCGTGGTCGTGCCGCGGCCGGCCTGCGACGAGATTTCGACATGGCCGCCCATCGACTGGATGTTGCGCTTCACCACGTCCATCCCGACGCCGCGGCCCGACACGTCGGTCACCGTCTCGGCCGTCGAGAAGCCCGGCGCGAAGATCAGTTGCCAGACTTCGTCGTCGCTGATGTTCTCGGAGATCTGCATGCCCTGTTTCGCGGCCTTCGCGAGGATCCGCTCGCGGTTCAGGCCCGCGCCGTCGTCGCTCACCTCGATCACGATGTTGCCGCCGTGATGCGCGGCCGACAGCACGAGCTGGCCGACCGCATCCTTGCCGGCCGCGACGCGCTTGTCGACCGTTTCGATCCCGTGGTCGAGGCTGTTGCGCACGAGGTGCGTGAGCGGATCGATGATCCGTTCGATCAGGCTCTTGTCGAGCTCGGTCGCCTGGCCGAACGTGACCAGTTCGACCTGCTTGCCGAGCTTGCCGGCGAGATCGCGCACGAGGCGCGGGAAGCGGCTGAACACGTAGTCCATCGGCATCATGCGGATCGACATCACCGCTTCCTGCAGGTCGCGCGCATTGCGCTCGAGCTGCGCCATCCCGTTGAACAGGCGGTCGTGCAGCGCGGGATCGAACGCGCTGGCCGTCTCGGCCAGCATCGCCTGCGTGATCACCAGTTCGCCGACGAGGTTGATCAGCTGGTCGACCTTCTCGACGCCGACGCGGATCGAGCTGCCTTCGGCGCCGCCCGCGGCCGCGGCGGCCGGGCGGGCGCGCTTGTCGTCGTGATGCGCGGCGGCGGCCGGCGCCGCGTGTTCGGCCGGCTGCGGTTGCGCTCGAGCGTGTTGCTGCGGCGGCGTGGCGGCTGCCGCGGCTGGGGCGGCGGGCGGCTCGGCCGGCGTCGATGCCGGCGCAGCCGGTTGCGGCGCGGCGGCCTGCGGCGCGAACACCTCGACGCGTGCGGGCGGCGCGGCGGCGGCCGGTGCGGCGGCCACGGCGGCCGCGTCCTTCGCATCGCCGGCGGCGGCCGGCGCCGTGCCGCGTGCGACGCGAATCTGGCTTTCGTCGATCACGAAGCAGCACACGGCGACGATGTCGTCGGACGGCACCTCCGATTCGACCCACAGCGACAGGTCCGCGCCCGCTTCCTCGCGGCCGACGATCCGGCCGAGGTTGCCGAGTTCCTCGGTGAGCAGCGCCTGATCCTTCGCGTCGACGCCGACCAGCGTGATCTTCAGGTGCGGGCCGTCGGCGTCGGCGTCAGCCGCCGGATGCGCGGCCGCGACGGCCTGCTCGACCACATGGTCGGGCGCGCGATCGCCGCTTGCGACGGGCTCGGCGGCCGGCGCCACGGCGGCGGCGACCGGCATAGGCGCGGCCGGCGCCGGCTCGGCTGCCGCGGGCGCGCCCGAGCCGCTTTCGGCCTTCAGCCGCTCGAGCTTCGCGCAGATCGCCGCGGCGGCGGCCGCGTCCGGTTCGGCGCTCGCGCGGTAGTCGACGAGCTGGTCGGACAGCACGTCCTTCGTTTCGAGGAACGCGTCGACCATCTCCTTGGTCAGCGTCAGCTCATGGTTGCGCGCGCGGTCGAGCAGCGATTCGAGGATGTGCGTCGTATCGGTCAGCGCGGAAAAGCCGAACGTCGCCGCGCCGCCCTTGATCGAATGCGCGGCGCGGAAGATCGCCGCCAGATCCTCGGGATCGGGCGAATCGACGTCCAGGTTCAGCAGCAGCTGCTCCATCTGCGCGAGCAACTCGTCCGCTTCGTCGAAAAAGGTCTGGTAGAACTGAGTGATGTCGAGAGTCATGCCCGGTCACCGGTTGAATTCGTCGCGTTCATGTCAGGAGGCAGCCGGCTCGGACAGCGTGGCGACCAGGTCGACCAGCACGCCCGGGTCGATCGGCTTTTCGATCCAGCCGGTCGCGCCCGCGTCGCGTGCCGCGTCCTTGAACGCGTCGCTGCCCTCGGTCGTCAGGATGAGGATCGGCGTGTCCGCGTACGCGCTCAGCTTGCGCAGCGCGGCGATCACCTCGAGCCCGCTCTTGCGCGGCATGTTCTGGTCGGTCAGGACCAGGTCGTACGGCGCCGTCGCCGCCATGTCGAAGCCGGCTTCGCCGTCCGGCGCCACCGTCACGTCGTAGCCGGCCTGCGCAAGCGTCGCCTGCAGCAGCGCACGCATGGTCGCGGAGTCGTCGATGGCGAGAATGGTTCGGATCATGTCTGTCTCGGAAACGTCAGGGTTTCGGCGCCACGGCCACGGCGCTCGCCACGACCGGACGCGCCGCCGGCGTCGGGCCGCCGAGCTGCTGCGCGAGCAGCTTCGAACCGGCCGCGTCGGCGGACAGCGTCGTCGTCGTCGCGTCGTCGCGCATCAGCGCTTCTTCGGATTTGCGATTCAGCACGATCACGCTGATCCGGCGGTTTTCCGGATCGAGCGGATCGGCCTTGTTCAGGTTCTGCGTCGACGCGAGGCCGAGCACGCGCAGCACTTTCGCCTCGTCCATGCCGCCGGAGATCAGCTCGCGGCGCGATGCGTTCGCGCGATCGGCCGACAGCTCCCAGTTGCTGTAGCCGCCCTCGCCGCCCGCGTACGGCACGGCGTCGGTGTGGCCCTGGACGATGATCCGGTTCGGCACGTCGTTCAGCGTCTTGCCGATCTCGCGCAGGATGTCGCGCATGTACGGCTCGACGTGGTCGCTCGACATCGCGAACATCGGCCGCTTCTGCGAATCGACGATCTCGATGCGCAGCCCCATCAGCGTCGAATCGATGCGGATCTGCTGCTTGAACTGGCGCAGCGTCGGATTGGCCTCGATCGCGGCCATCAGCTTGATCTGCAGGTCGTGCAGGCGCGTCTGCTCGAGCCGGTCCTGCGCGCCCTGCGCCTGCGACCGCGAATGCTCGTCGCCCGCCTTCGCGAGGCGCTCGGCAAGCGGCGTCGTGCCGTCGGTGCGGCGCAGCGTGCCGGCGTCCGCGCTCGACAGGTCGCGGCCGCCGCCGTTGATGATGCTGGAATCCTGCGAGCTGCGGTCGCCGCTGCCGAGGATCGCGGCCTTCAGCGGCATGTTGAAGTATTCGGCGATCCCTTTCAGCTGCACCGGCGTGACCGAGCTCAGCAGCCACATCAGCAGGAAGAACGCCATCATCGCGGTCATGAAGTCCGCGTACGCGAGCTTCCATGCGCCGCCGTGATGGCCCTTCTTCGCCGGGGCCACCCGCTTGACGACGATCGCGCGATCCTTGCTCTTGCTCATCGGTCGCTCCGCCTCACTTCGCCTTTACGCGTCGCACGTGCTCTTCGAGCTCCGAGAACGACGGGCGCTCGGTCGAGAACAGCACCTTGCGGCCGAACTCGACCGCGATCGCGGGCGCATAGCCGTTCAGCGTCGCGAGGATCGTCACCTTGATGCACTGGAACATCTTGGTCGACTCGGCCACGCGCTGCTCCGCGAGGCTCGCGAGCGGCCCGATCAGCCCGTACGACAGCAGGATCCCGAGGAACGTGCCGACCAGCGCCTGCGCGATCATCGCGCCGAGCACCGCGGGCGGCTTGTCGGCCGAGGCCATCGTGTGGACGACGCCCATCACGGCCGCGACGATCCCGAACGCCGGCATCGCGTCGCCGACGCGCATCAGCGCATGCGCCGGGCCTTCGCCTTCCGTGTGGTGCGTCTCGATCTCCTCGTCCATCAGGCTCTCGATCTCGAACGCGTTCATGTTGCCGCCCACCATCAGGCGCAGGTAGTCGGTCAGGAATTCGACGATGTGGTGATCGGCGAGGATCTTCGGGTATTGCGTGAAGATCGGGCTCTTTTCCGGATCGTCGATGTCGGCCTCGAGCGTCAGCGTGCCTTCCTTGCGTGCCTTCGCGAGCAGCACGTAAAGAAGCGCCATCAGCTCCATATAGACGTCCTTCGTGTATTTCGAGCCCTTGAAGAGCGTCGGCAGCACGCGCAGCGTGGCCTTGATGGTCTTGCCGCCGTTGCCGAGGATGAACGCGCCGACGCCGGCGCCCACGATCATCAGGACCTCGATGGGCTGGATCAAGGCGCCCAGATGCCCGCCCGCCAGCGCATAACCGCCGAAGACCGACAACAGCGTCACGAGTGTTCCCACGATAATCAGCACTGCCTGTCCCTCACGAAAGACCGGCGGGAAGACCGCCGTTAAACAGGTTTACGGCAGTCGGCAGGAAAACTTTCGCGGCCGCCCGGCAGCGGCCCGACGGTGTTTACCAGCAGTGCGCGGACGATTCGCGCGGCCCGCGGGCGCCGCCCCTGCGACGCTCGCGCCCCGCCCGGCCTTGCCCGGCCCGGCGCTCAGGCCAGGGCGGCGGCCAGTTCGGCGCGCGCGGCGGCGGCCTTGCGCGTCTTGCCGGCGCGCGACGGCGGCTGGCACAGGCCGCACACGAAACCTTGATGCGGATCATGCGCATGCGCGACGAAATGGCCGCCGCAGCGCGTGCACGGCGTCATCTGCAGCATCCCCGAATCGAAGAAGCGCACCAGCGTCCATGCCCGCGTGAGGCTCAGCGCGGCCTCGTCGCCGGACAGGTTCACGTGCTCCAGATAGAGCCGGTACGCCTTCACGATCGACTGGATCGGCTCGCAGCGGCCGTGGTCCTGCATGAACCGGTAGATGTTGTAGAACAGCGACGAGTGGATGTTCGGCTGCCACGTCATGAACCAGTCGGTCGAGAACGGCAGCATCCCCTTCGGCGGCGACACGCCCTTCAGTTCCTTGTACAGCTTGATCAGACGGTCCCGCGACAGGCTCGTCTCCGCCTCCAGCAGCTGCAGCCGGGCGCCCAGTTCGATCAGTTCGATGGCGAGGGTGATTTCCTTCACCTCGATCACGACGCTTTTGCTTGCCATGGTGATAACCGTCCGCTTGACGTTGTTCGAATGAATGGCCAATACGCCGCCGGCCGGCGCGGCGCGCCGGGACGAACGCAAGGCGGAATGGATCAGCGGACGCCTTCGACCTGCTGCCCGGCCATCAGGATGGCCGAGTGGGCGTGCGCGACGACATCGCTGCGGCCCTTGTCGGCGAGCGACGACAGCAGCGCGTGATCATCGAAGCGGAAGCGGCACAGCATCTGGTTGGACGCGGCCAGCTTCACGGTCTGCGCGAGCGTGAGGTTGGCGAGCACGTCGGCGAGTTCCTGAGAAATGCCCATGCGGAACATACCCATCGCCTTGTCTTCCCGCAGCAGTCGTTGCGCGAGGAGGAGGTACGACAGGTTGACCTCTTTGATCTCACTGAGCATTTCGCTGGTGGTGCCCATGATTCCCCCGTTAAAGAGCGTTGCTTTGGCCATTCATGTTATGAAAACGTTTGCTCGATCAGTGCGCACCGGGCGCTCAGTCGGCTCGTTTATAGTCTTACAGGGCGAATTTTGGCCAAACGGGATTTATGTCGGTATCAGCGAAGTGGCGTATGCCATGCAGGATTTGTCTGTAAACCGTGTAGGAATTTTTCTGACAAGGCCGATTGAAAGGCGCCATTGGAAAAACGGGTTGCAACGCGGATTCGGTTGCGAGGAGGCCGATGCCCGCCGCGCCGGTGGCGGAAGGCTCGCCGGCAGGGCCGGCGGCAATCGGATCGGTAAAAATTATAGTGGTTTTTCACGATAGCGCAACAATAGTTGAAGCTATCTCGGTTCACGATTCCGTGCCCTTTTTCTCGGGGTTTTCGCGTATTTCATCGTGTAACAAGCCTTAAGTGTTTGAAAAAACACTCGAACCCCTCAGGGCGATATCGATAATGGACTCCAATGGGCGGCGGCGCGAGCCGTGCCGGCCCGCCCCGCAGCTTGCCGTCCGGCGCCCCGCGCACCCGCCCAGGGCCCGGCCACGTACCGCGAAGCGCGTGCGTCGGCGAGTTCCGCCACCTTGTACGGGATCCCCACCGGCGCCAGCGCGCCCCCGGATCGACACTGGAGAACATCCATGCGAATTGCCCAGATCGCGCCGCTCTACGAAGCCGTCCCGCCGAAACTCTACGGCGGCACCGAGCGGGTCGTGTCCTATCTCACCGAGGCGCTCGTCGAACTCGGCCATGACGTGACGCTGTTCGCCAGCGGCGACTCCGTCACGTCGGCCCGTCTCGAGGCGGCGTGGCCGCGCGCACTGCGGCTCGACCCGTCGGTCCGCGACTCGATGGCGCCCCATATGCGGCTCCTCGAGCAGGTCGCCCGGGTCGCGCACGAATTCGACGTGCTGCACTTCCACCTCGACTACCTGCCGTTCCCGCTGATGTCGCGCCTCGACACGCCGTACGTGACGACGCTGCACGGCCGCCTCGACCTGCCGGAACTGCAGCCGGTGTTCGACGCGTTCCCCGATTCGCCGGTCGTGTCGATCTCGAACAACCAGCGCAAGCCGCTGCCGCAGGCCGCGTGGGCCGGCACCGTGTACCACGGGCTGCCCGACACGCTGCTCACGCCGCAGCCGGACGTGAAGCCCGAATACCTCGCGTTCCTCGGCCGGATCTGTCCCGAAAAGCGTGTCGACACCGCGATCCGCATCGCCGCGCAAAGCGGGCTGCCGCTGAAGATCGCCGCGAAGGTCGACAAGGCCGACGCCGACTATTTCAAGGAAGTGATCGAGCCGCTGCTCGACCAGGCGCACGTCGAATTCATCGGCGAGATCAACGAAGCGCAAAAGCCCGCGTTCCTGTCCGGTGCGAAGGCGCTGCTGTTCCCGATCGACTGGCCGGAGCCGTTCGGCCTGGTGATGATCGAGGCGATGGCCTGCGGCACGCCGGTCGTCGCGTTCAACCGCGGCTCGGTGCCGGAAGTGATCGAGGACGGCGTGACCGGCTTCATCGTCGAGGATGTGCAGGGCGCGGTCGGCGCGCTGCACCGGATCGACAGCCTGTCGCGCACCGCGATCCGCGAACGGTTCGACACGCGCTTCAGCGCGAAGGCGATGGCGCGGCGTTACGTCGAAACCTACGAATCGCTTTGCGCGGCCGCCAAGCAGCCGGCATTGCGCCGGGTTGCGGGCGCCTGACACGGAAATCCGCCACGAAATGCGCGGTAAAAACCGCGCCGAAATCGGCGCGTAAAACGAAAGAGCCGCATCGTCGATGCGGCTCTTTCTATTTGGCTTGCGGTCATTCGATCAGGAAACGATCGCGGTTTTTCCCGACGATCCAATTCGGCGGCTTGCCGCGCCCGCTCCAGGTTGCACCCGACTTCGGATCGCGGTATTTCGGCGGCAGCGGCGCCTTCTTCGGCGGGCGCCCGCGCTTCGCCCGCTCCGCGAAGCCCAGATCCTGGGCGGTCAGCCCATATTCCGCAATCTTCTGCTGGACTTCGGCAATCACCGCCGCCACTTCCTGGCGGCGCACGTCGTCCGCCTGAGCCTGCAGATCGGCGATCTGCGCCTTGAGTTTCGCGTATTGAGACATTTTTCGACTCCCCTTTTCGATGATGCGGCCCCGGCGAATCCGGCCGGGACACCAACATCCGTTACGTCATCCGCACTGCCGCCCTGCCCTTCGAAATTAATGCTGCCATCTTTAACCGAATCGCCTATATCGAGAATGCGGACTTATTCTAATAAAAGGCATTCGTCAGCCATTCAAATTTAACAATCGTTTACCCTCCCGGGCCCGATTCATTTCCTATAATCCAGACCAATTCCGGACGACCGAATAAATCCGTTGCGTCGCCCCGGGTCTTCAACCCACTCGAACGAGGTCCCTACATGAATCTTTCTCAGCGTCTCGCTGCAGAGGTATTCGGCACGTTCTGGCTGGTGCTCGGCGGGTGCGGAAGCGCCGTGCTGGCCGCCGCCTTTCCGGGCCTCGGCATCGGCTTTGCCGGCGTCGCACTCGCGTTCGGCCTGACCGTGCTGACGATGGCCTTCGCGATCGGCCACATCTCCGGTTGCCACCTGAACCCGGCGGTGAGCGTCGGCCTGACGGTCGCCGGCCGCTTTCCGGCACGCGATCTCGCGCCGTACATCGTCGCGCAAGTGGTGGGCGCCACGCTCGGCGCGTTCGTGCTGTACCTGATCGCAACCGGCAAGCCGGGTTTCGACGTGGTCGGCAGCGGCTTTGCGACGAACGGCTTCGGCGATCGCTCGCCCGGCCACTACTCGCTCGCCGCGTCGTTCATCTGCGAAGTCGTGATGACGGGCTTCTTCCTGTTCGTGATCCTCGGCGCGACCGACAAGCGCGGCGTGCCGGCCGGCTTCGCGCCGATCGCGATCGGGCTGTGCCTGACGCTGATTCACCTGATCTCGATTCCCGTCACCAACACGTCGGTGAACCCGGCGCGCTCGACCGGCCCGGCGCTGTTCGTGGGCGGCGACGCGATCGGCCAGCTCTGGCTGTTCTGGGTCGCGCCGCTGATCGGCGCGGTGCTCGCCGGAATCATCTATCCGCTGGTCGCCGGGCGTGACGACGCCGTCGACCTGCTGCCCGCATCAGCTCGCACAAGCGAATAAACACTACGGGGTCAAGCGAGCAGAGCAGCGAGCCTCACGCTGTCGAAGAACATCGAGGCAGGCAATTTCAACGGGCGCCCCTGGCGCCCGTTTTTCATTTCCACGCGGCAAACGCGCACGGGGCCGGCGCTCAGGACGCGACGACGTCGTCTTCGAGCGAGAACAGCGTGCGCAGGTGGCGGGCGACGCCCGCGTCGAAGTTGTTGCCGATCCGCGGAATGTGCGGCAGCCGCGCGATCAGGTCGGGATTCGCGTTGTTCATCATGAACGCATGACCGGCGGTTTCGAGCAGGTCGATGTCGTTCATGTTGTCGCCGAACGCGATGCAGTGGCCGGTATCGACGCCGAGCCGCGCGAGCACCGTGCGCAGCGCGCGCCCCTTCGACACGTTCGCGGTCATCACCTCGAGGCAGTCGGGCAGCGAGTACGTGACGTACAGCGCATCGCCGAACTGCACGCGCATCTGCTCGGCGACGACCGCCAGATCGGCCGGTTCGCCGATATACAGCACCTTCGCGATAGCCGCGCCGTCATGCGCGGCCATGTCGATCACCTCGTACCGGAAGCCCGAATCCTGATGGAATTCGAGCAGGTGCGGCGCTTCGCGGTCGATCAGCCAGCCGTCGTTGGTAAACAGGTTGACGATCACGCGGCCGTGCGCGCCGGCGACTTCCGGCTGCACGAGGCGGCGAACGATCGCCGCGTCGACGTCCTGCGCGTGGATCGTCGTGTCGTCCGGCGCATGCACTCGCGCGCCGTTCGACGTGATCAGGTACGGCCGGATGCCGAGCACGTCGCGAATGCCGGCGACGTCCGCATAGTGGCGCCCCGTGGCGATCACGAATTGCACGCCGTCGCGGTCGAGCCGGCGAACGGTGTCGATCGTGTACGGGTCGAGCTGGTGGTCGCTGTTCAGCAGCGTGCCGTCGAGATCGGTGGCGATGACTTTGTACATGGGGCGGGAGAGTGGCGCGCGCGGCACGGAGGAAGCGCCATTTTAACGTCGTACCCGGCAGCGCGCCGGGTCGTTGCCGGGCACGGCCTGGGGGCTGCTGCGGGCTGCTGCGGGCTGGTGCGGGCTGGTGCGGGCTGGTGCGGGCTGGTGCGGGCTGCGGCGGCGCGGCGTCCGCCGCGCGCCCCGTTCGCCTTAGCCGCTCGCCTTAGTCGCTCGCCTTAGCCGCTCACCTTAGCCGCTCACCTTAGCCGCTCACCTTAGTCGCTCACCTTAGTCGCTCACCTTAGTCGCTCACCTTAGTCGCTCACCTTAGTCGCTCACCTTAGCCGCTCACCTTAGCCGCTCACCTTAGTCGCTCACCTTAGGCGCTCGCCTTAGCCGCCCTCCGCCGCCCGCAACGCCTGGAGCGCGAGCCGCAGCGCGCCATGCGCCGAATCGTCGAGCGGCGCGCGCAGCCGCGCGGCGTGCCGCGCCGGCACCGCCGGCGCGAGCGCGTCAGCCAGCCCGCCGCACAATGCGACCGGCAGCGCCTGCTGCGGATCGAGCGCGTCGATCATCTTGCCGATCTCGTCGCCGGCCTGCGCGATCAGCGCGCGCGCGACCGGATGCGTGCGATGCGCGAACACGACGGGCGCGAGACGCGCGTAGATCGTCTGGTTCGCGTCGCACGACCACTGAACGAGCGCGTCGCGATCCTGCGCGCCCGTTTCCGCGAGGAGCGCCGCGGCGAACGCGTCGCGCGGCACGCGGCCGTCGAGCGCCTGTTGCGCGTAGGCGAGCGCACGCACGCCGAGCCACGCGCCGCTCGCCTCGTCGCCGGACGGAAAGCCAAACCCGCCCGCGATCCGGCACGCGCCGGCCGCATCGAGCGCCGCCGCGATGCTGCCGGTGCCGAGCGCGACGATGAGCCCGGGCGCGCCGCCATGCGCGCCGACGACGGTCGTGTACGCGTCGCTCTCGATCGCCAGTGCGCCAAGCGGCGCCTGCGCGCGGAACGCGGCGAGCCACGCCGCGTTGTTGACGCCGGCGAGCCCGCAGCCGAGCGCGCACTGCGACCAGTCGAACGCGAGACCGGCCTGCGTGAACGCGTCCGCGCAGGCCGCGTCGATCGACGCCCATGCCCGCTCGATGCCGAGCCCGAGCCCCGACGGGCCGCCGCGCCCCTGCGCGAGCTCGCGCCCCGCCCGGTCGGCCAGCACCGCGCGCGTGCCCGTGCCGCCGCCGTCGATGCCGATCGCAAAAAGTAATGCCGCCATGCCTTCATCCCGCTGATTCGAACAGGCGCCAAGCTTAACCGGATCGGCGCCGCGCGCCCATCTGCCGTTCGGCCGGCTATCCCGCCAAAAGGGCTTCCGCTATGCTGGCGCGATCGAATCGACACTGAAAACGAGGCAGACGATGTCGCAGCGGTGCAACTGGGTGAAGACGGAAGCGGACGCTCACTATCACGATACCGAGTGGGGCGTGCCGTCGCACGACGATCGCCACCTGTTCGAAATGCTGATCCTGGAAGGCGCGCAGGCCGGGCTGTCGTGGTCGACGATCCTGAACAAGCGCGCGGGCTATCGCGAGGCGTTCGCCGATTTCGACGTCGACGCCGTCGCGCGCTTCACGCCCCGGCACATCGAGAAATTGCTGGAAAACCCGGGCATCGTGCGCAACCGCGCGAAAGTCGAATCGGCGGTGACCAACGCGCGGGCGGTGCAGCGCATCCGCGAAGAGCACGGGTCGCTCGCCGCGTTCCTGTGGTCGTTCGTCGGCGGCACGCCGATCCAGAATGCGTGGCAGTCGTACCGCGACGCGCCCGCCTCGACCGAGCAGTCCGACGCGCTCAGCAAGGCGCTGAAGGCGTACGGCTGCAAGTTCGTCGGCTCGACGATCTGCTATGCGCTGATGCAGGCGACCGGCATGGTCAACGATCACGAAGCCGGCTGCCCGTGCCATGCGCAATGCGCGGCGCTCGGCGGCAAGCAGCCGGCACGCCGGCGCAAGGCGGGCTGACGGCGCAGGCACACGCTGGGTGCAGGCGCCGCGCCGCTGACCGGCGTCGGTTGCACCGTCCGCGTACTGCTTGACGCTTGGCCCTTGCCGCTCGGTCCTTGCCGCTCGGTCCTTGCCGCTCGGCCCTTACCGCTCGGTCCTTGCCGCTCGGTCCTTACCGCTCGGTCCTTACCGCTCGGTCCTTACCGCTCGGTCCTTACCGCTCGGCCATTACCGCTCGGCCCTTGCCGCTCGGTCCTTACCGCGCCGCCCGCGACGACGCCGGCACGACCGGCCGCGCACTCCGCGCACTCCGCGCAGCCCGCATGCGCGCGCTGCGCTTCTTCACCCAGATGCAGACGCCCGTCACGCTCAGCATCGCGATCACGATGCCGAGCACGCTCACGGCGACCCGTCCGGCGACACCGGCGATCCGCCCCGAGTGCAGCGGAAACTGCGCCTGCATGAACAGGTCGCCGGCTGAACCGCGGCCCGGCACCTGAGCCGCCACGGGCTTGCCGGTCACCGCATTCCAGTACAGCCACGCATTGCCGAGCCCGACGTCGCCATGGTCGTTGCCCGGCGTGAAGAAACCGACCGCATAGGCGTTCATCGCCGGCGCGAACAGCAGCGCGCCCGGCGGCGCGGCGAGGCCCGCGTCGCGTCCGGCCGAGCGCGCGATCTCGACGATCCGCTCGCGCGGCAGCACCTGGCTGCCCGGCGGGGCCGGCGGGAAATGCTCGGGATTCGTATACGGCGTTTCCGCGAGCGGCGAAACGAGCGAGACCAGCGGGCGCACGACCGGAACGGCAAGGTTCATCGAGATCGACGTGACCGCGACGACCAGCAGCAGCCCCCACACCCACACGCCCCCCGAGCGATGCAGGTCGAACACGAGCGGATAGCCGCCGCGCCGCAGGCGGAACGCGAACGACTTGCGCCAGCTTTTCGGGTTCGGAAATGCGAGCACCAGCGCGATCAGGCTGTCGATCGCCCACACGATGCCGACGACGCCCATCACCCAGAACCCGAAGTTGATCCCGCCGTACACGGGCAGGAACAGCGAGTAGTGCAGCCGGTAGATGAACGGCATCAGGTCGAGCCGCGCGAGCGACGGCGCGCCCCATTCGCGGCGACCCTGCACCGCACCGGTCGCGGGATCGACGGCGATCTGGCTGAAACCGAGTGCGTACGGCTGGCCGGTCGCCGGATCGGTACGCGGCGTCACGCCCGCCTGCAGCGTGTGTCCCGGTTCGACCGCGAGCGGCAGATAGGTCACCTGCACGCGCGGATCCGCCGCCTCGATGCGCGCCGCGAGTTCGAGCGGCGCAAGCGGCGCCGCGCCGCTGCGCGCGGTATAGAAATCCGGGTTCAGCGCCGCGTCGAGCTCGTGGTCCCACGCGATCAGCGCGCCGGTGAGCCCCGCGACGAACAGGAACAGCGCGATGGCGAGCCCGAACCAGCGGTGCAGGCGCACGAGCAACGGTCGCAGGAGCGCATTCATCGCGTGCGCAGCGAAAGGAAAGCGGGCCGGCACGAGCGGCGGCCCCGAGTCGACGGGATGCGGTTCATTTCAGGTCGGGCGCCGCGCAACGGCCATCCGGCCCAGCCGGACGAGGCCGGATGCCCTTGTGCGCGGCATGGAATTGTTGCGCGTTCGGCGGGTTTTGATACGATGCGCAACATTTTAACGCAATGCGAATGATTCTTACTCGCATTTTTACTCGCTCGCCATGACCGTCAGCCTTGCCCGCCCTCCCGTCCGTCCACGCCGCGTCGCCGCCGCCCTCGCCTGCCTTGCCGCCTCGCTCGCGCATGCGGACGATTCGCCGGGCGACGCCGCGCTGCTGCCTGCCCTCAACATCACGGCCGCACACGATTCGCCGCAACACTTGACCGACACGATCTCGACCGGTGCGCTCGGCACACGCCGGCAGCTCGACACGCCGTTCTCGACCACGATCGTCACGTCGGAAGAGCTCGAGGCGCGTCAGCCGTACAAGCTCGGCGACGTGTTCGCGAACGACGCGTCGGTGTCCGACAACAGCGGCGCGTACAGCGCGTGGGCCAGCTACCTGACCGTGCGCGGCATGCAGCTCGACTGGCAGAACGGCTACAAGATCGACGGGCTGCCGTTCGTCACGTACGGCATCACGATGCCGTACGAGCAGCTCGAGCGCGTCGAGCTGCTGAAGGGGCTCGGCGGCTTCCTGTACGGCTTCGTGACGCCGGGCGGCGTCGTCAACTACGTGACGAAACAGCCGGGCGCCGAACCGGTGCGCAGCGTCGACATCGGCTACCGCAGCACCAACGTGTGGACCGAACATGTCGATCTCGGCCAGCGCTTCGGGCCCGGCAACATGTTCGGCGCGCGGCTGAATGCGACGCACGAGGAAGGCAAGACGTACAACGACGGCAACATCCGCCGCGACAGCGTGTCGCTCGCGCTGCAGGCGAATCTGACGCGCGACCTCTCCGTGTCGTTCGGCGCGCTGTACCAGGACCGCCGCACGACCGGCCAGACGCCGTCGATCTTCACCGGCAGCTATCCGGGCGGCGCACTGCCCGCCACGATCAGCGGCGGGTCGACGAACCTGGGCGGCAAGGACCAGTACCTGAACACGAACCTGCAGCTCTACACGGCCGGGCTGCAATACCAGCTCGCGCCCGACTGGCAGCTCGACGTCGCGTACAGCTACAGCAAGGCGACGCGCCGGCGCAACGAAAGCACGCTGTACCTGCAGGACGCGGCCGGCAACTACACCGACAGCCGCTACGTCGGCATGGAGGATCACCGCTTCAGCCAGTGGCGCGCGATGGTCGAGGGCAAGGTGCGCACGGGCCCGTTCAGCCACCAGATCGTGCTCGGCGCGTCGTGGCAGAAGCAGGCGAACGACTATTCGGCGAACAGCGTGTTCGTGCCGCTCGGCGCCGGCAATCTCTACGCGCCGAACCCGTACCGCTACGAGAGCCCGCACGGCTTCGTCCAGTACCGCACGAGCGAGATCGTGCAGAAATCGCTGTTCGCGAGCGATACCGTGCAGCTGACCGAGCGCTGGTCGGTGCTCGCCGGCGTGCGTTACATGAACTACGAGCAGCGCTCGTTTCAGGCGAACGGCGCCGAGGATCCCGGCTATCGCCAGAACGGCGTGGTGACGCCGACCTTCGCGGTGATGTTCAAGCTCGCGCCGACCACCACCGCGTACGCGAGCTACGCCGAATCGCTCGAGCCCGGCAGCCGCGTCAACGACGTCTATGCGAACGCGGGCCAGGTGCTCAAGCCGCTGCGCAGCAAGCAGTACGAGCTCGGGATCAAGAGCGAGCACGCGCGCTGGAGCGCGACGGCCGCGCTGTTCCGGATTGAGCGCAGCGCCGAATACGCGAATGCCGCGAACGTCTACGTGCAGGATGGCGAATCGATCATTCAAGGGATCGAGGTCGGCGCGCGCGCGCGATTCGGCGCGCACTGGAATGCAGGCTTCGACGCGATGCTGCTCGACGCGTGGTACGCGAACGGGATCGGCAACAACGGCAACCGGGTTGCCGGCGCGCCGCGCTTCGTGCTCGCCGGTGAAGTCGGCTATGCGGTGCCTGGCGTGCCGGGGCTGACGCTCGGCGTCGACGCGAAATTCACCGGCGCGACGCCGCTGCGGGCGGCCGGCGGCCTCGACGCGCCGGGCTTTCTCGTCGTCAACGCGGGCGCGCGCTACCTGACGCGGATCGGCCGCCACGACGTGACGTTGCGCGCATCGATCGACAATGTGCTGAACCGTCGTTACTGGGAGTACCAGTACGCGGACTACGTGAAGCCGGGCGACCCGCGCACGGTCAGCCTGAGCGCGAAGATCGACTTCTGAACGCCGCGGCGGGCAGCCGCACGGCCCGCCCGCCGCCGCGCGTCGGCAGCGGCCGGGGCGGCCCCGCCGCCCCGGCCTCGGGATTTTCCCGACCGGCAAAAGCAAAACGGCGGAGCGGCCTCTTTCGAGGCACACTCCGCCGTTTCGCGGCGAACCGTCAGAAGCGCTTAGTGGAGCTTCTTCGGCAGCATCTGGCTGCGCAGGCGCTTGTGCAGACGCTTGACGGCTGCTGCCTTCTTGCGCTTGCGGACTGCGGTCGGCTTTTCGTAAGACTGGCGCTCACGCAGTTCAGCGATCAGGCCATTTTTTTCGATAGCGCGACGAAAGCGGCGAATCGCCACTTCGAACGGCTCGTTTTCTTTCAGAAGAATCGTCGTCATGTCGTTCCTAAATTGCTTAAACGGTCAAAAACGTAGCGGCCAAGCGCCACGCACCGGCCATCCGAGCGTTCCCACAACAGGCGAAACGAGCGGAAATACGGCCTCGGAGGCCGGAAAAGAGAGGCGGAAAGCACCGCGAGTACGCTTCACAACCGCGTGCAGCGCCGCGTTTGACTGCCAGCAGACATGCCGAAAACGGCAAAGGCGTGACAGAAATCTCAATTCAGCCCGCCATCATAGCAGGAAATCACAGACAAAACCATCCTTTTGTTGATCCCGGCTCGTCGCCCCGTGCGACGCGGCCGCGCACGCCGCCCCGCGAGGCCGGCGCACGGTCGGCCGGGAATCGCTGCGGGCCATGCCGGGCGAGGACGTCGCGGCGAACCGCCCCTTCGGTCCCGAATTTCCTTGCGCATCCCTCTAAAGTTTTCGCCGGGTGCCGCCGTCAACCAGGAAAGGCGGGCAGCGCCAGTCGCGATAAAGCGCAACGCCGAAATCAGAACCTGTCTGTATCCCAGGCATTTTCCAAAACGAGGAAGCAAATGCTGAACATCAACACCAACATCCTTTCGCTGACGACGCAGACGAATCTGTCGGGCTCGCAAAGCGCACTGTCGCAAGCAATCAACCGCCTGTCGTCGGGCAAGCGCATCAACACCGCTGCCGACGATGCAGCAGGCCTGGCGATCTCGACGTCGCAAACGGCGGCAATCAATGCGCTGACGCAAGGTGTTGCAAACGCGAACAACGGCATCTCGATGATCCAGACCGCCAACGGCGCGCTGCAATCGACGGTCGACAACCTGCAGCGTATCCGTACGCTGGCGCAACAAGCGGGCGACGGCTCGCTGGATTCGGGCGCTCGCGCGAACCTGCAAGCTGAAGTGTCGACGCGTCTCAGCGAAATCGACCGTGTCGCATCGCAAACGACGTTCAACAGCCAGACCATCCTGGGCGGCGCCGGCAGCGTCACGTTCCAGATCGGCGCAGCAGCGAACCAGGTCGTGACCGTCGACTTCGGCACGGCGAACTGGAACAGCACGGGCATGAGCGTGAACACCCTGAGCGTCGCCACCCAGTCGGGCGCGCAATCGGCGATCACGGCGATCGACGCGGCACTGAAGCAAGTCAACACGTTCCAGGCAACGCTCGGCGCAGCACAGAACACGTTCCAGGCTGCGATCTCGACGACGCAAACCCAGGCAACCAACATGACCGCGGCTCGCTCGCAGATCACCGACGCGGACTTCGCGACGGAAACGGCGAACCTGAGCAAGGCGCAAGTGCTGCAACAAGCCGGTATCTCGGTTCTGGCGCAAGCGAACTCGCTGCCGCAGCAAGTCCTGAAGCTCCTCGGCTAATCGAGCAGCACCCGCGGCGGGCCACGGGCCCGTCCGCCTCCGGGCACGGCGGCGTCGCCATCGGCACTCGATGCGACACCGCCGCAACCGCCCTGATCAGAATTCTCCAGGGAGGCGCGCCTCCCTCTTTGCATTGAACCGCGGCGCCCCGCCGCATCGCGCACGTCGACTGCGCGGACGACCGGAGCAACGGCATGGCCACCACGACCCCCGTCAGCAGCACGGACATCAGCACCATCCTGGCGAATGCAGGTCAATCGATCATCAGCGGCGCGACCAATTCGTCGCTCGACGTCAACACGCTCGTCACGACACTGGTGAACGCGAAGACGGCCGGGCAATTGCAGACCCTGCAGACCCGGCAGACGAACGACAATACGCAGCTGTCCGCCATCGGCCAACTGAAGGGTGCGCTGTCCGCGCTGCAGACCGCGCTCACCGGCCTCTCGAACGGCACCACGCTCAGCAGCCTGGCCGCGACGGCGAGCGGCACGGGCATCACGACGTCGATCAAGAGCGGCAGCGGCGCGGTGGCCGGTTCGTATTCGGTGAATGTCACGCAGCTCGCGACCGCCAACAAGCTGTCGTCGGCCGGCGTGACGGCGGCGGACACGATCTCGGCCGGCTCGCTGAGCATCACGTTCGGCAGCAACCCCGCGTTCAACGTCAACGTGGCGGCCGGCGCGTCGCTGTCCGACATCGCGTCGTCGATCAACTCGGCGTCCGGCAATGCCGGCGTCACCGCATCGGTCATCACCGGTTCGGACGGCCAGCATCTCGTGATGCAGTCGAACCTCACCGGTGCAGCCAACACGATCTCGATCACGGGCACGGGCGTCAACTCGAAACTGACGTCGGGGTACACGACGGTCACGCCGGCCGCCGACGCGCAGCTGACGATCGACGGCACGCCGGTGTCGAGCGCGTCGAACAACGTGTCGGGCGCGCTGACGGGCGTCACGCTGGCGCTGTCGCAGGCCGCTGTCGGCACGACGCAAACCATCACGCTGTCGCAGGACACGGCCGCGGCGACGACCGCGATCAACAATTTCGCGACCGCGTATACCAACTTCGTGACTACCGCGAAATCGCTGTCGAGCTACGACCCGACGGCGAAGACCGCCGGCCCGCTGCTCGGCGACGCGATGTTGAACACGATCAGGAGCACGCTCGCGACGACGCTCAGCAGCGGCGTCACGACGGGCGGCACGACCTATGCGCTCGGCAGCATCGGCATCAACGTGGACTCGACCGGCGCGATGTCGGTCGACACCGCCGCGCTGACCACCGCGCTCAAGTCGAACGGCTCCGCGGTGGCGGCGATCTTCAACCAGACGAATGGCATCGCCCAGGCGCTCAATGCGAACATCAACTCGTACACGCAGACGTCCGGCCTGATCGACCAGCGCACCAACGCGATCAACGCCGACCTGAAGAGCGTGCAGGCCCAGGCGACGCAGCTGCAGAGCTACTCGGACCAGTTGACCAAGCAATACAATGCGCAGTTCACCGCGCTGAACACGCTGATGGCGACGATGGCGAACAACACCCGTTACCTGACCCAGCTGTTCGGCGGCCAGAACAGCGCCGGCGCGCTGGCCAACAACAAGTAAGCCTTGGCCGCACCGCCCCTTCGGAGCCGAACCATGACGAACGACACCCTGTCCCGCGCCTTCGACCTGACCCGTGCCATGCAGTCGGCGGCCAACGCACGCGACTGGGTGCGCGTCGCGGCCCTCGCCGACGAACGCTCGCCGCTGCTGATGAACCTGTCCGGCGAGCAGACGCCAGACGCGCTGGACCGCGTGCGGCAGATCATGGCCATCGACGCGTCGATCACGGAGCATGCGCAGACCGACCGTGACCGCCTGGCCGCGGAATTTGCGCAGTCCCAGGAGCGGATCAAGGCCGCGAGCCAGTACCAGAAAGCCGGCATGCTGTGACCGGCCGGGCGTCTCGCCCGCCGCGCATTTCGAATTAAAAGACGCCGCCAGTCGAGCGGTCCGTCGTCGCCGTACCGTCGAGCCGCTTCAATGCGGCTTTTTTTTCGCCTGCCGGCGGGCGCGCGAGCCGGATCGCGCCGGCCACGCCCGCGTCGCCCGCCCGACGGCCGCCTCGATCATCCCGGTCGGCCGGCCCGACGATGCGCGCGCGGCTTCCCGCCGCGGCGCGATCCCGCTCGTCACGCGTCCCGGGGCGCCGTGTCGCCGCCCGCGTAACTGGCCCACATGCCGTGCAGCGCGTCCTCGAGGTTGCGTGCGAAGCGCGACGCATCGCACAGCGGCGACGCCAGCGCGCGCTCGCGCAGCGTTGCACGCAGCGTCGCCAGCCCGTCGCGGTCGCGCGCGAACGCGACGGCCTTCGCGAGGTACGCCGCCTCGTCTTCCGCGATCCATTCGCCCATGCCCGCCGCGTGCAGCAGGCTCTCGCAAATGTGCGTGACGAACCGGCTGCCCTTCATCCCGAGCACCGGCACGCCCATCCACAGCGCTTCGGCGGTGGTCGTGCCGCCCGGATACGGAAACGGGCTCAGCGCGATGTCGATGCGGTTGTATGCGGCGAAGTATTCCGCACGCGGCGAGCCGCCTTCGAGGATCAGCCGGTCCGCGCCGATGCCGTGCCGCGCGAAGCGGTCGAGCGTCGCCTGGTTCACGTCGCCGGCGCCGAGCTCATGCGCCTTCAGCAGCAGGCGCGCGTCCGGCAGCGCGTGCAGGATGCGCGACCACAGCGCGACGACCTCGTCGCTGATCTTGATCAGCTTGCCGAAGCAGCCGAACGTGACGCCGCCATGAGCCGCCATCGGCAGCGGGCCGACCGCGACATCGTACGGCGGCGGCGTGAAGCACAGGTAGCTGTCCGGCAGTCGCCACGGCTGTTCGGTGAAGTGATGCGCCTCGTCGGCCGGCAGCGTATACGCATCGCCGATGAAATAGTCGATCGCGCGGCACCCGGTCGTCGCGAAGAAACCGAGCCAGCTCGCCTGCACCGGCGCGGGCTTGTGCCCGAAGATCGGCAGGCCGCTCCAGTTGGTATGGCCCGCCATGTCGATCAGGATGTCGATGCCGTCGTCGCGAATCAGTTGCGCGGCCTCCTCGCGGCCCAGACTGACCACCTTCTTCCAGCTCGCGAAGTTCGGCCTGAGCCGCGCGGTCACATCGTCCTCGCCGACGAACGTCACATAGGCATGCGGCTCGATGCGCGACCGGTCGATCCGCGCGAGCACGCTTTCAAGGAAGATGCCGACCGGGTGCTGCCGCAGGTCGCCCGACACGAAGCCGACGCGCAGCGGTCGCCCCTGCGCCTGCGCGACGCGCTGTGCGCGGTCGTGCTCGAACGGACGCGCGTCGCGCTCGAGATGCTCGCCGTAGCGGCGCGCTTCGGCGACCCACTCCTGCGGCTCGAACGCGGGCGAACTCGACATGTTGAACAGCATCCGCGAGTACGCGCGATGCAGGTCGTGCCGGATCGCCGAGCGGAACGCATCCAGCGCGCCGGCGAGATCCCCTTTCGCCCACAGGATGTCGCCGAGCGTCATCTGCACCTTCAGCGGATCGATGCCGAGCTTCCGCGCGATCTCGGTATGCTTCATCGCCTCGTCGAGCTTCTCGAGCCGAAACAGCGCGGCGGCGAGGTTGTGATGTGCGTCGGCATCGTCCGGGTTCAGGTCGATCGCATGCCGGTGGCTCAACTCCGCGGCGGCCAGCAAGTTGAGGTTGTGATACGCGAAGCCAAGGAAGTTGTATGCGTCGGCCAGTTCGGGATCAAGCTCGATCGCGTGCCGGCACACCTGCACCGCCTGCCCGTATTCGCCCTGCTGGTTGCGCAAATCGCCGAGCCATGCCCATGCCCGTGCATGCGCGGGGTCGATCGCGACCGCCTGCTCGAGCAGTTCGAGCGCCTTGTCGAAATCGCCGATGCGCTGCAGCAGCCTTGCCAGTACGCAGTGCGCGTCCGCGTCGCCCGGATCGAGTCCCTCGCGCGCATGGTCGACCGCCCCCCGCAGATCGCCTGCCGCGCGCAGCGTCGCGCTCAACCCCTGGTGCGCGACGCGCAAGCCCGGTTGCAGCGCGATGGCGCGACGATAGGCATCCGCGGCCTCGTCGAATTTCTCCTGCGCATGCAGCGCGTTGCCGAGATTGCAGTACGCCTCCGCGTATTGCGGCTGGTGCGCGACCGCCTTGGCGTAGCTCGCCGCCGCCGCCTCGTGCTCGCCCAGATCCTGCAGCGCGTTGCCGAGGTTGTTGTACGCCTGCGCGTAACCGGGGCGCAGCTCGATCGCGCGCGCGCAGCTCTGCATCGCGGCCGTCGGTTCGCGCGCGTCGCGCAACGCGTTGCCGAGGTTGTTGTGCGCTTCCGGATAGTCCGGCCGCAGCGCCACCGCGCGCCGATAGTGCGCGATGGCGTCGTCGAGCCGCCCGCTTTCGCGCAGCATGTTGCCCAGATTGTTGAAGTACGACGCGTCCGGCCGCTCGACGAGCGATTGCTCCATCAGCGCGAGCCCCGCGTCGTACTGCTTCAGCTGGCACGCCAGCAGCCCGAGGAAATGCAGCGCGTCCGGCTGGCCCGGCCGCGCGGTCAGGATCGCGTCGTACAGCGTCTTCGCTTCCGCGAGACGCCCCGCCTGATGATGCGCCAGCGCGGACTGCAGCGTGTCGTGGATATCGTTCATGCTTCCTGCTCCGAGTTCGTATAGCGTTGCCACATGGCGACGAATGCCGCTTCGAGATGCGCGGCGAACCGGCGCGCGTCGCACAACGGCGATGCGAGCAACTGCGCGCGCAGCCCGGCGCGCAGCGCCGCGAGCTGCTCGCGATCGCGCATCGCCGCGATCGCCTTCGCGACATAGGCGTCCTCGCCGTCGGCGACCCATTCGCCCATGCCCGCCGCGTGCAGCACGCTTTCGCAAATGTGCGTGACGAACCGGCTGCCCTTCATCCCGAGCACCGGCACGCCCATCCACAGCGCTTCGGCCGTGGTCGTGCCGCCCGGGTACGGGAACGGGCTCAGCGCGACGTCGATGCGGTTGTATGCGCCGAAGTATTCCGCGCGCGGCGAACCGCCCTCGAGGATCAGCCGGTCCGCGTCGACGCCATGCCGCGCGAAGCGCGCGACGGTCGCATCGCGCACGCCGTCGCGGCCGAGCTCGTGCGCCTTGAGCAGCAGCCGCGCGTCCGGCAGCGTGTGCAGGATGCGCGACCACGCGCGCACGACGTCGTCGCCGATCTTCACGAGCTGGCCGAAGCAGCCGAACGTCGGATGGCCGCTCGCCGCCATCGGCAGCGGGCCGACCTCGACGTCGCAGGCCGGCGGCGTGAAGCACAGGAAGCTGTCCGGCAGCCGCCACGGCTTCTCGACGAAGTGATGCGCTTCGGCATCCGGCAGCGTGTAGCGGTCGCCGATGAAGTAGTCGATCGCGTCGCAGCCGGTCGACGCGAAAAAGCCGAGCCAGCTCGCCTGCACCGGCGCGGGTTTCCAGCCGAACACGGGAAGCCCGCTCGACTGCGTATGGCCCGCGAGGTCGACGAGGACGTCGATTTCGTCGTCGTGAATCATCCGCGCGGCCGCCTCCGGACTCAGCGCGGCGATCGAGCGCCAGCCGTTCGCGTGCGGCTTCAGTTTCGCGGTGATCGCGTCCTCGTCGTCCGTGGTCACGTACACGCGCAGGTCGATGCGCGTGCGCTCGAGGTGCGCAAGCACGCTTTCCAGGAAAATGCCGACCGGGTGCAGGCGCAGGTCGCCGGACACGAAGCCGACGCGCAGCGGCCGCCCTTGCGCGCGCGCGGCCCGCTCGCGCGGATCGTGCGCATGGCGCGTCGAACGCGCGGCCAGGTGCCGACCGTAGCGCCGCGCGTCGGCCAGATAGTCGGCGGGGTTCACGCAAGCGGACGCCGCCGCGCTGAACAGCAGCCGGTTCAGCACGGTCGCCGCGACGTCGTCGGCGTCGTCGCGCACCAGCGCAAGCGCATCGCGATACGCGTGGACCGCGGCATCGACGTTGCCCTGCGCGCGCAGGATGTCGCCGAGATTGACGTGCATCAACACGGCCGGCGGGCCGACCTGCAACGCCTGCCGGCAATACACGAGCGCCTCGTCGAGCCGCTGCAGCTTCAGCAGCACGACGGACAGGTTGTGGCACGCGCCGGCGTCCGCCGGATTCAGCGCGACCGCCGCGCGATGGCACGCTTGCGCGTCGTCGAGCCGGTTCAGTCCGTGGTACGCGTTGCCCGCGTGGTTGTGTGCGTCGCCGAGATTCGGCGCGAGCCGGATCGCGTCCAGCGCATGCGCGAGCGCCTCCTCGCAGCGCAATTGCTTGTGACGCACGGCGCTCAGGTTCGCATGGGCCATCGCCATCGACGCGTCCAGCTCGATCGCGCGGCCGTATTGCGTGGCGGCGCCGTCGAGGTCGCCCAGATCCTGCAGCGCGTTGCCGAGGTTGTTGTACGCCTGCGCGTAGCCGGGGCGCAACTCGATCGCGCGCGCGCAGCTTTCCATCGCGGCCGTCGGTTCGCGTGCGTCGCGCAACGCGTTGCCGAGGTTGTTGTGCGCTTCCGGATAGTCCGGCCGCAGCGCCACCGCGCGCCGATAGTGCGCGATGGCGTCGTCGAGCCGCCCGCTTTCGCGCAGCATGTTGCCCAGATTGTTGAAGTACGACGCGTCCGGCCGCTCGACGAGCGATTGCTCCATCAGCGCGAGCCCCGCGTCGTACTGCTTCAACTGGCACGCCAGCAGCCCGAGGAAATGCAGCGCGTCCGGCTGGCCCGGCTGTGCGGTGAGAATCGCGTCGTACAGCGTCTTCGCTTCCGCGAGACGCCCCGCCTGATGATGCGTGAGCGCCGCCTGCAATGCCTGTCCTGTTCCGTCCATCTCGTCTGCTCTGCTCAATAGGGATGCGGTTCGCGTCCGAAGTCGATCAGCCTGCCGCCGTGCCCGATCGTCACGGCCGGCGCCGCCATCCCGTCGCGTGCCATCCCGACGACGGGGTCGCGCACGCGCCGCCGGTCGGAACGCCGATCACGCCGGCCGGCGCGGCGTTCAGCGCGACGGGCGCCATGTTCCGCTTGCCGCCGCGTGGAAATGCCCCCGCACGTCACGTCGTGCGCGGCCTCACGCGAATGCGCCCGCCGCGGCGTCGACGTGCTGCGCCCACATGCCGTGCAGTGCGTCCTCGAAGTGGCGCGCGAAGCGGGGCGCGTCGCACAGCGGCGACGCGAGCACCTGCGCGCGCAGCGTCGTGCGCAGCGCCGCCAGCCCGGCGGGCTGGCCGACCTGCACGACGGCCTTCGCGACATACGCGTCGTCGTCGTCCGCGATCCACTCGGGCAGCCGCGCCGAATGCAGCAGGCTCTCGGCGATGTGCGACAGGAAGCGCTCGCCGCGCCGGCAAAGAACGGGCACGCCCATCCACAGCGCTTCGGCGGTCGTCGTGCCGCCCGGATACGGGAACGGGCTCAGCATCAGGTCGACGCGCCGGTAGGCGGCCAGGTATTCGGCGCGCGGCGAGCGGCCTTCGAGGATCAGGCGCCGCGCATCGATGCCGTGCGCCGCGAAACGTGCGGCAAGCGCCTGCTGCTCGCGCGGATCGTCGAGATGCTCCGCCTTCACGAACAGCTTCGCGCCCGCGACCGATTGCAGCACGCGCGACCAGACCGCGACGACGCGAGCGGTGATCTTCGCGAGCTTGCCGAAATAGCCGAAGGTCGGATGGCCGTTCGCGAGCATCGGCAGCGCGCCGACGTCGACAGGCTCGGCCGGCGGCGTGAAGCACAGATAGCTGTCCGGCAGATGCCACGGCCGCTCGGTGAAATGCGCGGCCTCGGCGGGCGGCAGCACGTGACGGTCGCCGATCACGTAGTCGATCGCGCGCACGCCGGTGCTCGCGAAATAACCGGGCCAGCTCGCCTGCAGCGGCGCCGGCTTCCACGCGAACAGCGGCAGGCGGTTGTAGACCGTGTGACCCGCCGCGTCGAGCAGCACGTCGATGCGGTCCGCACGGATGCGCGCGGCCGCCGCTTCGTCGCTCAGGCCGGCAATGCAGGTCCACGTCGCGAAGGCCGGCTTGATGCGGGCGGTCACGTCGTCCTCGACGTCGCGCGTCGGGTACGCATGCATCTCGATCCGGTTCGCGTCGAGATGCTCGAGCATGCTCTCGATGAAATAGCCGACCGGATGCGCCTTCAGGTCGCCCGACACGATGCCGACCTTGAGCGGCCGCCCGGCGCGCGGGGCCAGGTCGACGAGCCAGTCCGTCCACGGCGTCGCGCACCGCGTGACGACTTCGTCGTAGCGCGCGGCCTCGGCGAGATAGGCGTCGTGGTCGAACGCTTCGCTGCAGTGGCTCGCGAACAGCAGGTTGCTGCGCGGCTCCGGCAACTCGGGGCGCAGCGCCACCGCGTGCCGGTAAGCCTCGAGCGCGGCCGGAATCTCGTTCACGTCGAACAGCGCATTCGCAAGATTGTTGTAGGCCTGGCCATTGTCCGGCTTCAGCGAGATCGCGTGGCAGAACGCATCGACGGCCGCGCGGGCGTCGCCGGCGAGCCGCAGCGCGTTGCCGAGGTTGTTGTACGCATCGACGTAGTCGGGCCGCAGCTCGATTGCGAGACGGAAGCACTCCGCGGCGGCGGCGTGACGATTGTCCGCCTGCATGACGTTGCCGAGGTTGTAGTAGTACATCGCGTCCGGCCTGATCTCGATCGCCGCCATGATCAGGTCGGATGCCTCCTGATAGCGCCCGTACCGATGGCCGACCAGGCCGAGCAGGTGAAGCGCGTCCGCGTGCCGGGGATCGGTGTCGAGGATCTGCCGGTACAGCGTCTCGGCCTCTTCCAGCCGATCGGCCTGATGGTGTGCCAGCGCCTGTTCGATCGTGGCGGCGGCGGGGGAGGTGGGCATCATGAGCTATGTCGTCCTGGTAGCCAATACGGATTCGAATCGCGGCCGGCTCCGCTGCGTCGGCGCACGCCTTCGCCCGCGGACGCACGCACCGACGGTCTCCGACGTGTCCGAATTCTCCTCGCGCACGCCGCGTTCCAATCTGGCGAGCAAGTGCTGGAATTGGTCGCTATTCCCGCTACTGCGAGCCGCACCCGCGGGTGCCCCGAATTCGCGCCGGACAGCCGCGAATCCATCGAAATGCGGGGTGAAACCACCCGCTAATCCGACATTCGATCCTGGCGGCGCTCGCTAGACTTGATCGCAGATAGATGTCCGACCTGCGACGCTCGGACGGTTGCGCATTCCGATGCCGCCGCGCCGACGCGCGCTCGTCCGGTCACACCCTTTGTGCCTGGAGCCCTGTGTATGCACGAATCAGCGATCATCACCAACGCAGATGGCGATCAGCTCGCGGCGCGCCGCGAACTGTTCGACCTGATGCAGACCTACCCCGCGACGCGCGAGGAACTGGAACGGTCGCTCGGCCTGTTCGTGCGCGGCTCGCTCCTCGCACGCATTCTCGCGACCTTCGAGATCTATCAAAAAATCGTGCCGCTGCCGGGCGCGATCCTCGATCTCGGCACGTGGCGCGGACAGACCGCCGTGCTGTGCGAGAACTTCCGCGCGATTCTCGAACCGCTGAACTTCCAGCGCCGCATCCACGCCTTCGATACGTTCACGGGCTACACGGGCTTCGCCGAGCACGACACGCGCGACCGCAAGCTGTTCTCCGACGGCACGTACTCGCTGTCCGGCGAGTACGCGGACCTGCTGCGCAAGCTGCTGAACCTGCACGAGCGCAGCAACGCGATGGGGCACGTGCATGACAAGCACCACGTGTGGGAAGGCGATTGCCGCGACACGCTGGCGGCGTTCGACGAAGCGCATCCCGGCGAGATGGTCGCGCTCGCGTGGTTCGACCTGAACGTGATCGAGCCGACCCGGCACGCGTTCGACGCGGTGATGGAGCGGCTGGTGCCCGGCGGCGTCGTCGCGTTCTGGCAGCTCACCCGCGGCGGCCAGCTGCCCGCGGAAGGTATCCATTACCTGCGCGACCTGCTCGGCAACCGTCCGCACCAGATCCACAAGGCGGCGGCCTATCCGTCGCTCTGCTACCTGTCGTTCCCCGAAGGCGGGGGCACACGCAAATGAAGATCGCGATCCTCGGCAACGGCATTCTTGGCCTGATGACGGCCCGCGCATGGCAGCAGGCCGACCCGGGCGTCGAGCTCGTGATCGTCGGCCACGCGCATCGGCCCGGCTCGGCCACGCGCGCCGCGGCGGCGATGCTCAATTCGTTCACCGAACTGGAAGGCGATTCGCTCGGCACGCCGATCGACCGCTTCAAGTTCGAACTGAGTCGCGGTGCGACGGCAGCCTGGCCCGCCGTATTCGCCGAAATCTGCACGCCGGAGCGCGCGATCGCGTACGGCTTCGGCACCTTCGTGCTGAACAACGCGGCGACCGACGCACTCGACGACGAGAACTTCGCGGCCATGCAGCGGTTCTGCCGCGAATTCGAGGAGCCCTGCGAGGCGGTCGATCCGTCAGGCATCCCGAACTATCATCCGGACCCGCGCTATCGCGCGCTGAAGGCGGTCTTCCTGAAGCGCGAAGGCTGGGTCAATCCGAAACAGTTTCTGGACGCGCTGACCGAGTCGGTCGCACGAGCCGGCAACGTGCGCTTCATCGACGCCGAGGTCGAGCGGCTCGAGACCGCGGCCGGACGCGTCACCGGGGCGCGCCTGTCCGATGGCGGCGTGCTCGGCGCGGACCGCTTCATCCTCTGCAACGGCGCCAACGTGACGCGCGTGCTGCAGGCGAGCCTGCCCGAGTTGCCGGTGCAGCGGATGTTCTATGGCATCGGCATGTCGATCGAACTGCAGAGCGCGGAGAACGTGCACACGCACTGCGTGCGCACGACCAACCGCGGCCTCGCGTGCGGCGTGTATTCGGCGCCGTACGGGCCTGACCGGACCCTCGTCGGCGCCAGCAACTACATCAGCCCGGTGCCGCACGAGCACGGCCACGCCGGCAGCGTGTACACGCTGCTCAAGTCCGCGATGGACCAGATCAACACCCGCTTCTCGCGCGCGAACCTGGTCAACGTCAACGTCGGCTGGCGGCCGACGACGTCCGACCTGTATCCGCTGTTCGGCGAAACCAGCGTGCGCGACCTGTGGATTCTCGGCGGCACCAAGCGCGACGGCTTTCACCTGTCGCCGGTGCTGTGCCGCGATCTCGTCGCGGCGATGCGCGGCGAGCCGATCGATCCGCGCTACGCGGAACTGGCGCCCGAACGGCCGCTGATCCGCAACATGACGCGCGAGGCCGCGATCGCGAAGACGGTGCGCCATCAGATCAATGCCGCGTACCAGCACGACTTCGTGCCGGCGCGCAACCGCATGGTCGACCAGCTCCGGAACGCGATGCGCGCGGATCTGGAGGCGCTGCACGACAAGCTGGGCGCAACGGACTGGGGCATTCCGCCCGAGCTCGTCGACATGTACCGGTACGGCCACATTCCGGCATGAGCGGTGCGACCATGAACCGCGACGCGAAGCGGGTGGCGATCGTCCAGTCCAACTACATTCCGTGGAAGGGCTACTTCGACCTGATCGCCGCCAGCGACGAGTTCATCCTCTACGACGACGCGCAGTACACGCGCCGCGACTGGCGCAACCGCAACCAGATCAAGACGCCGCAGGGCGTGCAATGGCTGAGCGTGCCGGTGAAGGTGAAGGGCAAGTATCACCAGTCGATCCGCGAAACCGAGATCGACGGCGCCGACTGGGCGCCGCTGCACTGGAAGGCCCTGCAGCAGAACTACGCGCGTGCGCCGCACTTCGCGCGCTATGCGGACGAGCTCGAGGCGCTCTACACCGGCCGCACCTACGGGATGCTGAGCGAGCTGAATGTCGCGATGCTGACGTGGATCCTCCGGCAACTGGAGATCGGCACGCGCGTGTCGTCGACGTCGGACTATGCGCTGCACGGCGACCGCACCGAGAAGCTGCTGAACCTGTGCGTGCAGGCGGGCGCGACCGAGTACCTGTCCGGCCCGGCCGCGCGCAGCTACCTCGACGAGAACCTGTTCGCCGATGCCGGCATCGCGGTGCGCTGGTTCGACTATCCGGCCTATCCCGAGTATCCGCAGCAGTGGGGCGATTTCGTCCACGGCGTGACGGTGCTCGACGTGCTGTTCAACTGCGGTCCCGAAGCGCGCCGGTACGCGCTGACCTCGAAAGATTGAGGTGATGTCCATGAGCGAATCCCGGCATGCGAGCCTGCTGGAAGAAGTGGCCGCGTACTACAGCGCGCGGCTGGCGGAGCACGGCGCGACCGCGCGCGGCGTCGACTGGAACGGCGAATCCGGCCAGTTCCTGCGCTTCGAACAACTGACCAGAATCCTGCCCGCGTCCGGCGGACACTCGGTGAACGATATCGGCTGCGGCTACGGCGCGCTGGTCGATTTCCTGAAGGCGCGCGCGCTGCCGGACGGCTTCGCGTATGCGGGCTACGACATCTCGTCCGACATGGTCGACGCCGCGCGGCAGCGCTACCGCGACGACGCGAACGTCGCGTTTCATGTCGGCGCGGTGCCGCAGGCCGCGTCGGACTACGGGATCGCATCCGGCATCTTCAACGTCAGGCGCGGTCACGACGACGACGCGTGGCTCGACTACATCCACGCGACGCTCGACACGCTGCACGCGACGAGCCGGCTGGGCTTCGCGTTCAACTGCCTGACGTCGTATTCCGATCCGCCGTTCATGCGCCCGGACCTCCTGTACTACGCGGACCCGTGCGCGCTGTTCGATCGCTGCAAGCGCCGCTTTTCGCGCCACGTCGCGCTGCTGCACGACTACGGCCTGTACGAATTCACGATTCTCGTCCGCAAGGACATCTGAGCGGCGCCGCGCGCGAGCGCGCGGCCGAACGTCCCACCCTTACCGCGGAGCCTGACCATGTTCGGCCCACCCAATCTCGACAGCATTCCGTTCGGCCGCCCGTTCGTGGTCGGCAAGGAGCTCTACTACATCGCGAAAGCGGTCGAGCAGGGCGGCCTCGCCGGCGACCAGGCGTTCACGAAGCTCTGCCACCGCTGGCTGGAAGCGCGCATCGGCTGCCGGCGCGCGCTGCTCACGCACTCGTGCACGGCCGCGCTCGAGATGGCCGCGATCCTCGCCGACGTGCAGCCCGGCGACGAAGTGATCATGCCGTCCTACACGTTCGTGTCGACCGCCAACGCGTTCGTGCTGCGCGGCGCGACGCCGGTGTTCGTCGACATCCGCCGCGACACGCTGAACCTTGACGAGACGCAGATCGCCGCCGCGATCACCGAGCGCACGCGCGCGATCGTGCCGGTGCACTACGCGGGCGTCGCATGCGACATGGACGTGATCGGCCAGCTCGCGGCGGACCATGACCTGTGGGTGATCGAGGACGCCGCCCAGGCGCTGCAGTCGACGTGGAACGGCAAGCCGCTCGGCGGCCTCGGCCACCTCGCGTGCCTCAGCTTCCACGAGACCAAGAACGTGATGTCCGGCGAAGGCGGCGCGCTGCTGGTCAACGACCCGCGCCTCGTCGAGCGCGCGGAGATCATCCGCGAGAAGGGCACCAACCGCAGTCAGTTCTTCCGCGGGCAGGTGGACAAGTACACCTGGGTCGACGTCGGCTCGTCGTTCCTGCCGGGCGAGCTGATCGCGGCGTTCCTGTACGCGCAGTTCGAGCACGCGGACGTGATCACCGCGCAGCGGCGCGCGACCGTGCAGCGCTACCAGGACGCGCTGCAGCCGCTGCACGCGGACGGGCTGATCGAGCTGCCCGCGATTTCGCTCGCCGAGCGCGGCAACGGCCACATGTTCTATTTCCTCGCACGCGACCTCGCCGAACGCACCGCGCTGCTGCAGCAGATCCGCGCGGTGGGCGTGAACGCCGTGTTCCACTACGTGCCGCTGCACAGTTCGCCGGCCGGCCAGCGCTACGGGCGCTGCGGGTCCGGCATGGCGGTGACGGACCTCGTCGCCGACCGGCTCGTCCGGCTGCCGCTGTACCACGACATGACCGAAGCCGAACAGGATCGCATCCTCGACGTGGTCTTCGATTTCTACCGCACCCGATAACGATGACGATTCCCCAATCTGGCCTGGCGCACGGCGGTTCGCGCATCTTTACGCGACTCGACCACCCGTACTACATACTCGCGCCGAATTTCCGGCAAACCTCCGGCGGGATACGCGCGATGCACTACCTGTGCCACGTGCTGAACCTGCTCGGCCACGAAGCGTACGTCTGCACGCCGGTCGTGCATCCCGACCTGCGCACGCCGCCGCTGACCAACGACATCGTGCAGGCGCACGCTCGCGCGAATCGCAGCCCGATCGTCGTCTACCCGGACGTCGTCACCGGCAATCCGTTCAACGCGCGCTGCGTCGTGCGCTACCTGCTGGCCGAGCCCGGCCGCATCAACGGCGAACCGATCGCCCTGCAGCCGGACGACCTCATCTTCACGTTCGGGCCGTCGCTGGTGCCCGAAGAATGGAACGCGGACCTGCTGCGCATGCCGCTGGTCGACACGCGCATCTTCAACAGCGACGGTGTCGACGACGCCCGCCGCAACGGCACGGCCGTCTTCATCAATCGCCACCTGCGGCGCGGCGGCACGCTGCATCCGGTCACCGCCGAGTCGATCGAAATCTCGACCCGCGTGCCGGAACGTTCGGCGCACGAACTCGCGGCGCTGTTCCGACAGGTCGAGTGCCTGTACACGTATGAATGGTCCACCGCCGTGTTCGAAGCGCTGCTGTGCGGCTGCCCGGTCGTGTGCATCATGAATGACGCGTCGCTGTCGGAGCCGACCCGGTGGGTGATGGACGGCAAGGGCATCGCGTGGGGGCTCGACGAACACGAGATCGCCCACGCGAAGGCCACCGTTCACGAAGCGCGCAGCGTCTACCTGAAGGAAGAGGAGACGTTCTGGCAGCAGTTGCAGAACTTCGTCGAGCGGACCCAGGCCCACGCGGACAAGCTCGATGCGCAGGCCGTCGGGCCGGGCGCCGCCTCCCGGGAACAGGCCGCGTCCGCGCCGCGCTCGTGCATCGCGGTCGTCACCGCCGAACCGGCCGACCACGCGCGCGCCAGCCTGCGTTTCGCGCAGCCGTTCGCGCGGCTGGACCGCGAATGGGCACTGACGTTCCCTGTCACGCCAGCCGGCATCGATCCCGACGCGCTGCAGCGCGCGGACCTGATCGTGCTGCAGGGCGACACGCCGGGCCTGCTGTCCGCCGCCACGCTGGAACACCTGTTCTCGCTTGGCAAGCCGGTCGTCCTCGAGATCGACGCGCCGCTCGACACGCTGCTCGCCGACATCCCCGGCGCGGCCGACAACGCGCGCCGCAAGGCGGGCATCCGCAGCGCCGTGCAGCGCGCGCATGCGCTCGTCGTGCCGTCGGAAACGCTGGTGCGGGAATACCGTCACGTCAACGCATCGGTCCACGTGCTGCCGACCGGCGTCGATCTCGAGCGTCTGCACCGCGCGGCGCCCGGCGTGCGCGACCACGTGAACCTCGCGGTTTCCGGCACCGGTCTCGACGGCGTGCGTCTCGAGCAGGTCCGCCTGGCGCTGGCCGAGCTGCGCCGCCGATTTCCGGGGAAGCTCCGGGTGTCGTTCGTCGGCGCGGCGCTGCCGGCCGGCTGGGACGGTGAACCGGACGTCACGCTGATCGCGGAGCCTGCCCCTTACGACAGCTACGCCGACGCGCTGAAGCGCGCGGACCTCGACATCGCGCTGGTCGCGACGCCGGTCACGTTGCGCGACGATGCGCCGCCGCGCGCATGGCTCGAATGTTCGGCGGCCGGCGCGGCCACGGTGCTCGTCGCCACGCCGGCCGAAGGCTGCCCGGTTGTCCACGGCCGCACGGGCTGGCTCGTCGCCGACACCGCCGACGCGTGGGTCGACGCGATCGCGCACCTGATCGAGCATCCGCACACCCGCTCGCAACTCGCCGCGGCCGCGCAGGATGCAATCCGCGCGCAGCACGACATCGGCCGCAACGCCGCGCGCCACGGTGCGCTGTACGCGCGGCTGCTGGCGGAGAACCGCACGCTGGCGCCCGTCGCCGCGACCGCGGACGCCGCACCGCGCCGCAAGCGCCTGATCGTGTATTCGATCGATCCGGACGCATGCGCGTCGTCGCGAATTCGCCTCACGCTGCCGTTCGGTCTGCTGAGCGACGAATGGGAACTCGTCCCGGGCATCCGGGACGGCCAGATCGACAGCAGCGTGCTGGCCACGGCCGACGCCGTCCTGCTGCATCGGCTGACGCCCGGCCTGCTGACGGGCAACGACCTGTACACGATCTTCAAGCATGAAAAGCCGGTGATCTACGAGACCGACGACCTGCTGACCGACCTGCCGCCCGCGCATCCGCTCGCCGCGCAAGGCGGGATGGCCCGCGCGGGGATCGAGCTCATGCTGCGCAACGCAGACGCCGTGATCGTATCCACGCCGTTCATCGCCAGCCGCTACCGGCTGTCGCACCCGCGCGTTCACGTGCTGCCCGACAGCGTGGACTTCGACCGGTTCTACCGCCCCGTGACGGCGCGCGACGACGACTGCGTGACGATCGGCGTCGCCGGTGCGTCGCTGCGCGCCGACAACTTCGCACTCGTCGACGCGGCGCTGCACGCGATCTGCGCACGCCATCCCGGCAAGGTCAGGGTGAGTTTCGTCGGCGCGGACGTCCCGCCGGGCTGGGCTGGCCACCCGACCGCCGGGTGCGAGCCCGAGCTTCACGACTACGACGCGCACGCACGACGCCTGCCGGAGCGGCGCTGGGACATCGCGCTGCTGCCGCTCGCCGACCATGACTACAACGCCTGCACGAGCACGATCCAGTGGCAGGAATACGCGGCGGCCGGCATCGCGTCGATCGTCAGCGACCGGCCAGCCTATCGCTTCGCGCTGCACGACGGCTGCGACGGCTTGCTGGTCCCGGATGCGCCGCAGGCCTGGGTCGACGCGCTCGACCGGCTGATCGCGAACCCGGCGCTGCGCCGCGGGCTCGCGCGCACGGCACAGGCGAAGGTCCGCAAGCATCACGCGCTGCAGCAGGCGCTGCCGCGCTATCGTCATGTGTATCAGCAGTGCATCGACAAAGGCGCGGTCGGCCACCCGCCCGGCCGGCCGGATGCGCCGATCGCCGGCGCGCTGATCCTGGACGCCGAAGGCGACCTCGACAAGGTCCGGCTGAGCCTGCAGGAAATCGCGAGGCGGCCGGAACAGGATCTGCTGGCGGTCGTGCTGACGACGTCGCAGGCGCCGCTTCCCGAATGGACCGACAAGGTGCGCTATCTGCACGCGCCCGCGCACGAGTACACGGCCACCGTCGAGCACCTCTGCGCACTGCCGGCGTTCGACTGGACGCTGATCGTCGAGGCGGGGGACGGGCGCGCCGCGCAGGCACGAACGCCTGCGGATGCCGCGATCGCGTAGTTCGGCGCGCGCCGTGCCGCTTGCCTGACGCTGGCGGCACGGCGCGCTATCCCGGCGGCGCGCCCGGTGCTCAGTTAAACCCAGGCTAAGGTCAAGGCCATCCGAAGCGTCAGATGACGGAGAAGCCCGCGCAGCTCGCGCCTGACCGAGTTCGACGCACCACTCCTTGCAACGTGTCGATGAAAGCGCAAAGCCTCGCCCAAATGGAGGCACGCCGATTAATTCACTCGCATCGAAGGGGCCCAAGAGCCCCTTCGATGTGATGCGATAGCCATTTCGGCCGGAACGGCGACGACCGTGGCCCGAAAAATCAATTACGCGTATTGGGGCGCTTTGGCGGCTAACGCATCCAGCACCTTGGTGACTCTCCAGTGCTGCGCCTGAGTCCCGTTATAGGCAAACGCCCAAATGACGTTGTTGCCTTGCAAACTGTCGAAGTGGTCGTCGATCACGAGATTCGGATTTGCCACCGACGTGATATATCCCGGGCGCATAGTCAGGCTCCACCGCTGAGATACCGCACCGGTAAATTTGCGCACGACGAGCGGTGTCTCGGCAGCAACCTTTCCGTCCTTAAAATCGATCGCCAACTGGTCCGCTGGAGAGTCAGGACTGGTGAAATCGAGAATGAAGAACCCTGGGCTGGCACGAAAATGCCACACGTTTAGTACATCCTGTTCGGTCAGATAGCGTAGTGCCAACGGCGAGTTGGGACCTACAAAGCCGCTCTGGCCAGAATCGGGCACAACGCCGATGCAGCGGCTCCGATCCGCGGCGAATTCAATGATCACGTCACTCATGATATTTTCCTTAAGATAATTGAGAAAATAATCGGCCTCGCCCTTCTTAAAACCCCCTTGAATTGCAAGGCCAGAGCGCCCCGCAATCCAAAGGTATCGGCAAGCCACCCTTATCGGTTCTCACCTGGATATAAAATAGACAAATGGCCTCTCGAGCTCAATTACACTCGATTACACATGGACGAAAATCGAGATCGATTGAATATTCGATGCCGACCACGTGCGACGCGACACGCCGCTGCGAGTGCTGAAGGGACCGTGCGAATGGGAGACGATGGAAATGGTACAGCGGTACGCCCACCTATCAGTCGATCATCTGGCGCACAGCGTCGCGCCGCCGACGGCCGAGCCCGCGCCGATTCCGGCTGCAATCTAGCTGCAACGGTAATGCACGACGAAGGAAGGAAACCGCTGAGAGCCTGACTAGGCTTGGCGCGCCCGGCTGGGATCGAACCAGCAACCCCTGCCTTCGGAGGGCAGTACTCTATCCATTGAGCTACGGGCGCGTGAGACAGTGAAACGACCCCATATACAGGCCGTCCACGATTGGCAAGACGGCAAGGATACCCGGTTTCCCATGACGCGTCCACCTTGCCCGACGAATCGGCGTCAGAGCGCGATCCGTGCGGGTAAACACGCGCCATCGCGCCGCTCGCCGTGATGTAAACGTTCCGTCTATAATCGTCCGTGCTTCATTGGACTGCCATTTTGCCGTTGCACCGCGCTCACAATTCCTATTCACGGAGACGAGGCAAGCATGAGCGAAGCACCCCACGAATCTCCCGTCAAAACCCCCGGGCAGTTGATTGCCGTCATCATCGCGTCGTTCGCGATTCCGATCGTCCTGATCGTCCTGTTCGCCAATTACGCGAACCATGCATTCCGTTCAGGCGCCGGCACGGACGCGCTGTCCGACGAGCAGGTCGCCGCCCGTATCGCGCCGATCGCGAAGGTCGACGTGAAGGATGCCAACGCACCCCGCACGTACAAGACCGGCGAGGAAGTCTACAAGGCCGTCTGCGTGACCTGTCACGGCACCGGCGCCGCCGGCGCGCCGAAATTCGGCAACAAGGACGACTGGGCGCCGCGCATCTCGCAAGGCTTCGACACGCTGCTGAAGACGGCCCTCGCGGGCAAGGGCGCGATGCCGCCGCGCGGCGGCACGAGCCCCGACGACGTCAGCGACTATGAAATCGCCCGCGCGATCGTCTACATGGCGAACAACGACGGCGCGAACTTCCCCGAACCGGCCGCGCCGGCCGCCAACGCGGCGCAACCCGCCAGCGGCGCACCCGCGTCGGGCGCCGACGCATCGAACGCGCAGGCCGCCGCGGCCATGGCCGCGATCGCCGCGATCCCGAAGGCCGGCGAAAAGCCCGCGGCCGCGCCGACCAGCGCCGACGCCGCATCGGCCGGCAAGGCGCTGTATACGCAGGTGTGCCAGGCTTGCCACGCGGCCGGCGTGCTCGGCGCGCCGAAGTTCGGCAGCAAGGAAGACTGGGCGCCGCGCCTGAAGGAATCGATGGATACGGTCTACAACTACGCGCTGCACGGCAAGGGCGCGATGCCGCCGAAGGGCGGGTCGAACGCGTCGGATGCCGACGTGAAGGCGGCCGTCGACTACATGGTCAACGCGTCGAAGTAACGCCTCACCCGGCCATCCGTAAAAAACCCCCGCGGCGCCTGCGCGTCGCGGGGGTTTCGTTTTCGGGTTGCCGGTTCGCCGCGCCCTCGTGCGCGCGGCAGCGCCGCCGTGTCACTTCTGCAGCAACGCCTTCAGGCTGGCGAGCCGATCCTTCGGCGACATCGGCGCCTCTTCCGGCGTCGGCGGCGGCGCCTCGTCGAGCCCCATCTCGGGAATGAAGCGCGACGGTTCGCACACGACCGTCTCGCGCGCCCGCTTGCGCTTCTTGCACCAGTTCAGGTGCAGGCTGCGCTGCGCGCGCGTGATCGCGACGTACATCAGCCGGCGCTCCTCCTCGATCCGCTCGTTGTCGATCGGGCCGTCGTCCTCGCTGCCGCCGCGGTGCGGCATGATGCCTTCCTCGACGCCGACCAGGAACACGTGCGGATACTCGAGGCCCTTCGACGCATGGACGGTCGACAGCCGCACGGCGTCCGGGTCCTCGTCCTTGCCCTCGAGCATCGACATCAGCGCGACAGTCTGGATCAGGCCGAGCAGGTTCTTGCCCGTATCGGCGAGCCCGTCCGCGTTGTGGAAACCTTCGGCCTCGCCGTCGACGGCCTCCGTCTCCGGCTTGGTGCCCTTGCGCTTCAGCCATTCGAGGAACTCGAGCACGTTCTGCCACTTCGATTGCGCCTGCCGCTCGTCGAACGCGTCGTACAGGTACGCCTCGTAGTGGATCGCCTCCATCATGTCGTCGAGCACGACGGTCGCGGGCTCCTTGTCCGCGCGTTCGGTCAGGCGCTGGATGAAGTCGCAGAACATCCGCAGCGGCTCCACCTGGCGCGCCGACAGCCGCGCCTCGATCCCGCCCATGTACACGGCCTCGAACAGCGACACCTTCGCCTGCCCCGCGAACGAGCCGAGCGCCTCTAGCGTGGTGTTGCCGATGCCGCGGCGCGGCGTCGTGACGGCACGGATGAACGCGGGATCGTCGTCGGCGTTCGCGATCAGGCGCAGGTACGCGCACAGATCCTTGATCTCGGCCTTGTCGAAGAACGACTGCCCGCCCGACAGCACGTACGGGATGCGCTCGCGCCGCAGCACCTGTTCGAAGATGCGCGCCTGGAAGTTGCCGCGGTACAGGATCGCGTAGTCGCGGAACTGCGCGCGCCGCTCGAACTTGTGCGCGGACAGCCGGAACACGACCGATTCGGCCTCGTGTTCCTCGTCGTTGCACGCCGTGACGGTGATCGAATCGCCCATTCCGTGCTCGGACCACAGCTTCTTCTCGAACAGCTTCGGGTTGTTCGCGATCACGTTGTTCGCGGCGGTCAGGATCCGCACCGTCGACCGGTAGTTCTGCTCGAGCTTGATCACGTGCAGCTTCGGGAAATCCTTGCCGAGCTGTGCGAGGTTCTCCAGCGTCGCGCCGCGCCAGCCGTAGATCGCCTGATCGTCGTCGCCGACCGCCGTGAACGCGGCGCGCGGGCCCGCGAGCAGCTTCAGCAGCTCGTACTGGCACGCGTTGGTGTCCTGGTATTCGTCGATCAGCAGGTAGCGCAGCTTGTTCTGCCAGCGGTCGCGCACCTGCTCGTTCTTCGCGAACAATTCGGCCGGCAGGCGGATCAGGTCGTCGAAGTCGACCGCCTGGTACGCGTGCAGCGTCGCCACGTAGTTGCGGTAGACCAGCGCGGCCTGATGCTCGTCCTCGTTGGCCGCGATCGCCATCGCCTCGTCGGGCATGATCAGGCCGTTCTTCCACAGCGAGATGATGCTCTGGATCTTGCGGATCAGCCCCTTGTCGGTCGTGCCCAGTTGCTCCTGGATCATCCCGAAGCAGTCGTCCGAATCCATGATCGAGAACTGCGGCTTCAGGCCGACGTGCTCGGCCTCCTGGCGCAGGATCTGCACGCCGAGCGAGTGGAACGTGCAGACGGTGAGCTGGTTGACGGGCACCTTGCGGCCTTCCTTGCCCGGCGTGGTGAGCGTCTTGCCTTCCAGCAGCTTCGACACGCGCTCGCGCATTTCGGCGGCCGCCTTGTTCGTGAACGTGACGGCGGCGATGTGGCGCGGCTCGAAGCCTTTCGCCTCGATCAGGTGCGCGATCTTCTGCGTGATCACGCGGGTCTTGCCGCTGCCCGCGCCGGCGAGCACGAGACAGGGACCGTCGAGATAGCGCACCGCTTCGTTCTGAGCGGGATTGAGGCCTGCTGACATGATGGCGGATGGTGTTGCTGGTTGACGGCGGAACGCCGGGAGGATGCCGTGCGCGGCAGGCTGGCGAAGCAGGCGGACACGCAGGCAGGACGCGCATGTTAACACGTCGGCGGCGTGTATT
Organism: Burkholderia anthina; assembly: GCF_001547525.1. Classification (GTDB taxonomy): domain Bacteria; phylum Pseudomonadota; class Gammaproteobacteria; order Burkholderiales; family Burkholderiaceae; genus Burkholderia; species Burkholderia semiarida. Next base: position 2,315,628 of record NZ_CM003768.1, read on the forward strand.
TCGGGCGCGCCGCCGGACGGGGGCGCGGGGGCTTGCCGGGCGGGCGCCCCCTGTCCGTTCGGCGTGGTCGTGGCTGGCCGCTCGGCCAATCGGGCCCTGTCGGCGCCGTGATCGGACACAATAGGCCCTTCTCCGGCGCCACCTCGCGTCGCGCCGCTTCGACTCACTTGAGCCCTCACCGGATCGACTTCATGGGATACCCGTTCGCCACCGCCGCCCTCGGCCCGCTGCTGTTCGCACAGGGGCGCTACGTGCGCCGCGTCACGCCGCGGCTGCCCGAGGCGGCCGGCCCGCGCAGCGGCGTGGCGGGCGACGGCCCGCCGCTGCGCGTGCTGGTGGTCGGCGATTCGGCCGCCGCGGGCGTCGGCGTCGCGACGCAGCACGATGCGCTCGCCGGGCAACTGGCGAACGCGCTGGCGGCCACGCACCGCGTGAGCTGGAAACTGCTCGCGCGCACCGGCCTGACCACGCGGGAGCTGGTCGACTGGCTCGCCACCGAACCGGCCGAGCCGTTCCACGTGGCGGTCACGTCGCTCGGCGTCAACGACGTGACGGGCGGCGTGCCGCCCGCACGCTGGGTCGCGCAGCAGGCCGAGCTGGTCCGGCTGCTCGGCACGCGCTTCCAGGTCGGGCACGCGATCTTGTCGGCGGTGCCGCCGATGGAGCGCTTCCCGGCGCTGCCGCAGCCGCTCGCGTGGTATCTCGGGCGGCGCGCGCGGCGGCTCAACGCGGCGCTCGCGGCTTGGGCCGGCGCGCAGCCGCAGTGCACGTTCCTGCGGGTCGACCTGCCGCTCGAACGCCATCTGATGGCCGCCGACGGCTTCCATCCCGGCGCATCCGCGTGCGCGGTGTGGGCCGCGCAGGTCGCGGCCGCCATGCGCCAACGGGTGGGCGGATGATGTGGCACGCGATGAGGCCGCTGGCGGCTCGGAGCGCCGAGCAGCGCCGCGCCGCGCCGGGCCGCGCCGGGCCGAGCCCGAGCCCGAGCCCGAGCCCGAGCCCGAGCCCGAGCCCGAGTCCGAGCCGAGCCCGGAGTCCGGAGTCCGGAGTCCGGAGTCCGGAGTCCGGAGTCCGGAGTCCGGAGCCCGGAGCTGGGAGCTGGGAGCTGGGAGCTGGGAGCTGGAGGCGGGCAGTCGAGAGCCACGACCCGGTCAACCGTACCGCACTGCGCCCCGTCCCGCGCAAAATGCCGGCATTCCTTGCGCAAGCGCCGCTCCGCCTCGCGCGTTTCGCCCGACACGTCTGTGCAAGCGGCGCCGCCATGCCAAAATAGCCGGTCGTCTTCGCGCCGCTCCGGCGCGCCATCCTTTAGTTTCCTTCGCAGCCAGGAATTGCCATGTCGTCATTGCTCAGGATTGGTTTGATGGGTTTCGGTTTCGCCGGCGCGACGTTCCACGCGCCCGTGATCGCCACGAGCGGCCGCACTGAAGTCGCGGCGATCGCGACGGGTCAGCCCGATCGCGCGCACGCCGCGTATCCGGGCGCGCGCATCGTCCCCGACCTCGACGCGCTGCTCGGCCTCGACGACATCGAATGCGTGGTGATCGCCACGCCGAACGACACCCACTTCACGCTCGCGCGCCAGGTGCTCGAAGCCGGCCGCCACGTGGTCGTCGACAAGCCCGTGACGCTCACCGCCGACGAGGCGCTCGCGCTCGCGCGGCTCGCGAACGCGCGCAGCCGGCTGTTCGCGCCGTTCCACAATCGCCGCTGGGACGGCGATTTCCTCACCGTGCGCCGCATCGTCGAATCGGGCGAACTCGGCCGCCTCACCTACTTTGCATCGCACTTCGACCGCTTCCGGCCGACGCCGCGCACGCGCTGGCGCGAGGAACCGGCCCGCGGCGGCGGCCTGCTGCTCGACCTCGGCCCGCACCTGATCGATCAGGCGCTCGCGCTGTTCGGCACACCGGAAACGGTGAGCGCCACCGTCAAGACGCGCCGCGACAACGGCACGGCGCCCGATTTCGTGCACCTGCTGCTCGGCTATCCGGACAAGGACGTCGCGCTGCATGCGAGCGCGCTGTCGGCGATCGAGCCCGCGCGCTTCACGCTGCACGGCACGCGCGGCAGCTATCAGAAATTCGGGCTCGACACGCAGGAAGACCAGCTCAAGGCCGGCCTCACCGCGGACGACGTCGAATTCGGCGGCGGCAATCCGCCCGGCCTGCTGCGCGTGCTCGACGGCGAGGTCGAGGTCGAGCGGCCGGTGCCGACGCTCGACGGCCAGTACGCGGAGTTCTACCGCGCGCTCGCCGCGTCGATCCGCGACGGCGCACCCTTCCCCGTCACCGCGCAGGACGCGGTCGACGTGATGACGATCATCGAGCTCGCCGCGCAGAGCGAACACGACGGCCGCCGCCTGCCGTTCGTGCGCCGCATCGTCTGACGGGCGCCGGCCGGGGCGGCACCTGCCCGGCCGCCCATCGCGCCACGCCGCCACGCGCCGGCGGCGGCGCTGCCGTCTGCCGCCTGCCGCCGCCCCACCGGCACGGCTCGAACATTCCGTTACAAATGGTGCGGGAACGAAAGTCAGCGGTCGTCCGGTCTGACGCGTTTCTCAAAAAGTCGATTCGACACCTATCCGTCAGGAGAATGTGATGCAACGGTTGATTCGCGCAGCGGCATGCTGCGTCCTGGTTTCCTCGCTCGCGGCATGTATTGTTCAGCCGCAGCGGCCGGCCCGGCAGGCGCCTCCGCCGCCGCGACCGAATCCGCAGGTCGTCGCGAACGACCGCATGCAGGAGGTCCAGGGCCGGATCGACAACCTGCATCGCCGCATCGACGCGCGCGTGAACGGCGGCTACTACCCGCCGCCTTACGGCGCGCAGCTTCACCACCGCCTCGACGTGATCCGCCAGGAAGCGAACGACATGTCGGCCCAGCACAACGGCGGCCTGTCCGGCGACGAGCAGCGCGTGCTGAACCAGGAACTCGACACGGCCGCGCGCGCGATCGGCGAATAACGCGCCGGCGCCTGCCGGAGCGAAGAAAAGCGGAGGCGCCCGTTGCCGCCGCTTGTCGCGAAGCGACATTCTTTTGCTCAAATTGACAACGCCCACCCGCTCGCGTACAGTCGCCCGCACGCGTCGGGAGAGCGTGTGACCGGGTGTTCCGACACCGGTTGCGCCGCCGAAGGGGCACACCCGCAAACTCTCAGGCAAAAGGACCGACCGCGTCGGGGAATCGCGTCCGCGCACTGCGCGGGCCATACGCTCCCCGCACTCTGGAGAGCGGCAGTAGCCCGCAGCGCATCGGCTGCGCGGGCAAGCTGCCCACCGAAGGGGCGCGCGTTCGCCGGGCTTGGCCCGCAGCGCAATCTCTCAGGTATCGAGGACAGAGGGGCATGTACCGGATCGCTCGAGGCCATCGGCCGCGGCGGTCGGCACATGGCCGTTCTGATCCGCGCGCAAGCGCCTTGCCTGAGGCCTCGATGACTGCACTGAATCACACCCCGCTCAACGCCGCGCACCGCGCGCTCAACGCCCGCATGGTCGACTTCGGCGGCTGGGACATGCCCGTCAACTACGGCTCGCAGATCGAAGAACACGCGGCCGTGCGCACCGACGCCGGCATGTTCGACGTGTCGCACATGTGCGTCGTCGATTTCACCGGCAGCCGCGTGCGCGCGTTCTTCGAGCATGCGATCGCGAACAACGTCGGCAAGCTCAAGACGCCCGGCAAGGCGCTCTACTCGTGCCTGCTCAACCCGCAGGGCGGCGTCATCGACGATCTGATCGTCTATTACTTCACCGAAGAATTCTTCCGCGTGGTCGTCAACGCCGGCACCGCCGAGAAGGACATCGCGTGGTTCAACCAGCTGAACGAGCAAGGCGGCTACGGCCTGACGATCGCGCCGCGCCGCGATTTCGCGATCATCGCCGTCCAGGGTCCGAACGCCCGTGAAAAGGTCTGGGCGACGGTACCCGCCGCCCGCGCCGCCACCAGCGAGCTCAAGCCGTTCAACGCCGCGCAGGTTGCCGGCACGCCGTTCGGCGATCTCACCGTCGCCCGCACCGGCTACACCGGCGAGGACGGCTTCGAGGTGATCGTCCCGGCCGTGCACGTCGAAGCGCTGTGGCATGCGCTGCAGCAAAACGGCGTGCGCCCGTGCGGGCTCGGCGCGCGCGACACGCTGCGCCTCGAGGCCGGCATGAACCTGTACGGCCAGGACATGGACGACACCGTGTCCCCGCTCGACGCGGGCCTCGCGTGGACGGTCGACCTCACCGCGCCGCGCGACTTCGTCGGCCGCGCCGCCCTGGAAGCCAACGGCACGCGCGCCGCGTTCGTCGGCCTGATCCTGCAGAAGGAAAACGGCAAGGCGGGCGGCGTGCTGCGCGCGCATCAGAAGGTCGTCACGCCGCACGGCGACGGCGAGATCACGAGCGGCACGTTCTCGCCTTCGATGCAGGAATCGATCGCGTTCGCGCGCGTGCCGGCAGCCGTCCAGATCGGCGACACCGTCCAGGTGCAAATTCGAGACAAGCATCTTCCCGCACGCGTGGTAAAACTGCCGTTCGTGCGCAACGGCAAGGTCCTCGCTGCGTAACGACCGAGAAGCGGCCCGGCAGGCCGCCTCCCGGCAAGCCGGGAGATGGCGCCCGGCGCAACCCCATCCGGCGCACCATGGCGGCGCGCCAGCAGAACGAACAAACCCTTTTATCCAGGAGCATCCGATGAGCAACGTCCCGGCCGATCTGAAGTACACCGACCAACACGAGTGGATCCGCACCGAGGCGGACGGCACGCTGACGGTCGGCATCACCGATCACGCGCAGAGCACGCTCGGCGACATCGTCTTCCTCGAGCTGCCCGAAGTCGGCAAGTCGGTGAGCGCGGGCGACGCCGTCGGCGTCGTCGAATCGGTGAAGGCGGCATCCGACATCTACTCGCCGGTGTCCGGCGAGATCGTCGCCATCAACGAAGCCGCCACCGATGCGCCCGAAGAAGTGAACGGCGACGCGTACGGCGTGTGGCTCTTCAAGATCAAGCTCGCGGCCGGCGCATCGACCGACAAGCTGATCGACGCCGACGCCTACAGCAAGCTGATCGACTAATTTCCCTACCCGAACCGCGCGGCGCCAGCCTCGGCGCGCGCGGGACCAGAGTCACGCCATGAAGCTCGAACACCCGGACCGTCTGATGAACCGCACGCCCCTCTCGCTCGCCGCGCTCGAAACGCACGACGCGTTCGCCGAACGCCACATCGGCCCCGATGCCGCCAGCCAGCAGGCCATGCTCGACACGCTCGGCTTCGCGTCGCGCGCCGCGCTGATCGACGCCGTGATCCCGGCATCGATCCGCCGCGCCGACACGCTGCCGCTCGGCCCGTTCGCGCAGCCGAAGAGCGAGGCCGAAGCGCTCGCCGCGCTGCGTGCGCTCGCGGACAAGAACCAGGTGTTCCGCTCGTATATCGGCCAGGGCTACCACGACACGCACACGCCGGCCGTGATCCTGCGCAACGTGCTCGAAAACCCGGCGTGGTACACGGCCTACACGCCGTACCAGCCCGAAATTTCCCAGGGCCGCCTCGAGGCGCTCCTGAACTTCCAGCAGATGGTGGCCGATCTCACGGGCCTCGCGATCTCGAACGCATCGCTGCTCGACGAAGCCACCGCCGCGGCCGAAGCGATGACGCTGCTGCAGCGCACCGGCAAGCCGAAGTCGAACGTGTTCTACGTCGCCGACGACGTGCTGCCGCAAACGCTCGAAGTGATCCGCACGCGCGCGCTGCCGATCGGCATCGAGGTCAAGACGGGCCCGGCCGCCGACGCCGCGCAGGCGAACGCGTTCGGCGTGCTGCTGCAGTACCCGGGCGTGAACGGCGACGTGCGCGACTACCGCGCGCTCACCGAAGCGATCCACGCGGCCGGCGGCCACGTGGTCGTCGCGGCCGACCTGCTCGCGCTGACCGTGCTGACGCCGCCCGGCGAATGGGGCGCGGACGTCGCGATCGGCAACACGCAGCGCTTCGGCGTGCCGATGGGCTTCGGCGGCCCGCACGCCGCTTACATGGCCGTACGCGACGAATTCAAGCGGCAGATGCCGGGCCGCCTCGTCGGCGTGACGGTCGACGCGCAGGGCAAGCCCGCGCTGCGCCTCGCGCTGCAGACGCGCGAACAGCACATCCGCCGCGAGAAGGCGACGTCGAACGTGTGTACCGCGCAGGCGCTGCTCGCGATCATGGCCAGCATGTACGCGGTCTACCACGGCCCGCACGGCCTGAAGACGATCGCGCTGCGCGTGAACCGCATCGCGGCGCTACTCGCCGCCGGCGTGAAGCAGCTCGGCTTCGCGACCGTCAACGACACGTTCTTCGACACGCTGACGATCGACACCGGTGCGCGCACCGCGCAGATCCACGAATTCGCGAAAGCCAAGCGCATCAACCTGCGCCGCGTGAGCGACACGCAAGTCGGCGTGTCGGTCGACGAAACGACGACGCGCGACGACCTCGCCGATCTTCTCGACGTGTTCGCGCAGGCCGCGGGCGGCACCGCGCCGGCCGTCGACGCGCTGGACGCGGGTCTCGCCGGCATCGCCGCGCTGCCGGCCGGCCTCGAGCGCACGAGTGCGTACCTGACGCACCCGGTGTTCAACCGCCACCATTCCGAAACCGAAATGCTGCGCTACCTGCGCAGCCTGTCGGACAAGGATCTCGCGCTCGACCGCTCGATGATCCCGCTCGGCTCGTGCACGATGAAGCTGAACGCGACGTCGGAAATGCTGCCCGTCACGTGGCCCGAGTTCGGCGGCATCCATCCGTTCGCGCCGGCCGAGCAGACCGTCGGCTACCGCGAGATGATCGACCAGCTCGAACAGATGCTCGTCGCGGCCACCGGCTACGCGGCCGTGTCGCTGCAACCGAACGCGGGCTCGCAGGGCGAGTACGCGGGCCTGCTGATCATCCACGCGTACCACGCGTCGCGCGGCGAAGGCCATCGCGACGTGTGCCTGATCCCGGCATCCGCGCACGGCACGAACCCGGCGTCCGCGCACATGGCCGGCATGAAGGTCGTGGTCGTCGCGTGCGACGCGCAGGGCAACGTCGACATCGCCGACCTGAAGGCGAAGGCCGAGCAGCATTCGGCGAATCTCGCGGCGATCATGATCACGTATCCGTCGACGCACGGCGTGTTCGAGCAGAACGTGCGCGAGATCTGCGAGATCGTCCATGCGCACGGCGGCCAGGTGTACGTCGACGGCGCGAACATGAACGCGATGGTCGGCCTGACCGCGCCCGGCCAGTTCGGCGGCGACGTGTCGCACCTGAACCTGCACAAGACCTTCTGCATCCCGCACGGCGGCGGCGGCCCGGGCGTCGGCCCGGTGGCGGTCGGCGCGCACCTCGCGAAATTCCTGCCGAACCAGCGCTCGACCGGCTACGCCCGCGCGGAAGACGGCATCGGCGCGGTGTCGGCCGCGCCGTACGGCTCGGCGTCGATCCTGCCGATCTCGTGGATGTACATCGCGATGATGGGCGCGAAGAACCTGACCGCCGCGACCGAAACCGCGATCCTCAACGCGAACTACATCGCGAAGCGCCTCGCGCCGCATTACCCGGTGCTGTATTCGGGCCCGGGCGGGCTGGTCGCGCACGAGTGCATTCTCGACCTGCGTCCGATCAAGGAAACGAGCGGCATCACCGTCGACGACGTCGCGAAGCGCCTGATGGACTACGGCTTCCACGCGCCGACGATGAGCTTCCCGGTGCCGGGCACGCTGATGGTCGAGCCGACCGAATCGGAATCGCAGGAAGAACTCGACCGCTTCATCGCCGCGATGATCGCGATCCGCGAGGAAATCCGCGCGGTCGAGGAAGGCCGCGCCGATCGCGAGGACAACCCGCTGCGTCACGCGCCGCACACGGCGGCCGTCGTCACCGCGAACGAATGGCCGCACGCGTACTCGCGCGAGCAGGCCGCGTACCCGGTCGCGTCGCTCGGCACGAACAAGTACTGGCCGCCGGTCGGCCGCGCGGACAACGCCTATGGCGACCGCAACCTGTTCTGCTCGTGCGTGCCGATGTCGGACTACGCATAACGCACGTCTCGCACCGGAGCGTCCGACCGTGACCACCCCGCACGCAGCCACCGGTTGCGTGCGGTTTTTACGTTCGCCGCCCGGCCAACCGTTTCACGCTTGCGCGCCAATCCGGCTAACATCACACGCGATCCAGCCAATGAAGGAGTTCCGCATGGTGCGTCCGATGTTTCCGGGCCATGGCGCAACCGCGCGGCGGCCGCGCGTGCGCGCTGGCCGCTACGTGCCGATGCTCGTCGCATCGCTGTCGCTGGCCGCCGCCGGCCTCGGCGTGTGCGGCAGTGCGCGCGCGGCGATGAATTTCTGCGCGGCGCCCGCACTGCAGGCAAGCGAGACGACGCAGGCCGAGCCGGGCGTGCAGGCGCTGATCCGCAGCGTCGACGCACGCATCGGCGAGCAGCCGAAGGCGATGGCGCGTGTGCATACCGAGGGCACGCTGCCGCATGAAGGCATCCACGACCAGAGTGAAGCCGCGCTCAAGGACATGGACCTGATGCGCGACGCGGCGCTCGCGTGGCGCGTGACGAACGCGCCGCGCTATCTGCAGCTCGTCGACCGCTTCCTGTCCGCGTGGGTCTCGACCTACCAGCCGAGCTTCAACCCGATCGACGAGACGCGCTTCGACAGCCTGATCGTCGCGTACGACATGACCGCGAGCGCGCTGCCGGTGAAAACGCGCAACGCGACGGCCGCGTTCATCGCGAAGCTCGGCGCCGGCTACGTCGCGCAGGTCGACGCGCAGAAACGCCCGCTCACCGGCACCTGGCGCAACAACTGGCAGAGCCACCGGATCAAGCTGATCGCGTTGTCCGCGTTCACGCTCGGCGACCGCAAGATGATGAACGCCGCGCAGCGGCTGTTCGTCGAGCATCTCGCCGACAACATCGGCCCGGACGGCAAGACCTGGGATTTCGAGGAACGCGATGCGCTGCATTACGCGGTCTACGATCTCCAGCCGCTAGTGACGGCCGCGCTCGCCGCGCGCCGCTTCAACCGCAACTGGCTGCGCGAGCGCGGCGCGAACGGCGCGACGCTCGCGGCCGCGCTCGACTGGCTCGTGCCGTACGCGCTCGGCGAAAAGACGCACGAGGAATTCGTGAATTCGCCGGTGCCATTCGATGCGAAGCGCCGCGAGGCCGGCTTGCCGGGTTATACGGGGCAGTGGGACCCGAAAAACGCCACCGAACTCTTTCATCTGGCCGTGCGGCTCGACGGGCGCTATGCCCGCGTCGCGCAGCAGCTTTCCCCAACGCCGCCCGCATGGCTCGCCGCGTGCCTGCCATTGCAGGCGCGCTAGCACCATTCTTACAGCAAGGCAGGTATCGAAATGGCAGTCAGCGTGTTTGACCTCTTCAAGATCGGCATCGGTCCGTCCAGTTCGCACACGGTCGGGCCGATGCGCGCCGCGCTGATGTTCGTCCAGGGCCTCGAGCGCGACGGGCTGCTCGACGCGACGGCTCACGTGAAGGTCGAGCTGTACGGCTCGCTCGGCGCCACCGGCAAGGGCCACGGCACCGACCGCGGCGTGATGCTCGGCCTGCTCGGCGACGCGCCCGACACCGTCGATCCCGACACGATCGACGCGCGGCTCGAAGACGTCCGCAAGACGAAGCAACTCGCGCTGCTCGGCACGCACCCGGTGCCGTTCGTGCTGAAGGAGCACATCGCGTTCTACCGCCAGGCGCTGCCCGAACATCCGAACGGGATGAAGCTGCGCGCGAGCGACGCGAACGGCGCGGTGCTGGTCGAGCGCACGTACCTGTCGGTCGGCGGCGGCTTCGTCGTGACGGCCGGCGCGCCGAACACGAAGGTGCTGAGCGCGGCCGAGCAGATGACGCACCCGTTCCGCACCGGCGCGGAGCTGCTCGCGCTGACCGCGTCGACCGGCAAGTCGATCGCGCAACTGATGTGGGAAAACGAGCGCGCGTGGCACACCGAGGAAGAAACGCGCGACGGGCTGCTGAAGATCTGGGCCGTGATGCAGTCGTGCGTGTCGCGCGGGTGCGGGATCGGCAACCCGGACGCCGACGGCAACCTGCCCGGCCCGTTCCAGGTCAAGCGCCGCGCGCCGCAGTTGTACCGCACGCTGACGGGCAGCCCCGAGCGCGCGCTGCAGGATCCGCTGTCGATGATCGACTGGATCAACCTGTACGCGATCGCGGTCAACGAGGAAAACGCGGCCGGCGGCCGCGTCGTCACCGCGCCGACCAACGGCGCGGCCGGCATCATCCCGGCCGTGCTCCACTACTACACGCGCTTCACGCCCGGCGCGAACGAACAGGGCGTGATCGACTTCCTGCTGACGGCCGCCGCGATCGGCATCCTGTACAAGCTCAACGCATCGATCTCGGGCGCGGAAGTCGGCTGCCAGGGCGAAGTGGGCGTTGCGTGCTCGATGGCGGCCGGCGCGCTCGCGGCCGTGCTCGGCGGCACGCCCCAGCAGGTCGAGAACGCGGCCGAGATCGGGATGGAGCACAACCTCGGCCTGACCTGCGACCCGGTCGGCGGGATGGTGCAGATCCCGTGCATCGAGCGCAACGCGATGGCGTCGGTGAAGGCCGTCAACGCGGCGCGCATGGCGCTGCGCGGCGACGGCTCGCACTACGTGTCGCTCGACTCCGTGATCAAGACGATGCGCGAGACGGGCGCCGACATGAAGACCAAGTACAAGGAAACGTCGCGCGGCGGGCTGGCGGTGAATATCGTCGAGTGCTGATGCGGGACCCGGCGGCAATGCGAGGCCCGTCGGCCGACGTATTGCCGCCGGGCTCGACACCCGACACTAATCGTTCAGCCAGTTCTCCACGCGCAATCCCGGATAGCTGACGAAATCCCGCTCGTTGTTGGTCACCAGGACGACATCGAGCGATACCGCATGAGCGGCGATCAATTTGTCGAGGTGATCCTTCTTCCGTTCGCGGGTGGCCTCGCGGATCGGACCATACGCTTGCGCGGCCGGGGCGTCGAAAGGCGCGACGGGAATATCCTCGATCAACGCCGCGAGGTTGCGGCGCTCGCGTGCGGGATTCGCACATGCGTCCACGCCGTATTCGAGCTCCGCATAGGTGATCGCCGACATGACGACGTCGCCCGTGTAGCACTGCGCAAATCGTCTCGCGACCTGCTCCGGCTGATTTTTCATCAGATAGATGCACATGTTGGTGTCGAGCATGAAGCGCGGCATCACAAGCCCTCGCGTTCGGCCTGTTCATGGTCGCCACGCCCTTCGGTCATGAAGTCCGGCCCGAATTTCGCGAACTTCTCGAGTACGTGCGTCAAAGGCCGCCGCATCGGCCGAATGCGGATTTCGTCACCGACGCGCTCGATTTCCAGCTCGATATCGCTGCGTTCATAGGCAAGGTCCGCAGGAATACGCACGGCCTGCGAGTTGCCGTTTCTGAATACCCTAGTGGTATGCATGTCGATCTCCGCCCGGATGTACATTGTATGTACATTATCCGATGCGGGCCGAGATGTAAATCCATGTGTGTACATAACAGGTGTTCCTTCGGCTGACGAGCCGGCAGTGAATACGCGCGTCACGGCCATTGCCGTCGCGCATGCAGCACGCGGAGGATCTCCACGATGCCCTCGGCCGGCCGGATGCGATACACGAGCACATAGTTCGGCGCGACCACCAGCTCACGCGTGCCGGCCACCCGCCCTCGCCGATACAACTCGGCATGGGCCGGTAACGCCGCCGCCCTTTCTTCCAGCAGTTCGTCGAGTTCGAGGGCGGCCAGCGGGTCGTCCTCGGCGATGGTGTCCATGATCGCGGCGCGATCCTCGTGCGCCTTCGGATTCCAGTGCAACGCAAGGGTCAAGAAGCATCCCCGCGCTTGCCGGCAAGCCGGTCATGCAGCGCCGCACGTCGCGACGCGAAGTCGGCGCTGACTTCGGCGTCCGGAATCGACGCACGCGGGTCGTCCAGCGCCTGCTGCACCTGCTCGCGAAACCAGCGATCGTGGGCCGCCGCCTCGTGTGCCGCCTTCAGCGCCGCCGCGCGATCGGGCCGGGTCGCCCGGCCGGCCGCATCCGGGTCGAATGCCGACGCGTCCACATCGAATCGGCTGATACCGATATCGCGCAGAAAGCCGACCAGCGTTTCAAAACGGCGAAACACCCGAACGTCGCCGCGCTTGGCCGACAGGAAGCGTTCGTGTGCGCCGCACCGGGCCGAGAACGCCCAACCGTTGCCGCAACCGACCACGCGGGCCGCACGCACCGCGCCGGCTGCGACCAGTTCCGTCAGCGTCTTTTGATCAATCGTTTCGGTCGTCATGGCGATTCTCGCCCCCTTTCTCCACGCATTCGCTGAAATTTTACTATTGAGTGGTATCCCAATTTATTGTTATTTGGGGTGCCCGCTCCGGATCGAGACAAGCGTCCGCCCGCCATCCATAGCACTCACTTTCCGCCGTCGCGCCAGTCCGCACAAGCTGGCCGGTCGGCCAACCGAAGGCGGTGCGCCCTCGCCGAACCGCCCGGCGTTCCGACACTTTTCATCGTCCGCCGTACCGGCACGCCGCCAACCGGCGTAAGCTGTACGTCCCGCTACCCAGGGAGACGGCAGCCCATGTCGCATTCCAAGGATCTCGAGCCGCGCGCCACCACCGGTGCGCGCTTGCTCGTCGATGCGTTGCTCGCCAATCACGTCGAACGCGTGTTCTGCGTGCCGGGCGAGAGCTTCCTCGCCGTGCTCGATGCGCTGGCGGACGACACCGCCCGCATCCAGACGGTCGTCTGCCGCCACGAGGCGGCCGCCGCGAACATGGCCGAGGCGGTCGGCAAGCTGACCGGCCGCCCCGGCGTCGCGTTCGTCACGCGCGGGCCCGGCGCGACCCATGCGTCGATCGGCGTGCATACCGCATTCCAGGATTCGACGCCGATGATCCTGTTCGTCGGCCAGTGCGCGCGCGAGCATCTCGACCGCGAAGCCTTCCAGGAAATCGACTACCGCCGGATGTTCGGCCAGATGGCGAAATGGGTCGCGCAGATTGACGATCCGCGCCGCATCCCCGAATACCTGAGCCACGCGTTCCACGTCGCGACGTCCGGCCGGCCCGGCCCGGTCGTGCTCGCGCTGCCGGAGGACGTGCTGTCCGACGCGTGCGCGCCGCAGCCCGTCGCGCCAGCCGCGAAACGCATCGCGGCCGCGCCGTCGGCCGCGCAGATCGACGAGTTGCGCGAGCGGCTCGCGCGCGCGGAACGGCCGTTCGCGATCGTCGGCGGCAGCGGCTGGACGCCGGACGCCTGCGCGAACCTGCGCACCTTCGTCGAACGCTGGCAATTGCCGGTCGCGTGCGCGTTCCGCTTTCAGGACACGATCGACAACGCGCACCCGAACTACGCGGGCGACGTCGGGCTCGGAATCAACCCGGCGCTCGCGAAACGCATCCGCGACGCCGACCTGCTGCTCGTGATCGGGCCGCGCCTCGGCGAAGCGACGACGGGCGGCTACACGCTGCTCGACATCCCGAAGACACGCCAGACGCTGGTCCACGTGCACCAGGGCGCGGACGAACTCGGCCGCGTGTACGCCGCCGACCTGCCGATCGTGTCGGGCATGCCCGAGATCGCCGCGCCGCTGGCCGCGCTCGAACCGCCCGAGCGGCCCGCGTGGGCCGGTACGGCCGCCGACGCGCACCGCGCATACCGCGAATGGCATGCGCCGCTGCCGATGCCCGGCGACGTGCAGCTCGGCGACGTGATGGTGCAGTTGCGCGAGCGCCTGCCGCACGACGCGATCCTGACCAACGGCGCGGGCAATTATGCGATCTGGCTGCATCGCCACTTCGCGTACCGGCACTTCCGTTCGCAGCTCGCGCCGACGAGCGGCGCGATGGGCTACGGGCTGCCGGCCGCGCTCGCCGCGAAGTCGCTGTATCCGGAGCGCGCCGTCGTCGCGCTCGCCGGCGACGGCTGCTTCATGATGGCCGGCAACGAGCTCGCGACCGCGATGCAATACGGGCTGAACATCGTCGCAATCGTCGTCAACAACGGCCATTTCGGCACGATCCGCATGCATCAGGAGCGCAACTACCCGGGCCGCGTGCATGGCACGGGGCTCACGAACCCGGATTTCGCGGCCTATGCGCGTGCGTTCGGCGCGCATGGCGAAACGGTCGAGCGCACCCCCGATTTCGCGCCCGCGCTCGAACGCGCATTGACGTGCGGGCTGCCCGCGGTGATCGAGATCCGCATCCCGCAGGACGCGAGCACGCCGGCCGCGACGCTCGAGCAGATCCGCGAGCAAGGCCGCCGCGCGCGCGGCGCATGACGGCGATGGACATGCACGCCGCACCGCCCGCCGCCGTGCTGTCGCACGACGACGCACTGGCCTGCCCCGGCACGCTGCTCGCGCCCGACGGCACGCTCGTCGCGCCGTACGATCTCGAGCATGGCGACGAGCGCGCCAACGGCTACGTGCCTGCCGCATCCGCACTCGGCCTGCTGCACGCCGCGCACCGGCCGTTCCGGCTCGATTACGGCGACGCGCGGCACGTGCACGTGATCAACGGGATGGGCGTCGCGCTCGGCGATTCGGTGATCGGGCTGACGGCCGTCGCCGCGCTGCGTGCGGCCCATCCGGGCCTGCGCTTCACGCTGTACCGGCCCGCGCGCGCGCCGCGCTATGTCGAGGCGCTGTATGCACTCGCGGCCGACGTCGTCGCGCCGTCGCGCGCGCTGCCGTGCCCCGCGGAAGCGCTGCCCGCCGACGCGCATTGCATCGACGTCGGCAATCACCTGTACTGGCCCGCATTCGCGCGGCTGCCGATGATCGACTTCTTCCTCGACGCGCTCGGCGTCGATCCGGCCGCCGTGCCGGCCGCCGCGAAACGCAACCGCTGGCTCGCGCGGCTATCGCTGCCCGCGCTGCCGGCCGAGTGGCGGCGGCCTTACGTGCTGTTCTGCCCGAATGCGAGCACCGCGGTGCGCAGCGTGCCGCCCGCGTTGCGCGTCGCGTTCGTGGAACGGCTCGCGCAACGTTACGGGTTGCCGGTGGTCGGCTTCGGCCCGATCGCGCATCCGGCTTACGTGGACGTGAGCCGCCACGCGACCGACACCGCGCGCTTCATCGCGTGGATCAAGGGCGCGAGCCTGCTGTTCGCGCCGGACACGGCGGCGCTGCATCTCGCCGACGGTTTCGACGTGCCGACGCTCGCGTGCTTCACGACGATCGGGCCGGCGCTGCGCGTGCGCGACTATCCGCATTGCGTGCCGGTCACGCTCGACGTGCCGGCCGAATTGCACGGGCTGCATCGCAGTGAACAGCCGGACGATCTGGCGGCGGTCGACGCCGCTTACCGTGCAATCGACTGGGACGCGCAGGCGTGGCCCGCGCCGCGCGACGCGGCGGCAGCGGCCACCTGAGCGAAGTGGGCGCGTCGGCGAGCGTGGCGATCGAATCGGCAGCGGCACACGCACTGCGCCGGCACGGGCGCCGCTTCGGCTGCCCGGCTGATCCCGCCAGGCTCGCACCGGCCGCCTGAGCGAAGCCGGCGCGGCGGCGAGCGGAACGATCGAACCGGCAACAGCGCGCGCACGGCACCCCCACCGCCGCGAGCGCCGCGCCGGCCGCTTGGCTCACCGCGCCGAACGCGTCACGCGCGATCGCGCAGCGTCTCCGATGGCCGTTTGCCGAACAGGCGCCGGTAATCGGTCGCGAACTGGCTCAGATGCCAGAAACCCCACGCCTCCGCGACGTCCTGCACCGAGCCGGCCGCGCGCCCGCACAGGTCGCGCCGCGCGCCGTTCAGCCGCAACGTGCGCAGGTAGGTCGCGGGCGCCATCCCGAGCACGTCCTGGAAGCAGTATTGCAGCGTGCGCCGGCTCACGTGCAACTGTTCGCACAGCTCGGGCACGCCCACCGGCCGCGTGCGGTGCGCGAGCACGTAGTCGCGCGCCTGGTCGACGATCCAGCGGCGCGTCGACGGCGCGGCGCCGCTGCCGCCGTCGGCCGGTTGCGCGCACGCATCGAACAGCGCGGCCAGCACTTCGGCCTGCAGGTCGTCGCGCTGCGCATCGGGCAGCGGGCCGGCCATCGCCACCGCGCCGTCGAGCCGGCGGCCGAGCAGCGCGCACAGGCGCGCGAGCCGCGCGTCGCCGACCTGCATCACGCGCTGCGTGAACAGCCGCTCGTCGAGCGCACGGTGCTCGACTTCCTCCGCATAGCGGCGCAGCACGTCGCCGCGCACGACGACGCCGTAGATCGAGAACTGCGCGGGCGTCACCAGTTCGAATTCGACGTTGCCGGGCCGGAACGCGAGCGCGCCGGGGCCGATGCGGCACGCATCGACGCGCGCCGAGCCGTCGCACACGAGCGGGATGCCGAACCAGTACGCATCGCCGCGCACTTCGCAGGCCTGGCGCAGCAGGTGGCTGGTCGATTCGCGGAACAGCTTCATCGTGTCGAGCGGCAGCTCGGTCAGCGTGCCGACGAAGCGGCCGGCCGCGAGCTGGTCGTAGGTCTGCCGCCAGCCGATCAGGTTGCGCGCCTGCTCGTCCGCATCGTGCGCGACGCTGACGACGGCCTGCCCGGCGAACGCGTCGTCGCCCTGCGCGCTGCGCCGCGTGTCTTCGGCGGTCGGCTCCTCCGTACACGCCACATGTCGATTCATCGTGTCCTCCCTCACCTGCGCGGAACCCTGCGTATCACGCAAGTCCCGTGCCGAACCGCACGGCCCGGCGAACCATCCGCCATTGCACGCTGTCCGGCCGATGCCCGCCATGCGGGCGCACCCGAACGCGGCATGCCGCGCACGCCGCCGGTGCGCTCCGCGCGGCCGCCGCGCATGCGCGCCGCTGCCCGCATATGCAGCCCGGGTACCGGGCCGGCTACGGGGCGGGCTACGGGGCCGGCTTCAGCCGCACGACCCGCGTGCCGCAATTGCCGTATGCCTGCGTGATCGCCAGTTCGACGATCGCGCTGCCGGCCGCCCACGGCGCCGCGTCCGCTTCCGGCAGACCCGCGCGCAGCGTGGCGCGACCGTTGATCCGGTAGCGCAGGCCGCGCACGAAATCGACGAACAGCAATCCGACGCCGCGGCCGTCGCAGGCGGCCGCGTCGATCCGGCCGCCGTCGCCGTCATGCGCGGCGGGCAGCGCGAAGCGCAGCGTCTTCGTGTCGATCACGCGCACCACCGGCAGCAGATCGCCGTTCGCGTCGCGCCGGCTCTGCACGATGTCGCAGGTCATCGACGCACCGGCGCCCGATGCCATGCCGACGAACATGAACGGCTGCGATTCGACGAACTGCCGCACGCCGACGCTCAGCCGCGTGGTCACGGCGTCGCTCATCCGCTCGGCTTCGTCGGCGACGCCGAAGCGGTGCTGCGCGTCGAGTTCGCCCGGATGGAATACCGGGTGGCGCGGAAAGGATCGGGGCGGTTCTGCCATGCTGGGAGCGGTTGCATGCATCGGCGCACCGTGCCGCCGCGAACAGGCGGCAGCCGGCGGCGTTGCCGGCGCCGGCCGTGCAGGGAAACGCCGCCGGCGCCGACTGTCGAACAGGGAAATCGAACCGGGCGACGTGCCGGGCCCGACCGGCCACGACACGTCGCCACGGCTTCGGCGATCAGAAGAACCCGAGCGCCTCGGCCTGATAGCTGACCAGCAGGCACTTCGTCTGCTGATAGTTCGACAGCGCCATCTTGTGCGTCTCGCGGCCGATGCCCGACTGCTTGTAGCCGCCGAACGCCGCATGCGCGGGATACAGGTGATAGCAGTTGGTCCACACGCGGCCGGCCTCGATCTCGCGGCCCATCCGGTACGCACGCGTGCCGTTGCGGGTCCACACACCCGCGCCGAGCCCGTAGAACGTGTCGTTCGCGAGTTCGATCGCTTCCTGCTCGTCCTTGAACGTCATCACCGACGCGACCGGCCCGAAGATCTCTTCCTGGAACACGCGCATCTTGTTGTTGCCGAGCAGCATCGTCGGCTTCACGTAGTAGCCCGTGCCGAGCTCGGCGGCCGGCGCCGTGCGCTCGCCGCCCGTCAGGCATTGCGCGCCTTCGCCGCGGCCGATGTCGATGTACGACAGGATCTTGTCGAGCTGCTGCTGCGACGCCTGCGCGCCGATCATCGTCTGCATGTCGAGCGGGTGGCCGGCCTTGATGCGCTCGACGCGCGCGACGGCCTTCTCGATGAAGCGGTCGTAGATCGATTCCTGGATCAGGATCCGCGACGGGCACGTGCACACTTCGCCCTGGTTCAGCGCGAACATCGCGAGCCCTTCGAGCGCCTTGTCGAGGAACGCGTCGTCCTGGTCGAGCACGTCGGCGAAGAAAATGTTCGGGCTCTTGCCGCCCAGTTCGACCGTCGACGGGATCAGGCTTTCGGCCGCCGCGCGCAGCACGTGCTTGCCGACCGGCGTCGAGCCGGTGAACGCGATCTTCGCGATCCGCTTGCTGGTCGCGAGCGCTTCGCCCGCTTCCTTGCCGAAGCCGTTCACGATGTTGATCGCGCCGGCCGGGAACAGGTCGCCGATCAGTTCCATCAGCACGAGCACCGACGCGGGCGTCTGCTCGGCCGGCTTCATCACCACGCAGCAGCCGGCCGCGAGCGCGGGCGCGAGCTTCCACGCGGCCATCAGCAGCGGGAAATTCCACGGGATGATCTGGCCGACCACGCCGAGCGGCTCGTGGAAGTGGTACGCGACGGTGTTGTCGTCGATTTCGGAGATGCCGCCTTCCTGCGCGCGGATGCAGCCCGCGAAGTAGCGGAAGTGGTCGATCGCGAGCGGCAGGTCGGCCGCCATCGTCTCGCGCAGCGGCTTGCCGTTGTCGATCGTCTCGGCCACGGCCAGCAGCTTCAGGTTCTTTTCCATCCGGTCGGCGGCGGCGAGCAGCAGGTTCGCGCGTTCGGCAACCGACGTCTTGCCCCACTTGCGGCGCGCGGCATGCGCGGCGTCGAGCGCCAGCTCGATATCGTCGGCGCCGGAGCGCGGCACGCGGCAGAACGGCTGGCCGTTGATCGGCGACACGTTCTCGAAATACTCGCCCTTCACGGGCGCCACCCACTTGCCGCCGATGTAGTTGTCGTATTGCTGGCGGTACGGGTATTCGACGTCGAGGCCCAGTTGTTTCAGGTCAAACGGGTTCATACATGTCTCCTGTTCATCGTGCTTGTGTGAGTACAGCGCCGGTTGGAATGCGCTGATCCCGTTTACGCAACATGCGTGCCAAACGGAACGGGAGCATGTCGATCGCGGCCGGCGCGCGTGCGCACCGTGCGGTGTTCACGCACGCAACACGACGGGTGTACCGATTCTGAACACCGCGGTTGCGCAGCGCTGCGGCCGGTGTTCGGAATTTCCACAGTGCGCGGCTGGGCGCTGCACGCGGCGAACGCCGCGTCGCGTGGCATGTCGCTTGCGTGCTTGTTGCGGATCCACACGCCACGGCGCACGCGCCGACCGACACCATGAACGATCGCGGCCCCCTGACCGACGACGCCATCGCGTTCATCCGCGAGCAGGCTTTCCTGATCGTTGCGACCGCCGACGCGGCCGGCAACGGCGACTGTTCGTATCGCGGCCGCCAGCCGCGCGCCGACGGTTCGTTCACGCCGCTCGTCGATATCCCGGACCGCCGCACGCTGGTGCTGCCCGACTTCGCGGGCAACAACCTGCTCAACACGATCGGCAACCTGCTGGTGAATCCGGCCATCGCGTTGCTGTTCGTCGATTTCGTGCGCCAGACGACGTGGCTCGTGCAGGGCCGCGCGACGCTCGACGAGGATCCGCGACGCCACGCGGACCTGTGGCCGGATGCGCTGCGGTGTCTGGTGATCGACGTGGAATGCGCGCAGGCGCGAACGGATGCGGACTTGCCGCCGCTCGTGCTGGCGTGATGCGCGGCGGGTGAAGCGCCCGCCGACGGAGGACCATGCGAGCTGCGTCGACCGATGTGCTGATGTGCTGATGTGCTGATGTGCTGATGTGCTGATGTGCTGATACGCCGATGCGTCGATGAGTCGATGAGTCGATGGGCCGACCCGCCGAATCACCGCGCTGCAGCGCTCAACGCCCATGCGTCTCCGCACCGGCCGGCGCGACGCGGCCGCGCGCCGACGCCTCGGCATGCGCGCGGCCGTCCGCATCGTCACCCGCTTCGTCGGCAACCGGCCGCCCACCGAGGAACCCGAACACCACCACCGCGCAGAGCACCGTGACGACGGCCAGCCCGATCAGCAGCCGGTCGAACGCGTGCGCGTAGCTCGCGATCAACGCCGCACGGCCGACACCCGGCAACGCGGCAGCCGCGCCCGCGAGATCGCCGGTCGCAAGCCGCGCGGCGGCGCGCAGCGTCGCGTCCGGCGCGCCGACAGCTCCTGCCGCCTGCGCGAGGCCGGTTTGCGCGAGCGCGGCCAGCACCGCGCCGACGATCGCCAGCGCGATTCCCTCGCCGGCCACGCGCGTCGTGCTGAAAATGCCCGTCGCCATCCCCGCGCGCTCCTTCGGCACGACGCTCACCGACAGCCCGTCCATCAGCCCCCACGGCATGCCGGCGCCGACGCCGATCGCGAGCATCGGCGCGATCGCCGCCGGCCCCGCGCCGCCGCGCAGCGCGATGCCGAGCCACACGAGCCCGCCCGCCGCGACCAGCAGCCCGAGCCCCGAGATCACGCCGGCCGACAGCCAGCGCGTGAGCGTCGCCGCGACGAGCGGCACGAAGAGCATCGGCGCGGAGATCGCGAGCATCAGCCAGCCGGCGTCGATCTCGCTGAAGCCGTCGATGCCGATGAAGCGCAGCGGCAGCACGACGAGCAGCACGATGTAGCAGCAGCAGGTCGACACCGGCAGAACCTGCACGCCGACGAAGCGCGCGATGCGAAACAGCGACAGGTCGAGCATCGGCCGCGCGACGCGCGTCTCGATCGTCACGAACGCGCACGCGCCGAGCGCCGCGCCGGCCAGCAACGCGATCACGAGCGGGCTCGACCAGCCGCGCGCGGGCGCTTCGATCACGCCGAACGTGAACAGCGTCAGCGCGGCCGTGAATGCGGCCGTGCCGGGCCAGTCGAGCCCCGTCGCGTGCGGGTCGCGCGACTCGTGCATGCGCGGCAGCCCGAACGCGAGCGACAGCACGCCGGCCACCGCGCTCGTCACGAAGATCGCGCGCCAGCCGTAATGCCCGATCAGCCCGCCGGCGAGCACGGGCCCGAACGCGAGCCCGATCCCGAAGGTCGTGCCGAGCAGGCTGAACGCACGCGTGCGCGCCGCGCCGTCGAATTCCTGCGCGAGCGCGGCCGTGCCGCCGGCCAGCGCCGCCGCCGCCGCGAGCCCTTGCGCGGCGCGCAGCAAATCAACGGCGAGCATCGACGGCGCGAACGCGAGCGCGACCGACATCAGCGTGAAGCCGCCGACGCCGATCGCGAACAGGCGCTTGCGGCCGAACTGGTCGGCCAGCGCGCCCGACGCCATCAGAAAGCTGCCGAACGCGAGCATGAACGCGTTGGTGATCCAGTTCATCGCAACCGGGCTGCCGTGCAGGTCGCGGCCGATCGCCGGCGTCGCGACCGCGCCGCCGGAAAACGACAGCGGCAGCGCGACGGCGGCCATGCAGACGGCGGCCAGCACCCATGCGCGCCGGCGCGCGGCCAGGGCTGCAGCAGTGGAAACAGGGTGATCCATCATCGCTCCTCGAAAAGCCGGCGCGGATGCGCCATCAGAGCGACAGAAGATAAATCGGATTCAATTCGCGAAAAACCACGCGAAGCTCCGTATATAACGGACTAGAATTCCGCAATTGACCTGCTGGCGTGCGTCGCCGCACGCCCTTCGATTCGATGGAAAACCTCACCGGCATCGTCGCGTTCGTCCGCACCGCCGAAGCGCTGAGCTTCGTCGCGGCCGGCCGCACGCTCGGCATCTCGGCGTCCGCGGTCGGCAAGACGATCGCGAAGCTCGAGCAGTCGCTCGGCGTGCGCCTGTTCAACCGCACGACGCGACGCGTGACGCTCACCGACGAGGGACGGCATTTCTACGAGCGCTGCCAGCGGATCCTCGAGGATTTCCGCGACGCGGAGGCGACCGTGACGGCGTCCGCGCAGCGCCCGCGCGGCAAGCTGCGCGTGAGCCTGCCGGTGATCGGCTACCGCTTCCTGCTGCCGGTGCTGCCCGAATTCCGGCGGCGTTATCCGGACGTCGAGCTCGATCTCGATTTCAACGACCGAATGGTCGACGTGGTCGAAGGCGGCTTCGACGCGGTGATCCGCAGCGGCCCGCTGTCCGATTCGAGCCTGATGTCGCGGCGGCTCGGCCCGTTCGCGTTCGTGCTGTGCGCGACGCCCGCATATCTCGCGCAAGCCGGCACGCCGCGCACGCCGCGCGAACTCGAAGCGCACGACTGCGTGCGCTACTGTTTCCCGACCACCGGCAAGCTGCAGGACTGGGCGCTCGCGGCCGACGACGGCACGCCGCTCACGCTGCGCACCGCGATGACCTGCAACAACATGGAGGCGCTGCGCGGCGCCGTGCTCGCGGGGCTCGGCATCGGCTACATGCCCGACTTCCTCGCGCGCGACGCGCTCGAACAGGGCGCGCTCGTCACCGTGCTCGACGACTACCGGATCGCGCCGGGGCAGTTCTCCATCGTGTGGCCGTCGAGCCGGCAGTTGTCGCCGAAGCTGCGCGTGTTCGTCGATTTCCTGTGCGAGCGGCTGTTCAGGTAGTCGCCCCGATCCGCTCGGCCTGCGCCGGCGGCAACAGCGCGTCGCTGTCGTCCTTCAGCCCGACGCCCGTCAGCCCGAGCCTGCGCGCATGCGTCATCAGGTAATGCAGCTTGTGCGCGGCGGCCGCGTGCGGCAGCCCTTCGGGCCGCACATTCGAGATGCAGTTGCGCAGCGCGTCGTGACAGCCGACCTTCGGCGCCCACGTCAGGTACACGCCGAGGCTGTCGGGCGAGCTGAGCCCCGGCCGTTCGCCGATCAGCACCGCGACCACCTTCGCGCGCAGCAGCTCGCCGATCTCGTCGCCGAGCGCGACGCGCGCCTGCGTCGCGACCACCACGGGGCCGATCCGCCAGCCGTCCGCGTCGAGCCGCGGCCGCACGGCCTGCAACAGCGGCAGCGCCTGCTTCGCGGCCGCGAACGCCGACAGCCCGTCGCCGACCACGAACACGACGTCGGGCGCCTCGTCGAGCGCCGCGCCGTAGCCGGCCAGCAGCCCGCGGCTGTCGTCCGACAGCTTGCGGCCGAGATCGGGCCGGCGCAGGTAGTGGTCGCGGTCGGGCGCGGCGCTCTGCACGCGCAGCGTCGGCAGCAGGCCGGCCGCCTCGATCTCGCGCCGCAGCGCATCCGCGTCGAGCGGCTGGTGCACCGCGTCGCGCGCCTGCGCATGCGACAGGTTGAAGGCCAGCAGCGGCGCGGTCGGCAGGCTGTTGCCCGCACGGCCGAGCGCGATCCGCGCGTTCGTGAACGACTTCAGTTGCGCCCACGGATTCTTCTCGACGGCGTCGCTCATGCGGAAATCCCCATCCAGTCGTTCGCGCCCGCGAGCAGCGGCACGCGTGCCGACGCCGCGCGCAGCGCGCCGTGCGCGTCGGCGATCTCCATCGTCTCCAGCCATTCCTCGAATTCGGGCGCGCGGCGCAGGCCGAGCACCTCGCGCACGTAGAGCTGGTCGTGGAACGACGTGCTCTGGTAGTTCAGCATCACGTCGTCCGCGCCCGGAATCCCCATGATGAAGTTGATGCCGGCCGCCCCCAGCAGCGTCAGCAGCGTATCCATGTCGTCCTGGTCGGCTTCCGCGTGGTTCGTGTAGCAGATGTCGCAGCCCATCGGCACGCCGAGCAGCTTGCCGCAGAAGTGATCCTCGAGGCCCGCGCGAATGATCTGCTTGCCGTCGTACAGGTATTCGGGCCCGATGAAGCCGACCACCGTGTTCACGAGGAACGGCTCGAACTTGCGCGCGACCGCATACGCGCGCACTTCGCAGGTCTGCTGGTCGACGCCGAAATGCGCGTTCGCCGACAGCGCGCTGCCCTGTCCCGTCTCGAAGTACATCAGATTGTTGCCGACCGTGCCGCGCTTCAGCGCCAGCGCGGCCTCGCGCGCCTCGCCGAGCAGCGCGAGCGAGATCCCGAAGCTCGCGTTCGCCTTCTCGGTGCCCGCGATCGACTGGAACACGAGATCGACCGGCGCGCCCTTCTCGATCGCCGCGATCGTGTTGGTCACGTGCGTGAGCACGCACGACTGCGTCGGCACGCCGTAGCGTTCGCGGAAACCGTCGATCATCGCGAGCAGCTTCACGATCGCCGCGAGGCTGTCGGTGGCCGGGTTGATGCCGATCATCGCGTCGCCGCAGCCGTACATCAGCCCGTCGAGCATCGACGCGGCGATGCCCTTCACGTCGTCGGTCGGGTGGTTCGGCTGCAGCCGCACCGACATCCGGCCGGCCAGCCCGACCGTGTTGCGAAAGCGCGTGACCACGCGGCGCTTCCTCGCGGCCGCGATCAGGTCCTGGTTGCGCATCAGCTTCGACACGGCCGCGACCATCTCCGGCGTGAGGCCCGGCGCGATCCGCTCGAGCGCCGCGCCGTCGGCCGCGGGCGACAGCAGCCAGTTGCGGAAATCGCCGACGGTGAGGTGCGAGATCTCCGCGAACGCGTGCGCGTCGTGATCGTCGATGATCAGGCGCGTGACCTCGTCGTCTTCATACGGGATCACCGCGTCGTTCAGGAACGCCTTCAGCGGCACGCCCGCGAGCGCGATCTTCGCGGCGACGCGCTCCTCCTCGCTCGCCGCCGCGACGCCGGCGAGCTGATCGCCGGAACGCAGCGGGCTCGCCTTCGCGAGCAGCGTCTTCAGGTCCGCGAAGCGGTACGTGCGCGGACCGATCGTCTCCGTATAGGACATCGTTCGAATCTCCTTGCCAAAAGCCGACGGCGCGCCCGTTCGACGGGGCGCGCCGGATGCCGTCAGGAACGGCCTTTCACGTTCGCCGTCGTCATCCTGCTCACTCCTCCAGCAGTGCGTCGCCGGGCGCGCTCGCGCGCTGCGATCGGGTCGCGAGGAAGTACGCGTAGCCGACCGCGAGGAAGCCGACGAACACCAGCGCGACCAGCCCGTTGAAATACACCATCGTACCGAGGCAGACGAGCGCCGCCAGGATCGCGAACGCCGGGAAGATCGGGTACAGCGGCGCGCGGAACGGCCGCGCCATGTTCGGCTGCGAGCGGCGCAGCTTGAACAGCGCCGCCATGCTGACGATATACATCACGATCGCCCCGAACACCGACATCGTCACGATATTCGCGGTGAGCGTCTGCCCGCCGAACTGGATCAGCTCGTCGCTATAGATCGCGGCGATCCCGACCACGCCGCCGGCGAGGATCGCGCGATGCGGCGTCTTGAAGCGCGGATGCACCTTCCCGAGCCATTCGGGCAGATAGCCTTCGCGGGCCAGCGCGAAGATCTGGCGCGAATAGCCGAGGATGATCCCGTGAAACGACGCGACGAGCCCGAACAGCCCGAGCCACACCAGCATGTGCATCCAGCCGCTGTTCGCGCCGACGATGTACTTCATCGCCTGCGGCAGCGGGTCGTTGATGTTCGCGAGCTTGGTCCAGTCGCCCGCGCCGCCGGCGAACACCATCACGCCGATCGCGAGCGCCACGAGGGTCAGGATCCCGGCCACGTACGCGATCGGAATCGAGCGCTTCGGGTTCTTCGCTTCCTCGGCCGCCATCGCGACGCCCTCGATCGCGAGGAAGAACCAGATCGCGAACGGAATCGCCGCGAACATCCCGTGGAACGCGCCCAGGCTGAAATGGTCGGCGCCCGACCAGCCGCCCTTCGTGAAATTGCTCCACGCGAAGCCCGGCGACACGACGCCCATGAACACCAGCAGCTCGAAGATCGCGAGCAGCGTGACGACGAGCTCGAAGGTCGCCGCGATCTGCACGCCGACGATGTTCAGCGCCATGAACACGAGATACGCGCCCATCGCCGCGTGTTTCGGCTCGAGCCCCGGAAACTGCACGTGCAGGTACGCGCCGATCGCGAGCGCGATCGCGGGCGGCGCGAACACGAACTCGACGAGCGTCGCCGCGCCGGCCAGATAGCCGCCGGTCGGGCCGAACGCGCGGCGCGCATACGCGAACGGGCCGCCCGCGTGCGGGATCGACGTCGTCAGCTCGGTGAAACTGAAGATGAAGGTGGTGTACATCGCCGCGACGAACAGCGCGGTGATCACAAAACCCAGCGTGCCCGCGCTCGCCCAGCCGTAGCTCCAGCCGAAGTATTCGCCGGAAATCACGAGGCCGACCGCGATGCCCCACAGTTGCCAGGTCCCGAGCGTCTGCTGCAGCGCGGGCTGGCCGGAGGACTTGGCGCCGGCGGCGGGCCGGCCATTCGACTCTGCTTTCATCGGACTCTCTCCTCAAGGGCGCCGGGCCTGCGGGCCCGCGCGACTGAGAATCGATGCTAGAGAGTCATTAAACGACGTGTTATCGAAATTCGGCAAAGATCGCGGCTGACATTTCGCTTGCGGAAATGCTCGCTGAAACGCCAGCCGCGCGGGTTGCCGAAGGCTTGCGGAAACGCCGGCCGCGCGGGCTGGAACGCCGATCCGGCCCTTCCGATGCGGGCCGGATCGCGCGTGCTTACTGGCCGCCGCCGCGCTGGTTGAACCAGCGGTCGAGCAGCTTGCCGGCCGCTTCCCGGCCGCCGAGGCCGAACGACAGCGCAACGGCCACCGCGATCGCGCCGAGCACGAGGCCGAACGCGAGCTGGACGATTTCGTTCGCGATGCCCATCGCGCGCAGCCCCATCGCGAACACGAGGCCGAGGATCGCGAACTGCGCGATGCGCGCGAACAGCACGCTGTGCTCGCGGTCGGCCTGCTCGATCACGCGGCGCGCGAGGCCGGCGAGCCATACGCCGATCACGAGGATCACGCCGCCCATCAGCACGTGGCCGCCGAATTCGATGAACAGCGTGACGACGTCGCGCACCTGCGTGAAGCCGAGCCGGTTCGCGGCCTCGACCGACGCGAACAGCATCGCGAAGAACACGATCAGCCGCGCGACCAGCACCGACGGCTGCAGGATCCCCGAGAACACGCGCTCGACGCCGAGCACGGCCGGCAGCCCGTCGACACCGGCCGCTTCCAGCAGCTTCTGCGCGAGCGACGCGACGAAGCGCGCGAAGTAGAACGTGACCAGCACGATCACGATCGCCGCGACGATGTCCGGCACCGCGCCGAGGAACTGGTTCAGCATGTTGGTGGCGGGGATCGAGATCGCGTCGATCTTCAGCGCGTCGAGCGCGGAGATCAGCGTCGGCACGAACACGAACACGTAGACGATCGTGCCGACCAGGCTCGACACGCGCACGGGCGTCGGGCTGTCGATTCCTTGCGTGAGGCGGTCGGCGCCGGCGGCGACCAGCAGGTTCGTCACGAGGCCGCGCAGCACGCGCGCGACGACCCAGCCGACGAAGCCGATCACCGCGGCCGCGAAAAGGTTCGGCACGATCGCGAGCAGCTTGTCGACCATTCCCTGCACCGGCGACAGCAGGCCCGACAGCGCGAACGAGCCGAGGATCGCCGGCAGGAACATCAGGATCACGAGCCAGAACAGCACGTCGCCGAGATAGCCGCTCATCGGCTGCATGCCGGCGCTTTCGGACAGCGTGGCGTCGACCTTGCTCGCCTTCAGCGCGCGGTTCGCGAGGCTGCGCAGCAGCGACGCGATCAGCCACGCGATCAGCGTCAGCGCCGCGCCGCCGATCAGGTTCGGCAGGTAGTTGACGATGTGCGTGACGAGCAGCGAGAACGGATTGGACACCGCGTACAGGTTGAGCACGTTGAAGATGCCCACCGCGGTGACGAGCAGCACGAGCCAGAACAGGCCGCCGGCGATGATGCGTTCGACGCATGCGCCCTGGCCGGTGCTGTCGGTGATCCGCTGATCGACCTTCAGCGCGTTGAGCAGCCGGAGCGCACCGGCCCGCACCGCGACGGCGATCAGCCAGCCGATCACCAGGATGCCGATCGCGCCGGCGATCTTCGGCAGGTATCCGCCTAGCGTGGTCTGCAGCGACGTGATGAAGCTGGAAGCATCCATTTCTTCTTCTCCCGAAAAACGTGGCGTTGCGATTGAACATCGACGAACTACCTGCGTACTTCGAAATGCGTGCTGCCCCGTGCGAGCAACTTACCCGAGAAAAATGACGCGTTCATCCGATTTCACCGTCTTTAACTTTAGTCATAGATCGCGGAGGGACAAGACCCCATTTCGGTGAAATAAAAAGGGGACGGACTTCGGGCGGCTACGCATTTCCGCAAGATTTGTCCATTCGGCCCGTGCTACCGTGGCGTCGGTTCCAGCCCGGACACGCCGATGCCCCCAGCCGACACAAAAACCGACCCGCCCGCATGGGCCCGCTACGCGGCCAGCGTGGCCCGTGTTCACGCGTACATCGGCGCGCATCTCGACGGCCCGCTCGACCTGAACCGGCTCGCCGAAGTCGCGTGCCTGTCGCCGTATCACTGGCAGCGCGTCTACCGCGCGCTGTACGGCGAATCGATCGTGCTGACGGTGCGGCGGATGCGGATCGTGCGGGCGTCCGAGGATCTGGTCTGCACCGCGCGGCCGCTCGACGAGATCGCGCGGCGCGCGGGCTACGGGTCGACGCACGCGTTCGCGCGGGCGTTTCGCGACGCGTACGGCGTGCTGCCGGCGGAGCATCGCCGCACGGGCACACACCGGCCGATTTATCCACTACAGCGAGGAGAGGAAGACATGTTCAAGCATGAAGTCGAGATCCGGCGTCTGCCGGAACTGCGCGGCTACGCGGTGGCGCATACCGGCGCATACCTGAAGGTCGGCGACGCGTTCGGCCGGATCGGCGCGTGGGCCGGGCAGCACGGGCTGATCGGCCCGGGCGCGAAGATGATCGGGATTTTCTACGACGATCCGGACACGACGCCCGAAGCACAGTTGCGCGCGAAAGCGTGCCTGATGCCGGCCGACGGCGCGCCGGACGTCGCGCCCGTGCCGCCGGTCGAGCGTGCGACGATCGCAGGCGGCGAATACGCGGTGCTGTTGCATACGGGGCCGTATGCGGACCTGAAAACGGCCTACCAGTGGCTCTACGGCGACTGGCTGCGTCACTCGGGCCGCGAAGCCGCCGACGCGCCGCCGTTCGAGCTGTACCTCAATACGCCGATGGACGCGGCGCCGGCCGACCTGCGCACCGAAATTCACCTGCCGTTGCGCTGAGTAAAGGGTGCGTAGAGGGTGCGTCGTGGAGCCGTATCCTGACGGACCGCGACGATATTGCCGGCGCGAGCATGCCGGGGACGACATCGGGCATGCCGGTGCGCCGGCCGTCGAACGAAGCGTGCCGGCCTGTGCTCATGCGCAGCCGGCACGAACGCGCGGAAATCTTCAAGCCGCCTGCGTTCCGCAGCCGGGACAGAACCGCGCGTCGGCCGCCAGCGCCGCGTGACAGCGGCTGCAGGCCTTGCCGCGTTGCGCCGCGCCGCACTGCGCGCAAAAGCGTGCATCGGCCGCGTTGAGTGCGCCGCAGCCCGCGCACGCGAGCTGGCTCAGCGCCAGATTGCCGCCCTGGCCACCGTTGCCCACATCGGCCGGCGCCTGCCAGCCCCAGCCGTGGCGATCGCGGCCGCGCGCATCGTGGCCGCCGTTTCCGCCCTGGCGCGGCCCGCCGTGATGCCCGCCGCCGTGGCCGCCGTGGCCGCCGTGGCCGCTATTGCCGTGCCCGCCGCCGTGGCCGCCGAAGATCCGTTTCAGAAAACTCATCGCCCGCTCCTCAACGCTTGGCCGGTGCGCCGCCGAACGCCCCGGAGGACGACAGCAGCCGCAAGCCGTTGGCCACGACGATCAGGCTTGCGCCCGCGTCCGCGAAGACCGCCATCCACATCGTGCCGAGCCCCGCGACGGTAAGCCCGAGAAACACGACCTTCACGCCGAGCGCGAAGCCGATGTTCTGTACCAGCACGCGGTGCGTCGCGCGCGACAGCCGCACGAACGCGGGAATCTTGCGCAGGTCGTCGTCCATCAGCGCGACGTCGGCCGTCTCGATCGCCGTGTCGGTGCCCATCGCGCCCATCGCGAAGCCGATGTCGGCGCGCGCGAGCGCCGGCGCATCGTTGATCCCGTCGCCGACCATCCCGACCGCGCCCGCGCCGCCCGCGGACAGTTCCTCGACCGCCGCGAGCTTGTCTTCCGGCAACTGGTTGCCGCGCGCGTCGTCGATGCCCGCTTGCTTGGCGATCGCCTGAGCGGTGTGCGGGTTGTCGCCCGTCAGCATCGCGGTGCGGATGCCGAGCGCATGCAGATCGGCGATCGCGGCGCGGCTCGTGTCCTTGATCGTGTCGGCCACCGCGAAGATACCGAGCACGCGCGTTTCGTCGACCAGCACGACGACGCTCTTGCCCTGCCGCTCCAGCGCGTCGAGCTTCGTCTCGAGCGCCGCCGAGCAGCGCTCGAGCTCCTCGACGAGGCGGTGGTTGCCGAGCCAGTAGCGCGCGCCGTCGATCGTGCCGCGCACGCCGCGCCCGACGATCGCTTCGAAGTCCTGCACGTCGGCGAATGCCGTCGTGCCGGCGTCGCGCGCCGCGGCGGCAATCGCCTGCGACACCGGGTGATCGGAGCGCGCCGCGAGGCTCGCGCCGAGGTGCCGCACGCGCGCCGCATCGGCATCGTCCGCATGCACGTCGAAGTCGGTCTGCACCGGCTTGCCGTGCGTGATCGTGCCGGTCTTGTCGAGCGCGAGCCACGCGAGCTTGCGCCCTTCCTCCAGATAGACGCCGCCCTTCACGAGAATTCCGCGCCGCGCCGCGGCCGCGAGCCCCGACACGATCGTCACCGGCGTCGAGATCACCAGCGCGCACGGGCACGCGATCACGAGCAGCACCAGCGCGCGGTAGATCCAGTCGTGCCACGCGCCGCCCATCACGAGCGGCGGCGCCACCGCGACCAGCAGCGCGACCGCGAACACGATCGGCGTGTAGACGCGCGCGAACTGGTCGACGAAGCGCTGCGTCGGCGCCTTCGCGCCCTGCGCTTCCTCGACCGCGTGGATGATCCGCGCGAGCGTCGAGTGGGCCGCGACGGCCGTCACGCGGTATTCGAACGAACCCGATTCGTTGATCGTGCCCGCGTAGACGGCGTCGCCGCTCGCCTTTTCGACGGGCAGGCTCTCGCCGGTGATCGGCGCCTGGTTGACCGTCGAGCGGCCCGCGACGACTTCGCCGTCCAGCCCGATCCGCTCGCCCGGCTTCACGCGCACGACGGCGCCGAGCGCGACCTGCGCGGCCTCGATCGTGCGCCACGAACCGTCGGCCTGCTGCACGGTCGCGGTGTCCGGCGCGAGCTGCATCAGCCCCTGGATCGCATTGCGCGCGCGGTCGAGCGACTTCGCCTCGATCAGCTCGGCGATCGTAAACAGCACCATCACCATCGCGGCTTCCGGCCACTGGCCGATCGCCATCGCGCCCGTCACCGCGATGCTCATCAGCGCGTTGATGTTCAGGTTGCCGTTGCGGATCGCGATCCAGCCCTTCTTGTACGTGGTGAGCCCGCACGCGAGCACCGCGGCGAGCGCGAGCGCCGCCGACAGCCACACCGGCAGCCCGGCCCAGGTCGCGCCTTCGGACGCGATCGCGGCGACGCCGGCGAGCGCCAGCGGCCACCACGGCTTCGCCGGCGGCGGCGCGGCGGGCGCCGACGGTGCATCGGCCGTCGCGGCCTCCGGCGTCATCCCGAGCGTGCGGATCGCGCCTTCGATCGCCGGCTGCGCGCCGGGCACGTGCTCGACGGTCAGCATCCGCTGCATCAGGTTGAATTCGAGCGCCGACACTTCGCTCATCCCGCCGAGCTTCTTGCGGATCAGCGTTTCCTCGGTCGGGCAGTCCATCTGCATGATCCGGAACGCGGAGCGCACGTGGCCCGACGCGGTCGCCTGCGCGACCGGCAGCGGCGCGAGCGTCAGCGCGGCCGGCGCGCAGCAGTCGCCGGCCGCGTGGTCGTGGTCGTGGTCGTGGTCGTGGTCGTGGTCGTGGTCGTGGTCGTGGTCGTGGTCGTGGTCGTGGTCGTGGTCGTGGCCGACATGGTCATGCGCGGCGTGGTCGTGCGAACACGTGGCGCCATGCTCATGCGTATCGTCACGCGCGTCGTCGTGATCGTGGTCATGACCCGCGTCGCCGTGTGCGGCGTGATCGTGCCCGTGGTCGTGGCCATGGCCGTGCGCGCGCGCGCCGGCCGCCGGCACCGCATCGACCACGGCCGCCGTCTGCGTGTCGCGCGCATCGGCGCAGCACGCATCGGCGCCGCCGGCATGACGGTGTCGTGGGTCGGGGGTGCGCTTGGCGTCGGTCATGACAACCTCCTTTGTGGCTTGACGGTGTAGAGTTAACACCCTGAAGCCACTACAAGGTCAACCCTTGCACGGGAGAAAGGCATGAAGATTGGCGAACTGGCCAAAGCGGCCCGCTGCACGCCCGAGACGATCCGTTTCTACGAGAAAGAGGGTCTGATGCCGGACGCGGAGCGCACCGATTCGAACTACCGCAACTACACCGACGTGCACGTCGAGCGGCTGCGCTTCATCCGCAACTGCCGCGCGCTCGACATGGCGCACGACGAAATCCGCGCGCTGCTGCGGCTCACCGATACGCCGGCCGACCGCTGCGATTCGATCAATTCGCTGCTCGACGATCACATCGGACACGTCGATGCGCGCCTCGCCGAACTCACGCATCTGCGCAACCAGCTCACCGAATTGCGCCGCCAGTGCGTGGGCGAGCATTCGGTCGAGGATTGCGGCATCGTGCACGGTCTCGCGACGATGGAAACCGTCGCGCCAGCCGCAAAGCGCTCGCACCTGGGCTGAAACCCTTGTCAAACAAGATAGTCTCCTTGAGAATAGTTATATTATTACTAGACATACTTTAACTATTCATGTCCACGAGCCGCCCGTCCCCACTCGCGCTGGCCGTCCTTGCGACGCTCACCGAAGCGCCGATGCATCCGTACGGGATGCTGCAGCAACTGAAGGCCCGCGGGTACGACGAAGTCGTCAACGTGCGGCAGCGCACGAGCCTCTACCAGACGATCGACCGCCTGCTGCGCGACGGGCTGATCGCCGTGCACGACACCGAGCGCGACGGCGCGTTTCCGGAGCGCACCGTGTATGCGCTGACCGAAGCCGGGCACACCGCGGGGCAGGCGTGGCTGCATGCGTTGCTCGCGGAGCCCGCGCGTGAATTTCCGGCATTCGGCGCCGGTCTCGCGTTCCTGCCGCTGCTCGATGCCGAAGATGCGCGCCACCAGCTCGAGTTGCGCATCGCGCGGCTCGACGCCGAGCGCGAGCGGCTGGAAGCGCTGCGCGCCGCCGCGCAGGCCGACCAGGTGCCGCGCCTGTTCCTGCTGCAGAACGAACATGCGCTCGTGCTGCTCAATGCGGAGCTCGACTGGGCGCGCAGCGTCGTCGAACACCTGAAGATCGGCGCGCTGCGCTGGGTGGACGGTTGACGCGTCGCGCCGACCGTTTTCCGCCGGCGGCGGGCGGCGGGCGACGGGCGCCGGCCGCGTCACAGCACCTTGCCGGGATTCAGGATGCCGCGCGGGTCGAGCGCGGCCTTCAGGCGCCGCATCAGCCCGATTTCCGCGTCGCTGCGCGTGTGCGCGAGATAAGGACGCTTGAGCGCGCCGATCCCGTGCTCGGCCGACACGGAGCCGCCCATGTCGCGCACCGCCGCATACACGCAGTGATCGAGCGCGTCGGCGTCCGCGTCGGTCATGTCGGTCAGCGACACGCCGATATGCACGTTGCCGTCGCCGACATGGCCGAAGAACAGGCACGTGAGCGCCGGCCAGCGCGCGCGCAACGCCGCCTCGCAGCGTTCGGCGAACGCGCCGAGTTCGCCCGTCGGCAAGCTGACGTCGAAGTTGACGAGATTGGGCAGCGCATCGATCGCGAGGCCTTCGCGCAGCGTCCACAAGTCCCGCGCCTGCCGCTCGGAAGTCGCGAGCACCGCATCGTCGACGAGCCCCGCATCGAACCCGGCGGCCAGCCCCGTTTCCAGCGCCTGGTGCGCATCGCCGCCCGGCGCGCTCGTCGCGCATTCGATCAACACCACGAAGCCGCCAGCGCCGACGAACGGCGCCGACACCCCGGGTGTATGGCGCGCGACGTAGTCGTAGAACGCCGGCCACATCGCCTCGAAACTGACGACTTCCGGCAGCGTGCGGACACGATTCCACAGCGCGACCACCGCATCGTAGTCGCGCACGCGGCAAAGCGCCGTGGCCGGCGCCGCCAGCAACGGATGCAGCCGCAGCACCGCGCGCGTGACGACGCCGAGCGTCCCTTCGCTGCCGATGAAGAGCTGCTTCAGGTCGTAGCCCGCGTTGTTCTTCAGCATCCGGTTCATCGACGACACGACCGTGCCGTCCGCGAGCACCGCCTCGAGCCCGAGCACCTGCTCGCGCATCATCCCGTAGCGGATCGCGCGCGTGCCGCCCGCATTGGTCGCGAGCATGCCGCCGATCTGGCACGAGCCGCGCGCGCCGAGATCGACGCCGAACGTGAAGCCCGCCGCTTGCGCGGCTTCCTGCACCGTCTGCAGCGGCGTGCCCGCGCGCACGGTGATCGTGCCGGCCGCCGCGTCGAGCGCGTCGATGCCCGCGAAGCGCTCCATCGACAGCACGACCTCGCCGCCGAGCGCGACCGCGCCGCGCGCGAGCCCCGTCAGTCCGCCTTGCGGCACGACCGGCTGGCCGAGCCGCGTGCACAGCGCGAGCGTGCGCGACACGTCGTCGACGTTGCGCGGGCGCACCAGCGCACGCGGCCGCACGCCGGCCGGCTCGTTGTACGCGGTGAAGTAGCGCGGATCGATATCGGCCGCGCGCGTGACGAGCGCGTCGCCCAGTTCGGCGGCGAGCACGGCATCGACGGCCTCGTCCGGCAGCCGCATGCCGTCCGGTTCGCTGCCCGTGGCGCCCGGGTTCGGGGTCGGCATCGTGCGCGGCCCGCTCACTTCGTCGAGATGTCGATATCGCCGAAATACTTCACGCCGAGCGACTTCACCGTACCGTCCGCCTTCAGCTTGTCGATCGCCGCGTCGAGCTTCGCCTTCAGCGCGTCGTCGCCCTTGCGCAGGCCGAACGCGATGCCGCTGCCGAGGATCCTGTCGTCGTGCACCGGCTGGCCGACGAACGAGAAGCCCTTGCCGTCCGGGCGCGACAGGAAGCCGCGCTGGCCGGACGGCGCGAGCACGAGCGTCGCGTCGAGGCGGCCCGCGACCAGGTCCGCATACGCCTGGTTCTGGTCCTGGTACGCGACGACCGCGACGCCGGCCGGCTCCCAGTGCGCCTTCGCGAAGGTCTCCTGGATCGACGCCTGCAGCACGCCCACGCGCTTGCCCTTCAGCGATTCCGGCGTCGGCAGCAGGCCGCTGCCGGTGCGCGCGATCAACTGGGTCGGCACGCGATAGATGATCGTCGTGAAGTCGATCGCCTGGCGCCGCTGCTCGGTCGCGTTCATCGCCGAGTTGATCGCGTCGAACTTGCGGCCCTTGAGCGCCGGAATCAGCCCGTCGAACGAAGTCTCGACCCATTTGCACGACAGCTTCGCCGTCTGGCAGACGGCATTGCCGACGTCGATGTCGAAGCCCTGCAGGTCGCCGTTCGGCGCTTTCGATTCGAACGGCGGGTATTGCGCTTCGAGGCCGAAGCGCAGCGTCGGCGCATCGGCGAGCGCCGCGCCGGCGCCGCTTGCGCACGCGAGTGCGAACGCGAGTTTGAGGGTAGCCGTGTGCTTCATTGTGATCTCCTGAGTCGGGTCGATGCGACGTCTCCGCCGCCGGTTGTCCTACAGCGAACGCAGCCGCCGCGCGCCTTCGACCAGCGTCGCGTCGTCCTTCGAAAAACTGAGCCGGATCACGCCGGCGTCGGTGCCGTCGGTATAGAACGCCGACAGCGGAATCGTCGCGACCCGCGCGTCGCGGATCAGGCGCAGCACGAAGTCGCTGTCGCTTTCGTCCGAGAAGTGGCGAAAGCGCGCGAGCATGAAGAACGAGCCTTCGCTCGGCAGCAGCTCGAAACGCGACTCGGCCAGCTCGCGCGCGAGCAGGTCGCGCTTGGCCTGGTAGAACGCCGACAGGCCCAGATAGCTATCCGGCCGCGCGAGGATTTCCGCGAACGCGATCTGCATCGGCGTGTCGGCCGAGAACACCATGAACTGATGCACCTTGCGGATCTCGTCCATCAGCTCGGCCGGCGCGAGGCAATGGCCGACCCGCCAGCCGGTCACGTGGAACGACTTGCCGAACGACGACACGATCACGCTGCGCTCGGCCAGCTCGCGGTGGCGCGCGACGCTCTGGTGCCGCGCGCCGTCGAACACGACGTGTTCGTAGACTTCGTCGGACAGCACCACGATGCCCGTGTCGCGCGTGAGCTGCGCGAGCCGCTCCAGATCGTCGGCGGAGAACACGGTCGCGGTCGGGTTGTGCGGCGTGTTGACGATGATCATCCGCGTGCGCGGCGTGATGGCTGCGGCCACCTCGTCCCAGTTCACGCGGAAATGCTCGGGCGACAGCTTGATCGCGACCGGCGTCGCGCCCTGCAGCCGCACGATCGGCGCATAGCTGTCGAACGACGGCTCGAAATAGATCACCTCGTCGCCCGGGTACACGAGCGCGCTGATCGCCGCATAGAGCCCTTCGCTCGCGCTCGCGATCACCGTGATCTCGGTCGCCGGGTCGTAGCGCGCGCCGTACAGCGCCTCGGTCTTCTCGGCGAGCCGCTCGCGCAGCGCGATCACGCCGGCCATCGGCGCGTACTGGTTGTGACCGTCGCGCATCGCGCGCGCGACGCCTTCGACGAGCGCCGGATCGGGCGCGAAATTGGGCGCGCCCTGCGACAGGTTCAACGCGTCGTGTTGAGCAGCCAGTTGGCCGATCACCGTGAAGATCGTCGTCCCGACGTCGGGCAGTTTCGAACGGGGCGCGGTGGCGCTTCGCATGACTCCTCCTCCTGATGTCCTTCGGGCGGGCCGCGCCACGCGCGGCACCGCATCTGCCGCATGATTTAGCCCGAGCCAATATCGGCGGACAATCGAAAGTTCGTCATGACGGCCATGCATTTTTCTCATGGCTCGGCGGGAGAAGCACGCAACGGCAAGGCCGGCTCGACGGGCCGACATGCAAATCCGGCATTTCTCCTACGAAAGGCTAGGCGTCGGCCGCCGCGAAATACGCGAGCAGCACGGCCCGCAGTTCGCGGCGTTGCGCGGCGAAATCGAGCGCGGGCCCGAGCGTCAGCAGCGCCTGCGACAGCCCGCCGTAGCAGATCGTCTGGGCCATCCGCGCGATCCCGTCGAGCCGTTCGGCCGGCGGCGGATCGGCCGCGTGCGCGAGCGCATCGCGCCACAGCGCGACATAGGCGTCGTAATGCCGGCGATACGCGGCCAGCGGCGACACCTGCCGCTCCAGCGCGAACAGCGCGCCCCAGAGCGCCGCGTCGGCGGCGATCGCATCGACCTGGAGGTCGACCAGCGCGGCGGCGAGCGCCGCCCGCGGCGCGCCGCGCAGCCGCTGCGCCGCGTCGCGCAGCCGGTCGGCCAGCGCCAGCACGCGGCGGTGGATACAGAGCGCCGCGAGGCTCTGCTTGTCGCCGAAATACTCGTAGAAGGTGCCGATGCTGACGCCCGCGACGGCCGCGATCTCGCGGATCGTCGCCTTCGCGTAGCCGCGTTCGAGCAAAAGCTGAACGAACGCCTGTTGCAGCGCGTCGGAGCTCGCCTGCGCGCGCGACTGGCGCGGCCGGCGGCGCAACGCGGGCGCGGGTTGCGCCGCCGGCGAGCCGGGCGGCGCCGGAACCTGAACATGTCGCGGCGGCATATTTGCTACTCTGAATTCAACAGGAAACACGTTTTACCGGCACCCGGAACCCGCGCCGAAGCGCCTTGCGCGCGGCGCGACGCCGGCTGACCGCGAAGCACGAGACCGGAGACAACCGCGATGACCGACCCGACTCACGCCGTCACGAACCAGTTCGACGAACTCGTCGACTATAACCTCTTCGCGACGGATCTCGCGCTGCGCGACGCGCTCGTCCGGGCCGGCGCCGACTGGGCCGTGCCGCAGCTCGACGCGTACGGCGCGCGGCTCGGCAGCGCCGACACCGCGCAACTCGCCGACGAAGCGAACCGGCACACACCGGAGTTGAACGCGTTCGACCGGCGCGGCCGGCGCATCGATCGCGTCGACTTCCACCCCGCCTGGCACGCGCTGCTCGGCCAGTACCGCCGCGAAGGCTTCGTGTCGCTCGCGTTCCGCGAGTCGCGCCGCGGCCGCTGGGCCGCGACGGCCGCCGGCTTCTATCTGCACGGCCAGATCGAGGCCGGCACGCTGTGCCCGGCGACGATGACGCAGGCCGCGATCCCCGTGCTGAAAAAGGAACCCGCGCTGTGGGACCTGCTGCGCGACAAGCTCTACAGCGACGACTACGATCCGCGCGACGTGCCGATCGCCGCCAAGCGCGCGATCTGGTTCGGCATGGGCATGACCGAGAAACAGGGCGGCTCCGACGTGCGCGCGAACACGACGCTCGCCACGCCGGTCGGCGCGGGCGGGCGCGGCGGCGAATACCGGCTGCGCGGCCACAAGTGGTTCTTCTCCGCGCCGATGTGCGACGCGCACCTCGTCGTCGCGCGCACCGAAGCCGGCGGCCCGTCGTGCTTCTACGTGCCGCGCTGGCGGCCGGACGGCACGAAGAACGCGGTCGAGATCCAGCGGCTGAAGAACAAGGTCGGCAACCGCAGCAACTCGAGCAGCGAGATCGAACTGAACGACGCGTGGGGAATCATGCTCGGCGACGAAGGCCGCGGCATTCCGACCATCATCGAGATGGCGACGTACACGCGGCTGAACTGCGTGCTCGGCAGCGCGGCGATGCTGCGCCAGGGCGTCGTGCAGGCGATCGCGTACACGCGCCAGCGCCATGCGTTCGGCCGCGCGCTCGCCGAGCAGCCGCTGATGCGCACCGTGCTCGCCGATCTCGCGCTCGAGAGCGAAGCGGCGCTGTCGCTCGCGATGCGGCTCGCCGACGCGTTCGAACGCGACGACTCGCCGCGCGAACGCGCATGGAAACGGATCGTCACGCCCGCCGCGAAATTCTGGGTCTGCAAGCGCGCGGTCGAGCTGACCGGCGAGGTGATGGAAGTATTCGGCGGCAACGGCTACGTCGACGACGGCCCGATCGCACGCCTCTTCCGCGAGGCGCCCGTCAACTCGATCTGGGAAGGCTCGGGCAACGTGATGTGCCTCGACGTGCTGCGCGCGGTGTCGCGCGAGCCCGACGCGGCCGCCGCGCTGTTCGACGAACTGGCCGACCTCGGTGCGGGCGAACCGCGCATTCGCGCGGCGCTCGACGCGCTGCGCGCGATGCTCGCCGCCCCGGCCGACACGCTCGAAGCGTCGGGCCGCGTGTTCGCGCAACGGCTCGCGCTCGTCGCGCAGGCGTGCCTGCTGCGTCGCGATGCGCCGGCGGCGGTCGCCGACGCGTTCGTCGCGACACGGCTCGCCGCGCCCGACTGGGGCCGTATCGCAGGCGGCTTCGATCCGCATGCGACCGACGTCGCCGCGCTGCTGCAGCGCGCGTACCCGGCCTGACGCCGGCCCGTTCACCCGAATTCGCGTTCGTTCGCCCGCCCGGAGCCTCGATGAACCTCGTCGCCGCCCTCGACCGCGCCGCCCGTGCGACGCCCGACAAACCGTTCCTCGTCAGCGAATCCGCGACGATCACGTATGCGGCCGCGCGCGAGCGTTCGCACCGCGCGGCGGCCGTGCTGAGCGCGCTCGGCGTCGCGGCCGGCGACCGCGTCGCCGCGATGTGCTTCAACACGCCGGCCTTCGTCGACCTGATGTTCGGCGCATGGCGGCTCGGCGCGGCGTTCGTGCCGATCAACCACAAGCTGCAGGCGCCGGAAGTCGACTACGTGCTCGAACACAGCCGCAGCACCGCGCTGCTGTTCGACGTGGCGCTCGCGCCGGTGGTCGAGCGCGTCGTGCATCCGGCGCGGCGGCTCGTGACCGAGGGCGAGCTCGACGGCGTGCCGAACTTCGACACGATGTGCGCGACGATGGACGGCCTCGCGGGCATCGAGCCGGCCGACGGCGACATCGCGCAGATCCTCTACACGTCCGGCACGACCGGCCGCCCGAAGGGTTGCGTGCACAGTCATCGCACGGTGACGCTCGCGGCGATGCAGGCGGCGCTCGCGACCGGCATCGGCCGTGACGAACGCACGTTGATGGCGATGCCGATCTGGCATTCGTCGCCGCTGAACAACTGGTTCGGCGGCACGCTGTATGCGGGCGGCACCGTCGTGCTGCTGCGCGAATACCATCCGCTGCGCTTCCTGCAGACCGTCGAGCGCGAGCGCGTGACGCTGTATTTCGGCGCGCCGGTGTCGTACACGCTGCCGCTCGACACGATCGACGGCTTCGCGGCGTTCGACCTGTCGAGCGTGCGCGCGTGGCTGTACGGCGGCGGCCCGATCGGCGCCGCGCAGGCCGAACGGCTTGCCCGTGCGTATCGCAGTCACGCGTTCTTTCAGGTGTACGGAATGACGGAAGCGGGCCCTGCCGGCACGACGCTGTATCCGGACGAGCAGGTCGCGAAGGCCGGCTCGATCGGCCGCCACGGCGGCCCGGGCGTCGACCTGAGGGTGGTGCGGATGGACGGCGTCGATGCGCGGCCGGGCGAGACCGGCGAGATCTGGTTGAAGGCCGACAGCATGATGCTCGGCTATCTCGACGACGCGGCCGCCACGCACGCCGCGTTCGCGCCGGGCGGCTGGTATCGCACCGGCGACATCGCGCGGATCGATCAGGATGGCTATCTGTTCATCGTCGACCGGTTGAAGGACATGATCGTCACCGGCGGCGAGAACGTCTATTCGAAGGAAGTGGAGGACGTGCTCGGCGCGCATCCGGACATCGTGGAAGCGGCCGTCGTCGGCGTTCCGCATCCGGACTGGGGCGAGACGGTCGTCGCGCACGTGGTGATGCGGACGAACGCGGCACCCGATGCGGATGCGCTGCGCACGTTCTGCGGCGAGCGGCTCGCGGCGTACAAGGTACCGCGCGAGTTCGCGTTCGTGCAGGCGCTGCCGCGCACGCCGACGGGCAAGTTGCAGAAGTTCTTGCTGCGCGGGCGGCGTGAATAACGGTGACGCACGAGCGAGTCGCGCAACGGGCGTCGACGTGACACCGGCCATGTCGGTCTTCGCGCAACGACAGGTACTTCGCCGAAGCGCTCCTGATACTTGCCGGCGTATACCCTCGCCCGGTGAATCGAATTGATGCCGGAACAGGCACATCGCCGGCCTTCCGACGAAAAGCGTAAGTGCCCGACTGACGTGGATGTGGGAGCCAGTTGCGCCAACGTCCGTGTGGCCTTCATTTACCGTTTGTGACGTTTCGATCCAGCGACAAGCCGCGTCGGCTCAGGGATTCGCTTCCGTTAGCGCCAATCTCGAAAAATATCCATTCAAGCAATGTATTAACGTCGTTTCTTTCATTTTTATTTCCATATGAGAGAAACGATGCGCGAGGACCACGATGGTGAAGTTCGGGTCATACTGAGCGCGGCCCAGTTGGCTGCCGTACTGAAGCGCCAGACGATCAGTCCGGGCGAGATGTTGAGCAACCGGTTATGGGCCGGCCTGCACGTCGTGGGCGGCGTGCTTGAGATGGCAGGCGCTGCGGCGTTGTGCGTCGCGCCGGAACCGACCGGCCTCACCAAACTCGGTTGTGTCGCGTTCGGCGTACACGGCGCCGACACGGCGGCAGCCGGCCTGAACCAGGTCTGGACTGGGCGACAGACGAGCGCGCTATTGCAACACGGCGTGAGCAAGCTGGTCGAAGCGGCGAAAGCGCCGCCGGAGATGGCCGATCATGTCGGGCTGTCGCTGGATCTCGCGGTGCCGTGCGGGCTCGCGGGCGCGATCAAGGCGATTCGAGCGTCGAGTATCACCGCGGGGCGGATCAATTTGATGCAGCATGAGGCAAGCGCCGCAAACCCGCGGCTGGGTGGCCATACGATTGCCAGGCATGTGGGAAAAAGTGAAGCTTATCTCCGGTCCCGACTCAAAAACGAACCCTCGAAAGAGTTTGTATCGTCATTTTGGAGCCTGGCAGAGGCGGAATGGGCCATTTCGAGTGTCATGCAGCAAAACGCGCCCCGAATTGTTGCGTGGGCTCAGTCCACCTCGAGGGCCCCTCTCGTGCTCAATGAAAACGTCGGACGAAGCGTCGGTTATGGGTTGAGCAGGGACAATGAGATCATCGGAAATCTAAGCCGCGTTCAGATCGTCTTGAGGGCACAGTCATTCAACGGAATGCCTTTCTATATTGTCACGTCGTATTTGACCAAATGAAAATGAACGCACAGGAATACCCCCGACTTTTCACTCTTTTAGGGTCCTATCTGGGGCAGGATTCGGACCTCTGGGGAAGTACTTTCGATGAAATCATCACGTGCTACAAAAACGAAAGCACGCGAGCGGAAGCACTCGAATTGCTGCACGAAACAGAGTTATTTCAGCAGCGTTTTGGTTCCGAGCTGGATGAAGTGTTCCTGGAAACCTATGGGCATGATTTCAATCCCCAACTGTGGGGATTCACCACTGCGTCATTTTTCGACGCCCTGAGGAAAAACCTGCAATAGTAGCCATCAAATTCGCGGCGCAGAACTACTGCCACGTAACGGGAGCATGCGTGACGCCCTCCACGGAATCGCAGGGCCGCGTCAACTGACCAATGCAATCCCGGACGCTGTGATGGCAACTAACGTCATGCTGTCGCCAGCCACGGCGATAACGCATTGACGTCCACATGTGGCGGCCCTGCTTCACCGAAGAAAAAGCCACCCGGCCCAACGGCCGGGTGGCTTTTTCGCATGAATCGCGGAACGACGCATCGCGCCGCCGCCCGCTCTCCACATCACATCGAGCTGCTTACTTCCCGCCGATGCTCTTCAGCGGCTTCCACTCACCCTTCTCGACCTTGTACATCGTGATGCCGCCGTTCTTCAGGTCGCCCTTCGCGTCGTACGCGACGTGCGTCGACGTGACGCCGGCCATGTCGGTCTTCGCGAGCACCGGCAGGTACTTCGCCGGATCGGTCGAATCGGCCTTCTTCATCGCGTTCAGCATCGCCATCGCGCCGTCGTACGCGTACGGCGAGTACGTCTGCACGTCTTCGCCGAAACGCTTCTTGTACTTGTCGGCGTAAGCCTTGCCGCCCGGCATTTCTTCCAGCGGCAGGCCGGCCAGCGACGCGATCGTGCCTTCGGCCGCGTTGCCCGCGATCTTCAGGAACGTCGGCGTCTTCACCATTTCGCCGCTCATCAGCGGAGCGGTGATGCCGAGCGCCTTCATCTGCTTGACCATCGGCGCTGCCTGCGAATCCGCGCCGCCGTAGTAGACGAGGTCCGGCTTCGCCGCCTTCAGCTTCGTCAGAATCGCCTTGAAGTCGACAGCCTTGTCGTTCGTGAATTCACGGTCGACGATCGTCGCGCCGCCGGCTTTCGCGGCCTTCTCGAACTGGTCGGCGAGACCCTGGCCGTAGGCCGTGCGGTCGTCGACGATCGCGATCTTCTTCATGCCGAGATCCTTCGAGGCGAACGTGCCGGCCACCGAGCCCTGCTGCGTGTCGGACGTCATCATGCGGAAGGTCGTCTTGTAGCCTTGCTGCGTGTATTCCGGCGCCGTCGCCATCGCGATTTCCGGAATGCCCGCGTTCGCGTAGATGCGCGAGGCGGGAATCGTCGTGCCCGAGTTGAAGTGGCCGAGCATGCCCTTGATGCCGTCGTCGACGAGCTTCTGCGCGACCGTCGTGCCCGTGCGCGGGTCAGCCTGGTCGTCCTGCGTGCTCAGCACGAACTTCACCGGCTTGCCGCCGATCTTCGGGTTCGTCGCGTTGAAGTCTTCCAGCGCGAGCACGATCCCGTTCTGCATATCCTTGCCGTAGTGCGCCTGCGCGCCCGTCATCGGCCCTGCGTAACCGATCTTCACGTCATCCGCATGGGCCGTCCCCGCCAGCGACATGACCGCGACGAACGTCGCGCCTGCCACCTTTTTCATCGTGTGTTGCATAGCATCTCCTTGGTACCAGGGTAAATGAAGCAGCTTCGGGATCGCCTTGCCGCTTCCTTTGTTTGATCCGAACGGCAAGGATGATCAGCCGATCGTCATCAAATTCGCATTGCCGCCCGCCGCGGCCGTATTCACGCTCACCGAGCGCTCCGTCAGGAGCCGTTCGAGCGCGTAGTCTTCCGCATCGCCGTTCTCGAACGCGCCCGCCGACACGCCCTGCACCGACACGATCGGGCCCGGCCGCTGCGCGACGTCCTTCACGAGCGTCTGCAGCTCGTCGCTGTCGCCCTCGAACAGCACCGCGTCGAACGGCGCGTCGGCCTGCTTGCGCAC
This sequence comes from Burkholderia anthina, assembly GCF_001547525.1. GTDB lineage: Bacteria > Pseudomonadota > Gammaproteobacteria > Burkholderiales > Burkholderiaceae > Burkholderia > Burkholderia semiarida. The sequence continues at coordinate 2,360,151 of NZ_CM003768.1, forward strand.
GGCCGCGTGCGCCTTCAGCGACGCCGGCAGCGCGGCCACCAGCGCCTCGCCCGCCGCGCCGGCGAACAGCGCGCGGTTGCCCGTCGCCAGCACCGCCGCGAACTGCGCACGCGCGCCGCCCGGCGTCGCCGCGACACACAGCACCGTGCCGCGCGGGCCGAGTGTATACGTGTTTCGCTCGCCCGTCGGCCCGCTCAGCACGGCGGTCGCGCCGGCCGGAACCTGTGCGAGGTAGCCGTCGCAGCGTGCGGCCAGCGCCGGCTCGCGCTGCTCGATCAGCCAGTCGCGCAGCGCCGTGAGCGCCGCCGCCGGGTTGCCGCGCGCATCGCTTTCGGTCGCGCCGTCCGCCACCAGCGACTGCGCGAGCGAGCGCGGCAGGCCCGACGGACGCGTCGCGAGCAGGCGCTGCAGGTACAGCGCGCCGCCGGCCTTCGGGCCCGTGCCCGACAGCCCTTCGCCGCCGAACGGCTGCACGCCGACCACCGCGCCGATCACGTTGCGGTTCACGTAGATGTTGCCCACGTGCGCATTCGAGATCACGTGCGCGATCGTCTCGTCGATCCGCGTGTGGATGCCGAGCGTCAGCCCGTAGCCCGTCGCGCGAATCTGCTCGAGCAGCTTGTCGAGCTGGCTGCGGCGGTAGCGCACCACGTGCAGCACGGGGCCGAACACTTCACGCTTGAGCTCGTCGATGCTGCCGATCTCGATCAGCGTCGGCGGCACGAAGGTGCCGTGCGCGCACGCGTCCGGCATCGGCAGTTGCGTGACCGCGTGGCCCTTGTCCTTCATCGCCGCGACGTGCGCATCGATCGTCTGCTTCGCTTCGGCGTCGATCACCGGGCCGACGTCGGTCGACAGGCGGTCGGGGTTGCCGAGCGACAGCTCGTGCATCGCACCCTTGAGCATCGTCAGCGTGCGGTCCGCGACGTCGTCCTGCAGACACAGAACGCGCAGCGCCGAACACCGTTGACCGGCCGAGTCGAACGACGACTGCATCACGTCCGCGACGACCTGCTCCGCGAGCGCCGACGAGTCGACGATCATCGCGTTCTGGCCGCCCGTCTCCGCGATCAGCGGAATCGGCTTGCCGTCCGGGTCGAGGCGCGCGGCGAGCGTCTTGTTGATCAGGCGCGCGACTTCGGTCGAGCCCGTGAACATCACCGCCCGCGTGCGTGGATCGGCGACCAGCGCCGCGCCGACGGTCTCGCCGGTGCCCGGCAGCAGTTGCACCGCGCCGGCCGGCACGCCGGCCTCGCGCAGCAGCCGCACGGCCTGCGCGGCGATCAGCGGCGTCTGTTCGGCCGGCTTCGCGAGCACCGTGTTACCGGCGGCGAGCGCCGCGGCCACCTGGCCCATGAAGATCGCGAGCGGGAAGTTCCACGGGCTGATGCAGACCACGGGGCCGAGCGGACGGTGCGTGTCGTTCGAGAATTCGCCGCGGATCTGCGCCGCGTAGTAGCGCAGGAAGTCGACCGCTTCGCGGATCTCGGCGATCGCGTTCGGCAACGACTTGCCAGCTTCGCGCACGATCAGGCCCATCAGCGTGTGCATCTGCGCTTCGAGCAGGTCGGCCGCGCGCACCAGGCAATCGGCGCGCGCATCGACCGGCGTCGCCTGCCAGATCGGCGCGGCGGCCACCGCGTGCGCGAGCGCCGCGCTCACGTGTTCGGCCGTCGCTTCGCTGACCGTGCCGACCACGTCGCGCTGGTCGGCCGGGTTGCGCACCTCGCGCGCCGGTGCGTCGGCGAGCGCGTCGTCGGCGAGCATCGGCGCCGCGCGCCACGGATGATGCGCGCTCGCGAGCAGCGCGGACGACAGCGACGCGAGACGGTGTTCGTTCGACAGGTCGAGGCCCATCGAATTGGGACGCTCGTCGCCGTACAGGTTGCGCGGCAGCGGGATCTTCGCGTGCGGCGCGCCGAGCGGCACGACCTTCGACGCTTCATCGACCGGGTCGGCGACCAGTTCCTTCACCGACACCGTTTTATCGGCGATGCGGTTCACGAACGACGTGTTCGCGCCGTTTTCCAGCAGGCGGCGCACGAGGTACGCGAGCAGCGTCTCGTGCGTGCCGACCGGCGCGTACACGCGGCACGGGCGGTTCAGCTTGTCGCGGCCCGTGACTTCCTCGTACAGCGGCTCGCCCATCCCGTGCAGGCACTGGAATTCGTACTGGCCCGGGTAGTAGTTCTGGCCGGCCAGGTGATAGATCGCGGCCAGCGTGTACGCGTTGTGCGTCGCGAACTGCGGGTAGACCGCGTCGGGCGCCGCGAGCAGCTTCTTCGCGCACGCGAGGTACGACACGTCCGTGTAAATCTTGCGCGTATAGACCGGATAGCCTTCGAGGCCGTCGACCTGCGCGCGCTTGATTTCGGTATCCCAGTACGCGCCCTTCACGAGGCGGATCATCAGGCGGTGGCGGCTGCGGCGCGCGAGATCGATCAGGTAGTCGATCACGAACGGGCAGCGCTTCTGGTAGCCCTGCACGACGAAGCCGATGCCGTTCCAGCCCGCGAGCTCCGGATCGAAGCACAGCGCCTCGAGCAGGTCGAGCGACAGTTCGAGCCGGTCGGCTTCTTCCGCGTCGATGTTCAGGCCGATGTCGTAGCGGCGCGCGAGCAGCGCGAGCGCGCGCACGCGCGGCAGCAACTCGCTCATCGTGCGGTCCTGCTGCGAGCGCGAGTAGCGCGCGTGCAGCGCCGACAGCTTGATCGAGATGCCCGGGCCTTCGTAGATGCCGCGGCCGCCGGCCGCCTTGCCGATCGCGTGGATCGCCTGTTCGTACGACGCGTAGTAGCGCTGCGCGTCCTCTTCGGTCGTCGCCGCTTCGCCGAGCATGTCGTACGAGTAGCGGAAGCCGCGCGCTTCGTACTTGCGGCTGTTCGCGAGCGCTTCGGAAATCGTCTCGCCGGTGACGAACTGCTCGCCCATCAGGCGCATCGCCATGTCGACGCCCTTGCGGATCAGCGGCTCGCCGCCGCGGCCGATCAGGCGCGTGAGCGCCGACGACAGCCCCGCTTCGCTGTTGGTCGTCACGAGCTTGCCGGTGATCATCAGCCCCCAGGTGGCCGCGTTCACGAACAGCGACGGCGCGTGGCCGACGTGCGAGCGCCAGTCGCCCTTGCTGATCTTGTCGCGGATCAGCGCGTCGCGCGTCGCGCGATCGGGAATGCGCAGCAGCGCTTCGGCGAGGCACATCAGCGCGACGCCTTCCTGGCTCGACAGCGAGAACTCGTGGATCAGCCCTTCGACGCCGCCGCCCGAGCTTTTCTCGCGCAGCGCCTCGACCAGCTTCGTCGCGAGCGTCTGCACGTCCGCCTGCAGGTTCGCGGGCAAGCGCGCCTGGCCGAGCAGGAACGGCACGCACTCCGGTTCCGGGCGGCGGTACGCGGCCGTGATCGCCGCGCGCAGCACCGATTGCGGCTGCACGTTCTGCGCGAACTCGAGGAACGGATGCGGCGAGTTGTCGTCGTCGCCGTCCGCGGACTGACCGTCGGCGAGCTCCGTCACGCCGCTGTGGCCCGACAGCTCGGGCGGCAACTGGCCGTGCTCGATCCGCTCCAGATACGCGAAGATCGCCTGCTTGATCAGCCAGTGGGGAGTGCGCTCGAGACGCGCGGCGGCGTCCTTGAGGCGCGAGCGAAGAAGGTCGTCGACCTTGACGCCGAGAGTCGTGCTTGCCATGGTGGGTTCGTGCGCCGGTGCGAGCCCGGCAGTGTGGTGTAAGAGGATGCGCGAAATCCTACGGCACGCAATAAAAAGGTGCAACCAAATAAAGAGATGGGTTGCACCCATAAGTTAGTCAATATAATCAGCCACTTATGCGGTTGCAACCTAGGGGTTGCCCGTGGTCCGGGGATCGGTGTTTTCCCTGATCGGGCCGGTTCGGCACCCGTGTGCAACCTTCGACACGCGCGAAATCGGCCGAAAGCAGGTTGCACTGGATGAGGTGACGTGCCGCGGCGCCCGCGTTGGGCACGCGTTGGGCACGCGCTGGAGACGTTCGGGGCGGCGCCGCGCGGCCCACGCTTGCGGTATCGGACACCGCGTCGCGCGACGGTCGCGCGGCCCGTCGCTCAGATATCCAGCGGATCGACCTCGACGCTCCACCGCAGCACGCCCTTCAGCGCGCGCAACTCCGGCTGCCAGGCGCGCAGCGCATGCTGCAGCGCCGCCCGCGACGCGCTTTCGAGCAGCAGTTGCGCGCGATGGACGTTCGCGACCTTCACGATCGTCATCGGCACCGCGTCGTACACGGTCACGCGATCGGCGCCCGGCAGCCCCGGCAACGCAGCCGCGGCCTGCAGCAGGAACGCGAGCGCCGCATCGAGCGAGCGCCCTTCGGCGCGCAGCAGCGCCTGGTAGACGAACGGCGGCAGGTGCGCGTCGCGGCGCTCGCCGAGCGTCGAATTCGCGAAGCCCACGTAGTCCTGCCGCCCGAGCGCGTGGTACAGCGCGTGACGCGGGTAGCGCGTCTGCACCATCACTTCGCCCGGCAGCCCGGCGCGCCCCGCGCGGCCGCTCACCTGCATCAGTTGCGCGAACAGCCGCTCGCTCGCGCGGAAGTCGTGCGAGAACAGCGCGGTATCGGCGTTGAGCACGCCGACGAGCGACACGCGCTGGAAGTCGTGCCCCTTCGCGATCATCTGCGTGCCGACCAGGATGTCGACCTCGCCCGCATGCACGTCGGAAAAAAGCGCCTGCGCGCTGCCCTTGCGGCGCGTGCTGTCCGCGTCGATCCGCAGTATCCGCGCGCCCGGCACAGCTTCGGCGAGCGCCTCCTCGATACGCTGCGTGCCGCGCCCGAGCGGCGCGATGTCGACGTTCCCGCACTCGGGGCAGGCGCGTGGGATGCGCGCTTCCCAGCCGCAGTGATGGCAGCGCAGCGCGTGCTCGGGCTTGTGCAGCACGACGTACGCGCTGCAGCGCGGGCAGCCGGCCACCCAGCCGCATGCGTCGCACGCGAGCTGCGGCGCGTAACCGCGCCGGTTCAGGAACACGAGGCTCTGTTCGCCGCGTTCGAGCCGCGCCTTCAGCGCCGCGACGAGCGGCCCCGACAGCCCGCCCATCGACGCGCGCCCGCGCCGCCGCTCCTCTTCGAGATCGATCAGCCGCACGGTCGGCAGCGTGGCGTCGGCCACCGCGCGGCGCGATAGCGTGAGCCGCGTGTAGCGCCCCTGCTCGGCCTGCCACCAGCTTTCGAGCGACGGCGTGGCCGAGCCGAGCACGACGGTGATGCCGAGGTGCTTCGCGCGCCACACGGCCAGGTCGCGCGCCGAATAGCGCAGCCCTTCCTGCTGCTTGTACGCGGGCTCGTGTTCCTCGTCGACGACGATCAGCGCGAGCGTCGGCATCGACGCGAGCACCGCGAGGCGCGTGCCGAGCACGATCCGCGCGCGGCCCGTGTGCGCGGCGAGCCAGTTGCGCGCCCGCTCGCCTTCGGCGAGCCCGCTGTGCAGCGTGACGATCGCGTCGTCGGCGAGCGCGCCCGCGAAGCGCGCGCGAAACGCGGCCTCGAATTGCGGCGTCAGGTTGATTTCGGGCACGAGCACGAGCGCCTGCGCATCCGGCCGCGCGTCGAGCAGCGACGCGAGCGCGTGCAGGTAGACCTCGGTCTTGCCGCTGCCCGTCACGCCGTGCAGCAGGAACGGCGCGAAGCCTTGGGCCGCGCGGATCGCGTCGAGCGCCTCGGCCTGCTGGTCCGTCAACGCCGGCGGCACAGCCCGTCCACTGCTTGTCGACAGGTTATCCACAGGGTTGACCACAGGCGCATCGGCCCAGCCGATCTCCTCGACGTCGACCCAGCCGCGCGCCGCCCAGTCGTCCAGCGTCGCGGCCGCCTTCGGATGCAGTGCGCGCGCGTCGGGCAGCGTCAGCGAGCCGGTGTCGACCAGCGCTTGCGCGAGCCGGCGCAGCGCGGCGCCGCGCGCGGGCAACGCATCGGGCAGCGCCGCGCGGCCGGCTTCGGTCGGCCGGTAGCGCACTTCCGGCGCGAGCAGCCGCCCCCAGCGCCCGGCGTCGCGCAGCGCTTGCGGCAGCGCCGGCAACGCGACCTCGCCACGCCCGCGCTGATAGTAGTCGGCGGCGAACGACACGAGCGCGAGCCAGTCCGCCGACAGCGGCGGCAGGTCGGCACAGATCGCATCGACCGCGCGCAGCCGCGATGGCGGCACATCGGTGTGAGTGGTGACTTCGCAGACGAGCCCGACAGTCTGCCGCTTGCCGAACGGCACCTGCACCAGCGTGCCGGGCACGGGCGCGGGCTGCACGTCGCAGCGGTAGTCGAACAGGGTGGCGAGCGGATGGTCGAGCGCCACACGCAGGTAGGTGCCGCTCATCGGCACGCTCCCGCGGCGGCGACACGCAGGGGACGGACGACGTGCATCCGCGCCCGCATCGCGACGGCGAACTTAAAGTAAAACTTCAGATTCGGCGCTAAGTTTTGGATTCGCATTAGGAATCGCCGTATACCCTGCCCAGCCTGTGGATAACTTTGTTGAGAACTCGCCGCTCAACAGCCGCAACGCGCGCAGGGCCGTGCTTTTCGCTGTTTTCCGCCGCTTCCGGCCGTGTGCCGCGAAGCCTTATTCCATAAGGCTGCTATTCAAATTACCCAACCATAGCGAGACAAATTGACCGATACGGGGCTCTACCGCGCTGCAACGTGGAAAATGTGTATAAGTCAAGTCTTGACAAGCACCGAATCGGCAACGGGAGCGGGGTTGCGTCCTGTTTAGTTTCAGAAACGAAACACCGCCATCCCGCAACGCAGCATGACGGCGCTTGCGTTCAGCCCGCCGCTCGGCTACGGATCGCGCGGCTGTGGGTATGCACTTCGTCGACGAGTTCGGCGACGTGATCGGGCGACGTGAATTGCGAGATGCCGTGCCCGAGGTTGAACACGTGGCCCGGATGGTTGCCGTAGCTGTCGAGCACCGCGCGCGCCTGTTCGCGCACCGCGGCCGGCGGCGCAAACAGGATCGTCGGGTCGAGGTTGCCCTGCAGCGCCACGCGCCCCGCGACGCGCTCGCGCGCGGCGCCGAGGTTGACCGTCCAGTCGAGCCCGACCGCGTCGACGCCGGTCGCCGCGATCTCCTCGAGCCACAACCCGCCGCCCTTCGTGAACGTGATCACCGGCACGCGCTCGCCATCGTGCTCGCGCTTGAGCTGCGACACCACGCGGCGGATATAGTCGAGCGAGAAGCGCTGGTATGCGCCGTCGGCCAGCGCACCGCCCCACGTATCGAAGATCATGACAGCCTGCGCGCCCGCTTCGATCTGCGCGTTCAGGTAGGCGGCCACCGCCTGCGCGTTCACGTAGAGGATCCGGTGCATCAGGTCGGGGCGCGAATACGCCATCGACTTCACCGTGCGGAAATCGTCCGAGCCGCCGCCTTCGACCATGTAGCACGCGAGCGTCCACGGGCTGCCCGAGAAGCCGATCAGCGGCACGCGCTGGCGGCCCTGGCCGTCGGTGAGCGCGCGGCGGATCTCGCGCACGGCGCCCGTCACGTAGCCGAGCGTCTCGTCGATGTCCGGCACCGCAAGCTTCGCGACGTCGGCCTCGGTGCGCACCGGATGCGCGAACTTCGGCCCTTCGCCGGCCTGGAAGTCGAGGCCGAGCCCCATCGCGTCGGGAATCGTCAGGATGTCCGAGAACAGGATCGCGGCGTCGAGCGGGAAGCGCTCGAGCGGCTGCAGCGTCACCTCGGTCGCGTAGTCCGGGTTCTTGGCCAGCCCGAGAAAGCTGCCGGCACGCGCGCGCGTCGCGTTGTATTCAGGCAGGTAGCGGCCGGCCTGGCGCATCAGCCAGATCGGCGTGTAGTCGGTCGGCTCGCGCAGAAGCGCACGCAGGAAGGTGTCGTTGAGCAGGTTATGGGCCACGGTAGGAGCGACGATGCGAAGGCAAAGCGGCATTTTACCGGACAGCCGCGGTCGGACCGCGCAGGCCGATGCAATGGCGGCCATATGACGCGCGCGATAGCTCCGTTATGATCGGACGCTCATATCGAACCGAACGAAGGAGGAGACCGATGAAGACATTCGCCACGCTGGCCGCGGCCGCGTTGCTGTGCTGCACCGCCGCACACGCGCAAACTGCCGCCGGCGCCGCCACGAGCGCGCCGGGCGCCGGCTCGCGGCTCGACGAGGTGCTGGCGCGCGGCACGCTGCGCGTGTGCACGACGGGCGACTACAAGCCGTATTCGTACTACCGCGCGGACGGCCGCTTCGAGGGCATCGACATCGACATGGCCGAATCGCTCGCGAAATCGCTCGGCGTGAAGGCCGATTACGTGAAGACGAGCTGGCCGAACCTCACCCAAGACTTCGTCGCGAAGTGCGACATCGCGGTGGGCGGCGTGTCGACCACGCTCGAGCGTCAGAAGCGCGTGTTCTTCACGCAGCCGTACGTGGTCGACGGCAAGACGCCGATCGTGCGCTGCGCGGATGCCGACAAGTACCAGAGCGTCGCGCAGATCGACCGGCCCGAGACGCGCGTGATCGTAAATCCGGGCGGCACCAACGAGCGCTTCGCGAAGCAGTTCTTCACGCACGCGAACCTGACCGTCTATCCGGACAACGTGACGATCTTCAAGCAGATCCTCGCGGGCAAGGCCGACGTGATGGTGACGGATGCGTCGGAGACGCTGCTGCAGCAAAAGCTGAATCCGGGCCTCTGCTCGGTGCATCCGGACAAGCCGTTCCAGTTCGGCGAGAAGGCGTACATGGTGCCGCGCGGCGACGTCGTGTTCCAGCAATACGTCGACCAGTGGCTGCATCTCGCGCTGTCCACCGGTGAATATCAGGCGCTGTCGGACAAGTGGCTGAAGTAAGCGCGCGTGCAACCGGCGGCCGATGACGGGCACCGCCCGCTACGGTCGCCAAGTGCGGAAATCCCGCCTGCGTCGGCCGCCGGCATGCGTCGCCGTTACACCTTCGCGTCGCGCCGCGGCGCCCATGCGCGGCGCGCGACCCGCCAAATTGGCCGAATGGCCGACTTCCACGCGTCCCGATCACGTTTCAAAATCTTTCTGACGAACGAATCGTCATGCGCGGTATCGATCGTGCCGTGCACTTTCCCGCGTGAAAATCGGCAATTCGTCGCGCCCGATACGCGTGAAAAACGCATCGCGCGCATACCTCGAAAACGCGGCGGAAAATATGGGTAAAAATGACCTTTTTCAGGAGCCCGAAAACAGCAAAAAATCCCGGAAAGCCTTATCTGGCGGGCGTTACAACCTGAAACACTTTGTTACCGCGACGGGTCGTTAATTCGCCCACAATGGGCCTCAACGGTTTCAACACGGATGCGGTCTCGTGTGCCAAGTGTGAGCGGACGCGAAGCGCTGCGAGCCAGTCGGTCACGTACCGAAGCCCTTCCAAGGGGCATCCCTGTTGGAGTCGTTTCCGGCCCCCCGCCGGATCCGGTTTCATCTTTGGTCTCCTCGCGCTAACCCCGTAGCGTGTGGTTTTTAGCGGGCTAATAAGCCCGCTTTTTTTCGTCCATCGAAAACGTAGCGACCGACAGGCCGCCACGTTTTTCCCGCTCCGCTTCAAGCCGTCTTCTGCACGTCGAGCTTCAGTTCCTCGATCATCCGCTCGCGCATCACGAATTTCTGCACCTTGCCGGTCACCGTCATCGGCAGTTCGTCGACGAAGCGGATATAGCGCGGAATCTTGTAGTGCGCGATCTGGCCTTGGCAGAAGGCACGCACGTCATCCTCGGTCATCTGCTCGTCGGCGCGCAGCACGATCCACGCACACAGCTCCTCGCCGTACTTCGCATCGGGCACGCCGAATACCTGCGCGCTCTGGATCTTCGGATGTCGAAACAGGAATTCCTCGATTTCGCGCGGATAGACGTTCTCGCCGCCGCGAATCACCATGTCCTTCAGACGGCCGACGATGTTGCAGTAGCCGTCCGCATCGAGCGTCGCGAGGTCGCCCGTATGCATCCAGCCGTCGACCAGCACCTCGCGCGTCTTCGCGTCGTCGTCCCAATAGCCGAGCATCACCGAATAGCCCTTCGTGCACAGCTCGCCCGTCGCGCCGATCGGCACGATGTCGCCGGCCGGGTCGACGATCTTCACTTCGAGATGCGGCTGGATGCGGCCGACCGTCGTCGTGCGCTTCTCGAGCGGATCGTCGGTCGAGCTCTGGAACGACACCGGGCTCGTCTCCGTCATTCCGTATGCGATCGTGATCTCCGACAGATGCATCTGCGACACGACGCGCTTCATCGTCTCGATCGGGCACGGCGAGCCGGCCATGATCCCGGTGCGCAGTGTCGACAGGTCGAATTTCGCGAACTCCGGATGGTCGAGCTCCGCGATGAACATCGTCGGCACGCCGTGCAGCGCGGTGCAGCGTTCCTCGGCCACCGCCGCGAGCGTCGCGACCGGGTCGAACGCCTCGCCGGGGAACACCATCGCGGCGCCCGTCGACACGCAGGCGAGCACGGCCAGCACCATCCCGAAGCAGTGATAGAGCGGCACGGGGATGCAGAGCGAATCCTGTTCGGTGAAGCGCATCGCCATCGCGATCGAGCGCGCATTGTTGACGACGTTGCGGTGCGTGAGCGTCGCGCCCTTCGGGCTGCCGGTCGTGCCGCTGGTGAACTGGATGTTGATCGGATCGTTGGCCGAGAGCGTTGCGCCGAGCGCGTCGAGCAGCGCGGGATCGACGGTCTGGCGGCCGCGCGCCATCACGTCCGCGAAGCGGAACATGCCGGCCGGCGCCACGTCGCCCATCGACACGATCGTGCGCAGGCTCGGCACGCGCGCCGCGTGGAGGTCGCCCGGCGTCGCGGTCGCGAGCTCCGGCGCGAGGGTCTGCAGCATCTCGACGTACGCGGAGCTCTTGAAGCGCTCGGCCGCGATCATGGCCTTGCAGCCGACCTTGTTCAGCGCGTATTCGAGTTCCGACAGCCGGTAGGCCGGGTTGATGTTGACGAGCACCGCGCCGATCCGCGCGGTCGCGAACTGCGTGAGCAGCCATTCGCTGCGGTTCGGCGACCAGATGCCGACGCAGTCGCCCTTCACGATCCCGAGCGCGGCGAGGCCCGCTGCCAGCACGTCGACCTCGCTCGCGAACGCGCGCCAGGTCCAGCGCACCTGCTGCTCGCGGAACACGACGGCCGGACGGTCGGGAAAGCGGCCAGCCGTGTCGAGCAGAAACCGGCCGATCGTCGCGTCGGATAGCGGCACGTCGGTCGCGCCGCGCACGTACGACAAGCCGTTCTCGGGCGCGATCAGCGCCCCCTTGCCAAGGTCTGCTGCCATCGATGTCTCCGTCCGTTCTTGTCTGATCGGCCCGCGCGCGCCTGCTGCGCGCGCCTTCGCCGCAACGATCGCGACGGGGGCCTCACTGCGGATGATGCCGCGCTCCGCTGACGATACTCTGACATCGAATCGCGACGGGCGGGTGAAATAGCACGACCGGACGGAATGATCCGACCCGCAAAACTCCGACGAAATGCGGACGAAGCGCGGACGAAGCGCGGACGGAACGCGGGCGAAACCGCGGGCGAAACCGCGGGCGAAAAAAAAGCAGCCCGAAGGCTGCTTTCTTTCGCGGGATACGCGGCGCGGCTCAGTGCCGGCTGCGAATCTTCGCCAGACGCTGGATCGCCTCGAGCTGCGCCATCGCGGTCGCGAGCTCGGATTGCGCTTTCGCGAGGTCGAGATCCGACTTCGCGTTCTGCAGCGTTTCCTCGGCACGCTTGCGCGCTTCCTCGGCTTTCGCCGCGTCGAGGTCCTTGCCGCGGATCGCGGTATCGGCGAGCACCGTCACGGCGCCCGGCTGCACTTCGAGAATGCCGCCCGCGACGAACACGAATTCGTCGTTGCCGCCCTCGACTTCGATGCGCACCGCACCCGGACGAATCCGGGTGATCAGCGGCGTGTGGCCCGGCAGAATACCCAGCTCACCCGTTTCGCCCGGCAGCGCGACGAATTTCGCCTCGCCCGAGAAGATCTGCTCTTCCGCGCTGACGACGTCTACTTTGATGGTTGCCATATCGACTCCAATCTCATCCACAGGTTGAGCGTATTGCGGCCGACGCGGGCGGCCGGCATACAAGTCATCGCTGACTCATTGCTCCGGCCGGCACACGCCGGCTTGCGCCCCACTCAAGCCCTTACTGGATCTTCTTGGCCTTTTCGAAGGCTTCGTCGATCGTGCCGACCATGTAGAACGCCTGTTCCGGCAGGTGGTCGCACTCGCCGTCGACGATCATCTTGAAGCCGCGGATCGTTTCCTTCAGCGGCACGTACTTGCCCGGCGAGCCCGTGAACACTTCAGCGACGTGGAACGGCTGCGACAGGAAACGCTGGATCTTGCGCGCGCGCGCGACCGACAGCTTGTCTTCCGGCGACAGTTCGTCCATGCCCAGAATCGCGATGATGTCGCGCAGTTCCTTGTAGCGCTGCAGCGTCTGCTGAACGCGGCGGGTGATCGAGTAGTGCTCTTCACCGATCACGTTCGGGTCGATCTGGCGCGACGTCGAGTCGAGCGGGTCGACCGCCGGGTAGATACCCAGCGAAGCGATGTCACGCGACAGAACGACGGTTGCGTCCAGGTGGCCGAAGGTGGTCGCCGGCGACGGGTCGGTCAAGTCGTCCGCAGGGACGTACACGGCCTGAACGGACGTAATCGAGCCCTTCTTGGTCGACGTGATGCGCTCTTGCAGCTTGCCCATTTCTTCAGCCAGCGTCGGCTGATAGCCCACTGCCGACGGCATACGGCCGAGCAGTGCCGACACTTCGGTACCGGCCAGCGTGAAACGGTAGATGTTGTCGACGAAGAACAGCACGTCGAGGCCTTCGTCACGGAAGTGCTCGGCCATCGTCAGGCCGGTCAGCGCGACGCGCAGACGGTTGCCCGGCGGCTCGTTCATCTGGCCGTACACCAGCGCGACCTTGTCGAGAACGTTCGAGTCCTTCATTTCGTGGTAGAAGTCGTTCCCTTCACGGGTACGCTCGCCCACGCCCGCGAACACGGAGTAACCGCCGTGCTCCTTCGCGATGTTGTTGATGAGCTCCATCATGTTGACGGTCTTGCCCACGCCAGCACCGCCGAACAGGCCGACCTTGCCGCCCTTCGCGAACGGGCAGATCAGGTCGATGACCTTGATACCCGTTTCGAGCAGTTCGGTCGACGGCGACAGTTCGTCGAACGCCGGCGCCTTCTGGTGGATCGAACGCGTCGTTTCGCTTTCGATCGGGCCGGCTTCGTCGATCGGACGGCCGAGCACGTCCATGATCCGGCCGAGGGTCGGCTTGCCGACCGGCACCGAGATCGGCTTCGCCGTGTTCTTCACGGTCAGGCCGCGGCGCAGGCCGTCGGATGCACCCAGACAAATGGTACGGACCACGCCGTCACCCAGCTGCTGCTGGACTTCGAGCGTCAGTTCCGAGCCATCGAGAATGAGCGCGTCGTAGATCTTCGGCATGCTGTCGCGCGGGAATTCCACGTCGATAACGGCGCCGATGCACTGTACGATCTTGCCTTCTACCAAAGCAGCAGTACTCATCGCTTTTCCTTTAAATACCTGATTCTTTACTCGCGCAAAGGCGCAGTTGTCGTCCCGGGCGCGCGCTTAAACAGCGGCTGCGCCGCCGACGATCTCCGACAGTTCTTTCGTGATCGCGGCCTGACGGCTCTTGTTGTATACGAGCTGCAGTTCGCTGATCACCGTCTTCGCGTTGTCGGACGCGGCCTTCATCGCGACCATGCGCGCCGATTGCTCGGACGCCATGTTTTCCGCGACGGCCTGGTACACCAGCGCCTCGACGTAACGCACGAGCAGTTCGTCGACGACTGCCTGCGCGTCCGGCTCGTAGATGTAGTCCCACGACGTCGCCGGCGTACCGTCATCGGCTTCGAAGTGTTCCGACGACAGCGGCAGCAGCTGCTCGATCACGGCTTCCTGCTTCATCGTGTTGACGAAGCGCGTGTAAGCGATATAAACCGCCGACAGCTTGCCTTCCGAGTACAGATCGAGCTGCGTCTTCACGGCGCCGATCAGCTTGTCCAGGTGCGGGGTGTCGCCGAGGTGCACGACCTGCGACATCACCTTCGCGCCGAAGCGGTTCAGGAACCCGAGGCCCTTGCCGCCGATCGCGGTGGCTTCGACCTTCTGGCCCTTCTCTTCCAGCTCCTTGAACTTCTGCACCGTCGCACGCAGCACGTTGGTGTTCAGACCACCGCACAGACCCTTGTCCGTCGTGACGAGGATGATGCCGGCCGTCTGCGCGCCGTCGTTCGCCACCATGAACGGGTGGCGGTACTCCGGGTTCGCACGGCTCATGTGCGCGGCGATGGCACGGACCTTGTCCGCATACGGACGAGCGGCGCGCATGCGTTCCTGCGCGCGACGCATCTTCGATGCAGCCACCATCTCCATCGCCTTCGTGATCTTGCGCGTGTTCTGCACGCTCTTGATCTTGCCGCGAATTTCCTTCATTCCAGCCATAGCTTGCTCCTTTGCGCCCCGAATTAGCGCTTTAGCGCTTTACTCGGGGCTCATGCATCGCTCACCGAAGCGGCGCGGGCGCATCAGCACCCGCGCGGCCTCGGTGTGTCACTCGCGGATCAATAGGCACCGGACTTCTTGAAGGCTTCGATCGCCGCGCGCAGCGCGCCTTCGTCGTCCTTCGAGAGATCCTTGGTGTCTTCGATACGCTTGATGAGGTCAGCGTGGCTGGTCTTCAGGTTGTCGCGCAGGCCCTTCTCGAACGGCAGCACTTGCTTGACGTCGAGATCGTCGAGGTAGCCGTTGTTCGCGGCGTACAGCGACACGGCCAGTTCCCAGACCTGCAGCGGCTGGTACTGCGGCTGCTTCAGCAGTTCCGTCACGCGGCGGCCGCGCTCGAGCTGCTTGCGGGTCGCTTCGTCGAGGTCCGATGCGAACTGCGCGAATGCAGCCAGTTCACGGTACTGCGCGAGGTCGGTACGGATACCGCCCGACAGCTTCTTCACGACCTTCGTCTGAGCGGCGCCGCCGACGCGCGACACCGACACGCCGGCGTTGATTGCCGGGCGGATGCCTGCGTTGAACAGGTCGGTTTCCAGGAAGATCTGGCCGTCGGTAATCGAGATCACGTTCGTCGGAACGAACGCGGTCACGTCGCCTGCCTGCGTTTCGATGACCGGCAGTGCCGTCAGCGAGCCGCTCTTGCCCTTTACTTCGCCGTTCGTGAACTTCTCGACGTACTCTTCCGACACGCGAGCCGCACGCTCGAGCAGACGCGAGTGCAGATAGAACACGTCGCCCGGGTACGCTTCACGGCCCGGCGGGCGGCGCAGCAGCAGCGAGATCTGGCGGTATGCCCAGGCCTGCTTGGTCAAGTCGTCATAGATGATCAGCGCGTCCTGGCCGCGGTCGCGGAAGTATTCGCCCATCGTGCAGCCGGCGTACGGTGCCAGGTACTGCATCGCGGCCGAATCCGACGCCGAAGCGGCGACGACGATCGTGTATTCCAGCGCGCCCGTTTCCTCGAGCTTGCGCACCACGTTCATGATCGACGAAGCCTTCTGGCCGATCGCGACGTAGATACAGATCAGGTCCTTGCCCTTCTGGTTGATGATCGCGTCGAGCGCCACCGCGGTCTTGCCGCACTGACGGTCGCCGATGATCAGCTCACGCTGGCCACGGCCGATCGGCACCATCGCGTCGATCGACTTGATGCCCGTCTGCACCGGCTGCGACACCGACTTGCGCCAGATCACGCCCGGGGCGATCTTTTCGATCGCGTCGGTCAGCTTCGCGTTGACCGGGCCCTTGCCGTCGATCGGGTTGCCGAGCGCGTCGACCACGCGGCCGACGAGTTCCGGGCCGACCGGGACTTCGAGAATGCGGCCCGTCGTCTTGACGATGTCGCCTTCCGAGATGTGTTCGTATTCGCCGAGAATCACCGCGCCGACCGAGTCGCGCTCGAGGTTCAGCGCGAGACCGAACGTGTTGCCCGGAAACTCGAGCATTTCGCCCTGCATCACGTCCGACAGGCCGTGGATACGCACGATACCGTCGGTCACGGAGATCACGGTGCCCTGGTTGCGAACGTCTGCGCTCGCTTCAAGGCCCTGGATCCGGCTCTTGATCAGCTCGCTGATCTCAGAGGGATTGAGTTGCATTATTCGCTCCTGATAGTCAATTCTGTTGCGTGCCGGCGTGGCGCTCAGGCGGTCAAGGCAGCCTGCATCGATGCGAGGCGCGCGCGAACCGAGGTGTCGAGCACTTCGTCGCCGACCGTCACGCGCACGCCGCCAATCAGCGACGAATCGACTTCGACCGTCGGTTTCAGCTTACGCTTGAACTTGCGTTCGAGGCCCGAGACGAGACTGTCGAGATCCGCGCCGTTCAGCGGGAACGCGCTCACGATCTCGGCGTCGGCTGCGCCTTCACGTTCGTTCTTGAGCGCCTCGAACTGCTCGGCGATTTCCGGCAGCAGCGCGATGCGATGATTGTCGACCAGCATCTGCACGAAGTTCTTCGCTTCGGCGCCGGCCGCGAGCGGCGACTTCACCGCAGCAAGCAGCAGCTCGGCTACTTGCGTGCGCGTCACCTTCGGGCTCGACGCGACCGACAGCACTTCCGGCAGACGCGCAACCTGGGCCAGCTCTTGCACGAGCGTGGACCAGGCGGCGATGTCACCGCCCTCGGCCACGCGGAACAGCGCTTCTGCGTAAGGGCGGGCGATGGTTGCAAGTTCGGCCATGATCAGAGCTCGGCTTTCAGTTGATTCAGCAGTTGGGCGTGGGCCGTTTGATCGACTTCGCGCTTCAGGATCTGCTCGGCGCCCTTCACGGCCAGCGCGGCGACTTCGCCACGCAGCGCTTCGCGCGCCTTCACGATTTGCTGTTCTGCTTCCGCCTTCGCCTGGGCGACGATGCGGGCGGCTTCAGCCTGGGCGTTGGCCTTGATTTCCTCGGCGACCGCCTGCGCACGCTTCTCAGCGTCGGCGATGCGCTGCTGGCCGTCGTTGCGGGCCTGCGCGAGTTCCTGGTCCACGCGCTTGTGCGCTGCGTCGAGTTCCGCCTTGCCCTTCTCCGCGGCGGCGAGGCCGTCGGCGATCTTCTTCGAACGTTCGTCGAGGGCGTTGATCAACGGCGGCCACACGAATTTCATCGTGAACCACGCGAGGACCAGGAACACGACCATTTGCGCAAACAGAGTTGCGTTGAGATTCACGGTGTTTCCTTATCTGCTATTCCGGAAAAATGAAACGGTAAGGCGCTCATCGAGTTGCATTCGATCAGCGCCCCAAGTCTCCGTTCCGCCCTGCGCCGGCTCACGCCGGACGCATATTTCCGAGGAACCTTAGCCTGCGAGCTTCGACAGGAGCGGGTTCGCGAACGCGAACAGCATTGCGACACCAACGCCGATCAGGAATGCAGCGTCGATCAGACCAGCCAGCAGGAACATCTTCGTTTGCAGCGGGTTGATGAGTTCCGGCTGACGTGCGCAGGCTTCGATGTACTTGCCACCCATCAGCGCGATACCGATACAGGCGCCGATTGCACCCAGGCCGATGATGATGCCGATACCGATGGCGGTCAGACCCTGGATGTTGGCGATGTAAGCTTGCATGATCACTCCTTTGTGAAAAGACTTGGAACTGAGATTTAAAAAACTAAAACGAAGACTCTTTGTTGCACGCCGCGCTTAGTGCGTGTCGTGCGCCTGGCCGAGATACACCAGCGTCAGCATCATGAAAATGAATGCCTGCAACAGAACAATCAGGATGTGGAAGATTGCCCAGACGCTACCCGCGATCACATGACCAACGAAGCCGAGGAACGTTGCGTCGCCACCGAAGCTCCACATGCTGCCGAGCAGGGCGATCAACAGGAACAACAGCTCACCCGCGTACATGTTGCCGAACAGCCGCATGCCGAGCGAAACGGTCTTTGCCACGTATTCGACGATGTTGAGCGCGAGGTTCGGGATCCACAGCGCCGGGTGGCCGCCGAACGGGGCCGACAGCAGCTCATGCGCAAAGCCGCCCGCGCCCTTGATCTTGATGCTGTAGTAGATCATCAGGACGAACACGCCGAGCGCGATGCCGAGCGTGCCGTTCAGGTCGGCCGTCGGGACGATGCGATGGTGGGAAATCACGTCCGACAGACCGAGCAGGCCGATCACGCGGCCCGGCAGGTCGACCGGGAGGAAGTCGAGGGAGTTCATCAGCGCGACCCACACGAACACCGTGAGGGCGAGCGGCGCGATGAAGGTGCGATTGCCGTGGACGATGGCCTTCGACTGGTCTTCGACCATTTCGACGAGCATCTCGATCGCGCACTGGAAGCGGCCCGGCACGCCCGAGGTCGCCTTGCGGGCGGCCAGACGCAGCAGGACGATCGTCACGATGCCGCATACGATCGACCAGAACAGCGTGTCGAGATTCCAGACGTGGATATCGAAAATCGACGTCTGATGCGAGGTGGAGAAATTCTGCAAGTGGTGCGCAATGTACTCGGACGGATCCGGACCGCGCGTGCCTTCGCTAGCTGCCATATCGTTAATGCCACCCAAATTGTCGAAAATCGTTTTGCCCCGTTCCGCAACACGCTATTGCGGGAACGGGCCGGTGCGGTTCGTTGTCGAAACCGCACGCTGCTTGTTCCTTACCGCCAGGCCAGCGCGATCCAGTACGTCTTCAGCACGACGAGGTACGTGACGAGGAACGGCACCCAGTGCACGCCGGCCCAGCCGAACGCCACCGCAGTGAACATCCCGATCGTCAGAGCGAGCTTCAGGGCTTCGCCCATCACCCAGCTCATCACGGTGGCCGAGCCACCTGCCTTCAGTCGTGCCACGAATACCGCACTGGGCACCCAGCCGATCGCTCCGCCCAGAAACGCGGATTGCGCAGCGGCGCCCGGCGACTTCGAAAACAGCCACCACGCCAGCGTTGCAACCAGGGACAGGACCACTTGCGCGAATACCACCTTGTAGGGAGTCACGCGCGAGGGCTTGCTCACGTTCGGGCCGAACAGCCTTTCGGCCTCTGCCCGCGTCAGCGGAACGATGTTGTTATCTTGCTGCTCGACATCCCAGTCATCGTCGGGTTCACGCCGCTCGCCGGCCGCCGAAGCGGTGCGTTGCGTGCGCTGATCATCGTGCCTGTCGTCCGGCGCCTGACCCGCCATCGCAATCTTCCGCTGAAATCCCTGAACCCGACCCCAAGCTTTCTGAAAGCTTTCAGGGGTGCCTAGCTAACAAATCCGGGCGATTGTAAGCGATAGTTGCAAGTGATTCAAGGCTTTAGACGCGACAAAAACCTGCATAAAACGACGCCTCATGATGTGAAAAAACATGCGATTCGGCGACGTACGATGACAGTTGTAAGGTCGCTTTTCCGCACCGGTATTTCTTGCGCGAGAAAGCCAGGTGACGGGGAAACGGCGGGAAACGATACCCGATACGGGCCAGGACGAAGCGGCGCGATCGCCGTCGGGAATTCGCTGCAACGCAGCCGGCGGAAACGATTCGCCCCCGTTGCCCGGGAACAAGCGAAACGCCGCGGCCCAACCCTCGCGCCGCGCGCGAAATTCGACCGGATGTTCACGCAGCGATTCATCCGGTCAGTTGTCGCGCCGCCACAGATGTTCGACTGTGGATGGCGGCACTTATCAACAACCGTTGATCAGCGTGAATGCCGTGCGCCTGCTCCGTCGCTCGAACGGCTTCCCCGCGCCGCCGCCGTTCAACCGTGCATGAGCAGCCACGCGCCGAGCGCCGCGCTCACCAGCGCGAACGGAATCGACACGAGGTGGAACGGCAGCCACATGCGCGGCTCCTTCGCGAGACGCACCGCGATCAGGTTCGCGAGCGAACCGATCGCGAACCCGAAGCCGCCGACCGATACGCCGAATGCAAGCGCGCGCCAGTCGTGCGTGAACTCCGACAGCAGGATCGCGGCCGGTACGTTGCTGATCACCTGTGACAACACGGCGCCGGCCGCATAGACGCGCAGCGGCGAATCGAGTTGCGCGTGCGCGATCGCGTCGTGCACGACGGGCAGCGCGGCCGCGCTGCGCAACACGACGAACATCAGCACGAAGATCAGCAGCAGAAGCCAGTCGATCTTCAGGACTGCGTCGCGTTTGACGGCAAGCAGCACGACGGCGACGCCGACGAGGCCCGGCAGCGGATGATGCGCATCGGCGAGCAGCACGAACGCGGCGAACAGCACGGCCGCGATCAGCGCGTGCATGCGCTGGACGGGAAGCGCAACGGCGTCGCCGGACAGGTCGAGCGGCTTCGCGCGGAACATCGATGCGGTCAGCGCGAGCAGCAGCGCCATCAGCGCGAGGGCGAGCGGGCCGAGCGTGACCACGAAACGGCCGAACGACACGCCGCTCAATTGCCACAGGAACAGATTCTGCGGATTGCCGAGCGGTGTCGCGACGGACCCCGCGTTGACGGCCAGCGCGACGACGATCACGAGCCGCCGGAACGGCAGCGGCGTCAGCGCGCGCAGCGATACCATCAACGGCACGACGACGAACAGCGCGACGTCGTTGGTGAGCCACATCGACAGCACCGCGGCGAAGCCGACGAGCAGCATCGCGAGCCCGCGTTCGGAATGCACGTGATGCACGATGCGATGCGCGAGCCACATCAGGCAGCCGGACAGCTCGAGCGCCTTGGTCAGCATCAGCAGGCCCGCGAGTGTCGCGACCGTCTGCCAGTCGACCCGATCCGCGAGCACCGAAAATGGTTGCGGACGCACCCATTGCAGCACGATCAGGCCAAGCGCAAGCACCGACAGTACCGGTTCCTGCGCAAGCCAGCCGAGCCACCGGCGCGGCGCCGGTGCACCCTTTTGCGTCATGGGTTGCCCGTTACTCTTCGGTCGCGACGTTGCCGCGCAGACGCGCGAGAATACCCTCGAGCGCGTCGAGGTTGCCGAAGTCGATCAGCACCTGCCCTCGCCCGCGGCGGCCGAGCTTGATCTTCACCGTCGACGCGAGCAGGTCGGACAACTCCTCTTCGAGGCGACGCGTATCGCGGCCGCCATCGTCCTTCGCACGCGCCTTCACGGCCGGTGCTTCCTTCGTCGTGTGCGCGACGAGCTTCTCGGTCTCGCGCACCGACATGCGCTTGTTGACCACCTGATGCGCGAGCGTGATCTGCGTGGCCGCGTCGACGGCCAGCAGCGCGCGCGCGTGCCCCATGTCGAGATCGCCGGCCAGCAGCATCGTCTGCACCGGCGACGCGAGGTTCAGCAGGCGCAGCAGGTTCGATACCGCGCTGCGCGAACGGCCGACCGATTCGGCCGCCTGTTCGTGCGTGAAACCGAACTCGTCGAGCAGACGCTGGATGCCGTGCGCCTCTTCAAGCGGATTCAGGTCCTCGCGCTGGATGTTCTCGATCAGCGCCATCGCGGCAGCAGCCTGATCGGATACGTCCTTCACGAGCACCGGCACTTCGTCGAGGCCGGCCAGGCGCGCCGCGCGGAAACGCCGCTCGCCCGCGATGATCTCGTATTTGTCTGATGAAATGGGCCGTACCAGGATCGGCTGCATGACGCCCTGGGCGCGAATGCTTGCCGCCAGCTCCTGCAGGCTGCCCTCGTCCATCCGCGTGCGCGGCTGGTACTTGCCGGCTTGCAGCTTGCCGAGCGCGAGCGTGTTCGGTGCCCCTTCGATCTTCACCGCTTCGGTGATATCGGCACTGCCGCCGAGCAGCGCTTCGAGGCCACGTCCCAAGCCCTTCTTCTTTGGTACCGCGTTCATGTCTTTCTTCCTCGCTTCGCTCATGTCCGGATCACGACACCTCGAACGCGCGCACGCGCTCGATCATCTCGGCACCGAATTGGAGATACGCTTGCGCACCGCGCGAGCTGCGGTCGAATACGACGCCCGGCAACCCGTAACTCGGCGCTTCCGCCAGGCGCACGTTGCGCGGAATCACCACGTCGAACACCTTGTCGCCGAAGTGCGCTTTCAGTTGATCGGAGACTTGCTGCTGCAGCGTGATGCGCGGATCGAACATCACGCGCAGCAAGCCGATGATCTTCAGGTCGCGGTTCATGTTCGCGTGAACCTGCTTGATCGTGTTGACGAGGTCCGACAACCCTTCCAGTGCGAAGTACTCGCACTGCATCGGGATCACGACGCCATGCGCCGCGCACAGGCCGTTCAGCGTCAACAGCGACAGCGTCGGCGGGCAATCGATCAGGACGAAATCGTAGTCGTCGGCGACGCGCTCGAGCGCGGCCTTCAGGCGGCGCTCGCGGTTGTCGATGCTGATCAGTTCGATCTCGGCGCCGGACAGCTCGCGGTTCGCGGGGAGCACGTCATAGGTGACGCCTTCCGGACGCACGCGCGCGTCGGTCACCGACACGCCGTCGACCAGCACTTCGTACACGGTCGCTTCGCAGGCGGCCTTGTCGATCCCGCTGCCCATCGTCGCGTTGCCCTGCGGGTCGAGATCGATCAACAGGACGCGTTGCTCCTGCGCTGCAAGGCTTGCGGCGAGATTGACCGATGTCGTCGTCTTGCCGACGCCCCCCTTCTGGTTCGCAACGCAGAAGATCTTTGCCATCGTTGGTGTGTTCCCTTTACCTTCAAACAAACGGCGCGCTACCGCGCGCCTTCAATTCGCGTCGTCGACGGCCACTTCGAACAAATGCCGCTCCGCATCGAGCATCGGTACCGCCAGCCGGATCGTCTGCTTGACGCGGCTGCCTTCCGGCAACCGCGCAATCTCGTCGTCCGGGTGAACGCCCTTCATCGCCCAGATCGATCCGCCCGGCGCGACCAGATGACGAGCAAGTTTAACGAAGTCGGACAGATCCGCGAAAGCGCGGGATACGATGATGTCGAATTTTTCCGGCACTTCGCCCCCCGGCCGCAGCGATTCGACACGGCCGGTCACGACCGACAGGTTCGCGAGCTTCAGCTCCGCGCGCATCTGCGTCTGGAAGGCCGACTTCTTCTGCACGATATCGTTCAGCGTGACCTGCCAGCCCGGCTCGACGATCGCCAGCACGATACCGGGCAGCCCGCCGCCCGAGCCGACGTCGAGCACACGCGCCGACGCACGGCCACGCAGATGCGGGATGATGGAAAGCGAATCGAGAATGTGCTGGATCAGCATCTGCTTCGGGTCGCGGATCGCGGTCAGGTTGTAGACCGCGTTCCACTTGCCGAGCAGCGCGACATAGTCGAGTAGCTGGTTGCGCTGCGTATCCGTCAGCGCGAGGTCCAGTGCCGCCGTGCCTTCGACGAGCATCTGTTCCAGTACGTCCCGATTAACCGCCGGCGCGCGACGCGCCGTCATCGTTGTGTCGGGACGGTGCCGCCCCCCTGCTCCGCGGCCTCTGCGGCCATGCCGTTACGGCGGCCCAGGCCGCGACGCTTCAGGTGCACCATCAGCAGCGAGATTGCCGCCGGCGTGACGCCCGAGATACGCGACGCCTGCCCGATCGTTTCCGGCCGGAACTCGTTGAGCTTCTGGCTCACCTCGAACGACAGGCCGCGAACCTCGCGGTAGTCGATACCGTCCGGCAAGCGTGTGTTCTCGTTCGCGTCGTTGCGTTCGATCTCGGATGCCTGGCGCTCGATATAGCCCTGATACTTGATGCCGATCTCGACCTGTTCCTTGATCTGCTCGAGCAGCACCGGGTCGTCCGTCAGCGGCTCCGCGGGGCCACACTCTCCGCCCTTCAGCCCGCACACACCGTCGTAGCTGACACCCGGGCGACGCAGCAGCTCCGCGAGGCTGTATTCGTGGTCGATTGCCTTGCCGAGCAACGCCGTCGCTTCTTCCGCCGGCAGCGTCTTCGGCGTGACCCACGTCGACTTCAGGCGTTCGGTTTCACGTGAAACAGCGTCGCGTTTCCGGCTGAAAGCGTCCCAGCGGACGTCGTCGACCAGCCCAAGCTCGCGGCCAATCTCGGTCAAGCGCATGTCGGCATTGTCTTCACGCAGGCTCAGGCGATATTCGGCCCGGCTCGTGAACATCCGGTACGGCTCGGCCACGCCGCGCGTGACGAGATCGTCGACCAGCACGCCCAGATAGGCCTGGTCGCGACGCGGGCACCACGCATCCTTCTCCTGCACGTAGCGACCCGCGTTGAGGCCGGCCAGCAAGCCCTGCGCAGCTGCTTCTTCGTAGCCGGTCGTACCGTTGATCTGGCCCGCAAAGAACAGCCCGTTGATCGCCTTCGTCTCGAGCGACGCCTTCAGCGCACGCGGGTCGAAGTAGTCGTATTCGATCGCGTAACCGGGGCGCAGGATGTGCGCGTTCTCCAGGCCGCGCATCGAATGCACGAGCTCGAGCTGGACGTCGAACGGCAGGCTCGTCGAGATTCCGTTCGGATAGAACTCGTTGGTCGTCAGCCCTTCCGGCTCCAGGAAGATCTGGTGGGATTCCTTCGACGCGAACCGGTGGATCTTGTCTTCGATCGACGGGCAATAGCGCGGGCCCACGCCTTCGATCACGCCTGTATACATGGGCGACCGGTCAAGGCCGCCGCGAATGATGTCGTGCGTGCGCTCGTTCGTATGCGTGACCCAGCACGGCAATTGCCGCGGATGCTGCTCCGCGCGGCCCAGGAATGAGAACACGGGGATCGGATCGAGGTCGCCCGGCTGCTCGTCGAGCTTCGAAAAGTCGATCGTGCGGCCGTCGATACGCGGCGGCGTACCGGTCTTCAAGCGGCCCTGCGGCAGCTTCAGTTCCTTCAGGCGCGACGACAGCGACACGGCCGCCGGATCGCCCGCGCGACCGCCCGTGTAGTTGTTCAGGCCGACGTGGATCTTGCCGTCGAGGAACGTGCCAGCCGTCAGCACGACCGCGCGCGCGCCGAAACGGATGCCGATTTGCGTGACGGCGCCGACCACGCGGTCGCCTTCGACCATCAGGTCGTCGACGGCCTGCTGGAACAGCCACAGGTTCGGCTGATTTTCGAGGCGATGACGGATCGCGGCCTTGTACAGGATGCGGTCGGCCTGCGCACGCGTCGCGCGCACGGCCGGGCCCTTCGATGAATTGAGGATCCGGAACTGAATACCGCTTTCGTCCGTCGCGGCGGCCATCGCGCCGCCCAGCGCGTCGACTTCCTTGACCAGATGGCCCTTGCCAATGCCGCCGATCGACGGATTGCAGCTCATCTGCCCGAGCGTTTCGATGTTGTGGGTCAGCAGCAGGGTCTTCGCGCCCATGCGGGCGGACGCGAGCGCGGCTTCCGTGCCGGCATGACCGCCACCGACGACGATGACGTCAAATTCTGTGGGAAAAAGCATGGTGGATTCCGTACGCAGAGCTGCGTACGAACCTATCAGAGAAATGTATGGGCCGAATTATAGCGGGTTCGCTTTTCCCCCGAAGGCCGTCCGAATGGTAGGGTCTGTGCATTTCGGGGCGATTTTTTCGCTGGGGGCGGGCGAATTCGTCGTGGCGGGCCTGCTTGCGCGGTGTGATGCGTGGTTCGACGCCCATTGTCGTCCATGTGCACGAGCCCGCCGGTTCGTCTGATCCGCGTCCGTGGCAAGGACACAGTATTTCTCTCGATTACCTCGGGGCTTATCCCCCAATCCCGAGCGACCGATGCATCGAACGCACCAGCCAACCTCACAAACAAAAGCGGCGTGTTTCACGTGAAACACGCCGCCCGTTTCCTCCACCGCATCAGCAATCAAGCCGTCTTCTTCGTCAACCCGAGATACGTCTCGATCACCCGCGGATTCTGCGCAAGCTCGGCAGCCGCCCCTTCCAACGCGAACTCGCCCGTCTCCAGCACATAGCCGTAGTCGGAGATCTGCAACGCCGCCCGTGCGTTCTGCTCGATCAGTAGCGTGGCCACGCCGGTGCCGCGCAACGCGCTGATGATATGAAAGATCTCCTTCACGATCAGCGGCGCCAGCCCGAGGCTCGGTTCGTCGAGCATCAGCAGGTCGGGCTTGCCCATCAGCGCACGGCCGACCGCCAGCATCTGCCGCTCGCCGCCGGACAGCGTGCCGGCCGCCTGCCTGCGGCGCTCCTTCAGCCGCGGGAATAGCGCGAACACGTGGTCGAGCTGATCGAGGAAGTTCGCTTCGCCCGCCTGCTTGCGCCGGTACGCGCCGAGCACGAGGTTGTCTTCGACCGTCATCGTGCTGAACAGCTCACGCTTTTCCGGTACGAGGCACATCCCGCGCGCGACGCGCTGCTCGACCGGCAAGGCGCCAACATCGTTGCCGCGATATACGACCGCGCCCGACGCGTGCCCCGTTACCGGCAGCGCCCCCATGATCGCGTTCAGCAGCGTCGATTTGCCGGCACCGTTCGGGCCGATCACGCTGACGATCTGCCCCGCCCCGACCTTGATCGCGGCACCGTGCAGCGCTTCCACCTTCCCGTACCGCACCGCCAGCCCGCGTACTTCGAGAATCGGCATCGTCGTGTCCGTCATCACTCCACCCCGCCCAGATACGCTTCGAGCACGGCCGGGTCCTGCTGCACATCCTGCGGCAGCCCTTCCGCGATCCGCGTGCCGAATTCCATCACCACCAGCCGGTCGGTGAGGTTCATCACGAAATCCATGTCATGTTCCACGAGCAACACGCTCATGCCCTCGGCCTTCAGCCGCCGCAGCAGGTCGGCGAGCTGCTGCTTCTCCTGGTAACGCAGGCCCGCGGCCGGCTCGTCGAGCAGCAGCAGCGTCGGATCGCAGCACAGCGCCCGCGCGATTTCGAGAATCCGTTGCTGGCCAAGCGCGAGGCTGCCCGCTTCGTCGTACATGTGCTTCTCGAGCCCGACGCGGCGGATCTGGCGCGCGGCTTCGGCCAGTAACTGCGCTTCCTCATGCGCATTGAGCCGAGCAATGCTGCGCCACACGCCCGTATGACCCCGCAGATGGGCACCGATCGCGACGTTCTCGAGCACCGTCATCGCCGGCAGCAGCTTCACATGCTGGAACGTGCGACCGATGCCGCGGCGGACGATCTGACGCGACGTCAGCCCGTCGATACGCTCGCCGCGGAACGTGATCGCGCCGCTGGTTGGCTTCAGCACGCCGGTCACGAGGTTGAACGTGGTCGACTTGCCCGCGCCGTTCGGGCCGATCAGCCCGATGATCTGCCCCGCTTTCACGTCGAAACTGACGTCGTTGACGGCCACGAGCCCGCCGAACTGCTTGCGGGCGTTGTCGACCACGAGCAGCGGCTCGCCGGCCACCGGCTTGGCGCGCTGCGGCAGCGGGTCGGCCTGCGCCGGCACGTGCGCGCGCGGCCCGCGTGGGAACAGTCTCGCGACGAACGGCCATACGCCCTGGCGCGCGTACTGCAGCAACAGCACCATCAGCACGCCGAACACGATGATCTCGAAGTTGCCTTCCGAGCCGAGCAGCTTCGGCAGCAGCGTCTGTAGATAATCCTGCAGCACGGTCAGGATCGCCGCGCCGAGCACCGCGCCCCACACGTGCGACACACCGCCGACCACGGCCATGAACAGGAATTCGATCCCGTGGTTCAGGCCAAACGGCGTCGGGTTCACCGCGCGCTGCAGGTGCGCATACAGGAAGCCGGACACGGCCGCGAGCACGGCCGCGTAGATGAAGATCACGACACGCATCCACGCGGTATTCACGCCCATCGCCTCGGCCATCACGCCGCCGCCGCGCAGCGCGCGGATCGCGCGGCCGGGCCGGCTGTTGAGCAGGTTCTGCACCGACACGATCGCGGCCAGCACCACGGCCCAGATCAGGAAATACAGGCTGCGCCCGCTTTCGAGCACGATGCCGAACAGGTTCAGCGCTGGAATCCCGTTGATCCCGTCGTATTTGCCGAGCAGTTCGAGGTTGCCGAACAGGTAGAACAGCGCGAGCCCCCACGCGATCGTGCCGAGCGGCAGGAAGTGCCCGGACAGCCGCATCGTCACGACGCCGAGCACGAGCGCCACGAGCGCCGTCAGCACCACGCCGACGATCAGCGCGAGCCACGGCGACACGCCGTACCGCGTCGTCAGGAACGCGGTCGCATATGCGCCGATGCCGACGAACGCGGCCTGCCCGAAGCTCGTCATCCCGCCGACGCCCGTCAGCAGCACGAGCCCGATCGCGACGATCGCATACAGGCCGATGTAGTTCAGCAGCGTGATCCAGTACTCGGGCACCTGCAGCGCGCCGGGCAGCACCGGCAGCGCGAACAGCACCACGAGAAACAGCCAGAAGGCCTTGTTGCGTACCATCGTCTTCATCGCGTCACTCCTCTTCCTCTTCCGCATGCGGCGTCACGAAGCTGCGCCACAGCAACACCGGAATGATCAGCGTGAACACGATCACCTCCTTGTACGCGCTCGCCCAGAACGACGAATACGATTCGAGCACGCCGACGAGCAGCGAGCCGGCGGCCGCGAGCGGATAGCTGACGAGCCCGCCGATGATCGCGCCGACGAAGCCCTTCAGGCCGATCAGGAAGCCCGAGTCGTAGTAGATCGTCGTCAGCGGGCCGACGAGGATCCCGGACAGCACGCCGAGCCCCGCCGCGAACGTGAATGCGAGCCGCCCGGCTTCGGTGGTGCCGATGCCGACGAGCCGCGCACCGAGCCGGTTCACCGACGTCGCACGCAGCGCCTTGCCGGCGATCGTGCGGCCGAAGTACACGTAGAGCGCGCCGATCAGCACGAGCGCCGTGACGACGACCAGGATGCTCTGCACCGACACCGTCAGGCTGCCGATCGCGAGCGACGCGTCCGAGAACCCGTTGGTGCGAGAGCCTTCCGCGCCGAACATCACGAGGCCGAGGCCGACCATCGCGAAATGGACGGCCACCGACACGATCAGCAGCAGCAGCGTCGTTCCTTCGGCGATCGGCTGGTACACGAGCCGGTAGACGAACGGCCCCATCGGCACGACGATCGCGAGCGTCAGCGCGATCTGCGCGAGCATCGGCATCGGCTGCGCGGCAAAGCTGCGCGTGATCGCGAACACCGCAAGCGGCAGCAGCACGTAGCGGCTGCCGAGCGTCGCGAGCGTGCGGCCGAGCTGATGGCGGCGTTCGCGATGCCGGATCAGGCCGCCGGCCTCGAGCAGGAAGCATGCGATGCCCATCACGAACAGCAGCCAGCAGGTGGCGGGGAATTTCTGCGCCTGCAACGCGGCCAGCGTCAGCGCACCGTAGGCGACGAATTCGCCCTGGGGAATGAAGATCACCCGCGTGACGGAAAATACCAGCACGAGCGCCAGCGACAACAATGCATAAATGGCGCCGGTCGTGATGCCGTCTTGCGCGAGGATCGCCGCAATCGAGAGATCCATACGTTTCGTGTATCGAGAGAATGCTGCGGAGAAACGAAAGGCGGAAACGGCCGGGGTGCGCGCGACACGATCGGCACGTCGCGCGCCACGCGGCGGGCACCGGGGTTCCACGCGGCACGGGTGCGGCCGTCATGCGCGCCACCCTGCCGACGGCATGCGCGGCGCCGTTCGCGCCGTGCATGCCGGTTTCACGTGATGCTTACTCGGCCTGCAGCTTCCACTTGCCGTCGACGATCTGCACCATCACGCGCGCACGCGTGTCGAAGCCATTGTGATCGGTCGCCGTCATGTTGATCACGCCGTGCGAGACGGGCAGATCCTTCACGCTTTCGATCGATGCGCGCAGCGCTTCGCGGAACGCCTCGGTGCCCGGCTGGCCCTTCTTCAGCGCTTCCGGAATCGCCCGCTGCAGCAGCAGGCCCGCGTCCCACGCATGGCCGCCGAACGTCGACAGCGAACCCGCGCCGTACGCCTTCTCGTACGCGGCCTTGTAGCCGAGCGCCGGCTTCTTCACCGGATTCGAATCGGGCAGCTGGTCGGTCACGAGCACGGGGCCGGCCGGCAGGATCTCGCCTTCGCAATCCTTGCCGCACACGCGCAGGAAATCGTTGTTCGCGACGCCGTGCGTCTGGTACACCTTGCCCTTGTAGCCGCGCTCCTTCAGCGTCTTGGCCGGCAGCGCCGCCGGCGTGCCGGAGCCGGCGATCAGCACCGCATCCGGGTTCGCGCCCAGCAGCTTCAGCACCTGCCCCATCACCGACGCGTCGGTCCGGTTGTAGCGCTCGTTCGACACGAGCTTCAGCCCGTTCTTCGCGGCTGCCGCGTCGAACGTCTTGTACCAGCTGTCGCCGTACGCATCGGCGAAGCCGATGAAGCCGACCGTCTTCACGCCGTGCTTCGCCATGTAGCCGGCAATCGCGTCGGCCATCAGCTGGTCGTTCTGCGGCACCTTGAACATCCACGCGCGCTTCGCGTCCATCGGCGCGATGATCTGCGCGCTCGCCGCGAGCGAGATCGTCGGCGTCTTGCCCTGCGACACGGGGTCGAGCATCGCGAGCGAGTTCGGCGTGACCGACGAACCGATGATCGCGTCGACGTGATCCTCGTCGATCAGCTTGCGCACGTTCTGCACCGCGCGGCTCGTGTCGGACGCGTCGTCGAGCACGATGTACTGCACGCTCTTGCCCGCGATTTCCTTCGGCAGCAGCGCGATCGTGTTCTTTTCCGGAATCCCGAGCGAGGCGGCCGGGCCGGTGGCCGACAGCGTCACGCCGATCTTGACCTGCGCCGACGCCGTGGCCGCCGCACACACGAGGCCCGCGGCAAGCAGGGCCTCCATCCATCGATTCATCTTCATTTACGTTGTCTCCAAACGCTGCTCGAAAAAACCACGGTTGCTCGGGCGGCTTCCGGTCCCCAAACAAGTTAATATCTTAATTATCTCGTCCATCCGCGCCCATGCTCGTTTTCCCGTGAAACGCCGCACCCATGCGCCGCATGCCGATCGAAACGGCCGTTCGACCGTCACGATGCGCAGCAGCGGTGTCGTCAGGATGAAGAAGGCGAAGAAATGAGAAAGCGTGCGGAAGCTGGTTGCGCGCGCATCGATGGTCGGCACGCGCGGCGAGCGATGCAACATCGGGAAGCCGGCCGCTCATGCGAACGAGAATACGGATGCAGAGACGGATGCGAGTGCAACGACCCGCACGGGCGCCGGGACGCGCATACAGGCCGCGGAGCGGCTCGGAAATGCCGCGATGCCTCGTCGCGCACCCGATGACGAACGAACGGCGCCCGCCGCCTCTGCTGCCCCGATCCACCGTGCTGCGCTGCTCATCCAACCGTACTCCCTGTTCTGCATTGTGCTTGTAGGAGAACTGCCGACCGATTTTCCCGACCGCACGGTCGGCGAAAGCCGAGTGTAACGGACGCCTTTCGCGCACGCCAACCGGGTAAGCCCGAAGCGCCTGTGCAGGATTGCGCATCGTCGGCGAACGAATCGCGGGAAAGGAAAAGCGGAGAGGCGCGAAGCGCGGAAAAGACGCGGTGCGAACGCAAACGCGGGAAGCGGCCGTCACGCCGGCCGATGCACCATCGATGGAATCCGTGCACGCAAATGAAAAAGCGCTGTTGGATTCCGTCCAACAGCGCTTTAGGGTCCGGGCACTTTGTGCCTCGATTGTCTCCTCGTTCTCCACCTGCAAATTCGTTTCGCGGTGCATCAGAACTAGGTTGAATCTTAAAGAGGCTTAAGCACCACGACAACTTAGCATTTACCCCTATGGTGCATCGCCGCACGAAAATGGGGCACCAGCGGGCCGCGCGGAGCAGGCCCCAGCCGCCGCGCCGCCCTTCCCGGGCGGGCCGGATGGTGCTGCGCATCAACGCGCGGCGACGCGCACGGCACGCTCACGACGTCGCCCTGAGCGGTTTGATCCGCGCGACCATCTCGCCGACGATGCCGCGCCGGAACGCGAGCACGCATGCGATGAAGATCAGCCCGGTGACGATCGTCGCCGATTCGCCGAGCGAATGGAACCACGCGACGCCCGTCGTCGACGCGAGCCATTCGCCGATGTCGCCGAGCCGGTCTTCCAGCGCGACGATCAGCGCGGCGCCCAGGAGCGGCCCGAACAGCGTGCCCATCCCGCCGACGAGCGTCATCAGCACGACGAGGCCCGACATCGTCCAGTACGCGTCCGACAGCGTCTCGAAGCCGAGCACCAGCACCTTCAGCGAACCGGCCAGCCCCGCGAGCGCGGCCGACAGGATGAACGCGAGCAGCTTGAAGCGGTCGGTGTCGTAGCCGAGCGAGATCGCACGCGCTTCGTTCTCCTTGATGGCGACGAGCACCTGGCCGAACGGCGAATGGACGACCCGCACGATGAACGCGCATGCGGCCACGACCACCGCCAGCACGACGTAGTACAGCGCGACGTCGTTCGACAGGTCGAGCAGCCCGAACAGGCGGCCGCGCGGCACGCCCTGCAGGCCGTCCTCGCCGTGCGTGAACGGCGCCTGCAGATAGATGAAGTAGACCATCTGCGCGAACGCGAGCGTGATCATCGCGAAGTAGATGCCTTGCCGGCGGATCGCGAACAGCCCGACGACGAGCCCGAGCAGCGTCGCGGCGACCGTGCCGACCAGCACGCCGAGCTCGGGCGTGAAACCGAGCGTCTGCATCGAATAGCCGGTCGCATAGCCGGCCGTCGCGAGGAACATCGCATGGCCGAACGACAGCAGCCCCGTATAGCCGATCAGCAGGTTGAACGCGGCCGCGAACAGCGCGAACGCGAGCACCTTCATCACGAACACCGGATACGCGCCGATGAACGGTGCGGCGAGCAGCGCGGCGAGCAGCACGCCGTAGAGCACTTTTCTCTGCATCATTTTTCCTTGCCGAAGAGGCCCGCCGGGCGGAACAGCAGCACGATCGCCATGATCACGAACACGACGGTGGCCGATGCTTCGGGATAGAACACGCGCGTGAAGCCCTCGATCACGCCGAGCAGCAGGCCCGTGACGATCGAGCCGAGGATCGAGCCCATCCCGCCGATCACGACCACCGCGAACACGGTGATGATCATCGGCTGGCCCATCAGCGGCGACACCTGGATCACCGGCGCGGCCAGCACGCCCGCGAACGCCGCGAGCGCGACGCCGAAGCCGTAGGTGAGCGTGATCATCATCGGCACGTTCACGCCGAACGCCTCGACGAGCTTCGGGTTCTCGGTGCCCGCGCGCAAGTACGCGCCGAGCCGCGTCTTCTCGATCACGAACCACGTCGCGAGGCACACCGCGAGCGACGCGACGACCACCCACGCGCGATAGTTCGGCAGGAACATGAAGCCGAGATTGGTCGCGCCGGACAGCTGCGACGGCACGTCGTACGGCTGACCCGACGATCCGTAGATCGACCGGAACACGCCTTCGACGACCAGCGTGAGCCCGAACGTGAGCAGCAGCCCGTACAGGTGATCGAGCTTGTACAGCCAGCGCAGCATCGAGCGCTCGATCGCGATCCCGAACACGCCGACGATCAGCGGCGCCAGCACGAGCATCGCCCAGTACGGCAGCGCGAGATACGACAGGCCCATCCACGCGAGCATCGCACCCAGCATGAACAGCGCGCCGTGCGCGAAGTTGATCACGTTGAGCAGCCCG
Source organism: Burkholderia anthina (assembly GCF_001547525.1). Taxonomy (GTDB): domain Bacteria; phylum Pseudomonadota; class Gammaproteobacteria; order Burkholderiales; family Burkholderiaceae; genus Burkholderia; species Burkholderia semiarida. The sequence goes on from NZ_CM003768.1 coordinate 2,393,570, forward strand.
AAGATCACCGCGAGCCCGAGGCTCAGGATCGCGTAGAACGAGCCGTTGACGAGCCCGAGCAGCAACTGGCTCAGCATCGCCGGCAACGGAATGCCAAAGATTTCCATCGACTTAGCCGTCAGAATGAGTTTCGTTGCGCACGCAACTTTCATGCAGCGCGCATGCCGGCGGCGCAGCGGGCACGTCGCTGCAGCCGCCACCGTGCGACGCGCCCGTGCGCGCCGCTACGCGATGCCTACTTCCACAACGCGCAGCGCGTCTCCTGCTTGGTGCCGAACGCCTGTTCGCCCGGAATCGTCGCGAGCACCTTGTAGTAGTCCCACGGCTCCTTCGATTCCGACGGCTTCTTCACTTCCATCAGGTACATGTCGTGGATCATGCTGCCGTCCTGGCGGATGTAGCCCTTCGCGTAGAAGTCGCTGATCTTGATCTTCTTCAGCTCGGCCATCACCTTGTCGGAATCGGTCGTGCCGGCGGCCTGCACGGCCTTCAGGTAGGTCGTCACCGACGAATAGTCGGCCGCCTGCAGGCTCGACGGCATCTTCTTCATCTTGCCGAAGTAGCGCTGCGCCCACTGGCGCGACGCCGCGTCGCGGTTCCAGTACCAGCTGTCGGTCAGCACGAGGCCCTGCGTCGTTTCGAGACCGAGGCTGTGCACGTCGTCGATGAACATCAGCAGCGCGGCGAGCTTCATCGTCTTCATGATGCCGAATTCCTTCGCGGCCTTGATCGAGTTGATCGTGTCGCCGCCCGCGTTCGCGAGGCCGAGGATCTGCGCCTTCGACGATTGCGCCTGCAGCAGGAACGACGAGAAATCCGACGCGGACAGCGGGTGGCGCACCGCGCCGAGCACCTGGCCGCCGTTCGCCTTCACGACGTCCGACGTGTTCTTCTCGAGCGCCTTGCCGAACGCGTAGTCGGCCGTCAGGAAGAACCACGTCTTGCCGCCCTGCTTCACCACCGCCGAGCCGGTGCCTTTCGCGAGCGCCATCGTGTCGTATGCGTAGTGGACCGTGTACGGCGTGCACTGCTCGTTGGTCAGCGTGTCGGCGCCCGCGCCGATGTTGATGTAGACCTTCTTCTTCTCGGCCGCGACCTGGTTCATCGACAGCGCGGTGGCCGAGTTCGTGCCGCCGACCAGCAGGTCGAGCCCGCCGCGGTCCATCCATTCGCGCGCCTTCGACGCGGCGATGTCGGCCTTGTTCTGGTGATCGGCATAGACGACCTCGATCGGCTTGCCGAGCACCTTGCCGCCGAAGTCCGCGACCGCCATGCGGATCGCCTCGAGACCGCCCTGCCCGTCGATATCCGCGTAAAGCCCCGACATGTCGGTGATGAAGCCGATCTTCACGGTATCCGCCGCGTGGGCGGCGCCGGCGGTGAACGCGGCGCTCGCGAGCGCGAGACAGGCCTGTGCGAGGGTCTTCATTTTCATTGACGTCTCCTGTTGTTCTGATGCGTTGTGGTTGTTCGAGGGCCGCCACGGCCAGCGGCAAGGGAAACGGGGGGCGTCATACGCCGAGCAGGTCGTGCAGGGTCGGCATCTTGCTTTCCAGTTCGGCTGCGCGGAAATGCTCGACGATGCTGCCGTGCTCCATCACGTAGAAGCGGTCGGCGAGCGGCGCGGCGAAGCGGAAATTCTGTTCGACCATCACGATCGTGTAGCCGCGCGCCTTCAGCGCGACGATCATTCGCGCGAGCGCCTGCACGATCACCGGCGCGAGGCCTTCGGAAATCTCGTCGAGCAGCAGCAGGTTCGCGCCGGTGCGCAGGATCCGCGCGACCGCGAGCATCTGCTGCTCGCCGCCCGACAGCCGCGTGCCCTGGCTCTGCCGGCGCGACGCGAGGTTCGGGAACATCGCGTAGATCTCGTCGAGCGACATCGCATGCTCGCGCGGCCCGATCAGCGGCGGCAGCATCAGGTTCTCCTCGCACGACAGGCTCGAGAAGATCCCCCGCTCCTCCGGGCAGTAGCCGATGCCGTAATGCGCGATGCGATGCGTCGAGAGGCCGATCGTCTCGTGGCCGGCGACCTTGATCGACCCGCTGCGGCGGCCCGTGAGGCCCATGATCGCGCGTAGCGTCGTCGTACGGCCCGCGCCGTTGCGACCGAGCAGCGTGACGACCTCGCCGCGATGCACGGTCAGGTCGACGCCATGCAGGATGTGGGATTCCCCGTACCAGGCCTCCAGGCCCGTGATCTCCAGCGCAGGCGTACCGCTCTCGACGCCGCTCAATTCGCGTTCCTCCCGTTCGCTGTGCTTCATGCGTGCGCCCCCGCGAGCGCCGCGTCGGCGCTGCCCATGTAGGCTTCGATGACGAGCGGATTCTTCGACACTTCCGCATACGAGCCTTCGGCCAGCACCTCGCCGCGTTGCAGGACGGTGATCGTGTCGGAGATCCCCGCGATCACGTTCATGTTGTGCTCGACCATCAGGATCGTGCGGCCGCTCGCGACCTTCTTGATCAGCGCGGTCACGCGGTCGACGTCCTCGTGGCCCATGCCCTGCGTGGGCTCGTCGAGCAGCATCAGCTCGGGCTCCATCGCGAGCGTCGTCGCGATCTCGAGCGCGCGCTTGCGGCCGTACGCGAGCTCGACGGTCGGCACGTGCGCGAAATCGGTGAGGCCGACCTGCGTGAGCAGATCCATCGCGCGATCGTCGAGCCGCTTCAGCGTGCGTTCGCTGCGCCAGAAATGGAATTCGGTGCCGAGCGCGCGCTGCAGGCCGATGCGCACGTTCTGCAACGCGGTCAGGTGCGGGAACACGGCCGAGATCTGGAACGAGCGGATGATGCCGCGCCGCGCGACCTGCGCGGGCCGCTCGTCGGTGATGTCGATGCCGTTGAAGACGATCTGGCCGGCCGTCGGCGTCAGGAATTTGGTGAGGAGGTTGAAACAGGTGGTCTTGCCCGCGCCGTTCGGCCCGATCAATGCATGGATCGCACCGCGCCGCACACGCAGGTTGACGCCGTTCACGGCGGTGAAGCCCCTGAATTCCTTCGTCAGTCCGCGTGTTTCCAGAATCGTGTCGCCGAGAATCATGTTCCCTTCCGTACGAAGTCAGGCGAAGCACCGGGAAGCCTGGCGCAAGCGGCCGCGAACAGGTCAGCGGATCAGCCGGCTGCCCCCGGGCGCCGTGGTACGCCTCGAGGGTGGTCTCCCGCGCCGACGCGTATGCACATTGCGCAACATTGTCGCGCCGTTGGTGCAGTGCAATCATCGGGATTTGCACTTATAGGGATGGCCACCCTGTCGGATGCGACCGCGCGCGAATTTCACCGTGCTTTTTTGACACGTGCATCATTACCGGTTGAGCTGCTGCAGGACATGGTACGCACGCGCCGAAAAAAGCCGCGCGACGACGCGCGGCTCGCACGGATCTTGCGCACCGGCAGCTTGTTTCGCATCGCGAATCAGCGGGCGTTCGCGCAACCGCCCGCTCGTGCGCATGTCAGCGGGCCTTCATGCCGCCGTCACCGCGGCCTCGGTTCGCACCGACGTCGTTTCGCGCGCCGCACGGCGGTCGGCGCGGATCATGTCGCTCGCGCGCTCGGCGATCATCAGCGTCGGCGAATTGGTGTTGCCCGACGTGATGAACGGCATCACCGACGCATCGACGATCCGCAGCCCGGCGATGCCGCGCACGCGCAGCCGGCTGTCGACCACCGCCCGCTCGTCGTCGGCGCGCCCCATCCGGCACGTGCCGACCGGGTGGAAGATCGTCGTGCCGACGACGCCGGCCGCATCGACCAGTTCGGCCTCGGTCCGGTACTGCGTGCCCGGCAGGATTTCCTCGGGGCGATAGCGCGCGAGCGCCGGCGCGGACGCGATGCGGCGCGTGAGGCGCAACGCGTTCGCGGCGACGTGCCGATCGTGATCGGTCGACAGATAGTTCGGCGCGATCGCCGGTGCGCTGCGCGGATCGGCGCTCGTCACGTGCACGCTGCCGCGCGAGCTCGGCCGCAAGTGGCACACCGACGCCGTGAAGGCGTTGAACCCGTGCAGCGGCTCGCCGAAGCGTTCGAGCGACAGCGGCTGCACGTGGTACTGGAGATCGGGGCGCGTGAGCGCGGGATCGTCCGGATCCGATTTCGCGAACGCGCCCAGTTGCGACGGCGCCATCGACATCGGCCCGCGCTGCAGCAGCGCATATTCGGCGCCGATCATCAGCTTGCCCCACCAGCGCGCGGAGAGTGTATTGAGCGTACGCACGCCGTCGACCCGAAACGCCATCCGCAATTGCAGGTGATCCTGCAGGTTTTCGCCGACGCCCGGCAGATCGTGCACGACGTCGATGCCGAGCGCCTGCAGCCGCCGGCCGTCGCCGATACCCGACAGTTCGAGCAGTTGCGGCGAATTCACCGCGCCCGACGTCAGCAGCACTTCCGCGCTCGCCCGCGCGACGTAATCGGTGCCGCCGCCGTGGTATTCGACGCCGACCGCGCGCCGCCCGTCGAAAATCACGCGCTGCGCATGCGCGCCGGTGACCACGGTCAGGTTCGGGCGCGCCATCGCGGGCCGCAGGAACGCCTTCGACGTATTCCAGCGCACGCCGCGCTTCTGGTTCACCTCGAAGTAGCCGACCCCGGCATTGTCGCCGCGGTTGAAATCGTCGGTGGCGGGAATGCCCGTCTGCTGCGCGGCCTGCGCGAACGATTCGAGGATTTCCCAGCGCAGCCGCTGCTTCTCGACGCGCCAGTAGCCGCCCGCGCCGTGCGCGTCGCTCGCGCCCGCATGGTGGTCCTCGCTGCGCTTGAAGATCGGCAGCACGCTGTCCCACGACCAGCCGGCGTCGCCGGTTTCCTGCGCCCAGTTGTCGTAGTCCTCGCGCTGGCCGCGCATGTAGATCATCCCGTTGATCGACGAGCAGCCGCCGAGCACGCGGCCGCGCGGATACGACAGCGCACGGCCGTTGAGCGCCGCTTCGGGCTGGGTCTTGTACAGCCAGTCGGTGCGCGGGTTGCCGATGCAATACAGATAGCCGACCGGGATATGAATCCAGTGATAGTCGTCCTTGCCGCCCGCTTCGAGCAGCAGCACGCGGATGTCGGGATCCTCGGTCAGGCGGTTCGCGAGCACGCAGCCCGCGGTGCCCGCGCCGACGATCACGTAGTCGAATTCGCCCTCGAGCGTGCGTGGTGTACTCACGGTGTTGTCTCCTTCGTTCTTGTGTGCCGCGCGTGTGTTCCCGCGCGTCATTTTCAGCATAGTGCGTCGGGGCCGACGCGACCGATGAAGCGTACTCCCGCCGCCGTCCGCCGATCCAATGAGTTATGCTGAACTGCGTTATAAGCCGCGCTCATATCACGACGATGGATCTCACCCTGCTCCGCGCGTTCGCGACGGTCGCGCGCGAAGGCAACCTGACGCGCGCCGCTGCACAGCTGCATCTGACACAGCCGGCCGTCAGCCTGCAAATCAAGCATCTGCAGGAAACGCTGGGCGTCGTGCTGTTCATGCGTACGTCGCGCGGGCTCGCGCTCACCCGCGACGGCCAGACGCTGCTGCCGCATGCGGAACGCGCGCTCGCCGCGGCCGCCGACGTGCAGCGCGCCGCTGCCGCGCTGCGTCACGAGGTGCGCGGCCGGCTGCGGATCGGCACGATCCTCGATCCGGCGTTCCTGCGGCTCGGCGGCTTCCTGCGCGCGCTGGTCGAGACCCATCCGCAGATCGAGACCGCGCTGCGGCACGGGATGTCGGGCTGGGTGCTCGAACAGGTGCGCGCGCAGGCGCTCGACGTCGGCTACTACATCGGCCGGCCCGACGAGGACGCGCCGCGCGACAACGCGCTGTTCCACACCGTCACGCTCACGCATTTCCAGTACCGCGTGCTCGCGCCGGCCGGCTGGAAGGAGCGCGTGCAGCGCGCGCACGACTGGCGCGCGCTCGCCGCGCTGCCGTGGATCTGGACGCCGCCCGCGTCCGCGCACCACCGGCTGCTGTCGCGGCTGTTCGCGGCGGCCGGCGCGCAGCCGGTCAAGGTGGCCGAGGTCGACCAGGAGCAGTCGATGCTCGACCTCGTGAAATCGGGGATCGGGTTGACGCTCGCACGCGATTCGACCGCGCTGGCCGAGGCGCACGCGCATGCGCTGACGATCGTCGAACGCGTGACGGTGCCCACCGAACTGACGTTCGTGACGCTCGCCGAGCGGCGCGACGAGCCGGCGATCGCGGCCGCGCTGCGGCTGATCGAGGCGCAGTGGGCGATATGAGCGGCGCTCATCGTGCGTGACCGGGCTGGCGGGTGGAAAGATTGGCCGCCCTGCCCGATCGAACAAGCCTGTCAACTTTCGTTCCGGTCCAATTGATACGACTGAAAGACATTTGTAATCTCGCTGATTCGCGTATCGAAAACGGGATATCCGAACATGACCGGTCCGCTCGCCGACCACGCCCGCTCGCAAGGCTTCGCGGTGTGCGATGCATTGCGACGCCATCGCCGCACGCTCGCTGAAAACCTGCCTCCCCATACCAGCGCTCGCACGCATCGACGCAACGGCTGGTTGATCGGCGACGATTCCTTCAGTGGCGACTTCGATCTCGATCCGCATCTTGCGGGCGAGCTTCTGCACGCGCTCGTTGCATCGGGCCAGTGTTCCGCGTCCGACTGGATGCATGACTTCGCAGGCTGCGGGCATACCGGCGATTCAGGAACACTCGCCCGTCTTTACGAAGAAGGCCGCAACAACCTGGTGGGCCCGGGAAGCATCGTCGGCAATCTCAACACCGGGCTCGGCGCGGCCCATGCGGCGCATGCGCTGTCCCTGAAACGCAACATCGACGCGGGCACGCAGACGTTGATCCGCCGCGCGGCGCCAAGCGTGAAGATCAACCATTACGTCACGCTCTATGACGGCAACCCCACCGGCAACGGAAACCCGCGCCCGAAACTGCGGATACGCAACCTGCCGATCCAGAGCGTCCAGCCGGCGCTCGGCCCGCATGCGAAGCACAATCCGCGCACCCGGACCACCACTGCAGCGCTCAAGGCGGCGGATCTCGACAAGCTGACGCCCAGGCTCTCGCCGCTCAGGCACCTGTACGCGGGCGGCCTGATCGGAAGCGGCGTACTGACGTTTGCACCGAGTCTGGCACTCGACATCGCGGCCAATGTCAGTCGGGATACGCAGGGCGCGTTGAGATTCGATAGCCGCGGATTCATGCTCGCGTCTGCGCGGAGTCAAAGCGGGAATGCGGTCGGGTTTGGCGTTTCGACGGTTATGTCCATCGCCCTGCTCTGGAGTGGTCTTCACGCCCTCCCGGTCATTCTGATCGCATTCGGAACCGGATTCATCGCGCAAGTCGCCTGGAACATATCCCCAGGTCCCGACCTCGCGGAATCGCGGGTTCAACGTCTGGTGGATAACTAACATGATGTTTCCCGACCTCGAACGCGCCCGGCCGCTTCTCTGCCATGCCCCGCTTTGCCTCGGCCCCGGCAGCTTCATGATCTTCGGACTCTTCCTGAGCGTCATCGCGAAAGCAAATGGCGTGGCATTCCAGCTCACGAGCTGGCCCATGCTTGCACTCCTTGTCGCAGGGCTGGCTGCCGGATACCAGATCAAATACCGCTCCACGCTGTCCGTACGCTCACTAGCGACCATTCTGGCGTATATCGTTGTTGTAGCGGGTCTTCTGCCGGGTACCACCCTATTGAGTGCGTGGTCGCTCATCGAAAAACCAACGTCCAGCAAGCCGTACCTGCTTTTCGTCTTTCTTTATCACGCAACCATATTGACCTCGCTCGCGTTGCCGTTTGCCCTCAAACTCCGCGAACTCAAGCGCCATCCCGGTCGCCGTTTCAGAAACAACGAATACCTCGCTGATATCCGTTCGTTCACGATCGATCCCAATTGCGGCAAGACAGTTCCCACTAACAGGCTCGCACCGGCGACCATCGCCTTGACCGTCAATTTGCCGATCGCGTTGAACACCTACATCGGCAAAAACAGTAGCGCGCTTCTGATCGCAGCATCGCTGTACGCGCTGTTATTTTCTTACGTCGCCGCCGTCTTCATTGGGCCGAAACTGGCCTACCTGTACGAGCTATACCGGTACGAACGCCAAACCGGCCGACGCTTCATCAATCAGGAATACGAGAAAGTCCACGCGCTCCGCCGCACCTTCCTGCTGTGCCGCCTGTCGGCGAAACTGGCATCGCTTCGGCGCGCGCGCTGATCCCTGCACGCCCCGCACTGCGCCCCTACCCTCCGCAGCAGTCGACTCACCGCCCACGTCACGCCACCTTCCCAGGCTTTTTGCTAGATTGTGCGTTCGCACACCGCGAGACCCCGATTGAAGGAGACCCGCATGGCCCGCAACATCGAGATCAAAGCCCACGCCCGCGAATTCGACCGGCTGCGCGAACAGGCGGCGAAGCTCGCGACCGAAGCGCCGCTCTTCTACCGTCAGCAGGATTTCTTCTACGACGTGCCGCGCGGCCGGCTGAAGCTGCGCCGCTTCGAGGACGGCACGCCGGCCGAACTGATCTTCTACCAGCGCGACGACCGCGACGGCCCGAAAGCGTCGTACTACACGCGCAGCCCGGTGACGAACCCCGACGCGATGCATGCGCTGCTCGCGACCGCGCTGACCACGCGCGGGATCGTGACGAAGGAGCGGCACGTGTACCTCGCGGGCCGTACGCGCATTCACCTCGACCGCGTCGACGGCCTCGGCGATTTCATCGAGCTGGAGGTCGTGCTCGGCCCGGACGACGACGAAGCCGGCGGCGAGGCCGAGGCGCATGACGTGTTCGCGAAGCTCGGCGTCGCGCAGGAGGACCTCGTCGCGGTCGCTTACGTCGACCTGCTGAACGCCGACGCGCAATCCGAAGCGGCCTGATCGGGCCCCATGAACGGCGGGGCCGCGCGCCCTGCCGTCAGCGTCGGCGCGCCGTCACGCGGCCCCCGGCGCCAGGTGCGCCAGCGGCAGCGCACCGTTGCGCTTAAAGGTCGTCAGCACGATGTTCGAGCGCACGCTGTCGACGCCCGGCACCCGCATCAGCTTCTTCATCACGAACTGCGACAGCGCGTTGAGATCGGGCGCGACGATCCGCAGCAGGTAGTCGGCATCGCCCACCACCGCGTGGCATTCGAGCACTTCGGGCAGCACGTCGATCTGCTGCTGGAACTGCTCGATGATCGAATCGCCGTGATGCTTGAGCTTCAGGCTCGTGAACGCGGTCACGCCGAGCCCGAGCTTTTCGGGGCGCAGCATCACGCGGTAGCCTTCGATCACGCCGGCCGCCTCGAGCCGCTGCAGCCGTCGCCCGATCTGCGACGGCGACAGCGGCACCTCCTCGCCCAGCTGCTGATGCGTCGCGCGACCGAAGCGCTGCAGCACGTCCAGCAGCGCGAGATCGAAGTGATCGAGTTCCAGCATGAGTGTTCTCCGCATTGATTCGTGATTTGATGCGCGATTATCGCATTATCATGCCAATCTTCGCCAACTATGCGCCCAATCCGCGCGCATCCCGCTCTACACTTGCATGGTTCCCAACCACAGCGTGCAGAGCCTGATCATGTCCACCGTCGTCACCGCGAAACTGCAGGAGCAGTTCGACGCGGGCCTCGAAACCCGTGCCGATTTCACCATCGACCAGCCACTGCAGCGCTACGGCCAGGTCGACCACGCGGTGTGGAAGCAGCTCTATGCGCGCCAGTCGGCGCTGCTGCGCGGCCGTGCGTGCGACGCGTTCGTCGCCGGGCTCGGCAAGATCGCGCTGCCGGCCGATCGTGTGCCGTCGTTTGCCGACGTGAACCGCCAGCTGAAGCCCCCGACCGGCTGGGAAATCGTCGCGGTGCCGGGCCTCGTGCCCGACCGCGTGTTCTTCGCGCACCTCGCGAACCGGCGCTTCCCGGTCACCTGGTGGATGCGCCGTCCCGACCAGCTCGACTACCTGCAGGAACCCGACTGCTTCCACGACCTGTTCGGCCACGTGCCGCTGCTGATCGAGCCGGTGTTCGCCGACTACATGCAGGCGTATGGCCGCGTCGCGCTCGCGGTCGCCGACGACGAAGCAGCGCTCGCGCGGCTCGCGCGCCTCTACTGGTATACGGTGGAATTCGGGCTGATTCGCGACCCGCGCGGGACGAACGGCCTGTCGATCTACGGCGCCGGCATCGTGTCGAGCAAGGGCGAAAGCCTGTACAGCCTCGAAAGCGCGGCGCCGAACCGGCTGGGGTTCGACCTCGAGCGCGTGATGCGCACGAAGTACCGGATCGACACGTTCCAGAAGACCTACTTCGTGATCGACGATTTCGCGCAGTTGTTCGCGCTCGCCGACGTCGACGGCCGCGCGCTGGCCGACCGGCTCGCGGCGCTGCCCGAATTCGCGGCCGGCGCGGTGCTCGAAACCGACCGCGTGCTGCATCGCGGCACGGGCGAAGGCTGGCCCGACGACGCCGACGCATAACGCGCCGGGCGCCCGCGCGAACCGCCGCCCGCCCGTCGTCCTTCGCGCAACTATGAAACAATGAACGATGCCGGCTGCGCCGCGCGGCGCAGCCGCGCGCGGGCGCCGTTACCGAACGAGAGGTGCAAGATGATCCACAAGCTCACATCCGAAGAACGCAAGACGCGGCTCGAAGGCCTGCCGCTCTGGACGGCCGTGGCGGGCCGCGACGCAATCCAGCGCCGCCTGCGCTTCGCCGATTTCAACGAGGCATTCGGCTTCATGACGCGTGTCGCGATCAAGGCGCAGGAGATGAACCACCATCCGGAATGGTTCAACGTGTACAACCGCGTCGACGTCACGCTGTCGACCCACGACGCCGACGGCCTGACCGAACGCGACATCGAACTCGCGCGGTTCATCGACGGCGCCGCCGCGCACGCGCAACCGGGCGCCTGAGTCCCGCCTGCACCGCCGCGCATCGTTCGTTGCGCGGCGCGTCAACTTTTCATTTCGCTGAACGTTTTCTAGGATGTACTCAGCGAAAGCCTTCAGCTTTCCAAGCCATCCTTAAGGCGCACGTAAGTCTCGTACGCTTTCCGCGCCTTGGGGTCCAAACCTTCCAGTTGCAGCGCGCTTTCGCGCTGTACAATCAGCAGCGCATACGGCTTGGAAAGCGCGCTAGCCTCTTCGCAGAGTTTGAGTTCGTCGCCGCTCGACGGCGAGCGGGCGCGCCAGAAATTGATCGCGGCTTCGAGGTCGTGGATCGAAATATCGGACATGATTGGATTTAATCGTTCGCTGGCCGCCATGCTTGATGTCAGGCGATGCGGCGCCCCTGTGGAAACGGCTTCGTGCTGTCCGCGTGCCTGAACCGCCAACCCATTGTACTTGAGCGAACTTCATGCGACTCCTTCTGATCGAAGACGACCGCCCCATCGCACGCGGTATCCAGAGCAGCCTCGAGCAGGCTGGCTTCACCGTCGACATGGTGCATGACGGCATTTTTGCCGAACAGGCGCTGGCACAGAACCGCCACGAACTCGTGATCCTCGACCTCGGCCTGCCGGGCATCGACGGGATGACGCTGCTCACGCGCTTTCGCCAGACCAACCGCCACACGCCCGTGATCGTGCTGACCGCACGCGACGAGCTGAACGACCGGATCCAGGGCCTGAACTCGGGCGCCGACGACTACATGCTCAAGCCGTTCGAGCCGGCCGAGCTCGAAGCGCGCATCCGCGCGGTGATGCGCCGCAGCGGCCCGCACAGCGACATGCCGCGTCCGGAAGTGTCGCTCGGCGGCGTCCGCCTGTCGGGCGTCGACCGCCGCATCTTCAACGACGACAAGCCGCTCGAACTGTCGCCGCGCGAATTCGCGGTGCTGGAAATGCTGCTGCTGCGTCACGGCCGCGTCGTCAGCAAGGCCCAGTTGCAGGATCACCTCACGCACTTCGGCGGCGATCTCGGCGACACCGCGATCGAAGTCTACGTGCACCGCGTCCGCAAGAAACTCGAGCAGTGCCGGGTCGAAATCGTCACGGTGCGCGGCTTCGGCTACCTGCTGCAGGAAATCCGCCAGACCGCGAGCGTCTGAGCGACGCCGCGCGCCGGCCGGCCGCGTGCGGACCGCTCCGCATCGCCGCCCGGCGCACGACCGCGCCGCTCTCCGTGAGCGGCGCTTATCCATTTGCCCGTCGAAATGTCTTCTGATCCGGCTGTGACCACCAGCCTGCGCCGCTCGCTGCTCCGGCGCCTCGCCGCCCCGCTGTCGATGCTCGCGCTGATGAGCGGCCTGATCGCCTACTGGCTCGCGTGGCAATACACGCAGCACGTGATCGACCGCTCGCTCGCCGATCTCGCGACCGCCATCTCCAAACAGATCCAGATTGCCGGCCCGGATGCGCCATTCACGGTGCCGCCGCTCGCGCAGGCGATGTTCTCCGATCCCGCCGAAGCGTTGATCTACCGGATCAGCGACGGCGAGCAGGAACTCGCCGGCGACCCGAAGCTGCCGCTGCAGGGCATCAACGTACGCCGCATGCATCACGCGTACGTGTTCGAGGCCGAGTACGACAACCGCGCGGTGCGGGTCGCGCAGGTGCGCGTCGACGACGTCGAGGGCGGCAAGCCGATGGTCGTCGAAGTCGCTCAGCCGGTACGGCACCGCTACCGGATCGCGGCCGAATTCCTCGTCGCGATCATGATGCCGTTGCTGCTGCTGCTGCTCGCGGGCTGGGGCATCGTATGGCGCGTTGTGAACCAGCAGCTGGGCCCGCTCACGCATCTCGCCGATTCGCTGAACCGGCAGACCCACACGTCGCTGGAGCCCGTGGACGAAACCGACGTGCCGCTGGAGATCCGGCCGCTGACGAGCGCGATGAACGCGCTGCTCGGCCGGCTGAAGACCGCGCTCGACGCGCAGCGCAAGTTCATCGCCGATGCCGCGCACCAGCTGCGCACGCCGCTCACCGCGGTGAAGCTGCATGCCGAGCAGGCGGCCGTCGCGCGTGATCCGCAGCAGACCTTCGCCGCGGTGCGCGAGCTGCGCGCGGCCGCCGACCGCGCGGTGCGGCTGTCCAACCAGCTGCTGTCGCTCGCGCGTGCCGAGCCGGGCGAACAGGCCGCCCGCTTCGTCGATGTCGATCTCGCGGCGATGGCGTTCGAGACGGGTGCCGAATGGGTGCCGCGCGCGCTCGCATCGCATGTCGACCTCGGCTTCCAGCGCAGCGACGACCCGGGCGACGACGAGAAGCTGAACGTGCGCGGCAACCCCGTTCTGTTGCGCGAGGTGATCGCGAACCTGCTCGACAACGCACTGAAGTACGTGCCGCTCGCGCGGCCGGACGGCGCGCGGATCACCGTCAACGTCGCGCGCGGTGCGCTCGACGACGGCCAGCCGGCCGCGGAGATCGTGGTCGAGGACAACGGCCCGGGCGTGCCCGCGAACCAGCAGGCCGACCTGTTCAAGCGCTTTTTCCGCGGCGACGCGCAAAGCGGCAACGGCGTTGAAACGGGCGCCGGGCTCGGGCTCGCGATCGTGCACGACATCATCGCGATGCACGGCGGCACCGTGTCGTACGAGGATGCATCGGAAGGCGGCTCGCGCTTCGTGGTGAGGGTGCCGCTCGCCACGCGCACGGAAAAACCGGCCAGCGAAACGCCGGCCGCGGCGCCGACGCACTGAACGATCACCGGTCGATTCGCGGCGGGCAACCGCTGGCCCGTTGCTCGGGCCGCGCGCCGGAAAGGAACGGAAAGACGGAAGGCGGATGACGGGCCGCCACGACGCGGCAACCGACGGCTGAAACGACGGCGGCAGCGCGCGATGCGCTGCCGCCTGCATCACTTCCTGTTCTTCTTGTCCTTCGACCCGGAGGTGGACTTGCCGTCCTTCTTGTCCTTCTTCTTTTTCTTCTTCCCGCCTTCGTCGGACGTCGCGAGCAACGTGCCGCGGCACGACTCGGCGCCGCAGTGGCACGCGTATTCGCGCTTGAGCTTCTTCGTCAGCTTCGCGTCGATCACGAGGCCATAGTCGTAGAACAGCTCCTCTTCCGGCCCGATGTCGCGCAGCGCGTGGATGTATACGCGGCCCTTGACTTCCTCGGCCTCGCAGTTCGGCGCGCACGAATGATTGATCCAGCGCGCGCTGTTGCCGTCGACCTTGCCGTCGATCACGCCGCCTTCATCGAGTGCGAAGTAGAACGTATGATTCGGCTCGCTCGGGTCGTGCGGATGACGGCGCAGCGCTTCCTTCCACGAGATTCGCTCGCCCTTGTATTCCACTACGCGCTCGCCGGCCTTGATCGGCGCCACGGCAAACACGCCCTTGCCGTGTACTCCCGAGCGGCGCACCGCGATCCTGCGTGAACTCATCGAACCAATCCTTGTGAAGACGACTTGAATGGAAGCGGCCGCGATCGCGGCCGGGCGCCGCGCCAAACGAAAACGCGGCACCGGTCGGTGCCGCGTCGGGGAGGCGGCGAATCACCCGCATCCTACACGTTCACGATTGCTTCGTTCAACATCGCGCGCAATATTGCGCGATGTACTCAGCGCTGGCCGAACGCGACGTCGCCGAACAGCGCCTTGTGCTCGCGCGGCTGCGAGCGCCAGTACTGCGGCGGCGCCGTCACCTGCGCGCCGAGCTCGGCCGCCGCGTGCCACGGCCAGCGCGGGTCGTACAGCATCGCGCGCGCCATCGCGACGAAATCGGCATCGCCGGCCTCGATCAGCCGGTTCGCATGCGCGGGCTCGTTGATCAGGCCGACCGCGATCGTCGGCATGCCGACCGCCCGCTTCACCGCCTGCGCGAACGGCACCTGGTAGCCGGGCGACAGCGGAATCTTCTGCAGCGGCGACACGCCGCCGGACGACACGTCGATCCAGTCGCAGCCGCGGCGCTTCAGTTCGTGCGCGAACGCGATCGTATCGTCGAGCTCCCAGCCGCCTTCGACCCAGTCGGTCGCGGACACGCGCACGCCGACCGGGCGGTCTTCCGGAAACGCGGCGCGCACGATCTCGAAGATCTCCAGCGGAAACCGCATCCGGTTTTCGCGCGAGCCGCCGTATTCGTCGGTGCGCCGGTTCGCGAGCGGCGACAGGAACTGATGCAGCAGGTAGCCGTGCGCCGCGTGCACTTCGATCGCGTCGATGCCGAGCCGCGCGGCCCGTCTGGCCGACGCCGCGAACGCGTCGCGAATGCGGTTCAGGTCCGCCGCATCGAGCGCGAGCGGCGGCGTCTCGCCGTCCTTGTGCGGCACGGCCGACGGGCCATGCGGCAGCCAGCCACCGTCGGCGACCGGCACGAGCTGACCGCCCTCCCACGGCGCCGCACTCGACGCCTTGCGCCCCGCGTGCGACAACTGCATCGCGACGCGGATCGGCGAATGCTTGCGGATCGCGGCCAGCACCGGCTTCAGCGCGGCTTCGGTCACGTCGTCCCACAGGCCGAGGTCGCCATGCGTGATGCGTCCGTCGGGTTCCACCGCGGTCGCTTCGATGCACAGCAGCCCCGCACCCGACAGCGCGAGATGGCCGAGATGAATCATGTGCCAGTCGGTCGCTTCGCCGCGTTCGGCCGAGTACTGGCACATCGGCGAAATCACGATCCGGTTCGGAAGGGTCACGCCGCGCAGCGTGAACGGAGAAAACAGCGCAGTCATGGAAGCCGCTCGCCAGGAAAGGGAAAGAGCGGACGAGCGTAGCACGCAGGCTCGAAGCGTGCAGACGGCGTGCTCGGCAGTAAGCGGATGGTCAGGTACGGCCGGCCGGATGCCGACGGTGCGGAGAACGTGCGGTGTACGGCGATGCGCCGGCCCGCACCGGATGCAGGCCGGGCCAGCGCTTTGCCGCGAGCGGCGCCGCCCGCGGCGTCAGAGCCCGACGCTGTCGAGCCACTCGGCGAACATGCGGCGCGCGGCCGTCTCGAGCGCGGGGCCGTGCTGCGCGGTATCGGCGCGCAACCGGCGCGCGTCGACGCCGGGCGTCGCGGCGATTTCGCCGGCGTTCGCGATCAGCCACGGTTCGAAGCGATCGGTACGGATCTCGGGGTGACATTGCAGCGCCAGCACGTGCTGCCCCCAGGCGAACGCCTGGTGGCGACAGGCCGGCGTGGACGCGAGGTGGATCGCACCGCCCGGCAGGTCGAACGTATCGCCATGCCAGTGCAGCATCGACGTCGTCGCGCCGTCGAGATGGCGCAGCGGCGACGCACGGCCGGCGTCGGTGAGCGTCAGCGGCGCCCAGCCGAGTTCGTGCTGCGCGGCCGGATAGACGCGCGCGCCGAGCGCCCGTGCGATGAACTGCGCGCCGAGGCAGATGCCGAGGATCGGCAGCCCCGCGTCGATGCGCTGGCGCACGAGCGCCAGGAGCGGCGCGATCGACGGGTACTGCGCATCGTCGTACACGCTGAGCGGCCCGCCGAGCACGACGAGCAGCGACGGCTCGAGCACGTCGAGCACCTCGACCCGCGACGATCCGACATCGACATAGCGCACCCGTCGACCGCGTTCGCCGAGCACCTGCTCGAAGCTCCCGAGATCCTCGAAATGCACGTGGCGGATCGCCACGACTTCAGCGTTCATCATCGGCCTCCCGGTCGATCGACGGACGTCAGCCGGCGAAAATCTTCCAGGTCTTCTTCTGCGTCGCCGCGTCGGCCTCTTCCTGCCCCGAGCAGTCGAGACGCAGATCGCTGTCGGACATCGCGACGTCGAACACCGCGCAGTGATGCACCGTCTTCTTCGACGGCTTGCCCGGCTGGAAGTGGCTGCACGTCAGGCACATACGCTGCGGCGGCGTCGCGCCGGCCACCTGCAGTTCGCGCAGCGTCTTCAGCAGCGCGCGATACAGCGCGCCCTGCTCGTCCGCGCCGAGCTTGCCGACCGCTTTCGTCAGGAATTCAGGCCATTGCAGCGCCTTCTTCGCGGCCGTACGGCCACGCGCCGACAGGCGCACGGCCAGTGCCCGGCCGTCGTCCAGCGCACGGCGCTTTTCGACGAGCCCCTTCGTCTCGAGCGTGCTGACCGCATCGCTCGTGGTGGCCGCGGTGAGCTGCGTCTCGCGCGCGATCTCGCCGAGCCGCATCGGGCCCTTGCGCTGCAGCAGCAGCACGAGAATCTCGCCCTGCGTCGGCGTGAGGCCGGCGCCTTCCGCCCAATCCCATGCCTCGCTCCGCATGGCCGTGCTCAACCGCAGCAGGCTATGGGTCACACGTCCCGCAGCCTGGTTCCCGTAAACGCCTTCGCTCATAGTCTTTTCGCTTTGCCGCCGCCCGGTTGGCCGAGCGGCCGTAGTGTGGAGATCGAATCTATCTCAAAACAGCCGCGCTCTGTCGAGCGCGTCGACACGGCCGTCGCGAGGCACACGCGGCGGTCGCGTTCGCGGCGACCGGAGAGACACGCATCGTTCCGGCGTCCGCAAAGCCGACATTCTAAGCGAGAGCGGAAAATCGCACAGCTAAGTTATCCCCTGCGCGCTGTGGAAAATCGCTGAATAACCGTAATTTTTCGTTGTGCGCGCAATGCCGCGCGCCCGCGAGACGGGGCGCGCCGACGTTGTCCTGTCAGGATCGGCCATCGGCCGCCTGGTGATGATCCACCGGGTTATCCCGCCCGCAGAGCGTTGACTTTGCAGCGGAATATCCGGTTATCCACAGATTTTCAGGAGGCCTGCCGACGATTGCGGGCCGACCCGGCGCGGACTGCCGTTCAGCGAATCGCGGCGCGGTCGATCCTGCAATCTGCAAAACATATTTTCACTCACGCCAACGTAAGCACTGCTGCCGGACCGTCTCGTTCAGCGATTTTTCCTGTTTGAAAACGGTTCTCAACCACGATGCGTCGTTCACGCGCGCCTTCGCGAGCGCGCCGATCTCGTCGAGCGCCGCGCGCGAACCGAGGGCCGCCGCATGCGGCGCGATCCGGTCGAGCGTGTCGAGGATGTCTTCCGCGATCGTGCGGCGCTCGCCCGTCTGAGGATTCACGCAGGTGCCCTCGAGCCCGAAGCGGCACGCTTCGAAACGGTTGAACGTGTAGACGAGGTAATCGTCCTCCGACAGCTTCAGCGGCCGGTCGGTCAGCAGGTAGCGTGCGAGCGTCTGGATGTAGCAGGCGATCGCCGCCGCGCGATCGACCGACAGCGGCGTGTCCATCACGCGCACCTCGATCGTGCCGTAGCCGGGCTTCGGCCGGATGTCCCAGTAGAAGTCCTTCATCGAGTTGACGACGCCCGTGTTCACCATCTTCGTGAAGTATTCCTCGAAGCTGTCCCAGGTCAGCACGAACGGCGCGCGGCCCGACAGCGGGAACGCGAACACCGAATTCAGGCGCGCCGAATGGAAGCCCGTGTCGACGTTCTGCACGAACGGCGACGACGCGGACAGCGCGATGAAGTGCGGAATGAAGCGCGACATCGAGTGCAGCAGGAACAGCGCGCTGTCGGGATCGGGGCAGCCGATGTGCACGTGCTGGCCGAACACGGTGAACTGCTTCGCGAGATAGCCGTACAGCTCGGAGATGTACTGAAAGCGCGGCGCATCGTAGATCTGCCGGTCGCTCCATTGCTGGAACGCATGCGTGCCGCCGCCGGCCAGCCCGACGTTGAGCTGGTCGGCCGCCTTCACGAGCACGTCGCGGATCGCATGCAGCTCGCTGACGGCCTGCTCGTGCGAATGGCAGATGCCGGTCGACAGCTCGATCATGCTTTCGGTGATTTCCGGCGTGATGTTGCCCGGGAAAGTTTCGGCCTGGATCAGGCGCATCAGGTCGGAGGCCGCTTTGGTCAGGTCATAGTTGTGCGTGTTGACGACCTGGATCTCCAGTTCGACGCCGAACGTGAACGGCTCGGAATTGACGAAGGTTTCGAGTGCCATGGCAGGTTCCGGAATCAGTTGCTGTCGCTGCGTTCGCCGACGGCCGACAGGCAGCGGTAGACGACGAACGGGCTGACGAGCTGCAGGATCACGATCGAGCACATCACGATCGCGCGCAGGTGCGGGTCGAAATTCGGATAGAGCTGGTAGGTATCGTCGACGAGCAGGTACGACAGCGCGGACATCGGCGTGAGCGCGATGCCGAGCGCGACGCCCTGCTTCATCCCGAGGCCGCTCGGCTTCGCGAACGCGACGACGCCGGCCAGCTTCGCGGCGAGCCGCGTGACGATCAGCACGATCGCGAGCAGCCCGCCGAGCGCGATGTCGCCCCACGTAAACGACGTGAGCGTCAGCACGAACAGCACCACCGTCAGCAGCCAGCCGGCCGTGCCGAAGTGCTCGGGCCACAGCTGCGGGCGCGCCTCGAGGTTCTTCACGATGATGCCGGCGAGCAGCAGCGTGAGCAGCGTCGACAGCTTCAGCGCCTGCGCGACGGCGATCGCGAGCATCACGAGCCCGAACAGCGCGACGAACGAATGCTCGTCGCGCATCGTCGCGGTCATGTGGCGGAACAGGTAATTGCACGAACGCGCGACCAGATACGCGACGATGAACGAACCGGCGATCAGGTAGACGGGCTGCAGGATCGTCGCGAAAACGTTGCCGTACGCTTCCTGGTGCAGCCAGCTCGTCACGAGCTTGGTCAGCACGATCGCGTACACGCTGTTGAGCGCGGTGAGCGTGATCAGGCGTTGCGACACCTGCCCTTCCGCGCGCAGTTCCGTCTTGAGCTGGATCACCATCGACGGCGATGTGGCAATCGCGATCGCCGACAGCACGAGCGCGACCATCCCCGATACGCCGAGCGCGAGCATCACGAACAGCACGAGCACGAACGTGAGCGTGGCTTCCGCGAGGCTCGACGCGACGAGCCACGGATTGCGGCGGATCCAGCGCAGGTCGAGGCGGCTGCCGAGCTCGAACAGCAGCAGGCCGAGCGCGACGTCCATCAGCAGCCGCGACGTTTCGTCGGTGCTGGTGTCGATCACGCCGAATCCGAACGAACCGGCGATCAGGCCGATCACGGCATAGCCGGTGATGCGCGGCAGCCGCCACGCGCGATAGCACAGCTCGCCGCACAGGCCGGCTGCGAACAGCGCGAGCCCGGCCCAGAACACGGCATCCGGCGCGAGCGGCCAGTTGGGCAGGAATGAGAACGCCGACTTCATCGTGGTGACTTCTCCTTTGGAAGCAACCGCCAGCGACGCGGGTCAAGCGACAGGAATGGATGCGCGCCGGCTGGGTATCGCCCCGAATGTGATTGTTGTGCTCGACGACGGCGGTACATGGGATCCGCCTGTTCCACCACAGGGCGGAACGTCGTTCAGGTTGCCGATCTGGATTGTCGGCCTGGTGTGTGAATGGACTGCGCAGTCCCGAAGATTCAGATTCGAAACCGTGCCGACCGTTCCATTGAAGCATGTCCGGCGCCTGGCCGAACGAACGCGAAGGAAACCGATTGTGCCACAGCTTTTTCGCTCCGGAACCGATTGAATCGACTCGCGGCGCTGTGCGGCACCGCAGGTCTTTGGTTTCAAAGGTTTACCTGTATATATACGTAGTAGAAGTTAACAAAGGGCGCACAGTTCTGTGGATAACTCCGGTTTACATCGGCGGATCAATGGGTTGGCGAAACCATAACCGGTTGCACAGGCTGTTCGCGCACAGGCATTTGAGTTGAGCAACTTTCGGGCCGCCGCACAGCTGTGCCGAGTTGCCCAGTTTACGTCCACTGTGATTGCACACGAAGTGCGTACGGATTCCACGCGGTTATCCACAGCGTCGCGTGGATAACCTTGCACGGAAAAATCGGGAAACTGTGAAGAAGGTGCGCGATCGGTCAGCCGGCCGAGCCCACGCGGCGGGCGCGCAGTGCGCGGATCAGGAAGCGGGCGGGATCGACCGCGTCGGCGAGTTCGCGCTCGAGCGGCCAGGGCTCGCCCTCGAGTTGCGAGGCGATCAGCTCGGCGCCGAGCGCCGCCCACACGAGGCCGCGCGAGCCGAAGCCGAATGCGCCGTAGAGCCCGGGCAGGCGCGGCAGGTCGCGCGCCTGCGCACCGGCCAGCGCACGTGCGTTCGCGGTGGCCTGCGCTTCGTCGGCGAGCGGACCGACGAGCGGCAGGCGGTCGCCGACGACCCAGCGGAACGCCACGCGGCCGCGCAGCGTGGCGGGATCCGGCACCTCGCCGATCAGGCCCGGCAGCAGGCGCCGCACGCGCTCGAGGTTTTCGGCGTGGCCGGCCGCGCGCATCGCGGGATCGGTATCGTCGGGTTCGAACGTGGCGCCGATCAGCAGCGTGCCGTCGTCGAGCGGGACCGCGTAACCGTCGCCGATCGCCGGGCACGGCAGCGGCGCCGTCGTGCCCGGCGGCAGCAGCGTGAGCTGGCCGCGCACCGGTTGCAGCGCGACATGCTGGAGCCCGGCAAGGCGCGCGGCGTCGCCCGCGTTCGCGAGCACGACGACGGGCGCGTCGGCCAGCGTGGCGCCCGTCTCGTCGAGCGCATGCCAGGTGTCGCCCCGCCGTTCGAGCCGCGCGACGCGGGTGGACGCGAGCAGGCGCACGCGCTCGCCGGCCGCCGCATATTGCGCGGCGCACAGCCCGGCCGGCCAGACGGCGCCGCCGTGCGGAAACAGCAGGCCGCCGTGCGCGACCGGCAGGTTCAGATGCGCGCGCGCGGCGGCGGCGTCGAGCAGCGTCACGTACTCGGCAGGCGCGCCGAACGCCTCGAACGCGTCGCGCATCCGCGCGAAGTCGTCGGCCGATTCGGCGAGATGGATCATCCCGTGCGTGCTGCGTGCGAACGCGTGGCCCGCGTGTTCGAGCGCGCGCCAGCGTGCGATCGCGTGCAGGAAGCCGCTGCGTGTGAGCCGGCTCGCGACGTTGTCGTCGCGCGTCATCAGCGGATGGAATACGCCGGCCGGATTACCCGATGCTTCGCTCGCGATTCGTTCGTGCCGTTCGATCAGCGTCACGTCCCAGCCGCGCGCGGCCAGGCGTTCGACCACCGCGCAGCCGGCGAGGCCCGCGCCGATCACGATCGCGCGGCGCGTCGCGACGGGCAGCGCGCGTGGCGGCTCGTGCCGGCGCGAGCGCCAGCGCGGCGCATATTCGCCGACGAGCATCGCGTACTTGCCGGCGAGCCCGGGCATCTTGCGATACGTGAATCCCGTTTCGATGAGCGCTTTTTTCACCATGCCCGCGCTCGAGTAGGTCGCGAAGGTGGCCTCTTCCGCGGCGACGCGCGCGAGCGCGCGGAACGCGTCGACCGACCAGAGATCCGCATTTTTCGCCGGCGCGAAACCGTCCAGATAGAACGCATCGGCGCGCGCGACGAGTTTCGGCAGCAACGCGCACGCGTCGCCGAAACCGAGCGTCAATACGACCCGTCCCGCGTCGAATTCGAGCCGGTGCAGACCCGGCACGAGCATCGGCCACGCGTCGGCCAGCAAGGCGGCTTCCGCCGAGATCGTTGTGTTCGCAACGATATGGGAAAGCGCGCGGCGCAGGTCGTCGCGCGAAAAGGGGTGTTTCTCGAACGAGACGAAGTGCAGCCGCCCGCAGCGCGCGGGATCGTCGCGCCACGCGGCCCAGGTTGCGAGGAAGTTGGCGCCCGCGCCGAACCCCGTCTCGACGATCGTGAACGTGCGGCGGCCTTGCCAGCGCGCCGGCAGCCCGTTGCCGGCGATGAACACGTAGCGCGCCTGCGCGAGCGCGCCCGCGACGTTGTGATAGATGTCGCCGAACTCGGGCGAGACGAGCGTGCCGTCGTCGCGAACGGCGAACGTGGCGGGAACAAGTCGGTCGGGCATGCGAAACAAAAAACGTGGCAGCCAAGCCTGGCAAGGGATTGCGGGCGGCCGTCCGAGCGGCCGTTGGAAAGGGGCAACGGCGCGACGCTCGGGCGGACCGCGCTGCGCATCCCGTCCGGTTGGCGCAGGTCAAAAAACGGTCAATCGACGATTCATTCGGCGAAATACCGATGAAAATCTTTGAAACCCTTGTCGTTATTGGGTTTGCGCTGCGCTATCATAGCAACGCCGTACCGCGGGGTGGCCGCCGGCAAGCCGGAGGGCGCGTCGCGCGGGCCAGGATTCGGCGCTGTGTCGTCGGAGTCTGACTCTCGACGGCACGGTTCGCGCACGTATAATCGGCGCGTTCGCGCTGTTCGTGTCAACCTAACCTGATAAAGGAACCTTAATGAACAAACAGGAACTGATCGACGCCGTCGCCGCCCAAACGGGCGCCAGCAAGGCTCAAACCGGCGAAACGCTGGACACGCTGCTCGAAGTCATCAAGAAGGCCGTGTCGAAGGGTGATGCGGTTCAGCTGATCGGCTTCGGCAGCTTCGGTTCGGGCAAGCGCGCAGCACGTACGGGCCGCAACCCGAAGACGGGCGAAACCATCAAGATCCCGGCAGCCAAGACGGTCAAGTTCACGGCCGGCAAGGCGTTCAAGGACGCCGTCAACAAGCGTTAAACCCGCGCCTGTTCCGGAAAAACCCGCCTCTCGGCGGGTTTTTTGTTGGGCGCGCGCGGCATTTTCGCCACAGTTCGCGCCGCTCTTGCAAAAGTTAACGGTTACTTTTACAAGCCGTTACCAACGCGATCATGCATGGACGATCTGCGTGTCGCCGTGATCGTCGTCGTCGTGGGAATCGACGTCCCACGCCGGGAACGGATCGTCGAGCGCCGCCCATCCCGCCGCGCCGAGCGCGAACTCCGCATCGGTGAGCAGGCACGCATCGAGTTTCGCACGCCATGCATCGGCGTCGAGCGCGATGCCGATCAGCACGAGCTCCTGCCGGCGATCGCCGACCGTGCGATCGTCGAGATCGCCGAGCCATTCGGTGCGGATTTCGGCGAGCAGCTCGTCGTCGTCCGGCCATTCCGCGCGATCCTGCGCCGCCCACCACAAACCCGCCGGGCCATGCCGGCATACGCCGCCCGCCTGCGACAGCGAACCGGCGATGTCGTTGCGCGTCGCGAGCCAGAAGAAACCCTTGCTGCGCAGCACGCCCGGCCACTCCTGGTGCAGCAGCGCCCACAGCCGTGCCGGGTGAAACGGACGGCGCGCGCGGTAAACAAAATTGCCGATCCCGAATTCGTCGGCTTCGCCGTGCACGTGCGCATGATGGTCGTCATGGCAGTCGGGATCGTCGCAATGCGTGTGGTCGCGATCGAGCGACGCGAGCCAGCCCGGCGCATTCGCGGCTTCGTCGAAATCGAAGCGGCCGGTGTTCAGCACTTCGTCGAGCGGCACGTTGCCGAACGTCGATACGACCTGATGCGCGCGCGGATTCAGGCGCGCGAGGATGTGCTGCAGGCGCGCGAGATCGTCCGCGCCGACGAGGTCGGCCTTGTTGATCACCAGCACGTCGCAGAATTCGATCTGCTCGATCAGCAGCTCGACGAGCGTGCGGTCGTCGTCTTCCGACGCGGCGATGCCGCGCGTCGCGAGCGCGTCGTCGGAGCCGTAGTCGCGCAGGAAGTTGTACGCGTCGACCACGGTGACGAGCGTGTCGAGCCGCGCGATGGCCGACAGCGACGCGCCGTCGTCGTCGACGAACGTGAACGTTTCGGCGATCGGCATCGGCTCCGCGATGCCGGTCGATTCGATCATGATCGCGTCGAAGCGGCCTTCGGATGCGAGGTTGCGGATCTCGACGAGCAGATCGTCGCGCAGCGTGCAGCAGATGCAGCCGTTCGACATTTCGACGAGGCGCTCCTCGACGTGCGACAGCGCCTGCGCATCGCGTACGAGCGACGCGTCGATGTTGACCGCCGCGAGATCGTTGACGATCACCGCGACTTTCAGGCCCGCGCGGTTCGCGAGCACGTGGTTGAGCAGCGTGGTCTTGCCGGCGCCGAGGAAGCCGGACAGCACGGTGACGGGCAACGGCTGTTTCATTGCCGGATTCATGATGATTTGCACCAACGGAAAAGATGAAAAAGCGGCCGCGGCGCCCTGGCGGGGCGCGATCGGCCCGCGCACGGGCGAAACGGCGGCGTCAGCCCGCATTGTGCATCAAACGCGCGCGGCCGGCCCGGCGCCGGCCGGCATCGGCCGGCGACGCGGCGCGGAATCACTGAGCGGACTGAGTGGTCTGCGCGGCCTGAGTGGACTGAGTCGTCTGCACGGGCGGCAGCAGCTTCCATTGCGCGAGGATGCCGGCGATCTGCCGCGCGTACTTGTCGCGCAGCGACGGCGTTTCCGAATGATAGGCGCCGACCGCCTGCCACGTGTTGCCGTAGCGGTTCATCTTCTGTTTGAGATGCCACGCGGCGATGTACACGTTCTTGCACGGCTCCATCAGCGTGTCGCGGCCGATCCCGTAGCGCGACAGCGTCGGCAGGTGGATCGAATTGATCTGCATCAGGCCGTAGTCGACCGAGCCGTTCGTGTTCTTGTTCAGCGCATCGGGCCGGTTGCGCGACTCCTGCCAGGCGATCGCGCGCAGGATCAGCGGATTGACCTGCTGATACCTGGCCGCTTCGTCGAAACAATCCGCGCGCGCGTTACCGCTGGCGAACCATGTGCCAGCGGCGATCAACGCGATGGAAGCGAACCGTCTGTTCATCGTGCGAAAAACGAAAAGGAATGGCGCGAAGCTCGGGAAAACCCGTGCGTGTTATTAGTGCGACGAGAAACGTGCCGCCCGTATCATACCGGCAGACCGTCGAATTGCGACAGGCAGGAATACGGCAGCCCGGTTATACCGTATTTTCGTGTCGGCTCATCGCAAAAAGCGTGAGGGCCGCCGCGCGAAGGGTTGCGCCGATCCTTACATATTGCATACGATTTACCGCACGCATGTCGTATGTGAGACAGTCTTCGGATCAATGTGATATTTCGGACATGAAAAACTGCTAATGTCGCCCTTTTCGGACTTGGATCTCAGCACTACCGCCGGAAGTGGCCTGAGCCGGCATCGACCCATTCATCCATGACAAGAAATCGCTTCGTTATGCGGCGTGTTGCCACGACCCTGCTCGTGGCCGGCATCATCGTCTCGCAGGCCGCCTACGCTCAGGTCACGCTCAACTTCGTGAATGCGGACATCGACCAGGTCGCGAAAGCGATCGGCGCCGCGACCGGCAAGACCATCATCGTCGACCCGCGTGTGAAGGGTCAGCTCAACCTCGTGGCCGAACGGCCGGTGCCGGAAGACCAGGCGCTGAAGACGCTGCAGTCCGCGCTGCGCATGCAGGGCTTCGCGCTCGTGCAGGATCACGGCGTGCTGAAGGTCGTGCCGGAAGCCGACGCGAAGCTGCAGGGCGTGCCGACCTACATCGGCAACGCGCCGCAGGCGCGCGGCGACCAGGTGATCACGCAGGTGTTCGAGCTTCGCAACGAATCGGCGAACAACCTGCTGCCCGTGCTGCGGCCGCTGATCTCGCCGAACAACACGGTGACGGCCTACCCGGCGAACAACACGATCGTCGTGACCGACTATGCGGACAACGTGCGCCGCATCGCGCAGATCATCGCGGGCGTCGACAGCGCCGCGGGCGCGCAGGTGCAGGTCGTGCCGCTGCGCAATGCAAACGCGATCGACCTCGCCGCGCAGTTGCAGAAAATGCTCGACCCGGGCGCGATCGGCAACAGCGACGCGACGCTGAAGGTGTCGGTCACGGCCGACCCGCGCACCAACGCGCTGCTGCTGCGCGCGTCGAGCGCGTCGCGCCTCGCGGCCGCGAAGCGCCTCGTGCAGCAGCTCGACGCACCGAGCGCGGCGCCCGGCAACATGCACGTCGTGCCGCTGCGCAACGCCGATGCGGTGAAGCTCGCGAAGACGCTGCGCGGGATGCTCGGCAAGGGCGGCAACGACAGCGGCTCGTCGGCGTCGTCCAACGATGCGAACAGCTTCAACCAGAACGGCGGCTCGTCGTCGAGCGGCAACTTCTCGACCGGCACGTCGGGCACCCCGCCGCTGCCGTCGGGCGGCCTCGGCGGTTCGTCGTCCTCGTCCGCGTATGGCGGCGGCTCGTCCGGCGGCGGCCTTGGCACCGGCGGCCTGCTCGGCGGCGACAAGGACAAGAGCGGCGACGACAACCAGCCGGGCGGGATGATCCAGGCCGACTCGGCCACCAATTCGCTGATCATCACCGCGTCCGATCCGGTTTACCGGAATCTGCGCTCGGTGATCGACCAGCTCGACGCGCGGCGCGCGCAGGTCTACATCGAAGCGCTGATCGTCGAGCTGAACTCGACGACGCAGGGCAACCTCGGCATCCAGTGGCAGGTCGCGAGCGGCCAGTTTCTCGGCGGCACGAACCTGAACCCCGGGCTGGGGCTGGGCAACAGCATCATCAACCTGACGGCGGGCGGCGTGACCAACGCCGCCGGCGGGATCACCGGCGGCGGGCTGGCCTCCAACCTCGGCTCGCTGAGCCAGGGGCTCAACATCGGCTGGCTACACAACATGTTCGGCGTGCAGGGGCTCGGCGCGCTGCTGCAATACTTTGCCGGCGTGAGCGACGCGAACGTGCTGTCGACGCCGAACCTGATCACGCTCGACAACGAGGAAGCGAAGATCGTCGTCGGCCAGAACGTGCCGATCGCGACCGGCTCGTATTCGAACCTGACGAGCGGTACGACGAGCAATGCATTCAATACCTACGACCGTCGCGACGTCGGCCTGACGCTGCACGTGAAGCCGCAGATCACCGACGGCGGCATTCTCAAGCTGCAGCTCTACACGGAGGATTCGGCGGTCGTCAGCGGCACCACCAACGCGCAGACCGGGCCGACCTTCACGAAACGCTCGATCCAGTCGACGATCCTGGCCGACAACGGCGAGATCATCGTGCTCGGCGGCCTGATGCAGGACAACTACCAGGTGTCGAACAGCAAGGTGCCGCTGCTCGGCGACATCCCGTGGATCGGTCAGTTGTTCCGCTCGGAATCGAAGCAGCGCGCGAAAACCAACCTGATGGTGTTCCTGCGCCCGGTGATCATCTCCGATCGCAGCACCGCGCAGGAAGTCACCGCGAACCGCTACGACTACATCCAGGGCGTGACGGGCGCGTACAAGTCGGACAACAACGTGATTCGCGACAAGGACGACCCGGTCGTCCCGCCGATGCCGCTGGGCCCGAGCCAGGGCGGCACGCCGGCCGGCAACCTGTTCGATCTCGACAAGATGCGCCGCCAGCAGTTGCAGCGCCAGGTCGCGCCCGTGCCGGCGCAGCCGTTGCCCGAAGCGACGCCCGCGCAGCCGCAAAGCGTGCCGCAGCAGGCGGTGCCGCAACAGCCGCT
Source organism: Burkholderia anthina (assembly GCF_001547525.1). Lineage (GTDB taxonomy): Bacteria > Pseudomonadota > Gammaproteobacteria > Burkholderiales > Burkholderiaceae > Burkholderia > Burkholderia semiarida. Next base: position 2,421,661 of record NZ_CM003768.1, read on the forward strand.
GACCACCGCGCCGGGAGCCTCGCAGTGAGCGACGTGCTCGCGTCCTCCGCTCACGACGGCGCGCCGGCCGAGCGCCAGCCGCCGTCGCCGCTGGCCGCGCGCCTGCTGCCGTACGGCTTCGCGAAGAGCGGACAGGTGCTGATCGCGCACCAGCTCGACGACACGCTCGAGGTGTGGATCAGCGAACGCACGAGCGACGCCGCGCTCGCGGAGATCGCGCGCAACTTCGGCTCGATCGCCGTGCACCGCGTGCCGGCCGACGAGCTCGCGCAGGCGATCAACCAGGCCTACGCGCGCCAGGACGGCAGCGCCGCGCAGGTGGTCGGCGAGGTCGAAGGCGAAGTCGACCTGTCGCGGCTGATGCAGGACATCCCCGAAGTCGAAGATCTGCTCGAATCGGAAGACGACGCGCCGATCATCCGGATGATCAACGCGCTGCTCACGCAAGCGGCGCGCGAACAGGCATCCGACATTCACATCGAGCCGTTCGAGAATGCGTCGGTCGTGCGCTTTCGCGTCGACGGCACGCTGCGCGACGTCGTGCGCCCGAAGAAGGCGCTGCACGGCGCGCTGATCTCGCGGATCAAGATCATGGCGCAACTCGACATCGCGGAGAAGCGCCTGCCGCAGGACGGCCGCATCACGCTGCGCGTCGGCGGCCGGCCGGTCGACGTGCGGGTGTCGACGCTGCCGACCGGGCACGGCGAGCGCGCGGTGCTGCGTCTGCTGGAAAAGGACGCGCAGCGCCTGAACCTCGAAGCGCTCGGGATGGGCCGCGACACGCTCGTGCAGTTCGACAAGCTGATCGCGCGCCCGCACGGCATCGTGCTCGTCACCGGCCCGACCGGGTCGGGCAAGACGACCACGCTGTACGCGTCGATGTCGCGGCTCGAAACCGCGACGACCAACATCATGACCGTCGAGGACCCGATCGAATACGATCTCGCCGGCATCGGCCAGACGCAGGTGAACGAGCGGATCGGGATGACTTTTGCCCGTGCGCTGCGCTCGATCCTGCGCCAGGATCCGGACGTGATCATGATCGGCGAAATCCGCGACCTCGAAACCGCGCAGATCGCGGTGCAGGCGTCGCTGACGGGCCACCTCGTGCTCGCGACGCTGCATACGAACGACGCGGCGTCCGCCGTCACGCGTCTGACCGACATGGGCGTCGAGCCGTACCTGCTCGCGTCGTCGCTGCTCGGCGTGCTCGCGCAGCGCCTCGTGCGCCAGCTCTGCCCGGTCTGCAAGGAAGAGCGGCACGAGGAAGGCCGTACCGTGTGGCATCCGGTCGGCTGCGACAAGTGCGGGCATTCGGGGTATTCGGGCCGGCGCGGCGTCTACGAACTGCTGCTGGTCGACGAGTCGATCCGCGCGCTGATCCACCGCAACGCGGCCGATGCCGAGATCCTGGCCGCCGGCCGCGCGGAAGGCATGCGCACGCTGCGCGACGACGCGGAGCGCTGGCTCGCGGCCGGCGCGACGTCGCTCGAGGAAGTGCTGCGCGTGACGGGAGGCGCATAGCGCGATGCCGGCATTCCGTTTCGAAGCAATCGATGCGGCGGGACGCGCGCAGAAAGGCGTGATCGATGCCGACAGCGCGCGCGCCGCGCGCGGCCAGTTGCGCACGCAGGGGCTCACGCCGCTCGTCGTCGAGCCGGCCGCGAGCGCCACGCGCGGCGCGCGTTCGCAGCGGCTCGCGTTCGGCCGCAAGCTGTCGCAGCGCGAACAGGCGATCCTCACGCGCCAGCTCGCGAGCCTGCTGATCGCGGGGCTGCCGCTCGACGAGGCGCTCGGCGTGCTGACCGAGCAGGCCGAACGCGACTACATCCGCGAACTGATGGCCGCGATCCGCGCCGAAGTGCTCGGCGGCCATTCGCTCGCGAATGCGCTGGGCCAGCACCCGCGCGATTTTCCGGAGATCTACCGCGCGCTGGTCGCGGCCGGCGAGCATACGGGCAAGCTCGGCATCGTGCTGTCGCGCCTCGCCGATTACATCGAGCAGAGCAATGCGCTCAAGCAGAAGATCCTGCTGGCGTTCACGTATCCGGGTATCGTCACGCTGATCGCGTTCGGCATCGTCACGTTCCTGCTGAGCTACGTCGTGCCGCAGGTCGTCAACGTGTTCGCGAGCACGAAGCAGCAGTTGCCGATCCTCACGGTCGTGATGATGGCGCTGTCGGAATTCGTGCGGCACTGGTGGTGGGCGATCCTGATCGCGGTCGCGCTCGTCGTGTGGTTCGTGAAGGCGACGCTGTCGCGCGCCGGGCCCAGGCTCGCGTTCGATCGCTGGGTGCTGACCGCGCCGCTCGCGGGCAAGCTCGTGCGCGGCTACAACACGGTGCGCTTCGCGAGCACGCTCGGCATTCTGACCGCGGCCGGCGTGCCGATCCTGCGTGCGTTGCAGGCGGCCGGCGAGACGCTGTCGAACCGCGCGATGCGCGCGAACATCGACGACGCGATCGTCCGCGTGCGCGAAGGCTCCGCGCTGTCGCGCGCGCTGAACAACGTGAAGACGTTTCCGCCGGTGCTCGTGCACCTGATTCGTTCGGGTGAAGCGACGGGCGACGTGACGACGATGCTGGATCGCGCGGCCGAAGGCGAGGCGCGCGAGCTGGAGCGCCGCACGATGTTCCTGACGAGCCTGCTAGAGCCGCTGCTGATCCTCGCGATGGGCGGCATCGTGCTCGTGATCGTGCTGGCCGTGATGCTGCCGATCATCGAGCTGAACAACATGGTGCAGTGACGTGGCGGCCCGATCGCGCGTGCCGGGCCGCGGCCGTCAGCGCATGTAGATCGCGGGGGACGGCGTGTTCGCCGGGAGCTGGACTTCGGCGCGCGCGCCGTTGCGGTCGACGATGATCGAGCGGCTGCGCACTTCGGCGAGCTTCGCGCCGGGCGCGAGCTCCGCGCCGAGCGACACCGCGCGCGGCGGTTCGCCGCCGATGCCGACGATCGCGGCGCCGCCATGATCGAGCGCGAGAATGCCGAAGAGGTGGATGTCCTGGACGGGATTCTTGTCGAGCTGGCCGCCGAAGAGCGCGGCGGCGTCCTCGGTGCGGATCGGCAGCCGCGCGGCGGCGGCGGGCAGCGGCGCTTCGCGGGCCGACAGCGTGACGACCCAGTAGGTGGCCGTCGCGCACAAACCCGCGAAGAGGGCGAGGGAAAGGATCCGGATCGAGAGCGCGTTCATGCGCGCTATTGTACGGATGTATGTGAAATTTGCGTTGGGTGAAAGCCCTCGGCGATGCGCGCCTTACAATGCGGGCTCCGCGCCCGGGGTATCGGAAGCCTGTCGTCAGGCCGGCATTCCGGAATGCCTGTCGGGTGCGTCACTCAATCGACGACATTTTTTGGAAAGAGGTAGTCAGTCATGCAAACGTGGATCACTCGCCGCAACGCGGCCGTGCGTCGTCAGCGCGGTTTCACGCTGATCGAGATCATGGTGGTGGTCGCGATCCTCGGGATCCTGGCGGCGCTGATCGTGCCGAAGATCATGAGCCGCCCGGACGAGGCGCGCCGCATCGCCGCGAAGCAGGACATCGGCACGATCATGCAGGCGCTCAAGCTGTACCGTCTGGACAACGGCCGCTATCCGACGCAGGAACAGGGCCTGAACGCGCTGATCCAGAAGCCGACCACCGATCCGATCCCCAACAACTGGAAGGACGGCGGCTATCTCGAGCGCCTGCCGAACGATCCGTGGGGCAACGGGTACAAGTACCTGAACCCGGGCGTGCACGGCGAGATCGACGTGTTCAGCTACGGCGCCGACGGCAAGGAAGGCGGCGAAAGCAACGACTCCGACATCGGCTCGTGGCAATGAGCCGGCGCTGATCGCCCCGACGTTTCCTTCCCGTTCTTCATGCTCGCCATTCGCACGACCTCCCGCTGCGGCCGCGATTGCCGTGTGCGTCGCGGTGCGGTGCCGTCCGTCCCGGCGGGTGCCGATGGCGGCTTGACGACGCCCCGCGCGGCGCGGCGTCGCGCGCGCGGTTTCACGCTGCTCGAAATGCTGGTCGTGCTCGTGATCGCGGGGCTGCTCGTGTCGCTCGCGTCGCTGTCGCTGACGCGCAATCCGCGCACCGACTTGCGCGAGGAAGCGCAGCGCATCGCGCTGCTGTTCGAGACGGCCGGCGACGAAGCGCAGGTGCGCGCGCGGCCGATCGCGTGGCAGCCGACCGCGCACGGTTTCCAGTTCGACGTGAGCTCGCCCGACGGCTGGCGCACGCTGCGCGACGACTTGCTGCGCCCGCGTGACTGGGACGGCGGCGTCACGGGCGCGGACATCGATTACCCGGGGTCGGACACGCGCGCGAACCGCGTCGTGTTCGGCACCGAGAGCATCGACACGCCGGTGCGCGTGACGCTGCATTCGGCCGCCGGTAGCGCGACGATCGTCGGCACCGGCAACGGCCGCTACGAGGTGCAATGACGATGCGTCGTCGCCTGCCCTTCCCCGCTTCTTCCGCCCGCGGCTTCACGATGATCGAGGTGCTGGTCGCGCTCGCGATCATCGCGGTCGCGCTCGCCGCGTCGATCCGCGCGGTTGGCACGATGGCGACCAATGCGTCCGACCTGCATCGCCGCCTGCTCGCCGGCTGGAGCGCCGACAACGCGCTCGCGCAACTGCGGCTCACGCATGCGTGGCCGGAGGTCGGCGAGCAGAGTTTCGACTGCTCGCAAGGCAACGTGCAGCTCGTCTGCACGCAGCGCGTGAGCACCACGCCGAACCCGGTGTTCCGGCGCGTGCGGATTTCGGTGAGCATGCCCGGCCGTTCCGGCGTGCTCGCGCAGATGGTGACGGTGGTCGCGAATGAAACCAGCCGTCCGCTCTGACGCGCCGATGCGACGCCCGTCCGCCCGTGCCGGCCGCCGCGCCCGCGGCTTCACGCTGATCGAGCTGATGATCGCGATCGCGATCCTCGCGGTGGTGGCGATCCTCGCCTGGCGCGGGCTCGACCAGATCATGCGCGGCCGCGACAAGGTGGCCGCCGCGATGGAGGACGAGCGCGTGTTCGCGCAGATGTTCGACCAGATGCGCATCGACGCGCGGCGCGCCGCGACCGACGACGAGGCCGGCCAGCCGGCGATCGGCGTCGCCGGCAATACGCTGCAGATCGTGCGCGAGCTCGACGTGCCGGGCGTCGCGCCGCGGCTGCAGGTGGTCCGCTACCGGATCGCCGGCGGGCGCGTCGTGCGCTATGCGTCGCCGCCGGTCGACGACACGAACCGGCTGCGCACGATGCTGAAGGACAGCAGCGTCGAAGGCTGGAGCTGGGTCGCGCTGATGGGCGGCGTCGGCGCGATCGACGCGAAGCTGTACGTGCCGCGCGTGGGCTGGACCACCAACCTGCAGACGGCCGACGAAGCGCTCGCGCAGAACAACGACGCGCTCAAGGTGCCGCAGCTCGGCAACGCGCCGCCCGCGCGCGCGGTGACCGGGCTGCAGGTCAGCATCGGCGCGACGTCGCTGCGCGTGCCGGTCACGCGCATCTTCCTCGTCGGGGAATGACGATGCGCGCGCGCCCGCCCCGCCGAATGCCTCGCCGCCGCCAGCGCGGCGCCGCGATCATCACCGCGCTGCTCGTGGTCGCGCTGTCGGCGATCCTCGTGTCGGGGATGCTGTGGCGCCAGCAGGTGCAGATCCGCCGCATCGAGAACCAGCGCGTGATCGCGCAGGCACAGTGGGTCGCGCGCGGCGCCCTCGACTGGACGCGAATGATCCTGCGCTCCGAAGGCGACACGGCGCCCGGCATCACGTATCTCGGCGGGATCTGGGGCGTGCCGATCGCGAAGACGAAGCTGTCGGATTTCCTCGGCCGGATCGGCGCGCCCAACGAGACGGGCGGCGACGACACCTACCTGTCCGGCTCGATCGAGGACGCGCAGGCGAAGTTCAACCTGCGCAACCTCGTGTCGTCGCCGGCGCCCGGCGTGCTGCAGTTGAACGTCACGCAGATGCAGGCGTTCCAGCGCCTGCTGACGACGCTCGGCTACGACAGTGCCTTCGCGAAGCGCATCGCGCTGCAGGTGCGCGCGGGGCTGCTGCATTCGGCCACGCGGTTCCAGATGCCGAACCTGCCCGGCGGCGGCGGCACCGCGGCGAATGCCGCGACCGCACCGGTGACGAGCGGCGACATGCAGGGCAGCGGCTTCACCGACGATCCCGGGATGGCCGGCGGCGAGCGCGGGCCCGCGCCGCTGATGATGACGCGCGTCGACAGCCTGCTCGACGTCGACGGCGTGACGCCCGAAATGGTCGCGCGGCTGCGCCCGTTCGTCACCGTGCTGCCGACCACGACGCCCGTGAACATGAACACCGCGCCGGCCGAAGTGATCGCCGCGCTGATACCCGGGATGAGCGTGTCGTCCGCGCAGGCGCTCGTCGCGCGCCGCGAGACCGTGTTTTTCCGGAACGTCGGGGACGTGCAGCTCGCGCTGCGCGGCGCCGGCGCGCCGCCGAACGTGACGATCGACTCGAGCCTCGTCGACGTCAATTCGAGCTATTTCATCGTGCATGGGCGGATCCAGCACGAACGCGCGGAGGTCGACCGTACCTCGCTCGTGTATCGTGATCCGACCACGCACTCGACGCGGATCGTGCGCATCCGCGATCAGCTATAACGACGCCAATCGGGAGAGGAGCGCTTGTGAGCACGTTGATTGTTTCTTTGCCGCCGCGCGAGCCGGCCGTGCCGCTGCAGGAATGGCAGTGGCCCGAGCTGCCGTTCATGCTCGTCGACAAGGCCGGCCAGGTGCAGCGCGCGGGCCGCGCCGCGCTCGCGCTGTTGCCGCGCGCGAACGCAACGGTGCTGATCGTCGCCGCGCGCGACGTGCTGCTGCTGGCCGCGACCGTGCCGCCGCTGAAGGGGCCGAAGCTGCGTCAGGCGCTGCCCAACATCGTCGAGGATCAGTTGATCCAGGATCCGCTCGGCTGCCACATCGCGCTCGATCCGGCCGCCCTGCCCGACGGGCGCCGCGTGCTGGCCGTCGTCGATCGCGCGTGGTTCCGCACGATCTGCGACGCGTTCACCGCGGCCGGCCACCGGCACCTGAGCGCGGTGCCCGCGACCCGCTGCCTGCCGGCGCCGCGCGCGCCGGCCGAAGCGGCATCCGCCTCGGCGCTGGCCGACGGTGAGGGTATCGACGCCGCCGCGCTCGCCGCGGACGCCGCCGCGCCGCTCGCCCGTCCGGCCACGGTCGCCGCGGTGCTCGGGCTCGCGACGGCGGTCGAGCCGGTGCTCGTCGAAGCCGGCGCGCTGCCGGCGGCGGCCGGTGCGCCGCGCCTCGAGCTGGCGGTCGCGCGCGGCGCGCTCGGCGAAGGCTTCGCGGCGCCCGCGTCGCGCGCGGCCGGCACGCTGGCCGCGCTCGCGGGCGGCGGCGCCATCGAACTGTACGAACTCGGCGAACCGGGCGCGGAGCCGCGGCTCGCGTCGGTCGGCCGCGCCGACGCGCCGCTGCTGCCGGGCGCCGCGCCGCTGTCGTTCGACACGTTCGCGCGCCGGGCGCTCGCCGAGCCATTCGATCTGTGCCAGTTCGAATTCGAATCGCAGCCGTGGCGCTTCGATCGCGCGACGCTCAAGCGCCTGCGCGTGCCGATCGCGCTGGCCGCGGCGACGCTCGGCGTCGCGGTGATCGGGATGAACCTGCACTGGTGGAAGCTGTCGCGCGAGCGCGATGCGCTGTCCGCGCAGATCACCGAGACGCTGTTGTCCGCGTTCCCGAAGACGACCACCGTGCTCGATCCGCCCGCGCAGATGCAGCGCCAGCTCGACCAGTTGCGGCTCGCTGCCGGCGAGCTGTCGCCGAACGATTTTCTCGCGCTGTCGAGCGGCTTGTCGCGCTCGATGGGCGCGCTGCCGCTGAACGGCATCGCGTCGCTCGACTATCACGACCGGCGGCTCGACGTCGGCTTCAAGCCGGAGGTCAAGGTCGATCCCGATTTCACGCAGCGCCTCGCGCGCAACGGACTGTCCGGCGAAGTCGACAGCAACACGGGCAAATGGACGATCCGGAGCCGCTCATGAAAACCGAACAACTGAACCAGACGCTCGCCCAGTTCTGGGGCGAGCGCACGCCGCGCGAGAAGACGCTGCTCGGCTGGGGCGGCGCCGTGCTGGCGGTCGCGATCGCGTATTCGGTGCTGTGGTCGCCCGCGCAGGAAGGCCGGGCGCGGATCCAGCGCGAGCTGCCGGCGATGCGTCACGAACTCGCGCAGATGACCGCGCAGGCGAACGAGGCGAAGTCGCTGGCGGCCGCCGCGCAGGGTGTCGCGCCGACCGGCCTCGCGCTGAAGGATGCGCTGACCGCGTCGCTGTCCGACCATGGGCTGCAAGGCGCGCAGGTGCAGATCGTCGGCAATGGCGTGCAGATCCAGATGAAGAACGTGTCGTTCCAGGCGTGGACCCAGTGGCTCGACGATGCGCGCCGGCAATTCAAAGTGCAGGTCGGCGAGGCGCATGCGACGGCGCTGAAGGAGGACGGCCAGGTCGACCTGACGGCCGTGATGCAACCTTCCGTCCAGAAATAGATGACGGCAGTGGATGACGCATACGAAGGCCGGCCGATGCGGCCGTGGGCGAGACGGCTCGTCACCGTATTGCCGTGGGTGCTGGCAGGCGGTCTGGCGACGGCGGTGACGCTCGTCGCGCTCGCGCCGGCCGCATGGATCGCGCCGCAGTTCGCGCGTGCGACCGGCGGCCACGTGAATCTCGTCGATCCGGAAGGCTCGCTGTGGCACGGCTCGGGCACGCTGATGCTCGCGCCGGGCGCCGACCAGAGCGCGGCGACGCTGCTGCCGGGCCGGGTCGAATGGACCACGCGCTTCTGGCCGTTGCTGACCGGGCGCGTGCAGATGCGCATGCGGCAGACCGAAGCGATGCCCGATGCGGTCACGCTCGATGCGACGTGGCGCGGCGCGGTGCTGTCGGCGGGCGCGATGGCGGTGCCGGCGTCGCTGCTCACGGGGCTCGGCACGCCGTTTAACACGCTGGATCTGCAGGGCGACGTGCGGCTCGCCTGGAGCGACTGGCGGCTCATCGGCAGCAACGCGTTCGGCCAGCTGACGGTGACGATCGATTCGATGAGTTCGCGCGTGTCGCGCGTGAAGCCGCTCGGTTCGTACCGCGCGGTATTGCAGGCGAAGGGCGCGGGCGCCGATCTCGACCTGTCGACGACGCAGGGCCCGCTGTTCCTCGACGGGCACGGCAGCTTCGGCCCCGGCCAGGGCTCGTTCCGCGGGACCGCGCACGCGGCGCCCGAGCAGCAGGCGAACCTCGCCGGGCTGCTGAACCTGCTCGGCCACCCGATCGGCAACAACCAGGTTTCGCTGATCTTCGGCGACGCGCAGCGCTGAACGCGCGCGTCGCCCGCTTCCCTTCTACTTCTGCGCGAGCGGCGCGGCGGCCGACGGTGCGGTGGCCGCGGGCGCGGCCGCACCGGACGCCGGCAAAGGCGCCGGCGCCGCCATGTCGCCGTTCTCGCGCGCCATTTCCGATACGTTCCAGCCGCCGCCGAGCGCCTTCACGAGCCCGACCGACGACACCATCCGCTGCCCGGCGATCGTCGCGAGCTTCTGCTGCGCGGTGAACGCGGTGGTCTGCGCGGTCAGCACGTTCAGGTACGCGACCGTACCGGCCTTGTACTGGTTCGTGACGATCGCGAGCGCGTGCTCGGCGCTGTCGACGGCTTGCCGCTGCACGTCGATTTCCTGCGCGAGGATGCGCTGCGACGCCAGGTTGTCCTCCACGTCCTGGAATGCGGTGAGCACCGCGAGACGATAGGCGGCGACGTCCTGGTCGTAGGTCGCGCGCGCGGCGTCGGTCTGCGCGGCGCGCAAGCCCGCGTCGAACAGCGTGGCCGCGAGCTGCGGGCCGACCGTCCAGAAGCGTGCCGGCAGCGTGAACAGCTGCGACCACACCGAACTCTGGAAGCCGCCGCTGGCCGACAGCGTGAGCGTGGGGAAGAACGCCGAGATCGCGACGCCGATCTGCTCGTTCGCGGCCGCCGCGCGGCGCTCGGCCGCCGCGACGTCGGGCCGGCGCTCGAGGATCGCGGACGGCACGTCGACCGGCGTGACCGGCGGCTCGGCCGCGAGCGGGTTCGGCGGCAGCGAGAAGGTCGACGCGGGCTCGCCGATCAGCGTCGCGATCGCATGCTCGTACTGCGCGCGGGCGACGCCGTTGTCGATCTGCGCGGCCTGCGCGCTCTGCAGCTGCGTCTGCGCCTGGATCACGTCCGCGCGCGCGGCGACGCCCTGCGCGTACTGGTTCTGCGTGAGCTGCAGCGACCGTTCGTACGATTTCACGGTGTCGTCGAGCAGCTTTTGCAGCGCATCGGACGTGCGCAACTGGAAATAGGTCTGCGCGAGCAGCGCCTGCTGCGACAGCCGCGCGTTCGCGAGATCGGCCGCGGCGGCCGCTTCGCCGGCGCGCTGCGCGCTGACGGTGCGGCTCACCTTGCCCCATAGATCGGGCTCCCAGCTGGCGTCGAGGCCGACGCTGTAGCTGTTGTTGATCGATCCGGTCGACCCGCTGCCGAAACTCGACGACGAGCCCGACGACAGCGACGTGCGCGGCGTCCGCGCGCGCGAGCCCGATGCGCTCAGCCCGACGGTCGGGAAATACGCGGCGCGCGCCTCGGTGACGAGCGCGCGCGCCTGCCGGTAGGCGGCGGCCGATTGCGCGATGGTCTGGTTCGACGCGTTGAGCTTGCCGATCAGCGCATCGAGCTGCGGATCGTTGTAGACCGTCCACCACGCGCCGCGATCGGCCCGATCGGCGGGCTGCGCGACTTTCCAGCCGGCCGGCGCTTCCTTGAAGGCGGCGGGGATCGACGTGTCGGGCCGGTGATAGTCGGGCCCGACGGCGCAGCCGGCGAGCAGCACGGCCGTCGCAATGGCGACGGCGGCGCTCAGCGGGCGAACGGCGCGCGGGAGGGAGGCGTACGGCATGGTGGTTTTCCTGTCTGGGCACGACGGCCGGCGAGCGGCGCCGCGCGATGCGGTCATGCGGTGCGGTCGTTGGCCGCTGGCGGACAAATGGTAACTGACGGCGGGAAAGCCGCGCAGCCCTAAGGGTAAGGTGCGTGGCGGCCCGAATGTGTTACCGGTGCGGGCGGCCGGTTTACCGGCCATTACGGCCGGCTTGCGGGAAAACGGGCATGCGAATGGGCATCCAACGGACGACAGCGACCCGCGCGCGACGCGGCCGGCGATCGGGCGGGACAGTGTGGAAAGCGGGCGCGCGGCGGCGTCAGTGTGTCAGTGGCAGCGCACGGGCACCGCGACGGGTTTGGCGGCGGCCGGCCATGTCGACGGCTCCGTCGCGGCCGGCTGGCTCGTGCGGCGGGCGCCGCCCTTCGCGTTGCGCTGCCGGCGATGATCGAACCACGCGAACCCGAGCGCCGCGAGCGAGCCGCCAGGCACGACCAGCATCGTCACGTACAGCGCGATCTTCCAGCCGCGGTGCGGCCCGGAGAACACATGATGAGCGGTATCGGTCAGGTTGCGGCGCAGCGCGCCGGCGGCATTTTTCAGGAACAGCATCGCGAACATCCTCGGGTGCCCGGCAGTGCGGGCCAATCGGTCAGAACATAGTCTCCGGCGGTGCAACATGCACGTCGTAACTGGTTGACTTAAATAATATTGACTAAGCAATCATTTTTCAAGATACTGGGCGCGTTTTAACCCGAAACGCACTATTGCTGCGCGCGCAATCGTATGACCGGCGGCCTCTACGATCCCGAGAACATCGCGCTGGAAACGAGCCTCGGCTATTACCTGTCGAAGGCGAAGCAGGCGCTCGTCGAGCGGATGGATCGCGCGCTCGAACCGCTCGACCTCACCGCGCAGCAGATCGGCGTGATCCTGCTGCTGTCGCGCGGTTACGCGCGCACGCCGTTCGAACTGTCGCGCAAGATGTCGTACGACAGCGGCTCGATGACGCGCATGCTCGACCGGCTCGAACGCAAGGGGCTGATCGCACGCGCGCGCAGCGAGCAGGACCGCCGGATGATCGAGCTGACGCTGACCGACCGCGGCATCGAAGCCGCCCGCGCGCTGCCGTCGCTCGTCGCGACCGTGCTCAACGCACAGCTCGAAGGCTTTTCGGCCGACGAACTCGCGACGCTCACCGGCCTGCTGCAACGCTTCATCGCCAACGGGCCCGGCTCGACCGGCTGCCCGAAGCCCGACGAACCCGACTGCTGATGCACGCGGAGCCCCCATGTCGCAGTTAAACATTCGCTTATTTCTCTGTCTGGGCAGAAGATGACAAGGCACCCGCTCCGCTTTTCCCCTTTTTCCTTCCACCCGGCCGGGCCGCGCTGCGTCGCGCGTCCGTGCGTTGTGCCGGCGCGTCGCGCGCGCCGCGTCTAGGAGATTCCGATGTCCGCCACCACGGCATCCGCCCCCTCCCCCGCCGCCGAACCGGCGCCGCTGACCGGCGGCGCGCTCGCGCTGCTCACCGTCGGGCTCGCGCTCGGCACCTTCATGGAAGTGCTCGACACGTCGATCGCGAACGTCGCGGTGCCGACCATCTCGGGCAGCCTCGGCGTCGCGACGAGCGAAGGCACGTGGGTGATCTCGTCGTACTCGGTCGCGTCCGCGATCGCGGTGCCGCTCACCGGCTGGCTCGCAAGGCGGGTAGGCGAAGTGCGCCTCTTCACGCTGTCGGTGCTCGCGTTCACGATCGCGTCGGCGCTGTGCGGCCTTGCGTCGAACTTCGAGACGCTGATCGCGTTCCGATTGCTGCAGGGCCTCGTGTCGGGGCCGATGGTGCCGCTGTCGCAGACGATCCTGATGCGCAGCTACCCGCCCGCGAAACGCGGGCTCGCGCTCGGGCTATGGGCGATGACGGTGATCGTCGCGCCGATCTTCGGCCCGCTCCTGGGCGGCTGGATCAGCGACAACTACACGTGGCCGTGGATCTTCTACATCAACCTGCCGATCGGCGTGTTCTCGGCGACCTGCGCGTACTTCCTGCTGCGCGGCCGCGAGACGAAGACGACGAAGCAGCGGATCGACGCGATCGGCCTCGCGCTGCTCGTGATCGGCGTGTCGTGCCTGCAGATGATGCTCGACCTCGGCAAGGACCGCGACTGGTTCAACTCGTCGTTCATCGTCGCGCTCGCGCTGATCGCGGTCGTGTCGCTCGCGTTCATGCTCGTGTGGGAGGCGACGGAGAAGGAGCCGGTGGTCGACCTCACGCTCTTCAAGGATCGCAACTTCGCGCTTGGCGCGCTGATCATCTCGTTCGGCTTCATGGCGTTCTTCGGCTCGGTCGTGATCTTCCCGCTGTGGCTGCAGACGGTGATGGGCTACACGGCCGGCAAGGCGGGCCTCGCGACCGCGCCGGTCGGGCTGCTCGCGCTCGTGCTGTCGCCGCTGATCGGCCGCAACATGCACCGGCTCGACCTGCGGATGGTCGCGAGCTTCGCGTTCATCGTGTTCGCGGGCGTGTCGCTGTGGAACGCGACGTTCACGCTCGACGTGCCGTTCAACCACGTGATCCTGCCGCGGCTCGTGCAGGGCATCGGCGTCGCTTGCTTCTTCGTGCCGATGACGACGATCACGCTGTCGAGCATCTCCGACGAGCGGCTCGCGAGCGCGTCGGGGCTGTCGAACTTCCTGCGCACGCTGTCCGGCGCGATCGGCACGGCCGCCAGCTCGACGTTCTGGGAGAACGACGCGATCTACCACCATGCGCGGCTGTCGGAATCGGTGAGCGTCTATGCGCAGAACACGACCGATTACCAGGGCGCGCTCGCGCAGCTCGGCATCGTCGGGCAGACGGCCAATGCGCAGCTCAACCAGCTCGTCACGCAGCAGGGCTTCATGATGGCGACCAACGACTTCTTCCACCTGTCGGCGGGCGTGTTCATCGCGCTCGCGGCGCTCGTGTGGATCACGAAGCCGAAGAAGGGAGCGGGGCCGGCGATGGGGCATTGAGGGCCCGACGGGCGGCCGTCACGGCCGCCCTTTTTGTTTCACTGTCCGCTTCATCGCCCGGCGGCCCCACCCTCACTCCCGCGCTCGTAATCCCCCGAACGCCAGATCGTCGGCCGGCGCGAGCGGCAGCGTCGCCCGCGCGACGTCGAGCCACGCGCGCGCCGCGTGAGACAGGTAGCCCTTCTTCAGCCAGCCGAGCGCGATCGCCCACGTGATTTCCGGCTCGACGATCGGCCGGCACGTGAACTGGCCCGCGTCGAGCCGCCGGCAATACGGCTCGGGCAGCAGCGCGATGCCGACGCCCGCATGCACGAGCGCGGCCATGAAATCCCAGTGGCCGCTGCGGCTCACGATCGACGGCGTGAAGCCGGCCTGCCGGCACGCATCGAGCACCGCGTCATGCAGCGCGAGGCTTTCCGCATAGAACACGAACGATTCGCGCGCGAGATCCGCGAGCGGCACGGCCGTGTGATCCTCCCAGCGCGACTCGCGCGGCGCGACGAGCCACAGCGGCGCGCGCACCATCGGCAGCCGCTCGAACGTGCCGGGATCGACCGGCTCCAGCAGCCCGCCGAGCTCCAGCTCGCCCGACGTCAGCGCGGCCTCGATCATCCGCGCGCCCTGCTCGAACAGCTTCAGCTCGATGTTCGGGTAGCGCTGCTTGTACGCGGCGATGATCGGCGTGAACAGCGAGCCGCCGAGCGGCGGAATGCCGATCGTCAGCTCGCCGCGCCCGAGCGTGCCGAGATCGTTCAGCTCCGACTGCAACTGCGCCTGTGCGGCGAGCACGTCCTGGCCGCGCTGGAACACGATCCGCCCGGCGTCGGTCAGCACCATCTGCCGGCCGTCGCGCAGCAGCAGCGGCGAACCGATCTCGTCCTCCAGCGCCTTCACCATCTTGCTGATGGTCGGCTGCGTGACGAACAGCCTGTCGGCCGCCGCGGTGAAGCTCTGCTGGCGAACCACCTCGACGAAGTACCGCAGCGCGCGCAATTCCATCGATCACTCCCCACATTGGTGCAGCCACGTCAAAACGAATTCCGGATTGGAATGATAAGGATAGAGACAAGTCATTTTATTTATGGTTAGGGGAAACCCTATACTGAGGCCATCGACAGAAACATCCGTATGGAGCCCGCCATGAACCAGCCGACCGCCACTGCCGCCGCCCGCCCCGCCGCTTCGGGCAGCCTCGCGCACACGGGCCGGATCGTGCTGCAGGCCACCGCGCTCGGCGTGCTGTGGATGGCGGTCGACTGGGCCGTGCGCAAGATCGGGCTGCCGATTCCGTCCGGCGTGATCGGCCTCGCGGTGCTCCTCGTGCTGCTGTTCTCGGGCCGCGTCGCGCCGGCGTGGGTGAAGGACGGCGCGAACTGGCTGCTGTCCGACATGCTGCTGTTCTTCGTGCCGGCCGCCGTCGCGGCCGTGCAGTACGGCGGGCTGTTCCGCGAGGACGGCTGGCGCATCGCGCTGGTGATGCTCGCCGGCACCGCGTTCGTGATGGTCGCGGTGGCCGTCGCGGTCGATCTCGCCGCGAAGCTCGAACGCCGGCTCGCCGCACAACGCGTGTTCGCCGAGCGCCGCCGCGCGCGCCTGGGCGCCGTCGCCCACTGAGCCGGAGCCTTCCATGCTCGCCGCGCTATCGAACCTGCCCGCCGACCGCGTGAATACCGCGATCTCCGTCGGCTGCTTCGTGCTGACGGTCGTGCTGTATTTCGCGTCGAAGCGGCTCTACGCGTACAAAAAGACGCTGCTGTTCTCGCCGCTCGTGTTCGTGCCGGGCGTGCTGGTGCTGCTCGTGCTGCTGACCGGCATCCCGTATTCGGTCTACTTCCGCGACACGCGCTGGCTGATGTGGCTGCTCGGCCCGGCGACGATCGCGTTCGCGGTGCCGATCTACGAATACCGCGACCTGATTCGCCGGCACTGGCTGTCGTTGTCGGTCGGCGTCGCGGTCGGGATCGCCGCGGGCGTGTGCGGGTCGCTGCTGCTCGCGAAGCTGCTGCATCTGTCGCCCGAGCTGCAGCGCTCGCTGATGACGCGCTCGGTGTCGACGCCGTTCGCGCTCGCCGTGTCGGACAAGATCCACGCGCCGAAGGACCTCACCGCCCTCTTCGTGATCGCGACCGGCATCTGCGGAATGCTGCTCGGCGAGCTCGTGCTCGCGCTCGTGCCGATGCGCACGCGGCTCGCGCGCGGTGCGCTGTTCGGCGCGGCCGCCCATGGCGTGGGCACCGCGAAGGCACGCGAGATCGGCAGCGAGGAAGGCGTCGTGTCGAGCCTGACGATGATGATCGCGGGCGTCGCGATGGTGCTGATCGCGCCGCTGCTCACGCTGCTGCCGATCTGACGCCCGACGGGCGGGCGCCGCCGCCTGCCCTTTTCTCCGCGCGGCCGATTCCGCCCCGCTGGGCCGCCTGCGCCGCCGTTCCCCCCTGCATCGAGCCGGCGCCGCGCCGACAATCGGCTGAGATAGCCGCAATTCCCCCCTCTTTTCCGCCCATCGGCCTCGGCCCGGATGCCGAACAATGCATGCTACGAGACATCACGCACGCATTCACATGGCCACGACCGCAACCCCGACCGCCGACAAGCCGGCTTCCTCCGGCAAGTTCAAGCGCATCGCGCTCATCGCCGTCATCGCGCTGGGCGCAGCCGCCGCCGCCGCCGGCGGCATGTACGTGTTCCTGGGCAAGGCAGGCGTCGGCCATGCGAGCGCGCCCGCCGAGCCGGCGCCGCTTGCCGCGCCGGTGTTTTTCCCGCTCGACCCGATGACGGTGAACCTGCAGTCCGACGACGGCGTGCAGCACTACCTGCGCGTGGGCCTGTCGCTGAAGCTCACCGACCCGAAGGCGCAGGAGCAACTGACCGCGCGGATGCCGGAAATCCGCAGCCGGATCCTGCTCGCGCTGTCGAACAAGCATCCCGAGGAGCTGGCGACGCCGGACGGCAAACGTTCGCTCGCGAACGAGCTGCGGGAGCTGATCGCGCAGCCGACGCAGCCGGGCAACCAGCGCGCGAAGGTCGACGAGGTGCTGTTCACCGAATTCGTCGTCCAGTAACGCGGCCGCGAAAGGAGCGCGTATGGGTCACCAGGAGTTCATGTCCCAGGAGGAGGTCGATGCCCTCCTCAAGGGCGTCACGGGCGAAACCGATGCGGTCGACGAGCAGCGCGACACGTCGGGCGTCCGTCCCTACAACATCGCGACGCAGGAGCGAATCGTCCGCGGCCGGATGCCCGGCCTCGAGATCATCAACGACCGCTTCGCGCGCCTGTTGCGGATCGGCATCTTCAACTTCATGCGGCGCACGGCGGAAATCTCCGTCAGCCAGGTGAAGGTGCAGAAGTACAGCGAATTCACCCGCAACCTGCCGATCCCGACGAACCTGAATCTGGTGCACGTGAAGCCGCTGCGCGGCACGTCGCTGTTCGTGTTCGACCCGAACCTCGTGTTCTTCGTCGTCGACAACCTGTTCGGCGGCGACGGGCGCTTTCACACGCGTGTCGAGGGCCGCGATTTCACGGCCACCGAGCAGCGGATCATCGGCAAGCTGCTGAACCTCGTGTTCGAGCACTACACGACCGCGTGGAAGAGCGTGCGGCCGCTGCAGTTCGAATTCGTGCGCTCGGAGATGCACACGCAGTTCGCGAACGTCGCGACGCCGAACGAGATCGTGATCGTCACGCAGTTCTCGATCGAGTTCGGGCCGACGGGCGGCACGCTGCACATCTGCATGCCGTACTCGATGGTCGAGCCGATCCGCGACGTGCTCAGCTCGCCGATCCAGGGCGAGGCGCTCGAAGTCGACCGCCGCTGGGTGCGCGTGCTGTCGCAGCAGGTGCAGGCCGCCGAGGTCGAGCTGACCGCGAATCTCGCCGAGATCTCGGCGACGTTCGAGAAGATCCTGAACCTGCGCGCGGGCGACGTGCTGCCGCTCGAGATCGAGGACACGATCACCGCGAAGGTCGACGGCGTGCCGGTGATGGAATGCGGCTACGGAATTTTCAATGGTCAATATGCGTTGCGCGTGCAGAAGATGATCGGCGCGAGCGATTCGATGAAGGAAGGTGGATATGAGTGAGCTGAACCAGACGCCCGACGACGACATGCAGGCGATGGCCGATGCGGCCCTCGCGGCATCGGCCGCCGCGGCATCGGCCGCCGACGCGAAGGCGCCGGCCGCGGCCGACGAAGAGCAGGGCCTCGACGACTGGGCGGCCGCGCTCGCCGAGCAGAACCAGCAGCCGGTGCCGGCCGGGGCGACGGGCGCCGGCGTGTTCCAGCCGCTGTCGAAGGCCGCGGCAAGCTCGACGCACAACGACATCGAGATGATCCTCGACATCCCGGTCAAGATGACCGTGGAACTCGGCCGCACGAAGATCGCGATCCGCAACCTGCTGCAGCTCGCGCAGGGGTCGGTCGTCGAGCTCGACGGCATGGCCGGCGAGCCGATGGACGTGCTCGTGAACGGCTGCCTGATCGCGCAGGGCGAAGTCGTGGTCGTCAACGACAAGTTCGGTATCCGCCTGACCGACATCATCACCCCTGCCGAACGCATCCGGAAGCTCAATCGATGAACGTCGTGACGTCCGGCCGGCGCGCGTGCCGCGCGAAGGCGGCGGCGGTGCTTGCCGTCGCCGCGTCGCTCGCGTGCGCGCCGGCCGGCGCCGCCGACATGAACGCGGTGAACCACGCCGGTTCGATCGCATCGAGCGTGACGGTCGGTTCGGCCGTGCCGTCGCTCGGCATCGGCGCGGTGCTGCAGACGCTCGTCGGGCTCGCGGTCGTGATCGGCCTCGTGTTCGCGTGCGCATGGCTCGCGCGCCGCTTCGGCTTCCAGCCCGTGCGGCGCGGCGGCCCGTTGAAGGTCGTATCGAGCGTCGGGCTCGGCGCGAAGGAAAGCGCGACGATCGTCGAGATCGGCGACACCTGGCTCGTGCTCGGCGTCGCGCCGGGCAACGTGCGCCTGCTGCATACGCTGCCGGCCGGTTCGGTGACCACAGTCGCGGGCCCGGCCGCGTCCGACGCGTCCGCCGGCGGCGCTTCGCCCGGCGCCGGCCTGCCCGGCACGTTCGGCTCACGATTTCGCGACGCGCTCGCGGGCGAAGCCGCGAAACGCCTCGGGCGCGGCAAGGACCGCTGACATGGCGCCGCGCCCTCTTTCCGACTCCGCATTCCGATGAAACACGCCTTCCTGCGGCGCGCCGCGCGCGTCGCGCCCGTGCTGATCCTCTGTCTCGCCCCTGCGCTCGCGTATGCGCAGGCGAACGGCCTGCCCGCATTCAACGCGAGCCCGGGCCCGCACGGCGGCACCACCTATTCGCTGAGCGTGCAGACGATGCTGCTGCTCACGATGCTGTCGTTCCTGCCGGCGATGCTGCTGATGATGACGAGCTTCACGCGGATCATCATCGTGCTGTCGCTGCTGCGCCAGGCGCTCGGCACCGCGACGACGCCGCCGAACCAGGTGCTCGTCGGCCTCGCGATGTTCCTCACGTTCTTCGTGATGTCGCCGGTGCTCGACCGCGCGTACAACGACGGCTACAAGCCGTTCTCCGACGGCTCGATGCCGATGGAGCAGGCGGTGCAGCGCGGCGTCGCGCCGTTCAAGACCTTCATGCTGAAGCAGACCCGCGAGACCGATCTCGCGCTGTTCGCGAAGATCTCGAAGGCCGCGCCGATGCAGGGCCCCGAGGACGTGCCGCTGTCGCTGCTGGTGCCCGCATTCGTCACGAGCGAGCTGAAGACCGGCTTCCAGATCGGCTTCACGGTGTTCATCCCGTTCCTGATCATCGACATGGTCGTCGCGAGCGTGCTGATGTCGATGGGGATGATGATGGTGTCGCCGTCCACCGTATCGCTGCCGTTCAAGCTGATGCTGTTCGTGCTGGTCGACGGCTGGCAGCTGCTGATCGGCTCGCTCGCGCAGAGCTTCACGTAAGCGGAGGAACACGCGCGATGACGCCCGAACAAGTGATGACGCTGGCGCACCAGGCGATGATGGTCGGCCTGCTGCTCGCGGCCCCGCTGCTGCTGGTCGCGCTCGCGGTCGGCCTCGTCGTGAGCCTGTTCCAGGCCGCGACGCAGATCAACGAGGCGACGCTGTCGTTCATCCCGAAGCTGCTCGCGGTGGCCGCGACGCTCGTGATCGCCGGCCCGTGGATGCTGACGACGATGCTCGACTACCTGCGGCAGACGCTGCTGCACGTCGCGACGCTCGGCGCCGGCTGAGCCGCGCGTCCGCCCTCCTTTTCCCGCGATGTTCTCGGTCACCTACGCGCAGCTCAACGGCTGGCTGACGGCTTTCCTGTGGCCGTTCGTGCGGATGCTCGCACTCGTCGCGACGGCGCCGATGGTCGGCCACGCGGCCGTGCCCGTGCGCGTGAAGATCGGCGTCGCCGCGTTCATGGCGCTGATCGTCGCGCCGACGCTCGGCGCGATGCCGGACGTCACCGTGTTCTCCGCGCAGGGCATCTGGATCCTCGTCACGCAGTTCCTGATCGGCGTCGCGATGGGTTTCACGATGCAGCTCGTGTTCGCGGCCGTCGAAGCGGCCGGCGACTTCATCGGGCTGTCGATGGGGCTCGGCTTCGCGACCTTCTTCGATCCGCACTCGAACGGCGCGACGCCCGCGATGGGCCGGTTCCTGAACGCGGTCGCGATGCTCGCGTTCCTTGCCGTGGACGGCCATCTGCAGGTATTCGCCGCGCTCGCCGCGTCGTTCCAGTCGCTGCCGGTGTCGGCCGACCTGCTCCACGCGCCGGGCTGGCGCACGCTCGCCGCGTTCGGCGCGACCGTGTTCGAGATGGGGCTGCTGCTTTCGCTGCCGGTGGTCGTGGCGCTGCTGATCGCGAACCTCGCGCTCGGCATCCTGAACCGCGCGGCGCCGCAGATCGGCATGTACCAGATCGGCTTTCCCGTCACGCTGATCGTCGGGTTGCTGCTCGTGCAACTGATGATCCCGAACCTCGTGCCGTTCGTGTCGCACCTGTTCGACATGGGGGTCGATGCGATGGGGCGGGTGCTGATCGGGTGGCGGTAGGCGCCCTGTCGACCCACGTCGATGCTCGTTCGCGTCATTCGGGCGGGACTCGTCCCCTCCCGCCGCGACTCTCCCTGCGGCACGCCCGCGTTCGGCGTCGACCGTGCCCCTTTTTTCGTCCTTTCCGCGGCCCCGTCGAATGCCTACCGCCCGACCGCCCCGTGCCGCAACCGGCCCGACCCCCGCTTGCGCCCCGTCCGGCGGGCAATCGCGGCCGATGCCCGCACGTTCGGCCCACATCGGCGCTTGACCTCGGCCGACCGACTCGCTAGCGTTTCGGGTTTGCCCCGGGCGGCCCTTGCCGCCGGTGCCGTGAGCGCGCCCGACGTCCTGGCGCGCACGGCCGGGCTCCGATGGAAAAGACGATGCACAAACTCGATGCGGCCAGCCCGCAGGCGATGTCGACGGATTTCACCGCCGACAACGTCGCGCGCCTGAAGGCGCTGTTCCCCGAACTCGTGACCGAAGGCCCGCACGGCGCGTCGGTCGACGTCGACGTGCTGAAGGCGCTGGTCGGCGAACGCACGGTCGGCGACGCCGACGAGCGCTACGGCTTTCACTGGCACGGCAAGCGCGCCGCGCGCCAGGCCGCGCTCACGCCGTCGACGGGCACGCTGCGGCCGTGCCCCGACGACAGCGTCGCGTGGGACGACACGCGCCACCTCGTGATCGAGGGCGACAACCTCGACGTGATGAAGCTGCTGCACAAGAGCTACGCGGGCAAGGTGAAGCTCGTCTACATCGACCCGCCGTACAACACCGGCAACGATTTCGTCTATCCGGACGACTTCAGCGACAGCATCCGCCACTACCTGGCGATGACCGGCCAGACCGAAGCCGGCGTGAAGCGCAGCACCAACACCGAGGCGAACGGCCGGTTCCACACCGACTGGCTGAACATGATGTATCCGCGCCTGAAGCTCGCGCACGCGCTGCTGTCCGACGAAGGGCTGATCGCCGTGCACATCGACGAGCACGAAGTGCATGCGCTGGTGCTGATGCTGCGCGAGATCTTCGGCGAGGAAAACGAGCTCGGCGTGGCCGTGTGGGACAAGCGCAACCCGAAGGGCGACGCGCGCGGCATCGCGTACCAGCACGAATCGCTGGTGCTGTTCGCGCGCAACGCCGAGACGCTGCTCGAACGCGCGCCGCTCAAGCGCCCGAAGCGCAACGCGCAGCGCATGCTCGACGCCGCGCACGACGCCGTGTACCGCAGCGGCAACCCGAAGGACGCGCAGAAGGCGTACCGCGCGTGGATGAAGGCGCAGACCAACCTGTCCGGCGGCGAGGCGATGTACGACCGGCTGTCGGCGGAAGGCCGCGTGTACCGTCTCGTGTCGATGGCGTGGCCGAACAAGAAAAAGGCGCCGGAAGAATACTTCACGCCGCTGATCCACCCGGTCACCGGCAAGCCGTGCGCGATGCCGGCGCGCGGCTGGCGCAACCCGCCCGCGACGATGCAGGCGCTGATCGAGCGCGGCCAGATCGAATTCGGCCCGGATGAAACCACGCAGCCGCAGCGGATCTACTACCTCGACGAGAACATGTACGAGAACGTGCCGTCGGTACTGCCGTTCGCCGGCTCCGACGACGCGCTGCTGAAGGCGCTCGGCATCCCGTTCGATCTGCCGAAGCCGGTCGACTTCGCGGCCGCCGTGATCGGCTGGTGCACGCGCGGCGACGACATCGTGCTCGACTGCTTCGCCGGCTCCGGCTCGACGGGCCACGCGGTGATGCAGGTGAACGCGACCGACGGCGGCGCGCGCCGCTACGTCCTCGTGCAACTGCCCGAGGCGCTCGATCGCCGCGACAAGACGCAAACCGCGGCCGCCGATTTCTGCGCGAAGCTGAAGAAGCCGCTGACGCTCGCGGAAATCACGAAGGAGCGCCTGCGCCGCGCCGCGCAGCAGGTCGCGCGCGACTATCCGGAAAGCTATGGCGACCTCGGCTTTCGCGTGTACCGGCTCGACACGACCAACGTGATCGAGTGGGACCCGCGCCGCGACGACTTCGACCATGCGTTGTTCGCATCCGTCGAACACGTGAAGACCGGCCGCACCGAGGACGACCTGCTCGCCGAGCTGACGCTCAAGCTTGGGCTCGACCTGTGCACGCCGGTCGAGCACCACCAGGTGGCCGGCAAGACGGTGCATCTGATCGGCCGCGAGATCGTCGCGTGCTTCGATGCGCGCCTGTCGCGCGACGATGCGGGCCCGCTCGCCGACGGCATCGTCGACCTGCTCGATGCGAGCGGCGCGTCGCGCGACGTCACGTGTCTGTTCCGCGACAACGGTTTCGTCGACGACGTCGCGAAGCTCAATCTCGCCGCGCTGCTCGAACAGCACGGCGTGAAGCGCGTGCGGAGCCTGTGATGCGGCTGCATTTCGAAGCGGATCTCGACTACCAGCGCGAGGCGATCGACGCCGTCTGCGACCTGTTTCGCGGCCAGGAGTCGTATCGCGGCGATTTCAGCGTGCTCGCGAACGCCGCGCCCGGCACGACGGCCGCCGCACAGGGCTCGCTCGGCTTCGCGGTGTCGGAGCAAGGCGTCGGCAACCGGCTGTCGCTGACCGACGACGCGCTCGCGCGCAATCTCGCCGACGTGCAGTTGCGCGGCGGGCTGCCGCCGTCCGGCCTGCCCGGCTCGCGCGACTTCACCGTCGAGATGGAGACGGGTACCGGCAAGACCTACGTGTACCTGCGCACGATCTTCGAGCTGAACCGCCGCTACGGCTTCACGAAGTTCGTGATCGTCGTGCCGTCGATCGCGATCAAGGAAGGCGTGCACAAGACGCTGTCGATCACCGAGGATCACTTCCGCGCGCTGTACGCGGGCGTGCCGTACGACTACTTCCTGTACGACTCCGCAAAGCTCGGCCAGGTGCGCCACTTCGCGGCGAGCGCGGCGATCCAGATCATGGTGATGACGGTCGCCGCGATCAACAAGAAGGAAATCAACAATCTCTACAAGGACAGCGAGAAGACCGGCGGCGAGAAGCCGATCGACCTGATCCGCGCGACGCGGCCGATCGTGATCGTCGACGAGCCGCAGAGCGTCGACGGCGGGCTCGAGGGGCGCGGCCGCGAGGCGCTCGCCGCGATGGCGCCGCTCTGCACGCTGCGCTATTCGGCCACGCACGTTGACCGTCACCACATGGTGTACCGGCTCGATGCGGTCGACGCGTACGAGCGCAAGCTCGTCAAGCAGATCGAGATCGCGTCGGCGATCGTCGAGGACGCGCACAATAAGCCGTACGTGCGGCTCGTCGGCGTGTCGAACCGGCGCGGCGCGATCAGCGCGCGCGTCGAGCTCGACGTCGCGACGGCGGCCGGCGTGAAGCGCCAGATCGTGTCGGCCACCGACGGCGACGATCTCGAGCGGCTGACGAAACGCGCGCTGTACGCAGGGCTGCGGATCGGCGAGGTGCATGCGGTGAAAGGCGCCGAGTACGTCGAGCTGCGCCATCCGGATGGCGAGGCATTCCTGTCGCTCGGCGAGGCGTTCGGCGACATCGACACGCTCGCCGTGCAGCGCGAGATGATCCGCCGCACGATCCGCGAGCATCTCGACAAGGAGCTGCGCCTGGCCGAACGCGGCGTGAAGGTGCTGTCGCTGTTCTTCGTCGATTCGGTCGAGCGCTATCGCCGCTACGACGAGAACGGGATGCCCGTGAAGGGCGACTACGCGCTGATCTTCGAAGAGGAATATGCGCGCGCGGCGCGCGTGCCGGCCTACCGTGCGCTGTTCGACGGCGTCGACGTCGCGCTCGAGGTCGAGCGCGCGCACAACGGCTACTTCTCGATCGACCGCAAGGGCGGCTGGACCGACACGAGCGAAAGCAGCGCGGCGGCCCGCGAGAACGCGGAGCGCGCGTACGGCCTGATCATGCGCGAGAAGGAGGCGCTGCTGTCGTTCGACACGCCGCTGAAGTTCATCTTTTCGCACTCGGCGCTGAAGGAAGGCTGGGACAACCCGAACGTGTTCCAGATCTGCACGCTGCGCGACATCCAGACCGAACGCGAGCGCCGTCAGACGCTCGGCCGCGGCCTGCGCCTCGCCGTCGACCAGGACGGCGAACGCGTGCGCGACCCGGGCGTGAACACGCTCACCGTGATCGCGACCGAGCGCTACGAGTCGTTCGCCGAGAACCTGCAGAAGGAAATCGAGGCCGATACGGGCATCCGCTTCGGGATCGTCGAGGAACACCAGTTCGCGGCGCTGCCGGTGCAGGAAGACGACGGGCCCGCGCACGCGCTCGGCATCGAGCTGTCGCGCGTGCTGTGGAACCATCTGCACGAGCAGGGCTACGTCGACGCGCAGGGCAAGGTGCTCGACCGGCTGAAGGATGCGCTGCGCCAGAGCGCGCTCGTGCTGCCGGATGCGTTCGAGCGGCTGCGCGCACCGATCGTCGCGACGCTGCGCAAGCTGTCGGGCCGCTTCGCGGTGCGCAACGCCGACGAGCGCCGCGCGATCGCGTTGCGGCGCGATGCATCGGGCAAGGCCGTCGTGTTCGGCGAGGATTTCCGCGCGCTGTGGGACCGCATCCGCCATCGCACCGTGTACCGCGTCGAGTTCGACAACGCGAAGCTGGTGCGCGACTGCACGGCCGCGTTGCGTGACGCGCCGGACATCGCGCGGGCGCGGCTGCAGTGGCGCAAGGCCGAGATCGACATCGGCAAGGCCGGCATCGAGGCGATCGAGGTGGCCGGCGCCGGCACGGTGCTGCTCGACGAAGGCGAATTGCCGCTGCCCGACCTGCTCACCGAGTTGCAGGACCGTACGCAGCTCACGCGCCGTTCGCTCGCGACGATCCTCGCCGACAGCGGCCGGCTCGACGATTTCCGCGTGAATCCGCAGCAGTTCATCGCGGTGGCGGCCGACGCGATCAACCGCTGCAAGCGGCTCGCGCTCGTCGCGGGCATCGCGTACCGCAAGCTCGGCGAGCGCCACGTGCATGCGCTCGAATCGTTCGAGAGCGAGGCGCTGACCGGCTATCTGCGCAATCTGCGGCTCGACGCGCGCAAGTCGATCCACGAAGCGGTCGTGTGCGAGACGGACGCCGAACGCGCGTTCGCCGATGCGCTCGAAGCGCACGACGGCGTGAAGCTGTACGCGAAGCTGCCGGCATGGTTTCGCGTGCAGACGCCGCTCGGCAGCTATCACCCGGACTGGGCCGTGCTTGCGGAGCAGGATGGCGGCGAGCGGCTGTACTTCGTCGTCGATACGCCGAATACGGACGGCCACGTGCCGAGCGAGCACGAGCGCGCGAAGCTCGCGTGCGGCGAAGCGCATTTCCGTGCGCTGGCCGATGGCGACGGCGCGGCGCGCTTCGTGCGCGTCAAGCACGTCGACGCGCTGTTCGAACCTGCGGCGCCGCTGGCAGGCGCGAGGCGGTGAGACGAAGGGCGGCGACGAGCCGCCCTTTTTTGTCGGCGTGGCCGGGCCTTTATCGATCGCGCCACGCACGATGCGCGCCGCACGACGTTGTAAATGATCGTAACGATGCGTGCGCACGCATTCGTCGGATCAATCCGGGGCGTGCATGAACGCGGGAACGAAGCACCGGCGCGACGCCACGGCATCGCGCCGGCGGCGAGGTCGCTTACTGCGCCGGCTGCATGCCCTGCGCGGCGGCCTTGTGCTGCGCGGCCTGCTCTTGCGCCTGCTTCTTCGCCATGTGATGACCGACGATACAGCCGCCGACCGCGCCGACCACCGCGTGGTGCCCCGCGTAGTGGCCAGCCACACCGCCGACTACCGCGCCCTTCATGCAGCCCGCCGCGTGAGCGCTGCCGATCGTTGCGAGCGCAACGGCCGCGGCGGTTGCATACCGTCCGATGTGCCGGATGGGATTCATACGATCACTCTCCTCGTGTTGTCGTGATCAGTGTTCGCGCGAGCGGGTCGCCGCGCTCAGTCCCAACGGCCGCGCCAGCCGCCGCCGTCACGCCAGGCGCGCTCGCGCCACTCGTGTTCGCGCCATTCACGGCGGCGCCACTCGCGTTCACGCCATTGACGCGCACGCCAGTCATCGCGATAGCCGACCGGCGCGTACATCACCGGCGGAGGCGGCGCCACGTAGACGGGCGCCGGCGCCGCATAGGCGGGCACACCGATGCCGACCGACAGGTCGACGTGGGCCGAGGCGACGCCCGAAGCTGCCAGCGCCGCTACACCGAGAACTGCACCGAGAATAAATTTCTTGCTCATTTCGCGACTCCCTGCACGTGTCGTGCGTCATGTGACTACGGTTCGGAGTCTAGGCACCGTGCGCCGACACAGGTGAAACGGGTATGCGAGACAGGTAACGGACGTTTACGGGTGCTCGCAAAGCCTTATGGAACAAGGAAGAGACGGTATTCCACACACCGTTGCGGCGATGCATCGGGCCGGTAAAAGGGGGATTTTCGGCACGAAACCGGGCAACGGGATCGAACCCGCCGGTGTGCATGGCGAGCGAACCGCCCTCACCGTGCGGCGCGAGCGGTTCGTGGCGGCGCGCGTTACGCGCGGATATCGTCGACGCTGCGCAGCCAGTGCACGCTGAACAGGTTGTCCGCGTCGGTCCACACGGTATCGGGTTCGAACCCGGCGCGGCGCGCGATCGCACGAAAGCCGTCGATCGTGAACTTATGCGAGTTTTCCGTGTGGATGCGCTCGCCGGCCTCGAAGCGGAACGCGTGGCCGCGCACGTGCACGGTCTGCGCGACGTCGCTGACGAGATGCATCTCGATGCGCTGCCGCTCGCGGTCGTAGAACGCGCAATGCGAGAACGCATCGACGTCGAAATCCGCGCCGAGCTCGGCATTCGCACGCGCGAGCAGGTTCAGGTTGAACTGCGCGGTCACGCCCTGCGCGTCGTTGTACGCGCGGTGCAGCGTGCGCTCGTCCTTCACGAGATCGACGCCGACCAGCAGGCCGCCGCCGCGCAGCAGCCGCGCCGCGTCGCGCAGGAACGTGTCGGCCTCTTCCGGCGAGAAGTTGCCGATCGTCGAGCCGGGAAAGAAGCCGATGCGCCGCCGCGGCGTGTCCGTCAGCGCGGCCAGTTGCTCGGCCTTCGTGTAGTCGGCCGCGAGCGGCGCGACGTCGAGCCACGGATAGGCCGCCCGCAGCCGCGCGGCCGCGCCGTGCAGGTAGTCGGCCGAGATGTCGACCGGCACGTAGCGCGCCGGCGCGTTCGCGTAGTTGCCCGCGAACGCGTCGAGCAGCACGCGGATCTTCTCGAGCGAACCCGCGCCGAATTCGACGATGTCCGCATGCGGGCCGACGCGCCGCACGATCTCGGCCGCGCGATCGCGCAGGATGCCGAGCTCCGTGCGCGTCGGGTAGTACTCGGGCAACTCGCAGATGCGGTCGAACAGCGCGGAGCCGGCCGCATCGTAGAAGTATTTCGGCGGGATGCTGCGCGGCGTGCGCGACAGTCCGTCGATCAGGTCGCGCTCGAACGCGCTCGGCCGCGAATCGCGGGCGGGTTGCAGGCCACCGCTCGTGGCCGTCAGATCAGACGTCTCGCGCAAGTCGCACCCCCGTGAATTGCCAGCGTGCCGCCGGCGGAAAGAAATTGCGGTACGTCGGCCGTTCATGCCCCGGCGGCGTCGCGATGCTGCTGCCGCGCAGGACCTGCTGGCCGACCATGAACTTGCCGTTGTATTCGGCCGCGACCCCGGCGAGCGGCCGAAAGCCCGGATACGGCTCGTACGACGAACGCGTCCACTGCCAGACGTGCCCGAGCATCTGCCGGATGCCGTCGGCCGCGAACGCGGTTTCCCATTCGAATTCGGTCGGCAGCCGTGCGCCGGCCCATTCCGCGTACGCGGCCGCTTCGTAGAAGCTCACGTGGCATACCGGCGCGTCGGGCGCGAGCGGCTCGACGCCGTGCAGGCCGAACGTGCGCCGCACGCGCGTGGCGGCCGCATCGTCGTCGTCCGGCATCCAGTACGCGGGCCCCTGCCACCCTTCCCGCTGCACCGTCGCCCAGCCGTCGGACAGCCAGAACTCGGGGCGCGTATAGCCGCCGTCGGCGATGAACGCCGCGAATTCCGCGTTCGTCACGAGGCGGTTCGCGATCTCGTACGGCCGTACGAGCGCGGTATGACGCGGCCGTTCGTTGTCGAACGAGAACGTGTCGCCGTCGTGCCCGATCTCGACGAGCCCGCCTGGCTGGGGCAGCCAGCGCAGCACGCCGGCGTCGCCCGCGGCCATCGCGTCGCCGTCCGTCGCGTTGCGCGGCCGGAACGCCGGCTTCAATGGATTGCACGAGAACGCGTGCAGCATGTCGGTGACGATCAATTCCTGATGTTGCTGCTCGTGATGCAGGCCGAGCACGAGCTCGGGTTCCATCGCGTCGAGTAGCGCCGCATCGGCGCTGGCCAGCGCGCGCAGCATCGCGTCGTCGACGTACTGCCGGTACGCGTGCACCTCGTCGAGCGACGGACGCGTGAGCAGCCCGCGCTGCGGCCGCGGATGGCGCGGGCCGAGCGCTTCGTAATAGGAATTGAACAGGAACTGGAAGGCGTCGTCGAACGGCGCGTAGCCGGGCACGCGGCGCATCAGCACGACGGTTTCGAAGAACCAGGTCGTATGCGCGAGATGCCATTTCGTCGGACTTGCGTCGGGCATCGACTGCACGGCCTGGTCTTCGGCGGACAGCGTCGCGGTCAACGCGACGCTATGGGCGCGCACGTCCTGGTAACGGCGCTGAAGCTGGGATGCAAGAAGGCTCATCGGTTTACCGTTCACGTCGCGATTCGCTGCGTTGCGTTGCCGGAAAAGGGAAAGCCTTGCGCGGATGCGCGCGGCTGACGTGCGATTTGCTGCTGCGTCGTCGGGCAGCCGGCGCGCGCGCCGGGCCGCGGATGCGGCGTCACTTCATCTGCCCGTGCAGAACAGTATGGTCCAGAAATGTGAACGTCGCGAATCGGATTTCGGATGAAACGAAGGCGAAAGAAAAATGAAAGCATGCGTGATGTCGGCATCGCCGGTGCAGCGGACCGCCGATGCCCTGTCGTGGTGGGGTTCGGCGACGGGGGCAATACGCGTGCCTACCGCTGCATGCTGCTGACGCCCGGTGACAGCCGCGCGGCGTGCGTGAAAGGTCGATGGCGCGCGTGGGTCGGAGGCGCGGCGTCCCGCGGACGATTCGTCAGTCGATATCGCGTTGTTCTCCGTGCCCCGCTCAACGCCTCTGCCCTGCGCTGGCCGCCGCTTTCTTCTCCGGCCGCAAAAAATTTTTTACGCCGATGTCACACGCGCGGGGGGCTCGCTCGTCATATCGGCGGAACCCACACGAAAGGAGAAGGAACCATGACTGCGAAACTCAATCCGTTTGCCGCCGCCCCCGCGTTGATGAAGCAATGGATGACCGTGTCGGTCGCCGCTGCCGGGAGCCTCGAGCCGACGCTGATCGAGCTGGTCAAGATCCGCGCGTCGCAGATCAATGCATGCGCGAACTGCCTTAACATGCACACCGTCGAGGCGCGCGAACAAGGCGAGACCGAGCAGCGCATCTATCTGCTGTCCGCGTGGCGCGAAGCGCCCTGCTACACCGACCGCGAACGCGCGGCGCTCGGCTGGACCGACGCGCTCACGCGGCTGTCGGAGGGCCACGCCGCGCACGAAGCGGCCCATGCGGCGCTGAACGACCATTTCAGCGAGGAGGAACAGGTGAAACTGACGGTGATGATCAACGTGATCAACGGCTGGAACCGGCTCGCAGTCGGCTTCGGGCTGTGGGTCGACCCGGCCGCCGCGAAGGCCGCCGCCGCGAAGATGGTGGCTTGATGCCGAACCTCGACCCGGCCAGCGGCGGCGCCGACGAACGGGCTGACGCGGCGGCGAGCTTCGATCCGCTGCGTCGCACGCTGATCCGCGTCGCGTACCGGATGCTCGGTTCCGTCGCGGATGCCGAGGACATGGTGCAGGACGCGTTCATCCGCTGGATGGACGTCGACCGCACCGACGTGCGCGTGCCGGAGGCGTTCCTGCGCCGCATGGTGATGCGCATGTGCCTCGACCAGTTGAAGTCCGCGCGGTATCAGCGCGAGACCTATATCGGCCCGTGGCTGCCCGAGCCGGTCGTCGAGGAAGACGAACAGGACGACGTCACGCTGCCGCTGCTGCTTGCACTCGAACGGCTGTCTCCGCTCGAACGCGCGGCGTTCCTGCTGCACGACGTGTTCGGCGTCGAATTCGACGAAGTGGCCACGACGATCCGGCGCGATCCGGCCGCGTGCCGGCAGCTCGCCGCGCGGGCCCGCACGCACGTGCGCGACGCGCGGCCGCGTTTTCATGTCGAGAAGCAGCGCGGGATCGAACTGGCCGAAGCGTTCTTCGCGGCGTCGCGCAGCGGCGACATGCGCGCGCTCGGCGCGATGCTTGCGGAGGATGTGAGCCTGCATTCCGACGGCGGCGGCAAGCGCGCGGCCGCCGGCAAGCCGGTGTTCGGCTTCGAGCTCGTGATGCGGGTGCACGCGCACCTGGCCGAGTTGTTCGAGACGCATGCGTCGAAGCTCGTGCGGGCCGGGTTTATCAACGGGCTGCCGGGGTTCGTCACGCTGGAAGCCGACGGCGAGCTGCAGACGACCGCGCTCGAGATCGACGACGGAAAGATCGTCGCGATCTATGTCGTGCGGAATCCTGATAAATTGAAGCATCTGCATTGAGCGTGCGCGGGTGGCGTGCGGCTTCAAGCGGCCACCCTGCCCGCTTTCTCGTTCGATCCGGCGCGAGCCGATGACGTCATCGGAATGCGGCCACCAAGGCGTGAATGAGCGACGTCGCGTAACAGAAAAATACGAACGCGACGGCAAAGCCGATTACCGCGAGCCAGTTCGTGCCGCCTTGCACGCTCAGGAGTGCAAGAAAGGAGTCGCCGGGTGCGGAATGGGGACGCAGCCTCGTGATCGCCCGGCGGACATGCGCCTGATAGAAACTGTTGCCATGCAAGCCAAGTATCACCGAAATCCCGATGCCGATTGCGTTGCTCTGACTCGAGTCGAAGAAATTCGGGAAGAACAGCATTTCGATCAGCGAGAGCCCGAATACGATTCCGAATAGCGCCAGCGCATGCCAGTACATGCCACGGTACGCCATCCAGAACGGCCCCACCAGAAAGGCTGCCCAGTTCCAGGAATGCTTGCTCCTGCGTGTCGCGGCGATTGCCCATTTCGTTTCATACCAGCGGGCTTTTTTCCCAACGTAAGCGGCGATTTCGTCAGTGCTGACGGGTGTCGTGGTCTCGGACATGTGTGTGTTGGCCCTCGGTGGCGCAGCGTGCGCGTTATTGGTATCGGGTCCGCTCACTGCGTCGGCAAGATGTGTGCGCTTTCCCGGGAATGCCGCGGCGGGTCTTTTCGGGTATCGGGACGCGTCGACGGTCGGCCGAGTCTATGCGGCGTACGGCGATGGAGTAAGAGAAGCCGGAGTAGCGTGGATGCGGGCGCGCGGACGAAACGCACGTCGGCTGGTGCTGTGCCGCGCCCTCTGCATACGGCCGCAATTGTGTCGAACCGTTTCGACAGTCAATACGTGTAGCGCGGGATACGGAGAGAAACGTGAAGGCTGGCGCGCGGCCGGATGCTACCCGTCGGCGCAAAGAAAAACGCCACGCGAGGTTGCCGCGTGGCGTTTGTATGTTTGGCGAGCCGCGTTGCCTGTAGGCAAGTTGTGCTGCCGGACCCCTTCATTTTGTTCGTTGGTAGGCTCGATTGGATTCGAACCAACGACCCCCACCATGTCAAGGTGGTGCTCTAACCAACTGAGCTACGAGCCTAAGAAGCCGCGAATTATAGAGAGGGTTTTGGGGGAGCACAAGCCCCTTCGTGAAAATTTTTGAATCGACGTGTGCGCAGGCTGACGATCGATGTTGCCTCGAGATGCAGGAAGTGTGGACGTCACTTGTTCGCATCACAGCAAAACGCGTCGATGTGCTGCCGTGTTATCCACATCGCCCTCTGGATAACCGTCCGGCAAGCCTCTGGATTCACAGTGGAACGATTGAGGATATGTCGGCGCAGCTGTGAATCGACGAAAAGTTGTTCTGTGCTGCCGGACACTGTTCACGTCGCGCACCCAGGGTTATGCATTTCGCTTCGCGTTGAAAATTCAGTGCGTTACGGAGGTTATCCACTGTGGAGCACAGGGTTTGTTAACTATCACTACGTATATATACGAACCCTGTTAACACCTTTGGATAAGCACAGTCCGTCGACTGTGCTCCGCGCACGCCGTGCGCTTCGTGTAGCGATTGGATGAACGAAGTCGAAAACTGTGGAGAGCCTTGACCGATGCTTGGACCAGCCGCTCTGTAGAATTGCCGTCATCCTTGGTGAGCGGTCACGCGAAGACATACGAGGTTCCGATGGTGTCGCGCGGTGCGATTGATCTGTCCGATGGCGAGCGCAGCGTCCGGGTGTTGAGCGACGCGCAGCCATGGGATTGGAAATCAAAGGTGAAATGATGCCGCTGGTGAATTGTTCATATCACGGACGTGTCGGAGGCGAGCTCGCGACTCGTGCTGTGTCCGAACTCGTCAACGATCGTGGCAACAGGAAGGGCGGCCGCGGGGTCGTGCCGTTGACGCTGGTGCGCGATGAGATCGAGTTTCCGGGCTACATGCTCGAATCGGAAGCGACGAAGCTGCTTGAATCGGGCGGGACGCACGCAGGCGGAGGCGTCTATCGGTTCGACGATGACGAGCCGATGGAGACGGCGATCGGATGGTTGACGGCAACGTGTGTTGAATGCCTGAGGGAATTGATGGCCGGGCAGGAAGCAGGATAGAAGCGCGGCGTCTTCGAGGGGAGGCGATGGCCCAATTGAATTTCGGCGCGGTCGATCGATGCTCCGTCCGGCTCAATACCGCGACGCTGCTCGGCCTGAAGGCTGCCTACGAGGAATTTGCGAAGACCGGGCAGGACCTGCGTAACTTCGAGATCTACATCGAGGACGAAAGTGCAGCCAGGGTCGATCCGAAGCCCGAGGACGCCGTCATCGGTGTGACGTTCACAGCGAAGATGCCCACAGGCGTGCGCGGGCTCGGCAACGCGAGTCCGCTCGGGACGTCGATGAAGTATGTCGTCTCTCCGGAAACCGGCGAGATTCTCAGGGTTTATCTGATCAAGTGACTTCGGAGGCG
Source organism: Burkholderia anthina (assembly GCF_001547525.1). Lineage (GTDB taxonomy): Bacteria > Pseudomonadota > Gammaproteobacteria > Burkholderiales > Burkholderiaceae > Burkholderia > Burkholderia semiarida. The sequence continues at coordinate 2,455,792 of NZ_CM003768.1, forward strand.
ATGAAGGTAGTCGGCCTTCATATGTGGATAACCGCGGTACAAAACGATGCGAAACGCTGTGCTCCGGACGGGTGAGCACCATGCATTCGACCATGCGAATCAGCCCGAACGTCTTGTCTGACGGGGATTTTCCGGAATAGCGCAGGCGATGTGGAGCGTCCTCGCGCGATCCGTAGTGATGGAATGTCTTGTGGATATCGAGCAGCCAACGCACGCGAAATCCTGTGCGCTCAACAGGCGAGGGTAAGCGAATTCGGTGCTATCCCCTCATCTATCGCTGCGACGACAGAGGCGTTCTCGGCGAAATAGCGGTGCTTGGGGACAATCGGAAGCATCGTCGTCATCGCGGTTTTCCTGGCGCCGGCCTATGCGTACGCGAGCGACCTCAGGACGACCCTGAAATCGGTCAGCCGCGGATCGCGTGTGTGGCCGAACCCAACAGTGTCTGGCTGATGTTCCTCGTGCCGTACAACTTCATCGAGGACTTCTTCATTATTTCCAACGTTGTGAAGTCCCTGGAAGCGGAGTCTCGTATCAATCCGGCGCTGTCGGGTTTGCGCTCGCTCGGCCGGATCAGCTGCATCGGGTGGTGCTTGCCCACGTTCTTTCGTTGATACGCAATGCCATGGGCTCCGTCGCCGGCGGCGTCAAGGTTTTCCTCTGGGTTTGGCACTGGGTGTTTGTGCGCCGAGCCAACAAGATGCTCGCCGGCAGCCAGGTTCCCATGGCGACTCTACCTGGACGGACAGGATCGCAGCCCGCCTTGGAAGCCAGATCGCTTGCCCGTGATCGATGTGGATATCCCGTTCCGCAGCGACTCGAAACCCTGTGATTCCAAAGGTGAGGGCGCCGCCGGGGTTCCGATGTGAACAACAGCCCGGGAAAGTCAGTCGAAACGCTGTGCGCTCGACTGGTGAGCATGAACTCGTTCAAGCCCGCCGGGCCGCCCCACAAAAGCCGCTGGCGGTCACCACCAACCGCCTGCCGGGCGCGCATCCCGCTACTTCAAGTCTGCTGATCGAGCGCCTGCGCGATCGCCTTCTCCCCGACGCTGCCGGCCGGCCCGACTACCGCATAATTGAGTCCGTTCACCGACCCATACCGCGCGAGCAGCGCGCCATCCGCGCGTTGCCCGTTCGGCAACAGCCGATGTCCCGATTCCGCCGGCCGGAGATAGAAGCTCAGCGTCCGTCCCGCATCATCCTCATAGAGCACCATCGCAGCAGTAGCGCCGCTGTCCGTCGTGAACAACCGCCCACCGACCGGCCTGAACCCCGCCGCGCTCAAATCCGGCAGCTTCGCCGATGCGCCCACGCCTTTGGTGAGCCATCCCTGCAAATCGCCCGCACCGGTCGGCCGGTAATCGACCTTGGCCGTTCGATCGACCACCATCATCTGATAAGCCTTGACCGCATCGCTCATCGGCGCGATGGGCGGCGGCGCGTTCCACCCGCGCGCCTGCCATCCGCCGACCGTTCCGAGCCCGACGCAGAACACGAACGAAGCCGCCATCGCGAACCGCATGCGCGCGCGCTCGGCCCGCCGGCCGCGAATCGCGGCCGGGTCCAACGCGGGGTTGTCCGCCGGCATCCGCACGCTCTCGAGCGCAGCCCGCAACCGCTGCGCGTCCTGCTGCCATTGCTTCACCTGTTCCGCGCGGGCCGGATGCAGCGCGAGATAGCGCTCGACCGCGGCGCGCGCATCGTCGTCGAGCTGGCCGTCGACATAGGCCTGAAGGTCATGTTCGTTCGGAGGCGTGTTCATTTTTTCATCAACCGCAAGGAAGGAGCAGGAAGTTCGCCGTCGCTCAGCTGGCGCAGCGCCTGGCGCGCGCGCGACAGCCGCGACATCACGGTGCCGATCGGCACCTCGAGCAGGTCGGCCACTTCCTGATAGGTGAAGCCTTCGACCGCGACGAGCAGCAGCAGGCTGCGCTGTTCGTCCGAGAGCCGGCCGAATGCTTCGAGCGTCGCGCGCGCCGCGAATTCGCGTTCGGCGGACGGCCAGTGCGCTTCGTCGTCGTCGTGGATGCGGCCGAGCAGCCACGCGTAGCGCTTCGCGCTGCGTTTGCCGTCGAGAAATTGTCGGTACAGGATCGTGAAGAGCCAGCTGCGCAGCGACGCGTCGTCGCGACGGCTCGTCCAGCGCGACAGCGCGCGCTCGAGCGTCGACTGGACGAGATCGTCGGCCGCATGGACGTCGCGCGCCAGCCAGAGCGCGAAACGTCGCAGCCTGGGGATGAGTTCGCGCAATGCTTCGTCGTCGAGGGCGGTGGAGGGCATGGCGGGGCCGGTGGCCGAAAGGGTCGTGGATGCCGCGTAGGACGCCGGCCGGCATCGATTATTCCCTCCAGCATACGAAAAAACTTTTCGTGGAATAAAGCGGCGCGGGCGGCGTCCTACGCGCGTTCGACAATGATCTGACGATCGGGAGTACATTCATGAAGCAATCTTCTTCTTCGCCGCAGCGCGAGCCCGGGCGCGGGTGGTGGCGCTGGGCCGTGATCGGCGGCGCGGTGGCCGGCGTGGCGGCGGCGTTCGGGTATGCCGGCGGATGGCTCGCGCCGGCGCGTCTGACCCCACACCGGCTCGTCGACGCGCTGCAGACCAACAGCGGCATCCATCCCGGCTACCGGCGCAATCACGCGAAGGGCGTGTGCGTGACCGGCTATTTCGAAGGCAACGGGGCCGCGAGCGCGTATTCGGTCGCGCCGTTCTTCAAGCCGGTACGCACGCCGGTGGTCGGGCGCTTCGCGTTGCCGGGCGGGAACCCGTACGCGCCCGACAGCAGCGTGCCGATCCGCAGCCTCGCGCTGAAGCTCACCGCGCCGGACGGCCAGCAATGGCGGACCGGAATGAACGCGATGCCGGTGTTTCCGGTCGCGACGCCGCAGGCGTTCTACGAGCAGACGCTCGCGACCCGGCCCGACCCGAAGACGGGCAAGCCCGATCCGGCGAAGGTGAAGGCGTTCTTCGGCGCGCATCCGGAGGCGGCCGCGTTCCTGCAATGGGTGAAGGGTGCGAAGCCGAGCGCGAGCTACGTCACCGAAAGCTATTACGGGTTGAACGCGTTCTACTTCGTCGATGCGGCCGGCAAGCGCCAGGCCGTGCGGTGGCGTGTCGTGCCCGAGCAGACGGCCGGCGCCGGGGACGTCGCGACGGCCGCGGATCCGAACGTGCTGCAACAGGACGTGACGCAGCGCATCGCGGCCGGCCCGCAGAAGTGGAAGCTGCTGGTCACGCTGGCGGAGCCCGGCGACCCGGTGGACGACGCGACGAAGATCTGGCCCGAGCAGCGCCCGACGATCGATGCGGGCACGCTCGTGCTCGACCGCGTGGAGGCGCAGGACAGCGGCCCGTGCCGCGACGTGAATTACGACCCGACGGTGCTGCCGCAAGGGATCCAGGTGTCGGGCGATCCGTTGCTGGCGGCGCGCTCGGCCGCGTATGCGGATTCGTATCTGCGGCGCACGAGTGAAGAGGCCGGCGTGGCAGGCGTGGCGCGAGTGAGTGGGGAGGGACGGTGATGAAGGCTTCGACGACGTTTAGTTTGCCGGCGCGGGTGCTGCACTGGGTGATGGCCGCGATGATCCTCGCGATGCTGTTCATCGGAGTGGGGATGGTGGCGTCGGTTTCCGGGCGGCACGAGATCCTGGTGGCGATTCACAAGCCGCTGGGTGTGGCCGTGCTGGTGCTGGTGTGCGTGCGGATCGTGGTGCGGATGCTGTCGAAGCCGCCGGCGTTGCCCGACGATCTGCCGTGGTGGCAGAAGGTGGCCGCGCACGGGTCGCATCTCGTGCTGTATGCGCTGATGGTGGCGATGCCGCTGATCGGCTGGGCGATGCTGTCGGCGGGCGGATATCCGGTGACGTTGGGCGGCGGTGTGCAGCTACCGGCGCTGGTGTCGGCTGATCCGGTGACGTTCGCCTGGCTCCGGATTGCGCATCGCGTGCTGGCGTATCTCTTCTTCCTGACGTTCCTCGCGCACTTTGCCGCGGCGCTGTATCACGGGCTGATTCGGCGGGACGGCGTGGTGAGGGCGATGGTGGGGCGGTAATCGACGGAAGGTTGCGTTCGATACGGCGGGGGCTGTTCAAGGGCGACCGAGGCCGCGCCTGCCGTGTCGTCTTATATATGAGCACTGGGAAGTGCTCGGCGGCCCCCGCCATAGCACGTCAAAAATATTTCACAAAAGGGGTTGCGGAGACCGGGGCGGATGCATAGAATCACGCCTCTTTCGCGCTAACGGAAACACGGCGCGGGGGAAGAAGAGGGAAGCGGTGCTGTTGCAGTCTGTTTTATCGATTCCAGTGCACGCGAAATTAAACCGCAGTCGTCGCAACGAAGTAGTTAAAAAAGTTGTTGACGAGTCTCAAAAAACGGTTGATAATCTCGCTTCTCTGCTGCTGAAAACGCAGCGCTGCCGGGAAACACGGAGTTCCTCGCAGAAACGCTCTTTAAAAATTAACAGCCGATAAGTGTGGGCGCTTGATGAAAGCGAGCTGATCCTCGGATCAGATAGCGAAAGTATCAAGAGTCTCACACTAAAGTAAGTCAGGTTTATGAAGTGATTCATATTCCTGTCAGCTTTGAGTGAGCGACCGGTTCTACGGAACCGAAAACAGTAACAGGTTTGAACTGAAGAGTTTGATCCTGGCTCAGATTGAACGCTGGCGGCATGCCTTACACATGCAAGTCGAACGGCAGCACGGGTGCTTGCACCTGGTGGCGAGTGGCGAACGGGTGAGTAATACATCGGAACATGTCCTGTAGTGGGGGATAGCCCGGCGAAAGCCGGATTAATACCGCATACGATCCATGGATGAAAGCGGGGGACCTTCGGGCCTCGCGCTATAGGGTTGGCCGATGGCTGATTAGCTAGTTGGTGGGGTAAAGGCCTACCAAGGCGACGATCAGTAGCTGGTCTGAGAGGACGACCAGCCACACTGGGACTGAGACACGGCCCAGACTCCTACGGGAGGCAGCAGTGGGGAATTTTGGACAATGGGCGAAAGCCTGATCCAGCAATGCCGCGTGTGTGAAGAAGGCCTTCGGGTTGTAAAGCACTTTTGTCCGGAAAGAAATCCTTGGCTCTAATACAGTCGGGGGATGACGGTACCGGAAGAATAAGCACCGGCTAACTACGTGCCAGCAGCCGCGGTAATACGTAGGGTGCAAGCGTTAATCGGAATTACTGGGCGTAAAGCGTGCGCAGGCGGTTTGCTAAGACCGATGTGAAATCCCCGGGCTCAACCTGGGAACTGCATTGGTGACTGGCAGGCTAGAGTATGGCAGAGGGGGGTAGAATTCCACGTGTAGCAGTGAAATGCGTAGAGATGTGGAGGAATACCGATGGCGAAGGCAGCCCCCTGGGCCAATACTGACGCTCATGCACGAAAGCGTGGGGAGCAAACAGGATTAGATACCCTGGTAGTCCACGCCCTAAACGATGTCAACTAGTTGTTGGGGATTCATTTCCTTAGTAACGTAGCTAACGCGTGAAGTTGACCGCCTGGGGAGTACGGTCGCAAGATTAAAACTCAAAGGAATTGACGGGGACCCGCACAAGCGGTGGATGATGTGGATTAATTCGATGCAACGCGAAAAACCTTACCTACCCTTGACATGGTCGGAAGCCCGATGAGAGTTGGGCGTGCTCGAAAGAGAACCGGCGCACAGGTGCTGCATGGCTGTCGTCAGCTCGTGTCGTGAGATGTTGGGTTAAGTCCCGCAACGAGCGCAACCCTTGTCCTTAGTTGCTACGCAAGAGCACTCTAAGGAGACTGCCGGTGACAAACCGGAGGAAGGTGGGGATGACGTCAAGTCCTCATGGCCCTTATGGGTAGGGCTTCACACGTCATACAATGGTCGGAACAGAGGGTTGCCAACCCGCGAGGGGGAGCTAATCCCAGAAAACCGATCGTAGTCCGGATTGCACTCTGCAACTCGAGTGCATGAAGCTGGAATCGCTAGTAATCGCGGATCAGCATGCCGCGGTGAATACGTTCCCGGGTCTTGTACACACCGCCCGTCACACCATGGGAGTGGGTTTTACCAGAAGTGGCTAGTCTAACCGCAAGGAGGACGGTCACCACGGTAGGATTCATGACTGGGGTGAAGTCGTAACAAGGTAGCCGTATCGGAAGGTGCGGCTGGATCACCTCCTTTCCAGAGCTTCTCGCACAAGTTGAGCGCTCACGCTTATCGGCTGTAAATTAAAGACAGACTCAGGGGTCTGTAGCTCAGTCGGTTAGAGCACCGTCTTGATAAGGCGGGGGTCGTTGGTTCGAATCCAACCAGACCCACCACCGTCTTGTGTGGCGGTACACACCTGGGGCATCTGTACTCATGGGGGCATAGCTCAGCTGGGAGAGCACCTGCTTTGCAAGCAGGGGGTCGTCGGTTCGATCCCGTCTGCCTCCACCAATCTTCAATGACAAGCGTTCGAACGAAGCGTGGTTCGAGTCTTTGTCATTGGCGATTGAGCCAGTCAGAGCGGTACGAAAGTATCGGCTGTCGTTCTTTAACAATCTGGAAGAAGTAAGTAATTTGGATAGCGGAAGCGTCTTGAGATGGACGTGGAAACTATCCGGGTTGTGATTGTATCGATGTATCTCAAGATGATTCGAACTTCATTGTTCGGCTCGATTTTGGAATACGGCACAACGCGAGAACTCAACCTGTAGCGACTGTCGTCCCCCATGCGGGGATGGGGCCCTCGTAAGCGCTAAAGCGCTAACGATGGCCGACATGAGACAGACTCGTTATAGGGTCAAGCGAACAAGTGCATGTGGTGGATGCCTTGGCGATCACAGGCGATGAAGGACGCGGTAGCCTGCGAAAAGCTACGGGGAGCTGGCAAACGAGCTTTGATCCGTAGATGTCCGAATGGGGAAACCCACTCCTTATGGAGTATCCATGGCTGAATACATAGGCCATGCGAAGCGAACGCGGTGAACTGAAACATCTAAGTAACCGCAGGAAAAGAAATCAACCGAGATTCCCAAAGTAGTGGCGAGCGAAATGGGATGAGCCTTGCACTCTTTATTTGTATTGTTAGCCGAACGCTCTGGAAAGTGCGGCCATAGCAGGTGATAGCCCTGTAGGCGAAAACAGTATGAAAGAACTAGGTGTGCGACAAGTAGGGCGGGACACGTGAAATCCTGTCTGAAGATGGGGGGACCATCCTCCAAGGCTAAATACTCGTGATCGACCGATAGTGAACCAGTACCGTGAGGGAAAGGCGAAAAGAACCCCGGGAGGGGAGTGAAATAGATCCTGAAACCGCATGCATACAAACAGTCGGAGCCTCGCAAGGGGTGACGGCGTACCTTTTGTATAATGGGTCAGCGACTTACGTTCAGTAGCAAGCTTAACCGTATAGGGCAGGCGTAGCGAAAGCGAGTCCGAATAGGGCGTTCAGTTGCTGGGCGTAGACCCGAAACCAGGTGATCTATCCATGGCCAGGATGAAGGTGCGGTAACACGTACTGGAGGTCCGAACCCACTAACGTTGAAAAGTTAGGGGATGAGCTGTGGATAGGGGTGAAAGGCTAAACAAACCTGGAAATAGCTGGTTCTCTCCGAAAACTATTTAGGTAGTGCCTCGTGTCTCACCTTCGGGGGTAGAGCACTGTCATGGTTGGGGGGTCTATTGCAGATTACCCCGCCATAGCAAACTCCGAATACCGAAGAGTGCAATCACGGGAGACAGACATCGGGTGCTAACGTCCGGTGTCAAGAGGGAAACAACCCAGACCGCCAGCTAAGGTCCCCAAATATAGCTAAGTGGGAAACGAAGTGGGAAGGCTAAAACAGTCAGGAGGTTGGCTTAGAAGCAGCCACCCTTTAAAGAAAGCGTAATAGCTCACTGATCGAGTCGTCCTGCGCGGAAGATGTAACGGGGCTAAGCTATATACCGAAGCTGCGGATGCGAGCTTGCTCGCATGGTAGGAGAGCGTTCCGTAAGCCTGCGAAGGTGCCTTGTAAAGGGTGCTGGAGGTATCGGAAGTGCGAATGCTGACATGAGTAGCGATAAAGGGGGTGAAAGGCCCCCTCGCCGTAAGCCCAAGGTTTCCTACGCAACGTTCATCGGCGTAGGGTGAGTCGGCCCCTAAGGCGAGGCAGAAATGCGTAGCTGATGGGAAGCAGGTCAATATTCCTGCACCATTGTTAGATGCGATGGGGGGACGGATCGCGGAAGGTTGTCCGGGTGTTGGACGTCCCGGTCGCTGCATTGGAGAAGGCGCTTAGGCAAATCCGGGCGCGGGATTCAAGGGTGTGGCGCGAGCTCCTTCGGGAGCGAAGCAATTGGAAGTGGTTCCAAGAAAAGCCTCTAAGCTTCAGTCTAACGATGACCGTACCGCAAACCGACACAGGTGGGCGAGATGAGTATTCTAAGGCGCTTGAGAGAACTCGGGAGAAGGAACTCGGCAAATTGGTACCGTAACTTCGGGATAAGGTACGCCCTTGTAGCTTGACTGGCCTGCGCCAGGAGGGTGAAGGGGTTGCAATAAACTGGTGGCTGCGACTGTTTAATAAAAACACAGCACTCTGCAAACACGAAAGTGGACGTATAGGGTGTGACGCCTGCCCGGTGCCGGAAGATTAAATGATGGGGTGCAAGCTCTTGATTGAAGTCCCGGTAAACGGCGGCCGTAACTATAACGGTCCTAAGGTAGCGAAATTCCTTGTCGGGTAAGTTCCGACCTGCACGAATGGCGTAACGATGGCCACACTGTCTCCTCCCGAGACTCAGCGAAGTTGAAGTGTTTGTGATGATGCAATCTACCCGCGGCTAGACGGAAAGACCCCATGAACCTTTACTGTAGCTTTGCATTGGACTTTGAACCGATCTGTGTAGGATAGGTGGGAGGCTATGAAGCCGGAACGCTAGTTTCGGTGGAGCCGTCCTTGAAATACCACCCTGGTTTGTTTGAGGTTCTAACCTTGGCCCGTGATCCGGGTCGGGGACAGTGCATGGTAGGCAGTTTGACTGGGGCGGTCTCCTCCCAAAGCGTAACGGAGGAGTACGAAGGTACGCTAGGTACGGTCGGAAATCGTGCTGATAGTGCAATGGCATAAGCGTGCTTAACTGCGAGACCGACAAGTCGAGCAGGTGCGAAAGCAGGTCATAGTGATCCGGTGGTTCTGTATGGAAGGGCCATCGCTCAACGGATAAAAGGTACTCTGGGGATAACAGGCTGATACCGCCCAAGAGTTCATATCGACGGCGGTGTTTGGCACCTCGATGTCGGCTCATCTCATCCTGGGGCTGTAGCCGGTCCCAAGGGTATGGCTGTTCGCCATTTAAAGAGGTACGTGAGCTGGGTTTAAAACGTCGTGAGACAGTTTGGTCCCTATCTGCCGTGGGCGTTGGATATTTGAAGGGGGCTGCTCCTAGTACGAGAGGACCGGAGTGGACGAACCTCTGGTGTACCGGTTGTCACGCCAGTGGCATCGCCGGGTAGCTATGTTCGGAAGAGATAACCGCTGAAAGCATCTAAGCGGGAAACTCGCCTTAAGATGAGATATCCCTGGAGGCTTGACCTCCTTGAAGGGTCGTTCGAGACCAGGACGTTGATAGGTCGGGTGTGTAAGCGCAGTAATGCGTTCAGCTAACCGATACTAATTGCCCGTAAGGCTTGATCCTATAACAAGTCTGTCTCGATGCCCGTTAGCGCTTTAGCGCTTACGGACATCGAGCGTCGAGTGCGAGGCACTCGACGTACGACGGTTGAAGTACCGCGTACGTGTGAGATACAGCTCACAACCCAAATCAAGATTACTGCTTCTTCCAAGATTGGTTGCGCTGCGAAGCAACGCAACAACCCCCTTTGCCTGATGACCATAGCGAGTCGGTCCCACCCCTTCCCATCCCGAACAGGACCGTGAAACGACTCTACGCCGATGATAGTGCGGATTCCCGTGTGAAAGTAGGTAATCGTCAGGCTCCCTAAGCCAAAAACCCCCGCCCGACAAGGCGGGGGTTTTTGCATTTGAGCGGCGCGAGATGTGCGTGGAGCAGATAAGGCTCGATTTAATTAGAGCCAGACGGCATCACTCGCTTGCCAGGAATTCTTGTTGGCTGGCGATTAGCGAGGCGCCACATGCAGTCTTCATCCCATCCAGCGCAACGGGGCGGCCTTCAATCGTGTACTGGCTGGAGCCCTGAACGATCGGGTAACCGTGCATGCAAACGCCCCAGAGCGTGTAAGGCCAACATGGACCAGCCGACCGTTCTGCAGATGCGCGAAAATAACCGGGAATGTGCGATGGCGCGAGACCTGATCAACAAAAAGTGCTTCGCGGGTGGAGACGCCAACCACCGTAACGAAGCACTCGAAGCCTGGGCGAATGTTGCGAAGTGCGAGGGATTACTAAAATGAGCTTGAATTTCTCAATGTTTTCAAACGATCCCTTCCCGAATGGAGAGCCGATCACAGACAGATCGGGGATTGAGTCATGTGCTGTCGACGATTTTTTTCGAGGAAAGAAGCGCTTCGAAATAACGCTCAAGGAATTAAGAGAAGACTACGAATGCGATGAGTCGGCTTGCCTCACTTTTATGAAGCCGAAAGCGTTTGCATTTTTTCTTCCGTTGTTCATGAAGATAGCCACATATGAGTACGACGAGGCGGACAATATACCCGATTCTCTTGTCTACAAATTGCACCGAATGGCAACAGGTGGGGCGAGCGACTGGCTCGATGAAATCTCGAAGACGTATGCAAAAGATCAGCGAAATTGCATCATTGATTTTCTAGACGAGATGAGCCGAATCGAGTGGCGGCACCAAGATCCCGACTTGGCGGCAGATGCTGCCAGCCTGCTGCGTGAGATATTTTGATCAGCGTTTTTCGGTCGGAGCCGAATTTGAGGGTTCGAGTTGGGCGATCTGAATCAACGTGGTGCAGTGGGGGATCCGTCTCATAATTCGGACTTCCCGACTGCCGGCATCTGCTCGAGCGCCCGGGTCGGCGAAGCGGAGCCATCTACGGCGGTCCCGACGACATGGTCAAGGCACAGTCGAGGCCACTCTTCGCCTTCCGCCCCTGACGTCCGGACTGGGATGCCCCGATTCTGGATGCGGCTGTATTCGTCGTCCTCGCACCCTGGAATCCACTGATCGCGTTTCGGCCCTCGGGTAGTACAGCGTAGCGCCGCTCGGTCGTCATTTCGTCGTGCAAGTCACGAAGCCGTTTCCCTGCAGTCGGCGTGACCTCTGTAGGTTGTCGTAGATGGTGAAAAGTACGCCATTGATTTTATGGAAGTTTTTCACTAACTCTGACACGGTCCTCCAAACCATGTGTCACTATTCGTGAAAAAAAGCGGCAGGATTGTCGCAAAAGGTGAAAATTCTCGAGGGTGGGTCGCCGCGTACCGCGAGCTGGTTTCGACTGACCCTGTCCCGTAATACGGCCGGCCCCCACTGAGATTTCCTCGGTGGAGCACGGCCATGAAATCGGATCGGATCTGTGCCGCCTGCGGCGCACCCTTCACTCCGCTCTTACACATCCCGCATCAACGCTTCTGCTCGGCCAAGGCGTGCCAGCGTGCTCGCCGGCGTGCATGGCAGCACCAGCGCATGCGAGTCGATCCCGACTATCGCGAGAATCAGATCCGCGCCCAGGCCAGCTGGCGGGCCCGACATCCTGACTACTGGCGGCACTACCGCGAGACGCACCCGGCCTATCGAGATCGCAATTGCGCGATGCAGCGACGACGAAATGTGCGGCGCACCGCTGGTGCTGTTGCAAACATGGACGCGTGGTCGGCCCATCGCCCGCTGGCATCTGGGTTCTATATCCTGCGCAACGCGGTTGAGGCCGGCGTTGCAAAGATGAACGCGTGGACGGTGCACATCGCCGTGCTGTCTGAGCCGAGGCCTGTTCCGGCGTGATTGCAAAGAGATGACGTGTACGACAAGGGTCTATGGCCTGCTACCTTGGCTGTGTACTCGCTCGCATTCGACGTCGTTGCAAGGCGCGACGCGTCCGCCGATACAAGTCCATGTAGTTGATGTCGTGGACGGCGCAGCGGGGAGCGGTTGCCGGTGGGAGCTGGATCGTGGACCTCGAATGCACATGCGAATCCGTTGGCGAGCAGACTTGCAGGATGCGGGCTGCTGAATACGTTCGGATGTCGACGGAGCACCAGCAATACTCGACGGAGAATCAGCGTGATCGGATTCGCGACTACGCTGCTCGTCGCGATCTCGAGATCGTACGGACCTACGCCGACGAGGGTAAAAGTGGTTTGCGAATCGATGGGCGCCAAGCGCTGCAGCAGCTGATCCGGGACGTGGAAACCGGCATGGCCGATTTCCAGGTGATCCTCGTCTATGACGTAAGCCGCTGGGGACGATTCCAGGATGCAGACGAAAGTGCCTATTACGAGTACATCTGCCGGCGCGCAGGCATCCAGGTTGCCTATTGCGCCGAGCAGTTCGAGAACGACGGCTCGCCAGTTTCGACGATCGTCAAAGGCGTGAAGCGCGCGATGGCCGGTGAGTACAGCCGCGAGTTGTCAGCGAAAGTCTTCGCCGGCCAGTGTCGGTTGATCGAGCTCGGTTTCCGGCAAGGCGGCCCGGCAGGCTATGCGTTGCGCCGGATCCTGGTCGACGAGCATGGCCTCATGAAAGGGGAATTGCAACGCGGTCAACACAAGTGCCTGCAGACGGACCGCGTCATTCTGATGCCGGGCCCGGATAGCGAGGTGCGTATCGTCAATCTCATTTACAGCTGGTTCATCAATGAGTCACTCAATGAGCACGAGATCGCCGCACGCCTGAACGGCATGAATGTTCAGACGGACCTTGGGCGTCCCTGGACTCGGGCAACTATTCGGGAGGTGCTGACCAACGAAAAGTACATCGGCAACAACGTCTACAACCGTGTGTCGTTCAAGCTGAAGAAATCGCGCGTCACGAATCCGTCGGAGATGTGGATACGCAAGGAGGGGGCGTTCGAATCCATCGTGCCGAGCGAAACGTTCTATACCGCGCAGGGCATCATGCGGGCGCGCGCGCGGCGCTACTCGAGTGAGGAGCTTATCGAGCGTCTGCGAAACCTGTATCGAAGCCGAGGTTTTCTATCGGGCGTCGTGATCGACGAAACCGAGGGTATGCCGTCCACCTCGGTTTATGTGTATCGCTTCGGCAGCTTGATTCGTGCGTACCAGACGGTTGGCTTCACGCCCGGCCGTGACTATCGTTATATCGAGACGAACCGCTTCATTCGGCAACTGCACCCAGAGATCGTTGCCGACACGGAAAAGAAGATCGCGGATCTCGGCGGATCCGTGTCACGCGATCCGGCGACGGACCTGCTGACTGTGAATAGGGAGTTCACTGCCTGCATCGTGCTGTCACGGTGTCAAGTGCGCGGGAGCGGCCGTAACCGCTGGAAGGTGCGGTTCGACACGAGCCTGCTGCCGGATATCACCGTGGCAGTCAGGCTGGACCAGAGCAACTCGACTGCGCTCGACTACTACCTGCTGCCGCACATCGACTTTTGGCAGCCTCGTATCAGCCTCGCGGACTGGAATCCGATCGAGTTCGAGAGCTATCGCTTTGACACGCTGGACTACTTATACGGTATGGCACAGCGTGCTCGGCTGAGGAGAAGAGCATGACTCAGCGTGAGCAGCACGGTGAGGTTCGGATGATTCCCATCAGCCAGATCGAGGTGATCAATCCTCGCGAGCGCAATGGTCGAGTTTTCGACGAAATAGTCACCAACATCAAGACCATTGGCCTGAAGAAACCGATCCTGGTCACGCCACGGGCAACGGCAAGTGGCGTGGAGAAGTATCTGCTCGTGTGTGGCGAGGGGCGACTGAAGGCGTTCCGATCGCTCGGCGAAACGACGATACCAGCGCTGGTGGTGAGCGTGAGCGACGAAGACGCTTTCATCATGAGCCTGACGGAGAACATCGCGAGACGACAGTGCCGACCGCTCGAACTGCTCGCCGGCATACGCGAACTGCAGGAACGCGGATACGCCCCGAAGGCGATCGCCGAGAAGACGGGCCTCACACAGCACTACGTGCAGGGAATCCTGACGCTGCTGCATCAGGGCGAGGAGCGACTTGTGATCGCGGTGGAGAAAGGCCGAATCCCGCTGAACGCAGCGTTATCGATTGTTGGTGCCGGCGACGACGATGAGGCGATCCAGGCCGCACTGCAGGAGGCATATGAATCGGGGAGATTGCGTGGGCGCCAGCTGATGGATGCTCGGCGCGTCATCGAGCGGAGGAAGGCGCTCGGCCGCACGGCGAATCGAAACATGACGCGCAAGGTGATGGACGTGACCACATCGAGCCTCGTCCGAACGTATCAGCATGAAGTTGAGCGGCAGAAAACGATGGTGCGGAAGGCAGAGTTTACGCAGCAGCGGTTGCTGTTCATTGTCGGCGCCCTTAGGCAGCTATTTGCCGATGAGAACTTCTTCAATCTGCTGCGCGCTGAGGAGCTAGCGACTTTGCCGAAGTATCTGGCGGAACGTGTTTGGCCGAGCGGGAGTCCAGCATGACCGGCGTAGCACTTGGATTCATTCCGGAACCACTTTCCGTTCCGATCACGAGCATCCTGCCGTCACGGCGTACGCCTGCCGGCATGATGAACTCGCGAAAGTTCAAGCAAATCAGAAGCTCCATCGAAGAGGTGGGCTTGATCGAGCCCCTTTCGGTGACGGCGGTCGATCAGGCATCGGGCAACCACGTCCTGCTCGATGGGCATCTGCGACTGATCGCGTTGCAGGAGCTCCAGTTCAACACCGTGTCGTGCCTCGTTGCCACGGACGATGAGAGCTACACGTACAACAACCGCGTCAATCGACTTTCGACCATCCAGGAGCACTTCATGATTCGTCGGGCCGTTGAACGAGGTGTGTCTCCTGAGCGGCTCGCGAAAGCGCTGTCGGTAGATGTGTCTCAGATCATCAAAAGGATGGCATTGTTGGATGGGATTTGCGCTGAAGCGACCGAGCTCCTGAAGGACCGGCAGTTTTCACCGGAGCTCGCGCGGGCTCTGAGGAAGATGAAGCCGACGCGGCAAGTCGAATGTGTCGAACTGATGGTAGCGGCGAACAACCTTTCCGTGTCTTATGCGGAAGCGTTGCTCGTTGCGACGCCGGCATCTCGGTTGGTCGAAGGAAAAAAACCGAGAAAGCTTGCCGGCGTGAGCCCCGAGCAAATGGCAAAGATGGAGCGGGAGATGAGCAATCTGCAGGGGCAGTACAAGGTGGTCGAGCAGACTTATGGACAGGACGTCCTCAACCTCGTGCTCGCAAAGGGCTATCTTTCGAGGTTGCTTGGGAACGAGTCGGTGCGCCAGTACTTGCAAGTCCAACAGGCGGAGTTATTGGGTGAACTCCAGAATGTTGTCGACATGATCGCTCTGGAGCAGCCAGTGCTCGAAGGGACGACATGATGATGTGTATTAGCTGGGACTCGATCTGACAGGGAATCGGGATGACAAAGAACGGGTCATCAATGGGGGATGAGTTTCTCCTTAGCGGATTCGCCGTCGCTCAGTCCACCGCATAGCGTGCCCCTACACGCTATCTACCGCGCCCCCTGCGGTCGGTCACGTCACGCCTGCTCGACCAGTCCGGGGGGATGGCCCGAAGCACACGGAATGCGCTATCAGTATCGGGGGCTCACACCCACGAGCTCCAAAGAGAGCCGATCGACCATTGCCCTGCGCACTGGAATCCAATGCGCGTCAATTTCTTCATCATGGCCACTCCAGCTCCTAGTTCATCGATTACCGTGCATGTCGTGCTAGGGTACGACACGTCGCTTAGAGCGACCGTGCTCGTCCTACTTCGCTATCGTAGGCTGTACCATTCATCCGACGGCATCCCACGCATGGGTGGGCCGGCAGTGGTGGGGCCGATACGAGTTCATCCGCGACCAGTGGCTCCGAAGGGGTCTCCGGCTCCCTTACGTGCCCGTCGGTTTAAAATGCACCCTTACCCGTGCGTCTGGCTGTTCTGGAAGGCGGAAGGCGCCCCAGCAATTCAGCTGAAACACGCACTGGCAGTTGAACACAAGCCTGAGAATGATAATGTCGCAAAAAATTGGAGCCGCCCTGCTCTCCTACGCCGAAACGATCTGGAAGACGGCGGACACGCTCCGCGGGGCGGGCATCAAGGAGGGCGATTTCCCCAGCTACATGATGCCCTTTTTCGCGCTGATGCTTTTGGAATCGCGATTGCGGCGTTTCCGTGCGGAAAAGATCGCGCAGTTCGAAAAGGCAATGGGAATGGGCTTCGATTTTGAGCTCGCTGATCATCGTGAATGGTTGGAAGCTTCGGCGCGCGCTGAAAACAAAGGTTTTCACCCGGAGCTGCTGCTCTTGGGCAAGGGTCTTAAGGAGACGTGCGCGGTTCCTGGCGGAAATTTTCGGGGGCGCCTGCTTGCGCACTTGGAGCTCTATGACACTGAGACGAAGCGGTTGCTGGGGCTCGGGTATCCAGAAGGTGCGCCCAAATATCTCGACATCCAAGGAAAGGCTTCAGACCTTTTTTCACGCCCAAATAGCCCGCTTTACGCCTTCGCGTCTCGCTGGGCGGCGATCGACCTGACGCCGTTCACGAACTCGGAAGTCACCACGATCGAAGAGCATATAAAGAGGCGTTGGGGGGACATTTCAGCCGAAACCGCTGGCGAACAATACACACCGTCGGACGTGATCGACCTTGCAGCCGACTTAATTGTGAGCCTGCGAAAAGAAGGGTCGCTTGAAGACGGCGTTGCGGACGTCTATGACATGGCATGCGGCGGCGGGAATTTTTTGTTCGCGACCGAGGATGCATTGCGTCAGGCGTTCCCTCGTCTGTCCGTGCGCACGCGAGGACAAGAGCTCAATGACGCGCTATATGCGCTTGCAGCGATCGAGGCGCGCTTCCGGGAAGACTCGCGCATCGAGCATGAAAACACCCTGACGAACGATCTCTTCCTCTCCGAAAAATTTGATGTCATCGTCGCGAATCCACCGTATGGCAGCGATTGGAAGGATTTCAGGTTCGCTATCGAATCGGACGCGTCGGGCCGATTTTCGAGAGATCGCCTGCCGCCGATTTCGGATGGTCAATTGCTGTTCTTACAGCATGCCGCTTTCCATCTTGCCGAGCAAGGCGTCGCTACGATCGTCCATAACGGATCGACTCTCTTTTCCGGCGGAGCTGGCAGCGGCGAGTCTCAAACACGGCTCTGGTTGCTCAAAGAGCAAGACCTGGTCGAGGCAATCATCCAGTTACCGAGAGGCGAGTTTTTCAACACAGACATCTCCACCTACATGTGGGTCCTCAATAGGAACAAGCCGAGGCACCGAAGTGGAAGGGTCTTATTGATCAACGCGGAAGATTGCGGAACGAAGCTGGAACGTAATTTGAACAAGAAGAATTGCAAGATCTCGTCCGAGACGCGCGAGACGATTGTTCGAGCTTTTGAAGCGTACGCCGATGGACCACTGTCAAAGGTGCTGACGATCGACCAGTTGCTTTACAACGACGTCGAGATAGAGGTGCATCGACATGATGAAGAAGGGCGCGCGATTCAAGAGCCAGTGGAACTCAATTGCGACGAGCTGGAACTGTCTATCGACGATCGTCTCGTAAAGATCGTCCGCGGTGTGCTGGACGACGCCGAAAGCATCGGATCGACACCTGTGGCGGCCGCAGCAACACTTAACGAATGGGTCAAGCGCGCGACCTCGATTCACCTTGTCGCTTCGGACGGTAATCAGTGGCGCTGGGATGTCGAGAGCGGGCGACTGACTGAGGAAAGAGTCGAAGGCCACATGTCGCTTGGACTGGGACGTGTGTCGGTAAAGGCGAAGGTGTCGAAGTCAAAGAAATCGGGGGAAGTCGTAAAGGTGACGACGGTGATTGGTCCCCTCCTTGAAAAAGATCACGAGATAACGGCGTTTTCGTCGGACCCGTCCGAAAACGATCGCTTTATTGAAGAATTTTTGAACAGTTGGGTCCGAGAACCGCGAAGGCGCCTTGGACAAAAGCTCGGCTGCGAGATCAATTTCAATCGTTTTTTTCCGAAGCGGGTGCATGTTCCCAGCAGTGAAGAGCTCGCCAATGAGCTAGAGATTCTGGCGCGAGAGATGACCGATTTGCAGGCCGCGTTGGAAGCCGTCGGTGGCCGGAGGCGCCAGTGAAAGGGATTCGAGCAGAACAACCGCCTCTATGGATGCGGGGGCTTCCGGCCGGGTGGACTGACGCTCGGCTAAAGGACGCTGCGCATCTGCCGCGCGTGAAGAACCAGTTCGTGCCGAAGCGTTACGTTGGCATGGAGCATGTCGAAGCCCAGCGAGGCATCGCGCGGCCGATCGAACTCGGCACACACGTGTCGACTAGCAATCTTGCGCGGGTTGGGACAATTTGCTATGGGAAACTGCGGCCATATCTCGCGAAGGCGTTCATCGTGGCCGAGCCACTGGCCGTATCGACGGAATTTTTGCTTCTCGCACCGAACATCGGCATCGCCGATCCAGAGTATCTGGCATTCGTTCTAATCTCGAAAGGCTTCACCGACAAGCTAAGCGAGCATGTCTCTGGCGCGAAAATGCCCAGAGTCGATTGGGGAATCTTGTCTTCGCAGCGCATTCCGCTCCCCGATCTGGCGACCCAGGGCGCAATCGTAACGCTGCTCAAACAGCGGCTCGCTCTTATCGACCGCCAGGTGGAGTTGCTCGCGCGTCGTCGCACTCTCATCGCTGAGCTAAAACGGTCGATTCGGGAGGAAGTTATTTTTGCCCGCGCTGCGACGATCGGGACCGAACCGCTTGCAGACGAAGCGTGGCACGGGCCCGTGCCATCAGGTTGGCGCGTCGAACGACTCGGCAATCTGTTTCGGCAAAGCTCCGCCTTCGGCGGAGCCGGCCTTCCAATACTGAGCGTCTCGATTCATTCAGGCATTTCGGACAAAGAGCTCGCCGACGACGAGCAGGATCGAAAGGTCGCGAGAAGCGAGAACCGCGGTCTCTATAAAAAAGTCCAGCCAGGCGATATCGTGTACAACCAAATGCGTGCATGGCAAGGTGGCTTCGGTGTTGCAAAAGTCGAGGGTTTGGTAAGCCCCGCCTACGTCGTGGCGAGACCGAAGCGACAAGTTGTGCCGAGCTTCGTCGAACATATGCTGCGGACGGCCTCTGCGATCGAGGAAATGCGAGCGCGCTCCCGAGGGATCATTGATTTTCGGTTGCGCCTTTACTGGGACAAATTTAAAGATATTCGCATACCGCTGCCGCCGCTCGACGTCCAATTCGACCTCGCGAAAGAACTGGATCGGCGTCTAGCCGGGATCAATCGACAATCCGAAGCGCTTGATCGCATGGAAGAGCTGCTGAGCCAGCAACGCCGCTCTATCATTGATGAAGCGGTCACTGGCAGACTACTCGCGTTTCAATTGACCGGACTGGACGAAGACGGAGCAGTCGAAAAAGCGGCATAAAAACGGGGTAAATAATGAGGCACGGGTTCAAAGAGGATGATTTTCAGCGAGGGGTGTTCTTACCGTTTCTGACTGGGCACGGACAAGATCAACTCGGTTGGGTACTGGGCAAACCGTCAGATATCGATTCCGATAGATGGCTTATACCCGGCGACATCCTCGAGTTCATCCGAGATGGGAACCCGTCCAACCAAGCCGCGTTTGAGAAGGCGGCGCAGGCTTTCGCCTCGGACGAAGATTGCGCCAAGGCATTCATCGAAGAAGCGCTCGCGCCGAGGATAGCGGCGACCCCCAACGCGTCGTTCGTTCTTCGCGAGCCGATTGTCTTTCGGTCATATTCGTTTTCTCTCTGGAACGAGGCCCCGCGCGCAGGGGCTCAGCAAGCAGCGGCCGATTTCTTCGCCCGCAACCTTTTGCGTGCAGTTCCCGAAGCCGCGTTTGAACGCGTCTTTCCGTTGACCGGCAAGCGCATCAAGCGACGCCCTGACTACGTGTTCTTCGTCAATGGAGTTTATTTTGCCTATTCCGAGCTGAAAACCGCCCAGACTGGGCAGACAGCTGCGACTGATGGACGCAAAAAGATAGCGCACAACTGCGTCGAATCGGCGATAGCAGTCTTGGCTGAAGCGCGCGAGGATTGGGCACGCGCCGGCGGAAAATGGCCGGGTTTCAGAAGCCGCTCAATGCCAGCTGCTGAAAGGAACCGCATTCGTCAAGAGGTCTGCCTTTACGAAAAGGCGGTCCACATCAGCTGCGTCGACATGGGCAACCTGATGTTGCTGCAAGACCTCGAATGGCTACTAGCTGACGTGGATGAAGCCATCGAAAAGGGCGATCGGATCGGTTTGGAGGCTGTAATCCCGCAGCGCCTCATCGCGGCGTTCACCCGTGGCGCAGACATGCGAGAGAAGTCGCCGAGCGAGGCGCTGGCCGATCACCTAGCGGCCCTGTTCTCGGCCGGGGACGGCATTGACCGCGAAATCTTCTACTTCAACCAAAGCCGTCCAAGCCGCACGACTACCGGGGCAGAGATACTGCTTCCACGCCCCGCTCAGCGGGCTATGTTATTTCAGACCATTCGCCGTGTCCGCGAGCTTTATGCCGAGGAGGGCCGTCCAAAAATAAGTGAGCAGACAGTGAGGGAAAGGCTGGCGATCGACCTCCCCGACTTGGACTCCGCGAAAGCCGACCAGATCGTCAGCGAAACCTTGCTTTATCGAAACGGAGCGGAATCTCACTCTGTGCTTCTCCAAGGTGCAGCAGGGCTTGGCAAAACAAACGTTATCGTTTGGCTCGCGCAAGCGTTGGCGGACATGCCCGACCCGCGCAGCAAAACATTCGCTCCCCTTTTTGACCTTTGCGTGTTGCTGACCGATCGGACAGAACTTCGCAAAAACGTCGCTGAGGAAGCGGGTCGGCTGCGCGCGACACGAGAGATTGTCGCTGAGGCTCGGACATTCAAGCAGCTGCGGCTCGCTTTGATCGGCCGCACTCGCGTCGTAGTGGTGAACGTTCACAAGTTTCCATCGCTGCAGCGCCTTGCCGGCGAAGACCCCGAACTCGCCGAGCTCCTTCTTCGTATGCGTGTAGCGTTCGTGATCGACGAGGTTCACCGCTCGCAAAGCGGCGTGTTGCATAACGCGATGATTGACGTATTCGATCAGTGGGGCACGATTCGCCCAGAAGGCGCGAAGCGCAATTTGGTCATTGGGCTGACGGCCACGCCCACGGACGAAATCCTCGCTAGGATCGGAGAGTGGCGCTCGCCCAGTTCGCCTGGCGATGACATTCGTTGGGCTCCGTATTTCGCTTACACGATGACGCAAGCGATACGGGACAAGGTGATCCTCAATCCCATCCAGAACGTGGTTAGATTCGAAGATCATGTCGTGTATGCGATAACCGACACCCTGTCGAAAATTGGCGAAGGAGACAAGCTGCGCGCGCCCACCGCCGACGAGATTTATGAGAATCCAAATCGTCAGCGGTTCGTGGCGAGAAAAGCCGCGCGTGTCTTCGCTGCTAAAACTATGATGGCCGTGCGGCCTGCAGGAGGCCGGACCCTCGGCGAGGGTAAGGCCTTGTTTGCCTCCAATTCGATCCGATCCGCAATCGCTTACCAAACCCTGCTCAAGGAAGAGTTGGAGGCTCTTGCAGCTGACTCCCGTTTCTCAGAGCATGCTGAAACCCTGAGAAACATCCCGGTGTTGCTCCTCTACACGGACAAGCAGGGGGAAGCGAGCTGCTCGTCGAAAAACGACGGACGCAATCAGGAACAGATTATCGATGCGTTTCGACGCAAAGGCATCGAAAGCGCGGGCGGGTTGAAGGTGCGCAATTCCATTGTGGTTGTCGTGGACAAGCTTCTCACCGGATTTGACGAACCGACGTTGCACACCGTGTTCATTGACCGCGGCATGGACGATGTCTTGCTGTTTCAGACCGCATGTCGCGCGAATCGTTTGCGGAAATGGAAAAGCGACTGCCTGATTGTCGACTTCTCTCATGCGGGCATCGTCTCCAAGAACCTTCCGAAGGTCTTCGCAAAATATGGCGGGATTGCGGTTTCCGACCTCGACGCCATGGATTTGGTGGAAAAGATGAACGCCGCGTATTGCGGCTTCTTCAAGGACCGCGACCTTGAAACACATTGGAGAACGTGGCGTGCAACGCTCTCCGGCGGGAAGGACAGTTTGGGAGCAATGGGGCTCTCCGACTTTTTGGACGAATTGGTCCTCCGAGACATAGTTCGCGCGGCAAAGCTGCGGAAGTATGGAACGGCGTGGCTATCGAGCCGCACGCGGCTGCTCGGGATTCTCGATTTTGACCGCGCTGAACTGCGCCGGCACAACGACGAGTGGCGAGTGGCGTTCGCTGAACAAGTCGTCAACCACCTTTCCGCGAAAACTAAGGACGCAGACGAGCGTGTCGGTGCGGTGTTCGATATCGACCTCGTTGAAGAGTCAGAGGGCTGGGGGCTGGACGAGATCCCGGAGAGCAAGAAGCGGAATCGCGCAAAGGAGCTTGCCTCCAAGAATGGCTTGCCGCAATCCGTCGCGGCGATAGCGGAGTCGCTCGATGCGTTGGAGCTTCTGGTGGCTTTGCAGTTGACCGAAGAGCAGAAGCTTGAATTGATCGAAAAACTGAAAGACTTTTTGCGGACTTTGTTTGCCGCGATGGACGCTGTCGGAAAACGAAAAAATAACGATGTCCACCGCAAATTGATCCAAGCCATGGCTGCGAACGGCGAGGACTACTCTTGGGAAAATCGGTTCGGAAAATTTAAAGAGCTGCTGGACGCAGCTGTAATTGAGCCAAACGTTTTCGCGCATCCGCATCGCAAGGCGTTTCTGAATCCGCTGATGCGACGCCCTGAACTTGTTATGGCGGATTACGAGGAATGGGTGGTGGTTGGCGACAGCCGGCTGAGGCAGAGCTGATAGCGGGCGGGGCAGGCATGATATCTGGTAGTCTAGATTCCTACTGACCCTGAACCAGAATTAGTCCCGGTCGGAAGTGGAGATTTCCGGCTTGTGACCCTGAACCAGAATTAGTCCCGGTCGGAAGTGGAGATTTCCGGCTTGTGACCCTGAACCAGAATTAGTCCCGGTCGGAAGTGGAGATTTCCGGCTTGGTTGAGTTGTCAGGCGAGGCGGATTCCCTTGCCTGACGGGCGAATTCGGCGGGCGTCATCCACTGCAATGCAGAGTGGGGGCGCACCTCGTTATAGTACGTGCGCCAGTCGTCGATTTTGCTCTGCGCGTCGGCCAATGACAAGAACCAATGTGCGTTCAGACATTCCTGCCGGAAACGCCCGTTGAAGCTTTCGACCTTGGCATTGTCAGTGGGCGTGCCCGGCCGACTGAAATCCAATTCAACGCCATGTTCGTAGGCCCAGCGATCCATTGCCTTCGAGATGAACTCGCTGCCATTGTCGACCTTGATCGTGGCGGGGTGCCCACGTGTTGCAGTAATACGCATCAGCGCTTTGACCACATGCTCTCCCTTCAGACTTTGTCCGACCTCGATGGCCAAACATTCCCGTGTGTAGTTGTCGACGACGGTCAGAGTCCGAAGGCGTCGCCCATCGAACAGGGCATCTGCAACGAAATCCATGCTCCAGATTTCGTTGATCGCGGTCACGATGTGCTTGGGCTGTCGCAGCCGAGCCGATTTGTTACGTCGTGGTCGCTTATGCCGCAGTGACAGGCCCTCCGCACGATACAGCCTGTAGACGCGCTTGCAATTATCTCGCCAGCCTTCCCGTCGCAGGACCACATGAACGCGTCGATACCCGTAGTGCACGCGCGTGGCGGTGATTTCCTTGATACGCATGAGCAGCGCCGACGAATCGCGCGCAACCGACTGATACCGATACAGCGAACGAGACATGCCAAACAACGCGCATGTCTTCGTCAAGCTGGTTCGATAGCGATCACGCAACTCATCGATCAACATGCGCCGACGGGAAGGCTTCAGAGCTTTTTTGCGAGTACGTCCTGCAGCATGGCCTTGTCCAGGCTCAGGTCTGCTACGAGCCGCTTCAACTTCGCGTTTTCCTCTTCGAGCTGGCGCAAGCGGCGCAACTCAGAAGGTCCCAGACCTCCGAATTTCTTCTTCCAGTTGTAGAAAGTCGCCTCGCTTATTCCGAGCTTGCGGCAGATCTCTTCGACCTTCGTCCCCAACTCGGCTTGCTTCAGTGCAAATGCGATCTGCTCTTCCGTAAACTTGCTTGTCTTCATGGCATGGCCTTCGTGTCCGCTTGGACACATCATGCCGAATTTCTCTACTTTTGAACCGGACTATTTCTTGGGTCAGGGTCACGGACTTTGATGCCGTGGGATTATCGGTGCCAGAAAATAAAATAGCCCGGAAGACATTGGCAGTCGACCGGGCTATAACGATGATTCTAATTTTTCACGGACACTGAGAAACTTTTTTCATTTCAGTGACACGTTTTTCACTATCTCTGACAACCTACAACCTCAAACGTCAATATTCCCCGCCCGCAACGCATTGCTCTCAATAAACGCCCGCCGCGGCTCGACATCATCCCCCATGAGGGTAGTAAAGATCCCATCCGCCGCGATCGCATCCTCGATCTGCACACGCAGCAGACGCCGCACGGCCGGATCCATCGTCGTTTCCCACAGCTGCTCGGGGTTCATCTCGCCGAGCCCCTTATAGCGCTGTTTGGAGACGTTGCGTTCAGCATCCGCCAGCAGCCACTTCATCGCGCTCTTGAAGTCCGCCACGGCCATGCTGCGCTCACCGCGCTTGATGACCGCACCTTCCCCAATCAGCCCCTTGAACGTATTCGCCGTCGTCACGAGCTGCTGATAATCCGCCGTGTGCTGGAATTCCTGGTCGATGACCGAAACCCGCACGTTGCCGTGATGCGTGCGCTCGACATGCAGCGCCCGCTGTTCGCGAACCGGGTCATACGAAGGCACAACCCGCACTTCATTCTTCAGCGCGTCATCATGCAACGCAGCATGCAGCGCCTTAGCCGAAGCCTCAGTCGACTCCTCATTGGAAAGATCGATCACCACCCCGTCCATAACGGCTTCCAGCGCGGCCGGGTCATACAACCGGCTCAACCGATCGATCACGCTCTGCGACAGCAGATACGACCGAGCAAGCTCCCCAAGCGCATCCCCAGAAATCGCCGCCGCATTCTCACCCGGCACCAGCTCCGACCCTTGCAGCGCCAACCGCAGCATATGCGCGTTGAGCTCCACGTCATCCTTCAGATACCGCTCGTCCTTACCCGCCTTGATCTTGTAAAGCGGCGGCTGCGCGATATACACGTACCCGCGCTCGATCATGTCCGGCATCTGGCGATACAGGAACGTGAGTAGCAGCGTCCGGATGTGCGCACCGTCGACGTCCGCGTCGGTCATGATGATGATGCGGTGATAGCGGAGCTTCTCGAGGTTGTAGTCTTCCTTGCCGATGCCGCACCCAAGCGCGGTCACGAGCGTGACGATCTGTTCCGACGACAGCAGCTTGTCGTAGCGCGCCTTCTCGACGTTCAGCACCTTGCCGCGCAGCGGCAGGATCGCCTGGAACTTCCGATCGCGCCCTTGCTTCGCCGACCCACCTGCCGAGTCACCCTCGACGATGTAGATTTCGCACTTCGCCGGGTCTTTCTCCTGGCAATCCGCGAGCTTACCGGGCAGGCCGACGCCGTCGAGTACGCCCTTCCGACGCGTCATTTCACGCGCCTTCCGCGCAGCATCCCGCGCCCGAGCAGCCTCGACGATCTTCCCGCAGATGATCTTCGCGTCGATCGGCGTTTCCAGCAGGAACTCTTCCAGCGCCTTCGCCACAACTTCCTCAACCGGCGCACGAACCTCGGAAGAAACCAGCTTGTCCTTCGTCTGCGAGCTGAACTTCGGCTCCGGCACCTTCACGGAGAGCACGCACGACAGCCCTTCGCGCATGTCGTCGCCGGTCGTCTCGACCTTCGCCTTCTTCGCGATTTCGTTGTCGGTGATGTACTTGTTGATGACGCGCGTCATCGCGGCCCGCAGGCCGGTCAGGTGCGTGCCGCCGTCGCGCTGCGGGATGTTGTTCGTGAAGCACAGCACGTTTTCGTTGTAGCTGTCGTTCCACTGCATCGCGACTTCGACGCCCACGCCGTCCTTCTCGCCGTTGGCGAAGAACACGGTCGGGTGCAGGTTGGTCTTCGTCTTGTTGATGTACTCGACGAAGCCCTTCACACCGCCGGCGAATGCGAAATCGTCTTCCTTGCCCGAACGCAGGTCGGTCAGACGAATCCGCACGCCGTTGTTCAGGAACGAAAGCTCGCGCATCCGCTTGGCCAGAATGTCGTAGTGATACTCGACGGTCCCGAAAATGGTCGGATCGGCCATGAAATGCACTTCGGTGCCGCGGTTCTCGGTGTCGCCGGTCACGAGCATCGGCGACACTTCCACGCCGTCCACCACTTCGATCACGCGATCCTGCGCGACGCCGCGGTGGAACTCCATGAACCGCTTCTTGCCGTCGCGGCGCACGGTGAGGCGCAGCCAGCTCGACAGCGCGTTCACGCACGACACGCCCACGCCGTGCAGGCCGCCGGACACCTTGTAGCTGTTCTGGTCGAACTTGCCGCCGGCGTGCAGCTCGGTCATCACGATCTCGGCGGCGCTGCGCTTCGGCTCGTGCTTGTCGTTCATCTTCACGTCGGTCGGAATCCCGCGGCCGTTGTCGACCACGGAAATCGAGTTGTCGGCGTGAATCGTCACGTGGATGTCGTTGCAGTACCCGGCCAACGCTTCGTCGATCGAGTTGTCGAGCACCTCGAACACGAGGTGGTGCAGACCGGTGCCGTCCGACGTGTCGCCGATGTACATCCCGGGGCGCTTGCGCACCGCTTCCAGACCTTCGAGGATCTGGATCGACGAGGCGCCGTAGCTGCTGTTATCGGGTTGCGAATTGTGCTGTTCACTCATGGATATCTTCCGGTTCTGCGGGGCCACTCTCGTGGCGGCGCGGTGCGTTTCAGCGAGAGAAATCGCCGGGCCGCTCCAGTTTCCTGGCCCGCCCCAGGTGCCGAAACGGCACCAAAAGGGCGGGTTGTCGGTTCGCCATAAAAACGCCAAAGGGGCTTGCCGCCCCCTGGTGTGTGTCGCGATGTCGAGCGCGTCAGATGCGCATCGGCATCACGACATACTTGAACTCGTCGTTCTCGGGCACGGTGATCAGCGCGCTCGAGCTGGCGTCGCCGAGGCTCACCTGCACGGTGTCGACCTTCAGGTTCGCGAGCACGTCGAGCAGATACGTGACGTTGAAGCCGATGTCGACGGTATCGCCCTGGTAGGCGATTTCGAGTTCTTCCTGCGCCTCTTCCTGATCGGCGTTGGTCGACATGATCTTCAGCTGGCCCGGCGCGATGATGCAGCGCACGCCCTTGAACTTGTCCGAGGTCAGGATGGCCGCGCGCTGCAGCGAACGCTGCAACTCTTCACGGCCGATCTCGAACGTGTTCTTGTGCGCCTTCGGGATCACGCGCTGGAAGTCGGGGAACTTGCCCTCGACGAGTTTCGACACGAGCTCGACCTGGCCGAACGTGAACTTGGCCTGGGTTTGCGCGATGTCGATGGTGACGGTGTCGTCGATGTCTTCGAGCAGGCGCTGCAGCTCGAGAATCGTCTTGCGCGGCACGATGACTTCCTGGCGGCCGAACGTGCCGCCTTCGAGCTTCATCGACGAGAACGCGAGGCGGTGGCCGTCGGTGGCCACGGCCATCAGCTGGTCGCCGTCGACGACGAGCAGCATGCCGTTCAGGTAGTAGCGGATGTCCTGCTGCGCCATCGCGAAGTGCACCATGCCGAGCAACTGGCGGAACGACTTCTGCGGGACGGTGAGCGTGGCGCCGAAATCCTTCGCCTGCGCGACGGTCGGGAACTCGTCGGCCGCCAGCGTCTGCAGTGCGAAGCGGCTCTTGCCCGATTGAACGGTGAGGCGCTTGTCGGCGAGCGACAGCGTGACCTGGCCGTCAGGCATCGCGCGCAGGATGTCGAGCAGCTTGCGGGCCGCGACGGTGGTCGCGACCTGGTCGCCGCCGACGCCGAAATCGGCGCGCGTGGTGATCTGCAGCTCCAGGTCGGTCGACAGGAATGAAACGTCCGGGCCGTTCTTGGTGATCAGCAGGTTGGCGAGGATCGGCAACGTATGGCGGCGTTCGACGATGCCGCTGACCGTTTGCAGCGGCCTGAGGAGGGTGTCTCGTTCGGTCTTGACCAGTTGCATAGAGTTCCTTCGTTGAGTAACGGCCTGCAGCGCAGCAGCCACGCAGCGCCCCGCCGGCCGGGCTCTTGGCCCGCCACCACCGGGGCGGTCAAACCAGTATTGTGCCTCAAAACCGAACCGCCCCCCTTAAATTGGGGCGGAGGCCGAATTATCAAGCGCGGTGCACGCGCTCAGCCCTTCAGCGTCTGTTCCAGCACGTGCAGCTCGTGGTTGAGCTGCGCGTCCTTGCTGCGCTCGTCGGCGATCTTGCGCACCGCGTGCAGCACGGTGGTGTGATCGCGCCCGCCGAACAGCTCGCCGATTTCCGGCAGGCTCTTCTGCGTGAGTTCCTTCGCCAGGTACATCGCGATCTGCCGCGGCCGCGCGATGTTCGCGGGGCGCTTCTTCGAGTACATATCCGCGACCTTGATGTTGTAGAAGTCGGCGACGGTCTTCTGGATGTTCTCGACCGAAATCTGCCGGTTCTGCACGGTCAGCAGGTCCTTCAGCGCTTCCTTGGTCAGCTCGATCGAGATCTCGCGGCCGTGGAACTTCGAATACGCGAGGATCTTGCGCAGCGCGCCTTCGAGCTCGCGCACGTTCGAGCGCAGGTGCTTCGCGACGAAGAACGCGACGTCCTCCGACAAATTCACGCCTTCCGACTGCGCCTTGCGCATCAGGATCGCGACGCGCATCTCCAGCTCCGGCGGCTCGATCGCGACGGTGAGGCCCGAGTCGAAGCGCGAGATCAGGCGATCGTCGATGCCCGAGATTTCCTTCGGATACGTGTCGCTGGTGATGATGACCTGCGCCTTGTTCGCGACCAGCGCCTCGAACGCGTAGAAGAATTCCTCTTGCGTGCGCGACTTGCCGGAGAAGAACTGGATATCGTCGATCAGCAGCAGGTCGAGCGAATGGTAGTAGCGCTTGAAGTCGTCGAACGCCTTGCGCTGGTACGCCTTCACCACGTCCGACACGTACTGCTCGGCGTGGATGTAGCGGATCCGTGCACCGGCCTTGTCGAGCAGCAACTGGTTGCCGATCGCGTGGATCAGGTGGGTCTTGCCGAGGCCGACGCCGCCGTACAGGAACAGCGGGTTGTACGAGATGCCCGGGTTGTCCGCGACCTGGATCGCGGCGGCGCGCGCGAGCTGGTTCGCCTTGCCGGTCACGAAGTTGTCGAACGTGAGCACCGGGTTCAGCTTCGAACGTTCGTACATCGAATCGGCTTCGCCGCCGTTCGCGGGCGCGGCGCCCGGGCCCGGACGCCACGTGCGGCGGCCGGCCGCCGCTTCGTGCGCGGGCAGGCTCGGCAGGTCGATGTCGGCGTCGTCGGCGTTCAGGTGGTGCGCGGCGGCCGCCGACGGCGTCATCGGCACGTCGGCCGGCGCGCTGGGCGCGGCGGCGGCATTCGCGGTCAGGTTGGCGGCGATCGCGGCGACCGTCGCGGCCGGGCCGCTCGGCGCCAGCGGCGCACGCGGCGCGGCCGGTGTGGCGCCTGCCGCGGCGCTGCGCATGCCGGCCTTCGGATCGAGGACGAACTGGACTTCGATCGGCGTGTTCCAGAATTCACGGGCCAGATCGCTGATCCGGCCCGAAAACTGGCTCTTGACCCAGTCCAGCTTGAAGCGGTTCGGCGCGGCGATGGACAGCGTGTTCGCCGACGCATCGAAGGCCACCGGGGCCAAGGGTTTGATCCACGTCACGTACTGCTGGGGCGTCAGCTCGCGCTCCAGCAGTGCGGAACAGTGTTGCCAGAAATCGTTCATCAAGTAACTGTCGTTTTTTGCGTGCACAGCGCGGCTCGCCGGCGCCCTTGTCGCGGTCGCGCAACAAGGCCCGAAGCGGTCGTGCGAGCGTGCGTCGGACGCCTGCGTCACAGTCTTGGCGGGGCAGGCGCGAGCCGAAGCGGCGTGCGGGATTCTTGGAGATAAGGCGAGATTCTAACGCCAAACGCGGCCACAGCGGGACTTATCCACAGGCTGTGTTTGTGGGCCGCGGGGCCGGATCGGGGCGGGCTGGCACAGGCGAACGACGCGTAAAGTATTGACCGTCAACGGAAAAACGGTTTAAATAGCGGGTTCCGCGAAAACCAATCCTGTATTCCCGGCGATTGCGTTCGCCCGAATGCCTCCGGTTAAGGGCACGCGGTCCCCTGAATTTCGACATTCTCGAACAAGTGAGAACATCATGAAACGTACTTACCAACCGTCCGTGACGCGCCGCAAGCGCACCCATGGCTTCCGTGTCCGCATGAAGACGGCAGGTGGCCGCAAGGTCATCAACGCTCGCCGCGCGAAGGGCCGCAAGCGCCTCGCCATCTAAGGCAGGTTGCGCGCTGTGTCCGCCGTCCGCAGTCCTGCGGAAGGTGCCGTCGAGCCGGGTGCGAATCCGTCGCAGACGAAAGCCGCCTTCCCGAAAGCTGCGCGACTTCTGAAAACGGATGAATTTTCATCCGTTTTTCGTTTGCGCCCCTGGCGGCGCTCCGCGCACTTCGTGATTTACGGCAAGCCGACCGGTCAGCCCGCACGCCTGGGGCTCGTCATCGGCAAGAAGTATGCGCCGCGGGCAGTCACACGTAACCTCGTGAAGCGGCTGGCGCGCGATGCGTTTCGCCTGCGCCGCGCCGAATTCGCCGGTTACGACCTGCTGCTGCGGCAGCACACGCGCTTCGACAAGAAAGCGCTGCCGAGCGCGGCTTCCGCCCCGCTCGCGGCGATGTGCGCGGGCGAGATCCGCGAGCTGCTCGACAGGGCAGCCCGGGAAATCGCGCGCCGCGCGTCGAAGCCCGCGTCCGAGTGACGCATCCGTGCCCGGTGCGGCGTTCGCGCCCGCCCGGCCGGTTTTGACGCGGCGTCGTACGGCGCCGCCCAAGGTATGGAAACGGTATTGATCGCCTTGCTGCGCTTCTACAAGGTTGCCGTGAGCCCGATGCTCGGCAACCGTTGCCGTTTTTATCCTTCCTGTTCGGATTACGCGCGCGAGGCAATCCAGTATCATGGCGCCGCGCGCGGCACGTATCTCGCCGTCAGGCGTGTGTGCCGATGCCATCCGTTTTCCGCGGGCGGCATCGACCTCGTCCCGCCGCCCAACTCCGACACTCGCGCTCGCGGCGAAGCCGACGCGCGGTCCCATCGACTCTGAGACAACGCATGGATATCAAACGCACCGTCCTATGGGTGATCTTCTTCATGTCAGCTGTCATGCTGTACGACAACTGGCAGCGGGACCATGGACGCCCGTCGATGTTCTTCCCGAGCGCCACGCAGACGGCCCCGGCCGCCGCCGGCGGCGCATCGGGCACGGGCGCGACGACGACCGCAGGTGACGTGCCTGCCGCCGCGGCCGGCGCCGCACCGTCGACGACGGCCCCGGCTGCGCAGGCGCAGCTGGTGAAGTTCTCGACCGACGTGTACGACGGCGAAATCGACACGCGCGGCGGCACGCTCGCGAAGCTGACGCTGAAGAAGCAGGGCGACGGCAAGCAGCCCGACCTGTACATCACGCTGTTCGACCACACGGCCGGCCACACGTATCTCGCACGTACGGGCCTGCTCGGCGGCGATTTCCCGAACCACAACGACGTCTACACGCAGCTGAACCCCGGCTCGACGTCGCTGACGGGCGACCAGAACACGCTGAAGCTGTCGTTCGAATCGCCGGTGAAGGGCGGCGTGAAGGTGATCAAGACCTACACGTTCACGCGCGGCAGCTACGTGATCGGCGTCGATACCAAGATCGACAACGTCGGCACGGCGCCCGTCACGCCGACGGTCTACATGGAACTGGTGCGCGACAACACGGCCGTCGAAACGCCGATGTTCTCGCACACGTTCCTCGGGCCGGCGGTGTACACGGACGCGAAGCACTTCCAGAAGATCGACTTCAGCGACCTCGACAAGAACAAGGCGAACTTCGAGAAGTCCGCCGACAACGGCTGGGTCGCGATGGTGCAGCACTACTTCGCGTCGGCCTGGATTCCGCAGCAGGGCGCGAAGCGCGACATCTACGCTGAAAAGATCGATCCGACGCTGTACCGCGTCGGCGTGAAGCAGCCGGTCGCCGCGATCGCGCCGGGCCAGTCGGCCGACGTGCAGGCGCGCCTGTTCGCCGGTCCGGAAGAAGAGCGCATGCTCGAAGGCATCGCGCCGGGCCTGGAGCTCGTGAAGGATTACGGCTGGGTGACGATCATCGCGAAGCCGCTGTTCTGGCTGCTCGAGAAGATCCACGGCTATGTCGGCAACTGGGGCTGGGCGATCGTGCTGCTGACGGTGCTGATCAAGGCCGTGTTCTTCCCGCTGTCGGCGGCGAGCTACAAGTCGATGGCGCGCATGAAGGAAATCACGCCGCGCATGCAGGCGCTGCGCGAACGCTTCAAGAGCGATCCGCAGAAGATGAACGCCGCGCTGATGGAGCTGTACAAGACCGAGAAGGTCAATCCGTTCGGCGGCTGCCTGCCGGTCGTGATCCAGATCCCGGTGTTCATCTCGCTGTACTGGGTGCTGCTCGCGTCGGTCGAAATGCGCGGCGCGCCGTGGATTCTGTGGATTCACGACCTGTCGCAGCGCGATCCGTTCTTCATCCTGCCGGTGCTGATGGCCGTGTCGATGTTCGTGCAGACGAGCCTGAACCCGACGCCGCCGGACCCGGTTCAGGCGAAGATGATGAAGTTCATGCCGATCGCGTTCTCGGTGATGTTCTTCTTCTTCCCGGCCGGCCTCGTGCTGTACTACGTCGTGAACAACGTGCTGTCGATCGCGCAGCAGTACTACATCACGCGCAAGCTCGGCGGCGTGAAGAAGAAGCCGGCCTGACGCCAGTCGTACTCGCGGGCGGTCCGCCGCTCGCGATGCGCGCAAAAAAAGCCGCATGGTTCATGACCGTGCGGCTTTTTGCTTTTACTGGTCCGATCCCGGCTCAGCCCTTCTTCGATTCGCCCACGTCGCCGTAGAACTGCTCGACCAACTCCTGTACGAGGTAGCGATGATGCGGCGACAACGCTTCGATCTTCGACGCGAGTTCGATCGTCTCGGGCGTCGGCGGATAGTGCTCGTCGCGCGGCAGCGGTTGCGGCGTCGCGTGTTCGATCACGCTTGGCGACGGGCCGTAATGCAGCCAGTGGACTTCGACGCGCAACCAGTCGGCGAGCGTCGCGAGTTTGTCCGGCGTCGGAATCGTGCGGCCCGTCAGCCATTTGTGCGCGGTTTGCGGCGAAACGGGCTGGGCTCCGCGATGGCGCAGATTGAATCGGTTCGCCAGTTCCGTCGCGCCGGTGACCTTCTCCGGGCTGCGCCGCAGGGCGAACTTCAGGCGTTCCGAGAACGCGGCTTTTTCTTCGGGTGTCGGCATGGGGGAGATTGTGCAATTCGGCCGACGTTTCTAAGACAACCATATAGGATAAACGTATCCTGTTCAGACGAATCCCGGCCTCGTACGGGCACATTGGCGGAATTGAGGGGCAAATCGTCCGCCCCCGCCAGCAGGCATACTTGTCCGAAACGAAGAGTATGCCAGCACGGGGTACTGATACTCGACTTATCCCCGTCGGGATAAATTCGGGCGAGTCCGAATTCGGCGTCGCGTCCGGTGGCGCGGGTGCCGACACGCTACAATGCCGGCGTTCCAACGCGCGAACTGTTGCGCCGGCGCACCGGCTACTCGCCGATTTCCCAGACTCCCCAGATTCGTCCGATTCCCATGCTCGCTACCGATTCCGATCCGATCGTCGCCATTGCCACCGCCGCCGGCCGGGGCGGCATCGGCGTTGTCCGCGTGTCGTTCGGGCGCGGCGGCGAGGCGGCCGCGCTGCCGCTGATCGACGCGTTGTGCGGGCAGAAGCTCGCGCCGCGTCATGCGAGCTACGTGCCGTTTCTCGACGCGCATGGTGCGCCGCTCGACCGCGGGATCGCGCTGTATTTCCCGGCGCCGCATTCGTACACGGGCGAATACGTGCTCGAGCTGCAGGGGCACGGCGGGCCGATCGTGATGCAGTTGCTGCTGCAGCGCTGCCTGGACGCGGGGCGCGGCTTCGGGCTGCGGCTCGCGGAGCCGGGCGAGTTCACGCGACGCGCGTTCCTGAACGACAAGCTCGATCTCGCGCAGGCCGAAGCCGTCGCCGACCTGATCGAGGCGAGCACCGAGGCGGCCGCGCGCTCGGCCGGGCGTTCGCTCGACGGCGCGTTCTCGCGGCAGATCCATGCGCTCGTCGACGACGTGATCACGCTGCGGATGCTGGTCGAGGCGACGCTGGATTTTCCGGAGGAGGAAATCGACTTCCTCGAGGCGGCCGACGCGCGCGGCAAGCTCGCGAAGATCCGCGCGCAGCTCGCGCACGTGCTCGGCGATGCGCGGCAGGGCGCGTTGCTGCGCGAAGGGCTGTCGGTCGTGCTCGCGGGGCAGCCTAACGTCGGCAAGTCGTCGCTGCTGAATGCGCTGGCGGGCGCCGAGCTGGCGATCGTCACGCCGATCGCCGGCACGACGCGCGACAAGGTGGCGCAGACGATCCAGGTCGAAGGGATTCCGCTGCACATCATCGATACGGCCGGGTTGCGCGAGACGGAGGACGAGGTCGAGCGGATCGGCATTGCGCGCACGTGGAGCGAGATCGAGCGCGCGGACGTCGTGCTGCATCTGCTCGATTCGCGCATGGGGATGACGCCGGACGACGAAACGATCGCGGCGCGGTTTCCGGCCGGCGTGCCGGTGGTGCGCGTGCTGAACAAGACGGATCTGACCGGTGTGCCCGCGTGCGTCGAGCATCCGGCGGCGGAAGGCGATCTGACCGAGGTGCATCTGTCGGCGAAGCGCGGCGACGGGATCGACATGCTGCGCGCGGAGCTGCTGCGGATCGCCGGGTGGCAGGCGGGGGCCGAGGGCGTGTATCTCGCGCGGGAGCGGCATCTGATCGCGCTGCGGGCCGCGCAGGAACATCTCGCGCAGGCGGCCGATCATGCGGAGCAGCGCGCGCAGTCGCTCGACCTGTTTGCCGAAGAGCTTCGGCTCGCGCAGGAGCAGCTCAATGCGATTACCGGGGAGTTCACGTCGGATGATCTGCTGGGGGTGATTTTCAGCAGGTTTTGTATCGGGAAATAAAGGCGGCATTGTTTCAGAAGCTAAAAAAGCACTGGAGAGGCCGCCTCCCCCTGATGCCGATCGTGAAGCGTGTCCGTTTGCAGAGACACTAAAAAATATACGATTTATGACATTTTCAGCTGCAATCGGTTGATCGCATATTACCATCATCCTTCATGAGACAAAGATCAATCTCCTGGAGGGGCATCATCCGGCCGATGCACTCGATCTCCCTTGGCTGGCGCTACATGCGGGGCGTAGACGGCGAACATGCCTTTTCGACGAGAAGGATTTTTCTCAACATTTTTTGTTGGGTGTTGCGGAATATGCATCAATTTCCGGTGCCGGTATATTGAGATATCCGGTGCCGATCGGACGAATACCCTGCATGCTCTTGCGATATTGAATCGATACAGTAATCCTCAAATGACGCCATTCGTTTCGGAGTGGCGGGAATGCTCGACTTTGACGAGTTTTACTTTGAGGAAAGCATGTTCGATCACAACCACTACGTTCCAGTATTGAAATGGCGTCAGGGAGAATACCTTGCGTTGTCCAGATTGACGGCGACCGTCATGAATTGGGTAACACCGTTGTTCGAGGTGCCGACGGAGGCGTGGGACTTTGAGGCTGAAGCGCCAGCCAAGAGCCTCGACGAGCACTTGAGCAAGTTTGGCGTGCGACTCAAACAAAAATGGGACACGCGACGTTGTTTTGTCGATTCTCCCTTTATCGACGGCGACGCGTGTGTCGAGAGCGGCGCGCACCATCTGGCCCATATCTTCGACTTGGCACGGGCCGCCGGGGCCATGCCCGTCCCGGTGTTTGGGGCGGGGCGCTCCGAAGCGTATATGGCTGCTGTAAGGGCGATTGTCGATCGCGATGGACGGGGAGCCTGTCTTCGACTGACGCCGGACGACTTCGGCATTTCGATGCGCGCGGAGGTGGATACGTTGCTGGACGCCATCGGGATAGCAGAAAGCGCGTGCGATCTCGTACTCGATTGCGCGGCCGACATCGCAACCAGCCCGAAGATGCAGGCGTTGGTGTGGAAAGGGTTGCTCGACGAGTTGCCGAAGCTCGAAGATTGGCGTTCCGTCACGATTGCCGGGACGTCATTCCCGCAGACGTTGCCGTCGGCGTCGTATCGACCGTCCGGCCTGATCAAGCGTCATGATTGGCTTGGCTACAAATCACTTGTCGGAATGCTACCTGCCGGCACACGCGTGCCGACTTTCGGCGACTACGCCGTGGCGCATCCGGAGACCGAACTCATCGATCCACGCATGCTCGATCCGACTGCAAAGGTGAAGTACACCATCGACGATGAGTGGTTCATCGCGATGGGTGTGCAGGTCAAGAAACATGGGCGTGCGCAGTACGCCGACATCTGCCGGAGTATTGTTTCCGCCAGGCCGCCGATCTTCATGGGAGGCGCCTACTCACACGGTGATCAATTCATCGAGGACTGCGCGAGCGGCATTGGAAGTACCGGCGGTGCATCAACTTGGCCGATGGTGGGGAGCAACCACCATGTCACGAAGGTTGTGAGGGATGTCGCCACCTTGTTCGGCGCTTCAACGCTTCCCTGACCTGCGCGCGAAGCGACGAAGGGGAAAGGTGTTGCGTGAGCAGCGTATACAGCGCCCGTCTGCTGCCGCGCAGCGCCTTCCTGTCGGTTTCAAGGGCTTCCAGAATGGCCAGGGCTTCGTCGCGCCAGAGAAGGTGGGCAACATGGAACGGGGAGATGTCCGGGTTCATTGACGCGGCGCGCTCGGTCTCGATGTGAACCGCTCCGCGAGGGCCGACATGCGACACCTTGATGCCCCACCACGGTGGAAGCAGGTTCGCCGCTTCGACGAAGTGCCGTTCGCTCACGACGAGCGTCGCCTTGTCGAGCGCTCGCGAGTAGGCGTCGATCTGCAGCGGCAGACGGTGCAGTGTATCGGTATCGCTTTTGAGCTCGTAGCCGTGAATGACGCCATTGATTACCGCGATGTCGACCCTGCATGCGCCGTGCTCGAGCCCCAGCTCTTCCACGACGAGCACGTTGGGATTCGACATCGGCTCCGCAAGGACCTTTTTCATGACAGCGGTTCGAACGTCACGATCGCGTGTCGCGATACGAGGCGTTTGATTGCTGTTTGAAAATTTCACCACGGTGGAGGGCCCCCTGAATCGGTACGCAGCGGGGCATGTTAACACAGGCAGAGAGTGCCTTTACCCCCCACTGCCGTTAGGCCGACCCTGCGTCGACATCAAGCCCGATGACGAAGTTGGATGCCCGTCGAAGCCAGGCCGGACGTTCAATCCCAATGACGATGATGGTGATAATACCCACCCCCACCGTAATACCCGCCACCGTCAGGCACCACGACACAGCCGCTCAACAACACGGCGACGCCGGCAATCAGCAAAAGGGCCTTCTTCATCGCGTTCACCTGCTCGGATTCAATATGAAACCCAGCATAGCGAGCGGCTCCGGCCGAGGCTGTAAGCGATCGTATCCCCGCGCCGCAATCCGTAACGGCGGATTATTCCGGTCAAAATGACCGTAACAATTAGCCAAACAGCAGACGTTTCAGGCGACGACGACCCGGTTTCGCCCCGTGTCCTTCGCCCGATACAGCGCGGCATCGGCGGCCTCGATCAACGCGTCGGGCGTTGACAGGTCGTCGGCCGACACGGTCGCGCAGCCGATGCTGACGCTCACGCGCCCGGCCGGCGAATCGGGCATCGCGAGGTCGAGCCGCAATACGGCTTCGCGCGCTTCGTCGGCCACCACCCGCGCGCCGTGCGCGCCGGTATTCGGCAGTACGATCGCGAACTCCTCGCCGCCGTAGCGCGCGACGATATCGGTGGGCCGCCGCACCGCGCCGACCAGTGCATTCGCGACGGCGATCAGGCACGCATCGCCCTTCACGTGACCGAACGCATCGTTGTACGCCTTGAAGTGGTCGACGTCGACCATCAGCAGCGACAGCGGTTCGCCCTGCCGCCGCGCCTGCAGGAACAGCATGTGGAAATGGTCGTTGAAGTGGCTGCGGTTGAACGCACCCGTGAGCCCGTCGCGCGCGGACGAGCGAATCAGCGTCGCGTGCGCTTCGAACAGTTGCTGATACAGCATCGTCACTTCCCATGCGAGCACGCACACGAGCACGCCCGGCGTGAACATGCTGAACACGCGCGCGACATACCAGCCGAGCGTGAAGCGATGGGTGGACAGCAGGTTCAGCGTCGTATCGGTGAGGCACGCGAGCACCGCGATCGCGAGCCACAGGTCGAGCGTCGTGCGCAGCCGGCCGGTGACCAGCACGGCCACGAGCGCGAGCACGTTGAGGATCCACACGACGAGCGCGGTGCCGTTGACGGGCAGCACGGCCGCGTCGCGAGGCGGATGGAACGCGGGCGGCAGCGACACGTTCAGCGCGAGCACACACAGCAGCGCCGCCGCGACGGCCGGGCCGCCGACGAGCGCGAGCGTCCAGCGGCGTGTTTCTTTCGCGCCGACCGGCGCGCGCGTCAGCCGCTCGCGTGCGACCAGCGCGGCCATCACGAAGCACGGAAAGCCGGCATGCCAGAAGATCCACATCCATGCGGCGCTTTGCGGGCGCGCGCCGAGCAGGCCGTGGGGCGCGAACACGCCGGGAAAGGTCAGCAACTGCAGCGCGACGGCGAGCGCGGTGAACGCATAGGCGCCGCCGAGCGCACCGAGCACGGGCTGGCGCGTCACGGTGAACTGCGCGCCGAGGAAGAACGCCGCGATGCTCGCGGTCGTGAACACGGTGAGCGCGCACATCGGCATGAACGGCTCGACGGCCGGCAGCGCGACGTTCGCGTGCGGCACGGCGATCCCGAGCGTGAGCAGGATGACGAGCGCCGTCAGCGCGCCGAACCACAGCTGACGTTGCGTCGTGTGCTGGATCAGGATGCCTTCCATGGAGTCCCCCGGGCACGCGCGCGAAACGCCCGATCTTGCGCCGGGCGGCGCGCTCCCCGATCGCGGCGCGACCGGTGCGGCCCGATCCTATCGCGTTATTGGCATCCGCTCAAATGCCGAGCCCCGGGCCGAAGTTGCCGGCAATCCAGCGCGTGACGGCGTCGACGTCCGCGTAGTCCTGTTCGGGCAGGCCGTCGAGCATCGCCAGCACTTCGTTGCTGGCGCCGGCGTCGCGTGCGGCATCGACGATCGCATCCTTGTTCGCGGGATAGCGGACGGCCGCCAGCACATCGGCGATCTGCAGGTCGATCGTTTCGTTCGGGATATCGTGCGGAGGAAGGGCGGGCTTGTCGTTCACGTCGGTGTCTCGCGGGTGGGGCGGGAATCGGATCGAAGCGCAAGGGCCGTGCCCGCGTGTTACCCGGCCTGGGGTGGCCGGCCCTGCGCATGCGGCGGATCGACGATGATCGAAGTCAATGCCCGCGTCGCACGCGGCGCCACGGATGCTTCCAGTCGATGTGCGGTGCGTTCTCGTCGCGCGGATGCTGGCGACGATGCTCCTGCCAGAGTTCGTCGGAAAACAGCGCAGCCACGATGACGAGCGGCAGCACGAGGAAAATTCCGAGGATGACTTGCTCGATCACGATAGCCTCCTTGCGGTGGCAGGAACCCTTGTTCCCATTCTAGGCTCTGAACTTCGCCCGCGTTCAATTTCTTACAGTGCGAAACGGGCCGGAACGCGGCCGGGCCGCAGGCATTTCGCGCATGCGGCGACATCAAAAAGGACACCAACATGCAACTTCAGAACGATACCCACACGCTCGCGCTACGGCCGCTGGAACGCCAGGACCTGCGCTTCGTCCACGAGCTGAACAACGACGCGAAGATCATGCGCTACTGGTTCGAGGAGCCGTACGAAACCTTCTCGGAACTGTCGCAACTGTACGACCGTCACGTGCACGATCAGCGCGAGCGCCGTTTCGTCGCGGTCGATGCGCGGGACGAACTGGTCGGCCTCGTCGAGCTGATCGAGCTCGACTACATCCACCGCCGCGGCGAGTTCCAGATCATCATCGCGCCGCAGTGCCAGGGGCGCGGCTATGCGGGCCAGGCGACGCGCCTCGCGATCGAATACGCGTTCAAGGTGCTGAACATGCGCAAGCTGTACCTGATCGTCGATACGTCGAACGCGGCGGCGATTCACGTGTACGAGAAATGCGGATTCCAGCACGAAGCCGAATTGAAGGAAGAATTTTTCGGGAATGGCGCGTATCACAACGCTTATCGCATGTGCATCTTCCAGCGCGATTATTTCGAGCGCCAGCAAACCGGATTGAATAATGCAGGGTAAACACCACACGGACGAAATGCGCTTGCGACGGGGCACCGAGCGCGCCGAATAGAGGCGGCGACCTACGGATAAATACGGATGCGCCTATATCTGGCATTTTTCTTGTATCGAGTAAAGGCGCTGCCGCGCTGCGGTAAAAGTCGAATCATTTTGGATGACTTTATGTGCAATGCATCAAAATGAGCCGAATAGCGAAATGGATTATCCAAACCGTTCAATCGTCGCATTGTAACTTCGCTGAAAGCCTTGTCGGATAACGCTTTCCGCCGGGCGGCGCGGGCCCGTCCGCGATTCGGCAGCGTTTGCCGGACGCGCGCCGCCCGCGAAAAGCGGGGCGCGCACGGGGTGCGACAATCCGCCGCTATTGCGGTCGCACAACAAATGTGCTTGCTATCGTTTGCCGGTCTTCTAAAGTGAAAAACGCGGGTTCACGATCACCTTTAAACACATAGCTAACCCAGCCTGGTGCCCGCAAGCCTGGAGACAGAACATGATCAAGCGTACCGGTGTCCTTTTTGCCCTTGTCGGCGCGTTTTGCGCGGTGTCGATTGCCCAGGCCGGCGGCGATTCGGCCGTCAAGCCGAAGCAGGAAATCCAGCTGACGAAGAATGCATGGGGTTGCCTGTCGAAAGACAATCTGGACTCCGTACTGAGTCACGAACGTGACGGCAAGTCGCAGGCGAAGCAGCAGTATTTCGACGACTTCCGCTGCCTGTCGGTGCCGGAAGGCCAGCGCTTCCGCGTGGTGTCGGTCGACGAGGGCGACGTGCAGTTCGTCAGCGCCGACAACAGCGACCAGCAAGGCCTCTGGGCCGATTCGCGCTTCGTCAAGCAGTAACCGTCCATTCCCCGCGCAGTCGCACGACGCGCGAGCGTGCCGGCCCGACGAGCCGGCGGCGCGAACCGAACGCGGCCCGGCCCAATGCCGGGCCGTTGCGCTGTGGGTCGCGCATGACGCGCGCCCGACGGCCCGCATTCGGTATCATCACGGCCCGACCGAACCGAATGCCCGCCCGGGCCGTATCCGCATGGCGCTGAAATCCACGATCTACAAAGCCGAGTTGCAAATCGCCGACATGGATCGGCATTACTACGCCGATCACGCGCTGACGGTGGCGCGCCATCCGTCGGAAACCGACGAACGGATGATGGTGCGCATCGTCGCGTTCGCGCTGTTCGCGCACGAGCGGCTCGAATTCTGCAAGGGGCTGTCGGACGTCGACGAGCCCGACCTGTGGCAGAAGGACCTGACGGGCGCGATCGACGTGTGGATCGAGGCCGGTCAGCCCGACGAACGGCGCATCTCGAAGGCGGCCGGGCGTGCCGGGCAGGTCACGGTGATCGCGTACGGCGGCAAGACGTCGGATATCTGGTGGCAGGGCGTGCGCAGCAAGGTCGAACGGCTGCGCAACGTGCAGGTGCTGTCGCTCGCCGACGGCGTCGCGGCAGCGCTCGGGCGGCTCGCGGAGCGCACGATGCGCCTGCAGTGCACGGTGCAGGACGGCGCCGCATGGATCTCGAGCGCGGACCACGATCCGGTCGCGGTCGAGTGGACCGTGCTGAAGGCGCGCGCGGACGCGTAACGGCTCGCGCGCCGGCCGCGTTCAGCCGAGCGCGGCCGGCGGCCCCTTGAATTCGACCATGTTGCCTTCCGGATCGAACAGGTAGATCGACGGCCCGTAGCCGCCGGCGCCGTAGCGTTCGGCCGGCGCGCCGGGCCGCGCGCCATGCGCGGCGAAATGGGCGATCAGTGCGTCGGGATCGAACGGCTCGACGCGCAGGCACAGGTGGTCGAGGTTGCGCCCCGCGCCGGGCGGGCCGCTGTCGGGGCGGTCGATCGGGCCGCCGACCGTCAGCAGGTCGATCAGCGCATCGCCGGCCCGCAGTTGCACGAGGCCCAGATCGGGCTGTTCCTTCTCCACATGGCAGCCGACGGCGTCGCAGTAAAAGCGCGTCACGGCCTCCATGTCGGTCACGCGCAGCACGATGTGATCGATGCCGCGGATGGTGGGCTTCATGGGCGGGACTCCTTCGCAGTCGACGAGCATCGAGTGTAGACGCATCGCGCCTGCGCTGCCGGCCGGAACGCGGCACAATCGACGGACGAAAAAAAGCCCGTTCACGCAGAGCGGAACGGGCTTAATCCATATCAGGAGGAGACATGGAGGAGACAGTTCCAACTATACACACGGCGATGGTGCGACGCAATATTCCGATTGCAAAAAAACGTCAGGACGGCGATTTGTCGCATCCGCACTGCAGCAAAACGGTGACGGGACGATGACGGAAACGGTGCTTGAGCCGCCGCCGCGCACATTTCGTCGCATTTATCCCTACTGATGCGCCCCCGATTTTCGGGCACGAATCACAGAGCAAGATTCAGGGCGCGACGGCATGTGCCGATGGCTAGAGTAGGCACCATCTACACTAGAGAGTGCGAGGTTCAGATGAAAACCGCCTATCCGACCGACGATGCCCGCTGGGGCGCCGTGACCGAGCGCGATCCGCACGCGGACGGCGCGTTCTTCTATGGTGTCAGCACGACCGGCGTGTTCTG
Source organism: Burkholderia anthina (assembly GCF_001547525.1). GTDB lineage: Bacteria > Pseudomonadota > Gammaproteobacteria > Burkholderiales > Burkholderiaceae > Burkholderia > Burkholderia semiarida. Next base: position 2,498,921 of record NZ_CM003768.1, read on the forward strand.
TCGCCCGACCTGCGCGTCGCGGCAGCCGCGCCGCGAGAACGTGTCCTTTTTCACCGATCCGGCGGCCGCGCGCGCGGCCGGTTTCCGGCCCTGCAAGCGTTGCCAGCCGGAAGGGCTGCCGCGCGAGCTGGAAATCGTCAATCGCGCGTGCGCGGTGCTCGACGCGCACGCCGAGCGGCTCACGCTGCAGCAGTTGAGCGACGCCGTGCACGTGAGCCCCTTCCACCTGCAGCGGCTCTTCAAGCGCGTGGTCGGCGTGTCGCCGCGGCAGTACCAGGCCGCGCAGCGCGGCGCCGCGCTGCGGCAGGCGCTGCTAAACGGCCAGCCGGTCACGCAGGCGGCCGTCGACGCGGGGTTCAACTCGCCGTCGCGGCTCTATGCGTCGGTGTCGCGCGAGCTCGGCATGGCGCCGTCCGCGTTTCGCCGCCAGGGCGCCGGCCTGCGGATCGACTACGCGACCGCGTCGACGTCGCTCGGCACGGTGCTCGTCGCCGCGACCGAACAGGGCATCTGCCGGATCGCGTTCGGCGACGACGCGGCGTCGCTCGTCGTCGAGCTGAAGGGCGCGTTCGCGCGGGCCGAACTGGTCGAATCGTCGGCCCGGCTCGCGCCGTTCGTCGCGCAGATCCGCGCCTACCTCGACGGCACGCGGCACGCGTTCGACCTGCCGCTCGACATCGCGCCGACCGCGTTCCAGCAGCGCGTGTGGGAAGCACTGACGCATATCCCGTACGGCGAAACGCGCAGCTATTCGGAGATCGCCGAGGCGCTCGGCTCGCCGCGCGCGGTGCGGGCGGTCGCGTCCGCGTGCGCGTCGAATCCGGTTGCGCTCGCGATCCCGTGCCACCGCGTCGTGCAAAAGGGCGGCGCGCTCGCCGGCTATCGCTGGGGCGTACGCCGCAAGGCGACCCTGCTCGCGGCCGAGGCGCGCCATGTTCACAACGATGAAGCCGAAGCCGAGACGGAGGGCAGCGCGGTTTGAGCATCGACACGATAACGATCACGTCTGTCGCGAACGGCGGCCCGGTGCCGCCGTCCGCGCAGATGGAACTCCGCTACAAGGCGCCGTACGACTGGGCGCGCGTGCTGCGCTTCTTCAGCGGGCGCGCGATTCCGGGCGTCGAGCAGGTGGCCGGCGGCGCGTATCGCCGCATCGTCGATCTGCACGGCGATGCCGGCCGGCTCACCGTCGCGAAGCACCCGCGCAAGCACTGCCTGATCGCGACCGTCGAAGGGGCGGTCGCGCGTCACGTCGACGACGCATTCGCCGCACGTGTCGCGACGATGTTCGACCTCGGCGCCGATCCGGCCGCGATCGGCGGCGGGCTCGCGCGCGATCCGTGGTTCGCGCCGCTCGTCGAGGCCGCGCCGGGCTTGCGCGTGCCGGGCGCATGGTCGGGGTTCGAGCTGGCCGTGCGCGCGATCGTCGGCCAGCAGGTGAGCGTGAAGGCCGCGACGACGATCGTCGGCCGGCTCGTCGAACGGGCCGGCGAACGCGTGATTCATGAAGACGACGGCGCGCCCGCGTGGCGTTTCCCGACGCCCGACGCCCTGGCCGCGTGCGATCTCGACAAGATCGGGATGCCCGGCAAGCGCGTGGCGGCGCTGACCGGCGTGGCGCGCGCGGTGGCGGCCGGCGACGTGCCGGTCGATCGCGCGCATGCCGATCTCGCGACGCTGCGCCGCGCGTGGCTCGATCTGCCCGGCATCGGCCCGTGGACCGTCGAATACATCGCGATGCGCGCGTGGCGCGACCCCGATGCGTGGCCGGCATCCGATCTGGTGCTGATGCAGTCGATCGCCGCGCGCGACCCGGCGCTCGACCGGCTCACCCGCCAGAAGCGCCGCACCGAAGGCTGGCGGCCATGGCGCGCGTATGCGGCGCTGCATCTGTGGAACGAAGTGGCTGACCGAGCGAGCGGCGCGCGCGGCGGGTAACTGCGGCGGCCGGCCAGGTGCGACCGCCAGCAGGCAGTGCCGCAACCCGTTGCGCACGCGATACCGGCATGCGGCGAGTGCAGGCGTGACGCGGCCCGTCACGGCGACGCCACGCATTCGGCGCTTCCCCGATGCTGCGCGTGCGATATGCGCGCACGCGTCGCTTCCCGATCCATTCAGCGGCATGGTTGCACCCGCGCGCCAGCCGTTCGCCGTTCACGTTCCGTCAGACGAATTCCGCTGGCCGGCGTGCCGACCGGCGTTGTCCGGAACCGGCGATGGAGGCCGGGACCGGCGCGTCCGGCCCGTCCGGTGGCCCGCTCAGGCCCGTGCGCCGGACCCGGCGCCACCTCAAGCGCGGGTTCCGGCGAGATGTTAAAGTGCCCGCTACCAACGAAGCGACCAACAATCCAGCCGGCCGCGCGCGGCGTTCTGCGCGCGGCCGTCACGCACTTGCGTCTCCATGTCGAACACCATGACTTACCGCCAGTCCGAACTGCTGCTGAAACGCCTCGACGCGCTGAGCTCGGGCCCGACGCGGCAGCATCTGCCCGACGGCCTGCGCGGCATCGAAAAGGAAAGCCTGCGCGTGACGCGCGACGGGATGATCGCATTCACGCCGCATCCGCGCGCCCTCGGTTCGGCGCTCACGCATCCGGCGCTGACGACCGACTATTCCGAAGCGCTGATCGAACTGATCACGCCCGCGGAGCGCGACGCCGCGCTCACGCTCGAACGCCTCGACGATCTGCATCGCTACGTGTATGCGTCGCTCGGTGACGAGCTGCTGTGGAACGACTCGATGCCGGGCCTGCTGCCGGCCGACGACCAGATCCCGATCGCCGACTACGGCACGTCGAACATCGGTCGCCTGAAGACGGTGTACCGGCGCGGGCTCGCGTATCGCTACGGCCGCACGATGCAGTGCATCGCCGGCATCCACTACAACTACTCGCTGCACGAGGAAGTGTGGCGGCGCCTGCATGCGGAAGAGGAATCGACGGCGACGCTCGTCGATTACCAGTCGGAACGCTATCTCGCGCAGATCCGCAACTTCCGCCGCCGCAGCTGGCTGCTGATGTACCTGTTCGGCGCGTCGCCGGTGCTCGACACGAAATTCCTGCGCGGCAAGCCGCACAAGCTCGACACGTTCGACGCCGATACGCTGTACCGGCCGTATGCGACGAGCCTGCGGATGAGCGATCTCGGCTACTCGAACACGACGGCCCAGGCCGCGCTGCACGTCGACTACAACACGCTGCCCGGCTATCTCGACGCGCTGTCGAAGGCCGTGAGCGAGCCGTATCCCGCGTACGAGGCGATCGGCACGCATCGCGACGGCGAGTGGATCCAGATCAACACGAACGTGCTGCAGATCGAGAACGAGTTCTACTCGACGATCCGGCCGAAGCGCGTCACGTATTCGGGCGAGCGGCCGTTGCATGCGCTCGCGTCGCGCGGCGTGCAGTACATCGAAGTGCGCTGCCTCGACATCGATCCGTTCGAACCGACCGGCATCGCGCTGGAGACCGCGCGCTTCATCGATGCGTTCCTGCTCGCGTGCGCGCTCGACGAAAGCGCGCCGCTCGACTGCGACGCATACAAGGAAGCGAACGCGAACTTCGGCAGCGTGACGCTGGACGGCCGCAAGCCGGGGCTCACGCTGACGCGCGACGGCCAGTCGATCACGCTGCAGCAGTGGGCCGACGAGCTGATGGGCGATATCGAGATCGTCGGCCGACGTCTGGACGAAATCCGCGGCGGCGACGCGCATGCGCGCGCGATTGCCGCGCAGCGCGAGAAGCTCGCCGATCCGGAGCGCACGCCGTCCGCGCGCGTGCTGCGCACGATGCGCGAGAACGGCCAGTCGTTCCTCGCGTTCGCGCTCGCGCAGAGCGAAGCGCATGCCGCGCATTTCCGCGCGCGCCCGCCGTCGGCCGAGACGCTGCGCACCGAGCAGGCGCTCGCCGCGAAGTCGCTCGCCGAGCAGGCCGAGCTCGAAGCGAAGGAGGCCGGATCGTTCGACGCATTCGTCGCCGCCTATCGCGCCTATACGCTGAACCGCTTCAGCGTGTGACGATCGCGCACGCGGCCGGCGCAGAATGCTGCGCCACGCCGCGATGCGACGGCCATCCGGTTCCATCGGTGATCAGTGATGGGCGTACGTGCCGCGATCGACCACGTGCGGCAGCGCCGGCTTGCCCGATTCCGTGCGGGCCCGGGCAGCGCCGCCGTAACCGGCAGCGTCGCCTTCACCGCGCGCCTGCGCGGCACACTGCATGATCGCCTGCATGTTGCCCGGAAAGTCGGGACTGCTTGCGAGGCTCGTCCGGTAGCCGGCGGCCTGCAACGCCACGAGTTCCTGGCGGACCTGCGCGCGCGTGAGCGTCGACGCGGCTTGCGCGTGAGCGGCGAACGCCGCGCCGATCAGCACGAATGCGCATGCCGCGTGTTTCATCGTCTTCATCGTGTGTGCTCCGTGAGGTTCCGGCGCCGCGCCATCGCCGGCGCGGCCGGAAACGATGCAGCCAGTCTAGGCTTCGGATGCTCAACGAAACATCCTCGTAGCCGGCAGTCACCTTTCCCGGTCGCGCAACATTGCGGGCGCCGGTGAGTCGTCACGACGGGTTTCCTGTCGCACGCGACAGCGGCGCGCCATCTGCCGGCCATCGTGCGGCGGGCCGCCCGCATCGGCTCGCCCGCATCGGGCTTCTCCCCCTTGTACAAGCGTGCCGCGCCTCCTAACCTCTTTTAAGCGACCGATCGGTTGGCCGCGCAACGTCGTTGCGCATGCAAGCGCCCGATCGCGGCCGTGACTGCAGGACATCGCCTTGTACCGAACCCGGCGCATCGACATGCGAATTCGGGTCGACTCTGGAGACACGATGAATCCCACCGACGCCCTACCGCCCGGCATCGTCTTCGCGCAACCGTTGACGCCCGTCGCCCACTCGCTGCTCCTGTCGTTTCTCGTCGCCGTGATCCCGATCGCGGTCGCGCTGATCGCGCTCGGCGTGCTGCGCCGCCCCGCGTGGCAGGCATCGCTCGCGGGGCTCGTCGCGGGCCTCGCGGTCGCGATCGGCGCGTGGGGGATGCCGGCCGGCCTCGCGTTCAACGCGGTCGGCGCCGGCATGGCGCTCGCGGTCGTGCCGGTGATGTGGATCGTCTTCAACGCGCTGCTGCTGTACAACATCGCGGTGAAGTCGGGTCGCTTCGATCAGTTCCGGCAGTGGATGCTCGATAACCTGCCCGACGACCGCCGCCTCGTGCTGCTCGTCGTCGCGTTCTCGTTCGGCTGTCTGCTCGAAGGGATTTCCGGCTTCGGCACGCCGGTCGCGATCACGAGCGCGCTCCTGATCGCGCTCGGTTTCCCCGCGCTCGAAGCGCTTACCTATACGCTGCTGTTCAACACGGCGCCGGTCGCGTTCGGCGCGCTCGGCGTGCCGATCACCGTGCTCGGCGCGGTCACGTCGCTGCCGCCCGCGACGCTCGCGCAGATGGTCGGCCGCCAGTTGCCGTTCTTCGCGCTGCTGCTGCCGTTCTACGTGGTCGGCGCGTATGGCGGGCTGCGCTCGATCTCGAAGCTGTGGCCGGCGCTGCTCGTATCCGGCGGCAGTTTCGCGCTCGCGCAGTTCGTCACGTCGAACTACCTCGGCTATCAGCTCACCGACGTGCTGTCGTCGCTCTCGTCGCTGATCGTGACGATCGGCTTCCTGCAGGTGTGGAAGCCGCAGCCCGATCCGCAATACGCGCTCGCGCGCAGCGTGCCGGCCGCCGCCGGCGCCGCGCGCGCGAGCTTCGGCGGCTGGCTGCCGTGGCTCGTCGTGTCGGTGGTCGTGATCGTGTGGGTGCACGCGAACATCGCGGCGATCGGCGACGTGAAGATCAAGTGGCCGGGCCTGCACAACGCCGTGTACGTGTCGCTGTACCACAAGCCGTATGCGGCGATCTGGGACTTCCAGCCGCTCGGCACCGGCACCGCGATCCTCGTGTCGGCGATCATCACGGCCGCGCTGACGCGCACCGGCCCGGGTGCGTTCGTCGAATGCGTGGTGAAGACGTGGCGGCAAACGTGGATCGCGATCGTCACGGTGATGATGATCGTGGGGCTCGCGTACCTGCTGAACTACTCGGGCATCAGCTACACGCTCGGTACCGGCGTCGCGTCGACGGGCGCGCTGTTCCCGCTGGTGTCCGCGTCGCTCGGCTGGATCGCCGTGTTCCTGTCCGGCAGCGACACGTCGGGCAACGCGCTGTTCGGCAACCTGCAGGTCGTCGCTGCGCGGCAGCTCGGCCTCGATCCGGTGCTGATGGCGGCGACCAACTCGTCGGGCGGCGTGATGGGCAAGATGATCTCGCCGCAGAACATCGCGACGGGTGTGTCGACGACGGACCTGAAAGGGCAGGAGGGCGTCGTGTTCGCCCGCACCTTCTGGCACAGCGTGATTCTCACGCTGTTGCTCGGCGTGCTGGTGTTCCTGCAGCAGCATGTGTTGACGTGGATGATTCCGGCGCTGCCGAAGTGACGCACGGCGCCGCCGCAGAAGGAAGGCACGAGGAAAACAACGAGGGAAGGCGCGGGAAAAGCGCCACGTAGCGTGCGGAAAACGGCGAGCGCGCGGCGGCTCGGCGCGCGTTCGCCCGCCGCGTGCCGCACGGCCGAGGCGTGCCGGTTGCAGGTTGGTTGCGCTCCGGCGCGCAGGATGGGATTTTGGCGACTGAAAACTGTGGACAATATGCCGGGGCGACGGTATACAACGATCATTCGCCGATACGGCGCCCCCGTTTTCACCGACAGCTCCGCCGCCTGCCCGACCATGACTGCCCCGAACGCGCTCAGCGCCATCGAACTCCTGCAAAGCCAGTCGCTCGCGATGATCGTTCAGGACATGCTCGAGCGCGCGATCGTCTCCGGCGAATACGCGCCCGGCGAAAAGCTCAACGAAGTCGATATCGCGACGAAGCTGAACGTGTCGCGCGGCCCGGTGCGCGAAGCGTTCCGCGCGCTCGAACAGGCCGGCCTGCTGCGCAACGAGAAGAACCGCGGCGTGACCGTGCGCGTCGTGCCGCTGCGCGAGGCCGAGGAGATCTACGAAGTGCGCGCGATGCTCGACGAGTCGGTCGCGCGCGCGCTCGCGAAGCGCATCTCGCCCGACACGCTGAAGGTGCTGAAGGGCATCATTCAGTCGATGAAGGACGCCGCGAAGGCGCACGACGTCACGCGTTATACCGAGCTGAACGTGCAGTTTCACGACGCGATGGTCGTCGGCGTCGGCAATACGCATCTCGTCGATACCTACCGGCGGCTCGTGCGCCAGCTCGGCCTGCTGCGCCAGGCGGCGATCGAGGCCGAGGAGGATGCGATCGCGGTGTCGGCGGCCGAGCACGACAGGATCGTCCAGGCGCTCGCGGCCGGCGACGAGGAAAAGGCCGTCGCGCTCGTGCGCGAGCACGTCGCGCATGGTCTCGCACGGATGCGCCGCATGCATGAGCAGGGGTTGCCCGCGACGGGCAAGGCGGTGCGGGAGAAGGCGGGCGCGTGAATTGCCGCGTTGGCGGTTACCGCACGGTGACGCGGCGCGGAGTGGGTGCGCATCGCCCGCTTGCATGGCAGAGCGCTGAAGGCGCGCGCTCCGCGGGACATTGATGATATTCGTTCGAATGCGGGGATCGCTCGCCGCCGATCATTGGCCGCGCTGCTTATCAAAGAAGTCGTCGAGCACCCAACCCGTTCCGGATTCGCAGCGCACTTGCGTGTACGCGTAAATCTTCGCAGCCCGATCCGCCACCGGGACGCAGGATTCGCCTTTCCTGACCGTGAAGATCGGATGCGTTCTGTCGTCGTTTGGCTCGGCGAAGGCCGGCATGTCACGAAGTGCCGCCCATTTCTCGTCTTTATATTTCGAGCACGCACCGATCATCATCGTGAGCGCGACAAGTAGCAGCAGGCGTGTCATTTTTTCGGATACCGTCGGATTCCAATCAGGCGTTTCGAATGGCGCAGACCGGTCATCAAATCCGCAGGCGCTATGATACTCGGGAGTTGCCATCTCGGGTCGTGAGCCAGAATTCCCGCTTTGCCAAGTACTTCGGCTATGTTCGAGGAGCAATTGTTGTCGATGAGAGCGTATGGTTTGTTTTCGTGTAGCCGGCGTTTTATCTCGGAAACGATGATCCTTTTCTCATCCCTGGATGTATGAAGGAGATAGCCGATCGTATCGCGTTGCATCTTGGTCTGCTGGCGATTTAAGTAGTTCAGGATGTTATCTACGTCCCATCCCGGGTGCGCTCGGCCATATACGACCCCATCGACTGCAATCGCGACATGTCCGAACCGGGACCCTCTCGAGACGGATCGGGAATCGCTAATCAAGATTTCAATGGTTGTTGATGAGTGCATGAAAGAAAAAGCGGGATTCTATTTGTCGGATCGTTTGAATCCTGTCATGCTGTTTTTGATAATAAAATCGAGATAATGAAATGACAAAAATAAAGCGTATGGATTGGCGCGCCGTTTTATAAGTTTTATTTTAGCTGGGACATGTCTTGTCGATGCGTGATTGTCCTCATGGGGGATTTTGCGTTTCGAAACAAAAGCGGCGCCTGGAATCGGACTTTTTCTATTAGCGGGATTTCCCCCCCTGTTGTTCGGTCGATGTGCGGATTCGACAGAGGCTGGCGACATGATGGTGCCGGCGAGCCGCCGGCCTCTCCCGTTCCTCGCCGCATTCGCCCCGCCCTTTACGCCTTGTCCGCCTTCCCCGCCGCACTCGCCAACTTCGCGAGCCACGTATCGACGACCGACGGCTGCCGGTTCTCGTCTTCCGCGCGCTCCTTGCGGCGGATCGCATTGCGCACGACATGCGCGCCGACATAGCGAATCGGCTCCGGCGGAAACTGGCCGAGCGGGCCACGCACGAGCGGGCTGCGCGTCCACGCGTTGTCGAGGCCGAGCACGAGCGACGACAGGATCTGCCCGCCCATGTAGGTCGGCCCGACGCCGTTGCCCGAATAGCCGAAGCCGTAGAACACGTTCGGCGCGTCGTCGAGACGGCCGAAGAACGGGAAGCCTGTTACCGAGCGGTCCGACGGCCCGTTCCAGCTTGCGGTGATCGGCACGCCCGCAAGCGACGGAAAAAATGCGCGCAGGCTCCGCGTGAGCTGCGCCTCGTACGGCGAGCGCCGGTCGAACACGGGCGCGATGCGGCTGCGCCACGAGAACGTGTTGCCGCCCTTGCCGAGCATCAGCCGCCCGTCGGCCGTCGTGCGGTAGTAGTAGACGAAGATCCGCGAATCGAGCACCGACACGCCGTCCACGAGCCCCGTCTGCGCCAGCAACGCCGGGCATTTCTCGGTGATGACCATATCGCTCGACACGACCGCGATCGTGCGTTCGAACTGCGGGAAGCGGCTCGCCATCCACGCGTTGATCGCGAAGACCAGCTTGCCTGCGTGCACGCTGCCGGACGGCGTCTGCACGACGGCCGGCTGCCCTGGCGTGAAGTCGACGAGCGGCGTGCGCTCGTATATCCGTATGCCCATATCGAGCGCGACGCGGCGCAGGCCGCGCACGAGCTTGCCGGGATGCACGGTCGCGGCGATCGGCGAGTACACGCCGTCGAGATTGCGTGCGGAGCCCGAGCGGCGCGCGACTTCGGCGGGGGGCAGATGTTCGTAGCTGTGGATGCCGCACGCGGCGAGCGCGTCGAGCACCGGCGCGAGCGTGCCGACCTGCGCGCGCGACGTCGCGGTGTACAGCGTGCCGTCGAGCCGCAGGTCCGCATCGATGCCGTGCGCGCGGCAGAAGTCGGCGATGTGCTGGACGGCCGCTTCCGACGCCCTCACGAGCCGGATCGCCTCGGCTTCGCCGAACAGGCGCCGCAGCGTCAGGAATTTCGCCGACCACGTGAGCAGGCAGCCGCCGTTGCGGCCGCTCGCGCCGGCGCCGCACAGGTCGGCCTCGAGGATCGCGATGTCGAGCGCGGGGTTGTGCTGCTTCGCCTGGATCGCGGTCCAGAGGCCCGTGAAGCCGCCGCCGACGATGCACACGTCGGCCCGCGTCGCACCTTGCAGCGCGGGGGCGAGATCGCCGTCGTTGAACAGCGCTTGTTCGATCCAGAAGGGGCGCATCGGAGCATTCGTCGATAAAGGGCCGTGCGGCGCACAGCCGGAAAAACGGACGGCCGCATGCGTATGCGGCCGGTACGTCGCGTCACATCGTCATGCAGCCGCTTCGGCCGATAGGCGGCTGCGGCGCACATCCATCGCCTTCAGCGTGTCGGCGATCGCCGCGACAGTGCGCGGAATCCCGGCTTCGCCGACGCGACCGATGCAGCCGACGCGGAACGTCTGCACTTCGGTCCGCTTGCCCGGATACGGAATGTAGTCGCCCTTTTTGACCTCCTGATAACACCGCTTGCAGTCGTCATTCGGATCGTCCGGGCGCCATCGCGTTGCTTCCTGCTTTTTGCATGTTGTTGACAATCTACAAATCGTCCATTTTAATGTCAAGCATCGAAACACTCGTTCGGCGCGGCACGGGCGCCGACGGCTCACCGCTTCGCCCCGAAAGGAATGAACGTCATGACTGAAACGCCCGTCTCCGTGGAAGTGAACGGCCGCCGCTACAACTGGATGAGCCGGCCCGTGGTGGTCGTCTGCGTCGATGGCTGCGCGTATGAATATCTGGAAGAGGCCGCCGAGGCCGGCGTCGCGCCGTTCCTGCGCACGCTGCTGAAGCCGGGCACGGCACTGAAGGGCGAATGCGTGGTGCCGAGCTTCACGAACCCGAACAACCTGTCGATCGTGACCGGCGTGCCGCCGGCGATCCACGGGATCAGTGGCAACTACTTCTACGATCGGGACACCGGCGCCGAGGTGCTGATGAACGATCCGAAGTACCTGGTCGCGCCCACCGTGCTCGCGGCCTTCGCCGAACAGGGCGCGCGCGTCGCGGTCGTCACCGCGAAGGACAAGCTGCGCCGCCTGCTCGGCAAGGGGCTGAAGGGCATCTGCTTCTCGTCGGAAAAGGCCGACGAAGCGAGCGTCGAGGAAAACGGCATCGACAACGTGCTCGAGCTGGTCGGCAAGCCTGTGCCCAGCGTGTACAGCGCGGCGCTGTCGGAATTCGTGTTCGCGGCCGGCGTGCGCCTGCTCGAGACGCGCCCGATCGACCTGATGTACCTGTCGACCACCGACTACGTGCAGCACAAGTGCGCGCCCGGCACGGAAGGCGCGAACGCGTTCTACGCGATGATGGATACCTACCTCAAGCGCCTCGACGAACTCGGCGCGATCGTCGCGATCACGGCCGATCACGGGATGAACGCGAAGCACGACGACGCGACCGGCGAGCCGAACGTCGTCTACCTGCAGGAGCTGTTCGACGAATGGCTTGGCCACGATGCGGCGCGTGTGATCCTGCCGATCACCGATCCGTACGTCGTGCACCATGGTGCGCTCGGTTCGTTCGCGACCGTCTACGTGCCGGCAACGGCCGATGCCGAAGCGCTGCGCGCGCGGCTCGCCGCGGTCGACGGCATCGACGTCGTGCTGACGGGCGCCGAAGGCTGCGCGCGCTTCGAGCTGCCGCCCGCGCGGATGGGCGACCTGATCGTGATCTCCAGGCAGGACGTCGTGCTCGGCACGCGCCGCATCAAGCACGATCTGTCCGGCCTCGACGTGCCGTTGCGCTCGCACGGCGGGATCTCCGAGCAGATCGTGCCGCTGATCTTCAGCAAGCCGGTCGCGACCGATGTCGCGGGCCGCGCGCGGCTGCGCAACTTCGACATCATCGATATCGCGCTCAACCATCTGCAGTGATGCACGCGCATCCTTGGGGAGATACAGGCATGAACGCCTTTGCAGCATCGACGGCGGTGCGCGAGATTCGTCGCGAGGCACTGCGAATCGACGGCGAGCGGATTCAGCGGGATGCGGTGATCGACGTGCGCAACCCGTACGACGGCGCACTGGTCGGCACCGTGCCGAAGGCGACGCTCGACGACGTGCGCCGCGCATTCGCGGTCGCGCGTGCATACCGGCCGACGCTCACGCGCCACGATCGCGCGGCGATCCTGCGCCGCGCGGCCGACATCGTGCGCGCTCGCACCGCGGAGATCGCCGCGCTGATCACGGCCGAGGCCGGGTTGTGCATCAAGGATTCGACGTACGAAGCGGGCCGCGTGGCCGACGTGCTGACGTTCGGCGCCGGCGAAGTGCTGAAGGACGACGGGCAGATCTTCTCGTGCGATCTGACGCCACACGGCAAGAAGCGCCGCGTGTACACGCAGCGCGACCCGCTGCTCGGCGTGATTTCGGCGATCACGCCGTTCAACCACCCAATGAACCAGGTCGCGCACAAGGTCGTGCCGTCGGTCGCGACCAACAACCGGATCGTCGTGAAGCCGTCGGAGAAGGTGCCGCTGTCGTGCTGCCTGTTCGCGGACATCCTGTACGAAGCCGGCTTGCCGCCGCAGATGCTGCAGGTGATCACCGGCGACCCGAAGGACATTGCGGACGAATTGATCACGAACCCGGCGATCGACCTGATCACGTTCACCGGCGGCGTGTCGATCGGCAAATCGATCGCCGCGCGGATGGGCTACCGGCGCGCGGTGCTCGAACTCGGCGGCAACGATCCGATCATCGTGATGGAAGACGCCGATCTCGACGAGGCGAGCACGCTCGCGGTGTCGGGCTCGTACAGGAATTCGGGGCAGCGCTGCACGGCGATCAAGCGGATGCTCGTGCACGAGGCAGTGGCCGATCGCTTCACGGAACTCGTCGTCGAGAAGACGCGCGCATGGTCGTACGGCAATCCGTCCGATCCGTCGGTCGACATGGGCACCGTGATCGACGAAGCGGCCGCGCAATTCTGCGAGCAGCAGGTGAACGACGCGATCGCACGCGGTGCGCGGCTGCTGGTCGGCAACGTGCGCGACGGCGCGCTGTATTCGCCGACCGTCGTCGACCGCGTGACGCCCGACATGCCGCTGGTCAAGCATGAAACCTTCGGCCCGGTGTCGCCGATCCTGCGCTTTCGCGACATCGACGAAGCGATCCGGATGTCGAACAGCACCGACTACGCGCTGTCGTCGTCGGTGTGCACGAACCGCTTCGACCACATCACGCGCTTCATCACCGAACTCGAAGTCGGCAGCGTGAACGTGCGCGAGGTGCCCGGCTATCGGCTCGAGCTGACGCCGTTCGGCGGCGTGAAGGATTCGGGGCTCGGATACAAGGAGGGGGTGCAGGAAGCGATGAAGAGCTTCACGAACACGAAGACGTATTCGTTGCCATGGTAAGCGACGTGTAAGCGGCCCGTGCCGGCATCGAGGTTGGCGTGGTCGTTATTCGATCGGCTCATATCGTTAGCCGATTTGCGTTTTTGCCGGGCCTTCCCGCATCGGTAGAATTCGCGGACCTCTCGAACGGCGCAGGCGTGCCGGCGGGATGATTCTCTCCAATCATTCGGGGTCCGCACCATGAAATTCCTCCGCTCCATCCTGATCGTCGCGCTGCTGCAGGCCGCCGCGGCCACCAGCGCGCTGGCTGCCGACGACCTGTCGCAGATCAAGTCGGCCGGCGTGTTCCGCATCGGTACCGAAGGCACCTACGCGCCGTTCACGTACCACGACGAGACGGGCAAGCTGACGGGCTTCGACGTCGACATCGCGACCGCGATCGCGCAGCGTCTCGGCGTGAAGCCGCAGTTCGTCGAAGGCAAATGGGACGGGCTGATCGCGGGCCTCGACGTGAACCGCTACGACGCGGTCGTGAACGAAGTGTCGATCACCGACGCGCGCAAGGCGAAATACGACTTCTCGACGCCGTACATCACGTCGCATGCGGTGCTGATCGTGCGCGCGGACAACACGACGATCCGCTCGTTCGACGACCTGAAGGGCAAGAAATCCGCGAACACGCTGACCAGCAATTTCGGCAAGCTCGCGGCCGCGCACGGCGCCGACGTGGTGCCCGTGCAGGGCTTCAACGAATCGATCGACCTGCTGACGTCCGGACGCGTCGATGCGACGATCAACGATTCGCTGTCGTACCTCGATTTCCGCAAGCACAAGCCCGACGCGAAACTGAAGATCGCGGCGACCGACACGAGCGGCGCGGGCGACGCGTCCGGCGTGCTGCTGCGCAAGGGCAGCCCCGCACTGGTGGCCGCGATCGACAAGGCGCTCGCGGACATCAAGGCGGACGGCACCTACGCGAAGATCTCGCAGAAGTACTTCGGCCGCGACGTGTCGCAGCCGTGACGCGAGGCTGAACGATGCCGGCCTGGCTGCACCTGATGGCGGAATCGCTGCGCCCCCTGCTCGTTGCAGGGCTCGTGTTTACGGTTCCGCTCACGCTCGCGTCGTTCGCGATCGGCCTGTTGCTCGCGTTCGGCGCAGCGCTCGCGCGGCTGTTCGGGCCGCGCTGGGCGCAGGCCGTCGTGCGTTTCTATATCTGGCTGTTCCGTGGCTCGCCGTTGCTCGTGCAGTTGTTCGTGATCTTCTACGGGCTACCGAGCGTCGGCATCGTGCTCGATCCGCTGACGGCCGCCGTGATCGGCTTCTCGCTGAACGTCGGCGCGTACAACGCGGAAGTGATTCGCGGCGTGATCGAATCGATCCCGAAGGGGCAATGGGAGGCCGCGTACTCGATGTCGATGACGCGCGCGCAGGCGCTGCGCCGCGCGATCCTGCCGCAGGCCGCGCGCGTCGCGCTGCCCGCGCTGTCGAATTCGTTCATTTCGCTCGTGAAGGACACGTCGCTTGCTGCCGTGCTGACGGTGCCCGAGATCTTCCAGGCCGCGCAGCGCATCGCGGCCGTGACCTACGAGCCGCTGATTCTCTATACCGAAGCCGCGCTGATCTATCTGCTGTTCAGCTCGGTGCTGTCCACGCTGCAACGTCGCCTCGAAACCCGCTTCGGCCGGCATGCGCTGTTCCACGCGGAGTTGCGATGATCCGTCTCGAGCGCATCGACAAGTCGTTTGGCTCGCATCGCGTGTTGAGCGGAATCGACCTCGCATTGCAGCCGGGGAGCGTAACGGCGCTGATCGGCCCGTCCGGCAGCGGCAAGAGCACGCTGCTGCGCTGCGTGAACCTGCTCGAAGTGCCGGAGGCGGGCGCGCTCGCGGTCGGCGATGCGCGCATCGCATTCGTGCCGGGGCGCCGGCCGTCGCGCGACGCGGTGTTCGCGGTGCGCAGGCAGACCGGCATGGTGTTCCAGAACTTCCAGTTGTTTCCGCACCTGAGCGTCGTGCAGAACGTGATGGAGGGGCTCGTGACCGTGCAGCGCTGGCCGCGCGAGCAGGCGCGCCAGCGGGCGCTCGCGCTGCTCGACAAGGTGGGCATCGCGGGTAAGGCCGACGCATGGCCGGCCACGCTATCGGGCGGACAGCAGCAGCGCGTGGCGATCGCGCGCGCGCTTGCGCCGTCTCCGCAGGTGCTGCTGTGCGACGAGCCGACGTCGGCGCTCGATCCGGAGCTGTCCGTCGAAGTGGTCGAGGTGCTGCGCCAGCTCGCGCGGGAAGGCACGACGATGCTGATGGCCACGCACGACCTGCGCCTGGCCGCGTCGATCGCGCACGATGCGGTGTTCCTCGCCGATGGCCGCATCGTCGAAGCCGGCGCGTCGCGCGACCTGTTCGGCCGGCCGCGCGACCCGCGCACCGCGAAGTTCGTCGCGACGCTCGCGCAAGGCGTGCCGGTGTTCTGACGACGCGGCGCGAGATGGCTGGCGGTCAGCGTGGCGCGTGCGCGTCGAGCACCGCGGCGACGATCGCCTCCGGCGCATCTTCCTGAACCAGATGGCCCGCGTGCGGGACGCGGATCAGCTTGCCGTTCGCGACGCGATCGGCGAGCGCCTGCCCTTGCTCGAGCGGAATCCATGCGTCGTCCTCGCCCCACACGATGCGCACCGGAAAGTCCGGCGGCGCGTAGCGGGCTTCCGCTTCCTCGATGTAGCGCTGGCGCATCTGCGCGATCTGACGGTAGAACGCGGCCTGGCCGGCCGGCGTGAGCCACGGTGCACGGTAGATCGACAGTGCTTCGTCGCTCAGCGGTCGTGCGACCGCCTGGCCGATATAGGCCGACACGAGCGCATGGTGCGCGTACGCGGGCAGGCCGGTGAACGCGGTTTCGTGCTGCGCGACGTGACGCACGAACGGCGACCCTTGCGGCGCGATCGCGACCGGGTTCACGAGCGTGAGATCCGCATACGCGATGCCGTCGAGGAAGTGCGCGCGCAGCACCGTGGCGCCGCCGTAGTCGTGCGCGAGCACACGCGGCCGCGCGAGTGTCCATTCGTTCAGCAGTGCGCCGAACAGCGCGTTCTGGCGGCCGAGCGACACGTCCGCGTCCGGCATGTCGGACTGGCCATAGCCGAGCAGGTCGTAGAAATACACGCGATGGCGCCGCGCGAGCCACGGCGCGATCCGGCGCCATACCTGCGACGAAAACGGCGTGCCGTGCACGAGCACGAGCGGCGGGCCTTCGCCGAGCGTGCCCCATGCAATCCGGTGGCCTTCGAAATCGAAGCGGTTCGGAAGTTCGAGCATCGGCTTCTCCGTGCTAACCTGTTTTGGTTGTTAACAGGTTACGCCGGATTTTCCGGATATGAAACCGATAGGTGAAAATAAATGGTTACTCGATCCGACCCGGCGCGGCACGGGCACGAATGGCGCGCGGCCGATTTCGTCGGCGGCCATCCGGCGCTCGACTTCCTCAACACGGTGGCCGACACGGGCAAGACGCGCGACGAGGACAAACTCGTCGACTGGCCGGCCGTGCGTGCGTGGGCCGGGAAAGCGGGGTTGCTGGCGCCCGACGATCTGGCGCGGCTGCTGCGTCATCCGCGCCAGGATGGCCCCGACGAACTGGCGGCGCTGCACCGCTTTCGCGACGATGCGTACGCCGCGATCGTGCATCTGACGGCCGCGGGCGGCGGCAGCGCGGGCGCGCGCGCTGCCGACCGGCTCGCGGTGGCGATCCGCGAGGCGATCGGGCGGAGTGCGTTCGATGCGGTTGGCGGCCGCTTCGCGTGGCGACCCGACGCGCGCGCTGCGTCGCGCTGGATCGATGCGGCTGCGCTCGGTTTCGAGGATCTGATGCGCAGCGACGATTTCGCGCGCGTCCGGCAATGCGGCCGGTGTACGTGGTTCTTCGTCGATCGCGGCCGCGGCGTCGGGCGGCGGTGGTGCGACATGCGCACGTGCGGGAACCGCGCGAAGGTGGAGGCGTTCAGGGAGCGGTGACGCGCGCGGCGCGGCGGTTGCCGCACCGCGCGTGGGTCAGCGAGCGGCCTCGGCTTCGTGCGGCCGATAGTCGGGCCATAACGTCGCGGCGGCGAACAGCCCGGCCGCCAGGAACGGCGCACCGATCGCGAACAGGATGGCCGTGAGGCCCCAGCGATCCCAGAAGCGGTCGACGAGCGCACGCTCGGGCGTGACGGGATCGTACAGCACGTCGACCGCATCGCCTTTGTGGAGGCCCGGCGGCGACGACGCCGAGCCCTGGGCGAATGTGATCAGCCGCCCGCTGTCGGTCGTGAATGCGACGATGGCCGAATACAGCGACGTGCGCGACCGCGACGGCCGTCCGTTTTTCGCGATCTCGACCACATGGCCGGTCGAACGCGCATAGTGGTGGACGATTTGCCATTGACGCAGCCCGGCCGCGCCGGCGCCGGCGAGGAAACCCGTGCCGATCGCGATCGGAATCAGCGCGATCGCGACATCCCAGCGGCGCCGTGCCGGCTTGCGTTCGACGTGGCGCAGCGCCGGGCCCGACTGCCGGCGGCGTCGCTCGCCCGCGAGCAGCAGGCCGCCGATTGCGAACGACGCGACGGCGAGCAGCGCCGGCACGGCCACCGGAAGCCAGCGTTGCGCAAAATCGTCGATCAGCGCGGGGCGCTCCGGGTGGTCGGGGTCGAGCAGGATGTCGACGTTCTCGCCGATGTCGTACGCGGGCACCGCGGATGCAGTATTGCCGGCGACTTCGCGGCGCCGGCCGTCGTTCGCGAGGTACGCGACGATCGGCCGGTACGCGCGCATTGCATCGCTGTCCTGGACGATGCGCACGACCGTGCCCGGCGCGCGGACCAGGCGGTCGGGTTCCCGGCCGGCCGTGACGGCGAGCACGCCGGCCAGCACGAACAGCACGACACCGATCATCAGTGCGACCAGCGCGTCCTTACCCGGCATGACGCGATCCGGTTCGGGCGTCGCGCGGATCGGGGCCGGCCCGGGTGAGCGGCCCATCGCGACGGACAGGCCGATATCGGCGCAACCATGCCCTCTGAATGGTCGCGTCTCGTTCACATGCTTCCATGTCTGACGTCCCATGTTCTCTCAGTGCCGGCGGGCAAATGACGAACCCCGCGCCGGTCGTGTGATATTTATCGGACGATTCTAGCGGAAACGATGCGCGACGGGCGTGCGGCGGCGTACCGCGAAAGGCGCGCGGCGCGCCAAAACGGAAAAGGCCGGTCAGCTTTCGCTGACCGGCCTTTGAAATTCCTGGTGGGGCGTGAGTGACTCGAACACTCGACCTACGGATTAAGAGTCCGCTGCTCTACCAACTGAGCTAACGCCCCCAACAGAAGAAAGATTATGCCGGGGTTTTCGGGACATGGCAAGCCTTTTCTGCGAATTTCCCGAAAATATTTCGTCACGCCGGCGACGGTTGCCGGCGCGGTAACGAGCGGTCGCAGTTTGCGCGCTCCCGGTATGATGACGCCACACGCGTTGCGCGACGGTCGCGCAACGTTTTCTGGACATTCGAAGATGGACGAAAACGCAGTCCGCGAATTGCTGGATCGCCTGCTTGCCCCGTGGGTCCGCTCGCTGGGTCTGGTCCCCGTGTCGATCGGCGACGACAGCGTCACGTTGCGCCTGCCGTTTTCCGGCGAGTTCCGCCATTCGGGCGGCGTGATCTGCGGCCAGGTGTTCACCGCGGCCGCCGACACCGCGATGGTGGTCGCGATCTCGGCTGCGCTCGGCGAATTCCGGCCGATGACGACGGTGTCGCTGAACACGAACTTCATGCGTCCCGTGCGCAAGGGCGACGTGCTCGTCACCGCGCGCGTGCTGCGGATGGGTCGCAACCTCGTGTTCGGCGAAGTCGAGCTGTTCGACGAGGACGGCAAGATGGCCGTCCACGCGACGTCGACCTACGCGCTCGTCAGCTGAGCGGCGCGATGTTCGACCAGATCGTCTTTGCGGGCGGCGGCAATCGCTGCTGGTGGCAGGCCGGCTTCTGGGACGTCGCGCAGCCGGCCCTCGGCCTGCGCCCGCGCGTGATCACCGGCATCTCGGCCGGCGCGGCGACCGCCTGCATGCTGTATACACGCGACGCCGCATGGGTGATGCGCTATTACGAGGAGGCGCTGCGCCACAACCGGAAGAATGCGTACTGGGGCAACCTGTTCGGGCGTGAGCCGGTGTTTCCGCATTACCGGATCTATCGTCAGGCGCTGCTCGACATCTACGGCGAACCGTTCGCGAAGCTCGCCGCGGCGCCGGAAATCCGCATCGGCGTGTCGCACGTGCCGCGCTGGCTCGGCGCGCGCAGCGCGGTCGCGGCCGGCCTCGTCGCGTACAACATCGAGAAGTACGTGCGCAAGACGCTGCACCCGACGCTCGGGCGCACGCTCGGCTTTCGGCCCGAATTCGTGCGCGCGCAGGCCTGCGCGCACGTCGACGAACTCGCCGACCTGATCCTGCAGTCGTCCTGCACGCCGCCGTTCACGCCGGTGCTGCGGCGCGGCGGTCGGCCGGTGCTCGACGGCGGGATGGTCGACAACGTGCCGGTCGATGCGCTCGATCCGTCTCCGGGCGACGTGCTGGTGCTCGTCACGCGGCTGTATCCGCGTCCGCAGATGTTCACGGTCGCGCATGGCGACCAGCGGCGGCTGTACGTGCAGCCGTCGAGCAAGGTGCCGATTTCGAGCTGGGATTACACGAGCCCGTCGCAGATGCGGCATGCGTACGATCTCGGGCGGCGCGACGGCGAGCACTTCCTCACGCGCGTCGACGCGATGACGGGCGGCCGCGTGGCCGCCTGACGGCAGGAATCGGGCAACGGGGCCACGCGACGCGCGCGGCCCGCGCGGTCAGCGCTTGCGGATCGGCGTCAGCGCTTCGGGGTTGGCGACGCTCGACATGTCGCCGTCGTCGAACGCGAGAATGTTGCGGAATGCGGCACTGAAATACAGTTCGTAGCTTTCGCGTTCGACGTAGCCGATGTGCGGCGTGCAGATCACGTTTTCCATCCGCAGCAGGCTGTAGCCCTGCAGGATCGGCTCGCTTTCGAACACGTCGATCGCGACCATCCCCGGCCGGTTGTGCGACAGCGCGTTGACGAGCGCGTTTTCCTCGAGCAGCTCGGCGCGGCTCGTGTTGACGAGCAGCGACGTCGGCTTCATCCGCATCAGGTCTTCCTGCTTCACGATCCCGCGCGTGTCGTCGTGCAGGCGCAGATGCAGCGACAGCACGTCGCTTTGCTCGAACAGCGCTTCGCGGCTCTCGGCGGCCGTGTAGCCGTCGGCGCGCGCGGCCTCGAGCGAATGCTCGCGGCCCCAGATCAGCACGTTCATCCCGAACGCCTTGCCGTAACCGGCGACGAGCCGGCCGATCTTGCCGTAGCCCCAGATGCCGAGCGTCTGGCCGCGCAGCACCTGGCCGAGGCCGAAGTTCGGCGGCAGCGCCGACGTCTTCAGGCCCGACTGCTGCCAGGCGCCCTGCTTCAGGTTCGCGACGTACTGCGGAATGCGGCGCTGGGCGGCCATCACGAGCGCCCAGGTCAGCTCGGCCGGCGCGACGGGCGAACCGGTGCCTTCGAGCACCGCGATGCCGCGGTCGGTACACGCGTCGAGATCGATGTGGCTCGACACGCGGCCGGTCTGGCTGATCATGCGCAGGTTCGGCAGCTTCGAGAGCAACTGCGAGGTAATCGGGGTCCGTTCACGAATCAGCACGAGCGCTTCGACTTCCGCCAGACGGCTGGCGAGCTGTCCCAGGCCGCGCACCGTATTGTTGAAGACCTTTACGTCGTGGCCGGCGAGCATCTCGAAGCAGTTCAGTTTGCGGACGGCGTCCTGGTAGTCGTCGAGGATGGCAATTTTCATGGTGAACGGGGTGTCGCGCGTTGAAAGCGGGCACGGGCGGCGGCGCATCTTGCGCACCTGTTCCGCCCGGCCGGGGCCGACATGATGCTACGCCCGCCGCCTTCGTGGGGTCTTTTTAACAGGTTGTTACGCTCCGCCGCAATGGGCGCGAGCCACCCCCCACGCCGCTCGGGCGCCGTGCGCGAGGGTGCGCTGTTGTGTCGCATCAAACACGTCCTTCCTGATTCGGCCGCTTACTCGACGAGGTTCACCCAATTGTTGCTCGCAGCAGAATAATTGGATCAACTATCCGCGGAAGGCGAGGATTTTTGACTATTTTTATCGTCAACCGGCCCGTTGTTGAGCAACTCTGCATCATTTCCGCTGTCGTAGGAGAATTACGCATTTGCTTCATCTTTTTGAAGTTGTAACAGCGGCAGGAGTCGTTTATGGATCATTTGCAGTCGATGCGCGTGTTCGTCAAGGTTGCAGATCTCGGCAGTTTCGCGCGGGCCGCGAGCGCAATGGATATCTCCAACGCGGTCGCGACGCGCCACGTCGCCGATCTGGAAGGCCGGCTCGGCACGCGTTTGCTTAACCGCACCACGCGCAGCCTCTCCCTGACGGAGTCGGGTCAGGTCTATCTGGAGCGTGCCCGCCAGATCCTCGACGAGCTCGAGGACGTCGAGCAGATGGTCGTCGCGCGCAATCACGAGCCGGTCGGCACGCTGCGCATCGTGGCGCCGGTCGTGTTCGGCCTGCACAACCTCGCCCCCGTGCTGCAGTCGTACACGGAGAATTTCCCGAAGGTGGTGCCGGATCTCACGCTGGTCGACCGGCAGGTCGATCTCGTCGAGGAAGGCTTCGACGTCGGCATCGTCGTCACGCGCCAGATGCGCAGCGCGAGCATCGTCACGCGGCGCCTGACCACCGGCTGCATGACCGTGTGCGCGACGCCCAGCTATCTGGAGAAGCACGGCGTGCCGACGCATCCGGAACAGCTCGCCGAGCACCCGGCGCTGAGCCTGCCGACCGAATACTGGGGCGACGAGCGCGTGTTCACGGGGCCGGACGGCGAAGTGCGCGTGCGCCCGACCAACGTGATCGTCGCGAACAACACCGCGATGCTGCGCCAGTTCGCGTTGCTCGGGATGGGCGTCGCGATCCTGCCGAGCTACCTGATCGGCAGCGACATCGCGCGCGGCGCGCTCGTGCGGCTGCTGCCGGATTTCCGGCTGCCGCAGGTCGAGATCAACATCGCCTACCCGAGCCGGCGCCATCTGCCGGCGAAGGTGCGTACGTTCATCGATCATCTCGTCGAGCATTTCAGTCACTCGACCGACGCGACGATGGGCGAGCAATGGGCCGCGCAGGGCGCGACGCCGCCGCCGATCGGCGTCGAGATGCGTGCCGAGCAGCCCGAGACGACCGATCCGAACCTGCAACCGCGTCTTGCGCGCTCGCCGCGCACGCGCGTGGCGATGCCGTCGCCGCTGTAACGGCCCGGCGCCCGCCCGGTAGCAAGACGGCCGGCACGAATAAAAAACGCGGATCGATCGATCCGCGTTTTTTATGGGTGCGCGCGGGAGCCGGACGCGCCGCAAGCGGCGCGCGGCGGCCGGGCCGTCACGAACCCGTCTTGCGCGCCGTCGTCTTGCGTGCGGCGGTCTTGCGGGCCGGCGCCGGTTTCTCTTCGGCGCCTTCGGTCACGGTTTCGGCATCCTTCGTCGCCGATTTGGCCGTCTTCTTCGCGGCGGCCGCCTTCGGCTCCTTCTTCTCGAACTCGAAGCCGATCTTGCCGTCCGGCTGCTTCACGAGGAACGCCTTGAAGTTGCGGCCGGTACGCGACGACTTGAAGTTCGGCAGCAGGTCCGTGCGGCCGTCGGCCAGCAGCTTGCCCATCTGCTCGCGCGTGATTTCCTGCTGCAGGATCACCTTGCCCGAGCGGAAGTCGCAAGTCTTCGGGTTCGCCACCGAGTGCTCGCACACGTAGCTCATCCCGTGTTCGAACACGCGGCCCTTGCACTTCGGGCATGCGCCGACCGGTTCCTGCGCGGAGAAGTCGGGCGCTTCGCCATCCTCGCCGCCCTGGTCCTGGCCGAAATCGAACTCGAGCTTGTAGTTCTTCGTCTCGTCGTCGAACGACAGCTTCAGGATCGCCGAGAACGGGCGGCCCATCTTGCTGCGGAACCCGGACAGCGGCCCGATTTCCTTCTTCTGCAGCAATTCCTCGACTTCCGGGATCTCGAACTGCCGGCTGCCCGGGATCTTCGAGATCGAGAAGTCGCACTTCGTGCACGCGAAGCGGCGATAGTTTTCCTTCACCTGGCCGCCGCAGTTCGGGCACGGCGTCTGAAGGGTCGCGTAGTCGCCGGGGATCGTGTCGGAATCGTATTCCTTCGCGCGCTTGACGATCTGCTGCGTCATGCGGGCGATTTCCTGCATGAACGCGTCGCGCCCGAGATTGCCGCGCTCCATCTGCGACAGCTTGTATTCCCATTCGCCGGTGAGCTCGGGCGCGGTGAGTTCCTTCACGCCGAGGCCGCGCAGCAGCGTCATCAGCTGGAACGCCTTCGCGGTCGGGATCAGTTCGCGGCCCTCGCGCAGCAGGTACTTCTCGCCGAGCAGGCCTTCGATGATCGCCGCGCGCGTCGCCGGCGTGCCGAGACCCTTCGCGGCCATCGCCTCGCGCAGCTCGTCGTCCTCGACCAGCTTGCCCGCGCCTTCCATCGCGGACAGCAGCGTCGCTTCCGAGTAGCGTGCGGGCGGCTTCGTCACGAGTGCGACGGCGGCGATTTCGTCCGTCTTCACCTTCTCGTCCTTCTGCACCGGCACGAGGTTCGCGTCGGCGCCTTCGGCGTCGCGGCCGTACACCTGCAGCCAGCCCGGCTCGACGAGCACCTTGCCTTCGGTCTTGAAGTGATGGCCGGCGACTTCGGTGATCCGAGTCGTCACGCGGAATTCGGCCGCCGGGAAGAACACCGCGAGGAAGCGCTTCACGACCATGTCGTACAGCTTCTGCTCCGGCTCGGACAGCGACTTCGGCGCCTGCAGCGTCGGGATGATGGCAAAGTGGTCGCTGATCTTCGAGTTGTCGAAGATCCGCTTGTTCGGCTTCACCCAGCCCTTGTCGAGCACCTGCTTCGCATGCGGCAGGTAGTTGTGGCTCTCCTTGAGCATCTCGAGCGTGGACTGGACCGTCGAAAGATAGTCTTCCGGCAGCGCGCGCGCATCGGTACGCGGATAGGTCAGCACCTTGTGCTTTTCGTACAGCGCCTGGGCGAGGCCGAGCGTATTTTTCGCGGAGAAGCCGAAGCGGCTGTTCGCCTCGCGCTGCAGGCTCGTCAGGTCGAACAGCAGCGGCGAAAGTTGCGTCGACGGCTTCGATTCCTCGGACACCGTGCCGATCTGGTCGCGGCAGGCGGCGACGATCGTTTCGGCGGCCGGCAGGCTCCAGAGGCGGGAGTCGCGCTTTTCCGGATCGAATTCGTCGCGCTTGAATTTCGGGTCGAACCACTTGCCTTCGTAGAAGCCGCCCGCGCACGCGAATTCGGCCTTCACTTCCCAGTAGTCGCGCGGGACGAAACGGCGGATTTTCTCTTCACGTTCGACGACGATCGACAACGTTGGCGTCTGAACGCGGCCGACGGTGGTCAGGAAGAAGCCGCCGCCCTTGCTGTTGAACGCGGTCATCGCGCGCGTGCCGTTGATCCCGACGAGCCAGTCGGCTTCCGAGCGGCAGCGTGCGGCGTCGGCGAGCGGCTGCATGTCCGAGTCGCTGCGCAGATTCGCGAAACCGTCGCGGATCGCCTGCGGCGTCATGGATTGCAGCCACAGACGCTGGACCGGCTGCTTCGCCTTCGCGTGCTGCGCGATCAGGCGGAAAATCAGCTCGCCTTCGCGCCCCGCGTCACATGCGTTGATCAGGCGGTCGACGTCCTTGCGCTTCATCAGCTTCGTGAGCACCTTGAGGCGCGACTCGCTTTTTGCGATCGGGTTCAGGTCGAAATGCGGGGGAATGACGGGCAGATGCGCGAAGCTCCATTTCCCGCGCTTGACCTCGTACTCCTCCGGGGCGGCGATTTCCAGCAGGTGGCCGACAGCGGACGAAAGGACGTAATCGTCGCTCTCGTAATACTCGTCATGCTTGGTAAAGCCGCCCAAAGCGCGTGCGATGTCGTTCGCGACAGAAGGCTTTTCCGCAATGATCAGTGCTTTGGACATGACAGGTGTGTGTTGGTAGACCGGGTTCGCCGGCGTGGGTCCCTTTTACGACCGCTTTATAGCACACGCGGCAGCGACGGCGGCTCGGCGTGTAAAAAGCGGCTCATCATAGAGGGGGGCCGCAACGGCGGCAAGCGTCCGGCGCGGCGGAGCGCGCGAACCTGCGCGAAACCTGCCGCGCCGGCCCGCGAATTCAGGCTTCGACGGTCAGGACGTCGCGCAATTTCGGTGCGTGCGGCGCACCGGGCACCGCGCTCAGGTCGGACAGCATGCGCTCGACGATCGCCGCGTGCGGCAGCACCGTGCCGAAGAAGCGCGCGGTGTGGGCATCCTCGATCAGGATGGTCGGGAAGTTCTCGACATCGAGATCGTCGAGCCGGTCGGCATGGGTTTCGATGTCGATCCACGCGAAGCAGGCATCCGGATGCGCGTCGGCGAGCTGGTCGAAGGCGGTCCGGTAGTCGCGGCACGTGCCGCACCACTCGGCGCACAGGCAGGCGACCAGCAACGTGCCGGGATCGGCGAGGCGCTCGGCGATCCGATCTGCGTCGGTGTCGAGATTCAGCGCGGGCATGGCATTCCTTGGGTAGCGTCGGCGGCCGGGCCGCCCCTATGGCGGGGAATGTAGCACGCCCCGCGCGGACGGGGTGGGCGCCGCGTCAAGCCGCGCGAACCGTCCGCCGGCGACGCTCGCGACGCGGCCGGCCAGTTCCAGCGCGAGCAGCGCGCCATGCAGCACGTCGTCGGACAGGCCGCTGTGCTCGGCCAGCCATTCGTACGTCACGGGGCCGTATCCCAGGGCGGCGAGCACCGCCTGTTCCGACGGGGTGACCGGTGACGCGGCTTCGATCCGGGGCGATGCGGCGGCCGCGACGGCACGATTCGCCGGCGCGCCGCCGGCCGTTTCGGGCTCGCCGCTTTCGCCGGCGTTCGGGCCCGGGTTGCCGGCCCGCACCGTGCCGGCTGGTGCTTGCGCCGCCGGCTCGCCCAGCCCGTATTCCTCGAGCACGTCGAACGGCGCTGCGGTGAGCTTCGCGCCGTCGCGGATCAGCGCGTGGCAACCCTGCGCGAGCGGCGCGTGGATCGAACCGGGCATCGCGAACACATCGCGCCCCAATTCGTTCGCGAGCCGCGCGGTGATCAGCGAGCCCGAGCGCGGGGCGGCCTCGACGACGAGCACGCCGAGCGCGAGCGCGGCGATCAGCCGGTTGCGCTGGGGAAAATGCGCGGCGCGGGCCGGCGTGCCGAGCGGCCATTCCGACACGATCGCGCCGTGCGCGGCGATCTCGTGGGCGAGCGCGCGGTGCCGCGCCGGATAGACGAGATCGGCGCCGGTCGCGATCACCGCGACCGTGCCCGAGCGGCCGTCGAGCCCGCCACGATGCGCGGCGCCGTCGATGCCGAGCGCAAGGCCCGAGACGATCGTGAGGCCCGCGTCGGACAGCCCGCGTGCGAAATGCGTGGCGTCGGCGAGCCCCTGCGGCGTCGCGTGGCGGCTGCCGACCACGGCGAGGCCACGGGCGTGCAGCAGATCGAGCCGCCCCTTTACATATAGCAGCGGCGGCGGATCGTGCAGATCGCGCAGCCGCGGCGGGTACGCCGGATCGCTCAGCGTGACGAGCACGTTGCCCGGCCCGTCGAGCCAGGCGAGTGCGGCGTCGGCACGCGTATCGAGATCGACGCGCTCGCTCGCGCGCACGGCCTGCGCGGCGGCGGGGCTGGCCACGGCGGCGATCGCCTCGCCGGACGCGCGCAGCAACGCCGCCGGCGAGCCGAACGCGGCAAGTAAAATCTGCAGCACGGCGGGCGGGAGGCCGGGCGCATGCGCGAGTTGCAGCCAGGCGCGCAGCGCGGCGGGCGTCAGCGCTTGCGGCGACATGAGACGGCCCTCGAATGCGGCGGCCAGCGCAGCGCGTGACGCCATGATAAAATTTTCATCATCCGAAATACTCGACAGGGCCGTGCGCGCAGGCGCCCGGCCGATTGCAGGAGGCGCGATCCGCGGCATTGATATGCCACGCATCCGCCTCATCTTCATTGCATCGCGGCGGCGGCGCCAGCCGGCCGGATGGCCGATGCGGCGCGCCGCCCCATCGAATACCGAACACCGAACACCATGGCTTTGCTCAATATTCTTCATTACCCCGACAAGCGGCTGCACAAGGTCGCGAAGCCCGTCGACAAGGTCGACGACCGGATCCGCAAGCTCGTCGCCGACATGGCCGAGACCATGTACGCGGCGCCCGGCATCGGCCTGGCGGCCACGCAGGTCGACGTGCACGAGCGCGTGATCGTGATCGACGTCTCCGAGGAGAAGAACGAACTGCGCGCGTTCATCAACCCGGAAATCGTGTGGTCGAGCGACGCGAAGCAGACCTATGAAGAAGGCTGCCTGTCGGTGCCCGGCATTTACGACGAAGTCGAGCGGCCCGACCACGTGCGCGTGCGCGCGCTCAACGAGCACGGCGAGGCATTCGAGCTCGACTGCGAAGGGCTGCTGGCCGTGTGCGTCCAGCACGAGATGGATCACCTGATGGGCCGCGTGTTCGTCGAATACCTGTCGCCGCTCAAGCAGACGCGTATCAAGACGAAGATGAAGAAACTCGAACGCGCGATGTGATGCGCGCACGCCCAGCCCGACCCCGAACGCTGTCATGACCCATACGTTGCGCGTGATTTTTGCCGGCACGCCGGAATTCGCCGCGGCTGCCCTTGCCGCTATCCACGAGGCCGGTTTCCCGGTGCCGCTCGTGCTCACCCAGCCCGATCGCCCGGCCGGCCGCGGGATGAAGCTCCAGGCGAGCGCCGTGAAGCGCTACGCCGTCGAGCACGGGATGACCGTCGCGCAGCCGCCGTCGCTGCGCCGCGCGGGCAAGTACCCGGCGGAGGCGGCCGACGCGATCGAGCTGCTGCGCGCGACGCCGCACGACGTGATGGTGGTGGCCGCGTACGGCCTGCTGCTGCCGCAGGAAGTGCTCGACATCCCGCGCGCCGGCTGCATCAACATTCACGCGTCGCTGCTGCCGCGCTGGCGCGGCGCCGCGCCGATCCATCGCGCGATCGAGGCCGGCGACGCCGAGACGGGCGTCACGCTGATGCAGATGGACGCCGGCCTCGACACCGGCGCGATGATCGACGAGGCGCGCACGGCGATCGCGCCCGACGATACGACTGCGACGCTGCACGACCGTCTCGCCGCCGACGGCGCGCGGCTGATCGTCGACGCGCTCGTGCGGCTCGAGCGCGACGGCACGCTGCCGGCGACGCCGCAGCCGGCCGACGGCGTGACCTACGCGGAAAAGATCGACAAGCACGAAGCGGCGCTCGACTGGCGCAAGCCGGCCGACGTGCTCGCACGCCAGGTGCGGGCGTTCGATCCGTTCCCGGGCGGCGTCGCGACGCTCGACGGTGCGGCCATCAAGCTGTGGGCGGCCGAGCCCGTGGCGGGGCGCGGTGCGATTGCCGACGCGGCGCCCGGCACGATCGTCGAAGCCGCGCCGGAAGGCGTGGTGGTCGCCTGCGGCAGCGGCGCGCTGCGCGTGACCCAGTTGCAGAAGCCGGGCGGCAAACGGCTGCCCGCGCGCGAATTCCTTGCCGGTTCGCCGCTCGCCGCCGGCCAGCGTTTCGCGCTGTCCGACGCTGACTGACACGGCCCGAGCGCCATTCGACCCGGTCTGCCGGCCCGGCGCAACTGGCCGGACGGCCGAGTCGCGCGGTGCGGCAGGCGCGCGTAGAATTTCCCTGCGCTTTCCGGTTTCGAGGTCTTCATGTTCGGCATCACCCATTTCGGCTTCTTCGTGTTCGCGGTTTTCCTGCTGAACATCACGCCCGGCCCCGACACGGCCTACATCGTCGGCCGCAGCGTCGCGCAGGGGCGCGGCGCGGGGCTGATGTCGGCGTTCGGCATTTCGGCCGGCTGCTGCGTCCACGCCCTTGCGTGCGCATTCGGGCTGACCGCGCTGCTGGCGGCATCGGCAACCGCGTTCACGGTGATCAAGCTGGTCGGCGCCGCGTACCTGATCTATCTCGGCGTGCGGATGGTCATCGCGAAGCCGGCCGCCGCGCCGTCGGGCGCGGAGGCCGTGCAGGTCCCGGCCGCCAGGCCGCTGCGCCAGTTGTTCATGCAGGGCTTCTGGACCAACGTGCTCAATCCGAAAGTCGTGCTGTTCTTCGTGTCGTTCTTCCCGCAGTTCGTATCGGCCGACAGTCCGCACAAGGCATGGGCGTTCCTGACCCTCGGCGCGGTGTTCGTCGCGATGAGCACGGTCTGGACGAGCCTGGTCGCGTGGGTGGCGGGTAGCGTCACGCAGCGCTTTTCCGGCAAGCCGGGCGTCAAGAAATGGCTCGATCGCACGGTCGGCAGCGCTTTCGTCGGCCTCGGCCTGCGTCTTGCCGCTTCGCAACGCTGAGATTGAATTTTTCCGGCGAGACCTTATCTAACAAATCGCTTACAATTTTCCGCCGTGCGCTGTGAAGCGCGGCGGGTCCCCTGACGGATAAGGAGTGGGTATGTTCAATTGGGTCAAAACGGCGATGCTGATGGCCGCGATCACGGCCCTGTTCATCGTGATCGGCGGGATGATCGGCGGCTCGCGCGGCATGACGATCGCGCTGCTGTTCGCGCTCGGCATGAATTTCTTCTCGTACTGGTTCTCGGACAAGATGGTGCTGCGCATGTACAACGCGCAGGAAGTCGACGAGAACACGGCGCCGCAGTTCTACCGGATGGTGCGCGAGCTGGCCACGCGCGCGAACCTGCCGATGCCGCGCGTCTACCTGATCAACGAGGACGCGCCGAACGCGTTCGCGACGGGCCGCAACCCCGAGCACGCGGCGGTCGCCGCGACGACGGGCATCCTGCGCGTGCTGTCGGAGCGCGAGATGCGCGGCGTGATGGCGCACGAGCTCGCGCACGTGAAGCACCGCGACATCCTGATCTCGACGATCACGGCGACGATGGCGGGTGCGATCTCGGCACTCGCCAATTTCGCGATGTTCTTTGGCGGGCGCGACGAGAACGGCCGGCCCGCCAACCCGATCGCGGGTATCGCGGTCGCGCTGCTCGCGCCGATCGCAGGCGCGTTGATCCAGATGGCGATTTCGCGGGCGCGCGAGTTCGAGGCCGACCGCGGCGGCGCGCAGATTTCTGGCGATCCGCAGTCGCTCGCCACCGCGCTCGACAAGATCCATCGCTATGCGGCGGGCATCCCGTTCCAGGCGGCCGAGGCGCATCCGGCCACCGCGCAGATGATGATCATGAACCCGCTGCACGGCGGCGGCCTGCAGAACCTGTTCTCGACGCACCCGGCCACCGAGGAGCGCATCGCGCGCCTGATGGAGATGGCGCGCACCGGCCGCTTCGATTGATCTCCGGCATACCGCGCGGCCGTTGCCGCGCGGAGGCCGCCCCGCCACCCCGCATGCTCCGCGCTGCGGGGTGTTTCATTTGCGTGCGCCGTAAAGGGGCCAAAGGGGCGGCATGGCCGCACGCTACAATGCGCGGTTTGGGATCGCCAGGCCATCCGGCGGCTGCGATCCCGCCGTTTGCCGCATTTGTTTGCCGCAGCTGATTGCCGCGCCTGTTTGCCGATTCCGCACCGATGACACGACCCCGTTCTTCCGCTTCGACTCCTTCCGGCCGCCCGGCGCGCCTGGCCGCGCTGCATCTGGCGCCCGATTCGCTCGGCTTCGCGCTCGACGCGGCCGCGCAGGCGGTCGATGCGGTGCGGCGCGGCACCGCGTTGCCGGCGGCGCTGTCGGCGGTGTTCGCGCAGATGCCGTCCGGTGCGCAGGCGCTCGCGCGCGGCGCGACGCAGGACGTGGCCTACCGGACGATGCGTCGCCTCGGCAGCGCGGACTGGCTGATCGGCCGGTTCGTCAGCAAGGCGCCGCCCGCGCACGTACACGCGGTGCTCGCCGGCGCGTTCGCGCTGCTGCTCGACCCGGCGGACGAGGCCGCGTACCCGGCGTTCACGGTGGTCGATCAGGCCGTCACCGTCATCGGTGCGCGGCGCGAATTCGCATTCGCGAAGGGGATGGTCAACGCGGTGCTGCGCCGTTTCCTGCGCGAGCGCGACGCGCTCGTCGCGGCGATGCAGGACGACCCGGTCGCGCGCTGGAACTACCGAGCATGGTGGGTCGATGCGGTGAAGCGCGCATGGCCCGACGCGTGGCAGGCGATTCTCGCGGCCGGCGAGCGTCAGGGGCCGCTGACGCTGCGCGTGAATGCGCGCCGCGCGAGCGTCGACGCGTATCTCGACACGCTGCGTGCGAGCGGGATCGACGCGACCGCGATCGGCCGGCATGCGGTGCGGCTTGCGTCGGCGCTGCCGGTGGATCGCATTCCGGGATTCGCCGACGGCGTGGTGTCGGTGCAGGACGCCGGCGCGCAACTCGCGGCCGAATGGCTCGGCGCGCGCGACGGCATGCGCGTGCTCGACGCATGCGCGGCGCCCGGCGGCAAGACGGGCCATATTCTCGAACTCGCGGACGCGGAAGTCGTGGCGCTCGAAAGTGACGCGCCGCGCGCGGCGCGCATCGGCGAGAATCTCGTGCGGCTGTCGCTCGCGGCGGAGGTGCGCGTCGGCGACACGGGCGCGCCGGACGCGTGGTACGACGGGCGCCCGTTCGATCGCATCCTGGCCGACGTGCCGTGCTCGGCGTCCGGCATCGTGCGGCGGCACCCCGACATCCGCTGGTTGCGCCGCGAGGCCGATATCCCGGCGCTGGTCGCGGAGCAGCGCCGCATCCTGTCGGCGCTGTGGCCGCTCGTGAAGCCGGGCGGCGAACTGCTGTACGTGACCTGTTCGATCTTCCCCGAAGAAGGCGAATTGCAGGCCCGCTGGTTTGAAGCGGCCTGTGAAGATGCGGTACGATTGGACGCCCCCGGCCAGCTGCTGCCGGGTGGCGCGCACGGACGGGCGGCCGCCGGCGCACTCGACCAGAACACCGATCACGACGGATTTTTCTACGCGCGGTTTCAGAAACGGTGACGATCAAACACCTTTTTCCCTTTCGGCTCGCGGCCGTCTTGCTGGTTGCGTTGACGCTATGCCTGGCCATCGTCCGGCCGGCGCATGCCGAATCGATCGCCGTGCAGCGCGCGTCGCTCCAGGCCGACGGAAGCGGCTGGAGCCTCGACGCACGTTTCGACTTCGAGTTGAATCCGAACCTCGAGGATGCCGTCAACAAGGGCATCCCGCTCTACTTCACGACCGACTTCGAGCTGAGCCGCGCGCGCTGGTACTGGTTCGACGAGCAGCCGGTGTCCGTCACGCAGACGATCCGCCTGTCGTTCCAGCCGCTCACGCGCGAGTACCGTGTGTCGACGGGCGGCCTGCAGCTCGGTTTCCCGTCGTTGAAGGATGCGCTCGCGGTCGTCCGGCACATCACGTCGTGGCACGTGATCGATCGCAACCAGGTGCGCGCGGGCGAAACCTACACGGCATCGGTGCGGATGCAGCTCGATACGGCGCTGATGCCGAAGCCGTTCCAGGTCGATGCCGTGAACAACCGCGACTGGACGCTCGGGTCGGACTGGAAGCGCTTCAATTTCACGGTGACCGAACGTGCTAAATAAAGTACGCCGCGCGGCCAGCGGGAAGAGCCTCCTCGTCCGCGTGATCGTCTCGACCGTCGCGCTGACCGCGCTGCTGCTGCTCGTGCTGCTCGCGGCCGCGAGCGCGAACACCGAATTCTTCGACCGCTACTACTCGTGGTTGTACGCGACCAACATCGTCGTCGCGCTCGTGTTCCTGCTCGTGGTGCTCGGGCTGATCGGGATGATCGTCGCGCGCCTGAGGAAGGGCAAGTTCGGCACGCGGCTGCTCGCGAAGCTCGCGGTGTTCTTCGCGCTCGTCGGCGTGGTGCCGGGCGGGATCATCTACATCGTGTCGTACCAGTTCGTGTCGCGCAGTATCGAGTCGTGGTTCGACGTGAACGTCGAGACGGCGCTGACGGCCGGCCTGAACCTCGGCCGCGGGATGCTCGATGCGTCGCTGTCCGATCTGCAGACGAAGGCGCGGTTGATGTCCGACCAGCTCGCGAGCGTCGATGCGAACACGAACGGCACGACCCTCACGCTGCTGCGGCTGCGCGACCAGTTCGGCGTGCAGGACGCGACGATCGTCGAGCCGAGCCGCGGCGGCTCCGGCGCGGCGCCCGACCTGCACATCGTCGCGCAGGCGTCGGGCAATTTCGCGGCGCTGATTCCGGACGACCTGCCGACGCCGCTGATGCTGAGCCAGGCGCGCGAACACGGCGCGTATGCGGCGATCGAGGGCGAAGTCGACGGCGACCCGCGCGCGCACGGCGCGAAAGGCGCGCTGCGGCTGCGCGTCGTGCGGCCGATTCCCGATGCGACGACGTCGCTGCTGCAGCCGGCGGAGCGGTTCCTGCAGCTCACGCAGCCGGTGCCGCCCGGGCTCGCGCACAACGCGGACGCCGTGCAGCGCGCGTACCGCGAGTACCAGGAAAAGTCGCTCGGCCGCACCGGCCTGCGCAAGATGTACATCGGCACGCTGACGCTCGCGCTATTCCTCGCGACCTTCATCGCGATGATGCTGGCGCTCGCGCTCGGCCAGCAGCTCGCGCGGCCGCTGTTCCTGCTCGCGCAGGGCACGAAGGAGATCACGGAAGGCGACTACACGCCGAAGCGCGAGATCAAGACGCGCGACGAGCTCGGCTTCCTCACGCAGTCGTTCAACGCGATGACGCGCCAGTTGTCCGAGGCGCGGCTCGCGGTCGAGAAGAACCGCATCGCGCTCGAGCATTCGAAGACGTATCTCGAGAGCATCCTCGCGAACCTGACGGCCGGCGTGTTCGTGCTCGACCGCCAGTTCCGGTTGACGACGGCCAATCGCGGCGCCGAGCGGATCTTCCGGCAGCCCTTTAACACGCTGATCGGCACGACGCTCGACCGGATCGGCGTGGCCGCCGGGTTCGGCGCGATGGTGCGCAAGGCGTTCGCCGATCGCGAGGCGGCGTCCGACGGCGGCAGCGGCGATCGCGGTCACTGGCAGCAGCAGTTCGCGATCGAGGTGCCGGGCGAAACCGATCCGCTGACGCTGCTCGTGCGCGGCACGCGGCTCGTGTCGACGGTCGAGGGGCAGGCCGACGATCCGCAGACGTCCGGTTACGTCGTCGTGTTCGACGACATCTCCGACGTGATTTCCGCGCAGCGGTCGGTCGCGTGGGGCGAGGTCGCGCGGCGGCTCGCGCACGAGATCAAGAATCCGCTGACGCCGATCCAGCTGTCGGCCGAGCGGCTGCAGATGAAGCTGTCGGACAAGCTCGCGCCGTCCGACGCGGACGTGCTCAAGCGCGGCGCGACGATGATCGTAAACCAGGTGGCCGCGATGAAGCGGATGGTCGACGATTTCCGCGAATACGCGCGTACGCCGCCGGCTGTGCTCGCGAACCTGCAGTTGAACGACCTGGCGAGCGAGGTGCTCGGGTTGTACGGCGTCGGCGAAGGCAAGAGCCCGATCGTCGCCGAGCTCGCGCCGTCGCTGCCGGTGATTCGCGGCGACGCGACGCAATTGCGCCAGGTGATTCACAACCTGCTGCAGAATGCGCAGGATTCGGTCGCGGAGTCCGCGCATCCGCGTGTGTTGATCGAAACCAAGACAGTAGAATATGGCGACCCCGACGCCGAAGGCAAAACGCGCGTCGCGGTACGTCTGACCGTGTCCGACAACGGGCCCGGTTTTCCGGCACGCATCCTGACCCGCGCGTTCGAGCCTTACGTGACGACGAAGGCGAAGGGCACGGGGCTCGGGCTGGCCACGGTCAAGAAAATCGTTGACGAGCACGGCGCGCGGATCGATCTGCGCAATCGCATGCACGGCGAGACCGTCGAGGGTGCGCAGGTGTCGATCCTCTTCCTGCAGATGGCGAGCGATACGCCAGGCGCCGAACCGGGCGCACAGGACGGGGCGACGCCCGCCAAGACAAAAGCAAGTGAGCAGACAAAGGCAGCGTAAATGGCAACCATCCTGGTGGTAGATGATGAAATGGGCATCCGGGAATTGCTCTCGGAGATCCTCAGCGATGAAGGACATGTCGTCGAGGCGGCGGAGAACGCGCAGGCCGCGCGGGAATACCGGCTGAAGCAGGCGCCCGATCTCGTGCTGCTCGATATCTGGATGCCCGATACCGACGGCGTCACGCTGCTCAAGGAATGGGCGGCGCAGGGGCTGCTGACGATGCCCGTGATCATGATGTCCGGGCACGCGACGATCGATACGGCCGTCGAGGCGACGAAGATCGGCGCGCTCGATTTCCTCGAGAAACCGATCGCGCTGCAGAAGCTGCTGAAATCGGTCGAGCATGGTCTTGCACGCGGCGCGGCGCCCGTATCCGCGAACGCGGCGGCGAAGGCGGGAGGCGGCCAGCCCGCGGGCCCGGCGGCGGTCGCGTCCGCGGCGGCGCTGCCGACGCTCGGCGACGACATGGCGTCGGCGCTCGGCCTCGCAGGCCAGACGGCCGCGATCCCGTTCGACATCCCGCTGCGCGAAGCGCGCGATGCGTTCGAGCGCGCGTACTTCGAATATCACCTCGCGCGCGAGAACGGCAGCATGACGCGCGTCGCGGAGAAGACGGGCCTCGAGCGCACGCACCTGTATCGCAAGCTCAAGCAGCTCGGCGTCGAGCTCGGCAAGAAGCCGCCCGAAGGCGCGTTGTAAAATTTTTTGCGAAAGCACTTGCTCAAGGATGAATAGCTCGATATACTTTCATTCTTCGTTGGCCCGGTAGCTCAGTTGGTAGAGCAGCGGATTGAAAATCCGCGTGTCGATGGTTCGATTCCGTCCCAGGCCACCAGCATTCAAAACCCCAAGAATCGGAAGGTTCTTGGGGTTTTTCGTTTGTGGTGGGTATGGCGTGTCGTGGGCCGCGGGCCCGGCAGCATTCGCCGGGGCATGATAAAATCCGTGCCCGCTCAATGACTTAGCGCATCGCTTCATGCGCATGGCCGGCGGCCCGCGGCGCGCCTGCCGTGGCGCGCGGCAACGATGCCGCGCGATGAGCGGTATAAGCGCGCCGCCGCATTCTCGGCCGACCGCGCTGCCTATACTGGTCGAGCCGGCGCAGGCCGGCCGTATCGGGCCGCCCGGCGGCAGCCGGCCTCGGGGCGCAGCGCGACGCGAGCCTACACATTCACGGAGTATCACGGTGATTCGGACAGACGCTAAAGACGGCGCGCTCGTGTTGTTTTCCGGCGGGCAGGATTCCGCCACGTGCGTGGCATGGGCCCTCGAACGCTACCAGACGGTCGAGACGCTCGGCTTCGATTACGGCCAGCGTCATCGCGTCGAGCTCGAGTGTCGCGAAGGCGTGCGCGAAGCGTTGAAGCGCAAGTTTCCGGCGTGGTCGGACCGGCTCGGCGACGATCACATGATCGACCTGTCGGTGCTCGGCGCGATCAGCGATACCGCGATGACGCGCACGATCGAGATCGAGACGGCGGCGAACGGCCTGCCGAATACGTTCGTGCCGGGCCGCAACCTGATGTTCATGACGATCGCCGCGGCGATCGCCTATCGCCGCGGGCTGCGCGTGCTGGTCGGCGGGATGTGCGAGACCGATTTCTCGGGCTATCCGGACTGCCGCGACGACACGATGAAGGCGCTGCAGGTCGCGCTGAATCTCGGCATGGATACGCGCATCGTGCTCGAGACGCCGCTGATGTGGCTCGACAAGGCGCAGACGTGGCAACTCGCCGAACAGCTCGGCGGCGACGCGCTCGTCGAACTGATCCGCGTCGAGACGCATACGTGCTACGTGGGCGAGCGCGCGGAGCTGCACGACTGGGGCTTCGGCTGCGGCGAATGCCCGGCCTGCAAGCTGCGCAAGCGCGGCTACGAAGCCTACCTGAAGGGCGAGCGGGTGACCGAAGCGCCGCTGTGACGCGGCTCGCGCGGGCAGCGCTTGATGGACAACGGATTCTGATCGACAACGAGCGGCGCGAGCCGGACGAAGCACGATGACTTACGCGGTCAAGGAAATTTTCTACACGTTGCAGGGCGAGGGCGCGAACGCGGGCCGGCCGGCCGTGTTCTGCCGGTTCGCCGGCTGCAATCTGTGGTCGGGCCGCGAAGAGGACCGTGCGGAGGCCGTGTGCCGCTTCTGCGATACCGACTTCGTCGGCACCGACGGCGAGAACGGCGGCAAGTTCAAGGACGCCGCCGCGCTCGTCGCGACGATCGCGGGCCTGTGGCCGGAAGGCGAAGCGCACCGCTTCGTCGTCTGCACGGGCGGCGAGCCGATGCTGCAGCTCGACCAGCCGCTCGTCGACGCGCTGCATGCGGCAGGCTTCGAGATCGCGATCGAGACCAACGGCTCGCTGCCGGTGCTCGAATCGATCGACTGGATCTGCGTGAGCCCGAAGGCCGATGCGCCGCTCGTCGTCACGAAAGGCAACGAACTGAAGGTCGTCGTGCCGCAGGACAACCAGCGGCTCGCCGACTACGCGAAGCTCGATTTCGAGTATTTTCTCGTGCAGCCGATGGACGGCCCGTCGCGCGACCTCAATACGAAGCTCGCGATCGACTGGTGCAAGCGTCATCCGCAGTGGCGGCTGTCGATGCAGACCCACAAATATCTGAACATTCCCTGAGCCACGGCTTTTGACATCGTGCTGATTACCCGAAAACTCGAATTCGACGCGGGCCACCGCATCCCCGATCACCGCAGCCAGTGCAGGAACCTGCACGGCCATCGCTACGTGCTCGAAATCACGCTGCGCGGCGATCTCGTCGATACGGAAGGGGCGCCCGACCGCGGCATGGTGATGGATTTCGCCGACGTGAAGGCGCTCGCGATGGAGCACCTCGTCAGCAAGTGGGACCACGCGTTCCTCGTCTATGCGCGCGACGAGGTCGTGCGCTCGTTCCTCGAGCAGATGGCCGACCACAAGACCGTCGTGATCGACCGGATCCCGACCGTCGAGAATCTCGCGGCGATCGCATTCGACATCCTCGCGAACGTGTACGACGCGCACTACGGCGTGAACCTGCGCCTCGAGCGGGTGCGGCTGTACGAAACGCCGAACTGCTGGGCCGACGTCGAGCGCCAGCCCGGCCGCTGATCCTGCCTCCCCCGGCAGCCCCGCCGTGCGGCGCGGGCTGCCCGCCAATGCGCTTTCGCGCGCCCGCGCCCCCGCGGTCTCGCCGCCGCCAGTCCTGCGCCGGTACGGCTTCCCCCGTCAGTTCCCGCATCGAGCACCCCGCCGCGCTATGATCGTCGTGCGGCGCCGAAAAACGCTCGCGTGACCCATTGCGCGGCCCGCGCTGTCAGGTCGGCCGTCCCGGGCCGACTCACGTTTTCCGGCGCGCGATCTGCCGCCGCCGCCGTGCTTCGCTTGCCCCGCGGCGTGCGTTTCGTTTCGCCAGTTGCTTGTCCCGTTCGATTGCCGTTCCGCTCCGGAGGCCGTATCGATGAGCACGCTCACCAATTCCCTCAAACAACGCCTGCGCGACGGTGACGAGCCGCTGTACGGCCTGTGGCTGTCGCTCGGCAGCGACTCGGCCGCGGAAGCGCTCGCGCACGCCGGTTACGACTGGCTCTGCATCGACATGGAGCATGCGCCGAACGACAGTCGCGACGTGGCGTCGCAACTGCGCGCGATCGCCGCCGCACACCTGCCGAGCGAGCCGGTCGTGCGCGTGCCGGCGCGCGAGCCGTGGCTCGTGAAGCGCGCGCTCGACGCCGGCGCGCGCACGCTGATGTTCCCGTGTATCGAGACGCCCGACGACGCCGCGCATGCGGTGCGGCTCACGCGCTTTCCGTCGCCCGAAACGCCCGACGGGCTGCGCGGCGTCGCGGGCATGGTGCGCGCGGCGGCGTTCGGCATGCGCCGCGACTACCTGCAGACGGCGAATGCGCAAGTCGCGGTGGTCGTGCAGGTCGAATCGGCGCGCGGCGTCGACGAAGTCGAGCGGATCGCGGCGACGCCCGGCGTCGATTGCGTGTTCGTCGGTCCGGCCGACCTCGCGGCGAGCCTCGGGCATCTCGGCGATATCCGCCATCCGGACGTCGAAACCGCGATGGCGCGCGTGCTCGCGGCCGGCAAGCAGGCGGGCGTCGCGGTCGGCATCTTCGCGGGCGATACGGCGGCCGCGCGCCAGTACCGCGAGGCCGGCTACCGGATGATCACGGTGTCGGCCGACGTGAGCTGGCTGTTGCGCGCGGCGCGACAGGCGTTGCAGGAGGTACGGTCATGAACGGCGTAGACGGCGCGTGCCGCAGGCGCGCGCGGATCGGGGCGATGGTCGGCCTGTGGGCCGTGTGGGCGGCGGCGGCCGCCGCGCAGGGGGCGCCGCAAGCGAAGCCCGATCCGTCGCACGAGACGCAATCGGCGGTCGCCGACTACAACGCGGGCGACTATCGCGCGGCGCTGGTGCAGTTCCACGATGCGGCCGAGCGCGGCGATCGCCTCGCGCAGTTCAATTACGCGATGATGCTGCTGACGGGCGAAGGCGTGACGGCGAACGTCGGCGAAGGGCTGCGCTGGCTGAAGCGCGCGGCGGAAGCGAACATGTCCCATGCGCAGTACGTGTACGGCCGGATGTTCGACGACGGCGAGTTCGTCGCGCGCAATCCGGCCGAAGCGCACCGCTGGTTCCTGCGGGCCGCGAAGCAGGGGCACGTGCAGGCCGCGCTGTCGCTCGCGAACCAGTTTCTCGACGGGCGCGGCACGCCGCGCGACAACCGGCAGGCGTTCACGTGGTACAAGCAGGCCGCCGACGCCGGCGAGCCCACCGCGCAGTACGTGACCGCATCGTTCTACGAGCGCGGCGGCGACGGCGTCACGCAGAACCTGAACATCGCACGGGCGTATTACGCGGCGGCCGCCGCGCAGGGCGACGAGACGGCCGGCCTGAAATTCAAGGAGCTGAGCGCGCGGCTGAAGGCGCCGGCATCGGGCGCCGGCGCGGGGCAAGACAAGCCGCGCGCGCCGCCGCAGTAAGCGGCCGCATTCGGCGGGCCCGATGCAAAACGGCGCGTCGCGGCGCCGTTTGCGTGTGCTGCGCGGTGCGGTGCGGGCCGCGCGATCAGCTCTTCATCAGCCGCCGCTGCCGGCCGACGCTCATGATCATCCCGATCGCGATGCCCAGCGTCGTGAGCGCGGTGCCGCCGTAACTCATGAACGGCAGCGGCACGCCGACGACCGGCAGCACGCCGCTCACCATCCCGATGTTGACGAACGCGTAGACGAAGAACGCGAGCGTGAGCGAGCCCGCGAGCAGCCGGCCGAACTGTGTCGCGCCCTGCGCGGCGATGTAGAGGCCGCGCGCGATCAGCGCCATGTACAGCGCCAGCAGCACGAGCCCGCCGGCGAGCCCCCATTCCTCGGAGAACACCGCGAAGATGAAGTCGGTGTGCTTCTCCGGGATGAATTCGAGGTGGGCCTGCGTGCCTTTCAGGTAGCCCTTGCCGAGCACGCCGCCCGAGCCGATCGCGATCACCGCCTGGATCGTGTGGAAGCCCTTGCCGAGCGGGTCGGACGTCGGGTCGAGCAGCGTGCACACCCGGTGCTTCTGGTAGTCGTGCATCAGCGGCCACTGCACTTCGGGCTGGCAGATGCGTTCCTCGAACACGGCGATCGAGCCGACCGCGATCACGCCCGCGACGAGCACCGGCACGATCAGCTTGAACGACAGGCCGGCCAGATAGATCACGAAGAAGCCGGCCGCGAACACGAGCAGGCCGGTGCCGAGGTCGGGCTGCTTCGCGATCAGCCCGACCGGCACCATCAGGATCCCGAACGCCGCGACGAAGTCGTACCAGCGCAGCCCGCCTTCGCGGCGCTGGTAGTACCACGCGAGCATCAGCGGCGTCGCGATCTTGAGGATTTCCGACGGCT
Source organism: Burkholderia anthina (assembly GCF_001547525.1). GTDB lineage: Bacteria > Pseudomonadota > Gammaproteobacteria > Burkholderiales > Burkholderiaceae > Burkholderia > Burkholderia semiarida. The sequence goes on from NZ_CM003768.1 coordinate 2,540,055, forward strand.
GGATCACGACGCCGACGTTCAGCCAGCGCTTCGCGCCCTTCTTGGTCATCCCGAACAGCGCGACGGCGATCAGCAGCGTGACCCCGAACGTGTAGAGCGGGACCGCGAAGCGCATGAGCGTGGTCGGCGGGATGTTGGCGATCACCCACATCAGCACGAAGGTCAGCAGGATGTTGCGCAACTGGTCCTCGACGCGGCCCGGCACGTCGATCGACGCGCTGTACAGCGTGACGATGCCGACGCACAGCAGCAGGAACACGATGAGGGCGAGCGGGCGGTCGAAGCCCGCGAACATCTGCTTGATCTTGTCGAGCCAGGCGCGCTTGTCGAATTGCATGCCTTTCTCCGTTAATGAGCGGTGCCGGCGTCCGCCGCTTTCGCGGGGGCCGTCGCACGATGGTTGTCGTCCCGCGGCGCGGCGACGGCCGGCTGCGCGTCGCTGGCGGGCCGGCGCGGGCGGTGCGGGCGCCGGATCGGCGGCAGGCTCGCGGCCATCGGCGCCGCGGCGCTCGCGTCGGCCGGCGCCGTGGCGCTGGCGCCTGCCGCGCCCGAGGCACCCGAGGCGCCCGAGGCGCCCGACGCCGCGTCGGCCGCGCTGGCTGCCGACGGCACGACCGGCTGCGGCAGCGCGGTGAAGCCGGCCGCGATCGTGGCCGGCTTCGATGTGTCGCCGACCACGGGCGCGCTCACCGGCTCGGTGGCCGACGCCGCGGCGGCCACGGCCGCGGCTTCGTTCTTCGGGTTCTGGCGCTCGACCAGGTAGTAGTCGAGCACGCGACGCGCGACCGGGCCGGCGGCCTGGGCGCCCCAGCCGCCGTTTTCGACGACCAGCGCGACGGCGATCTGCGGGTGGTCGACCGGCGCATACGCGATGAACAGCGCGTGGTCGCGCAGGTGCTCGGCGAGCAGGTGGCCCTTGTAGTTCGAGCCCTGCAGCGAGAACACCTGCGCGGTGCCGGTCTTGCCGGCGGCGAGGTACTGCGCGCCGCGGAACACCTTGTACGCGGTACCGGACGGGTTCTCGATCACGTTCTCCATCCCGCGTTTCACGACGTCGATGTCGGCCGCCTTGAGCGGGATCACGTCGCTTTCCTTCGGCACCGTCAGGTGGCGCGCACGCGTGATCGGATCCTCGACTTCCTTCACGAGGTGGGGCTTCATCACGACGCCGTTGTTCGCGAGCGTCGCGGTCGCGTGCGCGAGCTGCAGGATCGTGAACGAGTTGTAACCCTGGCCGATCCCGAGGCTGATCGTCTCGCCGTCGAACCACTTCTGCTGCGCGGGCTTCTTGAACGCCTTCTTCTTCCAGTCGGTCGACGGCAGGATCCCGCGCGCCTCGCCCTGGATGTCGATGCCGGTGATCTGGCCGAAGCCGAACGGCTTCATGAAGTTCGCGATCGCGTTCACGCCGAGGTCGCGCGCGAGCATGTAGAAGTAGGTGTCGTTCGACACCATGATCGCCTTGTTCATGTCGACCCAGCCCTGGCCCGAGCGCACGTCGTTGCGGAACGTGTGGCCGCCGAACGTGAAGTAGCCCGGGTCCTGGAAGCCCCAGCCCGGCGTGCGCTTGCCGAGCGTCAGGCCCGCGAGCGCCATGAACGGCTTGTACGTCGAGCCGGGCGGGTAGGTGCCGTGCAGCGGGCGATTCAGGAGCGGCTTGTCGGGCGAGTTGTTCAGCTCGTCCCAGGTTTGCTGGTCGATGCCGTCGACGAACGAGTTCGGGTCGAAGCTCGGCGACGACACGAACGCGAGCACGTCCCCCGTCTTCGGCTCGATCGCGACGAGCGCGCCGCGCTTGCCGGCGAACGCCTGCTCGGCGACCTGCTGCAGCCCGATGTCGAGCGACAGCACGAGGTTGTTGCCGGGCGTCGCCTGCGTGCGCGACAGCGTGCGCACCGGCCGGCCGCCGGCCGTCACCTCGACTTCCTCGAAGCCCGTGAGCCCGTGCAGCTCGGTTTCGTAGCTCTGCTCGACGCCGATCTTGCCGATGTAGTCGGTGCCCTTGTAGTTGTTCGCGTCGCGACGCGGATCGTAGTGTTCCTGGTCGCTGTCGTTGTCGTCGCTCATCGCGTCGATGCGATCCTGGTCGCGCTTCGAGATCCGGCCGATATAGCCGATCACGTGCGCGGCCGTCATGCCGAGCGGGTACTGGCGGAACAGCCGCGCGCGCACGTCGACGCCGGGGAAGCGGAAACGCTGCGCGGTGAAGCGCGCGACTTCGGCGTCGGTGAGCCGCGTGCGGATCGGCAGGCTCTCGAAGTTCTTCGAGTCTTCCTGCAGCTTCTTGAAGCGGCGGCGGTCGCGGGCGTCGATCGGGACGATCTCGGACAGCTTGTCGATCGTGTTGTCGAGCGTGTCGTCGAGCTTCGACGGCGTGATCTCGAGCGTGTACGCCGAATAGTTCTTCGCGAGGATCACGCCGTTGCGGTCGGTGATGATCCCGCGGTTCGGCACGATCGGCGCGACCGAGATGCGGTTTTCCTCGGCCTGCAGCGCGTATTTGCCGTGCTGCATCAACTGCAGATAGAAGAAACGGCTCGCGAGCAGCCCGAAGCAGACGAACACGAACACGCCCGCCGCCGCGACGCGCAGGCGGAACCTCGAGAGCTGCTGTTGGGTGTCGTTGAATTCGGTCATTTACTGGCAATCTGGCCCGCGCGCGGGCGAGGGCGAGGTGCCGCCCCGGAGCGCGGCGCGCGGCGGGCGTGGGGGCGGCGGGTATTCAAGGTCGGTCCGGCTCAGATCGGGCGCGTATCGTCCGGGTCGACCGGGCGGCGTTGCGGCATCAGCAGCAGATGGCTCGCGATCGGCCACAGCGCGGCTTCGACGAAACCGTCGACGAGGTAGCGCCAACCGGGGAACGCGGCGCCCATCAGCAGGCGGATCACGAACGGCACGAGCTGCGCGGCGACGAGCAGCGGCGTGACGTACAGCACCTGCACGCCGATCGGCATCCACAGCACGCGGCGGTGGATCGTGATCGCGCCGTACGACAGCAGCGTATAGGCGAGCGCATGCTCGCCGAGCAGCCCCGCGTCGTGCACGTCCATCAGGATGCCGAGCGCGAACGCGACGCCCATCCCGACCTTGCGCGGCTGGTGGATGTTCCAGAACAGCAGCACCAGCGCGACGAAGTCGGGCACGCCGGGCAGGCGGCCCCACGGCATCAGGTTCAGCAGGAACGCGGCGGCGAGGCTGAAGACGATGAAGTACGGATTGACCGGCTGCAGGATGTATTGCGGGCGGTTCATCGCTGGGCTCCAGATTGCCCGGCGGCGGGCTTCGCGGGCGCGGCGGCGGGCTGGGCCGGCGCCGGCGCCGGCTTCGCGCCGGGCTGGGCCGCGGCGGCCGGCTTCGCGTTCGCGTCGGCCTTGTCGGTTTTCTCGGCCTTCTCGCCCTTTGCGGCGGCTTTCGCGCCCTTCTTGCCCTTCGCGTTCTTCTCGGCGGCGGGATCGGGCTCGGCCGGGCGCGGCGGGATGTCGTTCCGGTAATGCAGCACGAGCATCTGGCGCGCGCCGCGCACGGCCGCGACCGGTGCGCAGGTCACGCGCGCGAACGCGGTATCGGCGAGCTTGTCGACGCGCACGACCTTCGCGACCGGCAGGCCGGGCGGATAGACGCCGTCGAGGCCGCTCGTGACGAGCTCGTCGCCGGCGACGAGATCCGCGCTCGTCGGCACGAAGCGCAGGTCGAGCGAATCGCCCTTCGGCGTGCCGTAGATCACGCTGCGCAGGCCGGTGCGCAGTACCTGCACGGGAATCGCGAGATCGCGGTCGGTGACCAGCGTGACTTCGGATTGCAGCGGGAACACGCGCGTGACCTGGCCGACCACGCCGTCCTCGCTGACGACGGGCGAGCCGTCCTGGATGCCTTGCTGCGAGCCTTGGCCGATCACGATCTTCTGCGTGAACGGGTCGCTCGTGTCGTACTGGATCTCGACCGGCGTCGATTGCGTCGCGATGTGCTGGCGCAGCTCGAGCACCGCGCGCAGATGGATGTTCTCCTGCGCAAGCACCGCGGCCTGGTTGGCCTGCGTGGACAGTTGCAGGTTGCGCTTGCGGAGGTCGTCGTTCTCGTGGCGCAGCGACGCGCCGGTGACGGCGATGTCGGCCGCGCCCATGAACAGGTCGCGCGGCACGAGCGCCGCGCGTTGCAGCGGGTACAGCACGGTGCCGAGCACGCCGCGCACGATTTCGAGCGTGCTGAAGCGCGCGTCCGACACGAGGAGCGCGATGGCGAGGGCGACGAAGAAGATGAGCCGCGCGAGCGCGGGCGGACCTTGCTTGAAGAGGGGCGGCGGACTGTATTCCATGGTCGGCGCCGGGCGCGTGTGATCGGTTAAATAATGCTCAGACGCGCAAACGGCGCGGCGGTTCGTTCTGAACGAGCGATCCGGCCACGCCGCGGGTGCGTCATATCAAACGGGACTGCCTAGGCGATCACTGGGCGATCACTCGTACGAGAAGATGCTGCCCAGCTTGTCCATGCGCTCGAGCGCCATGCCCGAACCGCGCACGACGCAGGTCAGCGGATCTTCCGCGACGAGCACCGGCAGGCCGGTTTCTTCCGCGAGCAGGCGATCGAGGTCGCGCAGCAGCGCGCCGCCGCCCGTCAGCATCATCCCGCGCTCGGCGATGTCGGCGCCGAGTTCCGGCGGCGTCTGTTCGAGCGCGATCTTCACCGACGACACGATCTGGTTCAGCGGATCGGTCAGCGCTTCGAGGATTTCGTTGCTGGAGATCGTGAAGCTGCGCGGGATGCCTTCCGACAGGTTGCGGCCCTTCACTTCCATTTCCTTGACTTCGGAGCCCGGGAACGCGGAGCCGATTTCCTTCTTGATCGCCTCGGCGGTCTGTTCGCCGATCAGCATCCCGTAGTTGCGGCGGATGTAGTTGACGATCGCCTCGTCGAACTTGTCGCCGCCGACGCGCACCGAGCCCTTGTAGACGATGCCGCCGAGCGAGATCACGCCGACTTCGGTCGTGCCGCCGCCGATGTCGACGACCATCGAGCCGGTGGCTTCCGATACCGGCAGGCCCGCGCCGATCGCGGCGGCCATCGGCTCCTCGATCAGGTAGACCTGCGATGCGCCGGCGCCGTGCGCGGCTTCCTTGATCGCGCGGCGCTCGACCTGGGTCGAGCCGCACGGCACGCAGATGATGATGCGCGGCGACGGCGAGAACATGCGCGACTCGTGCGCCGTCTTGATGAACTGCTTGATCATCTGCTCGGTGACGGTGAAGTCGGCGATCACGCCGTCCTTCATCGGGCGGATCGCCTCGATGTTGCCGGGCACCTTGCCGAGCATCTGCTTGGCTTCCTTGCCGACCGCCTGGATCGTCTTCTTGCCGTTGGGGCCGCCTTCCTGGCGGATCGACACGACGGACGGCTCATCGAGCACGATGCCCTTGCCGCGCATGTAGATCAGGGTGTTTGCGGTGCCGAGGTCGATCGCGAGATCGTTGGAGAAGTAGCTGCGCAAAAAACCGAACATTCAGAATCCTGTTTCGCTCTGGGCCGGCCCTGCATAGCGAGCGCTGAGGGCGGCAGCGGAAAAAATAACAGCCTCGGGAAGCGTGGCGGAAGCGGCCGCCGCGGCGCACGAAGCTGCGAGTGATGTCTACCGGGGATCGCACGAAGCACGCACGGCTTGCCGAAACAGGGCGAAACGGTGCGGGAAAAGGCTGCCGGGTTTGGGTCGAACGCGTAATGATACCTTATAATTTCACGGTATTTGAATCGAAACGGGCGGTATTTTTGCCGCTTCGGCCCCGATTTTTGAGGGTGGGATCGCACCCTCCAACCCCCCGCCGCAGTGCTGCTTCGATGCACTGCGCAGCCTTGTTTTTCCGGTGATCGCATGGCCCTGACCCTGACCGATGTGAAACGCATCGCGCACCTGGCGCGACTCGAAATGGCCGACGCCGACGCCGAGCACATGCTCGGCCAGCTCAACGAATTCTTCGGCCTCGTCGAGCAGATGCAGGCGGTCGACACCGCCGGCATCGCGCCGCTCGCCCACCCGATCGAACAGATCCAGGCAGTCGCGCAGCGCCTGCGCGACGACGCCGTGACGGAGCTCGTCAATCGCGACGACAACCAGCGTCCGGCGCCGGCCGTCCAGGACGGCCTCTATCTCGTGCCGAAGGTGATCGAGTAAGCATTCGATGACAAGCGCGCCGGCCGTCCAGCGCCGCGCGCCACCCAGAATTCCCAGGAAAACCACTCAATGCACGCAAAAAGCCTGACCGAACTGCGCGCCGCGCTCGCCGCCAAGGAATGCTCGGCCGTCGAGCTCGCGCAGCACTATCTGAAACGGATCGACGCCGCGCGCGACCTGAACGCGTTCGTCCACGTCGACGCCGACCTCACCCTCGCGCAGGCGAAAGCCGCCGACGCGGAGCTCGCGCGCGGCGCGGGCGGCGCGCTCACCGGCCTGCCGATCGCGCACAAGGACGTGTTCGTCACGCGCGGCTGGCGCTCGACCGCCGGCTCGAAGATGCTCGCGAACTACGAGAGCCCGTTCGACGCGACCGTCGTCGCCCGCCTGCAGGCGGCCGGCATGGTCACGCTCGGCAAGACCAACATGGACGAGTTCGCGATGGGCTCGTCGAACGAAAACTCGGCGTTCGGCGCGGTGAAGAACCCGTGGGACACGAACGCGGTGCCGGGCGGCAGCTCGGGCGGCAGCTCGGCCGCCGTCGCCGCGCGCCTCGCGCCGGCCGCGACCGGCACCGACACCGGCGGCTCGATCCGCCAGCCCGCGTCGTTCGCGGGCGTGACGGGCATCAAGCCGACCTACGGCCGCGTGTCGCGCTACGGGATGATCGCGTTCGCGTCGTCGCTCGACCAGGGCGGCCCGATGGCGCAGAGCGCGTCCGACTGCGCGCTGCTGCTGAACGCGATGGCCGGCTTCGACGAGCGCGACTCGACGAGCCTCGAGCGCGACGACGAAGATTTCACGCGTCACCTCGGCCAGCCGTGGGCGGCCGGCAACGACGCGGGCAAGCCGCTCGCCGGCCTGCGCATCGGCCTGCCGAACGAGTATTTCGGCGCCGGCCTCGCCGACGACGTGCGCGCGACGATCGATGCGGCGCTCAAGCAGTATGAAGCGCTCGGCGCGACGCTCGTGCCGGTGTCGCTGCCGAAGACGGAACTGTCGATCCCCGTGTACTACGTGATCGCGCCGGCCGAGGCGTCGTCGAACCTGTCGCGTTTCGACGGCGTGCGCTTCGGCCACCGCGCCGCGCAGTACGGCGACCTGCTCGACATGTACAAGAAGTCGCGCGCCGAAGGCTTCGGGCCGGAAGTGAAGCGCCGGATCCTCGTCGGCACGTACGTGCTGTCGCACGGCTACTACGACGCGTACTACCTGCAGGCGCAGAAGATCCGCCGCATCATCGCGAACGATTTCCAGGAAGCGTTCAAGTCCTGCGACGTGATCATGGGCCCGGCGTCGCCGACGGTCGCATGGGATCTCGGCGCGAAGGGCGACGATCCGGTGCAGATGTATCTCGCGGATATCTACACGCTGTCGGTGAGCCTCGCGGGCCTGCCCGGCATGAGCGTGCCGTGCGGCTTCGGCGCGGGCGCGAACGCGAAGCGCCCGGTCGGCCTGCAGATCATCGGCAACTATTTCAACGAAGCCCGGATGCTGCAGGTTGCCGACGCGTTCCAGCGCGCGACCGACTGGCACAAGCAAGTTCCGGCGGGGGTGTAAGCATATGGCTACTCAGTGGGAAGTCGTCATCGGTCTCGAGACGCACGCGCAACTGTCGACCGTCTCGAAGATTTTCTCGGGCGCATCCACGCAGTTCGGCGCCGAGCCGAACACGCAGGCGTGCCCGGTCGACCTGGCGCTGCCGGGCGTGCTGCCGGTGCTGAACCGCGGCGCGGTCGAGCGCGCGATCCGCTTCGGCCTCGCGATCGGCTCGACCATCGCGCCGCGCAGCATCTTCGCGCGCAAGAATTATTTCTACCCCGATCTGCCGAAGGGCTATCAGATCAGCCAGTACGAGATTCCGGTCGTGCAGGGCGGCCGGATCACGATCCAGGTGCCCGCCAACGAAAAGGCCGGCAAGCCCGCGTACGAGAAGACGGTCAACCTGACCCGCGCGCACCTCGAGGAAGACGCGGGCAAGTCGCTGCATGAAGACTTCGCCGGGATGACCGGGATCGACCTGAACCGCGCGGGCACGCCGCTGCTCGAGATCGTCACCGAGCCGGAAATGCGCAGCGCGGCCGAGGCCGTCGCGTACGCGAAGGCGCTGCACGCGCTCGTCGTGTGGCTCGGCATCTGCGACGGCAACATGCAGGAAGGTTCGTTCCGCTGCGACGCGAACGTGTCGGTGCGCCCGGTCGGCCAGGAGAAGTTCGGCACGCGCGCGGAAATCAAGAACCTGAACTCGTTCCGCTTCCTCGAGGAAGCGATCAATTACGAAGTGCGCCGCCAGATCGAGCTGATCGAGGACGGCGGCGAAGTCGTGCAGGAAACGCGCCTGTACGATCCGGACAAGCGCGAGACGCGTTCGATGCGCAGCAAGGAAGACGCGCACGATTACCGCTACTTCCCCGATCCCGACCTGATGCCGCTCGTGATCGGCCAGGACTGGATCGAGCGCGTGCAGTCCGGCATGCCGGAGCTGCCGGCCGCGATGCAGCAGCGCTTCGTCGACGAATACGGCGTGTCCGCGTACGACGCGGGCGTGCTGACGTCGAGCAAGGCGATGGCCGCGTACTTCGAGGCGGTGGTCGCGAAGGCCGGCGTGGCGAACGCGAAGATCGCCGCGAACTGGCTGATGGGCGACGTGTCGTCGCAGCTGAACCGCGACGGCATCGAGATCGACGCGATTCCGGTGTCGGCCGCGCAGCTCGCGCTGCTGTTGCAGCGCATCGCCGACGGCACGATCTCGAACAAGATCGCGAAGGAAATCTTCGCGGCGATCTGGGACGAGAAGGCGACCGACGAAGGTGCGGCCGATCGCATCATCGACGCGAAGGGGCTGAAGCAGATCTCCGACACCGGCGCGCTGGAAGCGATCATCGACGAAGTGCTCGCGGCGAACGCGAAGTCGGTCGAGGAATTCCGCGCGGGCAAGGAAAAGGCGTTCAACGCGCTGATCGGCCAGGCGATGAAGGCGACGAAGGGCAAGGCCAATCCGCAGCAGGTCAACGAACTGCTGAAGAAGAAGCTCGGCTGAGCATGCGCGCGCGCCTGACCCGCGCTTGACGACGGGCCGCACCGGACGCGTTCGGGCGGCCCGTCGCATTTGGTGGATGCGTTATCGTATGCATCGCACCGCCCAACGGAGGAACGAATGGCGAAACAACCGTCGCTCGACGATTTCCGCGTGCCGTACAGCACGCGCGAGAAGGAAGCCGCCGCATTCAAGCTCGACGCGTTCGACCCGGCCGCGAAGCCGTTTTCGTCCGGCTCGAAGGAGGCCGACCGCGAACGGCTGTCGGCCGTGTCGACCGAGCTCGACGTGCAGCAGGAGCGCCTGCACACGCAGCAGAAGAAGCGCGTGCTGCTCGTGCTGCAGGGCATGGATACGAGCGGCAAGGACGGCACCGTGCGCGCGGTGTTTCGCGACGTCGATCCGCTCGGCCTGCGCATCGTGCCGTTCAAGGCGCCGACGCCGATCGAGGCCGCGCACGACTTCCTGTGGCGCGTGCATGCGCAGGTGCCGGCCGCGGGCGAGCTCGCGATCTTCAACCGCAGCCACTACGAGGACGTCCTCGTGCCGCGCGTGCTCGGCGCGATCGACGACAAGGAGTGCGAGCGCCGCTACCGGCAGATCCGCGATTTCGAGACGATGCTGTTCGAGAACGGCACGACCATCGTCAAGTGCTTCCTGCACATCTCGAAGGACGAGCAGCGCGAGCGGCTCCAGGCGCGCATCGACGATCCGACCAAGCACTGGAAATTCGACATCGCCGACCTCGACGCGCGCAAGCACTGGGACGCCTACCAGTCCGCGTACCGTGACGCGCTCGCCGCGACGTCGGCCGAGCATGCGCCGTGGTACGTGATCCCGGCGAACTCGAAGACGCACCGCAACGTGATGATCGCCGAGCTGCTGCTGCGCACGATGACCGACATGAAGCTGGAATTCCCGCCGCCGAAGCCCGAGCTCGAAGGCGTGAAGATCCGATAACCCTGTAAAAACATCGAACTGAACGGAACCCGACATGATGCGAGTGATTACCGCCAACCTGAACGGCATCCGCTCCGCCGCGAAGAAGGGCTTCTTCGACTGGCTCGGCGAACAGAACGCCGATTGCGTATGCGTGCAGGAAATCAAGGTATCGGCCGACGACCTGCCGGCCGAATTCGTCGAGCCGCACGGCTTCAAGAGCTATTTCCACCACGCGGAGAAGAAGGGCTACAGCGGCGCGGGCGTGTACAGCCGCCGCGAGCCCGACGACGTGATCATCGGCTTCGGCAGCAGCGAATTCGATCCGGAAGGGCGCTACGTCGAGGCGCGCTACGGCAAGCTGTCGGTCGTGTCGGTGTACGTGCCGTCCGGCTCGAGCGGCGAGGAGCGCCAGCAGGCGAAGTACCGATTCATGGCCGAATTCATGCCGCACCTCGCCGCGCTGAAGAAGAAGCGCGAGGTGATCCTGTGCGGCGACGTGAACATCGTCCACAAGGAAATCGACATCAAGAACTGGAAGAGCAACCAGAAGAACTCGGGCTGCCTGCCGGAAGAGCGCGCGTGGCTCACGAAGCTGTTCGACGACGTCGGCTACGTCGACGTGTTCCGCACGCTCGACCCGCGTCCCGAGCAGTACACGTGGTGGAGCAACCGCGGCCAGGCGTACGCGAAGAACGTCGGGTGGCGGATCGATTACCAGATCGCGACGCCGGGCGTGGCCGGCACCGCGAAACGCACGTCGATCTTCAAGGACATCAAGTTCAGCGACCATGCGCCGCTGACGATCGACTACGACTATACGAAGTGATGGCCGGCGCCGCGCCTGGCGCGCAGCCGCCGAGCCATTCGTCCGGTCGCCGGATGCAAGACGGGCCGCCTGTCCGACAGGCGGCCCGTTTCGTTTGCCGCGGCGCTTACTGCTTGAGCGATGCCATGTCGATCACGAACCGGTATTTCACGTCGCTCTTGAGCATCCGCTCGTAAGCGGCGTTGATCTGCTGCATCGGAATCGTCTCGATGTCGGACGTGATCCCGTGCTCCGCGCAGAAATCGAGCATTTCCTGCGTTTCCGCGATCCCGCCGATCAGCGAACCCGCGAGGCGGCGGCGCTTGAAGATCAGGTTGAACACCTGCGGCGACGGATGGTCGTGCTCCGGCGCGCCGACGAGCGTCATCGTGCCGTCGCGCTTCAGCAGGTTCAGGAACGGATTCAGGTCGTGCTGCGCGGCGACCGTGTTCAGGATGAAGTCGAAGCTGTTCAGGTGCGCGTTCATCTGCGCTTCGTCCTTCGAGATCACCACTTCGTGCGCGCCGAGCCGCTTGCCGTCGTCGATCTTCGACGGCGACGTCGTGAACAGCACGACGTGCGCGCCCATCGCGCGCGCCAGCTTCACGCCCATGTGGCCGAGGCCGCCGAGGCCGACGATGCCGACCTTCTTGCCGGGGCCGACGTTCCACTGCCGCAGCGGCGAGTAGGTCGTGATCCCCGCGCACAAGAGCGGCGCGGCGCCGGCCGGGTCGAGCGTGTCCGGCACGCGCAGCACGAACGCCTCGTCGACGACGAGCTGCGTCGAATAGCCGCCGTACGTGATGTCGCCCGTCACGCGGTCCTGACCGTTGTAGGTGCCGACGAAGCCGTTCTCGCAATACTGCTCGAGGCCTTCTTCGCAGCTTGCGCAGGTGCGGCACGAATCGACGAGGCAGCCGACGCCGACCAGCTCGCCGACCTTGAAGCGCGACACCTGCGGGCCGGTCGCGGTCACGCGTCCGACGATTTCATGGCCCGGTACGACCGGGTAGATCGTGTTGCGCCATTCGTTGCGCGCCTGGTGAAGATCCGAGTGGCAGACGCCGCAGTAGAGGACGTCGATCTGGACGTCGAGGTCGCGCAGCGCGCGACGCTGGAATTCGAACGGGGCGAGCGGCGATTGCGAATCGGTCGCCGCGTAGGCATAGGTCGTGCTCATGCAATGGGCTCCTTGTCCGGAAAACATCCGGCGAAACAGACTGCCGCCGCACCCTGTGGCGATGCGGCGAGACAGGCCCTCATCGTAAGGAGCGCGGCGCCGCGGCGAAATACACGAAGGTCTGGAAGATTTGCCTATTCCTCTCGAATTGGCCGCGAACGGCCGTCAAAATACGTTCAAGGTGCTACATTGCGAGCCAGATTCTCTTGCCGGACAGGACCACGCCGATGAGCTTCCAGCCCCTTTTGGCCGACGCGGGCGAACGCCTGCAGCGCCGCATGATCGAGCTGCACACGCGCCTCGCGCCGAACGAGGGCGACACGCTCGCGGCGCTCGACGGCGTGCGCTTCATCCGTGTGACGCATCCCGTGCCGCGCATGCCGGTGCTGTACGAGCCGAGCATCATCGTCGTGTGCCAGGGGCGCAAGCTCGGCTATCTCGGCGACCGCTCGTTCGTGTACGACGCGCAGCAATACCTGGTGCTGTCGGTGCCGCTGCCGTTCGAATGCGAGACGTTCGCGAGCACGGACGAGCCGTTTCTCGCGATCTCGATCCGCGTCGATCTCGCAGTGATCGCCGAGCTCGCGATCCTGCTCGACGAGACGCTCGGCGCGGCGGTCAGCGAGCCGCTCGGCGTGTACTCGACGCCGCTCGATGCGCCACTGGCCGATGCCGTCGTGCGGCTGCTCGAAGCGCTCGCGTCGCCGCACGACACGCGCGTGCTCGGGCCGGCGATCATGCGCGAGATCGCGTATCGCGTGCTGACGGGCGAACAGGGCGACGCGATGCGCGCGGCGCTCGTGCAGCAGCACCATTTCGGCCGCATCGCGAAGGCGCTGCGGCGCATTCACGCGGAGCTGAAGGCCGATCTCGACGTCGAGACGCTCGCACGCGAAGCCGGGATGAGCCTCGCGGTATTCCACGCGCAGTTCAAGCACGTGACGGCGACGTCGCCGATGCAGTACGTGAAGACCGCGCGGCTGCACCAGGCGCGGCTGATGATGGTGCGCGACGGGCTCGGCGCCGGCGCGGCGGCCGCGCGGGTCGGCTACGCGAGCGCATCGCAGTTCAGCCGCGAGTTCAAGCGGCTGTTCGGCCGCAGCCCCGGCGACGAGGTGCGCTGGATGCGTGACAGCGGCGTGCGCCCGGCGATGGCCGACGCACACGCGTAGCGCGCGGCGCCGTGCGGCCGCTCAGCGCCGCACGACCTTGCGCCGCTGCGCGCTGATGCCCGCGTAGTCGGGCAGCGATTCGACGCGCTTGCCCGTTGCTTTCGCGTACAGCGGCATCAGGTCCGGCAGCCGGTTCAGCAGATCCTGGCGGCGCGCGGCGCCGTACGGATGCGTGTAGATGAAACCCGTCGCCTTGTTCGCGCGCGTCGCGGCCGCGAGCTTGTCCCACAGCGTGATCGCCGCGCGCGGATCGAAGCCCGCGCGGGCGGCGATGTCGCCGCCGATCACGTCGGCTTCGGTCTCGTCGGTCGGATCGTAGTGGAGCGACTGCAGGCGCTCGCCGAGGTTCAGCGCCTGCGGCAGCGGATCGCCGACGCCGAACAGCGGCGGCAGCGCGGCCGCGCGCAGCGACGTCTGGGAGGTCGCGCCGAAGTTGCTGCGCGCGTGTTCGCGCAGCGCATGCGCGATGCCGTGCGCGAGCAGCACGCCGAGCTCGTCGTCGTTCAGGCGCACACGCTCGAGCATGCCGCCGTACACGAGCACCTTGCCGCCCGGCAGGCAGGTCAGGCGAATGTCGCGCGAACGGATCGCATTGACGTCCCATGCCCAGCTTTTCACGCGGTCGTTCCACTTCACCGAATACGGCGCGAGCTTCGCGACGATCGCGCGCAGGCGCTTCACGCGCGGCTGGTTCGCGGGCAGCAGGCGGTTGCTGTCGGTGGCCGTCTGCACGATCTGCGCGTATTCGTTCGCGGTGAGCTGTTCGAGCAGCGGCGACGGGATCAGCGTGCGGAACGCGATCGCGTTGCCGTAGCGGACCTGCTGCGGCGTCGGCGTATAGGCCTTCGCCGGCACCGCGGCGCCGGTCGGCTGCGCGCCTTCGGCGGCGGACGGCGCGGCGGGCGCGGCAGACGTGGCGGCGGCGGGCGGCGTGGCTTGCGCCGCGGCCGGCGCGGAGCCCGCGGCCGTCGCGCCGGTGTCGGTCGCGTGCGCGGCGAGCGCCGCGGCGCCGACGCCCAACGCGGCCGCCACGCGTGCGAGACGGCGCAGGCGGTTACCGCGCACGGCTCGCCTCGCCGTTGCGCGCGGCACCGTTCCACGGCGCGATCCTGAACAGCAGCAGCATGCCGGGAATCGCGAGCGCGGTGCACACGATGAAGTAGTCGAACCAGCCGATCTTCGCGACGATGAAGCCGCTCGCCGCCGACGCGAGCGTGCGCGGCACGGAGGCCAGGCTCGTGAACAGCGCGAACTGCGTGGCCGTGTAGCGCGGATCGGTCGTGCTCGCGATGTACGCGACGAACGCGGCCATCGTCAGCCCGGTCGTGAAGGTTTCGAAGCCGTAGACGATCGCGAGCGCGACCGTCATCGGGCTGAATTGCGGCGTGACGGCGATGCCGAACACCGACAGCGCGGCCGCGATCGCGTGGCTCGTCGACACGGTGAAGTCGTACAGCATCGCGAGCACGGGTGAACCGGGGCCGAGCTGCGCGAGCCATGCGAAGCCGAGCGTCGACACCATCTGCAGCGCGCCGAAGATCCACAGCCCGCGGCCGATGCCGATCTTCACGAGCCAGATGCCGCCGATGATGCCGCCGGCGACGCTCGCGACGAGCGCGGTGGTTTTCGCGACGATGCCGATTTCGGTGCGCGTGAAGCCGATGTCGAGGAAGAACGACGTCGACAGCGTGGTGGCCATCGTGTCGCCGATCTTGAACAGGAAGATGAACGCGACGACGAGCAGCGCGCCGGCCCAGCCGTCGCGCTGGATGAATTCGCGAAACGGCAGCACGATCGCGTCGCGCAGGTTGCGCGGCGGCGCGCCGGCCACTTCCGGCTCGCGCACGACGAGCGTCATCAGGATGCCCGGCAGCATGAATGCGCCGGTGATCGCGAACACGGCGTCCCACGGCATGTGGTCGGACAGGATCAGCGCCAGCGAGCCGGGGATCAGCGCGGCGAGCTTGTACGCGTTCACGTGCACCGCGTTGCCGAGGCCCTGCTCGGTGTCGCGCAGCAGTTCGCGGCGGTACGCGTCGATCACGATGTCGGCGCTCGCGCCGAAGAACGCGACGAGCGTCGTGAGCGCGGCGACCGTCCAGATCGAGTCGCGCGGCGACACAAAGCCGAGCGCGGCGATCGCGCCGGCGACCAGCACCTGCGTGAGCAGCAGCCAGCCGCGCCGGCGGCCCGGCCGCCAGCCGGGCAGCCGCGGGATGTAGCGGTCCATCAGCGGCGCCCACAGGAACTTCCACGTATACGGGAACTGGATCAGCGCGAACAGGCCGATTTCCTTCAGGTTCACGCCCTCGGAGCGCAGCCATGCCTGCACGAGGTAGACGAGCGTGAACAGGGGCAGACCCGACGTGAAGCCCAGGAACACGCAGATCAGCATGTGCTTGTTCAGATAGGCGCGCCAGCCGGGGTGATCCTCGTGAGCGGTGAGTGCGGGCGCCTCGTGTGGCGTTTTCGACATGGACTGGAACTGGGTAGCGTTGACTGAAGGCGGCGGCAGCGCGGGCGGCGCGGCCGGCGAAGGTGGGGCGGCCGCGCGCGTGGGCGGGCCGGATCTTCCGTCAACGGCTCCCCGGCTCAGCTGCGCTTGACGCGATAGACAGCAAGACTACCACGCCAGTTCGCTCCCCATCGAATCGGCTGGCCTTCGTGCAGCACGACGCGGTCGAGGATCGTGACGCCGACTTCGGGCGCGAGCGCCTCGAAATCCTTGATCGTCAGCACCCGCACGTTCGGCGTGTTGTGCCACTGATAAGGCAGCGACTTCGACACCGGCATCCGGCCGCGCAGCACCGACAGCCGGTGCGCCCAGTAGCCGAAGTTCGGGAACGACACGATGCATTCGCGCCCGACGCGCGCGGTTTCGCGCAGGATCGCGGCGGTCTGGTGGATCGTCTGAAGCGTCTGCGACAGGATCGCGATGTCGAAGCTGTGATCCTCGAACAGGCGCAGGCCGTCCTCGAGGTTCTGCTGGATCACGTTGATGCCGTTTTTCGCGCTCGCGAGCACGCCCGCGTCGTTCAGCTCGATCCCGTAGCCGGTCACGTCCAGTTCTTCCATCAGCAGCGCGAGCAGCGAGCCGTCGCCGCAGCCGAGGTCGAGCACGCTCGAGCGCGGCTCGACCCAGCGGGCGATCGTGCGGAAGTCCGCGCGCGCGGACAGGGAATTCAGCGCTTGCTGGTTCATGCTCCCACCTCGATGGCGATTCGTTCGTAATACGCGCGGATCAGATTGTGATAGCGCGCGTCGTCCAGCAGGAACGCATCATGGCCGTGCGGCGCATCGATTTCCGCGTAGCTGACCGTGCGCTTGTTGTCGAGCAGCGCCTTCACGATCTCGCGCGAGCGCGCGGGCGCGAAGCGCCAGTCGGTCGAGAAGCTCGCGATCAGGTACTTCGCCTGCGTATGCGCGAGCGCGGCCGTCAGGTTGCCGTCGAACGCCTTGGCCGGATCGAAGTAGTCGAGCGCGCGCGTGATCAGCAGGTAGGTGTTCGCGTCGAAGTAGTCGGCGAACTTGTCGCCCTGGTAGCGCAGGTACGACTCGACCTCGAACTCGACGTCGAAGCTGAAGTTGTACGCGTCGAGCGCGCCGTCCGCGCGGCGCAGCGCCCGGCCGAATTTCTCGGCCATGTCGTCGTCGGACAGGTACGTGATGTGGCCGATCATCCGCGCGACGCGCAGGCCGCGCTTCGGCTTGACGTTGTGCGCGTAATAGTCGCCGCCGTGGAAATCGGGATCGGACAGGATCGCCGAGCGCGCGACCTCGTTGAACGCGATGTTCTGCGCGGACAGCTTCGGCGTCGACGCGATGTCGATGCAGTGCGCGACGCGCTCCGGATACATCAGGCTCCATGCGAGCGCCTGCATCCCGCCGAGGCTGCCGCCCATCACGGCCGCGAAGCGCTCGATGCCGAACGCGTCGGCGACGCGCGCCTGGGCGTGCACCCAGTCCTCGACGGTGACCACCGGGAACTTGGCGCCGTACGGCTTGCCGGTCGACGGATCGACGCTCATCGGGCCCGTCGAGCCGAAGCACGACCCGAGGTTGTTCACGCCGATCACGAAGAAGCGGTTGGTGTCGAGCGGCTTGCCCGGGCCGACCATGTTGTCCCACCAGCCGGTGCTGCGCGGATCGTCCGCATAGACGCCGGCGACGTGGTGCGACGCGTTCAGCGCGTGGCAGACGAGCACCGCGTTCGAGCGCGCGGCGTTGAGTTCGCCGTACGTCTCGACGACGAGCTGATAGTTGCCGAGCACGCTGCCGCTTTGCAAGCGCAGCGGTTCGGCGAAGTGCATGGTCTGTGGAGCGACGATGCCGATCGATTCCATTCGTTCCGCCTTATGACTGGGCGGCTAAACGGTGTCGGCGATGCGCGGAGGCGAAGGTGCGCGGCTGACGACCTCTTTAGCCGCATTTGTAGTGAACCCACCGGGGGAGCGACGCATCGACGCATCAAACCCCGGCCGGTTCGCGCGCCCGCAATCGAGTCAGCAAATCGGCGCGCTTCCGACCTGCCGCCAGGGGCGGCAGTCGGCAAAGTATAGCGGAATTCGGCGGGCGCGCGAATTCCGCCGCTCGTCGGCCGCCGCGGCCGTCACCAGCGATATTTCGCCGAAAGCTGCCCGGTTACCACCGAGTAGTCGGACAGGTTGCCTTCGACGCCAAGGCTCGCCGATATCGAGAATTGGCGGCTCACCTGCCCGGTGGCGCCGAACCTGACCGCGACGCGATCGCGCGGCACGTCGAACGAGAAGGCGTTGCGGTCGAGCGTCAGCGTACGTGAGCCGGGACCGTGCCACCAGTTCGCTTCGATGAACGGCCGAAGTTCACGCCCGTTCGGCATCGCGGTCACGCCGTGTACGCGCACGCCGAGCCGGGTCAGCACGTCGGTTGCACCCTGCCCGTCGAGACGGCCGCCGGCCGTGCCGTGTGCGTCCGCGCGGTAGTCCGACACGACGAGCTGCGCTTCGGGCTCGACGAAGAACCGCGTGTCGCCGCGCTCGTAGAACCCGAACGAATAGCCGGTCTCGATCGAACCCGTCACGGTGCGTGATCGATACGAATCGGCCGCGAGGCTGCCGCCGACGCTGTTCGCGTAGGCGCCGTACATGAACCACGCATCGACGTAAGGGCCGGTCAGGATGTCGCGGCTGCCGTACCACGTGCCGTACACGCCCGCGTTGTAGCCCGACACGCTGCCGCGCGCGGTGGCGTTCATCACGCGATGCTCGATCGCATTCCACAGCGGGCGCGTCGACCAGCTGGTCTGACTACCGTACATGCCCATCGCGCCGATCCGGAAGCTGCCGCCGCGACCGTCGTCGAAGCGGAGCAGATCGGCGCCCGCGTGAATCAGGCGACCGTTACCCGACACGCTGCGGCCACTGCCCGACATCGACGTCGTATTGCCCTCGGCGCGCAGCCACACGGCTCCGTCGAGCGGGCCGGCGGCCTCCGTGCGCAATGAGCGATCGTTGCGCTGATGCAGCGTATGGACCGCCATCGTCGATGCCGCATCCGCGTTCGCCAGATAGGCGTCCGGCTCCGGGGCCGTCGTGCGCGCAGGCGGCGTGGTTTCGGGTTCGATCGGCGGATCCGGGTTCACCGGGCCGGGCGGCAGCGGTGGTACGGGCGGTACGGGCGGTTCGGGCTTTGCCGCGGACACGAGATACCAGTCGTTGTCCCGCCCGCCGTCGCCGCCGCCGCGCTTCAGCATGTAGTCATAGCCGCCCGCGGACAATGTGCCGAATCCTTGCCGGTAGCCGTCGGAACTCGCGTCGAGCGTGAATGCCGACACGTCCGTCGTACCGCCGTTGCGCGTTTCGACGATCGGGATGCCGACGCTCGTCGGCGCGCCGTTGCCGCCGGCGCGCTTGACGACGACTCCGGTGTCGCCCGACGCATGGCCGCCGTCGATCACGAGCCGGTCTGTCGGCGATGCATCGTCCTGCAGCGTCGTATGGAGAACCAGCTTGCCGTTGCGCGCGGCGTAGTCGCCGGATACGACGAGCGTGCGCGGCGTCGCCGGCGCGCCGGCAGCCGGATCGGCGAACGCGATCGTCGAGTCGTTCAGCGCGACGGAGCCGACCGACGAATTCGCGGTGACGGTCCAGCGGCTGTCCGTGTCGAGCGACAGCGTGCGCACCGCGTTCGTCGCGCCGGTCCAGGCGGACGCGTTGGACAGCGTGACGTCTGTTGTCGCATGCGTCGGGCTGCCGTCGGCGGCGGGATGATTCACGATGTCGCCGTTGGCATGCGAGCCGGTGTCGAGCGTCAGCCGCACCGGCGCGTCGGGTTGCGCATGCACGGACAGCAACGTGCCGTTGCCGCCGCTGGCGCGCGTGCCGTTGCGCAGCACGATGGTCGCGCCGGACGCGTCGATTGCGCCGTGCCGCTCGCTGACGAGCGAACCGTCGTCGATGGTCAGTGCGCCGTCGTACACGCTTGCGGCATAGGCATCGTCGCCGCTCGCGCGCGCGGCGGTGCGCACGAGGTCGATCCGGCCGCCGGCGCTCGCATGAAGTGCGCTCGCGCCGGGCCCGCGCGTGTCGACGGTCATGTCGGTGAGGGCGACGACGGAGTCCGTGCCGCTCGACATCGCGCCGCGTGCACGCTCGCCGTCGGTTGCGATGCTGCCGCGCGTCATCGCGATCTTGCCGCCGAGCCGCGCGATCGCGCCGATCGAGCGGTCGCCGGTGGTCGTCACGTGCGTATCGGTTGCGTCGACGACAGGCGTGTCGGCGTACTCCTTCGACGCATACAGCCCGTGCGCGCTGGTGCCGTGCGTGACGACGCGCGTGCGTGCGAGTGCGACGTCGCCCGCGCGGGTATCGACGCCGACGGCGGCGTCGCCGCCCGTTTCCAGGTACGAGTCGTTGAATGCGACCGTCGACGCGCTCGGCAGGTACAACACGGACGCGTAGTCGCCGTCCGTCCGGATATCGGTGCGATCCAGCGTGGCGTGCGCGCCGTCGTAACTGATGGACAGGCCGGTCGCGATCAGGCCGCTGGTTCTGATCAACGTATCGGCGACGTTGACGGTGCCGCCCGGCGCGCCATTCACCGCGATGCCGGAGCTTTCCTTGCCGCGCGTGACGATCACGCTGTCCGAGAGGCGGAGCCGGCCGTTCGCGCCGTTGACGTACGCACCGTGCGCGAAATCGCCATCGGTGTCGATCGACGAGCGTTGCGCGGACGCGCCGGCGCCCTGACGGACGTCGATGCCGATGCTGTTGCGGCCGCGCGTACGGATTTCGGTATCGCGGAGTTCCACGCTCGAACCGGCGCCCGATGCGGCGGCACCGGCCGCGACGTGGCCCGTCGAGAACGCGCGGGTTTTGCCGACGGTCGTCAGGCGGCCGCCGTTGATCGCGGACAGGACGGACTGGCCGATTTGGGATGTCGAATAGTCACCCGGCGCGACTTCGAGCTCGATGCCGTTGGCCTGTTGCGGGCCGCCGGTGATTTGCGCGGCGGACGGCCACGGTATCACGGCGCCGGCAATCAGTGCGGAATGCGCGAGATGGCGGCCGGTGCGTGCTCGGGAAAATGGAAAACGACGGTGGTTCACCCGTGTACCTCCTTGTTGCGACGGGCGAAAAGTAACTTTCCAGCGCGAGTTTGGAAATTGGACGAGTTCGAATCTTGCGGAATCCATGAGCAACGGCCCGGCAGTTGCATGAAGACGGTCACGAACCGGCGACGGCCGGCGGCGGCATTTGCGCCGAATTGGTTCAAGCAGACGAGTCGCACGATCGCAATGGCCGGATGCGGCACGTCCGATCCGAACCCGACGCGCATTGCACCGAATGCCCGCGCGCCCGATCGCCGACCGCAGCCGGCCCGCGTTCGCTTGCGGGCATGAGCGGCAGCGCCTTTCGACGGTTGATCCAACGCATGCGATCGGGGTGGGGCGGGGCGCTTTGTGTCGATAAATCAGACGTGTCTGCGTGTCTCGGTATCGATTTCAAATATCTGTCCCATTGTTGATGCCGGTGCCCTTGGCTAGATTTGCGGCTTACCTCGAATGGACAAGGGCGCACACCGGCGGGCATGGGGCGGCCGATACGAGCATGACGAACGGAACGAGCAGGAAAGGCCGACGCGCGCGAGCCGCAGCGGTGGAATGGGCGAAGCGAAGTGCGGGCGGCACCGGTGTCATGACGGCCGCACTGATGGCCACCGCGCCGTATCTCGGTTCGTGCGCACCGGACGACTCCGGAGCGGCACGGGCGCCGGCGTCCGAGGTGCCGCGCAGCGTGCCGGCATCCGCGTCGTCGGCGGCGCCGCCGGCGGGCGTGCGCGATGTCGACGAGCGGACCGATCCGCCTGTGCAGTCTCGCTTCGACGAAGAGAAGGCTCCCCATCCCGTCCCGCCGCCATCCGCGTCTTCAGCGACCCCGTTCGCGCCGGTGCGGCGGCCGGCCATCGCCGCCGGACTCGACGATCGTCTGCTCGGCGGCCCGCTCGCGGCCGACAGCCTGGTCGACCGGCCGCCGCTGCCGAATGGTCCGCTGCCGGACGAACGTTTCGATCTGTTCCGGCCGCATCGCGGCGGGCCCGTGCTCAGTTATACAGGCGCGGCCGAGCCGTTGCGCGCGCGGATGCTCGACGGTGAGCGTCTGGCCCGCATCGCATCCCCGGACCTGCCCCCATTGCCCGGCGTCGCCGTCGAACTGGCCGGCGCGACGGATTCCCCGTTCTATGCCGATCAGGTGGCCGACGCGCTCGCGCGCTACGCCGCGGCGGGCGGTGCGGCGGTGCACGACGAAGCCGAGGCGGTCCGCACGGCGAGTGCGGACCGCGGCGACGCATCGGGGCGCGGCCTGGCCGCAGAACCGTTTTACGCGGATCAGATCGCGTATGCGCGGACACGCCCGTTGCCCGGCGGCGCGCCAGCGCTCACGGCCGACGCGAGCGAAGGCGTCGCGTCACTCGTTTCGCGATTCCCGTTCGATCTGTCGGGTCCGACGCGGGCCGCGCCGCCCAGTATCGCGTTGTCCACGCTGGGCGGCGAGGTGGCCTATCACGCGTTGTCCGAGCGACGTGCGGCGTCCGTCGAGCCGCGGTCGCTGACCGGCTTGCTCGATACGTTGAAGCCGGTTTTGGCGTTGCCCAAGCCGGTGACGGGAGCGGTCTCGACGGTCGCGCACGGTGGCGCCGTGCCTGCCGAAGCACGGATCGGTGACGCGGCCTTCGCGTCGCGCTTATCGCCTGCGGTGCGCGTGGCCGGATCGGCGCGGCCGCTCGACGGCCAACGGGCCGCGATGCTGGCGACGTCGGCGAGTCTTCCCGAGCTTGCGGCCCGGGTCGCGAGCATCGCCGGGCAGCGTCAGACACTGCCGGAGCTTGGCGCGCGCCCGCAGGGCGGCACCGCGTTCGCTTCTCAAGCGTGGCGCGTGACGACGCGCGTCTCCACGAGGGCGGTGCTCGGCGCGGGTGCCGGAGAACGAAGCCAGCCCGGTCGCGGCGCGCGCGGCGCGAAAAACGGACATGCATCCGAAGGGCTTCCGACGATCGTTGCCGATACACGGAACGTGTTGGCGTACGCGTCGCGCGCACCCGAGCGGCCTGCCGTCATCGATGGTTTGCCGAGCGCGGTGGAGATGGCCGCGGCACTGGTCCGGCCCGAAACGAGCGGGCGCGTGCCCAAGGGGGCGCGAGCGTCGTCGCGGATCGCGCGCGGCACGACGCATGCCGATGCGGCGCAGGACACCGGCTGGCGCACGGCGGCCATGAAGACCGAGGGTGACCAGCGGTACGGGCGTTTTCGCCGAGGCGATCCGCTCTACGACAACGTCATGGCGTCGGTGGCCACCGCGCGGCATCGCAGCGTCGCGATCGACATGCCGCCGCAGCGCCCATACCGCGACGTCGCGACGAGCGTGATCCTGGCGTCGAGCGGGCCGTCCGTCGATGCCGAACAACAGCGCGCGGCGACGATCGGCCACGTGTATTGATGCGAGCCGCGCCATCGGCGGCACGATATCGGATGCGGGCGTGTCGGTCGAACGCGGACGATCGACCGGCGGCACGGCGGCAACGGCACGGGAATCCGCAGCGTCGCTTCCGGCTGCAGATTGAGCAAGCGTCGTTGGCCGCACGACCGGATTTGCGTGTCGGCAGCGCCCAAATGCATGCGCCGCCGATCGCGATCGCGCTCGGCCATCGAGAGGCGGGTCATCGATTTCCTGACAAATTACACAATTCACTCGGTCTTTTACGAGAGTCCGGCCCGGATTCCTTTGAGGTTTGAACTCGTCCTATATCCCCGATATTGGGGGATTGATAAGATTTTTCGCGGGTTCGATTGCGCGAGATAACCGTGGTGCAGATGGGCGGCATGACGCCTCGTGAACCCGGTCGACCTGTTTGGCGTATTTCTATTTAAGTAGGAGTGTTAAATGAATAAGAAGGTATTGGGTGCTTCCGCTGCGATGCTGCTGGGTGTGCTGGCTGCATCGCCGGCGTTCGCGCAGGCCGTGACGCAAGGCAAGGTGACGTTCGACGGCGAACTGACCGCGAGCACGTGCTCGATCAAGGCCGGGGACGAAGAGAGGAAGGTGCTGCTGCCGAAGGTTTCGACGGTGACGCTGGCGAAGAAGGGCGACACGGCCGGCTCGACTTCGTTCGATATCACCGCGGAGAAGTGCGCTGCTGACGTGAGCAAGGTCGCCGCTCACTTCGAGATGACCAACATGGACCCGGCTACCGGCTTCCTGAAGAACCTGCTGACGGATCCGCAGACCGCGGCGACGAATGTCGTCGTCCAGTTGGTGAACGCCGACGGTACGGGGATTCGGGCCGGCACGACGGGCGCGTACTTCGACGTGACGGGCACGGGCGACACGCGCGGCGCGACGATGCTCTACGGCGGTCAGTACTACGCGACCGGCGCCACCACGGCCGGTAAGGTGAACACCTTCGCTCGCTTCACGCTCGCCTATCAGTGATCTTGAGTCGCAAGTAGCCCGCAAGCGGGCTCCGGAGATTTTGTCGTTCGGCCTCCGGAACTCGCTGCGGCGATGGATCAAGGAGGTATGCGTGCGGTTATGGAAATGGAAGGGCGTCGCGGCGGCTTTTGCGTTGGGCGCGATGGCGCTGTCGGCCCAGGCGGCGATCGTCATTACGGGTACGCGGGTCATCTACCCGGAGCAAAGTCGCGAAGTCAATGTCCGATTGAGCAACGTCGAGACGGCGCCCGTGCTGGTGCAGGCATGGATCGACGACGGGAATGCGGATGCCAATCCCGATCAGATCAAGGTGCCGTTCGTGTTGACGCCGCCGGTGTTCCGCGTCGAGCCGAAAAAGGGGCAGACGTTGCGCATCATGTATACGGGGGCGAATCTGCCGGCGGATCGCGAGTCGGTGTTCTGGCTCAACGTGCAGGAGATTCCGCCGCAGCCCGCCAACGCGGAAGAAACGAATCTGCTGCAACTGGCATTTCGCACTCGCATCAAGCTGTTTTTTCGGCCGGCCGCGCTTCAGGACGGCCCTTCGGGTCAATCGCTGACGTGGAAGGTCGCGCATGACGACAAGGGGCGGAGCACCCTGCGCGTCGACAATCCGTCGCCCTATTACGTGTCGTTCGGCCGTGTGGCGCTGAAGGCCGGCGACAAGGAAATCCAGTTTGACCCGGCTATGGTTCCACCGTTCGACCATGTATCGCTCACTCAATCGCAGGGGGCGCATCGTACGTTCGAGCGAGGCACGGTGTCGTACAAACTGCTCAACGATTACGGCGCGGAGGTGGCGGGTTCGGCCACCGTCGAATAACCAGCCGACTGTTCCGGAAACGATGAGGATCGAAGAGTGGTTCAAGCAGCACGAAATATCGCGCTTGGCGGTAGCCATGATGTCGATCTGAGCGTCTTCCGCCGCCGGCGGGTCGCTTTGGCAGTCGGTTTGGCGTTCGGCATCGGTTTTCCCGGTGATGACGCTGGCGCGGCGGAACCCGGCGGGTCTGACGTCGGGCCGCAAGCGGGGGGCGAGCCGGTAATGATCGTGGCGGCTCGCACCGCGTCCGATCCGGTGATGCAGATGGCGTCCCGCGCGACGACCGAGCCGGTGATGCAGATGGCATCCCGCGGGACGACCGATCCGGTGATGCAGGTGGCGTCCCGCGGGACGACCGAGCCGGTGATGCAGGTGGCGTCTCGCGCGCCGACGGAGCTGGCGGCAGTGGCATTCAACCCGCGACTGTTCGCCGGCGGTGGCGTCGATCTGTCTCGGTTCGCGAAAGGCAATCCGGTCGAGCCGGGCAATTATGCTGTCGACGTGACGGTCAACGGCAAAGGGCGTGGACGTCACGACGTGCTGTTCCTCGCGGTGCCCGGCAGCGACGTTGCCGCACCGTGCTTCACGCCTGCGATGCTGGAGCAATTCGGCGTCGACGGCGACAAGCTCGCGAACCGGCTTCGACGATCGAAGCAGGATGACGATGGCGCTCCCGCCACGCCCGAATCGGCGCCCGACGCCTGCCTGGCACTTCGCGACACGATACCCGATGCGACCTATACCTTCGACAGCGCGGATCTGAAGCTCGATCTGACGATCCCGCAAACCGCGATGAGCAGGACGGCCCAAGGCTATGTCGATCCTTCGCGCTGGGACGAAGGGATCAACGTCGGGCTGCTGCAGTACAACGTCAACGGATACACGAGCGAGAGCAATTTTTTCGGGCACAACTTCAGCAGCTTGTATGCGGGCCTGCAATCGGGCGTGAATATCGGGCCGTGGCGCCTTCGTCATCGCTCGACGCTGAACTGGGCCAGCCGCAGTGCCGGCGTATCGTGGCGCAGCCTCGAAACCTTCGTTCAGCGTGACATCACGCCATTGCGCAGCCAGATCGTGCTCGGCGACAGTTTCACGAGCGGCGAGGTTTTCGATTCGTTCGGCGTGCGCGGCGTCCAGTTGTCGAGCGACGACCGAATGCTGCCGAATTCGCTGCAGGCTTATGCGCCGACCGTCCGCGGTGTGGCGGACACCAACGCGCGCGTGGTCGTGCGGCAGGGCGGCAACACGGTGTATGAAGAGACCGTGTCGCCGGGGCCATTCGAGTTCAACGATCTGCCGGCCACCGGCTACGGCGGGGATCTCGACGTGACGGTCACCGAAGCCGACGGGCGCGTGCGGCGCTTCTCGGTACCGTTTGCCGCCGTTCCGCAACTGTTGCGGCCAGGTCGGCACCGTTTCAACGTGACGGTCGGCCAGTATCGGGACAACGCGGTCGATACGAAGCCGTGGGTTGCCCAACTGGTTTATCAGCGAGGCATCACGAATCTCGTGACCGGCTATGCCGGCGTACTGTCGTCGGCCGGCTACGGTTCGGGCCTGCTCGGCATGGCGCTCAATACGTCGGTCGGTGCGTTCGCGTTCGACGTCACGTCCGCACACGCGAGCGTGCCGGGCCGGCGCACGTACCACGGTCTCAGCTCGCGCGTCACGTACAGCAAGATGCTGGTGCCGACCGGAACCAATTTCTCGGTGGCCGCGTACCGCTATTCGACGTCGAACTTCTTCAGTCTGCAGGACGCGGTGAACGCACGAAAAGATTGGAACGGATCGATTGGTCAGTACAACTACCGGGCCAGGACGCGGCTGCAACTGAACGTCAACCAGCGCCTGGGGGATCGCAGTGCAATCTACGTCACCGGCAGTTCGCAAGACTATTGGGGCGGCGAGAGGGGGCGCGATCTGCAGTATCAGGTTGGCTTCAACAGCACTTTCCGGCAAGTGTCATATGCGGTGTATGCGCAGCGTGCCCGCAACGGCGACAACCGGACGGTCACCCAGGTCGGGATCAACCTGACTATCCCACTCGGCAAACAGTCGTACACGAAGAGCAGTCTCTTCAATTCGTTGACCACCTCGGCCTCGCGCGATTCGAGCGGCAACAGCGCCATTCAGATGGATATGTCCGGCAGCAAGGGAACCATTGCACCGTTCAGCTACGGGGTTACCGCATCGCGCGTTGCCGGCGGCGATACGAATGCGCTGTCGTCGTTCGGCGGATACGGTACCTATCGGTCGCCTGTCGGCACCTACAGTGCGAACGCATCGCTCAGCAATCGGATGCGTCAGGCGTCGATCGGCGCGAACGGCGCGATGATCGTCCATCGAGGCGGCGTCACGCTCAGTCCGCCGCTCGGTCAGGCAGCTGCGCTGATCGAGGCGAAGGGTGCAACCGGCGGGCAGATCGTCAACGGGCAAGGCGCGTCGATCGATCGTTTCGGCTACGCGGTGATTCCATCGCTGACGCCGTATCGCGTCAACACGGTCGAGATCGACCCGTCCAGGTTGCCCGACGACGTCGAACTCGGGAACACGAGCGAGGAGGTGGTGCCGCGCTACAACTCGGTCGTCTTCGTGAAGATGAGTACGGTGCGGGGCCGCCCGGTGTTCGCGACGATGGAGCGGCAGGATGGTTCGCCGCTGCCGATGGGCACTCAATTGTTCGATGCGTCCGGCAAATCGATCGGCGGCGTCGGTCAGGGCGGCATGGCATTCCTGCGCGGGCTGGAAGGCTCTGGCGAGCTGACCGCGAAGTGGGGAATCAGCGCTGCCGATCGGTGCAGCTTGCCTTATGCGGTACCGGCCGCAACGGCGAATGCGGGGAAGGTCAGGATGGCGACCCGTGTGCGTTTGCGTTGCGAGCCGGCGGCGATGCAATGACGCGCCCGTATCACGGTGAGGCACAGGAGTCATGGACAAAATGATACGCATGCATGCTTCGAAATGGATCCGTCGCGTTGCATCGGGCGCCACGGTCGCGATGGTCGCGGGGGCCGCGAGCACGGCCTGGGGGGCCGGTAATCCGACCGTCACGGTCAAGTTTCAGGGTTCGTACAACTCGGTGACGTGCACGATCGTAGGCGGTCAGGAAAATCAGACGATCAAGTTGCCACGGATCTCGACGTCGTCGCTGACGTCGCCGGGACAGACAGCGGGCTCCACGGCCTTCACCATTCCGTTGCGCTGCGACGGCAGCATCGATTCGGTCCGCATTTATTTTCAACGGGGCGCCACGACGAACGCGAACGGAAATCTCGACGTCGAGACGCCGAACGATCCTGCAAGCGCCAGAAATGTCCAGGTCCAGTTGATGAACGGCGACGGTTCGCCGATCCAGATCGGCAATGCGGCGACGATGCAGACGGTGAACGTCGATGAGTCGACTACGACGCTGGTGCCGTTCGGGGCGCAGTATTACGCGACCGGCGCGGCACGCGCCGGCACGGTTCGTACGTACGCGACTTTCGTGATTCAGATGCCGTGATGGTGTTCCATCGGCAGTTTTTCTTGATATTCGCATGACATTCGACAGTTCAGGCGCCGCGTTGCGCGCGTCGCTTCAAGAGACCCTACTGCACGTCGCGCTGCTTGCGCAGGGTGCGTCGATACCGGAGGTCCATGCGTGGCGAGCACGGTGCATCGGGCTCGTCGAGCGGCTCGAGCAGGCGATGCGCGACGACGGGCGCGCAGCCGACGTCGTGCGGGACGTCGGCATCGCGCAATGCATGCTGCTGGACGAGGCGACGCTGCGTCATCTGCCCGCTGGCACGCGCGACGAATGGCTGCGCGAGACGCTGCTGTTCCGATTTCATCGTGCGCACGGCGTTGCGCGGTCTTCGGCGCAAGTCGGCGCGTTGCTGGACGCCCCCTGTCCGGAAGCGTCGCTGCTGAGTATGTATACGACGTTGCTTGGGCCTGGACCATCGCGTCAGGGAGACGTTGCTCGGGCGCTCCCGGATGCGGGGTGTTCCGTGACATTGCAGGCAGGCCCGCGCGCGGCCGACGTGGGGGATGAGCCGGCGCAGCGGTTGCCGTGGCCCGCGCGCGCCGTTGCGACTGTCGCGACACGCGCAGGTAAGCCGCTTCGGCCGGTCTTGTTCGCGACGGTGGTACTGGCTGCCGTGTGGATCTTCTGCGACGTCTCGTTGCGTCGTGCGGTGGAGCGCTTGCCCGACTCGGGGCCGCGCGTGACGCAGAACAGCGACGGAGGGCGCCAATGAGCATGCGGTCAATCAAGGCGATCGGACTCGTCTGGATCGCAATGCCGATCGTGGTGTTCGGCGGTGCATGGGCACTCGCGGGGCTGCCGGATTGGCTGAGCGCGCTATGCATCGGATCGGCTGTCGCGCTCGCGCTGTGGGTCGTCACATGGTACGAGCGCCGGCATCCGGCAGCGGCTCCCGCCGAATCCGCCGTGGAGGATATCGGCGGCACCGCGCGCGAACTCGACGTGATCGTCGTCGTCGGGCCCTACGCCGCCGCGCTGTTCCCGCGCGAGGGCGGGCGCGCCACGATCAGGCGCGACGATCGGGCGGTGTGGCTGCTGGCCGATACGCCAGCGCGGCTCAACGATGTGATGACGCAAGTCAAGGCGGCGCGAGGGCGTTTCCCGGACGCCGCGCTGCTGCCCGTGGTACCGGAGGGCGACGACGAAAGCGTGTTGCGCAGGGAGTTTGCGCAATGGCGCATTGCGCTGCAGGCAGCGTACTGCCATCCCGAATGCGTGCTGCCGTGTCATGTCGCGGTATACGCATGTCTGGGGCCGGGCGAGGGCGGCGCGCCGCAAACGCGATGGTTTGGCGATTCGCTCGAGTTCGACGCGCCGCGCCTCAAGAACGCGATCGGCGTTTCAGACCGGTTGCCGGCGATCCGTGGCCAACTTGCCGAGTCGCGGCATGCCGATGCGGCGGGCCGGGGCGCTCTGGGGCTCGCGGTATTCGAATGGCTCGACGAGGCGGCGTTGCTGTCGTCGATTTCCGCGCTGTCGAATACCGTGCCGTTTGCGTTGCAGGGTGCGTCGCTGGCGGACATCGACCACACGCCCGTTCGGCCGGGCGCGTGGACGCGCTGGTTGATCGCGAAAACCGGCCTGCAGCCACGCGTGACGAAGCCGGTCGCGGGCCCGCTTCCGTTGCCGCGCATTCAGGCATCGGCGTCCGTATCGGCGGGTACGGCCGGGCGACTGCCCGCGCCGTCGCCGGTCGACCGGCGGGCATGGCCGCTTGCCTCCCACGTGCTGCTGTCAAGCGCGACGGCCGTGACGCTGGCCGTGGTGATATCGGGTGCAGTGAATTATCGGCTCGTCGAGCGGATCGCGGGCGACCTGTCTACCTATTGGAGCACGCCGTCCGTTCGCATCACCGCATCGATCGACTCGTTCGAGCGGCTGCGCGCGGCGCGCGACGAGGTGGCGCGCAATTTGCGCGACGGCGCGCCGTTCGGCGCGGGATGGGGGCTATATCCGGGGCGTGCGCTGCTGCCTCGCGTCGACGTGGCGCTGGCGGCCTACCGGCCGCCGCTCACGACCGTGGAGATCGATAGCCTTTCGCTGTTTCCAAGCGGCAAGGCGACGTTTTCCCCCGCGCACGCGCATCGTGAACTCGCACATGTGCTTCGGTTGATCCGGGAGAATCCGGACCAGCGCGTGCTGATCGAAGGGCATGCGGACAGCGAGGGCTCATCCGACGCGAATCTTCGGCTATCCGAGGCGCGGGCGCGCGCGATTCGCGATTGGCTTGTCGCCGAAGGCGGATTGCCGGTCACGCGTTTCGCGATTCAGGGAATGGGCGACGTCCGCCCGATCGCGGACAACCGGAGTGAAGCGGGCCGGGCACTGAACCGGCGCGTCGACATTTCGCTGATTCCGGACGGCCTGCGCCGCTGAGTGCGCGGTGACGCGCTCGACACGGTAGCGCATTGCATCATCGCTGTGACGATCCATACGGCCGGGGCGGTGCTTGCTCCGCCGCGTGGCAACGACTCGTCCAGGCACGCCCCATAGCCATTCCAGATAGGGATTCATCTCAGCCGAATGCGGCGTTTTCAATTCGTCGCTTTATTGAGATTAGAGATTTTTTGGATATTTCGTATATCTCCAATTATCGGCAATTAAGTTAGTACTGGTCCTATATAACGGCGCCGACGAGTGTCTTAAGATGCCCGGAGTTTACGCTGAAAGGGCGAAACGGACGAGCATTCGCTCATTGATTTTTTCCCAATCTGAATTCATCTGGAAAGTTTATGGCCATATCCAGCAGTGCACAGAAATTCATTGCGCGAAATCGTGCTCCGCGCGTCCAGATCGAGTACGACGTCGAAATCTACGGCTCCGAAAAGAAGGTCGAGCTGCCGTTCGTGATGGGCGTGCTCGCCGATCTGTCCGGCAAGCCCCTGGAGTCGTTGCCGGCCGTCGGCGATCGGAAGTTCTACAACATCGACATCGACAACTTCGACGAGCGGATGAAGGCGATGAAGCCCCGCGTCGCGTTCTCGGTCCCGAATACGCTGTCCGGCGACGGCCAGCTGATGGTCGACATCACGTTCGAAAGCATGGACGACTTTTCTCCGGCGGCGATTGCGAGAAATGTCGACGCGCTGTCGCAGTTGCTCGACGCGCGCACGCAGCTCGCCAATCTGCAGACCTACATGGACGGCAAGTCGGGTGCGGAAAATCTTGTCAGCAAGGTGCTGAAGGATCCGGCGCTGCTGAGCGCGCTCGCCAAGGCACCCAAGCCCGAAGCACGGAAGCCGGACGCTCGGGAACCGCAAGAGCAGTGACGCGGCCCTGGACGCTCAACCACGATCTAACACAGGTAAAGGTAAAAAATGGCTGTACGTGAATCGCAGGCGCGCGCTGCCGAGGCGCAGCTCGGCGCCCAATCGGATTTCAATGCACTGTTGTCGCGCGAGTTCAAGCCCAAGACGGAGCAGGCGCGCGAGGCGGTGGAATCCGCCGTCAAGACGCTCGCCGAGCAGGCGCTGGCCAATTCGGTGACGATGTCCGACGATGCCTACAAGAGCATCGAGGCGATCATCGGCGAGATCGATCGCAAGTTGTCGGAACAGATCAACCTGATCCTGCACCACGACGATTTCCAGAAGCTGGAAAGCGCGTGGCGCGGGCTGCATCATCTCGTGACGAACACGGAAACCGACGAGAAGCTGAAAATCCGCTTCATGGACGTGTCGAAGGAAGATCTGCGTCGCACGATGAAACGCTACAAGGGCGTGGCCTGGGATCAAAGCCCGTTCTTCAAGCAAATCTACGAAGAGGAGTACGGTCAGCTGGGCGGCGAGCCGTATGGCTGTCTCGTCGCCGACTATTACTTCGACCACACGCCTCCGGACGTCGATCTGCTGGCGTCGATCGGCAAGGTCGCCGCGGCCGCGCATGCGCCGTTCATCACCGGCGCGTCGCCGTCCGTGCTGCAGATGGATTCGTGGCAGGAACTCGCGAACCCGCGCGATCTGACCAAGATCTTCACGCAGAACCTCGAGTACGCACCGTGGAACTCGCTGCGCAATTCCGAAGACTCGCGCTACATCGGTCTGGCCATGCCGCGCTTCCTCGCGCGCCTGCCGTACGGCATCCGCACCAATCCCGTCGACGAGTTCGATTTCGAGGAGTCGACCGACGGATCGGACCACCGCAAATACGCGTGGGCCAACGCCGCATATGCGATGGCCGTGAACATCAATCGCTCGTTCAAGCACTACGGCTGGTGCACGCTGATTCGTGGCGTCGAGAGCGGTGGCGTGGTCGAGAATCTGCCGTGCCATACGTTCCCGACCGACGATGGCGGCATCGACATGAAGTGCCCGACCGAGATCGCGATTTCCGATCGCCGTGAGGCGGAGCTTTCGAAGAACGGCTTCATTCCGCTGATTCATCGCAAGAATACCGATTACGCGGCGTTCATCGGCGCGCAGTCGCTGCAGAAGCCTGCCGAGTACTACGATCCGGACGCGACGGCCAACGCGAACCTGTCCGCGCGTCTGCCGTATCTGTTTGCCTGCTCGCGTTTCGCGCACTACCTGAAGTGCATCGTGCGCGACAAGATCGGCTCGTTCAAGGAGCGCGACGAAATGCAGCAATGGCTCAACGAATGGATCATGTACTACGTCGACGCCGATCCCGCGAACTCGTCGCAGGAAACCAAGGCGCGTCGTCCTTTGGCTGCTGCCGAGGTGGTCGTGGAAGAAGTCGAGGGCAACCCCGGCTACTACCAGGCGAAGTTCTTCCTGCGCCCGCACTTCCAGCTGGAAGGTCTGACGGTGTCGCTGCGACTCGTCGCAAAGCTTCCGTCGGTCAAGGCGGCCGCCTGATCGCGGCGAGCGATTGCCGCGGGGACGGTTGCTGATCGGCAAGCCCCAGCACGCGCGCTGACCGTCGCGTCGGCGACGTTCCTCGTCCCGCGTATTCCGATGTGATGTTTGACCCCGGGGGAGTGGTGATCAGGCGCTCCGTAAATAAACCTGATCGCAAAGTTAGTTGTACAAAAAATTCAACCAAGACGTAAGGAGTGATGCCATGGCACACGACATTTTCCTCAAGATCAACGGAATCGACGGCGAATCCAAGGATGCTACTCACCATGACGAAATCGAGGTCTTGAGCTGGTCGTGGAACGTAGCGCAGCAATCGAACATGCACCTGGGCTCCGGCGGCGGGGCGGGCCGCGCGACCGTCGACGATCTGCAGTTCGAACACTACATCGATCGTGCGAGCCCGAACCTGATTCAGTACTGTCTGCTGGGCAAGCACATCGATCAGGCGAAGCTCACGGTGCGCAAGGCCGGCGGCAATCCGCTCGAATACATCATGTTGACGATGAATGACGTGCTGGTGACGCAGGTGAGCCCGGCTGGCGTCGCGGCCGACGAATCGCGTCCGCGCGAGATCGTTCGCCTGTCGTTCTCGCGCCTGAAGCAGGAATACGTCGTGCAGAACGCGCAAGGCGGCAGCGGCGGTGCGATCACGGCGACGTTCGACATCAAGCGGAACGCGGCGTAAGCGTCGACGCCCGTAGTTCAGGGCGATGCCGCCTGTGCTTGCGCGGGCGGCATCGCAAGCCGTTGACCAAGGCGTCTTCGCGATGCGTGGGGGCCTCGGTCAACGGCTGCCCCGGGTACGACAGGATCTTCCCTATGTTTTCTCGATTTCCGCCAGGTATGGCGACGCGCCGCAATGCACTGAAAGGTATCGCGGCCGGACTGACATTTCTGTCGCTTGCTGCGTGCGGAGGGGTGCCGTCGCGGAAGGATCTGGCCGCGTCGCTGAATCTGAAGATCAAGGTGAGCGATGGCGTCAATCCGGACGAGCTCGGGCGGCCGGCGCCGATCATGGTGCGGATCTATGAATTGAAGTCGGCCTATACGTTCGACAACGCCGACTTCTTCTCGCTGCAGAACGACAGCAAGAAGGTGCTGGGCGAAGACGCGATCGTGATCGACGAGTTCGTGCTGCGCCCCGGCGACGTCCGGGATATTCGCCGGCGTATCAATAGCGCGACGACCGCGATCGGCGTGCTGGCCGGATACCGCGAGCTGGGCAAATCGGTGTGGCGCGGCACGTATCGCTTGCCGCCGCCGCCGGAGGAAGCATGGCTTCGGGTGTTGACGGCGCGTACAAAAATCAAATTGAACGTGGATATCGGCCAGCGGGCCGTTCTGGTAACTGAATTGGATTGACATGAGTTGGCATAACAAGGTCGTGTGGAGCGAGGGTCTTTTCCTGCTGCCCCAGCTGTTCCAGCAACAAGAGCGCTATTTCGAACATTTCGCGCACAAGCGTTCCGCGCCGCTCAGCCCGTTCTTCTGGGGCTTCAGTCAGTTCGAGACCGATCAGGAATCGCTTGCGTTCGGCAAGCTGGTGTTGAAGAGCGGTGCAGGCGTGTTTCCCGACGGGACGCCGTTCGACGTGCCGGCGCATGCGCCGCCGCCGCCGCCGTTGACGATCGTGCCCGAGCACCAGAACCAGGTCATCTATCTGGCTGTCCCGTTGCGGCAGCCCAATACCGAAGAGACGGTGTTCCGCGACGAGACGGCGTCGCTGGCCCGCTATCTGGCGTTCGAAAACGAACTGCGGGACAGCAACACGATCGGCCAGGGGCCGAAGCCCGTGCAACTGGCGAACCTGCGCCTGCGGCTGCTGCCCGAAAAGGAACTGACGCAGTCGTGGATCGGCATCGCGCTGACGCGCATCAAGACCTTGCATGCGGACGGATCGGTGTCGCTGCACGTGACCGATCACATTCCGCCGGTCAGCCGGTACGGCGCCGATCCGCTGCTGCGCGAATGGGCGACGCAACTGCATGGCCTCACGAAGCTGCGAGCCGATGCGCTGGCCACCCGTCTGTCCGGTAGCGACGGGCGGGCGGGCGCGGCGGCGGAAGTCGCCGATTACCTGCTCCTGCAGGTACTGAATCGCTATGAACCGCTGCTCGAACATATCTGCCGGATTCGCGAGACGCCGCCGATGGTGTTCTATCGTGAACTCGCGATCATGGCGGGCGAGCTGTCGACGTTCGTGCGCCCGCAGACGCGCCGTCCGCTCCCGACTCCCGGCTACGATCACGCACAACTGTATGCAAGCATCCGGCCGCTCGTGGAGGAGGTCCACTATCTGCTCAACCAGGTGCTGATCCGCGGTGCGCAGCCGATTCCGCTTACCGAACAGCCGCACGGCATCCGCGTCGCGGCCGTGATGCCCGCGGAACTCTCCGGCTATTCGAGCCTTGTGCTGGCCGTCGGCGCGCAGATGTCGCCGGACGTGCTTCAGCAGCAATTCGCCGCGCAGACGAAGATCAGCCAGCCGCAGCGTTTGCCCGAGTTGATTCGTTCGCACCTTCCCGGGCTCACGATGGTGCCGCTGCCGGTGCCGCCGCGACAGATTCCGTTCAATTCGAGCTACATCTACTACGAGTTGTCGCGCAGCGGGCCGTTCTGGGAGCAGATCGCGCAGCAAGGCGGGCTCGCGATGCATATCGCCGGCCACTTCCCCGAACTGAAACTCGAACTGTGGGGAGTGCGCCATAAATGAACTCCGGTACGTTCGATAAGGACGCGTTCGACTTTCTCGCGGGGGATTCCGGGACGGTGCTCGATCCGCAGAAGGAACGCGCCGGAGACGAAAGGCGTGCCGCGAGCGCACCCGTCGATCCTGGCGAGTTCGATGCGGTCGTGGATATTCAGCAGCGTCTCGACGAGGTGCGCGCAGCCGCGAATCCGCTGCTCGAGGCGGCGCGCCCGTTGCTCAGAATGCTCGCCGACATGCCGGCGACGCTCGATACGTCCGAAGCGGTGGAGGGGCTGAGGACGCTGCTCGTGCGCGAGGTCAACCTGTTTCAAAAGGTGTGCGACAAGGTCGATCTGCCGTGGAAGCACATGGCGGTCGTCCGCTACTGTCTGTGCACCGCGCTCGACGAGGCGGCCAACCGCACCAGCTGGGGCGGGAGCGGCGTATGGGCAGCACGGAGCCTGCTGATCACGTTCGAGGGCGAAGTCGACGGCGGCGAGAAGTTCTTCCTGTTGATCGGCCGGATGGCGACCGATCCGCAGGAGTACGTCGATATCCTCGAAATCCTGTATCGCGTGCTCGGTCTCGGGTTCGAGGGCCGCTACAGCGTGATGGCCGATGGGCGCCGCTATCTGGAGCAGATTCGCCAGCGTCTGTGGACGCTCATCACCGGCGCGCGAGACGCGCTGCAGCCGGAGCTGTCGCCGCACTGGCGGGGGGCGCCGCCCGGCAAACTGCCGTTGCTGCGCAGCGTGCCGGCATGGGCGTCCGTCGCGCTCGCGGCGCTCCTTCTGTTCGGACTGTTCGTGTTCTACCAGTACCACCTGCTGACCGAGCGGCATCTGCTGGAGGCGCGCATTCTCGAGATCGGCAAGGAGCGGCTGGCGTCCGCGCCGCAGCGTCTGCGCCTGTCACAGCTGCTGACGAACGAGATCGCGCGCGGCCTGCTGACCGTTGACGAAGACGACCGGCGCAGCGTCGTCGT
This sequence comes from Burkholderia anthina, assembly GCF_001547525.1. Classification (GTDB taxonomy): domain Bacteria; phylum Pseudomonadota; class Gammaproteobacteria; order Burkholderiales; family Burkholderiaceae; genus Burkholderia; species Burkholderia semiarida. Next base: position 2,577,161 of record NZ_CM003768.1, read on the forward strand.
GTTCAGGGGCGATTCGATGTTCGCGTCGGGCCAGAGCGTGGTGTTGCCTGAGATCGAGCCGATCCTGAACAAGGTCGCGAGCGAAGTGGCGCGCGTCGGCGGCAACGTGCTCGTGAGCGGGCATACCGACAACCAGCCCATTCGTAGCGCGGCTTTCGCGAACAACCAGGTTCTGTCGGAAAAGCGCGCGGCGTTTGTCGCGCAAATCCTGCAACGGGACGGTACGCCCGCGGAGCGGATTCGCGCGGTCGGCAAGGGTGACACGCAGCCGATCGGCGATAACGCGACGGCGGCCGGCAGAGCACTCAACCGTCGCGTCGAAATCATGGTCACCCCGTAGTACCGGAATTCAGCATGTCTTATTTGAAACGTCTTTTCAGATGGTTGGTCTCGTGGCGGATGCTGGCGTGCGTGGCGATTCTGCTGGCATGCGTGGCGGTCTGGTTTCTGGGGCCGCTGTTCGTGTTCGGAGAGCTGCATCCGTTCGCCGGCGCCGTGATCCGCTCGATCGTGATCGCGCTGTTGGCGGGCCTGCTCGTCCTGTGGCTGAGAAGGTGGCCGCTGAGTCCGGTCTGGGTGATCGCGCTTTGCGTCGCGCTCTGGCACGTCGGCCCGCTGTTCGGGTTCGCGGAGCATCATCCGCTCCAGCCGATCTGGGTGCGCGTGTTGATCGTCGCGGCGATCGTGTTCTGCTACGCGCTCTACGGTCTGTACAAGTTGTGGCAGGCGTTGCGGTCGAACGATGCGCTGCTGAAGCGCTTTCTCGAGCCGAAAGGGGACGAGCCGGCCGAAATCGGCCGCGACGAAGTGCGCGCGGTTGCGATGGTGGTGTCCAAGGCCATCGCGCAGTTGAAGCGCTTGCGCGGCGGCACGCTCGGATGGCGTCGCCTGCTCGAGGTGGACCGTCATCTGTACGGGCTGCCGTGGTACATGATGCTCGGTACGCCAGGGGCCGGGAAGACGACCGCGATCCTCGGGTCGGGCCTGCAGTTTCCGTTGACCGACCAGATGGCGGCGGTGTCCGCGCACGGGATCGAGCACACCGCGAACTGCGAATGGTGGTTCGCGAACGAGGCGGTGCTGATCGACACCGCAGGTCGCTATGTCGAACAGGACGACGCGCGCGAAGAAACGGCTACGACGGTCAACGCCGCGGAATGGAAGGCGTTGCTCGGCCAGTTGCGCAAGCATCGGCCGCGCGCGCCGCTCAATGGCGCGATCCTGACCGTGAGCGTGGCGGACCTGGTCAACCGGTCGGAAGTCGAGCGCACCGCACTCGCGGCGAGCTTGCGGGCCCGGCTCGGCGAACTGCGCCAGCAACTCGGGATTCGCTTCCCCGTCTACGTATTCGTCACGAAGCTGGATCTGTTGCCGGGCTTTACCGAGTATTTCCAGTCGTTGACGGCTGACGGGCGCACGCAGATCTGGGGTTTCACGCTGCCGTGCGACGAGTCGGGCGCGGCGAGCGTCGACGGGCTGCGACGTCACTGCATGCGTGAACTGACGCTGCTGGAAGCGCGGGTCGACGCCGGCTTGAACAACCGCTTGCTCGAAGAATACGAGGGAGAGCGCCGCAAGCGGCTGTACCCGCTGGCACAGGAGTTCCGCAGCCTGTCGGCGTTGCTCGCGGATCTGGTGGAACTGGTGTTCCTCGATTCCCGCTACGACGACGCGCAGTTGCAGAACATGCTGCGCGGCGTCTATTTCACGAGCGCCGAGCAGACGGATCAGGTGATGACCGTCGACCGCGACACGGTGCTGCAGCGCCTGAGGCGCAAGCTGGCACGCCTGCGTACGACCAGCGACACGGCAGCGCACGTGCGTGGCGACGATGCGATCGCCGGCCATCGCAGCTACTTCCTGCGCAACGTGTTCCAGCACGTGATCGTGCCGGAGGCGCATCTGGTCCGCGCAGATCTGAAGTGGGAGATTCGCTTCAGAACGATGCGCTGGGCGGGCCATCTGCTGACCGTGGCCCTGTTCGTCTGGCTCGCGTTTTCGCTCACGGTGAGCTACGAAAACAACCGGAACTATCTGTCCGCGATTTCCGGCAAGACGTCGGCGCTGGCCGCGCGGGCCGCGGCATACAACAAGGCACCGAAAGCAGCGGCGATCGGCGGCCTGCTGGACAGATCGAGGGATCTCCCGCGCCACGGCGATCTCGATCTCGATGCACCGGGCCTTGCGTACCGCTACGGCCTTTATGTGGTCCCGGCCATCGTCTCGGCGTCGGATACGACCTATCTGAGCCTGTTGCAGCAGACGTTGATGCCGCAGATCGTGGCGCGCGTCGAAGGCGATCTGAACACGCAGATCGCCGCGCAACACCCGGACGATGTATACCGCACGCTGACCATCTACCTGATGTTGTACGAAGCCGGGCGTTACGACGCGAAGGCCGTCCGGGCCTGGGTGCTGCGGGACTGGGAGCGCGCCGACAGCGCGGCGGCGATGGGCGGCCGCAATGCGATGACGCGGCACCTGGAGGCGCTGTTCGTCGACGGCCGCCCGGTCAAACCTTCCATGAAGCAGGATGCCGCGCTCGTGCAGCGCGCACGCCTCTTCCTGAGCCAGAACCCCGCGCCGAGGCGGCTGTACGAGCGGGCGATCGGCGCGATGCAGAAGGAGGCGCCCGAAAACTTCACGCTCGCGCAGGCGCTCGGGCTGCAGGGCGCGTCGCTTTTCAAGCTCGTGGATGGGTCGCGCTTCGAGCAAGGCGTGCCGGGGCTTTACACGTACGACGGTTATCACGCGTTGTTCAGTCAGCGTCTGCCCGAATTTCTCACGCGCGCGCAAGACGACGACGATTGGGTCATGGGGCGCACGTCGAAGCGCAACGATCTCGTGGCATCGATACAGGGCACCCGGATCGTGGCGGCCAGATCGTCGCTCGCCGACGAGATTCGCCGCCAGTATTTGATCGATTACGGAAACTACTGGCAGCAGTTTCTCGCCGACATTCGGCCGGCCACGAGCGGCGAGAACGGCCGGGACGGCACGCTGGCGCTCGACCAGGCGACGCTGCGCGCACTCGCCGCCCCTGATTCGCCGCTGGTGAGGCTGGCGCGCGCGGTGGTCCGGGAAACGTCGCTGTCGGTCATCGATGCACCGGAGCCGTCGTCGCTGAACGACCTCGCGCTGGCAGCGGTCGGCCGGCGATCCTCGGCGGCGCGAACGGCGGCGGTCGAAGCCGGGAAGATCGCCGCGCAGCGGCCGGAAACGCGACTCGAGAAGGAGTTCGTCGACAACCGCTTTGCGGCGTTGCGCGAAGTCACCACCGGGCAAGCCGACACCGGCAGCGGTCCGGCGATGACGGACAAGCCGATTTCGGTGGGCGGCAAGGCCTTGCAGCTCGACGCGATCCTGACGTTGATCAACGAGCAATACACGCGTCTCGTCGTCGCGAGCAACGCACTGTCGGCCAACAGCATGCCGCCGGCGCTGGATATCGGCACGACGCTACAGACGGAAGCCGAAAAGCTGCCGGCGCCATTGCGGCTCGTCCTGGGCGGTATCGCGACGCAGGTGGCGGACAAGGTCGGGCAGGAGGTCGGCGGGCTGCTCGCGATGCAGGTCGATACGAGTGTCGGGCAAACCTGCCGGCGCACCATCGACGGCAAATACCCGTTCGTGCGCAGCAGCCAGGAAGTCGACGTGGAGGACTTCAACCGGATGTTCGCAAGCGGCGGCGTATTCGACGAGTTCTTTCAGAAATCGCTGGCGAGCTACGTCGATACGAACGCGAAGCCGTGGCGCTACAAGTCACTGAGCCCCGGCATGCCGCCGATCAAGGGGCCGAGCCTCGCACCGTTCGAGCGTGCGGCGGCGATCCGCGAAGTGTTCTTCCGCGATCAGGGTGCAAAACGGATGGCGTGGAAGATGGATGCGAAGGTGGCCGCGATCGACCCGGAGATCACCGAATTGCTGATTGACGTCGACGGTCAGACGCAGCGCTACGTGCACGGCCCGGTCACGCCGTTCGCGCTGAGCTGGCCCGGGCCGCGCGGCGGTGCGGTAGCGGAGATCGCGGCAAGGCCGGCGATCCGACCGGATACGTCGACGATCGTCGCGACGGGGCCCTGGGCGCTGTTCCGGTTGATCGAGCGCGGCCAGTTGACCGGCACGGCATCGGCCAGCCGCCTGACGCTCGCGTTCGATTTCGATGGTCGGCATGCGGCGCTCGAGCTGATGACGAGCGGGCAGTCGAATCCGCTGACGAGCAATCTGCTGACGGGCTTTCATTGCCCTGGGGGGCTCGCGTGACGGTCGGCATGCCGGCGCTGTGGGGGCGCCTTCCCGCGTCGGTCGAGCACATCCGGCACCGCACGACCGTCATGCAGGCTCTTCAATGGCAACACTGGCTGAAGCGTCATCCCGAGTGGGCGGCGCATCTGTCCGGCGAAGGCGGCACACATGCGTTGCCGTGGAGTTTCGTGCTGACGCCCGCCTGTTCGCCGTTCGCCGATGGGCGATATGTCGTCGGCGTGATGGCCGCTTCGTGCGATCGGGCCGGACGGCGGCATCCATGCATTGTCTGCTGCACCGTGTCGCGCCGCTGGCTGGAGCGCCGGCTGCGCGAGCCGCGCGGCGTGTTGTTCCAGATGGCGCGCTTGCTGGCGAGGTACGTGCCGCCGCGTGCGCAACCGGCCGATCCGGATCGCTTCGTGTCGTCGTTGTACGCGCAACTTGATGCGCTGTGGGACGCGGCGCACGCATTCGTATGGCCGCGCATGGGCGGGCGCGGCCGAAAGGCGGTCGTGCCGTCCGCGGATTCAGAAATTCAAGGGGCGGGCTGCGGCGACGATCCCGCGCGCGTGCTGACCGGCGTGCCCGAGGTGCCGTGGGCGGCGTGGCCGCGGTGTACGACGCAGCGCGAAGGCGGGTGGTTCTGGCAACAGGACGATCGCGGCGGTTTCGTCGATCAGAGGCGGATCGCCGGTTTGCCGGCGGGCGCGGCGGCGATCGCGCGCGACGCCGACGAACCGGATTCGGATTGCACCGTCGATGTCGAGCAAGAGCGGATTCATGAACATACGGAACGCTGATACATACACGTTCGATCAATTGCCGTGCGAGCACGAGCAGGGCACGCGTGCGCTGGAGCGGGCGATTGCTTCGAATTGCACGACCTTGCGCAGCCGACACCGCGAATATCGCGAGATTGTCGCGTTTCGTCGCACGCCGCACATCAAGAAGCTCGAGCGCACGTTGTGGTTGGCTGCGTGGCAACTGCACGACGTGGACGACGCGAAGGTGGCCGCGCTATGCGCGAACGGCAACCTGGCGACGATCGCGAGCATGCTGGCCGAATGGTTAGGCGTACATGCCGCGCCGGTCGAGTGGGTGGCGGGAATCGATCCCGGCGGCGGCGCGCCGCTGGTGCCGGGCGTGCGCGCGGTCTACTGCATGCGCCGCGTCGTTGCATTCGGACGGAAGGTGATCGATGCGCGCGACGCGAGCGATCTCGACCTGGCCGCAAGCTATCTGGTCGATGCCGCGACGAGTATCGGCGCCGATTTGCTGATCGACGTGCTGCTGAAGCTTGCGGCGGTGCGTGTCCGGTATCCGGCGCGCGCATCCGGCACATGACGCAGGCAACCGCAGGGCGGCGCCATACGGCGGCTGCATGCGGATATAGGGCAATGCGCGTGGGCGCATCTTTGTTTTGGGTAAGTGGGAGCGAATGGATCGCATGTCAATCAATTCTTCGGAAGGACTGATCAATCAGGAGCGCACGGTGGTGATTCGCAGCGATGCGATGCCACGGCTGCTTGGCAAGCCCGCGCTCCGATTCCTGTCGCTTCGCGGTGGAGAGCATCTCGGGAAACTTTACACGTACGAGGTGCTGCTGCGCACGCCGGACGATTTTCACGTGCCGTTGTCGACCAGTGCGAATCTCGATCTGAAGGCGATGATCGGCACCGAGATGACCGTCAGTGTGCAATTGGAGGGCATCGGGACGGGTGTGGAAGGCGGTGTCGGCGCCGGCGGGCGGGAAATCAGCGGCCTCGTCGTGAAAGCGGGTTTCCTGCGCACGGAAGGGCGCTACAACGTTTACCGCATCGTGTTGCGGCCGTGGCTCTGGCTCGCCACGCTGACGAGCGACTACAAGATCTTTCAGGACAAGACGGTGGTCGAGATCATCGACACCGTGCTGAGCGATTACCCGTATCCGGTCGACAAGCGGCTCGACGTCGACAAGTACACGGTGCAGGGCGAGAGTACGCGCAATGAGCCGCGGGCATTCCAGGTGCAATACGGCGAGACGGATTTCGATTTTATCCAGCGCCTGATGGAGGAGTGGGGGATCTACTGGTTCTTCGAGCACTCGGACGGCAAGCACCGGCTCGTGCTGTGCGATCACATCGGCGCGCATCGCCGCTCGCCGAGTGCCGCCTATCACGAAATCAGGCACCACCCGGAAGGCGGCAAGATCGACATCGAGTATCTGAATTATTTCTCGACGGACGAATCGCTGCGGCCGGGGCGCGTGGTGGTCGACGATTTCGACTTCACGCGGCCGAGGGCGCAGCTCGTGACGTCGAACCATCAGCCGCGCGAAACGAACTGGGGCGAAGGCGAACTGTTCGAGTGGCCCGGCGACTATACCGATAGCAAGCATGGCGATCTCATCAGCCGCGTCCGGATGGAAGAGCGCCGTGCGCCCGGCACGCGCGCGTTCGGCAAGGGCAACGTGCGCGGCCTCGCGTGCGGCCAGACCTTCACGCTGACGAAACACAAGCACGAGGAAGCCAACCGCGAGTATCTGATCATCGAAGCGGCGTTGATGCTGACCGAAATCGCCGACGAATCCGGCAGCGGTTACCGGTACGAATGCAATAACGAGCTGATCGTACAACCGACGAGCGAAGTGTTCCGGATGCCGCGCGAGACGCCGAAGCCGACCACGAGTGGCCCGCAGTCGGCGATCGTCGTGGGTCCGCCGGGACACGAAGTGTGGACGGACGAGTTCGGCCGCGTGAAGGTGCGCTTCCTGTGGGACCGGTATGCGCGCAACGACGCGACGGATTCGTGCTGGGTGCGTGTCAGCCAGGCATGGGCAGGCGTGAATTTCGGTGGCATCTATATCCCGCGCATCGGGCAGGAGGTGATCGTCGGCTTCATGAACGGCGATCCGGATCGTCCGTTGATTCTCGGCAGCCTGTACAACACCGTGACGCCGCCTCCGTGGGATCTGCCCGGAGAAGCGACGAAGAGCGGCTTCAAGAGCAAGACGATCACCGGCGGCCGCGAAAACTACAGCGGGATTCGCTTCGAAGACAAGAAGGGCGCCGAGGAATTCCACATGCAGGCGGAGCGGGACATGAACCGCCTGACGAAGCGCAACGAGTCGCTCACGGTCGGTGCGAGTCTGTCGGTCGGCGTCGCGCTGACACACACGCGCGCGGTGGGCGGCATGTTCACCAGCATCGTGGGCGGCGCCGCCAGCTACGCGGTGGGCGGCGCCGAGTCGACGATGATCGGCGGTGCTTGTGCGCTGAACGTCGGCGGCGCGTATGCGATTGCGGTGGGCGGTGCGATGTCGACGTCGGTGGGCGGTGCCTATGCGCTGAACGTCGGTGGTGCGCTTTCCATCGTGTGCGGTGCGTCGGCCATCAACATGACGGCCGACGGCACGATCAAGCTGGTCGGCACGAAGATCCGGATCGTCGGCAGCAATGAGGTCGTGGTTCAGGGTTCGCCGCTGCAGTTGAATCCTGGATGTGGCGACGGCTGTGCGGGCGGCGGCGGTGGGGGCGGGGCGATTCCGCCGATTCCATTCCCGACCTTCATGTTCAAGATGACCAAGCCGATTCTGCCGCCGCCGCCGCCGCCGCCGACGGTTGTTCCGCCGCCGCCGAGCGTTGCACCACCGCCGCCGACCGAGCCGCCGCCGCCGAGTGTCGAGCCGCCGCCGCCGAGTATCGAGCCGCCGCCGCCGAGTATCGAGCCGCCGCCGCCGAGTATCGAGCCGCCGCCGCCGAGTATCGAGCCGCCGCCGCCGAGTATCGAGCCGCCGCCGCCGAGTATCGAGCCGCCGCCGCCGAGTGTCGAGCCGCCGCCGCCGAGTGAGACGCCGCCGCCGAGCGAGCTGCCGCCGCCGAGCGAGACGCCGCCGCCGAGCGAGCTGCCGCCGCCGAGCGAGCTGCCGCCGCCGAGCGAGCTGCCGCCGCCGAGCGAGACGCCGCCGCCGAGCGAGACGCCGCCGCCGAGCGAGACGCCGCCGCCGAGCGAGCTGCCGCCGCCGAGCGAAACGCCGCCGCCGAGCGAGACGCCGCCGCCAAGCGAGCTGCCTCCGCCAAGCGAGACGCCGCCGCCGAGCGAAACGCCCCCGCCGAGCGAAACGCCGCCGCCAAGCGAAACGCCACCGCCGAGCGAGACGCCGCCGCCAAGCGAGACGCCGCCGCCGAGCGAGACGCCGCCGCCAAGCGAGCTGCCTCCGCCAAGCGAGACGCCGCCGCCAAGCGAGACGCCGCCGCCGAGCGAAACGCCGCCGCCGAGCGAAACGCCGCCGCCAAGCGAAACGCCACCGCCGAGCGAAACGCCGCCGCCGAGCGAGACGCCGCCGCCGAGCGAGACGCCTCCGCCGAGCGAAACGCCGCCGCCGAGCGAAACGCCGCCGCCGAGCGAAACGCCGCCGCCGAGCGAAACGCCGCCGCCGAGCGAAACGCCGCCGCCGAGCGAAACGCCGCCGCCGAGCGAAACGCCGCCGCCGAGCGAAACGCCGCCGCCGAGCGAAACGCCGCCGCCGAGCGAAACGCCGCCGCCGAGCGAAACGCCGCCGCCGAGCGAAACGCCGCCGCCGAGCGAAACGCCGCCGCCGAGCGAAACGCCGCCGCCAAGCGAGACGCCTCCGCCAAGCGAGACGCCGCCGCCAAGCGAAGCGCCACCGCCGAGCGAAGAGCCACCGGAATCGGAATTCTGATTGCGTGGCTAAACCGTGTGTCGCCGCACCCTGCCCGGGTGCGGCGACACCAAAGTGATGGGTTTTACGGGGAGAGAAATCACCATGAGCAATCCAGCAGCGAGAGTCGGTGACGCGATCGGCCATGGCGGAGCGATCGTGACCGGTTCGGGTGACGTGTTCACCAACGGAATATCGGCCGCCTATGTCGGCAGCGCCGCGGTTTGCGGCCTTCATTGTTCGGCCCAGGCCGTTGCGACCGGGTCGGGGTCCGTATTCATCAACGGTTCGCCGGCGGCTTTCGTTGCATGCTCGACGTCCTGCGGCGCCCCGGTCGCGTCGGGGTCGGGCGACGTGTTCATCGGCGGGTAACGGCAGGTCAGGGAGTTCAAATGAGTGGAATTGGAGGGTTGGGCGGCGTGCTTGCCGGCTTGCAGGGCACGGTGCTGGAGTCGCTCGACATCGCGCCGCGTCTCGATCGTCATCGCGGGCAGCCCGGTGATTTGGCCGGCCGCCACGGGGTGGAGCGGGCGTTGTCCGGCCTCCTCTGCGAGTCGGTCGACATGGTTTCGGGCAACAAGATTTGCCTGCCGCGAAACGAAGTCGACTTCAGGTTGCCCGGCCGTTTGCCGATCGAATGGTCAAGGTTCTATTCGAGTGCGCTGTCCGCGAACGGCATGCTCGGGGTCGGCTGGCGCACTGCCTGGGACGTCACGCTGCGACGCCGGGACGACGACCGGCTCGATTACATCGACGAGCAAGGCCGGATCGTATCGCTGCCGATGCCTGAACGCGGCGACCAGATCATCATTTCATCCGAGCAGCTTCATGTGGCCCGCCTGTCGGACGACCGGATCGTGGTCGCCGATCTGACGCCGCGTTACACGGTCTTCGGGGAATTCGACGAACACGGCATCGCACGCGTCAAGTATGTCGAGGATCTGGGGCGCCGCCGGGTGGGCTGCATCTGGGACGGCGGGCGCCTGCTCCGCATGCGCGGCACCTGCGGGCATGAGCTGCGGATGCACTACGGGCGCGACGAGTCACGCTTGACCGGCATCGAATGCGTCGATGGCGGGCCGACCGGTTTTCTTGTTCGCTACGCCTACGACGAGCACGGCCGGCTGGCCGAGGTGCGTAATCGACTCGGCGACGTCGTCCGCGGCTTCGCCTACGACGACAGCGGCCGCATGGTCGAGGAAATCGGTCCGCTTCGGCAGACCATGCGTTACACGTGGCAGACGATCGGCGGTGCGTCGCGCGTCGTCGAGCGCTCGACGTGCCGCGGCGCGCGCGAGCACTGCACGTACGAACTGGCCGAACGCAGTACGCAGGCGACCGACGTGTTCGGCCATACGGCTCACTGGCAATACGATGCACGGGGCCGCGTGCTCGCTTATGTCGATTTCGACGGGCGGCGGTATGCGTTCGAGTACGACAACGCAGGCTGGCCGAGCGCACTGACGTTGCCGGGCGAGCGCGAGGTGCGCGTCGTCAACGACAACCTGGGCCGGCCGATCCGTGAGGAGGCGCCGTTGAGCGGCGAACGCTCGACGGTCTACGCGTTCGCGAGCCGCGAGCCGCTGAGCATTCGCCTGCAGGACGGCCGGACGTGGCTCTGGCAGCGCGACGACGAATTGCGGCCGACCCAGTTCCAATCGCCGTCCGACGGTGTGATTCAGACCACGTATTCGGAACAGGACGGCGTCCAGATTCGGACCGACACGCACGAGCAGCGCGGCGCCGTCGTGCTCGAATACGACGGGCGCGGGCTCGTGTCGAAGCGGACCGATGCGGCGGGGCGCACGGTGAGCTATCTGCGCGACGGCAACGGACATGTCGTTGCCGTCACGGACCCGTTCGGGGCCGTGACGAAGATCGAGCCCGATCTGCTCGGGCGGCCGTTGATCGTGACGCTGCCGGACGGCCGGCAGGAGCGGCGGATCTGGAACGCCGCGGGGCAGTTGACCACGTCGACCGGCGTCGACGGGCAGGCGCGGCACTGGCATCGCGACCAGTACGGATGCGTGGTGAGCGCGGTGGACGAGGAAGGAAACGTCACGGCGCACGAGTTCGATGCGCACGGCCGCAGGATTCGCACCGTCGCCGGCAACGGCGGGATTCAGCGCCTGACCTGGGACCCGGTCAAGCGGTTGACGTCGATCGTCGACGCGGACGGCGTGACCCGGTCGTTCAGCTATGCCGCATCGGGCGCGCTGCAGCAGATCACGTCGACGTCGGATGGACAGACGCGCACCGAAACCTTCGCCCACGATGTGCTCGGGCGGATGGTTGGCCGCGACACCGAACACGCGCGCTATCGTTACACGTACGTGCGCGACGGCCAGCTCGGGATGGTGCACTGCCTGCCGACCGAAGCCGGGGCGGCGATCGGCGTCGAACCCGACACGCTGCGCTTCGAATACGATGCGGCCGGGCGTCTGACGGCGGAACACGACATGCATGGCGCGCTGCGCTACGTGTACGACGACGCAGGACGGCTCGCCGCCGTGACGCTGCCGGACGGGCACATCTTGAAATCGGAGCGCGACGAGGCTGGCGTAGTCACGCTGATGGGACTGGGCCATGGCGACGAAATGCATGGTATCGCCGCATTGAGTTACGAAGCGGCCACGCGCCAGTTGTTGCGCTCTCAAGGGGAACTGTACCTGCGCTCGGTTTACGCGGGCGCATTGATCGAGCGCTGGTTCGCGATGACGGTGATCCGGACGGCCGACAACGAGATGTTGCCGGGCAGCGCGGAATTCTGGCGCGAGTTTCATTACAGCCCGGCCGACAATCTCGTGCAGGTCGACGATCGTTTCAACGGCCGGAACTATTACGACTACGATCGTCGCGGCTGTCTGCTGCGCGTCGTCTCGGACGAACTCGGCATCGAATATTTCACGTGGGATGCGGCGGGCAACCTGCTCGAGACGCCGCGCACCGGATGGCAGCCTGCCGTGTATCCCGATCATCGGCTACGTGAGTGTCGAGGCTATCGCTACGAATACGATGCGTGGGGGCAGGTGGCCGTCAAGCGCGGCGCGGCGGACGAACAGACGTTCACGTGGGACGCGGACGGCCGGTTGATGAGCGTACGGAGCCGGCGCGGCGAGGTGCGTTATCGCTACGATGCGTTGGGGCGCCGCGTCAGTAAATCGTTCGGACAACCGCAAGCGGGCGGCGCGCGACGCCTGGATGACAACGCGGAGGTCACGCGCTTCGTCTGGCATGGCGAGCGCCTTGTCCAGGAAACGACGGGCGAGAACGTGCGGATTTATCTGTATCAGCCGGCACGGGACGGAGCCGTCGGTTATGCGCCACTTGCCTGCGTGGACCGGCGACGCAAGGACGACGGCACGTTTTCCGGGATGCACGTGTATTACTACCAGACCGATCTCGCCGGCACGGCGGTCGCGCTGACCGACGCGGCGGGCAAGCTCGTGTGGAGCGGCCGCTACAAGGCATGGGGGCAGGTGATACCGTGGACTCAACTGGCCACGCCGGTGCGGCAGCCGTTGCGGTTCGCGGGGCAGTACCTGGACGACGAGACCGGGCTGCATTTGAATGGCCGACGCTACTACGACCCCGATGCGGGCCGCTATCTCAGCCCGGATCGTGCCGCGCCGGCGGGCGTGAGCCCGTATCGCTACGTGTCGAGTCCGTTGAGCGTCGCGAACCCGAACGGTCACGCCGTTTCGCTGAGGCGGCCGAAGGGGGACGTGGACGGTGCATCATGCGCGGACGGCCCGATTGATCTGTCGGCGCGGCTGACGGGCGGCATCGACGAGTGCGATGTCATGTCGGGCGGCGAATGGCTGGCGTGGCTGGACCGTTGAGGCGGGGCGGCGTATCAGGTGGGGGGCTGTCGGCCCCCCGATTCATTTCGGTGAAGCCGGCGGCGTTTTCCCGGCACCGGCCGGTATCGCGGCCATGCTTCACGCCGCGGCCGGATCAGATCGAGCGCTGGAGTGCGCGCAGCAGGGTGCCGTCGCGGTCGAATAATTCGATCGTGTAGTGGTCGGGGACTTGTTCGAATCCGGTGGCGAAGTACAGATGCATGTCGAACCATTCACGCTTGATGTGCTTGTGAAACTTGCCGGCATCGAGCATTTCGCCGCGGTGAATCACCGTCCCGTCCTGCGCATGGGCGTTCATGCGGAAATGATCGAGCTGCGGCAGGATATCCGTGAAGCGGGCCCGATGCGCCCAGACGCGGAAGTCGTGGGCGCGCAGCAGCGTGGCCTTGTATTCCTCATCGGATGTGCAAACCGGCGTATCGGAATTCGGCGGTAAGCCATCGAGCGTTTCCCGGCGCACGCCGCGGTGCGCGAAGCTGATGCCCACGTAGGCTTCGTATTGTGCGAGCGTGCGCTCGACCCCGAGGCCGTACGGCCCGAAATCGATGCCGTCGGACGACGCGCCATCCACGCCGAGCAGCGCCCGGTTTCGCTCCAGGGAACGGTCGTTGCGGACATGCCAGTTCTCCGCGACGAGGCCGCTGGCTTGCGCCTCGGGCGTGTGATCGTCCCATATCTTGACTCGGCTGGCGCGCGTGTATTCGTGCCACGCCAGCACGCGATGCGGGATGTAGATATCGTAGCCGTGCGTGAACGCACGAGCGGCGATCGAGATTTCCTCGCCCAGAAAGAAGTAGTTCGGATCATGCCGCACATCGACGGCGAAATGCCCGTCCGCAAAAGCGAAGTGAGCGCTGTAGAACGCGCCCGGGACAGGCGCCTCCAACGCTTGCCAGTTATCGAGCCAGCCGGAACGAAGCGACAGCACGCCTTCCGGCATGAAGCGCTGGAAATACAGGCCGGTCGGCGTATGCGCGAGCGTGTCGCGCTGCGCGCCGGGCTGGAAGCCGGGCAGGTAGGTGGTAAGGAGCGGCTTCGCGCTGCGCGGGCGCAGCGACTCGAGCATCGCGATGGCCCGATCGTCCCACGCGTCGACGAAGTAGTGGTGAGAGTCGAGCTGCAACGTGTAGCGTTCGTCGCAGTACTGTTGCTGGATCAGATTGCGTGCCCAGCACGCGCCCTGGGATTGCCGATGGGGCACGTCGATCAGCTCGACGGTGGCGTCTCGATAGGAGAGCGTATGAGTCGGGAACGCGCCATCGTGGCACGCATGCCAACGCGAGAAGCCGTGCGCGAAGAAGGCGCCGATGGTCTCGTCCAGTGCGTGCTGCCAGCACACGACGACGCGGAGCTGGTCGGGTCGGGTGGCGCGCTCGATCAGGTCGAGCAGCGTCGGGATCAACTGCGGATCGCGATAGCTGGCGATCTGGACGAAAATGGTGCATTCCATGGGTCGATGAGTCGGGTTTCGTGAATCCCGTTGGAAAAGTTAGAGAATGTTCAGCGTGATGACCGAAGTCGCGTCGATCTTGCCCGTGGTGGGCGGCTGGTTGCCGACGCGCAGCACGGTGGCTTCGAGATCGAAACCGGACTCCATCGCGCCGCCCGGCTTCTGAACGAGCATGCTGCTCGCATCGCCGGGCTTGAGCAGGGTGCCGGTCGTTTTGTCGCGGAGACGGATCGCGAGGTGCTGGGCGCCGGTATTCTGGATCAGCGCGGGGTTGTCCGAGTCTCGAGGCGCGCTGAGCGTGGCGGTGATCGACGCCGGGGGCGTCGGGCCCGAGCAGAGCACCCGGAAGTTCACGGGGCGCGTCGGGCCGGTTGTCTGCGAAACGTCATAGGGGCCGAACTGCCCGAAGTCGATGTTCAGCGTGCTGCTGTCGACGCGGCAGCTCGGCAACACCCGGAGCGACACGTTGCCGGAGTAGATGTTGGTGACGGCCACACCGGGATTGCCGTCGCCATAGGTTCGGGCGACATGGCCGAAGCTCGTCGTCGAAAAGCTCGGGATGTCGTTGCTGGTCTTGACCAGATCGATCCTGTATTTTGCGCCGTTGCCGTAATTGACCGGCTGCGTGCCCGGGGTGGACGGATTTTCCTTCCAGTTGTTCGTGTAAGGCACGACGCTGGTGCTGCCGCTGGCGCGAACGTAGTTGAGCCGAAACCCGACGCCTGGCACGTTGGTATCGTAAATCTTGCCGCCGAGCGACGAAAGCTTGGGAGGGGTGATGAACTCCACATTGATCGTGCCGGTCGGCGGATCGCAGGCGATGAAAATCATCTCGGGCGTGGGAGCGGACTCACCGCTGACGAGCGGGCTGCCGATCGGCAGATCGGGGTCGACGTCGACGACCCCGGCCGGAAAGCTGATATTGAACGTCGTCAATATCTGGTTCGGCATGGGCCGTGTTTCGGCCCACCGCTCCGACTCCGCTTGAGTAACGGGCCGACACGCCGCCAGCACGGCCGGCGACGCGGACAGCAGGCACGCGGCAGCAAGGATAACTCGGGTCTTTTTCATCATTTGAATGCGCTGAAGACGATGAGAGGGCGAGGCGCTCAGATGTCGACGGCGTCCCATTGCGCGAGAAGCTCGGCAGGGATCACGTTCGCCAGCTCCGAGAAGCGCTTGCCGACCATGCGTTCGGATTGCCGGAGCAGCACGACGACGGGGCTGCTCGGCTCGTTTTGCTCGAACCACAGGCGCGTTTCCTGAATCGTTGCGAGCGCGCTCCAGCGATCCATCGGCCGCGCGTCATGCGTGGTCCGGGCCGCGGCGCCGGCTTCGTGCGGCGTCGCTTCGGTCGGCGGGCTCGCCGTCGCCTCCGGTGCCGAAGCCGGCTCCACCGGTGCATCGGACGGACCGGCGGCAACCGGTGCGCGGCCCGCGTCGAGGGCCGTCCGCGCGAACGGCTGCAGCAGTTTCACGATGCCGTCGAGATCGGGCGCATCGGCCTGCAACGTGTCGCGTGTCAGCGCGACGATCTCGGCGACGGCGCGTTGCGCATCCGCCAGTGCGACGATCGCGGCGTCGCGCCGGTTCCACAGTTCGCCGAGCAGCCGGCTCGCCGATTCCGGCGCGAGCGCGTCCTTCGCGCGCGGGACCGCGAACGCCTTCTCGATGTCGCGCAACTGCAGTTGCAGACCGGCGGTTTTCGGCAGCCGGATGTCGCGGGCGTCAGCCAGTGCCGCGTCGGCGTCGGCGAGCGCGGCGATCGCGTTCGAGTAGACGATCGGATCGCGCTCGCCGTCGAGCACCGGCATCGGATGCAACGCCTCGCCGTAGCGCTCGAGCATCTGCAGCAGCACCGCGATGCCGTCGCGCAGCCCTTCGGCGCCGCTTTGGCGGATCCGGCAGCGGGTCAGGATCGTGAGCAGCCGCAGGTCCTTGGTGCGTAGCAGCAGCGCGCGGCAGTCGCGCTCGGCTTCGGCCCAGTTCGCCTGCTGCGGCGCATCGACGAAATCGCCGTATTGCGCATCCGTGCGTGGTGCGACGGCCGCTTGCAGCATCACGAAGGCTGGGTCGTATTCGAGATCGGGGCCGCATGGATCGTCGGCCGATACGGGTTCGAGCAGGTCGATGTAGCGCGCGAGCGGGTCGTGTGCGGGAGCATTCATGCCGGATTCTCCAGTTGATCGCAGTATTTCTCGGGCTCGAACACCATGCCGACCACCGGTTTGTCGTCCAGCGATTGGCCGAGCCAGGTCGAATAGCCGAGCCGGTGCGAGCTGTCGGCGCGCGCCGGCGGCGCGGCACGCGGCTTGACCAGCAGCTTGATTTCCCAGTCGTATTCGAGACCGACGAACGCGCGGACCCAGTCGACCAGCGTCGGGAGATCGTCGCCATGCGGCGTGAGACGCAGGTACTGGTCGAGATCGAGCGGCCCGATCACGAGACGGAACTTGTGCTGGCAGTCGGGGATCATGTCGCCCAGCAGTGCACCCTCGCCCATGATCGTCGACGGTGCGGGCGCGCCGAGCAGGCAGCGCTCGGGGCCGGTGATCTGAATCCAGTGCGGCACGAACTCGTCGACGGCCACCGGTACGCCGAAGTAATGGGACAGCGTTGCCGCCAGGCCGTCCGGATTGCGCGCCTCGCGCACCAGGTGCGCCGAGGCCGCATAGCGCGCATGCGGCGGCGGGTGCGTACGCGCGGCTTCGTCCGGATCGGTGCCCATCAGGCTGCCGATATAGAACGAGAAGGTTTCCTGCGACGGCCGGTCGAGCGAGACGGTCGCCTGTGCCGACGCCCACGCCCGGTAGAACAGCGTGAGCGCCCGATGATGGAACAGGTTGGCGAATGCAATGAGCGTCTTGTCCTGATGGCTCTCCGCACGGCTGTACGCCAGTTCCGTCATGTGGAGCGGAAGCGGGCCCTGCGGACCCCACAGTCCAAGCCCGAAGAGCCGGACGTCGAGCCGTCCGCCCTGCACGCCGAGCGCTGCGATTTCGCGCGGCGCGAACGCCATCGACGGTTGCTGGCCGACGCGGAAGGGTTCCTGCCGCGGCAAACGCGCCGTGCCGGGCAGCGGCTGGACGGTGTCGCGCGCGCTGATCGCGCGCAGCAGGCTGAGGAAGCCGGCCTGCCACGGCGTGTGCTCGTCGAACCACGCGCGCAGTGAATCGGGATGCAGCGGCGAGCCGTCGTTGACCGGCACCGAGTCGAATGCGTCCATCGCTTACACGGCCCCCCGCCCGCCCATGCGCGGTTTCCAGCGCGTCACGAGGCCGCGCTGCATCGAGCGCAGCTCCGTCTCGGTGAAGACATTGATCGATACGTGTCGGGCCAGGTATTGCTCGAGCACGAGGCCGAACAGATAGGGGCTCACTCCGGAAAAGCCGGTCTCGTCGACCGTCAGTTCGCAGCGCACGCCACGCCCGTAGACGAGCAGCCCGTGATCCGGAAGGCGCCGGACGACGGGCTCGGTGCGCGCCCCGACGAGGCTCTCGATCTGCGTGCGCTGTTCGTGCTCGCTCGTCCCGACGAACAGCCGCAGCATGTTGCGCAGCGCCTGGCCGCCGTCGCGATGGTCGAGCTCCGCGAGCGGCATGTAGTTGAAGCTCAACTGGCGGATCAGCCGCCATGCCGTCTCGCCCGTCGCATAGGGTTCGCGCGGCGTGCTCGGCGGATGCACGAGACTCACGCCTTCGATCGGCACCGAGTCCTGCATCGTGAGGTCGCTGAACCCGTTGCGCGGAATCAGGCGCGGCAGATCGCGATTGGTCAGCCACGCGTCGACGGACAGATAGCGGATCGCGTCGTCGTAGGGTGCTTCGGCCTGATCGACGAGCGACACGAATACTTCGGTGCCGACGTACTCGCTGCGGGTGCCGTATTTGCGCGCGTTGGCCGACATCGCGCGCGGCTCGCGCAGAATCGAAAAGTAGCGCCCGTAATTGCCGATGTCGCTGTGCAGCGTCTGGTACAGCGGATTGAACGTCACTTCGGTCGACGTTTCGGCTTTCTGGCCGAATACGCGCGACACCGAGAAGACTTCGTAATCGAGCGGGCGGCTGCGGTCCGGAATCAGATGGAACGCGGTCAGCGCGCGGTTGATCTCGATCCGGTCGGTGCGCCGGGGAAACAGGTTGACGATCGGCGTGCAGAACAACTGGAAGCTCGACGCATCGACGTGTGTCGTCAGTTCGTCGGGCAGTCGGTCGAGCAGCAGCACGACTTCCGCTTCCTTGCCGTCGATCCTGGACAAGCCGGCCTGCAACTGCGTCAGCACGAAGAAATAGAAGCGCTGCCGGCAGGTGAAGTACTCGTGCAGCAGGTTGTGCCCGTGGAACGTATTCCACATTTGCGGCAACAGGCTCTGGTCGGGGCGAAGGCCTTCGAAATCGACCGGATGCTTGGCGACGACCGTGCAATCGTCGCGGGTGGCGCCGTGTGCGCGCACGACCGACGCGATGCCGCCGGCATGGATCAGTTCGAACAGATGCGACGCGATCCGTTCGTCGCCGCCGATATAGAGCGACAGCCTGTCGAGCCCGGTGATTTGCGAGAACTTGATCTCGCCCACCGTGCGCAGCCGCAACCGGAGCGCGCCGCGCAGCCGCATGTGCGGCATCAGTGTGCGCTGCAGGTCCGGAAGGTCCGGCGGGACGGCCGTCAGCTTCGCGTCGACGATCTCGATCGGCCAAAGCGTGATTTCATGGCCGCTGCGGAACTCGCAGGCGGTCCGCTCGCCCGGCGGGATCGACGAGCGCAATACGCTGTGGCGCGGCACCGTGAAACCCTTGCTGAAGTTGCCTTCGCGCAGGCTCGGGCGCAGCTTCGCCACGGCCATGGACGGCGTCGGCGCAACGTAGTTCGGATACACGACCTCGAGCAGGCGCTGCGTGAAGCGCGGGAATTCCGCGTCGAGCTTGAGCTGCGTACGGGCCGACATGAAGCAGAACGCCTCGATCATCCGTTCCACGTAAGGATCGGCTGTCTCGATGCCGTGCATGCCGAGGCGGCGGGCGATCTTCGGGTGCTGCGCGGCGAACTCCGCGGACAGCTCGCGCATGTAGGTCAGTTCGCGGTTGTAGTGGTCGAGAAATCTGGGATCCATATCAATGTTCGATGCGAGCGCCAGGATCGAGCGTCACCTTGTTCGATTCGATGTCGAAGGTGCTCTGGATCAGGAATTCGAGGGGGTACGGCGACCATTGCATCAGCCCGCGAATCTCGAACGCGAGCTTGTTGTAGCTGGCGGCTTCGCGCCCCGCGATGGGGCGAATCGCGATCGAATCCGCGAGCAGGCGCGGCTCGAAGCGGACGATCGCCGTCTTGACGAGCGTCTCGATCGTTTCCCAGTTGCGGTCGCTCAGGTAGCTTCCCGACAACGGCGGCACGCCATAGTTGACGACGGACGCGGCGGCCTGCGGATAGCGCGCGGCGTCCAGCTCGCCATCGAGATTGGTCGAGTTCAGCAGCAGCGCGAGATCGCGTTGAATGATCCGGCGCATGCCTTCGCCGTTCGGCGCATACGCGCGGGCGGTTTCGTGGCGCGCGTGCGGCGCGTCGTCCTGCAGCCGGTCAAGCAGGGACGGCAGGTACGCGGGCCGGTGCTGGTCTTCAGGATGACGTGCCATCGGTGTCTTCGTCCGTGAAGCGGCAGCCGCCGATATCCAGCAGGCCCCAGTCGCCGCGGTTGGTCGTCCAGGTTTTTTGGCCTAGCGCGATCACGTTCGTGTCGCCGAGATCCTGCCAGCGGGTTTCGCGTGCGAGCCGAATGGTGGCCGGGCCGTGCTCGGAGCCGGGGTAGCGGGTCGGTACGTAGCCGCGGAGAACCGTCGCGTCGCGCAGGATCAGCGTGGCAGGGCGCCATACGAGATCGGTCAACGTGCCGATCGGGGTGAGCGTGAGCGACTTGATACGGGCGAACGGAATCCACCGGTAACCGCCTGCCACGGCCATTTCGCAGATCGGACCGAGGCGCGTGTCGCTGTCGGTCAGCCAGTCGAAGTCGCCCATTTCGGCGCTTTCGCCCCGGCTCGCGGGCGCCGCGTCGAGCGCGAACTCGCGCAGTGCGTCGGCGCCCGCGACGTCGCCGGCGCCCAGACGCGCATTCGCCTGCAGCAACCGCTCGACCCACGCGGGCGCCGCTTCATCGACGAAGCCGGGCGTGCGCGTGCCGGCGAATACCTCGGCGCGAAACATCTCGCTTTCGATGAGGCCGCGATGCAGTTGCGCGCGCGCGGTGCCCTCGGGCTCGAGCGTCGCCCAGGTCTGCAACTGCTTGAGCGCGCGTTCCCAGTCGCCGTAGACGCACAGCAACTGGAAAAGCAGCCAGCGTTCCGCCGGATCGGACGGTCGCCGCCGCACCGCTTCGATGGTTTGCTCTTTCAGCGCGTCGAGCGACTGGGTCTGCAGCAGGTTCTGTACCGTTGGGCGGCCGGTGGCGGTATCACGGGCGTTCATCGTCATGTTGTTCGGTCGTTGAAGTGTCGGTGAAGGTGGTCAGCATCGGGAAATGGCTATCGACGCTGATCAGGTGATGCTCGCGACGCGCGAGCAGCGCGGCCGTCGGAAAGTGCGGACGCGGCCGTTGCGCAGGCGCGAGCAGGTGGAGGACGTCGTGGCGTGCGTCGTCGACGAACAACTCGTCGGACAGGAACGGGTTCATGCCGTCGAGCACCCGGTCGATTTGCTGGCGCGCGTCGAGCAGATCACTCAGCAGCGAGCCGGTCCGATAGCGCTCGGTATCGAGGAACGGGTCGGGCGGCAACGGGACCGCGATCTGCGGCGGCTCTATTTCCTTCATCGCGTGCACGGCGGACCGCTCGCGGTGGATCAGCGCCCGCCGGTATTCGGCGAGCAGCGCGTCGAGCGGGTCGCCGTTGTCGAGATCGGGCGAGACCGGTGCGACCACGCCGAGCGGTTCCTCGTCCAGCACGGTGCGCGGCGGGTCGCCGTGCGCGCCGTTCGATGTCGCGTCCGCCAGCGCCGTCAGATCGACGAACCCGGCCGGCTCGCTGCGCGGCAGCGCATTGCCCAGCGCGATCAGGTCGACGGGCGCCGGCGCGTCGTCCTGCGCGATGGCGGAGGACGGCAGGCCGATAGTCAACTCGTCGACGCCGACCGTGACCGTCTCGCCGAGCCGAACCTCACATGCGCGATGTCGCGGCACCAGGGTGGCGCCGACGCGGCAGGCGAGTGCTTCGCAGTGATTTTCCAACTGGATGCGGCCATCGGCGTCGATGAGGAAGACCACATGGTCGGTGAGCGGATTCGCATCGCCCGACACCGCGGCGAATTCGCCGGACGACGCCGAATACGCGCAGCGGTCCCGGCCGAGCGCGTGCTGCACCGGCGCGCGCGGCGCGCGGCCGCCCCGCCGGACGAGCTTCGCGAACGGCGGCGGCGCGGGATCGGCCGGCTGATGGTCGGGCGTCGTGCAATCGGGCTCGCGAGCCGCGTTCCTGCTCATTTTCGGCATAACGGTTGATCAGTAAAAAGCGAGGGTTTTATCGGTGCAGCGGCATGGCGCACGTGCCTCATTAATTCGAGATAAAGGGGCGCTTCGTTTCGGATTAATTCGAGATAAATCCGGCGAGCAAGCGAGAATGAAGGTGCGATCGACGATTCGAGCGGGAATATTAGCGTGCGCCGGTTTCGAGGTATATCGGAATTGTTCTAAATGTACGGGTCGTATTTCGTGCAGCGACTTCGAAAGTCGGGGCGGCATGACTGTCGCGACGGATGTCGGGGCGCCCGTGGTGGCGGCGATGTGACCCGCCAGGGCGCCGTGCGAGGCGATTTGGGACGAACGCGCGGGGATGGAGGCATGCGGTCCTTTTCGCGAAAAAGCGGATGAAAAAATAATACTTGTCCGATTGATAGATGAATGATGTGGGAGGTAATGTTGGCGGTTTTGATTTAGCCTCCGCGGCGACGGATGACGTGACTGTATTCACGTTGGTCTTGCTTGCGGCGCGACTTATTTCCAGATCGATCTCATGACAATTTCAAGGCAGGCCTTATTCGGCAAACTGGGGCATTCGCTGTTCCGAAGCGTCGAATCCGCCACGACTTTCTGCAAGCTGCGCGGCAATCCTTACGTCGAACTGGTGCATTGGCTGCATCAACTGCTGCAGGCGCCCGACGGCGACCTCCAGCGGATCATCCGGCACTGCGACGTCGACTCCGAGGCACTCGATCGGGACGTGCTGCGCGCGCTGGCCGCGCTGCCGGCCGGCGCGAGTTCGATCAGCGATTTCTCCCATCACGTCGAAACCGCCGTCGAGCGCGCATGGGTGCTGGCATCCCTGGATTTCGGCGACCGCCGGATCCGCGGCGCTTGGCTCGTCGCCGCGCTGGTCAGGACGCCCGAACTGCGCCGGGTGCTGCTGTCGATCTCTCCGGCGTTCGGCAAGATCCCGGTCGAGAACCTCGGCGAGATGCTGCCCGCGTGGATCGACGGCTCGCCGGAGGCAGCGGATGCGCCGTATGACGGGACCGACTTCGGCGGCGCGGTGCCCGGCGAGGCCGCCGGCGCGCTTGCGCCCGCGGGGGCCGGCGGCTCGCCGCTCGAGCAGTACTGCAGCGATTTGACGGCGCGCGCGCGCGCCGGCGAGATCGATCCGGTCGTCGGCCGCGAACTCGAGATCCGCACGATGATCGATGTCCTGTTGCGGCGGCGTCAAAACAATCCTTTGCTGACAGGCGAGGCGGGCGTCGGCAAGACGGCCGTGGTCGAGGGGCTCGCGCGCGCGATCGTCGACGGCGACGTGCCGCCGAAGCTGGCCGACGTGCGTCTGCTGAGTCTCGACGTCGGCGCGCTGCTCGCCGGCGCGAGCATGAAAGGTGAATTCGAGGCACGCCTGAAGGGCGTGCTCGAGGCGGCAACGAAGTCGGCGGTACCCGTCATCCTGTTCGTCGACGAGATTCATACGCTGATCGGTGCGGGCGGCCAGGCCGGCACGGGCGACGCGGCAAACCTGCTGAAGCCGGCGCTCGCGCGCGGCACGCTGCGCACGGTCGGCGCGACGACCTGGGCCGAGTACAAGCGCCATATCGAAAAGGATCCGGCGCTGACGCGGCGCTTCCAGGTGCTCCAGGTGCCGGAGCCCGAGGAGGCGGCGGCGATCGACATGGTGCGCGGGCTCGCGCGCACTTTCTCGCGGCATCACGGCGTCGTGGTGCTCGACGAGGCGATTCGCGCCGCGGTCACGCTGTCGCATCGGTACATTCCGTCACGGCAACTGCCGGACAAGGCGATCAGCCTGCTCGACACCGCTTGCGCGCGCGTGGCGCTGTCGCAGCACGCGCCGCCGCGCGAGCTGCAGAACGTGCGCCAGCGCCTGCAGGCGGCGCAAGTCGAATGCGACCTGCTCGATCAGGAGCGATGCATCGGCCTGGGCGACGCGGACGCGCTGGCCCGCACGCAGGCGCGCATCGCCGAGCTGGAGCGCGAGGCGGCGAACGTCGATGCACGCTGGCGCGCGCAGGCCGACGCCGCGCAAGCGCTGTTGAGCGCGCGCGAGGCGGTGCGCGAGGCCGCCGACAGCGTGTCGGCCGACCGGCTGCAGGCGCTCGAGCGTGCGCTCGTGGAGCGGCAGGGCGAGGCCGCGTTCGTTTTCCCGGAAGTGAACGAGGCGATCGTCGCGGCGATCGTGTCGGACTGGACCGGTATTCCGGTGCGCCGGATGGTCACCGACGAGGTTGCCGCGGTGCGCACGCTGCCCGACACGCTCGCGGCGCGCGTGATCGGTCAGCCGGACGCGCTGCAGCAGATCGGCGAGCGCGTGCAGACCGCGCGCGCGGGGCTGACGGATCCGAAAAAACCGCTGGGCGTGTTCATGCTGGCCGGCCCGTCCGGCGTCGGCAAGACCGAGACGGCGCTGGCGCTGGCCGAAGCGCTGTACGGCGGTGAGCAGAACCTGATCACGATCAACATGAGCGAGTATCAGGAAGCCCATACGGTGTCCGGGCTGAAGGGCGCGCCGCCCGGCTACGTCGGTTACGGCGAGGGCGGCGTCCTGACCGAGGCGGTGCGGCGCCGGCCGTACTCGGTGGTGTTGCTCGACGAGATCGAGAAGGCGCATCCCGACGTGCACGAAATGTTCTTCCAGGTGTTCGACAAGGGCTACATGGAGGACGGCGACGGGCGCTACATCGATTTCCGCAACACCACGATCCTGCTGACGAGCAACACGGGCTCCGAGCTGATCGCGAGCCTGTGTTCCGACGAGACGCTCGCGCCTCGTGCGGATGCGCTGTGCGCGGCGCTCGGGCCGGTATTGCTGAAAACGTTCCCGGCCGCGTTCCTTGGCCGCGTGACCGTGGTGCCGTACAGGCCGCTCGCACAGGCGGCGCTGGCGCAAATCGTGCGGCTGCATCTGGATCGTGTAGTGACGCGCATGGCGGACGGGCACGCGGTGGCGTTCGGCTATGCGCCAGCGGTGCTCGACTACATCGTCGAGCGCTGTCTCGTCCAGGAAACCGGCGCGCGGCTGCTGATCGGCTTCATCGAGCAGCACGTGCTGCCGCGGCTCGCCGCGCACTGGCTCGATGCGCTGGCGTCGCAGCGCACACTCGCACGTGTCGACCTCGAGGTGATCGACGCGAACGCGGTACCCGCGGAGGCCTTCGTGTTCCGCGCATCCTACGCGCACGCGGGCGATTGACGTACATCGGTACCACCCGATACGAGGCGCTCGCTCCGTGCGGCGTATCGGGCGCGCATCGTCGTCGCCTATTGCAGGATCAGCCTCAGATGGGCATCCGCCTGCTCGCCCGGCGGTTTCTGAAACCCGCCCTTCGCGAACCGATGCCACCGGCCGATCACGTAGCTGACGAGCAGGCTCGCGCGGGCGCCGGGATCGTAGTCGGCCGGCAGCACGAACGGCGCCGCGCCCTCGTGCGGCGCATTCGCCTCGGTGCGCGCGACCCGCAGGCATTGCTTGACCGTCGCCTCGATGCGGTCGAGCAACTGGTTCACGCGCTCGGTCAGTCGCTCGTCCTCGCCGACCAGCGCCTCGCCGGTCAGCACGCGCGTCATGCCCGGGTTCTTCGCGGCGAAATTGAGCATCGTCAACGCGATCGTGCGCGCCTGCAGCACGCCGTTCGGCTCCTTCGCGACGATCTGGTTGACGAGCCCGAAGAGCGCCTGCTCGATGAACTCGATCAGCCCTTCGTACATCTTCGCCTTGCTGGTGAAGTGCCGGTACAGCGCGGCTTCGGACACGTCGAGCCGGGCCGCGAGCGCGGCGGTCGTGATTTTCTCGGGTTTCGGAGCCTCGAGCATCGCGGCGAGCGTCTGCAGGATCATCACGCGCCGCTCGCCCGGCTTCGGGCGCGGGCGAGAGGGTGTGGCCTGGCCTTCCGTTACGGCTTGGTCCTGCGGGTAAGTCGGCTGCATTTCTGTCGCCCCGATCGTGTGCCCAGTCGCAGCGATTTTAACGAACGAATGCGCTGGTCGACATAATGAGGGCGTCCGGTTGCCGGCAGATGACCGGGCAGGTGGCCGGTGATCCATACGGTACCGATGCCCAGACGCTTGTAGCGCTTCAGGTGGCCGCGCGTATCCTCGACGAGGATCGCGTCGGCGAGCCGCGCATGCGCGGCGCGCAGCGTCCGGCGCAGCATCGCAGGGTCGGGCTTCGCGCGCCACGTGCGGCGGTCGCGCATGTGCTCGATCGCGATCACGCGCTCGAACAGCCGCTCGATGCCCAGCTCGCGCAGCACCGCACGCGCATAGTTTTCCGGCGCGTTGGTCAGGATCAGCTTGCGGCCCGGCAGCGCGGCGACGATGCGCGCAAGGCCGCGCTCGGCGCGCACCATCGCGGGCAGGTCGGAAAACGTGTGGACCACGCGCAGGAAATCGTGGGGATCGATCGGATGATGGCGCGTGAGGCCGAGCAGCGCGGCGCCGTAGCGCTCGGTGTAGCCGATTCGCAGCCGGTCGGCTTCGGCGCGCTCGACCTGCAGCGCGTCGATGATGTATTGCGTCATCGCACGGTTGATCTCGGGAAAGATCGCGTGCGACGCGTGGTGCAGCGTATTGTCGAGATCGAACAGCCACACGGGCGCGCCGGCGCGCGGCCGGCTGCGGGAGATGCGCCGGCGCCGCAGCGACGCCGGCAGGCCGGGGCTGGCAGGCGGGCGGCGCGCGCTCAATGCGAGCGGATCATCGTGCCGAACGGCTGCTCGGTCAGGATTTCCAGCAGCACCGAGTGCTCGATGCGGCCGTCGACGATGTGTACCGACTTCACGCCGCTCTTCGCGGCGTCGAGCGCCGACGAAATCTTCGGCAGCATGCCGCCCGAGATCGTGCCGTCCTCGAACAGCGCGTCGATCTCGCGTGCGGACAGGTCGGTCAGCAGGTTGCCGTCCTTGTCCATCACGCCGGGGATGTTGGTCATCATCAGCAGCTTCTCGGCGTTCAGCACCGTGGCCAGCTTGCCCGCGACGAGGTCTGCGTTGATGTTGTACGACAGGCCGTCCTCGCCGAAGCCGATCGGCGAGATCACCGGAATGAACGCGTCGTCCTGCAGCGCCTTCACGACTGCCGGGTTGATCGCCTCGACTTCGCCGACCTGGCCGATGTCGATGTACTGGCCCGGGTTGTCGCGATCCGGCATCAGCAGCTTGCGCGCATGGATCAGGCCGCCGTCCTTGCCCGTGAGGCCCACCGCGTGACCGCCGAAGTGGTTGATCAGCATCACGATGTCCTGCTGCACTTCGCCGCCCAGCACCCATTCGACGACTTCCATCGTTTCTTCGTCGGTGACGCGCATGCCCTGGATGAAGGTGCCGGCCTTGCCGATCTTCTTCAGCGCGTGATCGATCTGCGGACCGCCGCCGTGGACGATCACCGGGTTGATGCCGACCAGTTTCAGCAGGATCACGTCGCGCGCGAAGCCCTGCTTGAGCCGCTCCTCCGTCATCGCGTTGCCGCCGTATTTGATGACCACGGTCTTGCCGTGGTAGCGGCGGATGTACGGCAGCGCCTCCGCGAGGATTTCTGCTTTCAGCGTGGGGGCGATCTGCGAGAGGTCGATGGGCTCTGACATGGCGGCGGCTCTGGCTGGGAACGGTTGAAACAGGCCGAATTGTACAGGAGTGGCGCAGCGCAGCATCGGTTTTTGGGCTGGCCGGACGGTGGGTCGCGCAGGTCGGCCGGCGCGCGCGGCGGCCCGCCGGCCAAGGCTCCCGCTGCCGCGGCGGCGCGCGGGGCGGGCCCGCGCCCGGCGCATCAGGCGGGCGCGGCGGCAGCCGTCGGCCAGACGGCCGACGTGCAAAATCCGTCGGCCGCGCTATGCTAGTCGCGTAGGGCGACGTTCGTGCCCGCTTCCGCACCTCGACCATGACCGATTCCGCCGCCGACGCCCGTTCGGCCCCGCGCCGTGCGCGTTGTCCGCACTGCGGGCGCGGTTTCGACTGCGGCGCGCACACGCAGCCGTTCGACTGCTGGTGCGCTGCGATGCCGGTCTTGCCGGGCGACACGGCCCCGGCAGCCCGCGCGCGCTGCCTCTGCCCGGAATGCCTCGCCGACGAGATCGCGCGGCGCATGGCGGCGGCGCCCGGCTGACGTCGCTCGCTCGCGCACCCGGGCGCCGCGCCGGGGCGTCCGACCGTCCATTCGTCCTTCCCGATCCGGCCCCGTGGAGGCGCCGCCCGCTAAACGGGTAAACTGCTCGGATGCAACGAATCACCACCACCGGGCGCGTCAACCTCAGCCACCTGTTCTGGCTGCGCAATCTCGCGATCATCGGCCAGCTCGTGACGATCGGCGTCGTGCAGACCTATTTCGGCGTGCACCTGCCGTTGCCGGCGATGCTGATGGTCATCGCGCTCGAAATCGTTTTCAACGCGCTGACCTGGGTGCGCGTGCTGCGCGCGCGGCCCGAGACCAATTTCGAGCTGCTCGGCCAGCTGTGGGTCGACCTCGGCGCGCTGTCCGCGCTGCTGTTCCTGTCGGGCGGCACGACCAATCCGTTCGTGTCGCTGTACCTGCCGTCGCTCGCGATCGCCGCGGCCGTGCTGCCGTGGCACCTGATGATCTGGCTCGCGGCGTTCGCGGTGGCCTGCTACGCGGCGCTCGGCTTCGATTCGGTGCCGCTCAACATGGACAATCCGGCGAACCTGTTCGACTACTACCGTACCGGCATGTGGGCGAACTTCATGGTCAGCGTCGGGCTGATCGCGTGGTTCGTCGCGCGCATGTCGAATGCGCTGCGCCAGCGCGACGCGGCGCTCGGCGAGGCGCAGCAGCACCTGCTGCGCGACGAGCGGGCGGTTGCGCTCGGCGTGCAGGCCGCCACCGTCGCACATGAAATGGGCACGCCGCTGTCGACGATCGCGATGCTCGCCGAGGAGTTGCGCGATGCGGCGCGCGCCGATCCGGGGCTCGCGCGCTACGAGGCCGACCTGAAGGTGCTCGAGGAACAGATGACGCTCTGCACGTCGGCGCTCGCGCGCCTGCGCAGCCGCGCGAGCGCGCCGGCGAGCCGCCAGCCGGTGGACGACTGGCTCGACACGTTCGTCGAGCACTGGCGCCTGCGGCATCCGCACGTGCAGTTCGAGCTGCTCGGTGCGCGCCCGGCCGGCGTCGCGCTCGACGATACCGTCGCGGCCGGCCAGATCCTGACGATCCTGCTCGACAACGCCGCGCGCGCGAGCCCGCAGCGCGTGACGCTCGCGGCGAAGGTCGCGCATGGCGGCACGGCCGACGAAATCGAATTCGAAGTATGCGACGACGGGCCCGGCATTCCGGCCGCGCTGCGCGAATCGCTCGGCGCGATGCCGGTCGACAGCACGCAGGGCGGGCACGGCGTCGGCCTGTACCTCGCGTTCAGCGCGGCCGCGCGGCTCGGCGGCGAGATCGAGCTGTCCGATGTCACGCCGCGCGCCCCGAGCGGCAACGGGCGGGCCGGCGGCGCGGCAAACGGCCACGCGGCGGCCGCATCGGGACAACGCACGGGCGCACGTACGGTCGACCGGCCAGCCGGCACGCCGGAGAGCCGCCCGGCCGGCGCAGCGGCCGGGCGCGGCACGCGGGCCGTGCTGCGCCTGCCGGTCGTGCGCGTCGCGATGCCGGCGGCCTCAACCAACACGTAGACGGAGAAACCACATGAGCGAGAACAATTTCCTGGTGATCGACGACAACGAGGTGTTCGCGGGCACGCTCGCGCGCGGCCTCGAGCGCCGCGGTTACGCGGTCCAGCAGGCGCACGACAAGGAAGCGGCGCTCAGGCTCGCCGCGGGCGGCAAGTTCCAGTTCATCACCGTCGACCTGCATCTCGGCGAGGATTCGGGGCTGAGCCTGATCGCGCCGCTGTGCGACCTGCAGCCCGATGCGCGGATCCTGGTGCTGACCGGTTACGCAAGCATCGCGACCGCCGTGCAGGCCGTGAAGGAAGGCGCCGACAACTACCTCGCGAAGCCGGCGAACGTCGAGTCGATCCTCTCCGCGCTGCAGACCAACGCGACCGAAGTGCAGGCCGACGAGGCGCTCGAGAATCCGGTCGTGCTGTCGGTGGACCGGCTCGAATGGGAGCACATCCAGCGCGTGCTGGCCGAGAACAACAACAACATTTCGGCGACCGCGCGCGCGCTGAACATGCACCGCCGCACGCTGCAGCGCAAGCTCGCGAAGAAGCCGGTGCGGCAGTAAGCGGCGCACCAATGAAAACGGGCGACCCCCGAAGGGGCCGCCCGTCTCTCGTCCCGCACTGCGCGCGTTACAGCACGTAGCGCGACAGGTCTTCGTCCTGCGACACTTCGCCGAGCGCGCGATCGACATACTTCGCGTCGATCGTCACGCGCTCGCCCGCATGGTTGCCGGCCGAGAACGACACTTCCTCGAGCAGCTTCTCGATCACCGTGTACAGCCGGCGCGCGCCGATGTTCTCGGTTTTCTCGTTGACCGCGAACGCGATCTCGGCGAGGCGCCGGATGCCGTCGTCGGCGAATTCGAGCTGCACGTCCTCGGTCGCGAGCAGCGCCTGGTACTGTTTGACGAGGCTTGCGTCGGTCGCGACGAGGATCGCTTCGAAATCGTTCACCGACAGCGAATCGAGCTCGACGCGGATCGGGAAGCGGCCTTGCAGTTCGGGAATCAGATCGCTCGGCTTCGCCAGGTGGAACGCGCCGCTCGCGATGAACAGGATGTGATCGGTCTTCACCATCCCGTACTTCGTGTTGACCGTCGTGCCTTCGACGAGCGGCAGCAGGTCGCGCTGCACGCCCTGGCGCGACACTTCGCCGCCGCTGCCTTCGTTGTTGCGCGACGTGATCTTGTCGATCTCGTCGAGGAACACGATGCCGTTCTGCTCGACGTTCTGCACGGCCTTCGTCTTCACTTCCTCTTCGTTCAGCATCTTCGCCGCTTCCTCGTCGGTCAGCAGCTTCAGCGCTTCCTTGATCTTCACCTTGCGGCGCTGCTTCTTGCCGCTGCCGAGGTTCGAGAACATCGAGCGGATCTGCTCGGTCATCTCTTCCATGCCCGGCGGCGCCATGATGTCCATGCCGACCGACGGCTGCTCGAGGTCGAGCTCGACTTCCTTGTCGTCGAGCTGGCCTTCGCGCAGGCGCTTGCGGAAGGTCTGGCGCGTCGCGTTGTTGTCGTCGTTGGCGTGATCGGCATTGCCGCCGAAACCCACCGCGCGCGGTTGCGGCAGCAGGATGTCGAGAATGCGGTCTTCCGCCTGGTCGGTGGCCTTGCTGCGCACCTTGCGCATTTCGGTCTCGCGCGTCTGCTTGACCGAGGTCTCCATGAGGTCGCGCACGATGCTGTCGACGTCGCGGCCGACGTAGCCGACTTCGGTGAACTTGGTGGCCTCGATCTTGATGAACGGCGCATCGGCGAGCTTCGCGAGGCGGCGCGCGATTTCGGTCTTGCCGACGCCCGTCGGCCCGATCATCAGGATGTTCTTCGGCGTGATTTCCGTGCGCAGCGGATCGGCGACCTGCTGGCGGCGCCAGCGGTTGCGCAGCGCGACGGCGACGGCCTTCTTCGCCTTGTTCTGGCCGATGATGTGCTTGTCGAGTTCCGAGACGATCTCGGCAGGGGTCATGGTGCTCATGGGGCGGTCCTTACTCGATCGTTTCGATGATGCGGTTGTGGTTCGTGTAGATGCACATGTCGCCGGCGATCCCGAGCGACTTCTCGACGATCTCGCGCGGTGACAGTTCGGTGTTCTCGACGAGCGCGCGGGCCGCTGCCTGCGCGTACGCGCCGCCCGAGCCGATCGCGCAGATGCCGCCTTCCGGATCGAGCACGTCGCCGTTGCCGGTGATGACGAGCGTGGTGTTCGCATCGGCCGTGATCAGCATCGCCTCGAGGCGGCGCAGCATCCGGTCGGTGCGCCAGTCCTTCGCGAGCTCGACGGCCGCGCGGGTCAGGTTGCCCTGGTGCTTCTCGAGCTTCGCCTCGAAGCGGTCGAGCAGCGAGAACGCATCGGCGGTGCCGCCCGCGAATCCGACCAGTACCTGGTTGTTGTAGATCCGCCGCACTTTCCGCGCGCCACCCTTCATGACGATGTTGCCGAGGGTTACCTGGCCGTCGCCGCCGAGCGCGACCTTGTCGCCGCGCCGGACCGAAACGATGGTCGTGCCGTGAAATTGCTCCATCTGCGTTCCTTGAGAAAAACGGGGAAGAGTCGGGCGGCGCGACGCGCCGCCGCGTGAATCCGCAGTGCGCCAGGGAGCGGCCCGGCGCGCGTCCGTTTCATTTTAGGGCGGGCGCCGGGATATCAAGAGGGGGAGGCAAATCGGTCGGCGCAAGCCCGTTAGCAGGGGAACAGGCCCTGAACCGGTGCCGGAAAACAAAAAGCGCGCGGCAGGCCGCGCGCTTTCGGGAAGCAGCGTGTGTCGGAGCGGAATGCCGCTCGATCAGTCGCCGAACAGCTTCTGGCGCAGCTCGCGGCGCTCCTGCGCCTCGAGCGACAGCGTGGCGGTCGGACGCGCGAGCAGGCGCGGAATGCCGATCGGCTCGCCCGTTTCCTCACACCAGCCGTAATCGCCGGAATCGATGCGGGCGAGCGACTGCTGAACCTTCTTGAGGAGCTTGCGTTCGCGATCGCGCGTGCGCAGCTCGAGCGCGTGCTCTTCCTCGATCGTCGCGCGGTCGGCGGGATCGGGGACGATCACCGTCTCGCGCAGGTTCTCGGTCGTCTGGCCTGCATTCTTGAGGATGTCCGCCTGCAACTGTTCGAGCCGATTTTTGAAGAAGGCGAGCTGATCCTCATTCATGTAATCCTTGTCGCTCATCTTCAGGATTTCGGCTTCGGTCAAGAGTTTCTTCGTCATCTGCTTGCTTCTTCAATGTGCGGCAAATCAAGAGATATTGCCTGCACTTTGGGATTACCCGCAACCGCGCTTGCAATCATTTGCGATTTGCCGCCGCGGGGCCGAAAGCCTCTGGAAAACCGGTTCTCAAATACCAGGATAGGCCTGGCGCAGATTTGCGCGCGCTGCGAACCGGTGTGCTGCGCGGCACATCGCATCGGCCGCGGCCGGGAGGCGGATTGGCGATCCGGCGCGGTTGCGATGCCCGGAAAACTGGTTCAGCAAGAACCGGGCCTGTTTGTTGCCGTACTCCAGCGGGCACGTATTGTAACTGAATCGCAAGCGGGCGCCGTATCGGGTCGATCCCCGTCGGCTGCGCCAATATCTAGAAAATATAACGCGCAAATCGCGAAAAAGCGATGACGGCGAAACCCTGCCCGGCAAAGGCGTCGCGCGGCGGCCCCCGCCGCCTCGCAGGCGGCCGGGCAGCAAGGGCGCGGCGGGCGCCTGCGCGGGTCAGGCGAGGCAGGCGTCGAGGCCGTCGGTGATCAGGTCCTGCGGCAGATCGACGCCGATGAACACCATCTTGTTGGTCTTCTTCTCGACCGGCAGCCACTTCGCCGCGAGGTCGCTGCCCATCATCTGGTGCACGCCCTGGAACACGACCTTGCGGTCGACGCCCTTCATGTACAGCACGCCCTTGTAGCGCAGCATCCGCTCGCCGTAGATCTGCAGAATGCCGCCGAGGAAGTCTTCCAGCTTGTTCGGATCGAACGGGCGGTCGTTGCGGTACACGAACGACTTGATCTTGTCGTCGTGGTGCGCGTGGTGGTGATGGTGGTGGCCGTGGTCGTGATCGTGCGCGCATTGGCCGTGATCGTGGTCGCAATTCGCGTGATCGTGATCGTGGCCGTGATCATGGCCGTGATCGTGGTGGTCGTGCGCGTGATCGTCCTCGGCGAGGAAATCGGGATCGATCTCGAGCTTGGCATTCAGGTTGAAGCCGCGCAGGTCGAAGATTTCCTTGATGTCCGCCTCGCCGAAATTCACGACCTTGATCGCGGCCTTCGGGTTCATGTGCATCAGGCGGTGCTTGAGGCCGGCGACGGTCTGGTCGTCGACGAGATCCGACTTCGTGATGAACAGGCGGTCGGCGAAACCGACCTGGCGCTGCACCACTTCGTGTTCGTCGAGCTGCGCGTTCGCGTGCTTCGCGTCGACCAGCGTGATGACCGCGTCGAGCAGGAAATCGTCGGCGATCTCGCTGTCGATGAAGAAGGTCTGCGCGACGGGGCCCGGGTTCGCGAGGCCGGTCGTCTCGATCACGATGCGGTCGAAGTCGAGCTTGCCTTCGCGCTTCTTCGCGGCCAGATCGCCGAGCGCGCGGGCGAGGTCGCCGCGGATCGTGCAGCAGATGCAGCCGTTGCTCATCTGGATGATCTGCTCGTTCGAATCCTGCACGAGGATTTCGTTGTCGATGTTCTCTTCGCCGAACTCGTTCTCGATCACGGCGATCTTCATGCCGTGCTGTTCGTTCAGGATGCGCTTGAGCAGCGTCGTCTTGCCGCTGCCGAGGAAGCCGGTAAGGATGGTGACGGGAGTGGCCATGTCGGTCGCCTGTGGTTCGTGAATCGGGGTCAAAACCAGGATGTGCGTCGCGCCCTCGCGCTGCGAGCCGGGGCGCACAACCATCCATTGAAACATACCTGTCAAGCCCCCGCCCGTCGTCCGGACGACAGGGGCAAGCGTCGGCCCGACAGGCGGGGCCGGCGGACCGGGGTGTCCGCCAAGATCGGGGCGATCAGACGATTTGCAACAGCAGGCCCTTCAGATATTCGCCTTCCGGGAACGCGGCGAGCAGCGGGTGATCGACGCCCGCGCCGAGCCGCTTCAGGATCCGCGCGTCGACCTTCGCGTCGGCCGCGGCGCCCGCGACGATCTTCTGGAACAGGTCCATGTCGATCGCGCCCGAGCACGAGTACGTGAACAACAGGCCGCCCGGACGCAGCAGCCTGAAGCCGCTCAGGTTGATGTCCTTGTACGCGCGCGCCGCGCGATCGACGCTGTCGCGCGTCGGCGCGAACTTCGGCGGATCGAGCACGATCAGGTCGAAACGCTCGCCTTCGTCGACGAGGCGGCGCAGCGTCTTGAACGCATCGGCGTCGAGCCAGGTCGCGCGCGCCGCGTCGAAGCCGTTGGCCACGACGTTCTGCTGCGCGAGCGCGAGCGCGTCGCCCGACGAGTCGATCGACACGACGCGTTTCGCACCGCCCTTGAGCGCCGCGAGCGAGAAGCCGCCCGTGTAGCAGAAGCAGTTCAGCACGTCGCGGTCGGCCGCGTACTGCGCGACGAGCGCGCGGTTGTCGCGCTGGTCGACGTAGAAGCCCGTCTTGTGGCCGTTCGGCACGTCGACGTGGTAGCGCACGCCGTTTTCGTTCGCGATCAGCGTCGCGGGCGGCGCGTCGCCGGCCAGTACGCCCGTCGTCTGTTCGAGCCCTTCCTTGTCGCGGATCGACACGTCCGAGCGCTCGTACACGTTCGGGCAGCCGGTCGCGCCGGTAAGCGCCGCGACGATCGCGTCCTTCCACGCTTCGACGCCCGCGGCCATGAACTGGCAGACGAGCTGGCCGCGCGGCGCGGCGCCGGCTTCGGCGGTGTCCGCGACGTAGTAGTCGACGATCAGCCCCGGCAGCCCGTCGGCTTCGCCGAACACGAGCCGCACCGCGCCCGTGCCCGACACCATCGTCGTGCGGTGCGCGACCGCGCGCTGCACGCGGCGCTTGAAGAACGCGTGATCGATCGGTTCGTGCTCGTCGAAGCTCCACACCCGCACGCGGATCTGCGACTGGGGGCTGTACGCGCCGCGCGCGAGGAAGCGGCCGTCGTGCGCGCGCACGAGCACGGTCGCGCCGGGCGCGGGCTTGCCGTCGACGCGGTCGATCGCATTGGCGTAGATCCACGGATGGCGGCGCAGCAGCGATTTTTCCTTGGACGGCTTGAGGGTGACGGTTTGCATGGTGAGATCGAAAGGGGCCGG
This sequence comes from Burkholderia anthina, assembly GCF_001547525.1. GTDB lineage: Bacteria > Pseudomonadota > Gammaproteobacteria > Burkholderiales > Burkholderiaceae > Burkholderia > Burkholderia semiarida. The sequence goes on from NZ_CM003768.1 coordinate 2,612,692, forward strand.
GCGCGACGCCGGCCGGTGCCGGCCGCCGCGCGCGGCGGGTAACACGGGGCGCGCGTCAGTCGCGCTTCTTCGCGCGCGGATGCGCGCTGTCGTAAATCTTCGCGAGATGCTGGAAGTCGAGCGACGTATAGACCTGCGTCGCGGCGACGCTCGCGTGGCCGAGCAGTTCCTGCACCGCGCGCAGGTCGCCGCTCGACTGCAGCACGTGCGTCGCGAACGAATGGCGCAGCACGTGCGGGTGGACGTTGGCGGGGATGCCGGCGGCGAGCGCCGCGCGCTTCACGCGCTCGCGCACCACGCCCGGCGACATCCGGTTGCCGCGCACCGACACGAACAGCGGATGCGGATCGTGCTTCACGAACTCGCCGCGCACCGCGAGCCACGCGTTCAGCGCGTCGATCGCCTTGCGGCCGACCGGCACCTTGCGCTCCTTGTTGCCCTTGCCGCGCACGGTGACTTCGGCCTCGGCGAGATCGAGCCAGCCGGCCGAGCGGTAGCCGTCGGCCTGCGTGTACCGGACGTCGAGCCCGATCAATTCGGCGAGGCGCAGCCCCGACGAATAGAACAGCTCGAGGATCGCGTGATCGCGGATGCCTTCGGTCGTGCCGGCGAGCGGCGCGTCCATCAGCGCGGATGCGTCGTCGACCGACAGCGCCTTCGGCAGGGTTTTCGGGCGCTTCGGCGCGCGTACCGCGGCGACCGGGTTCGCGGGCATCTCGATGCGTTGCGCGAGCCAGCGGTAGAACGCACGCCAGGCGGACAGCCGGTGCGAGATCGAGCGCGCGGACAGCCCGCCCGCGTGCGCGCGCGCGACCGCGCCGCGCATGTCGGCGGCGGTCAATGCTTCGAGCGGCCGGCCGGCGGCAAGCTTCCTCAGTTCGTCGAGCTCGTGCGTGTATGCGCGCAGCGTGTGTTCCGACAGTTGCCTGACGTGCTTCAGGTTCGACAGGTAGGCGGCGATCGGATCGTCGGTCATCGCGTGCGGCGGATCAGTGCGGCAGCAGGCGCGTGAGCGCCGCGCTCGCGAGCGTCGCGATCTGCGCGAGGAAGTCGGTCGCCATCCCGTCGTGGAAGCGGCGCGGATCGGGCGAACCGAGGACCAGCAGGCCGAACGCGGGTGCATCGTTGCCGGCGAGCGGCGCACGCAGCGCGAGCAGCGCGACCGACGCGGCCGAGCCGTCGCCGGCCGGCGCGGCTTCGGTGCCTTCCGCCGCGCTCGCGGCGGCGCGCGCGGGCGCGAGCCACTGGGCGGCCTCGAAGCCCGTGTTCGCGCCGCAGTACGGCGTCGACAGCCCGTTCGTGAACAGGCGCACTTCCTCGCCGACCTGGCGGGCGAAATCGGCTTGCGCGTAGGTGTCGGCCACGTCCCAGACGCGCAGCGCCGTTTGCGGCACGTCGAACACGTCGGCGATGCCGTCGGCGATCGTGCGCGGCAGCGCATACGGATCGCGTTCCGCGATCACGCGCGCGGTCCAGCGGCTGAACTTCGCGGACAGGCTGTCGTTCTCGTGGCCGTAGCGCACCAGCTCGGCGAGCCGGCGTTCGAGATGCTTGTTCTTGTCGCGCAGCATTTCCATCTGCCGCTCCTGCAGCGAGATCGCGGCCTTGCCGTGCGGGTTCGCGAGACGGATCGTCGCGAGCAGTTCGGCGTGCTGCGCGAAGAATTCGGGATTGGCGAGCAGGTAGTCGGCGACTTCGCGATCGTTCATGTGGCTGGAGCGTTCAGTTATCAGGGACGTTGCAGGGTCAGGCGTTCAGGTCGATCTCGCCTTCGAACACGGTCGTGGCGGGGCCGGCCATCATCAGCGCGGCGGTTTCGTCGCGCGCGCCGTCCCAGCCGATCGTCAGCGTGCCGCCGTGCGTGTGCACGGTCACGGGCGAATCGAGCAGGCCGCGCCGGATACCGGCCGCGACCGCCGCGCACGCGCCGGTGCCGCACGCGAGCGTCTCGCCCGCGCCGCGTTCGTACACGCGCAGCTTCACCTCGTGGCGCGACACGATCTGCATGAAACCGGCGTTCACGCGCTGCGGGAAGCGCGCATGGCGCTCGATCAGCGGGCCTTCTTCCAGCACCGGATACGCTTCGACGTCGTCGACGACCTGCACCGCGTGCGGATTGCCCATCGACACCGTCGAGATCCAGCGCGTCGCGCCGCCGACGTCGAGCGGCCACAGCGTGTCGTTGCCTTCCTTGCGGCCGTCGAGGCCCGACGCCTCGAACGGCACTTGCGCGGGCGCGAACACGGGCGCGCCCATGTCGACGACGACTTCGCCGTTCTCCTGCAGCGTCAGCGTGATCAGGCCCTTCATGACCTGCACGCGCACGCTGCGCTTGTCGGTCAGGCCGCGGTCGCTGACGAACTTCACGAAGCAGCGTGCGCCGTTGCCGCAGTGCTCGACCTCGCCGCCGTCGCAATTGAAGATCCGGTACTTGAAATCCGCGCCGTCGACGGTCGGTTTCTCGACGAGCAGCAACTGATCGGCGCCAATACCGAAGTGGCGGTTGGCGAGCGCGCGCACCTGCGCTTCGGTGAGCGGCGGCAGCGCGCGCGAATAGCCGTCGAGCACGACGAAGTCGTTGCCCGCGCCGTGCATCTTGGTGAACGAGAGTTTCACTGGGTCCGGAATTCCATGGCGAACAAGGCGGTCGGCACGACACGGACGGCCGGCTGCCATGCCGGGCGGCCTCGTTCGTCGTGCCGATCTCAACCGCAAATGATACATGCAGCCGACAGGGGCGTCCTGCGCGGGCGGGCCGGCGTCCGTTGTGCGGGGGGCGGGGGCCTTGTCTGCCGATCGCGCCGACTGGTCGCGCGGATGATGAGCGGGCGGATTGACAGGGGGGCGGCGTGGCGGGCTCGGCTGTGGCCGGTACGCGGAACGGTGCGCGATGTGTATTTCGTACCCGTCAAATTGATGTCCCAATCCGGTGATTCGTATAGTGCGGCTATGCGCTGCCGGCGTTTCCGGCATCGCGCCTCGTCACTGAATTGATCCAACACCATGACCCGCATCTTCAATCCGCCCCATCCGGGCGAAACGCTGCGCGACGACGTGCTGCCGGCGCTCGGCCTGACCGTCACCGAGGCCGCGTCGCAACTCGGCGTGACGCGTGCCGCACTGTCGCGGATCCTGCACGGCCATGCCGGCATCTCGCCGGAAATGGCGTTGCGCCTCGAAGCGTGGCTCGGCGAGGAAAACGGGGGAAGGGCCGATCTGTGGCTCGCGCAGCAGTCGGCCTACGATCTCTGGCAGGCGCACGAAAAAGGCGCGCCGAAGGTGGCGAGAGCGCAGGCGCGGCCATGACGGCGCGCCCGCGCATCTCTCGCGGCAGGCTCAGTACAGGCTGGGTTCGCCGGGCGGTCGCGTCTTGAAGCGCTTGTGCACCCAGTAGTACTGCTCGGGCATCAGCGGAATCTGCTCCTCGAGGAACGCGTTCATCCGCCGCGCGTCGAGATCGTCGTCGCCGGTCGGGTAGTGATCCCACGGCTTGAATACCTTCAGACGGTAGCCCTTGTAGTTGGGCAACACCTCGCCGATGAACGGCACGACCTGCGCACGGCCCGTCTTCGCGAGCCGGCCGACGGCCGTCAGCGTGCACGCCGGCACGCCGAAGAACGGGACGAACGTCGAGTTGCGCAGCCCGTAGTCCATGTCGGCGCCGAGCATCACCGGCTTGCGGTCGCGCAGCCAGCGCAGCACGACGCGCGCGCTGTCCGCGCGGCCGACCATCTCGGCGTCGAAGCGCCCGCGCGCCTTCTTCGCCTCCTCCTCGAGCACCGCATTCGAGAACGGCTGGTACAGCGATCCGCAGCGGCGGTGCAGCGACCGGTTCAGCCAGATCGAGCCGGCTTCGATGCCGACGAAGTGCAGGCCGAGGAACAGCGTCGGCGGCAGGTCCGGATCGGTGAGATCGACCGCGCTGTCGACCTGGATCAGCTTCGCGAGCTTCTTCTCCGAGCCGAACCACTGCACGCTGCGCTCGACGTAGCTGCGGATCGCATGGCGGAAATGCCGGCCCGCCACGTCCTCGCGCCGCTCGTCGCTCCAGTCGGGGAAGCAGAGTTTCAGATTCGTATGTACGATGCGCTTTCGCCGGCTGGGGATCTGATACAGCAGCCAGCCGAGGCCATCGCCGAACCGTGCGGTCAGACCGTACGGCAGTAGCGCGAGCAGCTTCAGCAAGCCGATGGCGAGGTGCGTGCCGAGGCGGCCTAGCATGCGGAATCTCCGTGGGGCCGGCTGGCCGGCACGTTGCGAACAGGGTGGTAAGACAGCGGAAGATGCAGCACGGGCGGCGCTCTGTGACAATTCAGGAAAGCCGCTATAATACGGGCTTCGCCGAGTTAACTGACAACTTGCGGGGCGAAGCCGGCTGGCGCGACACACGCTGCCCGGTCCTGGTAATCCGCTAAAGCGTCGCCGCTTCAGGCCCAACGAAGCTGGCTACGTGAAACCAACCGTAACCACACAGGAGCCTGAAAAAGTGGCAAACGATTATCTCTTCACGTCCGAATCCGTCTCCGAAGGCCATCCGGACAAAGTCGCGGACCAAATCTCGGACGCGATTCTCGACGCCATCCTCGAGCAGGACAAATACTCCCGCGTCGCGGCGGAAACGCTGTGCAACACCGGTCTCGTCGTGCTGGCCGGTGAAATCACCACGACGGCGAACATCGATTACATCCAGATCGCGCGCGATACGATCAAGCGCATCGGCTACGACAACACCGACTACGGCATCGACTACAAGGGTTGCGCGGTGCTCGTCGCATACGACAAGCAATCGCCGGACATCGCGCAGGGCGTCGATCGTGCACACGACGACAACCTCGATCAAGGCGCGGGCGACCAGGGCCTGATGTTCGGCTATGCGTGCGACGAAACGCCGGAACTGATGCCGCTGCCGATCTACCTGTCGCACCGCCTCGTCGAGCGCCAGGCCAGCCTGCGCCGCGACGGCCGCCTGCAATGGCTGCGTCCGGACGCGAAGTCGCAGGTCACCGTCCGCTACGTCGACGGCAAGCCCGATTCGATCGACACCGTCGTGCTGTCCACGCAGCACGCACCGGACATCGAACTGCCCGCGCTGCGCGAAGCGGTGATCGAGGAAATCATCAAGCCGACGCTGCCGGCCGAACTGATCAAGGGCGACATCAAGTTCCTCGTGAACCCGACCGGCCGGTTCGTGATCGGCGGCCCGCAGGGCGATTGCGGGCTGACGGGCCGCAAGATCATCGTCGACACCTACGGCGGCGCCGCACCGCACGGCGGCGGCGCGTTCTCGGGCAAGGATCCGTCGAAGGTCGACCGTTCGGCCGCGTATGCGGGCCGCTACGTCGCGAAGAACATCGTCGCCGCGGGCCTCGCGTCGCGCGCGCTGATCCAGGTGTCGTACGCGATCGGCGTGGCCGAGCCGACCTCGGTGATGGTCAACACGTTCGGCACGGGCCGCGTGTCGGATGCAGTGATCACGAAGCTCGTGCGCGAGCATTTCGACCTGCGTCCGAAGGGCATCATCAAGATGCTCGACCTGCTGCGCCCGATCTACGAGAAGACCGCGGCTTACGGCCACTTCGGCCGCGAAGAGCCGGAGTTCTCGTGGGAAGCGACCGACAAGGCGCTCGCGCTGGCCGAAGCGGCCGGCGTGGAGCCGACCGCACGCGTCGCGTGAGCGTCGTTCGCCTGAAATGAAAAACCCCGGCCAAGCCGGGGTTTTTTTATGGGTTCGATCGCCGAAGCAATGGCGGCCGATCGGGGCGGACGACGCCCGCCGCGTACATTCTCAGCGCGCGCCGAACCCGAACCAGCCGTTGCTTGCTGCCAGGCGGCGCGGGCGGTTGACGCGGCGCTGCGGGCCGAGCTTGCGGCGCAGCGCGAGCGCGCGCAGCGACGACGGCTTCTGCAGCAGCGAGCGCAGGCCGGCGCGGCGCGCGAACGCCTGCGTGCTCATCATCGAGAAAAACGCGTGAAACCACGCACGGATGCCGTCCAGCCGGCTGTGCGGGTGCGTACGTTCGGCCAGCGCCTGCGTGCGTGCGCGGTGGTGGCGCAGCGGGCGGGCGGGAGCGGACGGCACGACGCGCTTCGCAGCGCGGTTGAAACGGGAAGTCAGACGGAATGGCATGTGAACGATGCTTCGCTTGTATGGATGGCGCCCTGCAGAGCGCACTGGTATGAACGGCCTCGGATGACGCAACGGATCTTACCGAAACCCGTTGCGCGCCGCGCCCGCCAGAATTGACAGGCCGCGTCAGGCTACAGGGGATTCGTGACGGGCAAAAGTCGCGATAAACCCTTGTGCCGCAACGCGTGTGCCGCATACCGCCTGTCGCTCAGGCAGGTGCCGCGCCGCACAGTTCCCTTGCGCTGGATCAAATCCGCGATTGGCATGCCCCTGCGCACGACAATGGCGCTGTTCGCGGTATCCGGCGCCGATTTACAATCGTCACATTCACACAATAAACGTCTGGCATCCCATGTCGTCTCCATTGCAGTCGGAATCGATCCGCGCGCAAGTCGCGGAATTGCGCGAGCGCGGCTTCGTCGTCGCGCGCGGCCTCGTCGGCGAAGCGCAGTGCGCGACGCTCAGGCAGATCGCGGAGCGCCAGTTGCGGGAGGCCGCCGAGCCGATCGAATTCGAGGCCGACCTGCGCTACCCGGGCGCGCCCGAATCGAAGCATGCGCCCGGCGGGCATACGGTGCGGCGCCTGCTCGATGCGTACTCGCGCGATCCGGCATTCGCCGAGCGTGCGATCGCGCCCGAAATCGGCGCATGGATGCGCGAGTATTTCGGTGAGCAACCCGTGCTGTCGCGCGCGCATCACAACTGCATGATGACGAAGCACCCGGCGTACGGCAGCCTGACCGGCTGGCATCGCGATTTCCGCTACTGGGCATTCGAGCGCCCGGACATGGTGTCGGTGTGGCTCGCGCTGGGGCCGGAAACCAACGAGAACGGCGCGCTGTGGCTGGTGCCCGGCTCGCATACGGCCGAATTCGGGCCGGAAGCGTTCGATGACGCGAAGTTCTTCCGCGGCGATCTGCCGGAAAATCGCAGGATGATCGACGCGGCCACGTGCCCGTCGCTGCAGACGGGCGACGTCGTGTTCTTCCACTGCAACACGCTGCATTCGGCCGGGCAGAACCGTTCCGACCAGGTGAAGTTCTCGCTCGTGTACACGTACCATGGCGCGAGCAACCGGCCGGTGCCCGGCACGCGCTCGGCGTCGAAGCCGGAAGTGCAGTTCTAGGCGTGGATCTGGCGGCCGGTGAAGCCGCCGCAGCCACGCGATGCGGCGCATCGCGGGCGGATGAAACGACGGGCGGCCTGGCCGCCCGTTTCGTTTGGCGCGGCCCCCGCGCGTGTCGCGAGCCGCGGATGCGTCGCGATCAGCGCTTGCCGCCCGGCATCGCGAGGCCGATCAGGCCGATGAACGACGCGACGGCGCCGCCGACGATCAGCAGGATCGTCTTCGTCGCGGGCGAGCCGGTGAAGAAGCGCGACACGTTGTCGTTGATCGAATGGAACGACTGGCCGCCGAAATACAGCAGCACGATGCCGCCGACGAGCAGTGCAACCGAGATGACCCGGGACATACCAACCTCGCTGAAACGGTGATTCGAGACGCCGCAGTGTAGGCGAGCGCCGCGGTCGCGTCCATCGCCGTGCCGCCGTGCGCGATTCGGCCGCTTTCGCTACCATAGTCGTCGTATGACTCCTTCGCCGCCGTCGCGCCATCGGCGCGGCCGGCGCGCGTCCCTTCCCCCGATGTCCTGACGGAACAGACTCATGGCCTACGAAGCAGCTTCCGAACGTTATGCCGACATGCAATACCGTACCTGCGGCAAATCCGGGCTCAAACTGCCCGCCCTGTCGCTCGGCCTGTGGCACAACTTCGGCGATTCGACGCCGATCTCGACGCAGCGTGAGATCCTGCGCACCGCGTTCGATCTCGGCATCAACCATTTCGACCTCGCGAACAACTACGGGCCGCCGTACGGCAGCGCCGAAACCAACTTCGGCCGGCTGCTGAAGGAGGATTTCCGGCCGTATCGCGACGAGTTGCTGATCTCGACGAAAGCCGGCTGGGACATGTGGCCGGGCCCGTACGGCAGCGGCGGCGGCTCGCGCAAGTACGTGCTCGCGAGCCTCGATCAGAGCCTGCAGCGGATGGGGCTCGACTACGTCGACATCTTCTATTCGCACCGTTTCGACGCGCATACGCCGCTCGAGGAAACGGCGGGCGCGCTGGCGTCGGCCGTGCAGCAGGGCAAGGCGCTCTACATCGGCATCTCGTCGTATTCGGCCGCGAAGACGCGCGAGATGGCCGACCTGCTCGCGCAGTACAAGGTGCCGCTGCTGATTCACCAGCCGTCGTACAACCTGCTGAACCGCTGGATCGAGCGCGACCTGCTCGGCACGCTCGACGACGTCGGCGCGGGCAGCATCGCGTTCACGCCGCTCGCGCAGGGCTTGCTCACGTCGAAGTACCTGAACGGCGTGCCGGCCGACGCGCGCGTGAACAAGCCGGGCGGCGGCTCGCTGAAGCAGGAGCACCTGAGCGCGGACAACCTCGAGCATGTACGCAAGCTCAACGCGATCGCCGAACGGCGCGGGCAGAGCCTCGCGCAGATGGCGCTGGCGTGGGTACTGCGTGACGGCCGCGTGACGTCCGCGCTGATCGGCGCGAGCCGGGCGGAGCAGGTGCGCGAGAACGTCGGCGCGTTGAAGAACCTCGCATTCTCGGCGGAGGAGCTCGCGGAGATCGATCGCTACGCGACGGAAGGCGGCATCAATCTGTGGGAAAAGCCGTCCACCGATCAGGCGATCTGACCGGAAGTCGATACGGCGTGCGAAACATCGCGCGCCGTATCGTCGACGCGCAGGCAGTGCGTCACGTCGCTGCCGTGCAGCGAGGTGTGTCGCGCACGGCGGTGGCGCTAGATCAGCGCGGGCAGGCCTTCAACCAGCAATACCGCGACGCCGACGCCGAGAATGACGCCGAGTACGCGCAGCAAGTTGTGACGGAACTGGGTGGCGCACGGCACCGCGCCGAGAAATAGCGCTCCGGCCAGCGCCATCGGAATCAACAGGATGAAGTCGCCGATCGTGAAGTAGGTCGTCATGCGTGTCTCCAGTGTCGGCCGAAGTGAGCGCTTCAGTGCGTGCCTGGGCGGCTCCATCCCTGCGGGATATCGGCCGAAGCCGGCACGCGTGCGCTCACCCCGGCCCCATGCCGGGTGTTTCTAGTTGGTCCGGCCCGTTACGAGCAGGCCGGTCCATTCGAGTATAGGCAACCGGCGGCGTTTTTCGCTATCCGAACCATTAAAAATCAGCGGAAAGCCCCGGGAATCCCGCATTTTTCGTGCGAACAAGACGAACGCCTTGCACGCATCTTTCCCGTTCCTTTCGATTTTCGCGGAATCGTCGTATGTGTCCGATACGGGCCGCCGCACCCGCGGGCGCGGCGGCCGGCCCGCTCACGCGCGGTCGGATTGCGGGCGGCCGGCCGGCGCGCGGAACACGAGCGCGAGCCCGGCGATGATCGCGCCCATGCCGGCGAGCGCGAGCGGCTCGGGCCGGTTGCCGAGCCACGCGGCATCCATCAGCGTGGTGACGACCGGCACGAGATAGAACAGGCTCGTCACGTTCACGAGATCGCCGCGCTGCATCAATCGGTAGAACAGCAGTTGCGCGATCACCGAAATCACGATGCCGAGCCACAGCAGCGGCACGACGAACGCCCAGTTCAGCTCGAACGACACCGGCCGGAACGGCACGATCGCGACGCACAGCGCGAGGCCGATCGCGTTCTGCATCGGCAGCACGTCGGCGGGCGCCGCGCGCACGCGCTTTTGCAGCAGCGAGCCGACGGTCAGCGCGACGAGCGCCGTGAGCGCGCACGCGATGCCGGCCGCCGACAGGCCGCCCGTCCCGCCGCTCACGCCGCGACCGACGACGAGCGCGAGGCCGGCGAGCGACAGCGCGAGCCCCGCGATGCGCGCCGGCTGCCAGCGCCGCTCGACGATCGCGAGCGTGAGGATCGGCTGCACGCCGAGGATCGTCGCGAGCACGCCGGGCGCGATGCCGCGCTCGAGCGCGAGCAGATAGAAGATCGAATAGCCGCCCATCATCAGCAATCCGGTCAGCGCGGCCATGCGCCGCTCGCCGCGCGGCGGCAGCCAGCGTTTGCGCATGAAGGCCAGCACGAGCAGCACGAATGAGGCGAGCGCGAAACGGGCAGTGAGAAAGGCGAACGCGGAGGCGTGCCGCAAACCGAGTTCAGCGAAGATCGCGCCGCTGCTCCACAGCAGCACGAAGAGCGACGTCGCGCCATGCGCGGCAAGCGCGCGTTTGAACGAAACCATGTGAATCCACCTGTCGAACGGATCGAAACGTTCCATCCGCGCGCGGCAACGTGCCGTGCGTCATGACGCACGCACGTGCAGACAACGGGGCGAATGGAAGACGAAGAAGCCGGCGAGTCAGCCGGCGCGTGCCGCCGGCGGGGGCGGCGCGGCGCAGACGCGCGGCGGTGCGACAGGAGGAGGAAGGACCGACGGATGCATGCACGCCCGCGGCCGCGAGTCGAACTGCGGCCGGGATGTTGCGCGGGCGGACGTGAGCGGATGCATCGTGTCGGAATGCGATTGAACGCGAATGAAAGCCAAAGGTACCGCAAGGCAGCCGTCGAACGCAACTGCTGTCGGCGGCGGCGCATCGCGGGTGGGGCGATAGGTCGCGGCGATGCAAGGCGGCGCCGGCTTGCCGGCCGATGCGCATGCAAGCTTTCGGCGAACGGAAGAAGGCGATCGGCAAGCGACGCGCGCGAGGTGATGTCAGCGCCGATCGCGGGCGTGTTCCGACGATTGCGCGCGGCGCAAGCGAAACGGGACGCGCGTTGCGTCGATCGCGCGTGCGCGGCGGCGCGGGACGGTTTCGGTAGGCAGCCGCATTCGACAGGGTATGATGGGGGTAACCGGGTGGGCAAGTGCGTGCCCGGCGCAGTGGTTGATTGGAGACATTCGACGAATTCGCGGCACTTCGCCCGCTTCTTCTTCTTTTCGCGCTTCGATAAACCGTGAACAATGGGATCACGCGCAACGCTCCGCCGAGAGCGGCGCGGATCGTGCATTTGCCGGCTCGCCAGCGGGCCGGGTTTCAAGATTCAAGAGTGGGGAACCATCATGCATATCGGGTCGATCGTCTGCACTACCCATATCGCCGTGCCGAAGGGCGCGCGCGGCATCGTCCAGCGCATCCTGGGCGACATGGCCATGGTGACCTGGTACGCGGGCGTGCCGGGTGAGTCGAAAGAACTCAACACCGAGCCGTTCTTTCTCGAGGACCTGATCGACACCGGCGAATCGGTTCTGCCGGCCGGCGCGGCGCTTCACTAAGCACCGGACGCTCGTCTTTCGGTCCGGCTGGCGGCACAATGCGGGGCATGACCGACACCGCTTCCGCTCCCGCTTCTCCCGCCAGCCCGCCGTTCGCCGGCCTCACGCCCGAGTGCGTGCTCGACGCGCTCGACAGCGTGCTGATGCCGGCCGGCCTGCGCACCGACGGGCGCCTGCTCGCCCTCAACAGCTACGAAAACCGCGTCTACCAGGTCGGTATCGAAGACGGCCCGCCGGTCGTCGCGAAGTTCTATCGCCCGGCGCGCTGGTCGGACGACGCGATTCTCGAAGAGCATGCGTTCGTCGCCGAACTCGCCGCGCGCGAGATTCCGGCGGTGCCCGCGCGAGCCTTCGACGGCCGCACGCTGCACGCGTTCGACGGCTTCCGCTTCTCGATCTTCGAGCGGCGCGGCGGCCGCGCACCCGATCTCGACCGCAGCGACACGCTCGAATGGCTCGGCCGCTTCATCGGCCGCATTCATGCGGTCGGCGCGACGCAGCCGTATGTCGCGCGTCCCGTGCTCGACATCGGTACGTTCGGCTACGAGCCGCGCGACTACCTGCTCGCGCACGATTTCATTCCGGATGACGTAAGGCCGGCGTACGAGACCGCGGTCGCACTCGCGCTCGAAGGCGTCGAGGCCGCGTTCGAGCGCGCGGGCGAGATCCGCCTGCTGCGCACGCACGGCGACTGTCATCCGAGCAACGTGCTGTGGACCGATGCCGGCCCGCATTTCGTCGACTTCGACGACAGCCGGATGGCGCCGGCCGTCCAGGATCTGTGGCTGCTGCTGCCGGGCGATCGCGAAGGCGCGTCGCGCGCGCTGGCGGACCTGCTCGCCGGCTACGAGGATTTCTGCGAATTCGAGCCGCGCGAGCTGCATCTGGTCGAAGCGCTGCGGACGCTGCGGCTGATCCACTACGCGGCGTGGCTCGCGCGGCGCTGGGACGACCCGGCGTTTCCGGCCGCGTTCCCGTGGTTCAACACGCATCGTTACTGGGAAGCGCGCGTGCTCGAATTGCGCGAGCAGATCGGCGCGATGCAGGAAGGGCCGCTCTGGCCCGTGTGATGGACGACGGCTGCGTGCGCGGCATCCCATGCCGTGCGGCAAGGGCCGCGGCGCGACGCGCGCGGCCCGTCTACCTCAGAACTTCAGCATCACCTTGATCAGCGCGGCGAAGCGCTTGCCGTACGGCGGCGCGAGCAGGTTGCGCGCGTTCAGCCGCGCCTGCGTGAGCACGGGCTTCATCTTCGAGAACGTGACGAAGCCGTCGTAGCCGTGATACGCGCCCATGCCGCTCGCGCCGACGCCGCCGAACGGCAAACTGCCGCACGCGATGTGCATCAGCGTTTCGTTGACCGTTACGCCGCCGGAGATCGTTTCGTGCATCACGCGGTCGACCGTGCCGCCATCCTCGTCGAACAGGTATAGCGCAAGCGGACGCGGGCGCGCATTGACGTATGCGATCGCTTCGTCGAGCCGTTCGTACGGCACGAGCGGCAGCAGCGGCCCGAAGATTTCCTCCTGCATCAGTTGCGACGCGGCCGGCACCCGCGTGAGCGCGCACGGCACGAAGCGGCGCGACACGGGATCGGACTGCGCGTCGGACAGCGGATGCAACTGCGCGCCGCCCGCCTGCGCGTCGCTCGCGAGTTGCTGCAGGCGTGCGTAGTGGCGCGGCGACACGATCGTCGTGTAGTCGCCGTTGGCCGACAGGTCCGGATACAGCTTCGCGAAGCGGGTTCGCGCGCGTTCGATGAACGCGCCTTCCATCCCGCGCGGCAGCAGCACGTAGTCGGGCGCGATGCAGGTCTGGCCGGCGTTCAGCGTCTTGCCGGCGACGATCGCGTCGACGGCCGCGTCGAAGCGCGCATTCGGGCCGATGATCGCCGGCGACTTGCCGCCGAGCTCGAGCGTGACGGGCGTGAGGTTGTCGGCGGCCGCGCGCATCACGTGGCGGCCGACCTGCGTGGAGCCGGTGAACAGCAGATGGTCGAACGGCAGCGCGCTGAATGCGGCGCCGACCTCCGCGTCGCCGTTGACGACCGCGACGTGGTCGCGCGTGAAGGTCTTGCCGATGAGCTGCTCGAACAGCGCCGACGTGCGCGGCGTCAGTTCGGACATCTTGATGATTGCGCGGTTGCCGGCGGCGAGCGCGCAGATCAGCGGGCCGACCGCGAGCAGCACCGGGTAGTTCCACGGCACGACGATGCCGACCACGCCGAGCGGCTGCGGTATCACCTTCGCGCGCGCCGGGCGCAGCCATTTGTTCATCGGCTTGCGGATCGGCTTCATCCAGCGCTTGCCGTGCTTCAGCGCGTCGTCGATCTCTTCCTTCGCCATCCAGATTTCCGACAGCAGCACTTCCTGCTTCGCGCGATGGCCGAAATCGGCGCTGATCGCGTCGGCGAGCGCATCCGCATGGTCGATCAGCATCGTGCGCAGCGCGCGCAGGTGCTGCGCACGCGTGTCCCACGCCGGGTACGGTGCGCGCAGGTACGCCGCGCGCTGGTCGTGCAGCAGCGACGTCAGCGCATCGACCGACGGGCGTGCTTGCGGAGCCAGTTCGGGCAGGTCGTTCTTCATGTCGTCTCCTCCAGTTGGGCCTGGCTGGTCGGCCGGCCGTCACGCCGCACGCTCGGCGAGCGCGGCGACGCGGATCGGGTGATGCGTGTCGCGCGGCACGGGGCCGGATGCGACGGGTGCTCGAAAACCGGTTGATGCATGCGGCCGGCGTCGTATCCGCGCGACGGTGTCCGTGTCCGAAAGTCGTGCCGCACGGCACGCGCGCACGGCCCGATGCGGTGACGCGCGGGCACGCGACGCCGTCTTGCGAGCGTGTGCCGGCGCAACGCGGCAGCGTCGCGCGACGGGTCCGTGACGGCGTGTCGCCGCGCGTCGTGCGACGGCGCCGAGACACCGTCCAAACGGTCGGCGACGACACGCGCCGTTCGATTTCGACCGAGGGCGCGCATCACGCCGCGCAGCGTCGCGCGGGCCGCCGTTTGAAATGAAATGCGGGCCGCGCGCTTGACCTCTGGATCACCCGGTCGGCACGCGGCCTGCAGGATCTGGCGCTGCATCGTCATTCCTCCCGTTTCGCGACGAATCGGCTTCTCGTGGCCGGTGCATCGCGCGAAGCGCATCGACACATCTTAAATTTAGTTCACGCGGGCGTTTAGAGGAATCGCTCTTGAATCGGCGCGCCGCGCACGGGACGGCCATTCCTACAATGCCCCGAGGGTCTGTTTGCAGATGGAACACGCATGCGTTGCCGCGAGAACGGCCGCTCGCGGCGTCGCGCGCCTCGCGAGCGGCCGTTCTCGTGGCAACTCCAAATTAAAAAAATCATGTCACGGGAATGCCCGAAATCGCCCGTCCCCCAAGAGGACTTCCTTCGGGGCGTATGGCGGCGTCGCTCGTCGCTCCTTGCCCTACGAGCGATTTCGGGCATTCGCATGCGTGTTCCATCTGCAAACAGGCCCTCCAAAGAGGAGACACGGTCGCGCGGCGGTGCCGGGCGCCCTCCATGACACGACGGAGACGTGACATGCAATACGACTACATCATCGTGGGCGGAGGTTCGGGCGGAGCGAGCCTTGCCGGCCGTCTCGCCGACGCCTGCCCCGATGCGACGATCGCGCTGATCGAGGCCGGCTCGCATACGGAGCGCAATCTGCTCGTCAACATGCCGGTCGGCATCGCGGCGCTGGTGCCGTTCAAGCTCGGCACGAACTACGGCTACGAGACGGTGCCGCAGCCGGGCCTCGGCGGGCGGCGCGGTTACCAGCCGCGCGGGCGCGGGATGGGCGGCTCGAGCGCGATCAACGCGATGATCTATACGCGCGGCCACCCGGGCGACTACGACGAGTGGGCGCAACTGGGCGCGACGGGCTGGGGCTGGCAGGACGTGCTGCCGTATTTCCGCCGCGCGGAAGGCAACGAGCGCGGCGCGGATGCATGGCACGGCGCGGACGGCCCGCTCACGGTGTCGGATCTGCGCTTTCGCAATCCGTTCTCCGAACGATTCATCCAGGCCGCGCAAGCGGCCGGCTATCCGCTGAACGACGACTTCAACGGCGCGACGCAGGAAGGCGTCGGCTTCTATCAGGTCACGCATCGCGACGGCGCGCGCTGCAGCGTGGCGCGCGCGTATATCTACGGCCGCAACCGGCCGAACCTGCACGTGATCACCGATGCGACGGTGCTGCGCGTCGGCTTCGACGGCAAGCGCGCGGTCGGCGTCGTCGTGTCGCGCGACGGGCGGGTCGAGACGCTCGGCGCGCGCGCGGAAGTGATCCTGTCGGCCGGCGCGTTCAATTCGCCGCAACTGCTGATGTGTTCGGGGATCGGCCCGGCCGAACAGTTGCGCCGGCACGGGATCGCGGTCGTGCACGATGCGCCGGACGTCGGCGCGAACCTGATCGACCACATCGACTTCATCATCAACACGCGCGTGAATTCGTCGGAGCTGGTCGGCGTGTGCCTGCGCGGCATCGCGAAGATGACGCCGGCGCTCGTGCGCTATTTCTCGCGCCGCACGGGGATGATGACGAGCAACGTCGCGGAGGCCGGCGGCTTCATCAAGAGCGACCCATCGCTCGAGCGTCCCGACCTGCAACTGCATTTCTGCACGGCGCTCGTCGACGATCACAACCGCAAGATGCACTGGGGCTTCGGCTATTCGCTGCACGTGTGCGCACTGCGGCCGTTCAGCCGCGGCACGGTCGCGCTCGCGAGCGGCGATGCGCGCGATGCGCCGCTGATCGATCCGCGCTTCTTCAGCGATTCACGCGACCTCGACCTGCTGGTGCGCGGCACGCAGGCGATGCGCCGCATCCTGTCGCAGGCGCCGCTGGCGTCGCAGGGCGGGCGCGAGCTGTACACGCGGCCGGACCAGAGCGAAGCGGAGCTGCGCGCGACGATCGTCGCGCATGCGGACACGATCTATCACCCGGTCGGCACCTGCCGGATGGGCTCGGATGCGCGCGCGGTCGTCGATCCGCAACTGCGCGTGCGCGGCGTCGACGGATTGCGCGTGGTGGATGCGTCGGTGATGCCGACGCTGGTCGGCGGGAACACGAATGCGCCGTCGGTGATGATCGGCGAACGCGCGGCGGACTTCATCGCCGCGGCGCGCAAGGGCGGCGTGCCGCGCGGCGAGGCGGCCGCGGCGGTGCACGGTCGCTAAGCGGTGGGCAGCGGGCGGCGCGGCGATGCCGGGCCGGTTTCTCGCCGAGGCGCTGTGCCAGCGCCGAACGTGACGTGCTACGGCAACTGCGCCGTCGCTCGATCAAGAAAGGTGGGTGGCAAACTGATTCCGCCGAGTTCTTGCTCTTCGGCGTACATCAGTGCGTGCTCTTTCCAATAAAGGCTCACCGGCAGGCCAGACGTGTCCCGATACGTTCGTTCGGCAAGGAGACGCTTTCCCTCCTTGTCGTACAGTCTAAGAACGATCGTGTTCCGAAAATAGCAGTATCGAGCTAGATAACTTCCGTCCGGAGAGTGTTCGCTGTCTCGCGCGTCAGGCTCGCAATCCGCACGCCGTTGCGCATCCTTCCAGTAGCCCCACACACATCCAAGGGCGACGACGACGGCAACTGCCGTGAAGGTACGTCTAACTAAAATCTTGACCTCTTGCGCAATGGCGCCGCCCCGGTCGCCTGGATTGGACAGGATCGAGTGCAGCAATCGAACGAGAGAAGCCAGTGTGACGATGGGTAAGGTTGCAACCAGAAGGATTGCCATTAGGGCAATGCCGGCTTCGTTGACGATTGTGCTCATGCGAATCTGAGTTGAATGGGTTGCCGCAACGTTATATAGCGGTAATCGGAAAATATGACGAAGTCACCGCCACGCTGGTGGCGCAGCTGCCATTGGCGAAACGAGCTATTTCGAACGGGATAGTAGACGTTCTCGGAGCCGGATGTACGGCCGTCTCTACGCTTGATCGCGATGGTCGAGGCCACTCAGGAAATCGGCAATGTCAGCACGACCGAACGGCGTTACTACGTGTCGAGCTTGCCTGCTGACGCGGCCCGCATTGCACGGGCCGTGCGAGCGCATTGGCGGCATTGAAAACAGCATGCATCGGGTACAGGACGTGGCCATCGGTGAAGACCAGTGCCGGCTTCGCATAGATCACGCCGCTCAAAACTTGGCAATCTTGCGGCGTATCTGTTGGAACCTGCTCGAGGCAACCAAAGCACGAAGACCGGCATCAAGAATCGACGGCTCACGGCCGGGCCGGTGGTGCTTACCGCGCCGCCATCCTACGTTTGTGACATTTCATGCGATTGCGCTGCGAAATTGAGCCCATTGCATAACGGGTCGAACCTGAACGAACAGGGCGCATGGCAAAGACAAGGATTGGGGAGATCGGTCGAGGTTTCAGGCAATCGCTTATTGTCGCGAGCCAGGCGTCTGGGGCGGTTGAGCCAACCGAAGCTACGCTCGGCCCCCTCCGGCGGCCGGCGTAAGCTCGTGATTGGCGGGACACACGCTAGGCAAACGTATCGACGAGCCCGGCGCGGCTCACGGGTGCGGCGACCGGTGCGGATCGCGCGGCGTCGACGGGTGCATCGACGGCTGACGGTCCGCCGTTCCCGCGTCGCGACGGCTGGCCGCCGGCGAAGGTCTGCTGCGGGTTTTGCTGCTGTTGCTGCGACGCGAGGCCGCCGTCGCTGACGGTCGCGCTGCCGAGCCCGAGCCCGCCCGCTTCCATCGCCTCGCGCAGCTTCGGCAGCGCGGCTTCGACCGCGTCGCGCACCTGCGCGTGCTGCGACACGAACAGCGCGTGCGCGTGATTGTCCGCGACGCGCAGCACGACCTGCAGCGGCCCGAGATCGGGCGGGTTGAGCGTCAGCTCGGCGCTCTGCTGGTGCGCATTCGACAGGAATACGACCTTCTGGCTCAGCGCATCCGTCCAGTCGGCCGTGCCGACGTGCGGCGCGAGCGCGTGCGCGTTCGCGGCGGCGATCGCACCGGCGGCTGGCGACAGTTGCAGGTTCGCCTGCGCGGCGGCGGTGGCCGCCGCGCCTGCCGCGAGCGTCGCGCTGGCGGCCGGGTCGGTTGCGTTGCCGGCTGCCGCGAGCGCGTGCTGTGCGCCGGATTGCGCGTTCGCGTCGGCCTGCAGCGTCTGCGGCGTGATCTGGGCCGGCGTCTGCTGGGTGGCGAGCGCGCTTTTCGCGTCGGCGAGCGTACGGTCGAAGGTCGGCACTTTCGGCGTGAGCGGCGCGGCGGCGTTCGACGTGGTCGCGGCCGGCGCCGTCGGCGTGGCGGCGGCGCTCGTGCCGGTCGCAGGCATCGCAATCGCGTTCGCACCACCCGTCAGCTTGGCGAGCGCCGCTTGCAGCGCGTCGCGGCTCGATGCCGGGTCGGTTGGCAGGGCGGCTGCGTCCTGGGTCGCATGGTCGGCGAGCGTGGCCGCGGCGTCCGGCTGGCCCGGCATGGCCGTCTTTTGCGCGGCGGCAGCGCCAGCCGCCGCGGCGGCGGTCGTCGCGTCGGCCGGCGTCGCGGTGTCCGGACGCGCCTGCAGTTGCGCCTGCACGGCCGCGGCAGCCGCGAGCGCGGCGGCATCGGGGTTGGCGGTGGCGGTGGCGTTCGCGGCCGTGGCGTCGGTTGCGTCGTCGTCGTCCGTGCCGGACGGCTTCGCACCGGCGGCCGGCTTCGACGAAGCCTGTTTGGCCGGCACGTCCGGCGTACCGGTGCTGGCCGTGTCGCCGCGCGTGGTGACGCTTTGCTTCAGCGTCTGCGCGAACGGCACGGCGCTCGCGGCAGCCGACGCATCGTTGGCAGTGGCGGACGCGCCCGGGCCGCGGGTGGCCTTGAGTGCGGCGCCGGCGGTGTCGAGCAGCGCGCCGAGCAGGGGCAGGGGAGGCATGACGGTTCTCTCGTTCGAAGGCGGTGGTCGGTTACGACGAGTGGGCCGCGTCGGCCCGCATGCGCAGGATCTTCGCGGCATGTTCGTCGGCGTCGCGCTGTTCGCGCCGGGCGTCGCGCTTCGCTTCCTGCGCGACGCCGCGCGCCTGCAGGATTTCATACGAGCCGACGGTCCGTTTCTTCTGCTGCCAGTTCGGGCGCGCCTCGTCGATGCGGACGTCGGCCGCGGCGAGCACGGTGCGCTGCTGCGCGATCGCCGCATCGAGCGTGTCGATGAACGCCTGGAAATTGCGCCAGTTGCCGGCCGGCATCCCGCTCTGCGCGGATTGCGCGAAGCGCGCGTGATATTCGTCGCGGTAGCGCAGCAGCGCGTCGAGCTGTTCGGCCGCCGCGGTGCGGTCGCGCTGCGCGGTGCCGAGCTGCTTCGCGGCCGAGTCGAGGTCTTCCTGCGCACGGTCGAGCAGCAACTGAAGGGGAAAGCCGTGGGCCATCGGGATCAGCCTCCGTAAGCGTCGAACAGCGCATCGAGCGCGGTGAGGCTCGATGCGAACGGCGCGCATTCGCGAAAGCCCTGCTGCAGGAAGGCCTCGATGCGCGGGTAAAGCGCGATCGCGCGGTCGAGCTGCGCGTCGCGGCCGGGTGCGTAGGCGCCGACCGCGATCAGGTCGCGATTGCGCTGGTAGCGCGACAGCATCTGCTTGAACTGCCGCACGTGGTCGAGATGCGTTTCGTCGATCAGTGCGGTCATCGCGCGGCTGATCGACGCCTCGATGTCGATTGCCGGATAGTGGCCGGCCTCGGCGAGCGCGCGCGACAGCACGATGTGACCGTCGAGGATCGCGCGCGCCGAATCGGCGATCGGGTCCTGCTGGTCGTCGCCTTCGGTCAGCACCGTGTAGAACGCGGTGATCGAGCCTCCGCCTTCGGGCCCGTTGCCGGTGCGCTCGACGAGCGCGGGCAGCTTCGCGAACACCGACGGCGGATAGCCCTTCGTCGCGGGCGGCTCGCCGATCGCCAGCGCGATCTCGCGCTGCGCCATCGCGTAGCGCGTCAGCGAATCCATCAGCAGCAGCACGTGCTTGCCCTGGTCGCGGAAGTACTCGGCGAGCGACGTCGCGTACGCGGCGCCCTGCATCCGCAGCAGCGGCGACACGTCGGCCGGCGCGGCGACGACGACCGAGCGCGCGAGCCCGTCCTCGCCGAGGATCTGTTCGATGAATTCCTTCACTTCGCGGCCGCGTTCGCCGATCAGCCCGATCACGATCACTTCCGCGCTCGTGTAGCGCGCCATCGTGCCGAGCAGCACCGACTTGCCGACGCCGGAGCCGGCGAAGAGGCCCATCCGCTGGCCGCGGCCGACGGTGAGCAGCGCGTTGATCGCGCGCACGCCGACGTCGAGCACATGGTGGATCGGCTCGCGATCGAGCGGGTTGATCGACGGCGCCGACAGCGGCGCATCGACTTTCGACGCGAGCGGGCCGAGGCCGTC
Source organism: Burkholderia anthina (assembly GCF_001547525.1). GTDB lineage: Bacteria > Pseudomonadota > Gammaproteobacteria > Burkholderiales > Burkholderiaceae > Burkholderia > Burkholderia semiarida. Next base: position 2,633,467 of record NZ_CM003768.1, read on the forward strand.
GAGCGGGCGGCCCGATGCGTCGACGACGCGCCCGAGCATTTCCCAGCCGACCGGCAGCCGCTTCGCGCCCGCGAGCGGATCGGCGACGGGCGCGGCCTCGAGCGGCCACACGCGTGCGCCGGGCAGCACGCCCGCGACGTCGGTGGTCGGCATCAGGAACAGGCGGTCGCCGGCGAAGCCGACGACTTCGGCTTGCGCGTGCGGCAGCGTGCTGCCGGGCGGCAGTTCGATCGTGCATTCGGCGCCGACCGACAGGCGCAGCCCGATCGCCTCGAGCACGAGGCCGGCCGCGCGCGTGAGGCGGCCGCACGGCCGCAGCGGCAGCGCGCGGTGGCTGCGCGCGGCGAGCCCGTTCAGGTGCGTGCGCCAGTGCGCGAGGTGCGGATTGTGCGGCGCGCGCGGGGCGGCGCCGGCGGCCTCGGATGCCGCGTGCGGCGAGGCGTCGAATGCGGGATCGTGCGGGGCAGCCGGCCCGAACGACGCAAGCGCGAGCTCGCGTTCGAGCGGCGTCATGCCGTCGTGCGCGAGCGCGTCGGGCGAGCGCGTCACCACGTGCTCACCTTGCCGATCGCGGCGGCGACGCGCTGCCAGCGCGTGGGCAGCGTCGCGTCGACCTCGCCGGTCGCGGCGTGCGCGCGGCAGCCGCCGCGCTCGATCGACGCGTCGGTGCGCACGTTCCAGCCGAGCGTGTCGAGGTCGTCCTGCAGATACGCCTCGACGACGGGCAGGTCGGCCGGATTCACCGCGAGATGCGGCGCGCCGGCGAGCGCCGGTTCGGCCGCGAGCACGTCGCGCACGGCGGCGACCAGCGCGGCCGGGTCGTGCTTCACGTGCTGGCGCACGACCTGCTGCGCGATGTCGAGGGCAAGCTGCGCGAGGTCGGACGCGAGATCGTGTTCGACGGCCGAGACGGCTTCGCGAAACGACGCGGCGAGCGCCGCCAGTTGCGCGGCCTGTTCGCGCGCTTCGGCCTGGCCGGCCTCGAAACCCTGTTCGCGGCCCTGTTCGAAACCGGCCTGGTAGCCGCGCGCCTGGCCTTCGACGTGGCCGGCCGCATGGCCTTCGGCGTGCGCGGCGTCGCGCACGCGCTGCAACTCCTCGGCGAGCGCGGCCGCAGCGGCCGCCGCGTCGTCGGGCGGCGGCGGGGGCGGCGGCGGGTCGAACGACGCCATCTCCCACCGCTGGTACGCGGTAAGGGTGCCCACGCGATCGCTCGCTGAATCAGACATAGGCGTCTTCCGCCTTGCCGCCGATCGCGATCGCGCCGCTCTCGGCGAGGTTGCGCACGATCTGCAGGATGCGGCGCTGCTGCGTCTCGACGTCGGACACGCGTACCGGGCCGCGCGCGTCGAGATCCTCGGCGAGCAGTTCGGCCGCGCGCTGCGACATGTTCGCGAGGAACTTCTGGCGCAGCGCGGGCGGCGCGCCCTTGAGCGCGATGATCAGCGTTTCGGACTCGACTTCCTTGAGGATCATCTGGATCGCGCGATCCTCGAGGTCGAGCAGGTTCTCGAACACGAACATCTGGTCGATGATCTTCTGCGCGAGATCGGCGTCGTACTGGCGCACGCTTTCGAGCACGCCTTCCTCGTGCACGCTCGTCATGAAGTTCAGGATCTCGGCCGCGGTGCGGATGCCGCCCATCGGGCTGCGCTTCAGGTTGTCGCTGCCGGACAGCAGGCCGGTGAGCACGTCGTCGAGCTCGCGCAGCGCGGCCGGCTGGATGCCGTCGAGCGTCGCGATCCGCAGCAGCACGTCGTTACGCAGCCGTTCGGTGAAGCACGACGCGATTTCCGACGCCTGGTCGCGGTCGAGGTGCACGAGGATCGTCGCGATGATCTGCGGATGCTCGTTCTTGATCAGTTCGGCCACCGCGGCCGAATCCATCCATTTGAGGCCCTCGATGCCGCTCGTGTCGCTGCCCTGCAGGATGCGGTCGATCAGCACGCCGGCCTTGTCCTCGCCGAGCGCCTTCGTCAGCACCGAGCGGATGTACTCGTTCGAATCGAGCGACAGCGCGGTGTGCTGCTCGGCTTCCTTCACGAACTCCTGCAGCACGTCCTCGACCTGCTCGCGCGTGACGTTCTTCAGCGCGGCCATCGCCACGCCGATCTTCTGAACCTCGCGCGGCGCGAGGAACTTGAATACCTGCGCGGCCTCTTCCTCGCCGATCGACATCAGCAGCAGCGCGCTCTTGGTCAAGCCTTCAGCGTTCATCGGACACCCAGTTCTTCACGACGGTGGCGACGATCTTCGGATCCTGGCGGGCGATCGTGCGCGCGTAGTCGAGGTTGCGTTCGTAGCGGTTCTTCTCGTTTTCGAAGCCGAGCAGCAGCGGATCGGCTTCCTCCGCCGCCTTCTCCGGCGCGGGCAGGCCGTCGAGCGCGACCGTGTCCTCCGGCGCCGCGAGCGCCGGCGCGGCCGGCTCGGGCGGCGGGAACGCGCGGCGCATCGCCGGGCGCACGAACATGAAGTAGAGCGCCGCCGCGGCCGCCGCGATGCCGAGCCACTTCGCGGCTTCCTTCGCCATCGCGATCACGTCGGGCTGGCGCCACCACGGCAGGTCGGCGTACGGGTCGCTCACGGTCGAGAACGCGCTGTTCACGACGTTCACCGAGTCGCCGCGCTTCGCGTCGTAACCCATCGCGTCCTTCACGAGCTGTTCGACCTGCGCGAGCTTCGCGGGCGGCAGCGGCTGCATCGTCACGTGGCCCTTCGCGTCGGCCACCGGCTGGTAGTTGACGACGACCGCCACCGACAGCCGCTTCACGCTGCCCATCGGCTGTTCGGTATGGCGGATCGTCTTGTCGAGCTCGTAGTTGGTCGTCTGGTCCTTGCGGTCGCTGACCGGCGTGGTCTGCGGCGCGTTCTGGCCGTTGCCGGCGACGATCGGCGCGGAGGCCGGCTGCGGCGGCGTGTTCGACAGCGCGCCCGGCACGCCCGACGCGCCGCCCTGCGCGAGTTCGGTCGCGCTGCTGGTCTGCTGGCTGCGGATCGCGGCCTGCTGCGGCGTGCCGTTCGGGCCGTAGCTTTCCGAGGTCTGCTCGATCTTCGAGAAATCGAGATCCGCGCTGACCTGCGAGCGTGCGTTGCCGGCGCCGAAGATCGGCGCGAGGATCGCGTCGATGCGCTTCTGCGTGTTGTGCTCGACCTGCTGCACGTACTTGAGCTGGCTCGCGTCGAGGCCGGAAGCGGACGCGGTCTGGGTCAGCAGGTTGCCGTCCTGGTCGACGATCGTCACGTTCTTGGCCGGCATGTCGGGCACGCCGGACGACACCATCCGCGTGATCGCCTGCACCTGGCCCTCGTCGAGCACGCGGCCCGGGTAGAGGTCGACGAACACCGACGCGCTCGGCGCTTCCTTGTCGCGCACGAACACCGACGGCTTCGGAATCGCGAGATGCACGCGCGCGCCGCGCACGGCATTGATCGATTCGATGGTGCGCTGCAGCTCGCCTTCGAGCGCGCGCTGGTAGTTGATCTGCTCGGCGAACTGGCTGATGCCGAATTTCTGGTTGTCCATCAGCTCGAAGCCGACCGAGCCGCCTTTCGGCAGCCCCATCGCGGCGAGTTTCAGGCGCGTTTCGTGCACCTGGCTCGACGGCACGAGGATCGCGCCGCCGGCATCGGCGAACTTGTAGGGAACGTTTGCCTGCTGGAGCGCGGCGATGATCGCGCCGCCGTCGCGGTCCGACAGGTTGCTGTACAGCACGCGGTAGTCGGGCGCCCGGCTCCACAGCACGAGCGCGGTGATCGCGGCGATCGCGAACGCGACGGCGATCACGAACGGCAGCTTCGGGTTGCCCTTCATCCGCGAGATGCCGGGAATGCGTTCCGCGAAGCCGCCAAGCCCGAAGTCCGCGCCTGCGCCTGCGCCGCCCGCGCCCGGCAACGCGGCGGCCGCGGCGGCGCCGGGCACCGGGCTGAGGCCCGCGCGGGCGTCTGGGTTGATCAGCGAGTTGGCCTGCGAATCCATGCGTCGAGTTTCTCCGGAGCGGGACGACTGAGCTCGCTCGGACGAGCGGGCGGACAATGACACGATGCGATTATCGGGACCCGCGGCGCACTCCGATCGACCGAAAAGAGCGGGGTTTCCCCCGTACTTTCGCGGCTTTGACGCGCACCGCGCTGCTATCCTTTGTCGCGATCCGGCATGGTGCGCGTGGTGCGGCGCCGGCGGGTCGCCCGGTGTGTCCGGGTCTCTTCTCTATGTCTGGGGACAGCATGACTGCGAACGTCAGCGGAATCGGTTCGGTGTTGCAACAGATGCAGTCGATGGCCGCGCAGGCGTCCGGCGGCGTCGCGAGCCCGACGGCGGCGCTGGCCGGCGCGGGCGCGGCGACGGCCGGCACGTTCGCGAGCGCGATGAAGGCATCGCTCGACAAGATCAGCGGCGACCAGCAGCACGCGCTCGGCGAGGCGAAGGCGTTCGAGGTCGGCGCGCCGAACATCTCGCTGAACGACGTGATGGTCGACATGCAGAAGGCCAATATCGGCTTCCAGTTCGGGCTCCAGGTCCGCAACAAGTTGGTGAGCGCTTACAACGACATCATGCAGATGGCGGTGTGACGGGCATCCGGGGACGGCCGTCCGGCGACGGCTCGGGGCTTGCCGAGTGAGGCGGGCGGGCCGGCATCGCTTGCCCGACGGCGGCCTCCACGCACCTAAAGCTTTTCAAATCCCTTCCGATAACTCCGGTGAAGGCCGTCCCGTGCAACGCACGGCCGCGGCTCCCGACTAGCCCACGCAAATAACAAGGAGAAGCGCATGTTTTCCCCAGGACACGCTGGAGCCAATGCGTACGCGCGTGTCGGCGTCGAGACGGGGGTGATGGGCGCCTCCCCGCACCGGCTGATCGCGATGCTGTACCAGGGCGCACGGCAGGCGATCGCGCTGGCGCGCATGCATTTGCAGCAGGACAACGTGTCCGGGCGCGGCGAGGCGATCGGCAAGGCGATCCGGATCGTCGAGAGCGGCCTGCAGGCGTCGCTGAACCGCGACGCGGGCGGCCAGATCGCCGACCGGCTCGATGCGCTGTATGCGTATATCGGCCGGCGCCTGCTCGAAGCGAACACGCAGGCGAGCGACGCGATGCTGGTCGAGGTCGACCGCCTGCTCGCGACGCTCGAGGAAGCATGGACGGGCATCGCCCCGGAAGTCGCGCGGATGGCCGCGCAACAGGTAGCGGAAGCATCACGATGAATCACAAGGCCGAATACTTCGCGCGTTACGAGGCGCTCGCCGCCGTGTCGGGCCGGATGCTGTGCGCCGCGCGCGACGCCGACTGGAGCGCGTTGCCGGAGTTGCAGGCCGAATTCATGCAACTCGTCGACGGGTTGAAGGAGGCCGATCCGGGCGTCGCGCTCGACGAGTCGGATCTCGGCCGCAAGCTCGACCTGATCCGTCGCATCCTGGCCGACGACGCCGCGATCCGCGATCTCGCGAGCCCCGACGTCGCGCGGCTGTCCGCGCTGTTCGAGGCGCGGCGCTCGACCCAGGTATTGACCGATCTGTACCGCGCGCGCGGGTAGGGCCGTGGTCCGGAGGCGGGTGCGGGGCGCCCGGGCCCGGCGCCGCACGCGGCGCGTGCCGTTCCCGCGGGCGACACCGGCGTGCCGCGTCCCGATTCGCAACGATGTGGCTGATATAGGCAGGCTCCGATCATGACCGGTATCGACTCCGTTGCGGCCGCGCTGCTGGCGAGCCGCCTCGACAGCCTGCTGACCGGCACCGTATCGGCGCCGGCGGGCGGCGGCGCGGCCTCGCAGGTCGGCACGCCGGGCGCCGGCGCGTCGTCCTCGCCGCCGGCCGGCAGCCCGAGCGCCGCGCCGCCCGCTTCCACGCAGACCGCGCTGTCCGACGTCGGGCGCGTGCTCGACGCGATCTCGCGCTCGGGCGGCGACGCGACGCCGGCGATCGTCGGCCGGCTGCCGCTGCTCGCCGATCCCACCGTGCTGCTCACCGGGACGCCCGTGCCGGTGCGCGCGCCGGCTGCGTCCGGTCCCGCTGCGTCTTCCACGCCGGCTTCCGCTGAAGCGTCGTCCGCGGCAGCGGCGCGCGATGCGGCCGCGCCGCCGCCGATCGCGGCGTTGCGGGCGGCGTTGGCGCAGGCCGTGAGCGAAAGCGGCCTCTTCTACGAATCCCATCTCGCGCAATGGCTGGCCGGCCAGCGGCCGCTGGCGGCACTGATGCGCGAGCCGCAGGCGCGCCTCGCGACCGCGCTCGCGCCCGCGCCCGCGCCCGCGCCGGCCGACCCGGAAGCCGTCCCGCGCGAGCCGGCCGACGTGCTCGACGAATTGCTCGCACCGCGCCCGCCGCTGCCGGCCGCCGCGCGGGCCACCGCGCAACCGCCGGCCCAGGGCGGCGCGCCTGCGCGCGACCCCGCCCAGGCCGCGCCGGCGGCCGCCCGGCCGGGCGCATCGTCGCCGCCCGACGCCGCCGATCCGCTGGCCGCGCACGCCGATACCCGCTGGACGCCCGCGCGTGCCGGGCTGGCCGCCGCGTCGTCCGACCCGCAGGCGCAGCCGCTCGCGCCCGTGCACCCGGCCGCCGTGCCGCTCGTTCGGCAGCAGCTCGATGCGCTCGCGACCGACCAGTTTCGCTGGACCGGCGAGGCGTGGCCCGGCGCGCGGCTCGACTGGACGATCGAACCAGACGAGGCGGGCCACCGTGCACCGCGCGGCGGCGGTGACGACGACACGGGCGACGGCATCGCGTGGCGCACGCGCCTGACGCTGACGCTGCCGTCGCTCGGCACGGTGGACGCCGAGCTGGTGCTGAACGGCGCGCAGCTCGTCGCGCGGCTGCGCGCGAACCAGACGGGCGCCGACCGCCTCACGCGCAACGAAGCCGCGCTGCGGCAGCGGCTCGAGGGTTCGGGGCTCAAGGTGGGCGGGCTGTCGATTCGCGCGGTCGACGACGGGCCGGACGGCTTCGACCTCTTTGCCGCCCAGGCCGCCGCCGCCGCGTACGCGCGCGGCGCGGCCGACGTGCGGGTGCCGGGCGACGACGACGAGGCGCTGTGATGAGCATGACGTCCCGCAAGCGCGCGGCCGCGCTCGTCTACGACCCGAAGGGCGGCGACGCGGCGCCTCGGGTGGTCGCGAAGGGCTACGGCGTGCTCGCCGAGATGATCGTCGCGCGCGCGCGCGACGCGGGGCTCTACGTGCATACGGCGCCGGAGATGGTGTCGCTGCTGATGCAGGTCGATCTCGACGACCGGATCCCGCCGCAGCTCTATCAGGCGGTCGCCGATCTGCTCGCGTGGCTGTACGCGCTCGATCGCACCGAGCCCGCGCCGGACGCCGCCGCGCCGCGTTTCCCGCTGCCGCCGTTGCGCTGAACGGCCTGCCGTCGCGCGGCTTCTTGCGACATGCCGCTGGTGGTCGGCGGGATCATTTCGCCGGCATCGTGCGTCGATCGATTGGCTTCGTGCTGCAACGGACGCCTTTCTTTCGCGTTCCGGCGCGCATGGAACCCGCCGTTCCGCACGCGCACCGATTGAGCCGGCTTTTGATTTATGTAATGATATCCATTCTCATTTTCATGCTGCCCGGGCGGTGCGCACTTCCTGCGCGCCGCCCGTTGTTTTGAACGAATGGAACCTTTCGCGTGAACGCGCCCGAAACGATCGACCCGCCCAAGACGGGCATGCCGCGCGCCGGCGTCACCATGCTGCACCCGGCGGGCCGCCCGCTGAGCGACGACGAACTGGCCGCGCGCCGCCAGCGCTCGCGCCGCGCGACCTTCATCAAGTGGCTGCGCAAGGTGCACGGCTGGGTCGGGCTGTGGGGCGCGGTGCTCGGGCTGCTGTTCGGCGTGACCGGCGTGGTGCTGAACCATCGCGCGCCGCCGCTGAAGATTCCGACCGGCGAGCCGCAGGTCGAGGAGATGCAGATCGCGCTGCCGGATCCGGTGCCGAAGACGCCCGCCGCGATGACGAAGTGGCTGCAGCAGGAGCTGCATTTCGACGGCAAGCCCGGCCGCATGCGCAAGGAGCCGGCGCAGGCCGTCGCGTGGGGCGACAAGCGCGTGATGCAGCCCGAGCACTGGCAATTCGGCGTGTTCGGGCCGCACCAGAACCTGCAGGCCGAGTACTGGGTCGGCAACGGCTACGTGTCGGTGAAACGCACGGGCAACACGTTCCTGACGACGCTGAACAACCTGCATCGCGGCGTCGGGATGAACCTCGGCTGGGTGCTGCTGATGGATACGATCGCAGGTTCGTTGATCCTGCTGTCGCTGACGGGCGTGCTGCTGTGGACCGAACTGAACAAGCGCCGCACGGTCGGCGTCGTGCTGGTGGTCGGTTCGGTTGCCGCCGCGCTGGCCGCCGGCCTGACCTGATCGGCGGTCGCGCCGGCCGGCGCCGGCGCCCGACGCGAGCACGGCCGCCCGCCGCCGCGGGTCAGAGGCCGCAGGCCGCGCCGCCGTTCGCCGCGATTTCGCGCGCGGCCTTCGCGCCTTCGACCTGCAGGATCGTCGGCAGCGACACGTTGTTCTTCGCGGCGGTGATCTCGGCCAGGATCGAGATCGCGATTTCCGGCGGCGTCCGGCTGCCGATGTAGATGCCGGCCGGCCCGTGCAGCCGGGCCAGTTCCGCTTCGCTCAGGTCGAATTCGCGCAGCCGCTCGCGCCGCGCCGCGTTGTTGCGCCGCGAGCCGAGCGCGCCCACGTAGAACGCGGGCGTCTTCAGCGCCTCCATCAGCGCGAGATCGTCGAGCTTCGGGTCGTGCGTGAGCGCGATCACGGCCGAACGCGCATCGAGCTTCATGTCGAGCACCGTGTCGTCGGGCATCGAGTGCACGACGCGCGTGCCCGGCACGTCCCACGCATCCGTGTATTCGTCGCGCGGATCGCACACCGTCACCTGGTAGTCGAGCCCGACCGCGATCTGGCACAGATAGCGCGACAACTGGCCGGCGCCGATCACGAGCATCCGGTAGCGCGGCCCGTGGATCGTCACGAGCCGTTCGCCGTCGAACGCGAGCCCGTCGGTCGCCTGCGCGGGCGACAGCGACGCGCGGCCGGTCGCGAGCGTCATCGTGCGCGTGACGAGGTGGCCGGCCTCGATCTGCGCGCACAGCGCGGCGATCCCGCTGTCGCGCGTGAGCGGTTCGAGCACCAGCTGGATCGTGCCGCCGCACGGCAGCCCGAAGCGGTGCGCTTCCTCGGCGGTCACGCCGTACTTGAGCGCTTCCGGGCGCGCATCGGCCGCGATACCGCTCGCATGCACGCGGGCGATCAGGTCGTCCTCGATGCATCCGCCGGACACGGAGCCGACCACGAGGCCGTCCTCGCGCACCGCGAGCATCGCGCCTTCGGGGCGCGGCGACGAGCCCCACGTCTTCACGACCGTCACGAGCAGCACGCGCCGCCCTTCTTCGAGCCAGCGCGCGCTGGATTTCAGTACATCGAGATCGACGCTTTCCATCGTTTTTCCTGTTGCCGGACGGCCCGCCGCGCGGCGCCGTCGTTCGATGGCGGGATTATGAACCGCCCGGCGCGCGCGTGCAGGCGGCGTGCGGCTCGCGCGGGCAAATCCGGAGGATCGGGCAAGATTTCGCGACGATCGGACAGTGATCGCGCGGGCGCCGAGGGGGCGGGACAGAAGGGGGCGTGCGGGGCCGGTAGCGGCCCCGCGCGGGAGGCGTCATCGCGTCATCGCGCCATGACGGCGCTCAGTGCGCGTCGGGGTGGCCGTGCGCGAGCTTCGAGTGGTGCCGCGAGTACAGGAAGTAGATCACGAGGCCGATCACGAGCCAGATGGCGAACGCGGCCCACGTGACGGCCTGCAGGTTCAGCATCAGGAACAGGCACGACGCGACCGCGAGAATCGGCACCACGGGTACGCCCGGGCAACGGAACGCGCGCGGCAGCTCGGGGTGCGTGCGGCGCAGCACGAGCACGGCGATCGACACCATCGAGAACGCCGCGAGCGTGCCGATGTTGATCAGCTCGGCGAGCACGTTGAGCGGCACGAGCGCGGCGATCAGCCCGAAGAACAGGCCGACCAGCCAGGTGGTCAGGAACGGCGTCGCAAAACGCGGATGCACGCGCGACAGCGTGGCCGGCAGCAGCCCGTCGCGCGACATCGCGAAGATCACGCGCGTCTGGCCGTAGCTCATCACGAGGATCACGGTCAGCATGCCGAGCACCGCGCCGAGATCGATGAAGCCCGCGACCCACTTCTCGCCGGCGACCTGCAGCGCATACGAGATCGGGTGCGAGATGTTCGCGTACTCGGCCGACGGCACGATGCCGGTCGCGACCGCGGCGACCGTCACGTACAGCACCGCGCACACCGCGAGCGACGCGATGATGCCGATCGGCAGGTCGCGCTTCGGGTTCTTCACTTCCTCGGCCGCCGACGACACCGCGTCGAAGCCGATGAACGCGAAGAACATCACGGCCGCCGCGCCGAACACGCCGTTCCAGCCGTGCGGCATGAACGGCTGCCAGTTCGCGGGCGTTACGTGGAACAGGCCGACCGCGATCACGAGCAGCACGACCGACACCTTGATGAACACCATGATGTTGTTGATGCGGGTCGATTCGCGGATGCCGATCGACAGCAGCGTCGTGATCACGATCATCACGAGGAACGCGGGCAGGTTGAACCACGTGGTGACGCCCGGCACCGCGCCCGGCGCGGCCGTCAGCACGGCCGGCAGCGTGAGCCCGAAGCCCTGCAGCAGCGACTGCAGATAGCCCGACCAGCCGACCGACACGGCCGACGACGCGAGGCCGTACTCGAGCATCAGATCCCAGCCGATGATCCACGCCACCAGCTCGCCGAGCGTCGCGTACGAATACGTGTAGATCGAGCCGGCGACGGGGATCGTCGACGCGAACTCCGCGTACGACAGCGCGGCCAGGCCGCACGCGATCGCGGCGATCACGAACGACAGCATCAGCGCGGGGCCGGCCTGGACGGCGCCGGTGCCCGTCAGCACGAAGATGCCGGTGCCGATGATCGCGCCGATGCCGAGGAAGGTGAGGTCGATCGCGCCGAGCGCTTTCTTGAGCCCGGCGGCTTGCGCGCCGGCGATCATGCGATCGACGTTTTTCTTGCGGAAGAGAGACATTGCGGAGGAATCGCCGGCACGCGCGGGCACGGCGCGCCGATTGAGTGAAAACCCGTAATTTTAGCCGATTTGGCGTGCAAGCCCTGCTGCGGTGCAGCGGCGCGCCGCGGAATCGGCCGAGAAAACAAGCGCTTGCGTGCGCCACGTGCGCGCCAAGGCGCGGCATGCGCCGCGCCGCCGGATCGGACGAATTCGAACTGGCCGGGGGATCAGGCGCCGGCCGTGGGCGCCATGTCGACGAGCTGGTTGCTCATCACGTAGAACGTGAGTTCCGCGTTGTTCGACAGCCGCATCTTCTCGAGCAGCCGCGACCGGTACACGCTCACCGTCTTCACCGACAGCGACAGCGTGTTCGCGATATCGGTGAGCCGCTTGCCCGACGCGAGCATGCAGAGCGTCTGGTATTCGCGGTCGGACAGCTTCTCGTGCGGCAGCGGCTCGTTCTCGAACGACACGTATTCGGCGAGCGCCTCGGCCATCGCCGGGCTCACGTACTTGCGGCCGGCCGCGACCTGCTGGATCGCGCCGATCATTTGCGCGGCGTTCACCGTCTTCGACAGGTAGCCGGACGCGCCTGCCTTCAGCGCGCGCACCGCGTACTGGTCCTCGCGGTACATCGAGAACATCAGCACCGGCGTGCGCGACAGCTTGCGCTTCAGGCGCTTGAGCAGCTCGATGCCGTTCGTGTCGGGCAGCGAGATGTCGAGCAGGATCACGTCGAATTCCTGCTTGTCGACGGCGGCCATCGCATCGCCGCCGTTCTCGGCCTCGGTCACGTCGCGCGCGACGCCGCGGTCGATCAGCAACTGGCGGATCCCTTGCCGGACGATCGCGTGATCGTCCACGAGCAGGATGTTCAGGCTCATCGCGGCCTCACGAAAGCGACGTGCGACGTGCCGCGACGGGCACCGCGAGCAGCGAATCCCACGCGAAGCGCGCGATGACGCGCGTGCCGCGGCCGGTTGCCGGCGTGGCCGTCTCGAAGCTGCCGCCGAACGCCTCGCAGCGCGCGCGCATGCCGGCGAGGCCGTAGCCGTTGCGGCGGCGCCGGGCGAAACCGGTCCCATCGTCGGTGACACTCAGCGACAGATGGGTGCCGTCGGTGACGATCCGGACGTCGACCGACGTCGCGCGGGCGTGCTTCGCGACGTTCGACAGCGCTTCCTGCGCGACGCGGAACACCGCGAGCGCACCGGCGCCGGCGATCTGCGTCAGGCGCGCGTCGGCCGCGCACACGAAGCTCGTGCGCAGGCCCGTGCGCGCCGCATGGGTGTCGATCCACGACGACAGCGCGCCGACCACGCCTGCGTCCAGCGCCGGCGTGTCGCGTTCGTCGATGAGCCGGCGATTCGCGTCGGTCGCGGCGTCGAGCGCCTGCTGCGCCAGCGCCAGCGCGCGCAGGCAGCCTTCCGGCGCATCGGCCGGCAGCCACGTTTGAACGTTTGCGAGTGCGAAGCGGGCGGCGGTCAGTTCGGCGCCGAGCCCGTCGTGCAGCTCGCCGGCCAGATGGCGGCGGGCCGCTTCGTCGGCGGCCAGAAGCTGGGCGGAAAGGGCGGCGATCCGTGCGGCGGACGCGTCGCGTGTCGACGCGGCGTCGGCCATGGGCGGAGTAGCAGCGCAGCCAGGCATGCGCTGCCGTGACGGGAACGGGGCGTGGGCGCCCGAGGGCGCGTTAAGCGACGTATCCATGACTCTCCTGCTCTCAGAAAGCGGTTCAGACACCGGCTGGCTGCGTGCGCTGGCTGCCGTTTCGATGACGGTCGCCGCCAGAGAATCGCTCCATGCCGAAGTAACAAAAGTTACACCTTGTAACACGTGCATCCGACCCTTCCATGCTCTTCCGAACGGCAACCACGCGCGCCGAATAATATCTCAAAACTTCCGAAAACGTCATGTCGGGCGGACATTTAAGGGTAAATGTGAATAATCGGAATGAAGGTGTTGTAGGAAAAACACTGACATCCGACCACCGGGCGATGACGTATCCAAATGTAACTATTTGAGATGGAATGGTCCCAGTTTGTTACGAATTCGCCAAGTGGGGACGAAAAAAAACCGGAGCTTTTGCTCCGGTTCTTGATGACGCGCAATGAGGGCCCGTTCCCGTTATTGGCGGGAACGGCCCTGAGGGATCGGTCAATCCACGAACGCGCGCTCGATCACGTAGTGGCCCGGCGCGCTGTTCTTGCCTTCGACGAGGCCGGCCTGCTTCAGCAGCTCGGTCGTGTCCTTCAGCATCGCGGTGCTGCCGCACAGCATCACGCGGTCGTTTTCCGGCGAGAACGCCGGCACGCCGAGATCCGTGAACAGCTTGCCCGTCGCGATCAGGTCGGTGATTCGGCCTTCGTTGTCGAACGCTTCGCGCGTGACCGTCGGGTAGTAGACGAGCTTTTCCTTGATGATGTCGCCCAGGTACTCGTGGCCCGGCAGGTCGTGCTTGATGTAGTCCATGTACGCGAGCTCGCCCTTCAGGCGGCACGTGTGGGTCAGGATCACCTTGTCGAAGCGGTCGTAGATGTCCGGATCGCGGATGATCGACATGAACGGCGCGAGGCCCGTGCCCGTCGACAGCATCCACAGCGTCTTGCCCGGCAGCAGGTTGTCGGCGACCAGCGTGCCCGTCGGCTTCTTGCCGATCAGCACCGTGTCACCCACCTTCAGGTGCTGCAGGCGCGACGTCAGCGGGCCGTTCTGCACCTTGATGCTGAAGAATTCGAGATGCTCTTCGTAGTTCGGGCTGACGATCGAGTAGGCGCGCGCGAGCGGCTTGCCGTCGACTTCGAGGCCGACCATCGTGAATTCGCCGTTGTTGAAGCGCAGGCTCGGCTCGCGGGTGCAGGTGAAACTGAAAAGCGTGTCGGTCCAGTGATGGACGGATTGGACGGTGGCGGTGTCGTATTTGCTCATGGCTTTGAAAACGGACGCGCGTAGCGGACGCGTGTAACGGGCCCAAAAACGGGCAAAAAAACCGAGTGCGTCGGCCCGATCGCGGATCGGCCGGCCGGCGCGTCGGACACGCGCCTTCTCGATGACAGACGTTTGAGGAACTCGTTATTTTACCCTGCTTGGGGCAGATGCGGGCTTGACCCGCGCGGCCGCGCGGATTTGGCGCAACGCATCCTTTCAACGGGCTTTCGGTGATCGGCCGCGCTCGACCATGCGTTTCGCGCCGAGGCCGACACGTTCGGGCGGCGCCTTGACGGGAGCGCGCGGCCGCCGGCGCGTTACTGCGGATCGAGGCGCAACCGCGCGATGTACGGCAGGTGGTCCGACAGCCAGGCGGCTTCGCCGGACGGCGCGCGCCATTCGAGCGGCGTCAGGCCGCGCACGAACATCTTGTCGAGCGCGAGCGCCGGCGAGAACGCGGGGAACGTGCGGCCCGATTCACCGAGCAGCGTCGCGACCTCGGACAGCCCGATCTCGCCGAACAGCGCGACCGAATCGTTGCGCCAGTCGTTGAAGTCGCCGGCGAGCATCAACGGGCCGTCGCCCGCGTTGCGCACGATCCAGTGCGCGATCCAGTGCATCTGGCGCAGCCGCGCGGCGCGCGTGAGCGCGAGGTGCGCGCACAGCAGCGTGACCGGGCGCGCGCCCGCGAGCGTCGCGCGCGCGACCAGCAGCCCGCGCCGCTCGAAGCGGTGCGCGGAGATGTCCCAGCGGCCGCCGAGGTCGAGCGGATGCGGCGACAGGATCGCGTTGCCGTGCCGCCACGACGGCTTGAACACGTTCGGCCCGAGCGCGATCTGCCAGTCGAGCGCCTGCGCGATCTCGGTGGCCTGGCAATGCCACACGTCGTCGACCGCGTCGTCCATCGGCGAGCCGAAGCCCGGTGCGAGCATCGGGCGCGGCATGCGGCGCGCCATCGCTTCCTGCAGAAAATACACGTCGGCGTGCATCGACTGCATCCAGTCGCGCATCGCGTTCCACGCGGTGAAGCCGAGCGGCGAGCGGCCCTTGTGCAGGTTCCAGCTCACGGCGGTGATTTCGTCGGGCGCGGCGTGCGGCTCGGCGAACGGCAGGGACAGGGCGTCGGCGGACATGACGCTCAATCCTTCGCGACGTGCGCACGCACGCGGTACACGAGATGCGGATGCTGCTCGACGAGCGTCCAGTCGGTCCACGCGTCGCCCCCGACCGCCAGGCCGGGGTGGCTCGCGACGATCTGCCGCGGCGCCGCGGGCACGCACGAATCGCCGTGCGTCGCATTGTCGTCGTCGAGCGTTTCCTGCACGTCGAGCCCGAGCGACACGGTGTGCGCGCTGGCGTCGACGGCGAGCGGGGCGACCGTCACCGAGCGCGAGCGCTCGGTCGGCACGACGCGCGCGGCATTGCCGCAGCCCACCGGCACGGAGGACGGATAGCGATGGGTATCGGTGCGGGACTGACCCACGGTGGTGTTTTGCTGGAACGTGTCGATCGTCTGACCGTCGCGCACCACCTGGATCTCCCATGCGACGACGGCCGGCGCGGGGCTCTGCGCATGGGCGGCGAGCACGATGCTCGCAAGCAGGACGGCCAGGCCGTGTTTCAGCATGAAACGTCTCCGGAAACGCGCGATAGCGGGGAACGGACGCACATCTTACGCCCGATCGATTTCGGCCGTGATGTGACAGGACGTGCCGCGGCAGGTTCGCAGCACGATGCGGTCCTGCCCGACAGGTGAGGCCGCGTCATGCGTTTTCAAGCGAAAAAGCGCGTGAACTCGGCGACGCTCGCGCGCTCGGTGACGAGGCGGTTCTCGATCGCGTCGGGGTCCGCATGGCCGAGCGCCATGCCGCAGACGAACTGCTCGTTGGCGGGAATGCCGAGATGTTCGGCGACGATCCGGTGAAACGGCACGAACGCGGCCTGCGGGCAGGTGTCGAGGCCGCGGGCGCGCGCGGCCGTCATCACGCCCTGCAGGAACATCCCGCAGTCGAGCCACGCGCCCAGCGCCATGATGCGCTCGAGCGTGAAGAACAGCGCGACCGGCGCGTCGAAGAAACGGAAATTGCGCGCGTGCTGCGCGTGCATGCGCGCCTTCTCGTCGCGGCGGATGTTCAACAGCCCGTACAGATCCCAGCCGACCTTGCGGCGCCGGTCGAGATACGGCGACACCCATTCGCGCGGGTAGTAGTCGTATTCGGCGACGTATTTCTCGTCGCGCGCGGGATCGTCGTAGGCCGCGGTGAGCGCGGCCGCGAGCGCGTCGCGCGTCGCGCCCGTGGCGACGTACACGCGCCACGGCTGGATGTTGGTGCCCGACGGCGCGCGGCTCGCGGCTTCGAGGATCGCCTCGATCGTGTCGCGCGGCACGGGCGTCGGCAGGAACGCGCGGACCGCGCGGCGCGACTTGAGCGCGGCGTCGACGGCATCGACCGCATCGACGCAACGGAGCGCGTCGGCGTCGACGCGCGGGGAAGCGGGGACGGACATCGGCAACCCTTCGGGCGAGGTGTCAGGCGAGGTGCGGAGCGGCATGCGCGCGGCGCGTGGCCGCGATCGGCGAGCCCCGCGCGAGCGTCGTGAATTTTCGATGATACGCCGCGGCGCGCGGCCGTGCAGCGCGCGCACGCTGTTAGCAGCAGACGCGCCCGGCTGCTTGCTTGCGCGGCGATGCGGGATCGCTACACTGAAATCGTAAGGGTCTGATGCGTGTATGACGGCAAGTGCAGCGAGGTGAGTATGACGACGGCGATGGTGAAACATGAACTGGCGGTGGCGTCCTTCAGCACGGTGTACGACCTCGAGCAGGTCGAGACGGCGCTGGGCGACCTGAACGAGAGCGCGAGCGACGCACTGCGCTCGACCTACGAGAAGATGCTCAAG
Organism: Burkholderia anthina; assembly: GCF_001547525.1. Taxonomy (GTDB): domain Bacteria; phylum Pseudomonadota; class Gammaproteobacteria; order Burkholderiales; family Burkholderiaceae; genus Burkholderia; species Burkholderia semiarida. The sequence continues at coordinate 2,650,362 of NZ_CM003768.1, forward strand.
ACGGGGAATCTGCGCTTCTGCGTGAAGCCGAACCGGATGCCGTCGTTCGACGCGCTCGGCGAGGCGTTGCCGAATTTCGGCGAGCCGCTCGACGACGTGCGCAAGCAGATCGCGCTGTGCCTCGAAACGGACGACCGGCTCGAACTGATGCCGATCCTGCTGCTCGGGCCGCCCGGGATCGGCAAGACGCATTTCGCGAAGGCGCTCGCGCAACTGCTCGGCACCGCGTATCACTACGTGCCGATGAGTTCGCTGACGGCCGGCTGGATCCTGTCGGGCGCGTCGTCGCAATGGAAGAACGCGAAGCCCGGCAAGGTGTTCGATGCGCTCGTGAACGGCAGCTACGCGAACCCGGTGATCGCCGTCGACGAGATCGACAAGGCCGGCAGCGATGCGCAATACGATCCGCTCGGCGCGCTGTACGCGTTGCTCGAGCACGACACCGCGCGCGCGTTCGTCGACGAATTCGCGGAAGTGCCGATCAACGCGGGCAACGTGATCTGGATCGCGACCGCGAACGACGCGCAGGCGATTCCGGAGCCGCTGCTCAACCGGATGAACGTGTACGAGATCGCGCCGCCCGATGCGGCCGGCGCGCGCCGGATCGCGCAGACGATCTACGACGAGATCCGCACGTCGCATGCGTGGGGGCGGCGCTTCCCGGAGACGCTCGGCGACGATGCGCTCGACGTGCTGGCCGCGACGCCGCCGCGCACGATGCGCCGCGCGCTGCTGCATGCGTTCGGCGCGGCGCGGCTCGACGGCCGCGATGCGATCGGGCCGGCGGACATCCGCGCCGACGAAGGCGCGGCGAAGCGCCGGCCGATCGGCTTCTGACGCGGCCACGCGCGCACGGCCGCGGCGTGCGCGCGTGGCGTTCGTGGCGCGCGCGCCCGTATCGTCGGCCGCCTCGTCGCGACGCGCGGGCGTTCGGCAAGCGGGCGAACCGGGACGTACAATCGTCCTCTCTCCCTTCGACGCGCGAGCAGCGCGAAAAGCCATGGAGCAGACGGATTGTGTCGTGATCGGCGCGGGTGTCGTCGGTCTGGCGATTGCACGCGAACTGGCCGCGCGCGGGCGTGAAACGATCGTGCTCGAGGCGGCCGACGCGATCGGCACGGGCACGAGTTCGCGCAACAGCGAGGTGATTCACGCGGGGCTCTACTATCCGCGCGGGTCGCTGAAGGCGACGTCGTGCGTGCATGGGCGCGACCTGCTGTACGAGTTCTGCGACACGCATCATGTGCCGCACCGGCGCACCGGCAAGCTGCTCGTCGCGACGAGCGCCGCGCAGGTGAAGCAGTTGAAGGCGATCGCCGCGCGCGCGGCCGAAAACGGCGTGCTCGACCTGTTGCCGCTCACGCGCGCCGAGGCGCAGACGCTCGAGCCCGCGCTCGAATGCGTCGAGGCGCTGTTCTCGCCGTCGACCGGCATCGTCGACAGCCATCAACTGATGCTCGCGCTGCTGGGCGACGCGGAACGCGACGGCGCCGTATGCGCGCTGCACGCGCCGGTCGAATCGATCGACGTGCTGCGCGGCGGGCGCTTCGTCGTGCGCACCGGCGGCGCCGCGCCGGCCGAGATCGACGCCGCGTGCGTGATCAACAGCGCGGGGCTCGGCGCGCAGGCGCTCGCGCGCCGCACGCGCGGCCTCGATCCGCGCTGGGTGCCGCCGCTCTATCTCGCGCGCGGCAATTATTTCAGCCTGTCGGGCCGTGCGCCGTTCTCGCACCTGATCTACCCGATGCCCGAGCGCGCGGGGCTCGGCGTGCACCTGACGTTCGATCTCGGCGGGCAGGCGCGCTTCGGCCCGGACGTCGAGTGGTGCGATTCGCTGCGCTACGAAGTCGATCCGGCGCGCGCGGGGGCGTTCTATGCGTCGATCCGCGCGTTCTGGCCGGGCCTGCCCGACGATGCGCTGCAGCCCGCGTACGCGGGCATCCGGCCGAAGCTCGCGGGGCCCGGCGAGCCGGCGGCCGACTTCATCGTGCAGGGCGCCGCGCAGCACGGCGTGCGCGGGCTCGTGAACCTGTTCGGCATCGAGTCGCCGGGGCTGACCGCGTCGCTCGCGCTCGCGCAGCGCGTGGGCGACATGGTGTCGCGGGCGTGACGCATGGCCCGCCGCCGCGCGGGCCGGCCGCGTGAAGCGCGTGTGAAATCCCTTATCTCCGGCATTTCGGCGCGCACATTTATTCGCTTGAGCGTTATTCTGTTGGACGCCGTCGCCAGAACGGCTTTCAAACCGATAACGTTGGAGCGAGTCCCCCATGAAAACATCCCGTCGGAGTTTCCTGATTACGAGCATTGGTGCCGTGTCCGCGCTGGCGCTGTCGCGCGAAGCACTGGCCGATGCGCCGATGCTGTCGGAAACCGATCCGACCGCGGTGGCGCTCGGCTACAAGGCCGATGCCACGAAGGTCGACAAGACGAAGTACCCGAAATACGCCGCGGGCCAGGATTGCGCGGCCTGCATGCTGTACCAGGGCAAGAAGGGCTCGGCTTCGGGCCCGTGCGGCGCGTTCCCCGGCAAGCAGGTGTCGGCGAAGGGCTGGTGCAGCGCCTTCTCGAAGATGGGTTGAGGCCCGTGCGGCATCGTGCGATGCCGCAATGCGGCGAAAACCACAAACGCCCGCCGTCGTTCGATGGCGGGCGTTTTTTTAATGCTTGAAAACGGTTCCGTCGCTTTCTACACTCGCTGCACACCAGCGCGCCGCGGCACCCCGCGCGCCGAACCGCCCGATACGGCGAATCCACGAGGACGAGGCACGCATGGCGACGATTGCGAATTCAACGAAAACGACCCGGCCCGAGCGCGCGCTGAACCGGCGTGCCGTCGTGGCGGCCGTGATCGGCAATGCGCTCGAGTGGTACGACTTCACGGTGTTCGGCTTCATGACGGTCGTGATCGCCGAGCTGTTCTTCCCTACCTCCAGCGAATACTCGTCGCTGCTGCTCACCACCGCGACGTTCGGCGTCGCATTCTTCATGCGCCCGATCGGCGGCATCGTGTTCGGCCTGTACGCGGACCGCGCGGGCCGCAAGGCCGCGCTGTCGCTCGTGATCCTGCTGATGACGGCCGGCATCTTCCTGCTCGCGATCGCGCCGCCCTATGCGGCGATCGGCATCGGCGGCCCGCTCCTGATCGTGCTCGGCCGCCTGCTGCAGGGCTTCTCCGCGGGCGGCGAATTCGGCAGCGCGACGGCGCTGCTGATCGAGGCCGCGCCGTTCTCGAAACGCGGCTTTTACGGCAGCTGGCAGATGGCGAGCCAGGCGGCCGCGCTGCTGATCGGCGCGCTCGTCGGCGCGGCCGTCACGCGCGGGCTGTCGCCCGACGCGCTGCGCAGCTGGGGCTGGCGCGTGCCGTTCGTCCTCGGGCTCGTGATCGGCCCGATCGGCTTCTACATCCGCCGCCATCTCGCGGATTCCGAAGCATTCCTGCATGCGCAGCAAAGCGCGCGCCGCGCGACGCTCGGCGAAGTGTTCACGCGCCACCCGCGCGAGGTGCTGTGCGGGCTCGGCTCGGTGATCGCGCTCACCGTGACGATCTACGTGCTGATCAGCTATCTGCCGACGTTCGCGGTGAAGCAGCTGAAGCTGCCCTATGCGGAATCGTTCTACGCGGTGATCGCGGGCAACCTGCTGCTGATGGTGCTGTCGCCGGTCGCGGGCGCATGGTCGGACCGCATCGGCCGCAAGGGGCTGTCGTTGTGGTCGCTGGTGCTGACGCTCGCGCTGATGTATCCGCTGTTCGCGTGGCTCGACGCGGCACCGAGCATCGGGCGGCTGATCGCGGTGCAGGCCGTGCTGTCGGTGACGCTCGCGGGCTACTACGGGCCGTTCGGCGCGATGATCGCCGAGCTGTTCCCGGCCAACGTGCGCTCGACCGGGCTGTCGATCGCGTACAACGTCGCGGTGATGCTGTTCGGCGGCTTCGGGCAGTTCATCGTCACGTGGCTGATCAAGGTCACGGGCACGCCGCTCGCGCCCACCTACTACGTGATGGCGGGCATCGCGCTGTCGATCGTCGCGGTCGCGTTCGTGCCCGCGCGCAGCGCCGACCTCGATGCGCCGGCGTGAGCGCGTGACGGATCGAATGCCGTCATTACATCGTTTCGCAAAACGCAACGATCAGCGGCCGAACGACGAAGATCGCGTGTCGCACCTTCGTGTTCGCGTCCGGATTGTTTAGTCGCCGAACGAAACACGCGCGAAATGAACGGAATCGCCGCTCACGCGCGCTGTCGCATTTTTTACCCACACTAAACATCGGCAAAAACCCGGCGGGCGTCTAGAAGAGTTTTTTCTCCAGCTTGTTGCAGAATCGCTAGCTCAAGTAATATCCGCGTACGCCGGCTCCCTGGCGGGACCGGTTCCGATCTGGAGACCTGGAGGAAACATGGAATACAACCGTCTGTTGCACACCCTGCGTGTTACCGCCATGGCAGGCGTGGCAGCGGCATCGCTCGGCGTCGCGGGTTCTGCATTCGCACAGATCCCGAACAAAACGCTCGTCTACTGCTCAGAAGGCAGCCCGGCGGGTTTCGATTCCGCGCAATTCACGACCGGCGTCGATTTCACCGCCGCCACGTTCACCGTCTACAACCGCCTCGTCGAATTCGAGCGCGGCGGCACGAAGGTCGAGCCCGGCCTCGCCGAGAAGTGGGACGTCTCGTCCGACGGCAAGGTGTACACGTTCCACCTGCGCCATGGCGTGAAGTTCCACACGACCGACTTCTTCAAGCCGACGCGCGAATTCAATGCGGACGACGTGCTGTTCACGTTCCAGCGCATGCTCGACCCGAACAACGCGTTCCGCAAGGCGTACCCGGTGTCGTTCCCGTACTTCACCGACATGGGCCTCGACAAGCTGATCACGAAGATCGAGAAGGTCGATCCGTACACCGTGAAGTTCACGCTGGCCGAGCCGAACGCGCCGTTCATCCAGAACATGGCGATGGAGTTCGCGTCGATCCTGTCGGCCGAATACGGCGACCAGCTGATGAAGGCCGGCAAGGCCGCCGACATCAACCAGAAGCCGGTCGGCACGGGCCCGTTCATCTTCCGCAGCTATACGAAGGACGCGACGATCCGCTTCGACGGGAATCCTGATTACTGGAAGAAGGGCGAAGTGAAGCTGTCGAAGCTGATCTTCTCGATCACGCCGGATCCGGGCGTGCGCGTGCAGAAGATCAAGCGCAACGAATGCCAGGTGATGAGCTATCCGCGCCCGGCCGACATCGCGACGCTGAAGGCCGACTCGGGCATCGACATGCCGTCGCAGCCGGGCTTCAACCTCGGCTACCTCGCGTACAACGTCGAGCACAAGCCGGTCGACAAGCTCGAAGTGCGTCAGGCGCTCGACATGGCGATCAACAAGAAGGCGATCCTCGAGTCGGTCTACCAGGGTGCCGGCCAGGCCGCGACCGCGCCGATGCCGCCGACCCAATGGTCGTACGACAAGAACCTGAAGATGGCCGCCTACGACACCGCGAAGGCGAAGGCGCTGCTCGCGAAGGCCGGCTTCCCGAACGGTTTCGAGATCACGCTGTGGGCGATGCCGGTGCAGCGCGCGTACAACCCGAACGCCCGCCTGATGGCCGAGATGATCCAGGCCGACTGGGCGAAGATCGGCGTGAAGGCGAAGATCGTCACGTACGAGTGGGGCGAGTACATCAAGCGCGCGCACGCGGGCGAGCAGGACACGATGCTGATCGGCTGGACGGGCGACAACGGCGATCCGGACAACTGGCTCGGCACGCTGCTCGGCTGCGAGGCGATCAAGGGAAACAACTTCTCGCACTGGTGCTACAAGCCGTTCGACGAGCTGATCCAGAAGGGCCGCACGACGACGGGCCAGGATGCGCGCACGAAGCTCTACACGCAGGCGCAGCAGATCTTCGCGCAACAGCTGCCGTTCTCGCCGATCGCGAACTCGACGGTCTACCAGCCGGTGCGCAAGAACGTGGTCGACATGCGTATCGAGCCGCTCGGCTATGCGCGTTTCGACGGTGTCAGCGTGAAGTAACGGGGCTGGCGTAAGCTGTCGTCATTGAGAAAACCGGCTTGAAATCATCCGGCGGCGAGGGGCCAGAAGCCCCTCGTCGCCGGTCGCACATTTCCCACAAGAAAATACGAGACGCATCATGTTCAGATTCGTGTTGCGCCGCGTGGGGATGGTGATCCCGACCTTCATCGGCATCACCATCCTGGCGTTTGCGCTGATTCACCTGATACCGGGCGACCCCATCGAAGTGATGATGGGCGAGCGCGGCGTCGATCCCGCGATGCATGCGGAGGCGATGAAACGCCTCGGGCTCGACCAGCCGCTGCCGCTGCAGTATCTGCACTACATCGGCCGGGCGCTGCACGGCGACCTCGGCATGTCGATCATCACCAACACGAGCGTCGCGGGCGAATTCTTCGCGCGTTTTCCGGCGACCGTCGAACTGTCGCTGTGCGCGCTCGTGTTTGCCCTCGCGGTCGGGCTGCCGGCCGGCGTGATCGCCGCGCTGCGGCGCGGCTCGGTCATCGATCACGGCGTGATGGGCACCGCGCTCACCGGCTATTCGATGCCGATCTTCTGGTGGGGGCTGATCCTCATCATGGTGTTTTCGTCGACTCTCGGCTGGACTCCGGTGTCAGGGCGCATCGCGGTCGAATACGATTTCCCGCACCCGACCGGCTTCATGCTGATCGACGCGCTGCTCGCGCCGGACGAAGGCGCGTTCAAGTCGGCGGTGAGCCACCTGATCCTGCCCGCGATCGTGCTCGGCACGATCCCGCTCGCGGTGATCGCGCGGATGACGCGCTCGTCGATGCTCGAAGTGCTGCGCGAGGACTACATCCGCACGGCTCGCGCGAAGGGGCTGTCGCCCGTGCGCGTGGTCGTCGTGCATGCGCTGCGCAATGCGCTGATTCCGGTCGTCACCGTGATCGGCCTGCAGATCGGCACGCTGCTTGCTGGCGCCGTGCTGACCGAGACGCTCTTTTCGTGGCCCGGCGTCGGCAAGTGGCTGATCGACGCGATCGGCCGCCGCGACTATCCGGTCGTCCAGGGCGGCATCCTGCTGATCGCGACGCTCGTGATCGTCGTGAACCTGGTCGTCGACCTGCTGTACGGCGTGCTGAATCCGCGCATCCGCCACACGAGGTAATTCCATGAGCAATCTGCAAAATACCCTGCCGACCGAATCCGCGCCGGCCGGCGGCCGTGCGCTCGCGCTGCGCGAGTTCTGGGCCAACTTCTCGCGCAACCGCGGCGCCGTCGGCGCGGGCATCGTCGTGATCGTGCTGATCGCAGTCGCGCTGCTCGCGCCGCTGATCGCGCCGCACAGCCCGGTCGAGCAATATCGCGACTACGTGAAGATTCCGCCCGCGTGGCTCGCCGGCGGCAACTGGCAATTCATCCTCGGCACCGACGAAGCGGGCCGCGACATCCTTTCGCGGCTGATGTTCGGCGCGCGGATGTCGTTCTGGATCGGCTTCGTGTCGGTCGTGCTCGCGCTGATTCCCGGCATCGTGCTCGGGCTCGTCGCCGCGTTCTTCCAGAAGTGGGCCGACACGCCGGTGATGCGCATCATGGACGTGCTGCTCGCGCTGCCGTCGCTGCTGCTCGCGGTCGCGGTCGTCGCGATCATTGGCCCGGGCCTCACCAACACGATGTTCGCGATCGCGATCGTCGCGCTGCCGGCCTACGTGCGCCTCACGCGCGCGTCGGCGCTCGGCGAGTTGCAGAAGGAATACGTGACCGCGTCGCGCGTGGCCGGCGCCGGCACGCTGCGCCTGATGTTCTCGCAGGTGCTGCCGAACTGCACGGCGCCGCTGATCGTGCAGGCGACGCTCGGCTTCTCGTCGGCGATTCTCGACGCGGCCGCGCTCGGCTTTCTCGGCCTCGGCGTGCAGCCGCCGACCGCCGAGTGGGGCGCGATGCTGGCCTCCGCGCGCGACTACATCGATAACGCATGGTGGATCGTGACGATGCCCGGCCTGTCGATCCTGATTTCGGTGCTCGCGATCAACCTGCTCGGCGACGGGCTGCGCGACGCGCTCGATCCCAAACTGAAACGGATGGCGTGAACATGAGCAGCCAGAATCTTCTGACCATCCGCAATCTCGCGGTGAATTTCAACGGCCTGCCCGCGGTCGACCGGATCAACCTGTCGGTCGCGCCGGGCGAGGTGGTGGGCGTCGTCGGCGAATCGGGCTCGGGCAAGAGCGTGACGATGATGGCGCTGATGGGCCTGATCGACGCGCCCGGCAAGGTGACGGCCGACGAGGTCACGTTCAACGGCGTGGATCTCCTGAAGGCGTCGCCGAAGGCGCGCCGCAGGATCGTCGGCAAGGACATCGCGATGGTGTTCCAGGACGCGCTGACGAGCCTGAACCCGAGCTACACGGTCGGCTACCAGATCAAGGAAGTGCTGAAGCTGCACGAAGGGCTGCGCGGCGACGCGCTGCACCGGCGCGCGCTCGAGCTGCTCGACCAGGTCGGCATTCCCGATGCGAAGAACCGCATCGCGTCGTTCCCGCACCAGATGTCGGGCGGGATGAACCAGCGCGTGATGATCGCGATGGCCGTCGCGTGCAACCCGAAGCTGCTGATCGCCGACGAGCCGACCACCGCGCTCGACGTGACGATCCAGGCGCAGATCATGGATCTGCTCGTGAAGCTGCAGAAGGAACGCGGAATGGCGCTCGTGCTGATCTCGCACGATCTGGCCGTGGTGTCGGAGGTCGCGCATCGCGTCGCGGTGATGTACGCGGGCGAGATCATCGAGACCAACCGCGTGCCCGACATCTTCCGCGCGCCGCATCATCCGTACACCGAAGCGCTGCTCGCGGCGATTCCCGAGCACAATCAGGGGGCGCGTCGCCTTGCCGCATTGCCCGGCATGGTGCCGGGCCGCGATGATCGCCCGTCCGGGTGCCTGTTCGCGCCGCGCTGCAAGTACGTCGTCGACGATTGCCGCAAGGCGCGGCCGGCGCTCGACCCGCTGGTGCCGGCCAACGATGCGATGCGCGCACGCTGCATCAAGCCGCTCAATGTTTCCAACCTCGACCTGACGGCTTTGCATGGGACCGGAGTAAGCGCTAAAGCGCAAACTCCGGTCGACAGGAGTTCACGATGAATGTAAATCAAGAAGTCCGTGCCACGCCGCACGACGAGGAAGCGGTACTGGTGGCCGACGGACTCGCGAAGCACTACACGGTGAAGCGCGGGATGTTCGGCCAGGGCACGGTGAAGGCGCTGAACGGCGTGTCGTTCTCGCTCAAGCGCGGCAAGACGCTTGCCGTCGTCGGCGAGTCGGGCTGCGGGAAGTCGACGCTCGCGCGCCAGCTCACGATGATCGAGGCGCCCACCGCGGGCAGCCTCGTGATCGACGGCAAGAACGTGGCCGGCGCGAGCCGCGACACGGTCGCCGACCTGCGCCGCCGCGTGCAGATGGTGTTCCAGAATCCGTTCGCGTCGCTGAACCCGCGCAAGACCGTCGAGCAGACGCTCGCCGAGCCGCTCGAGATCAACGCGAACCTGACGGCCGCCGAGCGCGCCGCGCGCGTCGCGCAGATCATGCGCACGGTCGGCCTGCGGCCCGAGCACGCGAAGCGCTATCCGCACATGTTCTCCGGCGGCCAGCGCCAGCGGGTCGCGATCGCGCGCGCGATGATCCTCGATCCGCGCATCGTCGTCGCCGACGAGCCGGTGTCCGCGCTCGACGTGTCGATCCAGGCGCAGATCCTGAACCTGTTCATGGATCTGCAGGAGCAGTTCAAGACGAGCTACGTGTTCATCTCGCACAACCTGTCGGTGGTCGAGCACGTCGCGGACGACGTGATGGTCATGTACTTCGGCAGCGTCGCCGAGCTCGGCGACAAGGCGACGATCTACGCCCGGCCGCGCCATCCGTACACGCAGGCGCTGATGTCGGCGACGCCGGCGATCTTCGAGGAAGACCGCCGCGTGCAGATCAAGCTGCAGGGCGAACTGCCGTCGCCGCTCAATCCGCCGTCGGGCTGCGCGTTCCATCAGCGCTGCCCGTACGCGATCGAGCGGTGCCGCGTCGAGGAGCCGCAACTGCGCGAAGTGGACGGCCGGCGCGTGGCCTGCCATCGCGCCGAGGAAGTCGGGGAGGCGAATGCCTGAAGCGTTGGCGGCGCGCGTGTCCGGCGCGCGCCGTGCGGGGGCAGGCGGCGCGCGCGCAATGCGCGCGTACCGCGACGCGCGGCGCTGGAGCGTGCGTACCGTCACGGGCGCGGCGCTGGCCGGCGCGTGCGTGGCGGCCAGCGTCGTGGCCCCCGTCGAACCGGCGCGTGCCGAAGGGCGTGCGCCGGCGACCGCGCCGATTCGTCCGTCGCAGGTTCCGCCGCCCGGCATGAGCCTGCCGGGCTTCCATGCGCCGGCCGTGTCCGACGGCACGGTGTCGCGCGGCACCGTACGCGTGCAGCCGGCGCGCATGCCGTTCTACGTCGCGACCAGGGGCAAGGTCACGCTCTACGTGCTCGGCACGCTGCACACGGGCGATCCGTCCGACTACCCGAGCGCGCAGCCGTTCCGGCCGCCCATCCTCGCGGCGCTCGCCGCGTCGCCGACGCTCGCGCTCGAGCTGTCGCCCGACGATCTGCTCGAATCGCAGGACGACGTGTCGAAGTACGGCGTGTGCCGCTACCCGTGCCTGCAGCGCCTGCTGCCCGAGCCGCTGTGGCAGCGGCTCGCGGCGCGCCTGCGCGGCAACCCGGCCGCGCTCGCCGAGATCCGCAAGATGCGGCCGTGGCTCGCGGCGCTCGTCGTCGAGACGTACGATTCGCTGTCGGCCGGCCTGCAGACCGAATACGGCACCGAGGCGCAGCTGCAGAACGTGTTCCTGAGGAAGAAGGGCGGCCGCGTGATCGGGCTCGAGACGCTCGCCGAGCAGATGCGCGCGTTCACCGGGCTGACGCTCGCCGAGCAGCGCGAGATGCTCGCGCAGGACATGGTGCAGACGCCCGCGCAGAACGCCGACGACATCAAGGCGCTGCACCGGCTGTGGCGAATTGGCGACGCCGATGCGATCTCGGCGTGGGCCGTCGCGAAGAGCGAACGGCTCGCGCGTTCGAAGGCGTTGTCGGCGTCGCTCGACAACAAGATCGTGTACGAGCGCAACCGGCGCTTCGTTGCACGGATGACGGCAATCGCCGCGCCGAACCGGCCGCTGTTCGTCGCGATCGGCGCGCTGCATCTCGGTGGCCCGCGCGGCGTGCTCGAATTGTTGCGCCAGCAAGGATACCGGGTCGACGCGAACTGATCGCGCCCGGCTGCCCGCCGTGATCATCCCCTGTTTGATCGACGACTCGCGCGCCGCGCGACGCGCCTGCGCGGTGGCGCCGGTCGATAAGGAAAACCCTTGAATCGTCGGAAAATAGCGTTTAAAACGATTGACATCCCGTTCGGCCGATCTCTATTCTTCATCCCACAAGTTGAAAAAATGAAAAGAATAGATAAGTTCTACGGGGTAGCAGAAATAAAGCGCGGGGTGAGCGTCGCCGGCACGTGAAGCACGTGCCGGCCGCGGAGAGTCTGCATGCACGGCGGGGCCAACGTCGTCTACAACACATGCATGCGGGCCGACTTGCACATAAGCGACGTTCCGTCGTCTGACCGGGGAAGGCAGTGATCGGGCGGCGGCGGACGTTTTTTAATCCGGAATATTTTTCCGGTCACCGTCGAAAGACGGTTTCGGGGGGTGAATCGACAGACGGCGAAGCCGCGGCGATTGCACCAACGGAAAAGCGCCGCGAGGGCGCTTTTTTCTTTGCCGCGACGAAAACGTGCGGCCCGCGGCAATGTGCCGAATACGCCGAATACGCGAATGCTTCGTTACGCGCGTTCGTCGGCCTGCAGTGCGCCGGGCGCCACGACGTCGACACCGGCAGCCTCGAGCGCCGCGCGGATCCGCTTCGCGAACGCCAGCGCATGCGGCCCGTCGCCATGCAGGCAGACGGTCTGCGCATTGAGCGGCACCCACTCGCCGCTCAACGCGCGCACCTGCCGGTTGCGCACCATGTCGAGCGTGCGCGCGAGCACCGCGTCTTCGTCGTCGATCAGCGCGCCGGGCTGACTGCGCGGCACCAGCGAGCCGTCCGCGCGGTAGCCGCGATCGGCGAACACCTCTTCCACCGCCGCGAGCCCCGCATGCCGCGCGGCCGCGATGAACACGCTGTTCGCGAGGCCGAACACCGCGAGCGACGGATCGAAATCGTGGATCGCGGACACTACGGCGTCGGCGATCATCGGGTCGCGCGCGGCCTGGTTGTACAGCGCGCCGTGCGGCTTCACGTGCGCGATGCGCCCGCCCTCGGCCTGCGCGATCGCCGACAGCGCGCCGAGCTGGTACAGCACGCCCGCATAGATGTCGCCGGCCGGTAGCTGCATTTCCTTGCGGCCGAAATTCTCCGGATCGTGAAAGCTCGGGTGCGCGCCGATCGACACGCCCTTGCGCACGGCCCAGCGTACGCAGTCGCGCATCGCGTTCGCGCCGCCTGCATGCCAGCCGCATGCGATGTTCGCCGACGTGACGAGGTCGAGCAGCGCCTCGTCCGATCCGCATCCTTCGCCGAGATCGGCATTCAGATCGATTTCCATATGTTCCTCGTCCACTGGTTGCGTGGCGCGTCTTTCGCTGCTGCTTCCGCCATTGTCACGCCGCGCGCGATCCGGCGCGGCGGCGCGCCTCCTCGCGCATCTCGATCGCGACGTCGATCTGCCGCAGGTACGCCCGTTCCGCGACGAGGGCGGCACGCGCGGCATCGGGCGTCGTGCGCACGAAGCGGATCGGCAGGTTGAGCCGCGCCTGCGCGAGCTTCCACAGATCGGCGCGGATCACCGTGCCGATCTTCGGGTAGCCGCCGGTGGTCTGCGCGTCGTGCATCAGCACGATCGGCTGGCCGTTCGGCGGCACCTGGACCGTGCCGGGCAGTACCGCGTGCGACAGCAGCTCGACCGGCCGCTCGCGCGCGAGCTCGGCGCCGGCGAGGCGATAGCCCATCCGGTTGCTGTTCGCGGTGACGAGCCATTCCTCGTCCCAGAACGCCTGCTGCGCATCGGCCGCGAACGACGCGTAGTCGGGGCCCGGCAGCACGCGCACGGGCATCGCCCACGGCGCATGCGCGGGGCGGTGACGGCGCGGCGGCTCGTCGACCCGCACGAACGCGCACCACGCGGGCGCCTTCACGCCGAATTCGGGCGCATCGGGCGCCAGGCAGCCCGCGCCGGCCGGCGGCACGCCGACCGGCAGGCGATCGCCGTCGCGCAGCGCGCGGCCGCCGAGGCCGCCGAAGCGCGACGCGAGATCGGTGCTGCGCGAGCCGAGCATCGGCAGCACGTCGATGCCGCCCGCGATGCACAGGTAGCCGCGCATCCCGCGTTTCGCGGCCGGCAGCACGAGCGTCTGCCCGGCGTCGACCGGCAGGCTCCACCACGCGTACACGGGCTTGCCGTCGAGCGTCGCGCCGAATTCGGTGCCGGTGATCGCGATGCGCGTGGGGCGCGGGAAGCGGAACGCGGCGGGGCCGATCGTGATTTCGACGGCCGCGGCGTCGGGGCGGTTGCCGACGAGCCGGTTGCCGACCTCGAGCGCGAGGCCGTCGAGCGCGCCGCCCTGCGCGACGCCGAGATGGCGCATGCCGCGGCGCCCGAGATCCTGCACGGTCGACAGCGGCCCGGCCCGCACGACTTCGATGGTGCCCGGTGCGTTGCTCTGGGTCATCGTGTGTGGACTCCGGCGATGGTGAAGCGTACGCGGTCGCCGGGCAGCAGCAGCGTCGGCTGCGGCCGCGCCGGATCGAACAGCACCTGCGACGTGCGGCCGATCAACTGCCAGCCGCCGGGCGACGTGGCCGGGTAGATGCCCGTCTGCGCGCCGCCGATGCCGACCGAGCCGGCCGGCACCTCGAGCCGCGGCGCCGCGCGGCGCGGCGTGTGCAGCGACGCGTCGAGGCCGCCCAGATACGCGAAGCCCGGCTGGAAGCCGACGAAGAACACGACGTAGGCGCCGCCCGCGTGGCGCGCGACGACTTCATCGGCCGACAGGCCCGTGTGCGCGGCGACGGCGGCCAGGTCGGGGCCGGCGGCCCCGCCGTATTCGACCGGGATCTCGACCTCGCGGCCGTCCGCGTGCTCGACGTCGGCCGTCTCCCACGCGTCGCGCAACGCGGGCGTGAGCGAGTCGGCCGTCGCGGCGAGCGCGTCGAACACGATGGTCAGGTTGTTCATGCCGGGGACGACGTCGATCACGTCGGGCCATGCGCGCGCAGCCTCGGCCACGGCCCAGACGCGGCGCTGGCAATCGAGCGTGGCGGGCGGCGGCACCTCGCAGACGAGGGCGGCATCGCCGAGCGGATAAATGCGGGGTTGCGTCATCGGACTGGCACGGTTCGGACGGCAATGTTAGCGCACATTGTCAATAAAATATCGACAACTTCTCAATAAGCGTTTTCGCCTAGCTCGTCGGCCGGGGCTTCTGGCGTACACTCGGGCACATCCTGTCATCCGGCTTGCGCCGCCTTTCCATGAAGCGTCCTGCGACCAAGATCGTGTCATCCGAACACCTCGTTTCCGAATCGAGCGCGGAACTGTCGGAGCTCGAATACGGGCTCATCATGGCCGGCAACGCGTTCAACCGCTGGATGGTGCGCTGCATGTCGGCGGCGGGCGCGAAGGACATGACGGCGGTCGAGGTCTCGCTGCTGCATCACGTCAGCCATCGCGAACGCAAGAAGAAGCTCGCCGACATCTGCTTCGTGCTCAATATCGAGGATACGCACGTCGCGACCTATGCGCTGAAAAAACTGATCGCCCGCGGCTATGTGAAGAGCGAGAAGAGCGGCAAGGAAGTGTTCTTCTTCGCGACCGACGCGGGCCGCGAGCTGTGCCTGAAATACCGCGAGGTGCGCGAGCACTGCCTGATCGAGACGCTGAAGGACAGCGGCCTCACCAACGAGCAGATCGGCGACGCGGCGCAGTTGCTGCGCCACGCTTCGGGCCTCTACGACACGGCCGCGCGCGCGGCGGCGTCGCTGTAGGCGCCGGCGCAAAGGGGCGCGCGCGGCGATGCGCTCACGGGCGCATGGCGACGATCGCGGCGCCGCGCGCGGCATTATCCGGCGCCCGGGTAAAGCGCGCCGTCGGTGACGATCCAGCGCAGCGCGAGATCGTGCGCTTCGGCCGGCAGCGCATCGACGCGGCATGCTTCGTACGCGATGCCGACCGTCACGGGCAGCGCGTCGCCCGGCCACGCGGCGAGCGTGCGGTCGTAGTAGCCGCCGCCGTAGCCGAGCCGGTAGCGCTGAAGATCGAATCCCACGCAGGGGATCAGCAAAAGATCGGGCACGACGACGATTCCGGACGCCGGTTCGGGAATCCGGTGATGGCCTTCGCGCATCGGCGTGCGCGCATCCCACGCGTGAAAGGCGAGCGGCGTGTGACGCTCGCCGATCACCGGCAGCGCGGCGCGCCGGCCGGCGCCCGCCGCGCACCATGCGAGCACCGCGTCGCGCGCATCGAATTCGCCCGGCAGCGGCCAGTAGAACCCGACCGTGCGCGGCGCCAGACGGTCGAGCAGCGCGCGCAGCCGCGCGTCGAGCGCGGCGTTCGCGGCGGGTTGCGACGCGGCGTCGCGACGGGCGCCGGACAGCGTTTTGCGCAGCGCAACCTTCGGGTTCGGCACAGGGTTGCGTGCTATGCTTTCGCTCACTTCGTGCTCCATTCAAAACGATGTCGAACAGCCTTTTCCGAGTATATCGCGCGCTCGCGCTGACGCTTTCGGCCGCCGCGCTCGTCGCGGGCACGGCCGCATGCGCCGCACCGAACGACGACACGCTCCCCGGGGATGACCAGATCTTCGTGCAGCTTCGCGAAGCCGCACGCCGCAACGACGCCGCGAAGGCCGCGCAGCTTGCGTCGATGATCCCGAACTATCCGGTTCCGTCCTACGTCGAGTATTTCCAGATCAAGCCGCAGTTGTTCGATTCGACGGGCCGCGCGCGCGTCGATGCGCCGGACGCGCCCGTGCAGTCGTTCCTGCAGCGCTACGACGGGCAGGCGATCGCCGATCGCCTGCGCAACGACTACCTGCTCGTGCTCGGCGCGCGTCACGACTGGCGCAATTTCGACGACCAGTACAAGCGCTTCGTGCTCGACGACGACACGCAGGTCAAGTGCTATGCGCTCGAATCGCGCGCGGCGCGCAACGAGAACGTCGCCGACGCGGCGCGCGCGCTGCTCGTCGAGCCGAAGAACTACGGCGACGCGTGCGTCGACCTGATCACCGCGCTCGCCGTCAACCAGCAGTTCACGAGCGACGACGTGTGGCAGCAGGCGCGCCTCGCGTACGAGCAGAACTACACGACGCTCGGCGGCAAGATCGTCGACGCGCTCGGCCCGCGCCCGGCCGGCTTCGACCAGGCGACGAGCGCGCCGCCGCTGTATCTCGCGCGCGGCGTCGGCCCCGACGCCGCGTCGCATCAGCTCGCGCTGATCGCGCTCGGCCGCATGGCGCGCAACGATCCGGACGCGGCCGCCGGGATGCTGACGACGGTCGCGCCGTCGCTGACCAAGCAGGAACAGGCGATCGCGTGGGGCGCGATCGGCTACCAGGGCGCGATCAAGCGCTCGCCGATGGCCTCGGTCTGGTACGCGAAATCGGCGAACGCGCCGCTGTCGAACCCGGGCTACGAATGGCGCACGCGCGCCGCGCTGCTCGCCGGCAACTGGCCGATGGTGCGCTGGTCGATCGAGCAGATGCCGCCGTCGCTGCGCAACGATCCGGCGTGGATCTACTGGCATGCGCGCGCGCTCAAGCAGAGCGGCGACACGCTGCAGGCGAACCAGGAATTCGAGCAGGTGGCCGGCCAGTTCAACTTCTACGGGCAGTTGGCCGGCGAGGAGCTCGGCCAGCGCACGACGATTCCGCCGCGCACGAAGGTGAGCGACGCCGAGATCGATGCGATGAGCAAGATCCCGGGCTTCGCGCTCGCGCAGCGCTTCTATGCGCTGAACCTGCGCCTCGAAGGCAATCGCGAATGGAACTGGCCGCTGCGCGGGATGACCGATCGCCAGCTGCTCGCGGCCGCCGAATACGGCAAGCGCGTCGAGCTGCTCGACCGCACGGTCAACACGGCCGACCGCACGAAGGCCGAGCACGACTTCACGCTGCGCTATCCGTCGCCGTACCGCACGACCGTCGAGCGCTACGCGCAGTCGACGGGCCTCGACGTCGAGTGGGCGTACGGGCTGATCCGCCAGGAATCGCGCTTCATCATCAGCGCGCGTTCGTCGGTGGGGGCGGGCGGCCTGATGCAGCTGATGCCGGCGACGGCCCAGATGGTCGCGAAGAAGCTCGGCATGGGCACGATCTCGCGTGCGCAGATGCACGACATCGACACCAACATCCAGCTCGGCACCTGGTATCTCGCGGACATCTACAACAACTTCGACAGCTCGCCGGTGCTCGCCACCGCCGGCTACAACGCGGGCCCGGGCCGGCCGCGCCAGTGGCGCCAGGTGTTGACGCAGCCGGTCGAAGGCGCGATCTTCGCGGAGACGATTCCGTTCAACGAGACGCGCGACTACGTGAAGAACGTGCTGTCGAACACCGTCTACTACGCGGCGCTCTTCGAGGGCAAACCGCAGTCGTTGAAGAAGCGTCTAGGCATGATCTCGCCCTGATACATGAACTGCCGCGCGAGACGCGGCAGTGTTCTTTCGAGGCCCACATCATGGATCGCCAGACCGTCGCGCTGCTGGGCGGCACCGGCTTCATCGGCAGCCGGCTCGTCAATGCGCTGATCGACGCCGGCAAGCACGTGCGGATCGGCACGCGGCGGCGCGACCACGCGCGCCACCTGCAGATGCTGCCGGTCGACATCGTCGAGCTCGACGCGCTCGACACGCGCACGCTCGCGCGCTTCGTCGCCGGCGCGCACGCGGCGATCAACCTGGTCGGCGTGCTGCACGGCGGGCGCGGCACGCCGTACGGGCCGGGCTTCGAGCGCGCGCACGTCGCGCTGCCGGCCGCGCTCGCGACGGCCTGCACCGAGGCCGGCGTGCGGCGTCTGCTGCACATGAGCGCGCTCGGCGCCGATTCGCACGGCGCGAGCATGTACCAGCGCTCGAAGGGCGACGGCGAAGCCGCGCTGCATGCGATCGCGGCCACCGATTCGCTCGCGCTGACGATCTTCCGTCCGTCGGTCGTGTTCGGCCCGGGCGACGCCTTCCTCAATACGTTCGCGACCCTGCAGCGCACGGTGCCCGTGCTGCCGCTCGCGATGCCCGACGCGCGCTTCCAGCCGGTGTTCGTCGGCGACGTCGTGCGCGCGTTCGTCAACACGCTCGATCTCGCGGGCGCGCACGGCAAGACCTACGAGCTCGGCGGCCCGACCGTCTACACGCTCGAGCAACTGGTGCGCTACTGCGGCACGCTGGTCGGCCGGCAGGCACGCATCGTGCGGCTGCCCGACGCGCTTGCGCGGCTGCAGGCAAGCGTGTTCGAATGCCTGCCTGGCGAGCCGGTGCTCACGCGCGACAATCTCGCGACGATGTCGGTGCCGAACGTGCTGTCGGGGCCGCTCGCGCCGGAACTCGGGCTCTCGCCCGCGAGTCTCGAAAGCATCGCGCCCGCGTATCTCGGCGAAGCGACGAAACGCTCGCGGTTCGACTGGTTCCGCTCGCGTCGTTAGCCCGCGCGCCGGGCGACGTCGGCCAGCCCCTTTCTTTTCCTTTTTCGCGTTTTCGGGAACCCCGTCATGAAGCTCGTCATTGGAGACAAGAACTACTCGTCGTGGTCGATGCGGCCGTGGCTGCTGCTCGTGCATTTCGGCATCCCGTTCGACGAGATCGTGGTCGAGCTGCGTCGCGACGACACGGCCGCGCGCATCCGCGAATACTCGCCGACCGGCAAGGTGCCGTGCCTCGTCGACGATCACGGCTCGGCGATCTGGGATTCGCTCGCGATCGCCGAGACGCTCGCCGAGCGCTATCCGCAATTCCCGATGTGGCCGGCCGACCCGCTCGCGCGCGCGCATGCGCGCTGCATATCCGCCGAGATGCATTCGGGCTTCGCGGCGCTGCGCACGCAGATGGGCATGAGCATCCGCGCGTCGATGCCGGGGCGCGGCGCGACACCGGAAGCGCTCGCCGACGTCGCGCGCATCGACGCGCTGTGGAGCGAATGCATCGAGGCGTCGGGCGGGCCGTTCCTGTTCGGCGAATTCGGCATTGCCGACGCGATGTACGCGCCCGTCGTGATGCGCTTCAACACGTACGCGCCGGCGCTGTCGCCGGAAGCCGCCGGCTATGCGGCGCGCGTGACGGCGCTGCCGGCGGTGCGGCAGTGGATCGACGGTGCGCGCCGCGAAACCAACGTGATCGCCGAATACGAGCCCCAGTGATGAACATCTACGCAGTAGGCGGAGCGATCCGCGACGAATTGCTCGGCGTGCCGGTGCAGGACCGCGACTACGTGGTGGTCGGTGCGACGCCCGAGCAGATGACCGCGCAGGGCTTCCGGCCGGTCGGCAAGGATTTCCCGGTGTTCCTGCATCCGCAGACGCAGGAGGAATACGCGCTGGCGCGCACCGAGCGCAAGACGGCGGCCGGCTATCACGGCTTCCAGTTCCATTACGCGCCGGACGTGACGCTCGACGAGGATCTCGCACGGCGCGACCTGACGATCAACGCGATGGCGCGCGAGGTGAGCCCGGATGGCGCGCTGGTGGGCCCGGTGATCGACCCGTTCGACGGGCAGGCCGACCTGCGCGCGCGCGTGTTCCGGCACGTGAGCGACGCGTTCGTCGAGGATCCGGTGCGGATCCTGCGCATCGCGCGCTTTGCCGCGCGGTTCGCGGATTTCACGGTCGCGGACGAAACGCTCGCGCTGATGCGGCGCATGGTCGACGCGGGCGAGGTCGATGCGCTCGTGCCCGAGCGCGTTTGGCAGGAAATCGCGCGCGGGCTGATGGAGGCGAAGCCGTCGCGGATGTTCGCGGTGCTGCGCGACTGCGGCGCGCTCGCGCGCATCCTGCCCGAGGTCGACGCGCTGTGGGGCGTGCCGCAGCGCGCCGATTACCACCCGGAAGTCGACACCGGCGTGCACGTGATGATGGTGGTCGACTACGCGGCGAAGCAGGGCTATTCGCTGGCGGTGCGCTTCGCGGCGCTCACGCACGATCTCGGCAAGGGAACGACGCCCGCGGACGTGCTGCCGCGCCACGTCGGCCACGAAGGCCGCAGCGTCGAACTGCTCAAGCCGTTGTGCGAGCGGCTGCGCGTGCCGAACGAATGCCGCGATCTCGCGCTGGTGGTCGCGCGCGAGCACGGCAACCTGCATCGCGTGATGGAAATGGGCGCGGCCGCGCTGGTGCGGCTCTTCGAGCGCAGCGACGCGCTGCGCAAGCCGGCGCGCTTCGCCGAGCTGCTGCAGGCTTGCGAATCGGATGCGCGCGGCCGGCTCGGGCTCGAGGCGCAGCCGTACCCGCAGGCCGAGCGGCTGCGCGTCGCGCTCGCGGCGGCGCGCAGCGTCGACGCCGGCGCGATCGCGCGCGGCATCGGCAGCGACACGGAGAAGATCAAGGATGCCGTGCACCGCGCGCGGATCCAGGCTGTCGCGCAGGCACTCGCGATCGGCGAGTAGGCGGCGCGGAACAGCGCGCAGGGCGTGCGCGCCCGTCGGCCGTTACGGTTTCTTCCTGCGTGCCGGGGTCGCGGCCGCCGGGCGTTTGCCGGCGGCGGCGGCGCGCGCCTTCGCCGTCCCCTTCCTTTCGGCTGCGCCGGCCCTCGACGGCCGTGCCGCGGCGGCGTCGCGGCCATTCCGTTCGGGCGCCGGCGCGCGGCCGCGCACGCGCGGCGCGCCGGCGGCCGGCTGCCCGATATCCGTCGTCGCAGGCACGCATTCCGCACCGCTGTCGTCGAACAGCGGCAGCGTGCTGACGGTGATCAGCTCGGCCGGCCCGTCGCCGACGTTGGCCACGCGATGGCGCTTGCGCGCGTCGAAGTGCAGCGAGTCGCCGGCCGTCAGCGGGTAATGCTTCTTGCCGACCGTGTAGCGGACGCGGCCGGCCAGCACGTACACGAATTCGTCGCCGGCGTGCGCGACCCATTCGGACCGGTAGCCTTCCATCATCTGCACCTTGAGCGCGTTGATCTGGCTGCCGTCGAACGTGGTGGACAGCCGCTCGTACCACTGCGACGCGGCGTCGAGCGCATACGGCCTGCGGCTGCCCTCGTGCGAATCGGGCTGCGCCTGGCGCGGCTGGTCGATCAGCGCGCCGAGCGGCACGCCCAGCGCCTTCGCGACGTTGACGAGCGACGACAGCGAGATGCCCGTCAGATGACGCTCGACCTGCGACAGGAACCCCACCGACAGTTTCGCTTCGGACGCGACTTCCAGCAGCGTCTTCTTCGCTTCCCGGCGCAGGCGGCGAATGCGCTGGCCGATACGCATGAGGTCTGAATCCATGAATCTCTTTCGTGTGGCAACGAGTCGGGACGCGGGCGAAGGGGCCAAGCGGCCGCCGGGGCGGGGCGGCGGCTGGGCCGGCGCATTGTACCGCGCGGCGTCGCCGGCCGAATTGGCGTTGTGCCGGAATCCGCGGGCGGGGCGCCGATTTTAGTCCTACGAAAATTTTGGCTTGACCTCGATTTCAGCGTGCTCTAGATTCTGTCGCGCATCAAACAAAGTTAAGTGAGACAAAAATTTTACCGAGGGCCCGCCGCCTGAACGGCGGCGCGGCCGCGGCCGCGCGTCGTGCCGTGCGTGACCTGAACCGCGGCGACGTGTCGTGTCAGGCAGGCGCGACGCCGCGACATGCTTCCGGCCGCCGACAGCAACGAATAACGGGCATCCGATGATCGATCGACTGAAATACAGCTTCTCCGGCCTTCCCGCGTACGACGCGTCCGTCGCCGACACGCAGGCCGGCCTGTCGCGCCTGCTCGATGCCGCGCGGCTCGACGCGGTGGTGATCACGTCGCAGGACGAATACGTGACCGAATACCTGCCGCGCGGCAACAACCCGCGCTATGCGGTGTCCGGTTTCGACGGATCGGCCGGCTGCGGAATCTTTCTGAGCGCGGCGACCGCGCAGGCGCTCGATCTGCCGCCGTTCGTGCTGTTCGTCGACGGCCGCTATCACTTCCAGGCCGACGAGCAGTGCGATCCGGCGCGCGTGCGCGTCGAGAAGCTCGGCATCGACGTGACGATCTGGCAGGCGATGGCCGACTGGCTGCTCGCGCACGCGAGCCGGCTCGCGCGGGTCGGCTACGACGCGCGGCGGATCAGCGTCGCGCAGCGCGACCGGCTGTTCGAGCAGACGCAGGCTGCGTCGCTCGACTGGGCGAGCCTCGCCGATCGCGAGATCGATCGCGCGATCGCGCTGCCGGGCTGGAACGTCGAGCGGCCGATCTTCGAGATTCCGGCCGCGATGACCGGCGCGAGCGTCGCGCAGAACCTCGACGCGCTGAACCGCCGGCTCGCCGCACATACCGGCGCGGCCGACGGCAGGACGGCGTTCTTCACCTGCGCGTCGGACGATCTCGCGTATCTGCTGAACAGCCGCGGCTATCACATCCCGAATGCGTCGTCGCACCTCGGCTTCCTGTTCGCGATCGGCGGCCAGGTGGCGCTGTTCTTGCCGGAAGGCTGCGACCGCTGCGAGGTCGCGCTCGATTCGTATCCGGCGCTGCACGTGATCCGGCGCGACGTCGCGGCGCTCGAACGGTTTCTGGCCCGGTTCGCGGTCGAGCACGTGTGCTACGGCTTCGAATCGGTGAACTGCGCGCTCGTCGACGCGGTGAGGCGCGTGTGGCCGCACGCGCGGCATGCCGATTTCAACCCGGTCGAGGCGATGCGGGCAAGCAAGACGCCGGCGGTGCTCGAGCGCTTCCGCGACGCGTTCGCGCGCAGCTCCGCGGCGATCGCCGAGACGATGCGCTGGGCGAAGACCGGCGAGCCGGGCGTGCGCCACACCGAGTACGACCTCGCGCGCAGGATCAACGACGCGTACGGCGCCCGTTCGGCGGTCGCGCTGTCGTTCCCGTCGATCGCGGCGAACGGCGCGAACAGCGCGTTCGCGCATTACACGGCAGCGAGCGCCGACGTCGAGCTGACCGAGGGCGAGCTCGTGCTGCTCGACAGCGGCGCGTACTACGAAGCCGGCTTCGCGACGGACTGCACGCGCGTCGTGCTGCGCCGCACGCGGCCGGAGACGGTCGCGCAGCCGTGGCAGCGCGAGATCTACACGGTCGCGCTGAAGGCCTGCATCAAGGGGCTCGTCGCGCGCTTTCCGGCCACGGCG
This sequence comes from Burkholderia anthina, assembly GCF_001547525.1. Taxonomy (GTDB): domain Bacteria; phylum Pseudomonadota; class Gammaproteobacteria; order Burkholderiales; family Burkholderiaceae; genus Burkholderia; species Burkholderia semiarida. The sequence continues at coordinate 2,673,684 of NZ_CM003768.1, forward strand.
ACGGGCGGCGACGTCGATGCGCTGGTGCGCCAGGTGTGCCGCGATCATGGCCACGATTTCGGCCACGGCACCGGGCACGGCGTCGGGATCCACGTGCACGAGGGCGGCGTGCGGTTCGCGCCGGGCGCGACGTACGGGCTGGTGCCGAATGCGGTGATTTCGGTCGAGCCGGGCATCTACCTGCCGGGCAAGGGCGGCGTGCGGATCGAGAACATCGTGATCGTGCGGCCGGACGACGCGCAGCCGGGCACGGTGACGTTCGAGAACATCGTGACGGTCGGCTACGACTGGGACCTGATCGATCTCGATCTGCTGGACGACGCCGAGCGCGCGTACCTGCGCGACTACGAGCGGCTGTGCGTGGAACGCGGCACGCAGGTCACCGCGTGTCCGCTGTTGTAACGAAGGGGAAAGCAGGGGGCGCGGCCGCCGGACGGCCGCGCGGCGCGACGTCGGCCTGTCAGCGCGTGAGCGCCGACACGCGCCCGTCGGGGCCGTACACGCCGGCTGGCGCGGGCGCCGAGCGCAGCACCGCGAGCGCGCGCTCGTTGTAGTCCATCCGGATCCGGATCAGCATCCCGTTGTTCGCATTGGCCTGGCGCGCGCGTTCGGCGGCCTGCTGCAGCAGTTGCCAGCGGCTCGCGAGGCGCGCATCGCGCTCGGCCGCCTGGTCCATGCCTTTCTTGCCGGCCGGAAAGCCGAGCGCGGAAAGCTGCGTGTCGCGCGTGCGTTCGAGCTGCGCGAGCCGGTCGATCAGCGCGCTTTTCTTCTCGACGATCCCGGGCAGCATCTCGAGCGGCTCGGCCGTCGTCAGCGCCTTTTCCTCGTAGACGAGCAGGGACGCGAACGCCTCGACCGTCGCGTGTTCGTCGTTGACCGTGGCCAGCAGCTCTTCTCTCATCGCGTCATGCTCGTCACGCCGGTGCGCGCAGTGCTGCGCGCGCCGGCAAACCGGGGTGACCCGGCCACGAGGCCGGGGATTAGCTGCCCGGACGCTGCTGCTGCAGCAGCTCGCGGGCGGTGTTCAATACGCCGTCGGCAATCTTGTTCGCGTCGATCGTCAGCGTGCCGTCGTTCAGCGCGTCCTTGATCGACTGGACCAGGCCTGCGTCGATATCGGCGTCGCCCGATGCGGACACCGAACGCAACTGGCCGGACAGACCCGACAGGTTCACGGTCGCGTCGCCGCCGGTCGATCCTGCGTCGGCTGCCGGTGCGGACGGCTGGTCCGTGCCGGACGGCGCACGGGCCGCGCCGTTGCCGGTCGGCGCGAGGGGGCTCGGTTTCGGAGTGGAATCGATCTTCACGATGGGTTTCCTGTACGGTTTGACCCAGATAACGGCCGGGTCGGCCCGAACTTTAGCATCGCGAGCCCGACAGGCTCCGAATAAACAATTCTTTACATTTTTGCGGCCGATCCGTCCCTACAGCGGAATTTCCACGGTGCCGGCGTCCTTGACGATCGCCGTGACGATCTGGCCCGCCGCCATCCGCACCCGCACCGACTGGCCGGGCGCCGCATTCGCGAGCGCGCTGCCCTCGGCCGAAATCGTGAAGCCGGGGCCGGTCGCGACGACCCGCACCGTCTGGCCGGCCGACACCGACGCCGCGCTCTTCAGCATGTCCTGCCGCAGCGGCAGCCCGGCCGAGATGCGCGCGAGCGCGGTCGCGCCGATCGCCTGCGCCGGATCGGTGATCACCGCGAGCGGCAGCACCGTCAGGTCGCCGTCGCGCGCGACGAGATCGGCCGCGGAGAGCGGCTCGCCGGGCGCGATCTGGCGCGCGGCGACGTAATAGGTAGCCTGCACGGCGACCTTCGCCTGCAGGTAGACGGTCCACGGCCGTTCGCCCGCGCAGCGCACGCCGACCGTCGTGCGGCCCCACAGGCGCGCGCCGGTCGGCAGGAACGGTTCGAGCGTCGTGCACGCGGCGAGCCCGCGCGGAAAGGCGGTCGTGACCGTCGCGGTGGTCTTGCCGGGCAGGCCGGCGATCTGCTGCTGCAGGAACGCGAGGGCCGCGCGCCGGATCGTTTCGGGATCTTGCTGGCCGGGCGGCGTCGCGGGCGGGGACGTGGCGGCAGCCGGGGCCGGGTTGGCGGAGGCGGCCGCCGTGCGCGGCGCCGCCGCGAGGCGGGCCGATGCTGCCGGTGGCGGCGCCGGCCGCGCGGCATTCGATGCCGGCTCGGCCGTGCCGGCGACGACCGTCGCGATGGCGGCCGGGTCCGCTGCACGCGGCGACGCGCCGTACCCGGCGTTCGCGCGGGCTGCGTAGACGGGGACCGGCGCGGGAGCCGGCGCGGCGGCCGGCGGCGGCACGCTCGTCACGACCATCTGGCCGGCCGGTTGCGCCGCGTAGCCGGCGCCGGTCGCGGCGCTCGCTCCGCCGGCCGCGCGCTGCGCGCCCGAAGCGGAAGCGGCGCCCGCATTCGCGCCGAACTGCCCGCCGCTCGCCGCGTTGGCGTGCGCGAGCGCGGTTTCGGCCGTCTCGCCGCGTCCGGGAATCACGATCATCCCGTCGTCCGCGTGCACGGCGGGCGCGGCGATCCACAGCGCCGCGGCGAGCGCGAACGCACGCCGGACGTGCGTGAGCCGCCCGTTCCTGTCGCGAAGTGCGCCGCCCGTCATCGCCGTGTCCTCGATCCGTTGATCCGCTTCGCATTCTAGGGAGCGCGGGCGTCGCGCAAACGATGAATAGAGGGGGCCTTTGCCGCGTTATTCGCCCGATTGCCGGTTGCGTGCCGCGCCTACCATCGCTGTCATGGAAAAAAGCCGCTCGGGCCGCCATCCGGCGCGAGGGGCGTGCAGCGCTTCATACGGAGAGACGCACACATGCTGGACAAACTCGATGCGGAATTCGCGTTCGGCCGACAGGCGCTCGACGTGCGCGCCTACCGGCAGGAACTGCTGTCGTCGAACATCGCGAACGCCGACACGCCCGGCTACCAGGCCCGCGACGTCGATTTCGCGTCGACGCTCGCGCGCTCGCTCAAGCAGACGGGCGGCGGCCTCGCGCCGAGCAACGCCGCGCCACTGCCGATGGCGCAGCCGGCCGGCGTGACGAGCGGCATGTCGATGGTGTCGACGGCGCCGGGCCACATGGCCGGCACCGCGAAGCTGATTCCGACCGGCGGCCCGTCGGACGACTACGGCCGCGCGCAATACCGGATGCCGCTGCAGCCGTCGCTCGACGGCAACACGGTCGATCTCGACGTCGAGCGCGTGCAGTTCGCGAACAACGCGCTGCACTACGAAACCGGGATGACCGTGATGACCCAGCAGATCAAGGCGATGATCGCCGCGATCTCGACGAACTCGTAAGCGCCGCTTCCGAATCCGGACCCGGACCCAAGCACAAGGAGCCTCCATGCCTTCGTTGATGAACATCTTCGGCGTCGCCGGTTCGGCGCTGTCCGCGCAATCGCAGCGCCTGAACGTGACCGCGTCGAACCTCGCGAACGCCGACAGCGCGACCGGCCCCGACGGCAAGCCGTACAAGGCCAAGCAGGTCGTGTTCGCGACCGACCCGATGGGCGGCGCGCGCACCGCGTCCGGCCAGGGCGTGGGCGGCGTGCGCGTGACGAAGGTGATGGACGACCCGTCGCCGATGAAATCGACCTACGACCCGGCGAACCCGGCCGCCGATGCGAACGGCTACGTGCAGATGCCGAACGTCGATCCGGTGCAGGAGATGGTGAACATGATCTCGGCGTCGCGCTCGTACCAGGCCAACGTCGAGACGCTGAACACCGCGAAGACGCTGATGCTCAAGACGCTGACGATCGGCTCGTAAGCCGCGCGCCGACGACCCGACCGACCCGACACCGACAGTTCCGACAGAAGGCCACCCAGGATGACTTCCTCCAACACGACGATCGGCAGCAACGGCACCAACGTGTCGACGCTGCCGACCGACACGATGAACACCAACAAAGTGTCGTCGACCAACGGCACGTCGGCGAGCGACCTGCAGGCGACGTTCCTGAAGCTGCTCGTCACGCAGTTGCAGAACCAGGATCCGACGAGCCCCGTCGACAGTTCGCAGATGACGTCGCAGCTCGCGCAGATCAACACGGTGAGCGGCATCGCGCAGTTGAACACGTCGCTCACGTCGCTGTCGTCGCAGCTCGCGGCCGGCCAGCAGACGCAGGCCGCGCTGCTGATCGGCACCAACGTGCTCGCGCCGGGCAACAGCGTCGGCGTGAAGGGCGGCGCGGCGTCGCCGTTCGGCGTGTCGCTCGCGAACGACGTGTCGAACCTGACGATCACCGTGAAGGACAAGACGGGCGCCGTCGTCAACACGATCGACGCGGGCAAGCAGGCGGCCGGCACCGTGCCGTTCAACTGGACGCCGACGGACGCGGCCGGCAACGCGCTGCCCGACGGCACCTACACCGTGAGCGCGCAGTACACGGGCAGCGACGGCAAGACGTATGCGCCGACCGTGCTCGCGGCCGCGACGGTGCAGAGCGTGATCAAGCAGGCGGACGGCACCGCCGGGCTCGTGCTGTCGAACGGCACGACGGTGGGGCTCACCCAGGTTGCGTCGATCTTCCCGAACACGAAGTCGTCCTCGTCCGGCGACACCACCACCAACTGATTGATCGAGCTTTTTCCTAACGGAGACCGAAATGGGTTATCAACAGGGTCTGAGCGGCCTCGCCGGCGCATCGAACGCGCTCGACGTGATCGGCAACAACATCGCGAACGCGAACACGGTCGGCTTCAAGTCGAGCACCGCGCAATTCGCCGACATGTACGCGAACTCGGTCGCGACGTCGGTCAACACGCAGATCGGCATCGGCACGTCGCTGAACGCGGTGCAGCAGAACTTCGGGCAGGGCACGATCAACACGACGAACTCGTCGCTCGACGTCGCGATCAACGGCAACGGCTTCTTCCAGATGTCGAACAACGGCGTGACGACGTACTCGCGCGACGGCACGTTCCAGCGCGACAAGAACGGCTTCATCGTCGACTCGCAGGGCCGTAACCTGATGGGCTACGCGGCCAACGGCGGCGGCGTGATCAACACCGCGCAGACCGTGCCGCTGCAGGCGCCGACCAGCAACATCGCGCCGACCGCGACGACCAAGATCACCGGCCAGTTCAACCTGAACTCGCAGGACAAGGTGCCGGCCAAGACGCCGTTCGACCCGAACGACAACACGACGTACAACTATTCGACGTCGATCCAGGTGTACGACTCGCTCGGCGGCTCGCAGCCGGTGAACATGTACTTCGTGAAGTCGGCGGCCGGCACGTGGGAAGCGTATGCGAACGTGCAGGGCGCCGCGACCCCGACCGACCTCGGCACGATCACCTTCGATTCGTCGGGCGCGATCAAGAGCACGACGCTGCCGGGCTCGACCACGCCGACCACGTCGCTCGGCCAGTTCGACTTCACGGTGCCGACCACCGACGGCTCCACGACGCCGCAACAACTGACGCTCAACCTGACCGGCACGACGCAGTACGGCGGCAAGAACGGCGTGAACAACCTCGCGCAGGACGGCTACGCGAGCGGCACGCTGACGACCTACACGATCGGCGCCGACGGCAAGCTGACCGGCAACTACTCGAACGGCCAGACCGCCGTGCTGGGCCAGATCGCGATCGCGAACTTCAACAACCCGAACGGGCTGGTGAACCTCGGCGGCAACCAGTACGCCGAATCGTCGGCGTCGGGCGTGCCGCAGGTGTCGGCGCCGGGCAGCACGAACCACGGCACGCTGCAGGGCAGCGCGCTCGAGAACTCGAACGTCGATCTGACGGCGCAGCTCGTCAACCTGATCACCGCGCAGCGCAACTACCAGGCGAACGCGCAGACGATCAAGACGCAGCAGACCGTCGACCAGACGCTCATCAACCTGTAAGCGCGGATAACCGGCAGCCATGGACCGACTGATCTATACGGCGATGACGGGCGCGTCGCAGTCGCTCGACCAGCAGGCGGTGGTCGCGAACAACCTCGCGAACGCGTCGACGACGGGCTTTCGCGCGCAGCTCGCGACGTATCGCGCGGTGCCGATGAATTTCGGCGACGGCAGCAACATCGACCCGACGACGACGCGCACCTACGTGCTCGCGTCCACGCCCGGCGCCGATTACGCGCCGGGTCCGATCACGCGCACCGGCAACCCGCTCGACGTGGCCGTGCAGGGCGCCGGCTGGCTGTCGGTGCAGACGGCCGACGGCAGCGAGGCGTACACGCGCGCCGGCAACCTGCACGTCGACGAGAACGGCCAGCTCGTGAACGCGAGCAACCTGCCGGTGATCGGCAACGGCGGCCCGATCTCGGTGCCGCCGAACGCGGAAGTGACGATCGGCAAGGACGGCACGGTGTCCGCGCTGATGCCGGGCGACCCGCCCACCGCCGTCGCGATCGTCGACCAGATGAAGCTCGTCAATCCCGACCCGGCCACGCTCACGCGCGGCAACGACGGGCTGTTCCGCACCGCCGACGGCAATCCGGCCGACGCCGACCCGAACGTGGTCGTCACGCCGAATTCGCTCGAAGGCAGCAACGTGAACCCGGTGACCGCGATGGTCGCGATGATCGACAACGCGCGCGCGTTCCAGCTTCAGTCGAAGCTGATCCAGACGGCCGACCAGAACGAGCAGACGGCGAACCAGCTGCTCAATTTCAGCTGAGCGGCACGGCCCTCGCTATCAGGAGAAGATTCAAATGAACCGTTCGCTCTACATCGCCGCCACCGGCATGAATGCGCAGCAGGCGCAGATGGACGTGATCTCGAACAACCTCGCGAACACCAGCACGAACGGCTTCAAGGCGTCGCGCGCGGTGTTCGAGGATCTGCTGTACCAGACCATCCGCCAGCCCGGCGCGAATTCGACGCAGCAGACCGAGCTGCCGTCGGGCCTGCAGCTCGGCACCGGCGTGCAGCAGGTCGCGACCGAGCGCCTGTACACGCAGGGCGGCCTCACGCAGACCGGCAACTCGAAGGACGTCGCGATCAACGGCGCGGGCTTCTTCCAGGTGCTGATGCCGGACGGCACCAACGCGTACACGCGCGACGGCTCGTTCCAGACCAACGCGCAGGGCCAGCTCGTCACGTCGAGCGGCTACCAGGTGCTGCCGGCGATCACCGTGCCGCAGAACGCGCAGTCGCTGACGATCGGCAAGGACGGCGTCGTGTCGGTCACGCAGCCGGGCTCGAGCAACGCGGTGCAGATCGGTTCGCTGCAGATCGCGACCTTCATCAACCCGGCCGGCCTCGAGGCGAAGGGCGAGAACCTGTTCGCGGAAACGACGTCGTCGGGCGCGCCGAACGTGTCGCAGCCGGGGCTGAACGGCGCGGGCGTGCTCAACCAGGGCTACGTCGAGGCGTCGAACGTGAACGTCGTGCAGGAACTCGTCAACATGATCCAGACGCAGCGTGCCTACGAGATCAACAGCAAGGCCGTGACGACGTCCGACCAGATGCTGCAGACCGTCACGCAGATGAAGAGCTAACCGGAAGTCCCGTCGTCGCCATGAAGCAGGTTCGCCTCCCCTCGTCAGCCACCGTCCGCGCCGCCTGCGCGGTCGCGGTGGCGGCGCTCGCCGGTTGCGCGCAGATTCCGCGCGACCCGATCATCCAGCAGCCGATGACGGCGCAGCCGCCGATGCCGATGTCGATGCAGGCGCCCGGCTCGATCTACAACCCCGGCTTCGCGGGGCGGCCGCTGTTCGAGGATCAGCGCCCGCGCAACGTCGGCGACATCCTGACGATCATGATCGCGGAGAACATCAACGCGACCAAGTCGTCGGGCGCGAACACGAACCGGCAGGGCAATACCGATTTCAACGTGCCGACGGCCGGCTTTCTCGGCGGGCTGTTCGCGAAGGCGAACCTGTCGGCGGCCGGCGCGAACAAGTTCGCGGCCACCGGCGGCGCGAGCGCGGCGAACACGTTCAACGGCACGATCACGGTGACCGTCACGGGCGTGCTGCCGAACGGCAACCTCGTGGTGAGCGGCGAAAAGCAGATGCTGATCAACCAGGGCAACGAATTCGTGCGCTTCTCGGGGGTCGTCAACCCGAACACGATCTCGGGCGCGAACTCCGTCTATTCGACGCAGGTCGCCGACGCGAAGATCGAATACTCGTCGAAGGGCTACATCAACGAAGCCGAGACGATGGGCTGGCTGCAGCGCTTCTTCCTCAACATCGCGCCGTGGTGATGACGATGCGAACGACCCTGTTCAGCCGCCTGTCGGCCCGCGCGCACACGGCCGCGCGGCTCGCCGTCGCGTTCGCGGCGGTGGCTGCCGCGTGCGTGCTCGGCGCCGCGAACGCGCACGCGGAACGCCTGAAGGATCTCGCGCAGATCCAGGGCGTGCGCGACAACCCGCTGATCGGCTATGGCCTCGTCGTCGGCCTCGACGGCACGGGCGACCAGACGATGCAGACGCCGTTCACGACGCAGACGCTCGCGAACATGCTCGCGAACCTCGGCATCTCGATCAACAACGGTTCGGCCAACGGCGGCCCGTCGTCGCTGAACAACATGCAGCTGAAGAACGTCGCGGCCGTGATGGTGACGGCCACGCTGCCGCCGTTCGCGCGGCCCGGCGAGGCGCTCGACGTCACCGTGTCGTCGCTCGGCAACGCGAAGAGCCTGCGCGGCGGCACGCTGCTGCTCACGCCGCTGAAAGGCGCGGACGGCCAGGTGTACGCGCTCGCGCAGGGCAACATGGCGGTCGGCGGCGCGGGCGCCAGCGCGAACGGCAGCCGCGTGCAGGTGAACCAGCTCGCGGCCGGCCGGATCGTCGGCGGCGCGATCGTCGAGCGCGCGGTGCCGAACGCGGTCGCGCAGATGAACGGCGTGCTGCAACTGCAACTGAACGACATGGACTACGGCACCGCGCAGCGCATCGTGTCCGCGGTCAACGCGAGCTTCGGCCCGGGCACCGCGACGGCGCTCGACGGCCGCACGATCCAGCTCGCGGCGCCGGCCGATTCCGCGCAGCAGGTCGCGTTCATGGCGCGGCTGCAGAACCTCGACGTGAGCCCGGACAAGGCCGCGGCCAAGGTGATCCTGAACGCGCGCACCGGCTCGATCGTGATGAACCAGATGGTCACGCTGCAAAGCTGCGCGGTCGCGCACGGCAACCTGTCGGTGGTCGTCAACACGCAGCCGGTGGTGTCGCAGCCGGGGCCGTTCTCGAACGGGCAGACGGTGGTCGCGCAGCAGTCGCAGATCCAGTTGAAGCAGGACAACGGCGCGCTGAAGATGGTGACGGCCGGCGCGAATCTCGCCGACGTCGTGAAGGCGCTGAACACGCTCGGCGCGACGCCCGCGGACCTGATGTCGATCCTGCAGGCGATGAAGGCGGCCGGCGCGCTGCGTGCCGACCTGGAGGTGATCTAAATGGCAGCCACGCTCCCCAACGCAAACGACCTCACGCAGCGCTTCGCGCTCGACGTGCAGGGTTTCGATGCGCTGCGCGCGCAGGCGAAGCAGTCGCCGCAGGCCGGCGCGAAGGCCGTCGCCGGCCAGTTCGACGCGATGTTCACGCAGATGATGCTCAAGAGCATGCGCGACGCATCGCCCGACGGCGGCTTGCTCGATTCGCACACGTCGAAGATGTACACGTCGATGCTCGACCAGCAGCTCGCGCAGCAGATGTCGACGCGCGGGATCGGCGTGGCCGACGCGCTGATGAAGCAGTTGCTGCGCAACGCGGGCGTCGGCGCCGGCGGCGGCGCGGCGGACGTTGGCGCGGGCGGCATGGGCGGCATGGGCGTGGGCGGCCTCGGCACGGCCGGCAACGAAGGCGGCCTCGCCGCGATGAACGCGATGGCGAAGGCCTATGCGAACGCGGCGAACAACGGCGGCCTTGCCGGGGCGCGCGGCTATTCGGCCGGCAGCGCGCTGACGCCGCCGCTCAAGGGCGCGAGCGGCGTGCGCGACGCGGACGCGTTCGTCGACCGGCTCGCGGGCCCCGCGCAGGCGGCCAGCGCGACGACCGGCATCCCGGCGCGGTTCATCGTCGGCCAGGCCGCGCTCGAATCGGGCTGGGGCAAGCGCGAGATCCGCGCGACGGACGGCTCGACCAGCTACAACGTGTTCGGCATCAAGGCGAACAAGGGCTGGACCGGCCGCACCGTGTCGGCGCTGACCACCGAATACGTGAACGGCACGCCGCGCCGCGTGGTCGCGAAGTTCCGCGCGTACGACTCGTACGAGCACGCGATGACCGACTACGCGAACCTGCTGAAGAACAACCCGCGCTACGCGGGCGTGCTCAGCGCGAGCCGCAGCGTCGAAGGCTTCGCGCACGGGATGCAGAAGGCCGGCTACGCGACCGACCCGAATTACGCGAAGAAGCTGATCTCGATCATGCAGCAGATCGGCTGACGGCCCGCCCGCCACCGATCGACCCCTTCGGACCGCGCCCGGCACCTTGCCGCGCGCGGTTTCAACGTTTGCGACAAATAAATGGCCGTTTCGATCTAAACTTTCGGTCAGCACTGCCGCTAAGTGTGAGAGACCTGCGACCGGGCCCCCGTTCTGGCCCGGTTTTATTGCGCACCGGTTGCCCCGGGCGCCCATGACAAGAAAGACCGGCTAGCCATGAATATCGAAACGTCGACGGACCCCAGCCTGGATGCAGGCCACTCCGGGCCCGACTATGCCCGCCGCAATCCGCTGGAAATCGGCGTGCAGCTGCGCAACCTGGTGAATCGCGGCGATTTCCTGACCGTCCAGTACCCGGGCGGCCAGCTCGTCACGCGTTTGCTCGAGGTCGACGTCGGCGCGCGGACGTTCACGTTCGACTGGGGCGCGTTGTCGGAGCAGAACGCCGGCATCCTGGGCGCGTCGCACTGCACGTTCGCGGCCGCGCCGGAGGGCGTGCGCGTCGAATTCACCACGGGCACGCCGCGCGAGACGCGCTACGAGGGGCTGCCCGCGTTCGTCGCCGATTTCCCCGACGTGCTGGTCTGCATCCAGCGCCGCGAATATTTCCGCGTCGACGCGCCGATCGTCGATCCGTTCCTGTGCCGCGGCAAGCTGCCGGACGGCGAAAGCTTCCTGTTCGAGGTGCACAACCTGTCGCTCGGCGGCGTGGGGCTGCGTACGGCCGACGAGCGCGTCGAGGCGCTCGAGGTCGGCACGCTGCTGCCGGACGTCGAGCTCGAGCTGACGGGCCACGGCAAGCTGTCGCTCGACCTGCAGCTCGTGTCGCAGCGTTCGACGCAGATGCCGAACGGGGCGCGGCGCTACCAGCTCGGCTTCCGCTACATGTCGCTGCCGGGCAGCGCGGAGAACACGCTGCAGCGGCTGATCACGCAGCTCGAAATGAAGCGCCGCTCGCTCGCGCGGGCCTGACGCGCCTCCGGCGGGCGGCCCCCACGGGGCGGCCCGCGCGGCGCCGCCGGCGCCTCGTGCCGGCCGCTTCCGACGGCGACGCACGCTCGTGCGCCGCGCGTGCACTTTTTCCTCAATTTTTTCGATCCGCGGCCGTTATACCGGGAGTCACGCAACCCGGCGGCCGCAACGCGCGGCCGGCTCATCAGGATCGCGCATGTCCAACACACTCATGAACCTCGGCGTCAGCGGCCTGAATGCCGCGCTCTGGGGCCTCACGACGACCGGCAACAACATCAGCAACGCCGCGACGCCCGGCTATTCGGTCGAGCGGCCCGTGTATGCCGAAGCGAGCGGCCAGTACACGGGCAGCGGCTACATGCCGCAAGGCGTGAACACCGTCACCGTGCAGCGGCAGTACAGCCAGTACCTGAGCGACCAGCTGAACACCGCGCAGACGCAGGGCAGCGCGCTGTCGACCTGGTACACGCTCGTCGCGCAGCTGAACAACTACATCGGCAGCCCGACGGCCGGCATCTCGACCGCGATCACGAGCTACTTCACCGGTCTGCAGAACGTCGCGAACAACGCGTCCGACCCGTCCGTGCGGCAGACCGCGATCAGCAACGCGCAGACGCTGGCCAACCAGATCAACGCGGCCGGCCAGCAGTACGACGCGCTGCGCCAGAGCGTGAACACCCAGCTCACCAGCACGGTGTCGCAGATCAACACGTACACCGCTCAGATCGCCGAGCTGAACCAGCAGATCTCGGCGGCGAGCAGCCAGGGCCAGCCGCCGAACCAGCTGATGGACCAGCGCGACCTCGCCGTGTCGAACCTGTCGAGCCTCGCCGGCGTCCAGGTCGTGCGCAACGAGGGCGGCTACAGCTTGTTCCTCGCGGGCGGCCAGCCGCTCGTCGTCGCCGACAAGAGCTACCAGCTCGCGACCGTCTCGTCGCCGTCGGACCCGAGCGAGCTGACCGTCGTGTCGCAGGGCATCGCCGGCGCGAACCCGCAGGGGCCGAACCAGGCGTTGCCCGATTCGTCGCTGTCGGGCGGCACGCTCGGCGGCCTGCTCGCATTCCGCAGCCAGACGCTCGACCCCGCGCAGGCGCAGCTCGGCGCGATCGCGACCAGCTTCGCCGCGCAGGTCAACGCGCAGAACGCGCTCGGCATCGACCTGTCGGGCAATCCGGGCGGCAACCTGTTCAGCGTGCCGTCGCCGACCGTGTACGCGACCCAGGGGAATACGGGCAACGCGTCGCTGTCGGTGTCGTTCGCGAACGCGTCGCGGCCGACGACGAGCGACTATACGCTCTCGTTCGACGGCGCGAATTACACGCTGACCGACCGCGCGAGCGGCGCGGTGGTCGACCAGAAGGCGGGCCCGATGCCGGTTTCGCTCGGCGGGCTGAACTTCTCGGCCGCGACCGGCACGCAGATGCAGCCGGGCGACAAGTTCACCGTGCTGCCGACGCGCGGCGCGCTGAACGGCTTCGGCCTTGCGACGACGAGCTTCTCGGCGATCGCGGCCGCGTCGCCGGCCGTCACGTCGGCGGCGAGCACCAACACGGGCACGGGCAAGATCACGCTGGGCGGCGTGACCTCGGGCTATCAGGTGCCGACGACCAAGCTGACCTTCGACGCGACGGCGAAGACGCTGACGGGCTTCCCGGTCGGCACCACGGTGACGGTCGGAACGACGCCGCCGACGACGGTGACCATCGTGAATCCGACGGACACCGTCCCGTACGACCCGGCGTCCGGCGCGACGATGACGATGTCGGGGACGGCCGCGGGCGCACTCAACGGCGTGAGCGTGTCGCTGTCCGGCGCGCCGGCGACCGGCGATTCGTTCACGATCGGGCCGTACGCCGGCGGCACCAGCGACGGCTCCAACGCACGGGCGCTGTCGCAACTCGTCAATGCGAAGGCGCTCGGCGGCGGCACGACGACCCTCACGGGCGCGTACGCGACCTACGTCAACGGCATCGGCAACACGGCGACGCAGCTCAAATCGTCGAGCACCGCGCAGACCGCGCTGGTCGGTCAGATCACGCAGGCACAGCAGTCGGTGTCGGGCGTGAACCAGAACGAGGAAGCGGCCAACCTGATGCAGTACCAGCAGCTTTACCAGGCGAACGCGAAGGTGATTCAGACGGCGGCGACGCTGTTCCAGACCGTCCTTGGCCTGTTCAACTGACCGGATTCGAGAGGATAGAAACGATGCGGATCTCCAGCGCCCAGTATTTCCAGCTGAACGTCACGCAGATGAACGACCAGCAGGCCCAGCTTGCGCAGCTGTACCAGCAGATCGCGAGCGGCGTGAGCCTGCAGACGGCGGCGGACAATCCGGTCGGCGCGGCGCAGGCCGTGCAGTTGTCGATGACGTCGGCGACGCTGTCGCAGTACGCGACCAACCAGACCACGGCGCTCGCGTCGCTGCAGGCCGAGGACCAGGCGCTGCAGAACGTGAGCGGCGTGCTCACGAGCGCGCAGACGCTGCTCGTGCGGGCGGGCGACGGCTCGCTGTCCGACAGCAACCGGGCGGCGCTGGCGACGCAGCTGCAGGGCTACCGCGACCAGTTGTTGACGCTCGCGAACACCAACGACGGCGCCGGCACCTACCTGTTCGCCGGCACGAACAACTCCGCGCCGCCGTTCAAGGCCGCGCCGAACGGCAGCGTGGCGTATGTCGGCGACACCGGCACGCGCGACGTGCAGATCGCCGATTCGAGCACCGTGTCGCAGAGCGACACGGGGGCGGCCGTCTTCATGTCGGTGCCGGCGATCGGCAGCACGCCCGTGCCGTCGGCGGGCGCCGCCAATACGGGCACCGCCACGATCGGCACGGTGACCGTGACGAACCCGGCGGCCGCGACGAACGGCCATCAGTTCGCGATCACGTTCGGCGGCACGCCCGCCGCGCCGACCTACACGGTGACCGACAACTCGGTCAGCCCGCCGAGCACCACGCCGGCGCAGGCCTATTCGGCCGGCTCGGCGATCTCGCTCGGCAACGGCATGACGGTGACGGTGTCGGGCACGCCGGCCGTCGGCGACACGTTCGCGGTCGACCCGGCGCCGCAGGCGAGCGGCGGCGCCGACATATTCTCGACACTCGACGCGATGATTTCGGCGCTGAACAAGCCCGTGACCGGCAACCCGGTGGCGAGCGCCGCGCTGACGAATGCGCTGATGACGGGCTCGACCAAGCTCGGCAACACGATGCGCAACGTCACGACGATCCAGGCGTCGGTCGGCGGCCGCGAGCAGGAAGTCAAGGCGATGCAGGCCGTCAACCAGTCCGCGGCGCTGCAGACGAGCAGCAACCTGTCGGATCTGACGAGCACCAACATGGTGACGACGATCAGCCAGTACCTGCAGGTGCAGAACGCGCTGACCGGCGCGCAGAAGGCCTACGTGCAGTTGCAGAACATGTCGCTGTTCCAGTACATCAATCCGTGACGTACGCGGCGCCGGCTGCGATGTGAGCGCATGCTTACTTCGCGGCCGGCGCGCGCCGCCGCCCCGCGCGTCGGGCGCGGACGGCGCTTCACCGGGCCGCGCGCCCGCGCACCGGTTCTCTGGCGCGACCTGCCGCTCCGGCACCTGGCCGTTCCGCTTGCCGGCCCCGCCTGCCGGTTCGCTTGCCAGCCCCATTTCCGCTCCGTAAACTCGCGCCAGATTCCAGACCGGCGCATCCCTGGCAGCCGGCGACCGACGACCGACAGGAGCGCTTTCCCCATGTCCGATTCCTACTTCCCGCGCTGGCGGGTCCAACCGACCGGCGCGGCCTCGCGCGTGGTCGGCCCCGACGAACGCCTCGCGTGGCCGCAGATGGTCGCGATGGGCGTGCAGCACGTCGTCGCGATGTTCGGTTCGACCGTGCTCGCGCCGCTGCTGATGGGCTTCGACCCGAACCTGTGCATCTTCATGTCGGGCATCGGCACGCTGCTGTTCTTCGTGCTCGTCGGCGGGCGCGTGCCGAGCTACCTCGGCTCGAGCTTCGCGTTCATCGGCCTCGTGATCGCGGTGACGGGCTACGGCGGCAGCGGCCCGAACCCGAACATTCCGGTCGCGCTCGGCGGGATCGTCGCGTGCGGCGTCGTGTACGTGGCGCTCGGCGCGCTCGTGCAGGCGATCGGCACGCGCTGGATCGAGACGCTGATGCCGCCCGTCGTGACCGGCGCGGTGGTCGCGGTGATCGGGCTGAACCTCGCGCCGATCGCGGTCAAGGGCGTGTCGGGCTCGACCTTCGACTCGGTGATGGCGCTCGTCACGGTGCTGTGCGTCGGCGGCGTCGCGGTGTTCGCGCGCGGGACGGTGCAGCGCCTGCTGATCCTCGTCGGGCTCGTGATCGCCTACGTGATCTACGCGATCGCGACCAACGGGATGGGTCTCGGCAAGCCGATCGATTTCGCGATCGTCGCGCATGCCGCGTGGTTCGGCGTGCCGGGCTTTCGCGCGCCGGTGTTCGATCCGCACGCGATGCTGATGCTCGCGCCGATCGCGGTGATCCTGGTCGCGGAGAACCTCGGCCACATCAAGGCCGTCAGCGCGATGACGGGCACCAACCTCGACCGCTACGTCGGCCGCGCGTTCATCGGCGACGGGCTCGCGACGATCGTGTCGGGCAGCGTCGGCGGCACGGGCGTGACCACCTACGCGGAGAACATCGGCGTGATGGCCGTCACGCGGATCTATTCGACGCTGGTGTTCGCGGTCGCCGCGCTGATCGCGATCGGGCTCGGCTTCTCGCCGAAGTTCGGTGCGGTGATCCAGACGATCCCGGGCCCCGTGCTCGGCGGCGTGTCGATCGTGGTGTTCGGGCTGATCGCGGTGACGGGCGCGCGGATCTGGGTCGTCAACAAGGTCGATTTCTCCGACAACCGCAACCTGATCGTCGCGGCCGTCACGCTGGTGCTCGGCGCCGGCGACTTCTCGCTGAAGATCGGCGGCTTCGGGCTCGGCGGGATCGGCACCGCGACGTTCGGCGCGATCATCCTGTACGCGCTCCTGCGCAAGGAGAAGGAGCCGGGGCCGGTGGTGTGAGGCGCGGGGGAGGCCGGCGCATCGGCCGTCACGGATTCGGCTGCACCGAAAACGTGAGCGGCCACGCAAAGGTTCCGTCCTTCGCCTTCGGCGCGAACACGAACCGATAGGTCAGCGTAAACGTCGTGTTCAGCGCCGTATACGGCACGTTGATCGTGCCGCCCGTTCCCGGCAGCACCACCTTGCCGCCGAAGCCGCTGATCTCGATCGAACTGAACTGCGACAGGCTCGCGGCGGCAACCTGTACGCGCACCGTATAACCGGCCCGGTCGTTGGTCTGGACCGCGAGGGTCGTCCCCGACGGGTTGTTCGCGTTCGGCACGGCCAGGTAGCCGATGCTCGTGTCCTTGTTCGCGATCACGAGCTTCGCCGGATGGGTCGCGTTCAGCCGCGCATACGCCTGGACCGTTGCCCCGACCTGCACCGGGCGGCTGGCCTGCTTCGCGGCGCTCGGGCCGGGCGCCGCGCCGACGAGCGCGATCGAGAGCGCGGCCAGTGCGGCCAGCAGCCCGCGCGCGCGGCCCGCACCGCGTGGCGCGAGTGGCGCCCCGAGTGGCGCCGCACCGGTCCGTCCGCGGGCGCGCCGCGCTGCGGCGGCGCTCGCTGTCTGGGTTCGATTCATGTCTGCCCCCGTTGTCCGAGTCCGTGATGGTGGTCGATGGCGGCATGCGCGACGCACGCGCCGTTGGCTCGCCTAGTAGTTGAACAGGATCGTGATGTTGTGGTCCGCGTAGCTGCCCGGCACGGCGTTCTGGCCGCCGCGGATCAGCCCGTACACGGTCGCGCTGAATGCGCCGGCGCCCGTGATCTTGCCCCATGAAATCGTCGACGTGCCGCTCGTGCCGTCTCCCCAGACCGACGTGTGCGCGCTGTCGAGATACAGGTTGTAGCCGAGCGTCTGCGTGTCGCCGGTGCGCGTCATCAGCCGGTTCGCGAACGTGCCGCCGCCCGCGCTCGCCGTGACCGTCGGCGTCGCGTTGCCGCTGCCGGTGCAGTTCACCGAGACGGTGACGGCCGACGTCGCCGCGTTGATGGTGTCGTACGTGCCGAACACCATCGACGACGGTGCCGTCATCGTGCACGTCGTCGCCGCGCGCGCGGCCGGCGCGGCCATCAGCGCGGCGCCGGCCGCGAACAACGCGAACGCGGCAGACGCCGCGGAGGTCGCGGCCGTCGCGCGGACGCGCGGGAGCCGGACCGGCCGCCCGGCATGCTTGCGATGTCTCATGGTGTGACTCCCTTGCAAAGATGGGTGCCGAGGTCCGGCAGCGGATCGTCACCGGCGGGAAAGCGCACGGTCACGTCGCACTGCCGGTCGCGCCACGCCGCATGCAGGCGGTTCTGCTCCGACAGTCCGGTGACGTACACGACGCCGTCGCGGCCGACTGGAAACGCGTCCTTCCGCCCGTCGATCGTGACGATCGCGCCGGCCGGCAGGTGCGCGCCGTCCGCGAGATCGAGCGTGAGCATCGCGCCGCGCGAGCGCGTGATCGGGAACACGAGCGCCATGCCGCTGCGGAAGTAGGGCACCGCGTCGAGCTTCAGCGTGCCGATCGTCGCGTCGAACGGCAGGTCGGCCTGCTCGATCGAAATCGGGTTGTTTTCATACGCGCGCAGCCGCGGCAGCAGCGCGACGCCGCTCGCGTCCGTGTGCGCGACGAGCTGGTTGTCCGCGAGGATGCCGACGTTGGCGAAGCCCGGCACCTTGACCAGCGCGAAGCTGTCGGTGATCTGCCGCGACAGGCGCGCGGTGCCGTCGACGAACGCGACGCCGCCCGCGACGTTGGCGCGCACGCCGGCGCGGCCGCGATACGCCGCCGCCTCGACGCTGTAGGTGCCGGTGCGCGTCTGCAGCGTCGCGCTCGCGTCCTGCGTGTCGTTGCCGGCCTGCAGCGCGTAGCCGAAACCTTCGCCGACCGGCAGGCTGCGCTGCAGTTGCGCGAGCATTTCGGTGCGGTCCTGCTGGTGCGTCATCGTGACGGATGCGCTCGTGCGGTTGTCGACCGGAATCGTCCACGCGACGCCGACGATCGTCGCGCCAGCGCCGCTCAGCGGCTTGCTGACGCTGACGTTGGCGAAGCCGAAGCGACCGAGCTGCGCGCTGTAGCTGAGCGACAGCAACTGGGTCTTGTAGCCGTCGCGATCGTCGAGGAACACGTGCGCGAGCCCGAGCGAGCCGAAGCGGCCCATCCCGAGGCCGACGTTGACGCTCGTCAGCAGCTTCGGCGCGAGCCTGCCCGGCTCGAGCCCGATCTGCGCGAAATGCGGGGTCGCCCATTGCGCGTGCGCGCCGATCTCCACGAGGCCGGCCTGGCTCTCGGCGCCGATCGTCGCCAGCGCGCCCGCGCCATCGGCGCTGCGGCTCGCCGCCGCCGCCGCGTTGAGGACGCCGAGCGGCCCGGCCAGCACCACGCCGCCGACGCCGACGTTTTGCCGCGACGCTTCGGCTTCCGCGTGGATCTCGCCGGTGAACCGGTCGGTCATGCCGATCCGGTGCGTCGCGCTGGCGAACCAGCGCCCGTAGTCGTTGCTCGCGAGGCCGAAATCGCGCCGCTCCTTGCCGATCTCGTACGAGAAATCCTGCATCCCCCGCTTCAGCAGATTCGCGCTTGCGTAGAACGATTGCGTGATCACCTGCTCGCGACCCATCACGTCGCGCACCACGACCCGCACGTCGCCCTGGCCGGTCACCACCGGCACGTTGTTGATCGCGAACGGGCCGGGGGCGACCTCGCGCGTCGACGTCAGCGCGTTGTTGACGTAGACGTCGACCGTCGAAGGCAGCACGGCCTGCCCGCTCACGCCCTGCAGCGGGATCGTGACGAGCCCCGGCTGCGTCGCGAAATTGGTCGCGTACTGGATGCCGCCGAAGCGGACCGCGCGGCCCCACATGCCCGCGCGGCTGATCGCGTCGCCGATGCGCAGGCTCGCGAGATGGCCGGGCCGATCGGTCGTCCACGTGGTTTCGAGGCGCGTGAGGCGCCGCGTCGGGCCCGCTTCGTCCGCGAGAAACGTGCCGACGCCCACGCCGAAGCGGTTGAAGAAGCCAAGCTCGAACAGTCCGGAGCCGTGCGTCTGGCCCGCGGCCTGTTCGGCAAGCAGGTCGTAGTTGAAGAAGCCGCCGATGCCCGGCTCGACGGCCGACGCGCGGTGCCGCTCGGTCTCGTCGAAGGTCGCGCCGACGAATGCCTGGGCCGGAGCGCTGATCGCCATCGTCAGATTCTGCTCGTCGACGGTGTACGTGAGGCCCGCGATCGCGTTCAGCGGGTAGTACGGCGTGTCGTTGCCGGCCAGCGGCGCGACGTCAGGCCGCCTGAGCCGCCAGCGCGTCAGGTCGTCGGCCGACACGTAGAACGCGCCGTCGGCCGCCTTGATCAGCAGCGCGGTTTCGTCGAGGCCCTGGCGGTTGATGTCGACCTGGTACAGCAGCTCGGCCGGGCCGCCCGCCGCGCCATGCGACGCCTGCGCGGCCGCGGCGGCCGGTGCCGCGACGAGACGCTCGTGTGCGTGTGGGGTCTGCGCGCTCATGAGAATCGCGATCAGCAGCGCCGCGTCAGCGCGCGTTCGGCGCGAGCGTCGTATCGATGTCGCCCGCATCGGAGTAGCCGATCAGGTGCATGCCGGAGGCAACGGCCGGCGCGGTTCCGGCACCGGGCTTGAACGTCAGTTCGCGCGACTGGCCGGGCAGCACGTACGCGAATTCCGCGTGCGTGGCGACGGGGCGATCGCTGCCCGGCGCGAGCAGCGCGAGGTTCGCCACCTGCGCATGCGCGGTGCCGTCGTTGGTCACGCGCAACGCGAGCGTGCCCGAGCCGCGCGGGCGCGGCTCCGCGCTCCAGCGCAGCCGCGGGGCGGTGTCGACGGCCGGCTTCACGAAGATCGGCAGGCTCATTTCCAGCGCGATCTGCACGCCGGTGAAACCGGGCTTCGGCGCGGGCGGAATCTCCTGCAGATACAGCCGGTAGCTGGTTTCGCGGTCAGCGGCGGGCGGATGCCGCAGGCCGACGCGCACGACCTGCGCACTGCCCGGCGCGATCGTGAAGATCGGCGGCGCGGCGATCAGGTCGCCGGTCGACGCATAGACGTCGTCGCCCGCGTTCTGCGACCACGCAACGGTGCGCAGCTGGACGATCACGGGCTGGTCGGGCGATTCGTTGCGCACCGTCAGCGCGACGCTGCGTTGCGCGGCCGACAGCTCGACGCGCACGGGCGACACGGTGAAGTCGGTGGCCCGACTGTCGGCGGAGGCGGCGGCGAGCGTCACGGCCGCGAGCCAGGTCGCGAGTTTGTACACGTTCGGTTTCATCACGGATCCACCTCCAGGGGGGCGCTGCTGGATGTTCGACGTCTGCCGGTCGGGAGGGCGCGCATCTGCGCTGCCGCACGCCCTCCGCGCGGCACTAAAACGTGACGGTGA
This sequence comes from Burkholderia anthina, assembly GCF_001547525.1. Lineage (GTDB taxonomy): Bacteria > Pseudomonadota > Gammaproteobacteria > Burkholderiales > Burkholderiaceae > Burkholderia > Burkholderia semiarida. The sequence continues at coordinate 2,694,470 of NZ_CM003768.1, forward strand.
CCGTCACCGTGTCCGCATAGCTGCCCGGCACCGCATTGGGCTGGTCCGGCACCTTGCCGTACACGGTCTTGGTGATCGCCTGCGCCATCGCCATCCCCTGGCCGGTGCCGTTGACGGTATCGCTCGGCGGCGTGTTGCCCCACACGACCGTGCGGTTCGAATCCTGGTACAGCGAGTAGTTGAGCTGGTTCGAGCCGCTCGTCATGATGCGGTTGGCGACCGTGGCGCCGGACGTCGTGCCCGCATTCAGGCCGATGTTGAAGTTCGTCCCGTTCGTGCAGCGGACCGTGATCGCGGACTGCGCCGATTGATCGCCGGTTCCCGGTGTGTAGGCGGGGAAAGTCAGCGCGCCGGCCGAGTCGATCAGGCACGTTGCGTTGACGGTGGCGGATACGCCGAACGTCGTGGTGGTCTGTCCGGCCGATGCCGAGAGGGCCGTGCAGGCGAGCGATGCGGCAAGCGCCGCGTGGGTCAGTACGGAGTGCTTCATGATGCAGTTCTCCCTTGAGAGCTGGAATGTGCGGCCGGTGCGTCGAGCCGTTCGGGACGGGATCTCGATCGTCAGCGCGCGATGCGTCTTCTGGTCGTGTCGGAATCGGGTCGCTTGCTGGGCGGGCACCTCCTTTGTGTCGTCGTGCGGAATCGGGCGCGCGGCCGGGCAGCCCGGCCGCTGCTGCGGCGCGTACCGCGCGAGTCGTGGCCGTTGCCGCTCGCGTGCGCGTCGGCACGCGGGCGGCGCCGCCCTGGCGAGCGGCACGACTCGGCGCGGCGCGCATGCGCGCGGCCAGGGATTCCCGGGATTCGCCTATCGGATCGGCGCGTCGTGACTTCGGGTAACGGTGTGGGCCGTGTGCGCGCATCGGACGGCGATGGTGCGAAGCCGCGCCGCCGGCATCAGCGGATGCGTGACAGGAGCAGTGATGCAGGACAGCAGCCGTGTGACGGCCGATATGAGATTCGACATGATTTCCCCGACCCGCTTGATGATTGTTCGTCGCCTGCATCGAGCCGCCGGCCCGTGCAGTGTCGTTGTCTGCACCGCTGCATCAGCAAGCAACGGGCCAACGCGCGCAGAGCCGCGCAAACAGGGGCACGGAGGACTGCGTGGGGCCGTCGGCGACGGTGTGCGTGCGCAAATGTTTCAGTCGTGCAACACGCAGCGGCGCGGGCTGGCCGGCGGCGGGCCCGGCGGGCGGGCGATGGCGGGATGACGGGGGCGGCTCACGGCGCACGCGGCCGCGATTCCGCTGGGGAATCGCACGCGCCGCAGGCCGATCGGTTTCATTCGTGCAACGTGCGCGCGGCCGTTTCGGTCAGGTGTCGGCGGCACCGCGCATCATGCGTTCACATTCGACTGCGCGGCGAGCCACGCACAGAACTGCGCGACGAGCGGATCGTCGGCCGGCGCGCCGGGCGCGATCCACCAGTAGCTGCGCGTCGCGATGCGCGGGCCGGGCAGCGGCATCACGAGGCGCCCGCTCGCGAGTTCGTCGTCGATCAGCGGCAACGGGCCGAGCGCGACGCCGAGCCCGTCGACGGCCGCCTGCAGCGCCAGGTAGAAGTGGTCGAACGACTGCCGCTTGCGCCCCTTCATCGTCACGCCGGCCGCCGCGAACCAGTCGCGCCAGCCTTCCGGCCGCGTATCCGAATGCAGCAGCACGTGCCGCGCGAGATCGTCCGCGCGGGTAATCGGCGCGCGCTTGAGCAGCGCGGGGCTGCACACCGGGATCACGCTTTCGTCGAGGAAGTGGCCGCTCGTGCAATTCGGCCAGTGGCCGGGGCCGCGGCGGATCGCGACGTCGAAGCCGTTCAGCGTGTCGAGCGGCGCGTTCGACGTCGACAGCTTCAGCTCGACGTTCGGCACGTCGCGCTGGAACCGCGACAGGCGCGGCAGCAGCCATTTCATCGCGAAGGTCGGCAGCGCATTGATGCGCAGCACGCGCGCCGCGCCGGTGCTGCGCAACTGTTCGGTCGCGTGCGCGATGCTGTCGAACGCCGCGCGCACGGTGTCCAGGTAGCGGCGGCCTTCGTCGGTGAGCTTCACGCGCTTGCCGTGGCGATGGAACACCGGCTTGCCGAGCCATGCCTCGAACCCGGCGATCTGCCGGCTGATGGCACCGTGGGTCACATGCAGTTCGTCGCCCGCGGCGCTGAAGCTTTCATGTCGTGCCGCTGCTTCAAAGGCCCGAAGCGCGGAAAAGGGTGGGAGATCGCGTGCCATGCTTGTGATTCTAGATCACAAGGGCGCGCCGATAAAATCGTTTTGACGGCATCCCGAACGGCGGTAACCTCGGTTCACCGCTTGATGAGGAGCCCCATGCAATCCGCCTTCCCGCCGGCCTCGCCGCCGCCTGCCGCGTCCCCCCGCAGCGTCGGTCTCGCCGAGCTGTTCACCGGTTTCCTGTCGCTCGGCCTGATGTCGTTCGGCGGCGCGTTGCCGTTCGCGCGGCGCACGATCGTCGACGAGCGCAAGTGGCTCTCCGCCGACGAATTCACCGATCTGCTCGGCCTCTGCCAGTTCCTGCCGGGCGGCAACGTGATCAACCTGTCGGTCGCCGTCGGCATGCGCTTTCGCGGCGTGGCCGGCGCGTTCGCCGGCATTCTCGGGCTGATCGCCGGCCCGACGCTCGTCGTCGTCGCGCTCGGCGTGCTGTACGCGAAGACGCAGAACGATCCGCGCGTGCAGCACCTGTTCGCCGGGCTCGCGGCCGCGGCGGCCGGCCTGCTCGTCGCGATGGCCGTGAAAGTCGCGAAGCCGCTGCTTCAGGCGCCGCGCGCGGCGGCCGCGATCGCGGTGCTCGCGTTCGTGGCGATCGCGGTGCTGCGCATGCCGCTCCTGACCACGATGCTGGTGCTGACGCCCGTCAGCATCTGGCTCGCGTCGCGCCGCCGCGCGGCCGGCACGCCGCGGCCGGCGCCGACTGCCGCGCGGGGCACGCACGATTCGCACGATTCGCCCCACGGGCAACAGGAGCGCCGGCCATGAGCGACACGCTGATCGCCATCGCGACGATCTTCAGCCAGTTGTCGCTGCTCGCGTTCGGCGGCGGCAACACGATCCTGCCGGAGATGCAGCGGCAGGTCGTCGACGTGCATCACTGGATGAGCGCGCACGAGTTCACCGCGCTGTTCGCGCTGGCCCAGGCGGCGCCGGGGCCGAACATGATGATCGTGTCGCTGGTCGGCTGGCACGTGGCCGGCTGGGCCGGGCTGCTGGTCGCGTCGCTCGCGAAGTTCGGGCCGTCGTCGATCGTCACCGTGCTCGCGCTGCATGCGTGGGAGCGCTTTCGCGACCGGCCGTGGCGCCGCTACGTGCAGCAGGGGATGATGCCGGTGACGGTCGGGCTCGTCGCGGCAAGCGCGGTGCTGATTTCCGACGCGTCGAACCGCACCGCGATCCAGTGGGGCATCACGGCCGCATGCGCGGTGCTGGCGTGGCGCACGCGCATTCATCCGCTGTGGCTGCTCGCGGGCGGCGCGTTGATCGGGCTCACGGGCATCGGGCAGTGACTGGCATGTCGCACGTCGCCGGCCGTTGCACGCGACGGTTCAGCGGCTAGTGCGACACGCGGCGCCCGGTGGCGCACGTTATATTGGCGCACGGCAGGCGGCGAAGCCCGGCCGCGCAGTGCCGGCGGCGCGCCGCGCCTGCCGGCACGACCGACATTCGCGCCGCCCGCCGCGCACACCACGGAGGATCGATGGATCTCGACGGCGCCAGCCGCAATCTCACTGTCGCCGCATTGCTGACGCTGTCCGGCGGCTATCTCGACGCGTACACCTACGTCGGCCACGGCCACGTGTTCGCGAACACGATGACCGGCAACGTCGCGCTGCTCGGCATCAACCTGTCGGCCGGCGAATGGGCCGCCGCGCTGCACCACGTGCCGCCGCTCGGCGGCTTCGTGCTCGCGGTATTCGTCGCGCATCTGTTCGGCCTCGCCGCGCGGCGCGGCTGGATGCGCCAGACGGCGTTCGTGAGCCTGATCGTCGAGATCGCGTTTCTCGGCGTCGCCGCGAGCGGCCTCGTCGGCGCGTCGAGCGCATGGCTGATTCCGGGCATCTCGTTCGTCGCGACGTTGCAGACGCTGTCGTTCACGCATCTCGAGGAACTGTCGTACACGTCGGTGATGACGACCGGCAACCTGCGGCGTGCCGCGCAGAAGCTGTTCGTCGGGCTGATTCCGCGCTACGACGCCGGCGCATTGCACGACTCGGCGCTGCTCGCGACGATCAGTTTCTGTTTCCTGGCCGGCGCGGTGGTCGGCGGCCTCGTGACGCGGCTCGTGCCGGACATCGCGCTGTGGGGCGCCGTGCTGCTGCTCGTCGGCGCGTTCGCGGAGATCGTGCGGCGGGCGTGGCGGCGCCCGGGGAACGGCAGTGCGGGTAGCGAGGACGGTAACGGCGACGCGGGCACCGGCAGCGACGGGGCGACGCAAACGGCCTGACGGCAAGCGGCGTGCGACAGGCAGCAGGCAGCAGGCCGCAGGCGGCGGGCTGCGGGCGACGGGCGACGGGCGACGGGCGACGGGCGACGGGCGACGGGCGGCGGGCGGCGGGCGGCGGGCGGCGGGCGGCGGGCGGCGGGCGGCGGGCGGCGGGCGGCGGGCGGCAATCGGCAAGCAGCGGACAGCAAGCGGCAGCCAGCGCAACGATTTCGCCGGCTCTTTCGCCGCAATCCGCGTGACCGCACCGCACCATCGTCGCACCTCGCAGCGCCGTACTCGCCCGCCGGCGCCGCCGCGCACCGTCCCGCCGCCGCGCGAGCCAGGCCCGGCGCAGGAAACGTTGCTCCCGGACGACAATCGCGCGCTTGCCGCGTATTTCAATTTCTTTCAGCGTTCGCACTCGTCTTATGATTCAGCCCACATCGCGCGCGCCATGAACGTGTGCGATCGCCACCCGGCTGCGCACGCGGCCGGTCACGAATGGAGACACCTAAAAAAGGAACGCTCATGAAGCAGACCACCCGACTCGCCGCTATCGCAGGGGGCGCGGCGCTGGCCTTCGCCAGCCAGTACGCAGCAGCACAAAGCTCGGTCACGCTGTGGGGCGTCGCCGACGCCAGCATTCGTTACCTGACCAACGCCAACGCCAAGAACGACGGCCTGCTGTCGATGAGCAACGGCGCGATCACGAACAGCCGCTTCGGCATCTACGGCACGGAAGACCTCGGCGGCGGCCTGAAGGCCGTGTTCAACCTCGAGAGCGGCGTGAACCTGCAGAACGGCGCATTCGCCGACAGCGGCCGCCTGTTCAACCGCGCGGCGTACGTCGGCCTGCAGAGCCCGTACGGCACGGTGACCCTCGGCCGCCAGAAGACGCCGCTGTTCGACCTGCTGGCGGACACCTACGATCCCCTGACCGTCGGCAACTACCTCGAAAACGCGTGGCTGCCCGTCGCCCTCGGCGGCGGCCTGTATGCGGACAACCAGATCAAGTACACGGGCAAGTTCGCGGGCCTGACCGCGAAGGCGATGTACTCGACCGGCACCAACTACGAATCGACCGGCGCCGGCGGCTTCTCGGGCCAGATTCCGGGCTCGCTCGGCAAGGGCAATGCATGGGGCGTGTCGCTGTCGTACGTGATGGGCCCGCTCAGCATCGCGGCCGGCGCGCAGCAGAACAGCGACAACTCGGCGCGCAAGCAGACGATCTACCACGCGAACGTCGTGTACGCGTTCAGCAAGGCGAAGATCTACGCGGGCTACCTGCGCTCGAAGGACGACACGGGCTTCGTCGACAGCCTGCTCGCGCAGCAGTCGATCCCGGTCGCGAAGGGCACGGGCCGCATCGACGACGGTCCGTTCGCGGGCGTGAGCTGGCAGGTCAGCGCGCCGCTGACGCTGACGGGCGCGTTCTACTACGACCACATGCGCAATGCGATGACCACGAACGGCACGCTCGCGAGCGGCAACCGCTACGCGATCGTCGGCATCGCCGAGTACGCGCTGAGCAAGCGCACCGAAATCTACGGCACCGTCGACTTCAACAAGACGAACGGCGCGGCGAACGTCGAGCTGCCTGGCCGCAGCAACCAGACCGGCATCGCGATCGGCCTGCGCAATATCTTCTGACGAACGTCGGAAAACGCATGCGCCGGCTTCGTCCGGCGTGCATCGAAGAGGCTCCGCGGAGCCTCTTTTTTTCGTCGCGCGACCTTCATGCGCGCGCCCGACTATTCGGCGAACGCTCCATTGCGGCAGTCCCGCGCCGTAAGCGATCCGTCGGCAATCCAGAACACACTTTTACAGTCCGCGCGCGGGCTTTCCGCTACGCTGCGTGCATCGCGCGCGGCATGCCGTCCGGCGTGCGCGTGCGTCGTTCCGATCGCGCTCCGCGAGCGCGGCCGGCCCGGTGCGTAACTTGTGTATCCGGCGATGACAAACGCGGTTCGCCGGTTTCTTTCGTGGGACGATGCGCTCACGATTTTCTTGAAAGGGGATGACGATGGGTATCCTGAACGTCGTGGGTGAAATCGCCGGCGCAGTGGCCGCCGTCGAAGGCGTGGAAAAGCTGGACCCGGATGCGGGCCTGCTGACCAAGGCGGCCGCGGCCGTCGCCGGCTTCAAGGGCGCCGAGGCGATCGAAGGCATGCTCGAGAAGAAGGACGAGCAGCCGCGGCAGGCAGACGATACGCAGGCGACGGACGGCAGCGACACGTCGCAGGCATGAGCATGGCGGTCGGTCCGGCCGCGGGCGCGCCCGGGCCGACCGGCGCCGCGCAACCGGCAGGTCGGGCATGCGGTCGATCGGTGCGCATGGCACAACCGCCAGCCGGTTTGACCGGCGAGAGGCGTCGTCTCTCGCCGTTTTTTATCGGGCGCGCGCCATGCGCCGCACGAATCGCCGAATCTTGCTATCGTGCCCCCATCCGAACTGCGATGAGGGAATGCGATGGATTTCGACTACGACCTGTTCGTCATCGGCGCCGGCTCGGGCGGCGTGAGGCTCGCGCGCATGTCCGCGTCATACGGCGCACGCGTCGGCATAGCGGAAGAAGAGCAGATCGGCGGCACCTGCGTGCTGCGCGGCTGCATCCCGAAGAAGCTGCTCGTGTACGCGTCGCACTACCCGCACGAAGTCGACGATGCGAAGGGCTTCGGCTGGACTTTCGGCGCCGGCACGCTCGACTGGCGCGCGCTGATCGCCGCGAAGGATCGCGAGATCAACCGCTTGAGCGACATCTACATCAGCCTGCTGCGGCAATCCGGCGTCGACATGCACGCCGGCCGCGCGACGCTCGTCGATGCGCACACGGTCGCGGTCGGCGCGCGCACGATCCGTGCGCGCCACATCGCGATCGCGACCGGCTCGCGTCCGGTGCTGCCGCCGCGGCCCGGCATCGAACACGCGATCACGTCGCGCGAGGCGCTGTCGCTCGCGACGTGCCCCAAGCGCATCGCGGTGGTCGGCGGCGGCTATATCGCGGTCGAGTTCGCGGGCATCTTCAACGGTTTCGGCAGTCACGTCGACGTGTTCTATCGCGGCGAAAAAATCCTCCGCGGCTTCGACGACGACGTGCGCCAGTTCCTGACCGACGAGATGACGAAGCAGGGCGTCACGATTCACCCGCGCGCGGTGATCGAATCGATCGAGCGCGCGAGCGACGGCACGCTGTTCGTGCGCGTCGGCGACGCGCGGCACGGGCCGTACGATCAGGTGCTCTATGCGACGGGGCGCGTGCCGAACGTCGACGGGATCGGGCTCGAGCAGGCGGGCATCCTGCTCGATGCGCGCGGCGCGATCGCCGTCGATGCGTATTCGGCGACGTCGGTGCCGTCGGTCCACGCGATCGGCGACGTCACGTCGCGGCCGCAGCTCACGCCGGTCGCGACGCGCGACGCCGGCTTGCTCGCGCGCACGCTGTTCGGCGGCTCGCGCGTGGCGGTCGACCACGCATACGTGCCGTCGGCCGTGTTCAGCCAGCCGGAGGTCGCGACGGTCGGCCTGACCGAGGCCGATGCACGTCACGCGCACGGCGACGTCGATATCTACCGCACGTCGTTCAAGGCGCTGCGTCACACGCTGTCGGGCCGCGACGAGCGCACGCTGATGAAGCTCGTCGTCGCGCGCGACAGCCAGCGCGTGGTCGGCGCGCACATGGTCGGCCGCGATGCGGGCGAGATCATCCAGGGCATCGCGATCGCGATTCGCGCGGGCGCGACGAAGGCGCAGTTCGACGACACGATCGGCATTCATCCGACCGCGGCCGAGGAATTCGTGACGATGCGGCAGAAGGTGGCCGACTAGGGCGTGAACACACCCTGGGACGCACCGGGCGCGCCGGCTCGCGGGGCTGCCGTGCGCGTTGCACCCATGCTCGGTCGGCGCGTCGTATATCACGCGCTGGCCGACGATTCGGAAAGCACGTCCATTCTTCTCAAGAAATACCGTCTCAATAATCAGGCTTGGTATGATCGACAAAAATCATATACGGGGCCGATCATGCGCGAACAACAGCGCAGTAACCAGAATCATCGCGTAGCGGGCGCACGTGGGAGCGCCGATTCATGCGCCGCGCGTTCGCATCTTGCCGCGACCGATCCGTTGCGCGCATTTTCTCTTCGCATGCCGCCCTCTCCGTCGCCGTCCGGGCGATGAAGTCGCGCGCGCCGAAGCACGCCCAGGCCGTTTCGATCACCGCATCAACCGCCGGCTCTTCAGTCAGCCTGTGAGCCGGCATGCCCGTTCCGGGCCATCTTTCCACGCAAGGAGACCAGCAGTGAACATTCAGACACGACGCACCGTCCTCGTGGCGGCCGCGGTCGTCGCGGCGCTGTCCGGCTGCGCGACCGAATCGTCGCGCACGCTCGACGTGCCGGCCGTCGGCAGCGCGCAGAAGCCGTACGCGGGCAAGCCCGTCGCGATCGCCGTCGGCAAGTTCGACAACCGTTCGAGCTACATGCGCGGCATCTTCTCCGATGGCATCGACCGCCTCGGCGGACAGGCGAAGACGATCCTCGTCACCCGCCTGCAGCAGAGCCGCCGCTTCAACGTGCTCGATCGCGAGAACCTCGACGAGATCAAGCAGGAAGCGGGCTTCATGAAGAAGGCGCAGGCCGTGAAGGGCGCGAACTACGTCGTCACCGGCGACGTGACCGAGTTCGGCCGCAAGGACGTCGGCGATCATCAGCTGTTCGGCATTCTCGGCCGCGGCAAGACGCAGGTCGCGTACGCGAAGGTCAACCTGAACATCGTCGACACGACCACGTCGGAAGTCGTCGCATCGAGCCAGGGCGCGGGCGAGTTCAGCCTGTCGAACCGCGAGGTGATCGGCTTCGGCGGCACGGCCGGCTACGACTCGACGCTCAACGGCAAGGTGCTGGATCTCGCGATCCAGGAAGCCGTGAACCATCTGGCGGAGCAGGTCGACGCCGGCGCATTGAAGGTCGCGCAGTAAGCGTCGCAACCCGCCGCAGCGGGCGCCGGGGCCGGCGCCGCGCTCGACCGATTCAACACGACATCACAAGAGAAAAGACCATGAAACGGGGTAACTGGCTGCCGGCGACGGCCGCCGCCTTGCTGCTCGCCGGCTGCGCGAGCTCCACGCCGCCGCTCTATCAGTGGACCGGCTATCAGCCGCAGGTGTACGAATACTTCAAGGGGCAGAAGTCGCCGCAGGAGCAGATCGACGCGCTCGAAAAAGCGCTGCAGGAGATTCGCGGCAAGGGCCATACGCCGCCGCCGGGCTTCCATGCGCATCTGGGGATGCTGTACGCGAGCATCGGCAGCGAGCAGCAGGCCGAACAGGAACTGCAGGCCGAGAAACAGCTGTTTCCGGAGTCCGCGACCTACATGGATTTCCTGCTGAAGAAGAAAACCGGTGCGCCGAAGGCCGCTGACCCGAAGGCGGCCGGCCAGAAGGCGGTCGACCAGACGGTCGCCGGCCAGAAGAACGCCGATCCGACCACCGCCAAACAGTGAGCGACGCACCCGCCATGTTCAAGACACTCTCATTCAAGCTGCTATCCGTGCTGTCGCTCGTCGCGCTGCTGAGCGCGTGCGCGCAACCGGTGAAACGGCCCGACTACACGGCGTTCAAGAAGAGCCAGCCGCGCTCGATCCTCGTGCTGCCGCCGCTCAACGAGACGTCCGACGTGGGCGCGACCTACGGGCTGCTGTCGCAGATGACGCTGCCGCTCGCCGAGTCGGGCTATTACGTCGTGCCCGTCGCCGTGATGGACGAGACGTTCAAGCAGAACGGCCTGACCAACCCGGCCGAGATCCAGGAGACATCGCCCGCGAAGCTGCGCGAGATCTTCGGCGCGGACGCCGCGCTGTATTCGAAGGTGTCGCAGTACGGCACCGTCTACCGGGTTCTCGCGAGCGCGACGGTCGTGTCGGCATCGGCGAAGCTCGTCGACCTGCGTACCGGCGACGTGCTGTGGCAGGGCCGCGCGAGCGCGAGCAGCGACGAAGGCAACAACAACGGCGGCGGCAGCCTGATCGGCATGCTCGTGGTGGCCGCGGTCAAGCAGATCGCGAACACGCTGATGGACCAGAGCCACGACGTTGCGGCGTACACCAGCACGCGACTGCTGTCGGCCGGTCCGCCGAACGGGCTGCTGTACGGTCCGCATTCGCCGAAGTACGGCACGGACTGAGCGGCGCAGGGCGCGCGGGCGCTTCATGCGCCCGTCGTGCCGCCTGCATGCAATCCGGCCGAACGGCTGCACCATGTGCGCGCGCGGTGTGTGCTTGCCGCGTTTTCGCGCTCACGGCCGTATCGCAATCCAGTGCCGCGCAATCACGCTCAATGCACGCCGAACGCATCCAGCAGCCGGTACCAGCTCATCGCGAGCACCAGTGCCGGCGTGCGCAGCGCCTCGCCGCCGGGGAAGTCGCGATGCCGGATCTTGTCGAACAGGTCGAAGCGGCTCGCCTGTCCGTCGATCGCTTCGGCGATCAGCTTGCCCGCAAGCGCGGTCGTGTTCACGCCGTGCCCTGAAAATCCCTGCGCGAAGTACGTCGTCGGCGTGATGCGGCCGAAATGCGGCGCACGGTTCATCGTGATGTCGACGAAGCCGCCCCACGCATAATCGACCTTCACGTCCGCGAGCTGCGGGAACGTCTTCAGCATGTCCGCGCGCATCGCCGCGGCGAGATCGCGCGGCTCGCGCGTCGAATAGCTGACTTTGCCGCCCCACACGAGCCGCGTGTCCGGCGCCGGCCGGAAATAGTCGAGCACGAAGCGGCTGTCGCAGATCGCCGCGCGCGCTGGCATCAGCGCGTCGGCGCGCGCCTGGCCGAGCGGCTCGGTCGCGATCACGTAGGTGCCGACCGGCATGATCTTCCTCGCCAGCGCGGGCGCGAGCGTGCCGACGTACGTATTGCACGCGAGCACGACGAAGCGCGCACGCACGTTGCCGCCGCTCGTCTCGGCGACGTGGCCGCCGGACACGTCGCGCACACGCGTCACGCAGCTGTCCTCGTGAATGCGCACGCCGGCTTCGGTTGCCGCCCGCGCGAGGCCTAGCGTGTAGTTCAGCGGATGGAGGTGGCCGCTGTCCGGATCGTACAGGCCGCCGCGATAGCGTTCGGATTGCACGTAATCGCCGAGCGCGTCGGCTTCGACGAAGTGGAAGCGGTCGTAGCCGAAGCGCTTCGCGGCTTCGTCGCGCCACCGCTTCAGCGCATCGGCGTCGCGCTCGGTGTTGGCCGCGGTCAGATAGCCGGGCATCAGCGCGCAGTCGATGCCGTGCCGCGCGATGCGCGACTTCACGAGCGACAGCGTTTCGAGCCCCATGTCCCAGATGCGCTTCACGTCGCCTTCCGGCATGAATCGCGCGAACGTGTCGATGTCGCACGCGAAGCCGCCGATCAACTGGCCGCCGTTGCGGCCGCTCGCCGCCCATCCGACCCGCGACGCTTCGAGCACGGTCACCGAATGGCCGCGCTCGGCGAGGTTGAGCGCGGCGGACAGGCCCGTGAGGCCCGCGCCGATCACGCACACGTCGGCGTCGGTCGTGCCGGCGAGCGGCGCGTGGCGGGTCGTATCGTTGGCGGTCGCCGCGTAGTACGACGCGACGTGCGGCTGGTTGGCGAATGTCTGCATGATAGGAAGCGCGGAGTGAAAGGGCTCAGAACAGCTCGCGGACGCGGTGGTACAGCATGCCGAGCTCGAGCGCGGGCTGCCGCCATGCGTCGCCGCCGGGAAAGCGCCGATGACGCAGGCGCGCGAACAGGTCGAACGCGCGCGTGTCGCCCGCGATCGCGCCCGCGACCGCGCGCCCGGCGATGCCGGTGAGCGCGACGCCGTGCCCGCTGAAGCCCTGGACGTAGAAAAAGTTCGGATCGATCGCGCCGAAATCCGGCGCGCGGTTGCGCGTGACGTCGACGAAGCCGCCCCACGCGTGCTCGACGCGCACGTCGCCGAGCTGCGGGAACACGCCGACCATGCGCTGCCGGATCGCTTCGGTGAGCGCGGCGGGCGACGCGCCGGCCGAATTCGCGCGGCCGCCGAACAGCATCCGGTGGTCGGCCGACAGCCGGAAGTAGTCGAGGAAGAAATTGTTGTCGCACACGGCTTCGCGTCGGGCGATCAGTGCGTCGGCGCGCGCGCGGCCGAGCGGCTCGGTCGCGATGATGTATGACGCGATCGGCGCGATGCGCGCGGCGGTCGCGGCCGGCAGCACGCCGCCGGGGCCCGCGTTGCAGCACGACACGACGAAGCGGCAGCGCACCTCGCCCGACGGCGTGCGCACGACGGGCCGCGCGCCTCGCACGACGTCGAGCGCGGGCGTATGCGCATGCAGCGCGACGCCTTCGCGGCGCGCGGCATCGGCGAGGCCGAGGCAGTACTTGAGCGGATGCAGATGGCCCGACAGCGGATCGTGCACGCCGGCCAGATAGCGCGTCGACGCAATGCGCGCCCGGATCTCGCCGGTGTCGAGCCACGCGAGCGACGGATGGCCCCAGCGCGACGTCGCGGCGTTCATCCACGCACGCAGGTCGTCGATGCGGCGCGGCTTCGTCGCGACCGTCAGGTAGCCGCGCGTGAAGTCGCAGTCGATTCCGTAGCGCGCGATGCGCTCGGCGATCAGCGCGACGCCGTCGAGCGACAGCGACCACGCGGCGCGCGCGCCGTCGGCGCCGAGCTGCCGCTCGATCGCTTCGTCTTTCGCGAAGCCCGTGATCGCCTGGCCGCCGTTGCGGCCCGATGCGCCCCAGCCGGGCCGGTGCGCATCGATCACGGCGACGGACAGCCCGCGCGCGCGGCAGTCGAGCGCCGTCGACAGGCCCGCGAAGCCGGCGCCGATCACGCACACGTCGACGTCGATCGCCGCTTCGAGCGTCGGATCGTCCGCCGCGGGCCGCGCGGCGGTTGCTTCGTAGTACGAGTCGCGCGCAAGCGCATCGGCGCGGCGGGTGAAAGACTGCGTCATGAAACCGACTCCCTCGACAAGGCCGCGCGCTGCGCGCGGCCACCCAAAAAACGGCGCGGGACGCCGTGCGTGCGCCACGGCGCCCCGCGCGTGCCGCGTCAGAACGAATAGATGAACTGCGTCGCGAGCAGGTCGTTGGACTTGCCGTACGACCCGTCGTTGCGCAGGAACACCTTGTTGTTCGCCCAGTCATGCCGGTATTCGACCTTCACGGTGATCTGCTGGGTCGGATAGAACAGCAGGTCGAGCGCGACGTCCTGGCGCACCGCGCCCTTGCACTCGAAGCCCAGGCCGCCGCCGGCCTTCGACATCGCGAGGCAGTCCGCGTCGACGCCGAAGCCGTTGCTCGGGTCCATCCCGTTGCCGTTCAGCGCGATACCGCCGCCGCCGCCGCCGTTCTTCGAGTTCGCGAGCAGGTCGTAGCGCAGCGTCACGCCCATGCGGCCGACCACCGGCGCGTTGAACTTGCGGTGCGCGAGCAGCGACAGCCCGTACCACTGCGCGAGCCCGCCGTTGAACGCCGCATGCTGCTGCCGGCCGTAGTCGACTTCGGCGTTGTACTGAACGTCGGCGAGCGTGTAGGTCGCGTCGAGTTCGCCGAAGAAGAACGAACCGTAGCCGCTCGGCGCCGCGCCGCCGGGGCCGTAGTGGACGTTGCCCTGATCGTCGATCGCGCTCGCCAGCGTCTGCCGCCCGATGTTGAACGAGCCGCCGATGTCGAGCGCGCTCGACCACGTGTAGTCCGCGCGCGCGGTGAAGGTCGGCACCTTGTTGCTGGTGGTGATCGGATCGCCGAGCGCGTTGGTGCCCGTCTGCGTGACCGAACCGTACGTGCGGTACTGCTCGTTGCCGAGGAAGAACTTCCACGCCCAGGCGCCCTTCGTGTAGTTCGCGCCGACACCGACGTAGCTGCCCGGATCGGAGAAATCGTACAGCAGGTTGTGCGTGAGCGTGAGCATCTGGTTCGACTGCTGCAGCTCGTAGCCGCCGAAGCTCGGGATCAGGCCGGCCACCAGCGTGGTCGACGCGGTGATCGGCACGTTGACGACCGCCGTGTTCAGCAGGTTGTCGGTGATCGAGCCGCGCGAGTTCTGCAGCAGCGTGATGCCGTTGCCGCGGTTCGGCATCAGCGTGATCTCGGCCGACGGCGCCATCGGGCCGACGCCGAACGTCTTCTTGATGTCGAGGTAGAGATCGCCGAACGTGCTGTTGAAATAGTTGTACGCGTTCTCGTGGTTCGCGAACAGGAACGACGACGTGCCGGCCGCGCGGTTGTAGACGTAGGTCGGATCGATGTAGCCGGTGACCGACAGGCCGGCGAGCGGGCCGGTGTTGGCCGCGTCGGTCAGCGAGTCGACCTTCAACTGCTGGTTCGCGATCTGCTGCTTCATTTCGCTGACCTCGTCGTTGGTCAGCATGGCGCGCGCGCGGCCGTAATCCGGCGAGCCCGGATCGGCCGCGACCGCGACGGCGCTGCCGCCGCCGGCCATGCCGCCGCTCGCGCCGGACGCCGCGACGGCCGCCGCGCCGCCCGGCTTCGCGGCGAGCTGCGCCTGCATCGCCTTCATCTGTTTCTGCAGCGCCGCGACCTGCGCCTGCAGCGCCTTGATTTCGGCGGATGTCGAACCGGCCAGCGCGACGCCCGGCAACGCGCCGGCCACCAGCAGGCAGATCAGTTTCTTCTTCATTGCGGATTCTCCTAGTCGTGCGCCTGTCAAATCGGGATCGAATCGCGCGCCCCCCTGGGGCAGCGCGTGTTGCTTGTCTGCAGTGCTTGTTGTCGTCGACGCGGGCGGCGGGCCGTCAGGCCGCCGCGAACGCCGCCTTCAAGTCGGCCATCCGGCGCCGCTCGCGCGCGATCATCATCCGGTTCACGACGATCACGCCGATCGTCACGGCCGTGATGAACAGCGTCGCCAGCGCATTCATCTCGGGGTTCAAGCCCAGCCGCACGCGCGAGAACACCACCAGCGGCAGCGTCGTCGAGCCGGGCCCGGACAGGAACGCCGACAGCACCAGATCGTCGATCGACAGCGTGAACGACAGCAGCCACCCCGACAGCAGCGCTTGCGAGATCAGCGGCAGCGTCACCACGAAGAACACCTTCAGCGGCGTCGCGCCGAGATCCAGCGCGGCCTCCTCGAGCGACTTGTTCATCTCCTTCACGCGCGACTGCACGATGATCGCCACGTACGACACGCACAACATCACGTGGCCGATCCAGATCGTCACCATCCCGCGCCCCTTCGGCCAGCCGAACATCTGCTCGAGCGCGACGAACAGCAACAGCAGCGAGATCCCCTGGATCACCTCCGGAATCACCAGCGGCGCGTTGATCATCCCCGTGTACAGCGTGAAGCCCTTGAAACGGCCGAAGCGCGCGAGCACGAAGCCCGCCCACGTGCCGATCACGACCGACGCGGTGGCTGTCAGGAGACCGATCTTCAGCGACAGCCATGCGGAGTTGAGCAGTTCGTCGTCGTCCAGCAGCGCCGCGTACCATTTCAGCGAGAAGCCCGACCACACCGTCACCAGCTTCGATTCGTTGAACGAGTACACGACGAGGCTGATGATCGGGATGTACAGGAACAGGAAGCCGAAGGCGAGCACGCCCGTCGACAGCGGTTTGTTCGGCTTGATCATTTCGCGTCTCCCAGTTCCTTGACCTGGTAGTACTGGAACAGCGCCATCGGCACCAGCAACAGCAGCACCATCGCGACCGTCACCGCGGACGCCATCGGCCAGTCCATGTTGTTGAAGAATTCATCCCACATCACGCGGCCGATCATCAGCGTGTCGGCGCCGCCGAGCAGCTCCGGGATCACGTACTCGCCCACCGCCGGGATGAACACCAGCAGGCTGCCGGCGATGATCCCGTTCTTCGACAGCGGCAGCGTGATGCGCGTGAACGCGACCCACGGCTTCGCACCGAGGTCGTACGCGGCCTCGAGCAGCGTCAGGTCCATCTTCACGAGGTGCGCGTAGAGCGGCATCACCATGAACGGCAGGTACGAATAGACCATCCCGATGTAGACGCCCGCATCGGTGTGGTAGAGCCGCAGCGGCGTGTGGATGATGCCGAGCGCGATCAGCGTGTGGTTCAGCAGGCCGTCGTCCTTCAGGATGCCGATCCATGCGTACACGCGGATCAGGAACGACGTCCAGAACGGCAGCATCACGGCCATCATCAGCACGTTGCGGCGGTTCGGCTCCGAGCGCGCGATGTAGTACGCCATCGGGTAACCGATCAGCAGGCACAGCACCGTCGACACGGCGGCCATCTTCAGCGAGCTGAGGTAGGTCGCGATGTACAGGTCGTCCTGCAGCAGGAACGCGTAGTGCGACAGTTGCAGCGCGAAGTGCACGACGCCGTCCTTGACCTCGACGAGCGACGTGTACGGCGGGATGCCCATCACCTGGTCGGCGAAGCTGATCTTCAGCACCAGCACGAACGGCAGCGCGAAGAACACGGCCAGCCACAGGAACGGCACGCCGATCGCGACGGTGCGGCCCGACGGCAGCAAGCGCGACAGCGCGGTGAAGCGGCCCGGGCGGGCGCGGCCCGCGCCGGTGCGCGCGGCGCCGGTCGACACCGGCGCGGAAGGCGAGGAAGCGGAGGTTCTCATCGTGGCGTCCTCACTGCGTCAGCACGACGCCGCTGGCCGGCGACCACGACACGAACACGTCGTCGTTCCACGCCGGCGCGCCGTCGTTCATCAGGTGCGAACTCGACAGGTTCGACACCACCGTCTTGCCGCTCGGCAGGCGCACGTGATACAGCGAATAGCTGCCCATGTACGCGATGTCGGTGACGACGCCGCGCGCCCAGTTGTGCTTCGAGCCCGGCTTCTCGCGCGACACGTGGATGCGCTCCGGACGCACCGAGATGCCGACCGGCATCCCGAGCGGGCCGGTCACGCCGTGGCTCACGTACATGCGGGTTTCGAGGTCGTCGCTCTCGACGAAGATGTGATCGGGCTCGTCCTCGACCACGCGCCCTTCGAACAGGTTCGTCGAGCCGATGAATTCGGCCGAGAAGCGGCTGTTCGGGTATTCGTAGACCTCGCCGGGCGAGCCGATCTGCACGATCTTGCCTTCGCTCATCACCGCGAGGCGGCTCGCCATCGTCATCGCTTCTTCCTGATCGTGCGTGACCATCACGCAGGTCACGTCGACCTTTTCGATGATGTTCACGAGTTCGAGCTGGGTCTTCTGGCGGATCTTCTTGTCGAGCGCGGACATCGGCTCGTCGAGCAGCAGCAGCTTCGGGCGCTTGACCAGCGAACGCGCGAGCGCGACGCGCTGCTGCTGGCCGCCCGACAGCTGATGCGGCTTGCGCTTCGCGTACTTGCTCATCTGCACGAGCGCGAGCGCATCGGCCACGCGCTCCCTGATCTCGTTCTTCGGCGTGCCTTCCTGCTTCAGGCCGAACGCGACGTTCGACTCGACCGTCATGTGCGGGAACAGCGCGTACGACTGGAACATCATGTTGACCGGGCGGCGGTACGGCGGCAGCGACGCGAGATCCTCGCCGTCGACGAAGATCTTGCCGGAGGTGGCCGTTTCCAGCCCGGCGAGCATGCGCAGCAGCGTGGACTTGCCGCAGCCCGAGCTGCCGAGCAGCGCGAACAGCTCGTTCTTCGCGATCGTCAGGTTCACGTTGTCGACGGCCGTGCTGTCGCCGAATTTCTTCACGACGTTTTCGATGCGCACGAATGCATCGTTCTGCGTACGGGGCGCGGCGGCCGGTTGGGTCTGGCGTGCGGCAGCGGAAGAGGGTATCGATTGCATGGGAGTCACCATTCGTTCTTCACGGATTGCAGGCGTGAGCGTCCCCGCGCGAGGCGCGCAACGCGACTCGCGAGCAACGGCTCGTGCCGGATGGAACAGCGCGCGCGTGGCGCGCGGGCGGACGGAGGTCCGCGGATCTCAGGCGGGCAGGCGTACCGCGATGCCTGCGCCGCCGCGATGCATGGCGGTCAGTGGCCCGTCTTCAACTGCGCCCACAGACGGTTCTCGAGGCGCAGGATGTCGGCCGGCATCGGCTTCATCAGCACCATCTTCTTCAGCACGTCTTCGGGCGGGTAGACGGTCGGGTCCTGCGCGACGGCCGGCGTGACGAACGGGTGCGCGGCCTTGTTCGCGGTCGGGTAGAACACCGTGTTGGTGATCGCCGCGTTGACCTTCGGGTCGGAAATGTAGTTGATCCACTTCATCGCGGCTTCCGGGTGCGGCGCATCCTTCGGGACCACCATCACGTCGAACCACAGCAGGCCGCCTTCCTTCGGGTTCGCGAACTTGATGTCGTACGAGCGCTTTGCCTCGGCCGAGCGGCGGTGCGCGATGCCGACGTCGCCCGACCAGCCGAGCACGACGCACACGTCGTTGTTCGCGAGGTCGTTGATATAGCCGGACGAATTGAACTGGGTGATGTACGGGCGGACTTTCTTCAGGACCTCGAACGCAGCCTGGTAATCGGCCGGGTTCTTGCTGTTCGGATCCTTGCCCATGTACTGCAGCGTGGCGGCGAACACGTCCACGGCCTGGTCGAGGAACGACACGCCGCAGCTCTTCAGCTTTTCCATGTTGGCCGGGTCGAACACCAGCGCCCAGCTGTCGACCGGCGCCTTGTCGCCGAGCGCCTTCTTCACCGCCTGCGCGTTGTAGCCGATGCCGTCCGTGCCATACGCCCAGGGCACGCCGTACTGGTTGCCGGGGTCGGCGTCGGCGATCATCTTCATCAGCAGCGGGTCGAGGTTCGCGAGGTTCGGGATCTTCGACTTGTCGAGCTTCTGGTACACGCCGGCCTGGATCTGCTTGGCCATGTAGTTCGACGTCGGCACGACGATGTCGTAGCCGGAGCTGCCGGCCAGCAGCTTCGCCTGAAGCGTGTCGTCGCTGTCGTAGTTGTCGTACTTGACGTGGATACCCGTCTGCTTCTGGAAGTTCGGGATCGTGTCCGGCGCGATGTAGTCGGACCAGTTGTAGACGTTCAGGTCCTCGGCATGGGCCGACGGGCTGGCGACCGACGTGAACGCGGCCACTGCGGCAAGGGCCGCGATGGAACAGGCTTGGCGAAGTAAGCAGGCACGCATGGTGGAATTCCCCTGGATGATGGCGGCGTGCGGCGCCCGCCGCACGCCTGTAGGCAAAACCGTTACGAAATACCCAGTTGCTGGGCGGTGGCGTCGACGGCCTTCTTCGCCTTCGACACGAGCTCGTCGATTTCCTGGCGCGAGATCACGAGCGGCGGCGACAGCAGCATCCGGTCGCCGGTCGCGCGCATGATCAGGTTGCCGTTGAAGCAGAAGTCGCGGCAGATCGTGCCGACGTCGCCGCCGTTCGCGAAGCGGCGGCGTTCGGCCGGCGCTTCGGCCAGTTGCAGGCTCGCGACCATCCCGTGGCCGTGCACTTCGCCGACGATCGGATGACGCGCGAAGGTTTCGCGCATCAGCGCCTGGAAGTAGGGACCCGTGTCGGACTTCACGCGCTCGACGATCCCTTCGTCGCGCAGCAGCTTCAGGTTCGCGACCGCGACGGCCGCCGCCACCGGGTGGCCCGAATACGTGAGGCCGTGGTTGAATTCGCCGTTGTCGATGATCGGGCGCGCGACGCGCTCGTGTATGCCCACCGCGCCCATCGGTACGTAGCCCGACGTCAGGCCCTTCGCCATCGTGATCAGGTCCGGCTCGAAGCCGAAGTGCTGATGCGCGAACCATTCGCCGGTGCGCCCGAACCCGCCGATCACCTCGTCGGCCACCAGCAGGATGTCGTACTTGCGGCAGATCCGCTGGATTTCCGGCCAGTACGTCGACGGCGGGAAGATCACGCCGCCCGCGCCCTGGAACGGCTCGCCGATGAACGCCGCGACGTTCTCCGCGCCGAGTTCGAGAATCTTCGCCTCGAGCTGCCGCGCGCGCGCGAGGCCGAACGCTTCGGGCGTCTCGCCCGGCTGCGCTTCGCCGAAGAAATACGGCTGGTCGATATGCACGATGTGCTCGACCTTCGACGGCATCTGCTCGTGCATGTAGCCCATCCCGCCGAGCGTGCCGCCCGCGATCGTCGAGCCGTGATAGCCGTTCCTGCGCGAGATCACGTATTTCTTCTGCGGCTTGCCCTGCACGCGCCAGTACTGGTGCACGAGGCGCAGCACGGTGTCGTTGCCTTCCGAGCCGCTGTTGCAGTAGAAGAAGTGGTTGAAGCCGGCCGGTGTCACTTCCGCGAGCATCGCGGAAAGCTCGATCACCGGCGGGTGCGTGGTCTTGAAGAACGTGTTGTAGAACGGCAGTTCCTGGATCTGCCGATACGCGGCATCGGCGAGCTCCTTGCGGCCGTAGCCGACGTTCACGCACCACAGGCCGGCCATCCCGTCGATGATCTTGTTGCCGTCCGAATCCCACAGGTAGACGCCGTCGGCCTTCACGATCACGCGGCTGCCGGCGCGATTGAGCGCGCCCATGTCCGAGAACGGGTGGATGTGGTGCGCGGCGTCGAGCGCGCGATATTCGGCGGTCGAGCGCGCCTGCGTCGCGCGCGGCGCGGCGGCCGTGGCGCTCGGCGCGGCCGGCTGGATCCAGGCAGATTCGTTGCGGTAAGTCATGTTTCCTCCGTGATTCCGTATGCGGTTGGCACGCTTACACGTGCAGCAGCAGATGGCGGCGTTCCCACGAGCTGATCACGCGGAAGAACGCTTCGTATTCGGTTTCCTTCAGCGCGAAATACGCCTTCAGGAACTTGGGCCCGAGGATCTCGCCAAGCGGCTCGCACGCGGCCATCAGCGTCAGCCCTTCCTCGAGGTTGCGCGGCAACTGGTACGGCAGGCTGTAGCCGTCGCTCACCAGCGGCTCGGTCGGCTCCAGGCGCTGCGTCATGCCGAGGTAGCCGGCCGCGAGCGTCGCGGCGAGCGCGAGGTACGGGTTGCAGTCCACGCCCGGGATGCGGTTTTCGATGCGGCGCGCGGCCGGGCCCGAATGCGGAATACGGAACCCCACCGTGCGGTTGTCGTAGCCCCACTGCACGTTGATCGGCGCGGCCATGAAGCGCGACAGGCGGCGATACGAGTTGATGTACGGCGCGAAGATCGGCATCAGCGCCGGCGTGTACTTCTGCAGCCCCGCGAGGTAGTTGTAGAACATCGACGTCGCGCCGCCCGTCTCCTGCGACGTGAACAGGTTCTGGCCCGTTTCCTCGTCGACGATGCTCTGGTGCACGTGCATCGCCGAGCCCGGTTCATCTTCCATCGGCTTGGCCATGAACGTCGCGTACATGTTGTGACGCAGCGCGGCCTCGCGCACGGTGCGCTTGAACAGGAACACCTGGTCGGCGAGCGACAGCGCGTCGCCGTGCATGAAGTTGATCTCCATCTGCGCGGCGCCGACTTCGTGGATCAGCGTGTCGATGTCGAGGTTCTGTGCTTCGCAGTACTCGTAGATGTCCTCGAACAGCGGGTCGAACTCGTTGACGGCCTCGATCGAATACGACTGGCGGCCCGTTTCCGGGCGTCCCGTGCGGCCGACCGGCGGGCGCAGCGGCAGGTCCGGGTCCTTGTTCATGTCGACCAGGTAGAACTCCAGCTCGGGTGCGACGACGGGCTTCCAGCCCTTCGCCTTGTACAGGTCGAGCACGCGGCGCAGTACGTAGCGCGGCGAGATCTCGACCGGCGAGCCGTCGAAATGCACGCAGTCGTGGATCACCTGCGCGGTCGGGTCGACGGCCCACGGGATCAGGCGGATCGTCGACGTGTCGGGCACGCACACCATGTCGGGGTCGGTCACGCCGGTGAGCGATCCGTCTTCCGGATAGTCGCCGGTGACGGTCTGCACCATCACGGCCTGCGGCAGGCGCATCGATTCGCCGGACGTGAACTTGTTGCGCGGCGTGATCTTGCCGCGCGCGATGCCGGCCATGTCGGGAATGATCGCTTCGATCTCGGTGATCCGGTGCTGCTTCAGAAAGCCTTCAATGTCTTGCATGTCTGTTCTCGTTGTCTGGTGGGCGCGCTCAGGCGAGCGCGGCGGCGGCCATGGCCCGCGCACGGGCGGCGCGGCGGGCGCGGCAGGCATCGCCGAACGCGCGGAAGATCGCGCTCGACAGCGGGTTCTGCGCGTGCCGCCATTCCGGATGCCACTGCACGGCGAGCGCGAATGCCGGCGCGTCGGCGACGCTCACGGCCTCGATCAGGCCGTCCGGCGCGACGGCCTCGATCGCGAGGCCCGCGCCGAGCCGCGCGATACCCTGCTTGTGCAGCGAGTTCACGTGCACTTCGTCGCGGCCGCCGGCGAGCGCATGCAGCTTGCCGCCGGGCGTCAGGCGCACGACGTGCGCGGGGCCGTATTGCGTGTCCAGCGGCGCGTCGTCGTCCTCGCGGTGATCGGCGAGGCCGGGCACGTCGTGCACGTGCTGGTGCAGCGTGCCGCCGAAGACGACGTTCAGCTCCTGGAAGCCGCGGCATACGGCGAGCACGGGCACGCCCGCGACGATGGCCGCACGCAGCAGCGGCAGCGTCGTCGCGTCGCGCGCCGGGTCGTGCTTCGTTCCCGGCGCACTCGGTTCGCCGCCATACAGATGCGGCTCGACGTTCGAGTAGCTGCCGGTAAACAGCAGCCCGTCGACCGCGTCGAGCACGTCGTCGGTCGACTGGCGCTCGCCGAGGGCCGGCAGCACCATCGCGAGCGCCTGCGCGCCGTCGACGATCGCGGCGACGTACTTGTCGCCGACCGTATGCGACGCGTGGGCGCCGATCTGGGTGAGGTCGGCGGTGATGCCGACGAGAGGTTTCCTTTCCATGACGTCAATCAGTAATCCGTAGGGACGTGACGTGCATCGAGCCGAACGCGGCAAAACGCGGGCGCGACACGACCCCGCAGCCGGGCGCGAGGCGCACGGCCGCTGGTGAATGGGCGCAACGGGATGGCGTGGCGATCCGCGCTGCGCGCGACGGTCAGGCCGTCGTTCGTTTCATTGCGATACGCGAGATACGCGATACGCGATACGCGATACGCGATACGCGACGCGGCAACGCATGCGCGCACGCGTTCCGTCACCGCATGGACGATGCGGTTGGCGAATCGGCGGACGAAACGAACGGCGTAAAGAAAGGAGAGGCGCTACGGCAGCAGCGACGCCACTTCGTCGGTATCGACGGCGACGAATGCGCGTGCGGAAACGGCGTTGTGGCGCCGAACGGAACGACGGGACAGGATGGTGTAGATCGACAGGTGAAGCAGGCGAGGACTATGCCAGCCGCAACTGCCGTCGGAAGCGGGACCGGCGCTGCGCAAACTTCGCACATCGCCTCGATCCCACCTCACCAGAGGGCCACGGACTCTCACGATTACACTCGACTGGTTTGTTGAAAGTATTGAACACCTGATCGTTTCGACGCGCGGGGCGTTTAAAATAATCGAGGCGCCGGCCGTGCGTCATTCAACATTGACGGGCATCGATTGCTGCATTGCGATGCCGCTTTGACGCTGACCTGAGAGCCAGCATATACGAGCCAATAACGGCGTCAAATGTTTTTTAATGGTCCTGCATCAGGGCTTTCCCGAGCAGTATGAATAAAAGATTCGTAAAGGGAATAGTCGGCGCGCCGTCCATTATTTCGAACGCCTTTCAGGGTTTTCCCCGCTGATGTGCGTCATAAAGTGATTAGAATATTCAACGGCTGTCCCATGCGTCGTTTCACTTTGTCATCGCACTTATCGTGTCCGAAACCGAATCGATGTCCACCGAAGTCGCCGAGCGCCTGCGTTTCGTGCGCAACAAGCATGGCCTGTCGCAGCGCGAACTCGCGAAACGCGCCGGCGTCACCAACGGCACGATCTCGCTGATCGAACAGGGGCGCGTGAGCCCGTCGGTCGGCTCGCTGAAGAAACTGCTCGAATGCATTCCGATGAGTCTCGCCGAGTTCTTCACGTTCGAGCTCGTCGAATCGCGCGCGATCGTGTCGCGTCGCGACGAGATGCCGAACCTCGGCAACGAGTCGCTCGCGTTTCAGCTCGTCGGCGCGAACGTGAAGGACCGCAACATGTGCATCCTGCGCGAGACCTATCAGCCGCTGGCCGACACGGGCCCCGAGATGCTGGTGCACGCGGGGCACGAGGGCGGCGTCGTCGTGTCGGGCCGGCTCGAGCTGACCGTCGACGGCGCGACGTGGCTGCTCGACCCCGGAGACGGCTACTACTTCGAAAGCCGTTTGCCGCATCGTTTTCGCAATCCCAGCGCGGAACTGATCTGCGAGGTCGTCTCGGCCAATTCGCCGGCGACCTTCTGACCGCGCGTCACCGCATTCGCTGCAGGCCGGCCGCGTGCCACGCGCGCGGCGTGCCGCATCGCGAATGCCACAACATTGAGGTATCCCGATGAACAAGTTGACTTTGGCTGACTGGCAACGCAAGGCGGCGTCGCTCGAGATCGAAGGGCGCGCATTCATCGATGGCGCGCCGCGCGACGCGCACGGCGGCAGGACCTTCGACTGCGTGAGCCCGATCGACGGCCGCGTGCTGGCGAAGGTCGCCGATTGCGGCGAAGCGGACGTGAACGCCGCCGTCGCGGCCGCGCGCCGCGCGTTCGATGCGGGCGTGTGGGCCGGCCTGAACCCGCGCGAGCGCAAGGCCGTGCTGCTGCGCTGGGCCGCGCTGATGCGTGCGCATCTCGACGAGCTGTCGCTGCTCGAGACGCTCGACGCGGGCAAGCCGATCGGCGACACGACGACGGTCGACGTGCCGGGCGCCGCGTACTGCGTCGAATGGTTCGCCGAGGCGATCGACAAGGTCGGCGGCGAGGTCGCGCCGGCCGATCACCATCTCGTCGGCCTCGTCACGCGCGAGCCGGTCGGCGTGGTGGCCGCCGTCGTGCCGTGGAATTTCCCGATCCTGATGGCCGCATGGAAATTCGGCCCCGCGCTCGCGGCCGGCAACAGCGTCGTGCTGAAGCCGTCGGAGAAATCGCCGCTGACCGCGATCCGCGTCGCGCAGCTCGCGTTCGAGGCCGGCATGCCGGCCGGCGTGTTCAACGTGGTGCCGGGCGCGGGCGAGCCGGGCAAGCTGCTCGCGCTGCATCGCGACGTCGACTGCATCGCGTTCACGGGCTCGACGGCGGTCGGCAAGCTGATCATGCAGTATGCGGCGCAGTCGAACCTGAAGCGCGCGTGGCTGGAGCTCGGCGGCAAGTCGCCGAACATCGTGCTGCCCGACTGCCCCGATCTCGACCGCGCGGCGCAGACGGCGGCCGGCGCGATCTTCTACAACATGGGCGAGATGTGCACGGCGGGCTCCCGGCTGCTCGTGCATCGCGACATCAAGGACGCGTTCATCGAGAAGCTCGTCGCGGCCGCGCGCGCGTACGTGCCGGGCAATCCGCTCGATCCGTCGGTGTCGATGGGCGCGATCGTCGACGGCATCCAGCTCGAGCGCGTGCTCGGTTACATCGAGGCGGGGCGCGGCGAAGGCCGGCTCGTTACCGGCGGCGCACGCGTGCATGCGGAAACGGGCGGCTTCTACGTCGAGCCGACGGTGTTCGAGGTGAAGCCCGATGCGAAGATCGCGCGCGAGGAGATCTTCGGGCCCGTGCTGTCGGTGATCGTGTTCGACGACGTCGACGAGGCCGTCAGGATCGCGAACGACACCGAATACGGGCTGGCCGCGGCCGTATGGACGTCGAACCTGACGACCGCGCACGACGTGTCGCGCCGGCTGCGCGCGGGCACCGTGTGGGTGAACTGCTATGACGAGGGCGGCGACATGAACTTCCCGTTCGGCGGCTACAAGCAGTCGGGCAACGGCCGCGACAAGTCGCTGCATGCGCTCGAGAAGTACACCGAACTGAAGTCGACGCTGATCCGGCTGCGCTGACGTGTGGCCGGCCGCCGGCGCCTCGCCGTTCGGCGGTGCGCCGGCGATCGCGAGCACGTTACGCGCTGCGCAGCGCGGGATGGAAGCCGGCGGCTTCGATGATCGACCGCACGCGTTCGGCGCCTTGCGCCGACTCGACCTTGACGATCTTCGCCGCGACGTCGATGTCGAGCTTCGCGGCGGGATCGGCGGCCGTCACCGCGCGCGTGATCGCGTTGGCGCAACCGCCGCAGGTCATGTCCTGGACTTCGAATTCCATCGTGTGTTCTCCGGGTTGGTGGTTGACGAATACGTTCAGCATGAAGCTTGCCACGGTAGGAAGGTCAAGCGCCGCATACGGCGGTGCGCATCGCATCGGCCATTTGTAATGCTGAGGTCTGACGAATGGGCATTTGCGTGCGGGCGTCAGTCCGAATCTTTCCCGATTGACGGCCGTGCATTGCCGGCAAAACCCGGCAAAGCCTTGCGCGGCAACGCGCGCGTCGCATCGATGGTGCACGATCTCCATGCCGCGAGTAAGGGTACTTCGAGGTGAAAATGCGAATCGATCTTAGTATCGATTCCCTTCCATATTTCAAACCATTACGCACATGACCCGTTTCGCTATCGGTTTCGCACTGGCCCTGCTGGGCGCGTCGGCCACGTCCGCCTTCGCTGCCGACGACGTCGTCAACCTCACGCTGAAGGACCACAAGTTTTCGCCGGACGGCGTAACGATTCCTGCCGGCAAGAAGGTGAAATTCGTCGTGAAGAACCTCGACGCGACGCCCGCCGAATTCGAGAGCGACGACTTCAAGGCTGAGAAGGTCGTGCCGGCCGGCAAGTCGGTCGAGATCCTCGTCGGGCCGCTGAAGGCCGGGACCTACGAGTTCCACGACGAGTATCACGAAGCGCAGTCGAAGACGCACCTGACCGTCAAGTAAGCCGATACCGACATGCTGTCCACTGCCCTGATCGTCTTTCGTGAAGTGCTCGAGGCCGCGCTGGTGGTCTCGATCGTGATGGCCGCCACGAAGGGCGTGCCGCGGCGCGGCTGGTGGGTGGGCGGCGGGCTGGTCGGCGGCGTGGTCGGCGCCGGCCTGATCGCGGCGTTCGCCGACGTGATCTCGCAATGGGCGTCCGGCATGGGGCAGGAGGTCTTCAACGCGGGCGTGATGTTCGTCGCGACGCTGATGCTCGCGTGGCACTGCATCTGGATGAGCCGGCACGGCCGCGAAATGGCGCTGCACATGGGCGAGGTCGGCCGCGCGGTCGCGGCCGGCCGCCGGCCGCTGACCGGGCTCGCGATCGTGGTCGGCGTCGCGGTGCTGCGCGAGGGTTCCGAGCCCGTGCTGTTCCTGTACGGGATCGCGGCGGGAGACCCGGGGCAGACGCCGCAGATGATCGCGGGCGGGCTGCTCGGCGTGCTCGGCGGCGCGGGCCTCGGCTATGCGATGTATGCGGGCCTGCTGCAGATTCCGCTCAAGCGCCTGTTCTCCGTCACGAACGGGTTGATCGTGTTGCTGGCGGCGGGCATGGCAAGCCAGTGCGTCGGCTTCCTGCTGGCCGCGGGCCTCGTGCCGTCGTGGGGCGATGCGGTGTGGGACACGTCGTGGCTGCTCAAGGAATCGAGCATCGTCGGCAAGGCGCTGCATACGCTCGTCGGCTATACCGCGCGCCCGGCGGGTATCCAGATCGCCGTGTACGTCGCGACGCTGGTGGCGATCGTCGTGCTGGCACGGCTCGTCGGCCGGCCGCGGGAGACGGTGAGGCCGCCGCACGCCGCGGCGTGAGTCGAGGGGTTCGAATGAAAGAAGGGGCGTCGCGGACGCCCCTTCTTCATTTGCGGTGCGCGCCGCACCTGCGCGGCCTTATCGGTAACGGTCGTGGATGCGCGCTTGCGTTCGGTCAGCTGTGGTTGTCGATCCACGCGCGCGCCCATTCGAGCCCTGCATCGCGCGCGTCGTCTTCGGTGTCGAATACGCCGAGCACGCCCGACGCCTCGACCAGCCGGTTGTTCTGCGTGATCGTGCCGCTCGCCGCGAAGCGCTCGGGCTGCATGATCTCGTCCTGCTGCAGGATCGCGTGGCCCCAGATCTGGTAGCCGTGGTAGGTCTGCGCTTCCATTATCGAGTCACCTCCGCGGAGCGGCCGTGCGTGCCGACCTGCAGCACGTTGCCGTCCGGCGTGTATTGACGCGGGATGTCGGAGAACGTGAGCGCATGCGTCGCGTCCGGTGCGCCCGGCTGCATCACCGTGAGACGCCCCGGCGCGGGTTGTGCAACGGGGCGCGGGGCGGCCGGCGTGTCGGTCGCGGTGGCGGCCGGGCGGTGCGGGCCGGCTTTCACGGCCTGCGCGACGCGGCGCTTGTGCGGTTTCGCGGCGGCTTTCGGCGTGGCGCTCGCGTGCTTCTCCGCGCTCTTGCCGGTACGCGCGTCGGCGCCCGGGCGCGCAGCCGGCGTGCGAGCCGCGGGTTGCCGCGCCTCGGGCGGGTTCCAGACCTCGACATAGTGCTCGGCGGCCCAACTCGTCGACGCGAACGTCAGCGCCAGCAATCCGCATCCAAACAGTCTTACCATTGTCTCTCCGTCATATTCGTTGCGGCGCGCGTACGGCCGGGCCGTGCATGGGCAGTCGGGGAAGCCGGCTCAGGAGAACACCTCGAGCCCGTGTTTTTCGACGATCTGGAGCATGCGCGCGGCGATGCCGCTCGGCCGCTTGTCGCCCTGTTCCCATTGGCGGATCGTCGACGTCGTCGTGTTCAGGTAGAGCGCGAACACGCTCTGGCTGACGTTGACCGACTTGCGGATGCGGGCGATCGCTTCCGGATCGAACTGCGGCGCGGCTTCGATGCAGAGATCGTCGTATTCCCGCATCGTTTTCTTGTCGAGCAGGTTGGCGCGATAAAGCCCCGACGCGGCGCTGTGGATCGCCTCCGTCGCATCGCTCTTGAATCGACCCTTGGCCATTGCAAATCTCCACAAGCGCTTTCAGTGCGACCGGCGTCGAGATGTCGCTGTCGGTGTGTCGACCTACGTCCGCGGCGAGCTTTCCGAGGCGCCTCTTCCAGACATTGCCGCCGGGATCGACGCCCTGGCCGCGGGCCAGTTCCCGCACCGCGCGGCAGAGCTCGCCATCGGCGATTCCCGCTTTCCCGGCTGCCTGGTGAAACCCCTTCGTCTTGAACACGCGTCGTACGGAAGCAGACATGTCGAGCTGGTCGAGTCAGCACAGGATTATATACCACTACGTGGTACATATTTCGACCTGGCCGAATGGCCTGTCTTGCGCGCGCACGCGGCGGGGACGGCCCGGCGAGGGGCCATCCCGTCGCGCGGCATTACTCCACCGTCACCGATTTCGCGAGGTTGCGCGGCTTGTCGACGTCGGTGCCGCGCGCGCACGCGGTGTGATACGCGAGCAGTTGCAGCGGCACGACGTGCAGGATCGGCGACAACTGGCCGTAGTGTTCCGGCATCCGGATCACGTGCAGGCCGTCGTCGTTGACGATCTGCGTGTCGGCGTCCGCGAACACGTACAGCTCGCCGCCGCGCGCGCGCACTTCCTGCATGTTCGACTTCAGCTTCTCGAGCAGCGTGTCGTTCGGCGCGACCGTCACCACCGGCATCGCTTCGGTGACGAGCGCGAGCGGCCCGTGCTTCAGTTCGCCGGCCGGATAGGCTTCGGCGTGGATGTACGAGATTTCCTTCAGCTTCAGCGCGCCTTCGAGCGCGATCGGGTAGTGCAGCCCGCGGCCGAGGAACAGCGCGTTTTCCTTGCGCGCGAATTCCTCCGACCACGCGATGATCTGCGGCTCGAGCGCGAGCACGCTGTTCAGCGCGGCCGGCAGGTGGCGCAGCTCCTTCACGAATTGCGCTTCCTGCGCGGCGTCCACGTGCCCGCGCAGCTTGCCGAGCGTCGCGGCCAGCACGAACAGCGCGACGAGCTGCGTGGTGAACGCCTTCGTCGACGCGACGCCGATCTCGGTGCCCGCGTGCGTCAGGAACTGCATCTCGGTCAGGCGCACCATCGCGCTCGTCGCGACGTTGCACACCGCGAGCGTATGCGTATGGCCGAGCGACTGCGCATGCTTGAGCGCGGCGAGCGTATCGGCCGTCTCGCCCGATTGCGAGATCACGAGCACGAGCTGGCGCGGGTTCGGCACCGACTCGCGGTAGCGGTATTCGCTGGCGATCTCGACCTGGGTCGGGATCTTCGCGATCGATTCGAGCCAGTATTTCGCGGTGAGGCCCGAGTAGTAGCTCGTGCCGCACGCGAGGATCAGCAGGCTGTCGATCTCGGCGAACGCGGCGGGCGCGGCATCGCCGAACAGCGTCGCGTCGAAGGCTTCCGTCTGCGGCACGGTGTCGCCGATCGCGCGCGGCTGCTCGAAGATTTCCTTCTGCATGAAATGGCGATAGGGCCCGAGCTCGACCGCGCCGCCGTACGCGCTGACCACGCGGATCTCGCGCTGCACGGTGGCGCCGTGGCGATCGACGATCGTCACGCCGTCGAGCGACAGCTCGCACACGTCGCCTTCCTCGAGGAACGTGAAGCGGTCGGTGCTGCCCGCGAGCGCGAGCGCATCGGACGCGAGGAAGTTCTCGCCGTCGCCGTGACCGACGACGAGCGGCGAACCCTGGCGCGCGCCGACGACGGTGTGCGGCTGGTCCTTGTGGATCACGGCGATCGCATACGCGCCGTGCAGCTGGTGAACGGCTTCGCGCACCGCGTCGAACAGGTTGCCGCGGTACAGGCTGTGCACGAGGTGCGCGATCACTTCGGTGTCGGTCTGCGACACGAATTCGTAGCCCTTCGCGCGCAGCGTTTCGCGCAGCGTCTCGAAGTTCTCGATGATGCCGTTGTGCACGAGCGCGAGCGCGTTCGACGAGAAGATCGGGTGCGCGTTGTGCGTGACGGGCGCGCCGTGCGTGGCCCAGCGCGTGTGCGCGACGCCGGTCGAGCCTTCGAGGTGCGTCTCGCGCACCTGTGCATCGAGATCGGCGACGCGCGCGACGCTGCGCGCGCGCTTCGGTGCGTCGGGCTCGAGCACGGCGACGCCGCACGAGTCGTAGCCACGGTATTCGAGGCGCCGCAATCCTTCGATCAGCACCGGAACGATATTACGCTGCGCAACTGCGCCGACAATGCCGCACATGAATGGTCAGTCCTGTAAGTCGACGCGGGCGCCGCGCGGGCGCCCGCAAAAGGTTCAGCTCTTCTTCTTGACCGGGCGGACGTAGCCGCTCTTCGCGGTCTGCGTCTTCTCGTTCAACGCGAGGACGCCTTCGGCGACGTCCTTCCAGATCGTCGTGCCGGCGGCGATCGTCACGCCGCGGCCGACGCGCACGGGCGCGACGAGCTGCGTGTCGGAGCCGACGAACACGTCGTCCTCGATCACGGTGCGGAACTTGTTCGCGCCGTCGTAGTTGCAGGTGATCGTGCCCGCGCCGATGTTCACGCGCGCGCCGATGTCGGCGTCGCCGATGTACGTGAGATGGTTCGCCTTCGAGCCGTGGCCGATCACCGCGTTCTTCACCTCGACGAAGTTGCCGACGTGGGCTTCGTCAGCGAGCTGCGCGCCGGGGCGCAGCCGCGCGTACGGGCCGATCACGGTGTTCGCGCCGAGCGTGGCGCCGTCGATGTGCGTGAACGCGTCGATGCGCGTGCCCGCGCCGATCGATGCGTTGCGGATCACGCAGTTCGCGCCGATCGTCACGTTGTCGGCGAGCGTCACGTTGCCTTCGAACACGCAGTTCACGTCGATCGACACGTCACGGCCGCAGCGCAGCGTGCCGCGCACGTCGACGCGCGCCGGATCGGCGAGCGTGACGCCGTCGGCGAGCAGCGCGTCGGCCACGTTGCGCTGGTGAATGCGTTCGAGCTCCGCGAGCTGCGCCTTGCTGTTCACGCCGAGCGTTTCCCATTCGTCGTCGGGCTGCGACGTGACGACCTCGAAGCCGGCCTCGATCGCGAGTTCGACGACGTCGGTCAGGTAGTACTCGCCCTGCGCGTTTTCGTTCTTCAGCGCGCCGAGCCACATCGACAGCTGGGCGGTGGGCGTGACGATGATGCCGGTGTTGATCTCGGCGATCTTCAGCTCGTCCGGCGACGCATCCTTCTGCTCGACGATGCGCGTGACGAAGCCGGCCGCGTCGCGCACGATCCGGCCGTAGCCGGTCGGGTCGTCGAGCGTGACGGTCAGGATCCCGTAGCGGCCGTCGTGCGCGGCATCGACGAGACGGCGCAGCGTCGACGCGCGCGTGAGCGGCACGTCGCCGTACAGCACGAGCGTCGGTTGCGCGGGATCGAGCAGCGGCAGCGCCTGGCGCACCGCGTGGCCGGTGCCGAGCTGTTCGGCCTGCACCGCGAACTGGACGTCGGGCGCGGCGACGGCGGCCTGGACCTGCTCGGCGCCGTGACCGACGACGACGACCAGCCGGGACGGCTGCAGCGTGCGCGCGGTGTCGATGACGTGGGAGAGGAGCGGCCTGCCGGCCAGGGGGTGAAGCACTTTCGGCAGCGCGGAACGCATGCGCTTGCCGGTGCCTGCCGCCAAAATCACGATATTCATGGCGCCAGCTTGTCAGAGGAGTTTGAAGCCTTCCATTTTAGCATGCGGCCCCTGGCGCTCCGGGCCTGTCGCGGCGGGGCGACGGCGCCGGAAAGGGCGGCCGGCGCCCGGTTCCGGCGGGTGTTCTGCCCCTGCTTACAGGTCGTCGAACTGGACGATCGAGATCGACCGGGCGGCGCCCGGCGCCGCCGACTCGTCACCCGACGCGCACGGTTCCTCGTCGAACGCGATGTCGCCTTGCGGGTCGGCCTCGCCCGTCGCGCGCAGCGACTGAAACGGATACAGCGTCGTGTCCATCAGGTGCGACGGCACGACCTTCGCGAGCGCGTTGAACATGTTGTCGACGCGGCCCGGGAAGCGCTTGTCCCAGTCGCGGATCAGCGCCTTCATTTCCGCGCGCTTCAGGTTCGGCTGGCTGCCGCACAGGTTGCACGGGATGATCGGGAATTCGCGCAATTCCGCGTATTTCTCGAGATCGGTTTCCTTCACGTACGCGAGCGGGCGGATCACGATGTTCCTGCCGTCGTCCGACTGCAGCTTCGGCGGCATCCCCTTCAGCTTGCCGCCGTAGAACATGTTCAGCAGCAGCGTCTGCACGATGTCGTCGCGGTGATGGCCGAGCGCGATCTTGGTCGCGCCGAGCTCGCCGGCCACGCGGTACAGGATCCCGCGGCGCAGCCGCGAGCACAGCGAGCAGGTCGTCTTGCCTTCCGGCACGAGCCGCTTGACGATGCTGTAGGTGTCCTGGTTCTCGATGTGGAACGGCACGCCGACCTGCGTCAGGTATTCGGGCAGCACGTGCTCGGGGAAGCCCGGCTGCTTCTGGTCGAGGTTCACCGCGACGATGTCGAAGTCGATCGGCGCGCGCTCGCGCAGGCGCAGCAGCACGTCGAGCATCGCGTAGCTGTCCTTGCCGCCCGACAGGCACACCATCACCTTGTCGCCGTTCTCGATCATGTTGTAGTCGCCGATCGCCTGGCCGACCTGGCGCACGATCCGCTTGAACAGCTTGTTGTTCTCGTACGCTTCCTTCTGCTCGCGGCGCGTGAGCGCGGGGCGGCCGGCCGACGCGGCGGCGTCGTCCAGCGTGGCGGCGTCGGCCGCCGTGTCGTTCATGTGGGGGGCGTTCATGCGCGCTCCTCGTCCTTGATGCGAAAGACTTCGACGCCGACGGCGTCGCAGTCCGGATAGGCGTCCGGTTTCTCGGTACGGACGCGTACCGCGCGCACGGTGTCGTGCGCCAGCAGGTGCGCGGCGATCGAATCGCACAGCGTTTCCTGCAGGTGGATGTGGCCGCGCGCCAGGCATTGCGCGACGCTCTGCTTCATCAGGTCGTAGTCGACGACTTCGTGCAGCCGGTCGTCGACCGGGGTGGACAGCGCGAGCGGCACGAACAGGTCGACGTTGATGACGACGCGCTGCTCGCCGCGCTTCTCGTGTTCGAAGGCCCCGATGTTGATGTGCACCTCGTAGTCGCGCAGGTAGAGCCTGCGGCAATCCGCGAGGCGGGGGTGCAGGAGAGCGGAAAACATGGTCGTCCCAGTCAAATTGGCGTGCGCGCACGCAAAGCGGCGCGGGCGGCGGCGCTTGGGCCGCGCCCGCGCGGTTCATTCATTCGGGCCGGCGGCGGGCGGCACCAGGTGCTCGCCGCCGTCGACGGTCAGCGTCGCGCCGGTGACGCCGGGCGCGCTCGCGAGATAGCAGGCGGCCGCCGCGATGTCGTCCGCGTGCGGCGCGTGGCCGCGCACGAGCGCCGCGACCCGCACCTTCGGCGCGAGCGCCAGCGCGAGCGCCGACGTCGCGCGGTTCAATGCGGCCTGCATCAGCGCGTGCGACAGTTGCGCCGGTGCCGGGTGAAACAGGGCCTGATCCAGTACGTGGATCGCGCACGCGCGCAGCGCTTCGTGCTCGCGCGCGGCGTCGGGCGTCGCGTCGGCGAGTGCGCGCGCCACAGCGAGCGGCGCCGTCACGTTGCGTGCGAGCGCAGCAGCGAGCGACGCGCCGTCCACGGTATGCGCGTCGTCGGCGCTGGCGCTGACGAACACCGCGCACGCGGGCCGGCCGAGCGCTTCGCCGCACGCGGCGACGAGGCCCGCGGCATCGGCTTCCAGGGCCAGATCGGCGTCGAGCACGGCCGCGCGGCGGCCGAGCGCTGCGACTTCGGCGACGAGCGCGTCGGCGGCCGCGCGCGGCGCGCCGTGGCCGCGCTGCAGCGCGACGTCCCAGCCGCGGCGGGCGAAACCCGTCGCGAGCGCGCGGCCGATCGACGCGGCGTCGGCCGCGCTGCCCAGGGCGCCCGTGACGAGCACCACGCGTGCGGTCGACGTATCGGCTGAAGCGGTCATTTACAATGCCGGGATGAACCCGAAAGCTCACGAACCCGCTAGTTTACCTGCTCCCGGCCCCGACGCGCTCGCGCAGTCCGAAACCCTCGCCGCGCAACTGCGCGACGAGATCGCGGCGGCCGGCGGCTGGCTGCCGTTCGACCGCTTCATGGAGCGTGCGCTGTATGCACCGGGCCTCGGCTATTACAGCGGCGGCGCGCGCAAGTTCGGGCGCCGCGCCGACGACGGCAGCGACTTCGTCACCGCGCCCGAGCTGTCGCCGCTGTTCGCGCGGACGCTCGCGAATCCAGTCGCCGAAGCACTGGCGGCGAGCGGCACGCGCCGCGTGATGGAATTCGGCGCCGGCACGGGCAAGCTCGCGGCCGGGCTGCTCGCGGCGCTCGACGCGCCGGGCGTCGAACTCGACGAATACCTGATCGTCGACCTGTCCGGCGAACTGCGCGAGCGGCAGCGCGACACGATCGAAGCCGCGGTGCCGGCGCGGGCCGCGAAGGTGCGCTGGCTCGACGCGCTGCCTGAGCGGTTCGAGGGTGTCGTGGTCGGCAACGAGGTGCTCGACGCGATGCCGGTGCGCCTCTTCGCGAAGGCGGACGGCGCGTGGCGCGAGCGCGGCGTCGCGCTCGACGCGCGGCAGGCGTTCGTGTTCGACGACCGGCCGGTCGGCGCGGCCGCGTTGCCGGCGGTGCTCACGGGGCTGGACGTCGGCGACGGCTACGTGACCGAAACGCACGAGGCCGCGCTGGCGTTCACGCGCACCGTCTGCACGATGCTCGCGCGCGGCGCGGTGCTGCTGGTCGACTACGGTTTCCCCGCGCACGAGTACTACCACCCGCAGCGCGACCGCGGCACGCTGATGTGCCACTACCGCCACCACGCGCACGACGACCCGTTCGTGTACCCGGGCCTGCAGGACATCACCGCGCACGTCGAATTCACCGGCATCTACGACGCGGGCGTCGCGACCGGCGCCGATCTGCTCGGCTACACGTCGCAGGCGCGCTTCCTGTTGAACGCGGGCATCACCGACGCGCTGGCCGCGATCGATCCGTCCGACATCCACGCGTTCCTGCCGGCCGCGAACGCGGTGCAGAAGCTGATCTCGGAGGCCGAGATGGGCGAGCTGTTCAAGGTGATCGCGTTTTCGCGCGGGATCGACGGCACGCTCGACGCGTTCGCGCGCGGCGACCGTTCGCACGCGCTCTGACGGGCGCGACACATGTACGTTCCCTATGTAAACGGGCCTCAGGCATGCTGCGCTGGCTATTGACGACGTTCATCGCGGTGATGATCCTCACGCGCTGCTGGCCGTGGCTCGGCAAGCTCGGCATCGGACGGATGCCGGGCGACGTCACGCTGACGCTCGGCGGGCGGCGCTACCCGTTCCCGTTCATGTCGACGCTGGTGCTGACGATGCTGGTATCGATGGTGGCGCGGCTGCTCTGAATCGAGCGGGACGGCGCGTCGCGGTCGCGTCGCGGCGCGCGCATGAGGGTGCTGCGCGTCACAGCTCGATTTCGCCGAGGATCCGGTGCGCGAGCGCCTTGGCTTCCTCGAACGCTTCTTCCTCGCTCGAACTCGTCGTGTGGACGTCGTAGCGCATGTTTTCCGTCTCGTCGCCGTCGTCCCGCGCGAGAATCACGTAGCCCTGAAACTCGCCGTTGTCCGCGCGGTGCGTATGCGCCTTGGCCGTGTAGATGCCTTTGGTGAACGTGTTCGTGTCCATCGTGCCTCTCCCGCAATAGGACGCTTCATCGTAGCACTGCGGCGCAGCATGGTGAATGCGGTTTATCGGTGACCGATCGGCGGCCGGCCACCGTCCCTTCTTCGCCTCTTCAGCGTGCCTTCACCCTTCAAGCAGCGCGACGACCTCGTCGAGCGTCGGGGCGTGCGCGCCCGTATGCCGGCACGCGGCGGCGCCGGCCGCCACCGCGAACGCGAGATGCTCGCGCCAGCCGCGCCGCGGCGCGGCCATCAGGCTGAACAGCAGGCCGCCGATCGACGCGTCGCCCGCGCCGACGGTGTCGGCCACCTCGACGCGCGGCGGGCTGGCTTCGTGCACGTCGCCGTCCGCATGGAGCGTGGCCGCCTGCGCGCCGCGCGTGACGAGCACGGCCGCCCGCGGGTTCAGCGCGCGCACCGCCGCGATCGCGTCGGGGCCGTCGCCGCCGAACAGGTGCCGCAGGTCTTCGTCGGACACCTTGATCAGGTCGGCGAGGGCGGCCATCTTCTCCAGCGTCGGCCGGTACGCGGCCGTCATCAGGTTCCGCACGTTCGGGTCGAAGCTGATCTTCACGCCGCGCGCATGCAGGTCGGCCGCGAGCGCGGCCAGCGTGCTCGCGAGCGGTTCGCGCACGAGGCTGATGCAGCCGAAATGCGCCCATTTCACGTGATCGGTCCAGCCGGCCGGCAGCCGTGCCGGATCGAACGCGAGATCGGCGCTCGCTTCGCCGATGAAGAAGTACGCGGGCGGGCGCGTTTCGTGGACGATCGCGAGCAGCGGCGGCCGCGCGACGCGCTGCAGGAAGCGCAGGTCGAGGCCGGCCGCTTCGCTCGCGCGCCACAGCACGTCGGAGAAGCAGTCTTCGCCGATCGCGCCGGCGAGCGCGCTCGGCACGCCGAGCCGCGCGACCGCGCGCGCGACGTTCCAGCCGGCGCCGCCCGGCACCGACGTCCACTGCGCGTCGCCCGCGCGCACCATGTCGGTCAGGATGTCGCCCGCCGACACGAAAGCCGGAAACGTGCCGCCGCTCATTGCGTCGGCTCGCTGCGTTGCGCGCGCGCGAGGGTCGCGAGCACGTCGTAGCAGGCGCCCATCGTGTGATAGTCGGTCTTGCCGGCCGGGCTTTTCTCGTCGCTGTACTTGCGGTTGTCGCAGGTGAGGATCCGGTACCACGCGCCGTAGCGGTGATCGACGAAGTGCGCCCAGCTGTAGCGCCAGATCTCGTCGTACCAGTCCCAGAAACGCTCGCTGCCGGTGCGCGCGCCGAGCATCGCGGCCGCCGCGAAGGTCTCCGCCTGCACCCAGAAATACTTGTTGTGGTCGCAGATCGTGAAGTCCGGGCCGAAGCCATAGCAGAGGCCGCCGTGATCGGCGTCCCATGCGTGCGTGAGCGCCGCGTCGAACAGCTCGGTCGCGCGCGGCACGAGCCAGTCGAGCGGGCGGTGCCGCTCGAGGATCAGCAGCAGCTTCGCCCATTCGGTCTGGTGCCCGGGCTGGAAGCCCCACGGGCGGAAGATGTTCGAGCTGTCTTCCTTGTTGTAGTCCCAGTCGACCGACCAGTCCGCGTGGTAGTGCTCCCACACGAGCCCGCCCGACAGCGCGGCCTGGCGCTGCGTGATGTGGGTGGCGAGCTTTTCCGCGCGATCGAGGTACGTGAGGTGGCCGGTCGCCTCGTAGGCGGCGAGCAGCGCTTCCGTCATGTGCATGTTCGCGTTCTGGCCGCGATACGTCGATACGTTCCAGTTCGGCGTCGCGTCGTCCGCATAGAGGCCCGCGGCCGCATCCCAGAAGCGGTGCTCGGCGAGCTCGTAGGTGGCCGCGATCAGCGGGCGCGCTTCGTCGATGCCGGCCATCGTCGCGTGGGCGGCCGCGAGCAGCACGAACGCGAGGCCGTAGCAGTGGCGCGTGCCGTCGAGCGTCGCGCGCTTCGCGCCGTCGCGCCAGTCGAGCTCCCAGTCGTAGCCCTGCAGCGCGTCGTCCCAGTGCGCGTCGCGCAGGAAGCGCAGCCCGTGGCGCGCGTATTCCAGGTGGCGCGGATCGCCGAAATGCCGGTACGCCATCGCGTAGTTGAAGACGAACCGGCAACTGCTGACGAGATGGCGCGACGTGCGGTTGTAGATGCTGCCGTCGTCGCGGAAGTAGTGGTAGAAGCCGCCCGTCGGGTCGAATGCGTTGGCCGCGTAGAAGCGCAGCGTGTCTTCGACGTGCGACAGCAGGAACGACGGATCGCGGAAGCTCGCGACGAACGGTGCGGCTGGCGCGTGGCCGGCCGGCGCGGCGGCGCGGGGTTGGACCGGAGGCATGTTCATGATTCTTGGACCGTGGCGGTATCGAGTGCCGGGGAGCCGGCGGGCTGGCTGCTGGCCCGCACGATCAGCTCGACGGGCAGGGAAATCTCGGTGCGCTCGGGCGCTTCGGCGAGCAGCAGCTCGACGCCGCGGCGGCCCAGCGCTTCCTTGTCGACCGCGAGCGTCGTGAGCGGCGGGCTCGCGTGCGCGGCGGCCGGGATGTCGTCGAAGCCGACGATCGCGATGTCGTCCGGAATCCGCAGCCCGCGCGCGATGCACACGCGCTGCGCGGCCAGCGCGGCTGCGTCGTTGTACGCGAACACGGCTTCGGGCCGCGGGCCCGGCGCGTCGAGCAGTTGCTCCATCGCACGCGCGGCGCCCGTGTCGGGGTCGAGCCCGGCGTCGATCGTCACTTCGTACGCGGGATCGAACAGCCGCCCGGCTTCGAAGAACGCGCGTCGATAGCCGATCGCGCGCTGCGCGATGCTGTAGTGCGCGGCCGAGCCGCCGATGAAGGCGATCCGCGAGCGGCCGGTGGCGAGCAGGTGGCGCATCGCGAGTGCCGCGCCGGTCGCGTTGTCGATGTTGACCGAGCGCAGGCCGGGCGCCCACAGG
The DNA here is from genome assembly GCF_001547525.1 of Burkholderia anthina. GTDB lineage: Bacteria > Pseudomonadota > Gammaproteobacteria > Burkholderiales > Burkholderiaceae > Burkholderia > Burkholderia semiarida. Next base: position 2,734,233 of record NZ_CM003768.1, read on the forward strand.
TCGATCAGCACGAGCGGCCGGCCGGTGGCGGCGAGCGCCTCGATCGTCTCGGGCTCGATGAAGCCGGCCACCGCGATCGCGTCGGGCGCGTGCGGGCGCATCTGGCGCAGCACGTCGTCGTTCGGGCCGACCGTGAGCAGCGTCGGCACGATGCCGCGCTCGCGGCACGCGTCCTCGACGCCGTGCAGCACGTGCGAGAAGAACGGGCTCGCGGGAAAGCGGTTGTGCTGCCGGTGCAGCAGGAACGTGAGCCGGCGGATGCGCGGCCGCAGCTGGGCGGGATCGTAGCCGAGCTGCTGCGCGATCCCGACGATGCGCGCGCGCGTGGCTTCGGACAGGCCGGGCTGGTTTTTCAGCGCGCGGGAGACGGTGCCGATCGAAACCTCAGCCGCCCGCGCCACATCGCGAATGGTCGTACCCATCGTTCGGGGTCCGGTTTGTTTAGGGTGGAGGCGATTGTATAGTAAAACGTATCGCGGAATTCGGGCCGGATAACCGGGGAATACCCGCAAATAGCGGATTTTTAAGCGCTAATCTGCGAAAACACCGTTACTAAAAATACTAAACAAAACGCGAAAAAGGCAAGGTGGGCGTGCGGGTGTCCGGCGGTGCCGACGCAGCGCCGCAAAATGGGCAGTCGGACCGCGCGCCCGTGCGAGCGTGGGGGCGCCGTGGCCGTGACCGATGACGATGAGAGGCCGTTGCGCGACAGCCGAACGTTGCAGCGGCCGTGCGTCGCGGGCGACCGTCCGTCGTTCAGCCGGCCGCCACCGCCACGGCCGGCGGTTCGCCGCGATGCCGCAGCGCGGCGCGGCCGGCATCGAGATCGACGACCGCGAGCCCGTCCGGCTGCTGCTTCGCCCGCCGCTTCGCGAGCGCGGCGACCGACGCGATCTCGTCGCTGCCGTAGCGTTTCGCGCCGTGCGCGCCGGCCGGCACGCCCACCGCGCCGATCGCCATCGTCACGAAGCCGAAGAACGCCGGGTTGCCGTGGCGGTCCTCGCCATGCAGCCCGCCCGCCTGCCGGTCGGCCTGCGTGTAGAAGAGCCGCGCGCCGTCGTTGAAGCGCGCGATCGCGTCGGCGGCGCGCTCGCGCCAGTCGTCGCGCTGGAACAGCACCAGGAAATCGTCGCCGCCGACATGGCCGAGAAAGTCGCGCTGCGGGTCGCATACGCCGGCCAGCACGGTCGCGGCGAACTTCAGCACTTCGTCGCCTTGCCAGTAGCCGTACTGGTCGTTGAACGGCTTGAACTGGTTCAGGTCGACGTAGCACGCATGAAAGCCGGCGTCGCGCTGGAGCAGGCGGTCGATGTGCGCGCTGATCGGGATGTTGCCGGGCAGGAAGGTCAGCGGATTCGCGTAGCGCGCGGCCTCGATGCGCATCTCGGTCACGGTGCGCACCAGGCTCTCGCCGGTGCCGAGCCCGACATAGCGGCCGTGTTCGGTGATCACGAAGCCGTCCGCGAGATAGCGCTGGTCGTGGCTCGCGAGCAGCAGCGCGAGCTGCTCGAAGGTCGTCGCGTTGTCGATCATCAGCGGCGCATCGTTCGCGAACTGCAGGCACGGCTTCTTCCCGAACACCTCGCGGTGATACGGCAGCGCGAAACGGTCGATGAAGCCGCGGCGATTCACGAGCGCGACGGGCCGCCCGCGCTCGACGAGCGCGACCGCGTGCAGGTCGGGCATCCGGTTGAACAGGTCGAGCACGTCGTTGCTGGTCGCGTCGCGCGGCAGCGCCGGGGCGGGCACGAGCATCTTCCCGGCGATCGTGCCGGCCGGCCGCACCGCGCGCGTCATGCCGGGAAACACCGCGATGTGCGGCGCGCGGATCGCGTCGCGCGCGGCCGGCGCGACCACCCGCGACGGCTGCGCGTTCGGCCGGCCGAGCAGGAAGCCCTGCACGCAGCAGATGCCCATGTCGCGCACGACGATCAGGTCGCATTCGTTCTCGATGCCTTCCGCGATCAGCTTCGCGCCGCTCGCCTGCGCGAAGTGCTGCATCGCCTTCACGGCCTCGAACTTGAGCGGGTCGCGCGCGATGTCGTGGATGAAGAAGCGGTCGATCTTCACGAGGTCCGGGTGCAGGCGCAGCCACAGGTTCATGCTCGCGTTCGCGGTGCCGTAGTCGTCGAGCGCGAACTGGATGCCGGCGTCGCGCAGCGACGCGACCGCCGGCCCGATGTCCGCGAGATCGGGAATCGCGTTCTGCTCGGTGAGCTCGATCACGATGCGTTCGGCGCCGATGTGCGCGCGGCCGAGGAACTGGCATGCGCGCTCGCGTTCGCTGGCGAGCGTGAGGATGGTGCCCGCGCTGAAATTGAGGAACAGCTTGCCGTCGCAGCCGAGCGCCGCGAACGCGTCGAGGCAGGCGAGCGCGGCCGCCCGTTCGAGCGCGATGGTTTCGCCTTCGCGCGCGGCCTGCGCGAACAGCGCGGCGGGCGGCTCGAGGTCGGTGCCGCGCGGGCCGCGAATCAGCCCTTCGTAACCGACGACCGTCCCCGACCCGAGGTCGACGATCGGCTGGAAGACGGCGGCGAGCGCGCGATCCGCGATCAGGCGCGAAGTGCGGGTGGCGGCGGAACCGGAGTGGGGCGCGGGCATGGGCGAGGGCAGCCGAATCGACGGGACGTCCGGCTTAACGGCATCGCGCGCGGAGAATTGAATGAAGATTTCGTGACATGACCGGCGTTGCCGGTGCATCGCGCCGGATGCGCGTCGGGGCGGGGCTGGAAAGGGAGGGGGACGGAAGCGGAATGCGGAGCGCGGGGCGCGGGAGGCGGCAAGCGGAAAGCGGAAAGCGGAAAGCGGAAAGCGGAAAGCGGAAAGCGGAAGGCGGAAAGCGGAAGGCGGAAGGCGGAAGGCGGAAGGCGGAAGGCGGAAGGCGGAAGGCGGAAGGCGGAAGGCGGAAGGCGGAAGGCGGAAGGCGGAAGGCGGAAGGCGGAAGGCGGAAAGCCGCCCGCGGCGGCCATCGCGCCCCCGGACGCGTCAGCGCTTGCCCGCGCTCAGTGCGCCGGACGCGGCCGTCGCGCCGCCCTCGTCGTGCTCGCCGCTCGTGTCGCGCGCGCCCCAGCGCTGCGCGAGCGCCGCGCACGCCATCAGCTGGATCTGGTGAAACAGCATCAGCGGCAGCACGATCGCGCCGACCGCGTTCGCCGAGAAGATCACCTTCGCCATCGGCACGCCGGCCGCGAGGCTCTTCTTCGATCCGCAGAAGATGATCGTGATCTGGTCGGCGCGGTTGAAGCCGAGCCGCTTGCTGACGAACGCGGTCAGCAGCAGCGCGATCGCGAGCAGCACGAGGTTGACGACGAGCAGGCCGCCGAGCGCGCGCGGCGGAATCTGGTGCCACAGCCCCTCGTTGACGGCCTCGCTGAACGCGACGTAGACGACCAGCAGGATCGAGCCCTGGTCGACGAAGCGCAGCACGCCGCGATTGCGGTCGATCCAGCCGCCGATCACGGGCCGCAGCAACTGCCCGGCGATGAACGGCACGAGCAGTTGCATCACGATGCTGCCGACGGTGCTCCACGGCGACGCGGCCGCGGCCGATTGCGACGTGATCATCAGCCCGACGAGCGCAGGCGTGACGAAGATCCCGAGCAGGCTCGACGCGGAGGCCGCGCACACGGCGGCAGGCACGTTGCCCTTCGCGATCGACGTGAACGCGATCGACGACTGGACCGTCGACGGCAGCGTGCAGAGGAACAGCACGCCCGCATACAGCGTCGGCGTGACGAGCGGCTGCAGCACGGGTTTCAGCGCGAGGCCGAGCAGCGGGAACAGCGCGAACGTGCTGAGCAGCACGAGCGCGTGCAGCCGCCAGTGCGTCGCGCCCGCGACGACGGCTTCGCGCGACAGTTTGGCGCCATGCAGGAAAAACAGCAGGCCGACGGCGATGTTGGTCGCCCAGTTGAACGCATGGGCGGCCGGGCCGCGGCACGGCACGAGGCTCGCCAGCACGACGGTGCCGACGAGCGCGAGCGTGAAGTTGTCGGGAAGAAAACGGGGACGGGCCATCGGGAACTCGATTCGGAAACGACGAAGGCGCGCGTCGCGCGCGCGGATGGCGTTATTGTCCCGGTTGACGATTCACTACACAAATTCATTGTGCGAATCGATTGATGAATCGGTGGCATGCAACGGCGGCCGCCGTACGAGTCGCGGCGGCGGCCAAAACCGCGGAAGAACGTTCCGTCGCGATCGCGCCCGGAAGTGAAAAAACCTAGCAGTAACATGGTGTTACACCGATGCCGGCGACATAACACTTTTTGGCTCGACACGCTTTCCCCCCGCTCATAAATTACTGCTGAAAGCCTTGGGTCGGCCGAAAGGAGCCGACGGCGGGCGTCGATGGGCACGGAACGATGACGGAACGGGTGAAACGGAAGATCGGACGATGGGTGGCAGGCGTGCTCGGCACGCTGCTGATGCCGCTCGCGCTCGCCCAGCCTCCCCACGGCGGTCACGGGTTCGGCAGCCACGGCTTCGGCGGCGGCGACATGCGCGCGTACGGTCAGCCCGCCGGCGGCGCGCCGGTGTGGCGTCGCGTGCCGCCGTCTGCCGGCGTGCGTCCCGGCGGCGTGAGCGGCGCCGGCTCCCGCTGGGGGCTGCGCCCGACACCGTCGTACGGCCATTACGCCGCGCAAAGCCCGTATCGGCCGATCAACGCCGAGGTCCGCCAGATGCCGCGCCCGCCCGGCGGCGGCAACGTCCCGCTGCGAGCCGGCTCGATCCGCGCCGACGTCGCGCGCTACAACGAGGAGCGCGGCGGCCGCCCGATGCCGCCGCCCCGCTCGCAGGAAGAGCCTGCGCACTCGCCGTTTTTCTCCCCGTTCTACCGAAACTGAGCGCCCCGGCGCTCGTCCCCTTGCCGGCTGATGCGAATTCGCCACAGTCGCGCGCAGATTCCCGCTGATTTTCCCGCCGCATTGCGCTATCTTTCGCGCCCGGCACGCCATGCCGCGCCGCCGCCCGCCCGTGCGACCGCGTTCGTGCCGGGCCGCCGCCGTGCGTGCGGCCATGGATACCTGCCGCGAAGTTAATGCCGACGCTATACCCGCAATAAGCGTGCGCAATTTTGACCGGACGAATGATCCGTAAAGATGGCTGCGCCCCATACGACGCAAGCACTCGGCTCCATACAACAACGCTCGCGCCACTTATCGACTATTCGACAAAACCTGGAGATCCCATGAAAGCACTCGCCCGCCGTGCGTCGCGCACGTCCGTCAAGCTGATCGCCGCAGCCGCCTGCGTGGCGGCTGCCGCACCCGTCCATGCGCAGTCGAGCGTCTCGCTCTACGGGCAGGTTGACGAATGGGTCGGCGCCACCAAGTTCCCGGGCGGCGATCGCGCGTGGAACGTGTCGGGCGGCGGCATGTCGACGTCGTACTGGGGCCTGCACGGCGCCGAGGATCTCGGCAGCGGCTACAAGGCAATCTTCACGCTGGAGAGCTTCTTCCGTGCGCAGAACGGCCAGTACGGCCGCTTCCAGGGCGACACGTTCTTCGCGCGCAACGCGTACGTCGGCATCAGCTCGCCGTACGGCACGGTGACGGCGGGCCGCCTGACGACGCACCTGTTCCTGTCGACGATCCTGTTCAACCCGTTCTATGACTCGTACACCTTCTCGCCGATGGTGTATCACGTGTTCCTCGGCCTCGGCACGTTCCCGACCTATCCGAGCGACCAGGGCGCAGTGGGCGATTCGGGCTGGAACAACGCGCTCGGCTACACGTCGCCTTCGTTCGGGGGCCTGAACTTCGGCGCGATGTACGCGCTCGGCAACCAGGCCGGCGACAACCGTTCGAAGAAGTGGAGCGCGCAGTTCAACTACGCGAACGGCCCGTTCGCGGCGACCGCCGTGTATCAGTACGTGAACTTCAACAACGGCCCGCAGGACCTGAGCGCGCTCGTGACCGGCATGAAGAGCCAGGGCATCGCGCTGGTCGGCGCCACCTACGACCTGAAGCTCGTGAAGCTGTTCGGCCAGTACATGTATACGAAGAACGACCAGGTCGCGGGCAGCTGGCACGTGAACACCGCGCAGGGCGGCGTGTCGGTGCCGATCGGCGTGGGCAACGCGATGGCGTCGTATGCGTACTCGCGCGACGCGGGCGGCCTCGACCAGACGCGCCAGACCTGGGCCGTCGGCTACGACTATCCGCTGTCCAAGCGCACCGACGTCTACGCGGCCTACATGAACGATCACATCAGCGGCCTGTCGACCGGCAACACGTTCGGCGCCGGCATCCGCGCGAAGTTCTGACGCGCACGCGCGATCGGTGCGCCGGCCGCGCGTCAATCGCGCGCTCCGGCTGCATGTTTTCCTGCCCGTCATTTCCAGTCCGAAGCGGCGCCGCCACCCGCGGCGCCGTTTTGCCTTTCTTGACCTTTCTGTTTCCCCGCCTTTGTTACCCTATCTCGTAATTGGTCGATTTCCCGGGATTGCGAGCTAGTTCGATGGATACCCTCGTCAGCATGAATGTGTTTCGCTACGTCGTCGAAGTGGGCAGCTTCGTCGGCGCGGCGGAGCGCATGCAGATGTCGGCGGCGATGGCGAGCAAGCACGTGATGCACCTCGAGCAGCAGCTCGGCGCGCGGCTGCTGCATCGCACGACACGACGCGTCGCGCCGACCGAGGCGGGACGCGAATACTACGAGCGCCTCGTCCAGGCGCTGTCCGAACTCGACGAAGCCGGGCAGGCCGTCGGCGCCGCGAGCGTGGTGCCGCAGGGCCGGCTGCGCGTGACGTCGCTGTCCGCGTTCGGGCTGCGGCACGTGATGCAGGCCGTCACCGATTATGCGGGCCGGTTCCCGGACGTGACGGTCGACATGACGCTGTCCGATCGCGTGGTCGACCTGATCGAGGAAGGCTACGACGTCGCGGTGCGCGCGGCGCCGAACGGATTGAAATCGTCGTCGCTGGTCGCGCGCCAGATCGCGACCGCGCACATCCTGCTGGTCGCGTCGCCTGCGTATCTGGAGAAGCACGGCACGCCCCGGACGATCGCCGATCTCGCGGATCACAACTACCTGCGGCGCGATTCGAATTCGACGATGCTCGATTCGCTGGTGATCGACGCGGCCGCCGCGTCGCGCGTGAGCCTGAACGGCAACCTGATCGTGAACCATCTCGAAGGGCTGCGCGCGGCCGTGCTCGCCGGCGCGGGCATCGCGCTGCTCGGCACCGAAGTGGTCGGCGACGACATCGAAGCGGGCCGGCTCGTGCCGGTGCTGCTCGATTCGGTGCCGCCGCACGAGGCGCCGATCTATGCGGTGTACGCGAGCCGTCGTCACGTGTCCGCGAAGGTGCGCTCGTTCGTCGACTTCCTCGCCGCGCGTTTTGAAGGGCAGTCGCTGTGCCCGTCGATCGAATCGCGTCTGCGCGTGCTGCCGATCACGCGGATGAAGCGCGCGGGCTGAGCCGCGTCGTTCCGCCGTGGCGGGGCAATAAAAAAGCGCGAACCGCTGCGGTTCGCGCTTTTTTCGTTGGGGCGACGATCTCGCGCCGATGGCGGCCGCCACGGCCGCCGCATCCGTCAGCGCGGGATGCCGAGCCGCGCCTTCGCGTCGTCGTACTCGCGCTTGAGCCGCTCGACGAGCGCAGCCACGCTCGGCAGATCGTCCATCAGGCCGACGCCCTGGCCGGCGCCCCAGATGTCCTTCCACGCCTTGGTCTTGTCGCTGCCGAAATTCATCTTGGTCTTGTCGGATTCCGGCAGCGCGTCCGGATCGAGGCCGGCCTTCTCGATGCTCTCGCGGATGTAGTTGCCGTGCACGCCCGTGAAGAGGTTCGTGTAGATGATGTCCGACGATTTCGCGTTCAGGATCGCGTGCTTGTAGTCGTCGATCGCGTGCGCTTCCTGCGTCGCGATAAAGCGCGTGCCCATGTACGCGAAGTCGGCGCCCATCGCCTGCGCGGCAAGGATCGAGCCGCCGTTCGCGATCGAGCCGGACAGCACGATCGGGCCGTCGAAGATCTTGCGGACTTCGCCGACCAGCGCGAACGGCGACGTCGTGCCCGCGTGGCCGCCGGCGCCGGCCGCGACGAGGATCAGCCCGTCGACGCCCGCTTCGAGCGCCTTCTGCGCGTGGCGCAGGTTGATCACGTCGTGCAGCACGATGCCGCCGTAGCCGTGCACCGCGTCGACGATCTCGCGCGCCGGCGCGCGCAGGCTCGTGATGAAGATCGGGACCTTGTGCTCGACGCACACGCGCACGTCGTGCTCGAGCCGTGCATTCGACTGGTGGACGATCTGGTTGACCGCGATCGGGCCGATCGCCGCGTCGGGATGTTTCGCCTTGTGCTCGGCGAGTTCCGACTGGATTTGCGTGAGCCACTCGTCGAGCAGTTCGGCCGGGCGCGCATTGAGCGCGGGGAACGAACCGACGATGCCCGCCTTGCATTGCGCGAGCACGAGTTCGGGGTAGCTGACGATGAACATCGGCGACGCGATGACGGGGAGCGTCAGGTTCTGCAGGACGGTGGGCAATGCCATGTGATGTCTCCAGTCTCCGGGGGGCGTGGCGGTCGAACGGTGCTTCGAGTGTAGCCGCGGAACGCATTCGGGCATATTAATACGAACGGTCGTGCGATTCTACGCGAGCTTAGCAAAAGGCGCGGTAGGCCGGCAATCGAGTGAGTGTTCTCTTTCTACGGTTTCGGGTGGTGACCTCGCTGTGAAGACGCGCCGGCACTTTTAAAATAGCCGCCATAACAAACCAACGAGAAACAAACCATGTCGTTTGACGCGTTTGCATCGTTTCGCGTGACGGTGCAGGACACCGACATCTTCGGTGTCAAAGGAGGCGCAGGGCCGCCGCTGCTGTTGCTGCACGGCCATCCGCAGACCCACATGATCTGGCATCGCGTTGCCGCGACGCTCGCGAATCACTTCACGGTGATCGCCACCGACCTGCGCGGCTACGGCGCATCGGGCCGACCGCCGAGCGACGCGCGGCACGCGCCGTATTCGAAACGGGCGATGGCGGCGGACCAGGTCGCCGTGATGCGGCATTTCGGCTTCGAGCATTTCCACGTGTGCGCGCACGATCGCGGCGCGCGGGTCGCGCACCGGCTCGCGCTCGATCACGCGGATGCCGTCGAGCGGATGATGCTGCTCGACATCGCGCCGACGCTCGCGATGTACGAGAAAACCGATCGCGCGTTCGCGACCGCGTATTTCCACTGGTTCTTCCTGATCCAGCCCGAGCCGCTGCCCGAGACGCTGATCGGCGCGCACACCGATGCGTACATCGAACGCGTGATGGGCAACCGCTCGGCCGGGCTGGCGCCGTTCGCGCCCGAGGCGCTCGACGCGTACCGGGCGGCGCTCGCGCAGCCGGGCGCCGTGCATGCGATGTGCGAGGACTACCGCGCGTCGGCGACGATCGATCTCGAGCACGACCGTGCGGACCTCGAACGCGGCAACAAGGTCGCGTGCCCGCTGCGCGTGCTGTGGGGCGAGCACGGGGTCGTCGGCCGCTGCTTCGATCCGCTCGACGAATGGCGGCGCGTCGCGCGCGACGTCAGCGGCCGCGCGCTCGACTGCGGGCACTACATTGCGGAAGAGGCGCCGGCCGCGCTGATCGACGAACTGCTCGCGTTCTTCGAGGCGCGCGACCCAGCCGCGTGACGGTGCGTGCGGGCGTGCCGCCCGCGGTTCAGTGGTGTGCGCCGCCGGCGGCTCGGCGGTCTGCGCCGCCAGCGGCTTAGCGGCGCGCGTGGTCGTCTTCGACGAGCGGCGGCAGGCGGCGCGGCACGGGCGTCGATTTCACGATCGCGGTGCTCGTCTCCGCGCGCTCCGTCACCTTCGACAGGATGTCGTCGAGGTGCTCGATCGTGCGCAGGTAGAGCCGGCAGATGAAGCAGTCGTCGCCGGTGACCTTGTCGCATTCGACGAATTCCGGAATCCGCCGCAGCAACTCCTCGACCAGATGCAACTGGCCCGGCAGCGGCTTCACGCGGACGATCGCCTGCAGCGTATAGCCGAGCGCGCGCGGGTCGAGCTCGACGGTGAATGCGGCGATCACGCCTTGCGCCTCGAGCCGCCGCACGCGGTCGGCCGTGGCGGGCGCCGACAGGCCGATCTGCCGGGCGAGTTCGCTGGTCGCGATGCGTGCGTCGTCGGCCAGCGCGGCGACGATCGCGCGGTCGGTCGCGTCGAGCGACGCGACGGCGGGCGGGGAAAGGCGTTTCGGCATGATTGCCTTGGTTTCGAAGGTGGATTGGCTGATTCGCTTCAGTTTAGCCGTGGTTGTGGCGAAGGCAAGTTTCTAGAATCGAAGTCATCCCCTCTCTTCAACGGAATCCATGATGGCCACGAATGAAATTCGCCGCGGCGCCGCCGAGATGATCGTCGCGATGCTGATGTCCGGCACGATCGGCTGGCTCGTGATGTCGTCGCAGCAGCCGCTGACCAATGTCGTGTTCTTCCGCTGCGTATTCGGCACGGCGACGCTCGCGATCGTCTGCGCGGCGCTCGGCTTCCTGCGCCGCTCGCTGTTCTCGCCGCGGATGCTCGTGCTCGTGACGCTCGGCAGCCTCGCGATCGTCGCGAACTGGCTGCTGCTCTTCGCCGCCTATTCGCGTGCGTCGATCTCGATGGCGACCGCCGTCTACAACACGCAGCCGTTCATGCTGGTCGCGCTCGGCGCGATCGTGTTCCGCGAGCGGATCACCGCGTCGACGGTCGCGTGGCTCGTGCTCGCGTTCGCGGGGCTCGTGTTCGTGGTGCGCGTCGAGCCGGCCGTGCTCGCCGTGCCCGGCGCATATCTGGAAGGCGTCGCGCTGTCGCTCGGCGCGGCGTTCCTGTATGCGATCTCGTCGATCATCACGAAGCACCTGAAGGGCACGCCGCCGCATCTGCTCGCGTTGCTGCAGGTCGGCCTCGGCATCGTGCTGCTCGCGCCGTTCGCGCACTTCGACACGTTGCCGGCGACGGCCGGGCAATGGGCCGACCTGATCGTGCTCGGCATCGTCAACACGGGGCTGATGTACGTGCTGCTGTACGGCGCGGTCCAGAAGCTGCCGACCGCGATGACGGGCGCGCTGTCGTTCGTCTATCCGGTCGTCGCGATCGCCGTCGATCGCATCGCGTTCGGGCAGACGCTCGCGTGGACGCAGGTGTTCGGCGCGCTGCTGATCCTGCTCGCGGCGGCCGGCGTGAACCTCGGCTGGCGCATCGTGCCCGCGCGTCGCGAGGCGGTCGGCAACTGATACGGTCGGACGATTCGGCGCGGCTGCGCGGTCGCGCCGCGGCGCGCCGAATGCGTGTGTCGGGAACGGCGATTGCGTGCGAGAGGGCGTCGCGCGCGGCCGCGAAAAGCGCGGCAGGATGTTGTAGGGAAACACCCGATGCGATGCGGCCGCGTCGCTCGTATGATGCGGGCTGTGACGTTGATCACGTTCACAGGATTCCGATCTCGACGCCGTTCGCCCGTGAGGCTGAACGGCTTTTTTTTATGTCTCGCTTCCCGCGATCAGGCGCCGCCGCGCGTCGAGCTGCGCGAGCAGCGCGCGTCTCGCGTCGTCGTCCGACGTACGCCATCCCTTGATCTCGCCGCGCGTGCGCAGGCAGCCCGCGCACCAGCCGGTGCGCGGATCGATCCGGCAGACGTCGGTGCACGGCGACGCGACCGTCGCGACCGGCATCGTCACGTCGCTCATGCGGGCTCCCGCAACGCGACGTCCGCGACGGGCGCGCCCGTCAGCGACACGAGCTCGTGCGGCGACAGGTTGAACACCGCATGCGGATGGCCGGCGGCGGCCCACAGGCTGTCGAGCGCGAGCAGGTCGGCGTCGATCAGCGTGACGGGTTCGACCAGATGGCCGATCGGGCAGACGCCGCCGATCGCGTAGCCGGTGTTGTCGCGCACGAACTTCGCATCGGCGCGGCCGACCGGGCCGACCTGCGCGGCGACCTTCCTTTCGTCGACGCGGTTGACGCCGCTCGCGACGACGAGCACGGGCGCGTCGTCGGCCTGCCGGCGAAACAGGATCGACTTCGCGATCTGCGCGACCGAGCAGCCGAGCCCGGCCGCGGCCTCGGCCGACGTCTTGCCGGTTTCGGCGAGCATCACGATGCCTTTCGCATGGCCGCGCTCGCGCAGCAGCAGCGCGACGCGTCGCGCGGAGTCGGGCAGGGAATCGAATGAAGCGGGTGTCGTCATGTTGGAGAATCCGTGGAGTGGCGCAGTCAGACGCAGTTCGCGGCGTCGGCCGCGCTCTGCGCCTTGGCGAGCAGTGCACGACCGGCGCGCGACACGTTCGCGCGGCCGATCGCGTTCGAGATGAAGTCGCCGGCGGCGACGACCTGCGCGAGATCGATGCCGGTCTCGATGCCGAGGCCCTGCATCAGGTACAGCACGTCCTCGGTCGCGACGTTGCCGGTCGCGCCCTTCGCGTACGGGCAGCCGCCGAGGCCCGCGACCGACGCGTGGAAGATCTCGATTCCTTCGAACAGCGCCGCGTAGATGTTCGCGAGCGCCTGGCCGTAGGTATCGTGGAAATGGCCCGACAGGCGTTCGCGCGGGAACACGCGCGTCACCGCCGCGAGCACTTCGCGCGTGCGCTTCGGCGTGCCGACGCCGATCGTGTCGGCGATGTCGATCTCGTCGCAGCCGAGCGCGGCGAACCGCTCGACGACGTCGACCACCGACGCCACCGGCACCTCGCCCTGGTACGGGCAGCCGAGCGCGCACGACACGCTGCCGCGCAGCCGCAGGCCCGCATCCTTCGCGGCCTTCGCGACGGGCTCGAAGCGCGCGATGCTCTCGGCGATGCTGCAGTTGATGTTCCGCTGCGAGAACGCCTCGCTCGCCGCGCCGAAGATCACGACTTCGTCCGCGCGCGCGGCGAGCGCATGCTCGAAGCCCTTCAGGTTCGGCGTGAGCACCGAGTACACGGTGCCCGCGCGGCGCTCGATGCCGGCCATCACGTCGGCGCCGTCGGCCATCTGCGGCACCCATTTCGGCGACACGAACGACGCGGACTCGACGTTGCGGAAGCCGGCGCGCGACAGCCGGTCGACGAGCGCGATCTTCACGTCGGTCGGCACGAAGGTTTTCTCGTTCTGCAGGCCGTCGCGCGGGCCGACTTCGACGATCTTGACGGCGGTGGGGAACGTCATGGTTGTCTCCTGGTTTCTCTTTGTGGCGGAATTCAGTAGCCGCGTGCGTAGTCGACGATGCCGCTGACGGGCGCGCCGCGCTCGAACGCGCGGATCTTGCCGGCGATCTGCTCGACGGCTTCCGCGCGCAGCGTCTCGGCCGAGCTGTGCGGCGTGATCGTGATGCGCGGCGCGCGCCAGAACGGATGGTCGTCCGGCAGCGGTTCGTGCTGGAACACGTCGAGCGTGGCCGCGGCGATCTGGCCGCTCGCGAGCGCGTCGAGCAGGTCGGCTTCGACGAGATGCGCGCCGCGCGCGACGTTGACGACGTATGCGCCGCGCGCGAGCCGCGCGAATGCGCGCGCCGACAGGATGCCGTCGGTGTCGCGCGTGCTCGGCAGCAGATTGACGAGCACTTTCGCGCCGTCGATGCACGCGTCGAACGCGCCGTCGCCGGCGAACGTGGTGACGCCGTCGAGCTGCTTCACGCTGCGGCTATAGCCGCGTACCGGCAGGCCGAGTGCGGCGAGCGCGCGGGCGACCTGCGCGCCGAGCACGCCGAGCCCGAGGACGGCGACGGTGAAGCTTGCGCGCGCGTGCGGTTCGAGCGGCTGCCAGCGGCGTTCGCGCTGGAGCAGGTCGTATTCGTCGAAGCGGCGCAGGTAGCGCAGCACCGCGTGCGTCACGTATTCGACCATCTGCCGCGCCATGCCCGAATCTTCGAGCCGCACCAGCGGCACGTGCGCGGGCAGCGTGCCCGGATGGGCGTGCTCGAGCGCGAGCAGCGCATCGACGCCCGCGCCGAGGTTGAAGATCGCGCGCAGGCCGTCGCGCGGCGTGAAGAACTCGCGCGGCGCGCGCCACACGAGCGCGTAGTCGGCGGCGGCCGTATCGCCCGGCTGCCACGCGCGCAGTTCGGCTTCCGGCAGCGCCCGCGCGATCTCGTCGCGCCATGCGTCGGCTTCCTGATGCGGTGAATGGAACAGGATCTTCATTGCGCGAGGGCGCGCGCGCCGGCGAGGCGCGTCACGGGAACGGCGAGCGGAGCCGGGCGCGGCGCGCCGGCGGACATGGCGGACATCGGGCGTCTCCTGACGGACGGCCCGGCGCGTCGGCGCGGGGCCCGGTTCCGTGTGAAGCTGACGGGAAGCCCACATTCTACGGTTTCGCCGCACATTGCGCCGCCGCACGGAGCGTGCGGCCGATGCGGGCCGTCGTCGCGCGGTGGCGGGGCCGCCGCCGGTCGTCGCCCCGCGCAAAAGCAAAGCACAAAATATTGGTTCGGTCGCCGCGGACCCGACGCCACAATCGAACCTCGTGTTCAAGCAAGCGAGGGCAATCATGCGCGCATGCAGCAAATCGGCGTGGCCGCCGCGGCTCGTCACCGTTCCGGGCCTGCACGGCAGCGAAGGCGCCCACTGGCAGACCTGGCTCGAGCGGCAGTTCCCGCGCTCGTTGCGCGTCGAGCAGCACGACTGGGACGCGCCCGATCTCGCGGGCTGGGCGCAATCGGTGCGCGCGCTGCTCGATCGCGAGCGCGGCCCGTTCGTGCTCGCCGCGCACAGCTTCGGCTGCCTCGCGGCCGCGCATGCGCTCGCGCAGTGGCCGCACGTGGGCGATGTGGCGGGCGTGCTGTTCGTCGCGCCGGCCAGCCCGAGGAAATTCACGTTTGCCGGGCCGTTCGACGCGCGCCGGTTGGCCGTGCCGTCGATCGTGATCGGCAGCGAGACCGATCCGTGGATGCCGCTCGCCGATGCGCGCGCGCTCGCGCAGCGCCTGGGCAGCGCGTTCGTGAACCTCGGCGACGCCGGGCACATCAACACGGCGGCCGGCTTCGGGCCGTGGCCGCGCGCGAAGTACTTCATCGACACGCTGGTGCATTGCGCGGCGCCGCTGCGCTTTCGCGACGCGGACGACGGCTTCGAGGCCGCGCTCGTCGACCGCGCGCTCGCGCACGCGGTCTGACGCGCAGGCCGCGCGGTGGCTGTCGCGCCTGCGGCGCGGAAACGGGCCCGGCGGCGGCCGGGGCCGAACAGCGGCGCGGCCATGCTCGACACGGCCCGCGAAGCGGCGCGGCACCGTGCCGTTCACGCCGCCATCCACCGTGACGTCATGCCGGTGGCGGCGCGACGCGAGCGCCCACCGCTCTCCCCGAGCAGTACCGACTCCTGTCAGGCGACAGCGGGATCAGCCCGGCATCGACGCCGCGGCGCTCGACGCGGCCGCGTTCGTGGCGGGCTTCGCATCGTCGTCGTCATCGGGCGGATAGTGCACGACTGGCGGCGCGAGCGGCGCGGCATCCGACGCGGCGGCGTTCGCGCTCGCGTCGCTGTTGAACGCGCTGGCGGCGCCGTTCGATGCGCCGGCCTGCGGCGCGGCGGCGTCGGTCGCGTTGGCGTCGTGCGGTGCGTCGTCGCTGCAGGCGGCGACGAACACGGCGGCACACAGAACGACGGCGACGAAAACGCGACGCATGACTTCTCTCCTGGCAGGCTGATCGGGAAACGTTTTCGAGTATGCCGCCGCGATGCGACGTTTCGGTGAATCGTTTGCGATTCCGGCGGGATCGCGACATGTTTTCGTCACGCTGACCGGATGCCTTCGCGGTAATCGGCCGCGGCGCGCATGGCGGAATTTTCCAGCGAACGCGGATGCTGCGCGCATTTACACGGCGCGCAACGCCGCGGCCCGGCCGTGGCGACGCGGACGCCATGCGCGGCACGGCACATGCGGCCGGCAATTTGTGACCGATGCGTTGCCGGTCACGTCGAAAAATCCGGGCGTTATTGCCGCTTCGTCAGCGAACGGCCAGCCGTGCGCCAGCGCGGCGTCATGGACGCGCAGTCACCGACGCCCCGGCCCGTTTGCCGCCCGGTGCGCGCCACGAGGCGGGGCCGGCATTGCACATGGGCGCGGCTCCCCCCGTTTCGCGGCACCGGAATTGCTCTTTGCGCGATGCGCGTGCCGACCGCGCCGCCCTCCGGGCGCGGGCGGCACATCCGCGTCCATCAACCATGGAGCGAGCAGAAGCCATGTCCAGCGATCGATCCGATTCTCCGTCCGCCGAGCCGGCGCGCGACGCCGCCCCGGCGCCGCGCGGGCCCGGCCAGTCAGCGGCGCCGCCGTCGCCGCACGATACGCCGCCCAGCGCCGCGCGGCGCCGCTTCCTGCAATCCGCGGCGGCTGCCGCGACCGTCAGCGCCGCCTCGCACGTTCATCCGCAGCCGCCGCACGCGGCAGCCGCACCTGCCGCGCCCCGCCGCGATTCGGTGCCGGCGCAGCCCGTGCATCTCGACATCAACGGGCGTGCGTACACGCTGCAGCTCGAACCGCGCGTCACGCTGCTCGACGCGCTGCGCGAATACGCCGGCCTCACGGGCACGAAGAAGGGCTGCGATCGCGGGCAGTGCGGCGCGTGCACGGTGCTCGTCGACGGGCGGCGCATCAACGCATGCCTGACGCTCGCGGTGATGCACGAAGGCGAGCGGATCACGACCGTCGAAGGGCTGGCGCGCGGCGGCGAGCTGAGCCCGGTGCAGCGCGCGTTCATCGAACACGATGCGTTCCAGTGCGGCTATTGCACGTCCGGCCAGCTCTGCTCGGCGACCGCGCTGCTCGACGAGTTCGCGGCGGGCGCCGGCAGCGCCGCCACCGGCGACGTGCGGCGCCGCCCCGCGCATCTGTCGGACGACGAGATCCGCGAGCGCATGAGCGGCAACCTGTGCCGCTGCGGCGCGTACCCGAACATCGTCGCCGCCGTGCGCGCCGCGCATGCGGCGCATGGCTAGCCGACGGAGGGCACCGCAATGGAAGCGATCTCCTACGAACGCGCGATGGACGTCGCCGGCGCCGTGCGCGCGGCGCAGCGGCCCGGCGCGGCCTTCATCGGCGGCGGCACGAACCTGCTCGACCTGATGAAGGGCGGCGTCGCGCGGCCCGTCGCGCTCATCGACATCACGCGCATCGCCGGCCTCGACGCGGTCGATGCGCTGCCCGGCGGCGGCGTGCGCATCGGCGCGCTCGTGCGCAACAGCGATGCGGCCGATCATCCGCGCCTGCGCGCCGACTATCCGCTGCTGTCGCAGGCGCTGCTCGCCGGCGCGTCCGCGCAATTGCGCAACATGGCGACCGTCGGCGGCAACCTGATGCAGCGCACGCGCTGCCCGTATTTCTACGATCCCGCGTTCGCGCAGTGCAACAAGCGCGAGCCGGGCAGCGGCTGCGCGGCGATCGGCGGCCACAACCGGATGCACGCGATCCTCGGCGCGAGCCCGCAGTGCGTGGCGGTGAACCCGTCGGACATGAGCGTCGCGCTCGCCGCGCTCGACGCCGTCGTGCAGGTGAGCGGCCCGCGGGGCGCGCGGCAGATTCCGATCGCGTCGTTCCACCGCTTGCCGGGCGATCGTCCCGATCTCGACACGACGCTCGAACCGGGCGAGCTGATCACCGCGGTGGACTTGCCGCCGCCGCGCTTCGCCGACCATGCGCACTATCTGAAAGTGCGGGACCGCGCGAGCTACGCGTTCGCGCTGGTGTCGGTCGCGGCCGCGCTGCGGATGGACGGCCCGCGCATCGCCGATGCGCGGATCGCGCTCGGCGGCGTCGCGCACAAGCCGTTGCGCGCGACGGCCGCGGAGCAGCATCTCGCCGGGCACGCGTTGAGCGATGCCGCGCTGAATGAAGCGGCCGCGCTCGCGCTGCGCGACGCCACGCCGCTCGACGGCAACGGCTTCAAGGTCGCGCTCGCGCAGCGCGCGATCGTGCGTGCGGTGAAGACCGCCGCCGGACCGACCGGAGGTGCCGCATGAACACGCTGACCGGACAGCCGCTCGACCGTGTCGACGGCGTACTGAAAGTGACGGGCGGCGCGCACTACGCGGCCGAGTTTCCCGATGCGCGGCTTGCGCACGCGGTGCTCGTGACGAGCACCATCGCATCCGGCCGCATCGAGTCGATCGACACGGCGCGCGCCCGCGCGATGCCCGGCGTGCTGCTCGTGATCACGCACGAGAACGCGATGCGGCTGCCCAACGGCGGCCGGCCGCCGCTGTCGCCGCCCGCGGGGCGCCGGCTCACGTTGTTACAGGACGACACGGTGCGCTACAGCAACGAACCCGTCGCGGTCGTCGTGGCCGAAACGCTGGAGCAGGCGACCGACGCCGCGCATGCCGTGCAGGTGCGCTATCGCGCGAGCGATGCCGTGGTGGATTTCGCGCACGCGAAGCGCGGCGCGCGCGTGCCGCCGAAGCAGCAGGGCCGCGCGATGGACACGCAGCGCGGCGACGTCGATGCCGGCTTGCGCGAAGGCGCGGTGCGCGTCGACGCGACCTATACGACGCCGATGCAGCACCACAACCCGATCGAGCCGCACGCGACGATGGCGCGCTGGGACGGCCCGACGCTCACGCTGCACGATGCGACGCAGGGCGTGTCGGGCGCGAGCACGGCCGTGGCCGCCGTGTTCGGCATCGCGCCGGAACACGTGCGCGTGATTTCGCCGTTCCTCGGCGGCGGCTTCGGCTGCAAGGGTTCGTCGTGGTCGCACGTGTCGTTGTGCGCGATGGCGGCGAAGCAGGTGGGGCGCCCGGTCCGGCTGGCGTTGACGCGGCCGCAGATGTTCGGCCCGGTCGGCGGGCGGCCGTTCACCGAACAGCGCGTCGTGCTGGCCGCCCGTCGCGACGGCAGACTGACCGCGATGCGCCACGACACGATCGCCACCACGTCGACGTTCGAGGACTGGATGGAGATGTGCGGGATGCCGTCGCGGATCATGTACGCGGTGCCGAACCACGCGACCACGCACCGGATCGTGTCGCTGAACGTCGGTACGCCCACGTTCATGCGCGCACCCGGCGAGGCGTCCGGCTCGTTCGCGCTGGAATCGGCGATGGACGAGCTCGCATGGCAACTCGGCATGGACCCGGTCGCGCTGCGGCTCGCGAACTACGCGGAGGTCGATCCGCAGGACGGCAAGCCGTGGTCGAGCAACAAGCTGCGCGCGTGCTACGAGGTCGGCGCGCGGCGCTTCGGCTGGTCGAGGCGCACTGATACGCCGCGCACGATGCGCGACGGCGACACGCTGATCGGCCTCGGGATGGCGGCCGCCACGTATCCGGCGAACCGCAGCGAAGCGTCCGCGCGTGCGCGCATCCTGCCGGACGGCACGGCCGAAGTCGCGTCGGGCACGCAGGACATCGGCACCGGAACCTACACGGTGATGACGCAGGTCGCGGCCGACGCACTCGGTTTCGCGTCGCGGAACGTGCGCTTCGCGCTCGGCGATTCCAGCCTGCCGCGCGCACCGGTATCGGGCGGCTCGCAGTCGGCCGCGAGCGTGGCGCCCGCCGTGCGCGAGGCCGCGCTGCAGGCGCGTGCGAAGCTGATCGCGCTGGCGATCGCCGATCCCGGCTCGCCGCTGCACGGCGCCGCGGCCGACGACGTGACGGTCGACAACGGCTGGGTCGTGCATCGCGGCGAGCCGTCGCGGCGCGATCCGGCCGCGGCGGTGATCGCGCGTGCGGGCGGCCAGCCGATCGACGCGCAGGCGACGGCGAAGCCCGGCGACGAGAAGTCGCGCTATGCGTCCCATTCGTTCGGCGCGGTGTTTGCCGAAGTGCACGTGGACGCCGAGCTCGGCACGATTCGCGTACCGCGCATCGTCGGCGTCTATAGCGTCGGCAGCCTGCTCAACGCGAAGACCGCGCGCAGCCAGTTGATCGGCGGGATGGTGTGGGGGCTCGGCACCGCGCTCGAGGAAGGCTCGCATCTCGACGTGCGGCACGGCCGCTTCACGAACGCGAATCTCGCCGAATACCACGTGCCCGTCAACGCGGACATCGGCGAGCTCGACGTGAGCTTCGTCGACGAAAGCGACACGCATTTCAATCCGCTCGGTATTCGCGGCATCGGCGAGATCGGGATCACCGGCGTGCCGGCCGCGATCGCCAACGCGGTCTATCACGCGACCGGCGTGCGCGTGCGCGATCTGCCGATCACGCTCGACAAGGTGGCGATGCCGGTGCGCGCGTGAGCGCCGGCGTCAGCGCCGCGGCGTCCTGCGCCGCACTTCGCTGCGCAGCCAGTCGAGCCACGTGCGGATCGCCGCTTCGCGGGGATGGCCGGGGCGCCACACGACGTAGTGCGCATACACGTCGGTGATGCGCACGCTCGACACACGCACGAGCGTGCCGCGCGCGAGTTCGGGTTCGATCAGCGAGCGGCGCGCGAGCGCGACGCCGCGGCCTTGCAGCGCCGCGGCGATCAGCGCGTTCGCATCGGTGAAGCGCGGTGCGCGCGCGGATTCGGTGAGGTCGAGCCGCGCGGCCTGGAACCACGGTTCCCACGGTTGCGCGGGATGGCGCAGCAGCGTCGCGCGCACGAGATCGGCCGGCGCACGCGGGGCGACGCCGTCGCGATTGCGGTACGCGGGGCTCGCGACCGGAAAGATCGTCTCGTTCATCAGCTTCTCGGCGACCACACCGGGCCACGTGCCGGGCCCGTAGCGCAGCGCGACGTCGATGCGGTCGCGCTTGCGCAGCGGCGCGAGCGCCACGTCCGGATGCAGCACGATCGAGATGTGCGGATGCGCAGCCGAGAAACGTGGCAGGCGCGGCGCGAGCCAGCGCTCGGCGACGCTCGGCAGCACGCTCACGTTCAGCGTCGCGTCGCAGGTGCGCGGGCGGCGGCGCACCGCCAGCGCCGGCTCGAACGCGCGTTCGAGCACGCTCAGGCCCTGGCGTACCTGCAGCGCGAGCGCGTGCGCGGCGTGCGTCGGCGTCGCGCCGTTGCGTTCGCGCGTGAACAGCGGATAGCCGAGCTGCGCCTCGAGCGCGCGGATGTGCTGGCTGACCGCGCCTTGCGTGAGCGCGAGCTCGTCCGCCGCGCGCGTGAAGCTCTGCAGCCGCACGGCGGCTTCGAACGCGCGCAGCGTCTGCAGTGGAGGGAGATGGATGCGTCGCATGCGGGTATTAGTAACACTAATGCTCGAGCACGACAATTCATCGTTTGCCGCGCGCCGGCATGCGTTCCTACACTCGGTTCCGTCTTCCACAGCCCCGTCGGGCCCCACCGCCATGAACGCCTATCGTCTCTATCTTTCGCCGGGCGCCTGCTCGCTCGCCGCTCACATCGCGCTGGAGGAAACCGGCGCGCCGTTCGACGTCGAGATCGTCTCCGTGAAGCAACGGCAGAACCTCGAAGCGCGCTACCTCGCGATCAACGCGAAGGCGCGCGTGCCCGTGCTCGCGATCCCGGGCGAGCCGCGCGTGCTGACCGAGACGCCGGCCATCCTCACGTATCTCGCGCGCCGCTATCCGGACGCGCAATTGCTGCCGCTCGACGATCCGCTGCGCGAGGCGCGCTGCCACGAATGGCTCGCCTGGCTGGTCGGCTGGGTGCACGGCGTCGGCTACGGCGCGCTGTGGCGGCCGGGCCGTTTCATCGACGATCCGGCGCTGCACGGCGCGATCAGCGCGCATGGGCGCAGCACGATCGAGGCCGCGAACGCGTCGATCGAAGCCCTGCTGGCCGACGGCCGCACGTGGGCCGAGCCGGGCGCGCATTCGATCGTCGATCCGTTCCTGCTCGTGCTGTATCGCTGGGGCGTCGCGATCGGGCTCGACATGACGCGGCATCCCGCATGGACCGCGCATGCGCAGCGCGAGGCCGAACGGCCGGCCGCGCGGCGCGCGCTGGCGCGCGAGGCCGCGCAAGCGACCTGAGCGGCCGACGCGCGACGTGCGACGCGCTGCTCCGGCGTTTCGGTCGCGCGTTCGTTCGGACCGCGAAGTTCGGACGTGTCCAATTGCGGCGTCGACGCCATTCCATTTAAATGAGAATCATTATCATCAATGGAATGGAGTGAGCATGAGCAGTTGCATTTTGTCGAGCGCGACGCCGCCGCGTCGCGCGACCGCGTCCGTCGCGTTCGCGATGATCGCCTGTGCGGCCGCGCCGGCGTGTGCGGAAGAAGGCGAGCCGGGGCAGGCGCCGCACCTCGATCCGATCTTCGTTCGCGGCGCGCACGACGCAGGCTCGCGCGTCGATCGGTCGGGCTCGGCCAAATATGCGACGCCGCTGCTCGACGTGCCGCAGACGATCACCGTCGTGCCGCGCGCGGTGCTGGACGAACAGCAGGCGCTGAGCCTGCGCGAAGCGCTGTCGAACGTCGCCGGCATCACGTTCAACGCCGGCGAGGGCGGCGGGGGCTCGGGCGACAGTTTCAATATCCGCGGTTTCGGCGCGAACGCGAACATGCAGCTCGACGGGCTGCGCGACAGCGCGCAGAACAATCGCAGCGACCTGTTCAACATCGACGCGGTGGAGGTGATCAAGGGGCCGAACTCGGTGTTCGGCGGCGCCGGCACCACGGGCGGCTCGGTGAACCTGGTCAGCAAGACGCCGAAGGCCGGCGCGTTGACCGAAGCCGGCGCGGTGCTCGGCACGTCCGACTACCGCCGCGTGACGCTCGATACGAACCAGCCGCTGCCCGGCGCCGACGGCAAGGCCGCGTTCCGCCTGAACGCGATGGCGCACATCAACGACGTGCCGGGCCGCGACGACATTCGCAAGCGGCGCTGGGGCGTCGCGCCGTCGCTCGCGTTCGGCCTCGGCACGCCGACGCGCGTCACGCTCGGCTATTTCCATCAGTACGACAACAACCTGCCCGATTACGGGCTGCCCGCGCGCGACGGGCAGGTGCTGGCCGGCGTGTCGCGCGACAGCTACTTCGGCTGGCGCAATCTCGATCGCGAACGCATCATGTCCGACACGTTCACCGTCAAGGCCGAGCACGACGTGTCGCCGCACCTGAAGGTGCAGAACCTGAGCCGCTACACGCACCTGAATCGCGATACGGTGGTGTCCGCGTCGCACGTGAATCTGCAAGGGCTGCCGCCGGGGCGCTACAAGCCGGCCGGGCCGCAGGGCTACGGCCGCGATGCGTCGACGGCGATGTGGGCGAACCAGACCAACGTCACGAGCGAATTCGCGACGTTCGGCATCGGGCACACGCTCGTCACGGGCTTCGAAATTTCGCGGGAAACGTACGGTCGCACCACGTATTCCTACGGGCTCAACCGTTTCTATCCGGCCAACGGTTTCGCGCTCACCGCGCCGCCCGGCGTGTGGCTCGGCCCCGCGAAGCGCGAGAACAGCGCGCGCAGCGATACCGAGCTCATCGTGAAGGCGCTGTACGCGTTCGACACGCTCTCGCTCGGCCGCTACTGGGACATCGACGTCGGGCTGCGTCACGACTGGATCGACGGCTGGGCCGAAAGCACGCCGGCCGGCAAGCCGACCGAGCGCGCGGCGAACAGCGACCGCCATCTGAGCACGCGCGCGGGGCTCGTGTTCAAGCCGACGGAGAACGGCCGCGTGTATTTCTCGTACGGCACGTCGTTCAATCCGTCCGCCGAATTTCTCGTGAGCAACGGCTCGGGCCTCAACGCGGCGACCGAGTCGCTCGCGCCCGAGAAAAACGAGAGCTTCGAGCTTGGCACGAAATGGGAAGGGCTGGCCGGCATCGCGCTGAACGGCGCGCTGTTCCAGACCGAGAAGAAAAACGCGCGCGAGCGCATGGCCGACGGCAGCTACGCGCTCGTGGGCCGGCAGCGCGTGCGCGGCATCGAGCTCGGCGCGGCCGGCAAGGTGACGCCGCAGTGGGACGTGTTCGCGAATTACACGTACCTGGCGAGCGTCACGCTCAGTTCGCCGGCCACGCCGCGCCGCGATGGGCAGGCGCTCGGCAACACGCCGCGGCACGCGCTCAACCTGTGGACGACCTATCGGCTGCCGGCAGGCTGGACGATCGGGTACGGCTCGCACTTCGTCGGCCGGCGCAACGTGACGTCCGAAGGCGGCAGCCAGCTCGGCGCGTATTGGGTGCACAACCTGATGGCCGGCTACGAAGTGAACCGCCGGCTGCGTTTCCAGCTGAATATCGACAACCTGTTCGACCGCGCCTATGTCGAGCGCGTGCGGCAGGTGTTGGGAAGCGAGTCGCGATCGTCGGCCGTCGAGTTCGGCGACGGCCGTTCGGCGATGCTGTCGGCCGTGTACAAGTTCTGACCGTCTCGCGCACGCTGCCGCGAACCTCGCCGCGTCGGCCCGCTATCGCGCGAACAGCGGGTAGGTCGCGGCGGCGATCAGCGCGGTCGCGAGCCACACCACGCTCCACGAACTGACGGCCAGCAGCGGCGGAATCGCGAGCGGCGTCGCGAACAGCCCGAGATACACGACCGTATTCGCCATCCCGAGCGCGGTGCCGGCGTGGTTCGCACCCGCGAGCGTTGCGAGCTCCGTGTACGCGACGCCGTGCCACGCCGATACGCAGATGCCCGCGAACACGAGAATCGCGACGATCGCCGCGAGCGGCACGTGCGGGCTGCCGGCCGTCGCGGCCGCGAGCAGCGCGAACGACCCGGCCGCGACGCACACCGACCCGCGCAGGTACGCACGCCGGTTGCCGTACCGGTCGGTATGGCGGCCGCTCCACACGCGCATCACCATTGCGCCGACCTGCAGCGCGACCATTGCCGCGCTGATGCCGGCGAGGCCGAGCCGGCCGAAATCGTGCAGGAACACGGTCGCGAACGTGAGCACCGCGAACTGCGGGGCGCACAGCGCGCCGATGCCGAGCACGATGCGCCACACGCGGCCGCTCGCGAGCGGGCTGCGCATCGGTGCGGCCGGCGGTGGCGGCGCGAGGGGGCGGCCTGCGGTGGCGGGCGTCGCAGCCGTCGCATCGGGCGGCTCGTGCAGCCAGCGCCAGGTCAACGCGGCCGAGCCGGCGCACAGCAGCATCAGCGCGCCGTACACCGCGGCGAAGCCCGCATGCGACGCAAGCGACGGCAGCAACGCCGCGCCGAGGCCGCCGCCGAGCGGCACGGCCGTCTGGCGGATGCTCATCGCGAGCCCGCGTTCGCGCTCGCCGAACCAGCGCATCACCGCACGTCCGCTTGAGCCGTTCACGCTGCCGCCGAGCAGGCCGACGCAGCACATGGCAGCGACGACTCGCATCAGCGGCGGCACCGCGTGCGCGGTCGGGACGATCGTGCCCACCATCAGCGCGAGCATCGCGGCCGTCGCGACGAGCCCGGTCAGCAGCACGCGGCGGTCGCCGAAGCGGTCGGCGGCGATTCCCCACGGCAACTCGGACAGCGCGACGCCGAACCCGAGCGCGCCCAGCACGAGGCCGAGCGCGCCGTTGTCGAGGTGATACGCGGCGCGCATCCAGACGGCCGTGGTCGGGATGCCGGCCGCGGCGGCCGAAAAGCTCATGTTCGCGGCGACGCCGGCGGCCAGCACGCGCCAGCGATGGGCCGGCCCGCGCCCGTCGCGGGCAGGCGAAGAGGGGGAAGCGATGCACGAGGTGTCCATGACGGCAGGCCCGGTTCGAAGTTGACGTCCACAGTGTGGCGGCCTACATTCATCCTGAAAATCGGAAAGTTTTTGATGAATCGTTCGATAAATCAGGATGGTTGAGATGGCCGAACAAGACACTTCGCGCGATGGCGGCGAGGCCGTCGCGGGCGCCGATGCCGCACTCGCGCGGCCCAACTTCGACGTCGCGGCGTTGCGCAGCCTCGTCGCGGGCGTGGATCTCGGCAGTTTCGCGAAGGCGGCCGATCGCGTCGCGCGCTCGTCGTCGGCGGTGAGCGCGCAGATCCGCAAGCTCGAGGAGCAGGCCGGCACGCCACTGTTCGTGAAGGCCGGGCGCGGGCTCGCGCTGACCGACGCCGGCGACGCGATGCTGCGCTACGCGCGGCGGATGATCGAGCTGAACGACGAGGCGGCCGCGGCCGTGCGCGGCGTGAATCTCGACGGCTGGGTACGGGTCGGGTTGCAGGAGGATTTCGGTGAAGCGATCCTGCCCGACGTGCTCGGGCGCTTCGCGCGCGCGCATCCCAAGGTGAAGATCGAGGCGCGTGTGGCGCGCAACGCCGATCTGCTCGACCGGCTCGATGCGAACCAGCTCGATCTGGCGCTCGTATGGGGCGATCCGGCGTCGGCGGCGCTCGTGTCGCGGGCGGGGATCGACAGCGAAGCGATCGCGCACGTGCCGATGCAGTGGATCGGCGCGGCGGCGGGCGGTGGTCTCGGCGTGCCGGATGGCGGCGGGGACGCGGGCGCGCGGGGCGGCGCGAGCGGCGGCGACGAAACGCGCGATCGCGCCGTGCGCGCGGCGGGCGAGCCGTTGCCGCTCGTCGTGTTCGACTGGCCGTGCCGGTTCTTCGGCGCGGCGACCGATGCGCTGGACCGCGCGGGCGTGCCGTGGCGCGTCGCGTTCACGACGCCGAGCCTGGCCGGGCTATGGGCGGCCGCGGCGGCCGGCCTCGGGCTCACGGTGCGCTCGCATTACGGGCTGCCCGCGTCGGTGCGCGGGCTCGATGCGGCGTCGTGCGGGCTGCCGGCGCTGCCGAGCCTGCCGCTGATCCTGCTGCGGCGTACGTCGTCGGCGACGCCGACGGTCGATCGGCTCGCGCGGATCGTCACGCAGGCGGTGCGGGGGGCGACGCAGGAGGCGGTGGCGGCGTGATGAAACGCTCGATTGCCGTCGCGGGCCGCGGTTCGGTCGTCCCTCTGCCGATCGGCCGAATGGATCGATCGGGCAAACCTGACTACAGTGATGATCACTTGAAACGGAGGTCATCATGCAAAACGCAAATACACCGGGCGCCAGCGCGGTCGATCCGGCGCAAAGGGCGGAAGCCTCGATCCGCGACGACGGGCCGTCAGCCGATTGCCCCGTGCCCGTCAATCCGCCCGTTCGGTTCGGTGTCCTGCAAGGGCAGGCGTGGATCGCGGACGACTTCGATGCCCCGCTGCCCGATGACTTGCTGGATGCATTCGAAGGGCGCTGATGCGGCTGTTGCTCGATACGCACATATTTTTGTGGATCGTGACGAATGACCCCAAGCTCAGCGCCCGAGCGCGCAGCGTGATCTCGGCCGCCGACGAGCGTTTCGTCAGCAGCGCAAGTATCTGGGAGGCTGCCATCAAGGCCGGACTGGGCAAGCTCGATATCGACGTCGGCTAGCTGATGCGGGCGATCGGGCCGAGCGGGATCCGCGAGCTGCCGGTTCGGGCGGCGCATGGGGCCGCGGTCCGCGATTTGCCGCATCACCATCGTGATCCCTTCGATCGTTTGCTGGTTGCCCAGGCGCGGCTCGAGCCGCTTCAGCTCGTGACGGCCGACGCTCATCTTGCACGGTATGACCTGTCTCTCGTTTTGACAGTTTGAAGCAATCTGTCGGTGCACGATCCATCGGTCGCCTGCACGTCACGTAGCGTTGCGGTTCATGCGACGGCGATGTCCGGCTCGATTTCATGCAGTTCCGCGGAAATGGCTGCCAGTCGCGCCCGCAATCCCTCGCTCGCCGGCACGAACGGCAGCCGCAACCCGTCCTCGCACCATCCTTGCGCGGCGAGCACGGCCTTCACCGGCGCCGGGTTCGGTTCCGCGAACAGCGCCGCGACGAGCGGCTGCAGCGCGACCGCCAGGCGCCGCGCGTCGGCGAGCCGCCCGTCGCGCAGCCACGCGTGAATCCGCACGTGCCATTCGGGCAGCACGTGCGCGCTGCTCGCGATCGCGCCGTGCGCGCCCGCGCACATCGCCGCGAAGTTCTGGTTGTCGTCGCCGGACAGGATCGCGAGCGGCGTGTCGTGCACGAGCCGGCTCATCCGGTCGAGCGTGCCGCCGCATTCCTTGATGCCGGCGACCCGCGAGTCGCGCGCGAGCGCCTGCAGCGTGTCCAGTTCGACGTTCACGCCCGTGCGGTACGGGATGTTGTAGACGAGCACCGGCAGGTCGGCCGCGTCGACGATCGCTTCGACATGGCGGCGGATGCCGTCCTGCGTCGGCCGCACGTAGACGGGCGGCGTGACGAGCAGCCCGTCGGGGCGCAGCGCCGCGAGTTCGCGCGCGCGGGCGGCCGCGAAGTGCGTCGCGCTCGCGGTCAGCCCGACGACGATCGGCAGCCCGGGCGCCGCGTCGCGCAGCGTCGCGAACACCGCGTCCTGTTCGCGCGCGTCGAGCAGCACGCCTTCACCGGTCGTCGCACCCGCGACGAAACCCGCGATGCCGGCGGCCGCATAGTGGCGCGCGAGCCGCGCGAGCGCCGCATGGTCGACCTCGCCGCGGTGGAACGGCGTGATGATCGGCAGCCAGATACCTTCGAAACGTGTGTTCATGCAAAGCCTCATGGTGGAAACGGAGTGGGAAGGAACCGTTCCGCCGGCGGCGTGCCGGAGCGAGGCGTGCATGCAAGGAGAAAGAAACGACCCGCGGGCATCCCGTCCGGCATTCGCCTGACGGGACGCGACGTCCCCGTCAGTCGAGGAGTCGTTTTTTCAGTTTCAGCCCGGCCGCGCGCGCACCTGCCGCGACGGCGGCGAGGATCGAGGGCGAGCGCAGGGTAGCGGACATGGATGAACCGTGAATGGGCTGAGCGGCGATCTTAACACCGGAGCGGCGGCGCGTGCGAGCCGCGGCCGTCGTTTAGCAGAATTCGAGATTTGCTTTCCACGACTGATTGGAAGGCGCGCTGCGGCCGGCCGCTAGAATGCCCGCTTACGTTTCGATGACAGCACGTACGCGTACGGTCACGCACATTCACCACCACTGGAAACGGGGCATATCACGATGGCAAGCATCAAGGGGATCGGCCGCTGGCTGCACACGGGCGCGGCGGCGGCGCTGGTCGTGGCGGCGACGGCCGCGCACGCGGACACGTCGATCCTGAACGTGTCGTACGACGTGACGCGCGAGCTGTACAAGGACATCAACGCGAGCTTTGCCGCCGCCTACAAGCAGAAGACGGGCGAGACGGTCACGATCAAGCAGTCGCACGGCGCGTCGAGCGCGCAGGCGCTGTCGGTGCTGCAGGGGCTGCAGGCCGACGTCGTGACGATGAACCAGCCGAACGACATCGACCTGCTCGCCGAGCGCGGCCAACTGCTGCCGAAGGACTGGCGCGCGCGCTTCCCGGACAACAGCTCGCCGTACTCGACGACGATGGTGTTCCTCGTGCGCAAGGGCAACCCGAAGGCGATCAAGGACTGGAGCGATCTCGCGAAGCCGGGCGTGCAGGTGATCATCGCGAACCCGAAGACGTCGGGCAACGGCCGCTACGCGTATCTCGCCGCGTGGGGCTTCCAGAAGCAGAAGGGCGCGACCGACCAGCAGGCGCTCGACTTCGAGAAGGCGATCTTCCGCAACGTGCCGGTGCTCGATTCGGGTGGCCGCGGCGCGACGACCACGTTCACGCAGCGCGGCATCGGCGACGTGCTCGTCACGTTCGAGAACGAGGTCGCGCTGATGGACACGGGCGCGTCGGGCGCGCAGTTCGACGCCGTGTATCCGTCGGCGAGCATCCTCGCGGAGCCGCCCGTCGCCGTCGTCGACAAGGTGGTCGACAAGAAAGGCACGCGCAAGGTCGCGCAGGCGTATCTCGACTACCTGTACACGCCGCAAGCGCAGGAGATCATCGCGCAGCATCATCTGCGCCCGCGCGACGCGACCGTGCTGCAGAAGCATGCGGCCGAGTTCAAGGCGCTGAAGACGTTCAGCGTCGAGCAGGTTTTCGGCAGCTGGGCGAACGCGCAGAAGACCCATTTCGCCGACGGCGGCACGTTCGACCAGGTAATCGTCGACCGCAAGTGAGCGCGGCGCGCGCCACGCGCGGGCTCGCATCACGACGCAGCCGGCCGCATGTGCGGCCGGTTTTTTTATGGCGACGCGGCGGATTGCCGTGCCGAACCGGTCCGCATTCCCGGCCGCCGCCGCGCGTGCTACGCTCATCGCCTTCCTGCAACCGGCGCCGCGCGATGAACGTCGATTCGTCCTCCCCAGCCTCCCGCGGCCGTGGCCGCAAGATCTGGTCGGGCACCCGCCCGGTGATCGCGTACGGGATGCCGCCGCTCGGCTGGCGCGACTTCTATCACCGCGCGCTGACGGTGAGCTGGCCCGTGTTCTTCCTGTCGCTCGCGGTGCTGTTCCTGCTGCTCAACAGCGGCTTCGCGGCGCTCTACCTGCTCGGCCACGCGCCGATCGCGAACCAGTCGCCGGCCGGCTTCGGCGGCGCGTTCTTCTTCAGCGTCGAGACGCTCGCGACCGTCGGCTACGGCGACATGCATCCGCAGACCGTTTATGCGCACCTCGTCGCGACGTTCGAGATCTTCGTCGGGATGTCGAGCATCGCGCTGGCCACGGGGCTCGTGTTCGCGCGGTTTTCTCGGCCGCAGGCGAAGATCCTGTTCGCGCGCCACGCGATCGTGCGGCCGCTGAACGGCCGGATGACGCTGATGGTGCGCGCCGCGAATGCCCGCCAGAACGTGATTGCCGAGGCGCAGGCGAAACTGCGGCTGATGCGCGTCGAAGGCACGCACGAGGGCTACTCGCTGCGCAAGATTCACGACCTGCCGCTCGTGCGCAACGAGCATCCGATCTTCCTGCTCGGCTGGAACCTGATGCACGTGATCGACGAGTCGAGCGCGCTGTTCGGCGAGACGCCCGAATCGCTCGCCGCGCGCGACGCGCAATTGCTGATCACGATCGAGGGATCGGACGAGACGACCGCCCAGGTCATGCAGGCGCGCCACGTGTGGGTGCATGGCGACATCCGCTGGCATCACCGCTACGTCGACCTGATGCACGACGAGGACGGCATCACGCACATCGATTACACGCATTTTCACGACGTCGTGCCGATCGACGCCGATACCGACGAGCGCGGTTCGCCGGGCGTGGTGATCGACGCGGGTGCGCCGGGGCCGGGCGCACAGGCGTGATCGACGGCGGCCGGGCGCCGCCCCGTTGCGCGTCTCAAGTGCAGCGGGCGTGACGCTTCGCGCTGTTCGATCGCGACCGCGCGGCGGAACGCGTCGCGGTCCTCGGCGCGCGACGTAGTCGCCGAGCACGCCTTCGTGCGGCAGCAGATGCGCGTCGAACGCGATCTTCAGAGTGCTCGCGAGCAGCAGGTCGGCCGCGGTGAAGCGCTCGCCGACGAGCCGGCGGCCGTGGGCGAGCGCCTGCGCGAGGGCGCACTGCACGCGCGCGATGTTGCCCCAGCCGAACGCGACCGGATTGCCCGACGCGCCGGTGAATTTCTCGACCATCGCCGGTTCGAGGCAGGTCGGCGTGAAGAACATCCACTGGAGGAAACGGCCGCGCAGCGGATCGTCGGGCGCGACGCCGAGCCCGGCG
Organism: Burkholderia anthina; assembly: GCF_001547525.1. Taxonomy (GTDB): domain Bacteria; phylum Pseudomonadota; class Gammaproteobacteria; order Burkholderiales; family Burkholderiaceae; genus Burkholderia; species Burkholderia semiarida. The sequence goes on from NZ_CM003768.1 coordinate 2,765,550, forward strand.
CGCGGGCAACGGTCGGCGAGATGGAGCAGCACGGCGCCCGATTCGGCGAACCGGGCGCCGCCGTCGTCGAGCGCGGGCAGCTTGGCCATCGGGTTGACCTGCACGAACGCGTCGCTGCCCTGTTCGTGCGAGCGCAAGTCGATCGGCACCAGTTCGTACCCCACGCCTATTTCCTCGAGCATCCACAGCGCCCGGAATGCCCGGTCGTCGGCCAGTAGTAGACCTTCATCGCGTGCGCCCTATATGCGGTGACGGTCCAGTGTAGTCGAGTCGGTTCGCCGAATATGTCGTTCGTTATGTGACCGAGTGTGCGACGCGTTCGGTGGAACGCGCGCCGCTTGGGTATCGCTACCGGGCAACGGCTGTTGACGTTTTGCAACTTCTTTTTCGCGTCTATCTGGCTTTGAGTGCTTTCCCGCTGTCGTTCTGCTGTTTAAAAGCTATCTCGAAAATTGAAATACAAACGGCGACCGTGCATCGTTTCTAGCGTTTTATTTCGGTGCTGACAGGAGACTTCATGCGTGCAATAAGAAGTATCGGCTTTGGGCTTGCGCTATCGTTTCCGTTACTCTCGATCGCCGCATCTGACAACACCGTCAATACCGAGAAGGGGCTGTACGAGCAGTGCGGTGCTTATTCGCAGGCTGGAATGAAGGATTGTCTTGCGAAGAAGGCCAGTGAAAGTCGAGAGTATTTAAAAAAGGCCGAAGACGACGCGCTCGCTGTCATAAAAAAATGGGACGACGGTAATAAATATATTCATGCATCCGAGGAGGCTTTGGCGGCATCGAACAAGGAATTCGCAAAGTATCGCGCGGCTCAATGTGAATTCTCCGCTTCGCTGAGCGGCGGTGGAGCGGGTAACGCCCACGAGATGGGGCGCTTGGCCTGTGTCGCGGCACTCAACGGCGCACGCGTTGAGCAACTGCGCAACGCCGTATCCGACTTGCCGTCGAAGTAGCGCCGAAGCTTACGCCGGCCAGCCCGGCCGGACGACATGCGAACGGACCGGTGCGACGATCGGCCTCGGCGCGACGGTCGGCGAGAACGCCGTGGTCGGCGCGGGTTCGGTCGCGACGCGGGAGGTTCCGCCGGCTACGCTGGTCGGTGGAAATCCGGCGCAGATCATTCGATCGAGTACCGAGTGACGATGGCTGACGGCCTCTTCAGCGGGGAGGTGAATGTGGACAACCGGCCCGCCGACCACTCTGAACGCTGTGGATGCGAACGGTGAGTGTATGGCTGGAGCCAGCATTGGCGGGACTTCCCGGCATTCGACACCGATCGAGGGCAGACGCATGAGCCGACGTTGCCGATGCGCTGGCCGCACATTCCTGCGCGGCGTCGGTTGTGGATATCCCGGCCCCGAATCACTCGCCACGCTGTGCTTTCCATCGGTGAGCGCGATGCAGGGTGTGGACAACCGCGCCCTGAACGACGAAAAATGCTGTGCTTTTGAAGGGTGAGTGTCGGCGACCGATTGCGGGTGAGGCTTGCCTGGTGCGGATTTCCGGGCGTCGAGCGCGCGTCGCGCGGGAATGCGGGGGCGCCGCGCATTCTAACGGCACGCGCGGGTCGGCGATAGATCTGGATGCGTATCGCGGTGTGGATATCTCGTGGCCGAATTCAGTCGCAGCGCTGTGTATTTCAATGGTGAGCGTCGGAGGGGCGACCGAATGGCGTGTCCGTTCGTGATCTTCGGCACCGCTTCGAGCGGTTGCGCATTCTAACCGCACATGCGATCGCGCGTTCCGTTCGAGTTCGTGCACCGATGCGGATAGCCGGTCGCCGAAGCCAGTCGACCTGCTGTGTATTTCAGCGGTGAGGGGGCGCGCATGCGGCGCGGCCGCGTGTGCGCGGATCCCGGTCCACGGAGCGCAGCGTGGGCGGGGGGCGCGGCTGTTCGCGCCGAGGCGTCGCCTTCGTGCGACCGGACGCCCATGCTCACCGTTGAATTTCACAGCGTCTCGACTGGCCTCGGGCGCGGTTGTCCACACTCGGATCGGCACCCTGGTTGGATCGTCGCGCGTCGCTCACCGCTGGAACTCACAGTGTTCGGTGTCGTCGCAGGGTCGAGCGATTCGCGCCCGAGCCGGCGCACTCGTCTAATCGTTTGCCGTCACTCACCACCGAAATTCACAGTGTTCAGGGTCGTCTCGGGGCGATCTGTCCACATCCGAATGGGTACCCTTGTTCGAGCGCGTGCCGCCGCTCACCATTGAAATTCACAGTGTTTGGAGTCGTCGTGGAGCGGGCAATCCACGCCCGAATTGGCCCCCTTGTTCGAGCGCGTGCCGCCGCTCACCATTGAAATTCACAGTGTTCAGAGTTGTCGTGGATCGGGCGGTCCACGCTCGAATTGGCACCCTTGTTCGAACGCGCGCCGTTGCTCACCGTTGAAATTCACAGTGTTTAGAGTCGTCGCGGATCGGGCAATCCACGCTCGAATTGGCCCCCCTTGTTCGAACGCGCGCCGTCGCTCACCGTTGAAATTCACAGTGTTTGGAGTCGTCGTGGAGCGGGCGGTCCACGCCTGAGTCGGCACCCTTGTTCGAGCGCTATCGATGCTCACCATTGGGATTCACAGCGTTTGGAGTCGTCGCGGATCGGGCTGCCCGCCCCCGAATCGGCACCGTCGTTCGAGCGCGTGCCATCACTCACCGTCGAAATTCACAGGGCTTCGAGTGTCTGCGGGTGGGTGATATCCACACCCGTACCGACCTCTCGTTCGACTACCCAACGGCACGCACGAGGCACGCACGAAGGGACGGACATGTGGATATCCTGCCGCCGAGCCGACTCGCGCGCCTGTGCATCCGGAAGCTGAGCGCCAACGTCGCGGCGGCGACGCAGGCATCCGGCGGTGTGGATATCTCCTGCCGGCATCGACTCGTCGCGCTGTGGATTTCGATGGTGAGCGTCGCCGTCCGCATGTGCGGCGGACAGATCGAGGTGTGGACATCCGGCACCCGACGCGACTCGAAACCCTGTGCGATCGAACGGTGAGCGCGATCACCCGCTCCACCGACAGTCCCGGCATTGTGGACATCCCGCACCCTCACTCACTCCAAACGCTGTGCATTCCATCGGTGAGCGCGCCGCCGTTTCCCGGCCCCAACCCTTGTCGCACGGGCCCCGAGCGAGCGCCGCCGGGCCTGCGGCCGGCGTCCCGCTCGTCACCCGCGATGTCGACGCAAGCGCTACCCCATCCCGCCCAACCCCCGACCGCCGCCCGCCACCCGCCACCCGCCACCCGCCACCCGCCACCCGCCACCCGCCACCCGCCACCCGCCACCCGCCACCCAGCGCGAAAACTCTCTCAAATCCCGGCAAAAACCTGCGCGGTTTTTCTCGCCGCGCACCGGTCCGAGCAAGATGAGGAAAAACATTCTCGGCCGCGCGCGAAAAAATAGAGCCATTCGCTGCCGCACTCATGCGTCACCCGGCGCCCCGCCGCGCACGGCCCAGAACAGCACTATCCGGAGACTTCCCCCCATGACCGCCCGCCTGCCCGTCGACGGCACGCCTGCCCTGTCCGACTACCGCCTGACCGACAACCTGACCGCGACGCGCGGCCGGATCTTCCTGACCGGCACGCAGGCGCTGATCCGCCTGCTGCTGATGCAGCGCACGGTCGATACCGAGCAGGGCCTCGTCACGGCCGGCTTCGTCAGCGGCTATCGCGGCTCGCCGCTCGGCATGGTCGACCAGCAGCTGTGGAAGGCGAAGAAACTGCTCGACGCCAGCGGCGTGCGCTTCCTGCCGGCGATCAACGAGGAACTCGGCGGCACGGCCGTGCTCGGCACGCAGCGGGTCGAGGCCGACCCCGAGCGCACGGTCGACGGCGTGTATGCGATGTGGTACGGCAAGGGCCCGGGCGTCGATCGCGCGGGCGACGCGCTGAAGCACGGCAACGCATACGGTTCGTCGCCGCACGGCGGCGTGCTGGTCGTCGCGGGCGACGACCATGGCTGCGTGTCGTCGTCGATGCCGCACCAGAGCGATTTCGCGATGATGGCGTGGCACATGCCGGTCGTGAACCCGTCGAACATCGCCGACATGCTCGAATTCGGCCTGTACGGCTGGGCGCTGTCGCGCTATTCGGGCGCGTGGGTCGGCTTCAAGGCGATCTCGGAAACGGTCGAATCGGGCTCCACCGTCGACCTCGATGCGTTGCAGACGCGCTGGCCGGCGCCGGAAGGCTTCACGTCGCCGGCGGGCGGCCTGCACAACCGCTGGCCCGACCTGCCGAGCCTGACGATCGAGGCGCGCCTCGCGGCGAAGCTCGACGCGGTCCGCCATTTCGCGCGCGCCAACAGCATCGACAAGTGGATCGCGCCGAGCACGCACGCGAACGTCGGCATCGTCACCTGCGGCAAGGCGCACCTCGACCTGATGGAAGCGCTGCGCCGCCTCGACCTGACGGTTGCCGATCTCGACGCGGCCGGCGTGCGGATCTACAAGGTCGGCCTGTCGTATCCGCTCGAGACGACGCGGCTCGAGACCTTCGTCGACGGGCTTGCCGAAGTGCTCGTGATCGAGGAGAAGGGCCCGGTCATCGAACAGCAGATCAAGGACCACCTGTACAACCGCACCGAAGGCGCGCGCCCGCGCGTGCTCGGCAAGCACGACGCCGCCGGCGCGTGCCTGCTGTCCGAGCTCGGCGAACTGCGTCCGTCGCGCATCCTGCCGGTGTTCGCCGACTGGCTCGCGCGGCACAAGCCGGCGCTCGACCGGCGCGAGCGCGTCGTCGATCTCGTTGCGCCGCGGATCCTGTCGAACGAGGCCGACGCGGTGAAGCGCACGCCGTACTTCTGCTCGGGCTGCCCGCACAACACGTCGACGAAGGTGCCCGAAGGCTCGATCGCGCAGGCCGGCATCGGCTGCCACTTCATGGCGTCGTGGATGGAGCGCGATACCACCGGCCTGATCCAGATGGGCGGCGAGGGCGTCGATTGGGCCGCGCACGCGATGTTCACCCACACGAAGCACGTGTTCCAGAACCTCGGCGACGGCACCTACTTCCACTCGGGCATTCTCGCGATCCGCCAGGCGGTCGCCGCGAAGGCGAACATCACGTACAAGATCCTCTACAACGACGCGGTGGCGATGACGGGCGGCCAGCCGGTCGACGGCAGCATCTCGGTGCCGCAGATCGCGCGGCAGGTCGAGGCCGAAGGCGTGTCGCGCTTCGTCGTCGTGTCCGACGAGCCGGAGAAGTACGACGGCCATCACGGCCAGTTCCCGGCCGGCACGACGTTCCATCACCGCAGCGAACTCGACGCGGTGCAGCGCGAATTGCGCGAGACGCCGGGCGTCACCGTGCTGATCTACGACCAGACCTGCGCGGCCGAGAAGCGCCGCCGCCGCAAGAAAGGCGAATTCCCCGACCCGGACAAGCGCCTGTTCATCAACGACGCGGTGTGCGAAGGCTGCGGCGACTGCGGCGTGCAGTCGAACTGCCTGTCGGTCGAGCCGCTCGAGACGCCGCTCGGCCGCAAGCGCCGCATCGACCAGTCGTCGTGCAACAAGGACTATTCGTGCGTGAACGGCTTCTGCCCGAGTTTCGTGACGGTCGAAGGCGCGGCGCTGAAGAAGGCGGCCGGCGCCGCGTTCGACGAAGCGGCGCTCGCCGCACGCGTCGACGCGCTGCCGGTGCCGGCGACGCACCTCGACGCGGCGCCGTTCGACATGCTCGTGACGGGCGTCGGCGGCACCGGCGTCGTGACGGTCGGCGCGCTGATCAGCATGGCCGCGCACCTCGAAGGCAAGAGCGCGTCGGTGCTCGACTTCATGGGCTTCGCGCAGAAGGGCGGCTCGGTGCTGTCGTTCGTGCGGATTGCGTCGAGCGACCGCTGGCTGAACCAGGTGCGCATCGACACGCAGCAGGCCGACGTGCTGCTCGCGTGCGACATGGTCGTCGGGGCGAGCGCGGAGGCGCTGCAGACGGTGCGCCACGCGCGCACGCGGATCGTCGTCAACACGCACCGGATCCCGAATGCATCGTTCGTGCAGAATCCCGACGCGAACCTGCATGCGGACGCGCTGCTCGAGAAGATGCATCACGCGGCCGGCGACGGCTACCTGTCGAGCTGCGACGCGCAGGCGCTCGCCGCGAAGTTCCTCGGCGACTCGATTGGCGCGAACATCCTGATGCTCGGCTACGCGTGGCAGCTCGGCCTCGTGCCGGTGTCGCTCGCCGCGATGATGCGCGCGATCGAGCTGAACAACGTCGCGGTGCCGATGAACAAGCTCGCGTTCTCGATCGGCCGGATGGCGGCCGGCGATGCGGCCGGCCTCGACGCGTTGTGGAACGCGCGTCATGCGGTGGCCGCGCACGCCGCGCCGGCGACGCTCGCCGAGCTGATCGCCGATCGCGAAGCGCGTCTCGACGCGTACGGCGGCGCGCGCTACGTCGAGCGCTACCGTGCGCTGGTGAACGCGGCGCGCGCGAAGGGCGACGACACGCTGACGCGCGCGGTCGCGACGACGTTCTACCGGCTGCTCGCGGTGAAGGACGAATACGAAGTCGCGCGGCTGTACGCGGACGACGCGTTCCGCACGGCGCTCGAAGCGCAGTTCGAAGGCGTGCCGGGCCAGACGTACCGCGTGAAGTTCAACCTGGCGCCGCCCGCGGTCGCGAAGGCCGGCAGCGACGGCAGCACGCCGAAGAAGCGCGTGTTCGGCCAGTGGATGTGGCCGGTGCTCGGCATGCTGGCGCGCGTGCGCGGCCTGCGCGGCACGTGGCTCGATCCGTTCGGCCGCACGGTCGAGCGGAAGATGGAGCGCGCGCTGGCCGACGACTACGAGACCACGCTCACGCGTGCGTTCGCCGCGATGACGGCCGGCAATGCGGCGCAGGTCGTGCAACTGGCCGACCTGCACGCCCGCGTGCGCGGCTTCGGCCACGTGAAGGTGCGCAATCTGGCCGGCGTGAAGCGCGCGGAACGCGAGCTCGCGTTGCAGCTCGGCATCGACGCGGCGACGAGCGCGGCCGTGCAGCATGCGCTCGACGAGATGAAGGGCGCGGGGATGCTGAAGGGGATTCCGGTCGTCGTCGCGAAGTAACGCGAGCGTGAGCGGACGTGAAAACGGCGACGCGGGTGCGTCGCCGTTTTTTTATGCCCGTCGGCGGCTGCGCGCGGGCCGCGGTCGATCCTTCAAAGAATGCCTTTCTTGCGCGTCGACAGCGCGGTTTCCGACAGGTCGATCTCGCGAAGCAGCTTCGTCAGCGTTTCGTCGGAAATCTTGCTGTCGCTGCGCAGCCGGTACAGCGCCGAGCGTTCCGCGCGCACGGCCGCGATCCGCATCTGCAATTCCATTGTTTCGGCCTGCTTCGCTTCCGCGCGCGGCGTGGGGCCGTCGTCGGCGAGCGCGGCGAGCCGGCGGCGATATTGGTCCATCACGCGTGCGGAGATGTCGGCGCAGCGGGCCGCGCCCGATTCGTCGAGCTCGGCCGAAATGGCATCGTGCGACGAATCGATCGCGCGGATCGCGGCCTGCGCGGCGGCCGAGCGTGCGATGCGCTCCTCGTCGCCGAGCGGGTTGCGCGACGAGCGCACGCCGCGCAGCAGCAGCGGCAGGCCGATCACCGCGACGATCAGCGAGCCGAGGATCACGGACGACGCGATGAAGATCGCGGTGTCGCGGCCCGGCAGCGGTGCGCCGTCGGACAGCGCGACCGGGATCGACAGCACGCCGGCGAGCGTGACCGCGCCGCGCACGCCGCCCACCGTCATCACCGCGATCGTGCGCACGCCGGCCATCGTGCCGGCGAGGCCGCGACGCGCGGCGCGGCGGCTTGCGAACCAGCGCAGCAGCCACACCCACAGGAAGCGGATCGCGTACAGCGCGAGCATCATCGCGCCCACGTTGAAGATCATGCGGCCGACCAGCACGTCGCTCGTGTGGTGCGCGTCGACGAGCGCGCGGCCGATGATGTGCGGCAACTGCAGCCCGAGCATGATGAACACCATGCCGTTGAACACGAACTCGATCATCGCCCACGTGCTTTCGGCACGCACGCGCGACGCGACGGTGCTTTTGCGGGAGAAGCTCGTGTAGTTCATCATCATCCCGGCCGCCACGGCCGCGAGCACGCCCGACAGGTCGAGATGCTCGGCGAACAGGTAGGCCGCGAACGGCACCAGCAGCGTCATCACGATGCCGGGCGCCGGGTCGCCTTCCTGCTCGGCGTTCAGGAAGCGCGTCGACAGCGCGCTGAACAACCACGCGACGATCGCCCCCGTCGCGAGCCCGCCGGCCGCGACGATCACGAACGTGACCGATGCGGCGCGCAGCGAGAACACGCCCGTCAGCGCGGCCGCGATCGCGAACTTCAGCGCGACGAGGCCCGACGCGTCGTTCATCAGCGCCTCGCCTTCGAGAATGTGCATCAGTTGCGGTGGAATGCGACCCTTGCCGGCGATGCCCGACAGCGCGACCGCGTCGGTCGGCGACAGCACGGCCGCGAGCGCGAACGCGATCGGCAGCGGCAACTCGGGAATCAGCCAGTGTGCGAAGTAGCCGACCGCGAGTACCGTCATGAACACGAGCCCGAACGCGAGCATCAGGATCGCGCGGCGCTGCAGGTAAAGCTCGCGCTTCGGAATCCGCCAGCCGTCCGCGAACAGCAGCGGCGGGATGAACAGCAGCATGAAGATCTCGGGGTCGAACGTGACGTGCAGGTTCAGCTTCGGCCACGCGAGCATCGCGCCGAACGCGATCTGCATCAGCGGCAGCGGCAGTTGCAACGGGAGGATGCGCGTGACGGCGCCGGATAGCGCGACGGTCAGCAACAGAATGAGGACGGTGAAGACGATTTCCATCGAGACGGCGGATGCGGGGAATGAAACGATCGTACGGAGTGTAGCGTGCCGACGTAACGGATGCGTTCGAGCGGCCGGTGCGTGCGCACGGAAACGGTGCGCGGATGGCGCGCCACGATGGTGCGGCGGCGCGGCGCGGCCATGCGGCGCATGGGTTCCGCACGCCTTGCACGGAGCTTGCTTGAAGGTGGGCAGCCGCCCGGCACGTGTCGGGCAACCGAGGGTCCAACCATGACATTGCGCGCGCCGTCCCGGTCGTCGTCCATGACGCCGGACGTCGCGTTCGACTGCACCACCAGGAGGAAGGCATGACGATCGTGCAACAGGAGCGTCCGGCCGCCGCGTCGCCGTACCGGTTCGAGCGGGAGATGAGCTCCGGCTTCGAACGGCTCGCGACGCAGCACCGCGACCTGACGCTCACGACCGTGTTCCAGCCGATATTCAGCCTGTCGCACCAGCGCGCGGTCGGCTACGAGGCGCTGCTGCGCGCGCACGATGCGCTCGACCGCGCCGTGTCGCCGCTCGACGTGTTCGGCGAAGCCGCGCGCCAGGGCGAACTGCTGCAACTCGACCGGCTCGCGCAGGCGCTGCATCTGGAGAACTTCGCGCTGCTCGGCGCCGAGCGCGAGTGGCTGTTTCTCAACGTCCACCCGGGCGTGCTCACCGATCCGTTCCAGGCGGCCGCGCTGCTCGCGAACCTGAAGCGGCTCGGCATGCCGCCGCGGCGCATCGTGCTCGAAGTGCTCGAACAGCGCGCGGACGACGTCGAGCGGCTCGCGGAGGCCGTGCGCGAGTTCCGCACGCACGGCTTCCTGATCGCGCTCGACGATTTCGGCGCGGGCCACTCGAATCTCGAGCGGATCTGGCAATTGAACCCGGACATCGTGAAGCTCGACCGGATCATGCTGTCGCACGCGGCGCACCGTACGGGGCTCACCGCGATCCTGCACGGGCTCGTGACGCTGTTGCACGAGGCCGGCAAGCTCGTGCTCGTCGAAGGGATCGAAACCGAGCACGAAGCGCAGATCGCGCTGTCGTGCGAGGCCGATTTCGTGCAGGGCTACTACTTCGGCCGCCCGGCGCCGGGGCTGCCCGACAGCGCGACCGCGACCGGCTGCATCGGCGAGCTGACCGAGCGCTATCGTCAGCAGACCGAAGCGCGCGAGCGGCGCGACGCGCAGCGGCTCGCACCGTACCTGCGCGCGTTCGAACGGGCCGCCGAGCGCCTCGAGGCCGGCGAGCCGCTCGACGAGGTGTGCTGGAACTTCCTCGCGCTCGACGCGGCCGCGCGCTGCTTCCTGCTCGATGCGCACGGCCGGCAGTCGGGCCGCAACGTCGTGCTGCGCGCCGATCGCGCGCTGGCCGAGGCGCGCTTTTCGCCGCTGGCCGACGCGCAGGGCGCGAACTGGCTGCGCCGGCCGTATTTCCGCTCGGCGATCGCCGAACCGGGGCGCGTGCAGGTCACGCGGCCGTACCTGTCGATCAATGAGGCGCAGCCGTGCGTGACGCTGTCGGTGGCCGTGCGCGTCGGCGACGCGCAGCGCGTGCTGTGCGGCGACATCGACTGGATCGACGAGGACGCGCAAGTCGCGTAGCGAGGTGCGGCTCGCACGCGGCGAGCGGCCGCGCCGTTCAGGTTCGTGCCCGCCACGGCGGTGACGGTGGTGTCCGCGCGCGTCGGCGTGTGGCGCGTGCGGCGCGGCTGAAATACGCGGCGGAAGTACGCGGCCGCCGGCACGCTGGCGTCCGTCACGCGGCTCGGCTAGGATGCGCGAATTGTCCTGACGATTCGCGAGCCGCCATGAACCGACCCGCCGCTTCTTCCGTTCTCCTCGAAGTGATCGCCACCACCGTCGGCGATGCAAGGACCGCCGCCCGCGCGGGCGCCGACCGCCTCGAACTCGTGACCGCGATCACCGAAGGCGGGCTGACGCCCAGCGTCGGCCTGATCGAGGCCGTCGTGGCCGCCGTGCCGATTCCCGTCAACGTGATCGTGCGTCCGCACAGCCGCTCGTTCGTCTATGACGCCGACGACATGCGCGCGATCGAGCGCGACGTGCGTGCGGCCGTCGCGGCCGGCGCGAACGGCGTCGTGTTCGGCGCGCTCGACGCGCGCGGCGACATCGATCTCGGCGCGCTGGCCCGCGTCGCGGCCGCCGCGGACGGGCGCCCGCTCACGTTCCACCGTGCGTTCGACGTCGCGCGCGACCTGAACGCCGCGTTCGATGCGCTGCTGCGCGTGCCGGCCGTCACGTCCGTGCTGACGTCGGGCGGCCATCCGTCGGTGCTCGACGCGGCCGCGACGATCACGCGGCTCGTGCGGCAGGCGGCAGGCACGACCTGCACGGTGCTGGCCGGTTCGGGGCTCACGATCGATGCGGTCGGCGATTTCGTTCGCGCCACCGGCGTGCGCGCGGTGCATTTCGGCTCGGGCGTGCGGCCGCGCGGCGAGGTGCTGGCACCCGTCGACGGGCAGCGCGTCGAGCGCGTGCGCGCGGCGCTCGACGGCGCGGCGTCGCACGTGTGATGCGCCTGCCGAAGCTGCGCGTTGGCGCGGCGAGAAAACTCCCGATTCGAGACACGCAGGGCGACCCGGTGCAGACGATCGGATGAAAAAAGCCGGGGCATGCCCCGGCTTTCTCCTTGGCGGGCGCGGCGCGCCGGCCGCTACCGCTTACGCGTGTTCCGTCAGCGCGTCGGCCTGGCTCGCGCGGATGCCGAGGCGCTCGAACAGCGCGCGGTCGCGCTGCGTCTGCGGGTTGCTGGTCGTCAGCAACTGGTCGCCGTAGAACATCGAGTTCGCGCCGGCGAGGAAGCACATCGCCTGCATCGCGTCGTCGAGCTGCTCGCGGCCGGCCGACAGGCGCACGACGGCCTTCGGCATCGTGATGCGCGCGACCGCGATCGTGCGCACGAACTCGAACGGGTCGAGCGGCGCGGTGCCTTCGAGCGGCGTGCCTTCGATCGCGACGAGGTTGTTGATCGGCACCGATTCCGGATACGGGTTCAGGTTCGCGAGCTGCGAGATCAGCCCCGCGCGTTCGCGGCGCGACTCGCCCATCCCGATGATGCCGCCGCAGCACACGTTGATGCCGGCGTCGCGCACGCGGTCGAGCGTGTCGAGGCGGTCCTGGTACGTGCGCGTCGAGATCACCTGGCCGTAGAACTCCGGCGACGTGTCGAGGTTGTGGTTGTAGTAGTCGAGGCCCGCGTCGGCGAGCTGCCGGGCCTGCTCGTCTTCCAGCATGCCGAGCGTCATGCAGGTCTCGAGGCCGAGCTCCTTCACGCCGCGCACCATCTCGGTCAGCGCCGGCATGTGGCGCTCCTTCGGGTTGCGCCACGCGGCGCCCATGCAGAAGCGGCTCGCGCCGTTCGCCTTCGCCGCGCGCGCGGCGTCGAGCACCGCGTCGACGTCCATCAGCTTCTCGGCCTTCAGGCCCGTGTCGTGATGCGACGACTGCGAGCAGTAGCCGCAGTCTTCCTCGCAGCCGCCCGTCTTGATCGACAGCAGCGTCGAGAGTTGCACCGCGTTCGCGTCGAAGTGCTCGCGATGCACCTGCTGCGCGCGGAACATCAGGTCGTTGAACGGCAGCTCGAACAGCGCGACGACGTCGGCGACGCGCCAGCGCTGCGGCGCCGGAGCGGCCACGGGGATCGCGTCGGGTTGCACGGCGGCGGTCTGGGCTTGGGTCATTTCTTTTTCCTGTCCTGGGCGGGATTGGGGGATCGGTTGGGTCAAGGCCGCGCGGCGCGCAGCGACTCGACGAGCGCGGCGATGTCGAGCATCGCCGCGGCGGATTCGGGGGCGGCCGGCGTCAGGTGCGCGATGCGGCCGACGAGCGGCGCGCGGTGCTCGCGCGCGAGCCAGTCGCCAATCGTCGCGACGTTCTCGTCGACGAACGACATCGCCGGGTCGACGTGGTTCGCGACCCAGCCCGCGAGCGTGAGGCCGCGCTGGCGAATCGCATCGGCCGTCAGCAGCGCGTGGCTGATGCAGCCGAGCCGGACGCCGACGACGAGCACGACGGGCAGGCCGAGCGCGACCGCGAGATCGGCGGTGTCCTGCGTGTCGTTCAGCGGCACGCGAAAGCCGCCGACGCCTTCGACGACGACGACGTCCGCGCGCGTCAGCGCTTCGCGATGGCACGCGACGATCGTGTCGAGGTCGAGCGTCACGCCTTCGCGCGCGGCGACGATATGCGGCGCGGCCGGCGCTTTCAGCAGGAACGGCGTGCGCAGCTCGGGCGGCAGCACGACGTTCGCGGCGGCGTCGAGCTGGTCGGCGTCCTCGTTGCGCCACACGCCGTCGCGTTCGTACGCGCCGGCCGCGACCGGCTTCAGCGCGGCCGCGCGCAGCCCGTGCCGCGCGAAGCCGTGCAGCATCGCGGCCGACACGAAGGTCTTGCCGATTTCGGTGTCGGTGCCGGTCACGAAGACGGAGAGCGGGGCGGTCATGCTGCGGCCTCCTCGCTGGCCTGGATCAACGCGGCTTCGAGCCTGGCGAGATCGTCGAACGAATGCGCGGCCGACAGCGACACGCGTAGCCGCGACGTGCCGGCCGGCACCGTCGGCGGCCGGATCGCGGGCACCCACAGGCCGTGCGCGTCGAGCGCGCGCATCGCGGCGAGCGTCGCGTCGTTGCTGCCGATCACGAGCGGCTGCACGGCCGTGTGCGAATCGACCGGCTGCCAGCGCGTGTTGCGCAGCAGCGCGCGCGTGCGTTCGATCAGCGCGGCGAGGTGCGCGCGGCGCGCGTCGCCTTCGTCGCCCGCGATCACCTTCAGGCTCGCCGATACCGCGTGCGCGACGGCCGGCGGCGCGGCCGTCGTGAAGATGTAGCTGCGCGCGCGCTGGATCAGCCATTCGATCACGGTTTCGTGCGCGATCACGAACGCGCCGGCGACGCCGGCCGCCTTGCCGAGCGTGCCGACGTACACGAGATGCGGCGAACGCAGCGCGGCGGCCGCGAGCGCGCCGCGCCCCTGCGGGCCGAGCACGCCGAAGCCGTGCGCATCGTCGACGACGAGCCACGCGCCGTGGCGTTCGGCCAGCGCGACGAGCTCGGCGAGCGGCGCAATGTCGCCGTCCATGCTGAACACGGTGTCGCTGACGATCAGCTTCGTTTCCGCATCCGATGCGTCGAGCAGCGCGGCGAGCGCGGCGGTATCGGCGTGCGGATAGACCTGCACGTTCGCGCGCGACAGCCGCATGCCGTCGATCAGCGACGCGTGGTTCAGCGCGTCGGAGAAGATCGTCGCGCCCTTGCCGGCGAGCGCGGTCATCGCCGCGAGGTTCGCCATGTAGCCGGTGCTGAAGTACAGCGCGCGCGGCGCGTCGGAGAAGCCGCCCGCGAAGCCCGCGAGTTCGTCCTCGAGCCGGGCGTGCGCGCGCGAATGGCCGCCGAGCAGGTGCGAGCCGCCGCTGCCGGAGCCGTAGCGCTGCGCGCCTTCCGCGAACGCGGCGACGAGCGCCGGATGCGCGGCGAGGCCGAGGTAGTCGTTGCTCGCGAAGCCGACGATCTCGCGGCCGTTCACGGTCATGCGCGCGTCGCACGCGGTGTCGGCGATGCGGCGCACGCGGCGCAGCCCTTGTGCGTCGAGGTCGGCGAGGCCGCGTTGCAGGGTGTCGAGCAGGCTCATCGGCCGAGATCCTCCAGCGTGGCGTCGAGCGTGTCGCGCGTGCGCCGCGCGAGCCACGCGATGTCGTCGTCGCTCATCACGTACGGCGGCATCAGGTACACGGTCGTGCCGATCGGGCGCAGCAGCAGTTCACGTTCGAGCGCGCGCTCGAAGAAGCGCCGCGAGAAGCCGCGCGCCGCGTCGCCGTCGAGCGCGACGTCGAACGCGAACAGCGTGCCGCGCTCGCGCAGGTGGCGTACGTGCGGATGGGCGCCCAGCGGCGCGAGCGCCGCGCGCAGCGTCGCCGATTTGCGGGCGTTGCTCGCGAGCACGTCGTCGCGCGCGAACAGGTCGAGCGTCGCGAGCGCCGCGCGGCACGCGAGCGGGTTGCCCGTGTACGAATGCGAGTGCAGGAAGCCGCGCGTCGTGTCGTCGTCGTAGAACGACGCGAACACGTCGTCGCGCGTGAGCACCAGAGACAGCGGCAGGTAGCCGCCGCTGATTCCTTTCGACAGGCACATGAAATCGGGCCAGACGCCCGCCTGTTCGCACGCGAAGAAGGTGCCCGTGCGGCCGCAGCCCACCGCGATCTCGTCGGCGATCAGGTGCACGCCGAATTCGTCGCACAGTGCGCGCAGCCCGCGCACGTACGACGGATCGTGCATGGCCATGCCGGCCGCGCACTGCACGAGCGGCTCGACGATCAGCGCGGCGATCCGGTCGCCGCGTTCGACGAACAGGCGCCGCACGTCCGCGAGCGCGCGGCCCGCGACGTCGGCGGCCGTCTCGCCCGGCAGCGCGCCGCGCGCATCGGGCGACGCGACCACGTGAGCGTGGCGGATCAGCGGATCGTACGCATCCTTGAACAGCGCGACGTCGGTCACGCCGAGCGCACCGATCGTCTCGCCGTGATAGCTGTTTGCGACGCAGACGAATTCCTGCTTGTTCGCGCGGCCGCGGTTGCGCCACGCGTGGAAGCTCATCTTCAGCGCGATCTCGACGGCCGACGCGCCGTCCGACGCGAAGAACGCATGGCCGAGCGTGCGGGCGGTCAGCGCGTGCAGCCGTTCGGCGAGCTCGATCGCCGGTTCGTGCGTGCAGCCGGCGAGCATCGCGTGCTCGAGCGTGTCGAGCTGGTCCTTCAGCGCCGCGTTGATGTCCGGGTTCGCATGGCCGAACAGGTTGACCCACCACGAGCTGATCGCGTCGAAGTAGCGGCGGCCGTCACGGTCGACCAGCCACACGCCCGCGCCGCGCGCGACGGGGACGAGCGGCAGGCGCTCGTGATGCTTCATCTGGGTGCAGGGGTGCCAGACCGCGCGCAGGCTGCGCGCGACCCAGTCGTCGGTGGCTGGCGTACTCAAGGCGACTCCGGGGGTAAAACGGCCGCGCGGTATCGACGGGCGCCGCGCGGCGGGATACGAAACGCGCAGAGATTAGCGTGTTCCGCCGGACGTTGCACTAGCGGTTACAAACGCCGCGCAGCCTTGCTGGGCGGGAGTTCGGCGCAGTTCGGGGGTACTCGGAACGGAACGCGACGGATCGGCCGAAATGCACGCAGATGACGACGGTCGAGTGACACCCCCCGACAGAAAAAAATCGCGGGGCGGGGCGGCCGGGCAGCGAAATATGGGGAAGGATGATGGTGCGGTGTTGGCGGCGACAAGGGGCGAACTTGCTGCGCGCAGGGTCGATCGACCGGGTGGTGCAATGCCGGACCACTGAGCGAAATCGAGCGGGCAGGTTCAGGGCAATGCTTTGCGAAGTGCCGCGTCGGCCACGTGGTCGATGTGACGGAACGCCGGCGCAATCTTGTCGACTTCCTTGTCAGGCACGCCATGCTCTTCGAAACACGTCTTCCATTCGCGTGTCGGTTGCCAGACTTCAGCAATCGCGAGTCCGGCGTCCGATTTCGAAAGGCCGAATGCACCCCGGGCATTGAACGCGTTATCCAGGGTGGCGAGCCGCCCCTGCGGGCCGATGCCGAGGTGGAGATAGCGCTCGTGTGCACTGCTCGGCCGGGGCAGAACGTCGTATAACGGGCTGAGACGCCAGCCGGGGAGACGCGGGTCGCGAATGAATCCGTGGTTGCGCAAATGGTCATCGTCGTTGCTCACGAGGATGTTAAAGACCATCCGCTTGAACAGTTCCCGGTTGTCGGCTCGAATTGCGTCCACGTGCCCGTGCTGCCGGATCGCGTGAGCCACGTCCTGATAACTTTTCTCCATCGATTCCATCTCGGAACAGCCGACCAGCGTCAATGCGCTCGCGAAGGGCACTCTTCGCTCGGTTGCCCCGGCACGGGGAGGCAGATAGAGCGCGTCGTCCCCTCGAAGGGCGTCGAATTCGGGGTGAGTCCAGTACCGGTCGAATCGGCGGATCAACATGACTTGTCGGCCGCCGACGTCGACGATGCGGGTAGGTGGGACCCGAATGCCGCACCGGGCCGCAAGACGAAGCGTGGCCTCTTCGATGACCGTCACGTTCAGCCGGTCGCTACGACTCGGGAATTTGGCCAGCCAAAGCACGCCGTTTTCGTCCCGCACCGTAGCCTTTGGCCGGGCGCCGCCGAGACCGCTGCCCTGTACGAAGATGGCTTCGAGTTCGGCCGGCACGGGCTCGCCTTCCTCGATGCGCGCTGCCGAATCGATCAGATATTCGAGCCTGTGCAGGCCCTTGCCGGCTTGCGGGCCTGGAGGGGTGTCCAGATTCGCCCGGATATCGAGCGCACCAATCCGCTGACTGCCCGCGTGGAGGAGATAGGTGGATTCGGGCAGTGTGTTGGCCCGGACTTTGAGTTTGGCTTCGATGACACGCCGTCCCCATGCATCGGGCGCGGCGTCGCGAATCCCGCCGAACTGCGTCAACCCGCCCGCCGGGAAGTTCATCTTGCCGCGTGTCTCGTTCTTTCTCGCCAGACTCAGGCTCACCGGGTCGATTTCGATGGCGTTGGGCCGATCGATATAGCGCAACCCGTACGCGAAGCTCGATGCCTGTAGATCCGCACCGTCTTCGGTCATTTGAAGCAGGCCCGCGGGTGCCCAGTCATCGTCGAGATAGGCAAACACGGCGAGTCTTTTGACGACGGCGGCCATCAGAAATCAAGATCCTTGAGTTCGTTGTCCGTGAGAGATCGTACGCGTCGACTGCGTTCGCGGGCCGCCTGTGCCTTGAGCGACGGGGCTGTTCCGGAGAGCAGTTCCAGCAGGGTCGTTTCCGGTGCAATCGCGTCGAGATACCGCAGCCACTGTCCCAGCGCGACGCCAGGATCGCCTTTCTCGATGCGATAGGCGGTATTGCGTGAAAGCCCGGCCCGGGTGGCCGCCTCGCTCTGCTGGATGCGCCGCGAGATGCGCAGACGGGCGAGCGCTTCTCCGACACGCGCGGCTTCCGCGAGAACGGTGGGGCTGGCGGCCGCAGCTTGATTGACCTTCATGCTCGTAAAATCGATCGTTAAGTCGATTATGATCGAAATAACGATCATGATAGATCATGCCAGCTCGAATTCAAGCCGATTGCGCGTAAAAACGAGCATTACGCGGTGAGTGCTCGATTTGACGAGCAGGCGGGGGCGTGCCGCGATGACCTTGAAAGGACGGGGCGTGCGAGGCGGGAAGAACGACAGCCGCGCGTCAGCGCGAAGCCAGCGCGCGCGTATCGGTGTCGCGGATGTGATCGTCGCCGTTGTCGGCCGTCTGCGTCGGGCTGGCGTTCCACACGACGCGGTCGTTGACCGCGTACAGCCGGCACGCGCCCGCGCCCTGCTTCGCGCAGTTGTCGAGCGCGAGCGCCATCGGGTCGTCGCCGCCTTCGGCCCACGACCACGCGCCTTCCGACGACACCGCGAATGCGCGGCTCGGATGCTGGTTCAGGAAGCGGCGATAGCCTTCGCGGCCGGCTTCGTCGACGTACGGCACCGCGTTGACCGCGTCGATCGACGCATAGCCGCTGGCCTTCGGCTCGTGCGGGTTCGCGACCGCATAGCGCACCGCGGTCGGCAGGTTCAGTTCGGCGAGGAATGCGTTCACGGCCGGCCACCAGACGGGCACGCCGTCGCGATCGACGATCAGCCGGTGCGCGTCGTCCTTGTAGCGGCCGAAATCGATGAAGCGGGCTTGCGTGCCGTGCGACACGTACGCATCGTGCATCTGCGCGACGAGCGCGGGCGTCCATACCGAATCGTTGTCGCCGTACAGCCACAGCGACCGCACGGCCGTATGCGCGCCATACTGGTCGAACGCATCGACGAGATTGCGCTGCCAGCCGTCGCACAGGTCCTGGCGCAGCCCGCCGGAGAAGTTGATGATGCCGCGTACGCCGGCTGCCGCTTCGGTGCCGTATGCGACCGACACGAGCCCGCCATGCGACGTGCCGGCGACGACGATGCGCGACGCATCGACGTACGGCTGGCGCGACATGTAGCGCACCGTCGCGTCGACGTCGGCGGCCTGCGCGAGCCCGTTCTTGCCGACGTTGCAGCCTTCCTGCCGGTACGTGCCGTCCGAACCGGCGAAGCCCTGGCGATTCGGCGCGATCACCGCATAGCCGCGCCGCACGAATTCGCGCGCGAACGCGAGCGGCCGGCTGCGCGGCTGCAGATGGAGATCGCCGGTATTTTTACCGTGGTTGAAGACGACGAGCGGGAACGGGCCGGGGCCGTTCGGCTTGAAGAGCGTCGCCTCGAGCGTGACGGCGCCCGAAGCATCGGCCGGAATGCGCAGGATCTGTTCGTTGAGGTCGGCGGCGACCTGCGGCAGGTTCGCGTCGGCGTAGTCGAAGCGCTCGGCGTGCGCGAGCGATCCGCTGGCGCCCGCCCCCGTAGCGGCGCCCGGCAGCGTACCGGCCTGAGCGGCCGACAGCGCACAGGCCGCCATCCATCCCACCAATACCTTGCTGAACGCCATCCGTAAGCCCTGCCATGCAACATGACCAATTCGAGGCCATCGTAGCCCGACAAAATCAGGTTGTGCAATGCGGGAATTACCCGGCGTCTGACATGGCAACTATTTGTCAGCGTTCACTTACTTCGCCGTCGACATAGCGCCAGAAACCGTGCTCGTCGCGCTCGAAACGACTCGTCTCGTGGAGCCGGTAAGCGCGTCCGCCAACCTTGTAGCGCGCCACGAATTCGACCTCCGCGTGCCGCTCGTCGAGCGGCACGTGGCGTTTGACCGCGAGGCCGAGCCAGCGCGGCGCGTCCGGTGCTTCAGGGTCGGTGTCGAGATCGGGCGGGCAGGTGCGCGCGGCCCACGTCGCGCGCAGGTAATCGGTCGCGCCGAGCACGTACGCGCTGTACCGCGAACGCATCAATTCGAGTGCGGTCGCGGCGGCCTCGCCGCCGTCGATGAAACGGCCGCAGCAGGCCGCATAGCGCGGCGCCGGGGCTTTGCCGGCGGGCGCGGGAGACGCGCCGCCGCACGGGCACGCGTCAGGTCGGTTCAAAATCATGCGAAATGTGAATTAACAACGATCGGTTGCCGGTGCCGCTCACCAGCTCAGCTCAACGCCGTCGTACTGGAAGAACCGGCCGTTCGCCTGGGACACGTCCGAACCCGATTCGGCGATCACGCGACGCATGCCGGTCACGCTCGTTTCCGGATCGATCGCGGCCTGCGCGCCGCCCATGTCGGTGCGCACCCAGCCGGGATGCAGCGAAATGCACGCGGCATGGCGCGTCTGCAGCGACGCGATGCGCAGCGCGTCGTTCAGCGCGGCCTTGCTCGCGCGGTACAGCCAGCCGGTCGTGCCGGTCGCCTCGGCGATGCTGCCCATCCGGCTCGACACGACGGCCAGCACGCCGCGCGCGTCCTCGACGAGCGGCAGCAGGATCGGCAGCAACTGCATCGGCCCGCGCACGTTCGTGTGCATCACCGCGTCGAAATCCTCGGCGGTGATCGTCTCGACGCCCTCGGTGCGCGGCCCGTACACGCCGGACACGAGCACGGCCGCATCGAGCCGCTCGCCGTCGAGCTTCCAGCCGAGCGCCGCGATCTGCTCGGGCTGCGCAATGTCGAGCGCATGCGGCTGCGCGCCGAGCGCGCGCAGCGCATCGAGCGACGCCGCGTCGCGCGCGGTGGCGATCACGTTCCAGCCGTCGCGCCGGTATTGCCGGACGAATTCGCGGCCGAGGCCGCGCGATGCGCCGACGATCAATACGGTTTTCATGCCTGTCGCTCCTTGCGGTGGCGCCACCGAGGCAGTGCCGTTGTCAGATGCGTTCGACGCGTGCCGCGGCCGCGTCGCAGCCGCCGTCCGGCGGCTGGCGCGTTACTGCTGCGCGTCGTCGCACGGCTTGAGCGTCGCGGCGACCGCCTGCGCGACGCTTTCGAGCCGGGCGGCGTCCGCCGCGACCATGTCGTTGTCCGGCGCATGCTCGCCGCCGGCGGTGAGCGCGGCCACGCAGCGCCGGTAAGTCGAGTCGAGCGCGTCGAAGTTCGACACGGCCATCCCGAGGTTGCGCATCCGGCCGTCATGCACGCCGTACACGAGCCCGTGCACGGTGAGCGACTGGCCGCGCGCCCACGCGTCGTTGACGATCGTCGTGCGGCACACGTTGACGACCTGTTCGATCGCATTCAGCTCGATCAGGCGACGGTAACGCGCTTCGCCGACCGGCCATTCGTCGAGCAGCGCCGCATGGCGCTCGCGTACGTCCTGCACGTGATGCAGCCAGTTGTCCGCGAGGCCGACACGGCGGTTGTGCAGCGCCGCGTTCACGCCCGAGCAGCCGTAGTGGCCGACGACCATGATGTGCTTGACGCGCAGGATGTCGACCGCGAACTGGATCACCGACAGGCAGTTCAGGTCGCTGTGCACGACCACGTTCGCGATGTTGCGGTGCACGAACACTTCGCCCGGCGGCAGGCCGATGATCTGGTTCGCCGGCACGCGGGAATCCGAGCAGCCGATCCACAGATATTCCGGCGCCTGCTGGTCGGCGAGTCGTGCGAAGAAATCGGGATCGTCGGCGAGCTGGCGCTTGACCCAGGCATCGTTGTTGTCGAACAGATGTGAAAGCGGATTGTCTTGGGTAGTCATCGGTGTGGCTTCCGTTGGCGGAAATCGGTCGATATCGGATTCGGTGTTGCCGGCGTCAGGCGGCGCGCTGCGCGTCGCCCGCACCGTCGTCGAGGCCCGTCGCGCCGAAGCGCGCAGGGTAGCGTACGCTAAAGCGCAGGGCCGCATCGTACGGATAAAAATCGGGCAATTCGCCCTGCATCAGCTTGTCCTTGCTCGCCTGCCACAGCGCCGGATCGAAAAAGTCCGCGTGATGCTTCATGAAGACGCTGCGCACGCGCGGGTCGCCGAGCAGGAACGGCCCGTAGGTCTCAGGAAAGATGTCGTGCGGGCCGACGGTATACCACGGTTCGCCGGACAGCTCGTCTTCCTCGTTGCGCGGCGGCGGCACGCGCCGCACGTTGCAGTCGGTCAGGTACTCGATCTCGTCGTAGTCGTAGAACACGACGCGGCCGTGGCGCGTGACGCCGAAGTTCTTGTACAGCATGTCGCCGGGGAAGATGTTCGCCTTCATCAGCTCCTTCACCGCGTTGCCGTATTCCTTCACGCCGTGCTCGACGTCCGCGTCGCTGCCGTTCTGCAGGTACAGGTTCAGCGGCGTCATCCGGCGCTCGATGTACAGGTGCTTGATCACGAGCTTGTCGTCCTCGTATTCGAGCAGCGACGGCACTTCCTTCTCGAGTTCGCGCACGAGCGCATGATCGAGCCGCGCGAGCGGCAGCGCGACGCTCGAATACTCGAGCGTGTCGGCCATCCGCCCGAGGCGGTCGTGACGCTTCACGAGCTGGTACTTCTCCATGATCTGCGCGCGCGTCGTTTCCTTCGGCGGCGGGAATTGATCCTTGATGATCTTGAACACGTACGGGAACGACGGCAGCGTGAACACGAGCATCACGAGGCCCTTGATCCCGGGCGCGATGATGAAGCGGTCGCTCGAATGCGACAGATGGTGCAGCAGGTCGCGGTAGAACAGGTTTTTGCCCTGCTTCTGCAGGCCGACCGACGTGTAGATCTCGGCCTTCGGCTTGCCCGGCATGATCGTGCAGAGGAACTCCACGTACGCGGACGGCACGCCCATGTCGACGAGGAAGTACGAATGCGAGAAGCTGAAGATGATCTGCAGCTGCTCGCGGCGCAGCAGCACGGTATCGAGCGCGAGCACGCCCGGGCGCACGTGGCGGATCGGCACCGCGAACGGCAGCACGCGGTCGGCGTTGATGATGCGGCCGACGATGTACGCGCTCTTGTTGCGGAAGAACAGCGACGACAGCACGTGGATCTGGAAATTCGGCGCTTCGTCGAAGTGGCCGAATTCATCGTCGATCGCCTGCATCACGCAGCCGATGTCGCGCGTGAGATCCTCGAACGCCGGCTCGAGCTGGAAGTTCGTGACGATGCGCTCGAGCGTGACCGCGAGCCCGTCGGTGCCCGGATAGTACGCGCGGTACGTCGGTTTCGCGGCCGGCTCGTCGTTCTCCAGATACTCGGTCGAGATCGCCGGGCGCACGAAGATGAAATCGTTGCTGAAATACGAGCGGTGCAGGATCTTGCAGCACACCGAATTGAAGAAGGTTTCCGCGCACTCGGGCTGGCGGTGCGACGTGAGCAGGCCGATGTAGTGCAGCTTGATCTGCTGCCAGACTTCGTCGTCGATGTTCTCCGCGTCGTATTCGTCTTCCAGCACCTCGACGCATTCCTTCACGCGATCGTCGTACGACGTGATCCGCTCGCGCGCGAGCCGCTGCAGCCCGTGCCAGTCGCCGCGCTCGAACAGCGTCTTCGCATCGACCGCCGCTTCGCGGAAGATCCGGTAATGGCGATCGAAGTATTCGAGCATCGTCTGCGCGACGTCGAAACCGATCTGCGACGACAGCAGTTTGGGGAAGTGATTCATCGCGTGCAGGCTCGTTCAAGGGGCTGTAAGCACTCGCCATTTTAGCGCCCAAGTCGGCGTTTCAATGACTTTCGCGGTGATGCGCGAATGGTCGTCAATCGGCGTGTTGATCGCCGTTGGGCGCCGTTCGACGCATCTTCGCGTAAAGATACGGGTACGGAACCGATTCTGACACGAACTTTTTTGGGCGCGCCGGCGGGGGCCGGGCACGTGTTTCGCGCGACGGCGATAGAATCGACGCACCGCCCGCCGCACCCTGCCGCCGGCGCGCCTTCGCACCGATAACGACGAGACGCCCCACCGATGAATGCCCTGGAACACCAACTCGACTACCCCTTCGCCGATACGCTGCCCGCCGCGGGCGACACGTTCGAGGTCGCGCCCGGCGTGCGCTGGCTGCGCATGCCGCTGCCGTTCTCGCTCGATCACATCAATCTCTGGCTGCTGCGCGACGAGATCGACGGGCAGGCCGGCTGGACGGTCGTCGATTGCGGGATCGCATCGGACGCGATCCGCACGCACTGGGAGCAGATCTTCGACACGCAGCTCGACGGCCTGCCCGTGCTGCGCGTGCTCGTCACGCACTGCCACCCCGATCACTTCGGCCTCGCGAACTGGCTGTGCGAAGGCGGCGACAAGGGCCGCTGGAACGTGCGGCTGTGGATGACGCTCGGCGAATACCTGTTCGGCTGCCTGATGGCGGCCGGCAACGGGTCGAATGCGGGCGGCGCGGCCGCCGCCGATCACTTCGCGCGCCACGGCCTGACCGATCCGGCCGCGCTCGACAAGCTGCGCAACCGCCGCAGCTACTACTCGGATCTGGTGCCGGCCGTGCCGCCGCGCTACCGGCGCCTGCGCGAAGGCGACGCGGTGACGATCGGCGCGCGCACGTGGCGCGTCGTCACCGGCTTCGGCCATTCGCCTGAACATTGCGCGCTCCACAGCGAAGCCGACGGCGTGCTGATTTCCGGCGACATGGTGCTGCCGCGCATCTCGACGAACGTGTCGGTGTTCGACCTCGAGCCCGAAGCGAACCCGCTCGCGCTGTACCTGGAATCGCTCGGCCGCTACGAGACGATGTCGCCCGACACGCTCGTGCTGCCATCGCACGGCAAGCCGTTCCGCGGCGTGCGCACGCGCATCGCGCAACTGCGCGAACACCACGATGCGCGCCTGGCCGAAGTGCGCGTCGCGTGCGCGGAAAAGCCGATGAGCGCGGCCGACATCGTGCCGATCATGTTCCGCCGCCGCGAGCTCGACATCCACCAGATGACGTTCGCGCTCGGCGAGGCGCTCGCGCACCTGAACCTGCTGTGGCTCGCGGGCGAACTCGTGCGCGAGCAGGGTGACGACGGCGTGCTGCGGTTCCGCGCCGCCAGCTGAGCGCGCTTCGTCATCGTTACGCGACGGGTTCGTAACGCCATCCGTCGCGATGCCACTGCATCGTGTGCGTCGGTTCGAGCGCCGCGAGAAACGCGGCGTCGTGCGACGCGACCACGAGCGCGCCCGGGAAACCGGCCAGCGCGGCTTCGATCGCGCGCACCGATTCGAGATCGAGGTGATTGGTCGGCTCGTCGAGCAGCAGCAGTTGCGCGGGCGTGCCGCGCCACAACGCGCACGCGAGCGCGGCCTTCAGCCGTTCGCCGCCGCTCAGTTGCCGCGCCGGTTGCGTCGCACGTGTCGCGTCGAGCTGCAGCAGCGCGAGACGGCTGCGCAGGTCGCCTTCGGCGAGCGGCGTATCGAGCAGCCCGAGTTGCTCGACGATCGAGCGCTCCGGGTCGAGCAGTGCGAGCCGCTGGTCGAGATACGCGGCGCTCACGTGCGTCGTGCAAGTGCCTGAGCGCGGCGCCAGCTCGCCCGCGAGCATCCTCAGCAACGTCGACTTGCCGCAGCCGTTCGGGCCCGTCAGCGCGATGCGCACGGCGCCGCTGGCCGACCACGTGATCGCGTCGGCGTCGCCCGCGACGCGCCACGGCAGTTGCGCGCGTTCGAGCGTGAACAGCTGGCGGCGCGCGCTGACCTCCGTGCCCGGCAGCGACACCAGTACGGGCGCGTCGGTTTCGACGCGCGCGGCCGCTTCCTGCACGCGCGTGTCGAGCGTCGCCTTGAAGTCGCTCTGATGACGCCGGACCGTCCCCATGATGGCGCGCGCGGCGCCCTTGCGGCGCTGGCGCGCCATCGACGACAGGTTGGCCGCCTTCGCGTCGCGCAGCGACGCGGCCGCATGGCGCTGGATCGTGTCGTGTTCCTGTTCGAGCCTGCGCCGCACGCGCTCGCGCTCGCTGCGCACATGGTCGAGCGCCGCGTGCGCGGCTTCCTGTTGCGCGTCGCGCTGCGCACGGTAGAGCGCGTAGTTGCCGCCGTACGAGCGCGCGCCGTGCGGCGTCAGCTCGACGATGCGCTGCACGCCGGCGAGCAGCGCACGGTCGTGGCTCACGATGACCACGCCGCCGCGCCAGCCGTCGAGCGCCGTGCGCAGCCACGCGCGGCCCGGTGCGTCGAGATGATTGGTCGGTTCGTCGAGCACGAGCAGGCCGGCGCCGGACAGCAGCGCGCCGATCAGCGCGACGCGCGCGAGCTGGCCGCCGCTCAGCGTGTGCGCGGGCGTGTCGGCGCGGACATCGTGCAGGCCGGCCGCGTCGAGCGCCGCGCGCAGCCGCTCCGCGAGATCCCAGCGATCGCCGATCAGGTCGAAGTCGTGCGGCGCCGCGCGGCCGTCCGCGAGACGCGCGAGCGCGCCGAGCGGCGCATCGAGCGCGGCGATCTGCGCGACGGATCGCGGGGCGGCCGTGGCATCGTGGTCGTGCTGCTGCGCGACGTAGACGACCTGCGCATGTCGCTCGACCGTCCCCGCACTCGGCGCGCGGCGGCCCGCGATCAGTTGCGCGAGCACGCTCTTGCCGACGCCGTTGCGGCCGACGATGCCGGTCGGCGTGCGATCGATGGTCAGGTCGAGCGAATCGAACAGCGTGACGCCGTCGTCGAAGCGGAAGGAAACGTGATGAAGCGCGACGAGCGCGCCGGTGGGCGTGGCTGCAGCCATAAGCACCTCCAAAAATGCGTGAAGACCTTCGCGCGGCGTGCGTGGCACGGGCGGCGAAAACATTTCGGGAAGGCTTAGTTGTTCACTTTGGCTGGCGTCCGGTATGAGGAATGAGCGCGCAGTGTAGCAAGCGCGGCGCGCGGGCCGCAAGCGAGCGGCATGTGCGCCGTCGCTTGCGCGCCACGCGAGGTTACTGCACCGCGACCGTCGTGAAGTTCTGCCGTCCGAACGGACTCACGTGATAGCCGCTCACGTTCGTGCGCGTCAGCGCGGCCGCGGTCGGGTAGCCGAGCGGAATCCACAGCGCCTGGTCGTGGATGATCTTCTGCGCGCTTTCGTACAGCTTCGCGCGCTTGGCCTGGTCGGCGGTCGCCTTGCCGTCGGCGATCAGCTTGTCGAGCTGCGCATCGCAGAAGCGCGCGAAGTTGATGCCCGACTTCACCGCGTTGCAGCTGAACAGCGGCGACAGGTAGTTGTCCGGATCGCCGTTGTCGCCGGCCCAGCCCATGAACAGCATGTCATGCTGGCCGAGCTTCGCCTGCTTGATCAGTTCGCCCCATTCGATCACTTTCACTTCCGCTTTCACGCCGATCTTCGCGAGGTCGGCCTGCAGCAGCTCGGCGCCGGCTTTCGGGTTCGGGTTCAGCACGCTGCCGGTCGGGCGCGTCCAGATCGTCGTCGAGAAGCCGTTCGGGAAGCCGGCCTGCGCGAGCAGTTGCTTCGCCTTCGCGGGATCGTACGCATACGGCGCGATGTCCTTCGCGTAGCTCCACGTGTTCGGCGGATACGGATTGTTCGCGGCCGTCGCGGTGTTGTCGAATACAACCTTCAGGTAGGTCGCGCGGTCGAACGCGAGATTCAGCGCCTCGCGCACCTTGTCGTTGTCGAGCGGCTTCTTCTGCGTGTTCAGCGCGACGAACGCGGTCATGAACGCGGGCGTCTGGACGACCTTCAGCGCGCTGTCGCCCTTCGCGGCGAGCACGTCCTGCGGCTTCGGCGACAGCGCGATCTGGCATTCGCCGGCCTTCACCTTCTGCATGCGCACCGATGCATCGGGCGTGATCGCGTAGATCAATCGATCGACCTTCGGCTTCGCGCCCCAGTAAGTCGGGTTCACGTCGTAGCGGATCAGTGCGTCCTTCGTATAGCTCTTCAGCACGAACGGGCCGGTGCCGACCGGCTTCGCGTTCAGGTCGGCCTGCTTGCCGGCCTTGAGCAACTGGTCCGCGTACTCGGCCGAGTAGATCGACGCGAAGCCCATCGTCAGGATCGGCACGAACGTCGCGTTCGGCTCGTTCAGCACGAACTTCACCGTGCTGTCGTCGACCTTCGTCACCGATTTCACGAGCTTCACGAGGCCCATCGACTGCGCATGCGGAAAACCGCTCGCGCCGGCCACCTTGTGCCACGGATTCGCATCGTCGAGCATCCGCGTGAACGTGAACACGACGTCGTCCGCATTGAGCGGGCGGCCCGGCTTGAAGTAGTCGGTGGTCTGGAACGCGACGTTCGGGCGCAGGTGGAACGTGTACGTGAGGCCGTCGGCGCTCGCTTCCCATTTGTCCGCGAGCGCGGGCACGACCTTCTTCGCGGCTTCGTCGTAGGACACGAGCGTGTTGAAGATCACGTCGGCCGACGCGTTGGTCGTGACAAGCGAGTTGTACTGCACGACGTCGAAGCCGTCCGGGCTCGATTCCGTGCAGACGGTGAGCGGCTTGGCGGCGGCGAGGCCGGGAGCGGCAAGGGCCGCGGCCACGGCGGCCGCGGCGAATAGCTTGACGTGCATAGGATCTCCCACGTGGCTTGTGTTTTTCGCTGGATGACGGAGGCGGGCGCGACCCGGCAGCGGGCAGGGCCGGCGCGGCTGGCGAATAGGATACCGTCAAAGCGCGCGACGCGTGGAAAAAGGCGCCGGAACGCGACGAATTGACCGAAAAACGGCTGCGATGGCGACGGAACGGGTGTTGATGCGGCCGTGCGAGGAGAGCGAGCGCGGGGCGGGCGAGGCGGGCGGCTGCGAATGCGCGGCGCGAGCGACGGAACGGACCGGATCGCGGCAGCGGTGCGCGGTATGTGGCGCGACACGAAGGTAGAGGCCCGCGCGGATTCGCGCGGTATGGCGAGGCAGACCGGGCCAAGGCCCGACAGCGACCCGGCGACGCGCACGCCGGATCCGCGGCGCACTCAGTGCGCGCCGGCCTTCGGCTTGCGCGGCGCCTTCTCGAACAGGCGGTCGTACAGCCAGCGCGGCAGCACGTGCAGCACCTTCGCGACGACGCCCATCTGCCACGGAATCACGCGGAACGCGTGCTGCCGGGCGATCGCCCGCGCCGCGCGCGCGGCGAAGCGGTCGGCGTCCATCAGGAACGGCATCCGGTACGGGTTGTGCGCGGTCATCGGCGTGCGAATGTAGCCGGGCGCGATCGTCACGACGCCGACGCCGGCCGGGCGCAACTCGACGCGCAGCGATTCGAGATACTTGATCGCGGCCGATTTCGACGCGCTGTACGCGCCGGAGCCGGGCAGCCCGCGCACGCCGGCGACGCTCGCGACGCCGACCAGCGTGCCGTGGCGCGCGGCCGTCATCGGGCCGACGAACGGCTCGAATGTCGCGACCATCCCGTAGTAGTTGATGTCCATCACGTCGCGGAACGTCGCGAGGTCGCCCTGGCCCGTGACGGCGCCCTGGCTGATGCCCGCGTTCGCGATCACGACGTCGGGGCAGCCGTGCGCGGCGATGAACGACGCGGCGGCGGTGGCCAGCGCATCGGCGTCGCGCACGTCGGCGGAATAGACGGAGATGGAGAGCTTCGGGAACCGCCGCGCGAACGCATCGAGTGCATCGGTGCGGCGCGCGACGAGCGCGAGCGTGGCGCCCTGGCGGGCGTATTCCTCGGCCATCGCGAGGCCGAGGCCGCTCGACGCGCCGGTGATGAAGACCTTCAGCGGAGTAGTCATGCCGGCGCGCGGGCGGGGATCAGAGCTTCTTGTCCTGAACCTGCTTCACGAGGAAGTCGAGCACCTGGGCGGTACCCGGGATGCTGTTCGTGTAAGCGGGGCCCGTCTTGTACTTGCCCTGGACGACGACCGTCGGCACGCCGTCGATCGCGTAGTCCTTCAGCAGCTTGGCCGACTGGTTCACCTCGCCCTGCACGCTGAACGAGTTGTACGCGTCCATGAACTTCTTCTTGTCGACGCCCTGCGTGGCCAGGAAGTCGGCCTGCGCCTGCGGCGTCAGCAGGTAGTTCTTCTGCTTGTGGATCGCGTTGAAGATCGCCGGCGTGACCTTCTCGGAAATGCCGAGCGCGGACACCGCGTAGAACAGCTTCGAGTGCGGGAGGAAATCGTCACGGAATGCGACCGGCACGCGCTTGAAGTCGATGTTGTTGCCCTGCTTCTTCACCCAGGCCTCGATCGTCGGCTCGAATTCGTAGCAGTGCGGGCAGCCGTACCAGAAGAACTCGATCACCTCGACCTTGCCGGCCGGCGCCGACACCGGCTGCGGCGACTTCATCACCTCGAAGTCCTTGCCGGCGGCCGGCGCGGCGGGCGAAGCCTGGGCAAGGCCGGCGGCCAGGCCCAGGGACAGAAGGAGCGTGCTAAGCAGTTTTTTCATGTTGTGAACGTCGAATCGGTTGCTCGGGTTACGGAACGTAACGGGTTCTGCGTGGGCGCGGCCGGTTGGCTTACTGCTTCGTGAAGCGGATCACCGCCGTGTCGACACCTGCATCGGACAGGCGCTGACGGGCCGAGTTCATATCCTCGAACTTCGAGAACGGGCCGACGCGCACGCGGAAATAGGTCACGCCGCTGACGTCGCGCTTCGACACCTTCGACTCGAAGCCCTGGAAGCCGAGGCGCGCACGCTGCTGTTCGGCATCGCCTTCCGTCTTGTACGCGCCGACCTGCAGGAAGTAGCCGGTGTTCGCGTCGTTCGCGGTCGGCGGCTTCGCCGCTGCCGCCGCGGCGGCAGCCGACGACGTCGGCTTCGGCGTGTTCGCGGCCTGCTGCTGTTGCTGCTGCTTTTGCGCGGCGGCCTGCTGCGCCTGCTTCTGCGCGGCGAAGCGCGCGAGGTCGTCCTCGCCGCCTTGCTGCTGCTGTTGCTGCGCCTGTTGCGTCTTCTTCGGCGGCGGCGTGGTGTCGGCCGGCTTCGGTGCGACGGCGACGCCGTTGCCCGACGACGGATTGTTCGACGCGGTGGCGTTGCTCGAGCCGGTGGCGCCGTTCGCGTTGCCCGACGGCGGCACTTCGACGATCTGCGGCTCGGGCAGCAGGCCGCCGCCCTGAGTCTGGTTCGCGGCCTGGCCGGGCGCGGTGTTCGGCGGTGCGGATTGCGCGGCCTGCGGCACCGGCTGGCCGGGCGTCTTGCCCTGCAGCGCGCGGTTCGGGTCGAACTGCTGCGGCTGGCTCGCGCCGTTGTCGGCCTGCGGCGGCGCGACCTTCGACACGAACGGCGACGGCGAACGCGTGATGTAGAGCGCCACCACCACGGCGATCGCGAGGCCGACGATCAGGCCCAGTACGATTCCAAGAAATGTCCCTCCGGCTTGTTTCGATTGCTTCGAAGTTCGGCGTGGTTGTGCCATTGCTTGAGTCACCTGCAAAAAGAATCGTGAGAGGGCTGCGACGGGCGCCCGACGGCGGGCAATCCGACGGCGGGCGTTGCCGCAGCCAGTCGCGGCCCGGTTCGGGCCGCGCGGACATCCTTACATCTTGGCGGGAGCGGACACGCCGAGCACCGTCAGGCCGTTCTCGAGCACCTGACGGGTCGCGGCGAGCAGCGCGGCGCGCGCATTGCGCGGCGCTTCGTCGTCGACCAGCACGCGCTCCGCATTGTAGAACGAGTGGAATTCGCCAGCGAGATCGCGCAGGTAGAACGCGACCGCGTGCGGCGCCAGCTCGTTCGCCGCGTGCGTGAGCATGTCCGGATACTCGGCCAGCTTCTGCATCAGCGATGCCGCCTGTGCGCTCGTCAACTGCGACAGGTCGGCGCCCGGCAGTTGCGCGACGTCGACGTTGTAGCGCGACTTCAGTTCGTTGAGCACCGAGCAGATCCGCGCATGCGCGTACTGGACGTAATAGACCGGGTTTTCGTCGTTCTGTTTCAGTGCGAGATCGATGTCGAACACGAACTCGGTATCGGCCTTGCGCGAGATCAGGAAGAAGCGCACCGCGTCGCGGCCGCGCGTGATGGTTGCTTCGTCGATCAGGTCGGGGGCCGCTTCCTGGCCCGCCGCCGCGCCGCCCGACCATTCGATCAGGTCGCGCACCGTCACGTAGCTGCCCGCGCGCTTCGAGATCTTCACTTCCTGGCCGTCGCGCATCACGGTGACCATCTTGTGCAGCACGTAGTCGGGATAGCCCTTCGGGATCCCGATGTGCAGCCCCTGCAGGCCGGCGCGCACGCGCGCGATCGTGCCGTGGTGGTCCGAACCCTGGATGTTGATCACCTTCGTGAAGCCGCGTTCCCACTTCGTCACGTGGTATGCGACGTCCGGCACGAAGTACGTGTACGTGCCGTCCGACTTGCGCATCACGCGATCCTTGTCGTCGCCTTCGTCGGTCGTGCGTAGCCACAGCGCGCCGTCCTGCTCGTAGGTCATGCCGGCCTTGACCAGCGCGTCGACCGTCTTCTCGACGCGGCCCTCGCTGTACAGCGACGACTCGAGGTAGTACTGGTCGAACTTCACGCCGAACGCCTGCAGGTCCATGTCCTGCTCGCGACGCAGGTACGTGACCGCGAACTTGCGGATCGCGTCGAGATCCTCGACGTCGCCCGCACCCTTGACCGGCTCGCCGTCCGATGCGGCGACCGTTTCGCCGTTCAGGTAGTCGCGCGCGATGTCGGCGATGTACTCGCCGTTGTACGCGGCTTCCGGCCAGCCCGCGTCGCCCGGCTTCAGGCCGCGGGCGCGCGCCTGCGTCGAGATCGCGAGGTTGCCGATCTGCACGCCGGCGTCGTTGTAGTAGAACTCGCGGTGCACCGCGTAGCCCTGGCTCGCGATCACGTTGGCGAGCACGTCGCCGAGCGCGGCCTGGCGGCCGTGGCCGACGTGCAGCGGGCCGGTCGGGTTGGCCGACACGAATTCGAGCAGCACCCGCTTGCCTTTCTCGCGATCCGACGTGCCGAACGCGCGGCCCTGCTCGAACACGGCGGCGATCACCGCCTGCTTCGCGGCCGCCGACAGGCGCAGGTTGATGAAGCCGGGGCCGGCGATCTCGGCGGCTTCGACGAGGCCTTGCGCGGCCGGCTGCGCGGTGAGCGCGGCGACGATCCGTTCGGCGAGCTGGCGCGGGTTCGTGCCGAGCGGCTTCGCGAGCTGCATCGCGACGTTGCACGCGACGTCGCCGTGCGCGGCGACCTTCGGGCGCTCCAGCGTGATGGTCGGGGCGACGAATGCTGCGTCGGCGCCTTTCAGCGCGTGTGCGACCTGCTTGACGCTATCCGCGAGCAGGGCTTCGAGGGTCTGTTTGTGTGCTGGCAGCATGCTGGTAGAAGGCTTCGTTGGTGGGGGCCGGAAACGCCGGCCCGCCGGCGCGCTTTTTAAGCGCGCGTTTCAGGGATCGCAGAATTTTAACAGGTGCTAATATGCCGCTCAGGCGGCCCGCGTCCGCGAGGCCGGACGCCGGTCTGCCGGCGTTCCCCAACCTCGCCGCGCAGGCACAACAAGATGAAAAGGGAATTGTCATGATTACGTTCAAGAGCAAGGCGGCACAGGATCTCGACGTGCTGAAGGATTTCGCCGTGTATGTGCTGGGTCTCGTCGGCAAGCAGCTGGGCGAGCGCGGTGTCATTACGCACGACGAACTGGACCACGCGATCGCCAAGCTGGAAGGCGCGGTCGCGCAGGCCAAGCAGGAGCGCGCCGAGCACGCCGGCCATTTCCACGAGGACGAAGCCGACCACGCGCACCACGAAGTGCCGCCGAGCCTGGCGCAGCGCGTCGCGCCGTTCCTGACGATGCTGCGCGAAGCGAAGGCCGGCCAGGCCGACGTGCACTGGGGCTTCTGAGCTTCCTTCTTCCTTGCCGGGCGGATCGAACGGTCGGCCAGACAGGAAAAAGCCCGCTTTCGAGCGGGCTTTTTATTTTGTCTGATGAAATGGCGGCGGGCCGCCCATTTCTGTCGATTACAACTGCGGCGCGAGCGCGCGGCGTGCGTCGTCGAGCGACAGCGCCATGCGCCGTGCATAGTCCTCGAGCTGATCCTGCCCGATTTTACCGACCGAGAAATAGCGGCTGTCCGGATGCGCGAGGTAGAAGCCCGACACGCTCGCCGCCGGCAGCATCGCCAGCGAGTCCGTCACGCTCATGCCGATCTCGTCCGCGTGCAGCACGTCGAACATGTCGCGCTTCACGAGGTGGTCGGGGCAGGCCGGGTAGCCTGGCGCCGGGCGGATGCCCGCGTACTTCTCGGCGATCAGCGCGTCGTTGTCGAGCGTCTCGCCGCTCGCATAGCCCCACAGCTCGCGTCGCACGCGCGCGTGCATCGCTTCGGCGAACGCTTCCGCGAAGCGGTCGGCGAGCGCCTTCAGCATGATCGCGCTGTAGTCGTCGTGATCGGCTTCGAACTGCTTTTCCTTCACGTCGACGCCGAGGCCGGCCGTCACCGCGAACATCCCGATGTAGTCGGCGACGCCCGATTCCTTCGGCGCGATGAAGTCGGCGAGCGAGCGGTTCGGCCGCATCACGCCGTCGACCACCGGGCGCACGCTCTGCTGGCGCAGGTTGCGCCACGTGAGCAGCACCTCGGAGCGCGACTCGTCGCTGTAGATCTCGATGTCGTCGTCGTTGACGGTGTTCGCCGGCAGCAGCGCGATCACGCCGTTCGCGGTCAGCCAGCGCCCCTGGATCAGGCGCGCGAGCATCGACTTCGCGTCGGAGAACACGCGCCGCGCCGATTCGCCGACGATCTCGTCATTCAAAATCGCCGGGTACGGGCCGGCGAGATCCCAGGTCTGGAAGAACGGGCCCCAGTCGATGTAGTTCGCGAGCTCGTTCAGGTCGTAGTTCCTGAACACGCGGCGGCCGATGAACTTCGGCTTCACCGGCTGGTAGCCGGCCCAGTCCACCTTGGTCTTGTTCGCGCGCGCCTCGGCGAGCGTGACCATCGGCTGCGCCTTGCGGTTCGCGTGCTGGTCGCGAATTCGCTCGTAGTCGGACTTCAGCTCGTCGAGATACTTCGCCGCGCCTTCGTCGGACAGCAGGTTCGACGCGACCGACACCGAGCGCGACGCATCGGGCACGTAGACGACCGGGCCTTCGTAGTGCGGCGCGATCTTCACGGCCGTGTGCACGCGCGACGTCGTCGCGCCGCCGATCAGCAGCGGAATCTTCTTCACGCGGAAGTAGTCGTCGCGCTGCATTTCGGACGCGACGTACGCCATTTCCTCGAGGCTCGGCGTGATGAGGCCAGACAGCCCGATGATGTCCGCGCCTTCGACCTTCGCCTTCGCGAGGATCTCGTTGCACGGGACCATCACGCCCATGTTGACCACTTCGAAGTTGTTGCACTGGAGCACGACCGACACGATGTTCTTGCCGATGTCGTGCACGTCGCCCTTCACGGTCGCGATCACGATCTTGCCCTTCGCGCGCACGTCGCCGCCCGATTCCGCGAGCAGGCGCTTTTCTTCCTCGATGAACGGGATCAGGTGCGCGACCGCCTGCTTCATCACGCGCGCCGATTTCACGACCTGCGGCAGGAACATCTTGCCCTGGCCGAACAGGTCGCCGACGACGTTCATCCCGTCCATCAGCGGCCCTTCGATCACGTTGATCGGACGGCCGCCTGCCGCGGCGATCTTCGCGCGCGCTTCTTCGGTATCCTCGACGATGAAGGTCGTGATCCCGTGCACGAGCGCGTGCGCGAGGCGCTTCTCGACCGGCTGGTTGCGCCATTCGAGGTTCTCTTCCTTCTTCGCGGCGCCGGTCTTGAACTTGTCGGCGATCTCGAGCAGGCGATCGGTGGAATCCGCACGGCGGTTGAGGATCACGTCCTCGACGCGCTCGCGCAGCTCGGCGTCGAGATCGGCGTACACGCCGAGCTGGCCCGCGTTCACGATGCCCATGTCCATCCCGGCCTGGATCGCGTGATACAGGAACACGGTGTGGATCGCCTCGCGCACCGGGTCGTTGCCGCGGAACGAGAACGACACGTTCGACACGCCGCCGCTCACCTTCGCGTACGGCAGGTTCTGCTTGATCCAGCGCGTCGCCTCGATGAAGTCGACCGCGTAGTTGTTGTGCTCCTCGATGCCCGTCGCGACCGCGAAGATGTTCGGGTCGAAGATGATGTCTTCCGGCGGGAAGCCGACTTCGTTCACGAGGAAGTCGTACGAGCGCTTGCAGATCTCGGTCTTGCGCTCGTACGTATCGGCCTGGCCGGTTTCGTCGAACGCCATCACGACCGCGGCCGCGCCGTAGCGGCGGATCAGGTTCGCGTGGTGGCGGAACGCGTCCTCGCCTTCCTTCAGCGAGATCGAGTTCACGATCGCCTTGCCCTGCACGCACTTGAGGCCGGCTTCGATCACGTCCCACTTCGACGAGTCGATCATGATCGGCACGCGCGCGATGTCCGGCTCGGATGCGATCAGGTTCAGGAAGCGCACCATCGCCGCCTTCGAGTCGAGCATCGCCTCGTCCATGTTGACGTCGATCACCTGCGCGCCGTTCTCGACCTGCTGGCGCGCGACGGCGAGCGCCTCGTCGAACTGGCCGTTGAGGATCATCCGTGCGAACGCCTTCGAGCCGGTGACGTTGGTGCGTTCGCCGACGTTGATGAAGAGCGTCCCGGGCGTGACGTTGAACGGCTCGAGGCCGGCAAGGCGCATCATGTGATCGGTCATGGCGGTGCGAATTTGGTGATGAAGGACGTGGGGCAGGCGGGTCAGGCGGGTCAGGCGTTGTCGCTGTACTGGTTCGGCCAGCGGCGCGGCTTCACGTCGGCGAGCGCCTTCGCGATCTCGGCGATGTGCTCGGGCGTCGTGCCGCAGCAGCCGCCCGCGAGATTCACGAGCCCGGCCTGCGCGAATTCCTTCAGCAGGCCCGACGTGACGTCGGGCGTTTCGTCGAAACCGGTGTCGCTCATCGGGTTCGGCAGGCCCGCGTTCGGGTAGCACGACACGTAGGTGTCGCACAGCTTCGCGAGCTCGGCGATGTACGGACGCATCAGCGCCGCGCCGAGCGCGCAGTTCAGGCCGAACGTGAGCGGCTTCGCGTGACGTAGCGAATTCCAGAACGCCTCGACGGTCTGGCCCGACAGGATCCGGCCCGACGCATCGGTGACGGTGCCCGAGATCATGATCGGCAGGCGCTCGCCGGTGTCCTCGAACAGCTCGTCGAGCGCGAACAGGGCGGCCTTCGCGTTCAGCGTGTCGAAGATCGTCTCGACGAGGAACAGGTCGACGCCGCCGTCGAGCAACGCCTTCGCCTGCTGGTAGTACGCGGTGCGCAGCTCGTCGAACGTGACGTTGCGGGCGCCCGGATCGTTGACGTCCGGCGAGATGCTGGCCGTCTTCGGCGTCGGCCCGATCGCGCCCGCGACGAAGCGCGGCTTGTCCGGCGTCGCGTATTTCGCGGCCGATTCGCGTGCGAGCTTCGCCGATTCGACGTTCATCTCGACGACGAGATCTTCCATTCCGTAGTCGGCCTGCGCGACGGTCGTCGCGCCGAACGTGTTGGTTTCGACGATGTCGGCGCCGGCCGCGAAATACTGGTCGTGGATCTCGCGGATGATCTGCGGCTGCGTGAGCGACAGCAGCTCGTTGTTGCCCTTGATGTCGCGCGGGAAATCCTTGAAGCGCTCGCCGCGATACGCGGCCTCGTCGAGCTTGTAGCGCTGGATCATCGTGCCCATCGCGCCGTCGAGGATCAGGATGCGCGATTTGAGCAGCGCGGGCAGGGCGGCGCCGCGCGTGTAGGGCGCGTCGAGCGGGACGGAAGCGGCGAGAGGAGTCGCAGACATGGGCGGAAGACCGGCGAAGACGGAAAACCGTCATTGTAGCCGGTGCGTCAAGCGGTCGCCGCCCTGGCCGCGCCGGCCGGGCGGCCGCCAAATGAAAGCCCCCGCCGGCGAGCCGGACGGGGGCAGGATCGGAGTGCACGCGGCGCCGCGTCGATGCGCGGCGAATGGCCCGGCCGCGTGACGCGCCGGGCCGCGAGTCGTCAGTGCAGCACGACGGGCATCATCATCAGGCTGTCGAATTGTCCGAGGAATTCGTCGACCTCGTCGAGCGACGGTTCATCCTCGATCAGCTGCTTCACGTGCGCGCGGAATCGTTCGGCAAGTTCGCCGTCGATGAAGATCTCGCGCTGCGCGTTCTTGTCGACGATTTCGTATCCGCCGGCATTCATCAGGTGATGGCCGGCCTGCGGCGCAAATTCGACGACGCAGTAGTTGGGGCTGTTGTAGATCATTTGCATGGCGGCACTCCTCTTCGCAGTGGCATCTGGCCTTGTTGTCCCCTAGGTGGGGCAAGCCTCGCCGGTTTCAAGGGGCTTGCGCTGCACACCCCGTTCCTCCCGTTCGCGTGGGGTGTATCGGTTAGAAGCCGATATCTGTCAAACGTTTCTCATTGTGAGCCGGTGGACTGAAATAGTTGTTAAAGAGTGTCATCGGCCATTTCCGGGAAAACTGTAATCGGTCGAAATTGCCGATTCGTGCATGTTTTTTACTGTGTGACAACCGGGGAGGCCGGTGGTTGCACGGTTGCAGCGGGCGTGGACGGCGCCGCTTGTGCGGGCGGCGCGGCCGGCGCATCGGGCGCCGGCGCGGCGTCGGGCGCGCTCGTTGCGCCGCCGGGCGGTGCTGCATCCGCAGGCACGTCCGGTGCGGCGAGGCGGCCGTGCCACAGCAGCTCGATCTGCGCGCCGTTCGGCTCGGTCTGCACGAGCCGCGCGGGCAGCCAGCCGAGCGACGGCGCGAGCCACATGTCGATGCGGCGCGTGTCGCCGTCGCGGCGCGGCAGGCGCATGAAGTGCCGCGCGGCGATGACGCCGGCCTGCGTCTGCACCTGCTCGTCGCCGATCACGGTGATCGGCCAGGTCTCGCCGCTGTTGTTGTCGATCACGAAGAACTGCTGCGTGACGCCCGGCTTGTAGGCGGCAGGATTGCCGCGCACGAGCCCCGACAACTGCATCAGCATGCTGAAGCGGTCCTGCACGCCATCGGGCAGCGGCGCGTTGTTCGGCGTGCGCGTGAACACGACCTGCCGGATCTCGCGGTTGAAGATCGCGATGTCCTCCGGCCGCTTGCCCCGCTTCTCGACGTAACGGTCGGGCGCGACGCCGAACGCATCGATGCGGCCTTCGCTGCGATAGGCGAACGGGCCGACGAATGGCACGGGCATCGACACCGACAGGTCGTAGGTGTGGCCGTCGGTCCGCCAGCGGATCGTGCCGATCATGTTCTGCATGCCGTTGTAGAACGTGTCGTACTGCAGGTCGCCGGACGGCGGCGCGGCGAACTTCACGCCGCTCGCGGCAGGCCCCGGCGTCGCGGCGCTGGCGCCGGCGGCCGGCGCGGCGTGCGCGCCCGACGCGCCCGGTACGCCGCTCGCGGCGGCAGCCGGCGGTTCGCCGTGCTCGGCCGTCTGCGTCGACGTGAGGACCGGTTCGTCCGGCGGCGCGGGTTTCGGCGGGGCCGCCTTCGGCGCGGCGGGTGCGGCCGGACGTTCGACCGGCTTCGACGCCGGCGGGGCAGGCTGGCGTTCGATCGGCCGCGGTTTCAGCAGCTCGATCTGCACGGGGATGTCGGCGGGCGGCGG
Organism: Burkholderia anthina; assembly: GCF_001547525.1. Classification (GTDB taxonomy): domain Bacteria; phylum Pseudomonadota; class Gammaproteobacteria; order Burkholderiales; family Burkholderiaceae; genus Burkholderia; species Burkholderia semiarida. The sequence goes on from NZ_CM003768.1 coordinate 2,804,716, forward strand.
CGGCCTGAACGATTCGCGGTTGCGCATCAGCCAGAACCCGGCGAGCGCGTGCAGCACCAGCACGGCGACGAGCGCGACGCCCACGCGCAGCCAGCGGCGGGGCGGGGCGTGACTCGGGCGAAGGTCGGCAGGCTGCATGGGCATCGGAACGGGGTCGGGGCGCGTGCGTGACGTCGGGCGCGCGGCGCGCGCCACAGGAATCGGACCGCCGGATGCGCCGCGCGTTCGCGACGCGTGACGTGGGGCGAGCCGGAGGCGTCAGGCGTCGCGTGCGTCGGGACTATAGCCGAGTTCGTAAGACAGTTTCCGCGCGCACGCGCGCAGCGCGGTGTCGATCTCGCCGCCCCACGCGATGTCGAACGAGCCTTCCTGGCCGAGCGCGACGATCGCGAGCGCGAGTTCGCCGACCGCGTCGAACACCGGCATGCAGAACGCGTGGATCGTCGGCAGCAGCATCCCCTCGACGCGCGCGGCCTCGTGCCGGCGCACGTCGGCGAGCACCGCGTCGACTTCGTCGAGCGTGCGCGGGCCGCCGTGGTGCGGCGAGCGGCGCGTATCGGCGAGTTCGCGCTCGAGCATCGCGGCGGTCTTGCTGCGCGGCAGGTACGCGGCGAACAGCAGGCCCGTCGCGGAGCCGAGCAGCGGCATCACGTCGCCGAGCTTCAGCGACGCCTTCGCCGGATGGCTCGATTCCATCCAGTGCACGATCGTCGGCCCCTGGTTGCCCCATACCGCGATGCCGACCGTCTGGTCGAGGCGGTCGCGGAATTCGGTCAGCGCGATCCGCGCGAGCTTCACGCCGTCGACGCGCGCGAGCCGCGCGAGGCCCATCTGCAGCGCGAAGCCGCCGAGCTCGTAGCGGCCGGAGACGGGATCCTGCGACACGACGCCGAGCCGCGAGAAGCTGACCAGGTAGCGGTGCGCCTTCGCCGGGCTCATGCCCGCGCGCTGCGCGAGATCGCGCAGCATCATCGCGCGCGGCTCGCTCGTCAGCACGTCGAGCAGGCGGAAGCCGACCTCGATCGACTGGATGCCGGAACGGACCTTCTCACCGTGTTCGCCGTGCTCGCCGGACGCGGTGTCGTCGGTATCGGAGTCGGTGAGATCGTCGTCGGGAAGCGGGCTGGCGGGCATGGGCAACGGGTGCGCGAAAATGCGGCAGGAAACGGGGTGAAAACGGCGCGCGCGATCGGGGCGCGCCGCATGGATTCACCATCGTAAAATAGATTCCCTCCATCGTCACTACAACGGCAGATCCTCCCTATGAAACTTGCTTCGCTGAAGGACGGCACGCGCGACGGCCAGCTGATCGTCGTGTCGCGCGACCTGCACACCGCGGCGATCGCCGATGCGGTCGCGCCGACGTTGCAGCGCGTCCTCGACGACTGGGCGTTCTACGCGCCGCAACTGCGCGACCTGTACGACGCGCTGAACCACGGTCGCGCGCGCAACGCGTTCGCGTTCGATCCGGCCAACTGCATGGCGCCGCTGCCGCGCGCGTTCCAGTGGGCCGACGGCTCCGCGTACGTGAACCACGTCGAGCTCGTGCGCCGCGCGCGCGGCGCGGAGATGCCGCCCGAGTTCTGGACCGATCCGCTGATGTATCAGGGCGGCAGCGACGATTTCCTGGGGCCGCGCGACGACGTCGTGTGCCCGTCCGAGGAATGGGGCATCGATTTCGAGGCCGAAGTCGCGGTGATCACCGGCGACGTGCCGATGAGCGCGTCGCCCGACGCCGCGCTGAAGGCCGTGCGGCTCGTCACGCTCGCAAACGACGTGTCGCTGCGCAACCTGATTCCGGCCGAACTCGCGAAGGGCTTCGGCTTCTTCCAGAGCAAGCCCGCCACCGCGTTCGCGCCGGTCGCCGTCACGCCGGACGAGCTCGGCGACGAATGGCGCGAGGGCCGCGTGCACCGCCCGATGATCGTCCACTGGAACGGCAAGAAGGTAGGGCAGCCCGATGCGGGCACCGACATGGTGTTCCACTTCGGCCAGCTGATCGCGCACGCGGCGAAGACGCGCAACCTGCGTGCCGGCTCGATCGTCGGCTCCGGTACGGTATCGAACAAGGATGCGAAGCGCGGCTACTGCTGCATCGCCGAGAAGCGCTGCCTCGAGACGATCGAGCACGGCGCGCCGCAGACCGAATTCATGCGTTACGGCGACACCGTGCGCATCGAGATGTTCGATGCGGCCGGCAAGTCGATCTTCGGCGCGATCGAGCAGTCGGTTTCCCCGCCCGACGGCGCGGCATAGGCAACGCGGCGGCGGCACCCGGCCTCGGCCCGCGCGCCGGGTTTCGCCCGATGTTTGACCGCGCGGGCTTGGCTACACTCGATTCAAGCGTTCGAGCGCCTCGAACAAGGAGCAGCAGATGGCCGATCTCGCCGCGTACGGCGGTTACGAAGCACTGAAGGTGACGCGCCGCGATCATGGCGTGCTCGACATCGTGATGAGCGGCGAGGGTGCGAACCGCAGCGGCCTCGCGACCGCGAACGCGCGCATGCATCGCGAGCTCGCCGACATCTGGCGCGACGTCGACCGCGATCCCGACACGCGCGTCGCGGTGATCCGCGGCGAAGGCAAGGGCTTTTCGGCGGGCGGCGATCTCGCGCTCGTCGAGGACATGGCGAACGATTTCGACGTGCGCGCCCGCGTGTGGCGCGAGGCGCGCGACCTCGTCTACAACGTGATCAATTGCAGCAAGCCGATCGTGTCGGCGATGCATGGCCCGGCCGTCGGCGCGGGGCTCGTCGCCGGGCTGCTCGCCGACATCTCGATCGCCGCGAAGGATGCGCGCATCATCGACGGCCACACGCGGCTCGGCGTCGCGGCCGGCGACCACGCGGCGATCGTGTGGCCGCTGCTGTGCGGGATGGCGAAGGCGAAGTACTACCTGATGCTGTGCGAGCCCGTGAGCGGCGAGGAGGCCGAACGGATCGGGCTGGTCTCGCTCGCGGTCGAGCCCGCCGACCTGCTGCCGAAGGCGTACGACGTGGCCGAACGGCTCGCGCACGGTTCGCAGTCGGCGATCCGCTGGACCAAGTACGCGCTGAACAACTGGCTGCGCACGGCCGGGCCGACCTTCGATACGTCGCTCGCGCTCGAATTCATGGGCTTTTCGGGGCCCGACGTGCAGGAAGGCATCCGCTCGCTGCGCGAGCGGCGCCCGCCCGCGTTTCCCGGCGACGCGCCGTTCTGACGCGCGCGCTATGATCGAATCATGCGCGGCTGCGCGACGCACGGCCGCCTCGCTCCCCCAGTCAACCAGGATGCCCGTATGACGACCGATGCCTCCGGCGCCAACCCTTTCGCCGGCTTTGCCGGGTTCCAGCCCGCCGACATGATGGACCGGATGTGGGACATGATCCGGATGTCGCCGTTCGGCGGGATGGCGCCGTTTCCGGGCGCCGCGCACGGGCTGCCGCCGTCGCTGTCGAGCATGTCCGACATGATGTCGCCGCTCACGAGCGTCGAGGAGCTCGACAAGCGGATCACCGATCTGCGCGCGGTCGAGCAGTGGCTGAAGCTCAATCTCGGGATGCTGCAGTCCGCGATCCAGGCGCTCGAGGTGCAGCGCGCGACGCTCGCGACGCTGCGCGCGTTCGGCGCGTTCGCGCAGAGCTCGATGTCGGCGGCCGAGGACGCGGCGGTCGCCGCCGCGCAGGCCGCGAAAACCTCGGCGGGCGAGGCTGCGCCCGCACCGGATGCGGCGGCTCCGGCGGCGGATGCGACGGAAGGCGACCCCGCGCAGCAGCCGTTCGATCCGGCCGGCTGGTGGAACCTGCTGCAGACGCAATTCAACCAGCTCGCGAGCCTCGCGATGGCGCAGCCGGGCATGCAGCCGGCGGCGCCGGGCGCCGCGTCGCCCGAGCCCGCCGCTGCGCCGGAACCCGCCGCGAAGCCCGCCGCGGCCGCGCCGCGCAAGCCCGCGGCCAAGCGCGCCGCGAAGCCGTCCGGTTCGGCCGCGGCGCGCGCGGCGGCCGCTTCGTCGCCCGAAACGCGTCCGCCGAAGCGCTCGACGTGATGCGGCGCAGGTAGCAGGTCGATCATGCGACTCGCGCTCGTTCTGATGGGAGGCGGCGCGCGCGCCGCATACCAGGTCGGCGTGCTGAAGGCGCTGGCCGAGATCGCGCGCGAGGCCGATCCGCGGCGGCACACGGTGCCGTTCACGGTCGTGTGCGGTTCGTCTGCCGGCGCGATCAACGCGACGTCGATCGCGAGCCACGCGGACGACTTTTCCCATGGCGTGCGGCGCCTGCTCGAATTCTGGGAGCCGTTGCGCGCCGATTACGTGTATCGCACCGACTGGCTCGGCATCGCGGGCGCCGGCGCGCGCTGGCTCGCGACGATGACGTTCGGCTGGGCGGCCCGCCGCTCGCCGCGCGGGCTGCTCGACAACACGCCGCTCGCGCACCTGCTGCAGCGCGAGCTGAGCTTCCACCGGATCGAGCAGATGCTCGAGGCGCGCCTGCTGCACGCGCTCGCGGTCACCGCACTCAGCTATTCGAGCGGCCGGCACCTCACGTTCTACCAGGCCGCCGAGCCGATCCAGGCGTGGCGGCGCGCGCAGCGCACCGCGCGGCTCGTCGATCTGTCGGCGTCGCACCTGCTCGCGTCGTCGGCCATTCCGTTCGTGTTTCCCGCCGTGCCGCTCGTGCTCGACGGACAGGTCGAGTACTTCGGCGACGGCTCGATCCGGCAGATCGCGCCGCTGTCGCCGGCGATCCACTTCGGCGCGGACCGGATCGTCGTCGTGGGCGCCGCCGACCCGCGGCCCGAGATTCCGGCCGCGAACGGCGCGGGCCGGGCGCGCGGCTACCCGACGCCCGCGCAGATCGGCCAGCAGGTGCTCGCGAGCGTGTTCCTCGACTCGATCGGCTCGGACATCGAACGGATCGAGCACATCAACCGGATGATCGAGCACTTGCCGCACCAGGTCGAGATCGACAGCGGCTGGCGGCACGTCGACGTGCTCGCGATCGCGCCGTCCGAGCGCATCGAGTTGATCGCCGCAAAGCACCTCAAGCAGATGCCGGCGACGATGCGCGGGCTGCTCGGCGCGATCGGCGGCAGCCAGCCGGCCGGCGCGTCGTTCGCCAGCTACCTGCTGTTCGAGGAAGCCTTCACGCGCGAGCTGATCGAGCTCGGCTACCGCGATGGCCGCGCGCAGCGCGAGACGCTCGCCGGCTGGATCGCGCAGGCGGACGGCAGCAGCGCGCCGGCGGCCGGCACGCCGCCCGAAGACGGCCTCGCGACCGACGAAATACGGGTCTGACACGCGCGGGCGCAATGCAAGGTTGCGTTTTCGCGACGGCCGGCCGCGACCGATCGCCGCATCCCGGTTGGCGGCGCGCGACCGGGCCGGCGTCTCGGAAGCGTCATGCACGCGTGCTATCATGGCCGCCGCCGTATACACCATATCGAGCAGCCCGCCGATCCGGCATCCGCACGGGACCTTTCGGGGAACCCGCCTGGGGCAGGGGACGGGCGCGCCAACGAGCCGGCCAGTGCCGGCCCCCCACTCAGGCAAGCGCGGCCGGCTCCGTCCGAACGGAGCGGGTTGCGGCATGCCCAACGGCGGCGACGCGGCCGCCCGGCGGCCGGACGAGGAATCAGCGTCCGGCGGGCCGGTTTCCCGCGTAAAATTACAGTCTTGGCTGCAAAAAGCGCGCGTGGCGCGCTTGCGCGGCAACAGTCACGTTTAGAGAAGTCGCATTGCGCAGAACAGGGGTGGGACCATCATGAACACCATGCTTTATCCGGAACTTTACAGGTCGCTCGAAGCTGTCCGCTGGGACATGGAGAAGGACATTCCGTGGGACAAGTTCGACGCTTCGCTGCTCACCGACGAGCAGGCGAAGACGATCAAGATGAACGCGATCACCGAATGGTCGGCGCTGCCCGCGACGGAAATGTTCCTGCGCGACAACCAGCACGACAGTGACTTTTCCGCGTTCATGAGCGTGTGGTTCTTCGAGGAGCAGAAGCATTCGCTCGTGCTGATGGAATATCTGCGCCGCTTCAAGCCGGAGCTGGTGCCGACCGAGGAGGAACTGCACGCGGTGCGCTTCCAGTTCGATCCGGCGCCGCCGCTCGAGACGCTGATGCTGCACTTCTGCGGCGAGATCCGCTTGAACCACTGGTACCGCTGCGCGGCCGACTGGCACACCGAGCCCGTCATCAAGCAGATCTACGAAACGATTTCGCGCGACGAGGCGCGTCATGGCGGCGCGTACCTGCGCTACATGAAGAAGGCGCTGAACAACTGCGGCGACGTCGCACGTGCGGCCTTCGCGAAGATCGGCGTGCTGATGGCGTCGGCGCGCCGCACCGAGAAGCCGCTCCACCCGACCAACCTGCACGTGAATCAGGCGCTGTTCCCGCGCGACACCGTGCAATCGCGCCTGCCGGATCCGGAATGGCTCGAGCGCTGGCTCGACGAGCAGATCCGTTTCGACGGCGAGTGGGAGAAGAAGGTGGTCGAGCGGATCCTGCACAACCTGTCGATCCTGTTCGAGCGCACGTTCGCGACCGCGCAGGAGCTGAACCGCTACCGCAAGGAAGTCACCAGCCGCCTGCAGGCCGAAAGCGGCCCGTCGTCGGCCGCGCAGCCGGCCTGAGGCCGGCGGGTGCCGGCGCCGGCGCCGGCGCGCGTCGTGCCCGATTCGCGCCCGGCTCGCGGCACCGTGTCGCGTGTGTTGCGTGAAGCCCGCCCGGCCGGTCCGGCGGGCTTTTTATCTGGCGCTGCCGTCGCGCGCGCCGTGGTCCATTCCGTCCTGTCGCCATCATGTCCGCCACCTTCGAACGCAAGCTGATCACCCGTGACGCCCTCGTCGCGCTGCGTGCGTCGCTGCCGTCGCCCGTCGTGTTCACCAACGGCGTGTTCGACATCCTGCATCGCGGTCACGTCACGTATCTCGCCGATGCGAAAGCGCTCGGCGCGTGCCTGATCGTCGGCGTGAACAGCGATGCGTCGGTGCGCATGCTCGGCAAGGGCGACGACCGGCCGATCAACCGCGAAGAGGATCGCGCGGCATTGCTCGCGGCGCTGGAAAGCGTCGACTGGGTCGTGACGTTCGGGGAAAAGACGCCCGTGTCGCTGATCGAAGCCGTCCGTCCGGACATCCTCGTGAAGGGCGGCGATTACGACATGGACGCGCTGCCGGAATCGGCGCTCGTGCGCGGCTGGGGCGGCCGGGCGCTGGCGATTCCGTTCGAGCACGACCGCTCGACCACCGCGTTGCTGAAGAAGGTGCGCGCGCAACAGTCCTGAGCGCGGCACGGCGCCGTCACGGGGCCGATGCCGCGAGCGGCGCGGTCGTGATGGCCGGCGCCGCGATCGGGCCGCCGACCACGGGCTGGTCGGTCGCGCGCATGAGCGGTGTCACGCGCAATGCGTCGGGCCGCACCTGCCGCGACAGCACGCCGGGTTCGCGCGGGCCGGCCGCCGGCAGCGGCCCGAACACGCCGCGCGCCACCACGAACGCGAGCATGTTGGCGAGAAAGAGAACAGCGATCAGCCAGCGCAGCATCGTCGAAACTCCTTGTCGTCATTGACGTGGTTCACGTCGTTCAGTCGAGCCGGCCGAAGGGCCGGCTTTTTTCATGGCTTCCGTTGACCTGACCGTTCGTGCGGGCCGCACGCGCCGCGCCGCGCGTATTGCATCGTCGGCGTGACGCGGGCCGGCCTGGGCTTGCATCGGCCCGCGCCGCCGCGCGCCGGCACGCGCGCGTCAATCCGGCGCCGTTGCCGGTTCGCCCGCATCGGCTGCGATCAGCGCGAGCCCGGACAGGATCAGCGCGTCATGCCGCGTATGCGCGACCGTCAACGCACGTGCGACGTCGTCCGCCGCACCGCCTGCCAGCACGAGCCGCACGGGCGCCTGCCAGGCATCGGCGAGATCGCGCCATGCGCGTTCGATGAGGCCGGCCTGCGCGTACAGGCAGCCGGCCGACAGCGAGCGCGGCGTATCGACCTGGAACGGCTCGGCCTGCGCGCCCGCGAGCAGCCCGCTTGCGATATCGGTGGTCAGCGTCGGCAACTGCGCGGTGTGCGTGCCGAGCGCGCGCATCATCAGCGCCCAGCCCGGCGCGATCAGCCCGCCCGTGAACCGGCCGTCCGCGCGCAGTGCCTCGAGCGTCGTCGCGGTGCCGAACGTCGCGATCAGCAGATGCTCGCCCGGAAACGCCGCGTGCGCGCCGATCAGGCCGGCCCAGCGGTCGCTGCCGAGCTGTTCGGGCGTCGTATAGCCGTTCGTCACGCCGCATTGCGCGGGCCGCGAGCGGATCGTCGTGCGCGGCAGGCCCGGCCAGCGTGCGTCGAGCAGCGCGTCGATCCGTGCGGCCACGTCGGCGCCCGCGACGTTCGAGATCCAGGCGCCGCGCGGCCTCGGCACGCGTGACCAGTCGGGATCGGCGCCGCCGTCGCGCGTGTGGCCGAACGCGCCCGTGTCGACGAGCGTGCGCCGCGTGTCGGCGAGCGCCCATTTGATCCGGCTGTTGCCGGCGTCGATCAGCAGGTACGGTTCGCTCATTGCGCTTCGCGCAGCGACACGTCGCCGGCCGCGATCGTCTGCACGCCGTTCGGCGTGTCCAGCAGCAACTGGCCGGTCGCGTCGATGCCCGTCGCGATGCCGCGTGCGCGTTCGACGCCCTGTTCGAGCAGCACGACTTCGCGGCCCGCGTATGCGTGCAGCGCGTGCCAGCGCGGCAGGAACGGCGCGAGGCCGTCGGCGCCGAATTGCGCGAGCGCGGGCGTGAGCGCGTTCAGCGACGCGGCGAGCGTATCGGTGAGGTTCGCCGACGCGCACGCGATCGACAGCGCGGCGGGCGGCAGCCCGCTTGCGAGCGTCGCTTCGCGCGCGCGCAGCGCGTCGACCTGCGCGGCCACGGCTTGCGCGCCGCGCACGTTGATGCCGAAGCCGATCACGACGGCGGTGGCGTCGGCGGTGGTCCAGACGGTTTCGATCAGGATCCCGGCGAGCTTGCCGACGATGCGCGGCGCGCCGTCGTCGGCGGCCGTCAGCAGCAGGTCGTTCGGCCATTTGAGCGCGACGCGCATGCGGGCGTCGAGCGGCAGCGTGGCCAGCCCTTCGGCGAGCGCGACGCCGATCGCGATGCTGAGGCCGCCGAGCGCATCGACGGCGCGCGGCACGATGCAGCCGACCGAGCACAGCAGCGCATTGCCGGGCTGCGCGAACCACGGGCGACCCTGCCTGCCGCGGCCGGCCGTCTGCTCGAACGCGACGCGCACGAGCGGCGCGGGCAACGCGTTCGCGCCGCGCGGCAGCGCCTTGAGCCGGGCCGCGACGTCGGCGTTGGTCGAGCCGGTGGCGGCGACGATGTCGAGCGGCCACGCGCGCGGCGCGGCATCCAGGTGCGCCTCGAGCCGGTTGCGCGCGATGTGCGCGTCGCCGGATTCGGGCGTGTCGGAGGAGGTGGGGGCGTTCATGGCGCCTATTGTAGCGACAGGGGGCGGTGGGAGTTGGCAAGCGGGGCGACGGTCATTTCGTCGGGCGGCACGGGCCGACTGATGTGCGACGCTTCGCGCGAATGTGCTCGTCCCGAATGGAGAGGAGTTGCATTCAGGTAGTCGCGTGCATATGAGCTGGAATCAATGTCGCTCCGACACTCCGGCTGATCGATTGACGAAACATCGCCGACCGATATTGATCGATTGGGATTTCGAATTCGTATGATGGATTTCCTTGTGTCGATCATGCATTTTGGTGCGATGAGATTTGCGCTGATAGCGACGAGAGGGAGTCCGGATGAATGGTGGCGAGAAATGGTTACGCGAGCCTTCGTTGGTTGTTGCCGGCCGGTGGATGGCTAGCGGAGGCCGGTGTGCTGTTGGCAGGCTGACGGTTGTCGAATGGGCGGTGGCCGGTACTTTCGCGGATGAGCGTTGCTCGGGCGCGAAGAGCCGGGGTGCCGCCGCATGATCCGCTATTTCCTCGCCAAGGGCGATCGGGGCGGCAGCGCGACGATCACCGAAGGACTGGAATGCGTCACGTGTTCCAATCCGCCGCCGCGTGTGCAGATCGCCACGCTGTACATGAAAACCTACTGCACGGCATGCGAGCAGGTGGGATTTGTCGTGCCGAAAGGACCGCGCCTGCCCGGCAGGGCACCGAATGGTCAGGCATGGGCGTTGAGTGGGGATATCAACGCATGCGGGTGCAGTCCGCCGCCTGTGTTCTATGCCGAGCGAGGCATGCGGATGATCCTGACTTCGCATGAGGCGACTGAGCTTATGGAGAAGAGACGCACTCCAACGCCTGAAGACGAAGCGCCAGTTGCCACGGCGCGAACGGATACCACGCTCGATTACGACGAACAGGTACGTGTTGGCATCGGCACGACGTTGCCGCAGAGCTATCCCTATTTGATCGAAATGACCGACGGACGCACGTATGCAGGGCGTGTCGGTACGAATGGCCAACTACCGCGCATCGGTACCGAGCCCGCTGGCAGTTATACGATCTATTGGGGCGAAGATGCGCTCGCCCATCCAGACTGGACGCCATGCCCAACAGACCGATAATGGTGAGAGCGAATACGGTCCCTGGATCCACCAAGGTAGTACAGCTTCACGCCGTGACATTCAAATCGTTGTGGGATGCCTATCCATCGGGGAATCCATACAACGATCCGGCTTATACGAATCAGTGCGCTATTCGTATAAGTGTCGCCTTGCACCGTGTTGGTGTCGACATGAAGTCATTTTCATCGAGGCTCGTCAGGCCTCTCGGCGGTCAACGCAGTATTGGGCGAATTCTGTTGAATGGAAAGGCAACGGCCACGCGCGCCAATGAACTCGGCTCGTGGCTCAACCTGCAGCCATTTGCCGGTCTCGGAAGGGCGGAGGTAATTACCGGAGCGGACTGGGAGGCGAAAATAAAAGGGCGTACTGGTATTGTGATGTTCGATGGTTACTGGGCGCGTGCAGGCGAGTCGGAATTGAATGCGAGCGGTGGTCACATTGATCTTTGGAATGGCTCTCGAATGACGATGAATGGTTTCTGGGGTGCGGCATCGACGATAGGGCGATATATCGGGATGGTGTCGTTTCGGCAAGGAGCGGATGTCTTCCCAAGTCTCAGCTATTCCGATCTCGGGAAATCGAACTCAGTCTTGTTTTGGGAGATCAAGTGAAGCGGTTTGCGATTGCGCTTTTGGGGGCGCTAGGTGGTTTGCTGTTAACTTGGTTTTACCTCTACGTTTACAGCCATATCAATTGGCCGAAACTTGCAGGCACGCCGGCTCGCGGTTGTTACGAGATCGACAAGTGTCCGACCTCATGGTGGCAGGGAGTATCGTTTCTGGCGTACTTGCTGGGGCCCGCCTTGTTTTTCTGCGTCGTCAATGTACTGGCTTATAGACGCTGGTCATGCAAGAGATGGAGCACCACGCTCAGCATTGGAACCGTACTCGCGGGCCTGTTCTATCTCGAGCCCTATGTTTCCCGGCTGCTTAAGTGGCGTACGGGATGAACAGACGATCCTTCACCGGCCGAACGGCTGGTGCGCCACTGCCGTCGCGTAGGCCGATTCCGATTGCGGGGACCGATACCAATGCGCGCCGCGAGGATGACGCGTGCGACGCAATCACCATTCGGCCGGGCCACGCCCACACGCGCCCCGGCCGAACGGCCGTCACGGCGCGACGACCGGATGCTTCAGCGCATGCGCGGTCTCGATCCACTGCGCGTGGAATTCGTCCGCGTCGGGCCGAAGCCCGAGTTCGCCGTTGCGATAGGCCATCGCGAGCGTCTGCACGGCTTCCGGTAGCTCGTGCTCGGCGGCCCGGCGATACAGCGCGAGTGCGCGCGCGTCGTCGCGCGGCACGCCGCTGCCGTCGCGGTACGCGTTCGCGAGCATGAAGTCGGCAGCCGGGATGTCCGCGCGCGACGCGACGTCGAACCAGTGCGCGGCCTGCACCGGGTCGGCCGCGATGCCGTAGCCGCTGCGGTAGATCAGCCCGAGGTAATACGCGGCGGCCGGGTCGCCCTGTTCGGCCGCCGCGCCGAGCAGTGCGCGGGCGCGTGCATAGTCTTTCGGGAAGTCGCCGCTGCCGAGCAGCAACGCCTTGCCGAGCGCGAGCCGCGCGCGCCGCGCAGCCGGCGCGTCGGCCCGGCCGTCTGCCGCCGCGGCCGTTTCCAGCCAGCCGCGCCCCTCGTCGCGCAGTCCCGGTTCGTGCGCATCGACGAGCGCGATGCCGAGCGCCGCCTGCGCGGCGCCCGAGCCGCGGCGCGCGAGCGTGCGCAATTGGGCCAGCGCATGCGGCTCGGTCGCCTGCGTGACCATCGCCTGCCATTCGTCGAGCTGCGCGGCGCTCGGCGCGGGGCCGGCGCCGCGCAGGCCGGCGGCCGCGACGACGGCCGCGACGGTCACGGCCGCCGCCGCGAGCAGCGCGGCCGGCGGGAGTTTCGCGCGCAGCACGCGCCGCGCGGCGGCGGCGAGGCCGGTTTCGGCGGGCCTCGTCGTCCGGATCGGTTGCATCGCGTGTCTCATTGCGTGAGGTCGATTTCGTAGGTCGCGAGGTTCTTGCCCGAGCCGTCGTCGGCCGCGACCTGCGTGATGCCGGTCAGGCCGGCCGCCGCCGCGTCGCCGAGGCGGTTCGGCGCGGACGCGAACCGCACGTGCGCGACCGAGCTCGCGAGCTTCGTGAAGCGCCAGCTGCGCTGCGCGCCGTCGGCCGCGCGCGTGATCGCGCCGCGCTTCTTGATGAACGCGATCAGCACGTCGCGGTTCGCGTCGGGCGACGCGAAGATCGTCTTGCTGCCGTCGAGGCCCGGGAAGTTGCCGCCGCCGCTCGCGCGGTAGTTGTTGGTCGCGACGATGAACTGCGCGTTCGGGTCGATCGCCGCGCCCTTGTACGTCAGGTTCCTGATCCGGCTGCCGACCGGCTGCGTGACGTCGATTTCATACGCGAGATCGGCCGACGTGAACATGTCGAAGTTGTAGCCGGGGAAGGTGCTGACGAGCGGCTGCACGGTCGCCTGCGTCGGGTCGATCCGGTTGAAGCGCTTCGCGGCCGTCTCGAGCCAGTTCTTCACGTCGGCGCCGCTCACCTTCACCGCGTACACGGTGTTCGGATACAGGTACAGGTCGGCCGCGTTGTTGATCGCGAGCGCGCCCGGCGCGACGTCGGTGTAGTCGGTGCCGCCGCCGAAGCCGCTCTTGAACGGCGCGCTGACCGACAGCACCGGCAGCGACGCGTACTGCGGCAGGTTCGCCTGCACGTAGGTCTTCACGTAGTCGGCCTGCGCCTCGTTGACGATCTGGATCGCGCCCGGATCGCCGACGTCCGCGAAGTACGTGTTCATCCGGTAGTCGGTCGAGCCGATCGGCGTCTTCACGTAGTCGATCGTCGCCTGGTGCTCGGCCGCGATCGCGGCGGAGACCGACGGGTCGGCCGCGACGTAGCTCTTGTCGGCGTTCTGGATCGGCCGCGCCTCGACGGTCGTCTGCGATTTGTCGACGGCCCACGTCTTGCCGTCGAACTTCAGGCCGAGCTTGATCACGCCGAGGTGCTTGCCCCAGTAGTTGGCCATCACGGTCGGCACCCCGTTGACGGTGCCCTTGACCTTGTCGACGCCCGGCAGGTTGAACTGCGACACGGTGCTGTTCGCGTCCGGGAACACCTGGTGCGAGTGGCCGATCAGCATCGCGTCGATGCCGGGCACCTTCGACAGCCACCAGCTGCCGTTTTCCATCGTCGGCGAGTACGCGGAATTGTCGAGGCCGCCGTGCGAGATCGCGACGACGAGATCGGCGCCCTTCGCGCGCATTTCCGGAATGTACTTCTCGGCCGCTTCCTTCAGCCCGGTCGTGTAGACCTTGCCGTCGAGCCAGCGCTTGTCCCAGTTCATGATCGCGGGCGGCGTGAAGCCGATGATGCCGATCTTCACGGGCGCGCTGACCGTCTTGCCGTCCGGCGTCGTGGCCGTCACCGTGCGCGTCAGGATCGTGTACGGCGCGAACAGCGGCGCGTTGGTCTTCGCGCTGATCACGTTCGCGAGCACCTGCGGGAAATTCGGGCCCGCGCACTTCTTCTGCTGGGCCGGCGCCGGCAGGCCGTCGATCTCGAACGTGTTGCCGGTCACCTGCGACAGGTACGGCAGCCCGTAGTTGAACTCGTGGTTGCCGATCCCGCCGCCGTCGAATTTCGCGGCGTTCATCACCTTGTAGATCGCGAGCGTCTGGTCGCAGCCGACCGGCTTCACGAGCGCCTGGTAATCCGACAGCGCGGTGCCCTGGATCGTGTCGCCGTTGTCGAGCAGCAGCGTGTTCGGGTACTGCTTGCGCGCCTGCGCGATCAGCGTCGCCACGCGTTCGAAGCCGAGCGAATTGTCGGCGGCGAGCTTGAAATAGTCGTACGACAGCACGTTGGTGTGCAGGTCGGTCGTCTCGAGCAGCGCGAGCGTGGCCGTCGTGCCGGCGGGCGCCTGGGCCTCGGGCCGCGACGGCGGCGTGGCGGTGACGTCGTCGCCGCCGCAGCCTGCGAGGGCGAAGGCGAGGCTGGCGAGTGCGGCGGCGGCCGGCGCGTGGCGGCGGGAAAGCGGGGGGAGACGCATCGGATGTCCTGTTCGGTGTTCTGTTTTATCAAACGCGAGGTACGCACGAATGGCGGCGCGGCGCGCCGACGGCCTGACGTGCAGCGCGTGAGAGTATCGAAAGGAAACGTGACGGAACAATGAAAGGTCGCGATACCGGCCACGGGCCCAGGCCCGTTATTGGCATGAACAGGCCCCGCGACGCTCGGCGGCGTCGGGGCACGGCCCAGCCGCCCCGGCTCCGGCCCGGCGCCCCGGCCGCGCCCCGAGCCCGGTGCCCCGCCCACATCCTCACGTCGCGGCGCCGGGCGGTTCGCTACAATGGCCGCTGTCATCCTTTTGCAAACAACCTGCCCTTGGACTTCGAGACCCCTCCCGGCCTGTCGGTCGACGCCGGCGGCCAGGGCCAGACGGTGCGCCTGACCGGCCAGTGGACCGCGCTCTCGCTCGCGCGCAACCGCGGCGCCGTGGCGCGCCGCATCGCGAGCATCGCCGCCGGGCGCGTCATCGAATGGGATCTGTCCGGCATCGAGCGGCTCGACCACGTCGGCGGCCAGGCGCTGTGGCGCGTGTGGGGCCGCAAGCTGCCGGCGGGCGTCGCGCTGAGCGCCACGCAGCGCACGATCTTCGAGCGCATCGAGCGGCTCGACAGCGCGCGCGAGGCGCCCGAGCGCGTGGTGCGCGTCGATCCCGTCACGCGGCTCGGCCAGGCGATCTTCGCGTTCGGCGAACACCTGCAGGGCGGCATCGCGATGTTCGGCCTCGTGATCCTCGACGCGCTGTCGGTGCTGCGCCGCCCGAAGACGATGCCGTGGAAGGAAACCTCGGCGAACATCTACAGCGCCGGCGCGCAGGCGCTGCCGATCACCGCGCTCGTCGCGTTCCTGATCGGCATCGTGCTCAGCTACCTGTCCGCGCAGCAGCTGCAGATGTTCGGTGCGAACCGCTACATCGTGAACATCCTCGGGCTGTCGGTGATCCGCGAGCTCGGCCCGGTGCTGTCGGCGATCCTCGTCGCGGGCCGCTCGGGCTCCGCGATCACCGCGCAGATCGGCGTGATGCGCGTGACGGAGGAGCTCGACGCGATGCGCGTGATGGGCATCCCGCACGGGCTGCGGCTGATCCTGCCGCGCGTGCTCGCGCTCGGCGTCGCGATGCCGCTGCTCGTGATGTGGACCAACATCATCGCGCTGACGGGCGGCGCGCTCGCCGCGAAGATCGTGCTCGGCATCGACATCAACTATTTCGTGCGTTCGCTGCCGGGCGTCGTGCCGATCGCGAACCTGTACATCGGCGTCGGCAAGGGCGTCGTGTTCGGCATGCTGATCGCGCTGGTCGCGTGCCATTTCGGCTTCCGGATCAAGGCGAACTCGCAGAGCCTCGGCGAAGGCACGACCACGTCGGTCGTGTCGTCGATCACGGTCGTGATCCTCGCCGACGCGGTGTTCGCGATCCTGTTCCAGAACGTGGGGCTCGGATGAACGCATCGAACGAAACGACCGCGCATGCCGCGGCCATCGGCGCCGGGTCGGTCGGCCCCCGGCCGGGCACGGCCGTCGATGCCGGCGATCTCGTGATCGAGGTGCGCAACCTGACCAAGCGCTACGGGCGCAACATCATTCACCAGAAGCTCGACTTCGACGTGCGGCGCGGCGAGATCGTGTCGATCGTCGGCGGGTCGGGCTCCGGCAAGACGACGCTCGTGCGGCAGATCCTCGGCCTCGAACGGCCGACGTCGGGCACGATCAAGGTGTTCGGCGAGGATACGGCGACGATCGACGACGCCAGCGCGCGGATGATGCGCACGCGCTCGGGGATGCTGTTCCAGCAGGGCGCGCTGTTCTCGTCGATGACGGTGTTCGACAACGTCGCGCAGCCGCTGCGCGAGCTCGGCCGCGTGCCGCCGGACCTGCTGCACGACATCGTGATGCTGAAGCTCGAGATGGTCGGGCTGCCGTGCAAGCACGCGTCGAAGATGCCGGCCGCGCTGTCGGGCGGGATGGTGAAGCGCGTCGGCATCGCGCGCGCGATCGCGCTGGAGCCCGAGCTGCTGTTTCTCGACGAGCCGACGGCCGGCCTCGATCCGCAGGCGTCCGACGAATTCGTCGAGCTGATCGCGACGCTGCACCGCACGCTCGGGCTGACCGTCGTGATGGTGACGCACGACCTCGACACGATGGTCGCGCTGTCGACGCGCGTCGCGGTGCTGGCCGACCGCAAGGTGCTGGTCGCGGCGCCCGTCGAGGAGGCCGCGAACGTCGACCATCCGTTCATCCACGAATATTTCCTGGGGCTGCGCGGGCGCCGCGCATTGCAGGCGCTGCCGCCCGAGCGGCGCGCGAAGCTGCCGAAGGCGGCCCTCGAACCGGCGCTGTCGAGCGTCGAGCTGTAGAAGCAAGGAACCCGCGAATGGAAAACAAATCACATGCGTTCTGGGCCGGCCTGTTCACGATCGCGCTGACGCTCGCGATCGCGGGCACCGTGTTCTGGTTCAACGTCGACCGCACCGTGCGCGTGCCGTACGACCTGCTCGCGCGCACCAACGTGACGGGGCTCTTTCCGGACGCGGCCGTGCGCTTTCGCGGCCTCGACGTCGGCAAGGTGCAGTCGATCGGCTTCGATCGCACGCATCCGGGCCAGATCCGGATCCGCATCCTCGTCGATCACGACGCGCCGATCACGCAGTCGACCTACGGCAGCCTCGGCTTCCAGGGCGTGACCGGCATCGCGTTCGTGCAGTTGGAGGATACGGGGCGCGATCTGTCGCCGCTGCCGTCGTCGCCGAAGGCGATCGCGCAGATCCCGATGCGGCCGAGCCTGTTCGACCAGATCCAGGAACGCGGCGACGTGCTGCTGCGGCAGCTCGAACTGGCCGCGAAAAGCGCGAACGCGCTGATGTCGCCCGAGATGCGCGAGCAGTTGCGTGCGACCGCCGAAAGCCTGCAGCACGCGGCCGACGGCGCCGCGACGCTGACGAAGCAGCTCGGCCCGGCCGTCACCGCGCTGCCGGAGACGATGCACGAGGTGAACCGCGCGATGGCGTCGGCGAACACGCTGCTGCAGCCGAACGGGCCGCTCGTGTCGAACCTGAACAAGGCCGGCACGGCCGCCGAGCAGGTCGGCGTCGCGCTGAACGGCCTCAACGCGCGCGTGCAGTACGACACGCTGCCGCGCTTCAATGCGCTGGCCGACAGCGTCGGCGACGCGTCGCGGCAATTGAAGGACGTCGCCGGTGAACTCGGCCGCAACCCGCGCAGTCTGTTGTTCGGATCGCCCGGCGCGGCGCCCGGGCCGGGCGAAGCGGGCTTCGTCTGGCCGGGTGCGACGGCCGGGCACTGACGCCCATCGAAACCGGAAACCTTACGCAGGAATACGCCATGCCACGAATCCTTGACCGCGCGCTGCGCCCGGCAGCGGCCGCGCTTGCCGCACTGACGCTCGCGGCGGCGGCCGGCTGCGCCGGCAACAGCGCGGTGCTGTCGAACATCCGCTACGACCTCGGGCCTGCGTCGTCGGTGGCGACCACCGGTTCGGGCCCCGCGCTGAAGGTGCTCGACGTCGCCGCGCCCGACGCGCTCGATTCCGACAAGTTCGCGTACCGCCTCGCCTATGCCGATGCGCAGCACGTGGCCGTCTATCGCGACAGCCGCTGGACCGCGCCGCCCGCGCAACTGCTCACGCAGCGCCTGCGCGGCGCGCTGTCGTCGCGCGGCACGGTGCTCGAAGGCGTCGACGGCGTGCGCGCGCCGACCCTCAAGGTCGACCTGAGCGAATTCGAGCAGGTCTTCGACGGGCAGTCGCAAAGCCACGGCGCGGTGACCGCGCGCGCGACGCTGACGCTCGACGGCAAGGTGCTCGGCCAGCGCACGTTCGTCGCGCGCGCGCCGTCGAGCACGCCCGACGCGGCCGGCGGCGCGCGTGCGCTCGCCGCGGCCAGCGACGAACTCGTGTCGCAGATCGCCGCGTGGGTCGGCGTGCAGGCGTACGCGGGCACGCCGTGACGCCCGACGCGCAGCCGCGATTGCATCCGCGATTGCATCCGCGATTGCATCCGCGATGAACGTGCCGGGCACGCATCGCGCGTCGCCGCTCGCGCGGCAGGCGTTTGCCGCTTACGCGGCGCTGATCGTCTATGCGTCGCTGTATCCGTTCGATGGCTGGGTGTCGCTCGGCATCGGTCCGTTCGATTACCTGCTCGCGCCGATGCAGCGCTACGTGACGGCGTTCGACGTGGTCACGAACGTGCTCGGCTATCTGCCGTTCGGCGCGCTCGGCGTGCTGGCGCTGCACCCGCGCTGGCGCGGCGTGGCCGCGACGCTGATCGCGGGCGCGCTCGGCGTGCTGCTGTCGGGCGCGATGGAAGCGCTGCAGACCTACCTGCCGACGCGCGTCGCATCGAATCTCGATCTCGGCGCCAACGCGCTCGGCGCGCTGCTGGGCGCGGCGCTCGCCGCGCCGGCCACCGGCGCGCTGCTCGACCGCGGCGTGCTGCGCCGGCTGCGCTTCGCGTGGCTCGAGGCCGACGGCTCGACGCCGCTGCTGCTCGCCGCGCTGTGGCCGTTCGCGATCGTGTTTCCGTCGCCGTTCCTGTTCGGCATCGGCGACTGGCCGGCCGCGCTGTGGGAGCGCGCCGACGCGTCGATGCAGGACGCGCTGCTCGCGTGGCTGCCGGCCGCGTGGCACGTCAGCGAATGGCCCGAGCGGGTCGACGGCTGGCTGTCCGATTCCGCGTGGGAAGCCGTGCTCGGCGGGCTGATGCTGTTCGCGGCGCTGGCGATCGCGTCGCTCGCGATGCGCCCGCGCGCGCCGCGCATCCGGCTGCTGATCGCGCTGGTGGTCGCCACGCTCGTGCTGAAGGCGGCCGCGACGTTCATGCAGTCGGCTACCGGCCTCGTCGTCGTGTGGGCGACGCCCGGCGCGCGGCTCGGCATCGAGCTCGGTTTCGCGGCGGCGCTCGTCGCCTTGCGCGTGCCGGCAACGTGGCGCGCGATGCTCGCGGCGCTCGCGCTCTTGGCCGGCGTCGCGCTCGTGAACCTGCTGCCGGTCAACCCGTTCTTCGACTTCACGCTGTCGGGCTGGCGGCAGGGTCGCTACGTGCACTTCAACAGCCTCGCGCGCTGGCTCGCGTGGATCTGGCCCTACGCGGCGCTGATCTGGCTCGGCCAGCGCGTCGAGCACGCGTGGCTGCCGGCCGCGCTGCGCCGCTGACGCGGCAGCCGGTGGCGGCCGCGCCGCGGGCAGCCGCGTGCGCCGGTCGCTATAATCGTCCGCATCCTCCGTTGCCGCGTCGCGCAACGGCAATTCATCGCCCCTCTTTGCGCACGGCCTCGCGCCGGGCCGCTCGTCATCACCATGGATTCCTACTACCAGCACCACGTCTTCTTCTGCCTGAACCAGCGCGATCCGGGCGCCGAGCGTCCGAGCTGCGCGCAATGCAATGCGCAGACCATGCAGGAATACGCGAAAAAGCGCGTGAAGGAGCTCGGTCTCGCGGGGCCCGGCAAGGTCCGCATCAACAAGGCCGGCTGCCTCGACCGCTGCGAGGAAGGGCCGGTGATGGTCGTGTATCCGGAAGGCACGTGGTACACGTACGTCGACCAGGCCGACATCGACGAGATCGTCGAGTCGCACCTGCGCGACGGCAACGTCGTCGACCGCCTGAAGATCTGAGCGGGCCGGCGCAATGAACGTTCATACGCAGAAATCGCTGATCGCGGGCCCGGTCGGCCAGATCGAAATCGCGGTCGACCTGCCCGACGCCGTGCGCGAGGGCGGCGCCGCGCCGCGCGGCATCGCGCTCGTCGCGCATCCGCATCCGCTGTTCGGCGGCACGATGGACAACAAGGTCGCGCAAACACTGGCGCGCACGCTCGTGCAGCTGAACTACGTCGTCTACCGGTCGAACTTCCGCGGCGTCGGCGCGACCGAAGGCGTGCACGACAACGGCACGGGCGAGGCCGACGACCTGCTCGCGGTGCTCGCGCACATGCGCGCGCAGCCCGCGTATGCGGATCTGCCGCTCGTGCTCGCGGGTTTCTCGTTCGGCACCTTCGTGCTCTCGCACGTCGCGAAGCGCCTGCGCGACGCGGGCGAGACGATCGAGCGGATGGTGTTCGTCGGCACGGCCGCGAGCCGCTGGCAGGTGGCCGACGTGCCCGAGAACACGCTCGTGATCCACGGCGAGACCGACGACACGGTGCCGATCGCGTCGGTGTACGACTGGGCGCGGCCGCAGGAGCTGCCGGTCGTCGTGATTCCCGGCGCCGAGCATTTCCTTCATCGCAAGCTGCACGTGCTGAAGCGCATCATCGTCGACGCGTGGCGCTAGCCCGCATGCGGGCGCCGGCCTGAGCCCGGCGCCCGTATCACGTACCGGCGCATCCGGTCGATGCGCACTCCTTGCCGCGCGCAACCTCGCGCGACATCGCGCCGCACCGCGCGGCGCCGGCTCAGGGGCCGCGCAACGCGACTTGCACGCCGCCTGCGCCCGCCTTTCGCGCGGCTTCGCGCATGCCTGCCCGCTGCATTCCCGTGTCATGCTCTCGCAGCCGATAGCCGGGCGCCTGCCGCCAGGTTCGCGAAAACGCCGTTCGCGGCCACGTATAATGGCCGCTTCCGCGTTGCCCGCGGCCCGGCTGGGCCCATGCGGCGCTCGTTTCGCCGCCTGTCCGCCCGCTCGCGACGGCCGCGAACCGAACGCGCCCGCACGAGTCCAACCGGCGCGTTTCGCGTCGCCCGACGGTGTCGGGCGAGCGCCCGACACGCCCGCCGCCTTGCCGTTCAACCCTGCGCGTTTCGCACCGCACTTTCTGCCATCAGCCTGAATCGATCATGCGTCTGTCTTCCCAAGGCCTCAAGTCCCTCGCTTCCTCCATCGCCTTCGGCACCGCCGCGCGCAACGTCGCGCTCGGCGTGATGCTGCCCGTCGCGCTCGCCTCGACGATCGTCGTCGCCGAGGCGAAGCCGGCCGCCAAGGCCAAGGCCGCGCATGCGGCGCCGGCCGCCGAGCAGTTCACCGGCGCGCCCGCGACCTACATGCCGGGCGCGGTGCCGCCGCCGGGCGTGAACGCGCGCTCGTGGGTGCTCGTCGACGCGACGAGCAACACGGTGCTCGCATCGGGCAACGCGGACGAACGCGTCGAGCCGGCGTCGCTGACGAAGCTGATGACGGCGTACCTCGTGTTCGAGGCGCTCGACAAGAAGAAGATCTCGATGGAGCAGATCGTCACGCCGAGCGAGGCCGTGCGCCGCGTCGGCCGCGACGAGTCGCGCATGTTCATCGAGGCGAACAAGCCGGTGTCCGTGCACGACCTCGTGTACGGGATGATCATCCAGTCGGGCAACGATGCCGCGATCGCGCTGGCCGAACTCGTCGGCGGCAGCGAAGGGCAGTTCGTCACGATGATGAACGACGAGGCGCAGCGCCTCGGCATGAAGGGCACGCACTTCGCCGACGTGAACGGCATGCCCGACCCGAACCACTACACGACGGCCGGCGACCTCGCGAAGCTGTCCGCCCACCTGATCCGCGATTTTCCGCAGTACTACGGCATCTTCTCGGAGAAGGAATTCAAGTACAACAACATCCGCCAGGGCAACCGCAACCGGCTGCTGTGGCTCGACCCGACGGTCGACGGCCTGAAGACGGGCCACACGCAGGCGGCCGGCTACTGCCTGATCGCATCGGCCAAGCGCGCGATTCCGGGCGTCGACGGCCAGCGGCGCCTCGTGTCGGTGATGATGGGCGAGCAGAAGGAAAGCGACCGCACGCAGGACAGCATGAAGATGCTGAACTACGGCTACAGCGCGTTCGATTCGGTGCGCCTGTTCAAGGGCGGTCAGGCGATCTCGACGCCGCGCATCTACAAGGGCAAGGACAACACCGTGCAGGTCGGCGTGAAGAGCGACCAGTGGGCGACCGTGCCGCGCGGCCTCGGCGACAAGGTCAAGACCGAAGTGGACGTCAACGCGCCGCTGATCGCGCCGCTCGCGCAAGGCCAGCAGGTCGGCACCGTGAAGATCGTCGCCGACGGCAAGACGCTGTCCGAATTCCCGGTCGTCGCGCTGCAGGCGGTGCCGGAAGCGGGTATCTTCGGTCGTATCTGGGACTCGATCCTGCTGATGTTCAGCAAGAAGAAGTAAGCGCGACGGGCCTTTGTTTTCACGACTTCATCCCCATCTGACATAGCCATGAGCCAAGCCGAATTCGAACCGATCGTCTACCTCAGCGTCTCGTCGCAGGAGGAACTGGTGCCGCTGTCCGAAGCCCGTGTGCCGGTGCTCGACCGCGGATTCATCTTCGGCGACGGCGTGTATGAAGTCGTCCCCGTTTATGCGCACGACGGCGCGCACGTGCCGTTCCGGATCGAGCAGCATCTGGAGCGGCTCGCGCGCAGCCTGAAGAAGATCGGCATCGACAACCCGCACGACGCGGCGGGCTGGCGCGCGCTGATCGAGCGGCTGGTCGCGGCGAACGCCGAAGGCCTCGGCGACGGCAACGCGCTCGTCTACCTGCAGGTGACGCGCGGCGTCGCGAAGCGCGGCCACGCGTTCCCGGCGAATGCGGTGCCGACGGTGTTCGCGATGACGAGCCCGCTGCGGCTGCCGTCGGAAGAGGAGCGCGCGAGGGGCGTGCGCTGCGTGACGGCCGAGGATCGCCGCTGGCTGCATTGCGACATCAAGTCGATCTCGCTGCTCGGCAACGTATTGATGGCGCAGCATGCGGCCGAACGCGATGCGTTCGAGACGATCCAGCTGCGCGACGACAACGTGACCGAAGGGTCGTCGTCGAACGTGTGGATCGTGAAGAACGGCGAACTGTTCGCGCCGCCGCGCAGCAACAGGATCCTCGAAGGGATCCGCTATGCGCTCGTCGAGCAGTTGGCCGAGGAATGCGGGATCCGGTTCGTGGCGCGCGAGATCAGCGAGGTCGAACTGCGCTCGGCGGACGAAATCATGATCACGTCGGCCACGAAGGAAATCCTGCCTGTCACGTCGCTCGACGATCTGCCCGTGCAGGGCGGCAAGCCGGGGCCCGTGTTCGCGGCGTTGTACGACGCGTACCAGCGTGCGAAGGCACGCGAGTTTGAACAGTTTGACCTAACCCGGAGAAAGTGATGAGCGAACCGACCAAAACCGTCGAGGTGACCGGCGCGATCGAGACCCGGAAGGAGTCGCTGCTGGAGTTTCCGTGCGATTTCCCGATCAAGATCATGGGCAAGGCGCACCCCGAGTTCAAGGACACGATCTTCAAGGTCGTCGCCGTTCACGACAACGAGATCGACGTGGAGAAGATCGAGGAGCGCGCATCGAGCGGCGGCAATTACACGGGCCTCACGATCACCGTGCGCGCGACGAGCCAGGAACAGCTCGACAACATCTACCGCGCGCTGACCGGCCATCCGATGGTCAAGGTCGTCCTTTAAGCGTCCGTTCCGGCGCACGGGATCAGCGCAAACGGCCGCTGATCCCTTTCCATCCTCCCTCCAGCGCGCACTCGGCGGGGCATTTCCCCGCCGCGCGCCGCGCGTCCAGCTCGTCGCACAGCCGCTTGAATTCGGCCACTTCCTCGAACAGCCAGGTCCGGAACGCCTGCACGCGCGGCGTGTTCAGCAGCGGCGGCGGACACACGAAAAAATAGTGCCACGGGCTCGGCCCGTCGATGTCGAACAGGCGCACGATGCGCCCGTCGAGCAGGTCGTGCACCGCGAGCGAGCGGCGCACCAGCGCGATGCCCTGGCCCTCGATCGCGGCCAGCAGCAGGTTCGACGAATCCTGGTACAGGATCCCGCGTTTCGGCTCGGTCAACGTATCGAGCCCGGCCGCGTCGAACCACGGCCGCCACAGTTCGTCGTCCGAGCGCAGCAGCGGGTAGTGCACGAGATCGGCGGGCGTTTGCGGCAGCTTGCCGCCGTTCAGCGTCGGCGCGCACGCGGGAAAGAACACCTCCTCGAACAGCGGCTCCACATGGAGCCCCGGATAGCTGCCGAAGCCGAAGCGGATCGCGAGATCGACGTCGTCGCGCGCGAAATCGGTGAGCGAGTTGGTCGACTGCAGCTCGACGTCGATTTCCGGATGCCGTTCGATGAACGTACCGATGCGCGGCGTGATGAAGCGCGCGGCGAACGACGACAGCATCGACACCACCAGCCGCCGGTCGCGGTCGCTCGCGCGCACGTCGCGCGTCGCGTCGGCGATCACCATCAGTGCGGTGCGGATCTGCTGCGCATAGCGCATGCCGGCGTCGGTCAGGCACAGCCGCTTGCCGTTGCGGATGAACAGCTGCACGCCGAGCTCCTCCTCGAGCGCGCGCACCTGGTGGCTGACCGCACCGTGCGTGACGAACAGCTCGTCGGCGGCGCGCGAGAAGTTCTCGTGGCGGGCGGCGGCCTCGAACGCGCGAATCGCGTTCAGCGCCGGGAGCTGGCGGAGGTCCATTTGCTAATTTTCCTCACATCGTCGTGAAAATTGGTCGTTTGGTCGGACGCCTTTGAATGACTACGATTGTAGCCATCGAAGCACTTATTGGCGGAGTCGATCATGCAAGAAATCTCTTCAAGCATCACGTTCGAAATTCCCCCGGGCGAAACCGTGCCGATGAAGGTGCAACGCAGCACGCGGCTGACCGTCCAGTGCGGGCCGGTCTGGGCGACGCGCAGCAACGACGTCGACGACTACTTCCTGGCCGACGGCGAGACGCTCAAGCTGCGCCGCGGCGAACGGCTGTGGCTCAGCGCGGAAGGCCGCGAGGGCGCGTGTGTCGCGTTCTCGGTGTCGCGGCCGCCGCGGGAGGTCGCGCTCGGCGGGCTGACCCGACTGCGCGAACGCGTGAGCGCGCTGTTCCACGACGGCTGGCGCACTGTCTGACCCTCGTTTCATCCGACGGATACCGGCGATCCGTCCCCCTGCCCAGGCCGGCGAGACCCACGGGTTTTCGGTAAACTACCGCCCATGTCCGTTTCGCCGGTTTCCATCGTGTCCACGCCTGTCGCCGTTTCCGCATCGCCCGCCGGAGCCCCGGATCGGCCGGCCCACCCGGTCACCGTGCGGTGGCGGGGCCGCGAGGCGTACGAAGCGAGCTTCGACGCGATGCGCGCGTTCACCGACACGCGCACGGCCGACACCGGCGACGAGATCTGGGTGGTCGAGCATCCGCCCGTCTACACGCTCGGCCAGGCCGGCGACCCCGCGCACCTGCTGGTGGCCGACAGCGGCGTGCCGCTCGTGAAGGTCGACCGCGGCGGGCAAATCACCTACCACGGCCCCGGCCAGATCGTCGTCTACCTGCTGCTGGACTTGCGCCGGCGCAAGCTGATGGTGCGCACGCTCGTGACGAAGATCGAGGAGGCCGTGATCGAAACCCTCGCGGCGTATAATCTCGCTTCGGTCCGCAAGGCGGGCGCGCCGGGGATCTACGTGGCATCCGGCGTGCACGAGGGCGCGAAAATCGCCGCGCTCGGCCTGAAGATCCGCAACGGCTGCAGCTATCACGGGCTGAGCCTGAACGTGAAGATGGATCTGCGCCCGTTTCTTGCGATCAATCCGTGCGGCTATGCCGGACTGGAAACCGTCGACATGGCGAGCCTCGAGGTTGCCGCCGACTGGAACGACGTCGCCCACACGCTGGTGGGGCGTCTGATCGCCAACCTCGACGGCGCACCCGCGGCCGCCGACAAGCCGCACGCACTGGAACAATCGAATGACTGACGTTACCGCTTCTCCCGCACCGGCCGATTCGGCCGCGACCCCGGCCTACGATCCGACCGCCAAGCAGAAGGCGCAGGCGAAGACGGCGCGCATTCCGATCAAGGTCATTCCGATCGAGAAGCTGAAGAAGCCCGAGTGGATCCGCGTGAAGGCGGCCACCGGCAGCTCGCGCTTCAACGAGATCAAGACGATCCTGCGCGAGCACAACCTGCACACCGTGTGCGAGGAAGCGAGCTGCCCGAACATCGGCGAATGCTTCGGCAAGGGCACCGCGACGTTCATGATCATGGGCGACAAGTGCACGCGCCGCTGCCCGTTCTGCGACGTCGGCCACGGCCGTCCCGATCCGCTCGACGCGGACGAACCGAAGAACCTCGCGCGCACGATCGCCGCGTTGAAGCTCAAGTACGTGGTGATCACGAGCGTCGACCGCGACGACCTGCGCGACGGCGGCGCCGCCCACTTCGTCGAATGCATCCGCGAAGTGCGCGAGCAGTCGCCCGACACGCGCATCGAGATCCTGACGCCGGATTTCCGCGGCCGTCTCGACCGCGCGATCTCGATCCTGAACGCCGCGCCGCCCGACGTGATGAACCACAACCTCGAAACGGTGCCGCGCCTGTACAAGGAAGCGCGCCCGGGTTCGGACTACGCGCACTCGCTGAAACTGCTGAAGGACTTCAAGGCGCTGCATCCGGACGTCGCGACGAAGTCGGGCCTGATGGTCGGCCTCGGCGAGACCGAAGAGGAAATCCTGCAGGTGATGCGCGACCTGCGCGCGCACGACGTCGACATGCTGACGATCGGCCAGTACCTGCAGCCGTCCGAGCACCACCTGCCGGTGCGGGCTTACGTGCATCCCGATACGTTCAAGATGTACGAGGAAGAGGCGTACAAGATGGGCTTCACGCACGCGGCCGTCGGTGCGATGGTGCGCTCGAGCTATCACGCCGATCTGCAGGCGCATGGGGCGGGGGTGGTCTGAGCGCCGCGTTCGCGTCCATCGGCAGAAGTCCCGCAATTCACAAAGCCCGCAGCGATGCGGGCTTTTTCGTTGGCGCGGCGGTTCTCCCTGCCTGTGCACGGCAATCGCTACCCGACCGGACGCGCAATCCGGTCGAGCATGAAAAGCAAAGCTGAAACGGCATCGATAGCTTCGCAGGATAAATTCGCTCCCGCCGCGCGCAAAGCCCGTAAAGTCGGCTCTCCCGCAGCAATGCCCGTATTCCGAAGGAGAGCCGCATGTCCCGTTTCAGCTTCGTCCGCCGCGCAGTCGTCGCGCTGACCGCCTTTGCCGCGCTCGGCGCGGCGCACGCCGAATCGCGCGAGGTCGTGATCGCGTACCAGGACATGGTCGTGCCGTGGCGCTACGCGCAGGCGAGCGGTGAAGTCGAAAAGGCGACCGGCTACAAGGTCACGTTCCGCAAGCTCGACAGCGGCGCCGACGTGATCCGCGCGCTCGCGTCGGGCTCCGTGCAGCTCGGCGAAGCCGGGTCGAGCCCGATCGCGGCCGGCCTGTCGCAGGGGCTCGACATCTCGCTGTTCTGGGTGCTCGACAACATCAACGACGCCGAGGCGCTCGTCGCGCGCAACGGCTCGGGCGTCACGAGCATCGCGGCGTTGAAGGGCAAGAAGATCGGCGTGCCGTTCGTGTCGACGTCGCATTTCCATACGCTCGTCGCGCTGCAGGCCGCGGGCGTCAATCCGAACGACGTGAAGATCGTCAACCTGCGTCCGCCCGAAGTCGCGGCCGCATGGACGCGCGGCGACATCGACGCGACCTATATCTGGGATCCGGTGCTCGCGAAGGTCAAGCAGTCGGGCACCGTGCTGACGACGTCCGGCCAGGTGGCGAAAGAAAGTGGCAAGGCGACCTTCGACGGCTTCGTCGTGAGCCGCAAGTTCGCGCGCGAGAACCCCGAATTCGTCACGCGTTTCGTGAAGGTGCTCGCGGCCGCGGACGCCGACTACCGCGCGCACGCGGCGGCGTGGAAGGTCGGCTCGCCGCAGGTCGCGGCGGTCGCGAAGGTGTCCGGCGCGAACGCGCAGGACGTGCCGGCCAGCCTCGCGCTCTACGCGTTCCCGACGGCGGCCGAGCAGGCTTCGCCGACGTGGCTCGGCGGCGGCGCGCAATCGGGCGCCGCGAAGTCGCTCGCGGCCACGGCCACGTTCCTCAAATCGCAAGGCACGATCCAGACGGTGCTCGCCGACTATTCGGTCGGCGTCGATCCGCAGTTCGTGCAGAAGGCCGCGCGCTGAGCGCGGCCGTTCAGCCCACTCGTCGCGGAGCCCTTCGATCATGAGCACGCTGGAAGTCCGTCAGGTATCGGTCGCCTACCCGGGCGAGCGCGGCAGGCCGACGACGCAGGCGCTCGCGCGCGTCGACCTGCGCATCGATGCCGGTGAATTCGTCGTCGCGCTCGGCGCATCCGGGTGCGGAAAGACGACGCTGCTCAACTGCATGGCAGGCTTCGTCGCGCCGACGACGGGCGACGTGCGTGTCGACGGCGTGCCGGTCACGGGCCCCGGCGCCGATCGCGGCGTCGTGTTCCAGAAATACGCGCTGCTGCCGTGGCTCGACGTGCTCGACAACGTCGCGCTCGGGCTGCGCTTCGCGCGCGTGCCGAAGGCCGAGCGCGAAGCGCGGGCGCGCGAGATGCTCGCGCTCGTCGGCCTCGAGCGTCATGCGCATGCGCGCGTGTACGAGCTGTCGGGGGGGATGCAGCAGCGCGTCGGCATCGCGCGTGCGCTCGCGAGCGACCCGCGCGTGCTGCTGATGGACGAGCCGATGGGCGCGCTCGACGCGATGACGCGCGGCACGATGCAGGCGCTCGTGCTCGACGTGTGGGCGCGGACCGGCAAGACGGTGTTCTTCATCACGCACGACGTGGAGGAGGCGTTGTTCCTCGCGACGCGTCTCGTCGTGATGACGCCGGGCCCGGGGCGCATCGCAGAAACCTTCGCGCTGCCGTTCGCTCGGCGTTACGTCGAATCGCGCGATGCGCGCGCGGTGAAGTCGTCGCCGGAATTCATCGGCTGGCGCGAGCGGCTGATCGCGTATCTGCATCGCGACGACGCGGTCGCGGAGCCCGCGTGATGAGCGAACTCGCGCGACACGGCGTGGCCGTCGGGCGCGGCCGGAACAGCACTTTGCACAGGCAGGACGACATGAGCACGCAGGATTCCTGGGCGGCCGATCGCGCGCCCGCCGATTTCGAAGAACGGGATGCGCGCGCGGCGCAGCGGCGCCACGCGGCGCGTCCCGCACGCCCATCGCACCGCTACCGGTTGCCGGGGCAAGGGAAAACGGCCGCGCTCAGCACGGCGACGATCGCGGCGCTGGCCGTGCTGTGGTGGGTCGCGACGCATCTGCAGTGGCTGCCGCCGCTGTTCCTGCCCGCGCCCGAAGCGGTGTGGACCGCGTTCGTCGACGCGTGGCACGGCCGTATCCAGGGCGGCCTGCCGCTGTCCGACCATCTGTTGTGGAGTGCCGCGCGCGTGTTCGGCGCGTTCGTGCTCGCAACCGCGATCGGCGTGCCGGCCGGCATCCTGATGGGCGTGAGCCGCGTCGCGCGCGGCGTGCTCGATCCGCTGCTGGAGTTCTATCGGCCGCTGCCGCCGCTCGCGTATCTGCCGCTCGTCGTGATCTGGTTCGGCATCGACGAGACGGCGAAGCTCGTCGTGATCTTCCTCGCGTGCTTCGCGCCGATCGCGATGGCCGCGCGCGCCGGCGTGCGCGCGGCGACGGTCGAACAGATCAACGCCGCGTATTCGCTCGGCGGCAGCTTCGCGCAGATCGTGCGCCACGTGGTGCTGCCCGCCGCGCTGCCGGAAATCCTCACCGGGCTGCGGATCGCGATCGGGTTCGGCTGGACGACGCTCGTCGCGGCCGAGATGGTCGCCGCGACGGCCGGGCTCGGGCAGATGGTGCTCAACGCATCGAGCTTCCTGCGCACCGACATCGTCGTGATGGGCATCCTGATCATCGGCGCGATCGCGTGGCTGTTCGATCTCGCGATGCGCTGGGTCGAGCGGCGCGTGGTGCCGTGGAAGGGAAGGGGTTGACGTCATGCAGGCAGCGGCGGCGCACGCGCGTCGCCGCTGCCTGTCGCACTCAATCCCCCATCGCGACCCCTTCCCGCCGCGGATCGGCCCCGCCGAACCACACCGTCTGCCCCTGCACGTTCAGCCGCTGGATGCCCTGCAGCCCCGAGTTCATCTCGACGACCCGCACGTCGTGCCCGCGGCCCTTCAGCCCGTCGGCGAGTGCGTCCGACACGCGGCCGCGTTCGAGCTGCGTCGGCCCGTTCATCGACCCGAAGTTCGGCAGCGCGATCGCCTGCTGCATCGTCATGCCCCAGTCGAGCACGCCGACCAGCGTCTTCGCGACGTGATTGATGATCGCGGGGCCGCCGGCCGAGCCGACGATCATCGTCACCTGCTTCGTCTTCTTGTCGAACACGAGTTCCGGCGACATCGCCGAGCGCGGCCGCTTGCCGGGCTGCACGCGATTGGCGACCGGCCGGTCGTTCTCGCTCGACACGAACGAGAAATCGGTCAACTGGTTGTTCAGCATGAAGCCGCGCACCATCAGCCGCGAGCCGAACGCATCCTCGATGCTGGTCGTCATCGACAGCGCCTGGCCGTAGCGGTCGACGATCGCGATGTCGGACGTCGACGGCAATTCGGGGCTGCGGTCGTCGGCCAGCGCGAGCGTCGCGCCCTGCGGCGTGCCGGCCTGCGCGACGCCCATGCTGGTGTCGCCGATCAGCCGCGCACGCTGCGCGAGATAGGCCTTGTCGGTGAGGCTCGCCCAGTTGCCGCCCGGCAGCGGCACGAAATCGGGATCGGCGACGTAGCGCGCGCGGTCCGCATACGCGAGGCGCCCGGCCTCGCTGAACAGATGCGCGGCGAACGGCGTCGGCTCGTAGCCGACTTCGTTGCGCACCGGCTTCTGCGCGCCGATCTGCTGCCAGTCGGGCATCGCCTCGAGCATGCCGAGCATCTGCGCGATCGCGAGGCCGCCCGACGACGGCGGCGGCATTCCGCACACGACCGAGCGCCGGTAGTCGGCGCACAGCGGCGCACGCACCTTCGCCTGGTAGCGCGCGAGATCCTGCAGCGACAGCAGCCCGGGGTTGGTCGGGTGCTTGCGCACCTTCGCGACGATGTCGCGCGCGATCGCGCCGTTGTAGAACGCGTTCGCGCCGCGGTCGGCGACCTGGCGCAGCACGGTCGCGAGCGCCGGGTTCTTCAGCACCGTGCCGGCGGCCTTCGGCGTGCCGTCGGCGTTGTAGAAATAGGCGCGGGCCGCCGGATCGTTCTTCAGGTACCTGTCGTTCGCGATCAGCATCGCCAGGCGCGGGCTGATCGTGAAGCCGCGCTCGGCGAGCCGGATGGCCGGCTGGAACAGCCGCCGCCACGGCAGCTTGCCGTGCGCGCGGTGCGCGGCGTCGAGCATGCGCAGCACGCCCGGCGTGCCGACCGAGCGTCCGCCGACGACGCCTTCGTAGAAACTCATCGGCTGGCCGGTCGGCCCGTAGAAGAGGCGCTCGGTCGCGGCGGCCGGCGCGGTTTCGCGGCCGTCGTACGCCTGCGTCGCCTTGCCGTCGAAGTACAGCATGAACGCGCCGCCGCCGATGCCCGACGATTGCGGCTCGACGAGCGCGAGCACCATCTGCGTCGCGATCGCCGCGTCGATCGCGGTGCCGCCCGCCTTCAGCATGTCGTAGCCGGCCTGTGTCGCGAGCGGGTTCGCGGCCGCGATCATGAAGTGCTGCGAGGTCCAGCCCGGCTTGTCGGTCCAGCCGGACGACAGCTCGGGCGCGTGGAAGCCGGGCAGCGGCACGGCCGCGCCCGATGCGGCGGCGACGGGCACCACCGCGCTCGACGACGGCGCGGACGGGGACGTGCAGCCGGCGCCGAACGTGACGAGCGCGACGGCGGCAGCGAGCGTCCAAGGACGCGAATGCGGACGAATCCGGTCGAACATTGAACCCTCGGCAGCAGTGAATTCGAACGAGACGGCGGCGCTGATGTCGACGTTGCCGTCGGCACGGGCGCAGCGGCGCCGCCCGCCCCGGCGCGCTATTGTCGCCGCGCGCCCGGCGGCTTGTCATCCGACAGGAAACCCTGACGCATCCCGCCGGGCCCGCCCCGGCCGGTCTTTCCGGCCTGTTCGAGGATGAACTCTATGAACGTGGCGGTGGCGCGCGTGTGGTGGCGGTTCGGCATGTACAGCATGTACATGTGCGTGCCGAAGATGCTGAGCCGGTACGCGTCGAGCGACGTGACGACGGCGCCGTGCCGCAGGTCGTCCTGCATCACGTAGTCGGGCACGATGCCGACGCCGATCCCCGCGAGGATCGCCTGGCGCAGGAACAGGAAGTTCTCCGAAATCAGCGTCGGTTCGAGCAGCACCTCGTGGCGCTCGTCGCCGAGATACGCGGCGATCCGCAACTGCCGGCCGAGCACCGTCGCGGTGACGACCGGCGCGGCGGCCAGCGCGCCGAGCGTCGCCGGCATCCCGTGCGCGGCCGCGAACGCGGGCGACGCGCACGCGACGTAGCGCACCGCGCCCATGTCGCGCGCGACGAGGTTCTGCGGCGGCTCCGACATCACGCGGATCGCGATGTCGACTTCGTCGCGCATCAGGTCTTCCACGCGATTCTCGAATACCACGTCGAGCACGATGCCCGGATGCCGCCGCTTGAACGCGAGCAGCCACTCGGACATCACCATCTGCCCATAGCCGCTCGGCACCGACAGCCGCACGCGGCCCTGCAGGTCCTGCCCGAGCGTCGTCACCGATTCCTGCGCGGCCAGCAATTCGTTGCGGATGCGCCGGCCATGCTCGTACAGCTTGAGCCCGATCTCGGTCGGCTCGATGCGCCGCGTCGTGCGCCGCACGAGCTGCTGGCCGATCGAGCGTTCGAGCTGGTTCAGCCGGTAGCTGACGTTCGCCCGGCTCATCTTGAGCCGCTGCGCGGCCTTGCTGAGATTGCCCGCGTCGAGGATCTCGACGAGCAGCGTCAGCGCGTTCAGGTCCATCCGGGGTCTCCTGATCCGTCCCGCTTAAAGGGCCGAAACAACGGCTCGAAACGGTTCGAAAGCATTCAATGTCAAGTCGGACTTGACAGCTTGTAAAGGCGCGCGGGAATTGTCAATGAATCTCGATCAATCGAGAATCGAGTCATGCCCGGCAACCACGCCGGACCGTTTCCCGCCGCGCGGGACCCCGCTCGCGAACCGGCGTCGCCCGCCGAGCCGGCGGCCGGTCCCGCTCGCCCGGCGCACCGCACCTGGAGACACGATGAATTCACCCGCTTCCCCCGAAACATCCGCCACCGCCACCGGCACCGTCACGCGCGAACGGCGCGACAAGGTGCTCGTCGTCACGATCGATCACCCGCCCGTCAACGCGTTGTCCGCCGACGTGCGGCGCGGCCTCGCCGACGCGATCGACGCCGCGCAGGCCGACGACGCGATCCGCGCGGTGCTGATCGTCGGCGCCGGCCGCAACTTCATCGCGGGCGCCGACATCCGCGAATTCGGCAAGCCGCCAGTGCCGCCGTCGCTGCCCGACGTGTGCGAGCGGATCGAATCGGGCGCGAAGCCGGTCGTGGTCGCGCTGCACGGCGCGACGCTCGGCGGCGGCCTCGAGGTCGCGCTCGCCGCGCATTACCGGCTCGCGGTGCCCGGCGCGAAGCTCGGGCTGCCCGAAGTGACGCTCGGCCTGCTGCCCGGCGCGGGCGGCACGCAGCGCGCGCCGCGCCTGATCGGCGCGAAGGCCGCGCTCGACCTGATGCTGACGGGCCGCCATGCGAGCGCGGAGGAAGCGCTCGCGCTCGGCCTCGTCGATCGCATCGCGCACAGCGACGACACGCTCGCCGAAGGGCTCGCCTATGCGCAGGAACTCGTGTCGCTCGGCGCGCCGGTGCGCCGCACGCGCGACGCGCAGGGCCTCGCCGACCGTGCGGCCGCGCAGGCCGCGATCGATGCGGCGCGCGCGGAATTGCCGAAGAAGTCGCGTGGCCTTTTCTCGCCGGCGAAGATCGTCGACGCGGTCGAGGCCGCGCTCACGCAGTCGTTCGACGCGGGGATGAAGCTCGAACGCGGCCTGTTCCTGCAGTGCGTCGACAGCCCGCAGCGCGCGGGCCTCGTGCATGCGTTCTTCGCGGAACGCGAGGCGGCGAAGGCGCCCGAGGCGCGGCACGCGAGCGCACGGCCGGTCGAGCGGATCGGCGTGGTCGGCGGCGGCACGATGGGCGCGGGCATCGCGGTCGCGGCGCTCGACGCCGGGCTGCCGGTGACGATGATCGAGCGCGACGAAGCGTCGCTCGCGCGCGGCCGGGCGCACGTCGAGAAGGTGTACGACGGCCTCGTCGCGAAAGGGCGGATGACGCCGGCCGCGCACGCGGCGCGCCTCGCGCGCTTCAAGGGCAGCACGTCGTACGACGCGCTCGCGCAGGCCGACGTCGTGATCGAGGCCGTGTTCGAGGACATGGCCGTGAAGCAGGCGGTGTTCGCCGAACTCGCCCGCGTGTGCAAGCCGGGCGCGGTGCTCGCGACCAACACGTCGTATCTCGACATCGACGCGCTCGCCGCGAGCATCGACCGGCCGGCCGACGTGATCGGCCTGCATTTCTTCTCGCCGGCCAACGTGATGAAGCTGCTCGAGATCGTCGTGCCGAAGCGCGTGAGCGCGGACGTCGTCGCGACCGCGTTCGCGCTGGCCAGGCAGTTGAAGAAGACGCCGGTGCGCGCGGGTGTGTGCGACGGCTTCATCGGCAACCGGATCCTCGCCGTCTATCGCACCGCGGCCGACTACCTGATGGAAGACGGCGCGTCGCCGTACCAGATCGATCGCGCGGTGCGCGAGTTCGGCTTCCCGATGGGCCCGTTCCAGGTGGTCGACCTCGCGGGCGGCGACATCGGCTGGGCGACCCGCAAGCGCCGCGCGGCGACGCGCGATCCGAACGCGCGCTACGTGGAGATTTCCGACCGGCTGTGCGAGCGCGGCTGGTTCGGGCAGAAGACCGGCCGCGGCTACTACCTGTATCCGGACGGCGCGCGTGTCGGCACGCCCGACCCGGAAGTCGACGCGATCGTCGCGGAAGAACGCGCGAAGAAGGGCATCACGCCGCGCACGTTCACCGATGAAGCAATCCTGCGCCGCTACCTCGCCGCGATGATCAACGAAGGCGCGAACGTCGTGCACGAGAAGATCGCGCTGCGCCCGCTCGACGTCGACGCGGTGTTCCTGTACGGCTACGGTTTTCCGCGTTACCGCGGCGGCCCGATGCACTACGCGGACACGGTCGGCCTCGCGAACGTGCTCGCCGATATCCGCGCGTTCGCGAAGGAAGATCCGCTGTTCTGGAAGCCGTCGCCGCTGCTCGTCGATCTCGTCGCGCGCGGCGCGGATTTCGCGAGCCTGAACCGCATCGACTGAACGCCCACCGCATCCGCAACGGACCTACGATGAACCTCGATTTCACTCCCGAAGAGGAGGCGTTCCGCACCGAAGTGCAGCGCTTCCTGCAAGCCGAACTGCCCGAGCGCATCGCGCGCAAGGTGAAGGGCGGCCTGCATCTCACGCGCGACGACATGCGCGAATGGCACGCGATCCTGAATGCCCGCGGCTGGCTCGCGAGCCACTGGCCGCGCGAATACGGCGGCCCCGGCTGGAGCGTCGCGCAGAAGTTCCTGTTCGACAACGAATGCGCGCTCGCCGGCGCGCCGCGCATCGTGCCGTTCGGCGTGAACATGCTCGGCCCCGTGCTGATCAAGTACGGCAGCGACGCGCAGAAGCGCCACTGGCTGCCGCGCATTCTCGACGGCACCGACTGGTGGTGCCAGGGCTACTCGGAGCCGGGCGCCGGGTCCGATCTCGCGTCGGTGAAGACCACCGCGGTACGCCACGGCGATCACTACGTCGTGAACGGCCAGAAGACATGGACCACGCTCGGCCACTACGCGAACATGATCTTCTGCCTCGTGCGCACCGCGACCGACGTGCGCAAGCAGGAAGGCATCAGCTTCCTGCTGATCGACATGAACACGCCGGGCGTCGAGGTCCGCCCGATCATCACGCTCGACGGCGAGCACGAGGTGAACGAGGTGTTCTTCACCGACGTGCGCGTGCCGGTGGAGAACCTGGTCGGCGAGGAGAACCGCGGCTGGACCTACGCGAAATACCTGCTCACGTACGAGCGCACCAACATCGCGGGGATCGGCTTCTCGACCGCCGCGCTCGACCGGCTGCGCGCGGTGGCCGCGAAGGTCATGAAGAACGGCCGGCCGCTCGCGGACGATCCGTTCTTCGCGGCGCGCGTCGCACGCGTCGAGATCGAGCTGGAAAACATGCGCACGACCAACCTGCGCGTGCTGGCCGCGGTCGCGGGCGGCGGCGTGCCGGGTGCGGAAAGCTCGATGCTGAAGATTCGCGGCACGCAGATCCGCCAGGAGATCGCCGCGCTGATGCGGCGCGCGATGGGGCCGTACGCGCAGCCGTTCGTCGATGAAGCGCTCGATGCCGATTACGACGGCGAACCGGTCGGCCCGGAAGAAGCCGCGAGCGCCGCGCAGCAGTATTTCAACAACCGGAAGCTGTCGATCTTCGGCGGCTCGAACGAGATCCAGAAGAACATCATCGCGAAGATGATGCTCGGGCTGTGACGAGGGGCGCGACGATGGATTTCCAGCACACAGAAGACCGCCGGATGCTGGCGGACACGTTGAACCGCTTCATCGCCGAACAGTACGCGTTCCCGGTGCGCGACCGCATCGCGCAGTCGGCTGAAGGCTTCGACCGCGCGATGTGGCGGCGCTTCGCCGAACTCGGCACGGTCGGTGCGCTGTTCGCCGAAGCCGACGGCGGCTTCGGCGGCGCGGGCTTCGATATCGCCGTGGTGTTCGAATGCCTCGGGCGCGGGCTCGTCGTCGAGCCGTTCCTCGGCGCGCTGCTCGCGGGCCGTGCGCTCGCGCTCGCCGGCGGCGACGCGCATCGCGAGCGGCTCGCCGCGCTGATCGACGGCAGCGCGAGCGCCGCGTTCGCGCACGACGAACCGGGCTCGCATTACGAGCTGACGACCGTGCGCACACGCGCCGAACGTGCAGGCGACGGCTGGGTGCTGACGGGCGCGAAGGGCGTCGTCGACCAGGCCGCGCAGGCGGCGTTCTTCGTCGTCAGCGCGCGCGTGTCGGGGCGCGACGACGATGCGGCCGGCATCGGCCTGTTCGTCGTGCCGGCCGATGCGCCGGGCGTGTCGCTGCGCGATTACAGGAAGATCGACGGCGGCCGCGCGGCCGAAGTGCGCTTCGAGCGCGTCGCGTTGCCTGCCGACGCCGCGCTCGGCGCGCTGGATGCGCTCGACGGCGAAGCGGGCGCCGAGTTGCTCGAGCGCGTGCTCGGCTACGGGCTGCTCGCGCTGTCGGCGGAAGCGCTCGGCGCGATGGACGTCGCGAAGGCGCACACGCTCGACTACCTGCGCACGCGCAAGCAGTTCGGGATGCCGATCGGCAGCTTCCAGGCGCTGCAGCACCGGATGGCCGATCTGCTGCTCGAAGTCGAGCAGGCGCGCTCGGCCGTGATCAACGCGGCCGCGCAGCTCGATGCGCCGCGCGTGGTGCGCGAGCGCGCGCTCGCCGCGGCGAAATACAGCATCGGCCGGATCGGCACGCTCGTCGCGGAGGAAAGCATCCAGCTGCACGGCGGGATCGGGATGACGTGGGAGCTGCCGCTGTCGCATTACGCGAAGCGTCTCGTGATGATCGATCACCAGCTCGGCGACGAGGATCACCACCTCGCGCGCTACATCGCGCTGTCGAAACAATAAGCGGCGAAACGCGAATGGAGGAGACAAGGATGACGAACGACACGCGCGCGCTGCCGCTGGCCGGCGTGAAGGTGCTCGATTTCTCGCGCGTGCTCGCGGGCCCGTGGTGCGCGATGGTGCTCGCCGATTTCGGCGCGGAGGTGATCAAGGTCGAGCATCCGGCGCGCGGCGACGATACGCGCGACTGGGGGCTGCGGATCGGCGACACCGAAACCACCTATTTCAACAGCGTGAACCGCAGCAAGCGGTCGATCTGCGTCGACCTGCAGACGGAAGCCGGCCGGCGCATCGCGCGCGAGCTGGCCGCGCAGGCCGACGTGGTGATCCACAACTTCAAGTGCGGCGGCGCGGAGAAGCTCGGGCTCGGCTACGACGCGCTGGCCGAACTGAATCCGCGGCTCGTGCATTGCGCGATCTCCGGCTACGACCGCTCCGGCCCGGAGGCCGCGCGGCCCGGCTACGACCTCGTCGTGCAGGGCGAGGCCGGGCTGATGGCGCTGAACGGCGAGGCCGGCCAGCCGCCGCTGAAGTTCGGCGTCGCGGCGGTCGACCTGTTCACCGGCATGTATTCGGCGCAGGCGATCCTCGCCGCGTTGTACGAACGCCATGCGACCGGACGCGGGCGGCGCATCGAGATGGCGCTGTTCGACTGCGGGCTGATGATCACCGCGTACTACGGGCTCGACGCGCTGCTGATGGGCGCGGACCCGCCGCGCTACGGCAACGCGCATCCGTCGATCGTGCCGTACGGCGTGTTCGACGCGGCCGACGGCCCGCTCGTGATCACGGTCGGCAACAACACGCAGTTCGCACGCTTTTGCGATGCGATCGAGCGGCCCGATCTCGCGGCGGACGAACGCTACAGGACCAACCTCGGCCGCTCGGAGAATCGCGCCGACCTGCTGCCCGAGATTCGTGGCGAACTCGCGCGCCGGTCGCGCGCGACGCTGCTGGCGGCGCTCGCCGAGGCGGGCATTCCGTGCGGCGAAGTGCTCGGATTGCACGAAGCGCTGACGTCCGAACGCGCGACCCGCGCCGGGCTCGTCACGCGGCAGCCGCATCCGGTCGCGGGCGGCGTCGACGTGCTCGCGCCGCCGTACCGCTTCGACGGCGCGCGGCTGCCGGTGCGCGGCGCGCCGCCGGTGCTCGGCGCGGATACGGAGGCGGTGCTCGGCGGCTGGCTCGGGATGTCGGCGGAGGACGTCGCGCGGCTGCGGGCGGATCGCGTCGTGTAACGCATTGATGTGCCGCCACGGCGCGGGCGGAGGCCGATCACGCGCCGATCATCCACAAGACAGCTCTCGCGACGACGAGGCGACTTGCCCTGCGGGGACCTGAGTAGGCGCTGAAGCGCCAACTCAGTTCGACCGCGAAGCATGGGACTGGAGTAAGCGCTAAAGCGCCAACTCCGGTCGACCGCGAAGCATGGGACCGGAGTAAGCGCTAAAGCGCCAACTCCGGTCGACAGGAGACAACATGGAGCTTTCCGTCATTGAATCGGTCACGGCGCGCCGCGACTACCAGCAGCTCGTGCGCGCACGGCGCCGCTTCAGCTTCACGCTCACCGCGCTGATGATCGCCACGTACTACGGCTTCATCCTGCTCGTCGCGCTCGCGCCGCACGTGCTCGCCGCGCCGCTGTACCGCGGCGCGACGACGACGGTCGGGATCGCCGCGGGCGTCGCGATCATCCTGATCGCGATCGGCCTGACCGCGTGCTACGTGCTGCGCGCGAACCGTGCGTTCGACCGCCGCGTCGACGCGATCCTGCAACGTCCGTGACGGAGGCCGACATGCGATTCATTTCGAACGCGCTCGGCGCGCTGGCCGTTCTCGTTGCCTCCACCGCCCATGCGACCGGCGTCGCCGGCCCGATGCCCGACAAAGTCGAGCTGAACCCGGTCGCGATCGCGATGTTCTTCGCGTTCGTGTTCGCGACGCTCGCGCTCACGCGCTGGGCCGCGCGCCGCACGCGCTCGACGCGCGATTTCTACACGGCCGGCGGCGGCATCACCGGGCTGCAGAACGGGCTCGCGATCGCGGGCGACTACATGTCGGCCGCGTCGTTCCTCGGGCTGTCGGGGATGGTGTTCATGTTCGGCTTCGACGGGCTGATCTACTCGATCGGCTTCCTGGTCGGCTGGCCGTTCGTGATGTTCCTGATCGCCGAACCGCTGCGCAACCTCGGCAAGTTCACGTTCGTCGACGTCGTCGCGTATCGCTTCGCGCAGCGGCCGATCCGGCTGCTGACGTCCGCGAACGCGCTGACGATCGTCGTGCTGTACCTCGTCGTGCAGATGGTCGGCGCGGGCAAGCTGATCCAGTTGCTGTTCGGGCTGTCGTACGGCACGGCCGAGCTGATCGTCGGCGTGCTGATGGTCGTCTACGTATTCTTCGGCGGAATGACCGCGACCACCTGGGTGCAGGTGATCAAGGCCGTGCTGCTGCTCGCCGGCGCGACGCTGCTCGCGTGGCTCGCGCTCGGCGAATTTGGCTTCAGCATCGACGCGATGTTCCGCCGCGCGGTGGCCGTGCATCCGGGCGCGCTGTCGATCATGGGGCCCGGCAAGCTGATCCGCGATCCGGCCAACGCGCTGTCGCTCGGCATCGCGCTGATGTTCGGCACGGCCGGCTTCCCGCACATCCTGATGCGCTTCTTCACGGTGCCGAACGCGAAGGAGGCGCGCAAGTCGGTGCTGTACGCGACCGGCTTCATCGGCTACTTCTACCTGCTCACCTTCGTGATCGGCTTCTCGGCGATCGTGCTGCTCGCGCAGCATCCGGAGTTCTTCAAGCTCGGCGCGAACGGCACGTTCAACCTGACGCACGACCTGCTCGGCGGCTCGAACATGGTCGCGGTGAAGCTCGCGCAGGCGGTGGGCGGCAACTGGTTCTACGGGTTCATCGCGGCCGTCACGTTCGCGACGATCCTCGCGGTGGTCGCCGGGCTGACGCTCGCCGGTGCGACCACGATCTCGCACGATCTCTATGCGCAGATGTGGGCGCGCGGCAAGCCCGACGAGCGGCTGGAGATGCGCATTTCGCGCGCGGCGACGATCGGGCTGTCGGCCGTCGCGATCGCGCTGTCGATCCTGTTCGAGCACGTGAACGTCGCGTTCATGGTCGGGCTCGTCGCGGCGGTGGCCGCGAGCGCCAATTTCCCGGTGCTCGCGATGTCGATCTTCTGGCGCGGGATGACGACGCGCGGCGCGGTGCT
Organism: Burkholderia anthina; assembly: GCF_001547525.1. Classification (GTDB taxonomy): domain Bacteria; phylum Pseudomonadota; class Gammaproteobacteria; order Burkholderiales; family Burkholderiaceae; genus Burkholderia; species Burkholderia semiarida. The sequence continues at coordinate 2,846,042 of NZ_CM003768.1, forward strand.
CGGCGGCGGCCTCGGCCTCGTGTCGGCGGTCGCGCTCACGGTGCTGTCGAAGTCGGTGTGGGTCGACGTGCTGCACCACGCGCATGCGGCGGTGTTCCTCGACAATCCGGCGCTCGTGTCGGTGCCGCTCGCGTTCGTCGGGATCGTCGTCGGCTCGCTCGCGGATCGCGGCGAGCGCGCGCGCCGCGAGCGCGACGCGTTCGCGCGGCAGGAGTTCTACGCGCAAACGGGCGTGCTCGCGAGCCGGGCCGTGCAGCACTGATTCGTCCGATGAAACGATGGATCCGTCCGGATCGCCGGACGGATATTTTCCGGAAATCCGGAATACCGGATTTCCTTGCCTGCCGCATTATGAGAAACACAATGAAAACAACGGCTTGAGGGGTTCCGGAAACCTGGCATCGACCTTGCGATATAAAACGCACGGCCATCCCCCCCCGGCCGAACTACTACAGCAAGCAAGGAGACAACCGATGACCAATGCCTTCCTCCCCCTCCGGATGTCCTGAGGCATCGCTTGTTGCGGCACGGCAGCCGCGCGGGCGAATGCCTTCGGGGGGGATTGCCCCCCGTTCTCATTCATCCCTGCGCGCGTGACGCCGTTTCCACCGGCTCATCTACTTCAGCAGGAACCATCGTGAAGAAGAAACCCTTCTACAAAGTGCTTTATGTGCAGGTGATCTTCGCCATCATCGTCGGCGTGATCCTCGGCCACTACTACCCGTCGATCGCCACCGACATGAAACCGCTCGGCGACGGCTTCATCAAGCTGATCAAGATGGTGATCGGCCCGATCATCTTCTGTACGGTCGTCACCGGCATCGCCGGCATGGAGGACATGAAGAAGGTCGGCCGCGTCGGCGGCAAGGCGCTGCTGTACTTCGAGATCGTGTCGACCTTCGCGCTGCTGCTCGGCCTCGCGGCCACGCACCTGCTGCGTCCGGGCGTCGGCTTCAACATCGATCCGGCGACGCTCGACGGCAAGGCCGTCGCGTCGTACGCGGCGAAGGCGCACGGGCAGTCGACGGTCGACTTCCTGATGCACATCATCCCGAACACGATGGTCGATGCGTTCGCGCAGGGTGAAATCCTGCAGATCCTGCTGATCGCGCTGCTGTTCGGCAGCGTGCTCGCGCACCTCGGCGAGCGCGGCAAGGTCGTGACCGACTTCATCGACGGCCTGACGCGCGTGCTGTTCGGCATCGTGCACATCGTCACGAAGCTGGCGCCGATCGGCGCGTTCGGCGCGATGGCGTTCACGATCGGCAAGTACGGCGTCGGCTCGCTGGTGCCGCTGCTCAAGCTGATCGGCACGTTCTACCTGACGTCGCTCGTGTTCGTGCTCGTCGTGCTCGGCGCGATCGCGCGCTTCACCGGCTTCTCGATCATCCGCTTCGTGTCGTACATCAAGGAAGAGCTGCTGATCGTGCTCGGCACGAGCTCGTCGGAAGCCGCGCTGCCGCAGCTGATGGAAAAGCTCGAGAAGGCCGGCTGCTCGCGTTCGGTCGTCGGCCTCGTCGTGCCGACCGGCTATTCGTTCAACCTCGACGGCACCAACATCTACATGACGATGGCCGTGCTGTTCATCGCGCAGGCGACCAACATCGAGTTGACGTGGATGCAGCAGCTCACGCTGCTGGCCGTCGCGATGCTCACGTCGAAGGGCGCGAGCGGCGTGACGGGCGCGGGCTTCATCACGCTCGCCGCGACGCTGGCCGTCGTGCCGACGATCCCGCTGTCGGGCATGGTGCTGATCCTCGGCATCGACCGCTTCATGAGCGAATGCCGCGCGCTGACCAACATCGTCGGCAACGGCGTGGCGACGGTCGTCGTGTCGGCGTGGGAGAAGGAGCTCGACCGCAACAAGCTGCGCCAGGCGCTGAAGGGCGGCGGCGAAGTCGCGCCGACCGAGACGACGGCCGGCGTCTGACGGCATGAGCGAGCAGGCGGCGGTGTCGCCCGCGGGCGGCGCGCCGCGCGGCGGCCCGGGCATCGATGCGGAGCCCTATGACACAATAGGCGATCCGCATCGTCAGGAAGCCTCGACCGTGACGCGCCGCCTGCTCATCCTCGTCGTGCTCGCCGCCGCGCTCGCCGCGGCGTGCGCGCTGACGTGGACGATCACCTGGCAGCGCGGCGTCGCCGAGCTGCAGCGCAATGCCGCGGTGCGCGTCGATCGCACCACCAACGCGCTCAAGAGCACGCTCGACCGCTACGAATCGCTGCCTTATCTGCTCGGCAGCCATCCGTACGTGCAGGATCTGCTCGCCGAGCCGAAGCGCGCCGACTACACCGCGCGCGTCAACCGCTATCTCGAAGACCTCAACGAGCACGCGCACGCGACCGTCACCTACGTGATCGGCGCGGACGGCCTGTGCGTCGCCGCCAGCAACTGGCGCGCGCCCGACAGCTTCGTCGGGATCGAATACCGTTTCCGCCCGTATTTCGTCGATGCGATGAACGGCCGGGTCGGCCGCTTCTTCGGGATCGGCACGATCTCGCGCGACCCCGGCTACTACATCTCGCAGCCGGTGTGGCGCGACGGCAGGATCGCGGGCGTCGTCGTCGTGAAGCTCAATCTCGAATGGTTCCAGGGCGCCGATGCGTCGGAGCCGCTCGTCGTCGCGGACGATCACGGCGTCGTGTTCCTGTCGTCGGTGCCCGCATGGAAGTACCACACGCTGCGCCCGCTCACGGGGCCCGTCGCCGCGTCGATCTACGAAACGCGCCAGTACGCGCAGCAACCGGTCACGCCGCTGCCGCTGCGCGTCGAGCAGACGCTCGGCGCCGATGCGGAAATCGTGCGCCTCGGCGCCGGCCGGCGCGCGCCGCGCTTTCTCGCCAGCAAGCGCCGGATCGGCGAGCCCGACTGGCTGCTCGTCACGCTCGCGCCGATCGCGCCGATCGATGCCGACGCGCGCAACGCGACGATCGTCACCGGCTTCGGCTTCGTGTCGGTCGCGCTGCTCGCGTTCTACTGGCGGATGCGCCGTGCCCGCGTGCGCGAAATGATCCGTGGCCGCGCGCTGCTGCAGCAGGCGTACGCGGAACTGAACCGGCGCGTCGAGGAGCGTACGGCCGATTTGTCTGAAGCGAACGAGCAGTTGCAGAAGGAAGTCGGCGACCGGATCCGCGCGGAGCAGGAGCTGCGCGCCGCGCACGACGAACTGATCCAGGCGAGCAAGCTCGCCGCGCTCGGCCAGATGGCGGCCGGCATCACGCATGAACTGAACCAGCCGCTCGCGGCGCTGCGCAGCTTCTCGGACAACACGCGCGTGCTGCTCGATCGCGGCGAGCAGGCCGCCGCGCGCGAGAATCTCGAGGCGATCGCCGCGCTCACCGAGCGGATGGGCAAGATCACGAACCAGTTGAAGCTGTTCGTCGGCCGCGCGAAGCCGCGCAACGAGCAGGCGCTCGTCGTGCGTGCGCTGCGCAGCGTGCTGTCGCTGCTCGACGAGCGCCTGCGCGGCGTCGCGCTCACGCTGACGCTGCAGGATGCCACCGTGTCGCCCGCGCGGGATGCGCCGCTCGATCTGGCGCGCGACTATCCCGAACTCGTCGCGCGCTGCGAGGACCTGCGCCTCGAACAGGTGCTGATCAACCTGCTCGGCAACGCGCTCGACGCGGTGGCCGGCGTCGCGGCGCCGGCCATCGAGGTGACGATCGCGGTGTCGGCCGCGACGCTCGCGGTCGAGGTGCGCGACAACGGCTCCGGCATCGCGCCCGATTTGCTGCCGCGCCTGTTCGAGCCGTTCTTCACGACCAAGGAAATGGGGCGCGGGCTCGGGCTCGGCCTCGCGATCTCGTCGTCGATCGCCAGCGACGCGGGCGGCGCGCTGACCGCCCGCAACGCCCCGTCGGGCGGCGCGCTGTTCGTCTTGACGCTGCGGCGCGCCCGCACGCATCATCCGGACTCCGTGTCCGAGCCGGCGGGCTCGCATTAGCCTGGACGGGCGGCAGGATGCAGGCCCGGTCGGCGACGACCGGCATCAACGAGAGCCGCGCGGGCGCCGCGCGGCCTGTCAGGAGCAAGTGACCAAGATGGCCAACCGGCTGCAAGTGATCTATATCGAAGACGATGCGCTCGTGCGCCGGGCGAGCGTGCAGAGCCTTCAACTGGCGGGCTTCGACGTCGCCGGCTTCGAGTCGGCCGAGGCGGCCGAGAAGGCGATCGTCGCGGATACCGCCGGCGCGATCGTGAGCGACATCCGGCTGCCGGGTGCCAGCGGGCTCGACGTGCTCGCGCAGTGCCGCGAGCGCGTGCCCGACGTGCCGGTGATCCTCGTCACCGGGCACGGCGACATCTCGATGGCCGTGCAGGCGATGCGCGACGGCGCGTACGACTTCATCGAGAAGCCGTTCGCGGCCGAGCGCCTGATCGAGACGGTACGCCGCGCGCTCGAGCGCCGCGAGCTCGTGCTCGAGAACCACGCGCTGCGGCGCGAGCTGGCCGGGCAGAACGTCGTCGCGCCGCGCATCATCGGCCGCAGCCCGGCGATCGAGCAGGTGCGCAAGCTGATCGCGAACATCGCGCCGACCGACGCGTCGGTGCTGATCAACGGCGACACGGGCGCCGGCAAGGAGCTGATCGCGCGCAGCCTGCACGAGCTGTCGCCGCGCCGCGACAAGCCGTTCATCGCGGTCAATTGCGGCGCACTGCCCGAGCCGATGTTCGAGTCGGAGATGTTCGGCTACGAGCCCGGCGCGTTCACCGGCGCGGCGAAGCGGCGCGTCGGCAAGCTCGAATACGCGTCCGGCGGCACGTTGTTCCTCGACGAAATCGAAAGCATGCCGCTCGCGCTGCAGGTGAAGCTCTTGCGCGTGCTGCAGGACGGCGTGCTGGAGCGGCTCGGCTCGAACCAGCCGATCCGCGTGAACTGCCGCGTGGTCGCGGCCGCGAAGGGCGACATGAGCGAGCTCGTCGCGGCCGGCACGTTCCGGCGCGACCTGCTGTACCGGCTCAACGTCGTGACGATCGCGCTGCCGCCGCTTGCCGAGCGCCGCGAGGACATCGTGCCGCTGTTCGAGCACTTCATGCTCGACGCGGCCGTGCGCTACGGGCGGCCCGCGCCGGTGCTGACCGACCGGCAGCGCGCGAGCCTGATGCAGCGCGACTGGCCGGGCAACGTGCGCGAGCTGCGCAACGCAGCCGACCGCTTCGTGCTCGGCGTGGCCGACATGCCGCAGGAAACGGGCGCGGGCGATGCCGCCGGCAACGACCAGACGCTGAAGGAGCGCATCGAGCAGTTCGAGCGCGCGGTGATCGCCGAGGCGCTGAACCAGACGGGCGGCGCGGTCGCGGCGACGGCCGACCGGCTGCATGTCGGCAAGGCGACGCTGTACGAGAAGATGAAGCGCTACGGGCTGTCGGCGAAAGGCGAAACCGAGCGCTGAAAAGCAAACGGACCGCGGTGCGGTCCGTTTTGCGGAGCAGGGCGCGGTGTGCGGCCCTGCGAGTCCGGCGCTCAGGCCGCGTTGCCGTCGAGCGCCTTCTTGAGCAGCGCGTCGAGTTCCGCGAATTGCGGCGCGCCGACGTAGCGCTTCAGGATCTTGCCGTCCTTGTCGACGACGAAGGTCGTCGGCGTGAGCTGCACGTTGCCGAACTGCTTCGCGACGCTGCCGTCGTCGAGCGCGACCTTGAACGGCAACTGGCGCGTCTGCGCGTAGTTCGCGACGTACATCGGCGGATCGTAGTTCATCGCGACCGCGACGAATTCCAGCCCCTGACCCTTGAAGCGATTGTAGGTATCGACCATCTGCGGCATTTCCTGCATGCAGGTCGCGCAGCTCGTCGCCCAGAAGTTCACGAGATAGACCTTGCCCTTCAGGTCGCCGGCGGTCGAGACCTTCTGGCCCGACAGCAGCGTGAAGGTTGCGTCCGGCACGCTGGACTTGCCGTTGAACGCGAAGAAGCCGGCGACGGCGATCGCCGCGACGACGGCGGCCGCGACGAGGTAGCGCACGGGGCCGGCACTGCGGCGGGTGGAAGGCGTGGTGTTCATCTGGTGCTCTCGGAGTCGATGACGCGGATCGATGCAAACGACGTCGATGCAAACGACGTCGAAATTCGGCGCTCATTTTAGCGCGAATGCGGCGCGCGCACCGGCGGCGGCCTGCATCCCGGTTTTCGGGTTCGGCGGATAATGGCCCTTTTTGCCTGCCGCGATCCACGCCATGCCGAAGGAATTCATCGATTCGTTGCGCCCCCTTTTTCGTCCGCTGCGACACTTCGCCGCGCTGGCCTGCCTGAGCGCCACCCTGGCCGCGTGCTCGCCGTCGTACGACTGGCGCACGCTGCACAACGATGCCGGCTATACGATCGACCTGCCGGCGAAGCCGACCGTCGAGGAGCAGCCGGTGGTGCTCGGCGGCACGTCGATGCCGATGCGGATGCAGGCCGCGCACGTCGACGGCGCGGTATTCGCGGTCGGCACGCTGACGCTGCCCGACGATCGCGACGACACGCGCCGCGCGGCGCTCGAATTCCTGCGCGCCGGGCTGTCGCGCAACCTCGACGGCGCGCCGCGGACGGCGGCAGTGCCGGTGCCGCTCGCGGCCGGCGGCGCGGTGAGCGGGGTCGAGCTGCGCATCGCGGGCGCGGCCGCCGGCGGCGATCGTGCCCGCAAGACGATCATCGCGCGGCTCGCCGCGCGCGGCCGGCACGCGTATCAGGCCGTCGTGATCGCCGACGGGCCGCTCGCGCAGGAGCAGCTCGACCAGTTTTTCGGCTCGTTCAAACTCGATTGACGACGGCCGGCGAGGGCGCTCAGACACGCTGCGACAACTGAAAGTTCATTCGCAGCTTTCGACGCTAATCGCCGGATTTTGCGAGGGTTTTTCGACTATCCACAGCGCATGTGGATAACTTTGTTGAAAAGTCGCGCGTATCTCCCGCAGAGCCGCGCCGGCCGGCCTTCCGGCCCGTTTGGTCGCCCGTTCGCCCTTTGAGAAAAATCAATCAAAACAATGGGATACGAATTCCGTCCGGCAAACGCCGCGGCGAGCCGCGATCCGGGGCCGGATTCGCGAAATTGTGCATAAGTCAAGTCTTGACAGCCTGATTTTGTCCTCCTCGCGCGCTCACAGCGCCGTCAACGCGCGCCGGTAGCGGATCGCCTCGGCGATCTGCGCGGCCGTCGGCAGCGGGTCGCCGGCCAGGTCGGCGATCGTCCGCGCGACTTTCAGCACGCGGAAATACGCGCGCGCCGACCAGCCGAAGCGCTCGCCGGCCTCGCGCAGCAACCGCTCGCCTTCGTCGGTCGGCCGGCACAGGTCGTCGGTTTCGCGGCCGCTCAGCATGTGATTCGTCTTGCCCTGCCGCTCGAGCTGCAGCGCACGCGCCTGCGCGACGCGGGCGGCCACCGCCGCGCTCGGCTCGCCGGGCGCCGTCGCGCGCGTCGCGAGCTCAGCCGGCGACAGCGCGGGCAGGTCGATCTGGATGTCGATGCGATCGAGCAGCGGCCCCGACAGCTTGCGCAGATAGCGGGCGGCCACGTCCGGCGAGCAGCGGCAGCGCCCGGACGGATCGCCGTGCCAGCCGCACGGGCACGGGTTCATCGCGGCGATCAACTGGCACGCGGCGGGGAAGTCGGCCTGCTGGGCCGCGCGCGAGATCGTGATGCGGCCGGCTTCCAGCGGCTCGCGCAGCATTTCCAGCACGTGCCGGTCGAATTCCGGCAGTTCGTCGAGAAACAGCACGCCGAGGTGCGCGAGCGTGATTTCGCCCGGCTGCGGCGGATTGCGGCCGCCCACCAGCGCGGCGGCGCTCGACGAGTGGTGCGGCGCGCGGAATGGCCGGCGGCGCCACTGCGCGGGCGAGAAGCCGAGCCGGCTCGCGGACAGCAGCGCGGCCGAGGTCAGCGCCTCGTCGTCGGTGAGCGGCGGCAGCAGCCCCGCGAGGCGCGCGGCCAGCATCGATTTGCCGGCCCCGGGCGGCCCGACCATCAGCATGTGATGGCCGCCCGCGGCCGCGACTTCGAGCGCGCGCCGGGCGCCCCGCTGCCCGACGACGTCCGCGAGGTCGGGGGCGGCCGGCGCCGGCAGGCCATCGAGGCAGGGCGCCGCGACCGGCGCGAGCCGCCCGTCCGGCGCATCGGCGAGGTGCGCGCACAGTGCGGGCAGGTCGCGTGCACCGAATACGGTCACGCCCGGCACGAGCGCGGCCTCGGCGGCGCTGTCGAGCGGCAGGTACAGCTCGGGCGGCCGCGATGTCGCGGTGCAATCGCGCGGGCCGGGGAAATCAAGGCCCGGGCCGCCGGCGCTGCCAGCGCCGGATTGTGCCGCGCGCCAGTCCCGCGCGGCGCCGCAGGCCATCGCGAACGCGCCGCGCATCGGCCGCAGCGCGCCCGTCAGCGACAGCTCGCCCGCGAATTCGCGGCCGGCCAGCGCGTCGGCCGGGATCTGGCCGTTCGCGGCAAGGATGCCGAGCGCGATCGGCAGGTCGAAACGGCCCGATTCCTTCGGCAGATCGGCCGGCGCGAGATTGACGGTGATGCGGCGCACCGGGAATTCGAATCCGCAGTTCTGCAGCGCGGCGCGCACGCGCTCGCGGCTTTCGCGGACTTCGAGATCGGGCAGCCCGACGATCGAGAACGACGGCAATCCGTTGGCGAGATGGACTTCGACGGTGACGTCCGGCGCGCGGCCGGAGGCGGGCGCGCGACTGCGCACCACGGCGAGCGACATGGCGAGGCTCCTGCATGACGGGCGGACGACGGCCGTTCGGGGCCGCACGCCGCGGGAATCGGAGAAATCGGTGCGCGCTTGCCGGCGTGGCGCGGGGAAAGAACGAGGTGTTGCGAACGACGAACTGCGAAGAGCGATGGACTGCGAAGAGCGGAGGATGCTGCGAAGAACGATGAACGGCGAAGAGCGATGGACTGCGAAGAGCGGAGGATGCTGCGAAGAACGATGAACGGCGAAGAGCGTAGGGTACGGCGAAGACCGACGGACGACGAAGCGGGGAGGAAGGTGGCGGGCGCAGGCCGCACGTGGCGGCCCGCGCCCGGACCTTGCGGCCGGTGGGGCGTCAGGCCTGCGGGGCGGCGAGCTTCTGCTCGAGTTCCGCGACGCGCTTTTCGAGTTCCTCGAGGCGCACGCGGGTGCGGGCGAGCACCTGTGCCTGGGTGTCGAATTCCTCGCGCGTGACGAGATCGAGCTTCGAGAAGCCTTGCGACAGCATGGCCTTCACGTTGCGCTCGACGTCCTTGGCCGGCGAGTTTTTCAGCAAATCGCTGACGCGCGATTGGAGATCGTTGAAAACGTCGCTGGGTTGCTTCATGGTGATTCCCCTTCCTTGCACAAAAAATGTGCATCTTCAGTTGCGTACGTGCCCATGATGCACGCATGACCGGAAATGGTGCGCGCGGGGCGCGAATTCCGGGCATGGCGCCCGCATGGGTGAATGGCCCGGCGTTCCGGGACGTGCGTGCACTCTAGCAACGATCCTTTCGCCGCGCCAGCAAAGCGGCCCATGTTGGCCATTCGGCCGGGCTTCCGCGCCTTACACCACGCGATGTGACCCCGTTCCGAAGCCGTTCGAGACGGTGTTCGGGCCGACATGGCATGCGAGTTGCTGAGAAGAGTCCGTTACAACATTCCAACCAATTCGACGGGACAACCCAGCGAGAGGACTTCATGAAACTCATTACCGCAATCATCAAGCCGTTCAAGCTCGATGAGACGCGCGAGGCGCTGTCGGCGCTTGGCGTCTCGGGCATCACGGTGACGGAGGTGAAAGGGTTCGGGCGCCAGAAGGGGCACACCGAGCTGTACCGCGGCGCCGAATACGTGGTCGATTTCCTGCCGAAGATGAAGATCGAGGCGGCCGTCTCCGACGATCTCGTCGACCAGGCGGTGGAAGCGATCGAGCGGGCGGCGCGCACGGGCAAGATCGGCGACGGCAAGATCTTCGTCACGCCGATCGAACAGGTGATCCGGATTCGCACCGGGGAGACGGGCGCCGACGCGCTGTAACAGAACAGACAAGACAAGCGACAAGAGGAAACCCAAGATGCGCAAACTTCTGATGTCCCTGCTGATGGCAGGCTCGCTGATCGCGGCCGGCGTCGGCTCCGCGCTCGCGGACGACGCGGCGTCCGCCGCGGCTGGTTCCGCGCCCGCCGCCACCGCTTCCGACGCATCGGGCGCCGCCGCGCCGGCCGCTTCCGCACCGGCCGCCGACGCATCCGCCGCCGCACCGGCTTCGGGCGCGGCCGACGCATCGGCTGCCGCCGCCGCGTCCGCGCCGGCCGCCCCGGCCGCACCGACGGCCCCGTTCTCGGTCGATTCGTCGAAGATCAGCGCGGGCGACACCGCGTGGATGCTGACGTCCACCGCGCTCGTGCTGTTCATGACGATCCCCGGCCTCGCGCTGTTCTACGCGGGCATGGTCCGCAAGAAGAACGTGCTCGCGACCGTGATGCAGAGCTTCGCGATCACCGCGCTGATCACGGTGCTGTGGACGGTGGTCGGCTACAGCCTCGCGTTCACGCCGGGCAACGGCTTCATCGGCGGCCTGTCGCGCGTGTTCCTGCACGGCATGGCCTACGTGAAGGGCGACAAGGCGACGACGCTGACGGTCAGCCACCTCGCGTCGACGATTCCGGAATCGGTCTACTTCGTCTACCAGATGACGTTCGCGATCATCACGCCGGCGCTGATCTGCGGCGCGTTCGCCGACCGGATGAAGTTCTCGGCGATGCTCGTGTTCATGACGCTCTGGTCGCTGATCGTCTATGTGCCGATCGCCCACATGGTGTGGGAGCCGACCGGCTGGCTGTCGTCCGACGGCGTGCTCGACTTCGCGGGCGGCACGGTGGTGCACATCAACGCCGGTATCGCGGGCCTCGTGTCGTGCCTGGTGCTCGGCAAGCGCGTCGGCTACGGTCGTGAATCGATGGCCCCGCACAACCTGGTGCTGACGATGATCGGCGGCTCGATGCTGTGGGTCGGCTGGTTCGGTTTCAACGCGGGTTCGGCGGTCGCGGCCGACGGCCGTGCCGGCTTCGCGATGCTGACGACGCAAGTCGCGACCGCCTGCGCGGCGCTCGGCTGGATGTTCGCCGAGTGGATCGCGAAGGGCAAGCCGTCGGTGCTCGGCATCGTGTCGGGCGCGGTCGCGGGTCTCGTGGCGATCACGCCGGCAGCCGGCTTCGTCGGCGTGGCGGGCGCGCTCGTGATCGGCATCGCGGCGGGCGTGATCTGCTTCTGGTCGGCCACCTGGCTCAAGTCGAAGCTCGGCTACGACGATTCGCTCGACGCGTTCGGCGTGCACGGCATCGGCGGGATTCTCGGCGCGCTGCTGACCGGCGTATTCGCGGTCAAGGACATCGGCGGTTTCGACGGCAGCCTGCTGCTGCAGGCGAAGGGCGTGCTGATCACGCTGGTCTACAGCGGCGTGCTGAGCTTCGTGCTGCTGAAGCTGATCGACCTGACCATCGGCCTGCGCGTGACCGAAGAGGAAGAGCGCGAAGGTCTCGACGTGATCCTGCACGGCGAGCACGTGGAATAAGTCACACGAATCAACGGCGGGCCGCCGCGACGACGGCGCCCGCTCCGAATGAGCGCAGCGACTTCGGCCCGCCTCACCGGCGGGCTTTTTTTCTCCTGTCACGGGCTGCCGTAGCGGATAACCCTTCACTCTATCGGGTCAATAGCCGAAAACTGCCTCCATAATCCTTGTGAAGCCGGGAACAATCCCCAAATGGGCAAGGCAATTGCTCTACAATCTTCATTCTCCCGCTCGCGAGTGATTCATGGTTCCCCACCTCGTTACCGCGTTGAACGGTCCGCTGCTCGAACTCGAGCAGAAGATCCTCGACGCGACGCCTGCGATCGAACGCTGGTTCAGGCTCGAATGGCAGGAACACACCCCGCCGTTCTATTGTTCGGTGGACCTGCGCAATGCCGGCTTCAAGCTGGCGCCCGTCGATGCGAACCTGTTTCCCGGCGCATTCAACAATCTGCCGTTCGAAGTGCTGCCGCTCGCCGTGCAGGCCGCGATGGCCGCGATCGAGAAGATCTGCCCGGACGCGAAGAATCTGCTCGTGATTCCCGAGTTGCCGACCCGCAACGCGTTCTATCTGGAAAACGTCGCGCGTCTCGCGACGATCATGCGCCAGGCCGGCCTGAACGTGCGCTTCGGCTCGCTCGACCCCGGCATCACCGACATGACGCCGATCACGCTGGCCGACGGCCAGAAGATCGTGCTCGAACCGCTCGAGCGTTCGCAGCGCCGCCTCGGCCTGAAGAATTTCGATCCGTGCTCGATCCTGCTGAACAACGACCTGTCGGCCGGCATCCCGGCCGTGCTGGAAAACCTGCACGAGCAATACCTGCTGCCGCCGCTGCACGCGGGCTGGGCCGTGCGCCGCAAGTCGACGCACTTCGCGTGCTACGACGACGTCGCGAAGAAGTTCGCGAAGATGGTCGGCGTCGATCCGTGGATGGTGAATCCGTATTTCGCGCACGTGGAAGGCGTCGACTGGCAGGCGCATGAAGGCGAGCAGGCGCTCGCCGACGCGATCGACGGCGTGCTGAAGAAGATCGCGCGCAAGTATCGCGAATACGGGATCAGCGAGAAGCCGTACGTCGTCGTGAAGGCCGACGCGGGCACCGCGGGCCGTGGCGTGATGACCGTGCACGACGCGGCCGAGATCGGCCGCATGACGAAGGCCGAGCGCGCGCAGATGGCCGAATCGAAGGCCGGCCTCGCGGTGCGCGACGTGATCGTGCAGGAAGGCGTCTACACGTTCGAGCGCGTCGGCGACGAAGTGGCCGAGCCGGTCGTGTACATGATCGACCGCTACGTGGTCGGCGGCTTCTACCGCACGCACGGCGGCCGCGAGCGCGACCAGAACCTGAACGCGCCCGGCATGCACTACGTGCCGCTCGGCTTCGAGCACACCGCGCTGCCGGATGCAGGCGCCAAGCCGGGCGCCGCGCCGCCGAACCGTTTCTACATGTACGGCGTCGTCGCGCGGCTGTCGCTGATCGCGTCGTCGATCGAACTGGAAAAGACCGACCCCGAAGCCATCCAGGTGTAACGGACCTTCGCTACGTACAGGACCCGCATGGACATTCTTTTTATCGCCGACCCGCTCGAGCATTTCAAGATCTACAAGGATTCGACCTACGCGATGATGGCGGAGGCCGCCCGGCGCGGGCATGCGGTGTACGCGTGCGAGCCGCGCCACCTCGCGTGGACGGGCTCGGCGGTCGAGGCCGACGTGCGGCGCATCGCGTTCGTCGGCGAACTGGACGACCTGCATCGCGACACCTGGTTCGACGCGGGCCCGGTCGACGCGCGCCGTCTCGAATCGTTCGGCGCGGTGCTGATGCGCAAGGATCCGCCGTTCGACATGGAATACGTGACGTCGACGTGGCTGCTCGAGCTGGCCGAGCGCGCGGGAGCACGCGTGTTCAACAAGGCGCAGTCGATCCGCGATCATTCGGAGAAGCTCGCGATCGGCGAGTTTCCACAGTTCGTCGCACCGACGCTCGTCACGCGCGACGCGAAACGGCTGCGCGCGTTCCACGCCGAGCACGGCGACGTGATCCTGAAGCCGCTCGACGGGATGGGCGGGATGGGCGTGTTCCGCGTGAAGCCGGACGGCATGAACCTCGGCTCGATCGTCGAGATGCTGAGCCACGACGGCACGCGCTCGGTGATGGCGCAGAAGTTCATTCCCGAGATCAAGGCCGGCGACAAGCGCATCCTGCTGATCGGCGGCGAGCCCGTGCCGTATTCGCTCGCGCGGATTCCGCAGGGCAGCGAGGTGCGCGGCAATCTCGCCGCGGGCGGCCTCGGCGTCGCGCAGCCGCTGACGGAGCGCGACCGCGAGATCGCCGCGACGCTCGGGCCCGTGCTCGCGTCGCGCGGGCTGCTGCTGGTCGGCCTCGACGCGATCGGCGACTGGCTGACCGAGGTGAACGTCACGAGCCCGACGTGCTTCCGCGAGATCATGGAGCAGACGGGCTTCGACGTCGCCGCGATGTTCATCGACGCGCTGGAGCGTGCGGCCGCGTAGGCCGCCGCCCGTGCAACCCCGGCGGCGGCCGCGCAGGTCCCCCGTCGCCGGAGCCGCTTGACCGGCCTGCTACAATGCCCGCTTGCCCGGTGCCGTGATCGGCGCACCGAAGGCCCGGCGGTCGGGCCGACACTGTTGCAAGGCTGAACATGAAACGTTCCCCACACTCGCTACGCTCATTGCCCCGCCGCGGGGTATCGGCCCGCCAGGGGCGGCCGGGAGCGATCTGACATGGCCGGGATCCTGATCATCGCGCACGCCCCGCTCGCCACCGCGCTGCGCGACTGCATCGCGCACATCTACGGCGGCGTGCCCGCCCGCATCGGCTGCATCGACGTGATGGCCGACAGCGATCCGGCCCAGGTGATGGCGTTTGCGCACGCGGAACTCGCGCGGCTGCGCGAAGACAACGGCGTCGTCGTGCTGACCGACATGTACGGCGCGACGCCCGCGAACATCGCGGGCCAGCTCGCGAAGCTCGACAACGTGCGCGTGCTGGCCGGCGTGAACCTGCCGATGCTCGTGCGGGCCGTCTGCTATCGCACCGTGCCGCTCGACAAGCTGGTCGACAAGGCGCTGTCCGGCGGCGCGAAGGGCGTGCACGAGGTGTCGTCCGGCACGCCGCCGCCGCCGACGGAAACCGGCTGCGGCCAGTGCGCGCCGATTCCGCCCGAACCGCAGCCGCGCACCCCGAGCGAATCGCACTGAGCATCCGTTTTCCGTTTTAGACCGACCCGCCGGCGCGCGCCGCCGGCGGTCCCGACCGACCCGACCGAGAATCATGCTTCAACAAGAAACCACCATCGTCAATAAATTGGGGCTCCATGCGCGCGCATCGGCCAAGCTCACGCAACTGGCCGGCAACTTCCAGTCGGAAGTCTGGATGACACGCAACGGGCGCAAGATCAACGCGAAGAGCATCATGGGCGTGATGATGCTGGCGGCCGGTATCGGCAGCACCGTGACGATCGAGACCGAAGGGCCCGACGAGCGGGAAGCGATGGACGCGCTGCTAAAGCTGATCGCCGACAAGTTCGGCGAAGGTCAGTGATCGCTGCGCGCGATCGTTGCCGTTTCGACTGAGAATGCCGCGGGTTTCGCGGCATTTTTTTCGTCGGAAGCATTGATGCGAAATGCGCAATGCTGCGGTGCATGCAGTCAGCAGGGAGTCGCGGAATTTATAATCGCTAACCGGGGTCATAAGCGCATCGCAGCAGTGTGCCGCGGCTTTACTTGTACAGAGGAGGTGCGCGTGTCCTTCACGCTGCATGGCATTCCCGTCTCACGAGGTATCGCGATCGGGCGAGCGTATCTGATCGCGCCTGCGGCGCTCGACGTCGCCCATTACCTGATCGAGGCCAACCAGATCGACGCCGAAGTCGAGCGATTCCGCACGGCGCTCGACGTCGTGCGTCGCGAGCTCGGAGCGCTGCGCGCCGACCTGACCGACGACACCCCGAGCGAAGTCGGCGCTTTCATCGACGTTCACACGATGATCCTGAGCGACGAGATGCTCGTGCAGGAAACCATCGACCTGATCCGCACGCGCCGCTACAACGTCGAATGGGCGCTGACCGAGCAGCTCGAGCTGCTCACGCGCCATTTCGACGACATCGAGGACGAATACCTGCGCGAGCGCAAGGCCGACATCGAGCAGGTGGTCGAGCGCGTGCTGAAGGCGCTCGCCGGTGCGCCGTCGGCGTCGCAGGCGCTCGACGGCGCGGCCAGGAACGGCACGAACGAGATGATCGTCGTCGCGCACGACATCGCGCCGGCCGACATGATGCAGTTCAAGACGCAGTCGTTCCAGGCGTTCGTCACCGATCTCGGCGGGCGCACGTCGCACACCGCGATCGTCGCGCGCAGCCTCGGCATTCCGGCCGCGGTCGGCGTCCAGCATGCGAGTGCGCTGATCCGCCAGGACGACCTGATCATCGTCGACGGCGACGCGGGCATCGTGATCGTCGATCCGGCGCCGATCGTCCTCGAGGAATATTCGTACCGCCAGTCCGAGAAGCTGCTGGAGCAACGCAAGCTGCAGCGCCTGAAGTTCTCGCCGACGCAAACGTTGTGCGGCACGAAGATCGACCTGTACGCGAACATCGAGCTGCCCGACGACGCGAAGGCGGCCGTCGAGGCCGGCGCGGTCGGCGTCGGCCTGTTCCGCTCCGAGTTCCTGTTCATGCATCAGAAGGAGATGCCGGAAGAGGAGGAGCAGTTCGCCGCGTACAAGCGGGCCGTCGAGTGGATGAAGGGCATGCCGGTGACGATCCGCACGATCGACGTCGGCGCCGATAAGCCGCTCGAGGCGCTCGACGAAGGCTACGAAACGGCGCCGAACCCGGCGCTCGGGCTGCGCGCGATCCGCTGGAGCCTGTCCGAGCCGCAGATGTTCCTCACGCAGTTGCGCGCGATCCTGCGCGCGTCGGCGTTCGGCCAGGTGAAGATCCTGATCCCGATGCTCGCGCACGCGCAGGAAATCGACCAGACGCTCGACCTGATCCGCGAGGCGAAGCGCCAGCTCGACGACGCGGGGCTCGCGTACGATCCGAACGTGCGCATCGGCGCGATGATCGAGATCCCGGCCGCGGCGATCGCGCTGCCGCTGTTCCTGAAGCGCTTCGATTTCCTGTCGATCGGCACGAACGACCTGATCCAGTACACGCTCGCGATCGATCGCGCCGACAATGCGGTCGCGCACCTGTACGATCCGCTGCATCCGGCGGTGCTGCACCTGATCGCTTACACGTTGCGCGAGGCGAAGTGCGCGGGCGTGTCGGTGTCGGTGTGCGGGGAGATGGCGGGCGATCCGGCGCTCACGCGCCTGTTGCTCGGGATGGGGCTCACCGAGTTCTCGATGCATCCGAGCCAGTTGCTCGTCGTGAAGCAGGAGATCCTGCGCGCGCACCTGAAGGCGCTCGAAAAGCCGACGGCCGACGTGCTGGCCGCGTTCGAGCCGGAAGAAGTGCAGGCGGCGCTGCAGCGGCTGTCGGTCGCCGAGCCGCGCGCGGACGCGGCCGCCTAGGCAAACCTGGGCGCGCTTGGGCGTTCAGCCGCCGCTGACCGCGAACTGTAGCGAAATGTCACGCATACGCGGTCCGGCGCATGCGTGATGCGCGCGTCAGTGCCGCCCGCCGCACACGGGGCAATCGGCCTGGCGCGCGATTTTCATCGTCGTCCATTCCATCCGCAGCGAATCGAGCATCATCAGCCGCCCGTTGAGCGTCTTGCCGATGCCGCCGATCACGCGCAGCGCCTCGGCCGCCTGCATCGCGCCGATGATCCCGACGGTCGGCGCGAACACGCCCATCGTCGCGCACGCGACTTCCTCGAACGGCTGGTCTTCCGGGAACACGCACGCATAGCAGGGCGCGGCCGCGTCGCGGAAGTCGAACGTGCTGATCTGGCCGTCGAAGCGCAGCGCGGCGCCCGACACGAGCGGCACGCCGTGCGCGACGCACGCACGGTTGATCGCGTGCCGCGTCGCGAAGTTGTCGGTGCAGTCGAGCACGACGCTCGCGTGCGGCACGTGCGCGTCGAGCCATGCATCGTCGACGCGCGCCGCGACCGCGTTCACCTTCACCTCGGGATTCAGTTGCGCCAGCGCGTCGCGCCCCGACTCGACCTTGCTGCGCCCGACCGATGCCGTCACGTGCAGGATCTGCCGCTGCAGGTTCGTGAGGTCGACCGTATCGGCATCGACGAGCGTGAGCGTGCCGACCCCCGACGCCGCGAGGTACATCGCGGCGGGCGAGCCGAGGCCGCCCGCGCCGACGACGATCGCATGCGCGTCGAGAAAGCGCTGCTGCGCCTCGATGCCGATTTCGTCGACGAGGATGTGGCGGGAGTAGCGAAGGAGTTGATCGTCGTTCATGGGCAGTCGTGGGCGAGGCGGGCGGACGTTCGTTATTTTAGGCGCGCATGAAAAACGGGCCATCGCGGTCTTCCCGCGATGGCCCGTCGGATACCGGCCGGCGCTTACTTCGGCGCGGAGGCGGGCTTCGGTGCGGAAGCCGGCTTCGCGGCGCTCGCGCCCGATGCCTTCGCGCTCGCGGCAGCCTTCGCGGCCGGGCTCTTCGTCGTGCTCTCGGCGAGCAGCGACTTCGATTCCTGGACCGGCTTGCCTTCGAGCTTGTTGAGCGCCTGCTGCATCATGAAGTCGTCGGCGCTGCCGAACTCGATCGGCTTGCGATCGCGATCCTTCTGGCGCTGCTCCGGCGTCTTCTTGTCGTTCTGCTCTTCGAGCACGCGCAACTGATCCATCCGGCGCTGCTCGCGCTCTTCCTGTTCCTTCTTCTCGTTCGGATCCTGCGTGTTCGCGAGGTGGTTCGTGTAGTCGACCTCGCGCGTCACGAGCACGTCGTCCGGATCGCCGTCCGCGTACTGATCGACCGGCACGTCCGGCGTGATGCCCTTGTTCTGGATCGAACGGCCGCTCGGCGTGTAGTAGTACGCGGTGGTCAGGCGCAGCGCGGTGTCGGCCGTCATCGGGCGCACCGTCTGCACCGAACCCTTGCCGAACGTCGTCTTGCCCATGATCTGCGCGCGCTTCGAATCCTGCAGCGCACCGGCGACGATTTCCGACGCGGACGCCGAATACGCGTTCGTCAGCACGATCATCGGCACGGTCTTGAAGACGGGCGGCAGGTTCTTCAGCGGATCGCCGTCGAAGGACGGCAGGCGATAGTTGTCGTACGTGTCGCGGTAGACCTGCTTCGAATCGGGGATCTGGCCGTTGGTCGACACGACGACCGAGTCGGGCGGCAGGAACGCGCCGGCCACGCCGACCGCGCTCTGCAGCAGCCCGCCGCCGTTGTTGCGCAGGTCGAGGATCAGGCCCTTCAGGTTCGGCTGCTGGCGCGCGATGTCCTGCAGCTTCTGCGCGAGATCGGGCGTCGTGCGCTCCTGGAAGCTCGTGATGCGGATATACGCGTAGCCCGGATCGAGCATCTTCATCTTCACGCTCTGGACCTTGATGATCGCGCGCGTGACCGTGACCGGGAACGTGCGGTCGTCGCTCTTGCGGAAGATCGTCAGCGTGACCTTGGTGCCCGGCTCGCCGCGCATCTGCTTGACGGCCTTGTCGAGCGTCATGCCGCGCACCGGCTTGTCGTTGATGCGCGTGATCAGGTCGCCCGGACGGATGCCGGCGCGGAACGCGGGGGTGTCCTCGATCGGCGAGATCACCTTGACGAGGCCGTCTTCCTGCGAGATCTCGATGCCGAGACCCGCGAAACGGCCCTTCGTCTGCTCCTGCAGCTCGTCATAGTCGGTCTTGTCGAGGAACGACGAGTGCGGATCGAGGCTCGACACCATGCCCTTGATCGCGGCCGTCAGCAGCTTCTTGTCGTCGACCGGCTCGACGTACTCGCGCTTGATCTGCCCGAATACTTCCGCGAACAGGCGGAGCTGGTCGAGGGGAAGCGGCGCCGTGGCGGTCTGCTCGGCCGATGCGGAAACCTGCAGCGTGGCGAATACGCCCGTGGCGAGGCCCGCGGCAATCAGGCCGATGTTCTTCAAATTCATTCGCATAGAGAGTCGAGTGCGGTCGGGAAGCGCGTGGCGGTAGCGGGGATGTAGCGGACAAGTATAACTGTTCGTCCGATAACTCAGTGGAACGGCGCGAAAAGCGCCGCAACGGCCGCTGAGGGCCCGGCAGGGCGCCGCCGGGCGCGCAGCGGAGTTCGAAAGCGGATTCGACCGCGGCAGGGCCGCGAAGGTTCGCGCGGCGTGCGGGCCGCGGCCCGAAGCGCGGACGGACGGCCGCGCCGGGGCGCGGGCCGCCCGCCGCGACGGGCGTCAGCCCGCCTTGCCCTGCTTCGCGACGGCGGCCTGCGCCTGCGCGATCGCTTCCTGGTCGCCGAGGTAATAGTGCGTGATCGGCTTCAGGTTCTCGTCGAGTTCATACACGAGCGGCACGCCGTTGGGGATGTTCAGGCCGACGATGTCGCTGTCCGAGATGCCGTCGAGGTACTTGATCAGCGCGCGCAGCGAGTTGCCGTGCGCGGCGATCAGCACCTGCTTGCCGGCGCGCACCGCGGGCGCGATCGACTCGTTCCACAGCGGCAGCACGCGCGCGACCGTGTCCTTCAGGCATTCGGTGAGCGGCAGCTGCTCGCGCGGCACCTTCGCATAGCGCGGGTCGCCGAACGGCGCGCGTTCGTCGGTCGGCTCGAGCGCGGGCGGCGGCGTGTCGTAGCTGCGGCGCCACACGAGCACCTGCTCGTCGCCGAACTTCGCGGCCGTTTCCGCCTTGTTCAGGCCCGACAGCGCGCCGTAGTGGCGCTCGTTCAGGCGCCACGAGTGGACGACCGGCAGGTACATCAGGTCCATCTTGTCCTGCACGTGCCACAGCGTGCGGATCGCGCGCTTGAGTACCGACGTGTACGCGATGTCGAACGTGTAGCCGGCCTCCTTGAGCAGTTCGCCGGCCTGGTAGGCTTCGTTGCGACCCTGTTCGGTCAGGTCGACGTCGACCCAGCCGGTGAAGCGGTTTTCCTTGTTCCACGTCGATTCGCCGTGGCGGATGAGAACGAGTTTGTACATGGATCTTGCGGTCGGTAGTGAGAGGGAAGCGGGGCGCGTCGCGCGGCGCCCGGTTCGGGCCCGCCATCGCGCAAGACGGTTATTTTATAATGGCAGGATTGTCCTCATCCGATTTCTCTTTTCCGGCGACATTCCGTGACGTTCTTTACCAATTACACGAACCTGGCCCTTATCGCGATCCTGCTGGTTTCCGGCGGCCTGCTTGCATGGCCGGCGCTGCGCCGCGGCCGCGGCGGCTTGTCGGCCGCGGAGGCGACGCAGCTCATCAATCGTCGCAACGCGGTCGTGATCGACCTGCGCGCGCCGTCCGATTTCGCCGCCGGCCATCTGCCGTCGGCGCGTCAGGTCGCCGCGGGCGAGATCGGCGCGAAAATTGCGCAGGTCGCGAAGAACAAGAGCACCCCGGTGCTGCTCGTCTGCCAGAACGGCCAGCAGTCGCAGAAGGCGGCGCGCGAGGTCGAGGCGGCGGGTTACGCCGAGGTGCACGTGCTCGAAGGCGGCGTGGCCGCCTGGCAGCAGGCCGGGATGCCGGTCGTCAAACAAGGAGTGGCGAAGTGAACAAGGTTTTGATGTACAGCACGCAGGTGTGTCCGTATTGCATGCAGGCCGAGCGCCTGCTGAAGCTGCGCGGCGTCGAGCAGATCGAAAAGGTGCTGATCGATCGCGATCCGGCCCGCCGCGAGGAAATGATGACGCGCACGGGGCGCCGCACGGTCCCGCAGATCTATATCGGCGACACGCACGTCGGCGGTTACGACGATCTGTCGAAGCTCGACCGCGAAGGCGGCCTCGTGCCGCTTCTGCAAGCGGCCTGATTAGGGCAGAATGGCCGCCGGCCGCGCCGCGGCTTGGGCGCGCACGATACATCCGTGGCGGCCGGCGAACAGCCGGGCCGCCCCGTCACCACTTTTAGGGAAACACCATGTCCGACGTCGAAAACCAACCGTTCTTCAACATCCAGCGCGTCTACCTGAAGGATATGTCGCTCGAGCAGCCGAATTCGCCGGCGATCTTCCTCGAGCAGGACATGCCGTCGGTTGAAGTCGAAGTCGACGTCAAGGCCGACCGCCTCGCGGAAAGCGTGTTCGAAGTCATCGTGTCGGGTACCGTCACCGCGAAGGTGAAGGACAAGGTCGCATTCCTGATCGAAGCGAAGCAGGCCGGCATTTTCGACATCCGCAACATTCCGGACGAACAGCTCGACCCGCTCGTCGGCATCGCGTGCCCGACGATCCTGTTCCCGTACCTGCGCTCGAACATCGCCGACGCGATCACGCGTGCCGGCTTCCCGCCGATCCACCTGGCCGAAATCAACTTCCAGGCGCTGTACGAGCAGCGTCTCGCGCAGCTTCAGCAGCAGGCCGGCGCCGCGGCAGGCGCGAACGGTGCGCCGAACGGCACGACGCTGAACTGACGTTTCACTCCGGACCGGTGCTGGGTATGAAAGTAGCCGTTCTCGGCGCCGGTGCCTGGGGCACCGCGCTCGCGGGCCATCTGGCCGCGCGGCACGATACGCTTCTGTGGGCGCGCGACGCCGCGCTCATCGCCGGGCTGCAGGCCCGGCACGAAAATTCCCGCTATCTGGACGGCATCGCGCTGTCTGATGCGCTGCGCTACGACGCCGATCTCGGCGCCGCGCTCGCGCACGGCGCCGCTCACGACGCACTGTGCGTGATCGCCGCGCCGGTGGCCGGGCTGCGCACGCTGTGCCGCGCGATGCGCGATGCAGGCTGCGTGCCCGCGCACATCGTCTGGGTCTGCAAGGGCTTCGAGGCCGACACGCATCTGCTGCCGCATCAGGTGATCGCGGCCGAGTTGCCCGAACAGCGGAGCAACGGCGTGCTGTCGGGCCCGAGTTTCGCGCGCGAGGTCGGCCAGTCGCTGCCCGTCGCATTGACGGTCGCGAGCGCGTCGGCCGAATGCCGCGAGCGCACGCTCGCCGCGTTCCATCACGGCGCGATGCGGATCTATACGGGCGACGACGTGGTCGGCGTCGAGGTCGGCGGCGCGGTGAAGAACGTGCTGGCGATCGCGACCGGCATTTCCGACGGCCTCGGCCTCGGGCTGAACGCGCGCGCCGCGCTGATCACGCGCGGCCTCGCCGAAATGTCGCGGCTCGGCGTGGCGCTCGGCGGCCGCGCGGAAACCTTCACGGGGCTCACGGGCCTCGGCGACCTGATCCTGACCGCGACGGGCGACCTGTCGCGCAACCGCACGGTCGGCCTGCAACTGGCGGCCGGCCGCACGCTGAACGACATCCTCGGCGCGCTCGGCCACGTGGCCGAAGGCGTGCGCTGCGCGCAGGCCGTGCTGGCGCTCGCGCGCGCGCAGTCGATCGAAATGCCGATCACGGAAGCCGTATGCGGCGTGCTGTTCGACGGCATCGCGCCGCGCGACGCCGTGAGCGGCCTGCTGCGCCGCGACGCGCGCGCCGAATAGGCGCGGTCGGCGTCGCGCGCGACCGGATCGCCCGGCACGGTTGCGCCGGGCGCGCGGCGCCAAAGCGGACTACGCTTGAACGGTCTCCCGCGTTCCGCGAGGTTGTCATGCTGCAGATCCATTCCACCACGCTCGATGCACAGCTCGTCGACATCACGACGCTCGACGTCGATGCGATCGTCAACGCCGCGAATGGCTCGCTGCTCGGCGGGGGCGGCGTCGACGGCGCGATCCACCGCGCGGCCGGCCCCGGCCTGCTCGCCGAGTGCCGCACGCTCGGCGGCTGCGACACCGGCGACGCGAAGCTCACGCGCGGCCACGGGTTGCCGGCGCGCTACGTGATCCACGCGGTCGGGCCCGTCTGGCACGGCGGCGCGCGCGGCGAGGCCGAGCTGCTCGCGTCGTGCTACCGGCGCGCGATCGAGCTGGCCGAAGAAGTGGCCGCGACGTCGATCGCGTTTCCCGCGATCAGTTGCGGCGTCTACCGCTATCCGGCCGAAGCCGCCGTCGACATCGCGGTCGGCACCGTCGCCGAGATGCTCGCGCAGGCGCCGAATCTCGCACGCGTGGTGTTCGCGTGCTTTTCCCCCGACATCTACGACCTGTACCGCGCGCGGCTCGCGCGAACCTGACGCGCTCCGCGCCGCGGATTGCGCCAGCGAGCGTCACGCGCCGCCTTCGAAGCCGGCCTGGCGCCACGCCTCGAACACGACCACCGCGACCGTGTTCGACAGGTTCAGGCTGCGGTTGTCCGGCCGCATCGGCAGCCGCACGCGCTGTTCGTTCGGGAAGCGGTCGAGCAGCTCGGCGGGCAGGCCGCGCGTTTCCGAGCCGAACACGAACCAGTCGCCGGGCAGGAACGCACGATCGTGGAAGCGGCCCGAGCCGCGCGTCGTGAACGCGAACATCCGCGCGGGATCGGGCGCTTCGGCGGCGACGAACGCGTCCCAGTCGCGGTGCACGCGCATTTGCGCATACTCGTGATAGTCGAGGCCGGCGCGGCGCATCCGCGCGTCGTCGAGCGGGAAGCCGAGCGGCTCGATCAGGTGCAGGTGCGCGCCGGTGTTCGCGCACAGGCGGATCACGTTGCCGGTGTTCGGCGGAATTTCGGGAGCGACGAGGACGACGTTGAACATGTTTCGGTTTGGCTGGGGCGGCCGGAGCGGCGCAACGCGCGTGCATCCGGCCGGCCGGTTCGTGACGGCCGCGCGCGGGCGGCCGGCCTTTCCATCTAATTAATCCTTGGCGGTGCGCAGCGCAACCAGATTCGTCACGCGCACGGCGCCCGCCGCCTTCAGCGCCTGCGCGGCCGCCGCGAGCGTCGCGCCGGACGTCATCACGTCGTCGACGAGCGCGACGTGGCGACCGGCGACGCTGCCTGCCACCGCGAACGCCGCCATCACGTTGTCGTGCCGTGCGCGCCGATCGAGCCGCGACTGCGGCGCGGTGTCGGCGACGCGTGCGAGCAGGGCCGCGTCCGCTTGCACGCCGAGCCGGCGCGCGAGCGGACGCGCGATCGCCCACGCCTGGTTGTAGCCGCGCGCGACGAGCCGCCGGTGCGACAGCGGCACCGGCGCGACGAGGTCGAAGCCGTTCGCGCCGCGCGTATCGTCGACCAGCCGTGCGAGGCGGGCCGCGAATTCGCCGCCGAGCGCGAGCCGCGCGTGAAACTTCAGGCCGCGCGCGAGCCCGTCGAGCGGCGCGCGGTAATCGGCGAGCGCGAGCGTCGCATCGAACGGCGGCGGCGCGGTGCGGCACGCGTCGCACCGGTACGCGGCCGCGCGGCCGGTACCCGCGCGTCTGCCAGCGGGCGATCGTGCCCGCCCGACACCGAGCGGCAGCGCGCACACGTCGCAGCGCAGCCGCGCTTCGTTCCAGTACGCGGCATCGCAGGCGCCGCAAATCACGGTGTGTGACAAATTGCCGCACAACGCGCAGCGATTCGGCAACGTGACCGCGGCAACGCGCACGACCAGCGTTCGAACCTGCGACAAAACGACGCGCATCGTGCGCCCGGCGGAACCGCGGACCATCGCAACACTCCTGGCATGCCGCCTCAATGAAGCTTGCGAGGCGAGCGAGTATACTTCGGGCTCTTCGCCAGTGTGCCCGACATGTCCCCAGCTTCGACTTCAACCGGCCGTCCGGCCAATGACGCCAGGCGCGTGCGGCGGATCTTCGACCGCCGTGCCGCCACGTTCGATGCGGTTGCGTTCCTGCCGCGCGAGATCGCGCAGCGGATGAACGAGCGCCTCGAATACATCAAGGTGAGCCCCGCGACCGTGCTCGATGCGGGCTGCGGCCCGGGCGACGACCTGCCGGCGCTGCGCGCGCGCTTTCCGGAGGCGCCGGTGTTCGGCGTGGACCTGTCCGGCGCGATGCTCGCGCGGGCTGGTCAGCGCGAGGTCGAGCAGACCACCTGGCGCCGCTGGCTGCCGGCCTCGCTCGGCCGGGCGCTGGGCCAGCGCGGCCCGCGCGTCGCGCAGGCCGATTTCGCGGCGCTGCCGTTTCCCGGCGGCGCGTTCGACCTGATCTGGTCGAATCTCGCGCTCCACTGGCATTCGCGTCCCGATACCGTCTTCCCCGAATGGCAGCGCGTGCTGCGCGTGAACGGGCTGCTGATGTTCAGCACGCTCGGCCCGGACACGCTGCGCGAGCTGCGCGCGGCCTGCGCGGACGCCGAAGCCGCGCTCGGCATCGCGCCGCCCGCCGCGCGCGTGATCGATTTCGTCGACATGCACGACCTCGGCGACATGCTCGTCGAAAGCGGCTTCGAGATTCCCGTGATGGACCAGGAAGTGCTGACCGTCACGTACAAATCCGCCGATTCCCTGCTGGCCGACGTGCGCCGCTGGGGCGCCTATCCGTTCGCGCGCACGGCGCCGCCGCACGCGGCGCGGCGCTTTCGCGCGGCGCTCGGCGACGCGCTGGACGCGCGCCGGCGCGAGGACGGCACGATCCCGCTGACGTTCGAGGTGATCTACGGCCACGCGTGGAAGGCCGTGCCGCGCACGACCGCCGAAGGGCACGGGATCGTGCGCATCGAGGACATCGGCAAGGGGCGCCCGAAGAATCGGTAAAGCGGTAAAGAGGGGTTTTGTTATGTCCGAAATTAGCGGTGCAAAGCGGGGTCGAATTGGCGGCTAAAACGGCCGGAAAGCTTGTCGCGCTTGGCTTGGCGGGCGATAGGCGCTTGCTTGTGGATGCCATTGAACCCGCCTATAATGCGTCAGCTTGTCGTCCCGGGGTCCCCGCAATACGGGCCGGCGAGTCCGATGCAGGCATGCATCGCATGCCATTCGCGTGAGGCGGCGATGGAAGCAGCGAACGTTTTGGCGGAGACGGCGGACAGCGAACCGGTCCTCGAAGACTGGCTCATGAAACGCAACTGTTCGGTGTCGCCGCGCCAGTTCGTGCTGTTTTACGCGTCGCTCGCGGGCTTCTCGCTGGCGATCGCGGCGTTGCTGATGTGGAGAGGGGCCTGGCTCGTCATGCCCTTCACCGGGATCGAGTTGCTGGCGGTGGGTGTCGCATTCGCGATCTACGCTCGCCACGCGGTCGACTACGAGCGCATCAGGCTGTTTCCGCACCGGCTCGTGATCGAGCGGATGGATGCGGAGCGGCTCACGCAGATCGAATTCAACCCGCGCTGGGTGCGGGTCGAGCCGGGTGCGACGCCACGCGATCCGATTCGGCTGGTGTCGCGCGGGCAGACCGTCGTGATCGGGCAGCATCTCGCGCAGTACAAGCGTGCGCAGTTCGCCGACGAGCTGCGTGCGTCGCTCAGGCGCTGCGGCTGACGAGGCGCGGCCAATGGCCGGAACAGGCCGGCGGCTTGCGACGGGGGAGGGTTTGAATGGAAATTTTGGGTAAGGATGCTATGAAAACAATCAAGCGAGCCCTCGCGGGCGTGCTGGCATGCAGCGGATTGCTCTTTGCCGGTGCGGCCCTGGCGGTCGGTGATAGCCCGGGCGGCCCCCGTGTCAACGAGATCAACTTTCAGCCGCCTGTCACGAAGATCGCCGAGGAGCTCTACGATCTCCACACGATGATGCTGATCCTGTGTACGGTGATCTTCGTCGGCGTGTTCGGCGTGATGTTCTATTCGATCTTCGCGCACCGCAAATCCAAGGGCCACAAGGCCGCCAATTTCCATGAAAGCACGACCGTCGAGATCATCTGGACGATCGTGCCGTTCGTCATCGTCGTGCTGATGGCGCTGCCGGCGACGAAGGCCGTCGTCGCGATGAAGGACACGACGAACGCCGATCTCACGATCAAGGTCACCGGCTACCAGTGGAAGTGGGGCTACGACTACGTGAAGGGCCCGGGCGAGGGCATCGGCTTCCTGTCGACGCTGACCACCCCGCGCGACGAAGTGATGGGCAAGAAGCCGATCACCGACACCTATCTGCAGGAAGTCGACAACCCGCTCGTCGTGCCGGTCAACAAGAAGATCCGCATCATCACGACCGCGAACGACGTCGTCCACTCGTGGTACGTGCCCGCGTTCGGCGTGAAGCAGGATGCGATCCCCGGCTTCGTGCGCGACACGTGGTTCAAGGCCGACAAGGTCGGCACGTTCCGCGGTTTCTGTACCGAGCTGTGCGGCAAGGAACACGCGTACATGCCGGTCGTGGTCGAAGTCCTGTCGGACGACGATTACGCGAAGTGGGTCACCGCGCAGAAGGCCAAGCTGGCGAGCGCCGCGGTCGATCCGAACAAGGTCTACACGATGGCCGAACTCGTCGCGCACGGCGAGGAAGTCTACAAGGCGAACTGCGCGGCCTGCCATCAGGTGAACGGCAAGGGCCTCGGCGCATTCCCGGCGATGGACGGCAGCCCGATCGTGAACGGCCCGATCGCCGCGCACGTCGAGCGCGTGCTGCACGGCAAGGGCGCGATGCCGTCGTGGGCGTCGCTGTCGGACCTCGACATCGCTTCGGTCGTCACGTACGAACGCAACTCGTGGGGCAACCACAAGAACGACCTGCTGCAGCCGAAGCAAGTGGCCGACGCACGCAACGGCAAGCTGCCGGAAGACACGGCGGGCGCGGCAGCGGCAGCGGCACCGGCTGAAGCGGCTTCCGCGCCGGCGCAAGCCGCGTCGGGCGCCGAGCAGCCGGCGGCAGCGGCATCGGCCGCGCTGTCGACGATCTACTTCGAGACGGGCAAGAGCGTGCTGCCGGCCGACGCGAAAGCGGCGATCGCCGCCGCGGCCGACTATGCGAAGGCGCATCCGGACGCGAAGCTCGCGCTGTCGGGCTTCACCGACAAGACGGGCTCGGCCGACGCGAACGCCGAACTCGCGAAGCATCGGGCGCAGGCCGTGCGCGATGCGCTGAAGGCAGCAGGCGTGGCGGAAGACCACATCATTCTCAAAAAGCCGGAAACGATCACGGGCGGGGCTGACGCGAAGGAAGCCCGGCGTGTCGAGATCGGCCCGGCGGCTTGACGTGTCGCTGAGTTAGTCGACGTATTCGCATTAGGAGATTCTCATGTCTAGCATCGGGCACGACGTAGCCGCGGACCACGCGCACGACGACCACGCGCACGAAGCCCCGCACGGCTGGCGTCGCTGGCTGTTCGCCACCAACCACAAGGACATCGGTACGCTGTACCTGCTGTTCTCGTTCATCATGTTCCTGTCGGGCGGCGTGATGGCGCTCGGCATCCGTGCCGAGCTGTTCGAGCCGGGCCTGCAGATCATGCGTCCGGAGTTCTTCAACGAACTCACGACGATGCACGGCCTGATCATGGTGTTCGGCGCGATCATGCCGGCGTTCGTCGGCTTCGCGAACTGGATGATTCCGCTGCAGATCGGCGCATCCGACATGGCGTTCGCGCGGATGAACAACTTCAGCTTCTGGCTGCTGCCGGTCGCGGCGGTGCTGCTGGTCGGCTCGTTCTTCGCGCCGGGCGGCGCGACGGCCGCCGGCTGGACGCTGTACGCGCCGCTGTCGACGCAGATGGGCCCGGGCATGGACTTCGCGATCTTCGCGGTCCACATCATGGGCGCGTCGTCGATCATGGGCGGGATCAACATCGTCGTGACGATCCTGAACATGCGCGCACCGGGCATGACGCTGATGAAGATGCCGATGTTCGCGTGGACGTGGCTGATCACCGCGTACCTGCTGATCGCCGTGATGCCGGTTCTCGCGGGCGCGATCACGATGGTGCTGTTCGACCGTCACTTCGGCACGTCGTTCTTCAACGCGGCAGGCGGCGGCGACCCGGTGATGTACCAGCACATCTTCTGGTTCTTCGGCCACCCCGAGGTGTACATCATGATTCTGCCGGCGTTCGGGATCGTGTCGCAGGTGATCCCGGCGTTCGCACGCAAGACGCTGTTCGGCTATAGCTCGATGGTGTACGCGACGGCGTCGATCGCGATCCTGTCGTTCATGGTCTGGGCGCACCACATGTTCGCCACGGGCATGCCGGTCACCGGCCAGCTGTTCTTCATGTACGCGACGATGCTGATCGCGGTGCCGACGGGCGTGAAGGTGTTCAACTGGCTCGCGACGATGTGGCGCGGCTCGATGACGTTCGAAACCCCGATGCTGTTCGCGATCGGCTTCCTGTTCGTGTTCACGTTCGGCGGCCTGACGGGCCTGATGCTCGCGATGGCGCCGCTCGACATCCAGTATCACGGCACCTACTTCGTGGTCGCGCACTTCCACTACGTGCTGGTGGCCGGCTCGCTGTTCGCGCTGTTCTCGGGCTGGTACTACTGGGCGCCGAAGTGGACGGGCTGGATGTACAACGAGACGCGCGGCAAGATCCACTTCTGGGCGTCGATGATCTTCTTCAACCTGACGTTCTTCCCGATGCACTTCGTCGGTCTCGCGGGCATGCCGCGCCGCTATGCGGACTACCCGGCGCAGTTCACGGACTTCAACCAGGTGGCGACGATCGGCGCATTCGGCTTCGGCCTCGCGCAGGTGTACTTCCTGTTCGCGGTCGCGCTGCCGGCCTACCGTGGCGGCGGCGAGCTGGAAAAGGCGTCGGACAAGCCGTGGGACGGCGCGACGGGCCTCGAGTGGACGGTGCCGAGCCCGGCTCCGTTCCACACGTTCGAGCAACCGCCGCACGTCGAATAAGTTTTACCGAGCGCTCCGCCGCTGCCTGCCGCGCAGGCAGGCGCGGCGGGCGCGAAACTGAAGTTTCAGCGAAGTTTCAGATGACCCGGAATCCACAAGAAAGACGAACGCCCGAGCAGATCCGCGCGGGCAACAAGCGGCTCGGCCTCACCCTGCTCGTCATCGCCGCCGTTTTTTTCGTGGGTGTCGTGATCAAGCAGTGGTGGCTGTCCACCCACTAATGCAGCAACTGACGCAGTAGCGAGGAAGTCGTCGTATGTCGAAGCCGGAAGAGGGCGCCGTGGATCGCGCGTTCAATCGTTCGATGCTGGTGAAGCTCTTCGTCGTGGCCGGGCTGATGTTCGGTTTCGGCTTCGCGCTGATTCCGATGTATCGGGCGATCTGCCAGATCACCGGCATCAACAACCTGGTGCAGCGCGATGTCAGCGAGCGCGAGGTGAAGAACTCGCAGGTCGACTACAGCCGCACGGTGTCGGTCGAGTTCGATGCGAACGCACGCGGGCCGCTCGGGTTCAAGCCGGAGCACAACAGCCTCGACGTGCACCCGGGCGAACTGACGACGATCGTGTACGACGTGACGAACGGGCAGGGCCGGCCGGTCGTCGCGCAGGCGATTCCGAGCTACGCGCCGAAGCAGGCGACGGAGTTCTTCAAGAAGATCGAGTGCTTTTGCTTCACGCAGCAGACGCTGACCGCGAACGAGTCGCGCAAGATGCCGGTGGTGTTCGTGATCGACCCGAAATTGCCGAAGGACGTGAAGACGATCACGCTGTCGTACACGTTCTTCGAGCTGAATACCCCGGCCACGCCGGCCCCGGCGCAGCGCAGTACGGCGGCGGCGCAGGGTGCGGCGAAGCCGGACGCATGACGGAGACGGGGCGATGACGGAAACCAAGCGGAGCGGAACGTTCGGTCAGGCGCTGAAAGCGGTGCTGTGGTCGTTCTTCGGGGTGCGCAAGCGGCGCGACCTGGAGGCCGACGCGACGCAGCTCAATCCGCTGCACGTGCTGATCGTCGCGTTGATCGCGGCCGGCGTGTTCATCGGCGTGCTGATCCTGATCGTGCGTGCGGTGGTGGGTTGAGGGCGCGCGGCTAGCGGCCCGCGGCCGGAACGAATGCAGTGCGCGGCGCCACGGCGCGGCGTGCAGGAACGAGCGGTGGCGGTCTCGCCGCGCAAGAAATAAAGCCGGAGCGGTTTCCGGTACACAAATTGGACTGAAGTGGAGAATCAAGCATGAGCGGTCAAAACCAGACCCCGTACTATTTCGTGCCGCATCCGTCGCAGCATCCGATCAGCGCGGCCATCGGCCTGCTGGTCATGCTCGGCTCGGTAGCGCTGTGGATCAACGGTCACGACTGGGCGCCGTTCACGGCGCTGCTCGGCCTGCTGTGGTTGCTCTTCACGCTGTATCACTGGTTCGGCGACGCGATCGCCGAATCGGAAGGCGGTCATTACGGCAAGAACGTCGACAAGTCGTACCGCTGGAGCATGAGCTGGTTCATCTTCTCGGAAGTCATGTTCTTCGGCGCGTTCTTCGGCGCGCTGTTCTATGCGCGTGAAATCGCGCTGCACCAGCTCGGCAGCCTCGACTACAAGCTGATCTGGCCGGACTTCTCCGCCGTGTGGCCGAACGAAGGCCCCGCCGCGCTCGCCGGTCACTTCAAGACGATGGGCCCGTGGCCGGTCCCGACGCTGAACACCGCGTTCCTGCTGTCGTCGGGCGTGACGCTGACGATCTCGCACCACGCGCTGCGCGACGATCATCGCAAGAAGGCGATCGCATGGCTGGCCGCGACGCTCGTGTTCGGGATCTGCTTCCTGTTCCTGCAGGGCTTCGAGTACTACCACGCGTACAACGAACTGAACCTGACGCTGAACTCGGGCGTGTACGGTTCGACGTTCTTCCTGCTGACCGGCTTCCACGGCTTCCACGTATTCCTCGGCGGCACGATGCTCGCGGTGGTGCTGGTGCGGATGATCCGCGGCCACTTCAAGCCCGATCATCACTTCGCATTCGAAGGCGCCGCGTGGTACTGGCACTTCGTCGACGTCGTCTGGCTCGGCCTGTACGTCGTCGTCTACTGGCTGTAAATGGAAAAACGGCCCGCGCAGCGATGCGCGGGCCGTTTTCATTGGTGTCGTGGGCGCGGCGGCGAAGCCGCGAGCGACACGGCCCCGGCGCCGCCGCGACTCAGTCAGGCGGCGCTTTTGCTTGGTGGCGCGGCCGTGCGGCTAAATGTCACAGCGGTCACGGTGTGCCACGGCGGCAACGGCATCAACGCCCGATCGGCAGGCCGGTCGAATGGATCCAGCCCATCCAGTTCGCGAACAGGATGAGCAGGAACAGCGACACCGACAGCCCGACGCGGGTGGCGAGCGACCAGACCATGCGTTTCGTGTGGCCGCGGTCGTGCATCATGAAGTAGAGCGCCGAGCCCATGCTGGCAATGATGAGGACGAAGGCGATGGGAACGAGGATGTGCATGACACGAACCGGACGACGGCAATTCGAAAGGAAGAGGATAATTATCGCACTTCGTTTTCGCGGATGTGCCGGGCGGGCCGCACGATGAAGATTCGCTGGCTGCCCGCGCTGCTGATCCTCGTCGTCGTCGCCGTCACGATCCGTCTCGGTTTCTGGCAGCGCGATCGCGCGCACCAGAAGGAAGCGCTGCAGGCGAGCATCGCGCGCTACGAGCAGGCGGCGCCCGTCGACATCGGCGCGCAGCCGGTTCCGCTCGCGTCGATCGAGTTTCATCGCGTGCGGGCAAAGGGCCGTTTCATGCCCGAGCAGGCGGTGTTCCTCGACAATCGGCCGTATAACGACCAGCCGGGCTTTTACGTCGTGATGCCGCTTAAACTCACGGGCGGCGGCGTCGTGCTCGTGAATCGCGGCTGGCTGCCGCGCAACATCGCCGATCGCACGGCGATCGAGCCGTTCGCGACGCCGGCGGGCGACGTCGAGATCGTCGGCATCGCGCGCGCCGACGCGTCGCGCGCGTTCGAGCTCGGCGAAGGCGGGTCGGCCGCGCACCAGAAGATCCGGCAGAACCTCGACGTCGCCGCGTATGCGAAGGAAACCGGGCTGCCGCTGCAGCCGTTCGTGATCCAGCAGACGAGCGACGACGGCGACAAGCTCGTGCGCGACTGGCCGGCGGCGACGACCGGCGTCGAGCGCAATTACGGTTACATGTTTCAGTGGTGGGCGATGGCGGCCGCCGCGCTCGGCTTCGGCCTGTACGCCGCGCGGCGTGCGGCGAAGAAGTCGGCCGGCGCGTGAGCGTCGTGCCAGGACGCGGCGCCGGCGCCGCGGGTTCGTTTCGAGAGGTCTGATTTGTCCATGCAATCTTCCCGTCAGGGTCCGGCCGCCGCGCCGATGTCGCAGGCGGCCCGCAAGCGCGGCCGCTGGATGCTCGTGCTGCTGGGGCTCGTGTGCGCCGCGCCGATGATCGCGTCGTACTTCACCTATTACGTGATCAAGCCGAAGGGCGGATCGACGAACTACGGCACGCTGATCGAGCCGCAGCGCCCGATCCCGGCCGATCTGCAGGTGACCGACGAAACCGGCAAGACGGTGCCGCTGTCGTCGCTGCGCGGCGTCTGGCTGTTCGTGATGACCGACCGCAGCGCGTGCGACGACGCGTGCGCGAAGAAGCTCTATTTCATGCGGCAGATCCGCGTCACGCAGGCGGGCGAGCGGCACCGGATCACGATGGTGTGGCTGCGCAGCGATGCGGGTGCGGTGCCGCAGAAGGTGCTGGACGCGTATCCGGACACGCGCCGGCTCGTCGCCGATCCGGCCGCGGTGGCCGCGTGGCTGCCCGCCGACGCCGGCACGAAGGACAGCGACCACCTCTACCTGGTCGACCCGAACGGCAACCTGATGATGCGTTTCCCGAAAGACCCGAATCCCAGCAAGATCAAGTCGGACGTGACGAAGCTGCTGAAGTGGTCGAGCATCGGTTAAGGCGAGAGAACGAGGCACCATTCCGATGTCGTATCTACTGCAACTCGGCCTGATCGGCCTGTGCATCGCGCTGCTGCCGCTGTCGTACGTGTGGGTGAAGGCCGACGACGACAAGTTCCGCAAGCTCGTGTGGATCACCACGTTCCTGACCCTCGACCTCGTGATGTTCGGCGGCTTCACGCGGCTGACCGATTCGGGCCTCGGCTGCCCCGACTGGCCCGGTTGCTACGGCACGTCGTCGCCGTTCATCGCGCACGCGGCGATCACGGCCGCGCATCAGGCGATGCCGACGGGGCCCGTCAGCATGACGAAGGCGTGGATCGAGATGATCCACCGCTATTTCGCGATGGCGATCGGCGTGCTGATCATCGCGCAGGTGGTGATCGCGTGGGCCGCGCGGCTGCGCCGCCGCCCGCTGCACGTGTCGCCGTGGTGGCCGACGAGCCTGCTGCTGCTGATTCTCGTGCAGGGCGCGTTCGGCGCATGGACGGTCACGATGAAGCTGCAGCCGGTGATCGTCACGATCCACCTGCTGCTCGGCCTCACGCTGCTCGGCACGCTCGGCTGGCTCGCGGCGCGGCAGACGCCGCTGCCGTCGCATGACCCGGAGGCCGGGCGTTACCGCGCGGCCGCGCTGGCGGCGCTCGTGCTGCTCGTCGTGCAGATCGCGCTCGGCGGCTGGGTGAGCACCAACTACGCGGTGCTCGCGTGCACCGACTTCCCGACCTGCAACGGCCAGTGGATTCCGCCGATGGACTTCCAGCACGGCTTCCACCTGTGGCGCGCGCTCGGGATGACGAAGGACGGCGACGCGATCACGCAGGACGCGCTGGTGGCGATCCACTGGACGCACCGCACGTTCGCGTTCGTCGTGGTCGCGTACCTGGTCGCGTTCGCGCTGAAGATGCGCCGCTTCGAGTCGCTGCGGCGGCCCGCGAACGGCGTGCTGCTGGTCGTCCTGCTGCAGTTCGTGACGGGGCTGACCAACATCGTGCTGCAGTGGCCGCTGCCCGTCGCCGTCGCGCACAACGGCGGGGCCGCGATCCTGCTGCTGCTCGTCGTCATGTTAAACTTTCGCATCCTTTCAAGCCGCCCCGGCCGTGTCGCGCAGCCTGCGCGCGACGCCGCCCCGGCGTGACCGCCCCCATGCAAAGCACCCTCTCCCAATCGCCCGGTAGCCGCTTTTCCCAGTACATGGCGCTGACGAAGCCGCGCGTCACGCAGCTCGCGGTGTTCTGCGCGGTGATCGGCATGTTCCTCGCGACGCCGGGCATGGTGCCGTGGCATGTGCTGATCGGCGGCACGGTCGGCATCTGGCTGCTGGCCGGCGCCGCGTTCGCGATCAACTGCCTCGTCGAACAGAAGATCGACGCGATGATGCGCCGCACCGCATGGCGTCCGTCCGCGCGCGGCGAGATCACGACGCCGCAGATCCTGCTGTTCTCGGCCGTGCTCGGCAGCGTCGGCGCCTGGACGCTCTATACGTTCACGAACCCGCTGACGATGTGGCTGACGATCGCGACGTTCGTCGGCTACGCGGTGGTCTACACGCTGCTGCTCAAGCCGATGACGCCGCAGAACATCGTGATCGGCGGCGCGTCGGGCGCGATGCCGCCGGCGCTCGGCTGGGCCGCCGTCACCGGCGCGGTGCCGGGCGACGCGTGGATCCTCGTGCTGATCATCTTCGTATGGACGCCGCCGCATTTCTGGGTGCTGGCGCTCTATCGCCGCAAGGATTACGAGAATGCCGGGCTGCCCATGCTGCCCGTCACGCACGGCGAGCAGTTCACGCGGCTGCACATCCTGCTGTACACGGTGATCCTGTTCGCGGTCACGATGATGCCGTTCATTTCCGGCATGAGCGGGGCCGTCTACCTGACGAGCGCGGTGCTGCTCGGCGCGGTGTTCCTCGCGTATGCGTGGAAGATCCATCGCGACTATTCGGACGAACTCGCCCGCAAGGCCTTCCGCTACTCGATCGTCTATCTGTCGCTGCTGTTCGTCGCGCTGCTCGTCGATCACTATGCACGCCCGCTGCTCGGCGTGTAACCGCACGGTTTGAACGCAATGCTCCCATCACGGTTCGGGCGCCGCGCGCGCCAAGGCTGGATGCTCGCGTGCGCATTCGCGGCAGCGCTGCTGCTCGCCGGATGCGACAACGCGCCGAAATTCCAGAATCTCGACATCACCGGCAACACGCAGTTCGGCAGCGACTTCTCGCTGCCCGATACGACCGGCAAGGTCCGCACGCTCGCCGACTTCAAGGGCAAGGCCGTCGTGATGTTCTTCGGCTATACGCACTGCCCGGACGTGTGCCCGACCACGATGGCCGAGCTCTCCGAAGCGCTGAAGCAGCTCGGGCCCGATGCCGCGAAGCGCGTGCAGGTGCTGTTCGTCACCGTCGATCCGGAGCGCGACACGCCGGCGCTGCTCGGCCAGTACGTGCCCGCGTTCGATCCGTCGTTCATCGGCCTGCGGCCGGCCGACGAAGCGGCGCTGAAGAAGGTCACGAAGGATTTCCGCGTGTATTACGCGAAGGTGCCCGGCAAGACGCCCGGCAGCTACACGATGGATCACACGGCCGCGAGCTACGTGTTCGACCGCGACGGCAAGCTGCGCCTGTTCGTACGCGACGGCCAGGGCCCGGCCCCGTGGGTCCACGACCTGAAGCTGCTGGTCGACTGATCTGCAGCCGCCGGGCGCCCGGCCCGGCGTTTTGCGTGACGGCCGTTCGCGCCGCCACGCTTTCCCTCTATCTTCGTCGTGCGCATGCGCTGCCCGCTGGGGCGGCGCGTCGGCATGCGCGCGTATCGCGCCGAAGCCGCGTTACGGCAGCGCCGGCACGTTGAAGCCGGAGGCGGCGCGCGTGATCCGGAATTCCGTCACGCGATAGGTGGCGAGCCCCTCGGTGACGAACGGGTCGGTCTCGAGGATCGCGTCGAGTTCGTCGCGATCGATGCGGGCCGCGAGGATCACGCCGCCTTCGCGCGGTACTTTCGGCCCCGCCGCGATGAAGATGCCCTTGTCGAACTGCGGCTGCAGATACGCGCGGTGGCGTTCGAGCGCGTCGTCGATGCGCTCGAGCGACGCGGTGTAGTGGATGTCGATGACGTACATGGATGGCCCTGGAATGATGCCGGCGCGCCGCGCACCGGCCAGCCGGTCTTTTTAGCACAGCGGATGCGGGCTGTCGCGCCGGCGAGCCGCGTGGCGGGCGGCGCCGCCTGTCGATCGCCGGTTCGCCGCGGCCACGCGTATTCAAGATGTAAGCCTCGTTGCCGTAAATGAAAGAGCAACCGTTTGCGCGCGGCAGGCCGTTCGCGCGCCGGATGCATCGACATCGACAGAGGCACGCAGATGAGCAGAATGAGTTTGAACCGCAAGCTGTGGCTCGCGCTTGCGCTGGTATGGATCGGTCTTCTGGGCGTCGGCGCATGGAGCGCCTACGAGACGCGCGCGACGATGCTCGCCGAACGCAAGGCGGGCATCGCGAATCTCGTCGATTCGGCGGCGGGCATCGTGAAGGCCTATCACGCGCTCGCGCAGAGCGGCACGCTGCCCGAGGCCGACGCGAAGCGCGACGCGCTCGCGAGCCTCGCCGCGATGCGCTACGGCGATTCGGGCTACGTGTTCGTGATGGATTCGAAGCCGGTCGTGCTGATGCATCCGACGCTGCCGAAGCTCGTCAACACGCAGGTCGGCGACTATCTCGATCCGGACGGCAAGCCGCTGTTCGTGACGATCCTGAACGCGGCGAAGGCGACCGGCAGCGGGTTCGCCGAGTATCGCGGGCGGCTGCCGCACAGCGAGACGGCCGTGCCGAAGATCAGCTACGTCACGCGGTTCGCGCCGTGGGACTGGAACATCTCGAGCGGCGTGTTCCTGAAGGACATCGACACCGTCTACTACCGCACGCTGCTCGGCCACCTGGCCGTGGTGTTCGTGATCGGCCTCGTGATCAGCGCGGCGATGCTGGTGATCATCCGCAACGTGCGCGGCAGCCTCGGCGGCGAGCCGGACGAAGCGGCCGCGCTCGCGGCGCGCATCGCGCGGGGCGACCTCACGCAGCCGGTGCCGGTGCGCGCGGGCGACCGCACGAGCATGATGGCGGCGATGCACGACATGCAGGCGCGGCTGCAGGCGACGATCGGCGGGATTCGCCAGTCGGCCGAATCGATCGCGTCGGCGAGCCGGCAGATCTCGGCCGGCAACGACGACCTGTCGCAGCGCACCGAGGAGCAGGCCGCGTCGCTCGAGGAAACGGCCGCGAGCATGGAGCAACTGACCGCGACGGTGAAGCAGAACGCCGACAACGCGCGACAGGCGAGCGGCCTCGCGAACAACGCGTCGGACATCGCGCGCACGGGCAGCGACGTCGTGAACCGCGTGATCGGCACGATGGGCGAGATCGACGACAGCTCGCGCAAGATCGCCGACATCATCGGCGTGATCGAGGGCATCGCGTTCCAGACCAACATCCTCGCGCTGAACGCGGCGGTCGAGGCCGCGCGCGCGGGCGAGCAGGGCCGCGGCTTCGCGGTGGTCGCGGGCGAGGTGCGCTCGCTCGCGCAGCGCAGCGCGACGGCCGCGAAGGAGATTCGCGCGCTGATCGTCGATTCGGTCGAGCGCGTGCGCAACGGCTCGGCGCTGGTCGGCCAGGCCGGCACGACGATGGGCGAGATCCTGCAGGCGGTCGCGCGCGTGACCGACATCATGGGCGAGATCGCGGCCGCGTCCGAGGAGCAGGCGAGCGGCATCACGCAGGTCGGCCGCGCGGTCACGCAGATGGACCAGGTGACGCAGCAGAACGCGGCGCTGGTCGAGGAAGCCGCGGCGGCGGCCGCGTCGCTGCAGGAACAGGCCGCGCGGCTGCGCGACGCGGTCGGCGCGTTCCGGGTCGGCAATGCCGGCGGCCCGTCGTCGCAGGGCGGCCGTGGCACGGCCGCCGAAGCGGCATTCGGTAGTGCGAAGGCGGCCGACGAACTGGCGGTGGCGTGACGCATGCCGCGTGAGGAGGGGATGCGTCGAGGCGGGTACGCAACTAACGGCCGAGTCGCGCCGCGGTCGCCGGCACTGCGCTGGTGCATACCCATATGAGCGGGATGTATTTCACTTCCCGCCGATCCTGTGACACCATTTGCCCCTTCGTGCGAGTCCGGGCATACCCGTATCGCGCCCCATTTCAGTCAAGCAAGAAAGCGAGAAACAGATGAAGCGTCGCAGTCTCCTGAAGGTATTTTCCGTGCTGGCCACCGGCGCCGCGCTGACGCTGTCGGCAGGCGCGCACGCCGAAGACAAGGTGATCAAGGTCGGCACGGTCGCCGGCCCGGATGCGCAAGTGTGGCAAGTCGTGCAGAAGGTCGCGAAGGAGAAGGAAGGCCTGAACGTGAAGGTCATCGAGTTCAACGACTACGTGCAGCCGAACGCGGCGCTCGATTCGGGCGACCTCGACGCGAACAGTTTCCAGCACCAGCCCTACCTCGACAGCCAGGTGAAGCAGCGCGGCTACAAGCTCGTCAGCGCGGGCCTGACCTACATCTCGCCGATCGGCGTGTATTCGAAGAAGTTCAAGTCGCTGAAGGATCTGCCGCAGGGCGCGAAGCTCGCGGTGCCGAACGATCCGTCGAACGAGAACCGCGCGCTGCTGCTGCTGCAGACGCAAGGCGTGATCAAGCTGAAGGCGGGCGCCGGCACGGGCGGCAACAACGCGACGGTGCTCGACATCGCCGAGAACCCGAAGAAGCTGAAGATCTCCGAACTCGACGCCGCGCAACTGCCGCGCGTGCTGTCGGACGTCGACGCGGCCGTGATCAACACGAACTACGCGCTGGCCGCGAACCTGCAGCCGACCAAGGACGCGATCGCGCTCGAAGCGCTGACGAGCCCGTACGCGAACCTGATCGCCGTGCGCGCGAAGGACAAGGATCAGCCGTGGGTGAAGAAGCTGGTGAAGGCGTACCAGTCGCCGGAAGTGAAGGAATTCATCAAGAAGCAGTTCAAGGGCTCGATGGTCGCGTCGTTCTGAACGTGATCGGTTGATCGAATGAAGGCCTGCACGTGTGCGGGCCTTTTTTTCGTCGGCGGTGAACCGTGTTTTGTTGCCGTCGCGTAGGCGTTGCTCAAACCCGCTTTCACGCGTTTGATTTGCTACGGGCGAGGCAGGGAAAACGATCTCGAAATTGCACTCGCGTGTCGCCGATAATTAGGTTTTCTAACGGTCTGCCACATTCACATCTATCTTCGGCGCCGTCGTTTGAAGCTAAAACCAGTATGTCGCTTCCGGTACCTGCATCCCGCCGCCATTGTCGCCGGCAAGACGGTGGCCCACTACAATAGAGTGGCAAGGGAGGGAGATAGGCTATGGTAGATCTTGAGAAAAGGGTGATTGAGTTTGTAAGGAAGAAATCTGGATTACCTATTTCATTCGTGGTTGATGAGATAACGGAAGGTGCCGATTTGGATCTGGACTTGAGCTTTGATGATTGTGAGGTCGAGGACCTGATGCGGGAGTATTCGGTGAAATTTAATGTTGATGTAAGTGGATTCGATATAAAAAAATATTACCCGGAAGACGATTCCTCATTTTTAGACTTGATCAATCCATTCAAGAAAAAAGTGATCCATCGTGTTCCGGATCTGAATGTTCGAATGCTGATCGCATCGGCAAAAGCGGGACGCTGGCTCTACGACTGACCGCTCACATCTCCCCGCGCCGCGAGCAGATCGACATGATCTGCTGGATTGCGTAGTTGTCGCGCACACCCGGCAGCGACTGCACGACGCATTCGTGAAAGCGCCGTTCGCGCGGCAGCAGCATCGCGTTGTTGCGGTACAGCGCGTCGCACGAGCGCTGGATCAACTGCGCGGCGGCGCCGTTGCGGCTCTCACGTAGCGCATTGAGCATGCAGTCGTCGTATTGCGCGTTGCCGTCGGTCAGCGCGAAGGCTGCTCCCGGCGCCGCCATCGCAACCGTCGCGAATGCGATCGCACGAATCGTTCGTTTCAAGTCTCCTCCGATGGTGTGGATCGGGTCGGCGGACAGCATAACGTAAAGCGATCAACGCGGCTGGCGCGTTGCGCCCGAACCGGCGCGGCGGGCCATGACGGGCGCGCCGGCTTTTCCCCGTTTTCTTCCGACGAAAACCGGTTTCGTACCAGTACTGTGCGACGCGGACGCATTGCCATATACTGTATATCCATACAGTTGTGGGTGGCGTCATGCTCGCATCCTCCATTACTCCCGAATCCCTTCATCCGTCCCTCTGGCGCGGCTCGCAGCTCGCGCGCGGCGGTCCCCGCACGGTCGAAACGGGCTTCGCGCCGCTGTCGGCCGAGTTGCCGGGCGGCGGCTGGCCGGTCGGCGGTCTCGTCGAACTGCTGGCCGCGCAGCCCGGCTGCGGCGAGATGCGGCTGCTCGCGCCCGCGCTCGCCCGCACCGTCAGCGCGCGGCGGCCGCTCGCGCTCGTCGCGCCGCCGCAGGCGCCGCATGCCACCGCGCTCGCCAGTCTCGGCGTGCCGGCCGACGCGCTGCTGTGGCTGCGCGCAGGCAGCCGCACCGATGCGCTGTGGGCCGCCGAGCAGGCGCTCAAGACCGGCTGTTGCGGCGCGCTGCTGCTCTGGCAGGACGCGCGGCCCGATGCGCTGCGGCGTCTGCATCTCGCGGCTGCGCGCACGGGCGACACGCTGTTCGTGATGCTGCGTCCGCTGTCGGTCGCGCGGCAACCGTCGCCGGCCGTGCTGCGCGTCGCGCTGCATCCGGTGCCGGGCGGCGTGTCGCTCGACATCGTCAAGCGTCGCGGGCCCGCGCGCAGCGAGCCGCTCGTGCTCGATTTGCCGTCACCCATCGTGGAGAGCCGCTATGCGCGTCTTGCTCGGCATCCATCTGCCGCGCCTGCCGCTCGACGTGTGCGTCCCGCCGCCGTCTGATGCAGCGGCCGGCGAGGCCAGCGAGGCCGGCTGTGCGGTGCTCGAGCAGGGTGTCGTGCTGATCGCCGATGCGGCCGCGCGCCGGCAGGGCGTACGTGCGGGCATGAAGCGCGGCGGCGTGCTCACGCTCGCACCCGCGACGCAGCTCGTCGAACGCGATCCCGCCCGCGAAGCCGATGCGCTGCGCGCGGTCGCGCTCGCGTTGCTGCGCTTCTCGCCGTGCGTCGCGCTCGACGACGAAGCCACGCTGATCGTCGACGTCGGCCCGAGCCTGCGCCTGTTCGGCGGCCTGCCGTCGCTGTGCCGCCAGGTGCGGGCGACGCTCGCGGCGCTCGGCTATGCGGTGCGCCTGTCCGCCGCGCCGACCGGACGCGGCGCGTGGCTGCTCGCGCGCACGTCGGCGCGCGCCCGCATCCGGCGGCGTGTCGCGCGTCAGGCCTCGCTCGTCCGCACGCTCGACCGGCTGCCCTGTGTGCTGCTGCCCGATGCGCGCCCATATGCGGGCTGGTTCGACGGTCTCGGCTGCCGCACGCTCGCCGATCTGCGCCGCCTGCCGCGCGCGGGGCTGCAGCGGCGCTGCGGTCCCGCGCTGCTGGCCGTGCTCGATCGTGCATACGGTGAAGCGGTCGAGCCGCTTGCGTGGATGGCGGTGCCGCCGGTATTCGACGTGCGGCTCGAATTGGCGGAGCGCGTCGAATACGCGGAAGCCGTGCTGTTCGCCGCGCGGCGGCTCGTCGTGCAGCTATGCGGCTGGCTGGCCGCGCGGCAACTGTCGCTGGCCGCGATGACGTTCGATCTCGAGCACGAGCGCGGCCGTCAGGCCGTGCCGCCGACGCCGCTCGCGCTCGCGTTCGCCGCACCCGTGCGCGACGAGGGGCATTTCATGCGGCTGCTCGGCGAGCGGCTCGCGCGCGTCGAGCTGCCGGCCGCGGTGATCGCGGTGCGGCTGAAGGCCACGCGCGTCGAATCGGTCGCGCCGCCGGCCGACGATCTTTTTCCGGAGCCGGGCGGTACGCGGGAAACCCGCGAGCGGTTGCTCGAACTGCTGGTGGCGCGGCTCGGCGCGGACAACGTGCTGCGCGCGGCACCCGTCGCCGATTACCGGCCCGAGGCCGCGAACCGCTGGCTGCCGCTCGATGCGCAAGCGGGCAAGCCGGCCGCCGGTCCGCCCGCTGCGCCGCCGCGTCCCGCGTGGTTGCTGGCCGAACCGTTGCCGCTGCTGATGCGCGGCGAGCGGCCGGTATTCCATACGCCGCTCCGGATGATGTCGTCGGCCGAGCGAATCGAAGCCGGGTGGTTCGACGGGCAGTTGGTCGCACGCGATTACCACGTCGCGCAGGACGAAGAGGGCGCGTGCTACTGGGTATTCAAGGAGCGGACGAGCAGTCAGGCGGCCCCGCGCTGGTTTCTGCACGGTTTGTTCGGGTGAGCGGAGATGGTTGCGGAATTCAGTTTGCTGCCCGATTACGCGGAGTTGTTCTGCCGCTCGAATTTTTCGTTCCTGCATGGCGCGTCGCATGCGGAAGAACTGGTCGAGCGCGCGGCGGAACTCGGCTATCGCGGGATCGCGATCACCGACGAATGTTCGCTCGCCGGCGCGCCGCGCATGCATGTCGCCGCGACGGCGAAAGGGCTGCCGCTCGTCGTCGGTTCGTATTTCGACGTCACGCCGGACGAAGTCGCGCCCGGCCACGATCCGGGCCC
Source organism: Burkholderia anthina (assembly GCF_001547525.1). Classification (GTDB taxonomy): domain Bacteria; phylum Pseudomonadota; class Gammaproteobacteria; order Burkholderiales; family Burkholderiaceae; genus Burkholderia; species Burkholderia semiarida. The sequence goes on from NZ_CM003768.1 coordinate 2,889,761, forward strand.
CGGTGCGTTCGGGCTCGTGCTGCTCGCGCAGAACCGCGACGGGTACGGCAATCTCTCCGAGCTGATTTCATGGCGGCAGATGGCGGCGCCGAAGGGCACTTACACGCTGACGTCGCGGATGCTGTCGGCGCCGCCGGCGGAGTTTGCCCACTTGCGCGGGATGCCCGACTGCTTCGCGATCCTCGTGCCGACGTATCCAGTGCGGGCGGACGTGCTCGATGCGCAGGTCGCCTGGTTTCGCGCGACGTTCGGCGAGCGCGCGCGGCTCGGGCTCGTGCAGTTGCAGCGTGCGCTCGACGGCGCGCAGCGCGACGAGATTCGTGCGGCCGGCAAACGGCGCGGCGTGCGGATCGTCGCGCTCGGCGACGTGACGATGCACCGGCGTTCGTGCAAGGCGTTGCAGGACGTGATGACGGCGATTCGCCTCGGCATGCCGGTGGCCGAGTGCGGGTATGCGCTCGCGCCGAATGCGGAGCAGCATCTTCGTGCGCGTGGACGGATAGCGAAGCTGTTTTCGCCGCAAGAGATTGGCGAAACCTGCGCGATTCTCGACGCGTGCGATTTCGATCTCGGCAAGCTGCGCTACGAATATCCCGACGAGATCGTGCCGAAGGGGCTCACGCCGACGCGCTATCTGGAACAGGAAACCCGGGCGGGCGCGGCCGTGCGTTATCCGAACGGCATCCCGGAAAAGGTAGAGAAGCTGATCCGCCATGAACTCGACCTGATTGCGAAGCTGAGCTACGAACCGTTCTTCCTGACCGTCTACGACATCGTCAAATACGCACGCAGCCAGAACATCCTGTGTCAGGGCCGCGGCTCGGCCGCGAATTCGGTCGTCTGCTATTGCCTCGGCATCACCGAGGTCGATCCCGATCAGAGCACGATGCTGTTCGAGCGCTTCATCAGCGAGAAACGGGGCGAGCCGCCCGACATCGACGTCGACTTCGAGCATCAGCGTCGGGAAGAGGTGATCCAGCACATCTACGAAAAATACGGGCACGACCGCGCCGCGCTCGCGGCCGCCGTCTCGACGTATCGTCCGCGTGGCGTGCTGCGCGAAACCGGCAAGGCGCTCGGCGTCGATCCGATGCTGGTCGATCGGGTCGCGAAGGGGCATCGCTGGTTCGACGGCAGCCGCGATCTGCTGCAGCAATTCGCGTCGACCGGGCTCGATCCGGCGACGCCCATGATCAAGGCATGGGCCGAACTGGCGGGGCGCTTGCTCAACTTCCCGCGTCACCTGTCGCAGCATTCGGGCGGCTTCGTGATCAGTCGCGGCAAGCTCACGCGGCTCGTGCCGGTCGAGAACGCGGCGATGGACGGGCGGCGCGTGATCCAGTGGGACAAGGACGATCTCGAGGCGCTCGGGCTGATGAAGGTCGACGTGCTCGCGCTCGGCATGCTGTCGGCGCTGCATCGCGCGTTCGACCTGCGCACCGCGTGGCGCGGGCCGCCGGAACCGGACGGCGAACCGTTCACGCTGAAACACATTCCGCAGGATGACAAGGAAACCTACGACATGATCTGCCGTGCCGATACGGTCGGCGTGTTCCAGATCGAATCGCGCGCGCAGATGTCGATGCTGCCGCGGCTGAAGCCGCGCAACTACTACGATCTCGTCGTCCAGGTATCGATCGTGCGGCCTGGCCCGATCCAGGGCGGCGCGGTGCATCCGTACCTGAAGCGGCGCAGGATCGTGGCCGGCGAAGAGGAGGGCGAGGTCACGTATCCGAGCGACGCGCTCAAGGAAGTGCTCGTTCGCACGCTGGGTGTGCCGATCTTCCAGGAGCAGGTCATGCAGATCGCGATCGTCGCCGCGGGTTTTACGCCTGGCGAAGCGGATGACTTGCGTCGCGCGATGGCCGCATGGAAGCGCAAGGGCAATCTCGAGAAATATCAGGACAAGATCATCAGCGGGATGCTCGAACGCAACTACACGCGCGAATTCGCCGAACAGATCTTCGAGCAGATCAAGGGCTTCGGCGAATACGGTTTCCCCGAAAGCCACGCGGCCAGCTTCGCGAAGCTCGCGTACGCGAGCAGCTGGCTCAAATGCCACGAGCCCGCGATCTTTCTCGCCGCGCTGCTGAACAGCCAGCCGATGGGCTTCTATCCGCCGTCGCAACTCGTGCAGGATGCGAAGCGCCATCGCGTGAAGGTGCTGCCGATCGACGTCACGCAAAGCGGCTGGGAGGCGTCGCTCGAGGCGCTGCCCGATCAGCCGCCTCCACATGGCCAACCGGCCGTGCGGCTCGGCCTGTCGCTCGTGCGCGGCCTTGGCGAAGCCGCCGCGCGGCGCATCGAAGCCGCCCGCGTCGCCGGCCCGTTCGACACCGTCGACAGTCTCGCCCGCCGCGCGCAGCTCGAACGCCGCGATCTCGAAGCGCTCGCCGCCGCGAACGCGCTCGCGACGCTCGCCGGCCATCGCCGCGATGCGTTGTGGCAGGCCGTCGCCGCGGCGCCGGAGCGCGACCTGCTCGCCGCCGCGCCGATCGACGAGGCGGAGCAGCCCGCGCTCGGCGCGCCGTCGGAAGCCGACGACATCCTCGCCGACTATCACACCACCGGCCTCACGCTGAACCGCCACCCGGTCGCGCTGCTACGGCCGGCGCTGCGCGCGCAGCGCCTGTCGTCCGCGGCCGAGTTGCGCGATCGTCCCGACGGCCGGCTCGCGCGCGCGTGCGGGCTCGTGATCGCACGGCAGATGCCGGGCACCGCGAAAGGGGTGATGTTCATGACGCTCGAGGACGAAACGGGCTGCGTGAACGTGATCGTCCGGCCCGAGCTGCTCGCGCGGCAGCGTCGCGAAACGCTCGATTCGCGGCTGCTCGCGGCGTCCGGCGTGTGGCAGGTCGTCAGCGACGTGAGGCACCTCGTCGCGCAGCATTTCGAGGATCTGACGCCGTTGCTTGGCGACTTGCGCACGTCGAGCCGCGAATTCCACTGACGCCTGCATCGCGCAGGCCTGCTCGGCAGGTGCATACCAGTTGGCCTAACTGGTTCTATTCCGGTCTCATATTCACGCCCGAAATCTGGCCGAACCGTGCACTGGAACTGTCCCCTTGCATACCACTTCGGGTAAATCCCTATCCCGCATTGCGTTGTAAACAAAGGCTTTCCCGCTACTAAAACGCTTGCCGTGCAAGGCTTTCGGCGGTTTCTGCGGCGCTAATACCAGTTCGTTGACTGGTATTATGGTGGTTATATAATGCATTCACTTTCGACGGTCCGAGATCGTTGTCCGCACGCGGAGGCACATGGAAACCGGCTGGGCCGAACTGGCGCCCGATCCCCTCGACGACACGCCGCTCTATCTGCAGCTCGCCCGCAATCTGGCGAGCGCGATCCACGCCGGCGCGTGGCGGGCCGGCGAGGCGCTGCCGTCGGAGCGGCTGCTGTCGGTGTCGGTCGGCGTATCGCGGATCACCGCGCGTCGTGCGCTCGCGCTGCTGGTCGAGCAAGGCCTGATCAAGCGGGCGCGCGGCGCGGGCAGCTTCATCACGCCGCGCGTCGCCGATCCGCTGTCGCGTCTCGTCGGCTTCACCGCGAAGATGCGCCAGCGCGGCTTCGTGCCCGATTCGGTGTGGCTGTCGCGCACGCTGCGCGCCGCGAGCCGCGACGAGCTCACGCATCTCGGCCTCGCGCCCGGCGCGACGGTCGCGCGGCTCGAACGGCTGCGCCGCGCGGACGGCATCGTGATGGCGGTCGAGCATTCGACGCTGCCGGCCGCGGTGGTGCCCGATCCGCAGGTGCTCGGCGCGTCGCTGTACGAATACCTCGAGGCGCGCGGCATGACCGTCGTGCGCGCGCTGCAGCACTTTCGCGCGGCGAACGCGACGCACGCGATCGCGAAATGGATGGCGGTGAAGCCGGGCTCGGCGCTCCTCGTGATCACGCGCATCGGCTACGGCGTCGACCAGCGCGCGATCGAAGTGACCGAAACGTATTGCCGCGACGACTACTACGACTTCGTCGCCGAACTGAAACGCTGACGCGCGAGACTGCCCGCGCACCCCGCGCGATCGCGATGGAACGCAATCGCGCGCAATGAATCGCAACGAATTGGCAAATCGCGACGCGGATGCCCGCGTCACCAGATCATCAAGAGACACGTCATGCTGACTGGCAACATCCTCACCCCCGACGGCTGGATTCACGGCTCGCTCGATAGCGAGAACGGCCGCATCACCACGCTCGACGGCACGCCCGTCGATCCCGCGAAGAACGACGCGCCGTACATCCTGCCCGGCTTCATCGACCTGCACGTGCATGGCGGCGGCGGCGCCGACGTGATGGAAGGCGGCGACGCGATCGAAACGATCGCTCGCACGCATGCGCAATTCGGCACGACGAGCCTGCTCGCGACGACGATGACCGCGCCGCGCGACGAACTGATGGAGGTCGTCGCGAATCTCGGCACCGTCGCGCGCACCCGCACGCCGGGCGGCGCACGGGTGCTCGGCGTGCATCTCGAAGGGCCGTACATCAACCCCGGCAAGCTCGGCGCGCAGCCCGACGCGGCCGTGTCGGCCGTGCTCGACGAAGTGCTGAAGTACCTGTCGATCGCGCCGATCCGCGTCGTCACGCTCGCGCCGGAAATCGCGGGCCACATCGAGATCATCGGCGAGATGGCCGCGCGCGGCGTGCGCGTGCAGCTCGGCCATTCGCTCGCGACCTACGACGACGCGGTCGCCGCGCTCAAGCACGGCGCGTGCGGTTTCACGCACCTGTTCAACGCGATGTCGCCGCTGCATCACCGCAACCCGGGCCTCGTCGGTGCGGCGCTCGCGCATGCCGAATACGCGGAAATCATTCCCGATCTGCTGCACGTCCATCCGGGCGCGATTCGCGCCGCGCTGCGCGCGATCCCGCGCCTGTACGTCGTGACCGACAGCACGTCCGCCACCGGCATGCCCGACGGCGAATACCGGCTCGGCAGCCAGCACGTGACGAAATGCCTCGGCGGCGTGCGGCTCGCCGACGGCACGCTCGCCGGCAGCACGCTGACGATGGACCAGGCGCTGCGCAACCTCGTGTCGCTCGGCCTGCCGATCGCCGACGTGTCGAACCGGATGTCGCGCTACGCGGCCGACTACCTCGGCATCGCCGATCGCGGCCGCCTCGAGCTCGGCGCATGGGCCGACCTCGCGGTGTTCGATCGCGACCTGAACCTCACCGCGACCTACGTCGAAGGAGAATCGATTGTCGAATATGCTTAAGGAAGCGCGCGAGTCCGCCCAGGTCGTCGCCGCGCAACTCGCCGACACCGCGCGCGTCGAAGCGCTCGCCGGCCAATTGCTCGATCACCCGCCGGCCGTCGCGCTGACGGTCGCGCGCGGCAGCTCGGATCATGCCGCCAGCTATTTCGCGAGCCTGACGATGAGCCGCCTCGGCGTGCCGGTCGCATCGCTGCCGATGTCGGTCGCGACGCTGCAGCAGGCGCCGCTGAAGGTGCAGGATCAGCTCGCGATCGCATTCTCCCAGTCGGGCAAGAGCCCCGATCTCGTCAACACGATGGCCGCGCTGCGCGAAGCCGGCGCGCGCACGGTCGCCGCCGTGAACGTGCTGCCGTCGCCGCTCGCCGACGCGTGCGAGCACCAGTTGCCGCTGCTGGCCGGCCCCGAATTGTCGGTCGCGGCGACCAAGAGCTATATCGCGATGCTGTCGCTGTCCGCGCAGATCGTCGCGTACTGGCAGCGCGACGCCGCGCTCGTCACCGCATTGCGCGGCCTGCCCGACGTGCTCGCGCAGGCCGGCCGGCTCGACTGGTCGGCGGCCGTCGCCGCGCTCGCGGGCGTCGAGCGGATGATCGTGATCGGCCGCGGGCTCGGCCTCGCCATTGCGCAGGAAGCCGCGCTGAAGCTGAAGGAAACGTCCGGCATCCAGGCCGAGGCATTCTCGAGCGCCGAAGTCCGTCACGGCCCGATGGAGCTGATCGACCGCGACTATCCGCTGCTCGTGTTCGCGCCGCCCGGGCCGGAACAGGCCGGGCTGCTGCAGCTCGCCGCCGACATGCGCGCACGCGGCGCCGCCGTGCTGCTCGCGGCGCCCGCCGGCACGCCCGGCACGCCCGACGCCAAGGGCACCGTGCTGCCGCTCGCGCAGTCCGCCCATCCGGCGCTCGACCCGATCGCCGCCATTCTTTCGTTCTACGTGATGGCGGCGGATCTCGCCGTCGCGCGCGGCCGCAATCCCGATACGCCGCGCCACCTGAACAAAGTCACCGAAACGCACTGATAGCCGAGAAAGCCGATGAGACGCGCCGAGGAGTCCCAGTTGAAGAGCCCCACCCACGATCAGATCGTTCTGCTCAGCCCGTTGACGGGGCCGATCGTCGCACTGGCCGACGTGCCCGATCCGGTGTTCTCCGGCGGGATGTTCGGCGACGGCATCGGCATCGACCCGCTCGCGGGCCGGCTCGTCGCGCCGTGCGCGGGCGTCGTGTCGCATCTCGCGCGCACCGGCCACGCGGTGACGATCACGACGCCGCAAGGCGCGGAAGTGCTGCTGCACATCGGCATCGACACCGTCGAGCTGAACGGGCAGGGTTTCATCGCGCACGTCGAAGCCGGCGCACGCGTCGAAGCGGGCGCGTTGCTGATCGAGTTCGACCAGGACGCGGTGGCGCGTCACGCGCATTCGCTCGTGTCGGTGATCGCGATCGCGAATTCCGACGCGTTCGAGGTGGTCGACCGCGCGAGCGGTTTCGCGACGGCCGGCGAGACGCCGTTGCTCGTGCTGCGCGGCAAGGGCGAAGCCGCCGCGCAGGCGGCGCAGGCCGGCGCGGCCGCGCACAACGAAGTGCGCCGCGAGATCGTGCTCGCGCAGCCGGGCGGCCTGCATGCGCGGCCGGCCGCGCGGGCGCGCGAAGCCGCGCGCGGGTTCGACGCGAGCGTCGACGTGCTGTTCGACGGCCGCAAGGCGTCGATCGCGAGCGTCGTCGGTCTGCTCGGTCTCGGCGCCGGCGAAGGCGCGACGGTCGAACTGGTCGGCCGCGGCGCGCACGCGCAGCAGGCCGTCGATGCGGTCGAGCGCGAGCTGCTGCGCGAGGCGCACGGCGAAGTGGAGGAAAAGCCGGCGCGGCTGAAATCGCCCGCGCCGCAAACCATCGTGCACGCGACCGGCGCGGCGCTCGACCCGAACACGCTCGCCGGCGTGTGCGCGGCGCCCGGCATCGCGGTCGGCACGCTGGTGCGTCTCGACGATGCGGACATCGTGCCGCCCGAACAGGCGTCCGGCACGCCCGCGTCCGAAAGCCGCCGGCTCGACCAGGCGCTGAAGGCGGTCGACGCCGAACTCGCCGAAACGGTTCGCAACGCGTCGGCGCGCGGCGCGGTCGGCGAGGCGGGGATTTTCGCGGTGCATCGCGTGCTGCTGGAAGACCCGACGCTGATCGACGCGGCGCGCGACCTGATCAGCCTCGGCAAGGGCGCGGGCTTCGCGTGGCGCGAGACGATCCGCACGCAGATCGACACGCTGTCGAAGCTCGACGACGCGCTGCTCGCCGAGCGCGCGGCCGACCTGCGCGACATCGAGAAGCGCGTGCTGCGCGCGCTCGGCCACACGAACGGCGCGGCGCGCACGCTACCCGACGAAGCCGTGCTCGCGGCCGACGAATTCACGCCGTCCGACCTGTCGTCGCTCGATCGCGAACGCGTGACCGCGCTCGTGATGGCGCGCGGCGGCGCGACGTCGCACGCGGCGATCATCGCGCGGCAGCTCGGCATCCCGGCGCTGGTGGCGGTCGGCGATGCGCTGTACACGATTCCGGACGGCACGCAGGTCGTCGTCGATGCGAGCGCGGGCCGGCTCGAACATGCACCGACCGCGCTCGACGTCGAGCGCGCGCGGCACGAGCGCCAGCGCCTGGACGGCGTGCGCGAGGCGAACCGGCAACAGGCGGGCGTTGCGGCCGCGACGGTCGACGGCCGCGCGATCGAGGTCGCCGCGAACATCGCGACGCTCGACGACGCGAACACCGCGGTCGACAACGGCGCCGATGCAGTCGGCCTGCTGCGCACCGAACTGATGTTCATCCATCGTCAGGCCGCGCCGACCGTCGTCGAGCACCAGCAGAGCTACCAGTCGATCGTCGACGCGCTGCAGGGCCGCACGGCGATCATCCGCACGCTCGACGTCGGCGCGGACAAGGAAGTCGACTACCTGACGCTGCCGCCCGAGCCGAACCCGGCGCTCGGGCTGCGCGGCATCCGTCTCGCGCAGGTGCGCCCCGATCTGCTCGACGATCAGTTGCAGGGCCTGCTCGCGGTGAAACCGTTCGGCGCGGTGCGCATCCTGCTCCCGATGGTGACCGACGCGGGCGAACTCGTGCGGCTGAGGAAGCGCATCGACGAATTCGCGCGCGCGCAGGGCCGCACCGAGCCGATCGAGGTGGGCGTGATGATCGAGGTGCCGTCGGCCGCGCTGCTGGCCGACCAGCTCGCGCAGCATGCGGATTTCCTGTCGATCGGCACCAACGACCTCACGCAATACACGCTCGCGATGGATCGCTGCCAGGCCGATCTCGCCGCGCAGTCCGACGGCCTGCATCCGGCCGTGCTGCGCCTGATCGACATCGCGGTGCGCGGCGCCGCGAAGCACGGCAAGTGGGTCGGCGTATGCGGCGCGCTCGGCGGCGATCCGCTCGCGGTGCCGGTCCTGGTGGGCCTCGGCGTGACCGAGCTGTCGGTTGATCCGGTGGCGGTGCCGGGCATCAAGGCGCGTGTGCGCCGTCTCGATTACCAGTTGTGTCGTCAGCGCGCGCAGGATCTGCTCGCGCTCGATTCGGCACAGGCGGTAAGGGCAGCAAGCCGCGAGGTCTGGCCGCTCGACTGAGCGTCGACGGCGGGCTCGCGGCCCGTTTTACTACGAAAGCAATTAGGTCAACGACGCTTAACGACGAGACATGGATTGGAGGATCGAATGGACGGGAATCCGTTTCTGAAAATACAGGGCCTGGGCCGGGCGCTGATGCTGCCGATCGCGGTATTGCCGGTCGCCGGCATCCTGCTGCGGCTCGGCCAGCCGGACGTGTTCAACATCAAGATGATCGCCGACGCCGGCGGCGCGATCTTCGACAACCTGCCGCTGCTGTTCGCGATCGGCGTGGCGGTCGGCTTCGCGAAGGACAACAACGGCGTGGCGGCGCTCGCGGGCGCGATCGGCTACCTGATCGAAACCGCGATCATGAAGGACATCGATCCCAAGCTGAACATGGGCGTGCTGTCCGGGATCATCGCGGGTGTCGTCGCGGGGCTGCTGTACAACCGCTACAAGGACATCAAGCTGCCGGACTACCTCGCGTTCTTCGGCGGCAAGCGGTTCGTGCCGATCATCACGGGGCTGGTGTGCGTGATATTGGGCATCGCGTTCGGGTACGTGTGGCAGCCGATCCAGCATGCGATCGACGCGGCCGGCCAGTGGCTGACGACGGCGGGCGCGATCGGTGCGTTCGTGTTCGGCTTCCTGAACCGGCTGCTGCTCGTCACCGGCCTGCACCACATCATCAACTCGCTTGCATGGTTCGTGTTCGGCAACTTCACGCCGCCGGCCGGCGGCGAAATCGTGCACGGCGACCTGCACCGCTTCTTCGCGGGCGATCCGACCGCGGGCACCTTCATGGCCGGCTTCTTCCCGATCATGATGTTCGGCCTGCCGGCCGCGTGTCTCGCGATGCTGCACGAAGCGCCGAAGGAGCGCCGCGCGATGGTCGGCGGCCTGCTGTTCTCGATGGCGCTGACGTCGTTCCTGACCGGCGTGACCGAGCCGATCGAATTCAGCTTCATGTTCCTCGCGCCGGTGCTGTACGTGATCCACGCGGTGCTCACCGGGCTGTCGCTCGCGATCTGCCAGATCCTCGGCGTGAAGCTCGGCTTCACGTTCTCGGCCGGCGCGATCGACTACGTGCTGAACTACGGGCTGTCGACGAAGGGCTGGATCGCGATCCCGCTCGGCATCGCGTACGGCGTCGCGTACTACGGGCTGTTCCGCTTCTTCATCCGCAAGTTCAACATGGCCACGCCGGGCCGTGAGCCGGCCTCGGCCGATGCGGCCACGGAATCGTATGCATCGGGCGGCTTCGTCGCGCCGGCCGCGGGCGCGGCTGCAACGGCCGCCGCGCCGCGCGCGCAACGCTACATCGCCGCGCTCGGCGGGGCGGCCAACCTGTCGGTCGTCGACGCGTGCACGACGCGCCTGCGCCTGAGCGTCGTCGATCCGGAAAAGGTATCGGAGCCGGAACTGAAGTCGATCGGCGCACGCGGCGTGCTCAAGCGCGGCGGCAACAGCGTGCAGGTGATCATCGGGCCCGAGGCCGACATCATTGCCGACGAGATGCGCGCCGCGATCGGCAGCGGCGCGGCAGCGACGGCGCCGGCCGCCGCCGCGCAGCCCGTCACGGGCGCGGCCGCCGGCCCGCTCGATCCGGAGCCGACGCGCTGGCTCGCGGTATTCGGCGGCGCGACCAACGTCGTGTCGCTCGATGCGGTGGCCACCACGCGCCTGCGCGTGGTCGTGCGCGATCCGTCGGCGGTCGATCGCGAGCGTCTCGGCGCACTCGACGTCGCATGGGTGGCGCTCGACACGTTCCACATCGTCTGCGGCAACGCGGCCGCACGCTATGCCGAACAGCTCGGCGCGCGCCTGCCGCCGTCGGGCGGCGGGGCGGCGGCACAACCGGCGTGAGGCGGTGAAGCCGGCCGGAGCCGCGTGGCGGGTCCGGCCGGGGATGAAACGAAAAACGGCTTGCGACGCGTACGTCGCAAGCCGTTTTTTCTTTGGCGCGGGCAATGCTCGATGCGCGACAGGCGATGCGTGGGCGCGCTTCGCCTGTCGCGCCGACTGCCGGGCCGTTCAACCGTTCACGGATTCGTCAGCGTGAAGGTCGGTTTCCGGTAGCCGATGCCGGCCCGGTCGAGCTTCGGCAATTCGCGTTGCGTGAGCAGCGTCGCGAAGCCGGCCCAGTCGCGCTGCAGCGCGGCGATGTCGACGTGGTGCGTGTCGCCGCGCTTGAAGCGCACGCCGGCCGCATACGGCAGCTCCCAGTCGGCCCGGTGCCACGCGCGCTCGGCCAGCGCGAGCAGCCGCGGGTAGGTCATGTATTCGAGGAAGGTGTCGTTGCGCATCACCTCGCCCCACGCCTGGCCCTGCATGCCCTCGATGCGCGGCGCGGGGCCCGTGCCCGTCACCTCGAACGCGTTGCCGTCGCGGTCGCCCATCACTTCGGCGTTCTGCGGCAGGTTCTCCGGCGCGAGCGAGAACACCTTGTACTCGTCGGTCGCGTGCGAGCCCCAGTAGTAGCCGCGCTCGCGCGGATTGAGCGTGTACGGGAAGTCGAAGTACAGGTAGTCGGGCAGCGCGAGCACCGTCTGGTAGCCCTTGCCGCTCAGGTCGCGCGCGCTGTCCGACGCACCCCAGAAGATCGTGTCCCACAGCGACACCATCACATGGCGCGTGCTGAAATCCCGCGGCCCGTTCGCATGCTTGATGCCGTCCTGCCACGCGGCCATCGTGCCGATCCCGTTCGCGTCGACCGCCGCGCTCACCTGTTTCGCGAAGCGCGTCGGCAGCTCGTCGATCGACTTGATCTCGCCGCGCTGGAGCAGCGCCGTGCACGCGGGCGACCGCGCCCACGGCTTGTCCTGCGCGGCCAGATCGATGCGCCCCTTGTTCGGGTCGGTGCCGTTCAGCGGCTGGAAGCCGCCGCCGAGGAAGATGTTCTTCGCTTCGTCGCCGCCGTAGTGCCAGGTCTGCAGCGGCGCCTGCGCGTCCGCGTGCATCGCCGCGATCTCGCGGATCACCTTCGACGCGAAGTTCAGCGCGCCCGGCACGCATGGGTTCAGGTCGCTGCGCCGGTCATAGAACTGCACCGTCGTCAGGTTCGTCGTGTCCTGCGGGTCGAGCAGCCGATACGCGTTCGCTTCCTGCTCGCGGCCGGCCGCATGCAGCCGTCGGTAGCGCGCCTCCATCGTCACGACGGCAGCCCGTGCGTGCGCGGGCATGTCGATCTCGGGGATGATCTGCACGAAACGCGCGGCCGCGTAGCGCACGAGCGCCACGTAGTCGTCGCGCGTCAGGTAGCCGCCGCCCGAGCGGTTGTCGGGGCCGGAGCCGAGCTGCGGCAGCAGGCAGCGCGTCTCGTCCGGGTCGTGACAGCGGCGCGAGCCGATTTCGGTCAGCTCCGGCAGGCCGGGAATCTCGATGCGCCAGCCCTCGTCGTCGGACAGATGCAGGTGTAGCCGGTTGAGCTTGTACGCGCTCATCTGGTCGATCAGGCGGCGCAGCGTCGCCGGCTGCTTGAAGTTGCGCGCGAGGTCGACGTGCATGCCGCGATGCGTGAAGCGCGGCGCATCCTCGACGAGCATCGCGGGAATCGGGCCGCCGCCGGCCGGTGCGAGCGAGTAGAGCGTCTGCACGCCGTAGTAGAGGCCCGCGCGATCGTAGCCTTCGATCAGCACGCCGCGCGGCCCGATCGCGAGCCGGTAGCCGCCCGGTGTGGCGAGGTCGGCCGGCAGCCGGCGCGGCGCGACGAAGCCGCGAACCGGCACGCGTGCGCCGTCGAGCCCGAGCGTCGTCGCGCGCTCGCGCAGCACCGCGACCTGCGCGTCCGGCAGGTCCGGCAGCGCGAGTTCGACGCCGCGCAGCTCGAGCGTGCCGGGCAGCGGCAGTTCGCGCTTCACGCTCGGCAGCGCGCGGCCCGGATCGGGCCGTGCGGCCACGGCCGGCGCGTTGCCGGTCGAATTGTTCTGCGCGTCGGCCGGCAGGGTTTCGACGTAGCGCAGTTCGTTGTCGGTATCGTTGTAGCGCAGCACGGCCGGCGGCGCGCCGTCGACGACGACATACGGGCGCGGAATCACGTCGCTGTAACGCAGCAGCCAGTATTCGGCGACGAACGGCAACTCGATGCGCTCGCCGGGCGCGAGCCGCACCGAGCCCGGTTGCGGCGTCAGTTCGTACAGGTCGCCGGTGAGCCGCCGCAGCGCGAAGCCCGGGCGGTCGATCCGCAGCAGACGGCGGATGCTGTGCAGATAGAGTTTCCAGCCGCCGTCGGCGATCGCCTGGTGGCCGCGGTTCTGCAGGATCAGGCGGCCCGTCGCGCAGGCTGCGCCGTCGGCGCCGAGATCGGCGCAGGGTACGCCGGCGGCGGCCGCATGGTTGTTGTCGACGGCCACGCGCAACGCGAGCCCGTTCGACAGCACCGTCGCGAGGCTGGCTGCTTGCGCGGCGCCGGTGATCGCACCGGCGGCGGCCGACGCCGGTACCGCGGCGATCGCGGTGGGGGGCAGCACCGCGAGCAGCAGACCGGCAATGAGGGATGGCAAGGTACGCTTCAATTCGAACTCCTGAGAAAAAGAGGGCGTGGCGGCATCGTGACGCGACGTCGCTGCGATCGGGTCTTTCAGTGGAGCTGCGGGAGATACCTGCACGCGGGGCGATGCGGCTGCACCGCGCGCATTCGGCACGCGCGAGCGTGCGTTACGGAACGGGAGGCGGGCATGCGTGCCGATCGGATCGGCGCGGCCGCGTGCGCGGATTCATCGGCGGCGCGCGGCAACCGCCGCGGCGGCGACGCGGCCGCGGCCGACGGCATGCGTGCGGCCGCACGCGATCGCGACGACGGCGCGCGCCGCGGCACGCGGACGTCGACACGGCGCGCACGCGCACGCTACACACGGGATTCGCATGTCTCCCCCACCCAGAAGGAATCGGCCTGTCAGCGGCCGTGTCCAACGATCTTATGAAACCTTTTATTGGTATTCAAGTGGTATCAATCTGGCGCTAAATTGGCATCGATGCACGATGCCTGCCCGCGCGCGGCCAGGACGAAAAAAAACCTCGCGTGAAGCGAGGTTCTTTCCCTTCCGGACGGTGGCGGCGCGCGATCGGCGCGCGCGTCGCGCGTCAGTGCGCCGGTGCATCAGTCGCGGCGTGCCCGCACGGGCGCTTCCTGCGTCTTCTGCCGCGCTTCGAGCCACATCGCGTTGACGATGCCGAACGACAGCGCGACGCCGATACCGAGAATCCAGCTGAAATACCACATGATCCGACTCCTTGCGAAACGGTGGAACGGTGGGCGAGGCGCCCGCGCGCCCCGACCCGGTTCAATGCATCAATACATCGAGTGCTTGTTCTCTTCGAGCGTCTGGTGCGTGACCTTCCCGCGCATCACGCGATACACCCAGCTCGTGTAGATCAGCACGATCGGCAGGAACACGATCACCGCGAACAGCATCACCTGCAGCGTCATGTGGCTCGACGTCGAATCCCACACGGTCAGGCTGCTGCGCGGGTCGAGCGACGACGGCATGATGAACGGGAACATCGAGAAGCCCGCGGTCAGGATCACGCCGGCGATCATCAGGCCCGTGCAGAAGAACGCCGTCTTTTCCTGCTTCGAGCCGGCGAGCAGCAGCGCGAGCACGCCGCCCGCGATCCCGACGACCGGCGCCGCGATCATCCACGGATAGTCGCCGTAGTTCGCGAGCCACAGGCCCGAACCGGCGGCGACATCCTTGAGCAGCGGGTTCGCGACGGTGTCGGTCGGCGCGGCGTGGGTGATGTGGAAGCCGCCGATGTAGGAGGCCACCAGCACGCCGGCCAGCACGAACAGCACGACCGCGAGGAACGACGCCACGCGCAGCGCGATCGACGCACGGCGCGCGATCGCGCCGTCGGTCTTCATCTTGATGAACGCCGCGCCGTGCGCGACGAGCATCGTGAGGCTGACGAGCCCGCACAGCAGCGCGAACGGGTTCAACAGCGCCCAGAAGCCGCCGTAGTAGGTCACGCGCAGGTCGCTGTCGAACTTGAACGGCACGCCCTGCAGCAGGTTGCCGAACGCGACGCCGAACACGAGCGCCGGCACGAAGCCGCCGGCGAACAGGCCCCAGTCCCAGCCCGCGCGCCAGCGCGGGTCCGGCCGCTTGCTGCGGTAGTCGAAGCCCACCGGCCGGAAGAACAGCGCGAACAGCACGAGCAGCATCGCGAAGTAGAAGCCGGAGAACGACGCCGCGTAGACGAGCGGCCAGGCCGCGAACATCGCGCCGCCGGCCGTGATCAGCCACACCTGGTTGCCTTCCCACGTCGCGCCGACCGTGTTGACGATGATGCGGCGCTCCTCGTCGGTCTTGCCGAGGAACGGCAGCAGCGCGGTCGCGCCCATGTCGAAGCCGTCGGTGACGGCGAAGCCGATCAGCAGCACGCCGACGAGCACCCACCAGATCAGCTTGAGCGTTGCATAGTCCATAGCGATTCCTTGTTCGGTTGCGAGGGCGTGTTCAAACCGCGGCCCGCTCGCCGGCAGCGGCGAGTTCGTGGTGATAGCGGCCGGTATGCAGCGACGACGGGCCGAGGCGCGCGTACTTGAACATCAGCTTGATCTCGATGACGAACAGCGCGGTGTAGAACAGGATGAAGCCGGCGAGACTCAGGTACAGGTCGCTCGGCTGCAGGCTCGACGCGGACAGGTGCGTCGGCAGCACGCCGGCGATCGTCCACGGCTGGCGGCCGAGCTCGGCGACGATCCAGCCGAATTCGATCGCGATCCACGGCAGCGGGATCGCCCACACCGCGTAGCGCAGGAACCAGCGGCGGTTGTCCTGCAGCAGTTGCCGGCGCGCGCAGAACCAGAACGCGGCAACGAACGTCGCGACGAACAGGAAGCCGAGGAACACCATGATCCGGAACGAGAAGAACACCGGCGCGACGGGCGGGATCGTCTTCTTCGCGGCGGCCTTGATCTGCTCGGGCGTCGCGTCGGTCACGTTCGGCGTGAACTGCTTGAGCATCAGCCCGTAGCCGAGATACTGCTTGTGCTGGTCGAACAGCGCGCGCGTCGCGTCGCTCGTGTCGCCCTGCTTGATCTTCTGCAGCGCACCGTACGCGATCATCCCGCTCTGGATGTGCTCCTCGCTGTGCTTCGCGAGGTCGCGCAGGCCGATCACCGGTTCGTCGATCGAGCGCGTCGCGATCAGGCCGAGCGCGTACGGGATCTTGATCGCGTAGTCGGTGCGCTGTTCCTCCTGGTTCGGGATGCCGATCAGCGTGAACGACGCGGGCGCCGGTTGCGTTTCCCATTCGGATTCGATCGCGGCGAGCTTCATCTTCTGCACTTCGCCGGTCGTGTAGCCCGATTCGTCGCCGAGCACGATCACGCACAGCGTGGCCGCGAGGCCGAAGCCGGCCGCGACCGCGAACGAGCGCAGCGCGAAGTCGACGTCGCGCTTCTTCAGCAGGTACCACGACGACACGCCGAGCACGAACATCGCCGCCGACACGTAGCCGGCCGACACGGTGTGCACGAACTTCACCTGCGCGACCGGGTTGAACAGCACGTCGAACAGGCTCGTCATCTCCATGCGCATCGTCTGGTAGTTGAATTCGGCGCCGACCGGGTTGTTCATCCAGCCGTTCGCGACGAGGATCCACAACGCGGACAGGTTCGAGCCCAGCGCGACGAGGAACGTGACGATCAGGTGCTTGACCTTCGACAGGCGGTTCCAGCCGAAGAAGAACAGGCCGACGAACGTCGATTCGAGGAAGAACGCCATCAGGCCTTCGACCGCGAGCGGCACGCCGAAGATGTCGCCGACGTAGTGCGAGTAGTACGACCAGTTCGTGCCGAACTGGAATTCGAGCGTGATGCCGGTCGTCACGCCCATCGCGAAGTTGATCCCGAACAGCTTGCCCCAGAACTGCGTCATGTCCTTGTAGACCTGTTTGCCGGTCATCACGTAGACGGCTTCCATGATGACGAGCAGCCAGGACAGGCCGAGCGTCAGGGGCACGAACAGGAAGTGGTAGAGCGCCGTAATGCCGAACTGCAGACGCGACAGATCGACGACTTCGCTACTTATCATGGTGGTCTCCCTCGGTGGGTGCAGGCGCCGGCACCGAGAGCAGCTTCTCGGCCACGGCGGCAGGCGGCAGCGACATGTGCTCGGCCTGCGGATGATTGAAGAATGCGTATTTGAGCGACATCAGGAGGATCAGCTTGACGATCAGCACCAGGGTGATGTCGCGGGCGAGGGTCGGTCCGCGTGCCCATGCGGCGATGCGCGCGCGCCAGCCGATCGGGCCGGCCGGCCGCGAGGGCGGCGCAGGCTCTTTATTGATCGAGATCAAGGCGATTATCCTGAATCGATTTAGGTCGGATTGGGGGCGACTTTACGTCGGATTGGTGACGGCCGTGAAGCTGTTTTAATCCTTTTGCGCCTGACGTGCCAATTTTAAAAGGACTGCTTTCCGATGCCGAGTGCTGCGCTGCGGCAGACCGTCGCGAAACAGGGGTTAAAAATTGAGGTGGATCAAGGTTATGCGGATGAGCGCTGCAAATAGCGCAATGCCGGAGGAATCAGTTCAATTAACGGGTGGAAGACGGGGTGGAAAACGGGGTGTGAAACGCGCTGAAAAGCGCGTCAAAAGCAGCGGAAAACGGACGAAAAAAAACCGCTGCCGGTCGGGCAGCGGTTTCGATGCAGTGCTCTGAATCGCCGGGATTTACGCGTATTCGGCGAGGGCCGTGCGCATCTTTTTCATCGCGCTGGCTTCGATCTGGCGGATGCGTTCCGCCGACACGCCGAACTCGGCGGCGAGATCGTGCAGCGTCGAGCCGCCCGAGCCGTCGTCGTCGACGTGCAGCCAGCGCGCCTCGATGATGCGGCGGCTGCGCGCGTCGAGCGCGTCGAGCGCCTGCGCGATGCCGTCCGTCTGCAGCATGTCGCGCTGGCGCGCGGCGAGCACGGCGGTCGGCTCGTTGTGCGAGTCGGCCAGGTAGGCGATCGGCGCGTACGACTCCTCGCCGTCGTCGACCTGCCCTTCGAGCGCGATGTCGCCGCCCGACAGGCGCGTTTCCATCTCGGTCACTTCCTCGCGCTTGACGTTGAGCTCCTGCGCGAGGCCGTCGATTTCCTCGGGCGTCATCGCCTGCATGCTCTTCTTGTGGCTGCGCAGGTTGAAGAACAGCTTGCGCTGCGCCTTCGTCGTCGCGACCTTCACCATGCGCCAGTTGCGCAGGATGTACTCGTGGATCTCGGCCTTGATCCAGTGAATCGCATACGACACCAGGCGCACGTTTTGCGCCGGGTCGAACCGCTTCACGGCTTTCATCAGGCCGATATTGCCTTCCTGGATCAGGTCGCCGTGCGGCAGGCCGTAGCCGAGGTAGTTGCGCGCGATCGACACGACGAGACGCAGGTGCGACAGCACGAGCCGGCGCGCCGCGTCGAGGTTGTTGTCCTCGCGGAATTCGGTTGCGTACCGGCGTTCCTCTTCGGCGGTCAGCAGCGGAATGCGATTGACGGCCTGGATGTACGCGTCGATGTTGCCGAGCTGGCCGGGCAACATCGATTGGGCTGCGAGCGCCAGCGAGCCTGCCGATTCGGCCTTGGCCGGCGTCGGGCGCAGGGTGTTCGGGAGGGTCAGGGCGTTGCTCACTAAAAACTCCTTTGGAATCAGGGGCAAACCCCCGGTCTCGGTTGAGATTCCGGAGGCCATCTTAGCACTCCCGCAAGATGAGTGCTAATTCCTTAGAGGCCACGGGGGCATCCAAGTTCCCTATTTTCTATCGAATCAGTCGAGCCGATAGTCTATTCTGCGACAAGGCCTCCGCCGCGAAGTTCCGTAAGCCGTTGTTTCTGATGGGAATCGGGAGACGATTTCGATTTTTGTCGTTTTGGAAGCAAACAATTTCGCTTCGTGATGCCGATCCGAAAAGTCCTTTACCATACCATTCAGTTCGCTCGGGCCGGGCCGTCGCGGCAGGCTCCATTCAACCCACAAAGTTGGAGTGTCAGATGAACAATAAGAAGAACCGTCGGCCCCGCGGCCGGGTGGTGCTGCACGCGATGCTGGCGGCGTCTCTCCTGGGCGGATCGGGTGCGGCTTTCGCGGATCGCTGGGGAATCCAGGCGGGCGGCGGATTTTCCGATCGCCACGGGATCGACAAGGCCGATCTCGGCGTGGTCTGGGATCCGGGCTGGAACTGGTGGGAAATCGGCGGCTGGCACTTCGCGTTCGTGATGGAAGGCCATGTCGGCTACTGGCACACCGGCGGCAACGTGCACGCCAACATCGGTGAATTCGGCGCGACGCCGATGTTCCGTTTCATCAAGAGCGCGGGCCAGGTTCGCCCGTTCGTCGAGGCCGGCGCCGGCATCCGGTTCCTCACGCATCCGACGATCTCGAACAATCTGTCGCTGTCGACATCGTTCCAGTTCGCGGACGTCGTCGGCGTCGGCGCGCAGTTCGGCGAACGGCAACAGTATCAGGTCGGTTACCGTTTCCAACATGTGTCTAACGCGGGTATCAAAGAGCCGAATCCTGGTATAAATTTCCACCAGTTCTACCTGCAGTACAACTTCTGATCCGCACGCCGGCGCACGGCGGGCGCGTTGCCGAGGAGTCAGGCGATGGCGAAGGTGGTCGATGCGATCCGCGCGCTCGAGCGCGATCGGTTCCGGGCGATGGTCGACGGCGACGGCGAGGCGCTCGACGCGCAATTGTCGGACAAGGTGTTCTTCGTGCACACCAACGGCAAACGCGAAACCAAGCAGCAGTTCATCGACGCCATCGTCGCCGGCCGCCGCCGCTATCGTCAGATCGAGGTCCAGTCGCAGGACCTGCTGCCCGTCGGCGATGCCACCTGCGTCGTGACCGGGCGCGCGTTGATCGAGATGGAAACGAACAATGGCGGCCTCGTGTTTCCGATCGCCTACACGGCCGTGCACGCGCACGAGCACGGGCAGTGGCGGCTGCTCGCGTGGCAGGCGACACGGTGTGCGACCGAAACATGAGCGCGGGTGGCGCCCCCGGGTAGTGTCCCTTTTCATGCCTCGACCGAAGCGGCCTTCTGAGCCGCTTTTTGCTGCCTCGTGCGGCGCGGATCGCGCGGCGCACGGGCGGTCACGCACCGCTCGCTGACATTCAACCCTGCATCGAAGCCCGGCGCTCAGGCCGCCGCGCGGCGATCCGCGCAGTGCCATGCCGAGCGGTTGATCGCGCTGACGAGCGCATCGAGCGCCGCGCTCGCCGCATCGGCGTGCACGCCGACGCCGTGCCGCAGCGGCGCGTCGCCGACCCGGCAGCCGACCGATACCGCGATCCGGCCGTCCGCGGCGCGCACGTGTTCGCACGACGCAATGTCGACGGCGGCGCCGGCGGCCGTCGCAAAGGCCGCGGCGAAATGTCGCACGGTGTCGTCGGGCGTCGCGTCGGCGGCGGGCGCCGCCGCGATCTCGCGGTTCCGCCAGCGCGCGCCGCTGCCGTGGCGCGCGGCCGGGCCGTCGGTTTCGAGGAATTCGCGTGCGAACAGCGCGCAGATCGCGTCGCCCGTCACTTCCTCGCCCGACGCGTCGGCGAGCGTCTGCACCGCCTGGCTGAATTCGATCTGCACGCGGCGCGTCGGCGTGAAGCCCATCCCGCGTTCGAGCAGGAACGTCGCGCCGCCCTTGCCGGACTGGCTGTTCACGCGGATCACCGCGTCGTAGCTGCGGCCGAGATCGGCGGGGTCGATCGGCAGGTACGGCACTTCCCAGACCGCGTCGGCGCGCTGCTGCGCGAAGCCCTTGCGGATCGCGTCCTGGTGCGAGCCCGAAAACGCGGTGAACACGAGGTCGCCCGCGTACGGGTGGCGCGGATGCACCGGAATCTGGTTGCAGCGCTCGACGACGCGGCGCACCGCGTCGATGTCGGAGAAATCGAGGCCCGGGTCGATGCCTTGCGTGTAGAGGTTCAACGCGAGCGTGACGAGATCGACGTTGCCGGTGCGCTCGCCGTTGCCGAACAGGCAGCCCTCGATGCGATCGGCGCCCGCGAGCAGCGCGAGTTCGGCCGCCGCGACCGCCGTGCCGCGATCGTTGTGCGGATGCACGGACAGCACGATGCTGTCGCGATACGCGAGGTTGCGGTCCATCCATTCGATCTGGTCGGCGAACACGTTCGGGGTCGCGGCTTCGACGGTGGCCGGCAGGTTGACGATCATCTTGTGGTCGCGGGTCGGACGCCACGTCTGCGCGACCGCGTCGCAGATCTCGCGCGCGAACGTCAGCTCGGTCATGCTGAAGGTTTCCGGCGAGTACTGGAACGTCCAGTGCGTATCGGGGCGCGCGGCGGCGTGTTCCTTGATGATGCGCGTGCCGTCGATCGCGAGCGCCTTCACGTCGTCCTTCGACATCCCGAACACGATGCGGCGGAACGACGGGCAAACCGCGTTGTACAGGTGCACGATCGCGCGCGGCACGCCTTCGAGCGCGTCGAACGTGCGCGCGATCAGGTCTTCGCGCGACTGCACGAGCACCTCGATCGTCACGTCGTCGGGAATCCGCTTGTCGTCGATCAGCTTGCGGACGAAATCGAAGTCGGTTTGCGACGCCGACGGAAAGCCGACTTCGATCTCCTTGAATCCGATCGCGATCAGCATCTCGAAGAACTCGAGCTTCTGCTCGATGCTCATCGGCTCGATCAGCGACTGGTTGCCGTCGCGCAGGTCGGTGCTCATCCACACGGGCGCGCGCTCGATGGTGCGGGCCGGCCAGCGGCGGCCATTGAGGCGGACGGGCTCGAACGGACGGTACTTGTCTTGCGGATTGCGCATCATCTTCTGGACCTCGGGTCTCAAGTCGCGAGCGAAGACGGGCGGCATGGGCGATGGTTGGCGCTGCCTCGCACCCCCGGCGCGCGATGGCGCCATGGATGCGGATGATCTTCGCGAATCGGCCGACGGATGGACGGACGAAGGCTGACGACTTCGGGTTGTAAAAACTGCGAGAGGGGTACGGCGAGGAACTGCTGGGAGGACCGTGCGGACAGCACACGGCGCTACGACAGCCTTAGGCTAGTCGTAGCGATAGCGGCCGCGCTAGGCGGCCGGAGGTAATTCGGAGGGTGTTCGGAAAGGAACGCATGACGGCAACTCTATGCCAGGATGCGCTCCCGTGTCAAATATCGGGATAACGGCCGGGCGCCGCCGCGCCGTCAGCGCGCGACGCGGGCGATCCGCACGATCGTCGCGACCTGCCGCGCGACCGTGTCGGGCACCGGCACCTCGCCGCGCAGCACGGCGTCCGTCCACGCGGCCGTGGTCGCCGCATCGCGCGACTCGGGCAGCGCGACGGGCGGTGCGTCGGTCGACGAACGCTCGGCGTCGATCAGCGTGTCGCACACGCCGTCGTGCAGCCAGTCGACCTGCACCTGGCGCCGCGTGTCGGCCACCGCTTCGCCTTCGGTGCCGCGCGCGAGCAGCGCACCGCCGAGCGCGGCGTCCGGATGATCGCGGAACAGCTGCGCGAGGCTGTCGCGGTACGGCGGGTGCGTGTAGTTGACGAGCCGCAGCCCGGCCGGCGCGAACGGCTGCAGAATCTTCACGAGCGTATGCGTCGAGTTGCGCACGCCGAGCACCCTGCGCATCGACAGCAGGTGCGCGATGCGCGGCGCGAGCACGTCGATCGGCGCGAATGCGACGCGGCGCTCGGCGAGCGTGTCCTCGATCGCATCGTGCGACGTCGACGGCGCGAGCGACAGCGCCGAGAAAATCTCCGCGCTCGTCACGCGGCCCGGATCGTGCTCCACCCCATGCACGAGCACCGGCACGCCTTCGCGCGCGAGCAGCAATGCGAGCAGCGGCACGAGGTTCGGCTGCTTGCGCGCGCCGTTGTAGCTCGGGATCGACACCGGGCGGAACGCGGCGTCCTGCACGTGCACGGGCTCGAACGACGCCTGCGCGGCGGCGAGCATCGCGGCCAGCTCGTCGGCGGATTCGCCTTTCAGCCGATAGGCGATCAGGATCGCGCCGAGTTCGAGGTCCGACACGCGCGCATCGAGCATCGCGCGATAGAGCTCGAACGTGTCCTCGGCGGACAGGGCGCGCGCGCCGTTCGGGCCGCGGCCGATTTCCTTGATGAAGCGAGCGCAAGGGAACGGGGCGGCGGGATCGTGGGAAGCGGTCATCGGAACGTGGGGCGGGCGGCCGGCGTGGGGCCGCGCGGTGAGCGGTGAGGAATGCCCCGAGTATCGCACGGGCGCGGCCGCGCATCGCGCCGCGCTACACTCTGGTTCCCGGCGCCGCGCGCACCGGCTGCGCCGCGCCCGTGCCGCCGCCGGCCGAATACGACCAAAAGCGAGACATCCCATGAAGCTCTACAGCTATTTCCGCAGTTCCGCGTCGTACCGCGTGCGGATCGCCCTGAACCTGAAGCAGTTGCCGTTCGACTATGCGCCCGTGCACATGCTGCGCGACGGCGGCGAGCAGCTGAAGGACGCGTACCGCGCGCTGAATCCGGATGCGGTCGTGCCGACGCTGATCGACGGCGACGCGACGCTGCAGCAGTCGCTCGCGATCATCGAATATCTCGACGAAACCCATCCCGAGCCCCCGTTGCTGCCGAAGCAGCCGGTCGATCGCGCGTACGTGCGCGCGGTCGCGCTGCAGATCGCGTGCGAGATTCATCCGCTCAACAACCTGCGCGTGCTGAAGTACCTGAAGCACACGCTGAAGGTGTCCGAGGACGCAAAGAACGCGTGGTACCGGCACTGGATCGAGGCGGGCTTCGACACACTGGAGACCCGTCTCGCGAACGATCCGCGCACCGGCAAGCTGTGCTTCGGCGACACGCCGACGCTCGCCGACGTGTGCCTCGTGCCGCAGGTGTTCAACGCGAACCGCTTCTCGATCGATACGACGCGTTTCCCGACGATCCAGCGGATCGTCGACCATGCGGCGACGATCGATGCGTTCAAGGCCGCCGAGCCGGGTGTGCAGCCCGACGCGGAATGAGCGCGACCGCATGAAAAAGGGCGCCCGAAGGCGCCCCGTGCGAGGCGAGCCGGCGGCGGTCAGCCGAGCAGCGCGTCCGCGAATTCCACCGCGCTGAACGGCTGCAGGTCCTCGACCTTCTCGCCGACGCCGATGAAGTAGACGGGCACCGGCCGTTGCCGCGCGATCGCGGCGAGAATCCCGCCCTTCGCGGTACCGTCGAGCTTCGTGACGATCAGGCCGGTCAGGCCCAGCGCGTCGTCGAACGCCTTCACCTGCGTGAGCGCGTTCTGGCCGGTGTTCGCGTCGATCACCAGCAGCACCTCGTGCGGCGCGCCGTCGTGCGCCTTCGCGATCACGCGCTTCACCTTCTTCAGCTCTTCCATCAGGTGCAGCTGCGTCGGCAGGCGGCCGGCCGTGTCGGCCATCATCACGTCGATCTTGCGCGCGCGCGCGGCGCTGACCGCGTCGAAGATCACCGCGGCCGGATCGCCGCTTTCCTGCTGCACGACCGTCACGTTGTTGCGCTCGCCCCAGACCGCCAGCTGTTCGCGCGCGGCCGCGCGGAACGTGTCGCCGGCGGCCAGCAGCACCGACTGGTCGAAGCTCTGCAGATGCTTCGCGAGCTTGCCGATGCTGGTCGTCTTGCCCGCGCCGTTCACACCGGCGATCATCATCACGAGCGGCTGCGCGCGGCCGAGCATCAGCGATTTCTCGAGCGGCGCCAGCAGCTCGACGAGCAGGTCGTGCAGCGCATCCTTCACCTGCTGCGGATCGGTCAGCCGGCCCGCGCGCACCTTCTCGCGCAGCGCGCCGAGCAGGTATTCGGTCGCGTCGACGCCCGCGTCGGACATCAGCAGCGCGGTTTCGAGCTCCTCGTACAGGTCCTCGTCGATCTTCGTGTTGACGAAGACGCCGGTGATGCTCGAGCCCGTCTTCGCGAGCCCCGTTTTCAGGCGTGCGAGCCACGACTTCTTCGCGGAGGCGTCCTGCTGCGGCGGCGGGACGATCTCGACCGTCTCGACGACTTCGTCGCGGCCGTCGTTGGTCGGCGTGACCGTCATCACGACGGCCGGCGCGGCCGGTTGGGCGCTCGCCTGCGGCAGCTCGGCCGCGGGTGGCGCGTCGAGCGCGGGCGCGTCGGCGTCGGACGCTTCGTCCGCTTGCTGCGCGTCGGCCGATCGCGATTCCGCCGGATCGGGCTCCTGCGTTTTCTTGAATCGTTTGAAGAAACTGAACATGGTCTGGCGTCGGGAAGAGGGCGGGCCGCCGCCGGGGGCGGGGGCGCCGGACGGGCCGTTCTGCGTTCGCGTGGGCGCGGCGCTCGGCGGCCGAAACCGTGCATTTTATCAGTGCGGCGTGGCGCTCGCGTCAGCGCGCGTCGCCGCTGTGGTAACGTGCGCCTGTTTGGCGGCGCGCGGCTGCGCGCGTCCGGTCCCTCCGTTGTCGATATTCCCGAATGTCCCGTTCCTCTTCCGGCCGCTCAGCGGCCCCTTCCGGCCGCGGCAAGCCGCACACGATCCGCATCATCGGCGGCGACTGGAAACGCACGCCGCTCGCGGTGCTCGATCTCGACGGCCTGCGCCCGACGCCCGATCGCGTACGCGAGACGCTGTTCAACTGGCTCGGCCAGGATCTCGAAGGCTGGCGCTGCCTCGACCTGTTCGCGGGCACCGGCGCGCTCGGCTTCGAGGCCGCGTCGCGCGGCGCGGCGAGCGTCGTGATGGTCGAGCGCCATCCGCGCGCGGCGCACCAACTGCGTGCGATCAAGGACAAGCTCGGCGCCCGTTCGGTCGAGATCGCCGAAGCCGATGCGCTGCGGCTCGCGGCCGGGCTCACGCCGGGCGCGTTCGACGTCGTGTTCCTCGATCCGCCGTTCGACGACCTGGCCGCGCTCGAGCGCGCGATCGCGCTGGCGGCGCCGCTCGTCGCGACGGACGGCGCGCTGTACGTCGAAACGGGGGCGGAACTCGATCCGGCCGCGCACGACGCGCTGGCTGGCTGGCAGGTGGTGAAGCGCGGCAAGGCGGGGGCGGTTCACTATCATTTGCTGCGGCGCGAAAATGATGAATAATGCGCGTTCCATACGAGGCGGCGCGCCGCAAAGGCGACGCATGCCCATCTCGGCAGCGGCGCGTGCATCGCACGGCTGCCATCCCGTTTGCGTGATGACAGGAGGAGCGACATGGTAGTCGCCGTGTATCCCGGTACGTTCGATCCGCTGACGCGCGGGCACGAAGACCTCGTGCGGCGCGCGTCGAGCATTTTTGATACGCTGGTGGTGGGCGTTGCCGACAGCCGCGCGAAAAAGCCGTTTTTCTCGCTCGAAGAACGTCTGACGATTGCGAACGAGGTGCTCGGCCATTACCCGAACGTGAAGGTGATGAGTTTCACCGGCCTCCTGAAGGATTTCGTCCGCGTCAACAATGCGCGCGTGATCGTGCGCGGGCTGCGCGCCGTGTCCGATTTCGAGTATGAGTTCCAGATGGCAGGGATGAACCGCTATCTGCTGCCCGACGTCGAGACGATGTTCATGACGCCGTCCGATCAGTACCAGTTCATCTCGGGAACGATCGTGCGCGAAATCGCGCAATTGGGCGGCGATGTCAGCAAATTCGTGTTTCCGTCCGTCGAGAAATGGCTGACCGAGAAAGTCGCCGCGATGGGAGGCCCCGCCGCGTGACGCGGCGTCGGCCGGTTTCGTTGCGAGGCCGGCCGACGGCCTGAAGAAGTGAGATCAGTATGGCTTTGATGATTACCGACGAGTGCATCAATTGCGACGTGTGCGAGCCCGAGTGCCCGAACGGCGCGATTTCGATGGGCCCGGACATCTACGTGATCGACCCGAACAAGTGCACCGAGTGCGTCGGCCATTTCGACGAACCGCAGTGCCAGCAGGTGTGTCCGGTCGAATGCATTCCGCGCGATCCGCAGCATGACGAATCGCATGCGCAATTGATGGAGAAGTATCACGCGCTGATCGCCGTGAAGGGCGACGACGCATCGTGATTCTGCGCTGACGCGCGCGCCTCGATTGGCCCGCGCGCCGCGCTTTCGGATCGGCGCCGCCCGGCGCCGATCTTTCCGTGTCAGGCCAGCAGCGCGCGCAACGCCGCGACGAGCGCATCGCATTCGGCATCGGTGCCGACGGTGATACGCAGGTGCTGGTCGATCCGCGGCAGCCGGAAGTGCCGCACGAAAATTTCCCGTTCCTTCAGCTTCGCCGCGATCGTGCCCGCATCGTGCGCGGGATGGCGCGCGAACACGAAATTCGCGGCCGACGGCACGATCTCGAAGCCGAGTGCGCCGAGCGCATGCGTGAGCCGCGCGCGGCTGTCGATCACGCGCCGGCAGGTGGCGTTGAAATGATCGGTGTCTTCATACGCGGCCTGTGCGGCAACCTGCGCGAGCCGGTCGAGCGGGTACGAGTTGAAGCTGTCCTTCACGCGGTTCAGCGCGTCGATCAGCGCCGCATCGCCGAACGCGAAGCCGACGCGCATGCCCGCGAGCGAGCGCGCCTTCGACGTCGTATGCACGACGAGCAGGTTCGGATGACGGTCGATCAGCGTAATCGCCGACTGCGCGCCGAAATCGACGTACGCTTCGTCGATCACGACGACCGACGACGGATTCGCGGCCGCGATCCGCTCGACGTCCGCGAGCGGCAGCGCGCGCCCGGTCGGCGCATTCGGGTTCGGAAACAGCACGCCGCCGGCGTCGTCGAGATAATCGTCGACGCGGATCGAGAAATCGTCCGCGAGCGGCACGACCGTGGTCTCGACGCCGTACAGGCGCGCGTAGGTCGGGTAGAAGCTGTACGTGATGTCGGGAAAGCGTAGCGGCCGGTCGTGCTTGAGCAGCGCCTGGAACGCGTGCGCGAGCACTTCGTCGGAGCCGTTGCCGACGAACACCTGCCCGGGCTGGATGCGGTGATGGGCCGCGACCGTCTCGCGCAGCGCGCGCGCGACCGGGTCCGGATAGCGGCGCAGCGTGTCGCCGGTGTCGCCGAGTTCGCGTGCGATCGCCGCGACGACGCGCGGCGACGGCGGATAGGGATTCTCGTTGGTGTTCAGCTTGACGGGGTGCGCGAGCGCGGGCTGTTCGCCCGGCACGTAAGGCACGAGTTGCTGAACGACGTCGCTCCAGTAACGGCTCACCGCTTGGCTCCTGTCGGGCAAAAACGTCCAGATTACCGCATGTGCGCGTCGCGGTGGGGCGGGCGAGGCCGCCCGGTTGCGCGGGACAGCCGATGCACCGGGCCGCTGCGACGGGCGATCAGTTGCGATGCAGTTGCATCGTCGCGCGGTCGAGTTCGCCCTTGACGACCATCGGCATCACGGCGAGCGCGCGTTCGATCGATGCGTCGATCACGTCCTGTTCCTCGCGGCGCGGCGGCTTCAGCACGAAGTTCGCGACGTCGGGCTTCGCGCCGGCGCGCGCACTTTCCGGAATCAGGTCGCGCGGATGGCCGATGCCGATCCGCAGCCGCCAGTATTGCTGCGACGACAGATGCGCGGTGATGTCCTTCAGCCCGTTGTGGCCGCCGCTGCCGCCGCCGAGCTTCAGCTTCACGGTGCCGGGCGGCAGATCGAGCTCGTCGTGCGCGACGAGGATCTGGTCGGGCAGGATCTTGAAGAATTGCGCGAGCGCGACGACCGACTGGCCGGAGCGGTTCATGTAGGTCTGCGGCTCGAGCAGATGGACTTCCTCGCCGTGCAGGCGCGCTTTCGCGTAGAAGCCGTGGAAGCGGCGTTCGTCGCGCAGCGTCGTGCCGGCTTCGCGGGCGAGCTGGTCGACCAGCCAGAAACCGGCGTTGTGGCGCGTCGCGGTGTATTCCGCCCCGGGATTGCCGAGGCCGACGATCAGTTTGATCATGACGTTTCGAAGGCGGCGGCGGCCGCCTGGGCGCAGAAAAAGAAAAACCCGCCGGGCAAGCCGCGGCGGGTTGCGTCGACCGTTTCGCGAAACGGATCGATGGGGCGCAGGCAGCCGCTCAGGCAGCCGGCGTTTCGCCTTCTGCTGCGTCCGACACGGCACCAGCCGGGATCGTCGCCGACGCGACAACCGGGTTTTCCACGTCGACGTGCGCGACCAGCGTCACGCCCTTCGGCAGTGCGATGTCCTTCGCGTGCAGCGACTGACCGGCTTCGATCTTCGACAGGTCGACTTCGAGGAACTCCGGCAGGGCAGCCGGCAGGCACTCGACTTCGATTTCCGTCGCGACGTGCGAAACGACCGCGCTCGACAGCTTGACGGCCGGGCTGACTTCAGCGTTCAGGAAGTGCAGCGGCACCTTCGTGTGCAGCTTCTTCTTCGCGTCGACGCGCTGGAAGTCCACGTGCAGCACCAGTTGCTTGAACGGGTGGTATTGCACGTCGCGCAGCAGAACCTGTTGCGACTGGCCGGCCACTTCGAGATCGAGGATCGACGAGTGGAAAGCTTCCTTCTTCAGGGCGTGCCACAGGGCGTTGTGATCGAGTTCGATCTTTTGCGGGGCGGCTTCGCCACCGTAAACGATACCCGTGGTCTTACCGGCGTTGCGCAGGCGGCGGCTCGCACCCGTACCTTGCTGTTGGCGCTCGAAAGCGACGACTTTCATGTGATTCTCCAATGGCTGCCCGCGACCAGGCAGTAAAACGGGGCCATCAAATGGCGGCCCCCGATGAAACGGCCGGGGTTTCGTCTATCCCGTCCGATTGTGCAAAAAGCGAAGCGTTGCCGCTTCGCTTTCCGCGCATGCTTTGTTGCGTCGACTCGCGATCAGGATTCCGCGAACAGCGACATCACCGAATCGCCGCGGCGAATCCGCGAGAACGTCTCGGCCAGCAGGCTCGCGCTCGTCAGCGAGCGGATCTTCGAGCACGCCAGCGATTCGGCCGACAGCGGGATCGTATCGGTGACGACCAGCTCGTCGAGTGCCGATGCGGCGATGCGGTCAGCGGCGCCGCCCGACAGCACCGGGTGCGTCGCGTAGGCGAACACCTGCTTCGCGCCGCGGTCCTTCAGCACTTGCGCGGCCTTGCAGAGCGTGCCGGCCGTATCGACCATGTCGTCCATGATCACGCAGGTGCGGCCTTCGACTTCACCGATGATGTTCATCACTTCGGCGACGTTCGCCTTCGGGCGACGCTTGTCGATGATCGCGAGATCGCAGTTGAGCTGCTTCGCGAGCGCCCGGGCACGCACCACGCCGCCGACGTCCGGCGACACGACGAGCAGATCCGAGTAGTTCTGCTTGCGCAGGTCGCCCAGCAGGATCGGCGTCGCGTAGATGTTGTCGACCGGGATGTCGAAGAAGCCTTGAATCTGGTCGGCGTGCAGATCCATCGTGATGATCCGCTCGACGCCGGCGATTTCCAGCATGTTCGCGACGACCTTCGCCGAGATCGCGACGCGCGCCGAACGCGGGCGGCGATCCTGACGGGCATAGCCGAAGTAGGGGATGGCAGCGGTGATCCGGCCGGCGGATGCGCGCTTGAGCGCATCGACCATGATCATCAGTTCCATCAGGTTGTCGTTCGCCGGTGCGCACGTGGATTGCAGGACGAAGACATCCTTGCCGCGCACGTTTTCCTGGATCTCGACCTGGATCTCGCCGTCGGAGAAACGGCTGACCATTGCTTTGCCGAGGGGAATACCAAGGATACTGACGACTTCCTGGGCGAGCGCGGGATTCGCGTTGCCAGTAAAGACCATCAGGCCATCATGGCTGTGGCTGCTCATCGTGCACCTGCTTCAGGCTTGGGCGGGAAATGCGGGAAAATTTTTGGCAGGGGAGGAAGGACTCGAACCCTCGCATGCCGGAATCAAAATCCGGTGCCTTGACCAACTTGGCGACTCCCCTACACTTAACTGATAACTTCACCGAACTTGTGTAGGCCGTTCGGCAAAGTAAAACTTCATGACGCGAAAGCGAAGAGCGGATGCTCGTTCAGGCTCTCGGCAACTGCGCCATTCCAACTGGCGGGCAGTTTGGCTTTCGCCGCTTCTGCCTCGTGCTTGCTGTGAAACGCTGCAAACACACTTGCTCCGGAGCCGGTCATCCTCGCGGGGGTCACATCATACAACCATTTGACCACCTGCGCAACTTCCGCGTACTTCCTTGTTACAACTTCCTGCATATCGTTCCGGCCGAAGCTATCTGGCCATCCCGCATCGCTGGTTTGCTGTGCAAGAAAGTCAGCAATTGTGACGGGCTTCGTATCTCTTGTCAATAACTCATCTGAAAATATTTCAGCGGTCGGGACATGAACGCGTGGCGTCACAACCAGGAACCAGCGAGTCGGCAATTCTACCTCAGCTAATTCTTCTCCGATACCCTCCGCGAACGCATTTTTTCCGAAAATAAAAAACGGGACGTCGGCGCCGAGTTTGACCGCGAGCGACTGGAGTTCCGCGCGCGGCAGATCCAGTTGCCACAGGCGGTTCAGCGCGAGCAGCGTCGTCGCCGCGTCGGAGCTGCCGCCGCCGAGGCCGGCGCCCATCGGCAGGATCTTGTCGATCTCGATGTCGACGCCGTGCGCCGCGCCCGTATGCGCTTTCAGCAGATTGGCCGCGCGCACGACGAGATCGCTTTCCTCGGGCACGCCCGGCACGTCGGTCACGCGTGCGACGCGGCCGTCGTCGCGGCGCGTGAAGTGCAGCGTGTCGCCCCAGTTCAGCAGCTGGAATACGCTCTGCAGATCGTGATAGCCGTTCGGACGGCGGCCGGTGATGTGCAGGAACAGGTTGAGTTTCGCGGGCGCCAGGCAGTTGCGCAGCGAGCGGGTCGAATCGGTCATGCGGGTATCGGGGCTTAAGCGCGCGTGCTCACTGATCGAGCACGAGCTTGATGTCGAGCGGCGGCGTCGCGCGCACGAGGTTGACACGTTTGACGCCCGTGGCCGGGGCATCCGCGTAGGCAAGGTAGTCGATCGTCCAGCCGTCCTGGCGGAGCTGCTTGATGCGCGTGCCGTCGGCCGGGTCGCGCACCGTTTCCGCGGGCGTCGCCGGCGCGGCGGTGGGCAGCAGCCAGTAGCGCAGGCCCGCGAGCGGCAACTCGAAGCCGAGCGCTTTCTGCATCAGGTCGCCGACGTCGGGCGCATATTGGGTCGGGCGGTTCGGCAATTCGAGCGACGCCGCGCGCGGCGTCGATTTCACGACCGCGAGTGTCTGGCCGAGCGGGCTGCGCAGTTCGAGCGACACGTCGTCGCCGTGCTCCTGCCAGTCGAAGTTGCCGTACACGTTCTGCGGGTTGCCGAGACGATCGTCGTACCGCACCGCGAAGCGGCCGTGGTACGCATGGGTCGCCGCCGTCTGCAGCACGGCGCCCGTCGGTGCGTTGGCCGACGGCGGCGTGCTCGCGCAGCCGGCGAGCACGAGTGCCGCGCCGGCCGCGGCCAGCGTGCGCTGCGCGCGCGAGGGCAGGGAAAACATCGGGAACATCCGCATCAAAGGTCGTTGATCTGCAGGCGTTTCAGCGTCTGCACGAGCGTTTCGTTGTCGGGTTCGAGCTTCCGCGCGGCGCGCCACGCGTTGCGCGCGTCGTCCTGCGCGCCGCTCTTCCACAGCACTTCGCCGAGATGCGCGCCGATTTCGGCGTTCGGCTGCAGTTCGTATGCGCGCTGCAGCACCTTCGTCGCGCCGGCCGTGTCGCCCATCCGGTACTTCACCCAGCCGAGGCTGTCCATGATGTATGCGTCGTTCGGCGCGAGCGACATCGCCTTGTCGATCAGCTTGCTGGCCTCGGGCAGGCGCTGGTTGCGGTCGGCGAGCGAATAGCCGAGCGCGTTGTAGGCCTGCGGATTGTCGGGCTGCGTACGGATCAGCTCGCGCAACTGCTTTTCCATCGTCGCGTAGTGGCCCGTCTTTTCGGCCGCCATCGCGTAGTCGTAGCGCAGGTCGGGATCGTCCGGGAAGTCCTGGACGGCCTGTCCGAGCCGCGCTTCCGCTTCCGGATAGCGCTTCGCGGTGAACAGGATCGACGCATCGGTGCGCGCCACCACGGCCGCGTCGCGCGGATCCGTGATCGGCAGGTTGTCGAGCACCTTGCGCGCCTCGTCGGTCTTGCCCTGTTTCTGCAACAGTTGCGCGCGCGTGATCTGCGCGGGCAGGTAGTGCTGGCTCGTCTGGTCGACCTTGTCGAGCCATTGCGACGCCTGCGCATCGTTGTTCTGGTCGATCGCGATCTGAGCGAGGTAGATGTAGCCCTGGCCGACGTCGAGGTTCGGCTGCTTGTCGCCGAGCTGCACGTACTGCTTCAGGTAGCCGGTCGCCTCGTCGAGTTTCTTCTGCTGGATCTTGATCAGCGCGAGCGCCATCAGCGGCGTCGGATCCTTCGCGTCGAGCTTGCGCATCGTCTCGAACTGCTTCTGCGCATCGTCGAGGCGGTCGTCGGCGAGATAGAGCTGCGACAGCGCGAGCCGTGCGTCGCGTGACTTCGGATTCTGCTGAACATATTTCTCGAACGACGCGATGCCCGCCGCGCGTTCCGCCGGCCCCATCTGCGACAGCATCAACGCAGCCGGCAGGTAGTCGGGGCGGATCTGCAGCGCCTGCTTCAGCGACTGCGCGGCGCCGTCCTTGTCGTCGACCGCAAGCTGCTGGCGTGCGATCGCGAGCTGCGCCTCGGGGCGGCTCATGTCGTTCTTCAGCATGTCCTTCAGCACCGCGAGGCCGCCGACGCGGTCGGGGCCGCGCACGAGCAGCGCCTGCAGCGCGAGGATCGCCGGGCCGCGCGTCTCGCCGGTCGCGCGGGCCAGCTCGCGCGCGAGCATCGGCTGCGCGTCGGCCGGCTTGCCGGCGAGCACCAGCAGCGCGGCGTCGACCTGCGACGCGCGGTTCGAATCCGGCGCGTACTGACGCCACAGATTCGCGGCGGACAGCGCGTCGGCCGGGCTCTGTGCGCCGAGCGCGATTTCGGTCGCGCGCTGCGCCATGCGCGGATCGCGCGTGTCGCGGGCGAGCGCGAGGTAGGTCTGGTAGGCCGGCGCCGGCTGGTTGCGCTGGAGCGCGACCTCGGCGGCGAGCACCTGGTAGACGATCTGGCTCGTCAGCGGCACGCCGGGGAGATTCTTCTGCTCGTCCGGCATCACATGCTCGAACGCACCCTGCGGCTGCGCGTCGTCCGATGCCGGATCCTGCGCGTGGGCCGGGAAGGCGGTGAGGGTCCAGGCGGCAAACAGCGCGGCGCCGAGTGCACGACGGACCGGGAAGGCGCGCGCGCCGCGCACGGCGGCGGGGCGCTTCTGAAGCAGCTTCGAGGGCAGAGTCATGGAAATCCGTTCGATGTTTCAACCGATTGTAACGCGCTCGCTACAATACACGCACGATCGTGATAGGGTCCGCTTGCCTGTGGAATCCCGATGCGAATGCCCGAAATCGCGCGCCTCGCGTGCTGCCGGGCGGGCGATTTCGGGCATTCCCGTGTTTCATTCGGGGGAGTCGCGAGAGCGGCCGCTCGCGCGGCGGCGCATGCGCGTTCCCCATGCAAGCAGACCGTAGCCTCAGACCCGCAAAACATGCCAGAGTTGCCAGAAGTCGAAGTCACGCGCCGGGGCATCGAGCCCTTTGTCGCGGGCCGCCGCGTCGAGCGTGTCGACGTCCGTACCGCGATGCTGCGCTGGCCCGTGCCGGCGGGGCTCGCCGAGCAGTTGCGCGCGCGCGAGGTGCTCGCCGTCGAGCGCCGCGGCAAGTACCTGCTGTTCGAAGTCGATGCCGGCTGGTTCATCGTCCATCTCGGGATGACCGGCACGCTGCGTGTGCTTCCCGCGGCCGGCGTGCCGGTCGCCGCGAAGCACGACCACATCGACTGGATCTTCGACGAGTTCGTGCTGCGGTTTCGCGACCCGCGCCGTTTCGGCGCCGTGTTGTGGCACCCGCGCGAAGCAGGCGACGTGCATGCGCATCCGCTCCTCGCGAGCCTCGGCGTCGAGCCGTTCTCGCCGGCGTTCACCGGCGCGCTGCTGCACGCGCGCACGCGCGGCCGCACGGTATCGGTCAAGCAGGCGCTGCTCGCGGGCGACATGGTCGTCGGCGTCGGGAACATCTATGCGTCGGAGAGCCTGTTTCGCGCGGGCATCCGGCCGACGACGGCCGCCGGCAAGGTTTCGCTGGCGCGCTACGAGCGGCTGGCCGACGCGGTGCGCGCGACGCTCGCCGACGCGATCGAGCGCGGCGGCAGCACGTTGCGCGACTTCGTCGGCAGCAACGGCGAAAGCGGCTACTTCCAGCTCGACTGCTTCGTCTATGATCGTGCGGGCCAGCCGTGCCGCGTCTGCGGCGCGTCGGTTCGCCAGATCGTGCAGGGCCAGCGGTCGACCTATTTCTGCCCGACGTGCCAGCGTTGAAACCCTTTTCCACGATCAGACAACTTGAAGCCGCCCCGCATCGCCCCCGCTCCGTTCCCCGTCACGCCGCTGCATCGCACGTTCGCCACGCGTCTCGTCGCGTGGCAGCGCGAGCATGGCCGCCATGACCTGCCGTGGCAGAACACCCGCGATCCGTACCGGATCTGGCTGTCGGAAATCATGCTGCAGCAGACCCAGGTGTCGACCGTCATTCCGTATTACACGCGCTTTCTCGACCGCTACCCCGACGTCGCCGCGCTCGCGGCCGCGCCGAGCGACGACGTGATGGCGTTGTGGGCGGGGCTCGGCTACTACTCGCGCGCGCGCAACCTGCACCGCTGCGCGCAGGTCGTCGTCGCCGAGCACGGCGGCGCGTTTCCGGCGACGCCCGACGCGCTGGCCGAACTGCCGGGCATCGGCCGCTCGACGGCCGCCGCGATCGCGTCGTTCGCGTACGGCGCGCGCGCGACGATCCTCGACGGCAACGTGAAGCGCGTGCTTGCGCGGGTATTCGGCGTCGAGGGCTTTCCGGGGGAGAAGCGTGTCGAGAACGACATGTGGGCGCTCGCCGAATCGCTGCTGCCCGATGCCGCGAACGCGGCCGACGTGAGCGCGTATACGCAGGGGCTGATGGATCTGGGCGCGACGCTGTGCGTGCGCGGCAAGCCCGACTGCGCGCGCTGCCCGTTCGCGGGCGACTGCGTCGCGCAATCGACCGGCCGCCAGCGCGAACTGCCGGCCGCGCGGCCGAAGAAGGCCGTGCCGACGCGCAAGACCTGGATGCTCGTGCTGCGCGACGGCGACGCCGTGCTGCTGGAGCGACGGCCGCCGACCGGCATCTGGGGCGGGCTGTGGAGCCTGCCGCAAGCGGACGGCGATGCCGCGCTGGCCGATCTCGCGCGCGGCTTCGGCGGCGGCGGCACGGTGCCGCTCGCGCCGCTCACGCACACGTTCACGCATTTCCGGCTCGAGATCGAGCCGCGGCTGAGCGATGTGGCGGACGGCGGCGGCCTGCCGTCGCAGGCGCGGGACGCGGACACCGCGTGGGTGCCGCTGAGCCGGCTCGACGCGTACGGCGTGCCGGCGCCCGTGCGCAAGCTGCTCGACGCGCTGAGCGGGCCGCTGCTGTAACGAACGGGAAGGGCGCGGCGCGGGCCGCGTGCGGGAAGGCGCCGGGTGGCCGCGCGCAGGAGAGGTTTTCGGGCGGGCGCGACGCGCGATGCGCGACGGAGCGGGCGCGGGCGTTACAGCCAGCCGTGCCGGTCGAGCACGTGGTGCACGGCGTCGATGCGCGCGCCGACGTCCGGAAACTCCATCAGCTTCTGCCGTGCGCGCAGGTCGAGCGGCAGCAGTTCCGCGAGACGGTTCGATACCCAGCTCGGATCGTCGAGGCGGAACGGTTCGCCGAACGGCATTTTCTCCGGATCGGACTTCTTCAGCGCGTCGATGATGCGCTCGAGCACCTCGGCGCACGAGCCGAACTGCGCGAGCGCCTGTTCGCCTTCGAGCGGGATGTCGTCGGGCAGCGGCTCCGCGATGCCGACCAGCAGCCCGTTGCCTTCGACGCGATACGACAGCAGCTCGAAACGCTGCGTGCCGACCGCCTGCAGATACAGCATCCCGAACTCGCCGGTATCGCACTCGGTGATGCGCGCCATGCAGCCGATGGTCTCGGGCACCGACACCGCGCCGTCCTGCGCGACTTCGGGCCCGCTCTTGAGCAGGCACACGCCGAACGGTGCGTCGTCGCGCAGGCAGGCGCGCGACATGTCGAGATAGCGCGCCTCGAACACCTTGAGCGGGAGCAGCCCTCCCGGAAACAGCACCGTGTGCAGCGGAAACAGCGGCAGGTCGATCAGGGTGGTCGATAGGGAGGACATGGCGCGCGGGCGTGGGGGCGGGTGTCGCTAGGGTCGGTCGACCTCGGAGACGAGCCGCGACGACGCGTCGACATCCACTGGCGCGTCACGATGCCGCACGATCACGTTCGCCTCGCGCGCCAGGCGCGCGGCGAGCGTTTCCGCGATGAACACCGAGCGATGCTGGCCGCCCGTGCAGCCGATGGCCACGGTCAGGTAGCTGCGGTTGTCATCGCGGAAGTGCGGCAGCCATTTCATCAGGAACGCATGGATGTCGTCGATCATCTGGTGGACGATCGGCAGTGCGTCGAGAAAGGCGATGACCGGCTGGTCGAGCCCGGTGAGCGGGCGCAACTCGTGGTCGTAGTACGGATTCGGCAGCGCGCGCACGTCGAACATCAGGTCGGCGTCGAGCGGCACGCCGCGCTTGAAGCCGAACGATTCGAACATCACCATCAGGTCGTTGTTCTTCTGCTCGATGAAGCGCTTGACCCAGGTGCGCAGCACATTCGCGCGCAGCGTGCTGGTGTCGACCTGGTGGCCGAATTCGGCGAGCGGCGCGACCAGCTCGCGCTCGCGCTCGATCGCTTCCTCGAGCGACGACAGCAGGCCGACGTCCGCGTCGTGCGACAGCGAGCCGGACAGCGGATGGCGGCGGCGCGTTTCGGAGAAGCGCTGGATCAGCGCCTGCGTGCTCGCGTTGAGGAACAGCACGCGCACGTCGTGCTCGCGGGACAGCTCGCGGATCAGGCCGGGCATTTCGTCGAGCGACGCGCTCGAGCGCGCGTCGATCGCGACCGCGAGCCGGCGCTGGCCGTCCTGCGCAAGGTAGCGGGCGAGTTCGGGGAGCACGTGCGGCGGCAGGTTGTCGACGCAGTAATAGCCTGCGTCCTCGAGCGCGTTCAGCGCGACGGACTTGCCTGAGCCGGAGATGCCGGTGATGAGGACGATGCGCATGGGAACAGAGAATCCTGACGTTTCATCATAGCACCGGCTCGACGCGTCGGCGTTGCGCGGCCGGCGCGTGCGGGTTACACCAGTTTGCCGGGGAACTGACTGTCGGGATCTTGCATCGCGAGTCGTTGCCGATCCATGAAATCGCGCAACGTGTCGATTCCGCGCAACTGCAGGATCGTGTTCCGGACGGCCGCCTCGACGAGCACCGCGAGGTTGCGGCCGGCCGCGACCTGGATCGTGACCTTGCTGATCGGCAAGCCGAGCACGTCGACGGTCTGGCTTTCGAGCGGCAGGCGCTGGAATTCGCCGTCGGGGCGCCGCACGAGCTGGACGATCAGCTTCAGCTTCATTTTCCGCCGCACCGCGGTTTCACCGAAGATCGTCTTGATGTCGAGCAGGCCGAGGCCGCGCACTTCGAGCAGGTTCTGCAGCAGCGGCGGGCAGCGCCCTTCGACGAAATCGGGGCCAAGACGGACGAAATCGACCGCGTCGTCGGCGACGAGGCCGTGGCCGCGGCTGATCAGCTCGAGGCCGAGCTCGCTTTTGCCGAGGCCCGAATCGCCGGTCAGCAGCACGCCCATCCCGAGGATGTCGAGGAACACGCCGTGCAGCGTCGCGCGCGGCGCGAGGATGCGCGACATGTAGAGCCGCAGGCTGTCGATCACCGCGGCGGCCGACATCGGCGTCGTGAACAGCGGCGTGGACGAGCGCGTGCAGCGCAGCACCAGTTCGGGCGGCGCCGCCGCGCCGCCGGCGACGACGAGGAACGGCGGCTCGAGCGCGATCAGCTCGGCCATGTGGCGCGAGCGGTCTTCGTCGGTCTGGCGCTGGTAGTAGTCGATTTCGGCTTCGCCGAGCACCTGGATCCGGTTCGGGTGGATCAGGTTCAGGTGGCCGACGAGGTCGGCGCTCGATGTCGCGTTGCCGACCGTGTCGGCCGAAAAGCCGCGTTCCCAGCCTTCATGCCCCGTCAGCCAGCTCAGTTTCAGCGTGGCTGCGTTGTCGTCGAAGATGCTCTGGGCGTTGATGCTGGACGTATCCATGACTCTCGTCACTCCAATGGGCCGGTGCGGGCGCGCGGCGACGGACGTCGCCATGCCGGGCCGGCGCCGGGCGGCCCTGGACGGCGGCATGCGCCGCCTCGTACGGGGAAATATTCCGCCCGGAACAACTCAAGGTTGCCACTGAGTGAGCAGGCGATGCAACTCGGCGATATCCGTTTCGTTGTGCAGACGCTCGCGCGCGTCGCGATCGGACAGCAGTTGCGCGATCTCCGACAGGATCTCGAGGTGCTGCTGCGTGGCTTGCTCGGGGACGAGCAGGAAGATCAGGAGGCTGACCGGCTGGCCGTCGGGCGCTTCGAACGGGATTGCATCGGCGAGGCGGACGAACGCGGCGAGCGGATGCTTGAGGCCCTTGATGCGGCCGTGCGGAATCGCGACACCTTCGCCGAGCCCGGTCGAACCGAGGCGCTCGCGCGCGAACAGGTTGTCCGTGACGGTGCTGCGGCCGATGCCGTTCTGATTCTCGAACATCAGCCCGGCTTGTTCGAAGACGCGTTTCTTGCTGGTGACCGAGAGGTCGATGACGACGTTCTCTATGGGCAGGATTTTGGCTAGGCGATTCATGTTGGCAGGCGATTGGGCGGCCTGGGGTCTCCTTGCGGCGGCGGACTGATTTTCCATGTTCGGCGATATCAAGGCATGTGGCATGGCAACCTG
This sequence comes from Burkholderia anthina, assembly GCF_001547525.1. Taxonomy (GTDB): domain Bacteria; phylum Pseudomonadota; class Gammaproteobacteria; order Burkholderiales; family Burkholderiaceae; genus Burkholderia; species Burkholderia semiarida. The sequence continues at coordinate 2,929,374 of NZ_CM003768.1, forward strand.
CAACGCCGCTACCGCATCCAACACCCCCCGGCGATAACCGGGACATTATAGAGCACAGCCGCGCGCGTGGCGCAGCACGGTCGGACCGGTTGCACCTGCGCTCGGAGTGGCAAAAAAAACGCCCGGCGAACCGGGCGGCGTGCGTGTTGCGGTGACGATCACTGCGGCGGCAGTTCGATCTGGTCGATCGACGGTTGAAGCTTGATCGGGTCGTGCGCGTGCGTTTGCAGGCGCTCCATGTGCTTGACGACCTGGCGATCCAGCTTGTCGATCAGCAGATCGATCGCGGCGTACAGGTTGCCGTTCGCGCTTTCGACGAAGATGTCCTTGCCCTTCAGGTGCAGGTTGATTTCCGCGCGCTGCTGCTTGTCCTTTTCCTTGTGGTTGTCGACCGAGAGGATCACAGTGCCATCGATCACCTGATCGCTATGCCGTAGCACCCGGTCCAGCTTGGTGATCACGTATTCGCGAATTGCAGGCGTGACTTCGAGATGATGTCCACTGATCTTCAGGTTCATAGTGCTTCTCCAAGCGAGTGACCACCCGGCCGCATCGAGGCGGCGCTCCGGTCGACTTGCCCGTGCCGCACGAAGGCGGCGTATCGCGGACAGGTCGCCCGGCCTGTTCCCCGTGTGCGCGGTGGTCGGGACACGCCTGCCGCCGGGCAGGCAGCAGGCTTAAAGAGACTTGCGCAGATTCACTGCCGGGATCTTGAGGGCTTCGCGATATTTCGCAACCGTGCGGCGCGCGACCACGAACCCCTGTTCTGCCAGCAGCTCGGCAATGCGGCTGTCCGAAAGTGGCGATTTTGGGTCTTCAGCTCCTATCAGTTGCTTGATGAGGGCTCGGATGGCGGTCGACGAGGCGGCGCCACCGGTGTCGGTCGAGACGTGAGATCCGAAGAAGTACTTAAATTCAAGCGTCCCGAACGGGGTCAGCATGTACTTCCCGGTTGTCACACGGCTGACAGTCGACTCGTGTAGGCCCAGCGTATCAGCTATTTCCCGCAAAACCAAGGGGCGCATGGCAATTTCACCGTGCGCGAAGAAATTCTTCTGACGCTCGACAATAGCCTGCGCGACACGCAGGATCGTGTCGAAACGCTGCTGGATGTTCTTGATCAGCCAGCGCGCTTCCTGGAGCTGCTGTTTCAACGATCCGGCCGACGGGTCGCCGCGGCTGTTGCGCAGGATGTTCGCGTACAGGTTGTTGATCCGCAGGCGCGGCACGACCTCCGGATTGAGCTCCGCGAGCCAGCCCTGGCCGGCCTTCTTCACGATGATGTCGGGCACGACGTAGTCAGCCTCGGCCTTCCCGTATGCGGCGCCGGGGAACGGCTCCAGCGAGCGGATCAGCGCGTGCGCGTCGCGCAGCGCGTCGTCGGTCGCCTTCAGGTGCTTGCGCAACCGTGTGAAGTCGCGTGCGGCGAGCAGTTCGAGATGCTGCGACACGATCTCGAGCGCGAGCGTGCGCGTGGGGGACGGATCGAGACGCAGCAACTGCAGCTTCAGGCATTCGGAGGCCGAGCGCGCGCCGACGCCGGCCGGGTCGAAGCTGTGCAGCAGCGCGAGCGCCGCGTTCAGTTCGTCGCAGTCGATTTCCAGCTCGGGCGGCAGATCGGCGAGCACTTCGTCGAGCGTGGCGGTCAGATAGCCGTCGTCGTCGAGCGATTCGATCAGGAACATCACGAGCGCGCGATCGCGCGGGCCGGCCTGCGTGACGCGCAACTGCGCGGACAGGTGGTCGCGCAGCGACGTCGCGGCTTCCTGCACCTGCAGCGGCGGCAGATCGTCGTCGTCGGACGCGCCGCTCGAGCGGCCGTATTCGTCGAGATTCCACTGCGGGCCGTCGCTGCCGTCGCCGGACGCATAGCCGTCGTATTCGTCGGCGCCTGCCGGCTCGTCGCGTTCCGCGCGATCGCTGGACGTACTGGTGCCGTTGGCCGCGGCGGGTTCGGTGTTCGATGCGGGGGGCGTCTGCGCGATCAGCGATCCGTCCGCGGCGACGCGCAGCGGGCTCGCGATCCATTCGTCGTCGTTCTCGAGCAGCGGGTTCTGCGCGACGGCCATCGCGACTTCCTGCTGCAATTCGAGCGTCGACAACTGCAGGAGCCGGATCGACTGCTGCAGCTGGGGCGTCAGCGCAAGATGTTGCGACAGGCGGAGTTGAAGGCTGGCTTTCATGGCAAGGAGGGAGTCATACCGGCAGTTTGCCACGACCCAGGCGCGTTGAGCCATCCGCGATTACGCGTGGCGCGCCGCCCGGCCGCGGGCATGCCCGCGGGCGTGGATGCAAAGCGGGGCGCAGCCCCGCGCGGCGCTGCCGGGCGGGGTGCAGCCAGCCACGAGGAGGACGTTACATGCGGAAGTGCTCGCCGAGGTACACGCGGCGCACGCTTTCGTTTTCGATGATTTCGCTCGGCGCGCCGGCGGCCAGCACCGAACCGTCGCTGATGATGTAAGCGTGGTCGCAGATGCCGAGCGTTTCGCGGACGTTGTGGTCCGTGATCAGCACGCCGATGTTGCGCTGTTTCAGGAACTTGACGATCTTCTGGATCTCGAGCACGGCGATCGGGTCGACGCCGGCGAACGGTTCGTCGAGCAGGATGAAGCTCGGGTTGGTCGCGAGCGCGCGCGCGATTTCGACGCGGCGCCGTTCGCCGCCCGACAGCGACAGCGCGGGGTTCTCGCGCAGGTGGCCGATCTGCAGCTCGTCGAGCAGCGCCTCGGTGCGCGCCGAGATCGCATCCTTCGACAGCCGCTTGCCGTCTTCGCCGTGCTGCAGCTCGAGCACCGCGCGGATGTTTTCCTCGACGGTCAGCTTGCGGAACACGGATGCTTCCTGCGGCAGGTACGACAGGCCGAGCGACGCGCGCTTGTGGATCGGCAGCAGGCCGATCGAGCTGCCGTTCAGCGAGATTTCGCCCGCGTCCGTCGGTACGAGGCCGACGATCATGTAGAACGACGTGGTCTTGCCGGCGCCGTTCGGGCCGAGCAGGCCGACGACCTCGCCGCTCTTCACGTCGAGCGACACGTCCTTGACGACCGTGCGCGAGCCGTAGCGCTTCTTCAGGTTGCGGACGACGAGCGAGCTCGTGGTGCCGGCCGGCTGGCGGTTCGGGAGCGCGTTCATTGGCCCGGCGCTCCCTGGATCGTGGTCGACGGCGACAGCTTGGCCGGCGCCCCGTTCAGCGGCGCGGGGCCGCCGTTCTTCGGCGACAGCATCGCGCGCACGCGGCCGTTCGGGTTGCCCGGCGCGGCGACGTCCTTGCCGCCCTTCGCGGTGTAGAAGTCGCGCTGGCCGTCGTACGTGATCACGCTGCCGTGCACGGTGTCGGCGACCGTCGACGTGCCCTGCAGGCGGCGCACGGTCGCGGCGGTGGTCAGCGTGGTCAGGTCCTGCTTGCCGTCGTAGTCGATGCGTTCGGCGTCGCCGTCGATGTACTCGTCGAGGCCTTCGCGCTTCTGGCGGAACGTCGCGTGCTTCTTGCCGCTGCCGAACGACGTCGCGTACTGATAGCCTTCCGGGTCCTGGCGCACTTCGACGCGATCGCCCTTGATGATGATCGTGCCCTTCGTGATCACGACGTTGCCGGTCGCGACCGTGACCTGCTTCAGATCGTCATAGGTCAGGTTGTCGGCCTCGACGTTGATCGGCTTGTTCTGGTCGGCCTTCTCGGCATGGGCGAGCGGCGCCAGCCCGACGAGCGGGAGCGCCACGAGCGTCGCGGCGAGCGCGGCGCGGACGGCGCGCGCAGCGCCGCCGGAAATCTGTCGAGGGAACGGTTCGTTCATGCAGTCACGTGAGGGATGCGTCACTTGGGTTGACCTTTCGAGCCGCCGGACGTGTCCGCCGCGGCGATCGTGCCGCGCACGTTGCCGTAAAGCTCGATGACCCGGGTGACGTTGTTGTACTTCATGCCGTCGGTCGCGTTGACGAGCGACAGGCCGCGCTGAAGTTTAACCGGCTTTTCGGTCTGGATCACATCGTCATTGACGAAGATCCGGAAATGCTGGGAATCGGCCTGCATCTGCGGATCGCCGCCGCCGGCCGCGCGCAGGATGCGCGCGTCGTCGTACAAGTCGACGATCGACACGTCGCCGTTGACGGTGCCGCGCTTCGCGGTGGTCGTCACGACCGGCTTGCCGGGCTGGAACGCGCGCATGGCCGGATCGGTCAGGTCGCTGCTTTCGGTATCTTCGTAATGGACCAGCTTCGCGGCCGTCAGCCGGTACTGGGTCGTGCCGGACTGGTCGAGCTCGGTGACCGAGAAGTTGTCCGCGAAATAGTCGGGCGTGTGGCGCTTCGGCTGCGCGGCGCCCTCGCCGGGCGGCGGCAGCGTGGCCTGCAGCAGCCACCACGTGACGCCCGCGAGCGCGGCGACCGCGGCGAGCGGCAGCATCTGGGTCCAGCGGAAATGCGTGCTCATCGGTCAGGCTCCGCAGGCGGCGGCGAGCAGCGCGTCGTAGCGGCGCTGCGCGCGCAGGACCGCATCGCAGACTTCACGCACCGCGCCGTGGCCGCCACGCGCCTCGGCGACCCAGTGCGCGCGGGCGATCACCTCGGGGTGCGCGTTCGCGGGGGCCGCGGCGAAGCCGCAGCGCAGCATCACCGGCAGGTCGGGCCAGTCGTCGCCCATGTAGCCGCATGCGTCGGCCGTCAGGCCGAGCGATGCGATCAGGTCGGCGAACACGGCGAGCTTGTTCTCGACGCCCTGGAACAGGTGCGCGATCTTCATTTCCTTCGCGCGCGCCGCGACGATGTCCGAGCGGCGGCCCGTGATGATCGCGGTCGCGATGCCGGCCTCGCCGAGCAGCTTCACGCCGTGGCCGTCGAGCGAATTGAACGACTTCATCGTGTCGCCGGCCGCGGTAAACAGCAGGCCGCCGTCGGTCAGTACGCCGTCGACGTCGAAAATCATCAGCTTCACGCGGCTCGCGCGTTCGGCCGCAGTCAGCGCTGCGCTCATCAGATCACCTTCTTCGAAAACAGGTCGTGCATGTTCAGCGCGCCGATCAGCGCGCCGTCGGCATCGACGACCAGCATCTGGTTGATCCGGTGGCGCTCCATCAGTTCCACGGCCTCGACCGCCAGGTGATCCGGCGCGATCGTGCGCGGCTCGCGCGTCATGACTTCGGTGATCGGCAGCGTGCGGAAATCGCCGTCGCGCGCGAGCACGCGGCGCAGGTCGCCGTCCGTGAAGATGCCGGCGACCTTGCCGTCGGCGTCGACCACGGCCGTCATGCCGAGGCGCTTCGCGGTGATCTGGAACAGCGCGTCCGACAGCGTCGCGTCGAGCCCGACGGCCGGGACGTCGTCGCCGGAGCGCATCACGTCGCGCACGTAGGTGAGCAGGCGCCGGCCGAGCGCGCCGCCCGGATGCGAGCGCGCGAAATCTTCCGAGCCGAAGCCGCGCGCGTCGAGCACGGCGACGGCGAGCGCGTCGCCGAGCGCGAGCGCGGCGGTCGTGCTCGCGGTGGGCGCGAGGTTCAGCGGGCACGCTTCCTTCGAGACCGCGGCGTTCAGGTTCACGTCGGCGAGCGTGCCGAGGCTCGACTCCGCACGGCCCGTGATCGCGATCAGCTTCGCGCCGATCCGCTTCACGAGCGGCAGGATCGCGACGAGTTCTTCCGATTCGCCGGAATAGGAGATGCCGATGAAGACGTCGTCGGAGGTGACCATCCCGAGGTCGCCGTGGCTGGCCTCGGCAGGGTGGACGAAGAAGGCCGGCGTGCCGGTGCTGGCCAGCGTGGCCGCGATCTTGCGGGCGATATGCCCCGATTTGCCGATGCCCGAGACCACGACGCGGCCGCGGCAGCCGAGCAGCAGCGCCACGGCCTGGACGAAGCCGCCGTCGAGCTGGTCGCGCAGCGCGCGCACGGCGTCCGCCTCGATGTCGAGCACGTCGCGGGCGAGCGCGAGCGCCCGGTCATCATTGATTTTCGCTATCATGCGCGGAGTATAGCAAAGGCGTTTGTTCGCCGCGCCGCGCCTTCGGACTCGTCCGATGTCGCGTGTCCACCGCCACCACCCGCGCCCGCATTGCCGTGGCCCCGACGAACGAGGACGCTTCGCCCGTGATTTCCCCGCTCGAAATGACCCTGCTGCTGCTGCTGGCCTCGGTGGTGGGCGTCGTCGTATTCCGCTCGTTGAACCTGCCGCCGATGCTCGGCTACCTGACCGTCGGCATCCTGGTCGGCCCGCACGCGTTCGGCGTCGCGGCGGATCTCGAACGGGCCGAGCATCTCGCGGAGTTCGGCGTGGTGTTCCTGATGTTCTCGATCGGCCTCGAATTCTCGCTGGCGAAGCTGAGGGCGATGCAGCGGCTCGTGTTCGGGCTCGGCCTGCTGCAGGTCGTCGCGACGCTCCTGCTCGCGCTCGTGCTGGGCGCGCTGTTCGAGCACTGGGTGCACATCACGTGGCAAGGCAGCATCGCGCTCGGCGGCGCGCTCGCGATGTCGTCGACGGCGATCGTGTCGAAGATGCTCGCCGAGCGGCTCGAGATCGAGACGGAGCACGGCCGCAACATCTTCGGCGTGCTGCTGTTCCAGGATCTCGCGGTCGTGCCGCTGCTGATCGTGATCGCCGCGTTCGGCGCCGAATCGTCGAAGGATCTCGCGCTCACGCTCGGCTTCGCGGCGGTCAAGATCGTGATCGCGCTCGCGCTGCTGCTGGTCATCGGCCAGCGCTTCATGACGCGCTGGCTCAACGTGGTCGCGCGGCGCCGCTCGCAGGAGCTGTTCGTGCTGAACCTGCTGCTCGTCACGCTCGGCGCGGCGTTCATCACCGACCGCTTCGGGCTGTCGCTCGCGCTCGGCGCGTTCATCGCCGGGATGCTCATTTCCGAGACGCCGTTCCGCCATCAGGTGGAGGAGGACATCAAGCCGTTTCGCGACGTGCTGCTCGGGCTGTTCTTCGTGACGACGGGGATGCTGCTCGATCCGCGCGTGATCTGGGAGCATCCGTTGATCGTGCTCGGCTTCTTCGTCGGGCAGATCCTGTTCAAGGCGACGATGATCGCCGGGCTCGCGCGGCTGTTCGGCGCGACGCCGGGCGTCGCGATGCGCACGGGCATCGGCCTCGCGCAGGCCGGCGAATTCGGCTTCGTGCTGCTGAACCTGATCCTCGACCGGCATCTCGTCGACTCGACGCTGCTGCAGGCGATCCTCGCGTCGATGCTGCTGTCGATGCTCGCCGCGCCGTTCCTGATCCAGAACGCCGACCGCATCGTGATGCGGCTGTCGTCGACCGAATGGATGCAGCAGTCGCTGCAGATGACGCGGATCGCGACGCAAAGCCTCAAGCAGCGCGGCCACGTGATCATCTGCGGCTACGGCCGCGCCGGGCAGAACCTCGCGCGCATGCTCGAGCAGGAAGGCATTTCGTACGTCGCGCTCGACCTCGACCCCGATCGCGTGAGCGCGGCCGCGACGGCCGGCGAATCGGTCGTGTTCGGCGACGCCGCGCGCCGCGAGTCGCTGGTCGCGGCCGGTATCCACCGGGCGGCGGCCGTCGCGATCACCTACGCGAACACGCCGTCCGCGCTGCGCGTGCTGCATCACGTGCACGAGCTGGAGCCGACGCTGCCGGCGATCGTGCGCACCGTCGACGATGCCGATCTCGAAAAGCTGCTGGCGGCCGGCGCGACCGAGGTGATTCCGGAGATCGTCGAGGGCAGCCTGATGCTCGCGTCGCACACGCTGGTGCTGGTCGGCGTGCCGATGCGCAAGGTCGTGCGGCGCGTCGAGGAGATGCGCGACGAGCGCTACAGCCTGCTGCGCGGCTATTTCCGCGGCGCCGATGACGCGGACGACGACGATCACGAGCAGGTGCGGCTACAATCGGTGCCGGTCGATGCGCGCGCGGACGCGGTCGGGCGGTCGCTGGAAGAACTCGGGCTGTACGCGCTCGGGCTGGAGGTCACGGCGATCCGCCGGCACGGCATCCGCGGCGTCGAACCCGATCCGCAGACCAAGCTGCGCGCGAGCGACATCGTGGTGCTGCGCGGGCTGCCCGAGGCGCTCGCGCTCGCGGAGGAGCGGTTGTCGCGCCATCGGCGCGATCCGCCGGCCGCGGCTGCGTGAGCCGCGATTCGCAACCTGACCCGTATTGATCAGAAACGGTGCCCGATCTTCGCGCACCGTTTTTTTCGGAGAGTTTCATGCCGCATTCGTCGCCGGGCGCACCGCTCGATCCGGTCGCCTTCATCCACAGCCAGATCCGCACGGTGCCGGACTGGCCGCAGCCGGGCGTGCAGTTCCGCGACATCACGACGCTGCTGCAGAGCCCGAAGGCGCTGCGCATCCTCGTCGACCTGTTCGTCGAACGCTATGTCGATGCGAAGCTCGACTACGTCGCGGGCCTCGATGCGCGCGGCTTCATCATCGCGCCGATCGTCGCGTACGAGCTGAGCGTCGGTTTCGTGCCGATCCGCAAGGTCGGCAAGCTGCCGTACAAGACGCGTTCGGAATCGTACGATCTCGAATACGGCAGCGCGACGGTCGAGATCCACGAAGACGCGTGCCGCCCCGGCGACCGCGTGATCATCATGGACGACCTGATCGCGACCGGCGGCACGATGATGGCGGGGCGCAACCTGCTGCAGCGGCTCGGCGCGGTGGTCGTCGAAGGCGCGTCGATCATCGATCTGCCCGATCTCGGCGGCTCGGCGCTGCTGCGCAACGCCGGGTTGCCCGTCTATACCGTTACCGAATTCTCCGGCCACTGAACGCCGGTCCGTCGGGGCCTGCCGCCCCGGTTTGCGCTGGTTCGCGCCTGGTTCACCTTCCGCAGCGAGGTTCACGATGCCCAACTTCATGCTGTTTCTCGCCACGTCGATCGCGATCACGTTCGCGCCGGGTCCCGACAACCTGCAGGTGCTCGCACGCGGCATCTCGCAGGGCCGCGCGGCCGGCTTCGTCGCCGCGCTCGGCTTCACGGCGGGGATCCTGTTCCACACGACGCTCGCGGCGCTCGGCGTCGCGGCCGTGCTGCGTTCGTCGCCGGTCGCGTTCCAGATCCTGAAGCTCGCGGGCGCCGCGTACCTCGTGTGGATCGGCATCAAGGCGCTGCGCAGCCAGGGCCTCGCGAACGCGCATGCGCGCCCGCCGCAGCCGCTCGGCACGATCTTCCGGCAGAGCGTGATCGGCAACCTGATGAACCCGAAGGTCACGCTGTTCTTCGTCGTGTTCCTGCCGCAGTTCGTCGATCCGCACGGCGCGCAGGGCGTGACGCTGCAGATGTTCGAGCTCGGCGCGCTGTTCATGCTGCAGACGGCCGCGGTCTTCTCGCTGTTCGGCGTCGGCGCGGGCATGATCGGCGCATGGCTGAAGCGCCGCCCGAAGGCCGGCGTGTGGCTCGACCGGATCGCCGGCGCGACGTTCATCGCGATCGGCATCCGCGTCGCGCTGAAGGATTGAGCGCGATGACGTTTCCGTGCATCGCGGCCGCGCGCCGCTTCGATCCGGCCGCGCACCTGCGTTTCGAGATCGCCGGCCAGGCGGTGGGCTGGGTGCGCCGCCAGGACGTCGCGAAGCTCGCGCGCTGGCCCGACGTGTTCGAGCTGACCGGCGAGCGCGTCGTGCTGTCGGCGCGCTACGATTCGGTCGATGCGCGCAGCATGGCGCTGGCCGGGGCGATCGGCGCGCTCGCGGCGGAAGGCGCGATTCCCGGCTGGCGCGACGAGATCTACGCGATCCGCAACCGCTTCGACGATCCGCCGCTCGCGTACATCGAGCGCGCGGCGTCGCGCTTCTTCGGCACGCAGACCTATGCGGTGCACGTGAACGGCATCGTAGAATATGCGGTTACGCCCGGCGAGCCCGCCGCGGCCGCGCCGAAGATGTGGCTCGGCCGCCGCAGCGAGACCAAGGCCACCGACCCCGGCATGCTCGACAACGTCGTCGCGGGGGGGATCGGCTGGGGGCTGGGCGTTCACGAGACGCTCGCGAAGGAGTGCTGGGAAGAAGCCGGCATTCCGGCCGACCTGGCGGCGCGCGCGATCGCGGGCCGCACGGTGCAGGTGCTGAACTCGCTGCCGGAAGGCACGCAGTCGGAGCTGATCTTCGTGTACGACCTGCCGCTGCCGCACGACTTCGCGCCGCGCAACCAGGACGGCGAAGTGGCCGAGCACCTGCTGGCCGGCGTGCCCGAGGTGATCGGCTGGCTGCGCGAAGGCCGCGCGACGATGGATGCGAGCCTCGCGACGCTCGATACGCTGCTGCGCCACCGCTGGCTTGCGGCGGCCGACGCGGCCGGCATCGACGCGCTGTTCGTGCCGGGCGCATGACGCGCGCCGCGCGCGGCCTGGCGGCGCGAACGGGCAATTTGACGAATACGGAAACAATGGGAGTCGCGGTCATGCCGACCGATCACAGCTTTATCTTGAAACTGTCGTGCCCCGACCGGCACGGCATCGTCCATGCGGTCTCGGGCTTCCTGTTCGAGCGCAGCAACAACATCCTCGATTCCGCGCAGTTCGGCGACAGCCGCACCGGCGAGTTCTTCATGCGCGTGCACTTCGAGCAGGACGGCGGCGGCGTGGATGCCGCGTCGGCGCTCGACACGCTTCGCAACGAATTCGCGCCGCTCGCCGAGCAGTTCTCGATGCGCTGGGAGCTGCACGATGCGGCCGTGAAGCCGCGCGTCGTGATCATGGTGTCGAAGATCGGCCACTGCCTGAACGACCTGCTGTTCCGCTATCGCACCGGCCAGTTGCCGATCGAGATCCCGGCGATCGTGTCGAACCACAAGGAGTTCTACCAGCTCGCCGCGAGCTACAACATTCCGTTCCATCACTTCCCGCTCGTCGGCGGTTCGTCCGATGCCGCGAAGGCCGCGCAGGAAGCACGCGTGCTGGAAGTGATCGACGAGCACCAGGCCGATCTCGTCGTGCTCGCGCGCTACATGCAGATCCTGTCGCCGAACATGTGCGAGCAGCTCGCCGGGCGCGCGATCAACATCCACCATTCGTTCCTGCCGAGCTTCAAGGGCGCGAAGCCTTACTACCAGGCATTCGACCGCGGCGTGAAGCTGATCGGCGCGACCGCGCACTACGTGACGACCGATCTCGACGAAGGCCCGATCATCGAGCAGGAAGTCGAGCGCGTCGACCACAGCATGACGCCCGACCAGCTGACCGCGATCGGCCGCGACGTCGAGTGCGTGACGCTCGCGCGGGCGGTGAAGTGGCACGTCGAGCACCGGATCGTGCTGAACGGGACGAAGACGGTCGTGTTCCGCTGATCCGTCGGCCGCGGAAGGCTGGCTCCACGAGCGAAAACGCCGCGCCCTTCACTGGGCGCGGCGTTTTTGTTTGCCGTTGGCAAGCGGGCGGCGTCAGATCAGCCGCAGCAGGTACAGCTCGCGTTTCAGGTACGCATAGAAGATCGGTGCGGCGATCACGCCCGGCAGCCCGAACGCGGCTTCCATGATCAGCATCGCAAGCAGCAGCTCCCACGCGCGCGATTCGATCTGGCCGCCGATGATCTTCGCGTTCAGGAAGTATTCGAGCTTGTGGATGACCACGAGAAACGCGAGCGACGCGATCGCGGTGCCCATGCTGACCGACAGCGACACCGCGACGATCAGCGTGTTCGAGATCAGATTGCCGATCACCGGCAGCAGGCCGACGATGAACGTGATGAGCACGAGGGTTTTCGACAGCGGCAGCCGCTGGTGGAAGATCGGCAGCGCGACGAGCAGGTAGATGCCGGTGAAGGCCGCATTGATCGCCGAGATCTTGATCTGCGCGAACACGATCCGGCGGAACGCATCGGCGAAGCGCGACACGCGCGTGACGAGCGCGGTCGACAGCGGCCGGCGCACCTTGCCCTGCTCGACGCCGATCGCGATCATCGCGCCGATGATCATCCCGAACAGCACGTGGCCGAAGCCGCGCGCGACGCTCTTGCCGCTTTGCTGGAGCTGGTCCATGTGCGAATGCATCAGCACGGCCGCCTTCGTCTTCATCTGTTCGACGTCGACGGGCAGCAGGTTCGCGATCCAGGCCGGCGTGCGCGCGCGGGTTTGCTCGACGATCTGCATCAGCTGGCCGAGCAGGCTCTGCAGGTTCGGCACCGTGTGCTCGAAATGCTCGATGATGCCGAGCGTCAGGCCGGTGAGCGCGCCGACGATCGCGATCGACAGCAGCACGACGGCGACCCAGCGCGCGCGCATGCTGGTGGTATGGCGTTCGATCACGGGTGCGATCGTGTGGATCAGCTGATAGACGAGCAGGCCGGCCAGCATCCCGCCGAGCAGCCGCAGCTCGAGGACGAGCCACATCATGACGAGCGCGAAGAGATAGCTGCCGATCTCGAGTGCCGACAGCTTCGGCAGGCTCAAGTCGCTGGTCAGCCGCACGCTGCGCAGGTGCGGCTCGCGGTTCTGCGTGTCGCGCGACTCTTGTTGCTTCTCCATCGTGGATTCCTGTCGTCCGTGTGTCGTGCCGCGGAGCGCGCGGCAGAGCGCGGGCCGCCCGGCGCCGCACCGGATTGGTGCGGATGGCGAACCTTACGACCGTAAAGTATAGCTGCCATTATGGTCCGCAAACGGGCCGTTTGGCGCGTGGTGTAAACGCAGAAGGGAAAACGAGGGGGCGCGCGGCCGGGCGGCCGCGCGCGGGAACGGCGGAACGGAGGCGTCAGCCGGCCGCGACCTTGCGGGTGGGACGCTTCAGCAGCGGCGCGAGGTACTTGCCGGTGAAGCTCGCCTTCGTCTTCGCGACCTGCTCGGGCGTGCCTTGCGCGATGATCTGGCCGCCGCCGGCGCCGCCTTCGGGGCCGAGGTCGATCACCCAGTCGGCGGTCTTGATCACGTCGAGGTTGTGCTCGATGATCACGACCGTGTTGCCCTGGTCGCGCAGCCGGTGAATCACTTCCAGCAGCAGCGCGATGTCGTGGAAGTGCAGGCCCGTGGTCGGTTCGTCGAGGATGTACAGCGTGCGGCCGGTGTCGCGCTTCGACAGCTCCAGCGACAGCTTCACGCGCTGCGCCTCGCCGCCCGACAGCGTCGTGGCCGACTGGCCGAGGCGGATGTAGCCGAGGCCGACGTCGAGCAGCGTCTTCAGCTTGCGCGCGATGACCGGCACCGCGCTGAAGAACTCGTACGCGTGCTCGACCGTCATGTCGAGCACTTCGCTGATGTTCTTGCCCTTGTACTGCACTTCGAGCGTTTCGCGGTTGTAGCGCTTGCCGTGGCACACGTCGCACGGCACGTAGACGTCCGGCAAAAAGTGCATCTCGACCTTCAGCACGCCGTCGCCCTGGCACGATTCGCAGCGGCCGCCCTTCACGTTGAACGAGAAGCGGCCCGGATCGTAGCCGCGCTCCTTCGACGTCGGCACGCCCGAGAACAGCTCGCGGATCGGCGTGAACAGGCCCGTGTAGGTGGCCGGGTTCGAGCGCGGCGTGCGGCCGATCGGCGACTGGTCGACGTTGATCACCTTATCGAAGTGCTCGAGGCCCTCGATCGCCTCGTGCGGCGCGGGCTCGGCGGCCGAGCCGTACAGGTGGCGCGCGACCGCGTGATACAGCGTGTCGTTGATCAGCGTCGACTTGCCGGAGCCCGATACGCCGGTGATGCAGGTCAGGAGGCCGACCGGCAGTTCGAGATCGACGTGCTTCAGGTTGTTGCCGTGCGCGTCGACGATGCGCAGCATCCGCTCCGGATCGGGCGCGAGCCGCTCGTCCGGGTACTCGATCACGCGCTTGCCGACGAGGTACTGGCCCGTCAGCGAATGCGGGTTGGACTGCACCTGCTTCGGCGTGCCTTCGGCGACCACCACGCCGCCGTGCTCGCCGGCGCCGGGGCCCATGTCGACGACGTAGTCGGCCGTGCGGATCATGTCCTCGTCGTGCTCGACGACGATCACCGAGTTGCCGAGGTCGCGCAGATGCTTGAGCGTCGCGATCAGGCGGTCGTTGTCGCGCTGGTGCAGGCCGATCGACGGCTCGTCGAGCACGTACATCACGCCCGTGAGGCCCGAGCCGATCTGCGACGCGAGCCGGATGCGCTGCGCCTCGCCGCCCGACAAGGTCTCGGCGCTGCGCTCGAGCGACAGGTAGTCGAGCCCGACGTTGTTCAGGAACGTCAGGCGCGCGACGATTTCCTTGATCACCTTGTCGGCGATCTCGCGCTTCGCGCCGTCGAGCGTCAGCCCGTCGAAATAGCCGAGCGCGTCGCGCAGCGGCCAGCCGCTGATCTCATAGATGCCGCGTGCATGGTCGCCGGTGCCGATCCGCACGTGGCGCGCCTCGCGGCGCAGGCGCGTGCCGTCGCACGACGGGCACGGCTGGTTGTTCTGGTACTTCGACAGCTCTTCGCGCACCGCGACCGAATCGGTCTCGCGGTAGCGGCGCTCGAGGTTCGGGATGATCCCTTCGAACACGTGCTCGCGGATCGTCGTGCGGCCGCGCTCGTTGATGTACGAGAACGGGATCGTCTGCTTGCCCGAGCCGAACAGCAGCACCTTGCGGATCTTTTCGGGGAGATCCTCGAACGCGGCGTCGATGTCGAATTCGTAGAACGCCGCGAGGCTCTGCAGCATCTGGAAGTAGAACTGGTTGCGGCGGTCCCAGCCCTTCACCGCGCCGGCCGCAAGCGACAGCGACGGGTGCGCGACGACCCGCTTCGGGTCGAAGAACGTGATCTGGCCGAGGCCGTCGCATTCCGGGCACGCGCCCATCGGGTTGTTGAACGAGAACAGGCGCGGCTCGAGCTCCTGCAGCGAGTACGAGCAGATCGGGCACGCGAACTTCGAGCTGAACAGGTGCTCCTTGTCGGTATCCATCTCGAGCGCGATCGCGCGGCCGTCGGCGAGGCGCAGCGCGGTTTCGAACGATTCGGCGAGCCGCTGCTTCATGTCCGGGCGCACCTTCAGGCGATCGACGACGACGTCGATCGTGTGCTTGTCGTTCTTCTTCAGCTTCGGCAGCGACTCGACCTCGTAGATCTTCGCGGCGCCTTCGTTCGCGGCGCCGCCGCCCGAGCGCACGCGAAAGCGCACGAAGCCCTGCGCCTGCATGTCCTCGAACAGCTCGACATGCTCGCCCTTGCGATCCGCGACGACGGGCGCGAGGATCATCAGCTTGGTTTCCTCGGGCAGCGCGAGCGCCGCGTCGACCATCTGCGACACGCTCTGCGCCTCGAGCGGGATGTCGTGATCGGGGCAGTACGGCGTGCCGACACGTGCGTACAAAAGTCGCAGGTAGTCGTGGATTTCCGTGACCGTGCCGACGGTCGAACGCGGGTTGTGGGACGTCGCCTTCTGCTCGATCGAGATCGCCGGCGACAGCCCCTCGATCAGGTCGACGTCGGGCTTCTCCATCAGCTGCAGGAACTGGCGGGCATAGGCGGACAGGCTCTCGACGTAGCGGCGCTGACCCTCGGCATAAAGGGTGTCGAACGCGAGCGACGACTTGCCCGACCCGGACAACCCGGTAATCACGACCAGCTTGTGGCGCGGCAGGTCGAGATTGACGTTTTTCAGGTTGTGGGTGCGTGCCCCACGGATACGGATCTGTTCCATGAACCTGGCGAAAATGGAGGAAACCAAACCTGCTACTATAACGGCTTTTCGAGACCGTCGTTTACGGCCCCCAGCCCTTGCGGCAGGTGGCAGCAAGGCGACACCTGCGCCGGGGAAAGCGGTCGCGCCGCACGGTTCCGGGCGGCCCGCAGGCCATCCGCATCCGGCCCCGACGTGTCGCCCGAAAGGCCGCCAGGCCGCCGGCCCTGATCTTCCGCCGCCCGCTGCCGGGCGGACATTCCGATCATTCGAAATTCATTCCCGATGTCCAATCCGTCTGCCACGTCTTCCCGCATGACTGCGCCCGAACTGCGCGCGACCACGTCGCTCGCGGCGATCTTCGCGTTGCGCATGCTCGGCCTGTTCATGATCATGCCGGTGTTTTCGGTCTACGCGAAAACCATCCCGGGCGGCGACAACGTGCTGCTCGTCGGGATCGCGCTCGGGGCCTACGGCGTCACGCAGTCGCTGTTCTACATCTTCTACGGCTGGGCGTCCGACAAGTTCGGCCGCAAGCCGGTGATCGCCGCGGGCCTCGCGATCTTCGCGCTCGGCAGCTTCGTCGCCGCGTTCGCGCACGACATCACGTGGATCATCGTCGGCCGCGTGATCCAGGGCATGGGCGCCGTGTCGTCGGCGGTGCTCGCGTTCATCGCCGACCTGACCTCCGAGCAGAACCGCACGAAGGCAATGGCGATGGTCGGCGGCTCGATCGGCGTGTCGTTCGCGGTCGCGATCGTCGGCGCGCCGATCGTGTTCCACTGGGTCGGGATGAGCGGGCTGTTCGCGATCGTCGGCGTGCTGTCGATCCTCGCGATCGGCGTCGTGCTGTGGATCGTGCCCGATGCGGCGAAGCCCGTGCACGTGCCCGCGCCGTTCGCCGAGGTGCTGCACAACGTCGAGCTGCTGCGCCTGAACTTCGGCGTACTGGTGCTGCATGCGACGCAGACGGCGCTGTTCCTCGTCGTGCCGCGCCTGCTGGTCGACGGCGGGCTGCCGGTCGCCGCGCACTGGAAGGTGTACCTGCCGGTGATGGGGCTCGCGTTCGTGATGATGGTGCCGGCGATCATCGTCGCGGAAAAACGGGGCAAGATGAAGCCGGTGCTGCTGGGCGGCATTCTGGCTATCCTGATCGGTCAATTGCTGCTGGGCAGCGCGCCGCATACCATCCTGATTGTGGCGGCGATTCTTTTCGTCTACTTCCTCGGGTTCAACATCCTGGAAGCGTCGCAGCCGTCGCTCGTGTCGAAGCTCGCGCCGGGTTCGCGCAAGGGCGCGGCCACGGGCGTCTACAACACCACGCAGTCGATCGGGCTCGCGCTCGGCGGCATCGTGGGCGGCTGGCTGCTGAAGCACGGCGGCGCGAACACCGTGTTCTACACGTGTTCGGGGCTCGTGGCCGCGTGGCTTATAATCGCGGCCAACATGAAAGCGCCGCCGCGCAAGGCCGGAACCTGATTGTCGGGTAGGCGCCGGCGGCGTTCGCCGGCTCCCCCGGCGGGCTGCTCCGACGGCTGTCGCGGGCGGCCCGGCATCGAATTTACTGGAGAAACACATGGCATCCGTCAACAAGGTCATCCTCGTCGGCAACCTCGGCGCCGATCCTGAAGTCCGTTACCTGCCGAGCGGCGACGCGGTTGCGAACATCCGCCTCGCGACGACCGACCGCTACAAGGACAAGGCAAGCGGCGATTTCAAGGAAATGACCGAGTGGCATCGCGTCGCGTTCTTCGGCCGTCTGGCGGAAATCGTCAGCGAATACCTGAAGAAGGGGTCGTCGGTCTATATCGAAGGCCGCATCCGCACGCGCAAGTGGCAGGGCCAGGACGGCCAGGACCGTTACTCGACCGAAATCGTCGCCGAACAGATGCAGATGCTCGGCGGCCGCGGCGGTTCGGGCGGCGGCGGTGGCGGCGGTGACGAAGGCGGTTATGGCGGCGGCTACGGCGGTGGCGGCGGCGGTCGCGGCGAGCAGATGGAGCGTGGCGGCGGCGGTCGTGCCGGCGGCGCGGCGCGCGGCGGTGCAAGTGGCGGCGGCCAGAGCCGTCCGAGCGCGCCGGCAGGCGGCGGCTTCGACGAGATGGACGACGATATTCCGTTCTGAGATCTCGCAACCAAACGCTGTAAAGATCGACCCCGCCTTTTGGCGGGGTTTTTTTTAGCATTTTTAGCCCATGGCGGATCAAATCTGATTCGATTTTCTGCGGCGATTTTTATTTTGCTTCGGGACCCTTCGCCCCGAATAGCGGCGGCAGGTAGCGCTTTCGCGCTGGGCCACGTCTCCGGCTGATCAATTGTCCGGACGGCCTGTACGCGGTCCGCATTCCTTCACTTTCGCATGCCCGATCGACGCTAGAGGACCTTGTTGCGCCAGTATCGTTAGGACACCGTCTGATTCCGACGGCCGGGGCGGACATGTCGGTGATGGAATCGGGCGGCGGCAGTCGACAAGAAAGCCGAATGATGTGCAGTTTTTTCGGGGAGTATTAGGAATTTATCGAAGGATTTCGTTTTTATAAAAATAAATCGTACTTGTATTATTTATCTTGATAGGACTGAAAATTATGATTCGGTAGCGAATGCAAATGGTGGTTTACCGAATTGATAATGGATCGTTACGGCCGAGGTTTCTGGCATTTTCTTGCGACCCGGCATCCAGGCGTCACGCATCATCGAGACGCACGGCCAGCGGCGGCGCGCGCGCCCGTTGCCGGCCTCGGCGGCGGTGTTCCATACGCGCTGGGCTGTTGCGCGGCGATGGGGCTGTTCCTGCCCGGTGTCGCGTTTTCGCAGTTGCCGAACGCGGGCCAGTCGATGCGCGAAATCGAATCCGTGCGCCCGGCGCTCCCGGCCGCGTCGGCGCCCGAGTTGAGCATCGAGCGTACGGAGCAGGCCGCACCCGCGCCTGAGGGCGTCGATGCGGGGCCGCGCGTGACGGTCCGCGCGTTCGCGATCGGCGGCAACCGGGTGTTCACGTCGGCGCAGCTCGAGCCGCTCCTCCAGGAACTGACCGGGCGGGAGCTGAGTTTTGGCGAGCTGCAGGCGGCTGCGGCTCGCATCACTTCCTACTACCGCGAGCACGGCTACGTGCTCGCGCGTGCCTATCTGCCGCGTCAGGACATCGACGACGGCGTCGTCCGGATCGACGTGCTGGAAGGCCGCTACGATCGCATCGAGCTCAACAACCGCTCGCGCGTGCTGGACGGCGTGGTGCGCCAGCCGCTGTCCGCGCTGCGTCCGGGCGAGGCGGTGCGCGGCGCCGATCTGGCGCGCAGCCTGCTGCTCGTCGGCGACCTGCCCGGCGTCGACGCCAAGGGCACGTTGCGCTCGGGGCGCACGCAGGGCTCGACCGATCTGGTGATCGACGCCGATCCCGGGCCGATCGCGACGGGAACGCTGGAGGCGGACAACTACGGCAACTTGTCGACGGGGCGCTACCGGCTTACCGGCAGCATCGCGGTCAACTCGCCGCTGCGCATCGGCGACCGGCTCACGTTGCGCGGCATGGGAAGCGACACGCTGCAGCGCTATTACAGCGCGTCGTACCAGTTACCCGTCGGGCCGTGGTCGACGCGCGTCGGCGTCGGCTACTCGAATCTGCATTCGAAGGTCGGCGAAGGCTTCGAGGAACTCGATCTTCACAGCCGCGCCAACATCCAGAGCGCATTTGTCGTTCAGCCGCTGCTGCGCGGCCGCGCGTTCAACCTGAACGCGCAACTCCAATACGAGAACAAGAACCTTCACGACGACTATCGCGCGTTCCAGATACAGGACGACAAGAACGTCGGTCTATGGACTTTCACGCTGAGCGGCAACGGCGACGACGCATTGCTCGGCGGCGGCACCACCGCCTTCTCCGTGTCGGCCGGCGCGGGCCGCCTGCGCACGGCCGACGTGCTTGGCGCGCAGGGGTTCGTCAAGACGCGCGGCACCTTCAAGAAACTCGGCGTCAGCGTGATGCGCCTGCAGGCGCTCGGCTCGCGTTTCCAGTTCTACACACAGTTCAGCGGCCAGCTGTCGTCGGGCAATCTCGACGCGTCCGAGCAGTTCGGCCTCGGCGGCCCGTACGGCGTGCGCGCCTACACGCTCGGCTCGGGCAGCGGCGATCAGGGGTGGCAGGCGAGCGCGGAATTGCGGTATGCGGTGGCGCCCGGCTGGCGGGTCAGCACGTTCGTCGACGCCGGCCGGGTCGGCATCAACAAGCATCGCGTGTTCAAGGACACCAACATCATCCGCATGCAGGCCGCGGGGTTCGGCGCGGGGTGGTACGGGAAGGGGCATCAAGTCACGGTGGCGGCCGCCTGGCCGTTCGCCTCAAGCGAAGGGCTGGCGTCGTCCGCCGGCTCGCCGCGAATCTGGTTTCAGGCGACTCAGTATTTCTGAGCGTCTGGACGAGCGCCTGCATGACGCAGGGTTTGGCAGTCAATACAACAAGGAAACCAAAGATGAACAAGGCTTATGCATTGGTCTGGAATCAAGCGAACGGATGCTGGAGCGTGGCGGGCGAGAACGCGCGTCGGCGCGGCAAGGCGGGCGGCCGCCGGGTAATCGCGGCGGCCGTGTCGCTGCTGGGCTTCGCGGCGTCGAGCGCATATGCGCTGCCCACGGGCGCCGAGATCGTGTCGGGCAAGGGCGACTTCGCGACGTCGGCCGACAACAAGACGATGTCGATCAACCAGCATACGGACAAGCTGATCACGAACTGGCAGGACTTCAGCGTCGCCGGCGGCGAGCGCGTGTCGTTCAATCAGCCGACGAACCAGTCGCTGGCGCTGAACCGGGTGGTCGGTGCGAACGGCAGCAACATCGAAGGCCGCATCGATGCGAACGGCAAGGTGTTCCTGGTGAACCCGAACGGGGTGCTGTTCGGATCGGGCGCGCAAGTGAACGTCGGTGGCCTCGTGGCCTCGACGCGCGACATCTCGGACAAGGATTTCCTGAACGGCAACTTCCGCTTCACCGGTAAGTCGGCAGGCCAGGTGGTGAACCAGGGCGCGATCACGGCGGCGGACGGCGGCGGTGTCGCGCTGCTGGGCGCGCAGGTGACGAACAACGGCGTGATCCGGGCGCAGATGGGCACGGTCGCGCTGGGCGCGGGCAATGACGTGAAGGTGAACTTCGACGGCAGCAAGCTGCTGAGCCTCGAGGTGAACGGCGCGGCGGTGGACGCGCTGGTGAGCAACGGCGGCCTGCTGAAGGCCGACGGCGGCCAGGTGCTGATGTCGGCACGGTCGGCGAACAGCCTGCTG
This sequence comes from Burkholderia anthina, assembly GCF_001547525.1. Lineage (GTDB taxonomy): Bacteria > Pseudomonadota > Gammaproteobacteria > Burkholderiales > Burkholderiaceae > Burkholderia > Burkholderia semiarida. Next base: position 2,950,152 of record NZ_CM003768.1, read on the forward strand.
GGCACGGTGGTGAACAACAGCGGGACGATCGAGGCGAAGGGGCTGAACAACGTCGCGGGCCGGATCACGCTGGACGGTGGCGACGGCGCGGTGCACGTGGCCGGGACGCTGGACGCGAGCACGCTGGCGGGCGCGGAAGGCCACGGCGCCGTGGTGACGAAGGGTGCCGCGGTGCGCGTGGCGGACACGACGACGGTCGACACGCGCGGGCACGATGGTGTGGCGGGCAAGTGGACGATCGAGTCGGCGAATGCCGGCGTGGGTCGGAGCGCCGCGTCGCGCGCGCTCGTGATCGGCGGCCAGCAGGTCGGCGGTTCGGGCGGTTCGGATGCCGCGATCGGCGCGGATACGCTGGCGCGCAATCTCGGCACGACCAACGTCGAACTCGCTCGCACGACCGGCACGCTGAAGGTGGACGCGCCGGTTACCTGGAGTAGCGACAACGGGCTGACGCTGACGTCGCGTCAAGGCGACGTGGAACTGCACGGGCCGGTGACGGCGACGGGCGACGACGCGGGCGTCACGGTGAACGCGGCGAAGCAGATCCGCGTGAACGACAAGCTGACGCTCGATGGCCGCAACGCGAAGCTGGAACTGAATCCGGGTAGCGGTCTCGCGGTGAACGGCGACGGCGTCGTCACGCTGTCGGGTGCGAATGCGTCGTACCGTTCGAACGGCGACGCGTATCGCGTGATCAACAGCGTCGATCAACTGCGTTCGATCGACAACGACCTGTCGGGCCGCTACGTGCTCGGCAGCGCAATCGACGGCGGTGGCCGCCAGTTCCGGAGCATCGGCAACGACCGCACGTTCTTCGGCAAGTTCGACGGCCTGGGCAACACGATCAGCAACGTATCGGTGTACGGCACCGGCCCGTTCATCGGCCTGTTCTCGGTGAACGCCGGCTACATCGGCAACCTGAAGCTCGCGTCGGTGAACGTGACGGGCGAGCGATCGTACACGGGCAACGGGCCGGCGATGATCGGCAGCCTGGCGGGCGTGAATACGGACACCGGCGTCATCTCCAACGTGAAGGCGACGAACGTGGTCGTGAACGGCGGGACGTCGCGCATGCAGGTGCTGGGCGGTCTCGTCGGCACGAACCTGGGCGGCGACATCGATCGGTCGTCGGTCACCGGGCGCATTGCAGGCAGCTGGGCCACGTTGTCGATGGGCGGGCTCGTCGGCGAAAACTACACGATCGCGGGCCGTCCGGACAAGCTCGGCACGATCAGCAACAGCTCGGCCGATACGACCATTTCGGGCGGGATCGCGGATCAGAGCTGGTTCTACGGCGGCGTGGGCGGTCTGGCCGGCATCAACCGCGGCGGCGTGATCTCGAATTCGAGCAGCGCGGGAAGCATCACGCTGGCGCAGACCAATGCGAAGGTGGGCGGTCTGGTCGGCGTGAACAGCGTGAACGGTGACGTCGGCACGGGTACGATCCAGAATTCGTCGTCGAGCGTCAACGTCACCGTCAGCGGCCGTAACGGCAGCATCGGTGGCCTCGTGGGCGACAACGACGTCGGCACGAGCATCGCCAATTCGTCGGCGAGCGGCACCGTCCGTGGCGCCGGTAACTCCGCGATCGGTGGTCTCGTCGGCGTGAACCGCGGTTCGCTCGCGAATGTGTCGGCGAGCGGCGCGGTCAACGGCACCGCGTCCGGTTCCACGATCGGCGGCCTCATCGGCCGGCATCTTCTCGGCACGGTCGCCAATGGAACGGCGACGGGCAATGTCTCGGGCGTCGGCTCGGCCGCGATCGGCGGTCTCGTCGGCGTGAACGAAAGCGTCCTCACGAACGGGACGGCAACGGGCGACGTGACCGACAAGTCCGCTGCGCTTATCGGTGGCCTCGTGGGTCAAAACAAGGGGCAAATCACGGTGGGGATCGCCCGCGGCGACGTCACCAGCGGCGGAGCCAGTCATGTCGGTGGTTTGGTCGGCAATAACGACAAGGGCACGATTTCCGGTTCGGATGCGTACGGCCAGGTGACGGGCGGCGCTTTCAGCCTCGCGGGCGGCCTCGTTGGCGTCAACACCGGCGCCATCAGCGGGTCCCAGGCGAAGGGTTACGTGAGCGCTGACATGAAGAGCACCGTAGGCGGCCTCGTCGGCATGAACGGCGGCACCATCGCAAATAGCAAGGCGTCAGGCAAGGTGGTGGCGGGCGCTTCGGCGAGCGTCGGCGGTCTGGTCGGCAAGAACGCGAACGGTGACATTTCGAACAGCAAGGCGATCGGCGTGGTGGAGGGCGGCAACTCCGCTTACGCCGGCGGCCTGGTCGGCCACAACGACGGTCGAGTGTCGAACTCGGAAGCGTCCGGCGCGGTGACTGCCGGCACGAGTAGCGCCGTAGGCGGTCTCGTCGGAATGGGCAATGTGGCGGGTAGCGTTGCGAATAGCAAGGCGACAGGCGACGTGACGGGCGGCGATTATGCGAGCGTCGGCGGTCTGGTCGGCACTAACGGCCACCTCGTGTCGAGCTCGGAATCGTCGGGTACGGTGAGCGGCGGTAGGGGTGCGCGTCTCGGCGGTCTCGTCGGCTATAACCTGGCCACGGTGAAGGGCTCGACGACGAGCAGCCGCATCAACTATGTGTCCGGGTATGACCAGGCTTACGGTGGTCTGGCGGGCTTGAACTACGGACATATCGAGTCGAGCGTGGCAACCGGCGCGGCAGCCGCGGTGCAACAGATCGGTGCTGGCCGTCGCGTCATCGCGTCCCGGTAAGCGCACCGGTCTCGATGCGGGGGGCGGGCTTTTCGCCAGCCACCCGCGAAGCTGACCGTCGCTTGTCGTAGTCACTGAAGGCGGGGCATCGGAGTGATCCGGTGCCCCGCCTTCGTCGTTCATCGGCGCGACTCAATCGGGCCGGCGTGGCCGCGTGCCCGCCCGTCTGTGTGGGTCGTGCAACCATCGGGGGCGGGTGGCAGCGGATGCGTCCGCAGCGGGCGCACATCGATGCACGCAGGGGGCTCGGCGATTCGCCGCACGATCCCGATGCACGTCGCGATACGGCAGCCAACCTGTCTCGGGTATGCTGGTGTCTTCCGTTGGCTTCGATCGAGAGGGGACTATGCGGCGTGTCGTGTTCAACCAGAAGGGCGGCGTGGGCAAATCGACGATCGTCTGCAACCTGGCGGCGATCAGCGCGAGCGAAGGGTTGCGCACGCTCGTCATCGATCTCGATGCGCAGGCGAACTCGACGCGCTACCTGCTCGGCGACGCAGCGGCCGATGCGCAACCGGGCGTCGCCGGCTTCTTCGAAACCGCGCTGACCTTCAACTTCCGTCCGATCGACGTCGCGTCGTTCATCCACGCGACCCCGTTCGACGGGCTCGACGTGATGCCCGCGCATCCGGATCTCGACACGCTGCACGGCAAGCTCGAATCGCGCTACAAGATCTACAAGCTGCGCGACGCGCTGAACGAGCTCGACATGTACGACGCCGTATACATCGACACGCCGCCCGCGCTGAATTTCTATACGCGCTCGGCGCTGATCGCGGTCGAGCGCTGCCTGATCCCGTTCGACTGCGACGATTTCTCGCGCCGCGCGCTGTACACGCTGCTCGAGAACGTGAAGGAAATCCAGCAGGACCACAACGCGGCGCTCGAGGTGGAGGGGATCGTCATCAACCAGTTCCAGCCACGCGCGAGCCTGCCGCAACGGCTGGTCGACGAGCTCGTCGACGAAGGGCTGCCGGTGCTCGCGTCGCGGCTGTCCGCATCGGTGAAGATCCGCGAGTCGCATCAGCAGTCGATGCCGGTGATCCATCTGGAGCCGACGCACAAACTCGCGCAGGAGTTCCGCGCGCTGCATCGCGAACTGGCCGGCTGATCTCGCGCGTGACCGCACCGACCGAGGCCGCTTCGAGCGGCCTTGTTTTTTTGTCGCGACCGGCAATTCGTCCTATTATTGATTTCGTCATTAATAATCAAGAAAACGATTTCACAAGAAATCCAGAAAAAATATGACATAAATGGTTGCTCCATTTTCAATGGTGCCCGGTTTTCTAATAAGCGGAATAATGAATTGGCAAATATTGCGCCACGTCATGATGCGCTATGCTGCAAAAGGTAAAAATGCGTCGCCGGCCGGTGAGGGGCACTGTCTTGTCTGAGATTTCGGCGTGCCCGCAGCTTCGGCGGACGGTTCAAAGGGTAATAAGGGTTTACACCTATCATTAATGCCATTTAATTGACAATTAATCGATCTAGAATGACTTCCTTCTACCGCCCGTTCCCAAACAGGTGACGGGTTTCAATAAGGAAGCAGCTGTTTACCCGAGCTTCCATTTTTCTTTACGTCGTCTCTCGCATAGCCAACAGGAGCGTGCCCGATGTCCGTATTTGCCCCCGAAAAACTCACCGCCGATTATCAGTCCGGTATCGCCGCGTGGTTTGCAATCGCCCGTCCGGCGATCCACGGTTTCGAGGCTGTCGTCGAACTCAACCTGCAAGCGGCCCGGACGGCGCTCGAGGACTACGAGGACAAGCTGAAGAACGCGTTCACCGGCAGCAACCCGGCCGCGGGCTTCGCGCAGCAGGTCGCCGCGCCGCAGGAAGCGGCCGGCAAGGTCGCGTCGTACGGCCGCCATCTGTTCGAGATCGCGGTGTCGACGCAGTCCGAATGGGCGAAGGTCGCCCAGGCGCAGTACGAGCAGAACGACAAGCGCCTGAAGGACGTGCTCGGCGAACTGTCGAAGCATGCGCCGGCCGGCTCGGCGCCGGTGGTGGCCGCGCTGAATTCGGCGCTGTCCGCGGCGAGCGCCGCGGCCGACTCCGTGCGTGAAGCGACGGGGCAGGCGATCGAAGCGGCGAAGAGCGGCTTCGATGTGGTCAGCGAAACGGCCACGCGCGGCGCGAAACAGACGGCGGCCACCGCGCGCAAGGACGCGGCGGCCGCGCGCGAATCGGCTGCGTGACGGCCCGAACGGGCCCGAACGCGCATGAATGCGCATGAATGCGCATGAATGCGTGTCGCGCGCAGGCGCGACACGATTGATTGGCGCCGGCGCCGCGTGTGCCACGCGGGGCTGGCGAGCTTCGGTTCGCCGCAAGACGCCCGTGCACGGTTGCCCGTGTCACGGTGCGAACGGATGCCGCCCGCCGTATGGCGTACGGCGGCGTGTGGCCGCGATCGCGCCGGATGGCCCGACACGCGTCATCGCCGTGTACAGCACGCCTCGTGCGGGCGTCAGAACCACACACTGATTTCGATGCAGGAACTGAACATGACGGACGTAGTGATCGTATCGGCCGCGCGGACCGCGGTCGGCAAATTCGGCGGCTCGCTGGCGAAGGTGGCGGCGCCTGAACTGGGCGCGACGGTGATCCGCGCGGTGCTGGAGCGTGCGGGCGTGAAGCCCGAGCAGGTCAGCGAAGTGATCATGGGCCAGGTGCTGACGGCCGGCTCCGGGCAGAACCCGGCGCGGCAGTCGCTGATCAAGGCGGGGCTGCCGAGCGCCGTGCCGGGCATGACGATCAACAAGGTGTGCGGTTCGGGCCTGAAGGCCGTGATGCTGGCGGCGAACGCGATCGTCGCGGGCGACGCGGACATCGTGATCGCGGGCGGCCAGGAGAACATGAGCGCGGCGCCGCACGTGCTGCCGGGCTCGCGCGACGGCTTCCGGATGGGCGACGCGAAGCTGGTCGACACGATGATCGTCGACGGCCTGTGGGACGTGTACAACCAGTACCACATGGGCATCACGGCGGAGAACGTCGCGAAGGAATACGGGATCACGCGCGAGGAGCAGGACGCGTTCGCGGCGCTGTCGCAGAACAAGGCGGAAGCCGCGCAGAAGGCCGGGCGCTTCGACGACGAGATCGTGCCGGTGTCGATCCCGCAACGCAAGGGCGAGCCACTGCAGTTCGCGACCGACGAGTTCGTGCGTCACGGCGTGACGGCGGAATCGCTGGCCGGGCTGAAGCCGGCGTTCGCGAAGGACGGCTCGGTGACGGCGGCGAACGCGTCGGGGCTGAACGACGGCGCGGCGGCGGTGCTGGTGATGTCGGCGCAGAAGGCGGCGGCACTGGGCCTGACGCCGCTGGCGCGGATCAAGGCGTACGCGAACGCGGGCGTGGATCCGAGCGTGATGGGCATGGGTCCGGTGCCGGCCTCGCGCCGGTGCCTGGAGCGCGCGGGTTGGACGCCGGGCGACCTGGACCTGATGGAGATCAACGAGGCGTTCGCGGCGCAGGCGCTGGCGGTGCACAAGCAGATGGGCTGGGACACGTCGAAGGTGAACGTGAACGGCGGGGCGATCGCGATCGGCCACCCGATCGGCGCGTCGGGCTGCCGGATCCTGGTGACGCTGCTGCACGAGATGGCCAAGCGCGATGCGAAGCGCGGGCTGGCGTCGCTGTGCATCGGCGGCGGGATGGGCGTCGCGCTCGCGGTCGAGCGTGTCTGAGCAGTGATTGACGGCACGGTTCGCTTGCGGCGCGCGCCAGCGCCGCGGGCGAGCTGCGCGGGTGTCGCGCAAGACGGGAAATCGACAATAAGCGCGAGGTACCGATGCGTGCCGCGCCCGCGACGCGGGGCGGCCGTGCATCGAAGCGGTGGGGCGGCAGCAGGTGCGAGGCCGTCGCCCCGTCTTTCATCGATTACTTTTTTGTCGGTAATTCATAGTATGACTAAGCGAATCGCAGTTGTGACAGGTGGGATGGGCGGTCTCGGCGAAGCGGTCAGCATCCGGTTGAACGACGCGGGCCACCGGGTCGTCGTCACGTATTCGCCGAACAACGCCGGCGCGGACCGCTGGCTGACCGAGATGCATGCGGCCGGTCGCACGTTCCTTGCGTACCCTGTGGACGTGGCCGATCACGACTCGTGCCGGGAATGCATCGAGACGATCGTGCGGGACGTCGGCCCGGTCGACATTCTCGTGAACAACGCGGGCATCACGCGCGACATGACGCTGCGCAAGCTCGACAAGGTCAACTGGGACGCGGTGATCCGCACGAACCTCGACTCCGTGTTCAACATGACGAAGCCGGTCTGCGACGGCATGGTCGAGCGCGGCTGGGGCCGCATCGTCAACATCTCGTCGGTGAACGGCTCGAAGGGTTCGGTCGGCCAGACCAACTACGCGGCCGCGAAGGCCGGCATGCACGGCTTCACGAAATCGCTCGCGCTCGAGGTCGCGCGCAAGGGCGTGACGGTGAACACGGTGTCGCCGGGCTACCTCGCGACGAAGATGGTCACCGCGATCCCGCAGGACATCCTCGACGCAAAGATCCTCCCGCAGATTCCGGTGGGCCGGCTCGGCAAGCCCGAGGAAGTCGCGGCGCTGGTGGCGTACCTGTGCTCGGAGGAGGCCGGCTTCGTGACGGGCTCCAACATCGCGATCAACGGCGGTCAGCACATGCACTGACGCGCGGCGGCCCGCACGGCATTCGCGCGCGTGCGGGCAGCGTTGCGCACCATCCCGTGCCGGAGCGACGGCAGGCGCGCCGCTTCGGCCTCGCATTCCGGAGGACGCATGGGCGACACCTGGATGGGACTCGTGATCGGCGGCACGGCACTGGCCGTCGCGCTGACGATGGCGATTTCGCTCTACCGGCTCGAGCGGCGCCGCGCGCGGCTGTTGCGGAATTTCGATCATCGCGATTGCGGGCTCGCAGCGTACGGCAAGTGCTTCGCGCGCAGGCCGGCCAGGCCGCTGCGCCGCGCACGTTGGCCGTCGCGCCGACGCGTTGCGATCGGTGATCGATGAGCGGCCGATCGGCGGTCACGTCCCGCGCGCATGCCGTCCGCGACGCGTGGGCGCGGGATCAGTCGGTCCTTTCGCCCTTCCCGGCCGATTCGCCCGAGTCGTTCTTGTGGAAGATCCGCTTCGTCGTGCGCTTGGTGGCTTCCCAGCCTTCGCGCGACGCATGGGCGACGCCGTGTCCGACCGCCTTCGCGGCGCTCGCGGTCGCGTGGCCGAAGCTGCGCGCCGCTTCGCCGGTCTTGTGCGCGGCTTCCTTCGAATCGCGCTTGATGTCCTGCTTCACTTCCGAGAGGTCCGCGTGGGCGAGCGGGCTGAGCAGCGCCAGAACGAGCGCGGCGCCAATGAACTGACGAACTTTCACGACCGGGTTCCTTGAGGTAAGCCTCGTCATCGAGGTTTCGGGTTGCCGGCAGGCGCCGGTTGAAACGCGCCGGCGTTCGATGCGTCGAGCATCACCGCCGCGCGGCCGGACAGCAGCACGCGCTCGCCGCAGCGCAGCGCGAAGCCGTACAGCACCGAGCGGCCGTCGCCGCTCACGCGTTGCGCGTCCACGGTGAGCGGCTGCGCGAAGATGTCGAGCCGGTCGACGAACGCGTCGACGTTGCGCACGCTCGCGAGATAGCCGGCGCGCGGGCGTGCATCGTGCGCACCGAGCAGCGCGCCGTGCACGGCCATCGCCTGCGCCGCGTATTCGATGCCGCAGACCGCCGCGAGCCGCCCGTGCGCGCGCAGCGGGTTGTGCGGATCGCGGTGGCTCGTCGCGGTGCAGCGGATGCGTTCGGCATCCCACGCATCGACCGAATCGAGCACGCACATCGCGCCGGCGTGCGGAATGTGCGCGGCAATCCACGCGTGGTCGAGCGGCGGGGCCGGTGCGGCGGTTGCGTTCATCGCGCGCGCTCCGCCAAGGTCCCGGGCATCGCGACGTCGACCTGAAGGCGCGTGTCGTCCAGATAGTCGAGCACGACGCGCGTCGTACGTTGCGTGGCGAGCGCCTCGAGCAACGGCAGCACGCGCGCGGCCGGATTGCCGTTGCGCAGTGCGTCGAGCCCGGCGTGCGCGAGCGCCGTCGCGGGTGCGTCGGTGAGTTGGACGTCGATACGGGCGAGCGCTCGCTCGCTGGCTTCCGGCGCCAACACGAGCGCGACGCCGAACGCGTCGCCGATCGGCCGCACCGCGCGCAGCGGTTCCGGATAGTCGGTGTCGTACGCGATCAGCAGGCTCGGCACGCGATCGACGACGACCTGGCACAGGCTTTCGAGCAGGCCGGCGGCAAAGCTGCCGTCGTGCGCGCACAGCACGTTCGACGTCGCCATCGCGCGGGTCGCGATGCTCCAGTAGCCGGCCGGCGCGTTGTGCACCGAGTTGTGGAAGCGGGTCGGCGACAACTGGCGATCGTCGCCGGCCAGCGTTTCGCAGATCGCGTGGCAGTTCTGGCCGTCGCCGCCGGATGCGCTGAACACGGTCGCGAGCGTCGCGGCGTCGCGGCCGCTCGCGGCCACCGCTTCGTGGCCGACCGCGAGCGCGGCGCGCACGACGGGGCCCGTGCGACGCCGCTCGGCCGACGGCAGGCCGGCGGGCGGCGGCAGCTCGGTGCGGGCAGGCACGTAGGGCGCGCGGCCCGCGAGCACGTCGGCCGCGTGCGGCCAGCCGTTCAATCCCGGGCCGACGAGGCCGATGCTTTCGATGAAGGCGGTGAGCGTCATGGCGGACCTCAACGGCGGTCGTGATCGGCGCGGCCGAGGATCAGGCTGCAGTTCGTGCCGCCGAAGCCGAACGAATTGGAGAGGACGGCGCGCACGCGCGTGTCGCGGCTCGCGAGCACGTAATCGGCGACGAGCGCCGGGTCGGGCTGCGTCGTGTTGACGCCGGCCGGCACGAATTGCTCGCGCAGCGCGAGCGCGGCGACGATCGCTTCCAGCGCGCCGGCCGCGCCGAGCGTGTGGCCGGTCGCGCCCTTCGTCGAGCTGCACGGCGTGCGCGCGAACAATGCGCCGACCGCGCGGCTTTCCGCTGCGTCGTTGCTTGGCGTCGCGGTGCCGTGCAGGTTCACGTAGTCGATATCGTGCGCGCCGAGGCCGGCGGACGCGAGCGCCTGTTCGATCGCGGCGCGCGCGCCGAGCCCTTCCGGATGCGGCGACGACATATGGTGCGCGTCGCTCGATTCGCCGATGCCGAGCAGCAGGATCGCGTCGCCGTCGAGCGCGGCAGGCGCGGCCGGGGCGCGTTCGACGAGCGCGAACGCGGCGGCCTCGCCGATCGAGATGCCGTCGCGCGCGACGTCGAACGGCCGGCACGGCTGGCGCGACAGCAGTTCCAGCGAATTGAAACCGTACAGCGTGGTCAGGCACAGCGAATCGACGCCGCCGACGACGGCCGCGTCGATCAGCCCGGCCTCGATCATGCGGCGCGCGGAGCCGAACACCTTCGCGCCAGACGAGCACGCGGACGAGATCGCCATCGCCGGCCCGCGCAGCGCGAAATACGCGCGTACGAACGCGGCCGGCGAATACGGGTTGTGCGTGTGCGCATAGCGGAAGTCGGCCGGCAACGCGCCGCTCGTCGGGTCGCGGCGCCGGTACGCGCGTTCGGTTTCGAGGATGCCGGCCGTGCTCGTGCCGACGAACACGCCCACGCGTGCGGCGCCGTAGCGCGCGACCGCCGCCGCGACGCGCGCATCGAAGCCGTCCTGCGTCAGGCCGAGTTGCGCGAGGCGGTTGTTGCGGCACTCGAAGTCGGCGAGATCGGCGCGTACGGGCCGCGCATCGACGCCGTCCACCGCGCCGATCCACGTGTCGAGATCCGCACGCTCGAAGTTGCACGGCACGAGCCCGCCGCGGGCGTGGCGCAGCGCATCGAGGGTCGCGTCGAGGCCGCGGCCGATGCAGCTGGTGGCGGTGAAGTGCGAGAGCAGGAGAGGGTTCACGAGAGTCGCATCCGATGGCCGGAACGGGCGCTGCAGCAGGGCCCGCACGCGCGCCGTTCGAGGTCAGATCTTATCAAACGGGGGTGCCGGAACGCCCGGCTGGCCGGGCGGTTCGGGCGCGAGCGCCGCGCGCAAGGTGGTCCAGTGCAGTTGCGCGTTGGCGGCTGCGCGCAGCACCGCGGGCAGCACGTCGAGCACGACCGGTTCGCCGCGCGCATCGCGCGCTGCGTGACCGTCGTGCACGAGCAGGATGTCGCGCGCATCGAGCCCGTGCAGCAGGCGGCGCGTGACGGTCGCGGCGTCGCGCGCACGCGTGTCGAAGCCGCGCCGCGTCCAGCTCGCGAGTTGCAGGCCGAATTCGCACAGCACGGGTTCGAGAAACGGATTGCGCAGGCCGGCCGGCGCGCGGAAGAACAGCGGGCGCGTGCCGGCGATGTCGGTCAGCGTCTGCTGCGCGGCGGCGATTTCGCGCCGCAGCGCAGCCGGCCCCGATAGCGAGAAGGTATGGCGGTGCCGCTGGCTGTGGTTCTCCACCGCATGGCCGCGCGCGACGATCGCCTCGATCCACCGCGGATGACGGCGTGCGAGATCGCCGATGCAGAAGAACGTCGCGCGCGCGTCGTAACGGTCGAGCAGGTCGAGCACGCGCGGCGTGACGTCCGGGTCGGGGCCGTCGTCGATCGTCAGCGCGATGCGGCGGCCCGCGCCGGCCGGCAGGCGCGTCCAGTTCGGGCCGAGCAGCGTGCTGCGCGGCCACAGGCCGGCCGCGGTCAGCGCGAGATGCGACGCGACCACGCCGCCGACGGCCCACGGCCACGCGGCTGGTTGCGCGATCATGGCGGCGGCCGCGCCCGCGTGCAGCGCGGCGGCGCCCGCGATCAGCGGCGTCGGCTTCCAGCGGCGCGCGTCGCCGGTATCGCGCGGGGGGATGAAAGGCGGCACGTTCATGCGCGGCCTCCTTGCTGGTGATTGCCGACCACCGCCGCGGCGCGCGGCGCGAGAATCGCCGCGAACGCGAGCGCGAGCATCGCGCCGGGGCCGACGGTCAGCCCGAAGGTTTCGAGCAGCGGCACGCGCGACAGCGCGAGCAGCCCGAAGCCGGCGACCGTCGCGAGGTTCGCGATCAGCAGCGACACCAGCGTGTACGGCGTGACGGGCTGCGCGTCGCCGCGCCGGCAGAAGAACAGCGCGTAGTTCGAGCCGACCGCGACGATCAGCAGCATCCCGACGAGGTGCAGGATCGTCAGTTGCACGCCGGCGAGCGCGAAACCGGCCGTCACGACCAGCACGGCCGCAACGAGCGGGGCGAGGGCGCGCGCGGCGAGCCGGGGCGAGCGCAGCGCGATCAGCAGCAGCACGGCGATCACGGCGAATCCCGCGAGCGACAGCCGGATGTCTTCCTGCACGTAGCTCACGTACAGCCGATCGGCTTCGGCCTTCATGTCGACGAACAGCGCATCGGGCACGCCCGCGCGCGCGACGGCGGCGCGAATCCGCGCGGCGTCGACGCTCGACGCCGGCTGCGCGGTGCGCGCGGCGTCCGGCGCACGCAGCGGCAGCATCGCGCTCCAGCGGCCGTCGCGTTCGGTCAGCAGCGCGTCGACGGCGAGCGCCATCGACGTGCCGCGCAGGTCCGCGCGCGTCAACGGCGGCGCGCGACGCGCGGCGTCGACGTCGGCGACGAACGGCGCGAACAGGTCGGGTTTCACCGCGATCGGCTGGTTCGCGACGGCAACGCGCATCCGTTCGGCGAGTACGTTCGCCTCCGGCAGGCTCGCCTGGCGTGCGCGCTGCGCGGCGTCGCTCGGCAGGTAGCGTGCAGGGTTGTCGAAACCGCCGAGCGTGCCGCGGTCGACGAGCGGCTGCAATTGCGCGGCCACTTTTTCCGCGCGTTCGAGTGCGGCCTGTTCGGTCGGCGCGGCAATCACGACGAGGTAGCGCACGTTGGGCGCGCCGACGTCGGCGCGCAGCCGTGCGTCGAGCGCCTGCGCCTGTGCCGGCACGGGGCTGAGCGCCGCGAGCTCGCGGCTCCACAGGCCGTCGCGATGCAGCGCGAGCGTCGCGCACGCGGCAACCACGAGTACCGCGAGCGGCCAGCGCAGCCGCGGCGCGGCGTCGGCCGCGCGCGCGAGCACGGCGCCGACGCGCGATACGTCGCGAATCGCGACATGCTCGCTGCGCAGGTGCGGCAGCACGAAGCGCGTGACGAGCGCGGCGGCCGTCAGCCCGACGATCGAATAGAGCCCGAGTTGCACGAGGCCCGGGAATCCGGAGAACAGCATCGACGCGAACCCGCACACCGAAGTCAGCACGCCGAGCCGGATCGTCGGCCAGTACGCGGCGACCCACGCGCGCGTCGCGTCGGCCGGGTGCGCGGCGCCGCGCGTGCCGACCGATGCCGATTGCACGAACAGGTAGATCGAATAGTCGACGGCTTCTCCGATCAGCGTCGTGCCGAACCCGAGCGTCAGCCCGTGGACCGTGCCGAACGCGACGCTGACCGCCGCGATTCCGGCCGCGACGCCCGTCAGCACCGGCAGCAAGCCGAGCGCGAGCGTGCGCGGTGAACGGTAGAGCGTGAGCAGCAGCGCGACGATCAGCACGACGCTCGCCGTCGACAGCCGCTCGACGTCGTGCCGGATCGTGTCGCGCATGTCGACCGAGAACACGCCGGGGCCCGTCATCGCGAGCGTCGCCGCGTTCGCGTTCGGCACGGCCCGCGTCGCGGCCGCAAACGCGCGGCGCACGGCGTCGATCGCGCGGGCCTGCGCGTCGGTATCGGAGCCGGCGGCGGCCGTCTGCACGACCAGCACCGCGCGCGTGCCGTCGCGCGACGCCCACACGCCGTCGCGGCTCGCGGGCTCGGCCGCGCCGTCGAGGCCGTCGACGAGCGCGGCGACTTCGCCGGTCGGATCGCGCGGCAGCATCGCCTTCGCGACGAGGCCGGCCGACGAACTCAGCAGGTCGAGGCTGTCGCCGAGCGCCTGGTGCAGGCCGTCGGCGCTGAAGCGCTGCGGCGTGACGGCCGGGCTCAGCAGATAGCGGTGATCGAAGATGAACTGCCGGTCGCGCGCGTCGTTCGCGGCTTCGCCGTTGTGAACGGCCGCGAACCGCGGATCGGCGCGCAGCGTGCCGGCGACGCGCCGCGACAGCGCGGCGCGCGTGGCCGCATCGCCGCCGTCGATCGCGACGAGGATCAGGCGCGACACGATGCCGTCGCGCAACTGGTCGACGAGCACGCGCTGCCCGGCGCTCGGCGCGTTCGGCAGGAACGCGGACAGGTCGGCCGTGAAGTGCGCGCGCCCGATCGCGACGCCGCACGCGACGAGCGCGAGCAGCCATACGAGCACCGCGCGCTGCCGCCATGCGGGCACGCGGCGGGCGACGGGGGAGGAGCGCATGCGATCGTCCATCAGTTCGCGTTCGCCGCGGCGGGTTGCAGGCGCATCACCGAACGGTCGCCGTCGGCCTGCCGGATCGTGACGCTGCGCAACGTGTCGCGCGTGCCGTCGAGCGTGATCGTGCTGACGACCTTCAGCATCCGCGAGTCGAGCGGCGTGAGCGTCATCGTCCAGCCGTCGCCGCGCCCGGACAGCGCGACCTTGTACACCCGTTCGAGCGCGAAGCGGTTGCCGGCAAGCGTCGCGCGGATGCTGTCGATGAACGCGCCGAGTTCCGGATAGCGCGCGAGCGCGAGCGTGTACTTGCGGTCGTTGCGCTCGACGGTGAGCATGTCGCCGTCGACGACGAGGTGTTCGGGCTTCGGGCTCAGCGTGTGCTTTTCCAGATGATCGGGCGCGACGAACACCAGTTCACCCGACGATTCGACCGGCTGCGTGGCGATCGACAGGTGCTTCGTCTCGGTGAAGGTCGCGCGGCCCGACTTGTGCTGCGCGAGCGTCGACATCAGCCGGTCGAGGGTCCAGGCCGAACCGGCATCGGCCGCGTACGCAGGCACGGCCAGCGCGATCGCGGCGGCGCTGGCGGCGAGCACGCGCGCGGTGCGCGCGGCCATGGGCAACCAGAACGGGAACAGGCAGCGGCGAGCGGCGGTCATGCGTCGGAATCCCTCGTGGCGGGCAGGTCGGCGCCGGCGCGCACCGCGTCGCGGCGCGCGGGCGCGGCGTCGCCGCCTTGCCAGAAATCGAAATAGTTGAACCAGTTGTACGGCGCCGTGCGGCAGTACCTGTCGAGCAGCGCGACGTAGCGCGCGAGCGCCGCGTCGACCGCCGCCGCGCGCGTGTCGCGCCGCACGTCGGAGAAATCGGCAAGGGTCTCGAAGTGCACGTCGTAGCGGTTGCCGTCGCGATACAGGCCCGTCATGAAGATCACCGGGCGCTTCAGCATCGCGGCCATGTAAAGCGGGCCGACCGGGAACGCGGCCGGCGCGCCGAGCAGCGGCAGGCGCCGCAGCGACGCGGCCGCGTCGTCGAGCAGCGTGCGGTCGGCGAGCATGCCGACCATGCAATTCGCGTCGAGGCGCTCGCGCACCTTCAGCATCGAGTCGACCTGCCCGAGCGGAATCACTTCCGGCTGCGCGGCCGGGTTCACCGCCGCGAGCGTCGCGTTGATCTTGCGCGCGTTCTGCTCGTACATCGTGACGACCACGCGCAGGTCCGGGCGCGTGCGGCCGATCGCGCGCACGACCTCGAAGCTGCCGAGGTGCGCGCCCATCAGGAACGCGCCGCGTCCGCCCGCGAGCGCAGCGTCGACGAGCGTTTCGCCGTGCAGCCGGATGTCGAACAGGTCGAAGCGCCCGTTCATCAGGTACACGCGATCGTGGATCGTCGCCGCGAACGTGAACACGTGCCGGTACACGTCGCGCCAGCGCACGGGGCGGTCGAGCACGCGGCGCAGGTAGTCGCGCGACGCCGCGCACGCGGCCGGCGAGAACAGCACGAAATACGTCGCGATCAGGTGCAGCACGATGCGCGCGCGCTGTCGGCCGAAGCGCAGCGAGATCCACGTCATCGCGCGCAGCAAGCCCGCGTTGCTGCGCTCCTGACGCTCGGCCCACGCGGTGCGCTTCATGGCTGCGCGCCATCCCGCGCGGCCGGTGGCGCGGACAGCACGCCGGTCGCGACCTCGCGCGAACCGGCGCGCACCGTGAAGCGGATCGCGCCGCCGGCCGCGGCGTCGTACGCGAGATCGAGCGGTTCGCCGGGTGCGACCGGGCTCAGGAATTTCGCGGCGCCGAGCCGCCACGCGTGCAGCGGACGGTTCAGCGCCGCGCCGATCGCATGGATCGCGTGATCGAGCAGCACGACGCCCGGCACGACCGGATGGCCGGGAAAGTGGCCGGGCAGCGCGGGATGGTCGGCGGCAATCGTGAACGCGAGCGAGGGCGACGGCGACGGCGTGCCGGCCGGGTCGCCCTCGGCCGGCGGAACGACCGTCGTGGCCGTCGCGGTGGCGGCGCGCGCATGACGCGCGACGAGTGCGGCCAGCACGTCGCGCGGCAGCTTGCCCGTTTCGTTGCGGGGCAGCGCATCGACGAACACGAGCGGGCGCGGCATGAACGCGGGGTCGATTCGCTCGCGCAGCGCGCGTTGCAGATCGGCGGCCGCGAGCGTCGGCGCGACGACCAGCGCGACGAGCCGCGTGACCGGTTCGAGCGCCGTGTCGCCACGCGCGGGCGCGGTTTCGTCGGGCATGAAGAACACGCCGTCGACCACTCGGGGGATCGCGTTGAGCTGATGATTCAGGTACGCGAGCGACGTGCGCTTGCCGGCGATGTTGACGAGGTCGGCCTTGCGGCCGTGCAGCAGGAACCGGCCGTCGCCGAGCAGCTCGAGCGCATCGCCCATCGGCACGGGCGTCTCGACGTGCCCGCCCGATACCCAGACCGTCGGCCCGCTGTCGTCGCCGGCCGGCTCGTCGCGTGCGTCGCGCGCGTCGAGCCGGATGCCCGGGAACGGGTCCCACGCCGCGCCTTGCGACGTGCGACGGGTCGCGATCTGGCCGGTCTCGGTGCTGCCGTAGATCTCGACGAGCGGCGCGTCGAGCGCGGCCTCGGCTTCGCACGCGAGCTTTTCGGACAGCGGCGCGGTGGCCGACAGCACCAGCGCCGCGCGCGGCAGCGCATGACCGGCCGCCAGCAGCGCACGCAGGTGGATCGGCGACGTGACGAGCACGCGCGGCTGCGGGATCGCGTCGAGCTCATCGCGAATGTCGCCCGGGTAGAACGGCTGGCGGTTGCTGAACGCGAGGCCGCCGATCAACGCGAGCAGCACCGTCGACTCGAAGCCGTACATGTGCTGCGCGGGCACCGTGCCGATCAGCGTGGCCGCGCGGCCGTCGAGCAGCCCCAGGCGCTCGGCCGCCGCGCGTACGCAGCCGACCAGGAAGCCCCAGGTCTTGCGGTGCGGCACCGGCGCGCCGGTCGATCCGGACGTGAACACGTAGGCCATGATCCGCGCCGCGTCGATCTGCGGCACGGCGAACGGCGCATCGCCCGCGCGTTCGCCGGGCGCGGCGTCGGGATACGCGAAGCGCGGCAGGTCGATCGCGCAGTCGGGCGCATCGTGCAGGCAGAACGCGTCGGGCGCGAACGACGCGAGCTGGCGGACCATTTCCGGCGTGTGCGTCGACGGCAGCAGGCTGATCTTGCCGGCGACGAGCGCCGCGCACAGGCTGACCGCGAAGCGATAGCGATCGCGGCACACGTTGAACACGTGGCCGCCGGCGGGCAGCGCGGCGGCCACGCGCGCGACGTCGGCGACGAAGGCGCGCACGGCGACGGGCGAGCCGTCGCGCCAGGCGATCGTCTGGTCGGGCGAGGCATGGAATACCAGCGGGTGAGTCGGCATAAATCGGTCATGACGGGAACGAAGGCCGGCGCGGCCGCGGGGCCACGCCGGTCATGAATTCATCGCGAGGCCTGCGACGCGTGGGTCGACGCGCGATACGCGCGCACCGCGTCGATCATCCGCGGCCGTGGCTCGTGCGGCAGCGCGAAACGCCGGCATGCATGCTCGGCGGCGAACATCACGGCGACGAGCGGCAGCGACAGATAGTTCGCGAACGTCGACCACGTGACGATCGGCGCGGTCGCGAACAACAGCGTCGACACGGCGGCGGTCGCGACGAAGAACAGCGTCCACGCGAGCGTGATCCTCCGCGTGTAGCGCGCGACGGCCGGCGTGACGGCGCCGTGGATCATCGCCGCGAAGCGCGTGCACAGCGGCACCTGGCCGGCCACGAGCGTGCGGCCGAACAGCAGCGCCATCGCGACGTTGAAGCTCGCGTGTTCCAGATACAGGCCCCATTCGAAGTGCCGCGCGAGCGGCGCGCGCGCGGCCCACAGCGCGGCGGCGGCCAGCAGCCATGCCGGCACGAGCCATGCGCGCCGCGGCGAGCGCAGCGCCGCGCCCAGCGCGAGCAGCAGCGGCGGCACGAGCGCCATCGCGAGGCCGAAGCCGTGCGCGCCGGGTGTCGCGCTCGCGTAGTGCGCGCCCACCTGGTAGGCGGCCACGGCACCGGCCGCCGCAATGCCGCGCACGACGGGCAGCAGGCGGCTCATCGGCGGCCTCCGCGCGCGCCGCGTGTGCACCGGCCGGCGGCCGGATGGCGGCGGCGGACGGGCGGGCGAACCGGAACGGGGCACAAGAGCGGACGCGGCATGACTGGAGACATCGGGTGGATCGTCGGCGGACGCGCGGTCGGGCCGTCAAACATCATATGAATGGCGGCTCGGACGCGGGTCCGGGCCGGTGGTCGGGCACGCTCATTTTAGGGCCGCGGCAGCGCCGGTTCGGGGCGGCCGCGACCGGCTTTTGTAACCGATTGTATGGCGCGGGACGAATGGTTTCGCGGGGTCGGTGCATTTCCATCCAACGCGGCTCAAGCGTCTCGTGCATTCGTGACCGAAACGGGCCGCGGCGGCGGCTCGCCAGTCTTGTAACCATTCGCGGTATACGCCCCGATACCCTTCGTCTAGAATCCGCGTAACTTTTACAAACGATCCCCAAACGACGCAGGCGGGGAAGCCGGCAGAGGCCGGAGGGACGGAGATTCGCACGCGCCGGGCGTGCACGACGGTTGCCGTTTCCGGGCGCCTCCCGCTGCCATGGGCCGCCTGCACGCACGCATGATGAACGCACTGGAACAAGAGCTCGCCACGCTGATCATCGGCGAACTGAATCTCGAAGACGTCTCGCTCGATACAGTGACGGCCGACACGCCGCTGTATGGCGAAGGTTTCGGGCTCGACTCCATCGACATTCTGGAAATCGCGCTGCTGATTTCGAAGCAATACGGCTTCGAGCTGCGCTCGGACAATCCGGACAACCAAAAGATCTTTGCGACGCTCGGCGCGCTGGCGGCCTACGTCGCCGCGCATCGCACGAAGTGACGGTGTCGCGCAGCGGCGTAGCGCACGGACGTAGCGCAGCGCGGGCGCAACGATGAAGACGGCACGCGGCGGCGCTCGGCGGACGATGCGCGGCCGCGTCGATCGAGGTGAAAACGCGATGAACGGAGCCATTCGATGCGGGCGCTCGTGACGGGCGGCAGCGGCGCGCTCGGGCAGGCGATCTGCACGGCGCTCGCGCAGGCCGGCCATGAAGTGTGGGTGCATGCGAACCGCCATCTCGCGCACGCGCAGGCGGTCGCGCAGCAGATCGTCGCGGCCGGCGGCGCCGCGCACGCGATCGCGTTCGACGTGACCGACGCCGACGCGACGCTTGCCGCGCTGAAGCCGTTCATCGACGAGGCGCCGGTGCAGATCCTCGTCAATAACGCGGGCATCCACGACGACGCGCCGATGGCCGGCATGTCGCGCCAGCAGTGGCGCAGCGTGATCGACGTGACGCTCAACGGTTTTTTCAACGTCACGCAGCCGCTGCTGCTGCCGATGATCCGCACGCGGCACGGACGGATCGTCAACATCGCGTCGGTGGCCGGCGTGACCGGCAATCGCGGGCAGGCCAACTACGCGGCGGCGAAAGCGGGGCTGATCGGCGCGACGAAGTCGCTGTCGCTGGAGCTCGCGTCGCGCGGCATCACCGTGAACGCGGTGGCGCCCGGCATCATCGCGTCGCCGATGGCCGAACAGGCGTTTCCCGCCGAACGTATCAAGCAGCTCGTGCCCGCGCAGCGCGCGGGCCGGCCCGACGAAGTCGCGGCGATGGTCGCGTATCTGGTATCCGACGCCGCGGCTTATGTGACGGGGCAGGTGTTGTCCGTCAACGGCGGGCTCGCATGACGCGGCGCGCCGCATCGGCCTGACCGCATTGGCCTGACGTAATGCACCGCGGTGCAGGGCCGCGTCGTCGTGCGGCCTGCGCCCCTTAGTGAGGAAATCGAAGTGTCCGTGCAACCAGTCGACGCCGAACGGCGCCCCTGTTCGCTGCCCCACGCCGCCGCGCCGTCCGCGCACGGCGGCGACCGCGCGCTGCGGCTCGTCCAGATGAGCGATGCGCGGCTCGTCGCGCTGCTGCACGATGCGCGCGGCCGTGGCGACGCACTCGATCGCGTGTTTCCCGGCGCGCTGGGCGCGGTATGCATCGGCGCGGCGGGCACGCCGCACGAATCGCGCGCGCAGGCGCTGGCGCGGATGCTGACCGATGTTGCGCCCGGCCTGCCGGTCGCGCCGGTGCGGATGGCGCTGCTCGGCGCCGAAGTCGCGCCGGGCGATGCCGTCTGCGAACTCTGGCAATGCGACGCGCACGACCTGCGCAGCGAACGGCGCGGTGCGCTGCACTACCGCTACAGCGAAGCGGCGGGGCTCGTGTTCGGCAGCCTCGTCGTGCACGAGACGGACGCGGCGTACGACGCGCCGCGCGACGGCGGCACGCCGCTCGAACGCGCGACGTTCGATGCGTACCGCGCGCTGTTCCGCCTGCTCGATACGCTCGGCATGCCGCATCCGCTGCGGATCTGGAACACGGTGCCGGCGATCAATGCGGTGCAGTTCGGGATCGAGCGCTATCGTCAGTTCAATATCGGCCGTCAGCACGCGTTCGATGCGTGCCGGCGCGCATTGACCGGCGGCGTGCCGGCCGCATGCGCGCTTGGCTCGGTCGTGCCGGTCGCGGGCGATGCGCCGCCGGCCGCGCCGCTCGCGATTCATTTCCTCGCGAGCCGCACGCCGGCCGATGCCGTCGAGAATCCGCGCCAGGTCAGCGCGTATCACTATCCGGCGCAGTACGGCCCGCGTGCGCCGACGTTCGCACGCGCCGCCGCATGGGCCGATGGCGATGCGGCGCCGGTGCTGTTCGTATCGGGCACCGCGAGCATCGTCGGGCATCGCACCGTGCATCGCGGCGACGTCGTCGCGCAGACGCGCGAGACGGTCGCGAATCTCGCGGCGGTGCTCGAGCAGGCCGCGCGGCAGGGGCACGGCCCGTACTCGCTCGCCGACCTCGGCTATCGCGTCTACGTGCGCGACGCCAACGACACCGCGGCGCTGGCCGAGATCGACCGCGTGCTGCGCGATGCGGCGGGTTCTCACGTGCGGCCGCTGTTCGTGCATGCGCACGTGTGTCGCGACGACCTGCTGGTCGAGATCGAGGCCAGCGCCGGTCATGCGATGGAGTGGCTGCCATGAAGCGCGAGAGCCTCGCGATCCGGTCACCGGCCCGGCCTGCAACCGAGGTCGACGACGCGTGCGAGCGTTCGTCGGCAAGTCATGCACTTTTGTCCGGATCCCCGTCTTCGTCATCGGCTGTTCCCATGTCCAGGCTGCACGCGTCGTCCACCCATCTCGTCCTGATTCCGAGCTACAACCCGGGCGCCAAGGTCGATACGACCGTGCGCAATGCGCGCGCGCAGTGGAACCCGGTGTGGGTCGTCGTCGACGGCAGCACCGACGGCAGCGCCGAACGGCTGCAGGCGATGGCCGAGCGCGATCCCGGCTTGCGCGTGATCGTGCTGCCGGAGAATCGCGGCAAGGGCGCCGCGGTGCTCGCGGGCCTCGACGCGGCGGCCGCGAGCGGCTTCACGCACGTGCTGACGATGGATTCCGACGGCCAGCATCCGGCCGACCTGATTCCCGCTTTCATGGCGGCATCGCAGGCCGCGCCCGACGCGATGGTGCTCGGCGTGCCGAAGTTCGACGCGAGCGCGCCGCGGTTGCGCGTGCAGGGGCGCCGGCTGTCGAACGCGTGGGCCGACCTCGAGACGCTTTGGGCCGGCATCGGCGATTCGCTGTACGGCTTTCGCGTGTATCCGGTCGCGCCGCTGGCGGCGATCATGCGGCGCCAGCCGTGGATGCGCGGCTTCGACTTCGATCCCGAAGCGGCCGTGCGGCTGTGCTGGGCCGGCGTGCGTCCGATCCGCATCGACGCGCCGGTGCGCTATTTCGGCCGGCACGAAGGCGGCGTGTCGCACTTTCACTACGGTCGCGACAACGCGCTGCTTGCGTGGATGCACTTGCGTCTTTTCACCGGCTTTGCAGTGCGCCTGCCGATGCTGGTCGCCCGCCGCCTGACGCGCCGCCGCCGCCAGACCGCCTGAGCGACACCGTTTCCCGCTTCCGTTCCGGCCGTCGCCCGAGCGCGACGATTGCGGCGCTTTTTGTCGTCAATTCGGCCATGTTTTGACACTTATTTTCAATCTGCCGAGTAATCGACATGTCATGTGATGTAAACATCTGGTAATTTTCCGCCGGATTATGCAAAATCGCCGCTCCCAAATACAACTATCGAGGGATTCCGGGATGCAACTCAAGAAAGCGGTGGCGGCGTGTGGCGTGGCGTTTCTGTTGAGCGCGTGCGGCGGGGTACAGAACCTTGACGCGAACAGCCTGACGTCGGCGGGGACCAACCTCTACAAGGCGGCGACGCTGTCGGACAGCGACATCGCCGCGCTGTCGAACGAGTCGTGCAAAGCGAGCGACGCCGAATCGAAGATCGCGCCGCCGAACAGCGCGTACGCGAAGCGCCTGACGAAGGTGATGAAGGGCTTCGGCGACATGACGCTGAACGGCCAGAAGATCAACTACAAGGTCTATCTGACCAAGGACGTCAACGCGTGGGCGATGGGCAACGGCTGCGTGCGCGTGTACAGCGGCCTGATGGACATGATGAACGACGACGAGCTGCGCGGCGTGATCGGCCATGAAATGGGCCACGTCGCACTCGGCCACTCGAAGAAGGCGATGCAGACGGCGTATGCGGTGAGCGCGGCGCGTACCGCGGCCGGCGCGGCTTCGCCGGGCGTGGCGGCGCTGACGAGCTCGCAGCTCGGCGACATCACCGAGAAGTTCATCAACGCGCAGTTCTCGCAGTCGCAGGAAAGCGCGGCCGACGACTACTCGTTCGACCTGATGAAGCAGAAGAACATGAGCCAGAAGGGCCTCGTCACCGCGTTCCAGAAGCTCGCGAAGCTCGACGGCGGCCAGAGCTCGATGATGAGCTCGCACCCGTCTTCGTCGAGCCGTGCGCAGCACATCGAGGATCGCATCGCGAAAGGTAGCTGATTCCGCAGCCGATCGCGCGGCGGATTGCCGGCCGTCCACGCCGGCGATCGGCAAGCGACATGAAAAACCCCACGCTCGTTGTTCGGGCGTGGGGTTTTGTTTTTTCGGCGTGCCTGCCGCCGCTTATGCGCTTGAAACCATGCACGCGAACGGCGACGCGGCCGTCGCAGCCGCGACCGACGCGAAGCTGCACGAGGCGATCGCGCTCGCGTCGCGCAACACGATGTGCGTGCATCGACATACGGGCGTGGCGCGCATGCTGCGCGAGCACGTCGGATCGACATGGCCGGGATGACGATGGAGGACGAGCAGGCACCCGGGTTGCTGTCATTGCGGCACCCGGTCGTGTGCGGGGCGATTCGCACGCGCCGGCTCCAAGAGGCGCGCACCCGCGATGCAGACCATATCGACTACGTACGCAGCCATCTCGAACCGAGCGATGTACCGCGAGATGGGTTGGAGCAACGGCGCGGCATGCTCGGTCCGCCCAATTGACCGGTTCGTCGGGCGCCCACTAGAATCGATCGGGACCGCCTGTCAGCCGCGCGCCGCGGCAATGACGTGCCCATTGATCCGACTGTCGAGGAAGCTTCCGTGCTCACGTCCTTGATCCGGCGCGCACCGGCCGCGCTGCCGTGGCGCGCCGCATGCCGCCAGGCCCGCGCGCTGATCGTCTGTGCGCTGCTGCCGCTCGCCGCGTGCGCGACGCATCCGCCCGCCACTTCGCTCGATCGTCCCGTCTCCCACGCGTTGCCGGCCGCTACCGCGACGCCGTTGCGCGATGCGCTGGCCGCGCCGGAGGCCGCGCATCCGGGGCAGTCGGGCTTCCGGCTGCTGGCCGACGGCGCCACCGCGTTGCAGATGCGCATCGCGCTCGCGCGTGCGGCGACGAAGACGCTCGACATGCAGTACTACATCGCGACCGAGGATACGACCGGCAAGCTGCTGCTCGCCGCGGCGCTGTACGCGGCCGATCGCGGCGTGCGCGTGCGGATGCTGGTCGACGACCTGAACTTCGACGATATCGACCGCGTGATGGCCGCGCTGAATACGCATTCGAACATCGAGATCCGCGTGTTCAACCCGTTCGGCGCATCGCAGCGCGGCATGGTCGAGCGTACGGCCAACTTCTTCACGCGGATCGACAGCTTCACGCGGCGGATGCACAACAAGGCGATGATCGCGGACAACCAGCTCGCGATCGTCGGCGGCCGCAATCTCGGCGACGAATACTTCAGTGCGAGCCCGACGCTGCAGTTCCGCGATCTCGACGTGCTGGCGGCCGGCCCCGTGACGCACGACATCTCGACGAGCTTCGACGAGTACTGGGCGAGCGCGAGCAGCTATCCGCTGCGCGTGCTCAATCATCAGACCTTCGATCCGAAGGATCTCGACGCGATGCGCGACGAACTGCGCGAGCACTGGCGCAAGAATGCCGATCCGTACAACGCGAAGCCGCTGAACGCGACGCCGCTCGCCCGGCAGATCGCGCGCGACGAACTCGAACTCGTGTGGGCGCCGGCCGAATTCAAGGTCGATGCGCCGACCAAGGTCGCGCGGCCGACCGGCACGTACGTGAGCCCGCCGATGCAGCGCCTGGCCGAGCTCACGCGCGGCGCGCGCAAGGAATTCCTCGCGTTCTCGCCGTACTTCGTGCCGCACGACGCCGGCGTGAAGATCCTCGGCGAGACGGCCGCGCGCGGCGTGCGCGTCGCGATCGTCACCAATTCGCTCGCGGCGACCGACGCGGTCGCGGTGCAGGCCGGCTATGCGCCGTATCGCATGCCGTTGCTGCGGCGCGGCGTCGAGCTGTACGAATTCAAGTCGCAGCCGGATCAGCAGCCGGCGCGGCTGTTCGGCTCGCGCTCGCGTGCGAGCCTGCATGCGAAGGCATACGTGATCGACCGGCAGATTCTCGTGATCGGCTCGCTGAATCTCGACCCGCGTTCCGCGTACCTGAACACCGAGCTCGCGCTCGTGATCCACAGCCCGGTGCTCGCGCAGCAGGCCGCGGCGATTTTCGCGCGCGTGACGCAGCCGGACGAAAGCTATCGCGTCACGCTCGCGAAGGGGGCCGACGGCAGCCCGCCCGCGCTCGAATGGACGGGCACCGAGGGCGGCCGGACCACCACCTATCACGTCGACCCGCATGCGGGGCTGCTGCGCAACGTGATGACGGGCATCTTCACGCTGCTGCCGGTCGACGATCAGTTGTAAGGGCGGGAACGGCTCCGGCAAAACCCGCGATACCGGCGCGCGGGGAAAGATGATATGGTTGTGCGCGCAACGATATGTGAATCGTGAAGGGCGCCGGGCCGCTCGCGCAATGCGGGCCGGAACGGTGCCGAACGACGTGCCGCCGCCCGTGCGGGATCCGCACCCTGCGCGGCGCCGGCAGACGATGGACGACGCGCACCGCCACTCGCGCGGGGCCGCGCGCCCCGCGCAACCGGAGTTCCCCCATGCAACGTGTACCGAACCAGCCGTTCACGCGCCCCGCGCGCTTTTCCGAAGCCGAATGGCAGGCGCGGGTGCAGCTCGCGGCTGCCTACCGCATCTTCGACCACCTCGGCTGGACCGAGCTCATCTACAACCATATCTCGCTGCGCGTGCCGGGCGAGGACGGGCATTTCCTGATCAATCCGTTCGGGCTCCATTACCGCGAGGTGTGCGCATCGAACCTCGTGAAGATCGACATCGACGGCAACGTGATCGGTCATTCCGACTGGCCGATCAATCCGGCCGGATTCACGTTCCACAGTGCGATCCATGCGGCGCTGCCCGATGCGCACTGCGTGATGCACGTGCACACGACGCCGACGATGGCCGTGTGCTGTTCGCGCGACGGGCTGTCGTTCTCGAATTTCTATGCCGCGCAGTTGTACGGGAAGGTCGCGTATCACGACTTCGAAGGCATCACCGTGCATCTCGAGGAAGGCCGGCGCATTGTCGACAGCGCGCTCGGGCGGCCCGTGCTGCTGCTGCGCAACCACGGGCCCGTGACGATCGGCGCGACGCTCGCGCAGACGTTTTCGCTGATGTGGCTGCTCAACCGGGCGTGCGAGGTGCAGGTCGCGACGCATGCGATCGGCGATGCGCTGCCGATTGCGCCGCCCGTGCTCGAAGGGTGCGTGCGCGATTCGCTGAATTTCGATCCGAAGCATGGCGCGGGACAGGACGCGTTCGACGCGCTGCAGCGCATCGTCGACCGGATCGATCCGGGTTACCGCGCGTGACGCGGGCGGCGCGCCCGGCGAGTGCGCCCGACTAGAACCGGTAGCCGAGGCCGGCCTGGATCACGTCGGTGTCGCGGTCGTAGCGCGTGACCACGCGGTTCCACGTGACGCGCGTGAGCCAGCGCTCGGAGATCCGGTAACTGGCCGAGATCGACACGATGCCGGAGAGGCGGCCGTCGCCGGGGCCCGGCTGGCCTTCGCGGTTGCGCTGGTTGACGGTGAAATAGGCGCCGGCGCCGGCCGCCAGCGTGACCTTGTCGTTCAGGAACGCGCGCGTGAGCCACAGCTGGGAGGCGACGCCGTTGCGGCGGACCGCCTGCTTCGCGCCTTCGTACATCCACGTCGCGGTCCAGTCGATCGAACGCGTGAGGCCGCGCCGGTATTCGAGGCTGCCGCCGAGCGTCGACGGTGACGAGCGGCTGTTGAGAATCGTCTCGCCGAGCATCGCCGTGATTTCGTTGTGCGTGACCCGGCCCGCGCGCGGCAGCGCGGTGTCGCGCGGGCCCGGCGTGTCGGGCGCATCGAGCTGATAGCCGACGCCGAACATCACCGCCGTCGTGTCGGGCCCGCCGAACACCTGCGCGCGGTTGACCTGAAGCTGCGCGATCCAGCGGTGCGACGTGTAGTACGCGGCGCGCACGCTCATCAGCACGCCCCAGCCGTGCGTATTCGAGTAACCGCGGCCTTCGGCGGCCGGCACCGTGTCGAAGTAGCGATACGGGCCCGCGCCGGCCGACAGCACCAGCCGGCGGCGATCGAGCGGCATGCGGCCCCAGAACTGCACGGCCTGGCCATCGCGGTGGTGATTCGGGATGTGCCCTTCGTTGTACCACGTGAAGCCGAGCGCGGTATGCGGGCTCAAGCCTTCCTGGTAATCGAACGCCCACGAATACGTGCGTTGGCCGCCGCCCCACAGCGGGCCGGTGAACAGCGAGAATTCCTGCGCGTCGGCGGGCGCGCCGTAGAGGGCGGCAGCGGAGCAGAGTCCCGCCAGCAGCGGGCGGGCGCGAACGGGGCGGGTCGGGCGGGGTATCGGGAGACGGGCCGGCACGGTCAACTTTCCAGTCACGACAACACGCGATCATTTTCCTGCGCGGGAAAACACGTGTCGACCCGGCTTCGCGCAATAACGTATTACACGTATCGTGACAACATGCGGGGTACGCGGTCGGGTCCCGGCGCGCGTCGGCATGCGCTTCGATCGCGGCGATCGCGAGATGAAAAACGATTCGTGATGCTTCGTATTCCGGAAAAAGACGTTCGTGTGCGGCATGTCGCGTGCCGGTCGATACACGCAAAAAAAACGCGGCCGGGCGGCCGCGTGAATACTCGCAGACTCCTTCGGACGAAGGAAACAAGCAACTGTGAAACGAAGTGTAGCGAAAGGCCGTGTCGCGATTCAGGGGGCCTGCTGCAAAGGTCTCTTCCACGTTTCGGCAGGCTGCCCGGATCGACCGCAATCGACTACCATCGTATCTGCCGCCCCTGTCCGGGCGGCGTCCACGTCGTACAAGGAGAATCCATGCTCAAGCTGCGTTTGCTCCAGGTCGCGTTGTTCGCGGGCGTGCTGGCCGCCGGCGGCGCCGCTGCCGAAACGGTGCGCCTGTCCGCCAGTCTGCAGCCGTCGAGCGAAGTGCCGCCGACGGCGACCAAGGGCTCGGGCGCCGTCGCCGCCACCTACGACACGGCCACCCGCATGCTGCAGTGGACGGTCACCTACGAACACCTCACGGGGCCGGCCACGGCCGCGCATTTCCACGGGCCCGCGCCGGTCGGCCAGAACGCCGGCGTGCAGGTGCCGATTCCGAAGGACGAGCTGACGAGCCCGATCAAGGGTTCGAAGGAGCTCACCGACGCGCAGGTCACCGACCTGATGAGCGGCAAGTGGTACTTCAACATTCATACGAAGGAACACCCGTCCGGCGAGATCCGCGGCCAGGTGATGCCGGCGAACTGACCGCCGGCGTTTGTGGTAGAGGCACCTGTCGAGCGACGCCGGCACGTTCGCACGTACCATCGTCACATTGCGATGACGGAGTGCGTCCGATGAGTTGGCAAAGCAAGTTCGCCTGCTGGCTGCTGCGCTGGCAGTTTCGTCCCGAAACCACGCGCGAGGTGCTCGACCCCGCGCGTGCCCGGCGCTTTACCGACCTGCGGATGATCGTGCCGCGCCGCCCGCCGTCGGGCTACCGGCTGCGCCCGTGCTTCGGCGCCGGCGACGCGCCGCTGCGCGGCGAATGGCTCGAGCGCACCGACACCGCCACGGGCCGCGGGTCCGGCCGCACGCTGCTGTATTTCCACGGCGGCGGCTACTACTTCTGTTCGACGAAGACGCATCGGCCGCTGGTGTTCGGGCTGACGAAGCGCGCGGGTGTGCGCGCGTTCTCGCTCGACTATCGGCTCGCGCCCGAAAACCGCTTCCCGGCCGCGCTCGACGATGCGCTCGCCGCATACCGGCAATTGCTGGCGCTCGGCACGCCGCCCGAGTCGATCGTGCTCGGCGGCGATTCGGCGGGCGGCGGCCTCGCGCTCGCGACGCTCGTCGCGCTGCGCGATCGCGGCGAGCCGCTGCCGGCCGGCGCGATCCTGTTCTCGCCGTGGACGGATCTGGCCGGCACCGGCGACACGATGCGCAGCAACGACGGCCGCGACCCGATGTTCGCGGCCGCGGCGCTGCCGAAGGCCGCGAAGCTGTATCTCGGCGACACGCCGGCGACGCATCCGTACGCATCGCCGCTCCACGCCGATTTCACCGGCTTGCCGCCGCTGTACATCCAGGTCGGCAGCACCGAGGTGCTGCTCGACGATTCGCGCCGCGTCGCCGAGAAGGCGAAGGCGGCCGGCGTGGCGGTGGAGATCGAGGTGTGGCCCGACATGCCGCACGTGTGGCAGCTGTATGCGCCGATGGTGCCGGAGGCGCGCGACGCGCTCGACCGCGCGGCCGCGTTCCTGCGCCGCGTCGCGCTCGAGCGCGCGGCTCAGCGCGCGGGCGAGGCGTCGATTGCCTGATAGGCGGCCTGGACGGCCACCGGGCCGTACTTGCGTTCGAGCCGGCGCACGGTGAAGTGGCCGTGCGCCATCTGCTGGAAGTGGTCGATGAACAGCGTGTTGACGGTCGCGCCGAGCACGGCGCCGATCGCCGGGATCGACTTCGCGGCCATCTGCTCGGTCACCTGCACCGAGAAGCGCGAGGCCACCGTCTGCACGAGCTTGAACACGGCCGCCGAGCTGTGCGCGGCGATGCCTTTGGCCGTGATGTCCGACGACGCCTTCGAGATCGCCTGCGCGAGCGCGCCGCGCAGCACGAAATAGCCGAGATCGGCGTCCTCCTCGTGCTTGTCCGGGTGGCCGCCCATCCCGAGCACGGCGAGGCACTGCAGCTGCGTATCGACCGACGTCAGATCCTCCCCCTCGCTGCGCGCGATGTCGCACACCGAGCGGAAGATCAGCGTGGTCGTCACCGGCAGCTCGACCGGCAGCGCGAGAAAGCCGAATGCGCCGCCCGCCGCGCCGGTCGTCGCGACCGCGAGCTTGTGCAGCAGATTGCTGGGCTTCTCTGGCTCGGCGTCCGGCGCCTGCGGCTTGCCGAGCGTGCGCAGCGCGATGTTCAGGCACTTGCGCAGCGCGAGCTGCGTCGCATCGTTGATCTTGCCGGTCGCGAAGTCCGGCAGCCGCGCGATCATCTTCTCGACCGGCGCGCCGAGCACGCCCGTCAGCTTCATCGTCAGCGACGGGCTTTCCAGCACCTGCTTCGCGCGCCGCAGCGCGTCCCGGTCCTCCGGCGACAGCGTCGTCGCGGGGTTGATTGAAATCGGTTCCATCTTTCTCCTTGGCCTGAACGGGCCCTGAACCATCGCCAGCCTAGATTACTCCGGCATGCTAGAATTTTGAGATTATTTGACCCGGCAAAAGTTGCATCGACAAAAAATGGCCGTCCATACTGCCGCCCACCATTCGAGCGGGCAAGTCCTGCCGTTCCGCGAATCGCTGCTCGCGATGATCGGGATCTCGTTCGTCACCATGCTGGTCGCGCTGGACCAGACGGTCGTCGGCACCGCGCTGCCGACCATCGTCGCCGAACTGCGCGGCTTCGACCTGTACGCATGGGTCGCGACCTCGTACCTGCTCAGCTCCGTGATTACCGTGCCGATCTTCGGCCGGCTCGGCGATTACTATGGCCGCAAGCCGTTCGTGATCGCGTCGATCGTCGTGTTCACCGGCGCGTCGGTGCTCTGCGGGATGGCCAACGACATGCTGACCCTCGTGCTTGCGCGCGGGTTGCAGGGCATCGGCGGCGGGATGCTGGTCGGCACCGCGTTCGCATGCATTCCCGATCTGTTTCCCGATTCCGTCGTGCGGCTGCGCTGGCAGGTGCTGATGAGCTCCGCGTTCGGCATCGCGAATGCGGTCGGGCCGTCGCTGGGCGGGTTCCTGACCCAATCGTTCGGCTGGCGCTCGGTGTTCTACGTGAACCTGCCGATCGGCATCCTGTCGCTGTTCTTCGTGTGGCGCTACCTGCCGCACCTGCGCCACGTCGAGCACGATCGCAAGATGCGGCTCGACTGGCCGGGCGCGCTCCTGATCGCGCTGTCGCTCGGCGCGCTGCAACTGTTCGTCGAATGGCTGCCGAAGTACGGCGTCATGAGCTGGGCGTCGCTGCTGCTCGTCGTCGCGGTCGCGGCGGGCGCCGGCCTGTGGCACTGGGAGAAGCGCTGCGCGCAGCCGATCCTGCCGTTCGACATGTTCGCCAACCGCGCGCTGTCCGCGTTGTTCGTGCTCGCGATCCTCGCCGGTTTCTCGATGTTCTCGCTGCTGTTCTACGCGCCGCTGCTGTTCCAGGGCGGCTTCGGGATGTCGCCGAAGGAAGCGGGGCTCGTGATCACGCCGCTCGTCGTGTTCATCACGATCGGCAGCATCATGAACGGCCGCGTCATCACGCGCATCCGCAACCCGAACGCGATGCTGCACGTCGGCTTCGTGCTGTTCGCGGCCGCCTGCGCGGGCGTCGTCGTGGCGACCCACGCGACGCCGGCCTGGATGCTGATGGCGCTGATGGTCGCGGGCGGCATCGGGCTCGGCTTCGTGCTGCCGAACCTCACCGTGTTCGCGCAGCAGACGGCCGGCCGCGAGCATCTCGGCATCGCGACGGCGCTGCTGCAGTCGCTGCGCATGGTCGGCGGGATGCTCGGCACCGCGCTCACGGGCACGCTCGTCAACCAGATGTATTCGGGCGGCGTGCGCAATGCCCTGTCGGCCGATCACGCGATGCAGTGGCACGCGCGGCTCGCCGATCCGCAGATCCTGATCGATCGCGCGGCGCAGGGCGGTCTCGTCGCGGAGTTGACGCGTGCCGGGCATAATGGCGCGCTGCTGCTGGAAGCGGCCCGCGAATCGCTGGTCGGCGCGATCCACCTCGGTGTCGCGATGGCGGCCGTCGTCGCCGTGGTGTCGGTGTGGCAGTGCCGTCGCGTGCCGCCGATCGCGCTGCGGCGCAAGATCGAACCGCACGTCGCGGCCGATTGATCGATTGAACGAACAGAACTGAGCGCATGGAAGAACAGGACCGCGTCGCGATCTTGCAGCAATTCGGACGCACGTATCGTGCGTTCATGACCGCATTCGAAACGCACGTCGGGCAGCCGATGCCGCGCTGGCGCATCATGGTCGCGCTGCACACGATGGACGGGCATGCGTCGCAGAAGAAGCTCGTCGAGGTGCTGCGCATCGATCCGGGCGCGCTCACGCGCCAGTTGAAGTCGCTCGACGCGCTCGGCTGGATCGAGCGCGCGTCCGATGCACGCGACAACCGCGTGACCAACGTCACGCTGACCGCCGACGGCCGCGCCGCGTTCGAAGCGTGCCTGCCGCGCCGCAAGGCGTTCATCGACCAGACGATGGCGCAATTGCCGGACGACGTGCTGACCGCGCTGTCGGGCGCGCTGGCGATGCTGGAGTCGCGGATCGCGGACGTCGGCTCGACGCCGGCGCCGCACTGAAGGGCAGGCCGCGGCGGGGCGCCCCCCGTCGGCCGATCGTGTCCGGCGCGGCCGAGCGCACGTACGCACCCGCTGCCGGCCGGCGTTTCACTTCACATCATTTCGATTCATTCCCGCGTCGTTCACAGCTCGATGCGCGTGCCGAGCAGCGCGAGGAACTGCGCGAGCC
Organism: Burkholderia anthina; assembly: GCF_001547525.1. Classification (GTDB taxonomy): domain Bacteria; phylum Pseudomonadota; class Gammaproteobacteria; order Burkholderiales; family Burkholderiaceae; genus Burkholderia; species Burkholderia semiarida. Next base: position 2,982,624 of record NZ_CM003768.1, read on the forward strand.
AGGCCGGATGCGCAGGCCACGCGGGCGCGGTGACGAACGGCGCGTCGGTCACGGCCGCGTCGACCGGTATGTCCGCGTATTCGCCGCCCGCGAGCTTCACCTCCGGCGCACAGGCCGGGTACGCCGAAATGCGCTTGCCGCGGATCACGTCGGCGGCCGCGAGCAGTTGCGCCGCGTGGCAGATCGCCGCGATCGGCTTGCCGGCTTCGGCGAACGCGCGCACGAGCGAGATCACCTTCGGATCGAGTCGCAGATATTCGGGCGCACGGCCGCCCGCGATCGCGAGCGCGTCGTAGCGCGCCGCATCGACGTCGTCGAACGCCGCATTCAGCGTGAAGTTGTGGCCGGGCTTCTCGGTGTAGGTCTGGTCGCCCTCGAAATCGTGGATCGCGGTCTTGATCTTGTCGCCCGCGCGCTTGCCCGGGCAGACTGCGTCGACGTGATGGCCGACGGCCTGCAGCGCCTGGAACGGCACCATCGTTTCGTAGTCTTCGGCGAAATCGCCGGTCAGGAACAGGATCTTCTTGGCGGCCATGGCTTTCTCCAGTGAAGCAGCGTTGAAGGCCCGATCGCGCCGTGCATGACGGCCGCCACGGGCCCGAGGGCGAAAGCGCAGTGTACTCCGGCGGATTGAAGCACGCGTGACGGCCGCCCCGCGCGAGCGGCAGGGCGGCATCGCGCGCCGCATGCGTCAGAAGAAGGTTTCGACGACTTCCGTCACGCGGAACTGCGGATCGAGCACGAGCACCTGGCGCCACTTGTCGAACGTCAGACACGGGTGCGAGATGTCGAACGCGACCATGTCACCGACCTTCACGTCCGCGCCCGGCGGGATCTGCAGGTACGCGTGCTGGTCCATCATCCCGGTGACGGCCCAGCCTTCGGCGGCGGCGACGTCGCGCGGCGCGGTGTCGCGGCCCGGGCGGAAGTGGCGCGCCGGCTCGGGCAGGCCCGCGTCGAACGCCGCATCGCGCTTGCCGAGCGCGACGATCGCACGGTCGGCCTCCGGCACCGACTGCACGTACGCCCACAGCTGCAGCGCCGGCAGCAGCCCTTCGCCCATCGAGCGGGCGATCGGGTTGCGCGCGAACACGTCGGTCTGCGCCTTCTTGTAGATGCCGACGTCGTGCGTCAGGTAGCAGCCCGGACGCAGCACGACTTCCGCGAAGCCCGCATCGGACGCCTTCCTGAATTCTTCCGCGACCACGTCGTACCACGCCGAACCGGCGCCGGACAGGATCGCGGGCGTGCGCGCGAAGCGGCCAGCTTCGGCGAGCTCGCGCGTGAGCGCGACCGCCTGCTGCAGGAACGCGCGGATCTCGCCTTCCTCCTTCAGCACGCCCTCATAGAGCTCGATGCCGGCCAGCTTCAGCGTGTCCGGATAGCGCGCGATCGCGGCCAGCACGGCCTCGCGCTGCGCGGCATCGCGCACGCCCGCGCGGCCGCCCGGCACGCCGAGCTCGATCAGCACGTTCAGCGATTTTTTCGCGTCGCCGAAGAAGCGGCCGAGCTGGTCGACGCTCTCCGCGGAATCGACGAGACAGAAGAATTCGAAATCGGGATCGGACAGCAGCCCCGCGATGATCGTCATGTTCTGGCGGCCGACCAGCTGGTTCGCGAGCAGCACGCGCCGCACGCCGCCGTGATACGCGGCCTGCGTCTGGTGCGCGGTCGCGAGCGTGATGCCCCACGCGCCGGCGTCGAGCTGGCGGCGGAACAGTTGCGGCGCCATCGTCGTCTTGCCGTGCGGCGCGAACTTGACGCCGTATTTCTGCACGAACGCCTGCATCCAGTTCAGGTTGTGCTCGACGCGATCCTCGTAAAGCACGGCGGCCGGCAAGCTGACGTCTTCCGCGAGCAGGTTCCATTCGAGCCGGCCGGCGTCGCCGAGCGGCACGCTCGCGCTCGGCAGATTGCCCAGGCCCTTGCCGAACGGATCGATCGTCGCTTCCTGATAGTTTGTAACTTTCATGTCATCCCGCTCCATCATCACTATGCATTGCACTGAAGTTGACATGCAGATGTTACAGAAAGTAGCATCGGCGCGGTGATGTTATTTAATAACATCCCGCTTCACCCCCTTTTCCGCCGATGAATACGCCCGCTTCCCCGTCCGCTTCGCCCGCGGCCGAGCCGCATCCGGCTCAGGCCGCTCCGCCGGTCCTCGACATCGTCGCGCGGATCGCCGAATGCGCGCCCGAGCTGCGCGAAGCCGAGCGCAAGGTCGCCGCGTTCATCCTCGCCGATCTGGCGCGTGCCGCGCATGCGAGCATCGGCGCGCTCGCGCGCGACGCGGAGGTCAGCGTCGCCACGGTCACGCGTTTCGCGAAGGCCGTCGGCTGCCGCGATGTGCGCGAGCTGAAGGTGCTCGTCGCGCAGGCGGCGGCCGTCGGCCAGCGCTTCCTGGTGCCGTCCGACGACGCGCCGGCCGACGACACGAGCCCCGCGTCGATCGTCTACGACGAGATCCGCGTGGCGCTCGCGCACAACCACCAGCTGCTGCGCAACACGTCGTTCGACGCGGCGGCCGATCTGCTCGCCGGCGCGAAGATGACCTACGTGTACGGGCAGGGCGGCGGCTCGACCGCGCTCGCCGACGAGCTGCGCTTCCGGCTCGTGCGCTTCGGCCGGCCGGTCGCGAGCTACCAGGACAGCCTGCTGCAGCGGATGGTGGCCGCGACGCTGTCGGGCGATACCGTCGTCGTCGCGTTGTCGGTGAGCGGGCGCGTGCCCGAGCTGCTCGAGAGCTGCCGGCTCGCGAAGCGTTACGGCGCGAAGCTGATCGCGATCACCGCGCCGGCATCGCCGCTCGCGAAGCTCGCCGACCACCTGATCCCCGTCGTCGCGTTCGAAACCGATTTCATTTACAAGCCTTCGACATCGCGCTACGCGATGATGATGGCGATCGACGTGCTCGTCACCGGTGTCGCATTGCGGCTCGGCGACGCGGGCCGGGAATCGCTGCGCCGCATCAAACACGCGCTCGATGCGCACCGCGGCGGCGGAGACCGTCAACCGGTAGGAGACTGACCATGCATTCGCACCCCGAAGCCGCCGATACGCTGATCGTCGGCGCGCAGTTGTACGACGGCACCGGCGCGCCGCCCGTCACGCGCGACGTCGCGATCCGCAACGGCCTGATCGCGGCGATCGGCAACCTGTCGAACTGGCTCGCCGAGAACGTCGTCGACGCGAACGGCCGCGCGCTCGCGCCGGGTTTCGTCGACGTGCACACGCACGACGACACGCACGTGATCCGCGCGCCGCAGATGATCCCGAAGATCTCGCAGGGCGTGACGACCGTGATCGTCGGCAACTGCGGGATCAGCGCATCGCCGGTGACGCTCGCGGGCGACCCGCCCGATCCGATGAACCTGCTCGGCGAGCGCGGCGCGTTCCAGTACCCGACCTTCGCCGCCTACGTCGCGGCCGTGAACGACGCGCGTCCGGCCGTGAACGTCGCGGCGCTCGTCGGCCATACGGCGCTGCGCAACAACCAGATGGACCGCCTCGACCGCGCGGCGACCGACGGCGAGATCGCCGGCATGCGCGCGCAGCTCGAGGAGGCGCTCGCGAACGGTGCGCTCGGCCTGTCGTCGGGGCTCGCATACGGCTCGGCGTTCGCGGCGCCGGCCGAGGAAGTGATGGCGCTCGCCGAACCGCTCGCCCAAGCCGGCGCGCTGTATACGACGCACATGCGCACCGAGTTCGACGCGATCCTCGACGCGATGGAAGAGGCGTATCAGGTCGGCCGTCATGCGCGCGTGCCGGTCGTGATCTCGCACCTGAAGTGCGCGGGCCCGTCGAACTGGGGGCGCAGCACCGAGGTGCTCGCGTCGCTCGAAGGCGCGCGCCGCTACCAGCCGGTCGGCTGCGACTGCTATCCGTACAGCCGCAGCTCGTCGACGCTCGACCTGAAGCAGGTGACGGGCGACATCGACATCACGATCACGTGGTCGGAACCGCATCCGGAAGTCGCGGGCAAGCTGCTGAAGGCGATCGCGGCCGACTGGGGCGTGACCGAGCAGGAGGCCGCGCAGCGCATTCGCCCGGCCGGCGCCGTGTACCACAACATGTCCGAGGACGACGTGCGCCGGATCCTGTCGCATCCGGCGACGATGGTCGGCTCCGACGGCCTGCCGAACGATCCGCTGCCGCATCCGCGGCTGTGGGGTGCGTTCCCGCGCGTGCTCGGCCACTACGTGCGCGACACCAGCCTGCTGCCGCTCGAGGAGGCGATCCGCAAGATGACGTCGCTGTCCGCGCGCCGCTTCGGGCTCGCTCGGCGCGGCGAGGTGCACGTCGGCTATCACGCCGATCTCGTGCTGTTCGATCCGGCGAGCGTGATCGACGCCGCGACGTTCGAGAAGCCGCAGCAGCCCGCGCACGGGATCGACGCCGTGTGGGTGAACGGCGTGCTGACTTACGAAAACGGCCAGCCGACCGGCGAGCGCGCCGGCGGTTTCGTCGCGCGCGGCGAACGCGTGTCGGCCAGTGGCGATGCGGCGTTCTGAACGCGCGCATTCCGATCTTCCGCGCGCCGCAGCAGCCGGCGCGCGTACCCGCAACCGTGCGTTGCATGGGCAGGAGCAGGCGCTGAAGCGCCGGCTCCGGCCGACAACACGAGGAGTGAAACGATGAAGCGATATGGCGTAGGCGAAGCGAAGGGGACTGGCGGCCAGGTGATGCCGTTCGCGCGGGCGGTCGAGGCCGACGGCTGGCTGTACGTGTCGGGCCAGACGCCGATGGTGAACGGCGAGGTCGTCGAAGGCGGGATCGTCACGCAGTCGAAGCAGGCGATCGAGAACGTGATCGCGATCCTGAAGGAAGCCGGCTACGGCCTCGAGCACGTCGTGCGCTGCGGCGTGTGGCTCGACGATGCGCGCGATTTCGCGTCGTTCAACAAGGTGTTCGTGTCGTACTTCGGCGAGAACCCGCCGGCACGCGCGTGCGTGCAATCGAGCATGGTGATCGACTGCAAGGTCGAGGTCGACTGCATCGCGTACAAGCCGCCGGTGAAGTAACGCGCGAGGGCGGAAGCTGTACGACAAGGCCGGTGCATGGACGTGCACCGGCCTTGTTGCATTTGGCACTGAATTTTTACACTTTGAATAGAATCCTGTCGGTGAGAGCGCGAGACGATAGGTCCGTCTGGCGGGTGACAACAGTGATGGACGCGTAATTGGCAACGGGAATCATGAAATTCGAACGAGCAGACTAAGTGGATTGCTGGGTATGGTCGTCTTCCCGATCAACGATTTCGTGAAGTCGCCCCATCACCAGCAATACATACCGCTACGGCGTTCATTCGGATCTCACACCCGCCGAGCTTTTCTTTTTCGTCGCTGTAGAAGAGACGTGTGCACGGGCCGGGATCGACGATGTCGAAGCTGTGATCCTGATTCTGGCGGGCTGGCCGGTATTGCCGACGCGGCAGAAATTCGGCGGCGCGACGAAAGGAACGTCCGTCGCATCCGTGATGGCTCGATCGATTTTCCGCCACCAGTTGAACAGGAAGGTTTTACCAACCGTGACGCTGCAGAGTATCAAGTCGTTTCGGATCATCCTGACCCGAAAACTCAGCGTGTTCGTCGGACGTGCCGTGCCTGGCGTGGGTTGGGCGCTGCTTGCGCGTGACGTGTTCGCGATCGTTCACGGAACGATCTCCCGGTACAACGGCCTCGTCAAAAACGAGGACAGGGTGTTTTGATGCAAAACGTGAGTTGGGACGAGATCGAAGCTTTTGTGAGGTCGGAGGTGGGGCTCGGTCCATCGAAGCCGCTCGCTGCTCATACCCGGCTCTGGGAAGACCTGGGTCAAACCGGCGACGAAGCCAATGACTTCATGTGGCGCTTTTTTGAGCGGTTTGCCGTCGATACCGGCGACTTCGATTTCCATCGATATTTTTTGATGGAAGGCGAGGGCTTGCTCTATTCGCTGTTTCGGCGATGGGTGCTTCGAAAACCGCACCACCTCGAGCGTGAACCAATTACGCTCGCGATGCTGCATCGTGCGGCGGTCGGGAGGAAATGGGATGCCGAGCGATTGGCCGAAGTGCAGCGAAAGGCAGGATGAACGTGCCAGCCGTAGATGATGCTGAAATGAACATGAGTGATCAGCGGCAAGGTCGCGGCGACATGGCCATCCCATTGCTGATGGGCGAATGGGCCGTGCTGATGGAAACGATCCGCTTGCGACTCGACCAGATCGAGTGCATGGATCCGGATTCGCTCGATGAGGATGCGCTCGCAGATCGGTACGAAGACCAGGAAACGCTCACACGTTTGCTGGCCCATATCGAGAGCAACTTTGCACGCACCTTCGGCGGTTTGCCGGCGCAGCCGAAATGACGGTCGCATTGGGCACTCGCGGAAGCGCCACGCAGCGGCGAGCAAGCGTGCAATGGTGATGCGGATCGCAATTCTGATGTTGCTGCTCGTGCTCGACCGCACTGCCGTTGCGAGCACGTTGTCCGACAAGACGCCGCTGCGAGGAGTAGTGCCTCATGTTGCGCCGAGGTCTGTCGAAATGGTCAGCAACGGGGCGTGGTCGGCCGACATCAGCGGAGGCGAAACCGCGGATATGTGCCGCCAGTTCATTCTTCGGCAGACGGATGTCAGCGCGTTTTTCAAGCGTGCGAACCGCGTAACGGAACGGGCGTACAGTCATGACTTGGATGCCGCGAGTTGCTATGCCGAAGGCGAAGCGCGTCTAGCGGGTGGTGGCGCGGCGAAATGGAGGATAGACCAGGCAAGGCGAGGCTTCATTTCCATGCACGATGGTCGAACAATCTACCTGTATTGTCCGAAGTGCCGGGCCGCCATGTTCGCGCCGAATTAGAGAGACGCACCCTTCCGCAAGCAGGGAGGGTTGGCGGACCGCAAGATGCCGCCAACAGACTCATTTACTGCCGCGCCGTCCGCGCGTTATCCGGCATCGGCTGGTTGTAATTCGTGCGGAACGGGTTGATGTCGAGCCCGCCGCGCCGCGTATACCGTGCATACACCGCCAGCTTCACCGGTTTGCACGCATGCATGATGTCGAGGAAGATCCGCTCGACGCACTGCTCGTGAAAGCCCGTGTGATTGCGGAACGAGATGATGTAGCGCAGCAGCCCCGCGTGATCGATCTGCGGTCCCACGTAATGAATCTGCACGCTGCCCCAGTCCGGCTGCCCCGTGACCGGGCAGTTCGAGCGCAGCAGGTCGGACACGAGCGTCTCCTCGACCGGCGCCTCGTTCTCGCCGTCGGCTGCCGACAGCAGCGACGGATCGGGTTCGTACACGTCGGTGTCGAGGTCGAGCCGGTCGAGCGACAGCCCGTCGAGCTCGTCCATCTCGAGCTTGCCGAAATCGTGCGGCGACACCAACTGCACCGACACGCTCGCGCCGCACGCGGCCGACACGTCGCGCTTGAGCACGTCGCGCACCGCGTCGACCGAGTCGAACTTGGATTGCGCGAACGAGCCGAGATACAGCTTGAACGACTTCGATTCGACGATGTTCGGCGATTCGGCCGGCACGTAGAACGTCGCGATCGCGAGCTGCGGCTTGCCGCGCGCGTTGAGCCACGACAGTTCGTATGCGTTCCAGATGTCGGTGCCGAAGAACGGCAGCGCCGACGTGATGCCGAGCTGCTCGCGCGCGCCGGCGCGCGGGATCGGGAACAGCAGCGACGCATCGTACTGCGCCGCGTAGACGGTGGCCTTGCCGAGCGGGGAATGTTCGGGATTCATTGGACGAAGCCTTTACGACAGGAAGAGGCGGTAAGCCGGGTTGGCGCTCTCTTCGACGTACGGATAGCCGAGCGCCGCGAGGAAGCGTTCGAATTCGGCGCGATCGGCCGGCGGCACCTGCAGCCCGACGAGGATCGAGCTGTAGTCCGCGCCCTGGTTGCGGTAGTGGAACAGGCTGATGTTCCAGTCCGGCGCCATCGACGACAGGAACTTCATCAGCGCGCCCGGCCGTTCCGGGAATTCGAAGCGGAACAGGCGCTCGTCGAGCGCGAGCGGCGAGCGGCCGCCGACCATGTAGCGGATGTGTTCCTTCGACAGCTCGTCGTGCGTCAGGTCGACGCTGTTGAAGCCGTGCGACTCGAAGTTCGCGGCGATCTCCGCCGATTCGCCGCGGCGCTTGATCTGCACGCCGACGAAGATGTGCGCGGACTGCGCATCGGCGATCCGGTAGTTGAACTCGGTGACGTTGCGATCGCCGACGAGCGAGCAGAAGCGCCTGAAGCTGCCGCGCTCCTCGGGGATCGTGACCGCGAACACGGCCTCGCGCGCCTCGCCGACCTCGGCGCGCTCGGCGACGAAGCGCATCCGGTCGAAGTTCATGTTCGCGCCGGACGTGACCGCGACGAGCGTCTGGTTCTCGATGCCTTCGCGTTCCGCGTACAGCTTCGCGCCCGCGACCGCGAGCGCGCCGGACGGCTCGAGCACGCTGCGCGTGTCCTGGAACACGTCCTTGATCGCCGCACACAGCGCGTCGGTGTTGACCGTCACGACGCCGTCGAGGAATTCGCGGCACAGCCGGAAGGTTTCCTCGCCGACGAGCTTCACTGCGGTGCCATCCGCGAACAGGCCGACCTCGCTCAGCTCGATGCGCTCGCCCGCGTCCAGCGACTGCGCCATCGCGCACGAATCCTCGGCCTGCACGCCGATCACCTTGATCTCGGGGCGCACCGCCTTCACGTACGCGGCGACGCCGGAAGCGAGCCCGCCGCCGCCGATCGGCACGAAGATCGCGTGGATCGGGCCCTGATGCTGGCGCAGGATTTCCATCGCGATCGTGCCCTGGCCGGCGATCACGTACGGATCGTCGAACGGGTGGACGAACGTGAGGTCGCGCTCCTGCTGGACCTTGACCGCGTGCGCATACGCATCGCTGTACGATTCGCCCGCCTGGATCACCTCGACGCTCGGGCCGCCGTGCGCGCGCACCGCATCGACCTTCACCTGCGGCGTCGTGACCGGCACGACGATCACGGCCTTGATGCCCATCCGCGCCGCCGAGAACGCGACGCCCTGCGCGTGGTTGCCGGCCGACGCGGTAATCACGCCGCGCGCGAGCGCGTCCGCCGGAATGTGCGCCATCTTGTTGTACGCGCCGCGCAGCTTGAACGAGAACACCGGCTGGTTGTCCTCGCGCTTCAGGTAAACGGCGTTGCGCAGCCGGGTCGACAGATTGCGGGCCGGTTCGAGTTCCGTCTCGATCGCGACGTCGTAGACGCGCGCGGTGAGGATTTTCTTCAGGTAATCGTGGGGTGCCATGGGCGCTCGCGTGCAGTGCGGATGCAGACGGTAAAGGGTCAATGATAGCGCCAAGGGTCCGCCCGCACGCAAGCGGCATGCCGGGCGGGCGGTCGTGGGCGGTGACGTGCGCATACGGGCGGGGGCCGCGCGCCGCCTTTTACCGGTTTAACCGCATGGTTACCGACCGGACGGACGGCGAATGGTCGCCCGAAATCGTGCCGAACCCCGCCCGGCGCGGCTCGCGGCGATAGCCCCACGACCTGTCCGGCGTGTCACGGCCGGCGCGATCATGGGTTAGAATTCCGTTTTGAATCAAGGATTCGGAAGATGCAGAGGCACCCTCGGATCGCACCGTTGAAGCCGACGCCGCGCGCAGCCAGCCCCGCGGCCGAACGGCATGCGCGCCGCGCGCGATCGTGCTGATGGTCCCGAGTGCCGCCAGGCCCTGTCGCCGGCCAGGAGGGGCGAGTCGCCCGCTCCGGCCCCATGAAGGACAGCCGCGCGCCTGGTAACAGAACAGATTTCCCCAAGATTGCGCCCACGCGCTTGCCGACGCCCGTGCACGGGATATCGGCCCTCCGAGTCGTCCGAACATGAACGCACCACAAGTTTTCGATCCGCATGGCGCGGCCGCCGCCGTCGCCGCCGACCCCGCGCCCCGCTTGCGCGAGATCCCCTACAACTACACGTCCTTCTCGGATCGCGAGATCGTGATCCGCCTGCTCGGCGAAGAGGCGTGGTCGGTGCTCGACGAACTGCGTGCGGAACGCCGCACGGGCCGTTCCGCACGGATGCTGTACGAAGTGCTCGGCGACATCTGGGTCGTGCGTCGCAACCCGTACTTGCAGGACGACCTGCTCGACAACCCGAAGCGCCGCGCGCTGCTGATCGAGGCGCTGAACCACCGCCTGACCGAAATCGGCAAGCGCCGTAGCGCCGACCTCACCGAGCACCGCGACGCCGCCGGCCGCGAACGCGCATCGCGCGTCGAGATGCTGGAAGCGGCGGCGCAGCGCGCGGTCGACGAGTTCGCCGACGAATTCGACAAGATGGCCGAGCTGCGCCGCCGCGCGACCAAGGCGCTCGGCCGCTGCACGCAGAAGGACAACATCCGCTTCGACGGGCTGTCGCGCGTGTCGCACGTGACCGACGCGACCGACTGGCGCGTCGAATACCCGTTCGTCGTGCTGACGCCCGACACCGAAGCCGAGATCGCCGCGCTGATCAAGGCGTGCTTCGAGCTCGGCCTGACCGTGATCCCGCGCGGCGGCGGCACCGGCTACACGGGCGGCGCGGTGCCGCTCACGCCGTTCTCCGCGGTGATCAACACCGAGAAGCTCGAGCAGCTCGGCGCGGTCGAGCTCACCGAGCTGCCGGGCGTCGCGCACAAGGTGCCGACGATCTTTTCCGGCGCGGGCGTCGTCACGCGCCGCGTGACCGAAGCGGCGGAAGCGGCCGGCTACGTGTTCGCGGTCGATCCGACCTCGCTCGACGCCTCGTGCATCGGCGGCAACGTCGCGATGAACGCGGGCGGCAAGAAGGCCGTGCTGTGGGGCACCGCGCTCGACAACCTGGCGTGGTGGCGGATGGTCGACCCGGACGGCAACTGGCTCGAAGTCACGCGCCACGAGCACAATCAGGGCAAGATCCACGACATCGCGGTCGCGCGCTTCGAGCTGAAGTGGTTCGACGGCGCGTACGCGCCGGGCGAGAAGCTGCTGAAGACCGAGATGCTCGAGATCGAAGGCCGGCGCTTTCGCAAGGAAGGGCTCGGCAAGGACGTCACCGACAAGTTCCTCGCCGGCCTGCCGGGCGTGCAGAAGGAAGGCTGCGACGGGCTGATCACGTCCGCGCGCTGGGTGCTGCACAAGATGCCCGCGCACACGCGCACCGTCTGCCTCGAATTCTTCGGCCAGGCGCGCGAGGCGATCCCGAGCATCGTCGAGATCAAGGACTACCTGTTCGAGACGTCGAAGCAGGGCGGCGCGATTCTCGCGGGCCTCGAGCACCTCGACGAGCGCTACCTGCGCGCGGTCGGCTACGCGACCAAGAGCAAGCGCAATGCGTTCCCGAAGATGGTGCTGATCGGCGACATCGTCGGCGACGACGCCGACGCGGTCGCGCACGCGACGTCCGAAGTGATCCGGATGGCGAACGGCAAGAGCGGCGAAGGCTTCGTCGCGGTCAGCGCGGAGGCGCGCAAGCGCTTCTGGCTCGACCGCAGCCGCACGGCGGCGATCGCGAAGCACACGAACGCGTTCAAGATCAACGAGGACGTCGTGATCCCGCTGAACCGGATGGGCGAGTACACCGACGGCATCGAGCGGATCAACATCGAGCTGTCGCTGAAGAACAAGCTGCAGCTGGTCGACGCGCTCGAGGCGTTCTTCCGTGGCGGCAACCTGCCGCTCGGCAAGACCGACGACGCGAACGAGATCCCGAGCGCGGAACTGCTGGAAGACCGCGTGCAGCAGGCGCTGGAGCTGCTCAAGCGCGTGCGCGCACGCTGGGAATTCGTGCGCGACCGGCTCGACCAGCCGCTGCGCGAGGCGCAGCACTACCTGGTGCAGCTCGGCTACGAGGCGCTCGCGGAGAAGTTCGCCGATCGCGCGGACGAGCAGCCGGGCGCGACCGTGTTCCACGTCACGCAGGACCGCACGGTGCGCATCTCGTGGAAGCAGGAGATCCGCGCGGAACTGCGCGCGATCTTCAACGGCGGCGCGTTCAAGCCGATCCTCGACGAAGCGCAGGCGATCCACAAGCGCGTGCTGCGCGCGCGCGTGTTCGTCGCGCTGCACATGCACGCGGGCGACGGCAACGTGCACACGAACATCCCGGTCAACTCCGACAACTACGAGATGCTGCAGGACGCGCACGCGGCCGTCGCACGCATCATGACGCTCGCGCGCTCGCTCGACGGCGTGATTTCCGGCGAGCACGGGATCGGCATCACGAAGCTCGAGTTCCTGACCGAGGACGAGATCGCCGAATTCCGCGCGTACAAGCAGCGCGTGGACCCGAACGGCCGCTTCAACAAGGGCAAGCTGCTCGAGGGCGCCGATCTGCGCAATGCGTACACGCCGAGCTTCGGGCTGATGGGCTACGAGTCGCTGATCATGCAGCAGTCCGACATCGGCGCGATCGCCGATTCGGTGAAGGACTGCCTGCGCTGCGGCAAGTGCAAGCCGGTGTGCGCGACGCACGTGCCGCGCGCGAACCTGCTGTACAGCCCGCGCAACAAGATCCTCGCGACGTCGCTGCTGGTCGAGGCGTTCCTGTACGAGGAGCAGACGCGCCGCGGCGTGTCGATCAAGCACTGGGACGAGTTCAACGACGTGGCCGACCACTGCACGGTGTGCCACAAGTGCGCGACGCCGTGCCCGGTGAAGATCGACTTCGGCGACGTGACGATGAACATGCGCAACCTGTTGCGCAAGATGGGCAAGAAGAAGTTCAACGCGGGCAACGCGGCGGGCATGTTCTTCCTGAACGCGACCAATCCGCAGACGATCAACGTCGCGCGCGGCGTGATGATGGGGGTGGGCTACAAGGTGCAGCGCTTCGCGAACGACATGCTGAAGAAGGTCGTGACGAAGCAGACGCAGCACCCGCCGGCGACGACGGGCAAGCCGCCGGCGGTCGAGCAGGTGATCCACTTCGTGAACAAGAAGATGCCGGGCAACCTGCCGAAGAAGACGGCGCGCGCGTTGCTGGACATCGAGGACAACAAGATCGTGCCGATCATCCGCAACCCGAAATCGACGACTGTCGATTCGGAGGCGGTGTTCTACTTCCCGGGCTGCGGCTCCGAGCGGCTGTTCTCGCAGGTGGGGCTGGCGACGCAGGCGATGCTGTGGGAGGCGGGCGTGCAGACGGTGCTGCCGCCGGGCTACCTGTGCTGCGGCTATCCGCAGCGCGGCTCGGGCCAGTACGACAAGGCCGAGAAGATCGTGACGGACAACCGCGTGCTGTTCCACCGGGTGGCGAACACGCTGAATTACCTGGACATCAAGACGGTGGTGGTGTCGTGCGGCACGTGCTACGACCAGCTCGCGGGCTACGAATTCGACAAGATCTTCCCGGGCTGCCGGATCATCGACATCCACGAGTTCCTGCTGGAGAAGGGGATGAAGCTCGACGGCGTGACGGGCACGCGCTACATGTACCACGACCCGTGCCACACGCCGATCAAGACGATGGACCCGGTGAAGCTGGTCAACGAGCTGATGGGTTCGGAGAAGGACGGCTACAAGATCGAGAAGAACGATCGCTGCTGCGGCGAATCGGGCACGCTGGCGGTCACGCGGCCGGACATCTCGACGCAGGTGCGCTTCCGCAAGGAAGAGGAGATCCGCAAGGGCGCGGCGAAGCTGCGCGCGATTCCGGTGGTGGCGGGCGACGCGGCGGCGCCGGCTGCCGCGGCCGGCCCGGACGTGAAGATCCTGACGAGCTGCCCGTCGTGTCTGCAGGGGCTGTCGCGCTACGGCGAGGACGCGAACCTCGAAGCGGACTACATCGTGGTCGAGATCGCGCGCCAGGTGCTCGGCGAGAACTGGATGGCCGATTATGTCGCACGGGCCAACCATGGCGGGATCGAGCGCGTGCTGGTCTAATGCGGGCATGACGACCGCCCGGCCGGGCGACGGATGAGAGCGGGCGCCGGCGCTGATGCGCCGGCGCCCGTCCACATGGGAGCGACGATGGAATGCGTGTTTTGCCGTGAAGACGGCGGCGAGGTGCTCTGGCAGGACGATGCGCTGCGCGTCGTGCTCGCGACGGGCGAGCACGACTACCCGGGCTTCTGCCGGGTGATCTGGGGCGCGCACGTCGCCGAGTTCTCCGATCTCGGCGAGTCGGAGCGGGCACACTTGATGCGCGTGGTCTACGCGGTCGAGCGGGCCGTGCGCCGCGTGATGCAGCCGAACAAGGTGAATCTCGCGAGCCTCGGCAACATGGTGCCGCACGTGCACTGGCACGTGATTCCGCGTTTTTCCAACGATGCCCATTTTCCGCAGCCCGTATGGGCGCCGCGCCAGCGCAGCGTGTCCGAGGCGCTGCTGCGCTCGCGCGCGGCGCAGGCCTCGCTGCTGCACAATGCGGTGCGCGAGGAAATTCAACGCATGATCGATTCGAGGCAGCCATGAGCGGTTTGACTTCCACGACGCCGATTCCGTCCGGCGTCGTCGTGCACGCGGTGTCGCGCGTGCTCGAATTGCAGTATCCGAACGGCGAGAGTTACCGGATTCCGTTCGAGCTGATGCGCGTGTATTCGCCGTCGGCCGAGGTGCGCGGCCACGGGCCCGGCCAGGAGACGTTGCAGACCGGCAAGCGCGAAGTGACGATCACCGCGCTCGAGGGCGTCGGCAACTACGCGCTGCAGCCGACGTTCTCCGACGGCCATTCGACCGGCATCTACTCGTGGGATCTGCTGTACGAACTGGCGACGCAGCAGGACGCGCTGTGGCGCGACTATTTCGACAAACTGAAGGCGGCGGGCGTCGAGCGCGACGCCCCGATGCAGGCGGCCGGCGCGCCGCACGGCCACTGCCACTGAAATCGACGGCGCCCGCTCGGCGCCGTCTTGCCATTTACTGAGGATCAACGCGATGAGCAAAACCCACTTCGGCTTCGAAAGCGTCGAGGAAAACGAAAAAGCGAAGAAAGTGGCGGGCGTGTTTCATTCGGTCGCGAGCAACTACGATCTGATGAACGACCTGATGTCGGCGGGCATGCACCGCGCGTGGAAGGCGTTCACGATCGCGCAGGCGAACGTGCGCCCCGGCTTCAAGGTGCTCGACATCGCGGCCGGCACCGGCGACCTGACCAAGTCGTTCGCGAAGGCGGCCGGGCCGACGGGCGAGGTCTGGCATACCGACATCAACGAATCGATGCTGCGCGTCGGCCGCGACCGGCTGCTCGACAAGGGCATCGTGACGCCGTCGCTGTTGTGCGACGCCGAGAAAATTCCCTTTCCGGACAACTACTTCGATGTGGTGACGGTCGCGTTCGGGCTGCGCAACATGACGCACAAGGACGCCGCGCTCGCCGAGATGCGCCGCGTGACGAAGCCCGGCGGCCGCGTGATGGTGCTGGAATTCTCGAAAGTCTGGGATCCCCTGAAAAAAGCGTACGATCTGTATTCTTTCAAAGTATTACCGTGGCTTGGCGACAAGTTCGCGAAAGATGCCGAAAGTTATCGGTATCTTGCTGAATCTATCCGGATGCACCCCGATCAGGACACGCTGAAGACGATGATGGAACAAGCGGGCCTCGATGCCGTCAAATATTACAATTTGTCAGGTGGCGTGGTAGCTTTACACATGGGAGCCAAGTACTAAGGGGCTCTTTCCATACATTTGTCTTACATCTGGAGAAACTGATGTTCGAATCGCGTTCGTTGTTCAACCGTGGCAAGCCGTCGAAGCCGTGGGCTCGACGGGTCGGCACCCTGCTGATGGTCGGCCTGCTCACGGCCGGCACGTTCGCATCGCTCGACGCTGAGGCCAAGCGCATGGGCGGCGGGCGCAGCATCGGCCGCCAGAGTTCCACCGTCACGCAGCGTCAGGCCACGCCGCCCGCGCAGCAGCCGATGCAGCAAGCGGCGCCGTCGCAGGCGCAGCGTACGAACCCGGCCGCGCCCACGCCGGCCGCGCAACCCAACCGCTCGCGCTGGCTCGGGCCGATCGCCGGCCTCGCGGCCGGTCTCGGCATCGCGGCGCTGCTGTCGCACTTCGGCCTCGGCGGCGCGTTCGCGAGCATGATGGCGAACGTCATCGTGATCGCGTTGCTCGCGATGGTTGGCATCTGGCTGATCCGCAAGTTCATGAACCGCCGTCGCCCGCAGGAGCCGGCGTATTCGGTCGGCGGCGCGTCGTCGTCGTCGGGCGGCTACGCGCAAAGCCCGTCGTTCCAGCAGGGCAACACCGGCAGCAACTATGCAGGTAGCGGCAGCAGCTATGCGAACGAAGCGCAGGGCGTGTTCGGCGGCGGTGCGGCGGCGGCCGGTGCGGCAGGCGCGATGGCGGCTGCGCCGCTGCAGGTGCCGGCCGGCTTCGATACCGAAGCGTTCCTGCGCAGCGCGAAGGTGTACTTCGTGCGCCTGCAGGCTGCGTGGGACCAGGGCAACCTGGCCGACATCCGCGAGTTCACGACGCCCGAAATGTTCGCCGAGATCAAGATCGACCTCGATTCGCGCGGCACCGACGCGAACCAGACCGACGTCGTGCAGCTCGACGCGGAACTGGTCGCGATCGAGGATCGCGGCATCGAGCAGTCGGCGAGCGTACGCTTCCACGGTCTGATCCGCGAATCGGCGAATACGTCGGCCGCGCCGTTCGACGAGGTGTGGAACCTGTCGAAGTCGGGCAGTCAGGGCTGGCTGCTCGCGGGTATCCAGCAGATCAACACGCACTGAGCGTGACCGGCGGCCCGCGCCGCCGGGCATCCGCGCGACGGCCGCCGCACTGCGACCGCTTGCCGCCCGGGTGTACGGTCGGGCACGGTCTGCCGCCGATCCGACGTTACAATAGAAACCCGCGTGGGCGCCCGGCCTGCGCGGGTTTTTTCTTTCCCAGCCCGATGACCTTTGCCGCCAAGCCTTTTGCTGCTGCCGTCAATCACCTGCTCGCGCGCGAATCGTGGGCGCGTGACCGCCTGATTCCCTATGCGGGCAAGACTGCCCGGATCGACGTGCCTCCCGTCACGCTCACGCTGCTCGTGCAGCCCGACGGTTATCTGTCGGCCGTCGACGCGCACGATGCGCAACAGGTCGACGTGTCGATCGCACTCGCCGGCGACACGGTCGCCGCGTTCCTGCAGGGCGGCCAGGCGGCCGTGATGAAGCACGTGAAGATCGAGGGCGACGCGGAATTCGCGACGCAGATCGCGAAGCTGGCCGAGCATCTGCGCTGGGAACCTGAGGAAGATCTCGCGAAGCTGGTCGGCGACGCGGCCGCGTACCGGATCGCGACGTTCGTGCGCGACGCCGGCGCGCGCGTGCGCCGCACCGGCCGCAACGTGCTCGATTCCGTCGCCGAATACTGGCTCGACGAGAACCCGCAAGTCGTCCGGCGCACGTCGCTCGGCGGTTTCGACGCGGAACTGGCGCGCGCGCGCGATGCGCTCGCGCGGGTCGAAAAGCGGGTCGAGCGACTCGAACAAAAAATCGGCGCGCGCACGGGTTCCGGCCCGCGCGGCGCGCACTGAGGGCCGCAGGGCATGCGCATTTTCCGTTTCATCAAGATTGTCTACACCGTCATCCGCTTTGGCCTCGACGAAGTGATGCTGTCCCGGATCGACGACCGGCGCGTGAAGCTGCTGCTGCGGATCACGACGATCGGCCGCCGCTATTCCGATCCGCCGGCCGTACGGCTGCGTCACGCGCTCGAAAGCCTCGGCCCGATCTTCGTGAAGTTCGGCCAGGTGCTGTCGACGCGCCGCGACCTGCTGTCGGTCGATTTCGCGAACGAACTCGCGAAGCTGCAGGACCAGGTGCCGCCGTTCGATTCGGCCGTCGCGATCGCGATCATCGAGAAATCGCTCGGCGCGCCGGTCGACGAACTGTTCGACGAATTCGAGCGCGAGCCGATCGCGAGCGCGTCGATCGCACAGGTGCATTTCGCGAAGCTGAAGCAGGGCGCGCATGCGGGCAAGGCGGTCGCCGTCAAGGTGCTGCGCCCGAACATGCTGCCGGTGATCGATTCCGACCTCGCGCTGATGCGCGACATCGCGACGTGGACCGAGCGCATGTGGGCCGACGGCCGACGCCTGAAGCCGCGCGAGGTCGTCGCCGAATTCGACAAGTACCTGCACGACGAGCTCGACCTGATGCGCGAGGCTGCGAACGGCAGCCAGCTGCGCCGCAACTTCGCGGGCCTCGACCTGCTGCTCGTGCCGGAGATGTTCTGGGATTTCTCGACGTCGCAGGTGCTCGTGATGGAGCGCATGACCGGCGTGCCGATCAGCCAGGTCGAGACGCTGCGCTCGGCGGGCGTCGACATCAAGAAGCTCGCGCGCGAAGGCGTCGAGATCTTCTTCACGCAGGTGTTCCGCGACGGCTTCTTCCATGCGGACATGCACCCCGGCAACATCCAGGTGAGCCTCGATCCGAACACGTTCGGCCGCTATATCGCGCTCGATTTCGGGATCGTCGGCGCGCTGTCCGATTTCGACAAGAACTACCTCGCGCAGAACTTCCTCGCGTTCTTCAAGCGCGACTACCACCGCGTCGCGACGCTCCACCTCGAATCGGGCTGGGTGCCGCCCGAGACGCGCGTCGAAGAGCTCGAAAGCGCGATTCGCGCGGTGTGCGAGCCGTATTTCGACCGCGCGCTGAAGGACATTTCGCTCGGCCAGGTGCTGATGCGCCTGTTCTCGACGTCGCGCCGCTTCAACGTCGAGATCCAGCCGCAGCTCGTGCTGCTGCAGAAGACGATGCTGAACGTGGAAGGGCTCGGCCGCTCGCTCGACCCCGAACTCGATCTGTGGAAGACCGCGAAGCCGTATCTCGAGCGCTGGATGACCGAGCAGATCGGCCTGCGCGGCTGGTACGAGCGGTTCAAGGTCGAGGCGCCGCAGTGGAGCAAGACGCTGCCGCAGCTGCCGCGCCTGATCCACCATGCGATGGCCGCGCGCCACGACGCGCCGCGCGCCGCGAGCGAGGAGCTGATGCGCCAGATCCTCGTCGAGCAGAAACGGACGAACCGGCTGATGCAGGCGTTGCTGATCTTCGGCCTGGCCGTCGGCGTCGGCGCGCTCGTCGCGCGCGTGCTGCTCGCGCTCGCGTACGGCGCCTGATCGAAAGGAGCGTGGCGATGTCCGATCCGAAGCAACCGGCCGCACCGTCGGCCGCCGATTTCGCGACGCGCGACCCGGGCAGCGCGTCGTTCTGGAACGAGCGCTTCGAGCGCGGCGTGACGCCGTGGGAATTCGGCGGCGTGCCGGACGGCTTTCGCGTGTTCGCGCGGCGGCTCGAGCCGTGCGCGGTGCTGATCCCCGGCTGCGGCAGCGCGCAGGAGGCCGGATGGCTCGCGCAGGCCGGCTGGCCGGTGCGCGCGATCGATTTCGCCGCGCAGGCGGTCGCTGCCGCGAAGGCGCAGCTCGGCGCGCATGCGGACGTCGTCGAGCAGGCGGATTTTTTCCAGTACCGGCCGCCGTTCGACGTGCAGTGGGTGTACGAGCGCGCGTTTCTGTGCGCGTTGCCGCCGGCCATGCGCGCCGACTATGCGGCGCGGATGGCCGAGCTGCTGCCCGCGGGCGGCTTGCTGGCCGGTTATTTCTTCCTGGTGGCGAAGCCGAAGGGGCCGCCGTTCGGCATCGAGCGTGCGGAGCTCGACGCGCTGCTCGCGCCGCACTTCGAACGGGTGGAGGATTTGCCGGTGACCGATTCGCTGGCCGTGTTCGACGGGCACGAGCGCTGGCTCACGTGGCGTCGCCGCTGATGCGCCGGCGTCTCGGCCGTTGCCGGAGCGCGCCCGGGTTTCGGCTATAATTCAAGGTTTTGCAAGCCGTTTCCAGTTTCCGCGGGAAAAATATCATGCCGATCTACGCCTATCGATGCGAAGCGTGCGGTTTCGCGAAGGACGTGCTCCAGAAGATGAGCGACGCGCCGCTGTCGCAATGCCCTGAATGCGGGAAGGATGCTTTTCGCAAACAGGTGACTGCCGCCGGGTTCCAGCTCAAGGGCTCGGGGTGGTATGTCACCGATTTCCGCGGTGGCTCGGGCGGCACCAGCGCACCGGCGGCGGCGGCGGCGTCGGGCGACGCGGCGCCGGCAGCCTCCGGGGCGGAACCCGCGGCCGCGCCGGCCGCGGCGAGCAGTTCAAGCAGCACCACGACGACGAGCGCCGCGCCGGCACCGGCTGCGACGCCCGCCGCCGGCAGTTGACCGTCGCGGCCCGGCCGGGTCGCGACCAACCCGCGCCGCCGGCGCGGTTCATTGACGGCAGATGATGAAAAAGACGACCCTGAAAACGGTGTTCCTGACCGGCTTGCTGGTTCTCGTCCCGCTCGCGATCACGCTGTGGGTGCTCGGCCTCATCATCGGCACGATGGATCAGACGCTGCTCCTGCTGCCCGAATCGTGGCAGCCCGAGCGGATGCTCGGCTTCCATCTGCCGGGGATCGGCGCGGTGCTGACGCTCGCGTTCATCTTCGTGGTCGGGCTGGCCACGCAGAACTTCATCGGCCAGAAGCTCGTCACGTGGTGGAACGCGGTCGTGCGCCACATCCCGGTGGTCGGGCCGATCTACACGAGCGTCAAGCAGGTATCGGACACGCTGCTGTCGAGCAGCGGCAACGCGTTCCGCAAGGCGCTGCTGATCGAATACCCGCGCCGCGGCTCGTATACGATCGCGTTTCTGACCGGCGTGCCCGGCGGCGACGTGGTCAACCATCTGACGGAAGAGTACGTGAGCGTGTACGTGCCCACGACGCCGAACCCGACATCCGGCTTCTTCCTGATCCTGCCGAAGAGCGAAGTCATCGAACTCGACATGTCGGTCGATGCCGCGCTCAAGTACATCGTCTCGATGGGCGTCGTGGCGCCTTCGGCGCCGGTTCCGGCGCCCGCCCGCCGTCCCGTCGAGCCGCCGCTGTAAGTAAAGAATCATCGCCCGGGCCGCGCGTTGCGGCGCCCGTTGATCAAACCGAACGAAAGCAAACATCATGTCGATGCGTACTGAATACTGCGGTCTCGTGACCGAACACCTGCTGGGCCAAACCGTGTCGCTGTGCGGCTGGGTGCAGCGCCGCCGCGATCACGGCGGTGTGATCTTCATCGACCTGCGCGATCGTGAAGGCCTCGTGCAGGTGGTGTGCGACCCGGATCGCGCCGAGATGTTCGCGACCGCCGAAGGCGTGCGCAACGAGTTCTGCGTGCAGATCAAGGGCCTCGTGCGCAACCGTCCGGAAGGCACGGTCAACGCCGGCCTGAAGAGCGGCAAGATCGAAGTGCTGTGCCACGAGCTGAACGTGCTGAACGCGTCGGTCACGCCGCCGTTCCAGCTCGACGACGACAACCTGTCGGAAACGACGCGCCTCACGCACCGCGTGCTCGACCTGCGCCGCCCGCAGATGCAGCACAACCTGCGCCTGCGCTACCGCGTCGCGATCGAGGCACGCAAGTACCTCGACGAACAGGGCTTCATCGACATCGAAACGCCGATGCTGACGAAGAGCACGCCGGAAGGCGCGCGCGACTATCTCGTGCCGTCGCGCGTGAACGCGGGCCAGTTCTTCGCGCTGCCGCAGTCGCCGCAGCTGTTCAAGCAGCTGCTGATGGTTGCGAACTTCGATCGTTACTACCAGATCACCAAGTGCTTCCGCGACGAGGATCTGCGCGCCGACCGCCAGCCGGAATTCACGCAGATCGATTGTGAAACGTCGTTCCTCGGCGAGCAGGAAATCCGCGACCTGTTCGAGGACATGATCCGTCACATCTTCAAGACGACGATCGACGTCGAGCTCGACGCGAAATTCCCGGTGATGCCGTACTCGGAAGCGATGGCGCGTTTCGGCTCGGACAAGCCGGACCTGCGCGTGCAGCTCGAATTCACCGAGCTGACCGACGCGATGAAGGACGTCGACTTCAAGGTGTTCAGCACGCCGGCGAACGCGAAGGACGGCCGGGTCGCGGCGCTGCGCGTGCCGAAGGGCGGCGAGCTGTCGCGCGGCGACATCGACGGCTACACGGAATTCGTGCGCATCTACGGCGCGAAGGGCCTCGCGTGGATCAAGGTCAACGAGAAGGCGAAGGGCCGCGACGGCCTGCAAAGCCCGATCGTCAAGAACCTGCACGACGCATCGATCGCGGCGATCCTCGAGCGCACCGGCGCTGAGGACGGCGACATCATCTTCTTCGCGGCCGACCGCGCGAAGGTCGTCAACGACAGCCTCGGCGCGCTGCGCCTGAAGATCGGCCATTCGGAATTCGGCAAGGCGAACGGTCTCGTCCAGGCAGGCTGGAAGCCGCTGTGGGTCGTCGACTTCCCGATGTTCGAATACGACGACGATGACGCGCGCTACGTCGCTGCGCACCATCCGTTCACGAGCCCGAAGGATGAGCACCTCGAGTACCTCGAGACCGATCCGGGCCGCTGCCTCGCGAAGGCGTACGACATGGTGCTGAACGGCTGGGAAATCGGCGGCGGCTCGGTGCGTATCCACCGCGAGGAAGTGCAGAGCAAGGTGTTCCGCGCGCTGAAGATCGGCGCGGAAGAAGCGCAGGCGAAGTTCGGCTTCCTGCTGGACGCGCTGCAGTACGGCGCGCCGCCGCACGGCGGTATCGCGTTCGGTCTCGACCGCATCGTCACGATGATGGCCGGCGCCGATTCGATCCGCGACGTGATCGCGTTCCCGAAGACCCAGCGTGCGCAGGATCTGCTCACGCAGGCGCCGAGCCCGGTCGACGAGCGTCAACTGCGCGAGCTGCACATCCGTCTGCGTCAGCCGGAGCAGCCGAAGGCGTAACGCGCTTTCGCCCCCTCTGTCGTGTGTGCGGTCACGCCCACACGACACCCATGAAAAAGGCGCTGATGCGCCTTTTTCATTTTTTGCGGTACAGTCGCAGCACTTGCCGCACGTTCGGGGCACAGGGTCGACGCACGGCCTCGTGCCGCATGAAACCAAGATGACGAAGCCGCCGAAAATCCCTGAATCCGTTCTCGTCGTGATCTACACGCCCGACCTCGACGTGCTCGTGATCAAGCGTGCCGACCAGCCCGATTTCTGGCAATCGGTCACCGGCTCGAAGGACGCGCTCGACGAGCCGCTCGCGCTCACCGCCGCGCGCGAAGTAGCCGAGGAAACCGGCATCGCGGTCGGCACGCCCGACGTGCCGGCCAGCGCGCTCGTCGACTGGCATCACCGGATCGAATACACGATCTATCCGCAATACCTGCACCGCTATGCGCCGGGCGTCACGCGCAACGTCGAGCACTGGTTCGGGCTGTGCGTGCCGCATCGCGTCGACGTGACGCTGTCGCCGCGCGAGCACGTCGATCACGCGTGGCTGCCGTTCCGCGAGGCGGCCGCGCGCTGTTTCTCGCCGTCGAACGCCGAGGCGATTCTGCAATTGCCCGTACGCGTGGCGCTCGCGCGCGCGCCGCACGGCTCGTCCGCATGAATGCGGAGACCCGCAAGCGCTTCGCGCAATTGCGGCAGATGTTCCTGCAGGAGCGCGGCTCCGCATCGCGGCTCGCGTTTACGGCCGGCAACACCGTGCGACTGTGCGAAACCGGCGGCGAATTCTTCCAGGCGCTGATCGATCGGATCGATGCCGCCCGCGAGCAGGTGATGCTCGAAACCTACATCTTCTGCGACGACGCGGCCGGCCGGCCGGTGTCGGACGCGCTGATCCGCGCGGCGCGGCGCGGCGTGCGCGTGCGCGTGATCACCGACGGCATCGGCACCGCCCGCCTGCCGCTGTTCGACACGTGGGCCGAGGCCGGTGTCGAGCACTGCATCTACAACCGCTACCTGTTCGGCCGCTTCGGCTTCTCGCGCACGCACCGCAAGCTCGCGGTGGTCGATCACGCGGTCGC
Organism: Burkholderia anthina; assembly: GCF_001547525.1. Taxonomy (GTDB): domain Bacteria; phylum Pseudomonadota; class Gammaproteobacteria; order Burkholderiales; family Burkholderiaceae; genus Burkholderia; species Burkholderia semiarida. The sequence continues at coordinate 3,006,417 of NZ_CM003768.1, forward strand.
GTTCTGCGGCGGCATCAACATCGTCGACGACTACACGCAGGGCAGCGCGACGCTGCCGTTCCCGCGCTGGGATTTCGCGGTCGAGATGGCTGGGCCCGCGGTGTCCGACGTGCACGCCGCGTTCGAGCTGCAGTGGCACAGGATCCAGTTCGGCCACAAGCCGTACGCGCAGTACGCGGCCGGGCTGCACGGCGGCGAAGCGTTCCCGGACATGTTCCGGCGCTGGATGCGCAGCCACCGGTGGATCAAGGCCGGCGCGCTGCGGGTCGTGACGGAGCCGAGCGTCGCGTTCGTCGCGCGCGACAACGTCGTGAACCGCCGCGCGATCGAGAAGGCGTATCTCGCGGCGATCGGCCAGGCGCGCCAGCGGATCCTGCTCGCGAATCCGTACTTCATGCCGGGCCGCAAGCTGCGCCGCGCGCTGACGGGCGCGGCCCGCCGCGGCGTCGACGTGCAGGTGCTGATCGGCCGCAAGGAGTTCACGGCGCTCGATACGGCCGTGCCGTTCCTGTATCACTCGCTGTTGCGCGCGGGCGTGCGCGTCGCCGAATACGACAAGACGATCCTGCACGGCAAGGTCGCCGTGATCGACGACAACTGGGCGACGGTCGGCTCGTCGAATCTGGACGCGCTGAGCCTGATGCTGAACAATGAAGCGAACGTCGTGCTGGTGCGCTACGATGCAGTCACGAACCAGTTGCGCGACGCGATCGCCACCGCGTTCGCCGAAGGGCGCGAGATCGACGCCGCGCACTACGCCGCGCGCCCGCGCATCGAGCGGCTGCTGAGCTGGCTCGCGTACACGACCTATCGTGTCGTGATGAAGGCGCTGACGGTCGGCGGTTACGACTGACGCAGACTAAGCATTCACTTCAAAATCCGTCCGCACGTTCGTGCGGAAAAGCCGCTCCGGTCCCGCCGGAATCGCGCAAAATAGCGGCTCGGTTAGACACCGGTTTCTAATAATTTCCTTGTTTCGCGAGCGGCCGCACTCAATAATAGTACGGCCGTTCGATTTTATTCGAACCCCCGAACGGTTACAGAAATAGCTATGCGAAAAGGCGAACAGACGCGTGCCGCGATACTCGAAGCTGCTTTGGACCTCGCCAGCCGTGACGGGCTGGAGGGGCTGACGATCGGCCTGCTGGCCGAGCGCATGCAGATGAGCAAGAGCGGCGTGTTCGCGCACTTCGGATCGCGCGAGGACCTGCAGGTCGAGGTCGTCCGCGAGTACCACCATCGTTTCGAGAACGAGGTGTTCTTTCCGAGCCTGCGCGAGGCGCGCGGTCTGCCGCGTCTTCGGGCAATGCTGGCGCGCTGGATGGAGAAGCGCATCCAGGAGGTGACGACCGGGTGCATCTACATCAGCGGCGCGGTGGAGTACGACGACCGGCCGGACAGCCCCGTGCGCGAACAGTTGATCGCGAGCGTGACCGCCTGGCGTGCCGCGTTGCTGCGCGCCATTTCGCAGGCGATGGAAGAAGGGCATCTGCGCGCGGATACGGATCCGGAATTGATGCTCTTCGAGTTGTACAGCTTCACGCTCGGCCTGCATCACGACGCACGCTTCCTGCATTCGCCGGACGCCGTGCGCCTCACGTGGGCCGCGCTGGAAAAGACGATTGTTTCGTATCAGAGCGAGAGCCGTTAGCGGCGCGTGACCCGCCCGCCAGGAGCTCGAGCCGTTTGCCCACCTTTGGAGAGAGTCATGGGACAGTACGCCGCGCCGCTGCGCGACATGCAATTCGTGTTGCACGAGCTTCTGAACGTCGAAGCCGAAGTCAAGCAAATGCCCAAGCATGCGGACCTCGACGCCGACACGATCAACCAGGTCCTCGAGGAAGCGGGCAAGTTCTGCTCCGAGGTACTGTTCCCGCTGAACCAGGTCGGTGACCGCGAAGGCTGCACGTATGAAGGCGACGGCGTCGTGAAGACCCCGACCGGCTTCAAGGAGGCCTACCGGCAATACGTCGAGGCCGGCTGGCCGGCGCTCGGCTGCGATCCGGACTACGGCGGCCAGGGCCTGCCCGCGTTCGTGAACAACGCACTCTACGAAATGCTGAACTCGGCGAACCAGGCCTGGACGATGTATCCGGGCCTGTCGCACGGCGCGTACGAATGCCTGCACGCGCACGGCGCGCCGGAACTGCAGCAGCAATACCTGCCGAAGCTCGTGTCGGGCGAATGGACCGGCACGATGTGCCTGACCGAGCCGCACTGCGGCACCGATCTCGGCATCCTGCGCACCAAGGCCGAACCGAACGGCGACGGCTCGTACTCGATCAGCGGCACGAAGATCTTCATCTCGAGCGGCGAGCACGACATGTCGAAGAACATCGTCCACCTCGTGCTCGCGCGCCTGCCGGACGCGCCGCAAGGCACGAAGGGGATCTCGCTGTTCATCGTGCCGAAGTTCATTCCGGACGCTTCGGGCGAGCCCGGCGAGCGCAACGGCATCAAGTGCGGCTCGATCGAGCACAAGATGGGCATCCACGGCAACTCGACGTGCGTGATGAACCTCGACGGTGCGAAGGGCTGGATGGTCGGCGAGCCGAACAAGGGCTTGAACGCGATGTTCGTGATGATGAATGCCGCGCGTCTGGGTGTCGGCATGCAGGGCCTCGGCCTCACGGAAGTCGCGTACCAGAACTCGCTGACGTACGCGAAGGAACGCCTGCAGATGCGTTCGCTGACCGGCCCGAAGGCGCCGGACAAGCCGGCCGATCCGATCATCGTGCATCCGGACGTGCGCCGCATGCTGCTCACGCAGAAGGCCTACGCGGAAGGCGCGCGCGCATTCACGTACTGGTCCGCGCTGCAGATCGACAAGGAGCTGTCGCACGCCGACGAAGCGGTGCGCAAGGAAGCGGCCGACCTCGTCGCGCTGCTCACGCCGATCATCAAGGCGTTCCTGACCGACAACGCGTTCGAGTGCACGAACCATGCGATGCAGATCTACGGCGGCCACGGCTTCATCTCCGAGTGGGGCATGGAGCAGTACGTGCGCGACGCGCGGATCAACATGATCTACGAAGGCACGAACTCGATCCAGTCGCTCGACCTGCTGGGCCGCAAGGTGCTCGGCGACATGGGCGCGAAGCTGAAGAAGTTCGGCAAGCTCGTGACCGAATTCGCGGAAGCCGAAGGCGTGAAGCCCGAGATGGCCGAGTTCATCAACCCGCTCGCCGACATCGGTGAAAAGGTGCAGAAGCTGACGATGGAAATCGGCATGAAGGCGATGCAGAACCCGGACGAAGTCGGCGCCGCGGCCGTGCCGTACCTGCGCACCGTCGGCCACCTGGTGTTCTCGTACTTCTGGGCGCGCATGGCGCGCATCGCGCTCGACAACGAAGCGTCGGGCGATCCGTTCTACAAGTCGAAGCTCGCCACCGCCCGCTTCTACTTCGCGCGCCTGCTGCCCGAAACGGCATCGACGATCCGCGCCGCGCGCGCCGGTTCGAAGACGCTGATGGAAGTCGACGAATCGCTGTTCTGATCCAAGTCCGGGCGGTGCGCGCCGCGCGCCGCCCGAACGCAACGGTTCTGGTACTCACTTCGCCGTGCAGCCCCCATATTCCGCGCTGCACGACACTATCCGGAGACATCCCGTGAGCAATTTCCTGATTCGCAAGGTCGCCGTGCTGGGCGCCGGCGTGATGGGCGCGCAGATCGCCGCGCACCTCGTCAACGCGCGCGTGCCGGTGCTGCTGTTCGACCTGCCGGCCAAGGAAGGCCCGAAAAACGCGATCGCGCTGAAGGCGATCGAGAACCTGAAGAAGCTGTCGCCCGCGCCGTTCGGCGTGAAGGACGACGCGAAGTATCTCGAAGCGGCGAACTACGAGGACGACATCGCGAAGCTCGCCGAATGCGACGTCGTGATCGAGGCGATCGCCGAGCGGATGGACTGGAAGCACGACCTGTACAAGAAGGTCGCACCGCACATCGCCTCGCACGCGATCTTCGCGACCAACACGTCGGGCCTGTCGATCACGAAGCTGTCCGAAGGTTTCTCGGACGAGCTGAAGGCGCGCTTCTGCGGCGTGCATTTCTTCAACCCGCCGCGCTACATGCACCTCGTCGAGCTGATCCCGACCGCGCATACGCGCCCGGAAATCCTCGACCAGCTCGAAACCTTCCTGACGAGCGTCGTCGGCAAGGGCGTCGTGCGCGCGAAGGACACGCCGAACTTCATCGCGAACCGCGTCGGCATCTTCTCGATCCTCGCGGTGATCACCGAGGCCGCGAAGTTCGGCCTGCGCTTCGACGAAGTCGACGACCTGACGGGCAGCCGCCTCGGCCGCGCGAAGTCGGCGACGTTCCGCACCGCGGACGTGGTCGGCCTCGACACGATGGCGCACGTGATCAAGACGATGCAGGACAACCTCGCCGACGATCCGTTCTTCCCGGTCTACCAGACGCCCGCCGTGCTCGCCGAGCTGGTGAAGCAGGGCGCGCTCGGCCAGAAGACGGGCGGCGGGTTCTACAAGAAGGAAGGCAAGGCGATCAAGGTGCTCGACGCGAAGACGGGCACCTACGTCGACTCGGGCGCGAAGGCGGACGAAACGGTCGGCCGCATCCTGAAGCGTCCGCCGGCGGAACGCCTGAAGCTGCTGCGCGAGACGAACCATCCGCACGCGCAGTTCCTGTGGTCGATCTTCCGCGACGTGTTCCATTACATCGGCGTGCATCTCGAATCGATCGCCGACAACGCGCGCGACGTCGATCTCGCGATCCGCTGGGGCTTCGGCTGGAACGAAGGCCCGTTCGAAGGCTGGCAGGCCGCCGGCTGGAAGCAGGTCGCCGAGTGGGTGCAGGAAGACATCGCGGCCGGCAAGGCGCTCGCGAACGTGCCGCTGCCGTCGTGGGTGCTCGAAGGCCCGGTCGCCGAGAAGGGCGGCGTGCACACGGCCGAAGGCTCGTGGGCGCCGGCCGCCAAGCGTTTCGTGCCGCGTTCGGACCTGGCCGTGTACGACAAGCAGGTGTTCCGTGCGCCGCTCGTCGGCGAAGCCGGCGCCGACCCGAAGACGTACGGCAAGACGCTGTTCGAAACCGACGCGGTGCGCGCGTGGGTCGACGACCGTGCCGGCGAGGACGACGTCGTGATCGTGTCGTTCAAGTCGAAGATGAACACGATCGGACCGAGCGTGATCGACGGCCTCGTGCAGGCGATCGAACTCGCGGAGAAGGACTACAAGGGCGTGGTGATCTGGCAGCCGACGTCGCTGAAGCTCGGCACGCCGGGCGGCCCGTTCTCGGCCGGCGCGAACCTCGAAGAGGCGATGCCCGCGTTCATGATGGGCGGCGCGAAGGGCATCGAGCCGTTCGTGAAGAAGTTCCAGGAAGGCATGCTGCGCGTGAAGTACGCGAACGTGCCGGTCGTCGCGGCCGTGTCGGGCATCGCGCTCGGCGGCGGGTGCGAGCTGATGCTGCACAGCGCGAAGCGCGTCGTGCACGTCGAGAGCTACATCGGCCTCGTCGAAGTGGGCGTCGGCCTCGTGCCGGCCGGCGGCGGCCTGAAGGAAGCGGCACTGCGCGCAGCGGAAGCCGCGACGGCCGCGAACGCGACCACCGACATCCTGAAGTTCGTCACGAAGTCGTTCGAGAACGCGGCGATGGCGAAGGTGTCGTCGTCCGCGCACGACGCGCGTGCGATGGGCTACGTGAAGCCGTCCGACACGATCGTCTTCAACGTGTTCGAACTGCTCGACACCGCGAAGAAGGAAGCGCGTGCGCTGGCCGCCACCGGCTACCGCGCGCCGCTGCGCGCGAAGGACGTGCCGGTCGCGGGCCGCTCGGCGATCGCGACGATCAAGGCGTCGCTCGTCAACATGCGTGACGGCCGCTTCATCAGCGACCACGACTATCTGATCGCGAGCCGCATCGCCGAAGCCGTGTGCGGCGGCGACGTCGAAGCCGGCAGCCTCGTCGACGAAGAATGGCTGCTCGCGCTGGAGCGTCGCGCGTTCGTCGAGCTGCTCGGCACGCAGAAGACGCAGGAACGGATCATGGGCATGTTGCAGACCGGCAAGCCGGTGCGTAACTGAGCGAGCGGATAAGGCAAGGAGTTTCAAATGAGCAAACAACTGCAAGACGCATACATCGTCGCCGCCAGCCGCACGCCGATCGGCAAGGCCCCGCGCGGTGTCTTCAAGAACACGCGCCCCGACGAGCTGCTGGTTCACGCGATCAAGTCGGCGGTCGCTCAGGTGCCCGGCCTCGACACGAAGGTGATCGAGGACGCGATCATCGGCTGCGCGATTCCGGAAGCGGAGCAGGGCCTGAACGTCGCGCGCATGGGCGCGCTGCTGGCGGGCCTGCCGCAGACGGTCGGCGGCGTGACGGTCAACCGCTTCTGCGCGTCGGGCATCACCGCGCTGGCGATGGCGGCGGACCGCATCCGCGTCGGCGAATCGGATGCGATCTTCGCGGGCGGCTGCGAATCGATGAGCATGGTGCCGATGATGGGCAACAAGCCGTCGATGTCGCCGCACATCTTCGATCGCAGCGAAGACTTCGGCATCGCGTACGGGATGGGCCTGACGGCCGAGCGCGTCGCCGAGCAGTGGAAGGTGAGCCGCGAGGACCAGGACGCGTTCTCGGTCGAGTCGCACCGCAAGGCGCTCGCCGCGCAGCAGGCCGGCGAGTTCGGCGACGAAATCGCGGCGTACACGATCACCGAGCGTTTCCCGAACCTCGCGACCGGCGAGGTCGACGTGAAGACGCGCGAAATCAAGCTCGACGAAGGTCCGCGCGCGGATACGTCGCTCGAAGGCCTCGCGAAGCTGCGCACGGTGTTCGCGAACAAGGGCTCGGTCACGGCCGGCAACAGCTCGCAGACGTCGGACGGCGCGGGTGCGCTGCTCGTCGTGTCGGAGAAGGTGCTCAAGCAATTCAACCTGACGCCGCTCGCGCGCTTCGTGAGCTTCGCGGTGCGTGGCGTGCCGCCGGAAATCATGGGCATCGGTCCGAAGGAAGCGATTCCGGCCGCGCTGAAGGCCGCCGGCCTGAAACAGGACGATCTCGACTGGATCGAACTGAACGAAGCGTTCGCCGCGCAATCGCTGGCGGTGATGCGCGACCTCGGCCTCGATCCGTCGAAGGTCAACCCGATGGGCGGCGCGATCGCACTGGGCCACCCGCTCGGCGCGACCGGCGCAATCCGCGCGGCGACCGTCGTGCACGGCCTGCGCCGCCGCAACCTGAAGTACGGGATGGTCACGATGTGCGTCGGCACCGGCATGGGCGCCGCGGGCATCATCGAGCGCCTGTAAGCGAGGCGCGGATAAAAGCGACGACGGTGCGCGGGCCACGAGCTCGCGCACCGTTTTTTCATTCCGGTAGAGACAGTCAAAGGAGACGGTTGTGGCCGACATTCAAGTGGAACGCGCCGACGGCGTGATGACGATCACGATCGCGCGCCCGGCGAAGAAGAATGCGCTGACGGCGGCGATGTACCAGACGATGGCCGACGCGCTCGCCGACGCGCAGGAAGACAAGGCGACGCGCGTGATCCTGCTGCGCGGCAGCGACGGCAATTTCAGCGCGGGCAACGATCTCGAGGATTTCCTGAAGTCGCCGCCGACGGACGATTCGGCATCGGTCTTCCAGTTCCTGGCGCGGATCAGCAGCGCGAGCAAGCCGATCGTGGCGGCCGTGCCGGGCATCGCGGTCGGCGTCGGCGTGACGATGCTGCTGCACTGCGATCTGGTCTACGCGGCCGACACCGCGACGTTCTCGCTGCCTTTCGTGCAGCTCGGGCTGTGCCCGGAAGCCGCGTCGAGCGCGTTGCTGCCGCGCCTGACCGGCCATCAGGTCGCCGCCGAGAAGCTGCTGCTCGGCGAGGCGTTCGACGCGCTGGAAGCGCACCGGATCGGCATCGTGAACCGCGTGCTGCCGGCGGCCGAGCTCGACGCGTTCGCGGCGAAGCAGGCGGCGAAGCTGGCGGCGCTGCCGGCGGCATCGCTGCGTGTGACGAAGGCGCTGCTCAAGGAGACGGGCGGCGTGGCGACGCCCGCGCGGATGGCCGAGGAAGCGCGCCATTTCTCGGCGATGCTGCGCGCGCCGGAAGCGCGCGAGGCGATGACGGCGTTCTTCGAGAAGCGCAAGCCGGATTTCCGTCAGTTCGACTGACCTGGCAGGCCGCGCCGGCGGTGGCTTGCCGGCGCGGCTTCGACCGCGATCAGGCCGTGCCGTAGTCGACGTGGCCCGTTTCGCGGCAGAAGCTGACGAGCCGCAAGCCGGCCGCCTTCGCGATCTCGATCGCGAGCGACGACGGCGCGGAGATGGTCGCGACCAGCGGGATGCCGACCCGTGCGGCCTTGCGTACCAGCTCATAGCTCGCGCGGCTCGACAGGAACACGAAGCCGTCGGTGGTATCGGCACGCGACAGCACGAGCGAGCCGATCAGCTTGTCGAGCGCATTGTGGCGGCCGACATCCTCGAAGGCCGCGCGGATCGCGCCTGTTGCGTCGCACCACGCGGCCGCATGCAGGCCGCCGGTCAGTTTCGTCAGCGCCTGATGCGCCGGCAGCGCATGCGCGGCGCGCGCCAGCGCATCGGGCGCGAGGCGCGCGAGAAAGCCGGTATCGGGCACGCGTTCGGGCGCGAGATCGAGCAGGTCGATGCTTTCGATGCCGCACACGCCGCAGCCCGTGCGCCCGGCGAGCGCGCGGCGGCGGTCCTTCAGCGCGGCGAACGCCTGCTGGACGACTTCCAGGTGGACTTCCGCGTGCGGCAACGGCGCGTCGGCGTGCAGGATCACCTCGATGTCCTTGATGTCGCTGCCGCGCGCGACGATTCCCTCCGAGATCGCGAAGCCGACCGCGAACGCTTCGAGGTCGCATGGCGTACACATCATCACCGCGTGCGAGATGCCGTTGAAGACGAGCGCGACCGGCCATTCCTGGCCGACGAAGTCGTGCGCGGTTTCGACCGCGCCGCCGCGCGTGCGGCTCACGGGCAGCTCGATCGCGCCGCGCGGCTCATCGCGCAACGCGTCGCGCGGATCGTCTGATTGGGTCGGATTCACGAGCACTCCCGTTGATTCGACGCACGGCCGGCGACGATCGTGCCGCCGCCCGCGCGCAGAGGTTCTAAAATACCCCAGGCAAGCCGGCCGCGCCGGCATCCGCCACGTCAGGTAACGACCATGGGACTCAGCGACGCTCCGTTGCTCTTCAACTTCGAACACGATTCGTCGGAAAACTTCACGTACATCCCGATGATCGTGCGTTTCAATCTCGACCGCTTCGGGCTGCGGATTTCGCTCGAACAGTGGCAACTGCTGCCGCTCGAGGACCGCAAGCTGCTCGCGCGCTTCCCGGCCGACGACGACACCGCGATCGAGCCCAACTTCGATCATGCGTTGTTCGAAATGCTGCGCACGCACGCCGATCTGGAGCCGTCATGGTTTCAGCCGGACGAGCAGCCGGCCTGGCGCGACGTCGACACGGTGCCGGAGTCGCTCGTTCAGCAAAGCGCGCTGGCCGGGCTGCCGGCGCCCGCGCTCGCGCAGTGGCAGCGGCTCGCGCCGTTCCAGCGCTACGTGCTGGTGAAGCTGTCGCGCAAGCCGAAGCTGAATCACGATTTCCTGCCCGCGATGCGGGAGTTCGGGCTGACGGCCACGCACTGACGGCCGCCTGCCGCGCCGCGGCGCGTGCCCGCGTCAGAGCGGCGGCAGTTGCCGCGGCTTGCGGTCCGGGCCGGTCGCGACGTAGGTGAGCGTCGCTTCGGTGACCTTCACGACTTCGCCCATCAGGCGCATGCGCTGCGCGTACACCTCGACGTCGACCGTGATCGACGTGTTGCCGGTGCGCATGATGGTGGCGTAGAAGCTCAGCAGATCGCCGACGAATACCGGCTGCTTGAACACGAACGAGTTGACCGCGACCGTCGCGACGCGGCCGTTCGCGCGCTGGCTCGCGGGGATCGAGCCGGCGATGTCGACCTGCGACATGATCCAGCCGCCGAACACGTCGCCGTGAACGTTCGCGTCGTGCGGTTGCGGGACGACGCGCAGCGCGGGCTGCTTCTGCGGGAGTTCGAGGGTCGAATCGGTCATGGCGGGGGCTTTCATCCTGTAATAAATGGGCCGCCGCGCGCAGGCCGGCCGGCAAGGCCGCCGGCAGCGGCGCGAAGCGGCTTCTGCGACAATACAACGTTCGCAAATTGTACGAGAAAGCGCGCGAGCCGGCCGTCGATACGCGCGTCCGGCATCGCCGCAGGACCTTTTCCCCATGCGCCGATTTCCCGCTTCCGGCGAGCCCGCGCCGGCTTCGACCGGGCCCCGCAACGACTGGCAGACGATCCGGTCGCTGCTGCCGTACCTGACCACCTACAAATGGCGCGTCGCGCTCGCGCTCGGCTGCCTGATCGGCGCGAAGGTCGCGAACCTCGGCGTGCCGGTCGTGATGAAGCGCATCGTCGACCACCTGTCCGCCGTGCAGCAGCTCACCGCGCTCGGCCGGGCCGAGCAGTCGGCCGGGATCGTGCTCGCGGGCGGCGTCGGGCTGCTGGTCGTCGCGTACGCGCTCGTGCGGCTGTCGACGTCGCTCTTTACCGAGCTGCGCGAGATCCTGTTCTCGAAGGTCACGGAGAGCGCGGTGCGCCAGCTCGCGCTGCAGGTGTTCCGGCACCTGCACGGGCTGTCGCTGCGGTTTCATCTCGAACGCCAGACGGGCGGCATGTCGCGCGACATCGAGCGCGGCACGCGCGGCATCCAGCAACTGATTTCGTATTCGCTGTACAGCATCCTGCCGACGCTCGTCGAGGTCGGGCTCGTGCTCGGCTTCTTCGTGGTCAAGTACGAGGCGTACTACGCGTACGTGACGTTCGCGGCGCTCGTCACGTACATCGTGTTCACCGTGAAGGTCACCAACTGGCGCACGCACTTCCGCCGCACGATGAACGAGCTCGATTCGCGCGCGAACTCGCGGGCGATCGATTCGCTGATCAACTACGAGACGGTGAAGTACTTCGGCAACGAGGAGTGGGAGGCGCAGCGCTACGACGAGAACCTGAAGCGCTACCGGAAGGCCGCGATCCGCTCGCAGAACTCGCTGTCGGTGCTGAACTTCGGCCAGCAGGCGATCATCGGCACGGGGCTCGTGTTCATCCTGTGGCGCGCGACACAGGGCGTGCTCGCGGGGAAGCTGACGCTCGGCGATCTCGTGCTGATCAACACGTTCATGCTGCAGCTGTACATCCCGCTGAATTTCCTGGGCGTCGTCTATCGCGAGCTGAAGCAGAGCCTCACCGACATGGATCGGATGTTCGGGCTGCTGTCGGCGCCGAAGGAAGTGGCCGACCGGCCGGATGCGCCGCCGCTCGCGGTGGCCGGCGCGCAGGTGCGCTTCGAGCACGTGAACTTCGCGTACGAGCCGTCGCGGCCGATCCTGCACGACGTGACCTTTACGATCGAGGCCGGCACGACGACCGCGGTAGTCGGCCACAGCGGTTCGGGGAAATCGACGCTGTCGCGGCTGCTGTTCCGCTTCTACGATCTCGACCGGCAGACGGGCGGCGCGATCCGGATCGACGGGCAGGACATTCGCGACGTCACGCAGGAATCGCTGCGCGCGTCGATCGGGATCGTGCCGCAGGACACCGTGCTGTTCAACGACTCGATCTACTACAACATCGCGTACGGCCGGCCGACGGCGAGCCGCGACGAGGTGGTCGCGGCCGCGCGCGCCGCGCACATCCACGATTTCATCGAGAGCTTGCCGAAGGGCTATGACACGCCGGTCGGCGAGCGCGGGCTGAAGCTGTCGGGCGGCGAGAAGCAGCGCGTCGCGATCGCGCGCACGCTGCTGAAGGATCCGCCGGTGCTGCTGTTCGACGAAGCGACGTCGGCGCTCGATTCGCGCTCGGAACGCGCGATCCAGCACGAACTCGACCAGATCGCGCGGCATCGCACGACGCTCGTGATCGCGCACCGGCTGTCGACGGTCGTGCACGCGCAGCAGATTCTCGTGATGGATCACGGGCGGATCGTCGAGCGCGGCACGCACGACGAACTCGTGCGCGCCGACGGGCTGTATGCGCAGATGTGGGCGCTGCAGCAGCAGCGCGCGGCAGCCGGCGGGGAAGAGGCCGAGGCCGCGTAACGGCTTGCGGGTGTGCTGCGTGCGGCGGCGCGCAGCGGGCGGCCGGCACGACGGTGCGCGGCCGTCCGTCGGCTCAGCTCAGCCCGCGGCGCGCAGGCGCGCGTCGAGCTCGCCGAGCTGCGCGGGCGTGCCGACGTTCTCCCAGATGCCTTCGTACAGTTCGCCGCTCGCGTGGCCGGCCTCGATCGCCGCGCGGTAGTACGGCGTCAGCGCGCGCCGCGTGCCGGGCGCGAGATCGCGGAACATCCGTGTGTCGTACAGGCCGATGTTGCCGAACGTGAAGCGCGCGGCGCCGTCGAGCGCGAGACGGCCGTCGTCGCCGAGCGCGAAGTCGCCGGCCGGGTGGAACGGCGGGTTCGGCACCATCACGAGGTGCATCGCCGGCGTGTCGAGTGCGGCCATCCGGGCGGCGCGCGGCGCGAGCGTCCGGTAGTCGAAGGCGCAGTACACGTCGCCGCTGACGGCCGCGAACACCGCCGGTTGGCCGTCGCGCTCGATGAGCGGCAGCGCCTGTGCGATGCCGCCGGCGGTTTCCAGCGCTTCACCTTCGGCCGAATACGCGATCCGCACGCCCCAGCGCGAACCATCGCCGAGCGCGGCCTCGATCCGTTCGCCGAGCCACGCATGGTTGATCACGATCGTGTCGATGCCCGCACGCGCGAGCGCCTCGATCTGCCACACGATCAGCGGCTTGCCGCCGGCTTCGAGCAACGGCTTCGGGCAGGTGTCGGTCAGCGGACGCATCCGTTCGCCGCGTCCGGCGGCGAAGATCATCGCCGTGGTCAGGGGAGTGCTCATGTTCGACTGGGTGTGGGGGCGCTCAGAACGTATAGCCGACGTCGGCCGGCGCGTTGCCCTCGAGCTCGTCGAGCAGCTTCGCGAACGGCACGAGCGGGCGATAGCGCAGCGCGACCTTGCGCGCATACGTGAGGAAGCGCGGCAGGTCGTTCAGGTAGTGCGGCTTGCCGTCGCGGTAGTTGATGCGCGCGAACAGGCCGAGGATCTTGATGTGGCGCTGCAGGCCCATCCATTCGAGCTGGCGGTAGAAATCGCCGAAGTCGGGATCGACCGGCAGGCCGGCCTTTTTCGCCTTTTCCCAGTAGTACGCGAAGCAGTCGAGCTCGAATTCCTCGTCCCAGCTGATGAACGCGTCGCGCAGCAGCGACACGACGTCGTACGTCAGCGGCCCGTACACGGCGTCCTGGAAGTCGAGCACGCCCGGGTTCGGTTCGCAGACCATCAGGTTGCGCGGCATGAAGTCGCGCAGCATGAAGCCTTGCGGCTGCGCGTGCGCGCTCGCGACCAGCAGCGCGAACGTGCGGTCGAGCGTGCCGCGCATCGCGTCGGTGACGGGCTTGCCGAGGTGGCGGCCGACGAACCATTCGGGCATCAGCTCCATTTCGCGGCGCAGGAACGCTTCGTCGAACGGCGGCAGCACGTCGGGCTTCGACGTGAGCTGGAAGCGGATCAGCGCGTCGAGCGCCGCGCGCATCAGCGGTTTTGCGGCGGCCGGGTCGGCCGGATCGAGCACCGAGATGTACGACGTGCGGCCGAGGTCCGTCACGAGCATGAAGCCCGCGTCGAAATCGTGGGCGAGCACGTCCGGCACGTGGTCGCCGGCCGCGGCGAGCAACTGCGCGACCTGGACGAATTCGCGGCACTTCTCGGGCGGCGGCGCGTCGACGGCGATCAGCGTGCCGCCGGGGCTCGCGGCGGACGCGACGCGGAAATAGCGGCGGAAACTGGCGTCCGACGACGCGGGCGCGAGGGTCGACAGATCGAGGGCGTAGCGCCCGGCGAGCGGGCGCAGCCACGCGGTGAGCGCGTCGAGGCGGGCGTCGGGCTGGGATGCGGCGGATGGGGGCGTCATGAAACTCGGCGGAGGGGGGAACGTCTTGCCATATAATACCCCACGACTTTTTTGACGCGCCCCGCGTCAGCTTCCGCCGTGCAGGCCCGCGCCTGTCGCGACGTCCGCCCGATCGCCTCCCCGGTTTGCGAAGAGCCGCAGTCGCGGCTCGACGGCGCGGCCCGCCGCGCGCGAAGGTGCCGTGCAGGCGCGGTTGACAAGGGGCGATTCGCCAAACGATAGATGCCGCCCAAACCGCTATTCCCGAATGTTTTCCCCGGTGACGGGGCGCCGCGCAAACGGCGGCTCGCGCTCGCGCTCCTGGCCGTGCCCGGCCTCGTGCCGGCCGTGTCGTACGCGCAGCTGTCGGGCGCCGCTGCGCAGCCGCAGCCGCTCGACTCGCCGTGGGATCTGCGTCTCGCACCCCAGCTCGAGGATCATCCGCTGAAGGACGGCGCGAAGCCGGCCGCCTTCGTGATCGCCGACCACACGAGCGGCACGGCCGAGCAGGATCTCGCCGCGAAGGGCTCCGCCGAGCTGCGGCGCGGCGATGCCATCGTGAAGGCCGACGCGATCCACTACGATCAGGATACCGACATGGCCGATGCGTACGGCCAGGTCAAGGTGATCAACGGCGGCACGTCGTTCGCGGGCCCCGAGGCGCACCTGAAGGTCGAGGCGAACCAGGGCTTCATGACCGCGCCGAAGTATCACTTCAACGTGACGGGCGGGTCGGGCAGCGCGGAGCGCGTCGACATGGTCGACAACGAGCGCTCGGTGTTCGTCAACGGCACGTACACCGCATGCCAGTGCGCGACGAATCCCGCGTGGTACATCAAGGGCAGCCGCTTCGACTTCGATACGGGCGCCGACGAGGGCACCGCGCGCAACGGCGTGCTGTTCTTCCAGGGCGTGCCGATCTTCGCGAGCCCGTGGATGACGTTCCCGCTGTCGGGCGAGCGGCGCAGCGGCCTGCTGCCGCCGACGTTCTCGGTGAACTCGAGCAACGGCTTCGAGCTGTCGCTGCCGTACTACTTCAACATCGCGCCGAACCGCGACCTGACGCTCACGCCGCGCATCATCTCGCGGCGCGGCGTGATGGCCGAGGCGACGTTCCGCTATCTGTCGCCGTCGTATTCGGGCACGTTCACGGCCAATTACCTGCCGGACGACCGGCTCGCGCACCGCAACCGCTACGCGATCTACTGGCAGCACCAGCAGAACTTCGGCGGCGGTTTCGGCGGCTACGTCTATTACAACAAGGTCTCGGACAACACGTATCCGGAAGACCTCGGGTCGGCGAACCAGTTCATCAACGGGACGCAGACGCTGTACCAGCAGGAAGCCGGCCTTACGTACAACAACGGCCCGTGGTCGGTGCTCGCGCGCTACCAGCACTGGCAGACGCTGCCGCCGTCGATCGCGCCGTACAGCCGCGAGCCGCAGTTGAACGTGAAGTACACGAAGTACAACGTCGGCGGCTTCGACTTCGGCGCGGAAGCCGATTATTCGCGGTTCCGCATCACGACCGCCGACGCGACCGAAGGCGACCGCATCGTCTTCAATCCGTACATCTCGTACGGCGTGTACGGGCCCGGCTACTTCGTCGTGCCGAAGGTCCAGTACCACTTCGCGTCGTACGACCTGAACTACCTGTCGTCGACCACGCCGAACAGCCCGAAGCGCTTCACCGAGTCGATCCCGACCGTGAGCTTCGACACGGGCCTGATCTTCGATCGTTCGGTGCGCCTGTTCGGCCAGGACTTCATCCAGACCCTCGAGCCGCGCCTGTACTACGTGTACACGCCGTATCGCGACCAGTCGAACGCGCCGCTGTTCGACACCGCGGAATCGGACTTCGGCCTCGCGGAGATCTACCAGCCGAACACGTTCGTCGGCAACGACCGGATCGCCGACGCGAACCGGATCACGGCCGGCCTCACGTCGCGCTTCATCGATCCGCGCACCGGCGACGAGCGCGCGCGCTTCGTGATCGCGCAGCAGTACTACTTCGCGGATCAGCGCGTCACGCTGACGCCCGGGCAGAGCGCCGTGCTGGCGCGCCACTCGGACCTGATCGTCGGCGCCGCGCTGAAGCTCGGCTCGGGCTTCATGTCGGAAACGGCGTTCCAGTACAACCAGAACAACAACCAGCTCGTGAAGTCGAGTATCGGTTTCGGCTACAGCCCGGGCGAGCGCCGCGTGATCAACGTCGGCTACCGTTATACGCGCACGAACACCACGCTCGACAACCAGCCGATCAACCAGTTCCTGGTGTCCGCGCAGTGGCCGCTCACGCGCCGCCTGTATGCGATCGGCCGCTTCAACTACGACTTCGCCGGAGATCGCGTGGTCGACGGTCTGGTCGGCTTACAATACGACGCGGATTGCTGGGCGCTCGGGGTCGGGGTGCAGCGGGCCGCGAACGGCATCAATACGTCGGGACAGCAGAACTCGTCGACGCGATTCATGATGCAGCTGACGCTCAAGGGCTTGTCGACCATCGACAACGGCCTCGTGTCCGCATTCCGCGCCGGGGTGCCGGGCTACACGCCGTTGCCGCCGCCGCCGCCGCCGATGTCCCGCTTCAGCAACTACGAGTAACGCCGGCATGTCTGCACCGGTCAGCACGATTTCAATGGAGTTTCAGTGGCAATGAAGAAAACCCTTCGTTTCGCGGCAGTCGTGTCCAGCCTCGCCGCGTCCGCCGCGCTGCTCGCCGCCGCGCCCGCTGCGGCGCAGGCGCTCGGTTCGCAAGGTGCGCAGCTCGCCGACGAAGTCGTCGCGGTCGTCAACAACGACGTGATCACCGGCCGCGAACTCGACCAGCGCGTCGGCCTGATCGCGCGCCGGCTGCAGCAGCAGAACGCGCCGGTGCCGCCGGCCGACCAGTTGCGCGCGCAGGTGCTGAACCAGATGGTGCTCGAGCGTATCCAGGTGCAAAAGGCCAAGGACGACGGGATCCGCATCGACGACGCGACCGTGCAGGCCACGCTGCAGCGTCTCGCGCAGGCGAACGGGATGACGCTCGACCAGTACCGCGCGCGTCTCGAGGCGCAAGGCGTGCCGTGGAGCATCTTCACGAACGATGCGCGTACCGAGCTGATGCTGTCGAAGCTGCGTGAGCGCGAAGTCGACGGCAAGATCACGGTGTCGGACGCCGAGGTCGCGAACTACATCGCGAGCCAGCGCGGGCCGAACGCGGCGCAGCAGCAGGACCTGCGCTTCCAGCACATCTTCATCAAGGCGCCCACCAACGCGCCGCAGGCCGACATCGAAGCCGCGCAGAAGAAGGCCGAAGCGCTGCTGCAGCAGGCGAAGTCGGGCGCCGATTTCGAGCGCCTCGCGAAGAACAACTCCGAAGCGAACGACGCGAAGAAGGGCGGCGATCTCGGCTTCAAGTCGCCGAGCGCGCTGCCGGCCGACGTCGTCGACGCCGCGTCGAAGCTGCGCCCGGGCCAGGTCAACCCGACGCTGATCCGCGTGCCGGACGGCTTCGAGATCGTGCGTCTCGTCGACCGCCGCCAGAGCCAGGGCGCGAGCGCCGCGGCGCCGAAGATCGTGCAGACGCACGTGCGCCACATCCTGCTGCGCGTTGGCGAAGGCAAGTCGGAAGGCCAGGCGCGCCAGCAATTGAGCGACATCCGCAACCAGGTCGAGGCCGGCGGCGATTTCGCGAAGTTCGCGCGTACCTACTCGCAGGACGGCTCGGCGTCGCAGGGCGGCGATCTCGGCTGGATCAGCCCGGGCGAGACCGTGCCGGAATTCGAGCGCGCGATGAACAGCCTGCAGGACGGCCAGATCAGCCAGCCGATTCGCACCGAGTACGGCTACCACCTGATCCAGGTGCTGAGCCGCCGTGAAGCGGAAGGGTCGGTGCAGCAGCAGATGGACATCGCCCGCCAGGCGATCGGCCAGCGCAAGGCCGAACAGGCGTATGCCGACTGGCTGCGCGAGCTGCGCGATTCGTCGTACGTGCAGTACAAGATCGGCGGCGTCGGCCCGGCGAACTGAGCGAGCATCGGATGACCATGCCCGCGCTGCAGATCGCAATCACGACCGGCGAACCCGCGGGGGTCGGCCCGGAGCTGACCGTGCAGGCGCTGCGTGACGCCGCGCAGCGCTGGCCCGACGCGCATTTCACCGTGCTCGGCGATGCGGCGCTGCTCGATGCGCGGGCGGCGGCGGTCGGGGCCGACCCGGCCACGCTGGCCGGCGGCACGCAGGTGTCGGTCGCGCATCACGCGCTGGCCGCGCCCGCGCAGGCGGGCAAGCTGGACGCGGCGAACGGGCGGTACGTGCTTGGGTTGCTCGACGCGGCGATCGACGGCGCGCTGGCGGGCCGGTACGACGCGATCGTCACCGCGCCGCTGCAGAAAAGCACGATCAACGACGCGGGCGTGCCGTTCACCGGCCATACCGAATACCTGGCCGAACGCACGCATACGCCGCGCGTCGTGATGATGCTGGCCGGCACCGGCCACCGGCCGCTGCGCGTCGCGCTCGCGACCACG
The DNA here is from genome assembly GCF_001547525.1 of Burkholderia anthina. Taxonomy (GTDB): domain Bacteria; phylum Pseudomonadota; class Gammaproteobacteria; order Burkholderiales; family Burkholderiaceae; genus Burkholderia; species Burkholderia semiarida. The sequence continues at coordinate 3,024,887 of NZ_CM003768.1, forward strand.
CACCTGCCGCTGAAGGACGTATCGGCCGCGCTGACGATCGACGGGCTCGTCGAGACGCTCGCGATCATCGATCGCGACCTGCGGCGCGATTTCGGTCTCGCCGCGCCACGTATCCTCGTGACAGGCCTGAACCCGCACGCGGGCGAGAACGGTTATCTCGGCCGCGAGGAGATCGACGTGATCGAACCGGCGCTGGCCCGCGCGAACGCGCAACGCATCGACGCGCGCGGCCCGTATCCGGCCGACACGCTGTTCCAGCCGCGCCATCTGGCCGATGCCGATTGCGTGCTGGCGATGTTCCACGACCAGGGCCTGCCCGTGCTGAAGTACGCGACGTTCGGCGAGGGCATCAACGTGACGCTCGGGCTGCCGATCATCCGCACGTCGGTCGATCACGGCACCGCGCTCGATCTGGCCGGCACGGGCCGCGCGGATCCGGGCAGCATGATCGCCGCGCTCGATACGGCCGTCACGATGGCGCGCCATCGCCGCGCAGCCTGACGCCGCCGGCTTACTCCTTTCGTCGTATTTTTCGTTTTACTGAGTCGATGTCGAACAGCAGACAGCACCAAGGCCATTTCGCGCGCAAGCGCTTCGGGCAGAACTTTCTCGTCGATCACGGCGTGATCGACTCGATCGTCGCGACGATCGGCCCCGCCCGCGGCCAGCGGATGGTCGAGATCGGCCCCGGGCTCGGCGCGCTGACCGAGCCGCTGATCGAGCGCCTCGCGACGCCCGAGTCGCCGCTGCACGCGGTCGAGCTCGACCGCGACCTGATCGGGCGCCTGCAGCAACGCTTCGGCGCGCTGCTGGAACTGCACGCGGGCGACGCGCTCGCGTTCGACTTCCGCTCACTCGCGGCGCCCGGCGACAAGCCGTCGCTGCGGATCGTCGGCAACCTGCCGTACAACATTTCCAGCCCGCTGCTGTTTCACCTGATGACGTTCGCCGATGCGGTCATCGACCAGCATTTCATGCTGCAGAACGAAGTCGTCGAGCGGATGGTCGCGGAGCCGGGCACGAAGGCGTTTTCGCGGCTGTCGGTGATGCTGCAGTACCGTTACGTGATGGAGAAGATGCTCGACGTGCCGCCGGAATCGTTCCAGCCGCCGCCGAAGGTCGATTCGGCGATCGTGCGGATGATTCCGTACGAGCCGCACGAACTGCCGGACGTCGATCCCGTGCTGCTCGGCGAAATCGTCACCGCCGCGTTCTCGCAGCGCCGCAAGATGCTGCGCAATACGCTCGGCGACTACCGCGAGACGATCGATTTCGATGCGCTCGGCTTCGATCTCGCGCGCCGCGCGGAGGACGTGAGCGTGGCCGAATACGTCGGCGTCGCGCAGGCGCTGGCGGCGGTGCGCAAGGCCGGATGATGCGTGGCGCGAGCCGCTCACCGGCTGTATCGACGAGGCTGCCCGACGGGCAGCTTTTTTATTGCCCGCGCGTCTTCTTGCGCCGGTCCGGTCGTCACGCCCGCCGGCGCGGCGGCGCGTTGACGAGCGCGATGCCGGTCAGCACGAGCGCGGCCGCGGACATGAAGCGCCAGCCGACGGATTCACCGAGCAGCAGCACGCCGAACGCGACGCCGAACAGCGGCGACAGGAACGTGAAGACGGACAGCCGGGACGCGCTGTAGCGCGTCAGCAGCCAGAACCACGACAGATAGCTGACGAACGCGACGATCACCGACTGGTAGGCGAGGCTCGCCACCGCAATCGGCGTCACGTGCGCGAACGACATCTGGCCGAACAGCGCGGCGAGCGCGACCAGCACGACCGCCGATACCGCGAGCTGATAGAACAGCGTCTTGCTCGCGCTGGCCCGCGCGAGCGCCGTCGAGCGTACGACGACCGTCGTCGCGGCCCACATCGCGCCGCCGAGGATCCCGAGCGCGTCGCCGGCGAGCCCGGCCAGCACGGACGCGCCGGGCGCGCGCGGCTTCAGGAAGCCGTCCGCGAACGCGAGTGCGATGCCGGCGAATGCGATGCCCACGCCGGCCCATTGCGTGCGCTGCAGCCGCTCGCCCGGTGCGAACAGGTGCAGGCCGAGCGCGGTGAAGCACGGCGCCGTGTACAGGAAGATCGCCATGTGCGACGCGCTCGTCAGCGTCAGCCCGAAGAACACGCAGACGAATTCGCCGGCGAACAGCGCACCGGCCGCGAGGCCCGCGCCGAACGTGCCGTCCGCCTGGAACAGCGGCGTGCCGCGCGTGCGGGCCCAGCCCCACAGCAGCAGCGTGGCGATCGCCGAGCGCAGCCCGGCCTGGAACATCGGCGCGATCGCGGCGTTCGTGCTCTTGATCGCGACCTGCTGGAAGCCCCAGATCGCGCACAGCAGCAGCATCAGGCCGACGGCGTGCGTATCGAGTGCGCGGCGCACGGGGGCGGCGGCAAGCGGGCTCATCGACGTGCCTCGCGGGTCCGGTGCGGTGGCGGCGAGGTGAGGCGGGCGGCGCGTCCGGTGCGCTCGGATGGGCGGTTTCGCACGGCAGGGTGGCGGTACGGAAGAGTGGGTGGTCGCGGTCGGGCGGTGGCATGCGTGCCCGATTTTGGTGCGAAGTGGAAGGATGTTACCCGATCGACGCGGTGGCCGGGTGAGTCGGATCGTGCTGTTTCCCGCCGCGGCGCTCGCTCGTGCTCGTGCGGCTCAACCGCTGCACCGCCCGGGCGCGCGCCGGCCGGCCGTCCCCGGCGCGATTCACCCGACTCCGGTAGAATTTCCGGTTCTGGAAAGTCCCCACAGGAGTACAACACATGCGTTTGCTGCATACGATGCTGCGAGTCGGCGATCTCGACCGCTCGATCAAGTTCTACACCGAATTGCTCGGCATGAAGCTGCTGCGTCGCGAGGACTATCCGGAAGGCAAGTTCACGCTCGCGTTCGTCGGCTACGAAGACGAGCGCACGGGCACCGTGATCGAGCTGACCCACAACTGGGACACGCCGTCCTACGATCTCGGCAATGGCTTCGGCCATCTGGCGGTGGCGGTCGACGATGCGTACGCGGCCTGCGAGAAGATCAAGGCGCAAGGCGGCAAGGTCACGCGCGAGGCGGGCCCGATGAAGCACGGCACGACCGTGATCGCGTTCGTCGAGGATCCGGACGGCTACAAGATCGAGTTCATCCAGAAGAAGTAAGCGCCGGATGAACCGGGCCGCGGCGTGCGATGTGCGCCGCGCCAACGAAAAAGGGCGATGCGGGGTAATCCGCATCGCCCTTTTTCGTTGGCGGCGAAGCCGTGCGCGTCAGAGCGACGGCAGCAGCTCGGGCGGGTGATGCTTGAGCGTGTGCCGCGCTTCGCGGAACTCGGGGAAGATCGATTCGACGGTCTGCCAGAAGGCCGGGCTGTGGTTCATCTCGCGCAGGTGCGACAGCTCGTGCGCGACGACGTAGTCGATGATCGACATCGGAAAATGAATCAGCCGCCAGTTCAGGCGGATCTTGCCGTCGCTCGAGCAACTGCCCCAACGCGTCGCGGCCGACGACAGCGCATACATCGAATACGTGACGCCGAGCTTTTCCGCATAGACCGCGAGGCGTTCGCCGAAGATGCGTTTCGCTTCGCCCTGCAGCCAGCCCTGCACGCGATCCTTGATCTGCTGCATGTCGGCCTGCACGGGCAGCGGCAGCGACAGCCGCTGCGCATCGGCATCGAACGCGACGGCGCCCGCGCCGAGCGCGATCGTCACCGTCTTGCCCAGATACGGCAGTTGCGCGCCGTCACGCCAGTCGATCTGCGGCAGCGCGCGCTGCTCGGTGCGCGTCTTCCATTCCGCGAGCTTCGCGAAGATCCAGCGCTGCTTCTCGGCGATCGCCGCCTCGATGTCGGCGAGCGTGACCCAGCGCGGCGCGGTGATCGACAGCCCGCTGCCGTCGATCGTGAAGCCGATCGTGCGGCGCGCCGAGCGCTTGAGCCGGTATTCGAGCACGCGGCTGTCGAGCGCGAACGTGCGCACGCGCGAGCGATCGGGCGCCGGACCGGGATCGAGCGGCGCGGCAGGGGCGGCGATGTCGGGCGGCGCCGGCGGGGCGGCGGGCGCCGACGGCGGCGCGGCCGGCCCGTCGAAGAGCGGCAGGTCCATCTGGCGATGATCGAGGGCCACGACGGCAGGCCGTGGCCGCGGACGCTGTTTCATCAGTTCGCTTCTTTTTGTCGTACGCAACGGCTGCAATCCGGGGCGTCAGGCGCGCGCGGCATCGCGTGTGCCGGCGTTGCCCGCCTGACGATACGCATCGGGATCGATGCGGCGCATTTCCGCTTCGATCCAGGCTTCGACCTGCGAGTTCAATACGTCGGGCGTCTTGCCTTCGACCGGAATCGGCTTGCCGATCGACACGGTGACGACGCCCGGGAATTTCGTGAACGAGTTGCGCGGCCACACACGACCTGCATTGTGCGCGATCGGCACGACCGGCGTGCCGGTTTCGATCGCGAAGCGCGCGCCGCCCGTCTTGTACTTGCCCTGCTTGCCGACCGGCGTGCGCGTGCCTTCGGGGAACATGATCATCCATGCGCCTTCCGACAGGCGCTTCTTGCCCTGGCGGATCACCGAATTGAACGCGTTCTTGCCTTCCTTGCGGTTGATGTTGACCATGTGCAGCAGCCCGAGCGCCCAGCCGAAGAACGGCACGTACAGCAGCTCGCGCTTGAACACGTAGCAGAGCGGCTTGGGCATCAGCGCGGGAAACGCGAGCGTCTCCCACGCGGATTGATGCTTCGACAGCAGCACGGCCGGGCCGTCGGGCAGGTTCTCCATCCCTTCGATCCGGTAGCGGATGCCGTTCAGCCAGCGCACGACCCACAGCGTCGACTTGCACCAGCCGGCCGCCATCCAGTAGCGCGCGTCGGGGCGCATGAACGGGAACGCGATGAAGCACGCGGTGGCGTACGGCACCGTGTACAGGATGAAGTAGATCAGCAGCAGCAGGGAGCGAACGAAGCGCATCGGCGTGAGTCTGGCGTTGGGGAGGATGCGCGCGGCAGCCGCATCACTCGTGTTCGTGTGAAAGAAAATCGAGCGCGAACGCGCGCAGGTCGTCGTGCACCTTCGTGCCGGGCGGCAGGTTGCCCGCGGCGAGCGTCTTCTTGCCCTTGCCGGTCAGCACGAGGTGCGGCTGGAAGCCGACCTCGACGCCGGCGAGCAGGTCGCGCAGCGAATCGCCGACGACCGGCGTGTGATCGGGATCGATCTCGAAGCGCTCGGCGATCATCTGCATCATGCCGGGCTTCGGCTTGCGGCAGTCGCAGTGATCCTCGGCCGTGTGCGGGCAGAAGAACACCGCGTCGATGCGCGCGCCGACCGCAGCCGCCGCGCGATGCATCTTCAGGTGCATCTCGTTGAGCGCGGCCATGTCGAACAGCCCACGACCGATGCCGGACTGGTTGGTCGCGACGACCACGCGGTAGCCCGCGTGGTTGAGCCGGGCGATCGCCTCGAAGCTGCCGGGCAGCGCGATCCATTCGTCGGGCGTCTTGATGAACGCATCCGAATCGACGTTGATCACGCCGTCCCGGTCGAGGACGACGAGCTTTCGGTTGGGGCTGATCGGCATCGTGCGGCCCTTATGCGGCGAGCTTCGAGATGTCGGCGACGCAGTTCATCTGCTGGTGCAGCGCGGACAGCAGCGCGAGACGGTTCGCGCGCAGCGCCGGATCGTCCGCGTTGACCATCACGTCGTTGAAGAACGTGTCGACCGGCGCGCGCAGCGCGGCGAGCGCCGACAGCGCGCCCGTGTACGCGCGCGCCTCGAGCTGCGACTGCACGTGCGGCGTGACGGCCGCGAGCTGTTCGTGCAGCGCCTTTTCCGCGGCCTCGACGAGCAGCGTCGGCTGCACCGCGCCGTTCGCGCCGCCTTCCGACTTCTTCAGGATGTTCGAGATCCGCTTGTTCGCGGCCGCGAGCGCTTCCGCTTCCGCGAGGCGCGTGAATTCGCGCACCGCGTCGAGGCGCGCGACGAGATCGTCGATGCGCGTCGGGTTCAGGCTCAGCACCGCGTCGATTTCGCCTGCCGAATAGCCGCGCTCGCGCAGCAGGCCGCGCAGGCGATCCATGAAGAACGCGAAGATCGCGTCGGTCGATTCGGCGACGCCCGGCACGCCGTCGAAGCGTGCATGGGCCGTGCGCAGCAGCGACACGAGATCGAGCGGCAACTGCTTCTCGAGCAGCAGGCGCAGCACGCCGAGCGCGTGGCGGCGCAGCGCGAACGGATCCTTCTCGCCGGTCGGCGCGAGGCCGATGCCCCAGATGCCGACGATCGTTTCGAGCTTGTCGGCGAGCGCGACGGCGGTCGACACCGGCGTGGTCGGCAGCGCGTCGCCGGAAAAGCGCGGCTGGTAGTGCTCGGCGCACGCGAGCGCGACGTCGTCGGCCTCGCCGTCGTGGCGCGCGTAGTACGTGCCCATCGTGCCTTGCAGTTCCGGGAACTCGCCGACCATGTCGGTCAGCAGGTCGGCCTTCGCGAGGCGCGCGGCGCGCTTCGCGTGCGCGGGATCGGCGCCGATCGCCGGGGCGATCTCGCCCGCCAGCGCCTCGAGGCGCTCGACGCGTGCGAGCGCCGAACCGAGCTTGTTGTGATAGACGACGTTCGCGAGCTGCGGCACGCGATCGGCGAGCGGCTTCTTCTTGTCCTGCTCGAAGAAGAACTTCGCGTCGGCGAGGCGCGGGCGCACGACGCGCTCGTTGCCTTCGACGATCTCGCCCGGTGTCTTCGTCTCGATGTTCGACACGATCAGGAAGCGCGAGCGCAGCTTGCCGGCGACGTCGGTCAGCGCGAAATACTTCTGGTTCGTCTGCATCGTGAGGATCAGGCATTCCTGCGGCACCTGCAGGAATTCGTCCTCGAAGCGGCACGGGTAGACGACCGGCCATTCGACCAGCGACGTCACTTCGTCGAGCAGCGATTCGGGCATCACGACCGTGTCGCCGTTCGCATGTTCGTTCAGCTGCGTGCGGATCGTTTCGCGACGATCGGCGAAGTGCGCGATCACGCGGCCCTTGTCGCGCAGCGTGTCGGCGTACGCGCGCGCATGCTGGATCGCGACGAGGCCGTCGGACAGGAAGCGGTGGCCGAGCGTGGTGTCGCCGGCATCGACGCCGAACGCGGTGACGGGCACCACGCGGTCGTCGTGCAGCACCGTCAGGCGGTGCACCGGGCGCACGAACTTCACGTCCGTGCCGTCCGGGCGCTGGTACGTCATGAATTTCGGGATCGGCAGCTTCGCGAGCGCTTCGTCGAGCGCGGCCTGCAGGCCGTCGGCGAGCGTGGCGCCGGCCGCCGAGTAGTTGATGAAGAACGCTTCGGCCTTGCCGTCCTGCGCGCGCTCGAGATCGGCGATCGACAGATTCGGGTGGCCGAGCGCCGCGAGCTTCTTCGCGAGCGGGGCGGTCGGCTTGCCTTGCGCGTCGAGCGCGACCGACACGGGCAGGACCTTTTCGCGGACCTGTCTGTCGGGCGCGACGGCGCGTACGTTCTGCACGACGACGGCGAGGCGGCGCGGCGTCGCGTAGCGTTCGAACACGAGTTCGCCTTCGACGAGGTCGCGCGCGGCGAGGCGTTGTGCGATACCTTCGGCGAATGCGTCGCCGAGGCGTGCGAGGGCCTTCGGCGGCAGCTCTTCGGTCAGCAGTTCGACGAGCAGGGGGGCGGGATGATTGTGCGTCATGTCTGGAATAAATCTCGTCTCGTCAGTCCTGATCGATCTTGCGTTCGACCTTGAGCGGCGGCGCCCATGCCGGCTGCGCGGCATCCTGGGCGTCGGTGGTGAGGCCCGGCACGCCCGGCGGGTTGCCGAGCATCGGGAAGCCGAGCTTCTCGCGCGAGTCGTAGTAAGCCTGCGCGACGAGACGCGACAGCGCGCGGATGCGGCCGATGTACGCTGCCCGCTCGGTGACCGAGATCGCGCCGCGCGCGTCGAGCAGGTTGAACGTGTGGCCGGCTTTCAGCACGAGCTCGTACGCGGGCAGTGCGAGCTGCGCGTCGATCATCTTCTTCGCTTCCGCTTCGTAGCTGTTGAAGAACGTGAACAGCAGGTCGACGTTCGCATGCTCGAAGTTGTAGGTCGACTGCTCGACCTCGTTCTGGTGGTACACGTCGCCATACGACAGGCGGCGCAGCTCGGGGCCGTTCGGGCCTTGCTCTTCCCACTCGGTCCACACGAGGTCGTACACGTTCTCGACCTTCTGCAGGTACATCGCCAGGCGCTCGAGGCCGTACGTGATCTCGCCGAGCACCGGCTTGCATTCGAGGCCGCCGACTTCCTGGAAATACGTGAACTGCGTGACTTCCATCCCGTTCAGCCACACTTCCCAGCCGAGGCCCCACGCGCCGAGCGTCGGGTTTTCCCAGTCGTCCTCGACGAAGCGCACGTCGTTCTGCTTCAGGTCGAAGCCGAGCGCCTCGAGCGAGCCGAGGTACAGGTCGAGGATGTTTTCCGGCGCCGGCTTGAGCACGACCTGGTACTGGTAGTAGTGCTGCAGGCGGTTCGGATTTTCGCCGTAGCGGCCGTCCTTCGGGCGGCGCGACGGCTGCACGTACGCGGCGCGCCACGGCTCGGGGCCGACCGCGCGCAGGAACGTGTGGACGTGCGACGTACCCGCGCCGACTTCCATGTCGATGGGCTGGAGCAGGGCGCAACCCTGCTTGTCCCAGTAGGACTGCAGCGTCAGGATGATTTGCTGAAACGTAAGCATGAAGAGCCTTCGTGGCGCTGGCGCTCCGTTGCGGACGGCGCTCCGGGCGGGCCCGGAGGGTCGGCTCGCGCGGCGGCGCGGCTTGTTAGTGTGCAGAAACGCGTAATTTTACCGGATCGGCGAGCGGATGCGGCCGGAAGCCGGATGCGGGCATCGCCGCACCGTTCCGGCGGCCCGCGCACCGGTGCGCACGCGCGCGGGCCGCGGCGCCTCGCGCGAGCGTTAAGATGCGCGTATTGCGGCGCGTGCGATGCGCGCCGCGTCACCCGCTCGCCGATGCCGATTGCATGAACGAACCGACCGACATTCTGATTCCGCTGCTTCCGCCGTTCCTCGCGCTGCTCGGGCAGGCCGCCGACGCGCAGGCGCGCGGCGAGCGCCCCGCGCACGATCTTTGGCTGGCCGCCGCCGCCCATCTGCATGCGGTCGATGCCGACTCGCTGGTGCGGCTCACGACCGCGCTCGTTGCCCGGCAGCGCCCGGCCGACGCGCTCGCGCTCGCCGAATGCGCGGCGCGCGTGCAGCCGGGCGCTGCCACGCACTTCAACCACGGCTACGTGCTGCAGATGGCCGGCCATCACGCGCAGGCGGTCGCGCCGTACCGCGCGGCGCTCGCCATCGACGCCGGCTGGCCGTCGCTGCGCAACAACCTCGCGATCGCGCTGCGGCTGTCGGGCGGCGACCGCGCGGAAGAGATCGCGCTGCTCGACGCGGCCGTGAAGCACGATCCGCACGACGTGCAGGCATGGATCAACCTCGTCGTCGCGCGGATCGCGATGCACGACCTGGATGGTGCGCTCGCGAGCGCCGCGCGGCTCGCCGATCTCGCACCCGACAACGCGCTCGCGATGAACAACGTCGCGATGGCGATGAAGGAGGCGCAGCGCTGGGACGACGCCGAGCGCCATGCGGCGCGCGCGTGCGAGCTCGCGCCCGACGACGCGTCGTTCCGCTTCAATCTCGCGATCATCCAGCTCGTGCGCGGCAACTACGCGGCCGGCTGGCGCGGCCACGAGGCGCGCTGGGACGGCGCGGGCGAGTTGCGCGGCCGCCGGCCGGCGCTGCCGGGCCCGCGCTGGCAGGGCGAGCCGCTTGCCGGCAAGACGCTGCTGGTGTGGGGCGAGCAGGGGCTCGGCGACGTGCTGCAGTTCTGCCGCTTCGTCGTGCCGCTCGCCGAACGCGTGCATCGCGAAGGCGGCCGGCTCGCGTGGAATACGTTTCCGGCGCTCGGCGCGCTGATGCAGCGCAGCCTCGGCGCGCATGCGGACGTGTTCGGCGCGGGCGGCGGCGTCGACGCGCTGCCGGCGTTCGATTACGAAGTGCCGCTGATCGGCGTGCCGCTGATGCTCGGCATGGAGGCGTCGACGCTCGCGGCGTCGGTGCCGTACCTGCGGGCCGAGCCGGGCGCCCGCGACGCATGGCGCGCGCGGCTCGCGGGCGACGGCCGGCTGAAGGTCGGGCTCGTGTGGACGGGCAGCGCGGGCCACCAGCGCAATCCGTTCCGGCGCGTCGGGCTCGAACGCTACGCCGACGCGTTTCGCGGCATCGACGGCGTCACGTTTTATTCGCTGCAGCCGGGGGCGGACGCGGACGTCGCCGCCGCGCGCGCGGCCGGTTTCGCGATCGAAGACTACACCGACGAATTGAAGAGCTTCGACGATACGGCCGCATTCATCGGCGCGCTGGATCTCGTGATCACCGTGTGCACGTCGGTCGCGCACCTGGCCGGCGCACTCGGCGCGCGCACCTGGGTGCTGCTCGACGTGAATCCGCACTGGCCGTGGCTGCTCGATCGTCGGGACAGCCCGTGGTATCCGACCGCGACGTTGTACCGGCAGCCGACGTTCGGCGCGTGGGCGCCGGTGATGGAGGACGTGAGTCGCGACCTGCGGGGCCTCGCCGCGCAGCCGGCGCAATCGGATCGATCGTCCCGGCAGGCCTGAACGGCCGGCCGGTTCGCGGTCACGGGCCGCCGCCGTGCGCGACAGCGGCCCGTTGCGTCATGCCGCTTCGTCGCCGCCGTGCTGCTGCCGGCCGTTGCGGCGGCGCAGCCCGGGCCCGAACGTGAAGCCGAACGCGAGCAGCACGAACGACACCGCGAGCACGATGTTGTTGCCGCTCGTCACGTACGGCGTGAAGCCGCTCGTGCCTTCGATCCGCACGTCGAGCGAGCCGATCGTGAACGGCTTCAACTGGCCGAGCACGCGGCCGTGCGCGTCGATCGCGGCCGTCATCCCGGTGTTGGTCGAGCGCAGCATCGGCCGGCCCGTTTCGAGCGAGCGCATCCGCGCGATCTGCAGATGCTGGTCGAGCGCGATCGTGTCGCCGAACCACGCGAGGTTCGTCACGTTGACGAGCACGCCGGGCGGCTGCGGGTTGTCGCGGATCGTCGCGGCGATTTCCTCGCCGAACAAGTCCTCGTAGCAGATATCGGCCATCACCGGCTGGTTGTGCACGAGGAACGGCTTCTGCACCGGCGCGCCGCGCGCGAAGTCGCCGAGCGGCATCTTCATCAGGTTGACGAACCACCGGAAGCCCCACGGAATGAACTCGCCGAAGGGCACGAGGTGATGCTTGTCGTAGTGATAGATGTCGCGCGAATTCGGCGTCACGCCGTACAGGCTGTTCGTGTAGTCGACGTAGTGGCCGTCCTCGGTCACCGACGCGCCGACCGCGCCGAACAGCACGGCCGAACCGGTCGTGTCGCTGAACTTGCGGATCGCGGCGGCGAACGGCTCGGGCAGTTCCTGGATCATCACCGCGATCGCGGTCTCGGGCGTGACGATCAGGTCGGCCGGCTTCTCGACGATCATCTGCTGGTACATCTTGATCGCCGCGTCGATGCCTTCCTGCTCGAACTTGATGTCCTGCTTCACGTTGCCCTGCAGCAGCCGCACGGTGAGCGGCGCATTCGCGGGCACGGTCCACGTGACCTGCGACAGCCCGAGGCCGGCCGCGACGAGCGCGAGCGCGATGCCGGCCGGCGCGGCGATGCGCACGCGGGCGTTGCCGCCCGATGCGCCGGCTGCGCCGTCACGCACCGGCGACGGGCGCGCGGCGGCGAGCGCCTGCACGACCAGCGCGGCGAACAGCGCGAGCACCCACGCGATCCCGTACACGCCGACCACCGGCGCGAAGCCCGCGAACGGGCCGTCGACCTGCGGATAGCCGCTGCCGAGCCACGGAAAGCCGGTGAACACGGTGCCGCGCAGCCATTCGCCGAGCGCCCACGCGCTGGCGAACGCAAACGCGCCGTGCCAGGTCGGCGAGAACGGCCGCGGGTCGGGCTCGCGGCGGTGCCACGCATGGCCCGCGCAGAACGACCACAGCCCGGCCGAGAACGCCGGATACAGCGCCAGGTACAGCGAGAACAGCACGAGCGCGCCGCCGGCGAGCGGCGCGGCCATCTCGCCGTACACGTGCATGCTGATGTAGAGCCACCAGACGCCGGTGATGAAGTTGCCGAAGCCGAACGCGCCGCCGGTGAGCGCGGCGCCGCGCCAGCTCGACGTGCGCGTCAGTTGCGCGAAAAACCAGACGAATACGACGAGCTGCAGCCAGCCGCCATGCGGCGTGGGCGCGAAGGTGAGGGTATTGGCCGCGCCGGCGAGCAGCGCGGCCGGATAGTGCCAGCGCGGCAGCGCGCAGCCGGGGGCCGGCGCGAGAAGGCCGCCAGCCGGGCGGGACGGGATCGGATCGTCCATGTGAAGCGGAAGTGGGCGAGCGGTTGAAGGAAGCGCGGCTGGCGCGGAGCGGTCAGTCTTCGTGCGAGGTTTCGGCGCGACGGCTGGTGAGCGGGTTGCGGCGCACCAGCAGCACATGAACCTGGCGCGCATCGCCGCGCTGGATTTCGAACACGAGGTTGCCGAGCTGCAGCTTCTCGCCGCGGTGCGGCACGCGGCCGAAATGATGGGTAATCAGCCCGCCGATCGTGTCGACCTCGTCGTCGGGGAAATCGGTGCCGAACGTCTCGTTGAACTGTTCGATCTCGGTCAGCGCGCGCACGCGGTAGCGGCCGTCCGGCCCCGCGATGATGTTGCCGGCTTCCTCGTCGAAGTCGTATTCGTCCTCGATGTCGCCGACGATCTGTTCGAGCACGTCCTCGATCGTGATCAGGCCCGCGACGCCGCCGTATTCGTCGACGACGATCGCCAGGTGGTTGCGGTTCACGCGGAAGTCGTGCAGCAGCACGTTCAGGCGCTTCGATTCCGGAATGAACACGGCCGGGCGCAGCATCCCGCGCACGTCGAACTCCTCCTCGGCGTAGAAGCGCAGCAGATCCTTCGCGAGCAGCACGCCGATCACGTTGTCGCGGTTCTCCTCGTACACCGGGTAGCGCGAGTGCGCCTTTTCGAGGACGAACGGGATGAAATCCTCGGGTTTGTCGGCGATGTTGATCGCGTCCATCTGCGCGCGCGGCACCATGATGTCGCGCGCGCACAGATCGGACACCTGGAACACGCCTTCGATCATCGACAGCGAATCGGCGTCGATCAGGTTGCGTTCGTGGGCGTCCTGGAGGATTTCCAGCAGCTCGCCGCGGGATTCGGGCTCGGGCGAGATGAAGTCGGTCAGGCGCTCGAGCAGCGAGCGCTTTTCTTGCGGTTTGTCGGTTGGCTTACGACTGGGATACGAATCGTTCATGGTGGTGCGCCCGGGTCATGCCGGGGCGCGCGGTCACGGAGTAGGCAAGGATACACCAAGGGCACGACGCGACCGTGTCACCCCGGCCGCACGGCCAGGGCGGGCGGCTCGCGCGGGCCCCGCTCGCGGACGGCCGCGCCGGGCGCGACGTCGTCGTCGGGTCCATCCTATCGCAGAAAGGAGCGGCGGGGCGCGGCGGCCAAAAAACGGTGGCGGGACGGGCGGCGCGGCCGGACGGCGGCATTCTGCCGCAGGCGGGCGCCGCCGGCGCGCCGCTCAGAACCGCATGCCGGCCGAGCAGCCGCCGGCGGCCGCGCCGTTGGTCGCGGCGCCGCCGCAGCCGAGTATCCCGCAGCCGGACAGCGCGACGCTCGCGGCGACGAGCAGCACGGCGATCCTGCAACGCGACCAGTGTGACGGTTTCATTGGCGGTGTCCTCGTGCGGGTGCGCGCGGCGCGGTGTCGGATCACCGGCATCGCGCCAGCAACCCTTCCAGCGCGCGGTCGGGGATGCCGCTCGCCCGCAGCGCGTCGACCGTGCGGCTCACGTAGTCGAGCGTCGTGCCGTAGCGGCCGGCCGCGCAGCCGAACACTTCCTTCACGACGGCGTCGGTCAGCTTGCCCGTATAGGTCGGTGCGTCGCGGCGCATCACGAACGCGAGCGCGTTCACGCGTTCGCCGGTCTCGAGCGAGCACGGCAGCCACGCGGGCCGGTACGAGCCCATCGGCATCTCGCGTTTCCACAATGTCTCGAGATGCGGCTGCGCGGTCGGGCCGGAAAGCCGGAACGCGATGCCCGAGCACGAGCCGCCGCGATCGAGCGCGAGCACGAGGCCCGGCCGTTCGGGCGTGCCGCGGTTCACGCGCGACCACAGGTAGAGCCCGCGATGGTAGCCGTGCACCTTGCCGCGCACGGCGGCGACGGTCGGCAGCCCGGGGTTCCAGATCAGCGAGCCATAGCCGAACAGCCAGAGATCCTGCCGGCCGTCCCAGTCGCGCATCGTGTGCGCGAGCGATGCCGCGAGCTCCTCTTCGGTCAGCAGACGGCCTTCGCCGATCGACGGCGGGTAGGCGGGCGGCAGCATCGCGGCGTGACGCATCGTGCGGACGGCTTACCGGTACGGGTTCGGGAAACCCAGTTTCGCGAGGATGTCGACTTCGAGCGCTTCCATTTCGGCCGCGTCCTCGTCGCTCGTCTCGTGGTCGTAGCCCTGCGCGTGCAGCGCGCCGTGCACCAGCAGGTGCGCGTAATGGGCCGCGAGCGGCTTGCCTTGCTCGTGCGCTTCCTTCTCGACGACCGGGCAGCACAGCACGAGGTCGCCGATCACGGTGCCGTCGGGCGCCGGGTCGTACGCGAAGGTCAGCACGTTGGTCGGATAGTCCTTGTGGCGGTAGCCGGCGTTCAGCGTACGGCCTTCGTTTTCGCCGACGAAGCGCACGGTGAGCTGCGCGCTCGCGAACAGCGCCGGCTCGAGCCATTCGGCGATCAGCTTGCGCTTGGGCAGCGTCTTGCGCACGTCGCTCGTGATCTCGTCGCCGTACTGGACGGACAAGTCGAGTTCCAGCGCGCGCGGCTCGTCTTCGGGGTCGTCCTCGCGCGGCGCGAATTCGGCGCCGACGTGCAGCGTCACGCTGTCGTAGTGCTCGGGCTGCAGCGCGAGCTTCGCGCGCATCGCCGGGTCGGTGTGCTGCGCGACGATCGCGACAGCCGCGTCGCCCGAGCTGCCCGACAGGTCGAACATCAGGCTGCGGCCGTCCGGGAAGTCGATCCGCAGCCCTTGCGCGTTGACGGTCCGGGCCTTGCCCTTCGCGTCGAACAGCGAAAGGCGGGGGGATTCGGACGCGACGGACTGGGCGCGACCGGACTTGCGGGAACGGGAGGATTTCATGACGCGTGAGGCGATTGGGACGCGTCGAGGATACACCAAATGGCCGATCGCGCCCGAATTCGGCCGGGCCGCGCACGGGCAAAAAAAGCCCGGCGCGCCGTCGGGCGGGCCGGGCCGGGAGGCCGGGGGCGGCACGCGGCCGCCGCCGCTCAGCCGTCCTGATGCTGCGCGTGGAATTCGTCGTACGCCTCGACGATGCGCGCGACGAGCGGGTGGCGCACCACGTCGGCGCTCGTGAAGCGCGTGAGCGCGATGCCGCGCACGCCGCCGAGCACCTGCTGCGCCTCGACGAGGCCGCTCTTGTGGCCGCGCGGCAGGTCGACCTGGCTCGTGTCGCCGGTCACGACCGCCTTCGAGCCGAAGCCGATCCGCGTGAGGAACATCTTCATCTGCTCGGGCGTCGTGTTCTGCGCCTCGTCGAGGATGATGAACGCGTGGTTCAGCGTGCGGCCGCGCATGTACGCGAGCGGCGCGATCTCGATCATCTGGCGCTCGAACATCTTGGCCGTCTTGTCGAAGCCGAGCAGGTCGTACAGCGCGTCGTACAGCGGCCGCAGGTACGGGTCGACCTTCTGCGCGAGATCGCCGGGCAGGAAGCCGAGCCGCTCGCCGGCCTCGACGGCCGGGCGCGTCAGCACGATCCGCTTGACCTGGTCGCGCTCGAGCGCGTCGACCGCGCATGCGACCGCGAGGTAGGTCTTGCCGGTGCCGGCCGGCCCGATGCCGAACGTCACGTCGTGCTGCAGGATCTGCTTCAGGTATTCGCGCTGGGCCGGCGTGCGGCCGCGCAGGTCGGCGCGCCGCGTGTAGAGCTTCGGCCCCGGCTCTTCGTCCGGCTCGCTGGCGTCGAGCTGCACGACCGGTTCGTCGAACGGATGGTCGGGATCGCCGCGAAAGCGCACGTCGAGCGTGTCCTGGCGGCCGTTGCCGGCCGTGTGGCGCACTTCGACCAGCGCGAGCTGGATGTCGTCGACCGACAGCGGATCGCGCGCGCGGTTGTAGAAGTTTTCGAGCGCGGCGAGCGCGAGCTTGGCGCCGCGCCCGCGAATCGTGATCCGGTGGCCGCGCCGCGCGAGCGTCACGTCGAGCGCCTGTTCGATCTGCCGCAGGTTTTCGTCGAGCGGGCCGCAGAGGTTGGCGAGGCGCGCGTTGTCGTCGCGCGGGGCGGTGAATTCCAGTGCTTGGACGGTCTTCAAAGTAGCGTCGGGCTCCTGTCGGGCGTCGGTCGGTCAGTGGGTGGCCGTGCTCGCGTCGTCGCTGACGAGCACGAGCTCGCCGCGCAGCGAGTGCGGGTACGCATGGTTGATCTTCACGTCGATCATCTGGCCGATCAGGCGCGGGTGCGATGCGAGCGGCGCCGGGAAATTCACGACCCGGTTGTTCTCGGTGCGGCCCGCGAGCTCGTTCGGGTCCTTGCGCGACGGGCCCTCGACGAGGATCCGCTCGACCTTCCCGACCATCGACTGGCTGATGCGCGCGACGTTTTCCTCGATCGTCGCCTGCAGATGTTGCAGGCGTTTGAGCTTGACCTCGCGCGGCGTGTCGTCGGCGAGGTTCGCGGCCGGCGTGCCGGGGCGCGGGCTGTAGATGAACGAGAAGCTCGTGTCGTAGCGCATGTCGTGCACGAGCGCCATCATCTTGTCGAAATCCTCCTCGGTCTCGCCGGGGAAGCCGACGATCATGTCGGTCGACAGCGACAGGTCGGGGCGGATCGCGCGCAGCTTGCGGATCACCGACTTGTATTCGAGCACCGTGTAGCCGCGCTTCATCGCCATCAGGATGCGGTCGGAACCGTGCTGGACCGGCAGGTGCAGGTGGCTCACGAGCTTCGGCACCTTCGCGTACGTGTCGATCAGGCGCTGCGTGAATTCCTTCGGATGCGACGTCGTGTAGCGGATCCGCTCGATGCCGGGGATGTCGGCGACGTATTCGATCAGCGTCGCGAAATCGGCGATTTCCGACGAGCCGGCCGTCAGTGCGCCGCGATAGGCGTTCACGTTCTGACCGAGCAGCGTGACTTCGCGCACGCCCTGGTCGGCGAGGCCGGCCACTTCGGTCAGCACGTCGTCGAGCGGGCGCGACACTTCATCGCCGCGCGTGTACGGCACCACGCAGTAGCTGCAGTACTTCGAGCAGCCTTCCATGATCGACACGAACGCGCTCGGCCCCTCGACGCGCGCGGGCGGCAGGTGGTCGAACTTCTCGATTTCGGGGAACGTGATGTCGACCTGCGCGCGGCCGCTCTCGCGGCGCGCGTCGATCATCTGCGGCAGGCGGTGCAGGGTTTGCGGGCCGAACACGAGGTCGACGTACGGCGCGCGCGACACGATCGACGCGCCTTCCTGGCTCGCGACGCAGCCGCCGACGCCGATCAGCAGGCCCGGCTTCGCTTCCTTCAGCTCGCGCACGCGGCCGAGATCGGAGAACACTTTTTCCTGCGCCTTCTCGCGCACTGAGCACGTGTTGAACAGGATGATGTCCGCGTCTTCCGGCGTGTCGGTCTTTTCGAGGCCTTCGGCCGCGTTGAGCACGTCCACCATCTTGTCCGAGTCGTACTCGTTCATCTGGCAGCCGAAGGTCTTTACGTAAACTTTCTTGGTCATGGGGATTCGCCGTTCGCAGTGGTTGACCTGGGGGCGTCGTCAAGGGTGAGTCGGGACGGCGGTGCGCGGCACGCGAATCGCGCGTAGCCGGGAGGAAAGGCCGTCGGGAAAGCCTTCCATTATAGCTTTTCATGCCGCGGCGGATGGGCGGCCGGTTGCGGGTATGCGACGCCGGCTTCCGGGTTCCGACCCCTCGATGACGGCGACGACGGCCGGCCGACCGTCAGCGGCACGCGTTCAGCAGGTCGTCGAGCGCGGCTTCCTCGCGCGCGAAGCGTTCGGCGAGAAAGTCGAGCAGCACGCGCACGCGCGGCGCCATGTAGCGCTTGCTGTGGTAGATCGCGTGCAGCGGTGCGTCCTGGTGCCGCCAGTCGGGGAGCAGCACGCGCAGCCGGCCCGCGCGGACGTCGTCGGCGATGTCCCACAGCGATTTCAGCGCGATGCCGTGGCCGCGCAGCGTCCATTCGCGCGTGAGCCCGCCGTCGTTGGTCTCGAACGCGGTCGACACGGGCACCGTGTGAACCTGCACTTCGTCGCCGCGCGTGAAGTGCCAGGTGTTCATCGGGCCGGACGCGATCGTGATCACGTTGCACGGAAAGCGGGCCAGATCGTGCGGATCGGCCGGGACGCCGTGGCGTTCGATGAACGACGGCGCCGCGCACAGCACCCGCCGGTTGGTCGCGAGCCGGCGGGCGATCAGCGCGCCGTCGGGCGGCGCGGCGAAGCGGATCGCGAGATCGATCTCGTCCTGCCACAGGTTCGACGACGAATCGGACGCCGTCAGCGAGAACGTGACGTCGGGATGTTGCGTCGTGAATTCGTCGAGCCAGTCGAGCAACTGATTGCGGCCGAAATCGGACGTCGACGACAGCCGCACCTTGCCGCTCACGACGTTGCGGCCTTCCTGCAGCATCGCGTCCGCGTCGTCGAGCGCCTGCAGCGCCTGACGGCAGCAGTTCAGGTACAGCTTGCCTTCGTCGGTGAGCCGCAATTGCCGCGTCGAGCGTTCGAACAGCCGCGTCGCGATCTTCGCCTCGAGCTTCGCGAGGCGCGCGCTCGCGGCGGCCGGCGTGAGGTTCAGCTTGCGCCCGGCGGCGGACAGGCTGCCCAGCTCCGCCGCCTCGACGAACAGCCGGATGTCGCCCAGTCGGTCCATGCGATTTTCCAGAAATATTTGAAAATGATTCAAATGCCACGCCAATTATCAAATATAGGCGTCTTCGGGACAATGCGCGCACATCCCGCTTTCTTGTGCGGTGCGGCACCGAACCGGCGCCGCGGCCGCCGCCTTCCGGAGAACGTCATGCCCATTCCGCTCCTGGCGCTCGCGATCAGCGCCTTCGCCATCGGCACCACCGAATTCATCATCATGGGCCTGCTGCCCGAAGTCGCGCACGACCTCGCCGTGTCGCTGCCGTCGGCCGGCCTGCTCGTCACCGGCTACGCACTCGGCGTCGCGGTCGGCGCGCCGCTGCTCGCGGTGCTGACGAGCCGCATGCCGCGCAAGGCCGCGCTGCAACTGCTGATGGCGA
The DNA here is from genome assembly GCF_001547525.1 of Burkholderia anthina. Taxonomy (GTDB): domain Bacteria; phylum Pseudomonadota; class Gammaproteobacteria; order Burkholderiales; family Burkholderiaceae; genus Burkholderia; species Burkholderia semiarida. Next base: position 3,044,248 of record NZ_CM003768.1, read on the forward strand.
TCTTCATCGTCGGCAACGTGCTGTGCGCGACGGCGTCCGGCTACGCGATGCTGATGGTCGCGCGCGTCGTCACGTCGTTCGCGCACGGGTCATTCTTCGGCATCGGCGCGGTGGTCGCCGCGTCGCTCGTGCCGGCCGACAAGCGCGCGAGCGCGATCGCGCTGATGTTCACCGGGCTCACGCTGTCGAACGTGCTCGGCGTGCCGTTCGGCACGTTCGTCGGCCAACTGCTCGGCTGGCGCGCGTCGTTCTGGATCGTCGCCGCGCTCGGCGTGCTCGCGCTCGGCGGCGTGGCCGCGCTGGTGCCGAACCGTCACGACAGCGGGCCGGTCGGCCTCGGCCACGAAGTGCGCGTGCTGAAGGAGCCGCAGGTGTGGCTCGCGCTGCTGATGACCGTGCTCGGCTTCGGCGGCGTGTTCGTCGTGTTCACGTACATCGCGCCGATCCTCGAGGCCGTGTCGGGCTACTCGCCGCGCGCGGTCGCGCTGATCCTCGTGCTGTTCGGCGCGGGGCTGACGATCGGCAACACGATCGGCGGCAAGCTCGCCGACCGCGCGCTGATGCCGTCGCTGATCGCGATCCTCGTCGCGCTGATGGCCGTGATGGCCGTGTTCGCGAAGACGAGCCACCTGCCGGTCGCGGCCGCCGTCACCGTGTTCGTCTGGGGGATCGCCGCGTTCGCGACGGTGCCGCCGCTGCAGGCGCGCGTGGTCGAAAAGGCCGCGAGCGCGCCGCATCTCGCGTCGACGCTGAACATCGGCGCGTTCAACGTCGGCAATGCGGGCGGCGCGTGGCTCGGCGGCCTCGCGCTGGAGCACGGCTTCGCGCTCGATGCGCTGCCGTGGGTCGCGGTCGCGGTGACGTTCGCGGCGCTGGTCGTCACGTGGCTCGCGATGCGGCTCGACGCGCGCGGCCCGGCGCGGGGCGCGGCGCCGGCGGCGCAGTGAACGCCGCCACGGCGCGCCGAGCGCGACGCCATAGCGGCAGGAAAAGGTTCGCGAGAAACGCATTCCTCCGCGATGCTGATAACGGTGTGAAGATAACTTCGTTTGCCCGTGCAAGGCCGGGTGATAGCGTTTCGATACGCGCCACGACCGGCGCAACCCGATTCCGATTCCGGCTTACCCCCTACGCAGGGCCGCGCGGCGGCCCGGAGGCAATGCTATGTCTTCATCCCTGGCGCTCGTGCGCGACGTGTCTTCCTTCGAGTCCGGCAATGGCGCCGACCTGCGCGCGTCCGCATCGCTCGACGCGCTCGAGCAGGTCGTCGGCGTGAACCTCGCGCGCTTGCGCGCCGAGCGGCAACTGTCGCTCGATGCGCTCGCGCGGCTGTCCGGCGTGTCGCGGGCGATGCTCGCGCAGATCGAATCGGCGCGCAGCGTGCCGTCGATCAAGGTGCTCTGCAAGATCGCCGCGGCGCTGAAAGTGTCGGTCGCCGCGTTCCTGCGGCGCCATGCGGTGAACGGTTTCGAGCACCTGGCGGCCGAGCGCGCGTCGCGCGTCGTCAGCTCGAACGGCCGCTTCTCGGCACGTGCGCTGTATCCGGAAGGCGAGCCGGCCGCGGCCGAATTCCACGAGCTGCGGATCGCGCCGCTGCATACGGAGCCCGGCGCACGCCGCGCACCGGGCACGACGGTCAATCTCGTCGTCAGCGAGGGCACGCTCGAAGTCAGCGTGCATGATCGCCGCCAGTTGCTGGCGACCGGCGACGCGATCGTGTTCGACGCCGATCAGCCGTACAGCCTGCGCAACCCGGGCGACAGCGAAGCGCGTGCGTTCCGCGTGACGGTGAGCCCCGAGGTGCCGCCGCGCTGGCTCGTGCCCGACGCGGCGCACGCGGCCGCCAACTGATCGCGCGGGCCGCGCGGCGCGAGCGCTGCGGTTCCCGGTTTTCGCGGGAGGCGCCGCGTGCGCGCGTCGGCCGTTCGGACGATGCCGTTAGACGGGGTCGTCAGTAAGGTTTTACCGGTCATTCGCTGCGCGTCGTGTGCGGCTGTTGTATGCTTGGCCCGCCGGTCACGGGGCGTTCCCGTCCGGCAATCAGTGCGTCTTCAGGGCGGGGCGAAATTCCCCACCGGCGGTAGGCTGGCGTAAGCCGGCGAGCCCGCGAGCGCCCGCGCATTTCGCGCGGGGTCAGCAGATCTGGTCGAATGCCAGAGCCGACGGTCACAGTCCGGATGAGAGAAGATGTGCAGATAGTCATGTCCGTCAGGGCCGCTTCGCCGTGCGTGCGAAGCGGGTTGTCGTTCTGTCTGTTTGCAATGCCCTGAAACGTTTTTCGCCCAAATCGTCTTTGCGAGGAGCGTTTCACATGTCCTTGATGTCCGTTTCGTCGGCGCCTGCCGACGCCTTTGCCGATCTCCCTCTGCTGGATTCCGAACCGGTGCCGCCGCGCATCGCCGCCGCGCTCGACGCGATGCGCGCGGGCCGCGCGGTCGTGCTGCAGGACGACCACGACCGCGAGAACGAGGCCGACCTGATCGTCGCCGCCGAGCGCATCACGCCCGAGACGATGGCGCTGCTGATTCGCGAGTGCAGCGGCATCGTGTGCCTGTGCCTGACCGACGACACGGTGCGTGCGCTGGAACTGCCGCCGATGGTGCAGACCAACGAAAGCCGCAACGGCACCGCGTTCACCGTGTCGATCGAGGCGCGCGAAGGCGTGCATACCGGCGTGTCGGCGGCCGACCGCGTGACGACGATCCGCGCGGCGATCGCCGACGGCGCGAAGCCGCACGACATCGTGCGCCCCGGCCACGTGTTTCCGTTGCGTGCGCAACCGGGCGGCGTGCTCGCGCGCCGCGGTCACACCGAAGGTACGGTCGATCTGTCGATCCTCGCGGGCCTGAAGCCGGCCGGCGTGCTGTGCGAGCTGATGAATCCGGACGGCACGATGACGCGCGGCGACGATGTCGAGCGCTTCGCGCAACGGCACGGGCTGCCGATGCTGACGATCGCGGAACTCGTCGCGTTCCGCGAGGCGCTGGCCGCCGCGCGCGAACGCTGCTGCGAGCCGGCCTGAGCGGAAGGAAACGCGGGCGCGTTCGCGCGCCCGTGGCGCGGCCGGATCGACCCGAACCGGCCCGAATGACGATCAGGACTGCACGTCGCCGAATTCGCCGCGCATGCCGGCTTCGACGAGCGCCGGCAGTTCGTCCATCCTGCGCATGATCCGCGTGATGCCCATCGCGCGCAGCGCGTCCGCGTAGTTGTCGGGGATGTGGCTCGCGCCGACGAACGCGATCGTCTTCATCCCGGCCGCCCGCGCGGCATTCAGCCCCGAGATGCTGTCCTCGACGACGACGCAGCGCGCCGGCGCGACGCCGAGCGTGTGCGCTGCGTGCAGGTACACGTCGGGGTAGGGTTTCGGCCGCGCGACCTGTTCGGCGCTGAACACGCGTTCGCCGAAGATCTCGGTGAGCGCGGCGCGCTTGAGCGAGCTGCGCACGCGCGCGAGCCGGCTGTTCGACACGACGGCGGCCGGCAGCGTGATCTTCAGCAGCGCGTCGCGCACGCCGCTGATCGGCGCGAGCGATTGCGCGAGCGCGACTTCGATGTTGTGCTCGATGGTCTCGATGAAGTTGGCGGGCATCTCGACCCCGAAGCGGGCTTCGATGCCGGTGAGGAAGCGGGACGTCTGCTGGCCGAATGCCGACTTCGCGGCGGCTTCGAAATCGAGGTTCGGGAACGTGGCGGACAGCGTGTCGAGCAGCACGCGGTCGGCGATGACTTCGCTGTCGACGAGCACGCCGTCGCAGTCGCAGATGAGGTGATCGAGCATGGTGATGAAAACGCGGGATATCGGCGACGCCGATCGATTCGCCATCATACGTGCTTTCACGCGCACGCCGCGCGACGTGGCGGCAAATTTGCCCGATGCGGCCGTGCCGTGCGGCAGTTGTGCCGGACGGCCGGCGCTTGCGCGGCGGCAGCGGTCCGCTTGCCCGGATCGCTGCCGCCGTTCGCGGCGTCACAGCTCGATCACGCGCCCCGTTTTCCACGACGTCATCGCGGCTTCGGCCAGCTCGAGCGCGGCGAGTCCGTCGTCGATCGTCGTCCTGACCGGCGTGCCGTCGCGCAACGCGTCGACGAAGTGCGCGATCTCGGCCGCGTACGCATGCCGGTAGCGTTCCAGGAAGAACGGCTCCGGCACGTCCGTCGCGATGCCGCCGGCAAGCCACGCGCTCACCTCGGTCGGCCGCACGTTGCCGGCCTGCAGCATCCCGCGGCTGCCGAGCAGTTCGAAGCGCTGGTCGTAGCCGTACGCCGCGCGGCGCGACGTGTTGATCTGGCACAGCAGCCCGCGCCGCGTGCGGATCGTCACGGCGGTCGAATCGATGTCGCCGGCGTCGTGCACGGCCGGATCGGTCAGGCAGCTTCCCGTCGCATGCAGCGTGTGCGCTTCGTCGCCGAGGATCCAGCGGAACACGTCGAAGTCGTGGATCAGCATGTCCTTGAAAATGCCGCCCGAGCTGCGGAGGTAGTCGGCCGGCGGCGCGCCCGGGTCGCGGCTCGTGACGACCAGCATTTCAGGCGCGCCGATCTCGCCGCGCTCGACGCGCGCCTTCAGCGCCGCGAAGGTCGGGTCGAAGCGGCGCTGGAAACCGATCATGCAGGTCACGCCGGTGCGCCGCACGACGTCCGCGCATGCACGCGAGCATTCGACGGCGAGGTCGACCGGCTTTTCGCAAAACACCGCCTTGCCCGCGTTCGCGGCCGCGACGATCAGGTCCGCGTGCGTATCGGTGCTCGATGCGATCACGACGGCCCGCACCGACGCGTCGCCCAGCGCGCGTTCGACGTCGGCTGCCTGCGCGCCGTGCGCGCGAGCGAGTGCGTCCGCCGACGGCGCGTGCCGGTCGATCACGTACTTCAGTGTCGCGCCCGGATGGCGCGCGAGATTCGCCGCGTGGATCTTGCCGATCCTGCCCGCGCCGAACAAGGCGAATTCGATCATTCCGTTCTCCCGTGGATTCACTTGTCTTGTCGATGCGCGACCGGCGTGGGCCGCACGCCGTCGCGACGGTCCGCTCAGCAATCCGCCAGCTCGCCGCGCACGTAGTCGAGGCTTGCCCGCAGCCGGTCCTCGATGTCGTCGGCTTCGGCGATCTCGTTCGCGAACGGCTCGAACGACAACGCACCGCCGTAGCCGCGCGCGAACAGCTCGCGTAGTTGCCGGACGTTGCCGAGCCGGTCGGCGCCGCCGACCAGCACGCGGTGGCCGTCGCGCATCCGCTCGACCGGCAGGTCGGCTTCCTCGACGCCCGAGAGGTGCACGAGGCCCGTGAGGTTCGGGAAGAAGACGTCCTCGCCGGCGAGGTGATGGTGGAACGTGTCGTGCACGAGCCGGAACACCGGTTCGCCCGCTGCCGCGTAGATGCCCTTCACCGCGTCCGACTTGCGGCGCAGCGCGCACTCTTCGAAACCGAGCGGCTCGATGAAGCCGAGCAGGCCGCGGGCTTCGAGGATCGGCTTCAATGCCTTCAGCGCCGCGACGAGATCCGCGTGGCGGGCGTGCTCGTCGCGCGTGTCGGCGCGGCTGTTGGTCGGGCACAGCACCAGCGCCCGCGCGCCGCATTGCGCCGCGTAGTCGGCCAGCACGGTCGCCTCGTCGGCGCGCTCGGCATTCCACTGCTCGAAGCGCTGCAGTGCGTTGATCGTCAGGATCGTTACGCCGCCGGCTTCGACCGTCGCGCGGACGGCGGCGGCCGGCGTGCCGTCGGCGAGTTCGACGCCGTCGAGATCGTTGCGGATCTCGATCGTGTCGACGCCGAGGCGCCGGCACAGCGCGACGTAGCGGTCGAGCGGCAAGCGCGGCGCGCTCATCCGGTTCAGCGAAAAGTGCAAGGCTTGCGTCATCGTTCTGTCCTTGGGGCTTGAGTGGGGCGGGTCCGGATCAGGCGCCGGCGCGCGCGGCGAGTGCGTGCCACGTGTCGCGCAGCCAGTGCGCGCACGCGACGTTGTTGTCGAAGATCGAATAGCGTGCGCCGCCGCCGTAGTCGGGAAACGGGATGAATTCGCAACTGATCTGCTCGAGCGGTGTCGCTTGCGCATGGGCCTGCACCCGCGCCTGCAGCAACTGGCGCAACGCGGCTTTCCATGGATCGAGCGACTCGGCACGCCATTCGCCGTGGTACGCGCCCGGCGGCGGCGCGACGAACGGGTACTGGATGCCGCGTCCGGGCCGGCCGTCCGCGCGGCGCATCCAGCGATTGTCCGGGTTGTTCGGCACGACGCTGCGCGCATGCGCATGCCGGACCCAGCCGCGCGCGATCCAGTCGGCGTAGATCGCGGCGGGCGATGCGGGGTCGAGCATCGCGCGGCCGCCGTCGGCCGATTCGTGCAGGCCCGATGCGTCGAGTTCGGCGCGATTGCCGATCTTGAACAGCAGGTGCGAATGATCGAGCGTGATCCGGAACGGCGCGCCCGCCTGCTCGACATGCCGCGCGACGCGTGCAACCCGCGCGAAATCCTCGCTCCACATGTCGACGTGCACTTCGAGGCTCGGCAGGCAGCCGGACGGTTCGCCCCATGCATAGGCGCGCAGGTAGAAATCGGCGACTTCGCGATCCGACAGCGGATGGCCGTCCGCGTGATGCGCGAACAGCTGACAGTTGAGCACCGTGCTGCCGAACCGCGCGCCCGCCGCGACGATCTCGGCGACATGCGCTTCGTCGCGGCCCGCGCACCAGATGCCGCCGATCACGCGAATCGGCAGCGCGTGGCGCTCGACCAGCGCGAAATACGGCGACAGGTCCTCGCCGCGCACCGGATTCTTTTCGACGTAGTCGAACACGCCGGCGGCGGCGACCATCCGGAAGCGCTCGGCGGGCGTGGGCGGCGGCAGCCCGTCGTGTTCGAGCACGCCGTCGAGATTCACGCCGATGAGGATCGGTTCAGCCATCGTCTCCTGTCCGTCGTTGTTCGTGGATGGCTGTCAATGTACGGACGCGCGGCGCGGGCTGCATGACAAACGTTGACGAAAAATCGCCAATGCGGCGGTCGATTTTTTCGACGCATGCACGCGCCGGGCCGCACGGCGGGTTCACGGCTGCAGGTACGCGCTCGTCCTCACGTTCGCCGGACAGAACACACGGAATTCGACCGGATCGTGCGGCGGCGGCGCCTCGACGATGCCGCATGCATGCAGCACGTGCTGCAGCGCGGAAATCGCCTGACCGTCCGGATCCTGGTCGATCGCGAGATCCATCGCGCCGGCTTCGATGAACGTGCGGTGCAGATCGATCATCTCGTGGCCGATCCATACGACGCGCCCGATCGCGCCGGCCCGGCGCAGCGCCGCCTCGATCCCGGCCGACCCGGCGCCGCTGTTGTAGATCGCGACCACGTCGTCGTGCGCCTGCAGCGCCTTCGACACCGCGCGGTAGCAGCGGTCGTCCTGGTCGAGCGTCTCGACCGGCGCGTCGTCGCAGCGCACGGCGGCGAACGCGTCGGCAAGCTGGTCGCGGCAGCCGGCCATCCGGTCGGCGTGCGCGCGGTAGCCCATGCGGCCGCCGAGCAGCAGCACGCGGCCGGGGCGCGCCGCGAGACGGCCAATGTAGTAGCCGGCCGTGCGCCCGGCGCGATAGTTGTCGATGCCGGCGAAGTGCGCGCGGTCGATGCCGCCGATGTCGGTGACCATCGTGACGACGGTCTCGCCACGCGCGATCGCGGCGGCCAGCGCGTCGCGCATGCGGGCCGTGTCGTGCGCGGTGACGATCAGCGCCGCGCGCCGGTACGCGGGCCGTTCGATCAGCGCGGCGGCGCGCGCGTCGTCCGCGGCGGGCAGGATCGTCCGGTGCACGACCACGCGCCGGTCGAGCATTTGCAGCGAGCGCTGCAGCGCTTGCTGCAACCGCCGGAAGAACGGCGCGTCGGTGTCCGGCAGCAGTACGTCGACGTGGATCAGCCCGTGCCGCGTGTCGGGCAGCTGCCGCGGCACGCCGAGCTGCCGCGCGGCCGCCACCACGCGTTCGCGCGCCTGCGCGGAGACGCTGCCGCGCTCGTTCAGCACGCGGTCGACGGTCGTCGTGCTGACGCCGGCAAGCGCCGCGATCTCGTCGAAGCGCGCGGTGCGCTTGCGCCAGCGCGGCCCGGATTCTCCTGCCATGGTCGTCTCCATCGTGATAGGCGCCATCGATCGCGTGGCGTTGCCGGGAACGCTAAAGCGATGGCGAAATTTCGTCAACGTTTCGATTGAGCAGCGGAAGCCGGGCGCCTAATTTTGACTCCATGGCAGCGCGTGTCGCGCTTGCATCGCACAAGAACCCCAGGAGACAGACGTGGCCCCTATCGACGACCCGACACGCAAGCGCAACGCGGCGCGCCGTCAGGAATACCGAATGATCGGCGGCGCGGGCGAGCGCGCGCAGGCGGCCGGGCTCGTCAACGCCGCGTGGTACCGGTGCGCGGTGCCGCGGCCGCTGATGAAGCAGTTGATGCAGCGCGGCGACGCGCGTGCGATTCGCGACACGCTGATCTGGTACGCGGCGATCGCGATCAGCGGCGCGCTCGCGTGGCTGGCGTGGCGCGCGCATTCGGCGTGGGCGATCCCGGCGTTCTTCGTGTACGGCACCCTTTACTGCAGCCCGGCCGATTCGCGCTGGCACGAATGCGGGCACGGCACCGCGTTCCGCACGCGCTGGATGAACGACGCGCTGTACCAGGTCGCGTCGTTCCAGGTGTTTCGCCGCGCAACCGCGTGGCGCTGGAGTCATGCGCGCCATCACACCGATACGCTGGTCGTCGGGCGCGATCCGGAAATCGCCGCGCCGAAGCCGACCGACTGGCTCGCGCTCGTGCTGAACGTCGTCGCGCTGAAGCACGTGGCCGGCGAGTTGCGCAAGATGATCGCGGCGTCGGTCACCGGCCGGCTCGACGACGAGGAGCGCACCTACGTGCCTGAATCGGAATGGCCGAAGGTCGTGCGCGAGTCGCGCATCCATCTCGCGATCTACGCGCTCGTGGCGGGCGCCGCGATGTACTGGCACACGATCCTGCCGCTGCTCTACATCGGGCTGCCGAGCCTCTACGGCGCATGGCTGTACCTGTATTTCGGCCTCACGCAGCACGCGGGCATGCCGGAGAACGTGCTCGATCACCGGCGCAACTGCCGCACCGTGATGATGAATCCGGTGTTCCGCTTCCTGTACTGGAACATGAACTATCACGTCGAGCACCACATGTTCCCGATGGTGCCGTTCCATGCGCTGCCGAAGCTGCACGAAGCCGTGAAGGCCGACATGCCGCCGCCGTACCGCAGCACGCTCGCCGCGTATGCGGAGATCGTGCCGGCGCTGATCCGGCAGACGCGCGATCCGTCCGATTACGTCGTGCGGCCGGTGCCCGATGCCGCGCGCGCATGACAGCTACCGACCATCCCGACGAAGGAGACACACCCCATGACGCAATGGATCGACACCGGCGCGCTCGACGACATCGACGACGAAGACGTCGCGCGCTTCGATCACGCCGGCCGCACGTACGCGATCTACCGGATCGACGGCCAGGTGTACGCGAGCGACGGCCTGTGCACGCACGAGCACGTACATCTCGCGGACGGGTTCGTGATGGATCACGTGATCGAATGCCCGAAGCACAACGGTCGCTTCGACGTACGCGACGGCCGGCCGCTGTCCGCGCCCGCCTGCGAGAAGCTGCGCACGTACCGCGCGAAGATCGAAGACGGTCGCATCCTGATCGAGGTGTGACGCGATGAGCCACGACCGGGTAATGGCGATCGTCGGCGCGGGTCATGCGGGCGGCCGCGCGGCGCAGGTGCTGCGCGCGTCCGGCTGGCGCGGGCGCATCGTGCTGATCGGCGCGGAGCCGCACCCGCCGTACGAGCGGCCGCCGTTGTCGAAGGGCGTGCTGACGGGCGAGCGTAGCGCGGCGCAATGCCGGTTGCGCGATGCCGAGGCGTGGGCGGCCGATCGCGTCGAGCGGGTCGTCGCGACCGTCGAGCGCATCGATCCGCATGCACGCGAAGTACGCGTGGCCGGTGGACACGTGTTCGGCTACGACGCGTTGCTGCTGGCGACCGGCGGCAGCGCACGCCGTCTGGCCATTCCGGGCGCGGCGCTCGACGGCGTGGTCGCGTTGCGTACGCTCGACGATGCGGCCGCGCTGGGCGCGCGGCTCGTGCCCGACGCACGGATCGTGCTGGTCGGCGGCGGCTTCATCGGACTCGAAGTCGCGGCGTCGGCGCGGCAGCGCGGCTGCCGCGTGACCGTGCTCGATGCGGCGCCACGGCTGCTTGGCCGGGCAGTGCCGGAAGCCATCGCGACGCGCGTGCATGCGCTTCACGACGAGCGCGGCGTGGCGATCCGTCTGAACCGCACGCCCGTTGCGATCGAGCGGACCTCGGGCGGGGCGCTGGCCGTCTTGCTCGACGACGGCGACGCGCTGCTTGCCGACACGGTCGTGACCGGCATCGGCATCGAACCGGCCGACGCGCTGGCGCGCGACGCGGGCCTCGCGGTCGAGCGCGGGATCGTCGTGAACGCGCGGCTCGAGACGTCGGCGCGCGGCATCTACGCGGCCGGCGACGTCGCGGTGTTTCCGAGCGCGTTATCGGGGCGGTTGGTTCGCCAGGAGACGTGGCATGGCGCCGAGACGCAGGCGCACGTGGCCGCCCGCAACATGCTCGGCGCGGGCGAACCGTATCGCGACACGCCGTGGTTCTGGTCCGATCAATACGATGCGCAGTTGCAGGTGGCCGGAGAGCCGGCGCTCGGCGTGCAGTCGGTCGCGCGCGTGCTCGGCGCCGATGCGGAAATCCACTTCCATTTCGATGCGCTCGCGCGGCTCGTCGCGGCGAGCGGCTTCGGCCGTGCAGCGGGATTCGCGAAAGAAATGCGCGTGGCGAGAATGCTGGTCGAGCGCGGGATCGACGTGACGCCGGCGGCGGTCGCGAACGTCGGCGTGAAGCTGAAGTCGCTGGTGACGGCCGTGAATGACCGGTCGCGCAAAGGAGGGGAGTGAAGCGCGCGGCAGTGAACGCCGCGCGCTTCGTTCAAACGGCGATCAGGCCATCGCGTGCAGGCGCAGATACAGCCCGGCTGCCGCGGCGCCGCCGAGCAGCGGGCCGACGACGGGCACCCAGGCATAGCGCCAGTCGCTGTCGCGCTTGCCGGGAATCGGCAGCAGCGCATGCATGATGCGCGGCGACAGGTCGCGCGCGGGGCTCATCGCATAGCCGGTCGGGCCGCCGAGCGAGATGCCGATGCCGAGCACCAGCAGGCCGACGGGCAGCGCGTCGAGTGCGCCGAGGCCGACCTGCGGCGACGCGAGATACAGCACGCCGAGGATCAACACGAACGTGCAGATCGCTTCGGTCAGCACGTTGTGCGTGGTGCTGCGGATCGCGGGCGCCGTGCAGAACACCGCGAGCTTCAGGTCCGCATCGGCTTCCTTCGCGAAGTGCTGGCGATACGCGAGCCACACGAGCAGCGCGCCCGCCATCCCGCCGAGCATCTGCGCGAGCACGTAGCCGCCCACTTTCGACCACGCGAACTTGCCCGCGAGCGCGAGGCTGATCGTGACGATCGGGTTCAGGTGCGCGCCGCTGAACGACGCGGTCACGTAGACCGCGACGAATACCGCCATCGCCCAGCCCATCACGATCACGATCAGGTCCGCGCCTTTGCCCTTGGTCTTGGCAAGCAGCACGTTCGCGACCGCGCCGTTGCCGAGCAGCACGAGGATCGCCGTGCCGATGAATTCCGCAATATAAGGTGACATGGTTGTCTCTCGTATGTCACGGCGGACTCGCGCATCGCGCGGTCCGCCGGTGTTGTTGTATTTCGTCCGGATTGATTCGGGTTACCGGGCGTCGTCGGCCCATGCCTTCGCGGCGCGTACCGCGCGCTGCCAGCCGGCCATGCGCTGCTCGACCTGCTCCTTCGGCATCGACGGGGCGAAGCGGCGATCGAGCTGCCACTGGTCGCGCACTTCGTCGAGGTTCTTCCAGTAGCCGATCGCGAGGCCCGCGAGGTAGGCCGCGCCGAGCGCGGTCGTCTCGGTGATCTGCGGACGCACCGCGTCGACGCCGAGCAGGTCGGCCTGGAACTGCATCAGCAGGTCGTTCGCGCTCGCGCCGCCGTCCACGCGCAGCTCGCCGATGCTGATGCCGGAATCGGCTTCCATTGCGGCCAGCACGTCGAGCGACTGGTACGCGATCGCATCGAGCGCCGCGCGGGCGAGATGGGCAGCGCTCGTGCCGCGCGTGACGCCGAACACGGAGCCGCGCGCCCGGGCGTTCCAGTGCGGCGCGCCGAGCCCGGCGAACGCGGGCACGAGATACACGCCGTCGGTATGCGGCACGCTGGCGGCGAGCGCCTCGATTTCCGCGGCCGTCTTGATGAGGCCGACGCCGTCGCGCAGCCACTGCACGACCGCGCCCGCGATGAAGATGCTGCCTTCGAGCGCGTACTGCACGTCGTCGCCGATCTGCCACGCGATCGTCGTGACGAGGTTGTTCTTCGACTCGATCGGCTTGTCGCCGGTGTTCATCATCAGGAAGCAGCCGGTGCCGTAGGTGTTCTTCACCATGCCCGACGTCGTGCACATCTGGCCGAACAGCGCCGCATGCTGGTCGCCGGCGATGCCCGCGAGCGGGATCTTCGACGCGAACACGGTGGTCTTCGTGTGGCCGTAGATCTCCGACGACGCCTTCACTTCCGGCAGCATGCTGCGCGGGATGTCGAGCAGTTCGAGCAGCTCGTTGTCCCACTCGCGCGTATGGATGTTGAACAGCATCGTGCGCGACGCGTTGGTCACGTCGGTCACGTGCAGCTCGTGCTTCGTGAAGTTCCACACGAGCCAGCTGTCGACGGTGCCGAACGCGAGCTTGCCCTGGCGCGCCTTGTCGCGCGCGCCCGGCACGTTGTCGAGGATCCAGCGGATCTTCGTCGCCGAGAAGTACGAGTCGATCGGCAGGCCGGTCTTCGCACGCACTTTCGCTTCGAGGCCCTGCTTCTTCAGCGAGTCGCAGAAGTCGGCGGTACGGCGATCCTGCCACACGATCGCGTTGTAGACGGGCTGGCCCGTCTCGCGATCCCAGACGATCGTCGTTTCGCGCTGGTTCGTGATGCCGATCGCCGCGATCGACGTGCCGTTCAGGCCCGTGCGCGTGACGGCTTCCGCGGCGACGCCGGCTTGCGTCGACCAGATTTCCTGCGGGTCGTGCTCGACCCAGCCGGGTTGCGGGTAGATCTGTTCGAATTCCTTCTGGGCGATCGATACGATATTGCCCTGGCGATCGAACAGCATCGCGCGGGAACTCGTGGTGCCCTGGTCAAGCGCGAGGATGTACTGGTCCTGCATGTCTCTCATCTCCATCCGTGGATCGGCTTAGTTGTGATGCGCGCCGCATGGGGCGGCGCGTCGGTGAATCAACGTCGGTCAGGCAACTGCAACTGCAATTTGCGTTCGAGTCACGCGTGCGGCGCATGCGCGGCGGCGAACCACGCGTCGACCGCGGCGGTCACGGCATCGAGCGTGCCGGGCGCGACGTGCAGGCCGAGCTTCGAGCGGCGCCACAGCACGTCCTGCGCGCAGGTCGCCCATTCGGCGTCGCGCAGGTAGCGCAGCTCGGCGTCGTGGATGCCCGGCGCGATTTCGGCGCCGAGATCCGCGAGCGACTTCGCGCCTTCCACCACGCGTTCCGCACGCGTGCCGTACGCACGCGCATAGCGGCGCGCGAGCGCGGCGGGCAGCCACGGGTGACGTTTCGCGAACGCGCCGGCGAACACGTCGAACTTCGCGTCCGCGATGTCGCCGCCCGGCAGCGCGACGCCGGCCGTCCAGCGCTTCGCGTCGCGGCCGAGCGCGCGGCACAGCATGTCGCCGGCTTCTTCCGCGAGCTTGCGGAACGTCGTGATCTTGCCGCCGAACACCGACAGCAGCGGGGCGCCCGCGCCGTCGTCGAGTTCGAGGCGGTAGTCGCGCGTGACGGCCGACGCGTTCGCCGCGTTCTCGTCCTCGAGCAGCGGACGCACGCCCGAATAGGTCCAGTGCACGTCGGCCGGCGAGATCTTGCGCTTGAAGTAGCGGTTGATCGAATCGCACAGATACTGCGTCTCGTCGCGATCGATCGCGACCTTCGCGGGATCGTTCGTGTATTCGACGTCGGTCGTGCCGATCAGCGTGAAATCGTGCTCGTACGGAATCGCGAAGATGATCCGCTTGTCCGGGTTCTGGAAGATGTACGCGTGATCGTGATCGAACAGGCGGCGCGTGATGATGTGGCTGCCCTTCACGAGCCGCACGCTGTGATGCGCGCCGCGGCCGAGCGCGCCGTGCAGCACGTCGCCGACCCACGGGCCGGCCGCGTTCGCGATCGCGCGCGCATGCACGACGCGGATCGAGCCGTCGGCGTGCTGCAGCCGCGCTTCCCACTCGTCGCCGCGGCGCTCGGCGGAAACGAGCTTCGTGCGCGTCAGGATCTCGGCGCCGCGTTCCTTCGCATCCATCGCGTTCAGCACGACGAGGCGCGCGTCGTCGACCCAGCCGTCGGAATACACGAAGCCGCGCTTGATCGAGTCGATCAGCGGCGCGCCGGCCGCATGGCGGCGCATGTCGATGCCGCGCGAGCCGGGCAGCAGTTCGCGTTTCGCGAGGTGATCGTAGAGGAACAGGCCGATGCGGATCAGCCAGGCCGGACGCAGGTTCGGCATGTGCGGCATCACGAAGCGCAGCGGCCACATGATGTGCGGCGCCGCGCGCAGCAGCGTCTCGCGCTCCTGCAGCGCCTTGCGCACCAGCCCGAACTCGTTGTACTCGAGGTAACGCAGGCCGCCGTGAATCAGCTTGGTGCTGGACGACGACGTGTGCGACGCGAGGTCGTCCTGTTCGCAGAGCATGACCGACAGGCCGCGGCCGGCCGCATCGCGCGCGATCCCCGCGCCGTTGATGCCGCCGCCGACGACGAGCAGATCGTAGCGATTCGGTTGGGTCACCTGCTGTCCTTATCGTCTGTTGAAATGGGGCGAACATGAAATGTTCGAATTCGAAATTTAACGAACGAAATCGAAAAAGTAAAGTTCGAAAAAGCGGGGCCAGTAGCGTGCGACACGATCCCGGACGATACTGACGGAATCGACCGTTTCGCGAGGTGAATCATGCGTATTGGGATGTGGGCCGGCGTGTGCGCCGTCCTTCTGGCGGGATGCGGCGCGGGGACGCCGCCGCTCGCGGGCAACTGGCGGGCGCCGTCGTTCGTCGACCTGCAGACGTCGTGCGGCGGCGCGGCGCGCGACTGGGGCGCGGACGCGCAGCCGGTGTACTCGACGCTGTACGACGCGTACGTCGCGAAACGGTATCGCGGGCTGACCGAAGCGAACTATTGTGCGTTCGTAAACGAACTTTCGACCCACTATGCGGCGCCCGACGCGGCGGCACGCGCCGGCTGGATCGCGTATTTCAACGGCGCACGCGCGCAGGCCATCAGCTGGCGGGCGGCGGTCGATCCGACGCTGCGCGGCGGCTGAAACCGACGGCGGCGACGGGCAGGCGGGAGGCAGAACGACCGCGCGGCCGGAATCCGGCCGCGCGATCAGGTCAGGTCGGGAACAGCGGGCTTACGAATAGCGGTACTTGATGGATCGCAGCGCGGCGTCGCCGGTCTCGGTCACGCAGTATTTGCGCCCCGAGCCGAGCCCTTCCAGGCGGACGAGTTGTTGTTCGAGCAGGATGTCCAGTTCATCCCGATCCATGTCGCGCTGATCAGGCGCGTCCTTTACAAGCAAGAGCGTGGCGAATTCATGCGGACTCAGCATCGTTCTCTCCATGGCAATCGGACTGCCCGCGCGGCCGGCGTATACGCCGCCGCGCGATACCCCGCGAGGGTATGGCTTGGGGGGAAAAGCTGCATTCGCCGGCCTGCGATTCGCACCGCCCTGGCACAGGCGGATCGGCGAACGGGCCGGGGAACTGGAGTCTAGTCGAGCGCGCGGGCAACGACAAATCGTGCCCCGTTAATTTTCCGTTTGACAGAAGCGCATGCCACAAGCGGTTCGCGCGCGGCGCCAACTTCTTGATTTCACTTGAAGTTTCAGGTGCGGTGCAGCATCGCGACCGTCATTCCGCGACGTACACCTGGGTGCCGGCGGCGGCGACCGTGTCGGCCATGTCGGGCGGCAGCGGCTTGTCGGTGAAGAGCGCGTGCACCTGGCTCAGGTGGCCCTGGCGCACCAGTGCCGGGCGGCCGACCTTCGAATGGTCGGTCACGAGGTAGACCGTGCGCGCATGCTGCATGATCGCCTCGGCGACGCGCACCTCGCGCGTGTCGAAATCGCGCAGCGTGCCGTCGGCCTCGATCGCCGACGTGCCGATGATCGCGTAGTCGACCTTGAACTGGCGGATGAAGTCGATCGCGAGCTCGCCGACGATGCCCTTGTCCCACGGCCGCACGATGCCGCCCGTGATCAGCACCTCGCAGTCGGGGTAGCCGCTCATCATCGACGCGACGTTCAGGTTGTTGGTGATCACGTGCAGCCCGTGATGGCGGTTCAGCGCGCGCGCGACTTCCTCGGTCGTCGTGCCGAGGTTGATGAACAGCGACGCCTGGTCGGGGATGTGCGACGCCGCGAGCGCCGCGATGCGCCGCTTCTCGTCGTGGAACATCCGCTGGCGCGCCGTGTACGACACGTTCTCCGAGCTGGTCGGCAGGCTCGCGCCGCCGTGGTAGCGGCGCAGCAGGTTCAGGTCGGCGAGCCAGTTCACGTCGCGGCGGATCGTCTGCGGCGTCACCGCGAAGTGCGCGGCGAGATCGTCGACGGTCACGAAGCCGTCGCGCTGCACCCATTCGAGCAATTCCTGCTGGCGCGCGTTGAGGGTGAGGCGAGGATCTCGGGTCATGGCTCGATGGTCGTGTCGTGAGACGGAGCGGGTATTGTAAGGGCGGCAACGGCGTTCGGCCGGCCTGTCGGCCGTCGGTGCGCATGATTCATGCGGAAATTGCATGGATTCATGTGACAAATGAATTTGCGCGATCGTGCCGATCGCGCTGCAATGGCGGATGGCCCGCGCGTGCGGGCGCGCGTTCATCCCGTTTTCGACAAGGTGGCATCGATGACTGACTTCAACTGGCACAACCCGTATCCGACAACCCGCATCCCGGTGTTCGCGCGCAACGTCGTGTCGACGTCGCACCCGCTGGCCGCGCAGGCCGGGTTGCGGATGCTGTGGAAGGGCGGCAACGCGGTGGACGCGGCGTTGGCCGCGGCCGCCGCGATCACCGTCGTCGAGCCGGTGTCGTGCGGGCTCGGCGGCGATGCGTTCGCGCTCGTGTGGGACGGCGAGCGACTGTCGGGACTCAATGCATCGGGCGTCGCGCCGGCCGCATGGAACGTCGACTACTTCCGCCAGCGCCACGGCGAGGACGCGCGCGGCATCGCGAACAAGCCGACGCGCGGCTGGGACACCGTCACCGTGCCGGGCGTGATCGCGGGGTGGGAAGCGCTGCACGCGAAGTTCGGTTCGCTGCCGTTCGCGGACCTGCTCGAGCCGGCGATCGAGATCGCGGAGCGCGGCTATTCGGTGCCGCCGATCGTCGCGCACAAGTGGGCGGCGGCCGTCCCCGAACTGCGGGGCCTGCCGGGTTTCGCGGACACCTTCATGCCGCGCGGCCGCGCGCCGCTCGTCGGCGAACGCGTCTGCCTGCCCGGTCATGCGCAGACGCTGCGCACGCTCGCGACGGAAGGCGCCCGGGCGTTCTACGAAGGCGCGCTCGCCGAGCGTCTCGCCGCGTTCGCGCGCGAGGGCGGCGGGGCGCTGACCGAAGCCGACCTGCGCGCGTACCGGCCGGAATGGGTCGAGCCGATCGGCAAGCGCTTCGGCCGCCACACGATTCACGAGATTCCGCCGAACGGGCAGGGCATCGCCGCGCTGATCGCGCTCGGCATCGCCGAGCACGCGGGCGTGACCGAATGGCCGGTCGACTCGGTCGATTCGCAGCATCTGCAGATCGAGGCGATGAAGCTCGCGTTCGCCGATGTCTATCGCTACGTCGCCGATCCGCGCGCGATGGACGTCACGCCCGAACAGATGCTCGACGACGCCTATCTCGCCGAACGCGCGAAGCTGATCGATCGCGCGCGCGCGACGCACTTCGCCGCCGGCCGCCCGCATTCGGGCGGCACGATCTACCTGTCGGCGGCCGACGAGCGCGGGATGATGGTGAGCTTCATCCAGTCGAACTACATGGGCTTCGGTTCGGGGCTCGTCGTGCCCGGTACGGGCATTGCGCTGCAGAACCGCGGGCACGGCTTCTCGATGGACCCGGCTTCGCCGAACGTCGTCGCGGGCGGCAAGCGGCCGTTCCACACGATCATCCCGGCGTTCGTCACCGAGCAGGCCAACGGCCGCACCGAGGCCGTGATGAGCTTCGGCGTGATGGGCGGCGACATGCAGCCGCAAGGCCATCTGCAGACCGTCGTGCGGATGCTCGGCTACGGCCAGCAGCCGCAGGCCGCGTGTTGCGCGCCGCGCTGGAAGGTCAACCGCGACTTCACGCTCGACGTCGAGGCGACGATGAACCGCGCGACCGTCGACGGGCTGGCCGCCCGCGGCCATACGATCAAGTCGATCGACGATCCGTACATGGATTTCGGTTCGGGGCAGTTCGTCTGGCGCCTCGATCCCGACGATCCGGAGCGCGGCTACGTGGCCGCGAGCGACAGCCGGCGCGACGGGCTGGCGGCCGGTTTCTGACGGATCGCTTCCAGCTTTCCTTGCAGTTTCCCGGCATCACGGGCGGCCCGGCGGCCGCCCGTTTCGTTTGGCGCGGCGCATGCCATCGAACGCGCGCAAGCGGTTTGAAGGTCTCATCTAACGAACGGCAACGGACGCCGTGGAACTGCGCTTGTCGGGTATGGTCAGTGCTTTGGAGCACGAACATGAAAGTCCGGCTAAGATGCCAGAATGGTTCGGCCGGACCGACTCACTATAAACGCAAGTAAAACGCCGCCGCGGATCGGCTGGCGCCTGTGCCCCAGGCATGGGCCGGCCTCCGCGCGACGACTGGGAGCGCACCACCATGGACACCAAAACGACGCATGTGATGCCGTGGCGTATCGAGGACATCGACCTGAACCGGATCGATCGTCAGCGTGCCGCCGCGAACGAGGATTTGCTGCTGCTGCTGTGCGCGTCGTCGTTCATCGAAAGCGGCTCGGATCTCTATACGAGCAATCTGAGCGAATTCTTCAATGACGATCCGGAAGTCTCCGCATGGCTCAACAATGCATGGGAGCCCGAAGAATTGCAGCACGGCCGCGCGCTGAAGGCGTATATCGCGCACGTGTGGCCCGAGTTCGACTGGGATACGGCGTTCGCGAATTTCTTCGCCGAGTATTCGAAGACCTGCTCGGTCGAGGCGTTCGAAAAAACCCGCGCGCTCGAAATGGTCGCGCGCTGCGTCGTCGAGACGGGCACGGCCACGCTCTATCGCGCGATCAACGAATGCTCGGACGAGCCGGTGCTGAAGGAAATCACCGACAACATCCGCACGGACGAAGTGCGTCACTACAAGCACTTCTTCAAGTTCTTCAAGAAGTACAACCAGGTCGAAGGCAACGGCCGGCTCGCGGTGCTCGGGGCGCTGGCGCGCCGCGTGATGGAAATCAAGAACGAGGATTCCGAGATCGCGCTGCGCCACGTGTTCGCGATCCGCTATCCGGACCGCGTCGGCGACAGCCAATACAACCGCGAGCGCGCCGCACGCATCAATTCGCTCGTCCGGCGCAACCTGTCGGCCGACATGTGCGTGAAGATGCTGCTCAAGCCGCTCGACCTGCCCGCGAAGATCCAGCCGGGCGTCCACTATCCGCTCACGAAGATCACGCGGCACGTTTTCCTGCGCTGATCGCCGCGGCACGGCCCGTCGCGCGTATGCTGGTGCATTCTCATCCGATTCGCGCCCGGGCCACGCCATCATGACCGATACCCATCGCCACGCGCTCGAACAATGGACGTTCGACGCGTGGCCGCCCGCCGTCGTGTCGCTGTTCGACGGCACCGCGCTCGAGCGTCATGCCGACCTCGCCGCGTCGCTGATCGTCGCGACCGACGACGGCCAGTTGCGCACGACGCTGCTCGGCGTCGGCGAGATCTACGCACACGATGCACGCACGCTGCTGATCGCGCTCTGGCCGCAGTCGCGGGCGGCGCGCGCGATCGCGCAGCGGCGCACGGCCGCGTTGACGCTCGTCGCGGACGGCGCGTTCTTTCAGGCGCAACTGGAGATGGCGCCGCTCGAAGGAGACTTCGGCGGCCTGGCCGGATTCGCCGCGACGATCGCGCACGGCGATGCGCAGCGGGTCGGCTATGCGCGTCTCGCGACAGGCGTCACGTTCACGCTGGAAGGGGAGCGCGCCGCGGTGCTCGCACGCTGGCGACGCCAGATCGAGCACCTGCGGCGCGCGGCCGCGCGGCTTCAGTGACCGCGCTGGCCGCTGCGCGACGAACGGTTGCGGTTCGGATGCGCGGCGTTGCCGCTTGCCGGGCGGGCGCCGTTGCCGCCGCCTGCCGGACGTCCGCCGCCATTGCCGCCGGCCCCGCCTTGCGTGCGCGGCTTCGCGGCCTTCTGCTGCGCGGCCTTCGGTTGCGCGTTGCCGTCGCGCTTCGCGGCCGGCTGGCCTGAGCCGCCGGCACGTGGCTGACGATTGCCGCCGCCACCGCCACGCGGCTGCTGCTGGCCACGGCGCTGCTGAATCGGCTCCGGTTTCGCGTTCGGATCGGGTTCGAAGCCCGCGATCACTTCCTGCGGAATCTCGCGCTTGATCAGCCGCTCGATGTCGCGCAGCAACTGCTTCTCGTCGACGCACACGAGCGACACGGCTTCGCCGGTCGCGCCCGCGCGGCCCGTGCGGCCGATCCGGTGCACGTAGTCTTCCGGCACGTTCGGCAGATCGAAGTTGACGACGTGCGGCAACTGGTCGATGTCGATCCCGCGCGCGGCGATATCGGTCGCGACGAGCACCTGCAGCGTGCTGTTCTTGAACTCGGCCAGCGCGCGCGTACGCGCCGACTGGCTCTTGTTGCCGTGGATCGCCATCGCGCTGATGCCGTCCTTCGTCAACTGCTCGGCGAGCCGGTTCGCGCCGTGCTTGGTGCGCGTGAACACGAGCACCTGGAACCAGTTGTGTTCGCGGATCAGGTGCGTGAGCAGCTCGCGCTTGCGATCGCGGTCGACCGGATGGATCTTCTGCGCGACGCTCTCGGCGGTCGTGTTGCGGCGCGCGACCTCGATCAGCGCGGGCGAGTCGAGCAGGCTGTCGGCGAGCGCCTTGATTTCATCGGAGAAGGTGGCCGAGAACAGCAGGTTCTGGCGCTGCGGCGGCAGCTTCGCGAGCACGCGCTTGATGTCGTGGATGAAGCCCATGTCGAGCATCCGGTCGGCTTCGTCGAGCACGAGGATGTCGAGATCCGACAGGTCGATGGTCTTCTGCTGCATGTGGTCGAGCAGGCGCCCCGGCGTCGCGACGACGATGTCGACGCCGCGCTTGAGCGCATCGATCTGCGGATTGATGCTGACGCCGCCGAACATCACGGTCGAGCGCAGCTTCAGGTACTTGCTGTACGCGCGCACGCTTTCCTCGACCTGGGCGGCGAGTTCGCGCGTCGGCGTGAGGATCAGCGCGCGCACCGCGCGCTTCGCGCCGCGGTGCTCGGCGTAGAACGTGTGCAGGCGTTGCAGGATCGGCAGCGTGAAGCCGGCGGTCTTGCCGGTGCCGGTTTGCGCGCCGGCGAGCAGGTCGCCGCCGCCGAGGACGGCCGGAATGGCCTGCTGCTGGATCGGAGTCGGCGACGTGTAGCCGAGCTCGTTGACCGCCTTGACCAGCGGTTCGGCCAGGCCGAGAGATTCGAAAGACATAGATACCACTCTTGAGTTTTATGATCGGCGATGCATCGCGCGGCCCGCGCGGCAAACCTGCATCGCAAAACAGCCAAAAAGCAAAAGGGCGCGGCCGCGGTTTCCCGCAGCCGCGCCCCGTTTGTGTGCGCCGCTTCTTAGTCGAGCGGCGCGGAACGCAGATCGCTCACCTGTTGCGGCGAGATCGGCGTACCGTTGTTACCCCATGACATCCGGATATACGTGACAACCGCCGCGACTTCCTGGTTCGACAGCGACTGCGCGAACGGCGGCATCCCGTACGGACGCGGATTCTTGAACGTACTCGGCGGGTAGCCGCCATTCAGCACCATGCGGATCGGGTTGACGGCCGATTCCATCATGATCGAGTGGTTGCCCGCGAGCGGCGGATAGGCCGGCGGCTTGCCCGCGCCGTTTTCGGCGTGGCAGGTCGCGCAGTTGTCCGCGTAGATCTTCTTGCCCTGTTCGAACAGCGCGTTGCCGAACTGCTTCGACGGCTCGTACTGCATGTTCTTCGGCGCTTCAGCCTTCTGCGGGATCGACTTCAGGTACGTCGACATCGCGCGCGTATCTTCGTCGGTCATGTACTGCAGGCTGTTGTGGACCACGTCCGCCATCGGGCCGAATACCGCGCCCTTCTGCGACACGCCGGCCTGCAGCAGGTCGGACAGCTCCTGCACGTGCCAGTCGCCGAGGCCGAGTTCCTTGTCGTTCGTCAGCGACGGCGCATACCAGTTCTGCAGCGGGATCAGGCCGCCGGCGAACGCCGACGAGTTCACCGGGCCGCCCATCATGTTGATCGACGTGTGGCACATCGAGCAGTGGCCGAGGCCTTCGACGAGATACGCGCCGCGGTTCCATTCGACGGACTTCGTCGGATCCGGCTTGTACTCGCCTTCCTTGAAGAACAGCGTGCGCCAGCCGATCAGCAGGTTGCGGTTGTTGAACGGGAACTTCAGTTCGTGCGGACGGCTCGGCACCGACACCGGCGGGACCGAACGCAGGTACGCGTAGATCGCGTCCGAATCGGCGCGCGTGACCTTCGTGTAGCTCGCGAACGGGAAGCCCGGATACAGCAGGCTGCCGTCCTTCGAGCGACCCGTGTGCATCGCGCGGTAGAAGTCGTCCGACGTCCACTTGCCGATACCGTTCTGGTCGTCCGGCGTGATGTTCGGCGTGTACATCGTGCCGAACGGCGTCGCCATCGGCAGGCCGCCCGCGAACGACTTGCCGCCGCGCACCGTGTGGCACGCGATACAGTCGCCGACGCGCGCGAGGTATTCGCCCTTCTTGATCAGCGCGGCCTGGTCGGCCGGCGTGGCCGCGACGGCGGCAGCGCCGTGCAGCGTGTCGTTGCCCGGCCACAGGACCGGCACGAGGGCGGCAGCCGCGACGATCGCGACGGCCGAGAGTGCAAACAGGGACTTGCGTTTCATTGTGTCTGTCTCCCTTGCCTTATTGCGGTTCGCTGCCGCAGGCGAGCGGAGTCTTCATCGAACGCGCCGGGGCCGGCACGGGGTTGGCGGGCGCCGGTTGCGCGGCGAGCCATGCGGTCACGGCCGTCACGTCTTCGTCGGAAAGCTTCGCGGCGATGTCGTGCATGCAATCGGGCGCCTTCGCGTGGCGGTTGCCCGAGCGCCATGCGCCGAGCTGTGCGCTCAGGTAGTCGGCGTGCAGGCCGACGAGGCCCGGGATCGCCGGCTGCATGCCGGTCAGCCCCGCGCCGTGGCAGGCCACGCAGGCCGGCAGCTTGCGGGCCGGGTCGCCCTGCGTGACGAGCTGCTTGCCGCGTGCGAGCGTCGCGGCCGGCAGCGTCGGCTTCGCCGGCGTCGGGTACGGCGGACGCTCGGCCGAGAAGTGCTCGGCGATTTCGCGCAGGTAGTCGTCGTTCAGGTACGTGAGCAGATAGTTCATCGGCGGGTACTTGCGCCGGCCGTCGCGGAAGTTGACGAGCTGGTTGTACAGGTACTCGGCCGGCTTGCCGGCAAGACGCGGGAAATAGTCGTTGTCCGTGCCCTGGCCGTGGACGCCGTGGCATGCGGTACAGCCGCGCACGCGCTCGGCCATGGTATCGGGTGCCTTGAGCGGCGCCTGCTGGGCGTGCGCTTGCTCCGTGGGCTTGGTCTGCGCTTGGGCAGCGCTCATAAGGCCCGCGCCGCCGATCATCAGAACGGCGAGCAGCGGACGGAAGAGGCGTCTTGAAGACACACGAGACTCCATGATTATTCGTCGGGGACCTTGTCCGGGCTACGATCGGCTCGGCGCATGGACGGCAGGACAGCCGGGCTGCTGCGACGCGGCATTCTATCATCGATGGGTAATGACGGCTATTTGACGAAAGGACATCGGTTCCTGTCCGTTTGCGACTTGCGACAATTTGACGCGCATTGCGCGACGGTCGAGTGAACCGGCGTGCGCTTTCACCCTCGAAGACCGTACACTCGCGGGTCGCGCGGCGCCGCCTCCGCCGCTGACCCAGTCATTTCTCCCGTTTCCGGATTCATCGATGACGTTTTCTACCGTGCCGTTGCCTGCCTCACGCTGTCCGTCCCGTTGCCGCCGCGCTGCCGGCCTGCCGCTTGCGGGAGGGTGCGCGCGATGAAGTTCGACAGCTTGTGGATCGGCCAGGTCGCGCTCGCGGCGCTGATGGATGCGGCGTTCGCGATGGCGGTCGGCTCGGCGCTGCTCAAGGCGTGGCTCGGCAAGGACGGCGCGCGGCCGGTCATCGCGCCGTCGCACCCCGCATGGCTGCGCGCGCAACATTCGCTGGTGGCGGCCGCGCTGGCGCTGGTGCTCGCCGATCTCGGCTGGCTCGTGTACGAGGCCGCGGCGATGAGCGGCGCGGGGCTCGGCGGCGCGTTCGCCGCGATTCCCGTCATGCTGATGCAGACGCACACGGGCTTCGCATGGAGCGTCGCGTTCGCCGGCGCGGTGCTGCTCGCGATCGTCGCGCTCGCGAAGCCGGACGGCCCGCTCGCGCATGCGGTGCTGTGGTTCGCGGTGATCGTGGTGGCGGCCGGCAAGGCGTCGCTCGGCCATGCGGCCGACAGCGGCGTGCTGTCCGCGGCGGTCGGCGTGCAGACGCTGCACCTGCTGGCCACCGCCGTGTGGGGCGGCCTCGTGCTCGCGGGCGGGCTCGCGGTGTTGCCGGCGCTCGGGACGTCGGTCGCGCGCGGCGCGCTGATCCGCATCGGCCAGCACCTGTCGCGCACGTCGATCGTCGCGGTCGTCTTCGTGCTCGGCACCGGCGCGCTCAACGCGATCCGCGGGCTCGGCGGCTCGCTCGCGCCGCTCGACGGCAGCACGTGGGGCCGCGTGTTGCTGCTGAAGCTGCTGCTCGTCGCGCTCGCACTCGTGCTCGGCGGGCTCAACCGCTTCTCGGCGCTGCCGCGCCTGCGCCGCACCGCGGCGACCGAGGACGCGCACACGTTCCGCAACATCCTGCATCTCGAAGGGATGACGATGATCGGCGTGTTCGTCGCGGCGGCCGTGCTGTCGTTCAGCGTGCCGGGCTTCGCGGCGCTCGGCTGACGGCCGGACAGCGCGGCGCCGGGCGCCGGCGCGCGCCGCGGGCGTGGCGCGGATGCAAGAACGGCCGCCTTGTCGGGGCGGCCGTGTCGAACGCGTGGCGCGGCACGCGTGCGGCGCTCTTATCTCACGCGTTCGTCACCACTCGGCGACGCTGCCGTCCGCGTGGCGCCACACCGGGTTGCGCCAGCGATGGCCCGTCTTCGCCATCTCGCGCACCTTCTCCTCGTTCACGTCGATGCCGAGCCCCGGGCCCTGCGGGATCGCGACGAAGCCGTCCTCGTAGCGGAACACCTCGGGGTTGCGCAGGTAGTCGAGCAGGTCGTTGCCCTGGTTGTAGTGGATGCCGAGGCTCTGTTCCTGGATGAACGCGTTGTAGCTGACCGCATCGAGCTGCAGGCACGCGGCGAGCGCGATCGGCCCGAGCGGGCAGTGCAGCGCCAGCGCCACGTCGTAGCTTTCCGCGAGCGTTGCGATCTTGCGGCACTCGGTGATGCCGCCCGCGTGCGACGCGTCCGGCTGGATGATGTCGACGTAGCCGCCCGCGAGGATGTGCTTGAAGTCCCAGCGCGAGTACAGCCGCTCGCCGAGCGCGATCGGCGTGTTGGTCTGGTTGACGATGTCGCGCAGCGCCTCGGCGTTCTCCGACAGCACCGGCTCCTCGATGAACATCAGCTTGTACGGATCGAGTTCCTTCGCGAGCACCTTCGCCATCGGCTTGTGCACGCGGCCGTGGAAGTCGACGCCGATCCCGACGTGCGGGCCGACCGCGTCGCGCACCGCCGCGACGTTCGCGATCACCTGCTCGACCTTGTCGTAGGTGTCGACGATCTGCAGCTCCTCGGAGCCGTTCATCTTCACGGCCTTGAAGCCGCGCTCGACGACCGCGCGCGCATTGTTCGCGACGTCGCTCGGCCGGTCGCCGCCGATCCACGAATACACCTTGATGCGCTCGCGCACCTGGCCGCCGAGCAACGCATGCACCGGCACGCCGTGATGCTTGCCCTTGATGTCCCACAGCGCCTGGTCGACGCCCGCGATCGCGCTCATCATGATCGGGCCGCCGCGGTAGAAGCCCGCGCGGTACATCACCTGCCAGTGATCCTCGATCAGGAGCGGGTCGCGCCCGACGAGGTAGTCGGCCAGTTCCTGCACGGCGGCCTCGACCGTGTGCGCGCGGCCTTCGACGACCGGCTCGCCCCAGCCGACGATACCCTCGTCGGTTTCGATCTTGAGGAACAGCCAGCGCGGCGGGACGACGAAGGTTTCGAGGCGGGTGATTTTCACGATGCGAGTCTCCATGATTGACCGGCGCGACCGTTCGGGCGCGGCGCACGATCCGTGCTTTCGCGGTTATCCTAGCGTAGTCGCATAAAAAATAGTATTAATAGCATTAATGTGCAGATAGTGGGCAGCCCGCCCGACGGAGAACGATCATTCAACGCGACCTGCATGGACAGACGGCTTTCCGGCTCGCGACGGCGATCCTGCGCGGCGACTATCCGCCCGACTCGCTGCTGCCGAGGGAACCCGACCTGATGGAGATGTACGGCGTGAGCCGCACGGTGATGCGCGAGGCGCTGCGCACGCTGACGTCGAAGGGGCTCGTCGAATCGCGGCCGAAGGTCGGCACGCGCGTGCGGCCGCGCCAGGCGTGGAACCTGCTCGACGCCGACCTGCTCGACTGGTATGCGCGCGTCGCGCCGCCGCTCGCGTTCGCGCTGAAGCTGCAGGAAATGCGCGAGATGATCGAGCCGTACGCGGCCGCGCTCGCCGCCCGCGCGCATACGCCCGACGCGTTCGACGCGATCGAGGGCGCGGCGCGCGCGATGGCCGCCGCGCGCAACGTCGACGAATGGGTGCGCGCCGACCTGCGCTTTCACCTGAGCGTGCTGGAGGCCGGCGGCAACGAGCTGCTGGTGCCGCTCGGCACGCTGATCGATCGCACGCTCGAGGCGCAACTGCAGTTGAATGCGCGCCGGGCGGACGTGTACAACGCGTCGCTTGCCGAGCATACGGCGGTGAGCGACGCGATCCGCGTGCGCGACGAGAACGGCGCGCGCCGCGCAATGGCGACGCTGCTCGCGGTGACGCGTGCGCGGATCGAGATGTCGTGACGGAAGCGGGGCGGGCGGCGCCGTTGCGGTACCGTCAGGCGTTCGCGCAGCCGCCCGGCTTGTGGATGCGTTCCGTCGACGGCGGGTACTTCGCGAGCAGGCTCGCTGGCCGCCGCGGCCGCGCGACCAGGTCGCCGCCGCAGTTCGGGCACTGGCCTTTGAGCACGTCGTCGGCGCACGTCGCGCAAAAAGTACATTCGAACGTACAGATGCGCGCGTCCGTCGAATCCGGCGGCAGATCCTTGTCGCAACATTCGCAGCCGGGGCGCAGTTCAAGCATGACGGTCTCCTTGACGGGTGAGGGGGCGCCGCACATTGCGTGCGGCGCATGCGAGCGCTACTGTACGCGTTTGGATCGGCCCGGCCAACGGTGTCCCGCCCGGGCGCCGGCGCTGCACACGGGCTGCACCGGGAGACGACCATGCTTTATCGCGGAAGCTGTCATTGTGGAGACGTGACGTTCGAGGCGGAAGGCGACCTGCAGGGCGTGATGGCGTGCAACTGCTCGATCTGCCGGCGCAAGGGCGCGCTGATGTGGTTCGTGCCGCGCGACCACATGAAGCTGCTGACGCCCGACGAAAATCTCGCGACCTACCTGTTCAACAAGCACGTGATCCGGCATCGCTTCTGCAAGCGTTGCGGGATTCACGCGTTCGGCGAGGGTGTCGATCCGAAGGGCACCGCGATGGCCGCGATCAACGTGCGCTGCCTCGAGGGCGTCGACCTCGACGCGCTGCCCGTCACGCACTACGACGGCCGCGCGCACTGAGCGGCGCGCCGATGCGGGCGCCTGCGCGCGGCGATCGGGTCAGGACGGGTGCGCGGTCGTCGCGCCCGGCGCGGGCGTTTCCGCCTGCGGCGCCGGGCCCGCGGTGCGCGTGCCGGCGTCGGCCGGCCGTTCGATCAGCGGCGCGAGCGCCGGCGCCATCGACTTCAGCAGCTGCACGGCCATCGCGCTCGTGAAGTCGTAGCGCGCCGCGTATGGCTCGTGCGCGGTCGCCGTCAGCACGCCGAAGAACCGGTCGCCGATCGCGAACACGAAGGTGCCGCTGCGGTTGACCTTGCGCGATTCGATCAGCCGCGCGCCGCGCGCATACACGTTGAAGCGCTGGTCGCCCGTGCCCGTCTTGCCGTACACGTCGAGCGTCTTGCCGTCGGGCAGCGGGAGCCCGCCCGCGAGGCGGCGCGCGGTGCCGTTGAGCACGACGTCGCGCAGCAGCGTGTGCGCCACCTTGACGATCTCCGGCGGCAGTATCGGCTGAGGTTGCGCGGCCGCGCGCACGAAGCGCGTTTCGTACGGCGTGCCCTTCGCGAAATCGAGCCGCGTGATCGTCTCGGTCGGCGCCTTCTGGCCGCCGTTCGCGATCAGGCCGATCAGTTTCGCGAGCGCGTCGGGCTGGTCGCCCGATGCGCCGATCGCGGCCGCATACGACGGCGTCACCTCCGCGAACGGATAGCCGAGCGCGCGCCACGACTTCGTGATCTCCGCGTACGCGCGCAGCTCGACCATGCGGCGGATGCGCCGGTCCTGCGTCGCGTGGTAGCGGGTCTTGTACAGCCACGAATACGTGTAGAAACGCGCGTCGCGACTGTCGCGCTGAACGTCCGCGAGCGACGCGGCGGGATGCGCGCGCAGGTAGTTGAGCGTCCACAGCGCGAGCGGATGCACGCTCGCGATATAGCCGCGGTCGTTCAGGTTGAAGCGGTCGATCGCGTATTTCGCGTAGAGCGCGGCGAGATCGTCGTCGGACAGCGTCGCGGCCGGCGTGCCCTTCAGTTGCGCGCGCATCCGCGCGGCGAACCACGCGAGCGATTCGTTCGGCGCGACGCTGCGCAGCACCGTCGCGAGCTTCGGCGGCGACTTGCGTACGTCGCGCAGCATCAGCGCGAGCGCGTCGTCGGGCGCCTTGCCCGCATAGCGCGTGTAGTAGCGCTTCACGTAGACCTGGCTTTCTCCGTCGACGAACTGCTGCAGGTAGTGCTGGCGCTGGGCGGGATCGTTCAGCCACGACGACGAGGGTCCGGCCGCCTGCAGCGTCTCGTAGTGGACGATGTCGCGCATCAGCCGCACGAACACGAGGTTCACCGAGTGCTCGAACGCCGTGTGCAGCGTCATGATGCGGCCGTTGTCCGACTTCTCGAAGTTCGAGAACACCTGCGCGCCGCCGCCCGTGTAGAACACGTCCGGGCTCGCCGAGTACTTGCGCTCGACGGACGCATCGAGCATCGCCTGCAGCGAGCGGTCGCGCGTATGCGACAGATAGTCGAGCGCCCAGCGCGACAGCCCGTCGATCGGATCGGGCTTCACGCGCGCCAGCTCCGCGTTCGACAGGTTCGCGTAGCGCGCATGCAGGTCGGAGACGATCTGCAGGTACGTGATCAACGTGCGCAGCTTCGCGGTCGAACCGAGGTTGATGCGGCCGCCGCGATTCACGTCGAACGGCTGGTTCACGCTGTCGGTCTGCACGCGCAGCAGGTTCGCGCCGTTGCGATGCTCGTACAGCGTGAAGCTGTACGTCAGGTGCGACGGGTCGTCCTTCGGCGCGAGCATCTCGAAGCCGTACAGGCCGGCCGCCTGCGCGCCGTCGCGGGTCGACGCCTGCGCGAGCCGCTGGGCGACCGCCTGCTGCACGCCGTTGTCGAGCGTGCTGGTCGCTTCCAGGTCGAGCTGGTCGAGCTGGTACAGGTCGGTGATGCCGAGCGCCGACAGCAGCGACGCGCGCGCGGACGTGACGGCCTTGCGCGACACGAACGACTGCACGCGCGCGGCGGCGGGCGGCGCGCTGCGTTCGATCTGCGCCGCGAGCGCCGCATCGCGCAGCGCGGGCGAGATCACGCCGCCGTTCGACAGCAGCCGCAGGTAGCTGTCGGTCAGCTTCTGCAGCGCCGGATACCCGCGATTCAGGAAGTACGACGGCGCGCGCTGCGCGATCAGCAACGACAACACCTCGCGGAACGTCTTGCCCTGCTGGTCGACGTTGTCGCCGGTCGTCGGCGCGGACAGGATGCGGTTCACGTCGTTGAAGTCGCGGCCGTACCACGCGGCGAGACCGTCGCCGATACCGGTGATTTCGCCCACGTGCGGCCGGGCGGCGAGCGGCACCGAATTCAGGTAGCGCACGACGATCGAGCGGCGCGCGAGCATCGTCTGCGGGCCGTTCAGGTACGCGAGGATCGACGCGGACGCGATCTGCCGCAGTTTCTCCGGCGGCGTCGCGGTACGGCCGTCGGGCGAGTGGCGGAACTTCTCGATCTGCGTCGCGAGCGTGCTGCCGCCCGGGCGCGCCTGGTGGTGGTTGACGACGTGCAGCGCCTGGTCGGCGAGCGCGCGGCTGAAGCGGCCCCAGTCGATCGCCGGGTTGCGGTTCGGCTGGTTCGGGTCGAGCAGGTAACGATCCTCGATGAACATCAGCGAATCGACGACCATGCGCGGCACCGTGTCGAAATCGGCGTACACGCGCTGCGGGAACACGGTCGCGAACAGCGGCGAGCCGGTCGAGTCGAATAGCATCAGCCCGGTCTGGTCTTTCTCTTCGTAAGGCAGGAACAGGCCGTGATCGGCGAGCGCCAGCATCCGGTCGGAATCGCGCGCCTGCTTGCCGACGACGAAGCCGCGCGCGAGCAGCCGCTGCTGGAACGCGGGAATCATCGAATAGCCGAGGCGTTGATCGTACGGCCCGTTCGCGGGGAAACGGACGTGGTTGCTCGCGCCCGTTTCGACCGTGTAGCCGACGTCGCGGGTGAGCTCGGACAGATAGTGCGCCTGCAGGCGCGACGTCGCGACTTCGGTCATCACGAGCCTCACCACGATCGCGATCGCGATCACCAGCGCGGCCAGCAAGGACCACTTGATCCACGTCCAGACCGATGCAGCCCCGGTCACGCGCGGCAGGATGCGATTCAGCGGCCGATTCATGGCGGCGTCTCCCTGAAGGCGCGGGCTCCGGCCGCACCTCATTAAGGATTAGTGTAGTCCTCCGCAGCGGGCTGCCAAGGGTGGTTCACTACTGAGATGCAGCGGCGCAACACCCGTGCCCGCACCGGAATCGTGCGCCGCGGCGCCGGCCCCGCGCGCTGACGCGGCCTGGCGGCGTACGGTGGCCCGCATCCGCGTTCGGGGCGCCATCTGACACCGAAAAGATCGTGCGCGATCGCCTCATTCAACTGACGAAATGTTCGACGAGGTAATCGATGAAAAGGCGGGATTTGCGTGGAAAGTGCTTGCGGCTGGGGTACGCGATGTTCATCTGGAGCGCCTCGAGACGATAGTCGTCGAGCAGGGTCACCAATTGGCCGCCGTGAAGATCCGGTTCGGCGAGGAAGTCCGGCAGGACGGCAATGCCCATGCCGGCAAGCGCCCAGTTCCGGATGATCCCGAAATTGTTCGACGACGCCGCCTTGTTCGGGCGCACGGTGATACGCGTCTGGTCGTGGTCGAACGTCAGATAATCGCTCGCGAAGTCGGCATGGAACACCAGGCATGCATGGGTGGCGAGATCGTGCGGATGGGCGGGCGTGCCGTACCGGTCGACATATTGCGGCGACGCGCAGACGACGCGCTGGAATTGCGTGAGCGGGCGCTTCACCAGTGTGTTGCTGGCGATGTGCTGCGACAGCAGCAGCCCGATATCGAAGCCTTCCGACACGAGGTCGACATGGCGGTCGACGATCGTGACTTCCGGCACGATGTTCGGATGGCGCGCCTTGAACGCGTCGATCGCGGGCGCGAGCACGTGCATGCCGAACATGACCGGCGCGGCGATCTTCAGCGAACCGATCGGTTCCTGGTGCATCGACGCGATCATTTCCTCGACGCGGTCGATTTCCTCGATCACGTGACGCATCTGCGCCAGGTACAGATGGCCGGCGTCGGTCAGCGACAGGCTGCGGGTCGTGCGATTCAGCAGGCGCGCGCCGAGCCGGTTCTCGATGCTCATGATCATGCGGGTGGCCGACGAATTGGAGATGTTCAGTTCGGTCGCGGCGCGCACGAAACTTTGTAGTTCGGCGACCTTGACAAATAGTCGCATTGGAAGGAGTTCGTCCATTTTTTTTGCCGAGAATCAAAAATTGATTATTTAATTCTATCTTTCAATTCGTGTTCCGAGCATTGCGTGATGGAGGAAAAAGTATTATGAAGCTCCAGGTTGATCTGATGGCTGGGAAGCCCGGAAAATATAGGGTTCAGGCGTCTATGTAGAGCGGTTTTGCATCCGTTGCAGAATGATTTTTAAGACAGCTTTTAGTAATTGTACGAAAGTCCAGGCGATTAATTTTTTCACGTATTTGAGATATCGGGGGATTCGGATTTATTGAGATAGGGTGTTTTCCGGCGGTTTCGCGCCATCGTGTCGACGCACGACCGCGACGAAGCAGTGAATCGGGTCGTCGCATGCAATCGTGTCCGGCCCATCGCGGCGCGCGAGCATGCTGGCCGACACGGCGGAAATCGTTGTCCCGATATCGGTCCGGGCATGCTCGCGCATCCAGCCGGCCACCATGAGACGGTTCGGCATGCGGTGTAGGCGTACGGCCGGCGGGCGCCGACTCGGCAGGGGGGCGCGTTTGCCGCGAAACGGCCGCCGCGCGTCAGCGAAGGGCTGCCGGCCGCGCGGCTCGCCTGCGGGGGCCGCGAGCGGTGATATGCTCGCGGGACGCCCGCGACCGACGGGCGGTTTCACGATGCCCGTGCACGGCTGCGTTGCGCGGCGTTTCCGAGGGAAGAACCGACATCATGAGCCGCAAATTCATTCTGAAGGGCGACACGACCGATCACGGCGGCGTCGTGCTCGAAGGGATCGCCAATTCGTCGTTCGACGGGCGCGAACTCGCGTATCTCGGCGCATCCGTGTTCTGTGCGGCGTGCAAGTCGCCGGGCGTGATCGTGTCGGACGGCGGCGAGCGCACGATGACCGTGATGGGCAAGGTCGTCGCGCTCGAACACGACCTGTGCCAGTGCCAGTGCACGCCGCAGCCGAAACTGATCGCATCGCAGGCAACCGGGACGATCTCGGGCTGAGTCCCGCCGCCCGCAGGCGCTTGTCGTTCGCGCGGCATCGCGGCGCCGATACCGGCCGTCAGGCGCTGCCTTCGGTCTCGATCACGAGGATGCGCGCGGCGCCAAGCGGATGCGCAACATGTTCGGTGCCGACCGTCGCGTGGAAGACGTCGCCCGTTTCGAGCACCGTCGCGTGCTCGACGCCTGCTTCGCGGTAGCGCATCTCGACGCGGCCATCGAGCACCGCGAACACTTCCTCGCCGTCGTTCACGTGCCAGCGATACGGCTGGTCGGTCCAGTGCAGCCGGACCGTGATGCCGTTCAGGTTCGCGATGTCGAGGGCGCCCCACGCGCGGTCCGCCGTGAATGCGGCGCTTCGGATGATGTTCATCGATGTGTTCTCCGGCGCGTGTGTGCGCCGCTCTCCCGTGATTTTTCCGACATCCGCCTTCAGCGCGACGTGGCGCGCAGCGCCTGCTCGACGATCTGCTTGCGCTTCGCGAAGCCGGCCGCCGTACGTTCGGTGACGCGCGTCACGACCGTGGCCGGCGCGGTGTCGGGCGAGCCGGCGTCGAACGGCGGCGCGGGCGCATATTCGAGCTGAAGCTGGATCGCCTGCGCTTCTTCGTCGCCGACGAGCTCCGCGGCGATCGTCAGCGCGAAGTCGATGCCGGCCGTCACGCCGCCGCCCGTGACCAGGTTGCCGTCGCGCACGACGCGCTCGCGCACGGGTATCGCGCCCAGCGGTTCCAGCAGCGAGTGGAACCGCCAGTGCGTCGTCGCGCGTCGTCCGCGCAGCAAGCCGGCCACGCCGAGCAGCAGCGAGCCCGTGCAGACCGACGTCACGTAGCGCGCGGTGGCCGCACGCTGCTGCACGAACGCGATCGTTTCGGCATCGAGCAGCAATTCGTTGATGCCGATCCCGCCCGGGATGCAGATCACGTCGAGCGGCGGGCAGTCGTCGAACGTGCAGGTCGGCGCGAGCGCGAGGCCGCTGCTCGACGCGACCGCGTCGCGCGACTTCCAAACCAGATGGACGGCTGCGTCCGGCAGTGACGCGAGCACGTCGTGCGGGCCGGTGAGGTCGAGTTGCTGGACGCCCGGAAAGACGAGAAGGCCGATGTGAAGTGTCATGCGAAGGCTCCGGAGGGGAAGGGAACGTGCCGTTCGGCACGGGATGGACAGATCGATTCTAGGCGCGTAGTGTTTGGCGAAATCGCCATATCACCCACGTTTTCAGCCAATCGCCATGCCTGCCGCCGCCCCGCGTTCGATCCTGGTCTTCGCGTTTCCCCGTGCGCAGTTGCTCGATGTGACCGGGCCGCTGCAGGTGTTCGCGTCCGTCAACGAGCTCGCGCTGGAGCGCGGGCAGCCGGCGCCGTATGCGCCGTGCGTCGTGGCCGTCGAAGCCGGGCCTGTCGAGACGTCGTCGGGCCTCGTCGTGATGGCCGAGTCGCTGCGCACGGTCGCGCGCCACCCTGACACGCTGATCGTCGCCGGCGGCAAGGGCGTGCACGCGGCGTCGAAGGATGCGCAAGTGGTGCGCTGGGTGCGGCAGCAGGCCGGACGCGCGCGGCGCGTGGCGTCGGTCTGCACCGGCGCGTTCCTGCTCGCCGAGGCAGGGCTGCTGGACGGGCGGCGTGCGGTCACGCACTGGGCACGCTGCGACGAATTCGCGGCGCGCTACCCGAACGTGCGCGTCGAGCCGGACCCGATCTTCATCCGCGAAGGCGCGCTGTGGACGTCGGCCGGCGTGACGGCCGGCATCGATCTCGCGCTCGCGCTGGTCGAGGACGATCTCGGGCGGGCGACCGCGCTCGACGTCGCGCGCGAGCTCGTCGTGTTCCTGAAGCGTCCGGGCGGGCAGGCCCAATTCAGCACGATGCTGTCGATGCAGCGCACCGCCGACCGGTTCGGCGAGTTGCACGCGTGGATGGCCGAGCACCTGACGGCCGACCTGTCGGTGCCCGCGCTGGCCGAGCGCATGAGCATGAGCGAGCGCAGCTTCGTGCGTCACTATCGTGCGGAAACCGGCCGCACGCCCGCGCGCGCGGTCGAGCAGATCCGTGTCGAGGCCGCGCAACGCCTGCTCGGCGAAACGGCGTGGTCCGTCAAGCGGATCGCCGGGCGGTGCGGCTTCGGTTCCGAAGAGACGCTGCGGCGCAGTTTCGTGCGCGTGTTCGGCGTGTCGCCGCAGGGATATCGCGAGCGGTTCGTGCGGTAACGGTCGACCGATCATCGGGGCCGGACCGGATGGCGCCCGGAACTGAACGGAAACCGGTCGGTTTCCAGTCCGAAGTTTTGAAACTATTCAGGATCGGAGAACAATAGGCGGGGGCTTGTGCCGCGCCCGCCGCGCGCTCTATTCTGTTCCGTTGGCGATTCGAAAGGGGGGCAGCATGGACCGAATCCAGGCAATGGAAGTTTTTACCCGCGTGGTCGACGCGAACAGCTTCACGCGGGCGGCCGACACGCTCTCGATGCCGCGCGCGTCGGTGACGACCATCATCCAGAATCTCGAGGCGCTGCTCGGCGTGCGCCTGATGCACCGGACCACGCGCCGGCTGTCGCTGACGCCGGAGGGCGCCGCGTACTACGAGCATTGCATGAAGATCATCGCGGAGATCGCCGAGGCCGACGCGAGTTTCCAGGCGGGCAACCGCAAGCCGAGCGGCATGCTGCGCGTCCACATGCCCAGTTCGCTCGGGCGGCGTATCGTGCTGCCGTCGCTGTCGACCTTCCGGCAGCGCTATCCGGACATCACGCTCGAGCTGGGGCTGTCGGACCGCTACGTCGATCCGGTCGAGGAAGGCATCGACTGCATGATCCGGGTCGGGCCGCTCGAGGATTCGTCGATGGTCGCGCGGCGCATCGGGATGCTCAAGCGCGTGACGTGCGCGTCGCCCGATTACCTCGCGCGTCACGGCGAGCCGAACGAGATTGCCGATCTCGTCGAACATCAGGCGGTGAATTTTCGCGCGAGCCACGGCGCGCGGACGATTCCGTGGGTGTTCATGATCGACGGCAAGCCGTTCGAGGTGCGGATGAACGGCAGCGTCACGGTCAACGATTCGGATGCGTACGTCACGTGCGGGCTCGAAGGCTTCGGGATGATCCAGCCTACGTTGTTCATGGTGCTGCCGCACTTGCTCGACGGTTCGCTGGTCGAGGTGCTGCCGGACTGCAATCCGAAGCCGAAGCCGATCTCGATCGTCTATCCGCACAACCGGCATTTGTCGCAGAAGGTGCGCGTGTTCGCCGACTGGATCGCGGAGGTGTTCGAGGCGACGCCGGCGTTGGAGGGCGGGGAGAACTGGCGGGGGAAGGTGGGGGTGGAGGCGGCAGAGGCGCAGCGCGGAGCGGTGGTGGCGTAGTCGCGGCGCGCGGCCTGAAGGACGGGCAGCGCGCGGCATGGCGTGCGCTGGATGAAGCAATGAAAAAAGCCGCTGTTTCGAAAGAAACAGCGGCTTTTCGCATTTGGTGGCGAATCAGGGACTCGAACCCCGGACCTGCGGATTATGATTCCGTCGCTCTAACCGACTGAGCTAATTCGCCGAAGACTTGAATTATGTAGATCTACCGCTCGGCTGTCAACACCTTTTTCGATCTTTCCCGAAAAAGTTGCCGTGAGCCCTTACCGGCCTTCATCGCCGGCGGGAGCCGGTCACGGAAACGAGTGCATCCGCGCCGGCTATCTCCCGCTCCGCCCGCAGCCTCAATCCTGCGCGTAGATGTCCGAGTCCTTCGTCTCCTTGACGAACAGCAGGCCGATCACGAACGTGGCCAACGCGATCACGATCGGATACCAGAGCCCCGAGTAGATGTTGCCCTTCGCCGCGACGATCGCGAACGCGGTCGCCGGCAGGAAGCCGCCGAACCAGCCGTTGCCGATGTGATAGGGCAGCGACATCGACGTGTAGCGGATCCGCGTCGGGAACATCTCGACCAGCATCGCGGCGATCGGGCCGTAGACCATCGTCACGAAGATCACGAGGATCGTCAGGATCACGATCGTCATCGGCCAGTTGAGCTGCGCCGGGTCGGCCTTCGCCGGGTAGCCGGCTCCCTTCAGCGTCGACGCGAGCGTCTTGTCGAACGCCGCGCCCTGCGCCTTCGCGTCGGCCGCCTTGCCGTCGTAGGTCTGGATCACCGTGTCGCCGACCTTGATCTGGGCCAGCGCACCGGCCGGCGCCGCGACGTTCTCGTAGTTCAGGCCCGCCTTGGCGAGCGCGCTCTTCGCGATGTCGCACGAGCTGGTGAACTTCGACGTGCCCACCGGGTTGAACTGGAACGAGCAGGTGGCCGGATCGGCGACGACCGTGATCGGCGCCTTCTGCGTCGCGAGTTCGAGCTGCGGGTTCGCGTAGTGCGTGAGCGCCTTGAACAGCGGGAAGTAGGTCAGCGCGGCGATCAGGCAGCCCGCGAGGATGATCGGCTTGCGGCCGATCTTGTCCGACAGCGAACCGAAGAACAGGAAGAACGGCGTGCCGATCAGCAGCGCGATCGCGATCAGGATGTTCGCGCTGGCGCCGTCGACCTTCAGCGTCTGCGTGAGGAAGAACAGCGCGTAGAACTGGCCCGTGTACCACACGACGGCCTGGCCGGCCGTCAGGCCGATGAGCGCGAGGATCACGATCTTCAGGTTCTTCCACTGGCCGAACGCCTCGGTCAGCGGCGCCTTCGACGTCTTGCCTTCCGCCTTGATGCGCAGGAACACCGGCGATTCGTTCAACTGCAACCGGATCCACACCGACACCCCGAGCAGCAGGATCGACGCGACGAACGGCACGCGCCAGCCCCAGTTGCCGAACGCTTCCTCGCCGACGAACGTGCGTACGCCGAGGATCACGAGCAGCGACAGGAACAGGCCGAGCGTGGCCGTCGTCTGGATCCACGCGGTGTAGAAGCCGCGCCGGTTGGCCGGCGCATGCTCGGCGACGTAGGTCGCCGCGCCGCCGTACTCGCCGCCGAGCGCGAGGCCCTGCAGCAGCCGCATCGCGATGAAGATCACCGGCGCGGCGATGCCGATCGACGCGTAGCCGGGCAGGAAGCCGACCACGAACGTCGACACGCCCATGATCACGATCGTCACGAGGAACGTGTGCTTGCGGCCGACGAGGTCGCCGAGCCGGCCGAACACGATCGCGCCGAACGGCCGCACCGCGAAGCCGGCCGCGAAGCCGAGCAGCGTGAAGATGAACGCGGCGGTCGGATTGACGCCGGAGAAGAAGCTCTTGCTGATGTAGGCCGCGAGCGAGCCGGCCAGGTAAAAGTCGTACCACTCGAACACGGTGCCGAGCGACGACGCGAAGATCACCTTCTTCTCTTCGCCCGTCATCGGCGAGTGCGAAATTTGCCCGCCTAACGTTGCCATGAATCGTCTCCAAGTCCCTTGATATAGATGTGCGGCCGCCTTGGGAGGGGCGGGCCTGTCGACGATTATTGGCACGGAAACTTACGGCGTACTGACTCGCGCGTACAAAACGACTGCACGTTAACCCGTGGCGAACCGGCCGCTTCGCGTGTCGATCGTGATGCGAACGTCCGGTAAAACGCCGGTTTCGGCATATTCGCACCCAGCCGCGGCGGCGCGCGTCAGGGTTAATCCGGGGTGGTGTCGGTCAGCGGCAGGCTGATGCGCACCAGCGTGCCGGCGAGGCGCGGCGTGTGCTGGTAGACGTGATCGTCGAGCGTCAGCGTGCCGCCGTGCTGCGTGGCGATCTCGCGCACGATCGCGAGCCCGAGGCCGCTGCCGTCGCCTTCGCGGCCAAGGATCCGGTAGAAGCGCTCGACGACGCGCTCGCGTTCGCCGGCCGGGATGCCGGGGCCGGTATCCTCGACTTCGAGATGCACGAGCCGCCTCGTGCGCTCGGCGCGCACGCGCACGGTGATGCGGCCGCCTTCGGGCGTGTAGCGGATCGCGTTGTCGACGAGGTTGCCGAGCATCTCGCGCAGCATCACCGGATTGCCGTCGACGTCGAGCGGCGCGTCGTCGTCCGGGCCTTCGTAACCGAGATCCATGCGTTTCGCGAGCGCGGCCTGCACCCAGTCGCGCACGGTGCGCCGCGCGAGCGCGCCGATCTCGACCGGCTCGAACGTGAGTCCGCTCGCGCGGTTCTCGGCGCGCGCGAGCGCGAGCAGTTGCGTGACGAGCCGCGCGGCTTGCTCGGAGCTCGTCGCGATCTGCTCGAGCGAGCGCTGCACGTCGGGCGGCACCGGGTGGCGCAGCGCGAATTCGGCCTGCGTGCGCAGGCCCGCGAGCGGCGTCTTCATCTGGTGCGCGGCGTCGGCGATGAAGCGTTTCTGCAGCGCCATGTTCTGTTCGAGGCGCGCGAGCAGGTCGTTGAACGACGTGACGAGCGGCTCGATCTCGGGCGGCGCGCGCTGCGCCTCGACGGGCGACAGGTCGTCGGGCCGGCGCGCGCGGATGTGCGCCTGCAGCGCGTTGAGCGGCGCGAGCCCGCGCGACAGCCCGAACCAGACGAGCAGGATCGCGAGCGGCAGGATCACGAATTGCGGCAGGATCACGCCCTTGATGATGTCGTTCGCG
Source organism: Burkholderia anthina (assembly GCF_001547525.1). GTDB lineage: Bacteria > Pseudomonadota > Gammaproteobacteria > Burkholderiales > Burkholderiaceae > Burkholderia > Burkholderia semiarida. The sequence goes on from NZ_CM003768.1 coordinate 3,084,318, forward strand.
AGCGCGTTGCGCTTGTCGAGCGTCTCGCCGACCTGCACGAGCACGGGCTGCGCGCCGCTCGCCTGCGGCAGCGCGACGGTCGTGTACGCGACGCGCACGTCGTTGCCGCGCAGCAGGTCGTCGCGGAACACGACGACGCCCGGCGGCGGGCGGTCCTCGTCGCGCGGCAGCGGCATGTCGGCTTCGCCCGCGACCAGCTCGCCGCGCGTGCCGAGCACCTGGAAGTAGACGCTGTCGATGTTGTCCGCGCGCAGGAAGTCGCGCGTCTGCTCCGGCAGCGTCAGCTCGGCGACGCCGTTGACCGGATGGATCTGCCGCGCGAGCACGTACGCGTTGGTCTCCAGCGCGCGGTCGAACGGGCTGTTCGCGATCGTCTTCGCGACGAGATAGGTGACGGCGATGCTCATCGGCCACAGCAGCAGCAGCGGTGCGAGCATCCAGTCGAGGATTTCGCCGAACAGCGAGCGCGGGCGCGGCGTTTCGGCCGATTCGGTTTCGTCGGGCGGCGCGAACGGGTTCTCGTAGCGCGCGTCGCGCGCCTCGTCGGCGGCCGACGACGGCGCGCCGGTCGGGTGACGGGAATGGGCCGGCGTGGCCATCGCGGCGCCGCCCGGCGTCAGCGCAGCGGCGTGCCGGCCGCCGCGGGCTGGGGCGCCGCCGGGTCGGCCGGCGTCGCGGGCGCGACCTTCTCGAGGCAATAGCCGAGGCCGCGCACGGTCGAGATCCGCACGCCGCTCGGTTCGATCTTCTTGCGCAGCCGGTGCACGTAGACTTCGATCGCGTTGTTGCTGACTTCCTCGCCCCATTCGCACAGGTGATCGACGAGCTGTTCCTTCGACACGAGGCGGCCGATCCGCTGCAGCAGCACCTCGAGCAGGCCGAGCTCGCGCGCCGAGAGATCGAGCACGTGATCGTTCGCATACGCGATGCGGCCGACCTGGTCGAACGCGAGCGAGCCGTGGCGCACGACGGTCGGCCCGCCGCCCGCGCCGCGCCGGGTCAGCGCGCGCACGCGCGCCTCGAGCTCGTTGAGCGCGAACGGCTTGGCCATGTAGTCGTCGGCGCCGAGGTCGAGCCCCTTCACGCGCTCGTCGACGCTGTCGGCGGCGGTCAGGATCAGCACGGGGAGATTGGAATTGCGGGCGCGCAGGCGCTTGAGCACATCGAGCCCGGACATTTTCGGCAGCCCGAGATCGAGGATCAGCAGGTCGAAAGTCTGCATCGACAGCGCGGTATCGGCGTCGACGCCGCTCTTCACGTGATCGACGGCATAGCCCGATTGGCGGAGTGACCGGGTGAGGCCGTCCGCGAGTATGCTGTCGTCTTCGGCGATGAGAATTCGCATGTTGCTGACCGATGGCCGGCGAGGCGTTCGTGCCGGCGCGGCTGTCTCCGAAGTTATCCGTGTACAACGCAGCCTGCATTGCGGGCTTGCATAAAACACTGTTTTTTTATACAGTGTCTGCATTCGTGGGCGGCGCTTGAAAGCGGGCGCGCCTTTAACAGACGCTGCTCATCATAGCAAAGGACGATTCATGGAAGATAGCAAGAAGGGCTCCGGGATGACCGCCGAGAAGAGCAAGGCGCTGGCGGCCGCACTCGCGCAGATCGAGAAGCAGTTCGGCAAAGGCTCGATCATGCGCATGGGCGACGGCGAAGCGGCCGAGGATATCCAGGTCGTCTCCACGGGCTCGCTGGGTCTCGATATCGCGCTGGGCGTCGGCGGCCTGCCGCGCGGCCGGGTGGTCGAGATCTACGGTCCGGAATCGTCCGGTAAAACCACGCTCACGCTGCAGGTCATCGCCGAGCTGCAGAAGCTGGGCGGCACCGCGGCGTTCATCGACGCCGAGCACGCGCTCGACGTCCAATATGCGGCGAAGCTCGGCGTGAACGTGCCGGAGCTGCTGATCTCGCAGCCGGACACCGGCGAGCAGGCGCTCGAGATCACCGACGCGCTGGTGCGCTCGGGCTCGATCGACATGATCGTCATCGACTCGGTCGCGGCGCTCGTGCCGAAGGCCGAAATCGAAGGCGAGATGGGCGATTCGCTGCCGGGTCTGCAGGCTCGCCTGATGTCGCAGGCGCTGCGCAAGCTGACCGGCACGATCAAGCGCACGAACTGCCTCGTGATCTTCATCAACCAGATCCGGATGAAGATCGGCGTGATGTTCGGCAACCCGGAAACCACGACGGGCGGCAACGCGCTGAAGTTCTACTCGTCGGTGCGTCTCGATATCCGCCGGATCGGCTCGATCAAGAAGAACGACGAGGTGATCGGCAACGAAACCCGCGTGAAGGTCGTCAAGAACAAGGTGTCGCCGCCGTTCCGTGAAGCGATCTTCGACATCCTGTACGGCGAAGGCATTTCGCGCCAGGGCGAGATCATCGATCTCGGCGTGCAGGCGAAGATCGTCGACAAGGCGGGCGCCTGGTACAGCTACAACGGCGAGAAGATCGGCCAGGGCAAGGACAACGCGCGTGAATTCCTGCGCGAAAATCCGGAAATCGCGCGCGAGATCGAGAACCGCATCCGCGAATCGCTCGGTGTCGTCGCGATGCCCGATGGCGTAGTCAACGAAGCCGAGGCGATGGACGAAGAAGAGTGATGGTTGCGCGCCGAGGTCAGGCTGGCGAGCCGGCGGAGCACGACACGCCCGAAACGGCGCGTCGCTCCGGGCGGCGAGTCGGATCCTCGGGCGCCGACCGGCGGGGCGCAGGCGGCAACGCCGCGAACCGCACCGCGACGAGGGCATCCGACGATGCCCTCGTTTCGTTTGAGATTGCCGCACCGGACGATCCGTTCGACGACGATGAGTCGTTCGACGCGCACGACCGCTCCCGCCGTCGCGTGTCCGGTGTCCGCTTCCCGGGCGATCGCGCCCCGGACGATCGCGTCCCGGACGATCGCGCAGCCGATGCGCCCGCGACGGAAGATGTCTATACGCGCAGCAGCCAGCATCCGCGCCGCATACGTCGCGCAGCCGGCGCATCTTCCGGCGGCGCTGCTTCGAGCGACGCGTCGGGCGTAGGCGAGCGCAAGCCGTCGAAACCGCCGCGGTCGTTGAAGGGCCGTGCGCTCGGCTATCTGTCAAGGCGCGAATACAGCCGCGCGGAGCTCGCGCGCAAGCTCGCCCCCTACGTCGGCGAAGACGAATCCGTCGAACCGGTGCTCGATGCGCTGGAACAGGAAGGCTGGCTGTCCGACGCGCGCTTCGCCGAGAGTCTCGTGCATCGCCGCGCGTCGCGCGTCGGCGTCGCGCGCATCGTCAGCGAACTGAAGCGCCATGCGGTCGGCGATAGCCTCGTCGAAGCGGTGAATGCCCAATTGCGCGAGACCGAGTTGACGCGCGCGCAGGCCGTGTGGCGCAAGAAATTCGGTGCGCTGCCGCAAACGCCCGCCGAGCGCGCGAAGCAGGCGCGCTTCCTTGCCGCGCGCGGCTTCTCGAGCGCGACCATCGTGAAGTTGCTGAAGGTCGGCGACGATTTCCCGCTCGACGACTGAGCCACTCGGTCGCGCGCGGGGCGCGCGATTTTGCTGCATCGCAACCGCTTCCGGACAGGCGGGAATACCCGCCGTCGAGGCCGGATGTCTCAAATACCCAATATGCTAAAATCCACGGGTTTTCCTCTTCGGCCTCAACCTCCAGCATGCCGCTATCCGAGCCCGTGCCCCGTCAGTTGCGACATCGACGCGCAATCCGAGCGGAAGCCTACGAGCGCGGCGACGGCTTGTGGGACATCGAAGCCTGCCTGACCGACCACAAGCCGCGCGATGTCGCGCTTGCGTCGGGCATCCGGCCCCAGGGCCTGCCGATCCACGAACTCTGGCTACGCGTGACCATCGATCGTGACCTCAATGTCGTCGACGCCGAAGCGTCTTCGGAATGGGTTCCCTATCCCGGTCACTGTCAATCCGCTTCTCCCGCCTATCGGGCCCTCATCGGGCTCAACCTCTTCCGCAATTTCCGCCGCAACGCGAACCGGCTGCTCGCCGGCGTCGCCGGCTGTTCCCATCTCACCGAACTGTGCGCCGTGCTGCCGACGGCCGCGATCCAGGCGTTCGCCGGTGATGTGTGGAACGTGCGCGAGGAGGGCGGCGAAGGGCCGGATCATGACGGCGCGCACGCCGAACCGCCTTTCCAGCTCGGCCGCTGCCGGGCGCTGCGATTCGACGGCGAGGTCGTACGGCAGTACTACCCGCGCTGGTACGGCCCGATTCGGCCGGATCTGCCCGGTGAAGGCAGCACGAAGGAATGAACGGAAATCATTCGAAGAAGCGTCTTAAGCGACTTTTCATCCAACTCTCAGACTGAAGGGAATCACGCATGAAGATTCACGAGTACCAGGGTAAGGAAATCCTGCGGAAATTCGGAGTCGCGGTACCGCGCGGCAAGCCGGCGTTCTCGGTTGACGAGGCCGTCAAGGTGGCGGAAGAGCTCGGCGGCCCGGTATGGGTCGTGAAGGCTCAGATTCACGCGGGCGGCCGTGGCAAGGGCGGCGGCGTGAAGGTGGCGAAGTCGATCGAACAGGTGCGCGAATACGCGAACCAGATCCTCGGCATGCAGCTCGTCACGCACCAGACGGGCCCGGAAGGCCAGAAGGTCAACCGTCTGATGATCGAGGAAGGCGCCGACATCAAGCAGGAACTGTATGTCAGCCTCGTCGTCGACCGCATCTCGCAGAAGATCGTGCTGATGGGTTCGAGCGAAGGCGGCATGGACATCGAGGAAGTCGCCGAAAAGCACCCGGAACTGATCCACAAGGTCATCGTCGAGCCGTCGACGGGCCTGCTGGACGCGCAGGCCGACGACCTCGCCGCGAAGATCGGCGTGCCGGCCGCGTCGATTCCGCAAGCGCGCGCGATCCTGCAAGGCCTGTACAAGGCATTCTGGGAAACCGACGCATCGCTGGCTGAAATCAACCCGCTGAACGTCTCCGGCGACGGCAAGGTCACCGCACTCGACGCGAAGTTCAACTTCGACTCGAACGCGCTGTTCCGTCACCCGGAAATCGTCGCGTACCGCGATCTGGACGAAGAAGATCCGGCTGAAATCGAAGCGTCGAAGTTCGACCTCGCGTACATCTCGCTCGACGGCAACATCGGCTGCCTCGTGAACGGCGCGGGCCTCGCGATGGCGACGATGGACACCATCAAGCTGTTCGGCGGCGAGCCGGCGAACTTCCTGGACGTCGGCGGTGGCGCGACCACCGAGAAGGTCACGGAAGCGTTCAAGCTGATGCTGAAGAACCCGGACCTGAAGGCAATCCTCGTGAACATCTTCGGCGGCATCATGCGCTGCGACGTGATCGCGGAAGGCGTGATCGCCGGTTCGAAGGCCGTGAACCTGAACGTGCCGCTCGTCGTGCGCATGAAGGGCACGAACGAGGACCTCGGCAAGAAGATGCTGGCCGATTCGGGCCTGCCGATCATCTCGGCCGACAGCATGGAAGAAGCCGCGCAGAAGGTCGTCGCGGCTGCCGCAGGCAAGTAAGCACGCGCTAATGAACACGTAGGGCGGCGCGGCTTGCACGCGACGCCCATCGAACAGAGGTCAAAATACATGTCGATTCTGATCAACAAGGACACGAAGGTCATCACGCAGGGCATTACCGGCAAGACCGGTCAGTTCCATACGCGCGCCTGCCGTGAATACGCAAACGGCCGCGAAGCATTCGTCGCGGGCGTGAACCCGAAGAAGGCCGGCGAAGATTTCGAAGGCATTCCGATCTACGCGAGCGTCAAGGAAGCGAAGGCGGAAACCGGCGCGACCGTGTCGGTCATCTACGTGCCGCCGGCAGGCGCGGCCGCTGCGATCTGGGAAGCGGTCGAAGCCGACCTCGATCTCGCGATCTGCATCACGGAAGGCATCCCCGTGCGCGACATGATCGAAGTGAAGGACCGCATGCGTCGCGAAGGCCGCAAGACGCTGCTGCTCGGGCCGAACTGCCCGGGCACGATCACGCCGGACGAGCTGAAGATCGGCATCATGCCGGGTCACATCCACCGCAAGGGCCGCATCGGCGTCGTGTCGCGTTCGGGCACGCTGACGTACGAAGCGGTCGCCCAGCTGACGGCACTCGGCCTCGGCCAGTCGTCGGCAGTCGGTATCGGCGGCGACCCGATCAACGGCCTGAAGCACATCGACGTGATGAAGATGTTCAACGACGATCCGGATACGGATGCGGTCGTGATGATCGGCGAAATCGGCGGTCCGGACGAAGCCAATGCCGCCGAGTGGATCAAGGACAACATGAAGAAGCCGGTCGTCGGCTTCATCGCGGGCGTCACGGCGCCTCCGGGCAAGCGCATGGGCCACGCCGGCGCGCTGATCTCGGGCGGTGCGGATACGGCCGAAGCGAAGCTGGAAATCATGGAAGCGTGCGGCATCACCGTCACGCGCAACCCGTCGGAAATGGGCCGTCTGCTGAAGAAGGCGCTGTAATTGTTTCCGTTGGGCTCGTCCTGCAGAAAACGCCGGCTTCGCCGGCGTTTTTTGTTATGCTCCCGCAATGAATTCGTAAGCACCGGGCATGCGTCATGCATGTGCCGGCGATGAACCGGGTCGCCCGCGAGGCGGCCGTTGTCCTTTCCTCACCTCCATGCTCGAATTCCTGACCTCGCTGCACTGGGGCGCCATTCTCCAGATCGTCATCATCGATATCCTGCTCGGCGGCGACAACGCGGTCGTGATCGCGCTTGCGTGCCGCAACCTGCCGGCGAACCAGCGGCTGCGCGGCGTCGTCTGGGGCACCGCGGGGGCGATCCTGCTGCGTGTCGCGCTGATCACGTTCGCGGTCGCGCTGCTCGACGTACCGTTCCTGAAATTCGGCGGCGGGCTGTTGCTGCTGTGGATCGGCATCAAACTGATGGCGCCGGCCGCCGACGCGCACGACAACATCAAACCGGCCGACCGGCTGTGGGATGCCGTGAAGACGATCGTGATCGCCGATGCGGTCATGAGCCTCGACAACGTGATCGCGATCGCCGGCGCGGCCGAGCAGGCCGACCCGTCGCACCGGCTCGCGCTCGTGATCTTCGGGCTCGTCGTCAGCGTGCCGATCATCGTGTGGGGCAGCACGCTGGTGCTGAAGCTGCTCGACCGTTTCCCGGTCGTCGTGGCGCTTGGCGCGGGGCTGCTCGGCTGGATCGCGGGCGGGCTGATCGTGAACGACCCGGTCGGCGACCGCTGGCCGGTGCTCGATTCGCCGTCGGTGGTCTATGGCGCGAGCATCGCCGGCGCGCTGTTCGTCGTGGCGATCGGTTACGCGCTCAGGAAGCGCCGCGGCGTGACGCACGCGCCCTGACTGGCCATCCGGCCGACTGTCGGCTTCGCGGCCCGCTGGCTACGATCGAGACGCCTGCCTGTATCGGCAGGCGTTTTTCGTTTCCGGAGCCTGTCATGTTCGAAGCTTTTTCCGTTTCCCTGTTTCGTCGCGTTGCCGCCGACCTGCGGCGCGCGAACCGGCCGTCGCCGCGCTGGCGGCCGGCCGGCTTCACGCTGATCGAACTGATGATCGTGCTGGCGATCGTCGGCGTCGTCGCCGCCTATGCAATTCCCGCGTACCAGGATTACCTCGCGCGGTCGCGCGTCGGCGAGGGCCTTGCGCTCGCGTCGTCGGCGCGGCTCGCGGTCGCCGACAACGCGGCGAGCGGCGCGAGCCTCGACGGCGGCTACAGCCCGCCTGCCGCGACCCGCAACGTCGAATCGGTTGCGATCGACGGCGCCACCGGCCAGATCACGGTCGCGTTTACCCCCCGCGTCGCCGCGGCCGGCGCGAATACGCTGGTGCTCGTGCCGTCGGCGCCGGACAAGGCCGATGCGCCCACCGCGCGCGTACCGCTCAAAAAGGGGGCGATACAGGCGGGCGCGATCGCGTGGGAATGTTTCGCCGCCGGCAAGGACGCATCGTCGCTGCCCGCGCCGGGAGCGGGGCCGTTGCCGGGTAACGCCGCGACGCTGCCCGCGAAATATGCGCCCGCGGAGTGCCGTGCGTAGCGCCGCCGCCGGTATGGAAGGGCGGCGGCCCGTGCGCAAAGCCGGCCGCCGCGTGTCCGATGCGGCGGCGGACGCGCCGCGGTTCATCGCGCGTGCGCCGCACAGAGCGGGGAAAGTTTTGTATAGTGCGCCGGTTGCTGACACCCGGTTCGCTCATGCCTTCTACTTTTTCCCGTTCGTTGTCGCTCGTTGCGCTGGCTGTCGCCCTGATCGTGCCGTATGCGATCACGAATCACACGTATCCGATCCCGACCTTCTATTCCGAGTTTTCCGCGCTCGTGCTGTATCTGCTGCTGGGCGTATCGGTCGTGCTGCTCGCGCGCACGGGCCGGCCGGTCAAGCCGTTCGCCGCGCCGGCTGCGTTCGTCGTGCCGATTGGTTTCGCGGTGGTGCTGATCGCGCAACTGGCGCTGATCCCGCTCAAGGTGCCGTCGATGAACTGGCTGGCGCTCGGTTATCTGGCCGCCGCGCTCGTCGCGATGCAGGCCGGCTACGCGCTCGCGTGCGACGGGATCGCGGAAACCGTGTCGCGGATGATGGCCGGTGCGCTGCTCGTCGGCGGCGTGTTCGCGGTCGGCACGCAGATCGTGCAGTTGTTCCACCTCGAGTCGGCCGTCTCGCCGTTCGTCGTGGTGTACAACATCGCGGTCGACCGCCGTCCGTACGGCAACATGGCGCAGGCGAACCATCTGGCCAGCTATATCGCGTTCGCGATGGCCGGCGCGCTGTATCTGGTGCAGACGCGCCGGCTCGCGGTGTGGGCATGGCTCGCGCTGTCGATCGTGCTGTCGGCCGGCCTCGCGCTGACGGTGTCGCGCGGGCCATGGCTGCAGGTCGCGGTGATGGTCGTCGCGGGGTTCTGGATGGCGTGGGTCGAATCGCGCCGCACGCAGGGCAATGCGCGTGCGTGGCTGATCCCGGTCGTGCTCGCCGTCGCATTCATCGCGGTCAACGTCGCGGTGCGCTGGGCCAACGTGCACTACCACCTGAATCTCGCGGAGTCGGCAGCCGACCGGATGCGCGACGCCGGGCAGATCGCGCCGCGCCTCGCGCTGTGGAAGTACGGGCTCGCGATGTTCCGCGAGCATCCGCTGCTCGGGGTCGGCTGGGGCGAATTCCCGTCGCACCAGTTTGCGCTCGCGCGCACGCTCGGCGGCGTCGAGATCGCGAACAACTCGCACGACATCTTCATCGATCTGCTCGCGAAGTCTGGTCTGGTCGGCCTCGGCGTGCTCGCCGTCACGCTCGTCGCGTGGTTCGTGCGCGCGGTGCGGGCGCCGCAGTCGAGCATGCGCGTGTTCGGTTTCGCGCTGATCGGCATCCTGCTGATGCACGCGCTGGTCGAGTATCCGCAGCAATACATGTTCTTCCTGCTGCCGGCGATGTTCGTGATCGGGCTGCTCGACGTGAAGCCGCTGCGCATCCTGCCGGGGGGCGCGGCATTCGGGCTGTTCGCGCTGCTGTCGTTCGGCGGCGTGCTGGCGGCCGTGCCGGTGCTGCGTGACTACCAGCGCGCGGAAGTGCTCTATTACGGCAGCAGCCCGGCCGCGCAGTATCGCGATGCGCCGTCGCGGCTGTTCGGCGCGTGGGGCGATTACGGTGCGGCGACGCTGCTCACCATTTCGTCGGAGAACCTGCCGTTCAAGCTCGCCGCGCACGAGCGCGCGATCGCGCTGCTGCCGGGCGAGACGGTACTGCGCCGCTACGCGGTGCTGCAGGCGCTGGCCGGCCGCGAAGCCGACGCGCTCGATACCGTCGCGCGCCTGCATGTGTTTGCAAAGGAATTGAAGGACTGGCCGCAACAGTTGGCCGCGTTGTACAAGCTGTGCGATGACGAGCCGGCGCTGAAGACGTTCCGGGCCGCGCTGGCCGCGAAGTACGGGGAGGCGCCGGCCGACGCGGGCGACGACTCGGACGACGAAGATTCGGATTGACGCGCTGCGCGTGCCGGCACGGGGAATGCCGGCGTCTATCGGTTGCGATGAAGGCGGAGCGACGTCGGGCCCCGCGGCCCGGTGCACGCGCAACGCGCCACGCTGGTCGGGTATCGATTACATCGCGGATGGCGTGGAGTCCGCTCGAATGGGCGGCGATTCGCGTCAACCATTGTCAAATCGCCGCCGTTGACCGGGTGGCGCGTGCACAATGCGCGAAAGCGCTCGCATGAATGCGGCGCGGGGCTAACCGGTGCGAGCGTAGAAAACGCCCGCGGCTATCCGGGACATTCCACCGAACAGGATCGCGGTCGAGCGTCGCTCGGCCGTGCGGCCGTAACGGGGCGCCGGTCCGATGGCTGCGGCGCGGTGCGACACACGCGGCGCGGCCGGGGAAGGCTTCCGTCGCGCGGCGCGCGTGCCCAGACCAGTACTCAACAACGATATTCGACCATGGCTATCCGCTCGACCTACCTGACCCTGCCCGCCGTCGCGATGCTGTTTTCCGGCTGCGCGATGCTGACGTCGTCGCAGGAAAGCAAGCTGACCTGCCACATTCCGCGCGCGGTCTATCCGGATACCGCGAAGCCGCTCACGCGCCAGGCGACCGTGCTGGTGCGCGCATTGATGACGACGTCCGGCGAAGCGCAGAACGTGACCGTGACGACGAGCAGCCGCAACGCGGCGGCCGATCGCGCGGCCGTCGAGGCGATGACGCACGCGAGTTGCACGCAGACGGGCGCGACGGCGAATCCGTTCCTGCTCACGCAACCGTTCGTGTTCGAGCCGTCACGTGGCCAGTGAGGCGGGGCACCGTGGCAGACGGCGCGCGCTCAGAAGGTTCGCTTCTTGAGCGTATGGCCGTGCAGCCAGTACAGCGTGTTGGTCTGCGCGTCGAAGTAGGCGCCATGTGCGGTCTTGTCGATCGTTTTATTCCAGGACTTGCCGGCGTCGGTGCTGCTGAACGTCAGGTCGATCGGGGCGCCGCCGCCGGTACCGCCGCTTCCGGAGTTCGGATCGGTTGCGTAAACGAGCAGGAGGCCGTCGCGACCGACGCTCATACCGTTGAGCGTGAGCTTCTCGTCGAACGTGCGCAGTTGCTGCACGGCCTCGGGATGGTCGGTCGTCCACGTGGAAATGGCGCCCGTCCGGCGGCCATTGTCGTGAGCCTCTCCGTTTTGCGACTTGTCGAGACGCGACAGTATGTACACCGAATAACGTGATCCCGATTCCGGTGTGGTCGGCGTGGTGTCGAGCGCAGTGATGACCTGGCCTGGCAGCACGGTATCCGTCACGAATGCGTGCCGCCCCCAGTCGAGCCGGGCGACCACGCTGTGAGCCGGTGCGTCGGCAGTCTGTGCGACAGCGTAGGCGATCCGCAGAACCCCGTCCGGGCCGAGGCTGATTTCATTGAAATCCTGGCGCGTTTCGCTTCCGACGTGTGCATCGGCCGGCACGTCGACCGCTTGCCACGTGTTTCCGCCGTCCGAAGTCCGCCATATGCGGGGGCCCCAGCCGGCCGCGTAGCCGCGCTGCGGATCGAGAAAGAGCAGGCGGCCGATGTTCTGGCTGGCGGGCCATCGAAGTTGCGACCAGGTCTGGCCGCCATCGGTCGATTTCCACAGCTTGGTGGTTTGTGGCGCGTCGCCGCCTTGCGCCTCGGGAGCCTTGTAGTTCATCCATGACGTGCTGATGAACTGAACGATCCAGTCTGGCGAGTACCACCAGGCGGCATTCTGGCCGACCTTTTGGAATTGGCGTTTCATCCCGCCGTCGATTGTGCCGCGGAAGAAGCTGATCGTCATGCGGTTCAGCAACTCGCCGGTGTCGTTCATCCATGCTTCGGTCGGCTCGGGCCGCTGCGGCTCGTTCGATTCGGGCCGAGGCTTGAACGTTACTACGGGATTGGCGAGCTTGACGCTCATCACGTCATTGCCCTTGATGCGGAAACTGTTGCCGCCGTATGGCGTGTCGTCCCGCATGAAGTGTGTCGAAATCGTCTCCCGATCCGTCGTGAGGCGGATATAACTGAATGTCGCCACGGCCAGGACGGCGAGGCTGACGACGAACCCTATCCGGCGAGTATGTGTTTGCATCTCATTGGATAGGCGGTTACCCCGAGACATGACCGACTCGGCAGGACCGGTATCTGACGGCTCGGGCGGGCGTCGCGTCGCGTCGCGATCGTGCGGCCGGGCCCCGCATTGCTCGGTCATTTCGGATCGGCCGCAGGCTGCGGAGCCGACGCCCGAATCGCGACGGGAGCCCCGCGGTCATCGCATCGGAACGGTCAGAACTGCCGCTTCTTGAGCGTATAGGCGACCAGTGAATACAGCGTGTTCGTTTGGGCATCGAAATATCCGCCCTGAGTCAGTTTCTCCCTGCTCGAGCTCCAGGTCTTTCCCGCGTCGCTGCTGACGAACGTGAGATCGAGCGGTGTGCCGTTGCGGCTGGAGTCGGTTGCGTAGACGAGCAGCAATCCGTCCCGGCCGACGCTGAGGCTATCGAGCGTCAGTCTGTCGTCGAACGTATGCAACTGCTGAACCTGCTCGGGTGCACTGTTCGTCCAGGTAGAAATGACGCCGACGCGTTGTCCTTTGTCGGCGGGATCGCCGGAATTGCGCGGTTCACCGAGGCGCGACAGCGCGTAAAGCGCATAGCGATTCGACGCGGTTGGAGACGAGGACAGGTTGACGACCACCTGTTCGGGCAAAACGGCATCCAGCGCGAACTCGGATTGTTCCCAGCCGAGCCGATAGACAACGCTTCCGGCGGAAGCTTGCTCGGTTTTCCCGACGTGGTATGCCACGCGCAAGGTACCGTCCGGGCCAAGGTCGATGCCGTCAAAGGTGCGGCGGGGTTTGCCGGATTCCGCGGCACCCGGTGGCAGTGCGATTTCCCGCCACGACTGACCACCGTCGGACGTGCGCCACACGTGCGGGCCCCAACCGATCGCATAACCGCGCCGCGGATCAAGAAACAGCAGGCGGCCGATGTTCCGGTCTTCGGGCCACGCGAGCTGCACCCAGTCGCGTCCGCCGTTGGACGACTTCCAGAGCTTGGTCACTTGCGGCGTCAGTCCATCGGCAGGCTGAGGCGACTTGTAGTCCATCCAGCCGGTGCTGATGAATTCGACCGTCCAGTCCTTGGCGTGCCACCACGCGGCGGTCTGGCCCACCTGCTTGAAATGGCGCGTCATGTCGCCGTTTACCGGGCCGCGCCAGAATTCGACCGACGTCCGGTTCAGCGTTTCGCGACTGTCGTTCATCCAGGCTTCGGCCGGCTCCGCTTTTTCCTTGTCCCTCCATTCCGCGTAAGGCTTGAACGTGATTTCAGGATCGCTGATCTTCAGCGTGATCGCCTCGTTTCCCGATATCACGAAGTCGCCGCCGCCGTATGGCTTGCTGTTCTTCATGAAAGTGTTGGAAACGACCTGCCAGTCATTCGACATATATGAGAACCCGACAATCAAGACAGTGAGCACGACTGCCGCAACCAGCGACAGCTTCACGGATTTTTTCGTCATTTCATTTCGGCATCAGTTTTTCGATTGCCTGTGCAACAGGGTCGATGACATGTTCGTTGACGGCATCACCGGCCTTTTTTGCATATTCCACGGTATTGTCGACGTATTGCTTGCCTACGCCGACACCACTGTCGAACGCCTGGGAGAACGTCCTCACATCGCCCCATTCCTGGGCGTTAGGTTGCTTGAGGATATAGTACATGTCGACAGGCCCGAGCCCGGCCAGACCGCCGTCGAGATAGGCGAGAGGGTGGGTCTTGAACGCGTATGTCTTGAAGGTGTCGTCGTCCAGTTCGAGCGAGTACTGCGGCACGTTCATCGAGCAGCTTCCGCTGTTCGGCTTCTTGCCCCGGATCGAAATGGTGTCGCCGCGCATGTTCTGCTGCAAACCTTGTTCCAGGTAATGCTGCAGGAACCAGCGTGCGCTCGCAAGCCACGCCTTGCCCTTGTCGCTCAATTGCGGAAGCAGGTATTTACCGTAATTCGAGCAGTAGTAGTAACCGTAACTCACGTAATATCCCGGCGGCTTATGCCCGCACCCGATATGACGCATCATGAAATTGCCGTGGCGGGACCAGTCGGAATCGGTGCTTTCGGCTTGTATCAGGTTCTCCCGCCGATGCAGCAGGTCACGGGCAACTTTCGTGTCTTTCCACGGATCCCATGACGTCGCGAATTTCTTGACGGTCGCCCAAATACTCGACGTGCTGACCTTTTCGACCGTTTCCCAGTATTCGCCATGCAGTGGCCGGTAGTAGTACGGACAGGTTCCAATAATGGAATCCGCCGCCGGCGTCACATGCTTGTCGCAGATGTTGATCTGCACCTTCGGCCGATCCTGGTATCCCGTCGGGGTGAGCATCGCCGCACCTGTCCCGAGCACCTTGTCCTGTTGTCCGTCAGCCATTCGATTTCCCCAGAAACTTGACGACGACGTCGTGCGGCACGTGGCTCTGCGTGAGCCCCGTCTCGCCGGCCGCGTTGGTGACGCCCTCCGAGATCAGCTTGCCGTTCGAGAACATCTGGTACCGCGTGTTCGCGACCGGAATGTCGGTGCCGGCCCAGTGCGCGATGAACGCCTGGTCGTAGTTGCCGCTGGAGTTCGGCAGCGTCGGCATCGTTTGCGACAGGTGGGTGGGGCCGCTGAACGCATGCTGCGCGCCCTTGATGTCGATCTTGCCGGGCGCGTGCACCTCGATGTTGCCGTCCGCGATGCGGATATAAGCGCCGCCGGACGTCAGCAGGATCTCCTTCGCCGCGGCGCCTTCGACCGATTGCGTGACGGCGAGCAGCTTCAGCGCCTTCTGCGCGGTCAGCTCGATGTTGTCCGCCTGCGCCTGCACTTCGACCTTGCCCTTGCCGGCGAACAGCTTCATCCCCGCGTTCTGCGCGAACAGGCTGATCCGGTCGAGGACACTGGCGATCAGCGATTTGCCGGCGGCGACGTGCGTGCTTTGCCCGCTGACGAGGTTGATGTGCTGGTCCGCGGCAAATTGCGCGGATTGCTGCGTGGACAGCCCGATGCCGGCCGGGCTGCCGAACAGCATCACGGGCTCCTTGAACGCATTGGCCGAGCCGGTTCCGCCTCCTGCGGTCCTGCCGCCGGCGCTGCTGCCGCTCACGCTGTGCTGCGTCGCATCGCTGAACTGCTTCAGCGCCGTGTGGCCGGCGTCGAGCGACGCCGCCTGATGCTGCGTACTGATCTCCGACATCGCCTCCATCAGGCCTTCCGCCCGGACGAGCTGCTGTTGCGTTTCCTGAACGTCGAGCGGCTGGCTTGCCGCCTGCTTCGGATGCGTCGTCACATACAGCCCGCGGTTCGCGCGCACCGCGCCGTATGCGTCGGAACGCAGGTCGAAGCCGCTGCCGAGATAGCTGCCGCGGTTATTGCCCGTGTGGTCGATCAGGTAGCCGAGGTGCAGGTGCGTGTTGGCCTGGCTGCTGTACAGGTGCACGCGGTTCTGTGCGGTCGCGTCGTCGAGCACCAGCTGGTTGTAGCCGGCGCCCGCATATTCCTTTGACCGGTATCCGGACAGGAGCCCGTTGCTGTGCCATTGCGGACGCGTCGCGCCGTTGTACACCTTGCCGACGATGATCGGTCGATCGCAGTCGCCGCCGACGAAGTCGACCAGCACTTCCTCGCCACTGCGGTGCGGGTGAACGGCACCGTAGCCGTTGCCCGAATCCGACGCCGTGGCGCGCAGCCAGCACGACGCCTTTTCGTCGCCGTCGTTCACGCGGTCCCAGTGGAATCGGACCTTGACCCGGTTGAGCTCGTCCGTGTGAACCTCTTCGCCCTGCGGGGCGACGACGATCGCCGACTGCAGGTGCATCGGCGGCTTCGCATGCTCGAACGGGCTGCGGAACGGCACCGTCGTGCGCTGCGCTTCGATGCGGATCTGAAAGAAGCCCTCGCTTCCGTCGGGATGACGCACGCGCGACAGGTCGGTATCGGTTGCCTGCATGAGGCGGCCGATCTCGGCCTGCAGGCTGTGCGGGAAAACGGCCGACTCGTCGGCCACGGGCAGGTTGTTGACGATGACCCACGTCGTCTCGATCACGGCGAATTCGCGTTGACCGGCATCGTCCTTGTCGTGTTCGGGATGATCGGCGAACTCGAACGTGCGTCCCGCATCCATGCGTCGCACGCCGCCGACACCGTGAAAGCGCTTGGCGTGCGATTCCTGTTCCTCCATCCAGATCTTCGACAGATGGTCGCCGCGCGACTGTTCGGGATACGTGTAAGCACCCGTGTATTCGTAGACTTCGAGTTGCCCCGGCAGGTCGCCCTGGTTCGCGATCGTCGGCGTGTGAGTGGCCTTCGGATTCGACGCGGTGGGCGGCTGCTTGTAGTCGAACGTGCGGGTAGTGCGCGCGACGCTTCGCAGCGTGCGCGTACCGGCGAACTGGACGAGCGTGTCGGCTTCGTCGCCCGCGCCCGCGTGATGAAAGCGCACGGTTCGCGGCGACAGCGCGGGCAATGCATCGAGGCGATCGACGATGACGAGCCGGTGCGACTTGCCGTCGTCGTCCTGTTCCCAGAAACCGTACAGGCCTTCCGATTCCATCAGGCGATGGACGAAATTCCAGTCGTCCTCGTATTGCATGCAGAACGAGCGCGACGGCAGCGGCTGGTAGAGCTTGAACGTGAAGCGGCCCTTGGCCTGCGGGTGCTGGTTCAGCACGTCGGCGATGATGTCGTCTGCCGACCGGTCCTGCCAGATGCGCTGATCGCGGCGGAACTTCAGGAAGTGCAGGAACGACGCAAAAACGACCTGATAGTGCGTGAGGCCGCTGTCCGATCCGAGCCGGCGGACCGCATGCACGTAGCCGTGGTGTGGCGCGTACGATTGGTCGGCCTGCTGGATCCACAGCGTGACCGGCTGCGCGATCAGTTTCTTGAGTTCGACGTCGTCGGATACCGACACGGTATCGACGGTGAACTCGAAATGGCGTCCGAGCCGCGACCGGCCCGTGACCCGCTGCGGCAACAGGACGTCAGGGCCGAGCGGGGTATCCAGCTTGACGAGGCGCTGGTGCTGGACCGGTCCGGCCAGCAACGCGCTTCTTGACGCTTGCGAATTCATCACCAGGGCTCGCTTTGTTGTGCTGTTTTGCTGGTTCGCACGCTCTCTCGTGCGGAATCCGGTAATTGTATGAGATAAACGGTTTTATCTCGAATTTGCGGGCCGGCCGCGCCCGGCCGTTCAGCCCGCCGCGTCTTCCGCCTTCCAATCCCCCGACTTCCCGCCGCGTTTCTCCCGCACGCTCACGTCGGTGATCACCATTCCGCGATCGACGGCCTTGCACATGTCGTAGACGGTCAGCAGCCCGACCTGGACGGCCGTCAGCGCTTCCATCTCGACGCCGGTCCGGCCGAACGTCTCGACCTGCACGACGCAATGCACGGCCGGCAGCGCGTCGTCGAGTTCGAAGTCGACGGCCACGCGCGTGAGCGCGAGCGGGTGGCACAGCGGGATGAGGTCGGCCGTGCGTTTGGCACCCTGGATCGCCGCGATGCGCGCGACGCCGAGCACGTCGCCTTTCTTCGCCTTGCCGTCGCGGATCAGCGCGAACGTGGCCGGCAGCATCCGGATCGTGCCCCGCGCGATCGCGATGCGCCGGGTTTCCTGCTTGTCGCCGACGTCGACCATGTGCGCATGGCCGGCGGCATCGAAATGGGTGAGTCCTGACATGTCTTCCTCTTGTGAGAACGGAGTGCGCGCGCACGTCCGTCGATCGCTGCTTCACGATCGGCCGGGTACCGGAACCCATGCCGACGCGGCGAACCGATCCAGCCTCGCGACGGGCGCCTATCATAGCAGCGGCGTCTGCGTCGCCGGGGGCGCAGATGACGCTCGCGCGGCACGGGACAGTCGTCGCGGCGCCGGTACAATGACCCGAATATTCAGACCAAACGCCGCGATGCGCGCCGCTCGCGCGGGACGGCGTCGTTTTCATCCTGCCATGCGTGTCAAACAGTTGCTTGCCGTGTCGCTGTCGGCGGCGCTCGCGCTGCCGCCGGGCGGCCATGCTCAGAGCGCATCCGCGCCACCGCTCGAGCCGGCGGCTGGCGGCGGGACGTCGATTTCCACCGTGCCGTCCGGCATCGCGACCGGCGTGTTCGGTACATACGGCGGCGCGGAGAGCCGATTCTCGGGCGCGGCCGGTGCGTCGGCGCCCGTCGCGAGCTTGCGCGCGCCGCTGCGTGCACTGGAGCTGCCCGATCTCGGCGATGGCTCCGGCGGTTCGCTGACGCCGCGAGCCGAGCGCCGGCTCGGCGAGCGCGTGATGCGCGAAGTGCGGCGCGATCCCGACTATCTCGACGACTGGCTCGTGCGCGACTACCTGAACGCGATGGCGGCGCGGCTCGCGGCCGCGGCGGCCGCGCGCTACATCGGCGGCTACACGCCGGACTTCGACCTGTTCGCGGTACGCGATCCGCAGATCAACGCGTTCTCGATGCCGGGCGGCTTCATCGGGATCAACAGCGGGCTGGTGGTGACGACGCAGACGGAATCGGAGCTCGCATCGGTGGTCGGCCACGAGATGGGCCACGTGCTGCAGCGGCACATCGCCCGGATGATCGGCGCGAACGAGAAGACCGGCTACACGGCGCTCGCGACGATGCTGCTCGGCGTGCTGGCCGGCGTGCTCGCGCGCAGCGGCGATCTCGGCAGCGCGATCGCGATGGGCGGGCAGGCGTATGCGGTCGACAACCAGTTGCGCTTCTCGCGGTCGGCCGAGCGGGAGGCCGATCGCGTCGGCTTCCAGCTGCTCGCAGGCGCCGGCTACGACCCGTACGGGATGCCGGGCTTCTTCGAGCGGCTCGACCGCGCGTCGATGGGCGATGCGGGCGTGCCGGCCTATGCGCGCACGCACCCGCTGACCGGCGAGCGGATTGCCGACATGGAAGATCGCGCGCGCCGCGCGCCGTACCGGCAGCCGCGCCAGTCGGCCGAATACGGGTTCGTGCGTGCGCGTCTTCGCGTGCTGCAGAACCGGGCGCCGACCGACATCTCGGCCGAGGCGCGGCGGATGCAGCTCGAGATCGACGATCGCACCGCGCCGAACGTCGCGGCGAACTGGTACGGCATCGCGCTCGCGAACACGCTGCTCGGCCAGTACGACACGGCGGACAAGGCGCTCGCGTCGGCGCGCGGCGCGTTCGACGCGCGCGAGCGGCGCGACGACGATCCGGCGACGAGTTCGCCGAGCCTCGACGTGCTGGCCGCCGACATCGCCCGCCGCGCGGGCCGCACCGACGACGCGGTGCGGCTCTCGGCGCTCGCGCAGCGGCGCTGGCCGGCGTCGCACGCGGCGATCGTCGCGCACCTGCAGGCGCTGCTCGCCGCGCGCCGTTTCGCCGAAGCGCAGACGCTCGCCCGGGCGCAGGCGAAGGCCGACCCCGAACAGCCGGACTGGTGGGATTACCTCGCGAAGGCGAGCGACGGCAAGGGCGACGTGCTCGCGCGGCGCCGGGCGCTGGCGGAGAAACTGGCGCTCGACGGCGCGTGGCCGTCGGCGATCCGGCAACTGAAGGAAGCGCGCGACGCGAAAGACGTGTCGTTCTACGAGCAGTCGATCATCGGCGCGCGGCTGCTGGAATTCGAGGCGCGCTACAAGGAAGAGCGCGACGACGAGAAGAACGGCCGCGGATAGCGGCCGCCACGGGGCGAACGCCGACGGCGCCGGGGCGGGTCAGTTGCCGCTGCCGGCGGCGTCGCGTGCGTGGCGCGCCGGGCTCGCGACGTAGCCGAACCGCGCGGGCACGTCGGCGCAGGCGATGCTGCCGAGCGGCAGCGTGCGGCCGTCGCGCCAGCGCAGCACGGGCGGCTCGGCATCGAAATCCGCGTGATCGGCGAATAGCCCGAGATCGTGGTCGTGCAGCGCCGCGATGCGCGGGGGTGTGCCGGCCTCGCGAAACAGCACGCCGCCGCCGTCGTCGAGCCAGGCTGCGTCCGGTTCGAACGGGGCGCCCGTCTGGTCGGTGAGCGCGAGCTGCCCGTCGCGTTCGGCGAGCCGCACGATCCACGGCGTATAGGCGAGTTCGACGTATACGCGCTGCGGCCCGTTCTGGAAGAACCACTGGCCCTGCGCGTCGCATGCGTAGTTGCGGCCGATGAACGCGTTCAGCGCCGCATGCCGGACCGGCGAGCCGAGCTCGCCGGCCGCCTGCGCCGCGTCGTCGCGCAGCCGCCATGTGCCGCGCCGGTCGAGCAGCAGCCAGCCGGTGCAATGCGGCACGTTCGGCCATTTGGCGAGCGCCTGCCTGACGATGTCATCCATGGTCGACGAATTTCGAGCAATAGCCGAACACCCGCGCCGACAGCCAGTCGAGGCGGCCGGGGAACGGGCCGGTCATGAAGCCCGCATGGCCGCCGTGCGCGGGCTGGTCGAGCTCGACGGCCTGCGACACGTCGGCGGCGCCCGGCAGCGCGGACTCGGGCAGGAACGGATCGTTGCGCGCGTTGAGGAGCAGCGTGGGCACGTCGATCGCGCGCAGCAGCGGGCGGGTCGTGGCCTGTGTCCAGTAGTCGTCCGCGTTCGCGAAGCCGTGCAGCGGTGCGGTCACGACTTCGTCGAAGTCGCGCATCGTCACGGCCCGCAGCATCGCATCGCGGTCGAACAGCCCCGGATACTGCTCGAGCTTCGCGAGTCCCTTGCGTTTCAGCGTCTTCAGGAAGCTGCGCGTGTAGACCATCGCGAACCCCTGCGACAGCGCGCGGCCGCCCGCGTGCACGTCGATCGGCGTCGAGATCGCGGCGGCGGCGCGCACGATCGACGTGTCGCTGCGATGCTCGCCGAGCCAGCGCAGCAGCACGTTGCCGCCGAGCGATACGCCGGCCGCGACCAGCGGCCCGCGATGCTGCCCGGCGAGCCGGCGCAGGATCCAGTCGACCTCGGCGCTGTCCGCGAGATGGTAGAAGCGCGGCTGGCGGTTGATCTCGCCACTGCAACTGCGAAAGTGCGGGACGACGGCGTGCCAGCCCTTCGCGCGCGCGGCGGCCATCATCGCGAGCGCGTAGTGCGAGCCGGAGCTGCCTTCGAGGCCGTGGAACAGCACGAACAGCGGCGCGTCGGGCGCCGGCGCCGCGCTGTCGAGGTGCGCGACCCAGTCGAGATCGATGAAGTCGTGATCGGGCGTTTCCCATCGCTCTCGCCGGTAGGCGACAACCGGACGCCGCGCGAACAGCGCGGGCACGATGGTTTGCACATGGCTGTTGGGTAGCCAGCGCGGTGCGCGATAGCGCAGTGTGTCGTCGGCGGGGGCCGGGGCCCCGGTCAGCGGCGAGGTGGGCGGAGAAGCCGTACTCATGATCGCCCCGCTAATGCGTTGCTTCGTTTTTCGTCAGTGCAGCGGACCCTGCCCGTGACGGATCTTCGCGGCGAATTGTCCGGCCGCCTGTTCGGGAATCGGGCTCGCGTGGATGTGCGCGATCCGCCACTCGCCACGTTCGTGGATCATCACGTACGTCGCGAAAACCATGTCGGGTTCGGCCGTCAGGTCGGCCTGCTGATGCGCTTCGGCGATCGTATAGACGACCGTGCCGAGGCTGTCGTACACGCGGATGTCGAGCGGCTCGATCGTGACCGGGCGCGTCGCGAGCCGGTTGGCGAGCCCGCCGCGGATCTGGTCGAGGCCGTGCAGATGCTCGCCGTCCGCCCATACGCAGCTGGCGAAATCCTCGTCGATCCACAACGCCAGCAGCGCGTCGAGATTGGCATCCGCGACGGCCTGGTAGTAGGCGTTCAGCGTATCGGCAGCGGCTTCGAAGAGGCGGGCAAAACGTGGCATCGGGGTTGTCTCTCGCGCGCGTCGCGCGCCGTATTCAGCGCGGCGGCCCGGATGGAGCCGCCGCACACCGGTGAATCGGATTGCCCGGCGCGCCGTGCGACGCTGCCGGCCAGGGTCAGCGCTGCCCGACGAGCATGCCGCGCAAATCGCCGAATACCTGCTCGGGACCGAGTTCGCGCAGGCACTTCAGGTGGCCGAGCGGGCACTCGCGTTCGAAGCAGGGACTGCATTCGAGATGTAACCATTGTACCTTCGCCAGGTCCGACAGCGGAGGGGTATGGCGCGGATCGGTCGATCCGTACAACGCGACGAGCGGCCGGCGCAACGCGGCCGCGACGTGCATCAGCCCCGAATCGTTGGTGACGACGGCGTTCGCGCGCGCGATCAGCGCGCACGCCTCGGACAACGACGTCTGCCCGCACAGGTTGCGCACGTTCGGCGCGTGGTCGGCGATCGCCTGCGCGGCCGCGGCGTCCTTCTGCGAGCCGAGCGCGACGATCTGCGTATACGGGAACGATTGATGGACGATGGTCGCGAGCGACGCGAAGTGCTCGGGCGGCCAGCGCTTGGCCGGGCCGTATTCGGCGCCCGGGCAGAACACGACGAGCGGCTTGCGTGTATCGAGATTGAAACGTGCGGACACGCGCGCCGTCTCGTTCAGGTCGGCGTCGAGGCGCGGCGCGGGCAGGGTTTTCATCGACTCGGGCAGCTTCGCGCCCGGCGCGTACGCGAGCGCCGCGTAGTGCGTCGTCATCGGCGGCCGCTCGCCCGATTTGTCGGGGTTCGCGTGCCGCACGTTCAGCAGCCCGTAGCGGTGCTCGCCCGTATAGCCGATCCGCAGCGGGATGTTCGCGAGCCACGGGATCACCGCGGACTTCAGCGAATTCGGCAGCACGTACGCCGCGTCGTAGCCGACGTCGCGCAGGTCGCTCGCGAGCTGCCAGCGGCGCAGCAGCTGCAGCTTGCCGTGCGCGAGATCGGTCGCGTGGACATCGTGGATCTCGGGCATCCGCTCGAGCACGGGCGCGACCCACGACGGTGCGACGGCATCGATCGCGATGCGGGGATGGAGTTTCTTCAGCAGCGCAAAAAGCGGCTGCGCCATCAATGCGTCACCGATCCAGTTCGGTGCGATAACCAGCGCTCGACGCATCAGGTCGACTTCCGATGTCGTAATGAAGCACGGCGCGCGGGCGCCGCGTTCGGGTTGCCAGAATGGGAAAGGGCGGCGCGCCGGGCGTCCGGCTGCGCCGCCTTGCGGGTCGGCGGGCCGTGAGGCCCGGCGCCGGGGCTCAGTGGCCCTTGACGACCTCGCCGTCGCGCAGCTTGTAGCGCGTGCCGCAGTACGGGCAGCGCGCCTCGCCGTGCGACACGTCGATGAACACGCGCGGGTGCGCGTTCCAGCGCGTCATGGCCGGGTTCGGGCAGTAGGCGGGGAGATCCTTGGCCGTCAGCTCGACCAGCGGCATTTCCTTGATTTCGCTCATGAGACTTTCTCTTGTCACTCTTTGTGTGGGGCGGTCGGTGGCGCGGCGCGCTCAGACCTTCGTCAGCCAGTGCGCGTACTTCGCGTTCTTGCCCGACACGATATCGAAAAACGCCGACTGGAGCTTTTCCGTGACGGGGCCGCGCGCGCCGCTGCCGATCGTGCGGTTGTCGAGCTCGCGGATCGGCGTGACTTCGGCGGCCGTGCCGGTGAAGAACGCTTCGTCGGCCGTGTAGACCTCGTCGCGCGTGATGCGCTTCTCGATGACCTCGATGCCGGCGTCCTTCGCGAGCGTGATGACCGTGTCGCGCGTGATGCCGTCGAGGCACGACGACAGGTCGGGCGTGTACAGCTTGCCGTTGTTCACGAGGAAGAAGTTCTCGCCGGAGCCTTCGGACACGTAGCCGTCGACGTCGAGCAGCAGCGCTTCGTCGTAGCCGTCGGCCGTTGCTTCCTGGTTCGCGAGGATCGAGTTCACGTACCAGCCCGACGCCTTCGCGCGCACCATCGACACGTTCACGTGGTGGCGCGTGAACGACGACGTCTTCACGCGGATGCCCTTGGCGAGGCCGTCCTCGCCGAGGTACGCGCCCCACGGCCACGCGGCGATCGCGACGTGGATCGTGTTGCCCTTCGCGGCCACGCCGAGCTTTTCGGAGCCGACCCAGATGATCGGGCGCAGGTAGCACGACTCGAGCTGGTTCTCGCGCACGACCGCGAGTTGCGCGGCTTCGAGCGTTTCGCGGTCGAACGGCACGTCCATCTGGAAGATCTTCGCCGAATTCAGCAGACGTTTGGTGTGCTCGCGCAGGCGGAAGATCGCGGTGCCGCCGTCGGCCGTCTTGTACGCGCGCACGCCCTCGAAGACGCCCATGCCGTAGTGCAGCGTGTGGGTCAGGACGTGGATCTTGGCGTCGCGCCAGTCGATCAGCTTGCCGTCCATCCAGATCTTGCCGTCGCGGTCGGCCATTGACATACGATTCTCCTGGAAGCGGTGATGTGCTGCGGGTGGTGTGCAGCGTTGAGCCGGAAAGACGCTTATTTTAGCGTCATTTGGGGGCGATCCGGTCGGACGGCACGGAGCCGGCGCTATAATCGTCCGGTACCGATTCCAATAACGACGGGCCGCACCGGCAGGAGGCGCCGGCGTCCCGACGAACCGCCCGCCGCGGCCCGCTTTCCCATGCTCGCTCGATTGTCCGCCACCGACCGCTTCGCGCTGATTCAGGGCGCGCGCGACTATTCCCCGACACTGATGGCGATCCTGTCCTGGGGGCTCGTCACCGGCATCGCGATGAGCAAGTCCGTGATGACGCTCGGGCAGGCGAGCGCGATGTCGCTGTTCGTCTACGCGGGCTCGTCGCAGCTCGCCGTGCTGCCGCTCCTCGCGGCGAAGCTGCCGATCTGGACCGTGCTGCTCACGGCCGCGATGGTCAACCTGCGCTTCGTGATCTTCAGCGCCGGGCTGGCGCCCCATTTCTCCTACCTGCCGCTGTGGCGGCGTCTCGCGATCGGCTATTTCAACGGCGACGTGATCTACCTGCTGTTCCAGAAACAGGGCTTCGCGTACGGCCGCGTGCCGGGCAAGGAAGCGTATTTCTGGGGGATGGCGCTCGCGAGCTGGGCGTCGTGGCAGGTGTCGTCGCTCGCCGGCATTCTGCTCGCGAGCGTCTTTCCCGCGAGCTGGGGGCTGGAACTGGCCGGCACGCTCGCGCTGATTCCGATCATGGTGTCGGCAGTCGCGAACCGCTCGACGCTCGCGGCGGTCGCGGTCGCGGGCATCGTGTCGCTGATCGCGTTCGACCTGCCGTACCGGCTCGCGCTGCCGCTCGCGGTGCTCGCCGCGCTCGCGGCCGGCTGCACGGCCGACTTCTTCGTCGAGCGGGCCGACTGGCGGCGCATCCGTACCGAAACCGTGCATGAAAAGGAAATCGAATGAGCGCGACCGAGATCTGGATCGTCATCGTCGGGATGACGATCGTCACGGCCGTCACGCGCGCGCTGTTCCTGATCGGCGGCGAGCGCACCGTGCTGCCCGAACGCGCGCAGCGCGCGCTGCGCTACGCGCCGGCCGCCGCGCTGGTCGCCGTCGTGCTGCCCGATGTGCTCGAAACGCCGGCCGGGCTGTCGTTCGCGCTGTCCAACCATCCGTTCTATGCGGCGCTCGCCGGCCTCGGCTGGTTTCTGTGGCGGCGCAGCATGCTCGGCACGATCGTCGTCGGGATGCTCGTGTTCACCCTCCTGCGCCTGCTCTTCTGATGGGCCGCCGTTCCGGTTCGGCGCGTGCCGTCCGGCTGCGCGCACGCATTGTTGCGTCGCAGCAATGCGTCGCTGCCGGCGCGTCATCCCAAATAGGCGGAATTCGCCGCCGCACGGGTCAGTCTGCCGGGTGGATCGGCTAGAATGCCCGTTCGAGATTTTGACCCGTGCGCGTCATGCGAACCGCCAGCCACGGCCGCATCCGGCGCCCTTTTGCGGCAGCCCGCGCACGTCCAGCGTGAACCCCTTTTCCCCATCCACTACTTCAATCTGTTCAACATGAGCCAAGTCAAGCGTCTTACCGACCTGATCGCCGCCGGCCAGCTCGCCGGCAAGCGGGTGTTCATCCGCGCCGACCTGAACGTCCCGCAGGACGATCACGGCAACATCACCGAGGACACGCGCGTGCGTGCGTCCGTGCCGGCCATCCAGGCCGCGCTCGACGCCGGCGCGGCCGTGATGGTCACGTCGCACCTCGGCCGTCCGACCGAAGGCGAATTCAAGCCGGAAGACTCGCTCGCGCCAGTCGCGAAGCGTCTCGCCGAACTGCTCGGCCGCGACGTGCCGCTGGTGTCGAACTGGGTCGAGAACGGCGTGAACGTCGCGCCGGGCCAGGTCGTGCTGCTCGAGAACTGCCGCGTGAACAAGGGCGAGAAGAAGAATTCGGACGAGCTCGCGCAGAAGATGGCGAAGCTCTGCGACGTGTACGTGAACGACGCGTTCGGCACCGCGCACCGCGCGGAAGCGACCACGCACGGGATCGCGAAGTACGCGCCCGTCGCCTGCGCGGGCCCGCTGCTGGCCGCCGAACTCGACGCGCTCGGCAAGGCGCTCGGCAACCCGGCGCGCCCGCTGGTGGCGATCGTCGCGGGTTCGAAGGTGTCGACCAAGCTGACCATCCTGAAGTCGCTGGCCGGCAAGGTCGACCAGCTGATCGTCGGCGGCGGCATCGCGAACACGTTCATGCTCGCGGCCGGCCTGTCGATCGGCAAGTCGCTCGCGGAAGCCGATCTCGTCGCCGAGGCGAAGGCGATCATCGACGAAGCGCGCGAGCGCGGCGCGTCGGTGCCGATCCCGACCGACGTTGTCACCGCGAAGGAATTCTCGCCGACGGCCGCGGCCACGGTGAAGCAGGTCGCCGACATCGAAGCGGACGACATGATCCTCGACATCGGCCCGGATACGGCCCGCGCGCTCGCGAGCCAGCTCGAGAAGGCCGGCACGATCGTGTGGAACGGCCCGGTCGGCGTGTTCGAATTCGACCAGTTCGGCAACGGCACGAAGACGCTCGCCGAAGCGATCGCCAAATCGTCCGCGTTCTCGATCGCGGGCGGCGGCGACACGCTCGCGGCCATCGCGAAGTACGGCATCCACGACCAGGTCAGCTACATCTCGACGGGCGGCGGCGCCTTCCTCGAGTTCCTCGAGGGGAAGAAGCTGCCGGCGGTGGAAGTGCTCGAAACGCGGGCGGCCTGAGCGTGGCGGCGCGCGCAGGGGTGAAGGCCGCGCGCTCCGCGAAAGCGGAGCAGCCGGCCGGCGCGGGCAAGCGCACACGCGCGCCCGCGCGGGCGAACACCGCCCCGCGCGCACCGGCGGCCGCCGGCGACGCGGCCGTGCAGCACCACGAGATTCAGAACAAAGCGATGCCGGGCGCCAGCACCGGCACGCTCCCCGGAGCGGCGGCCGCTGGGCCTGCCGCTTCCGGCTCTCGCAGCGTTTCACCCAGCGCATCCACCTTGATCCAGATGAGGAGTTTCATGCAGCGCGCCACCAAGATAGTCGCCACGATCGGCCCGGCTTCCAGTTCGCCGGAGATTCTGCTGCAGATGATGCAGGCCGGGCTCGACGTCGTGCGGCTCAATTTTTCGCACGGCACGGCCGACGATCACCGCCAGCGCGCCGAAATGGTGCGCGAGGCCGCCCGCAAGGTCGGCCGCGAGATCGCGATCATGGCCGACCTCCAGGGCCCGAAGATCCGCGTCGGCAAGTTCGAGAACGGCAAGACCACGCTCGTGCCGGGGCAGCCGTTCATTCTCGATGCGGGCTGTGAGCTCGGCAACGACGAGCGCGTCGGCCTCGACTACAAGGAGCTGCCGCGCGACCTGAAGCCGGGCGACCTGCTGCTGCTGAACGACGGCCTGATCGTGCTGACCGTCGAGCGCGTGCTCGGCGACGAGATCCACACGATCGTCAAGGTGGGCGGCGAGCTGTCGAACAACAAGGGGATCAACCGCCAGGGCGGCGGCTTGTCGGCCCCGGCGCTGACCGCGAAGGACATGGAAGACATCCGCACCGCGATGTCGCTCGGCGCGGACCTCGTCGCGGTGTCGTTCCCGAAGAACGCGACCGACATGGAAATGGCGCGCCAGCTCGCGAACATCGCGGGCGCGCCGTACGGCATCAAGCCGAAGATGATCGCGAAGATCGAGCGCGCGGAGGCGATCCCGGCGCTGCAGAGCATCCTCGACGCATCCGACGGCATCATGGTCGCGCGCGGCGATCTCGCGGTGGAAGTGGGCAATGCGGCCGTGCCGGCGCTGCAGAAGCGGATGATCCGGATGGCGCGCGAGTCGAACAAGCTCGTGATCACCGCGACGCAGATGATGGAATCGATGATCTACGCGCCGGTGCCGACCCGCGCGGAAGTGTCGGACGTCGCGAACGCGGTGCTCGACGGCACGGATGCGGTGATGCTGTCGGCCGAGACGGCCGCCGGCAAGTATCCGGTCGTCACGATCGAGACGATGGCGGCCGTGTGCGTCGAGGCGGAAAAGTCGGAAGAAGTCGAACTGGACAAGGATTTCCTCGACCGCACGTTCACGCGGATCGACCAGTCGATCGCGATGGGCGCGCTGTTCACCGCGTACCACCTGGGCGCGAAGGCGATCATCGCGCTGACCGAATCGGGCGCGACCGCGCTGTGGATGTCGCGTCACTACACGCACGTGCCGATCTTCGCGCTGACGCCGCGCGTCGGCAGCGAGCGCACGATGGCGCTGTACCGCAACGTGACGCCGCTGCACGTCGACTTCAACAGCGACCGCGATTCGGCGCTGCAGGCGGCGCTCGAGATCGTCGTCAAGCAGGGCTACGTGCAGCACGGCGACATGGTCGTGCTGACCGTCGGCGAGCCGATGGGGCAGGCGGGCGGCACCAACACGCTGAAGATCGTGCGGGTCGGCGAGCACTATTGAGCGCCGGCTGAGCCTTCTCGAGCCGGCCCGCGAGCCGGCGGCCAGATCGGCCGGAATCGAACTGGCACCGTTTTTTTACGCGCAAGCCGCGCGGGGTCCGAAGCCCCGCGCGGCTTTTTTTCTCCTTTTTGGCCGGATTGTGCCGTGCGAACGTAACAAATTGCGAGCGGGGGCCACCGGGCGGTCGGAATCGGAGGCGCTTCGCGATAAAATGCGGCTATTCGACGCTCAGCCGCGCCGCGCCGTCCCGGTTCAGCCGGGAGCGAGCGCCGCGCCGGCGTCAGGGCGCACCGGTTTTCATTCCAAGGAGTTCCACAATGCCTCTCGTATCAATGCGTCAATTGCTGGACCACGCGGCAGAGCACGGTTACGGCCTGCCGGCCTTCAACGTGAACAATCTGGAGCAGGTTCAGGCGATCATGGCGGCGGCGGACCAGGTCGGCGCGCCCGTGATCATGCAGGCATCGGCCGGCGCGCGTAAGTATGCGGGCGAGCCGTTCCTGCGCCACCTGATCGAAGCAGCGGTCGAATCGTATCCGCACATCCCCGTCGTGATGCACCAGGATCACGGCCAGTCGCCGGCGGTCTGCATGGCCGCGATCCGCAGCGGCTTCACGAGCGTGATGATGGACGGTTCGCTCGAAGCCGACGGCAAGACGGTCGCGTCGTACGAGTACAACGTCGACGTGTCGCGCAAGGTCGTCGAGATGGCGCACTCGATCGGCGTGACGGTCGAGGCCGAGCTCGGCGTGCTCGGCTCGCTCGAGACGATGAAGGGCGACAAGGAAGACGGCCACGGCGCGGAAGGCACGATGACCCGCGAGCAGCTGCTGACCGATCCGGAGCAGGCCGCCGACTTCGTGAAGCTCACGCAGTGCGATGCGCTCGCGATCGCGATCGGCACGTCGCACGGCGCGTACAAGTTCACGAAGAAGCCGACGGGCGACATCCTGTCGATCCAGCGCATCAAGGAAATTCACGCGCGCATCCCGAACACGCACCTCGTGATGCACGGTTCGTCGTCGGTGCCGCAGGAGCTGCTGGCCGAGATCCGCGAATTCGGCGGCGACATGAAGGAAACCTACGGCGTGCCGGTCGAGGAAATCCAGGAAGGCATCAAGCACGGCGTGCGCAAGATCAACATCGACACCGACCTGCGTCTCGCGATCACCGGCGCGATTCGCCGCTACCTGTTCGAGAACCCGGGCAAGTTCGATCCGCGCGACTACCTGAAGCCCGCGCGCGAAGCGGCGAAGAAGGTCTGTGTCGACCGTTACCTCGCGTTCGGCTGCGAAGGGCAGGCCGCGAAGATCAAGCCGGTGTCGCTCGACAAGATCGCCGAGCAGTACAAGTCGGGCGCGCTCGCACAGGTCGTGCGCTGAGACTGTAGTACGATTGCCCCGCCCGGTTCTGCCGCCGGGCATGGGCTGGCCGCCTGGCTGGCCGGATCCGATCCGGCCCCGGCAGCCGTTCCGTCCGGCCGAACGAGGGCCGGCCGGCAGCCGTCCGGGCGCTGCGCCCGCCGGTTCGCCGACGTATTGCAAGACCGCCGTTCCCGCCTGCCGCGGGGAACGGCGTTTCCCTTTTTGTTTGGCTCCTTATCTGCGAAAAGACGATGTCTACCCTTTACGAATCCACGCTCCGCTCGCTGCCGCTCCTCGGTCGCGGCAAGGTTCGCGACAACTACGCGGTCGGCAACGACAAGCTCCTGATCGTCACGACCGATCGCCTGTCGGCCTTCGACGTGGTGATGGGCGAGCCGATTCCGAACAAGGGCCGCGTGCTGAACCAGATGGCCAACTTCTGGTTCGACAAGCTCGCGCACATCGTGCCGAACCACCTGACGGGCGACGCGCCGGAAGCGGTCGTCGCGGCCGATGAGGTCGAGCAGGTGAAGGGCCGCGGCGTGGTCGTCAAGCGCCTCGAGCCGATCATGATCGAAGCGGTCGTGCGCGGCTACCTGGCCGGCAGCGGCTGGAAGGAATACCAGGCGTCGGGCGCCGTGTGCGGCGTGCAGCTGCCGGAAGGCCTGCAGAACGCGCAGAAGCTGCCCGAGCCGATCTTCACGCCGGCCGCGAAGGCCGAGATGGGCGAGCACGACGAGAACATCACGTTCGAGGAAACCGAGCGCCGCATCGGCACCGAGCTGGCCGCGACGATCCGCGACATCTCGATCCGCCTGTACAAGGAAGCGGCCGACTACGCGGCGACGCGCGGCATCATCATCGCCGACACGAAGTTCGAATTCGGCCTCGACAACCACGGCAAGCTGTACCTGATGGACGAAGTGCTGACCGCCGATTCGTCGCGCTTCTGGCCGGCCGACCAGTACCAGGTCGGCACCAATCCGCCGTCGTTCGACAAGCAGTTCGTGCGTGACTGGCTCGAGGCGCAGCCGTGGGGCAAGACGGCGCCGGCGCCGGCGCTGCCGGCCGACGTCGTCGAGAAGACGGCCGCGAAGTACCAGGAAGCGCTCGAGCGCATCACGGGGCAGTCGCTCGCCTGACCAGAGCTTTGCATGGGACCGGAGTAAGTGCTAAAGCACTAACTCCGGTCGACAGGAACACACGAAATGAATGAAAAGCAAACCGCCCACACGCACAGCGCGCCGCTCGTCGGCGTGCTGATGGGTTCCAGTTCCGACTGGGACGTGATGAAGCATGCGGTCGCCATCCTGCAGGAATTCGGCGTGCCGTACGAAGCGAAGGTCGTGTCCGCGCACCGGATGCCCGACGAGATGTTCGACTATGCGGAGAAGGCGCGCGAGCGCGGGCTGCGCGCGATCATCGCGGGCGCCGGCGGCGCCGCGCACCTGCCCGGCATGCTCGCCGCGAAAACCACGGTGCCCGTGCTCGGCGTGCCGGTCGCGAGCAAGTACCTGAAGGGTGTCGATTCGCTGCACTCGATCGTGCAGATGCCGAAGGGCGTGCCGGTCGCGACGTTCGCGATCGGCGAGGCCGGCGCCGCGAATGCCGCATTGTTCGCGGTGTCTATCCTGTCCGGTAATTCGGTCGACTACGCGAACCGGCTCGCCGCGTTCCGCGTGCGCCAGAACGAAGCCGCGCATGCGATGGTGCTGCCGCCGCTCGAATGACGGCATGGCGCGCGGCCGCATGACGCGGCCCGCGCCGGATTTTCCCCACTGCGGCGGGCATCCGCGTTCCGCCGCGACCGACCACTGACATGACCGCAACTCCTGATTCCGTTTCCCCGATCCTGCCCGGCGCGTGGCTGGGCATGGTCGGCGGTGGCCAGCTCGGCCGCATGTTCTGCTTTGCCGCCCAGTCGATGGGCTATCGCGTCGCCGTGCTCGACCCCGATCCGGCGAGCCCCGCGGGCGCGGTCGCCGATCGCCACCTGCGCGCGGCGTACGACGACGAAGCCGCGCTCGCCGAACTGGCCGGCCTGTGCGACGCGGTATCGACGGAATTCGAGAACGTGCCGGCCGCGAGCCTCGATTTCCTCGCGCGCACGACGTTCGTCGCGCCGGCCGGCCGCTGTGTCGCCGTCGCGCAGGACCGGATCGCGGAGAAGCGTTTCATCGAGGCATCGGGCGTGCCGGTCGCGCCGCACGTCGTGATCGAATCGGCGGCGGCGCTCGCCGCGCTCGACGATGCCGCGCTCGGCGCCGTGCTGCCGGGCATCCTGAAGACGGCCCGCCTGGGTTACGACGGCAAGGGCCAGGTGCGCGTCGCCACCGCGCAGGAAGCACGCGACGCGCATGCCGCGCTCGGCGGCGTGCCGTGCGTGCTGGAGAAGCGCCTGCCGCTGAAATACGAAGTGTCGGCGCTGATCGCGCGCGGCGCGGACGGCCGTTCGGCCGCGTTCCCGCTCGCGCAGAACGTGCATCACAACGGCATTCTCGCGTTGACGGTCGTGCCGGCGCCGGCCGCCGATGCGGCGCGCGTCGAGGAAGCGCAGCAGGCGGCCATCCGGATCGCCGATACGCTCGGCTACGTCGGCGTGCTGTGCGTCGAATTCTTCGTGCTGGAGGACGGCTCGTTCGTCGCGAACGAAATGGCGCCGCGCCCGCACAACTCCGGCCACTACACGGTCGATGCGTGCGCGACGAGCCAGTTCGAGCAGCAGGTGCGCGCGATGACGCGCATGCCGCTCGGCAATCCGCGCCAGCATTCGCCGGCCGCGATGCTGAACATCCTCGGCGACGTGTGGTTCCCCGACGGCGCGGCGGCCGAGGCCGTCACGCCGCCGTGGGACACGGTCGCCGCGATGCCGGCCGCGCACCTGCACCTGTACGGCAAGGAAGAAGCGCGCGTCGGCCGCAAGATGGGCCACGTGAACTTCACGGCCGAGACGCGCGACGAAGCCGTCGCCGCCGCCCACGCGTGCGCGCAACTGCTGCGCGTGCCGCTCGACTGAGGCGCGGGCCGATGTCCATCGATCTCCCAAAGCACGTGACGCCCGCGCAGATCGACGCGGCCGCCGCGTTGCTCGACGCGGGCCAGCTCGTCGCGTTTCCGACCGAAACCGTGTACGGGCTCGGCGGCGACGCGGCGAATCCCGAAGCCGTCGCGCGCATCTATGCGGCGAAGGGGCGGCCCGCGAACCATCCGGTGATCGTGCATCTGCCGCCCGGCGGCGATCCCGGCTACTGGGCCGACGGTCTGCCGGCCGACGCGCAGGCGCTGATCGATGCATTCTGGCCGGGGCCGCTCACGCTGATCTTGAAGCGTCACGCGCGCATTCCCGACGCCGTCAGCGGCGGCCAGGATTCGGTGGGGCTGCGCTGCCCGTCGCATCCGGTCGCGCAGGCGCTGCTGGCCGCGTTCAGCGCGCGGCGCGGCGGTCACGGCGGCGTGGCCGCGCCGTCCGCGAACCGGTTCGGCCACGTGAGCCCGACGACCGCGCAACACGTGCGCGACGAATTCGGCGACACCGTGCACGTGCTCGACGGCGGCGCGTCCGACGTCGGCATCGAGTCGACGATTCTCGACCTGTCGCGCGGTTTCCCGGCGCTGCTGCGCCCGGGCCACGTGACGCCGCAACAGATCGCCGACGTGCTCGGCCGCGCGCCGACACTGCCGGACGGCAGCGATGCGACCGCACCACGCGCGTCCGGCACGCTGAAAGCGCATTACGCGCCGCGCACGCCGCTCGCGCTGCTGCCGTTCGACGCGCTCGAGCCGCTGCTCGCGGCCGCGCAAACCGACGGCGAACGCGTCGCGCTCGTCGCGCGTGCGTCACGGGCAGGGCACTGGGCGCAGGCCGACGGCGTGCATTTCATCGCGGCGCCGGAAGATCCGCAGGCCTATGCACGCGATCTGTACGGGATGCTGCGGGCGCTCGATCGCGCGCAGGTCGCGCGCATCCTCGTCGAGAAGCTGCCCGAGACCGTCGAATGGATCGCGGTCAACGATCGCCTCGGCCGCGCGGCGGCCGCGTTCGAAGCGCGCGACTGACGCATCCGTCCTCATCCGTCCGCACCAACAAAAAACGCCCGACCGGCGAACCCGGTCGGGCGTTTCGTTGGGGCGCGTGGCCGGCGGCTTACTTGCCGACGCCCGCCTTCGCGATCTGCTGTTCGACGTACTGCGCGAACAGCGCATGCAGGCGCGTCGTCGGGTGGACCGTGTCGGCGAACATGTAGGTCTGGTCCGCATTCGCGACCGTGTAGTTCTGCGGCGAGCAGAACAGCGACGAGCCGAACGCGGTCGCGTTCGCGACGCCGTACTGCGTGGCGGCCTGGACCATCGCCTTCAGGTTGCACGCGGTGTCGGTATTCGACACGCTGAAGCCGTTCGCCTGGAAGTTGGCCGCGATGCCGTCCTGCCACGTGAACGAATCGACCACCGCGACCTTCGTCGGGTCGACCTTCAGCGCGGCGAGCGTGCCGGCCAGCGTCTTGTTGAACAGCCCCGACAGTTGCGTGAACGCGGCCTGCGTGCCGCCCTGCAGCGCGAGCGGCGTGCCGCCGATGTCCGGCACGTTCGCGACGAACACGTGCGTGGCGCCCGCCGCGACGATCTGCTGGACGATCCCGCCGAGTTGCTGCGCGGCCAGGCCGATCGCCTGGGCCGCGGCGAGCTGCGCGGCCGGCGTGTTGCCTTGCGCCTGCGCGACCTGCGCCTGGTAGAAGATGTCGTTCGCGCCGCCGTTGATCAGCACGATCTGGCCGGCGTTGAAGCTGCCGTGCTGCGTCAGGTACTGCTTGACCTGGTCGGCGATCGGCGTGGTGGTCGCCTGCGCGTAGTCGGAGTTCGGCACGCTGGCGTCCGCATGGCCGATGCCCGGCTGCAGCGTCACGCGCGAGCCGCCCTGCGCGTAGCCGAGGCCGCCGGTGGCCTGCAGCGGGATGCCGAAACCGCCCTGGTTCGCGGGCTGCAGCGTGTCGCCGTAATATTGCGCGACGTTCTGCGTCCATACCTGGCCCGGGTTGGTCGTGAAGCGGCCGCCGCCGAAGCCGAGCTTGATCTGCGAGTAGGTGCCGACGTCGGACAGGCTGTCGCCGAACGACACGATCTGCATCTTCACGCCCGACGGCGGCGTGTTCGACGCGCTGCTGTTGTTGTCGTCGCCGCCGCCGCACGCGGCGAGCAGCGCGAGCGCGGCGCCGGCGATCGCGATCTGCGCGGTGCGCAGCATGCGCTGACGCGTGCGGGAAGGTGCGTGTTGTTGTGTCTGCATCGTTCTATCTCCTCGTAGATATGGCCTGATGTGTTTCTCATCTGCCGCGTGCCTGCTCGGTTCCGGGCTGCGCGGCGGCCGTTGGCTGAAACGGTTTATCGGTCGCGCACGGCCGCTGTCGGCACGGTGCGCGGATCCTGGTTCGCGGCCTCGGCAATCTGCGCATGATAAGCGCTCGCCCATTCGGGCGGGCCGAAAATCGCGCGCAGCTTGTTGCGCCATCCGCCAACGCGCCACGCGTCGGACGCCATCGACACCCACTCGTGGAACGTCGCGACGAACGGGTTGTTCGAGCCGAGCCGCTCGACGATCCCGTACCGCGGCGGATCGTCGGGCGTTTCCTCGACATAGCTGCCGAACAGGCGATCCCAGATCACCAGGACGCCTGCGTAATTGCGGTCGATGTAGCGGGGATTGCGCGCGTGGTGCGCGCGGTGGATCGACGGCGTGTTCAGCACGTATTCGAGCCAGCCGAGCTTGCCGATCGCCTGCGTGTGCACGAAGAACTGGAACGCGAGGTTGATCAGCACGATGCCGACGACCTGTTGCGGCGGAAAGCCGGCGAACGCGAGCGGCAGCCAGAACAGCCACATGCCCGCGACCGGATACATCAGGCTCTGGCGGAAGGCGGTCGAGAAGTTCATCCGTTCGGACGAGTGGTGCACGACGTGCGCGGCCCACAGCCAGCGCACGCGATGGCTCGCGCGATGAAACACGTAGTAGAGGAAGTCCTGCGCGACGAACAGCACCGCGAACGACAGCCAGCCGTCGTGCCACGTGTGGACGCGATAGTGCCGGTAGCAGTACGCATAGACGGGAATCACGAACAGCCACGCGAGCTTGTCGGCGGCCTGGTGCATCAGCGCGAGCGCCGCGTTGCACAGCGTGTCGCGCCACGCATAGATGCGGTCCTGCGCACGGGTGCGGGCGAGGTGCCAGGCCTCCCACGCGATGCAGAGCAGGAAGACGGGCGCCAGCGCGAGCAGAAGCAATTCGACGTCGAATCGCATGGGCGTGTCTCCTTCGTTCCCCTGCAAGCCTTGAGGCCGGGCGTATGGCCCGTTGTAGATATCGTCAGGCCAACAGCCTACGCAATCGCCACGCGCTAGGCGAGGGGGCAGCGTAGAGGGTTCCCTCTGAGGACAGGGTTTCTACGGAATCCGTACTGCACGGGGCCCGGCGGTACGGCCCCGTTTTGTGGGGCACGGCGCGCGCGCGGGGTATCGCGCGAGGGTGGCGGGGGCGTTTCAAACCGCGCGGGGCGCGGCGTGGGCCGCCCGGGCCGCCCTGTCGGGACGGCCCGATGCACGATGCGCGGATCGTCAGTGCGCGCCCGCGTAGATCCACTCGAGCAGCGTGTCGTGCGCGGCGCGCGCAGCTTCCGCGTGATCGTCGTTGATGAAGCTGACGACGACGTAGCTCTGCCCGTCCGCCCCGGCGACGTAGCCGGCGATCGCGCGCACGTCGCGCAGCGTGCCGGTCTTGATGTGCGCATTGCCGAGCACGCCCGCGTTGGTGAGGCGGTTCTTCATCGTGCCGTCGATGCCCGCGATCGGCAGCGAATCGACGAACGCCTGCGCGACCGGGCTCGCGTTCGCGGCCTGGAGCAGCGCGGCGAGCGACAGCGCGCTCACGTGCTCTTCGCGCGACAGTCCCGAACCGTTCTCGAGCACGAGGTCGGGCATCGCGATGCCGTTCTTCTGCAGGAACGCCTGGATCGCGCGGCTCGATTGCTCGGGCGTCGCGGGCGGCTTGCCGCTGACCGCGCCGATCGTCAGGAACAGGTTGCGCGCCATCACGTTGTTGCTGAACTTGTTGATGTCGTAGACGATGCTGCCGAGCACCGGGCCGTGATGCACGGCGAGCGGCCGTGCGGTGGTCGGCACCTTGCCTTCGCTCACCGGCCCCGCGATCGTGCCGCCGTCCTGCTGCCATAGCGCGAGGAAGCCGCGCGCGAAGAACGTGGTGTGATCGAGGATCGCGAGGTTGGTCGTGTGCGCGCCGCAGCGCAGCGGGTAGTCGCCGGCGAACGACGCGGTCATGATCCCGCCGCCGGCCGTCAGCGTCGGGCGCGCGGCCGCGGCGGCCGCGCTGCACGAGCCGGCGCCCTCGACGAGCCGGTTGTCGATCGACAGGTCGGCGAGCGGCGGCAGCACGTCGACGGCGACCTTGCCGTCGTCACCCGGCGTGACCGTGAACGACACGGCCTTGAACGCGTACAGCAGCGGATCGGGGCCGACGTTGTACGGCGCGCTCGCATCGTCGTCGAACGACGGCAGGTCGCGCGTCGACGCCGCGAAATAGCTCTTGTCGAGCACGAGGCCGCCGGCCACGCGCTTCACGCCGGCCTTGCGCAGCTTGTCGACGAGGTCGATCAGCTCCTCGGGCACGAGCTTCGGATCGCCGGTGCCCTTGATGTACAGGTTGCCCTGCAGCGTGCCGTCGGGATCGACCGTGCCGTCCGTGTACGCGGTGGTGCGCCAGCGGTAGTCGGGGCCGAGGATCGACAGGCCCGAGAAGGTCGTCACGAGCTTCATCGTCGAGGCCGGCATCATCGGCCGGCTCGCATTCCATGCGATCAGCGGCTGCGGATCGCCGACGCGCTCGACCACGACGCTCATCGCCGACGCCGGCACCTTCGCGCGCTGCAGCGCGACGAGCACGGACGCAGGCAGGCCGGCCGCGCGTGCGGCGGGCGACACGACGGCGGTCTTGCGCGCTTCCTTGTGGGATTTCTTGCGGGCCTGCGCGGACGGTGCGAACGCGAGGGCCGTGCAGGTGGCGACGACGGCGGCCGCGCGCAGGCAGACGCGGGCGCGCGGGGCGAACCGGGCGGAAAGATCGGAAATCGGCATGGGCGAATACGGGAAAAGCAGGGGCTCGGGCAGGGCGCGCGCGGGCGCCGAAGCGCACATTGTAGAGACAAGTCGGGGCAGGTCCCTTGCAATCCGCCTTACTGTTGCATTGCACGGTGCCGCGCGCGCGATTCGCGGCGCTACAATGGTCGCCGTGTTTGATTCGCCCCATGGATGCCTGTCGCGATGCGGATTCTGCTTGTCGAAGATGATCGAATGATTGCCGAGGGCGTGCGCAAGGCGCTGCGCTCGGACGGCTTTGCGGTCGACTGGGTGCAGGACGGCGACGCGGCGCTCACGGCGCTCGGCGGCGAGACGTACGACCTGCTGCTGCTCGATCTCGGCCTGCCGAAGCGCGACGGCATCGACGTGCTGCGCACGCTGCGCGGGCGCGGGCTGGCGCTGCCGGTGCTGATCGTCACCGCGCGCGATGCGGTCGCCGATCGCGTGAAGGGGCTCGACGCCGGCGCCGACGACTATCTCGTCAAGCCGTTCGACCTCGACGAGCTGGGCGCGCGGATGCGCGCGCTGATCCGCCGTCAGGCCGGGCGCAGCGAGTCGCTGATCCGCCACGGCGCGCTGACGCTCGATCCGGCTGCGCATCAGGTGACGCTCGACGGCGCGCCCGTCGCGCTGTCCGCGCGCGAGTTCGCGCTGCTCGAGGCGCTGCTCGCGCGGCCGGGCGCGGTGCTGTCGAAGAGCCAGCTCGAGGAGAAGATGTACGGCTGGGGCGAGGAGATCGGCAGCAACACGGTCGAGGTCTATATCCACGCGCTGCGCAAGAAGCTCGGCTCGGACCTGATCCGCAACGTGCGCGGGCTCGGCTACATGGTCGTCAAGGAAAGCTGACGCGTGCGGTCGATTCGTCATCAATTGCTGATCTGGCTGCTCGCGATCGTCGTCGCGGGCGTGGGCATGGCGGGCTGGCTCATCTACCGGCAGGCGCTCGCCGAAGCGAACGAACTGTTCGACTACCAGTTGCAGGAAATCGCCGCGGCGCTGCCGTCGGAGCCGTTCTCGCAGGTGTTCGGCTCGCGTACCAACGGCGACGAAGGCATCGTGATCCAGATCTGGAATCGCAACGGCGTGCTGATGTACTTCTCGCATCCGCGCGCGCCGATCGCGCCGCGCGCGGAGCTCGGCTTTTCGACCGAGCGCACCGATCGCGGCGAATGGCGCGTGTACGGCGCGATCGTCGGCGACAACGTCGTGCAGCTCGCGCAGCCGCTGTCGGTGCGCAACCGGCTGGCGGCCAACGTCGCGTTGCGCACGCTGTGGCCGCTGATCGTGCTGCTGCCGTTCCTCGGCGCGGCCGTGTGGATGATCGTCGGCCGCGGGCTCGCGCCGCTCGGCCGCGTGACGCGCGCGGTCGAGGCGCGCCGGCCGGAAGCGCTCGACCCGCTGCCCGACGCGCGCCTGCCGCTCGAGG
The DNA here is from genome assembly GCF_001547525.1 of Burkholderia anthina. Taxonomy (GTDB): domain Bacteria; phylum Pseudomonadota; class Gammaproteobacteria; order Burkholderiales; family Burkholderiaceae; genus Burkholderia; species Burkholderia semiarida. The sequence continues at coordinate 3,123,942 of NZ_CM003768.1, forward strand.
TGCAGCCGCTCGTGCGGGCGCTGAACGGGCTGCTCGCGCGGCTGTCGGCGGCGCTCGACACGCAGAAGGCGTTCGTCGCCGACGCCGCGCACGAGTTGCGCACGCCGCTCGCGGCCGTGCAGATCCAGGCGCAGCTCGTCGCCCGCGCGAAGGACGATGCGTCGCGCGGCGAGGCGATCGCGGATCTCCAGGACGGCGTGTCGCGCGCGACGCGTCTCACCGAGCAACTGCTCGCGCTCGCGCGCGCGGAGCCGGACGGCGCGACGATGCGCGAGCCGGTCGACCTGCAGGCGCTGCTTACCGAGTGCGTGGCCGCGCATGCGCCGCTCGCGCAGCGGCACGACATCGATCTCGGCTTCGAGGAAACGTGCGCGGCGAGCGTCGTCGCGGACGTCGGCGCGCTGCGCGTGATGTTCGGCAACCTGCTCGACAACGCGGTGAAGTACACGCCGGACGGCGGCCGCATCGACGTATCGCTGACGCGCGACGCGGCCGGCCGCGCGTGCGTGCAGATCGCCGACAGCGGGCCGGGCATTCCGGCCGACGAGCGCGAGCGCGTGTTCGACCGCTTCTACCGCGACAGCACGGCGCGGGCACGCACCGACGTGTCGGGCAGCGGGCTCGGGCTCGCGATCGTCAAGCGCGTGGCGGCGCAGCAGGGCGCGACGGTGTCGCTCGGCGATGCGGCCGCGGGCGGCCTGCTCGTCAGCGTCGTGTTCCGCGACGCCGAGATGCCAACCCAGGCGCCGCAGCCTTCCGAATCCGCCTGAAGGGCGAGCCGGGCCGCCGGTAGCCGCGCGGCAGCCGCTTAAGCCTCGCTTAAGGCTGATTAAGCCTCCTTTAAGTCAGGGTCGTTACGCTGCGTCCTAACAACGAGGAGGTCCTACGATGAACACCCGATTCCTTGCGCGCGGCACCGTCGCGGTCGCCGTGGCGGCCGCCCTGTCGGCAGGCTATTTCGCCGGCACCCGCCGCGCCGATCCGCAGATCATCACGCCCGCGCAGGCCGCCATGATGCCGGCCGAAGCCGCCGCCAAGACCGGCATCCCCGATTTCTCCGGGCTCGTCGAAACCTACGGCCCGGCGGTCGTGAACATCAGCGCGAAGCATGTCGTGAAGCAGGTCGCGCGGCGCGCGCCGCAGCCGCAGCTGCCGATCGATCCGAGCGACCCGTTCTACCAGTTCTTCAAGCACTTCTACGGCCAGGTGCCGGGCATGGGCGGCGACGCGCAGCCGGACGACCAGCCGAGCGCGAGCCTCGGGTCGGGCTTCATCGTCAGCTCCGACGGATACATCCTGACCAACGCGCACGTGATCGACGGCGCGAACGTCGTCACGGTCAAGCTCACCGACAAGCGCGAATACAAGGCGAAAGTCGTCGGCGCCGACAAGCAGTCCGACGTCGCCGTGCTGAAGATCGACGCGAGCGGCCTGCCGACCGTGAAGATCGGCGACCCGGCGCAGAGCAAGGTCGGCCAGTGGGTCGTCGCGATCGGCTCGCCGTACGGCTTCGACAACACGGTCACGTCGGGCATCATCAGCGCGAAGTCGCGCGCGCTGCCCGACGAGAACTACACGCCGTTCATCCAGACCGACGTGCCGGTGAACCCCGGCAACTCGGGCGGCCCGCTGTTCAACCTGCAGGGCGAGGTGATCGGCATCAACTCGATGATCTACTCGCAGACGGGCGGCTTCCAGGGCCTGTCGTTCGCGATCCCGATCAACGAGGCGATCAAGGTGAAGGACGAGCTCGTGAAGACGGGCCACGTGAGCCGCGGCCGTCTCGGCGTCGCCGTGCAGGGGCTGAACCAGACGCTCGCGAGCTCGTTCGGGCTGCAGAAGCCGGACGGCGCGCTCGTCAGCTCGGTCGACGCCAACGGCCCGGCCGCGAAGGCCGGCCTGCAGCCGGGCGACGTGATCCTGTCGGTCAACGGTTCGCCGGTCGCCGATTCGACGTCGCTGCCCGCGCAGATCGCGAACCTGAAGCCGGGTTCGAAGGCCGACCTGCAGATCTGGCGCGACAAGTCGAAGAAGTCGATCAGCGTGACGCTCGGCGCAATGGCCGATGCGAAGCTCGCATCGAACGACGGCGGGCCGGTCGAGCAGGGCCGCCTGGGTGTCGCGGTGCGCCCGCTGTCGCCGCAGGAGCGCAGCGCCGACAACCTGTCGCACGGGCTGATCGTGCAGCAGGCCGGCGGCCCGGCCGCGAACGCGGGCATCCAGCCCGGCGACGTGATCCTCGCGGTGAACGGCCGCCCGGTCACGAGCCCCGAGCAGTTGCGCGACGCGGTGAAGGGCGCGGGCAACAGTCTTGCTCTGCTGATCCAGCGCGATAATGCACAGATCTTCGTGCCGGTCGACCTGAGCTGACCGGCAGCGGCCGCGGCCGGCCAGGCCGGCTGTGGCGGGCGCCGCCGCCGTGCGATCGCGTGACGCTGCGCCCCGTATGTGTTCCGACCCCAAGGAGAGAGCCATGCAAAATCTACGCAACGTGTCCCGATTTGCCGTCGCCGCAGCGCTGGCCGCCGGCCTCGCAGCCGGCGCGACCGGCGCGTACGCGCAGTCGGACGGCTTGCCCGCCGCGCGCCAGCAGGGCGACGTCACCTTCGTGTCCGGCGGCGTCGGGCTGGACGAATCGACGGCGTTCCAGCGCAGCGAGGCGCAGTGGCCGCTCGCGCTGCGCTTCACCGGCAAGGGCGGCGAGTTCCTGGCCGACGTCCATGTCCGGATCGTCGACAGCAAGGGCGCCGAAGTGCTGAAAACCGATGCGCGCGGGCCGTACATGCTCGTGAAGGTGCCGCCGGGGCGCTACACGGTGCACGCGTCGTACCAGGGTAGCGACGAATCGCGCGCCGTCACGGTCGGCGCGAAGGGCGGCGCGAAAGCTGCGTTCCAGTGGAGTGCGCAGTAGCCCGCCGCACGCGGCCGCGGTCCCGGTCGCGCAATCGGACGAAGTTTCGCCCATAATGAAAGCCACGGCATGCGTGCCGTGGCTTTTTCGTTTCCTGCCCCGGCCTGACTGCCGCCCGAAGGAGAAACGATGTCCGATGCAGCCGACCCTCGACTCGAAATCGTGCCGAACCGTCATCGCGTGCGCGTGATCCATCGCGGCATCACCTATGCCGATTCGCACGGTGCGCTGACCGTCCGTGAGGCGGGGCTTCCGGACATCCATTACCTGCCGCGCGGCGACGTCAACATGCGTCGACTCGTGAAATCGGGCGTCACGTCGGCCTGCCCGTTCAGGGGGCAGGCCGTGCATTTCGACTTGCAGACGGAAGACGGCGTGATCGAGAACGCCGCATGGAGTTACGAAGAACCGAAGGAGGCGGCGGCCGCGCTCGCGCTCTACGTCGCCTTCGATGTCGCACGGGTCGACAGTCTCGTCGAGACGTCCTGATGCGGCGCGCGTTCATCGGGGAGGCGACATGGAACTGAACGACACGTTACGCGTACCGCTCGCGCCGCCTGTCGTGCGGGACGCGCTGGAGGATCTCGCACTGCTGCGCGCGAGCTTCGATCATTGCGAATCGTTCGTGAAACTCGCGCACGGCGAATTCGCGCTGACGATCACGGTGCCGCTCGGCCCGCTGCGCGCCCGCTACGACGTGCGCGCGCACGCGGCCGCCGAGCAGGGCGACGCGCAAGGGCAGCCGCGCCGCGTGCTCAACTTCAAGGCGCGGGCCGACGGCCTCGGCGCGCTGCGCGGCCAGGTCGAACTCGTGCTGATGCCGGATGACGATGCGACCGCCACGCGGATCGAGTACGTGGTCTGGGCGACCGCGAGCGGGCCGCTCGCCGAGTTGCCGGGGCGGCAGATCGACAATGCGCTGCGGGAATGGACCGACACGTTCTTCCGTGAGTTCAGCGCGGTCGTGCAGGCGAAGCACGGCCTCGCGCCGAATCGCGCGAGCGCTTCTGCGCAGCGGCGCCAGCATGTGTTCCTGCGGCCGGCATCGCTGATGGCCGCGACGAAGCGTTCGCTGCCGCCGCATCTCGGCGGCGCGCTGAGCGGGCGGGCGGCGAGCGCGCTCCGGCATCGCGATTCCGGCACGGTGCCCGTGTGGGCGTGGGCGGCGATGATCGTGTTCGTCGCGCTGCTGCTTTACGCGGCACGCTGGTTCAACGGCGGCTGAGCGGCCGATCGGCCGCCCGGTTCCGTGTCACGGCCCGCGCTGCGCCCGCGCGGCGGGTATCACCGTCCCCCGTCGGCACCAGCTCCGGTGCCGCGAAATTCCCTCCGATACGCAGACGGCGACGTGCCGAGCGCGCCCGCGAAATGCTGGCGCAGCGACACGCTCGAGCCGTAGCCGGCCGCCTGCGCGATCGCGTCGATCGATTGGCCGGTGGTTTCGAGCAGAAGCCGCGCACGTGCGAGCCGCTCGGCCTGCAGCCACGCGGTGACGGTCGTGCCGGTCGCCTGGCGGAAGTGGCGCGTGAACGTGCGCCGGCTCATCAGCACGCGTTCGGCGAGCGAATCGACGCTGTGCGCGGCGTCGAGATGGCCGCGTACCCAGTCGAGCAGCCCCGCGAGCCGCGCGTCGCGCGGGTGCGCGGCGACCGGCTGCGGCACGTACTGGGCCTGCCCGCCCTGACGGTGCGGCGGGATCACGAGGCGGCGCGCGATGCGGTTCGCGGCGTCCGAGCCGAAGCGCCGCCGCACGACGTGCAGACAGCAGTCGAGGCCTGCCGCGGTGCCGGCCGACGTCATCAGGTTGCCGTCGTCCACGTACAGCACGTCCGGATCGAGCTTCACGCGCGGAAAGCGCTGCGCGAAATCGTCGGCCCATGCCCAGTGCGTGGTGGCCGGGTGACCGTCGAGCAGGCCGGCCGCGGCGAGCACGTAGGCGCCGAGGCACAGGCCGACGAGTTCCGCGCCGCGCGCGGCGACCGCGCGGACCGCATCGAGCAGCGCGTCGGGCGGCGTTTCGTCCGGGTCGCGCCACGAAGGCACGATGACGATGTCCGCATTGTCGAGCGCGTCCAGCCCGTACGGCGCGGTGATCGTGAAGCCGCCCGTCGTCGCGAGCGGGCCGCGCTCGGCCGAGCAGACGCGGAACTCGAACACGGGCGACGCGGCCGCGTCGCGTGCCTGGCCGAATACGACCGATGGCACCGACAGGTGGAACGGGCTGATGCCGTCGTACGCGATCACGGCGACGACGGTCGGAATGGAGCTGACGGGCGACGCGGCGGCGAGCATGGCGCGGTTCCGGGAAGGTGATGGCCCGATTCTATCGAAGAATGGCTATCGGGCCACTATCAGCGCGGGTCGCGCGCGCCGACAATGCATCGCATCGCACTGCTGGCCGTCCCGCTCCGGGGCGGGGCAGCGCCTCCCCGACCAGGAGATCGCCATGTCGAACACGGCCCCGCATTCCGCTTCCCGTCCCGCTGCCCGCCGCGCACTGATCGTGATCGACGTGCAGAACGAATACGTGACGGGCAACCTGCCGATCGAATATCCGCCGCTCGACGTGTCGCTCGCGAACATCGGCCGCGCGATCGACGCCGCGCACGCGGCCGGCGTGCCGGTGATCGTGGTTCAGCACGTCGCGCCGGCCGGCGCGCCGATCTTCGCGCCGGGCACCGACGGCGTCGCGCTGCACGCGGTGGTGGCCAGCCGGCCGTACGCGCATCGGATCGAGAAGGCGCAGGCGAGCTCGTTCGCCGGCACCGATCTCGCCGCGTGGCTCGACGCGCACGGGATCGACACGCTCGCGGTGGCCGGCTACATGACGCACAACTGCAATGCGTCGACCGTCTATCACGCGGCGCATGCGGGGCTGAAGGTCGAGTACCTGAACGACGCGACGGGCGCGCTGCCTTACGAGAACGAAGCGGGCGCGGCCAGCGCCGAAGAGATTCACCGCGCGTACGGGGTGGTGTTCCAGTCGAATTTCGCGGCGGTGATGTCGACCGACACGTGGATCGCGGGGCTGGCCGGCGCGGCGATGCCGGCGCGCGATTCGGTGGCCGCGTCGAACCGGCGGGCCCGCGCGCGGCGCGCGAAGGCGGCCTGACCCGGTACGGCGACGCGGCGCGCGATGCGCCGCGCGCTCAGTCGCGGTCCTTCAGCATCGCCGGGCTGTAGCGCAGCATGTCGAAGCAGCCGTCGACGAGCTTTTCGGCATGCTGCTCGGCGTCGATCTCGTCGGGCAGCATCAGCATGTCGCGCACGAAGCCGCTGACGAGCGTGTGCAGCATCAGCGCCGCACGCCACGTATCGAGCCGCTCGGGCAGCAGCTTGAGCCCCACGGCCGCCGCGAGATCGGCGTCGATCATGTGCAGCGCCTCGCTCATCCCCGCGCGGTTGCGCTGCAGCAGCGGCTCCATGTCCGCGACGTACTCGCACTTCATGAACAGGATGCTGAACACGCGCCGCAGCTGTGCGTCGCGCTGCACGCCGAGCAGGCACCAGATGAGGATCTGGCGCACTTTCTCCAGCGGATTGCCGCCCGGCGCGTCGAGCGGTATCCGCTTCAGTTCGTCGATCGGCAGGAACACGCGGTCGAACATCGCATCGAACAGTTCGCTCTTGTTCGCGAAATGCCAGTAGATCGCGCCGCGCGTCACGCCGGCGTGCTGGGCGATGTCCGCGAGCGACGTGTGCGACACGCCCTTTTCGAAGAACACGTGTTCGGCGGCGTCGAGAATGCGATTGCGCGTCTCGAGCGCCTCCTCCTTGGTACGTCTGACCATGTGCAGGCCTGATTGGATCGATCGTGGATGAATATAGGGTCCGCAACCCCTCGTCGCCGTCATGCGGACGGGCTATGCTGGCGGTTGGTAACAATCCGTAAGACTGAACAGCCGGCGGAGCACGAACGGGCTTTTTACATACATTCGTGAATGTATATACAATACCACCCTACGATCGAATGACCCAAGTGGCAATCAGTTAATATCCCACTCTGCTGATTCCCGCCCTAGTATCAGTCCGCAGTTCGCGGCATCCCCGTCGGCACGGAGGTCTCGTGCCGACGTGCTGTATCCAGCAGTCCAGTAATTCGGTGTTCGATCTGCGCCGCGAGGCGCATCCGTGTTGCGCTCCCGCCGGGTGCCGCACTTATTCCATTGGTTACACACAGAGGTCGCTCCATGCGCGTCGAACGGGTTCCATACCGCTTGATCACTGTCGCGGCAGCCGCGGTTTTCCTGGCTGCCTGCGGAAAAAAAGAATCGGCACCGCCGCCGCAAACGCCGGAAGTCGGCGTCGTCACCGTCCAGCCGCAAGCCGTACCGGTCTTCACCGAGCTGCCGGGCCGCACCAGCGCTTTCCTCGTCGCGCAAGTGCGTGCACGGGTCGACGGCATCGTGCTGCGCCGTGAATTCACCGAAGGCACCGACGTCAAGGCCGGTCAGCGCCTCTACAAGATCGATCCGGCGCCGTACATCGCGGCGCTGAACAGCGCGAAGGCGACGCTCGCGAAGGCGCAGGCGAACCTCGTCACGCAGAACGCGCTGGTCGCGCGCTACAAGGTGCTGGTCGCCGCGAACGCGGTCAGCAAGCAGGACTACGACAACGCGGTCGCCACGCAAGGCCAGGCCGCGGCGGACGTCGCGGCCGGCAAGGCGGCGGTCGACACCGCGCAGATCAACCTCGGCTATACGGATGTCGTGTCGCCGATCAGCGGCCGCGTCGGCATCTCGCAGGTCACGCCGGGCGCCTACGTGCAGGCGAGCCAGGCGACGCTGATGTCGACGGTGCAGCAGCTCGATCCGGTGTACGTCGACCTCACGCAGTCGAGCCTCGAAGGGCTGAAGCTGCGCCAGGACGTGCAGAGCGGCCGCCTGAAGACGAGCGGCCCGGGCGCGGCGAAGGTGTCGCTGATCCTGGAGGACGGCAAGACCTACTCGGAGCCGGGCAAGCTGCAGTTCTCGGACGTGACGGTCGACCAGACCACCGGCTCGGTGACGATCCGCGCGGTGTTCCCGAACCCGGGCCGCGTGCTGCTGCCGGGGATGTTCGTGCGCGCACGGATCGAGGAAGGCGTGAACGAGAACGCGTTCCTGGTGCCGCAGATCGGCGTCACGCACGACCAGAAGGGGCAGGCGATCGCGATGGTCGTGAACGCCAGCAACAAGGTCGAGCCGCGTCCGCTGAAGACGACCGGCATGCAAGGCCAGAACTGGATCGTGGAAGGCGGTCTGCAGGCGGGCGATCACGTGATCGTGCAGGGCGTCGACAAGGTGCGCCCGGGCGCGACCGTGAAGACGGTCCCCGCGCAGCTCGCGCCGGCGGCCGATGCCGCCTCGGGCGCCGCTGCCCCCGCCGCGCCGGCCGCTGCCGGGTCCGGCGCCGCCGCCGCTTCCGGTGCCGCCGCATCGGGCGCCGCGCCGGCGAGTGCTGCCGCTGCTTCGAGCGCGCAATAACAGGGAGCCTGTTTCATGGCAAAGTTTTTTATCGATCGCCCGATCTTCGCGTGGGTGATCGCCATCATCCTGATGCTGGCCGGGGTTGCGGCGATCTTCACGCTGCCGATCTCGCAGTATCCGACGATCGCGCCGCCATCGATCCAGATCACCGCGAACTACCCGGGCGCTTCCGCGAAGACGGTGGAAGACACGGTGACGCAGGTGATCGAGCAGCAGATGAGCGGTCTCGACAACTTCCTGTACATGTCGTCGACGAGTGACGACTCGGGCAACGCAACGATCACGCTGACCTTCGCGCCGGGCACCAACGCCGACATCGCGCAGGTTCAGGTGCAGAACAAGCTGTCGCTCGCGACGCCGGTTCTGCCGCAGGTCGTGCAGCAGCTCGGTCTGTCGGTCACGAAGTCGAGCAGCAGCTTCCTGCTGGTGCTCGCCTTCAACTCCGAAGACGGCAGCATGAACAAGTACGACCTCGCGAACTTCGTGGCGTCGCACGTGAAGGATCCGATCAGCCGGCTGAACGGCGTCGGTACCGTCACGCTGTTCGGCTCGCAGTACGCGATGCGGATCTGGCTCGACCCGAACCGCCTGACCAACTACGGCCTCACGCCGGTCGACGTCAGCTCGGCGATCACCGCGCAGAACGTGCAGATCGCGGGCGGCCAGATCGGTGGCACGCCGGCGAAGCCGGGCACCGTGCTGCAGGCGACGATCACCGAATCGACGCTGCTGCAGACGCCCGAGCAGTTCGGCAACATCCTGCTGAAGGTCAACCAGGACGGCTCGCAGGTTCGCCTGAAGGACGTCGCGCAGATCGGCCTCGGCGGCGAAAACTACAACTTCGACACGAAGTACAACGGTCAGCCGACCGCGGCACTCGGTATCCAGCTCGCGACCAACGCGAACGCCCTCGCGACCGCGAAGGCCGTGCGCGCGAAGATCGACGAGCTCGCACCGTTCTTCCCGCACGGCCTCGTCGTGAAGTATCCGTACGACACGACGCCGTTCGTGAAGCTGTCGATCGAGGAAGTGGTCAAGACGCTGCTCGAAGGTATCGTGCTCGTGTTCCTCGTGATGTATCTGTTCCTGCAGAACCTGCGGGCGACGATCATCCCGACGATCGCGGTGCCGGTCGTGCTGCTCGGCACGTTCGCGATCATGTCGATGGTCGGCTTCTCGATCAACACGCTGTCGATGTTCGGTCTCGTGCTCGCGATCGGCCTGCTGGTCGACGATGCGATCGTGGTGGTCGAGAACGTCGAGCGCGTGATGGCGGAGGAGGGGCTGTCGCCGAAGGAGGCGACCCGCAAGGCGATGGGGCAGATCACCGGCGCACTCGTCGGCGTGGCGCTCGTGCTGTCGGCGGTGTTCGTGCCGGTGGCGTTCTCCGGCGGCTCGGTCGGCGCGATCTATCGTCAGTTCTCGCTGACGATCGTGTCGGCGATGGTGCTGTCGGTGCTGGTCGCGTTGATTCTGACGCCGGCGCTGTGCGCGACGATCCTCAAGCCGATCCCGCAAGGGCATCACGAAGAGAAGAAGGGCTTCTTCGGCTGGTTCAACCGCACGTTCAACAACAGCCGCGACAAGTACCACGTCGGCGTGCACCACGTGATCAAGCGCTCGGGCCGCTGGCTCATCATCTATCTGGTCGTGATCGTCGCGGTCGGCCTGCTGTTCGTGCGCCTGCCGAAGTCGTTCCTGCCCGATGAGGACCAGGGCCTGATGTTCGTGATCGTGCAGACGCCGTCGGGCTCCACGCAGGAAACGACCGCGAAGACGCTCGCGAACATTTCCGACTACCTGCTGAAGGACGAGAAGGAAATCGTCGAATCGGCGTTCACCGTCAACGGCTTCAGCTTTGCGGGCCGCGGCCAGAACTCGGGTCTCGTGTTCGTCCGCCTGAAGGATTACGCGCAGCGTCAGCATGCGAACCAGAAGGTGCAGGCGCTGATCGGCCGGATGTTCGGGCGTTACGCGAGCTACAAGGACGCGCTCGTGATTCCGTTCAACCCGCCGTCGATTCCGGAACTCGGTACCGCTGCCGGTTTCGACTTCGAGCTGACGGACAACGCCGGTCTCGGCCACGACGCGCTGATGGCCGCGCGTAACCAGTTGCTCGGGATGGCGTCGAAGGATCCGACGCTGCAGGGTGTCCGTCCGAACGGCCTGAACGATACGCCGCAGTACAAGGTCAATATCGACCGCGAGAAGGCGAATGCGCTGGGCGTGACGGCGGATGCGATCGACCAGACGTTCTCGATCGCGTGGGCGTCGAAGTACGTGAACAACTTCCTCGACACCGACGGCCGGATCAAGAAGGTGTACGTGCAGGCCGACGCGCCGTTCCGGATGACGCCGGAAGACATGAACATCTGGTACGTGCGCAACGGGTCGGGCGGGATGGTGCCGTTCAGCGCGTTCTCGACCGGTCACTGGACGTACGGTTCGCCGAAGCTCGAGCGCTACAACGGCGTGTCGGCGATGGAAATCCAGGGGCAGGCCGCACCGGGCAAGTCGACCGGTCAGGCGATGGCCGCGATGGAAACGCTCGCGAAGAAGCTGCCGGTCGGTATCGGCTATTCGTGGACGGGCCTGTCGTTCCAGGAAATCCAGTCGGGCTCGCAGGCGCCGATCCTGTACGCGATCTCGATCCTCGTCGTGTTCCTGTGTCTCGCGGCGCTGTATGAAAGCTGGTCGATCCCGTTCTCGGTGATCATGGTCGTGCCGCTCGGCGTGATCGGTGCGCTGCTCGCGGCCACGATGCGCGGCCTCGAGAACGACGTGTTCTTCCAGGTCGGCCTGCTGACGACCGTGGGCTTGTCCGCGAAGAACGCGATCCTGATCGTCGAGTTCGCGCGCGAGCTGCAGCAGTCGGAGAAGATGGGGCCGATCGAGGCCGCGCTGGAAGCGGCGCGCCTGCGGCTGCGTCCGATCCTGATGACGTCGCTCGCGTTCATTCTCGGCGTGCTGCCGCTCGCGATCAGCAACGGCGCGGGCTCGGCGAGCCAGCACGCGATCGGCACGGGCGTGATCGGCGGAATGATCACGGCGACGTTCCTCGCGATCTTCATGATCCCGATGTTCTTCGTGAAGATCCGTGCGATCTTCAGCGGCGAGAAGGAAGACGTCGACGAGGCGCTGCGCCTGGCTCAGGAGCACTCGCACCACGAAGAGAAGCCGGGCAACGGCGACGAAGGCAACAAGGGACAGTGATGATGCAAAAACACGCTTTGACTGCAATCGCAGTCGCGCTCCTTGCCACGGGCTGCACGATGGCGCCGCATTACAAGCGGCCCGACGCACCCGTCGCGCAGGCGTACCCGGCCGGCGGCGTCTACGCGACGCAGCCGGGCGCGGCCGGCGCGCGCAGCGCGAACGGGCAAGCTGCGACCGCCATCGGCTGGCGCGAGTTCTTCGTCGATCCGCGCCTGCAGCGGCTGATCGAGATCGCGCTGAAAAACAACCGCGACCTGCGCGTGTCGGTGCTGAACATCGAGGCGGCGCGCGCGCAGTACCAGATCACGCGCGCGGGGCTGTTCCCGACGCTCGACGGCACGGGCACGGGCAGTATCCAGCGCGTGCCCCAGGGCCTGTCGCAGACCGGTGCGCCGTACATCTCGCGCGCCTACAACGTCGGGCTCTCGGCATCGTGGGAGCTCGACCTGTTCGGCCGCGTGCAGAGCCTGAAGGATCAGGCGCTCGCGCAGTACCTGTCGACGTCGTATGCCCGGCAGGCATCGGAAATCTCGCTGGTGTCGCAGGTGGCTGACCAGTACCTGACGCTGCTGTCGACCGACGATCTGCTGAAGGTCACCGAGAACACGCTGAAGACCGCGCAGGCGTCCTACGACCTGACGAAGCTGCAGTTCGACAACGGCACGGGCTCCGAGCTCGAGCTGCGTCAGGCGCAGACCGTGGTCGAGACGGCGCTCGCGAACCAGCAGGCGCAGGCGCGAGCGCGTGCGCAGGCGCTGAACGCGCTGGTGCTGCTGATCGGCGAGCCGCTGCCGGACGACCTGCCGGCCGGCATGCCGCTCGACGCGCAGAATCTGCTGACGGACGTGCCGGCAGGCCTTCCGTCGGATCTGCTCACGCGGCGTCCGGACGTGATGCAGGCCGAGCAGACGCTGCTGGCTGCAAACGCGAACATCGGCGCGGCGCGCGCGGCATTCTTCCCGCGCATCTCGCTGACGGGTGCGTTCGGCACCGGCAGCCCGACGCTCGGCGGTCTGTTCAAGGCCGGCACGGCCGCATGGTCGTTCGCGCCGCAGATCACGATGCCGATCTTCGAGGGCGGGCAGAACATCGCGAACCTGAATCTTGCGAACGTGCAGAAGCGCATCGAGATCGCCAACTACGAGAAGGCGATCCAGTCGGCGTTCCGCGAAGTGGCGGATGGCCTCGCCGCACGCGGCACGTACGACCAGCAGATCGCGGCGCTCGAGCGCAACGAGCACGCGCAGCAGCGGCGCTTCGACCTGTCGGACCTGCGGTACAAGAACGGCGTCGACAGCTACCTGTCGGTGCTGACCGCGCAGACGGATCTGTACTCGGCGCAGCAGTCGCTGATCAGCGCGCGTCTGGCCCGCTGGACGAACCTGGTCGACCTGTACCGCGCACTCGGTGGCGGGTGGATCCAGCGTGCCGGCGAAGCGCCGCGCGCGCCGGATGCACCGGTCGACTACGACAAGGCGGCCGCGCCGGCGCCTGCGTCGGCAGCGGCGAACGGGTAACTGTGGTTATCCTGCCTGCGTGCGGTCGCTTCGCACGCAGGCAGGACGATTCGGGTGTTAGTTCTGTAGCACGTTGGCCGTTGCGAATGATACGAAACGCAACGGAGACAACGTAGGGCCAGCCCATGATTGTTGGTCCTCGAATGCGCGGTAACCTTGCGTGGGAACGCTGCAGTGATCCAGGCGGAACACGTGTGTACTTCGGCAGCGGGCGTGAAATCCACGGGCCGGCGCCGTCGAGCACGACGCGTACCGGCTAACCATTCAGCTTCTCGTTTCGACCAAGCGATGATCATCCCTCTTCGGTAGCCTGTCGCCCACCGACAGTCGAATCTCCCCCTCGATTCTCCAATTCAGGCCCATCGCTCGATCGAAGCGAGCGGCTGCAGGTTCATTATTGTTGAACGGTGCTTATAACAATTAGCTATACGAAATTCGAATTCGTCTGATTGCTTCTTCTTTCTCGTCCGTGCAAATTTTGTATGGAGCATTCCTCACCCATTGTCGAGAAAGGAAATCCGGATGAAGCGCGAGCCCGCTGCACCGACTCATCTTTTTGCCACCATCGGGGCGCTCACCGAGCGCGGTGGGCGGGTAACCACTGCTACCAGCGGCCTGGCAGTTGCCGGGCTTGTCGTTGCCCGTGTTGGCGATGTCGTCACTTACGAGGATGGCAGCGAGGCCGTCATTATGGATGACGCAGGCCAATATGCGATTTGCAGCGACAAGCCGTTTGCGCTGGTGGGTAGCCGGTTGAGCAACGGCGATCGTATCGTCGAAACGCTTCAGCGGTTGTGGGGAATTCATGTACCGACTGGCGAAACGGCCGAGGGATTGTTTAACAAGGATTATGTGCCGCCGCCCGCGTCGCCGCGCTACCGATTGGCTGTACGAGGAGCCACGACCGCGCGAGGCGGTGCGTTGCGCGAAGTCACCGGCACGTGGGACACCGGTGTCCGGCTTGGCAGGGCTGGTGTCGTAGGTAATCAGATTCACTACGCAGACGGCTCGACTGCGCGAATCGTAAGCGGCCTTGGGCGGGTGGATAACGGAGACTTCCAGCCGCTGGCTTTCGTCGGTAGCGAACTGGATAACGGCGACGTCATTACCGATAGCCCTGAGCGTGATGGCTTGGTATCGGCTGACGCCTTCGCCGTTGTGAGGCGTCCAACTGTTGCGCATCGAGGCGAGAATTCATGATCCGTTATTTCCTTGCCAAAGGTGACCGGGGCGGCAGCGCCACGATTACGGAAGGATTGGAGGGCGTCACCTGTTCCAATCCGCCGCCGCGCGTGCATATCGCAACGCTCTACATGAAGACGTACTGCACGGCATGCAAGCAGGAAGGGTTTGTCGCCCCGGAGGGGCCACGTTGGCCCGGCACTGGACCAAACGGCAAGCCGTGGGCGTTGAGTGGTGATATCAACGTCTGCGATTGCAATCCGCCACCTGTTTTCTACGCCGAGCGCGGCATGAAGATGACCTTTGCCGCGGAAGAGGTGGCGCGGTTGACAGGGAAGAATGACTTAGGCGTCGCTCCTGCAAGAGGACGCACTGCGGTCCATGATCAGCAGTTCGTCATTCGCAACAAGAAGTCCAGGCAACCTGTTGCAGGCGTTCGGTATTGGATTACAAATTGCCGTGGTGACGTGCTGGCATCAGGGACTACCGATGCGCAGGGCCATACCATGCGAGTGGTCACGCTGAAGCCCGAGTCGGTAAAACTGGAAGTCAGCGGGGAAGAAGAATGAGTGATGGCGATCGCGTAGCAATTGCGGAGGCGATGACAGACCTGAAAGAAGGTTCGGTAATCGAAGCATTGATATCGAACGGGCCGCCCATCTGTCCAAACATGACCGATGCGGAATTTCGCCGTATGGTTCTAACGTTACGCGACAGAGCCGTACGAATGATCGACGTACGGCTCGTAGACTTGCGCAGGTGGGGGGCGGTCGAACGTCAACGCGTCGCAACGTGGTTTGGCTCTGACCCTGAACCAGAATTAGTCCCGGTCGGAAGTGGAGATTTCCGGCTTGTGACCCTGAACCAGAATTAGTCCCGGTCGGAAGTGGAGATTTCCGGCTTGGTTGAGTTGTCAGGCGAGGCGGATTCCCTTGCCTGACGGGCGAATTCGGCGGGCGTCATCCACTGCAATGCAGAGTGGGGGCGCACCTCGTTATAGTACGTGCGCCAGTCGTCGATTTTGCTCTGCGCGTCGGCCAATGACAAGAACCAATGTGCGTTCAGACATTCCTGCCGGAAACGCCCGTTGAAGCTTTCGACCTTGGCATTGTCAGTGGGCGTGCCCGGCCGACTGAAATCCAATTCAACGCCATGTTCGTAGGCCCAGCGATCCATTGCCTTCGAGATGAACTCGCTGCCATTGTCGACCTTGATCGTGGCGGGGTGCCCACGTGTTGCAGTAATACGCATCAGCGCTTTGACCACATGCTCTCCCTTCAGACTTTGTCCGACCTCGATGGCCAAACATTCCCGTGTGTAGTTGTCGACGACGGTCAGAGTCCGAAGGCGTCGCCCATCGAACAGGGCATCTGCAACGAAATCCATGCTCCAGATTTCGTTGATCGCGGTCACGATGTGCTTGGGCTGTCGCAGCCGAGCCGATTTGTTACGTCGTGGTCGCTTATGCCGCAGTGACAGGCCCTCCGCACGATACAGCCTGTAGACGCGCTTGCAATTATCTCGCCAGCCTTCCCGTCGCAGGACCACATGAACGCGTCGATACCCGTAGTGCACGCGCGTGGCGGTGATTTCCTTGATACGCATGAGCAGCGCCGACGAATCGCGCGCAACCGACTGATACCGATACAGCGAACGAGACATGCCAAACAACGCGCATGTCTTCGTCAAGCTGGTTCGATAGCGATCACGCAACTCATCGATCAACATGCGCCGACGGGAAGGCTTCAGAGCTTTTTTGCGAGTACGTCCTGCAGCATGGCCTTGTCCAGGCTCAGGTCTGCTACGAGCCGCTTCAACTTCGCGTTTTCCTCTTCGAGCTGGCGCAAGCGGCGCAACTCAGAAGGTCCCAGACCTCCGAATTTCTTCTTCCAGTTGTAGAAAGTCGCCTCGCTTATTCCGAGCTTGCGGCAGATCTCTTCGACCTTCGTCCCCAACTCGGCTTGCTTCAGTGCAAATGCGATCTGCTCTTCCGTAAACTTGCTTGTCTTCATGGCATGGCCTTCGTGTCCGCTTGGACACATCATGCCGAATTTCTCTACTTTTGAACCGGACTATTTCTTGGGTCAGGGTCAGCTCAAGCGATGAAACGATTCGGCAACGTCTGACAGTCGGACTCGCACAAGTAAGTCGGGTGATGCGCGATCTCAAGCCTGGAAACTTTGTTCGTCACTCAGAGGAACTTGATCGGTATCTTGGTTGTACGCCGAATAACAAGGACCCTGATGGTGCCGTCGCTCATGTTTGCGGTCCTGACACAGCTACCCATACTATCTGTATCCATGAGAATTTTTGTGGGATGCGTCCCATATCCAGCGCGAAGGACTCGATGTTATCGACGCTGATTCATGAGTGCACTCATTTTGCCGATACTTTCGGCGCTCAGGATCATCAATATTTCATGCGCGAGTGCTTGGTATTGGCGCGGACGCGCCCCGATCTCGCAATCAATAATGCGGATAGCATTGCCGGGTATATTATCTATGAAGACTAGAGGCGGCGTGGCGCAGCAATCCTTGTTGAATCTGATCGAGTCCAACGGAAGATCGATATGATGAAAGGACCGGCATGTATTGCGTTGGCGTTTTTCTCGGCCGGAACATTCGCCTGCTCCCCGGTTCATACGCTTGATGTTTCGTTTGAACGAGATTCTGCCAAAGTATCCGGCGACGAGCTCATAAAGCTGGCGAACTGGGCGATAGACCTTCAACTCAAATATCCCAATCTTGATCGTACGTCCGTCGGTGGCCTTGCCAACGCTGACGAAAGGCAGCCGCGCGTGCTGGCTCAACAACGCGCGGAAAGTGTCAAGAGGCTTCTAGTCACATTGGGGCTCGGTCGAGCACCTGTCGACGTCGATGCCAGGCTTTATAAGTCGCATCATCTGAACGGTGTGCCGGATAATGGCCGACGAGTAGAAATCGACTTCCTTCCCGGTTGCCCGCATGAATGCCCTTGCCAAGTGGAATGAGGTATTGGCCGCGATCTGCCGCGCAGCGGCAGTGCTGCCATTTCGACGATGTGAAGCAGCCTCTTACGCACCATGCAGTAAGCGCCGGCCAGTCACGAGCCGACGCATGCCTGGTGTTCGTCAGTGCAGATCGACAGGCCGCCCGTCGAAATCATGCCCCGCGCGACGGATCTCGCACTTCGCCTCCTTTTCGCCCTTCACGCCGTTGAACACGATGTTCAGGATCACGGCCGTGGCCGACGCCAGCAGGATGCCGCTGTGCAGGATCGGTGCAAGCGCGGGCGGCAGCTTCGAGAAGAAGTGCGGCGACACGACCGGCACGAGGCCCATGCCGACGCTCACGGCGACGATGAACAGGTTGTGCGAGTGATTCACGAAGTCGACCTTCGACAGCACCTTGATGCCATTCGCCGCGACCATCCCGAACATCACGATGCCTGCGCCGCCGAGCACGAACGGCGGCACCGACGCGACGACCTGCGCCATCTTCGGAAACAGGCCGAGCAGCACGAGGATCACGCCGCCCGTCGCACACACGAAACGGCTCTTCACGCCCGTCACGCCGATCAGGCCGACGTTCTGCGAGAACGACGTGTGCGGGAACGAGTTGAAGATGCCCCCGATCAGCGTGCCGAGGCCGTCGACGCGCAGGCCGCGCACGAGGCGCTCCTGGTTGACCGGGCGATCGACCATGTCGCCGACCGCGAGGAACATCCCGGTCGATTCGATGAACGTGACGAACATCACCGTGACCATCGTCACGATCGACAGCGGGTCGAAGTGCGGCAGGCCGAAGTGGAACGGCATCACGAAGCCGACCCACGGCGCATGCGCCACGCCGTCGGTGTTCACGCGGCCGAGCGCGAATGCGATCACGAAGCCGGCGACGATGCCGAGCAGCACCGAGATGTTCGCGATGAAGCCGCGGCCGTACTTGTTGATCAGCAGGATCAGCGTGAGCACGAGCAGCGACAGGCCGAGATAGACGGGGCTGCCGTACTCGGGGTTGCCGACGCCGCCGGCCGCCCAGTTGATGCCGACTTCCATCAGCGACAGCCCGATCACGGCGATCACCGTGCCGACCACCACCGGCGGGAAGAACCGCAACAGCTTGCCGATCATCGGCGCGAGCACGATGCCGATGATGCCGGCCGCGATGGTCGAGCCGAAGATGTCGAGAATGCCGAGGCCGGGGTTCGTGCCGATCGCGATCATCGGGCCGACGGCCGCGAACGTGCAGCCCATGATGACGGGCAGGCGGATCCCGAAGATCCACAGGCCCAGCGTCTGGATCAGCGTGGCGATGCCGCACGAAAACAGATCGGCGCTGATCAGGAACGCGATCTGGTCTTTCGGCAGCTTGAGCGCCGCGCCGACGATGAGCGGCACGGCGACGGCGCCGGCGTACATGACGAGGACGTGCTGCAGGCCAAGCGTTACCAGCTTGCCGGTCGGCAGCACCTCATCGCACGGATGGACCGTGTTCGATTGCATCTGTCTCACTCCATGATCTTGTTTTCGGGGTGATACGAAGTTATTCGGAATGAATCCATGCAACAAGAGCACTGGGTTCTATTCCGTTCTTTGCTGGTTCGATATGCCATGTCGGTATGGAACAGGGGGGCGATCATCGGGAAACTGCCGCGGGAGTGACGCGTACCGGTTTTATAGCGCTTCAAAATAGCGCCGGCCCCCCTGTCAAATATGGGGTGCTTTATGGTGTGTATCGCGCGGGCCGCATAGTGGCAAAAAAGGGCGTACGGAAAACGTGCCGGGTTAACCCGCGAGCGGCCGCTTTTGCGTGCAGGGTGCGGCCTCGTCAATCTCCCGGCCGGCAGCACGTTCGATGTGTCGGCGCGGCGGCAAAAACCGGAGTGCGCATCGCGATCCCGTTATCATCGACATCCGTTCATCCGAATCTCCCTTCACGTCATGCGCCTGCTCGGAATCGACCTCGGCACCGGCTCCGTCAAACTCGTCACGCTCGATGCCGACGGCGTCGAGCGGGCCGTCGCGAGCGAACCTTACGGGTTGTCGTCGCCGCAGCCCGGCTGGGCGGAAATCGCGCCCGCCACGTGGTGGCAGGCGCTCGTGCGCGCGGCCGCGCGGCTGCCGGCCGACGAGCGCGCGCAGGTCGCGGCGATCGGTTTTTCGGGCCAGATGCATGGCGTCGTGCTGATCGACGCGGCCGGCGAGCCGGTGCGGCCTGCGCTGCTGTGGCCGGACACGCGCGCGGTGCGCGAGGCCGACGCGGCCGACTGGCACGCCGCCGGAGTGTCCGTCGCCGGAATGCCCGTCGCCGGATTGCCCGTCGCTCCGAATCCCGTCGCGCCCGGCATGGCCGGCCCGCTGTTGCGTTGGCTCGCCACGCACGAACCCGACGCGCTGCGCGCCGCGCGCTGGGCCGTGCAGCCGAAGGACTGGCTGCGCATCGTGCTCGGCGGCGACGTCGCGGCCGATCCGAGCGACGCGTGCGCGACGGCGCTCGCGACGCCCGACGGCGCGTGGGACAGCGCATTGATCGAGGCGCTCGGCCTGCCGGGCGATCGCTTCGCGCCGGTGCGTGCGTCCACCGCGCGCTGCGGCGTGCTCGGCGCGCAGGCCGCCGCCGCGCTCGGCCTGCCGGCTGGCGTGCCGTTCGCGACAGGCGCGGCCGACACCGCCTGCGCGGCGCTCGGCAGCGGGCTGGCCGCGGCAGGCGACGCGCTGCTGACGACCGGCAGCGGCGGCCAGATCGTCGTGCTCGCGGATACGCTGCCGCCCGCGCGACACGGATTGCATCGCTATCGTGCGGCGGCCGGCGGCGGCTATTACACGATGGCGGCGATGCAGAACGTCGGGCTCGCGCTCGAAGCCGTGCGCGGTTGGCTCGGCTATGCGCGATGGGCCGATGCGTACGACGATGCGTTCGCGCAGCCGGCGTCCGAGCGGCTGTGCTTCCTGCCGTACCTGAGCGGCGAGCGTTCGCCGTGGATGAATCCCGATGCGCGCGGCGGCTGGCTCGGCCTCGGGCTCGGCGACACGCGCGGCGCGATGATGCGCGCCGCGTTCGAAGGCGTCGCGTTCGCGTTGCGCGCGGGGCTCGATGCGATCCGCGACGCCGACCCCGGCGACGCGGTGGCGACGCTGCGCCTCGCGGGCGGCGGCTCGGTCGATCCGCGCTGGCGCCAGTTGCTCGCCGACGCGCTCGGCGCGTCGCTGCACGCGATCGATTGCCCGAACGCCGCGACGCGCGGCGCCGCACTGCTCGCGGGCGTCGCGATCGGGCATTGGCGTGAAGAGGCGTTGCACGCGCTGGCGCCGACGGCGTCGCCCGTCGCCGCACCGCAAGACGACCGCCCGCTGGCCGCACGTTACGCGCGCTTCGTCGATCTGTACGCCCGCACGGATGCATGGTTCACGACGGGCGTTTAAACTCGAACACTTGTTCTTTTGCGTCAGCGATGACGCATCCTGGCAAGCCGGTGGCCGTTTCCCGCACGCGATGCGCGCCGGGAGCGGCCATCATGGCGAGCACGAGATTCTTGCGCCGTGCCACGCGGCACGGCTTCGACCGCTTTGCATGAGTCCCGGGCCGGCAGCGACACGCCAGCCCGGGCCGATCTCACCGACACACAGGAGTGACACGATGAAAACGAAAGCCGCGATTGCATGGAAGGCGGGTGCGCCGCTGACGATCGAGGAAGTCGATCTCGAAGGGCCGCGCGCCGGCGAAGTGCTGATCGAAGTGAAGGCGACGGGCATCTGCCACACCGACTACTACACGCTGTCGGGCGCCGATCCGGAAGGGATCTTCCCGGCGATCCTCGGCCATGAAGGCGCGGGCGTGGTGGTCGACGTCGGCCCCGGCGTCGGCACGGTGCGCAAGGGCGACCACGTGATTCCGCTCTACACGCCCGAATGCCGCGAGTGCAAGTTCTGCCTGTCGCGCAAGACCAACCTGTGCCAGAAGATCCGCGCGACGCAGGGCAAGGGCCTGATGCCCGACGCGACGTCGCGTTTCTCGCTCGACGGCAAGCCGCTGTTCCACTACATGGGTACGTCGACGTTCTCGAACTACATCGTCGTGCCGGAAATCGCTGTCGCGAAGGTGCGCGAGGACGCGCCGTTCGACAAGATCTGCTACATCGGCTGCGGCGTGACGACGGGCGTGGGCGCGGTCGTGTACTCGGCGAAGGTCGAGGCCGGCGCGAACGTGGTCGTGTTCGGCCTCGGCGGGATCGGCCTGAACGTGATCCAGGGCGCGAAGATGGTCGGCGCGGACAAGATCATCGGCGTCGACATCAACCCGAAGCGCGTCGAGCTCGCGAAGAAGTTCGGGATGACGCACTTCATCAACCCGAACGAAGTCGAGAACGTCGTCGACCACATCGTGCAATTGACCGACGGCGGCGCCGACTACTCGTTCGAATGCGTCGGCAACGTGAAGCTGATGCGCCAGGCGCTCGAATGCACGCACAAGGGCTGGGGCCAGTCGTTCATCATCGGCGTGGCGGCAGCGGGCGAGGAAATCAGCACGCGTCCGTTCCAGCTCGTCACGGGCCGCGAATGGAAGGGCTCGGCGTTCGGCGGCGCGCGCGGGCGCACCGACGTGCCGAAGATCGTCGACTGGTACATGGAAGGCAAGATCAACATCGACGACCTGATCACGCACACGCTGCCGCTCGAGCGGATCAACGAAGGCTTCGACCTGATGAAGGCCGGCGAGTCGATCCGCTCGGTCGTGCTGTACTGACCGGGAGCGCACCGCCATGCTCGAACTCGTTTCCTCGCATGCGTGCCACGGCGGCGAGCAGCGTTTCTACCGTCACGATTCGGCGGCCATCGGCCTGCCGATGAAGTTCTCGGTGTACCTGCCGCCGCAGGCCGCGCAGCAGCGCGTGCCGGCGCTGTTCTATCTCGCGGGGCTCACGTGCACCGACGAGACGTTCGCGATCAAGGCCGGCGCGCAGCAATACGCGGCGCAGCACGGGATCGCGCTCGTGATGCCCGATACGAGCCCGCGCGGCGCGGGCGTGCCGGGCGAGACGGATGCGTGGGATTTCGGCGTCGGCGCGGGTTTCTACGTCGATGCGACCGAAGCGCCGTGGTCGACACATTACCGGATGGAGTCGTACGTGACGGGTGAGCTGCGCGAGCTCGTCGTGGCCGAGCTGCCGATCGACGGCGCGCGGCTCGGCATCTTCGGCCACTCGATGGGCGGGCACGGTGCGCTGACGCTCGCGTTGCGTCATCCGGGCCTGTACCGGTCGGTGTCGGCGTTCGCGCCGATCGCCGCGCCGACGCGCTGCCCGTGGGGCGAGAAGGCATTCTCGGGCTACCTCGGCGCCGATCGCGAGGCGTGGAAGGCGCATGACGCGAGCGAGCTGGTCGCGCGCGCCGATGCGCCGAAGTTCGCGGACGGCATCCTCGTCGATCAGGGGCTCGCCGATCAATTCCTCGCGAACCAGTTGAACCCCGACGTATTCGAAGCCGCATGCGCGAAGGCCGGCCAACCGCTGACGCTGCGCCGCCATCCGGGCTACGACCACGGCTACTACTTCATCTCGACGTTCATCGCCGATCACCTCGCGCATCATGCGCGTGTGCTTGCGCGGTGAGTAGCGGCGCAAGCAGGTAACGCGTCCGGTGCGCATGAAAAAACGCCGGCGCTGCCCTCGGGCACGCCGGCGTTTTGATTGGCATCGGGCGGCGCCCGTCGCGCCGATCAGTTGCGTCGCAGCAGGCTCGCCCCATACACGAGCGCCGACAGCGCGGTGATCCAGAAGCTCGTCGGCCAATCGGTGTGATACGCGAGCACGATGCCGGCCCACGCTTCGAACAGCGCGAACAGCGCGGCGAGCAGCACGCCCGTCGACAGCCGCGTCGACACGTTCTGCGCGGCCGCCGCCGGCCCGACCAGCAGCGTGAACACGAGCAGCACGCCGACGATCTGCGTCGCCGCGGCCACCGCGAGCGCGCACACCGCCAGGAACAGCATCGACACCGTGCGCAGCGACACGCCCTTGGCTTCGGCCAGTTCCGGCTGCAGCGATGCGAACAGCAGCGGCCGCGCGATCAGCGCGAGCGCGGCGAGGCTCACCGCGCCGATGCCGGCGAGCACCGCGAGCGTGTCGTGGCTGACCGCGAGCACGTTGCCGAACAGCAGCGCGGTGACCTGCGTCGCGAACGACGTATAGAAATGCAGGAACAGCAGGCCGAAGCCGAGCGCGCCGGAGAGGATCACGCCGATCGCGACGTCGCGGCCCGCGAGCCTTTCGCCGAGCGCGCCCATCCCGATCCCGGCCGCGAGCGTGAAGCCGACCATCCCCCAGATCGGCGAGATGCCGAGCAGCACCGCGCCCGTCGCGCCGGTGAAGCCGACGTGCGACAGCGCGTGGCCCGCGAAGGTCTGCCCGCGCAGCACCAGGAAGTAGCCGACGATGCCCGCGAGCACCGCGACGATTCCCGACGCCGCGAAGGCGTTGATCATGAAGTCGTATTCAAACATCGTGCGAATGCCCGGGATGAGCGTGTCCGTGGTGGTGATGGCCGTGGCCGCCGCCGTGCGAGTGGCCGTCGTCGTCCTCGTGTTCGTGATCGTGCTTCTCGATCTCGACGTCGCCCGACATCACGAAGATCTTGCCGTTTACGCGCATCACGTCGATCGGCGATCCATAGAGCCGCGACAGCACGGGCTTCGTGATCACCTCGTCGACGGTGCCGAGCGCGGCCACGCCGTTGCCGAGATACAGCACGCGATCGAGCGCGTTCAGCAGCGGATTCAGTTCGTGCGCGGAGAACAGCACGGTGATGCCGAGCTCGCGCTGCACGTTGCGCACGAGTTCGACGACGCCGCGCTGATGGTTCGGGTCGAGGCTGATCAGCGGCTCGTCGAGCAGCAGCAGCTTGGGGTTGCCGAGCAGGCATTGCGCGAGCAGCAGGCGCTGCCGTTCGCCGCCGGACAGTTCGGACAGCGGCCGGCGCGCGAGCGACGGGCCGCCGACGAGATCGAGCACGCGATCGACGTCGCGGCGCGTGGCCGCATTCGTGTGCGGCAGGCCCCAGCGATGGCCGTCGGCGGCCATCGCGACGAAATCGTAGCCGCGCATCCGGCGGTTCGCGAGGCCGCTCCTGATCTGCGGCATGTAGCCGATCGACGCGTTGCCGCGCGCGACCGGCACGCCGCCGACCGACAGCGTGCCGGCCGACACGGGGACGAGGCCGAGCACCGCGCGCATCAGCGTCGTCTTGCCCGCGCCGTTCGGCCCGAGCACGCCGACGAATTCGCCGGGCTCGATCGAGAAACTGACGTCGCGCAGGATCGTGCGGCCGCCCAGTTCGAGCGTGACGCGATCGAGTGCGAGGGCGTGGGGAGTGGCGGTCATGTCGTGACGGTTGTCGGTTACTTGCCGGCCGAAAGCGCGTTGCCGAGCGCGTCGAGCTGGCTGGTCATCCATTGCTGGAAGGTCTTGCCGGCCGGCTGCGTCTCGGTGACGCTGACGGTCGGCACGCCGCCGTCGCGCGCGATCTTCAGCATGCGTTTGGTCATCGGTTCCTCGGCCTGGCTGTTGTAGATCAGCGCGCGTACCTGCTTCTTGCGCAGGTCGTTCTCGAACGCGGCGACGTCCTGCGCGCTCGCCTCGGTGTCGTTCATCGTCGCGAGCTGGAAGCGCTGGTTGCGCATGTCGAGGCCGATCGCGTCGGACATATAGCCGAATACGGGCTCGGTGGCCGTCACGGGCACGCCCTTGTACTTCGCGCGCAGTGCGGCGACCTTGTCGTCGACGGGTTTCAGCGACGCGACGAATTTCTGCAGGTTCGCGTCGTACTCTGCCTTGTTCGCCGGGTCGGCGCGGCCGAGCTCGGCCGCGATCGCGCGTGCGGCCGCCGGCATCGTCGCCGGGTCGTACCAGAGGTGCGGGTTGTCGCCGGCCTTCTTACCGACGAGATCGGCGACGACGATCGTCGCGCGCTTCGCCTGTTTCGACGCGCCGAGCAGCTTGCCCATCCACGGATCGTAATCGGCGCCGTTGTAGATCACGACCTGCGCGTGCTGGAGCGCGCGAGCCGTCTTCGGGCTCGCTTCGAACAGGTGCGGATCCTGATCCGGATTGCTGAGGATGCTGGTGACCGCGACGTGGCGGCCGCCGATCTGCGACGCGACGTCGCCGTAGAAATTCTCCGCGGCGACGACGTTGACGGTCGCGGCCTGCGCGACCACGGGTGCGGCGAACGACAGCGCGGCGACGGCGGCGGCCAGCCAGCGGACAGGCGACAGGGCGCGCCGCGGCGCGCGCTTCAGGGCAATGGACATGGAACTCCTCGTTGGAAGGGCGGCGCGTACGCCGCGCGATTCGGCGTCAGCGCTGCGCGGGCTTGCGCTTGCAATGCCCGCACAGGCCGCTCAGCTCGACGACCTGATGGTGGACTTCGAACCCGTGCGCGGGCTCGCTCGCGGACAACTGCTTCGCGAGGTCGCCGCCGGGAATCTCGACGGTGTCGCCGCACGAATCGCAGATCAGGAACTGGCCTTCGTGCGGCACGCCGATCTCGCAGCACGCGAAGAACGCGTTCTTCGATTCGATCCGGTGGATGAAGCCGTGCTCGACGAGGAAATCCAGCGCGCGGTAGACGGTGGTCGGCGGCACGCGGCCGCGTTGCGGTTCGAGTTCGGCGAGCAGGTCGTACGCGCCGATCGGGCGCTGCGCGGCCAGCACGCGTTCGTAGACCTGGCGGCGCAGCGGCGTCCACGCGAGCCCGTGCTCGGCGGCGAATGCGTCGGCCCGGGACAGCCGGGCGTCAATGGACGATGAGGTAGCCATGGCGTGAAGCAGGCGATGAAACACAGTATCGCGATGATATAACGTATCGCCGCGCCGTGCAGCGCGAATTCCGTTTTCCGTCCTCGCTCCGTCCCCGTCGCCGCCGATGCCACTGCGTCGCACCGTGCGCGCCGCGCCTTGCCGTGCGGGCGCGGCGGGACGTCGTCGTGCGCCGCCGTGCCGCAGCGCGTCATAGAAAGCCGTCACGTCGTCTTGACAGCGCGTATCGCGTATCCGATCATTCGATCACTAACAGAGCAATTGATCGGTCGCCGAGCGTTCGCTCACTTCGCGACCGGCATGCAACAGAACGAACCGGAGACAGCCAGTGAGACTGGAAGACAAGGTCGCGATCCTGACGGGCGCCGCAAGCGGCATCGGCGAGGCGGTCGCGCAACGCTATCTGGACGAGGGCGCGCGCTGCGTGCTCGTCGACGTGAAGCCGGCGGGCGGCTCGCTCGCGCGGCTGATCGAGGCCAACCCCGGCCGCGCGGTGGCCGTCACGGCCGACGTCACGCGCCGCGACGACATCGAGCGGATCGTCGCGACGGCGGTCGAGCGCTTCGGCGGCGTCGACATCCTGTTCAACAACGCGGCGCTGTTCGACATGCGCCCGCTCCTCGACGAATCGTGGGACGTGTTCGACCGGCTGTTCTCGGTCAACGTGAAAGGGCTGTTCTTCCTGATGCAGGCGGTCGCGCAACGGATGGTCGAGCAGGGGCGCGGCGGCAAGATCGTCAACATGTCGTCGCAGGCCGGCCGTCGCGGCGAGGCGCTCGTTTCGCACTACTGCGCGACCAAGGCCGCGGTGATCAGCTATACGCAGTCGGCCGCGCTCGCGCTCGCGCCGCACCGGATCAACGTGAACGGTATCGCGCCGGGCGTGGTCGACACGCCGATGTGGGAACAGGTCGATGCGTTGTTCGCGCGCTACGAGAACCGGCCGCTCGGCGAGAAGAAGCGGCTCGTGGGCGAAGCCGTGCCGCTCGGCCGCATGGGCGTGCCGGGCGACCTGACGGGCGCCGCGCTGTTCCTCGCGTCGGCCGACGCCGACTACATCACCGCCCAGACGCTGAACGTCGACGGCGGCAACTGGATGAGCTGAAAATGCCGCCGCTCGCACGCGCCGTTCGCGAGCCGGCCCGCTACGCGGCGGCAGCCCCGCACGCCGCGGCCGCCGTCGAACGAGGAGGGCTCGCCTGATGGCCGAGATCGTCGTCGCCGGCGAACTGCTGGCCGAATTCGTCGCCGCCGAGCGCGGCCAGGGCTTCGATGTGCCGGGACTCTTCGCCGGCCCGTTCCCGAGCGGCGCGCCGGCGATCTTCGCCGACCAGGCGGCCCGGCTCGGCGCGCGCGTCGCGTATGCGGGCTGCGTCGGCCGAGACGCGTTCGGCGATGCGATCGTCGCGCGGCTCGCTCGCGACGGCGTGGACGTCGCGCGCATTCGCCGCGTCGCACGGCCGACCGGCACCGCGTTCGTCGCGTATCGCGACGACGGCTCGCGCAGTTTCGTCTTCACGCTGTCGACCAGTGCCGCGGCATGCGTCGATGCGTCCGACGTCGACACCGCGATGTTCGACGGCTGCCGCTATTTCCACGTGATGGGCTCGTCGCTGACGAGCGAATCGGCGATCGCGGCCGTGCAGCGCGGCGTGATCGAGGCCGCGCGCGCGGGAGCCAAGGTGTCGTTCGATCCGAACGTGCGGCCCGAAATGCTGAGTTTCCGCCCGATGCGCGCGGCCCTCGACGAGATGCTCGCCGCGTGCCACCTGTTCCTGCCGAGCGAAGCCGACCTGCCGTTCTTCTGCGGGCCGCAGCCGGCCGAGCGCGCGATCGCGGGCCTGCTCGCGACGCATCCGCTGCTCGAGCGTGTCGTGCTCAAACGCGGTGCGCAAGGCAGCGTCGCATTCGATCGTGCGAGCCGCGTCGACGCGCAGGCTTATCCGGTCGACGAATTCGATCCGACCGGCGCCGGCGACTGCTTCGGCGGCACGCTGGTCGCGAGCCTCGTCGCGGGCATGGCGATCGACGTCGCGTTGCGTCGCGCGAACGCGGCCGGCGCGATCGCGGTCACGCGGCGCGGCCCGATGGAAGGCAACAGCAGCGCGGCCGAGATCGACCGCTTCCTGACCGAACGAGGTATCGCATGTCCGGCCTGACGACCGTTGGCGAGCGCACGCGCACCGCGCATGCAGGCACCGTGCTGCGGATGATCTTCGACGCGAACCGCGCGGACGCGCAGCGCGGCATCTATTCGATCTGCAGCGCGCACCGGCTCGTGCTGGAGGCCGCGTGCGAAGCCGCGCGCGCGGACGGCTCGCCGCTGCTGATCGAGGCGACCTGCAACCAGGTGAACCATCTCGGCGGCTATACGGGCATGACGCCGGCGGATTTTCGCCGCGACGTCGATGCGATCGCCGCGCGCTGCGGGCTCGCGCCGTCGGCGCTCGTGCTCGGCGGCGACCATCTCGGCCCGAACCCGTGGCGGCACCGCCGCGCGGCCGATGCGATGCGCGAGGCCGGTGCGATGGTCGCGGCCTACGTCGAAGCCGGTTTCGAAAAGATCCATCTCGACGCGAGCATGGCGTGCGCGGACGATCCGGCGCGGCTCGACGATCGCACGATCGCCGCGCGCGCGGCCGAGCTGTGCCGCGTCGCGGAAGACGCGGCGGCGCGCGCCGGAATCGCGCCCGTCTACGTGATCGGCACCGAGGTGCCGACGCCGGGTGGCGAGGTGAGCGGCGAGGCTGGCAACGACGCCGGCGACGACGCGATCGCGCGGATCGAGGTCACGCGCAGCGACAGCATCGCGGCGACGCTCGACGCGCACCGCCGCGCCTTTACGGCGGCCGGGCTCGACGACGCATGGACGCGCGTCGTCGCGATCGTCGCGCAGCCGGGCGTCGACTTCGACGATCGCCATGTGCTCGATTACGACAGCGCCAAGGCGGCGTCGCTCGGCGCGAGTATCCTGCAGACACCGCGCCTCGTGTTCGAAGCGCATTCGACCGATTATCAGACCGAAGACGCGCTCGCCGCGCTCGTGCGCGACCACTTCGCGGTGCTGAAGGTCGGCCCCGCGCTGACGTTCGCGCTGCGCGAGGCGCTGTTCGCGCTGACGTTCATCGAGGACGCGCTGATCGACGACGTCGCGCAGCGCTCGCGGTTGCGCGACGTCGTCGATGCGGCGATGCGCGCGCAGCCCGAACACTGGGCGCCGTACTACCGCGGCGACGAGACCGCGCAGCGGCTCGCGCGCCAGTTCAGCTATAGCGACCGCATCCGCTATTACTGGCTGCAGCCGGCCGTCGCGGCCGCGGTCGAGCAGCTGTTCGGCAACCTCGCGCGGCAGCCGGTGCCGGAAACGCTCGTCGCGCAGTGGCTGCCGGACGTCTACGCGGCGTGCCGCGCGGGCGGCCTCGCGAAGGAGCCGCGCGCTTGGGTGCGCCACCGGATACGCGACGTGATCGCGCACTATGCGCGCGCGTGCGGGATGCAGCGGCCGGCATGACGGGCCGCGAAGGAAACCACGCAACACCGACGCAAGACCGACGACATTTCGAACAATCACAGGAGACATGCCATGCAACGAAAGATGCTCGACGCCGCCGCACGCTGTTTCGCCTCAGCCGCGCTCGCGACGGCGGCGTGCGCGGCGTCCGCCGGCACGCTGACGATCGCGACGCTGAACAACCCCGACATGATCGAGTTGAAGAAGCTGTCGCCGGCGTTCGAGAAGGCGAACCCGGACATCAAGCTGAACTGGGTGATCCTCGAGGAGAACGTGCTGCGCCAGCGCGCGACGACCGACATCACGACCGGCAGCGGCCAGTTCGACGTGATGGCGATCGGCACCTATGAAACGCCGCAGTGGGGCAAGCGCGGCTGGCTCGCGCCGATCACGGGCCTGCCCGCCGACTACGACCTGAACGACATCGTGAAGACCGCGCGCGACAGCCTGTCGTACAACGGCCAGCTCTACGCGCTGCCGTTCTACGTCGAAAGCTCGATGACGTTCTACCGCAAGGACCTGTTCGCGGCGAAGGGGCTGAAGATGCCCGACCAGCCGACCTACGACCAGATCGCCGAATTCGCGGACAAGCTGACCGACAAGTCGAAGGGCACCTACGGGATCTGCCTGCGCGGCAAGGCCGGCTGGGGCGAGAACATGGCGTACGTGTCGACGGTCGTGAACACGTTCGGCGGGCGCTGGTTCGACGAGAACTGGAACGCGCAGCTCACGTCGCCCGAGTGGAAGAAGGCGATCAATTTCTACGTGAACCTGCTGAAGAAGAACGGCCCGCCGGGCGCGAGCTCGAACGGCTTCAACGAGAACCTGACGCTGACCGCGTCCGGCAAGTGCGCGATGTGGATCGACGCGACGGTCGCGGCCGGGATGCTCTACAACAAGCAGCAGTCGCAGGTGGCCGACAAGATCGGCTTCGCGGCCGCGCCGGTCGCCGCCACGCCGAAGGGCTCGCACTGGCTGTGGGCGTGGGCGCTGGCCGTGCCGAAGACGTCGAAGCAGCAGGACGCCGCGCGCAAGTTCATCGCGTGGGCGACGTCGAAGCAGTACATCGAGATGGTCGGCAAGGACGAAGGCTGGGCGTCGGTGCCGCCGGGCACGCGCACGTCGACGTATCAGCGCGCCGAGTACAAGGCCGCCGCGCCGTTCTCGGACTTCGTGCTGAAGGCGATCGAGACGGCCGACCCGAACGACCCGTCGCTGAAGAAGGTGCCGTACACGGGCGTGCAGTACGTCGGGATTCCTGAATTCCAGTCGTTCGGCACGGTGGTCGGCCAGTCGATCGCGGGCGCGGTCGCGGGCCAGATGTCGGTCGACCAGGCGCTCGCCGCCGGCCAGGCCGCGGCCGACCGCGCGGTGCGGCAGGCCGGCTACAAGAAGTAACGCGCAAGCCGTCGCGCGGCCCGCATCGTGCGCCGTGGCACGCGGCGCGGGCCGGCGACGCTGACAGGCGGGCACGCCGTTCGCGCCCGCGCATCAACCGGAGGGACTCCGATCATGCGTCACCTGCGTCTTCCCCTGAGTCACGCTCACGCGTCGTCGGTCGGCGACGCGTCGTCGCCGCCCGGCGCACCGCGCCGGGCGCGCGGCGGCGCGAGCTGGCTCGTGTCGCCGTCCGTCGCGGTGCTGCTGCTGTGGATGTCGATTCCGCTCGCGATGACGATCTGGTATTCGTTTTCGCGCTACAACCTGCTGAACCCGGACGTGAAGGGCTTCGCCGGGTTCGACAACTATCGCTTCCTCGCGACCGATCCGTCGTTCCTCCCCGCGATCTGGCACACGCTCGTGCTGATCGGCGCGGTGCTCGCGATCACGGTGGTCGGCGGCGTGCTGATGGCCGTGCTGTTCGACCGCAAGTTCTACGGGCAGGGCGTCGCGCGCCTGCTCGCGATCGCACCGTTCTTCGTGATGCCGACGGTCTCCGCGCTGATCTGGAAGAACATGATCCTGCATCCGGTGTACGGGCTCGTCGCGAACGCGATGCGCGCGCTCGGGATGACGCCGATCGACTGGTTCGCCGATTACCCGTTGACCGCGGTGATCATCATCGTCGCGTGGCAGTGGCTGCCGTTCGCGTTTTTGATCCTGTTCACCGCGATCCAGTCGCTCGACCAGGAGCAGAAGGAAGCCGCGCGCATCGACGGCGCCGGCCCGATCGCGATGTTCTTCTACATCACGCTGCCGCATCTGAAGCGCGCGATCGCCGTGGTCGTGATGATGGAGACGATCTTCCTGCTGTCGATCTTCGCGGAAATCTACACGACGACGGGCGGCGGCCCCGGCGATGCGACGACCAACCTGTCTTACCTGATCTACGCGCTCGGCCTGCAGCAGTTCGACGTCGGCCTTGCGTCCGCGGGCGGCATCATCGCCGTCGTGGTCGCGAACGTCGTGTCGTTCTTCCTCGTGCGGATGCTCGCGCGCAACCTGAAGGGGGAGTACGAAAAATGAGCGACCTGACCTTGGCAGGCCGGCGCACGCCGGCCGTGTTCGACCTCGTGCGGCGCGCGCTGCCCGGCGCGCTCGCATGGCTGATCGCGCTCTTGCTGTTCTTCCCGATCTTCTGGATGGCGATCACCGCGTTCAAGACCGAGCAGCAGGCGTACGCGTCGTCGCTATTGTTCATGCCGACGCTCGACAGCTTCCGTGAGGTATTCGCGCGCAGCAACTACTTCGCGTTCGCGTGGAATTCGGTGCTGATCTCGGCCGGCGTCACGCTGATCTCGCTGCTGTTCGCGGTGCCGGCCGCGTACGCGATGGCGTTCTTCCCGAACCACCGCACGCAGAAGGTGCTGCTGTGGATGCTGTCGACGAAGATGATGCCGTCGGTCGGCGTGCTGGTGCCGATCTATCTGCTGTGGAAGAACGCGGGGCTGCTCGATACGGTGTCGGGGCTCGTGATCGTCTACACGCTGATCAACCTGCCGATCGCGGTGTGGATGACCTTCACGTACTTCAACGAGATCCCGAAGGACATCCTGGAGGCCGGGCGCATCGACGGCGCGTCGACGTGGCAGGAGATCGTCTACCTGCTGATGCCGATGGCGCTGCCGGGGCTCGCGTCCACCGCGCTGCTGCTCGTGATCCTGTCGTGGAACGAGGCGTTCTGGAGCATCAACCTGTCGAGCTCGAACGCCGCGCCGCTCACTGTGTTCATCGCGTCGTATTCGAGCCCCGAAGGGCTGTTCTGGGCGAAGCTGTCCGCCGCGTCGCTGCTCGCGGTCGCGCCGATTCTGATCGTCGGCTGGCTGTCGCAGAAGCAGTTGGTGCGCGGGCTCACGTTCGGGGCGGTCAAGTGAGCGGCGCAAGCAAAGGCGCGGTCGGTCACGGCATGAACGTGCTGATCTGCGATTGCGACGGCGTGCTGATCGACAGCGAGGCCGTCGCCGCCGACGTGATCGTGCGCGAACTCGATGCGCGCTGGCCGGGCGTCGATGCGCGGCCGGCCGTGATGCCGCTGCTCGGGCTGCGCATCGAGCGGGTGCTGGCCGGTGCGTCCGAGGCGGTCGGCCGGACGCTGACGCACGACGATATCGACGCGATCCGCCGCGCGGTCGAGGCCGCGGCCGTGAATGCGCCGATGGTCGACGGCATCGATGCGGCGCTGGCCGCGATCGACCTGACGACGGCCTGCGCGAGCAACAGCTATCGCGCATACGTCGAGGCGGCGCTCGCGCGCACCGGCCTCGCGCGCTTCTTCGGCGACCGGCTGTTCTGCGCGGATTCGGTCGCGCGGCCCAAGCCGGCGCCGGACGTGTATCTCGCGGCCGCGCGCACGCTCGGCGCGGTGCCCGCGCAATGTCTGGTGGTCGAGGACAGCGTGACCGGCATCACCGCCGCGGCCGCGGCCGGCATGACCGTGCTCGGCTTCATCGGCGGCGGGCACGCATCGGCGGCCCAGATCGACGCGCTGCGCGGGATCGGCGCGCGTCACGTATTCGACGACATGCACGAGCTGCCCGGCTACGTCGCGCGCTGGCAGGCGACGGGCGCGGTGCTGCCGAACTAGCAATCAGGAACGAATGCGCGCCGCTCGATGCGGCGCATCACGAACGAACGGAGACAGATCATGGCAAGCGTGCTCCTGCGCAACATCGCGAAGCGCTACGACGACACCGAAGTGCTGCGCAACGTGAACCTCGACATCGCCGACGGCGAATTCGTCGTGTTCGTCGGCCCGAGCGGCTGCGGCAAATCCACGCTGATGCGGATGATCGCCGGGCTCGAGGACATCTCGAACGGCGACCTGCTGATCGACGGCGCGAAGGTCAACGACGTGCCGAGCGCGAAGCGCGGCATCGCG
The DNA here is from genome assembly GCF_001547525.1 of Burkholderia anthina. Lineage (GTDB taxonomy): Bacteria > Pseudomonadota > Gammaproteobacteria > Burkholderiales > Burkholderiaceae > Burkholderia > Burkholderia semiarida. Next base: position 3,157,858 of record NZ_CM003768.1, read on the forward strand.
ATGGTGTTCCAGTCGTATGCGCTGTATCCGCACATGACGCTGTACGACAACATGGCGTTCGGCCTGAAGCTCGCGGGCGCGAAGAAGCCCGAGATCGACCAGGCGGTGAAGCAGGCCGCGAAGATCCTGCACATCGACCACCTGCTCGACCGCAAGCCGAAGCAACTGTCGGGCGGCCAGCGGCAGCGCGTCGCGATCGGCCGCGCGATCACGCGCAAGCCGAAGGTGTTCCTGTTCGACGAGCCGCTGTCGAACCTCGACGCCGCGCTGCGCGTGAAGATGCGGCTGGAATTCGCGCGGCTGCACGACGAGCTGAAGACGACGATGATCTACGTGACGCACGACCAGGTCGAGGCGATGACGCTCGCCGACAAGATCGTCGTGCTGTCGGGCGGCGCGGTGCAGCAGGTCGGCACGCCGAACGCGCTGTATCACGCGCCGGCGAACCAGTTCGTCGCGGGCTTCATCGGCTCGCCGAAGATGAACTTCCTGAAGGGCACGGTCGAATCGGCCGATGCGGGCGGCGTGCTCGTGCGCTTCGACAGCGGCGAGACGCAGCGTGTCGCGGTGGACGCGGCGGGGCTGCAGCGCGGCGCGCCGGTGACCGTCGGCGTGCGGCCCGAACACCTGCTGGTCGATGCGGCGGCGCCGGGTGTCGCCGCGCGGACGATGGCCGTCGAGTCGCTCGGCGACGCCGCGTATCTGTATGCGGAGTCGGCCGTCGCGCCGGATGGGCTGATCGCGCGGATTCCGCCGCTCGATACGTACCGCACCGGCGACGCGTTGCGCGTGCATGCGCAGGCCGAGCACTGTCATCTGTTCGACGAAAACGGGCAGGCGTTCCGGCGGTTGAGCGTGCACGCGAAGGCGGCTTGACGGCCTGCACATGCACAGCCGCCGCTCAGAGCCGCAAATGCTCGGCCATGTAGTCGACGAACGCGCGCAGCTTGGGCGTCGGGTGCCGGCCTGACGGCCACAGCACGTAGAACGGCGTGCGGCTCTCGACGTGTTCGTCGAGCACCGTGCGAAGCCCGCCCTCGGCCAGCGCGTCACGCACGAAGAACTCGGGCAGGCACGCGATGCCGAGCCCGCGCAGCGCGAAGCAGAGGCGCGTCTCGGCGTTGTTGCTGACCATCGATACCGGCACCTCCGGCGGCGTGCCGGCACGCGGCGCGCGCAGCGGCCAGACCTCCAGCCTGCCGCTGCTCGGGAAGCGGTAGTGCAGGCAGCGGTGCCGTGCGAGATCGGCCGGCGTGCGCGGCGCGCCGTGCCGCTCGAGGTAGTCGGGCGACGCGACGAGGTGCTGGCGGAAATGGCCGAGCAGCCGCGACGACAGCCGCGAATCCGACGGCTGGCCGGTGCGCAGCACCGCGTCGAAGCCTTCGTCGACGACGTCGACGAGCCGGTCGCTGAAATCGATGTCGAGCTCGATCTCCGGATACGCGGCCATGAAATCGGCGAGCACCGGCAGCAGCAGCGTGCCGATCGTCGGCAGGCTCACGCGCAGCCGCCCGCGCGGCGCTTCGGCACTGTGCGTCAGTTCCTGTTCGGCCGCGTCGATCTCGGCGATCACGCGCCGGCACCGTTCGAGAAAGCGCGCGCCTTCGGCCGTCAGCGTGATGCTGCGCGTGCTGCGGTGAAACAGTCGCACGTTCAGGCGCGCCTCGAGCCGCGCGATGCGCTTGCCGATCGCCGACGCGGATAGCCCGAGCGCGCGGCCGGCCGCGACGAAGCTGCGCGTTTCCGCGACCTGGACGAATACGACGAAGCCGCCAAGATTTTCCATGCAGGTTCCCGATTGCGGACATCGATGTCCGGAGTGTCCGGAACTCTAACCCGGTTTTTCTTCCCGCGCCGGCTCCCTACGATGGGCGTTCCTTCATCGTTCGAGGTCACGCCATGTCATCCCTGCCTGTCACCACCCACCGCGCGGAACCGGACGCCGCGCTGCGCGAGCGGCTCGACGCCGCGCTCGATCGCGCGCTGGCCGACGCGCGCGTGGTCGGCGCGGTCGTGCTGGTCGCGCGCGACGGCGAATTGCGCTATGCGCGCGCGGCCGGGCTGGCCGATCGCGAAGCCGGCACGCCGATGCGCGAGGGCACGGTGTTCCGGCTCGCGTCGGTGTCGAAGCCGATCGTGACGGCCGCGGCGATGCGGCTGGTCGCGGCAGGCCGCATCGGGCTCGACGAACCGGTCGCGCGCTGGCTGCCCGCGTTCACGCCGACGCTCGCGGACGGCATGCCGGCGAACATCACGTTGCGGCATCTGCTGTCGCATACGGCCGGCCTCGGCTATCGCTTCCTCGAAACGGACGGCGACGGCCCGTATGCGCGCGCCGGCGTATCCGACGGGATGGATCGCGCGAGCCTGTCGCTCGCCGAGAACGTGCGGCGCATCGCCGGCGTGCCGCTGCAGTTCGCGCCCGGCACGTCATGGGGCTACTCGCTCGCGACCGACGTGGCGGGGGCGCTGATCGAGGCGGTCGACGGCCGGCCGCTCGCGCAGGCGGTGGCCGCGCTCGTGACGACGCCGCTCGGGATGGCCGATACCGGATTCGTCGCGCCCGACGCCGCGCGCGTCGCGACGCCCTACGTGAGCACGCCGGGCGCGCCGCGCCGGATGGCCGACGACGATCTCGTGCCGGTGTTCGACGGCACGGTCGGCATCCGCTTCGAGCCGGCGCGCGCGTTCGATGCGACCGCGTGGCCGTCGGGCGGCGCGGGCATGGTCGGCACCGCGCACGATTGCCTGACGCTGCTCGATACGCTGCGCACGGGCCTCGACGGCTGGCTCGCACCGCGCTGGATCGACGAGATGGCGCGGGTGCAGCCGGGCGCGCACGAATTGCCGGATGCGCCGGGGTTCGGTTTCGGGCTTGGCTTTTCGGTGCTGCGCGATCCGGCCGCCGCGCGGTCGCCGGAGTCGGTCGGTACCTGGCGCTGGGGCGGCGCGTACGGGCATGCGTGGTTCGTCGACCGAGCGGCCGGGCTGACGGTCGTCGCGCTGACCAATACGTTGTACGAAGGGATGGCCGGGCGCATCGTCACCGACGTGCGCGATGCGGTGTATGGCGTCGACGACCGGAGCGCGGCATGAGCGAGTGCGTCTCCGCTTCCGCATCCGTTTCCGCGTCGGCCGCCGAGCGGGATGCCGACGCTGCAGCCGGTTCGTCCGCACCGGGCCGCGCGCGCCTGCCCGTCGCGAACCTGCTCGCGCTGGCCACTGCGGGCTTCATCACGGTGCTCACCGAAGCGTTGCCGGCGGGCCTGCTGCCGCTGATGAGCGTCGACCTGCGCGTGACCGAGGCGCTGATCGGCCAGTTGGTGACCGTCTACGCGCTCGGCTCGATCGTCGCGGCGATCCCGCTCGTCGCCGCGACGCGTGCGATGCGCCGGCGCCGGCTGCTGCTCGCGGCGCTGGCCGGCTTCGTCGTGTCGAATGCGGTGACGGCCGCGTCGCCGTACTACGCGCTCACGCTGGCCGCGCGCTTCGTCGCGGGGATGTCGGCCGGGCTGCTGTGGGCGCTACTGGCCGGCTATGCGAGCCGGATGGTCGACCCGTCGCTGCGCGGCCGCGCGATCGCGGTCGCGATGCTCGGGATACCCGCGGCGATGTCGATCGGCATTCCGGCCGGCACCGCGCTTGGCGCGATGTTCGGCTGGCGCGTCGCGTTCGCGGGGATCACGGTCGCGGCGCTCGCGCTGATCGGCTGGATCCGGCTGCGCATGCCCGACTATCCGGGGCAGCAGGCCGGCGCGCGCGAGCCGGTGCTCGGCGTGATGACGCTGCCCGGCGTGCGGCCGGTGCTGACGGTGATGTTCGCGTACGTGCTCGCGCACAACCTGCTGTACACGTATGTCGCGCCGTTCCTCGCGGGCGTGCGGATGGGCACGCAGGTCGACGTGGTGCTGTTCGTGTTCGGCGTCGCGTCGCTCTTCGGCATCGCGCTGACGGGCGCATGGATCGGCGCCGCGCAGCGACGCCTGACGCTCGCGAGCATCGCGCTGTTCGCGCTGGCGGCGGCGATGCTCGGCGCCGGTTCCGGGACGACGATCGTCTATGCGGGCGTCGTGCTGTGGGGGCTCGCGTTCGGCGGCGCGCCGACGCTGTTCCAGACGGCCGCCGCGAACGCCGCGGGCGAATCGGCCGACGTCGCGCAGTCGATGCTCGTGACGGTGTGGAATCTCGCGATCGCCGGCGGCGGCATCGCGGGCGGGATGCTGCTCGGCGCGACGGGCGCCGGCGCGATTCCGTGGGTGCTCGTCGCGCTGCTGGCGGCGGCGTGGGTCGGCGCGTGGCGTGCCCGCCGCCATGCGTTTCCGGCGCCGCGCGCGGCTTGAGCCGGCGTGTGCGAGGGCGACGGCGGCGTCAGGCCGCCTTCGCTGCGAGCGCGGCGCGCGCGCACGCTTCGTCGGTGACGAGCCCCGACAGCCAGCCGCCGCGCAGCGCGGCGATCACCGCGTCGTGTTTCCTCGGGCCGCCGGCGAACGCGATCGTCGGCCGCTTCGGCGGCGTGGCGAGCGCGACGCTCGTCACGCGCGCGCTCGTCGACACGGTGATCCGCGTGCCCTGCGCGTCGATCGGCACGCCGAGCAGTTCGGCCACCGCGCCGAGCGCGGTCATCTCGTCGCGCTCCTGTTCGGTGATGAAGCCGTCCTCGTAGAGCGGGCAGTGCGGGCCGATGTTGCCGATCCCGACGAACGCGACGTCGGCCTCGCCGGACAGCGCCTCGACGATCCGATACAGCCGATGATTGCACCACTGCGCGCGTTCGGCGTCGCTATCGGCGAACAGCGGCGCGGGCAGCAGGAAATGCTTGCTGCCGGTTTTCTCGGAGATGTACTGCGCGACGTCGTAGCGGTTCGACGAGCCGTCGGCCGCGATCGCGCCGACCATCGACACGAGCCGATGCTGCGGGCGGTCGATCTGCGCGATCTGCGCGACCGCGGCCTTCAGCGTCCGGCCGCTGCTGACCGCGATCACCATCGGCCGCGTTTCGTTCAGGTAGCGCTCCATCACCTGCGCGCCGGCGACCGCGAGCTTGCGGTCGATCGCGTCGGGCGCGTCGGCGTCGACGGGCACGACTTCGCACATCGCGAGGCCGTAGCGTTTCGACAGTTGCGCGCCGAGATCGAGGCAATCGGCGAGCCGATGGTCGACGCGCACGCGGATCAGGTTCTTCTCGACCGCGAACGCGACGAGGCGCTGCGCGACGGGGCGCGACACCTGCAGCTTTTCGGCGATTTCGTTCTGCGTGTCGCCCGCGACGTAATAGAGCCACGCGGCGCGCGTGGCGAGATCGAGTTTTTCTGAGGACTTGGACACGATAGCGATTCGGTTCGGATCGGGGGGCCGCCCCGCGGGCCGGTCGGCGGGCCGCATGACGGCATCCACTGTAACGCATGTCGCGCGCGCGGCCGGCGGCGGCCCGCGCGAGCGCGGCGTCTACGCGAGCCGTGCGCGCGACGGCTCGTACAGCGGCCGCACGTGGCGGTACAGCGTGCGGAACGCATCGAGGCGTTCGCGCAGCCGCGCATGGCGGGCGGCGTCCGGTGCGTATTCGGCGCGCACCGGCGGCTTGGTCAGCACCGTATGCGGATCGCCGCCGGCGGCCAGCCAGCCGAGCCGTGCCGCGCCGAGCGCCGCGCCCGTTTCGCCGCCGCCGATCTGGCGCGTGCGCACGTTCAGCGCGTCCGCGATCAGTTGCGCCCAGAACGCGCTGCGCGCGCCGCCGCCGATCAGCGACAACTGGTCGGTTTCGACGCCGGCCGCGTGCAGCGCGTCGAGGCCGTCGGCGAGGCCGAGCGTCACGCCTTCGAGCACCGCGTAGCCGAGATGCGCGCGCTCGGTCGCGTGCGTCATCCCGAAGAACACGCCTTGCGCGTACGGATCGTTGTGCGGCGTACGTTCGCCGGACAGGTAGGGCAGGAACAGCGGGGCCGCCGCGAGCGCGTCGGGGTCGAGCGCCTCGACTTCGGCGAGCAGAGCGGGTTCGTCGGTGCCGGTCAGCTTGCACACCCAGCGCAGGCAGCTCGCGGCCGACAGCACGACGCTCATCAGTTGCCAGCGATCCGGAATCGCATGGCAGAACGCATGCACGGCCGACGCGGGATTCGGCATGAAGCGGTCGCCGACCACGCTGAGCACGCCGGACGTGCCGAGCGACACGAAGCCGTCGCCCGCGTGGATCGCGCCGATGCCGAGCGCGCTCGTCGCGTTGTCGCCGCCGCCGCCCGCGACCAGCACGGCCTCGGACAGCCCGAGCTCGCGCGCGACGTCCGCGCGCAGCGTGCCGGACGGCGCGTTGCCTTCGACGATGCGCGGCATCTGTTCGCGCGTCATTCCGCACGCGGCGAGCAGTGCATCGGACCAGTCGCGGCGTGCGACGTCGAGCCACAGCGTGCCGGCCGCGTCCGACGGGTCGGACACTTTCGCGCCGGTCAGCCGGAACCGCAGGTAGTCCTTCGGCATCAGCACGCACGCGGTCGCCGCGAACACGTCTGGTTCGTGCTTCGCGACCCACAGCAGCTTCGGCGCGGTGAAGCCGGGCATCGCGAGGTTGCCGGCGAGCGCGTGGAGATCGGGCGCGCGTTCGGTGAGCAGCGCGCATTCGTCGGCGCTGCGCATGTCGTTCCACAGGATCGCGGGGCGCAGCACGCGGTCGTCGCGGCCGAGCAGCACGGCGCCGTGCATCTGGCCCGACAGGCCGATGCCGCGCACTTGCGCGAACGCCTGGGGATGCCGTTCGCGCAGCGCCGCAAGCGCGGCGAGCGTGCCTTGCCACCAGTCGTCCGGATGCTGTTCCGCCCAGCGCGGGTGCGGGCGCGATACGGTGAACGGCGAGCCCGCGGTGCCGACCACCGTGCCGTCCGGGGCCAGCAGCAGCACCTTCACTTCCGAGGTGCCGAGGTCGATGCCGAGATACATGAGCGATCCGTTCGGTCGGTGAGGAGCCGCTACTTTAGCCGGGCCGCACGGCCTGTGCCAAGCGGGTTCGCCCGGCCGCGCGGCCGGGCATCGGCGCGCGGGTCGTCAGCGCGCCGCGAGCCAGGCATCGACGCGCGCGAGCCCGGCGCGCAACGCGTCGAGCAGCGCGGCGTTGCCGGCGAGCGAGCCCCACAAGGCGCGGCTCGCGCACAGCGCGACGACGGGGTCGTCGGCTTCGACGATCGCGCGTGCGGCGCCGTCGTCCATCACGCCGTCCTGGTACGCATACGGCAGCGTGCCGCGCGCCCAGCGTTCGAGAAAGCGCAGGAACAGCGCGGGCAGCACGGCCGTGGCGACCGGCGCGGCGCCGCGCGCGAACGATTCGACGAGCGTCGGCGCGATGAAGCCGGGGATCTTCGAGAAGCCGTCGGCCGCGACGCGCTGGTTCGTGTCGAGCACGTACGGATTGCCGAAGCGCTCGAGCACGACGTCGCGGTAGCGCGCGAGATCGAGCGGGCTCGGCGTCAGGCACGGGATCACGTCCTGCGTCACATAGTCGTGCGCGAAGCGGCGGATCGCCGCGTCGTGCGTGCCTTCGTGGATGTAGGTGTAGCCCGCGAGCGTGCCGGCCCACGCGATGCAGCTGTGCGTCGCGTTGAGGATGCGGATCTTCGCTTCCTCGTACGGATGCACGTCGTCGACGAGTTCGGCGCCGGCCAGCTCCCAGCGCGGCCGGCCGGCCGCGAAGCGGTCCTCGATCACCCACTGGATGAACGATTCGCCCATCACCGGGCACGCGTCGTCGATGCCGGTGGCCGCACGCACGCGCTCGCGCACGTCGTCGGTCGGGCGCGGCGTGATGCGGTCGACCATCGCGCTGGGCGTCGCGACGTTCGCATCGAACCATGCGAGCAGCCCGCCTTCGCCGCGCCGTTCGAGGAATTCGCGCATGCCCGCGCGAAAGCGCGCGCCGTTGTTGCGCAGGTTGTCGCAGCTTTGCAGCGTGAGCGGGCCCGCGCCGCGTTTGACGCGTTCGGCGAGCAGCGCCGCGAGCGCACCGTACAGCGTCGTGCGCGCGCCCTGCAGGTCGGCAGCGAGATCGGCGTTCGCGACGTCGAGCCGGTTGTGTTCGTCGAGGTAGTAGCCGCCTTCGGTGACGGTGAACGACACGATCCGGCAGGCCGGATCGGCGCCGGCGTCGATCAGCGCGGCGAGGTCGATCGACCATGGCAGCACGCGGGTGATCGCGCGAATCGTCTCGTACGCGCGTTCGCCTTGCGGCGTGACGGTTTCGAGCGTGTACGCGCCGTGCTGGGCGGCCAGCGCGTCCATCGTCGCGCGCATGTCGTCGCGGATGTTGCCGACGGTCAGCGACCACCGTTCGTCGGCCGGCACGGCCGCGTTCACGCGATGCAGATACCACGCCTGATGCGCGCGGTGAAACGAGCCCGCGCCGATGTGCAGCAGCACGGGCGCGTGGGCGGCGGGCGATTCGCTCATCCGGTGTCTCCTGTTCCTGCCTGTCTGTTTCGTCGAATACGATCTTTTGCTCTTTGTGTGAGCGAATGATCGTATTCGGGCGAACGAAAGTCAAGGCGCGGAAACGGCATTTCGATGGTGCGCTGCGGCGGCGTGCGAGGGCAGGGCGGGCGCGGCGGAGCCGGTGGAAAGAGGCGTCAGCGCCCTTCGCGCGTGAGTGCGACGAGTTCGTCGAGCAGCTTGCCGGCCGGCCCCGGCAGGATCCCGTGGCGGCGCCGGAACGCGGTGAGCGTGCGCACCGCGACGACCTCGCGCACCGGCAGCGTGTCGATCGTGCCGGCGCGCCGCTCGGCGCCGACCATCGGTTCGGCCATCCAGCTGAGGAATCCCGCATGCGCGACGAGGCTTTTCAGCGTGATGACCGAACGCGTCTCGACCGCGATGTCGGGTAACGGCAACCCGTGCGCGTCGAAGGTCGCGCGCATGTGGTCGAACGGCGCGGTGCCGCGCGGCGGAATCGCCCAGCGCGCGTGCAGCGTATCGGCGAGCGTCGGCGGCCGGCCGAGCGCGCGCAGCGGATGGTGCGGCGCCGCAACGATATGGCTGCGATCTTCCCAGCGGCATTCGGGAATCGCGACGATCTCGTCGGTGTCGGGCCCGTGCGCGGACAGCGCGAGGTCGATCTCGTGCTTGACCAGCCCTTGCGCGAGCCGGTCCCACACGCCTTCGATGATTTCGACGCGCAGGTTCGGCCAGCGGTCGAGCACGCGGCCGACCGCGACCGGCAGCACGAGGCTCGCGATGCTGCCCACCGTGCCGACCTTGATCGTTCCCTTCGCGAACCCGCGCATCGCGTCGAGTTCCTCGCGCGCATGCTCGGCCTCGTGCTGCAGCAGCGTCGCGTGCGGCAGCAACGCTTCGCCGAACGCGGTGAGCTGAACGCCCTTCGAATGGCGCTCGAACAGCGGCGCGCCGACCTGCGCCTCGAGCCGCTTCAGGATCCGGCTCAGCGCCGGCTGCGTGACATGCAGCGCGTCGGCGGCGCGGCCCAGGCTGCCGCACGCGACGATGGTCGTGAACGCGTGCAATTGTCGGAGATCGAAAGTCATGCCGGGACGTAATGGCTTTTGGCAAAAAATACAGTATCCGTGAATGGCCTGCGCTTCGATACTGTGGAAACCGCCAAGCCATCGAGGAGACGCCCGAGCATGTCCGGCACCCCGTCCCAATCCGCCGCGCCGATCACCGTCCGCGACGCCGTCATCGACCTGTTTCGCCAGTTCGGCATCGACCGCGTGTTCGGCAACCCCGGCTCGACCGAGCTGCCGATGTTCCGCGATTTTCCCGACGATTTCCGCTACGTGCTCGGCCTGCAGGAGGCCGTCGTGGTCGGCATGGCGGACGGCCACGCGCAGGCCACCGGCCGTGCGGCCGTCGTGAACCTGCATTCGGCGGCGGGCGTCGGCAACGCGATGGGCAATCTCTTCACCGCGTTCAGGAACCGCACGCCGCTGATCGTCACCGCGGGCCAGCAGGCGCGCGCGATTCTGCCGTTCGATCCGTTCCTCGGCGCGACGCAGGCCGCCGAGCTGCCGAAGCCGTACGTCAAATGGAGCATCGAGCCCGCGCGCGCGCAAGACGTGCCGGCCGCGATCGCGCGTGCGTACCGGATCGCGATGCAGGAGCCGCGCGGCCCCGTGTTCGTGTCGATTCCCGTCGACGACTGGGACCAGCCGGCCGAACGGCTGCCGCGCCGTGACGTCAGCAGCATCGTGCGGCCCGATCCCGACGCGCTCGCGCGGCTCGGCGACGCGCTCGACGCCGCGCGGCGCCCGGCGTTCGTGGTCGGCGCGGCCATCGATCGCGCGGGCGCGTGGGATGACGCCGTGCGCCTTGCCGAGCGGCACCGTGCGCGCGTGTACGTCGCGCCGATGTCGGGGCGCTGCAGTTTTCCGGAGGACCATCCGCTGTTCGCCGGCTTCCTGCCCGCGATCCGCGAGAAGATCGTCGCGCGGCTCGACGGGCACGATCTCGTGTTCGCGTTCGGCGCGCCCGCGTTCACCTATCACATCGAAGGCTCCGGCCCGCACGTGCCGCCGGGCGCGACGCTCGTGCAGCTCGTCGACGATCCGGGCGTCGCCGCGTGGACGCCGTCGGGCGATGCGGTCGTCGGCAACCTGCGGCTCGCCGCGCGCGATCTGCTGGCGCGGCCCGCGCCGCCCGAGCGGCCGATGCCCGCGCCGCGCGCGCCGCGTGTCCGCGTCGACGCGCCTGCCGCCGGCGCGCGCATGTCGGTCGCGTTCGCGCTGCAGACGCTCGCGGACGTGCGCGACGCACAGGACATCGTCGTCGAGGAGGCGCCGAGCGCGCGGCCGGTGATGCAGGAGCATCTGCCGTTCACGCGCAGCGGCACGTTCTACACGATGGACAGCGGCGGGCTCGGCTACGGGATGCCGGCCGCCGTCGGTGTCGCGCTCGCGCGGCCGGGCCGGCGCGTGATCGGGCTGATCGGCGACGGCTCGAGCCTGTATTCGATCCAGGCGCTGTGGAGCGCCGCGCAGCTGAAGCTGCCGATCACGTTCGTGATCCTGAACAACCGGCGGTATGCGGCGCTGCAGGATTTCGCGCCCGTGTTCGGCTTCGGCCCCGGCGACCCCGTGCAGGGCACCGATCTGCCCGACCTGGATTTCGTCGCGCTCGCGCAAGGGATGGGCTGCCGCGGCGTACGCGTGGCCGATGCAGCGCTCCTGCGCGATACGCTGGCCGACGCGCTGCGTGCGGCGACGCCGGTCGTCGTCGAAGTCGAGATTGCCTGATGCGCCGCGCGCGTCTTTCCGGAGATTCCATGCAAACCGTAGCGATGCTGATCGGCGGCGAACGCCGCCACTCGTCCAGCGGCGCGACCTTCGTGCGCCGCAACCCGCTCGACGGCGAAATCGCGTCGGCCGCGCCCGCGGCCACCGCCGACGATGCGCGCGCGGCGGCCGACGCGGCCGCCCGCGCGTTGCCCGGCTGGGCCGCGCTCGGCCCCGGCGCGCGGCGCGCATGGCTGCTGAAGGCGGCCGCCGCGCTCGAAGCGAAACACGAGCAGTTCGTCGCCGCGATGGCGGCCGAGACGGGCGCGTCCGCGCTGTGGGCCGGCTTCAACGTGCAGCTCGCGGCGAGCGGGCTCGTCGAGGCCGCGTCGCTGACCACGCAGGTCGGCGGCGAGCTGATCCCGTCCGACGTGCCGGGCTCGCTCGCGATGGGCGTGCGGCAGCCGGCCGGCGTCGTGCTCGGCATCGCGCCGTGGAATGCGCCGGTGATTCTCGCGACGCGCGCGCTCGCGCTGCCGCTCGCGTGCGGCAACACGATCGTGCTGAAAGGCTCGGAGCTGTGCCCCGTCACGCACGGGCTGGTCGTCGAGGCGATGCAGGAGGCCGGGCTGCCGCCGGGCGTCGTCAACTTCGTGACGAACGCGCCCGACGACGCGGGCGCCGTCGTCGACGCACTGATCGCGCACCCGGCCGTGCGCCGCGTGAATTTCACGGGCTCGACGCGGGTCGGCCGGATCGTCGCCGAAGCATGCGCGCGCCACCTGAAACCGTCGGTGCTGGAACTCGGCGGCAAGGCGCCGTTCGTCGTGCTGGACGATGCCGATCTCGACGCGGCGGTCGCCGCGGCCGCATTCGGCGCATTCGCGAATTCCGGGCAGATCTGCATGTCGACCGAGCGCATCGTCGTCGACGCATCGATCGCCGATGCGTTCGTCGCGAAGCTCGCCGACAAGGCCGCGTCGCTGCCGCTCGGCGACCCGCGCCACGGGCCCGTCGTGCTCGGGTCGCTGATCGACATGAAGGCCGTCGAGCGCTGCAACGCGCTGATCGACGACGCGCTCGCGCACGGCGCGACGCTCGTATGCGGCGGCAAGGCCGACGGCACGCTGTTTCCCGCGACGCTGCTCGACCACGTGACGCCGGCGATGCGTCTCTATGCGGAGGAATCGTTCGGCCCGGTGAAGGGCATCGTGCGCGTCGACGGCGAGGAGGCCGCGATCCGCTGCGCGAACGACAACGCGTTCGGGCTGGCGTCGGCCGTGTTCAGCCGCGACGTCGCGCGGGCGCTGCGCGTCGCGGCACGCATCGAATCGGGCATCTGTCACGTGAACGGCCCGACCGTGCACGACGAGGCGCAGATGCCGTTCGGCGGCGTGAAGGACAGCGGCTTCGGCCACTTCGGCGGCAAGGCCGGCATCGCCGCGTTCACGGACCTGCGCTGGATCACGGTGCAGACGGCGCCGCGCCACTATCCGTTCTGACGAGGCCGCCGACGATGAAGATTGCGATTCTGGGCGCGGGCGCGATGGGCTCGCTGTTCGGCGGGCGGCTGGCCGAAAGCGGCGAAGCCGTCACGCTGATCGACGTGAACGACGCGCATCTCGAAGCGATCCGCCGCGACGGGCTGCGCATCGACGACGATCGCGGCGAACGGCGCATTCGCACGCTGCACGCCATGCGGCCGGAAGCCGCGAATGCGGACGCGGCCGCCGCGCCCGACACGCCGTTCGACCTGCTGATCGTTTTCACGAAATCGCTGCACACGCGGGCGGCGCTCGACGGCGTGCGCGCGCTGCTGACGCCGGACACGTTCGTGCTGACGCTGCAGAACGGGCTCGGCAACGTCGAGACGGTGAATGCGTTCGTGCCGATCGAGCGCATCCTGGTCGGCGTGACGACGTGGCCGGCCGATGCGGCCGGGCCCGCGCACGTGCGCTCGCACGGCGCCGGCGCGATCCGCATGATGACGGCCGACGGCGCGGTGCGCCCGTTCGCGGCGGCCGTGGCCGACGCGCTGTCGCGCGCGGGGCTCGCCTGCACGCTCGACGCCGACGTGTGGGCCGCGATCTGGGAGAAGGTCGCGTTCAACGCGGCGCTCAACACGATGTGCGCGGCGACGGGCTGCACCGTCGACCAGCTCGGCCATCATCACGACGGGCCGCGGCTCGCGCTCGCGATCGCAGCCGAGACCGCCGCCGTCGCGCGCGCGAAGGGCATCGCGGTCGACGGCGCGCGCATCGCGCGCAACGTCGAGCATGCGATCCGCGACCATCGCGGCCATCGCCCGTCGATGCTGCAGGACGTGCTCGCGGGCCGCCGCACCGAAATCGACGCGATCAGCGGCAAGGTCGTCGCGGCCGCGCGCGAAACGGGCGTCGCGGTGCCGCATGCGGAGACGCTGCTCGCGCTGGTCCGGTTGATCGACGCACGGGCGAACTGAGCAACAGGCCGGCGGCCGGCTGGCGCCGCATGACGATACGGATGCCGCGCCCGCGAAGCGACGGCAATGGATCGTGAAGGGTGGGACGACACACCGGCGCCGCTCGATGGGCGCCGGTCGACTGCACAGCATGAGATCCGGGCACGCTTGCGTGCGCCAGCCCGGACAATCGGAGACGCCATGAAAACCATCGAATGCCGTTGTCTCGTCGCGCGCCGTCCGCGCATCTTGCCGCCGGCGCGCGGTGCATCGGAGGCCGCATGAGCACGCCCGACGCCCTGAATGAACGGCTGCCGCCGTCGGTCGACATCGGCACGACGCTCGACGACGGGCCGTTCACGCCGATGCAGCGCTGCGTCGTGCTGCTCGCCGCGCTCGCGATCGTGCTCGACGGCTTCGACGGCCAGTTGATCGGTTTCGCGATTCCCGTGCTGATTCGCGAATGGGGCATCGCGCGCGGCGCGTTCGCGCCGGCCGTCGCGGCGGGGCTGGTCGGCATGGGGATCGGCAGCGCGTGCGCGGGGATCGTCGCGGACCGCTTCGGTCGCCGCCAGGCCGTGATCGGCAGCGTATTCCTGTTCGGCATCGCGACCTGCGCGATCGGGTTCGCGCCCGACGTCGCGACGATCGCGATACTGCGCTTTTGCGCGGGGCTCGGGATCGGCGGCGCGCTGCCGACGGCCACGACGATGACCGCCGAATACACGCCCGCGCGGCGCCGCACGATGATGGTGACCGCGACGATCGTCTGCGTGCCGCTCGGCGGGATGCTGGCCGGCCTGTTCGCGCACGAGGTGCTGCCGCGCTACGGCTGGCGCGGGCTGTTCTTCGCGGGCGGCGCGTTGCCGCTCGTGCTCGGCTTCGTGCTCGTGCGCGCGTTGCCGGAATCGCCGCGTTATCTGGCGCGGCGTCCCGCACGCTGGCCGGAACTCGGCGCGCTGCTCGCGCGGATGCGGCGGCCGGTCGCGCCGGGCACGGTGTTCACCGATATGAAGGACGCTCGCGCGCCGGGCGGCCGCGGCGGCTTCGGCGCGCTGTTCGCGGGCGGGCAGGCGCGCGACACGATCGCGCTGTGGTGCGCGTTCTTCATGTGCCTGCTCGCCGTGTATGCGGCGTTCAGCTGGCTGCCGACGATGCTCGCGGCGAGCGGGTTGAGCGTGTCGGTCGCGGGCTCGGGGCTCACCGCGTACAACCTCGGCGGCGTGATCGGCGCGCTGCTGTGCGCATGGGCGATCGCGCATGCGGGCTCGCGCTGGCCGCTCGCGCTGTGCAGCATCGGCGGCGCGGCGAGCGCGGTGTGGCTGATGGGTGTCGATGCGAGCCGCCACACGGGCTGGCTGATCGTCGGGCTCGGCCTGCACGGGCTGTTCGTCAACGCGGTGCAGTCGACGATGTATGCGCTCTGCGCGTACATCTACCCGACGGCCGTGCGCGCGACGGGCACCGCGAGCGCGCTCGCGTTCGGCCGACTCGGCGCGATCCTCAGTGCGTTCGCGGGCGCGATCGTGATCACGTCGGGCGGCGCGGGCGCGTACCTGACGATGCTGGCCGTCGCGATGGGTGTGGTGTGCGTCGCGCTGCTCGCGGTGCGGCGGCACATTCCGCGGCTGTCGCGCGCGCCGGCTCAGCCGCGCGAAGGGGAGGAACTCGCCCGCACGTCGTCGTGACGGCGGGCGCGTGACGGGCGTTACAGCGTGGTGCGCACGTGCCAGAGCTCTGGGAACAGCACGACGTCGAGCATCTTGCGCAGGTACGGCGCGCCGCTCGTGCCGCCCGTGCCCTGCTTGAAGCCGATGATGCGTTCGACCGTCGTCACGTGACGGAAGCGCCACTGGCGGAACGCATCCTCGAGATCGACGAGTTCCTCGGCCATCTCGTACAGCTCCCAGTGCTGCTGCGGATGACGATAGACCTCGAGCCATGCGGCCTCGACCGTCTCGTCGTGCCGCATCGGCTGCGTCCAGTCGCGCTCGAGCCGCTCCGGCGCGATCGCGAACCCGCGCCGCGCGAGCAGGCGCACGACCTCGTCGTAGAACGACGGCGCCTCGAGCGTCGCGCGCACCTGTTCGAGGATGTCGGCACGGTGCGCATGCGGCTGCAGCATCTGCGCGTTCTTGTTGCCGAGCAGGAATTCGAGCTGGCGATACTGGTACGACTGGAAGCCCGACGACTGGCCGAGATACGGCCGCATCGCCGAATACTCGGACGGCGTCATCGTCGACAGCACGTTCCACGCCTGCACCAGTTGCTCGAGGATGCGCGACACGCGCGCAAGCATCTTGAACGCGGGCGGCAGCGCGTCGGTGCGCACGGCATCGAGCGCGCCGCGCAGCTCGAACAGCGCGAGCTTCATCCACAGCTCGCTCGTCTGATGCTGGATGATGAACAGCATCTCGTTGTGATCGGGCGACAGCGGATGCTGCGCGTCGAGGATCGAATTCAGCGACAGGTAGTCGCCGTAGCTCATCGACTTCGAGAAATCGAGTTGCGCGTTGTGCCAGCCGGCTTGCGTGTCGGCCTCGCCCGGCACGTGCGGCGCTTCATGCGCGGCTTGCGCCGGTTGTGCGACGCGTGCGCCCGAGAACGGGCAGCCTGCCGGCGCGTCGCCGCCGGGCGGCTGCATATGACCAGAATTCACGACTCTCTCCAGATTTGAATGACGAACGCGCGGCGCGTGCGTCGCCTGCAACGGCGGCGCGCCGCGCAAGACCGCTCAGGTCACCGCGCCGCGTTCGGCGAATTCGGGCGCCTTCCACGCATCGGTGGCGAGGATGTCGCGCAGCGTCTCGACCGCATCCCACACGTCGGCGAAGCGCGTATAGAGCGGCGTGAAGCCGAAGCGCAGCACGTACGGCTCGCGGTAGTCGCCGATCACGCCGCGCGCGATCAGCGCCTGCATGACCTCGTAGCCGTGCGGATGCTCGAAGCTTGCCTGCGAGCCGCGCTGGTGATGCGCGCGCGGCGTGACGAGCTTCAGCGACAGGCCCGCGCAGCGCGCTTCGACGAGCGCGATGAACGCGTCGGTCAGCGCGAGCGACTTGCGGCGGATCGCATCCATGTCGGTCTGCAGGAACACGTCGAGCCCGCATTCGACCATCGACATCGACACGATCGGCTGCGTGCCGCACAGGAAGCGCGCGATGCCCGGATCCGGCGCGAAGCCTGGCTGCATCGCGAACGGCGCGCGATGGCCCCACCAGCCCGACAGCGGCTGCGAGAAATGCGCGAGGTGACGCTGCGGCACCCACACGAACGCGGGCGAGCCGGGGCCGCCGTTCAGGTACTTGTACGTGCAGCCGACCGCGCCGTCCGCGCGTGCGCCGTTCAGGTCGACCGGCACCGCGCCGGCCGAGTGCGCGAGATCCCACAGCATCAGCGCGCCCGCGTCGTGCACGAGCTGCGTGACGGCCGGCATGTCGTGCATGTAGCCGGTGCGGTAGTTCACGTGCGTGATCATCGCGACGGCCGTGTCCGTGCCGAGCGCGCGGGGCAGGTCGGCCGGATCGTCGATCAGGCGCAGCTCGTAGCCGCCGCCGAGCTGTTCAATCAGCCCCTGCGCGATATACAGGTCGGTCGGGAAGTTCGAGCGCTCCGACACGATCACGCGGCGCTCGGGCGCGCGCTCGGCCTGGTGGCGCAGCATCGCCGACAGCAGCTTGAACAGGTTGATCGAGATGGTGTCGGTCACGACCGTTTCGCCGGGCGCGCCGCCGATCAGCGTCGCGAGCTTGTCGCCGAGGCGGCGCGGCAGCGCGAACCAGCCGGCCGTGTTCCAGCTGCGGATCAGGCCTTCGCCCCATTCGGCGCCGATCACCTGCTGCGCGCGGGCGGCGGATGCGCGCGGCTGCGCGCCGAGCGAATTGCCGTCGAGGTAGATCACGCCGTCGGGCAGCGAGAACTGGTCGCGCAGCGGCGCCAGCGGGTCGTCGCGGTCGAGCGCGAGCGCGTCTTCACGGGTCTTGATCATCATGATGTGGGGTCGTAGGTCGGGGTAGTCAGGCGGCGCGTGCGGGCAGCGCGCGCAGCACCGCGCGCACGGGGCTCGCGTCGAGCGTCGCGAATTTCAGCGGCAGCGCGATCAGTTCGTAGTCGCCGGGCGGCACGTCGTCGAGCACGATGCCTTCGAGGATCGCCATCCGGTGCGTGCGCACGCGATGGTGCGCATCCATCGTCTTCGATTCCTGCGGGTCGAGCGACGGCGTGTCGATGCCGATCAGCTTGACGCCATGCGCGGCGAGCAGATCGACGGTGTCGGGCGCGACCGCGCAGAAATGGCTGTCCCATCGTTCGACCGCGGCGCGCGCATACGTGCGCAGCAGCACGCGCGGCGGCACGCCGTCGAGCGCGGCCGCGATATCGGCCGGCCGCACGACGGGCGCCGCGCCGATGCAATGGATCACGCGGCACGGGCCGAGATAGGTGTCGAGCGGCACCGCGCCGATCGGCGCGCCGTCGGCGTCGTAGTGCAGCGGCGCGTCGCAGTGCGCGCCCGTGTGCGGCGACAGCGTCAGGCGCGCGACGTTGACCGGCGAACCGGCCTCCATCCGCCACACGCGCTCGACGGAAACCGGCGTATCGCCCGGCCACACGGGGGTGGCGGGGCTGACGGGCGGCGAGATGTCCCAGAGTGTGTCCATGGCATGACGAAGCGAAGAGTCGATCCTTCGAATGATAGGTGGACGCTCGCAGAAAGTGCTTGCGAAATAAACATGGACAATCCGCCGGATTGGCAGATAATTCGACTCAGAGGGAAAACGGGGACCAAAAATGCACGCGATCACGCTCGATGCCACCGACTGCCGGATTCTGGCGGTATTGCAGGAGGAGGGCAGAATCAGCAATCTCGACCTGGCCGAACGCATTTCGCTTTCGCCATCCGCCTGCCTGCGCCGCATGCGCCTGCTCGAGGAGCAGGGCGTCATCGAGCACTATCGCGCGTGCCTGAGCCGCGAGAAGCTCGGCTTCGAGCTCGAGGCGTTCGTGCAGGTGTCGATGCGCAACGAAGAGAATCAATGGCACGAGCGCTTCGCGGAAGCGCTGCGCGAATGGCCGGAGGTGGTCGGCGCGTTCGTCGTGACGGGCGAGAGCCACTATCTGCTGCGCGTGCTCGCGCACAACCTCAAGCACTATTCGGATTTCGTGCTGAACCGCCTGTACAAGGCGCCGGGCGTGATGGACATCCGTTCGAACATCGTGCTGCAGACGCTGAAGGACGAAGCCGGCGCGCCGGTCGGCCTCGCGCGCACGGGGGCGATCAAAGCGGTGTGAGGCCGTGGAAGCCGCCGCCGTGGAACACGAGCGGCGGGGCGGCGTCCGATACGGCGCGCACGCCGCAGCGCTCCACTTCGCCGACGAAGATCACGTGGTCGCCTTCGTCGTAGCGGCTGCGGTTGTGGCATTCGAACCACGCGAGCGCGCCGTCGAGCACGGGCATCCCCGAGTTGCCGGCCGCGTGCGCGATCCCTTCGAAGCGGTCGCCCTTGTAGGTCGAAAAGCGCTTGCACAGGTCGAGCTGCGACGCCGCGAGCACGTTCACCACGTAATGGCTGTTGCCGCGGAACACCGGCGTCGACGCCGATTTGTGCGCGAGGCTCCACAGCACGAGCGGCGGATCGAGCGAAACCGAATTGAACGAGCTGGCGGTGATGCCGATCAACTGGCCGGAGGGCGCCTGCGTCGTGATCACCGTCACGCCCGTCGCGAACTGGCCGAGCGCCTGCCGGAAGGCGGCCGAGTCGAAATCCGGCGGATTGGCGTGGCTCATCGGGCAGCCATCCGGAACGGGACGGGCGGGCGCGACACGGCGCGGGTGCGACGGGCGCGGCGGACGAAAGACGACAAGGCGGTCGATGAGGAAGGGGTGCGCATGGCCCGATTTTAGCGGAATCGGGGCCGCCGGGCCCGGTCGGGCGGCGCATCGTGACGGCAGGGTGACGTAGCGAACAGTGCGGCGCGCGGCCGGCATCGCCGTTCCGTCACGCTTTTTGACGGTGCGGCCGTTCGTCCCGGCGCCGGATTGCGCTGCCGGGCATCGCAGCGCGACCGCGATCCGCGCTATCGCGCCGCCGCCAGCCCGAGCGACAGCGCCCCTGTCACGATCAGGCTCGACGCCCACACCGTGTCGAGATTGAACCAGCTCCGCGACACGAACTTCAGCCCGAGATAGCGGTACACGAGCCATGCGAGCCCGCCGCCGGCGGCGATCATCGCGGCTGCGTGCACGGCCGCGACGACGAGCGCCATCCCGAGATGCGCATCGACGAGCATCGCCGCCGCGCGGTGGCCGGCATCGCGGTCGAGCCCGCAGAGGCCGAGGTAGATCGGCACGAGCATCAGCCCCGCGCCGTGCGCGAGCGCGACCGCGAACGACCACAGGCCGAGCCGCGCCGGCGGAATCCGCGCGAGCGCCCGCGGATGCCGGCGCCGGATCAGTAGCACCGCGCCGAAGCCGATCACGAGCGCGCTCGCGCCGACGCGGATCGCCGTCTGCCACGCGAGCAGTGCGGCGAGCAGCCCGAACGGCAGCATCACCGCGAAGACGGCGAGCGCATGACCGATCGCGAGATAGCCGAGCGCCGCGACGAGCGCGCCGCCGCGGCGCGTCATCAGCGCGTTCGACACCGCGAGCGGCCAGCCCATCGCCGGGTTGAGCCCGTGATAGACGCCGCTCGCGAGCACGGCCGCCCACAGCGCGAACGGCGCATGAAGCCCGGCGCTCAACGCTTGACCGACGGATAGCAGAACGAGTCGGTCGAGCAGTCGCCGCCTTCGAGCCGGATCTGGTGCGCGCGATAGCCGTCGGGGAATTCGACCCAGTAGTCGTCGGCGAGTGTCAGCCCGCCGTCCGGCCCCGCGTGCGCGAGCACCTGCGCGGCCGGCACGCCGTCCGGATAGAACTGGTCGTCCCACGTCGAATAGAGCGAGTTGGTCCAGTACACGCGCCGGCCGTCGCGGCTGATCTCGACCATCTGCGGGCCGCCCGCGAACGTGCGGCCGTTCGAGTGCGGCGCACGGCGCGCGATGCCGCCGATGCGCACCGACCCGGCGAGCACCGGGTGGTGCGGGTCCGACACGTCGTACTGGCGCATCTCTCCGGTGCCCCAGCACGACACGTACAGGAAGCGGTCGTCCAGCGACAGGTCAATGTCGGTCACGAGCGGCGGCACCGCGCCGAATCCTTGCAGCAGCGGCGGCAGCGCGTCGGCCGCCGCCGGCTCGGCCGGGATCGTCGCGGTCTTCTTCACATGGAATTTGCCGCCTTCGCGCCACCAGGTCCAGATCGAGCCCTCGAGATTGGTCGTATCGACCACGACGCCGACGAATCCGTACTCGCGCACCGGGTCGTGCGCGGGCCGTACCTCGAGCGCCATCTGGTGCTGCGCGCCGAGATCGATCGTCTGCACGTTGCGTCGCGCGCGCAGGTCCCAGAAATGCAGCCGGTGCCCGTACTTGTTCGCGAGCAGATCCTCGGGGACGATCCCGTTCTCGAATTGCGGCGGCAGCGCCCATTCGCTCGACACCATGTAGTCGCGCGGCAGGTTCCACCAGAAGTCGTAGTGCTTGTCCTGCGGGCCGCGGTCGATTTCCCAGCGGCCGAGCACGTCGAAGGTTTCGCAATCCATGATGAAGATGCCGGGCGCGCCGTCGGTGCCGTCCTTGCCCGCCCCGCCGAGCGTGCTCACGTAGATGCCCTCGGGGCCGCAATGCACGGTGTGCGGCCGCGAATAGCCGGTTTTCGCGAAGATCTCGCCGGGCTCGATGATCTTGTGGATGCGCGCCTGCGTCGGATGCGGCTTCGTGTCGATCACGTAGATGCGCGACGAGCGCAGGCCGGGGATGATCAGGAAGCGGCGCTCGAGGAACGCATGGCCGGTGAGCGGCGACAGCGACGACGAACACGCATTCCAGCCGAAATGGTGAAACTCGTCGCCGGTGTTCGGCATCGTCACCGTATGCACGATCTTGCCGTACGTCGACGAACCGGGCTTCACGTCGATCACGGCGAGCGCGTCGGGTCTGGAAAAATCGGGGCTCAGCAACAACGTATAGGCAAACTCTTCCGCCGGCGCCTGCATCGCAAGCTCGGGCGAAGCGTGAAACGTCGGGTCAGGCCGCATGCTCATGGTGGTGTCTCTCGAAGGTGTCGGATCGTGGACGCACGGCCGTTCGTTGCGGACGTGCGGACTGCGGTGGCCGCGCGGCGCGCATCATGCCGGCGGAGCGAGCGGCAGGCGAATGCAACGCGTCGGCGACGCGCGCGATGCCGTGCATCAGGTCGTGAAAGCGGGAAAAGGCGACGGGTTGCCGCGCGGCGCGCTCCGTGAAACGGGCACGCGCCACCGCGAAGGTGCGATTGACGTAGCGGCGAGCGGGGCCGCGACGCAGGCGATGTCTGTTAAGGCGTGCATATCGATGTTCCGGCAGATGGTGTTGGCATCGGGGTCGGGCATGCATCGGACGCTGGGTTGACGCGGCGGGTTGACCGCCGCGTGCGCGTGCCTAGTGTAGACGAGAAATACGCTGCCGGTCGCGTGCGACGCCTGGCCGATCTGCCAGTTTCGCGCGCGAGTGAGATACTTGCCGGAGTGCCGCTGCGACCCGCACCGCGGGCTGGCAGCGGCGATGCGAAACCGTGGCAGCCGGCACGCGTGTGCCGGCTGCCATCATTCACGAGAGGCTGATTTCATGGGGAACGAAATGCTTGAAACCGCGACGCTCGGAGGCGGGTGTTTCTGGTGCACGGAGGCCGTGTTTCTCGACGTCGACGGCGTGACGGCCGTCCAGTCGGGTTACGCGGGCGGCCATACGCGCAATCCGGGCTATCGCGACATCTGCGAAGGCGACACGGGCCACGCGGAAGTCGTCAACGTGACGTTCGACCCGGCGCGCATCCGTTATCGCGAGATCCTCGAGATTTTCTTCGCGACGCACGATCCGACCCAGTTGAACCGGCAGGGCAACGACGTCGGCACGCAATACCGGTCGGTCGTGTTCACGCACTCGGATGCGCAGCGCGATACGGCGCTCGACGTGATCCGCGAGCTCGAGCGCGAACAGGTGTTCGGCCAGCCGATCGTCACGCAGGTCGTGCCGCTCGACGGCAACTACTGGCCGGCCGAGGACTATCATCAGAACTATTACGCGCGCAACCCGGGGCAGGGCTATTGCTCGGTCGTGATCGGGCCGAAGCTCGCGAAATTCCGGCAGAAGTTCTCGCACCGGCTGAAGTCGCTGCGCGGCGCCTGAGCGTCGGCCGCGGCAACCGGCGTCACGCCGCCTCGTTGCGCCACTGCGCGCACGCGGCGGCGATTTCGCGTGCGAGCGCGAGGCATGACAGCGGCGCCGAGCCTTCCGCCTTGTTGTTGATCGTGATGATCACCGGCTGCCCGGCCAGCGCGTAGCGCGCGGCCAGTTCGGCGAGCGCCGAGCGCGTGGCCGGATCCTCGTCGACGAGCTTGTCGAACGGCTCGTATTTCGCTTTCGCCTGCTCGTACTTGAAGCCGCCGTGCAGGCTCCAGCGCACGATCAGCGGGCCCGGCGCGTCGCCGTCGAGCAGCGCGAGCGCGGCGGCCTGGCGCAGCGGGTCGGGCATCCGCGCGTGCAGGCCGACGCAGTAGCGCACGCCGAGCGCGGCCAGTGCGCGGATGAAGCGCGGCGTGAGCAGGCTCGCGTCGCGGATCTCGATTGCATAGCGCGTGCCGTCGGCGTCCGGCGGCAACGGCGGCAGCGCCGCGAAGAACGCGGCGAGCCGGTCGATCAGCGCGGCCGGCTGCGCGAGCAGCTGATCGGGCAGCGGCGAGAACTGGAACACGAGCACGCCGGCTTTCCGGCCGAGCCCGTCGAGGCACGGCTGGACGAATTCGCGGGTCGCGAGCGGCGCATCGAGGAACGTCGGGTTCGGCCCGGACGGTTCGCCGCGCCGGCCGCGGATCACCGCGTCGGTCACCGCGGCCGGCGCCTTCACGACGAAGCGGAAATCGTCGGGCACCTGCTGCGCGTAGCGCAGATAATCGGCCACCGACAGCGGGCCGTAGAACGACCGGTCGAGGCTCACGCTTTTCAGCAGCGGATGCGTGCCATACGCTTCGAGCCCTTCGCGCGACAACTTCGTCTGCGCGAAGTCGCCGTCGTAGACGATGCCGTTCCAGCCGGGGAAATACCACGACGACGTGCCGAGCCGCACGTTCGGCGGCAGGCCGGCCGCGACTTCGGCAACGTCCGCCGAGATCGGCGCGGGCAGCACGCCGCGCTTGCGGCGGCCTTTCTTTGGCGGGGCGACCGCCGACGGCGGTTCGTCCCACAGCAGGCCGGACGACGGGGCGGGGGCGTCTTCGGCGGCGGGGCGGGCGGTCGTACGGGCGGGCGGCGCCGGTCGAGGGTCTTTCGCTGCGTCCGGCGTCACGGGCTCGTCGGGGCTGACGGAGCGGTCGCCGTCCAACGGCGACGTGCGTGCGGCGTCCGTCGGCACGCCGAACAGGTCGAACTGTCCGTCGGCGTGCGACTCGTCGGCGTCGTCGTGCCGCTGTCGTTGCGGCGGCGCCCTGCGCCGCGCCCTGCCGTCACCCATGCATGCCCAGCGTGATGCGCCGCCTAGCGCGGCAGCGCGTGTTCGTACATATAGCGCCGCGACCACGGCAGCGTTTTCGCGCTGCGCCCGGCCTTGCGGCACACGATCTGGAAGATCGACACGTCGTCGTGCTCGAAAGCATACGCGCAGCCGGCGAGATACACGCGCCAGATGCGGAATTTTTCGTCGTCGACGAGCTTTCGCGCTTCCTCGGCTTTCGCCTCGAAGTTTTCCGTCCAGATGTCGAGCGTGCGCGCATAGTGCCGGCGCAGGCTTTCGACGTCAACCGCCTCGAGCCCGCCGCGCTGCGCCGCTTCGAGCGCGAGGCTGATGTGCGGGAGCTCGCCGTCGGGGAACACGTAGCGGTCGATGAATTCGCCGCCGCCGAGCGCGGTTTCGCCGCTTTCCGCGTCGGTCGACGTGATCCCGTGGTTCATCGCGATGCCGTCGTCGGTCAGCAGCTCGCGGATGCGCGAGAAATAGAGCGGCAGGTTCTTGCGCCCGACGTGCTCGAACATCCCGACGCTCGTGATGCGGTCGAACTGGCCTTCGATCTCGCGGTAATCCTGCAGACGAATCTCGATCCTGTCTTCCAGCCCCGCCGCCTTCACGCGCGCGGTCGCGAGGTCGAACTGGTTCTGCGACAGCGTCACGCCGAGACACGTCGCGCCGAACTTCTGCGCGGCGCGCAACACGAGCGCGCCCCAGCCGCAGCCGATGTCGAGCAGGCGCTGGCCGGGCTGCAGCTGGATCTTCGTCAGGATGTGGTCGATCTTCTTGATCTGCGCGGTGGCGAGATCCTCGTCGCCGTTCTCGAAGTACGCGCACGAGTACACCATGTTCTCGTCGAGCCACAGCTTGTAGAACTCGTTCGAGACGTCGTAGTGGTACTGAATCGCTTTCTTGTCGGTGCTCTTCGTGTGATTGAAGTAGCGCTTCACGCGTGCGAGCTTGCTCGCGCTCGTCACGGTGCTGCGCGCGAGCGAGTAGCCGATGTTGATGATGTCCGACAGCTTGCCTTCGATGTCGATCTTGCCCTTCACGTATGCCTCGCCGAGATTGTCGAGGCTCGGTTCGAGCAGCAGCGGCAGCGCCGACGCGCTGTTCACCTTCAGCGTGACCTGCGGCGCGCTGAAGGTGCCGAAATCGAGTTGATCGCCGTTCCACAGCACGAGGCGCGCCGGTATGTTCGCTTTCGCCCGTACTTCGTCCGCCCACTGTGCCAGCTTCTTTTCCCAGAACATTTGGATTCTCCGTTTGTTCGTTGAATCGAATACAGCCAAGTATCTTGACCGGCGCCCGCCGCGTGCGGCGCGGGCGCCCGGATGCAACCCGGAACACGACCGGCATGCGCCGGCGCCGCGCTTACGGCGACAGGCGCGAGATCGTCCAGCCCGACGCCGCCGCGGTGTCGCGCGTATAGAGCAGGCGGTCGTGCAGCCGCGACGGGCGCCCCTGCCAGAACTCGATCGCGTCGGGCACGAGGCGAT
The DNA here is from genome assembly GCF_001547525.1 of Burkholderia anthina. Lineage (GTDB taxonomy): Bacteria > Pseudomonadota > Gammaproteobacteria > Burkholderiales > Burkholderiaceae > Burkholderia > Burkholderia semiarida. Next base: position 3,183,577 of record NZ_CM003768.1, read on the forward strand.
AGCCGCCCCAGTGCGGCGGGCGCGGCGGGTTGTCGCCATAGCGTTCGCCGACGGCCTTTTCGCGCGCTTCGAGCGTCGCGCGGCTGTCGATCACGGTGCTCTGGTCCGACGCCCACGCGCCGATGCGCGAGCCGAGCGGGCGCGACGCGAAATAGCGGTCGCTTTCTTCCGCGCTGGTTTTCTCGATCCGCCCTTCGATGCGTACCTGGCGCTCGAGCTCGATCCAGTAGAACAGCAGCGCGGCGTGCGGATGCACGGCCAGATCGTGCCCCTTGCGGCTTTCGTAATTGGTGAAGAAGACGAACCCGCGTTCGTCGACGCCCTTGATGAGCACGATCCGGGCCGACGGCCGGCCGTCGGCGCCGACGGTCGCGAGCGTCATCGTGTTCGGCTCGGGCAGCTTGGCGGCGAGCGCCTCCTTGAACCAGCGATCGAACTGGGCGAAGGGGTCGGGGGCGGCATCGGCTTCGTCGAGCGAAGCGCGCGAATAGTTGATCCGAAGATCGGCGAGAGTCGTCATGTTATGCAAACGCTTCAATCTGGGGCCAGTATAGCGAACGCGCGAGAATCGTGCGTGCACGGTAGCGCGTGCGAGCGGGGAGTTCAGGCAGAATAGAGGGCTGCACGACTTACGTTTTCCTTGCTGCCATGTCCGCCGCCGACGCCGCCCCGCCCAGTTCTTCCGATCTTACCCCGACCCCGGAAATCCAGCTTGACGTGGATCGCGCGCGGCGTTTCGGCGGCGTCGCGCGCCTGTACGGCGCGCCGGCGGCCGCCGCGTTCGAGCGGGCGCACGTCGCGGTGATCGGAATCGGCGGCGTCGGGTCGTGGGTGGCCGAGGCGCTCGCGCGCAACGCGGTCGGCACGTTGACGCTGATCGATCTCGACAACGTCGCGGAAAGCAACACGAACCGGCAGATCCATGCGCTCGACGGCAATTACGGCAAGCCGAAGGTCGACGCGATGGCCGAGCGCATCGCGCTGATCGATCCCGCATGCCGCGTGAACCGCGTCGAAGATTTCGTCGAGTCCGACAATTTCGACGCGCTGCTCGGCGGCGGCTTCGACTACGTGATCGATGCGATCGACAGCGTGCGCACGAAGGTCGCGCTGATCGCGTGGTGCGTCGCGAAACGGCAGCCGTTGATCGTCGTCGGCGGCGCGGGCGGGCAGCTCGACCCGACGCGCATCCGCATCGACGATCTCGCGCTGACGATTCAGGATCCGCTGCTGTCGAAGGTCCGCGCGCAGCTGCGCAAGCAGCACGGCTTTCCGCGCGGGCCGAAGGCGCGCTTCAAGGTCAGCGCCGTGTATTCGGACGAGCCGCTGATCTATCCGGAAGCGGCGGCCTGCGACATCGAGGACGGCGCCGAGCCGTCCGCGGCCGCGCATGTCGCGGGGCTCAACTGTGCGGGCTTCGGTTCGAGCGTGTGCGTGACCGCGAGCTTCGGTTTCGCGGCGGCCGCGCATGCGCTGCGGGCGATCGCGGCACGGGCGGCCGGCTGAGCGTGCGGCGCGCGGGCACGCAAGGACGATGCCGCGGCGCGGGCGACGTGCCGCGAGCGATAGGCCGATGCGGCCGGGCCGTGGCGGCCCGGCCGGTCGCGCGTCGGGTCAGTTGAGCGCCATGCTCAGCTTGCGTCGCCACGCGGCGACGAGGTCGGGGCGATCGCCGGCCAGTTCGAACACCGAGATCATCGTGCGGCGGCCGAGATCGTCGCCGTACGCGCGATCGCGCGTCACGATTTCCAGCAACTGCTCCAGCGCCCCTTCGTACGCGCGCCGCGCGATCAGGCTCTGCGCGAGGTCGAAGCGCGCATCGAGATCGGCCGGGTTCGCCGCGATGCGCGCCTCGAGCGCGTCGGTTGGCGGCAGGTCGGCCGTGGCGTCGAGCGCGTCGAAACGGGTCTTGATCGCCTGGTAGCGCGGGTCGCCGTTCTGCACGGTTTGCGGCGACAGGCGCTCGGTCTCCGCGCGTGCGGCATCGACTTCGTTGCGCGCGAGCAGTAGCTCGATCAGGTCGAGGCGCGCGTCGTCGTAGCCGGGGTTCAGCGCGAGCGCCGCTTCGAGGTGCGCGCGCGCATCGTCGAAGCGCTGTTCGGCCATCGCGTACTGCGCGGCGCGGCGTTCGGCTTCCTCGGGGGCCGGCAGCAGCCGGTCGAGGAACGCGCGCAACTGCCCTTCGGGCAGCACGCCGACGAACTGGTCGACCGGCCGCCCGTCGGCGAACGCGATCACGTGCGGGATGCTGCGCGTCTGGAAGTGCGCGGCGAGCTCCTGGTTCTCGTCGACGTTGACCTTCACGAGCTTCCAGCGGCCTGCGTAGTCGGCTTCGAGCTTTTCCAGCAGCGGGCCGAGCGTCTTGCAGGGGCCGCACCACGGCGCCCAGAAGTCGACCAGCACGGGCGTGTCCAGCGACGCCTCGATGACGTCTTTCTCGAATGTGGCAAGCGTGGTGTCCATGGCGTTCTCTTCCGTTCGAATATCGTCAGGGTGGGGGCGGTGCGCCGCTTTTTCAACGCGGCTTCGCTTCGGGCAGCGCAATCCATTCGGTCTCGCCGGGCACCTTGCCCATCTCCTGGCGCGTCCACGCCGCTTTCGCGCGTTCGATCGCGTCGCGGCTGCTCGCGACGAAATTCCACTCGATGAAGCGTTCGCCGTCCATCCGGTCGCCGCCGAGCAGCATCGCGCGCGCGCCGCTGCCGCTCGTCAGCGTGACGCTCGCGCCCGGCGCGAGCACGGCCATCCGTTCGGCCGGCACCGGCGCGCCGTCGATCGCGAGCTCGCCGTCGACCACGTAGACCGCGCGCTCCTCGTGCGACGCATCGAGTTCGAGCCGGCCGCCGGCCGCGAATTCGGCCGCGACGTACAGCGTGCGCGAGAACGTCGTCACGGGCGAGCGCAGCCCGAACGCGTCGCCGGCGATCACCGTCAGCGCCACGCCGTCTTCGTCCCGCTTGGGCAGCGTGTCGGCCGCGTGGTGCTCGAACGACGGCTCGGTCGTCTCGTGCGCTTTCGGCAGCGCGACCCAGGTCTGGATCCCGTGCACGGTGTGGCCGCTCGCGCGTTGCGCGTCGGGCGTGCGCTCCGAGTGGACGATCCCTCGGCCGGCCGTCATCCAGTTCACGTCGCCCGGCACGATTTCCTGCCGCGAGCCGAGGCTGTCGCGGTGCAGGATCGCGCCGTCGAACAGGTAGGTGACCGTCGCGAGCCCGATGTGCGGATGCGGGCGCACGTCGAGCCCCGTGCCGGCCGGCAGCATCGCGGGCCCCATGTGATCGAAGAAGATGAACGGGCCGACGAGGCGTGCGGCGAGCGCGGGCAGCGTGCGGCGCACCTGCAGGTTGCCGATGTCGCGCACGTGCGGCTTCAGCAAGGCTTTGATCGAGTCGGTCATGGCGGGCCTCGTGGGGAACGGCTGGATTGCCGGTCATTGTACTGGCGGCACGGCGGCGCGCGTGACGGGCTGCACGAAACGCGCGCGGCGCGATGCGGCCGCGGCGGGCACGCATCGTGCGGTGTCCACCGCGTCGCGCCAGCCGCTGCGCCCGCTGCCGATTCCATGCGCGCCGCGCGGGTATCCGGCGCGGCGGCGAAACCCGGTAGACTGACCGGCTTCACAACGACGATTCGACAATCGAGGAGACGCCGATGATGGCCCCGAAGGATCTGCTGCTCGCGCTGGTCGTGATTCTGGCGTGGGGCGTGAACTTCGTCGTGATCAAGGTCGGCCTGCACGGCATGCCGCCGATGCTGCTCGGCGCGCTGCGCTTCACGCTCGCGGCCGTGCCCGCGGTGTTCTTCGTGCGCCGGCCGCAGATTTCGTGGCGGCTGCTGGTGCTGTACGGCGCGACGATCCAGCTTGGCCAGTTCGTGTTCCTGTTCACCGGCATGTACGTCGGCATGCCGGCCGGCCTCGCGTCGCTCGTGCTGCAGTCGCAGGCGTTCTTCACGCTGGTGTTCGCGATGCTGTTCCTCGGCGAGCGGCTGCGCGTGCAGAACCTGATCGGGCTCGCGATCGCCGCGGGCGGCCTCGTCGTGATCGCCGCGCAGGGCGGCCGTGCGATGACGCTCGCGGGCTTCCTGCTGACGATCTGCTCGGCCGCGATGTGGGCCTTCGGCAATATCGTCACGAAGAAGGTCGGGAAGGCGAACCTCGTGTCGCTCGTCGTGTGGGCGAGCCTCGTGCCGCCCGTGCCGTTCTTCCTGCTGTCGCTGTGGTTCGAGGGGCCGCGGCGGATCGCGACCGCGCTCGCCGGGCTCGACGGCGCGTCGATCTTCGCGGTCGTCTATCTGGCGTTCGTCGCGACGCTGCTCGGCTACGGGCTGTGGAGCCGCCTGCTGTCGCGCTATCCGGCCGCGCAGGTCGCGCAGTTCTCGCTGCTGGTGCCGATCGTCGGGCTCGCGTCGTCGGCGTTGCTGCTCGACGAGCATCTGACGCAAGCGCAGCTGATCGGCGCCGCGCTCGTGATGGGCGGGCTCGCGGTGAACGTGTTCGGCGGGAAACTGCTGAGCCGCTTCGCGGCATCGTCGTGACGCGCCGGCACGCGCCGCGTGCCGGCGGCAGGGAACGGATGGCGCTCAGGCCATCCGGCTCTTCGCGAGCGGCGGATTCGCGGCGAAGTAGCGCTTGATGCCGCGGAAGATCGCGTCTGCCATCTCGTCGCGATAGCTGTCGTCGTTGAGCCGGCGCTCTTCGTCCGGGTTGCTGATGAACGCGGTCTCGACGAGGATCGACGGGATGTCGGGCGCCTTCAGCACCGCGAACCCGGCCTGCTCGACCGAGCCCTTGTGCAGCTTGTTGATGCCGCCCACTTCCTTCAGCACGTAGTTGCCGTAGCGCAGCGAATCGCGGATCTGCGCGGTCGTCGACATGTCGAACAGCGCGCGGCTGACTGCCGCGTCCTGGGTCTTGATGTTGATGCCGCCGATCAGGTCGGACGAGTTTTCCTTGTTCGCGAGCCAGCGCGCGGCGGCGCTCGATGCGCCGTGGTCGGACAGCGCGAACACCGACGAGCCGCGCGCGGACGGCGTCGTGAACGCGTCCGCGTGGATCGACACGAACAGATCCGCGCCGACGCGGCGCGCCTTCTGCACGCGCACGTTCAGCGGCACGAAGAAATCGGCGTCGCGCGTCATCATCGCGCGCATGTTCGGTGCGGCGTCGATCTTCGCGCGCAGCTTCTTCGCGATGTCGAGCGCGATGTGCTTCTCGTACGTGCCGTTGCCGCCGATCGCGCCCGGATCCTCGCCGCCGTGGCCCGGGTCGATCGCGACCGTCAGCAGGCGCACGGTGCCGCCCTTGCCCGATTTCGGCGCGGTGAACTTGTAGGTGTCGCCGTCGTCGTCGCTGTCGTCGCGGCGCGCGATGACGGGCGGCGGCTTGACGGCCGGCTTCGCGGGCGCCGACGGCGTGCCGGCGGCCGGCGGCGTGTGCGGCGCGGCCGGCGTGTTCTGTGCGAAACGCTGGAAGAATGCGTCGCTGTTGTCGCCGGCGGCGGGCGGCGGGGTGCCCGGGCCGGCCAGCGTGGACGGCGGCTGCATCTGCTGCGCGCGCGCGGTGTCGTTGAGCGCCTGTTCCTTGCGTTCCGTCTGCGCGATCAGGTCGGACAGCGGATCGGGCGCGACGGCCGGGTACAGGTCGAACACGAGCCGGTACTTGTACGTGCCGACGGGCGGCAGCGTGAACACCTGCGGCTTCACCGAGCCTTTCAGGTCGAACACCATCCGCACGACGTGCGGCTGATACTGGCCGACGCGCACCGACTGGATCTGCGGATCGTTCGGCGCGATCTTCGAGACGAGGTCGCGCAGCGCCTGGTCGAGATCGAGGCCGCTCAGGTCGACGACGAGACGGTCGGGGCCCTGCAGCAGTTGTTGGCTATTCTGCAGCGGCTGGTCGGATTCGATCGTGACGCGCGTGTAATCGCGTGCGGGCCACACGCGCACGCCGAGCACCGACGACGCGTGCGCGAGCCGCGGCGCGACGAGACCGAGCACCAGCGTCGACGCCCCCGCGCGCAGGATCTGACGGCGGCGCCAGTTGTGCGTCGCGGTGGCCGCCGATTCGATCGAGCGGAACGGTTTGATCAACATCTTTCGAGACATGCGTTTCCTGAAGCGCTGTACGCCCGGACGGTGAGGACGCGGCCGTCGCCGTCCACGTCGAGCGAGAAAACCAGATCGGGCACGCCGAGCAGGGCGCCCGCCTGTTGCGGCCATTCGACGAGGCAGATCGCGCTGGAATTGAAATATTCGCGAAAGCCTGCGTCCGACCATTCGGCCGGATCGTTGAATCGATACAGATCGAAGTGATAGACCTCGAGTTCCCCGTCGCTGCGTTCGAGCGCGTACGGCTCGACGAGCGTATAGGTCGGGCTGCGCACGCGCCCCTGGTGGCCGAGGCCGCGCAGGATCGCGCGCACGAGGGTCGTCTTGCCCGCGCCGAGATCGCCGACCAGCTGGATCTGCAGCCCGTCGAACGCGTGGGCGCGGTCGAGCGCGATGCGCGCGGCGTCGAGCGCGTGCGCGAAGCGGGTGCCGAAGGCCTCGGTCGCCGCTTCGTCGGCGAGCGCGATCACGCGCTCCGCGAGCGGGGCGGGCAGCATGGCGTGAGGCGGTTGGCTGGGCGTGGCTGGCATTCTCGTAAAATAGTGCGATGAACCGACTACCGGAACGCGCCGCATCCGACAGGCCTTCGACTCGTGCCGAAGGCGCGGCGCCGTGCGCGCTCGACGATGCGGTGTTGACTGCGCTCGCCGCTCGCATCAGGGCGTGGGGGCGCGAATTGGGTTTCGGGGCGATCGGCATCAGCGACACCGATCTCTCGGATGCCGAAGCGGGCCTCGCCGCCTGGCTGGAAGCCGGTTACCACGGCGAAATGGATTATATGGCGAAACATGGGATGAAACGCGCGCGGCCGGCCGAACTTGTGGCCGGTACGCGACGCGTGATCTCCGTGCGGCTCGCCTATTTACCGGCCCAAACGCTCGCTGACGACGAGCCCGGCGCGCTCGTGCCGCACGATTGGCGCGCGCGCGAACGCGCACGGCTCGACGATCCGCAGGCGGCCGTCGTGTCGATCTATGCACGCGGCCGCGACTATCACAAGGTGCTGCGCAACCGGCTGCAGACGCTCGCGGAGCGCATCGAGCACGAGATCGGCGGGTTCGGCTACCGCGTGTTCACCGATTCGGCGCCGGTGCTCGAAGTGGAGCTCGCGCAGAAGGCCGGGGTCGGCTGGCGCGGCAAGCACACGCTGCTGCTGCAGCGCGATGCCGGCTCGCTGTTCTTTCTCGGCGAGATCTACGTCGACCTGCCGCTGCCGACCGACGCGCGCACGTCGCCCGACACCGCGCCCGAGACGCCCGGCGCGCACTGCGGCAGTTGCACGCGCTGTATCGACGCATGCCCGACCGGCGCGATCGTCGAGCCGTACCGCGTCGATGCGCGCCGCTGCATCTCGTACCTGACGATCGAACTGAAAGGCAGCATCCCCGAGCCGCTGCGGCCGATGATCGGCAATCGCGTGTACGGCTGCGACGACTGCCAGCTCGTGTGTCCGTGGAACAAGTTCGCGCAGGCCGCGCCCGTCGCCGATTTCGACGTGCGGCACGGCCTCGACCGCGCGACGCTCGTCGAGCTGTTCGCGTGGGACGCGGACACGTTCGATACGCGGATGCAGGGCAGCGCGATCCGGCGCATCGGCTACGAAAGCTGGCTGCGCAATCTCGCGGTCGGGCTCGGCAATGCGCTGCGCGCGGGCGCGGACCGGCTCTCGCCGGCGGCGCGCGACGCGATTGTCGCCGCGCTGCGCGCGCGGGCCGACGATCCGTCGCCGGTCGTGCGCGAGCATGTCGAATGGGCGCTGCGAGCCGCGTGAAGGCGGCGTAAAGTGTCGTCGGCGCGCGGGCAGGGCCGCGCGCATCCCCCGGTCAGGAGAAGGCAATGTTCAACGCAGTGATCGACGCGCCGTTCGGCAAGGTCGGCATCCGCACGGATGCCGCGGTGGTGCGCGAGATCGTCTATCTGCCCGAGTCGATGAAGGCGGTCGAACCGGATTCGGCGCTCGCGAAGCGCGCGGTCCAGCAGATCGAACGTTATTTCGAGCGCGCGTCCGCGCGCTTCGACCTGCCGCTCGCCGACGTCGGCAGCGCATTCCAGCATCGCGTGTGGGACGTGATCAGCGACATCCCGCCCGGGACGGTGCTGACCTACGGCCAGGTCGCGAAGCGGATCGGCAGCGCGCCGCGCGCGGTCGGCCAGGCGTGCGGCGCGAACTACTTCCCGCTCGTGATTCCGTGCCATCGCGTCGTCGCGGCGGGCGGCCTCGGCGGGTTCGCGAACCACGACGACAACGGCTATTACCAGCGAGTGAAGCGCTGGCTGCTCGCGCACGAGGGCGTGCCATACCGATGAGCGAACCGATGATTTCCCCCGCGGCCGACGACGATGCCGTCGCGGCATCGCCCGCGCTGCTCGCGAGCCGCGCGTCGATCGACGTGTTCTGCGATGCGCTGTGGCTCGAACACGGGCTCGCGCGCAACACGCTCGACGCGTACCGGCGCGATCTGGTGCTGTTTTCCCGGTGGCTGGCCGCGACGCACGACGCGCCGCTCGACGCGGCCGACGAGGCGATGGTGACGGGCTACATCGCCGCACGCAGCGACGGCAAGGCGACGTCGTCGAACCGGCGGCTGTCCGTGTTCCGTCGCTATTACGGCTGGGCCGTGCGCGAGCATCGCGCGAGCGCCGACCCGACGCTGCGGATCACGTCCGCGAAACAGGGCGCGCGGTTCCCGTCGACGTTGTCGGAGGCGCAGGTCGAGGCGCTGCTCGGCGCGCCGGACATCGGCACGCCGCTCGGCCTGCGCGATCGCACGATGCTCGAGCTGATGTACGCGAGCGGGCTGCGCGTGAGCGAACTCGTGACGCTGAAGACGGTCGAGGTCGGCCTCAACGAAGGCGTCGTGCGGGTGATGGGCAAGGGCTCGAAGGAGCGGCTCGTGCCGTTCGGCGAAGTCGCGCACGGCTGGATCGAACGCTACCTGCGCGACGCGCGGCCGGCATTGCTCGGCGCGCGCGCGGCCGACGCGCTGTTCGTGACCGCGCGCGGCGACGGGATGACGCGCCAGCAGTTCTGGAACATCATCAAGCGTCACGCGCAGCAGGCCGACGTGCGCGCGCACCTGTCGCCGCACACGCTGCGGCACGCGTTCGCGACGCACCTGCTGAACCACGGCGCCGACCTGCGCGTCGTGCAATTGCTGCTCGGCCACAGCGACATCTCGACCACGCAGATCTATACGCACGTCGCGCGCGAGCGGCTGAAGACGCTGCATGCGGAGCACCACCCGCGCGGGTGATGCGCGACGCGCGTGCATTCGCGCGGCGCGGGCTGCGACCCGAACCCGCGATGCGCGGCGGCTGCGTCAGACCAGCTCGCGCAGCCGGTGCTTGAGCACCTTGCCGGTCGATGCGGCCGGCAGCGCATCGAGCACGCGGATGTGCGCGGGGCGTTTGTAAGCCGTGAGCCGCTCCGCGCACCACGCATGCAATGCCGCCTCGTCCGCCGCCGCGCCCGGCACCAGCTCGACGAACGCGAGCACTTCCTCGTTGCCGTCGATCGCCCGGCCGATCACGGCCGCCTGCACGACGTCCGGATGCGCGTTCAGCACCTGCTCGACCTCGACCGGATACACGTTGAAGCCCGAGCGGATGATCAGCTCCTTGCTGCGGCCCACGATCGTCACCGCGCCGTCCGCGCCCTGCCGCGCGAGATCGCCGGTGCTCAGCCAGCCGTCCGGCGACACGGCCGCGCGCGTCGCGTCCGTGTCGCGGTAGTAGCCGAGCATCACGTTCGGCCCGCGCACGCGGATCTCGCCGACTTCGCCCGGCGGCACGTCGGTGCCGTCCGGCGCGACGATCCGCATGTCGACGCCCGGAATCGGCACGCCGACCGAGCTGTCCGTGCGCGGCGCGTCGAGCGGCGTCTGCGTGATCGTCGGGCTGCTTTCGGTCATCCCGTAGCCGTTGTGCAGCGGCACGCCATACAGGCGCTCGACGCGCGCCTTCAGATTCGCATCGAGCGGCGAGCCGCCCGAATACGCGAAGCGCAGCCGCGGCGCGCGCCACGCATGGCGGTGCGTGTGCACGTGTTCGAGCAGCTTCGCGTGCATCGCGGGCACGCCCTGGAAGATCGTGACGCCTTCGTCGGCGAGCGCGATGCGCACGGCTTCCGGCGAGAAGCGCGGCGCGAGCCGCAGCGTCGCGCCCGCGTACAGGCTGCCCAGGCACACCGACGCGAGCCCGTACACGTGCGACACGGGCAGCACCGTGTAGACGACGTCGTCGGGCGACACGCGGCGCAGCATGCTCGACGTTGCCGCGATGAACAGCAGGTTGCGGTGCGACAGCATCACGCCTTTCGGCGTACCGGTCGTGCCGGTCGTGTAGATCAGCGCCGCGCATTGCGCGGCGCCGTCGGCGGCCACCGGTTCGGCCGGCGCGCCCGCATCGACCCGATACGACCACGCACCGATGTCGACCGGCAGCGCACCGGCGGGCGTCGCCCCGAGCCGCCCGGCATGGGCGCGCGCGTCGGCCGACGCGTCGCTCGTGAACGCGATCAGCTTCGGCCGCGCGTGCGCGGCGATCGCATCGAGCTCGGCGGCCGACAACCGCGCGTTCGACACGAGCGCCCACGCGTCGATGCGCGCGGCCGCGAACAGCAGCACGATCTGCGCGACGCAGTTTTCCGCGACGATCATCACGCGGTCGCCGCCTTGCACGCCGAGGCCCGCCAGCCGCGCGGCCGCCGCGTCGACGGCCTGCGCCAGCTCGCCGTACGACAGCCGGCGCGCATCCTCGATCAGCGCCGGATGCGCGGGCGACTGGGCGGCCCGGTGCGCCGGCACGTCGGCAATCCGACGCGGCAGCGCGGCGAGCAGCGCATCGACGTCGAGCGATTCGGATGCACGGATGGGCGAGGACATGGCGTCTCCAGATGATGGGCCGGCGACGGCCGACGATATTTGCGAACGATCGTGCCATGGCGGCGCGTGCGCGACAATCGGCCAATCGGACAATAGCGCTTCACGAAGTTCGCAACGATGATGGGCGCGATCGCGACGGCGATGCGGCGGGCCGGCGGAAAACGGGCCGCGAGTATACCGTCGGCGCGGGCACGCCATTGCGCGCCCGCCGATCGTTCGCCATTAAAATGCCGCCATGAGCAAATCCAGACACGTGTCCGAAACCCCCGCGACCCAGCTGCTGCGCCGTCATGGCGTCGCATTCGGCGAGCATCCGTACGAATACGTCGAGCACGGCGGCACCGGCGAATCGGCGCGCCAGCTCGGCGTCGACGAGCACAGCGTCGTGAAGACGCTCGTAATGGAAGACGAACACGCGAAGCCGCTGATCGTGCTGATGCACGGCGACCGCACCGTGTCGACGAAGAATCTCGCGCGGCAGATCGGCGCGAAGCGCGTCGAGCCATGCAAGCCCGAGGTCGCGAACCGCCATTCGGGCTATCTCGTCGGCGGCACGTCGCCGTTCGGCACGCGCAAGACGATGCCCGTCTACGTCGAGGCGACGATCCTCGAATTGCCGACGATCTATCTGAACGGCGGCCGGCGCGGCTACCTCGTCAGCCTCGCGCCGGCGGTGCTCACGTCGCTGCTCGGCGCGCAGCCCGTGCAATGCGCGAGCGTCGACTGAGGGTTTCACCTTCGTGGCACCTCGCGCCCGTTCGGTAGAATGGGCGCCGTTTCGGCCTGCCGGCTTGCCGCGCACGGCCGTCCCTTTCCCGATACGTTGAAAGAAGAGTCCTCCGCATGCAGATCCTGCTCGCCGCCCTCGTTGCCTACCTGATCGGTTCGGTGTCGTTCGCCGTCGTCGTCAGTTCCGTGATGGGCCTGGCCGACCCGCGTTCGTACGGGTCGAAGAATCCCGGCGCGACCAACGTGCTGCGCAGCGGCAACAAGAAGGCCGCGATCCTGACGCTCGTCGGCGACGCGTTCAAGGGCTGGATCGCCGTCTGGCTCGCCCGTCGCTTCGGCCTGCCCGACGTCGCGATCGCGTGGGTCGCGATCGCCGTGTTCCTCGGCCACCTGTACCCGGTGTTCTTCCGCTTCCAGGGCGGCAAGGGCGTCGCGACCGCGGCCGGCGTGCTGCTTGCCGTGCACCCGGTACTCGGGCTCGCGACCGCGCTGACCTGGCTGATCGTCGCATTCTTCTTCCGCTATTCGTCGCTCGCGGCGCTGGTGGCCGCCGTGTTCGCTCCGGTGTTCGACGTGTTCCTGTTCGGCATGCCGGGCCACAACCCGATCGCCTGGGCCGTGCTCGCGATGAGCGTGCTGCTCGTATGGCGTCACCGCGGCAACATTTCGAAGCTGCTCGCGGGGCAGGAGAGCCGGATCGGCGACAAGAAGAAGGCGGCCGCGGACGGCGGCGCGCAGGACGGCGGGAAAGCCTGAGAACGCGCGGCGCGGGCCGCGCGCCGGGCGCGCCGCGTATGCGGGCCCGGCTGGATGATGCGACGGGCCGGTTGCCGGTCAGTCGCGGAAGTTGTTGAAGTCGAGCGGCGTGTCGGTCACGTCCTTGCGCAGCATCGCGATCGTGCTCTGCAGGTCGTCGCGCTTCGCGCCCGAGATGCGCACCGCGTCGCCCTGGATGCTCGCCTGCACCTTGATCTTGCTGTCCTTCACGAGGCGCACGATCTTCTTCGCGAGGTCGCCCGTCACGCCTTTCTTCACGGTGACGATCTGCTTGACCTTGTCGCCGCCGATCTTCTCGACCTTGCCGTAGTCGAGGAAGCGCACGTCGACGTTGCGCTTGGCCAGCTTGCCGATCAGCACGTCCTTGACCTGGCCGAGCTTGAAATCGTCGTCGGCGAACAGCGTCAGCTCGCGTTCCTTCTGCTCGACGCGTGCGTCGGAGCCCTTGAAGTCGAAGCGCGTCGAGATTTCCTTGTTCGACTGCTCGATGGCGTTCTTCACTTCGATCATGTTCGCTTCGGAAACGACGTCGAACGATGGCATGGCATTCTCCCTTGAGATGCGGGCGCCCGGCTCGCGCGCGGGCACTCGCTATAATTGCGGACTGTTTGCCATTTTACCGATGCCCCTGCGTTTGCCCAAGGCCGGCCCTGCGCCGCCCGGGCCGACGCGACCGCGAATGCCGATGCCCCCTGACGATTCCGCCCTGTCGCTGCTTCCCGACCATCCGCTCGCCGCGCACAACACGTTCGGCATCGCCGCGCGCGCGCGCTTCGCCGCGCACATCACACAGGCGGCGCAGTTCGAGGCGCTGCATCGCGACCCGCGGCTCGCGAACCTGCCGCGGCTCGTGCTCGGCGGCGGCAGCAATATCGTGTTCACGCGCGATTTCGACGGCGTCGTGCTGCTCGACGAGATCGCGGGCCGCCGCGTCGTGCGCGAGGACGGCGATGCGTGGTACGTCGAGGCCGGCGGCGGCGAGAACTGGCACGCGTTCGTCGCGTGGACGCTCGAGCACGGGATGCCGGGCCTCGAGAATCTCGCGCTGATCCCGGGTACCGTCGGCGCCGCGCCGATCCAGAACATCGGCGCATACGGCCTCGAGATGAAGGCGTACTTCGATTCGCTGGTCGCGGTCGAGCTGGCGACGGGACGCCGCGAGCGTTTCGACGCCGCGCGCTGCGCGTTCGGTTACCGCGACAGCTTCTTCAAGCGGGACGGGCGCGGCCGGTTCGCGATCGTCGCGGTGACGTTCCGGCTGCCGAAGCAATGGACGCCGCGGCTCGGCTACGCGGACGTCACGCGCGAGCTCGACGCGCGCGGCATCGCGCCCGACGCGGCGACGCCGCGCGACGTGTTCGATGCGGTCGTCGCGATCCGCCGCGCGAAGCTGCCCGATCCGCTGGTGCTCGGCAATGCGGGCAGTTTCTTTAAGAATCCGGTGATTGGCGCCGCGCAGTTCGACGCGCTGCGCGCGCGGGTGCCCGACGTCGTGTCCTATCCGCAGCCGGACGGCCACGTGAAGCTCGCGGCCGGCTGGCTGATCGACCGCTGCGGCTGGAAGGGGCGCGCGCTCGGTGCGGCGGCTGTGCACGACCGCCAGGCGCTCGTGCTCGTCAATCGCGGCGGCGCGACGGGCGCCGACGTGCTCGCGCTGGCGCGGGCGATCCAGGCCGACGTGCGCGCGCGGTTCGGCGTCGAGCTGGAGCCGGAACCGGTCTGCCTGTAACGCAGCGCGCGCCGGTTTCGGCGCACCCAAACGAAAAGCGCCGATCGTCGACCGGCGCTTTTTTTACGCGTGTGCGCTGCCGCGCATCAGTGCTTCAGACGGCCGAGCAGCAGGAACTCCATCAGCGCCTTCTGCACGTGCAGGCGGTTTTCCGCTTCGTCCCACACGACGCTCTGCGGGCCGTCGATCACGCCGGCCGTCACTTCCTCGCCGCGGTGCGCGGGCAGGCAGTGCATGAAGAGCGCATCCGGATTCGCATGGCCCATCATTTCCTCGTCGACGCACCAGTCGGCGAATGCCTGCTTGCGCGCTTCGTTCTCGGCCTCGAAACCCATGCTCGTCCAGACGTCGGTCGTCACGAGATCGGCGCCCTTGCACGCTTCGTTCGGATCGTCGAACACCTCGTAGAACGGTGCGCTGTCGGGCGACACGAGCTTCATGTCGAGCGCATAGCCCGGCGGGGTGGACAGGCGCAGCTTGAAGCCGAGGATCTGCGCGGCTTCGATCCACGTGTAGAGCATGTTGTTCGCGTCGCCGACCCACGCGACGGTCTTGCCGGCGATCGGGCCGCGGTGCTCGTAGTACGTGAAGATGTCGGCGAGCACCTGGCACGGGTGGTATTCGTTCGTCAGGCCGTTGATCACCGGCACGCGGGAATTCTGCGCGAAGCGCGTGATCACGTCCTGCTCGAACGTGCGGATCATGATGATGTCGACCATCCGCGAGATGACCTGCGCGGAATCCTCGACGGGCTCGCCGCGGCCGAGCTGCGTGTCGCGCGTGCTCATGAACACGGCGTGGCCGCCGAGCTGGAAGATCCCGGCCTCGAACGACAGGCGCGTGCGCGTCGAGCTCTTCTCGAAGATCATCGCGAGCGTGCGGTCGTGCAGCGGGTGATAGGTCTCGTAGTTCTTGAACTTGCGCTTCAGGATACCCGTGCGTTCGAGCACGTACTCGTAGTCTTCCAGCGAGAAATCCTTGAACTGCAGGTAGTGACGAATGGTTTTGGCGGTCATGAAACGAAATACGGCGGGTCTCACCCGGCAGCGAGGCCGGACGGCGCCGCCGTCGGGTGTGGATAACTCAAAGCAGCATAAAGGATTTTCCGTGCTTTGACGAGCCGTGGCGCGACGCGGGGCAGCGTCGCCGCGCGTGGCCGGCGGTGCGGGTAGACGGGCGTCGGGACGACGCGCGATGGCGCGCTGCGGTATAATCCAAAAGTTTTCTCCAGCCCGGCAGGCAAGGCTTTTCGCGCTCTGCCGGACACAAGCCGTGCGCTGCACAAATCCGGTGCAGTCCACCGGCGGCGCACATCGACGCCTCGTTTTCGGGATATCGGAACGCTTGTGCCGCTTGCCACTCCAGCTTTGTGTTCGCGTATCCAGGCGCCGTTGCCTGGGCATCGCCGGGCCGTCACTTGGGTAACCACATGGCTGAAACCCCTCCGACCGAATTCTTCATCCAGGGCATCACGAAAGACGGGAAAAAGTTTCGCCCGAGCGACTGGTCGGAACGTCTGGCCGGTGTGATGGCCTGCTTCGGGCCGGGGGCGAGCGGGCCGAACGCGCGTCTCAAGTATTCGCTGTACGTGCGCCCGACGATGCTCGGCGACCTGAAATGCGTGATCCTCGATTCGCGGTTGCGCGACATCGAGCCGATGGCTTTCGATTTCGTGCTGAATTTCGCGAAGGACAACAACCTCGTCGTGACCGAGGCGTGCGAACTGCCGGACTACGGCGCGAAGAAGTGAGTGTGATGCCGGCGGGCGAGGGCGCGAGCTGCGCCAGCCCGGGCAAATCCCGCCGCCGCGCCCGATGCGCCGGCGGCAGGCAACAAAAAAGCCCGCCTAGGCGGGCTTTTTCGTGATCGCAGGAAACAGGAGCGCCCGCTCGCGCGGGCGCACCGGATTTACGCTGCTGCCTGCAGACCCTTGACGGCTGCGGCCAGGCGGCTCTTGCTGCGAGCGGCCTTGTTCTTGTGAACGATCTTCTTGTCGGCGATCGTGTCGATCGTCTTCACGGCAGCCTTGAACAGCTCGGCAGCCTTTGCCTGGTCGCCGGCTTCAACAGCCTTGCGAACCGACTTGATCGCGGTACGGAATTTCGAGCGCAGCGCCGAGTTGTGCGAGTTTGCCTTCGCGGCCTGGCGGGCGCGCTTGCGTGCTTGTGCGGAGTTAGCCATGACGGTTCCTTATCCTGTCCTGTTTCCAGAGCTTGGAGCCTGACGGCCAAGCGCTGCTTTTCGATCCGTCCCCTGAGAACGATTGCCCAGGGGCGCATAAAAAAACGGTGATTTTAACAGAGGCCGGGACATGAAAACGGCAGTTGCCGTGCATGTACGAGCCCAGAAACCGGCGATTATAGCAACAAAATCAAGCGAGTGGCAAGTTCGACGTAACGCTCGCCGGGCGGGGCGCGGGCGGCGGCCGTGCTTTTCGGCATCGGCGATGGCCGGGTCGCGCAACGTCCGTATAATAAGCGCCCCATGAATCTATTCCGAGCCCTGCTGACGGTCAGCGGCTTCACGCTGCTGTCGCGCGTGACCGGACTGGCCCGCGAGACGCTGATCGCCCGTGCGTTCGGCGCCAGTCAATACACCGACGCGTTCTACGTCGCCTTCCGTATTCCGAACCTGCTGCGCCGCCTGTCCGCCGAAGGCGCGTTCTCGCAGGCGTTCGTGCCGATCCTCGCCGAGTTCAAGAACCAGCAGGGGCACGATGCGACGAAGGCGCTCGTCGACGCGATGTCCACCGTGCTCGCGTGGGCGCTGGCCGTGCTGTCGATCGTCGGCATCGCCGGTGCGTCGTGGGTCGTGTTCGCGGTCGCGTCCGGCCTGCACGGCGACGGCCAGGCGTTCCCGCTCGCGGTCACGATGACGCGGATCATGTTCCCGTACATCGTGTTCATTTCGCTGACGACGCTCGCGTCGGGCGTGCTGAACACGTACAAGAGCTTCTCGCTGCCTGCCTTCGCGCCGGTGCTGCTGAACGTCGCGTTCATCGCCGCGGCCGTGTTCGTCGCGCCGCATCTGAAGGTGCCGGTCTACGCGCTGGCGTGGGCCGTCATCGTCGGCGGCGTGCTGCAGTTTCTCGTGCAGTTGCCGGGCCTGAAGAAGATCGACATGGTGCCGCTGATCGGCGTCAACCCGCTGCGCGCGCTGCGTCATCCGGGCGTGAAGCGCGTGCTCGCGAAGATGGTGCCCGCGACGTTCGCGGTGTCGGTCGCGCAATTGTCGCTGATCATCAACACCAACATCGCGTCGCGGCTCGGGCAGGGCGCCGTGTCGTGGATCAATTATGCCGACCGCCTGATGGAATTCCCGACCGCGCTGCTCGGCGTCGCGCTCGGCACGATCCTGCTGCCGAGCCTGTCGAAGGCGCACGTCGACGCCGATTCGCACGAATATTCGGCGCTGCTCGACTGGGGGCTGCGCGTCACGTTCCTGCTCGCGGCGCCGAGCGCGCTCGCGCTGTTCTTCTTCGCGACGCCGCTCACCGCGACGCTGTTCAACTACGGCAAGTTCGACGCGCATACCGTCACGATGGTCGCGCGCGCGCTCGCGACCTACGGGATCGGCCTCGTCGGCATCATCCTGATCAAGATCCTCGCGCCGGGCTTCTATGCGAAGCAGGACATCAAGACGCCCGTGAAGATCGCGGTCGGCGTGCTGATCGTCACGCAGCTGTCGAACTACGTGTTCGTGCCGCTGATCGGCCACGCGGGCCTCACGCTGAGCATCGGCGTCGGCGCGTGCCTGAATTCGCTGCTGCTGTTCCTCGGGCTGCGCAAGCGCGGCATCTACCAGCCGTCGCCGGGCTGGCTGCGCTTCTTCGTGCAGCTCGTCGGCGCGGCGCTCGTGCTCGCGGGCCTGATGCACTGGTGCGCGATCAGTTTCGACTGGACGGGCATGCGCGCGCAGCCGCTCGATCGCATCGCGCTGATGGCTGCGTGCCTCGTGCTGTTTGCTGCACTATATTTCGGTATGTTGTGGGTGATGGGCTTCAAATACGCTTACTTCAGAAGGCGCGCCAAGTGACGACCGCAATGACCCGCGTCCTCGACTACTTCAGCACGCTCGTGGCGGACGACGACAGTCTGCCCGTCACGGAAGCCGCGCTGTCGCTGGCGCAGGACGCGTATCCCGACCTCGACCTGCAGGGCACGCTGGCCGAACTCGACATGCTGGCGGCGCGGCTGCGCCGGCGGCTCGCCGACGATGCGGACCTGAAGGGCCGCGTCGCCGCGCTGAACGACTTCTTCTTCCGCGAGCTCGGCTTCGCGTGCAATCACAACGATTACTACGACCCCGATAACAGCCACCTGAATGCCGTGCTGAAACGGCGGCGCGGGATTCCGATCTCGCTGTCGGTGCTGTATCTGGAGCTCGCCGAGCAGATCGGCGTGCCGGCGCGCGGCGTATCGTTTCCCGGCCATTTCCTGCTGCGCGTGACGCTGCCGGACGGCGACCTGATCATCGATCCGACCAACGGCCATTCGCTGTCCGAGGCCGAGATGGTCGAGATGCTCGAGCCGTACGTCGCGCGCGCGGCCGGCGCGGTCGACAGCGCGTTGCGCGCGCTGCTGCAGCCCGCGACGAGCCGCGAGATCATCGCGCGGATGCTGCGTAACCTGAAGACGATCTATCTGCAGACGGAACGCTGGCAGCGGCTGCTCGCGGTGCAGCAGCGGCTCGTGATCCTGTTGCCCGAGCAGCTCGACGAGGTGCGCGACCGCGGCTTCGCGTATGCGCGGCTCGACTACCTGCGCCCCGCGCTCGAGGATCTCGAGCAGTATCTCGGCGAGCGTCCGGAGGCGGAAGACGCGACCGTCGTCGAGTCGCAGGTCAGCGAGTTGCGACAGCGGATGCAGCGCGACGGCGAGGATTGAGCGACCACCGCGCCGGCGCCGGTACGCGACAATGACGCCCGCACAGCGGGCGTTTTTCTTGTGCGCGTGCGTTGGCTTCGGCTGCATCCGGATCACACCGTCGACGCGAATCACTTCGCCGCCGAGCATCGGATTCCCGCTGTGGCGACACGCGCCCGGTCGCGCGAATCGCGCGCAGGCGAAAAAAAAGCCGCCCGGAACGGGCGGCCTGCCAGTGCGCGACGCGCGGCTTACTTCAGTGCGTCAAACGCGCGCTCGCGGATTTCGTCGACGGTGCCGAGGCCCGAGATCTTGCGATACTGCGGCGCCTTCAGACCGTTTTCCTCGCCGCGCTGCGCCCAGTCGCCGTAGTACGTGATCAGCGGCTTGGTCTGCGCTTCGTACACTTCGAGACGCTTCTTGACCGTTTCTTCCTTGTCGTCGTCGCGCTGGATCAGCGGTTCGCCCGTCACGTCGTCCTGACCTTCGACCTTCGGCGGATTGAACTTGACGTGGTACGTGCGGCCCGATGCCGGGTGCGTGCGGCGGCCGCTCATGCGCTCGATGATTTCCGAGAACGGGACGTCGATCTCGAGCACGTAGTCGATCGCGACGCCGGCTTCCTTCATCGCGTCAGCCTGCGCGATCGTGCGCGGGAAACCGTCGAACAGATAGCCATTCGCGCAGTCGGGTTCCATCAGGCGCTCCTTCACGAGGCCGATGATCAGCGCGTCCGGCACGAGCTTGCCGGCGTCCATGTAGCCCTTCGCCTCGACGCCGAGCGGCGTGCCGGCCTTCACGGCCGCGCGCAGCATGTCGCCCGTCGAGATTTGCGGGATGCCGAATTTTTCCTTGATGAAGTTTGCCTGGGTGCCCTTTCCCGCGCCGGGCGCGCCCAACAGGATCAAACGCATGGTGATATCTCCAAGTATGTAGATTCGTGTGGCGAGACACAAACGTGCCGGCGACAGTGGGCGCGGGGCTTGCACGGCGCGTGGCGGACCGGTCTGATGCGGCGCGTCGGTTCGAGCGACGCGCGGCTGCCGGCGGCGCCACGGGCGGGTCAAGCGAGGACGCGCTGGTCGCGGACGGCTCGCACAATCGCCTGATTATGCCATGGGTTATTTTGAACCCGGCCGAAAAAGGGCCTGCACGCGCGCGAGATCGGCCGGCGTATCGATGCCGGCTTCGGGCGCGGATTCGGTGATCAGCACCGCGATGCGTTCGCCGTGCCACAGCGCGCGCAGCTGTTCGAGCTGCTCGGCTTGCTCGATCGGCGCCTGCGCGAGCGACGGATAGGTGCGCAGGAAACGCGCGCGATACGCATAGAGGCCGATGTGCCGGTAGACCGGGAAAGCCGGCGCCGGCATGGCCGCGACGTCGGGCCAGTGCGGCTGATATGCGTCGCGGCTCCACGGAATCGGCGCGCGGGAGAAGTACAGCGCGACGCTCTGCGCGTCGAGCGCGACCTTCACGACGTTCGGGTTGAACACGTCGGCCGCGTCGTGGATCGGGTGGGCCGCGGTGGCGATCGCGCACGCCGGATGCGCGGCCAGGTGCGACGCTACGTCGCGGACCAGCGCGGGGTCGATCAGCGGCTCGTCGCCCTGCACGTTGACGACGACGGTGTCGTCGCGCCAGCCGAAAGCCGCCGCGACTTCCGCGAGCCGGTCGGTGCCGGACGGATGATCGGCGCGCGTGAGCACCGCTTCGAAGCCGTGATCGCGCGCCGCGTCGAGCACGCTCTGCGCGTCGGATGCGACGAGCACCTGCTGCGCGCCCGCTTCGCGCGCGCGCTCGGCGACACGCACGACCATCGGCTTGCCGCCGAGATCGGCGAGCGGCTTGTTCGGGAGCCGCGTCGACGCGAGCCGGGCGGGAATGACGGCGATGAAGGGTTGCGGGTGAGTCATCGGGGAGCGCTGAAAAGGACGGGGCGGGCGACGCCGGAAGCCGGTCGCCCGGCGGAGTGCGGCGGCCCGGTCGGGGCCGGGCCGTCGGTGTCGAATCGTCGCGCCGGCGAGCGGCGCGGCGGCTCAGCGGCTCAGCGGCCGGCCGGATCGACCGGCGTGCCTTCGACGGTCTGGCGCGCTTCGTCGACGAGCATCACGGGGATGCCGTCGCGGATCGGGTACGCGAGCTTGTCCGCGTTGCAGATCAGCTCCTGCGCGGCACGGTCGTAGTGGAGCGGGCCTTTGCAGATAGGGCACACAATGATTTCAAGCAGGCGAGCGTCCACGGAGTTTCTCCACAACGAGGGCAATGAGGCGAGGGTCGAGCGCGGCTTCGACGGGGACCACCCACAGTCGGGCGTCGCGCCAGGAAGCGCCCAATTTTACTGCATCCTTCTCGGTGATCAGGATCGCGTCGACGGCGTCGTCCACGAACGGATTGTCCGCGAACGCGTAATGGTCGGGCAGCGCGCGGGTCGCCGGCGCGAGGCCGGCCGCGCGCAGCGTCGCGAAGAAGCGCTCCGGCGCGCCGATGCCGGCCGCGGCGAGCACGCGTTCGTTCGCGAACTGCGACAGCGGGCGGCGCAGCGCGGGCTGGTCGAGGTGCCACGCGGCGCCCGGCGTCAGCGCGAGCGCGTAGGTGTCGGGCCACGGCGGCAGCGCGCCGCTGTACGGATCGTTGACGAGCGTCGCGTCGCGGCGCCGCGACAGCGGCTCGCGCAGCGGCCCGGCCGGCAGCAGGAAACCGTTGCCGCCGAGCCGGTGGTCGAACACGACGAGCTCGACGGTGCGCGCGAGGCGGTAGTGCTGCAGGCCGTCGTCGCTGACGATCACGTCGACGTCCGGGTGCGCGGCGCGCAGCGCCTGCGCGGCCGCGACGCGGTCGGGGCACACCCACACGGGCGCGCCGGTGCGGCGCGCGATCAGCAGCGGTTCGTCGCCGGCCGCGCCCGCGCGCGACGCCGGCGTGACGGCGGTCGGCGCCTTCACGGTCGCGCCATAGCCGCGCGACACGACGCCGGGCGTGAAGCCGGCCGCGCGCAGCGCGTCGACGAGCGCGATCACGGTCGGCGTCTTGCCGGTGCCGCCGACGGTCACGTTGCCGACCACGACGACCGGCACGCCGACGTCGATCGGCTGCTTCCAGCCTTGCGCGTAAGCAGTGCGCCGCAGCGCCGCGCACAGGCCGAACACGCATGCGAACGGCGTGAGCGCCCACGCGAGCGCGCCGCGCCGCTGCCATTCGCGTGTCAGGCGCGCTTCGAGTCGCGCGAGCGGGCCGCCGGGCGCGCTCATCGGGCCGGGCGCGGCGCGTCGTGCGCCGCGGCGAGGGACGGATTCGTCAAGGCGGATTCTCCGTTGGGCGGCGCGTGCCGCAGGGCCGTGGAAGGCGGCACTCTAGCGCGCCGCACGCCGACGCGGCAAGCGCGACCGGCCGACCCGGCCGACGGGGCGGGATCGTACCGGCCTGTGGATAACTCTGTGAAGAACTCGCCGGTCGATTGCCTCAAACGCCCGTCCGGCGGGCATCGAATCGGATGAGAATCATTCTGAAAGGTTTAAAAAATTATAAAAATCAAGGCGTTACGGAGAATCGTCTGGATTTTTTGGCGGTTTCCGCGCGTTTTACGCGGACGAATGTCAGCGTGTGGACACCTTCCACGCGTGGCGGCGAATACGGCGACGCTGGACGCCGCGCGCGTGTCGGACTATCGTGACGCCGCCAGCATTCATCCGACCGCCCATGCTTTCCGATTCTCCTTTTTCCGCACCCGGCGCCACGCGCGGCGGCGACGAAGTGATTCCCGTTTCGGCGCTCAACCGTGCGATTTCGACGATGCTCGAGCGCGCGTTTCCGCTGCTGTGGATTTCCGGCGAAGTATCGAACTTCACGCGCGCCGCGAGCGGCCACTGGTATTTCTCGATCAAGGACCAGCAGGCGCAGATGCGCTGCGTGATGTTCCGCGGCCGTGCGCAATACGCGGAATTCACGCCCCGCGAAGGCGACCGCATCGAGGTGCGCGCGGTCGTCACGATGTACGAGCCGCGCGGCGAAGTGCAGCTCAACGTCGAAGCCGTGCGGCGCACCGGACAGGGGCGCCTGTACGAGGCGTTCCTGCGGCTGAAGGCCCAGCTCGAAGGCGAGGGCCTGTTCGCCCCCGAGCGCAAGCGGCCGTTGCCGGCTCATCCGCGCGCGATCGGCATCGTCACGTCGCTGCAGGCCGCCGCGCTGCGCGACGTGCTGACCACGCTCGCCCGGCGTGCGCCGCACATTCCGGTGATCGTCTATCCGGCTCCCGTGCAGGGCGCCGGTTCCGCCGAAAAGCTCGTCGCGGCCGTCGCGACCGCGAATGCGCGGCGCGAGGTCGACGTGCTGCTGGTGTGCCGCGGCGGCGGCTCGATCGAGGATCTATGGTCGTTCAACGACGAAGCGCTCGCGCGCGCGATCGCGGCGAGCGAGCTGCCGGTCGTGAGCGGCGTCGGGCACGAAACCGATTTCACGATCGCCGATTTCGCGGCCGACCTGCGCGCGCCGACGCCGACCGGCGCGGCCGAACTCGCGAGCCCGCAGCGCGCGCTGCTGCTGCGCGAGGTCGACGAGCGTCAGCGTGCGCTCGCGCGCGGCATGGCGCGCCGGCTCGAACAGCGCGCGCAGCAGCTCGACTGGCTCGCGCGCCGGCTCGTGAGTCCGGCCGAGCGGCTGCAGCGGCAGCGTACGCACGTCGAGCAGCTCGCGGTGCGGCTCGCGTCGGCGGCATCGCGGCCGGTGCGCGATGCGCGCGCGCGTTTCGCGCTCGCGCAACTACGCTGGCAGCGCGCGCGGCCCGATGCGTCACAGGCGCGCCACGCGCTCGCGGGGTTGTCGCAACGTCTCGCGGTCGCGCTGCAGCGTCGTCACGAACGCGACACTGCGCGTGTGTCGGCCTGTGCCGCACGGCTCGAGGTGCTGAGCCCGCAGCGTACGCTCGAGCGCGGCTATGCGGCGCTGATCGATGCGCAGACGGGCCGCGCGGTGCGCGCGCCGAGCGCGCTGAAGCCGCAGCGGCGCCTGACCGTGCATCTCGCCGAAGGCGCGGCCGACGTGTCGCTCGCCGACGTGCAGCCGCGGCTGACCGATACGATCTGACGCAAGCGGCGCGCGCGAGGCGCGACGATCATCGCAACGCATGCCGCGCGGCCGGGCACGAATGCTGCGCATCGTCCGATTCGCCCTGCCGGACGTTGCGCCAGCATCGCTTTTCCGCATACCGCGGATAAATGGCCCGTGAGTTTGCGGGGTTATTCGTCCTCGCCTACAATCGGACGCTCGGCAGCATCCAACACAGCCTCCCTACATACTCAACGAAGGAATCGCCATGGCTCATACGCTCCCGCCGCTCCCGTACGCTGAAGACGCACTCGCGCCGACCATCTCGAAAGAGACGATCGAGTACCACTACGGCAAGCACCACCAGGCTTATGTGACGAACCTGAACAATCTGATCCCGGGCACGGAATTCGAAAACCTGCCGCTGGAAGAGATCATCAAGAAGTCGTCGGGCGGCATCTTCAACAACGCCGCGCAAATCTGGAACCACACGTTCTTCTGGAACAGCCTGTCGCCGAACGGCGGCGGCGCACCGTCGGGCGCGCTGGGCGACGCGATCAACGCGAAGTGGGGTTCGTACGACGCATTCAAGGAAGCGTTCACGAAGGCCGCGGTCGGCACGTTCGGTTCGGGCTGGGCATGGCTCGTGAAGAAGGCCGACGGTTCGCTCGACATCGTGTCGACCAGCAACGCCGCCACGCCGCTGACGACCGCCGACAAGCCGCTGCTGACGATCGACGTGTGGGAACACGCGTACTACATCGACTACCGCAACGCGCGTCCGAAGTTCGTCGAAGCGTTCTGGAACATCGTGAACTGGGACTTCGCGGCGAAGAACTTCGCGTAAGTCCGGCGCCTGCGCGCCGTCACGGCGCGCGGCATCGAACAAGGCCCTCGGAGCCCTCGGTTTCGAGGGCTTTTTGTTTTGTCCCGCCCCGAACGTGTCGCGCCGGCCGGCTCAGCCGGCCATGCCGAGCAGCCAGCCGAGCGCCGCGCTCGCGATCACGACGGCCCAGGGCGGCACGCGCCAGAACACCAGCGCGACGAACGCGACCAGCGCGGCGGCCAGGTCGCGCGGCGCGACGATCGTGTCGGTCCAGACCGGGTGATAGAGCGCGGCGAGCAGCAGCCCGACGACGGCCGCGTTCACGCCGGCGAGCGCTGCCTGCATGCGCGCGCTGCGGCGCAGGCGTTCCCAGAACGGCGCGGTGCCGGCGATGAGCAGGAACGACGGCGCGAAGATCGACACGAGTGCGATCGTGCCGCCGAGCCAGCCATTCGGCGCGTCGCGCAGCGACGCACCGAGAAATGCCGAGAACGTGAACAGCGGCCCCGGCACGGCCTGCGCGACGCCATACCCGGCGAGAAACGCCGAATCGCCGACCCAGCCGGGCGCGACCACGGCCGCCTGCAGCAGCGGCAGCACCACATGGCCGCCGCCGAACACGAGCGCGCCCGTGCGGAAGAACGCATCGACGACGGCCAGCGTATCGGAGCGCAGCGCGCGGGCCGCGAACGGCAGTGCGGCGAGCAGCGCCGCGAACAGTGCGAGCCACAACACGCCTGCGCGCGGCGACACGTGCAGCGGCAACGGTTCGTGCGCGTCACGTGCCGGCTGCGGCAGCAGCGCGAGACCGGCGGCCGCGGCCACCGCGATCACCGCGACCTGCGTCCACGCGGCCGGCGCGAGCAGCGCCACGCACGCGGCCGCGGCCATCAGCGTGACGCGCCGCGCATCGGGGCACAGCGTACGCGCCATGCCCCACACGGCTTGCGCGATCACCGCGACCGATACGATGCGCAGCCCGTGCAGCGCGCCGGCTTCGATCGGCGCGCCTGTCGCGTGAACGCCGAGCGCGAACAGCATCATCAGCAGCGCCGACGGCAGCGTGAAGCCGAGCCACGCGGCGAACATGCCGGCATAGCCGGCACGCGCGAGACCGATCGCCATCCCGACCTGGCTGCTCGCCGGCCCGGGCAGGAACTGGCACAGCCCGACGAGATCGGCATAGGTGCGCTCGGTGAGCCAGCCGCGCCGCGTGACGAATTCCGCGCGAAAGTAGCCGAGATGCGCGACCGGCCCGCCGAACGACGTGAGGCCTAGCCGCACGAACGCGATGAATACGGGCCACGGATGACGGGCGGGGGCGGGGACGGTCGACGTGTTCAAGGCGATGCGCGCGGTGGACGGAAACGAGCCGCCACGATAGCGCAACTCGGCCGCCGCGGGCAGCGCGTCGCGGCCGATACAGGCTGATAGGGGCCGATAGAGGCCGTGGCGCGCCGTTCAGTACGCGCCGTCGCCGAGCCCGCTCGCGCGGCGCAACGCGTCGACGTCCACGAGCTCGATCTCGCCGACGTGCAGCCGCACGACGCCATCGGCCTGCAGCGCCTTCAGCAACTGGTTGGTCGTCTGCCGCGTCAGCGACAGCATCGACGCGAGCATTTCCTGCGACAGCCGGATGTGCGTGCGCCCGGCGCTGATGCCGCCGTAGCCTTCGGCGATCATCAGCAGCCGCGCGGCAAGCCGCTGCGCGGCCGGCATCACGCTTATCGATTCGACCGTCAGGAAGCTCAGGCGCAGCTTTTGCGCCATCAGCAGCGCGAACTGCCGCCAGTATTGCGGCGTCGTATCGAGGATCGCGAGCAGCGCGGCCTGCGGTACGTGCAGCAGCAGCGTGTCGTCAAGCGCGATGGCGTCGTGCGTGCGCGGCAGGCCGTCGAACAACGCGATCTCGCCGAACCAGGTGACGGGCTCGGCCACCGTCAGCAGCGCTTCCTTGCCCTGCGGATCGACCGCGCCTATCGTGAGTGAACCGGCCAGCACCGCGTACAGCCCGCACGGCGGGTCGCCGCGCCGGAACAGCGCCTGGCCGGACGGCAGATGGCGCGGCGTCGCGCGGGCGATCAGCTCCGCGCGCAGCGCGGGCGGCAGCGCGGCGAACCACGGGTTCGCTTCGATCTGCGGCAGGTACGGGGCGAGCGAGGAAGGCATGGGCGCGCGATGTCGGGTAGCTGACAGCGGTTCTCGGGCGTGATGCGCATCATAGCGCTCAATAACCGATCAGGAGACGCCATGAAGACCCTCGAAGACCATCTTTCCCAGTATGCGGCCTACCATCGCGACGCGCGCAACATCGCGACGCATCTGGTCGGCATCCCGATGATCGTGTTCGCGATCGCGGTGCTGCTGTCGCGGCCGGCGCTCGGGACGCCGGCCGGCATCGCGCTGTCACCCGCACTGCTGCTCGCCGTCGCGTCCGCGGTGTTTTACCTGCGTCTCGACCTGCGGTTCGGGATCGTGATGGCCGTGCTGTTCGCGCTCGCCCTGTGGGCCGCGCAGTCGCTGGCGCTGAGGCCGACCGCGCAATGGCTCGCGATCGGCATCGGCGCGTTCGTCGTCGGCTGGATCGTGCAGTTCGTCGGGCACTGGTTCGAAGGCCGCAAGCCCGCGTTCGTCGACGATCTGACCGGCCTGATCGTCGGGCCGCTGTTCGTCGTCGCCGAGGTCGCGTTCTTCGCGGGGCTGCGCGGCGACGTGCGCCGCGAAGTCGAGCGGCGCGCGGGCCCCGTGCACGGCGGCGCGCATTCACCTGTCTGATGCGCCGGCCGGGGCCGGTCTGCGTGTTCAGCGCGGGCGCTTCGGTGCGCCGGCGCCGGGCAATGCGCGACTGTGCGTGCTCGTTCACGACGCGGAAAGCGCGGCGGCGCGTCAGCCGTCGCGTGCGGCGCGCGTGCAGGCCGCGCAGGCCGGCGTCGCACCATCCGCCGTCGGCGCAGGCCGCACGCAACGGCTAAGATGCGGAGTGCGTCATACGACGCCTTTGCGGAGCAATCGCCATGGTGGATCGCCCGACCCTCGATGCCTACGACGCCCATGCCGCGCAATACGCGCAGGACTGGCTCGACCAGGCTGCGCCCGACGACATGTACGCACTGCTCGAACAGTATTTCTCGCCGGGGCTGACCGCCGACGTCGGCTGCGGCGCGGGGCGCGATACGGCGTGGCTCGCGTCGCGCGGCTTCGACGTGCGCGGCTACGACGCGAGCGCCGCGCTGCTCGACGAGGCGCGGCGGCGCCATCGGGATCTGATTTTCGAGCGGGCCGCGCTCCCGGCGCTGGCCGGCGTACCGTCCGGCGCGTTTCGCAACGTACTGTGCGAAACGGTCGTCATGCATCTCGAACAGGCGGACGCGGCGGCGGCCGCCGCGCGGCTGGCCGATCTGCTGATGCCGGGCGGCACGTTGTACCTGAGCTGGCGGGTGGCCGGAAACGGCGTGCTGCGCGACGAGCGCGGCCGCCTCTATACGCCGCTCGATTCGGCGCGGATGCATGCGGCGCTCGGCGCCGGCGTGCGCGTGATCGACGAGCACGAGGTCGTCAGCGCATCGTCCGGCAAGCGCGTGCACCGGTTGATCGTGCGCAGGGCGGGCGGCGACGCGTGAGCGCGCCGCGCCGGCGCACTTAGCACTCATTCGCGGCTGAGCGCCGCTTCCCAGTTGATGTCGACGCAGAGCACCTGCATGCCCGTCGCGGCCGGTGCGGCGATCGACGCGGTCACGCACAGGTGCGCCTCGTTGATCGACAGGTAGGGCGGCGTCAGATGCACGCCGCCCGGCGCGCGCATCGCGTCGATGAAGTACGGGCGGCGTTCCCAGCTCGCGCCTTCGGAATGCAGCAGCGGCCGGAAGCGCTTCGCGCGTTGCGACACGCTGCCGCGCGCGAGCACGTTGTCGCCGATCTGGCGGCCCGACGCGTCGAGCAGGAAGCAGCGTGCGGTCTCGGGCAGCCCGAGCACCGCGGCCGCCGCATCGGTGAGCGATTCGCCCGCGCCGAGCTTGCGGCTCGCTTCCTCGAGCGCGGCGACGTACGGCGCGAGCCGTTCCGCCTGCGTGCGCTCGCGCTGCGCGACGCGCAGCCGCAGCGCGGCCGAGAGCGTATCCATGCAGCCCGCGGCGGCCTGCGGCTGCACGGGATCGACGCTCGGCCCCGCGAAGTACTGGCCCTGCACGAAATCGACGTCGCATTCGAGCGCGATCAGCGCGTCGCGTTCGGTCGAGAGCCCGCCCATCAGCACGAGCTGGCCGGATTCGTGCAGCAGCGACACGAGCCCCGGCAGCACGCGTTCGAGATGCGAGTGCTCGCTCGCCTGCGCGAGGATGCCGCGGTCGAGCGTGACGATGTCGGGATGCAGGTGCCACACGCGATCGATGTTCGAATGCTTCGCGCCGAATCCGACGAGCGCGATCAGGAAGCCGGCCTTGCGCAGCCCGTCGATGATCGCCGCATAGCGCGGCGTCTCGCCGCCGGCCTGTTCGGGCACCTCGAGCACCACGCGGTGCGGCGGCAGCCCGAGCGCCTTCAGGTTCGCGAGCAGCGCGTCGCCGTACACGGTGTCCATCAGCGCGGCCGGATGCAGGCTCAGGAAGAGCCACTCGTCGTGGCTGTCGAACGCGTGGAAGTTACCGAGATGCAACGATTCGGCGAGCCGGCCGAGCTCGAGCAGGTCGCCGCGCCGTGCCGCCTGCGTGAACACCTCGTGCGACGCCACCTGGCGGTTTTCCTCGTCGTGCGCACGCAGCGACGCGTGATAGCCGATCGCGCGCCGGTGCGACACCGAGAAAACGGGCTGAAACACGCTGAACACGGTGTAGCCGCCGTACAGCACGGTGCGCCGGTTCCCGTCGTCGCCGGCGACCGGGCGGGGCGGTTGAAAGCCGGGGGGATCGATTTCGATCATGCTCATGATGTCGGCCGAAGGAAGGCTGCCAGTTTACCTACAGAATAGGCCAGCAAGAAGCATGCACGGCGGCATGGCGCCGTGTACGGCCGCCCGGCGCGGCCGGCACGCGCGCGGCCGGGTCGCGTTGCACCGCGATGGTGCGCGCCGGCCCGATTCGGCGCGCGCCGCGCGTCACGCGCGCTCGGACGGGTCGGTCTTGCGCGCCGGGCCGCGGATCTCGGGCGCGAGCTGCGCGAAGATCCACGCGGACGCGGCCGTGATGATCCCGACGCAGATGAACGTCGCGTGGAACGCCGGCAGCGTGTTGCTCGGCGTCACGGTGCGCAGCATGCCGGTGAACGTCGCGAGCAGCGCGCCGGCGACCGTGACGCCGAGGCTCATCGACAGCATCTGCACGAGCGAGAACAGGCTGTTGCCGCTGCTCGCGCCGCCGGTGCCGAGATCCTTCAGGGTCAGCGTGTTCATCGCGGTGAACTGCATCGAGTTGAAGCCGCCGAACAGCGCGAGATGCACGACCTTCACCCACACGGGCACCGTGTCGCGCATCAGCGCGAAGCTTGCCATCATCACGCCGACCATGATCGTGTTCGCGAGCAGCACCTTGCGATAGCCGTGCTGCGTGATCAGCCGCGTGATGATCCGCTTCGAGAACATGCCGGCCGCCGCGACCGGCAGCATCATCAGCCCGGCCTCGAACGCCGAGTAGCCGAGGCTCACCTGCAGCAGCAGCGGGATCAGGTACGGCATCGCGCCGCTGCCGATCCGCGCGAACAGGTTGCCGAGCAGCCCGACGCTGAACGTGTGGATCTTGAACAGCTCGAGCGAGAAGATCGGCTGCGGCGCGCGCACCGCGTACAGCCCGTACGCGACGAAGCACGCGAGGCTCAGGACGAGCAGCACCAGCACGGCCGCGTGCTGCATGCCGAGATCGGCGAGCCCGTCGAGCGACAGCGAGATCGCGACCATGCCGATCGTCAGCAGCAGATAGCCCTTCAGGTCGAAGCGGCCGGCGGCCGGGTTGCGCGAATCGGGCATCGAATAGAAGGTCGCGATGCAGCCCGCGACGCCGACCGGCACGTTGATCAGGAAAATCCAGTGCCACGACGCGATCTTCACGAGCCAGCCGCCGAGCGTCGGCCCGATCAGCGGGCCGATCAGGCCCGGAATCGCGACGAACGACAGCGCGGGCAGGTAGCGCTCGGCCGGAAACGTGCGCAGCACCGCGAGCCGCCCGACCGGCAGCAGCATCGCGCCGCCGACGCCCTGCACGACGCGGAACGCGACGAGCTGCGTCAGCGTATGCGCGTTCGCGCACAGCAGCGAGCCGAGCGAGAACACCAGGATCGCGCTGAAGAACACGCGTCGCGTGCCGAACGTGTCGGCGAGCCAGCCCGACACGGGGATCATCACCGCCATCGTCAGCGAGTACGCGATCACGACCGATTGCATCCGCAGCGGCGATTCGCCGAGGCTCGCGGCCATCGACGGCAGCGCCGTGTTGACGATCGTCGCGTCGAGCGTCTGCATGAAGAAGCCCGTCGCGACGAGCCAGAGCATCACGGTGAGGTTTTTTTCGCCGGGAGCGGCGGCGGGCGGGCGTTGGAACATGAGGGCGGGGTGGTGGCGCGGGACAGCCGACATTGTAGGGAAAGCCGCCGCGCCGTGCAGGTTCGGGGCGATATGTGATGCGGCCCGACTCGACCTCGGCCGGCCGTGCCACGGGAAGCCTGTCCCCGTCGGGCGGCCAGTACAGTTCAGCCGAAAGCGTCTGCTGCCGTATCTGTCCGTGTGCCGCCTCCGTCCGAAATACTGGTGTCGTCGAACCCGTGCGACCAGGAGGCTGCCATGCGCGAACTGCGACTTTACGTGATGGACGGCGACGAGCCGGCCGGCCGGTGGCGGATCGTCGATCTCACGCTGCTCGAAGTGGCCGAAGGCGACGTGTGGGTGACCGTCGAGGGCCGGCCCGACGATCACTGGCTGGGTGCGGGCGCATCGCTGACGTTGCTGCCCGGCATGCGCGCGTGGGTCGGCGCCGGGCCGCGCGGCGCGACGTTCGCGTTCGGCCCGCTCGCGGCGCCGGCCGTGCGCTCGACGTCCGCGTGGTGGCGTCCGTTCGCCGCGTGGCGTCACGGCCGGCGTCACCCGGCCGCGTCGCTGCCGACGTAGCGTGCGCGTGGCCGGATCAGCTTTCCGTCCGCGTACTGTTCGAGCGCGTGCGCGATCCAGCCGGCCGTGCGGCCGGTCGCGAACAGCGTGAACGCCGCGCCGTCGGGCAGTGCGAGCGTGCGCTCCAGCACCGCGAGCGCGAAATCGATCGCCGGCCGCA
Source organism: Burkholderia anthina (assembly GCF_001547525.1). Taxonomy (GTDB): domain Bacteria; phylum Pseudomonadota; class Gammaproteobacteria; order Burkholderiales; family Burkholderiaceae; genus Burkholderia; species Burkholderia semiarida. The sequence goes on from NZ_CM003768.1 coordinate 3,215,784, forward strand.
GGCCCGTCGCCGCTTCGACGCGCGCGGCGAGCGCGCGCGCCACGCGCAGCGCCGGCCGCTCGGGCGCCGCCGCGTGCAGCGCATCGAGCAGCGCCCGTGCGCGCGGATCGCCGTCGGGGTATAGCGGGTGCGCGAAGCCGGACAGGGCCGTGCGGCCGCCGTCCGCGCGTTCGTCGTGCGCGAGCCGCAGCGCGAGGTAGCGATCGAGATCGCCGGCGCGGGCCGCTTCGTCGAGCAGCGTGCCCGCGCGGAACGTCTCGCCGCCGTGGCGCGGCCCCGACAGCGCCGCGAGCCCGCCCGAGATCGCGCCGAACAGATGGGTGCCGGTCGACGCGATGCAGCGCACCGCGAAGGTCGACGGATTCAGTTCGTGATCGGCGCACAGCACGAGCGCACGCCGCAGCAGGTCGGCCTCGGCGCGCCGTCGCACGCGCCACGCGGCCGCGAGCTGCCGGTGCACGGGCGCGTCGCCCGGCGCGATGCCGGCGAGCGCGGCCGTCGCGACGCGCAGCAGCAATGCGGCGGAATCGAGCTGTGCATCGCGCCCCAGCGCCCACAGGCGCGGCAGCGATGCGGCCGCGGCCGGCAGCAGCACCAGCGCGCGTTCGAGCGGCGCGAGCGGCGCCCAGCGATGAGCCCAGTCGCGCCATTGCGCCGCGTCGAAACCGGTCGATGCGAGCGACGCGGCGGCCAGCCGCGCGGGCGGACAATCCCACAGCCGCGCGGCCGTTTCCTCGAGTGTCGCCGTATCGGCCAGCGCGATCGCATCCGCGCCGCGATAGCGCAGGCGGCCGTCGGCGATCTGCGTGATCCGCGATTCCAGGACCGGCACGCCCCAGTCGAGCGAACGTTCGGCGACACCGCCCGCGCGCTTCGCGTCGGCGCGGCGGCGCGCGAGCAGGCGCACTTCGTCGGCGTCGTAGCGGCGGCGCTTGGTCGCGCCGTCGGGCAGCGAGCGCAGCAGGCCGCGGCTCACGTATGCATAGAGGGTGCTCACGCTGACGCCGAGCATGCCGGCGGCTTCCTGCGCACTGAGGGACGTCATGCCGGTTGCTCCTGTCGCCGCGCATGAAGCGCGGAACCGCTACAACTATTCGTTATGTATTGATTCGCGCAATCAAGATTGATCTCGCCTGTCGCGAATTCTAGACTCGATTCCGTCTCCTCGACGGTATCTCCTTCACCATGACACCCGAATCCGCAATGGCGCATCTTTGGCAACTCGCACACGGCGAGCGCGACGCGCTGGCTCGTACGACCGTGACCGGACAGGACCCGACGTTGCCGTCGACGTTTCATGTGGGCACGCTTGCCGCCGCGACGATCGCCGCGGCCGCGCTCGCGGCAGCCGAATGCCATCGGCTGCGCACGGGCGTGGCGCAATCGGTCGACGTGTCGGTGCGCGACGCGCTCGTGGCGTTTCGCAGCGAACGCTACCTGCGCGTGGACGACGGGCCGCCGCCCGAGTTGCGTCATCCCGTCACCGGCTTCTTCGAGACGGGCGACGGACGCTGGATTCAGCTGCACGCGAATTTCCCGCATCACCTGCACGGCATTCTCGATGTGCTCGGCTGCGGCCCGCAGCCGGCCGACGTCGCCGCGGCGATTCGCACGTGGGACGGCGCGGCGCTCGATACCGCGCTGGCCGACGCCGGCCTGTGCGCGGCATTGATCAGAACGCCTGACGAATGGGCGGCGCACGAGCAGGCGCGCGCGATCGCGTCGCTGCCGCTGTTCGAGATCGAGCGGATCGGTGACGCGCCGCCCGAGCCGATCGGCCGCGGCGAGGGCGGCCGGCCGCTGGCCGGCGTGCGCGTGCTCGATCTCACGCGCATCATCGCGGGGCCGGTCGCGGGCCGCACGCTGGCGTCGCATGGCGCGCAGACGCTGCTCGTCAACGGCCCGCATCTGCCGAACATCGCGCCGCTCGTGATCGACAACGGACGCGGCAAGCGCTCGACGTGGATCGATCTGCGCGACGCGGCAGGCGTCGATACGCTGCACGCGCTGGCGCGCGAGACGGACGTGTTCCTGCAGTCGTACCGGCCCGGCGCGCTCGCCGCGCGCGGGTTCGCGCCGCAGGCGCTGGCCGAGCGGCGGCCCGGCATCGTCTACGTGTCGGTGTCGGCGTACGGGCACGCCGGGCCGTGGGCGAAGCGGCGCGGGTTCGACAGCCTCGTGCAGTCGGCGAGCGGAATCGCATGGCACGAGCAGCAGGCCGCGCAGGCGAGCGGGCCGCGCCATCTGCCATGCCAGGCGCTCGACCATGCAACGGGGTATCTCGCGGCGTTCGGCGCGATGATCGCGCTCGCCCGGCGCGCGCGCGAAGGGGGAAGCTGGCACGTGCGGACGTCGCTCGCGCAGACGGGGCGCTGGCTGCAGTCGTTCGGCGCCGTGCCGGGCGGGTTGCACGCGCCCGATCTCGCGCTGGCCGACGTGCGCGACCGGATCGAGCGCGTCGCGTCGCCGTTCGGCGTGCTCGACACCGTGCGGCCGGCCGAGCGGTTGTCGGCGACGCCGCCGTCGTTCGCGCGTCCGCCCGTGCCGCTCGGCACCGACGACGCGCGCTGGTTGTGAGCGCTAGTTGTAAGCGCAGGCGCCGTGCCTCGCGTTACTTGCGCAGCTCGACGACGAAATCGTAGTAGTCGTTTCGGCAGTAGGTATCGGTCAGTTCGATCGCGCGCTGGTCGGACGTATAGCCGATCCGCGTGATCAGCAGCAGGGCGTCGTGCGGGGCGATGCCCATCTGTTCGGCGATCTCGTCGGTCGCGTTGACCGCGCGGAAATGCTGCAGCGCGCGCACGATCGGCGTGCCGCGCGCTTCGAGATAGCTGTACAGGGAGCCGACGATCGCCTGCGGATCGGGAATCAGCGTCGCGGGGAACGTCGAGTTCTCGACGGCCATCACGATGCCGTCGGCCAGGCGCAGACGTTTCAGCCGCGTAACAGATGCGGCCGGCGACAGCCCGAGCTGGATCACTTCGTCGCGGTTGGCCGGCTGGATTTCGCGTGCGAGCCACTGCGAGCTCGGCTTGAAGCCGCGGCGCTCGAGCATTTCGCTGAAGCTCGACAGCCGCGACAGCGGATCCTCGTAGCGCGGCTGGATGAAGTTGCCCGCGCCCTGCGTGCGGCGGATCAAGCCTTGCTCGACGAGCAGCGCGATCGCCTTGCGCGCGGTGATGCGCGACACGCCAAGCGCTTCGGACAACACACGCTCGGAAGGCAGCGCTTCGCCGGCCGTCCAGCGGTTGTCGTGGATTGCATCGCCGAGCTTGCGGGCGAGCTGCAGGTAGAGCGGCGTATCGTTGTCGGGGTCGGGGCGCAGGTCCTGCCAGCGGTCGTCCGTGGGTGCCTTCATACAATGGGTATCGATCAGGTTGCGGCCATTCTAAGTCATCATGCCGTGCCGTTATAGCCGGTTTTTGCCGCGTGACAGGCCAGAGGCGTACCGATTGACTACACTGATGCGTCGTATCCGATGCTTCGGCCGCGGTGGGCGGCCACGAATCCGCAACGAGGAAACGCATGACAGACACGATCGCCACGGTCGTCTTGCCGAACGGCGAGACGATTCCGAAGCTGGGCCTGGGCACCTGGGAAATGGGCGAGCGGCCGGCGCGGCGCGCGGACGAGATCGCCGCGCTGCGCGAGGGCGTCGAACTCGGGATGACGCTGGTCGATACGGCCGAGATGTATGGCGACGGCGCGACCGAGGAACTGGTCGGCGACGCACTCGCGGGCCTGCGCGACGACGTGTTCCTCGTCAGCAAGGTCTATCCGCACCATGCAAGCCGGCGTGGCGTCGTCGCCGCGTGCGACGCGAGCCTCAAGCGCCTGCGTACCGATCGCCTCGACCTGTATCTGCTGCACTGGCGAGGTTCGGTGCCGCTCGAGGAAACGGTCGAGGGTTTCGACGCGTTGCAGCGTGCGGGCAAGATTCGCCACTGGGGCGTGAGCAACTTCGATACGGCCGACATGGCCGAACTCGTCGACGAGGCGGGCGGTGGTGCGTGCGCCACCAACCAGATTCTCTACAACATCGCGCGACGCGGCCCGGAATTCGACCTGCTGCCGTGGCTGGCCGAGCGCCGGATACCGGCGATGGCATACAGTCCGGTCGATCACGGGCGGCTGCCGAAACGCTCGCCGCTCGACGAGATCGCGCGGCTGCGCGGCGTGTCGGTGATGCGCGTCGCGCTGGCATGGGTGCTCGCGCAGCCGGGTGTATTCGCGATTCCGAAGGCGTCGCGAATCGAGCACGTGCGCGACAACCGCGCCGCGCTCGATGTCGTGTTGAGCGATGACGAGCGCGCGCAGCTTGACGCGTATTTCCGTCCGCCGCGCAGCAAGCGCGCGCTCGAGATGCTCTGACCCCGGGCAACGCCGGGGGTCAGTGGTTGCCGCCGGGCGATCCGCCGTTGCCGTGACCGCCGCCGTTGCCGCGACCGCCACCGTTGCCGTTGCCGACACCGTTGGCCCCGCCGTTGCCGGCGCCTCCGCTGCCATTGCCGTTACCGTTGCCGCCGCCATTGCCGTGGCCGCCGGTGCCATTGGCGCCGCCGCTCCCGCCGCCGTTACCGTTTCCGCCATTGCCGTGACCGCCGCCGCCGTTGCCGTGGCCGCCGCCATTGCCATGGCCTCCGCCGCCAGCACCGCCGCCACCAGCACCGCCGCCGCCAGCACCGCCGCCACCAGCACCGCCGCCACCAGCACCGCCGCCACCAGCACCGCCGCCACCAGCACCGCCGCCACCAGCACCGCCGCCGCCAGCACCGCCGCCGCCAGCACCGCCGCCGCCAGCACCGCCGCCGCCAGCACCGCCGCCGCCAGCACCGCCGCCACCGCCGCCACCGCCACCGCCACCGCCACCGCCGCCGCCGCCGCCGCCGCCACCGCCGCCACCGCCGCCACCGCCGCCGCCACCGCCGCCACCGCCGCCACCGCCGCCACCGCCGCCACCGCCACCGCCACCGCCACCGCCACCGCCACCGCCACCGCCACCGCCACCGCCACCACCGTGACCACCGCCGTGACCGCCTCCGTGACCGCCGCCGTGACCGCCACCACCGCCGTCACCGTGGCCACCGCCACCCGAAGTACCGCCACCCGAAGTGCCGCCACCCGAAGTACCGCCACCCGAAGTACCGCCACCCGAAGTACCGCCACCCGAAGTGCCGCCACCCGAAGTACCGCCACCCGAAGTACCGCCACCCGAAGTGCCGCCACCCGAAGTACCGCCACCCGAAGTACCGCCACCCGAAGTGCCGCCACCCGAAGTACCGCCACCCGAAGTACCGCCACCCGAAGTGCCGCCACCCGAAGTGCCGCCACCCGAAGTGCCGCCACCCGAAGTACCGCCACCCGAAGTGCCGCCACCCGAAGTACCGCCACCCGAAGTACCGCCACCCGAAGTACCGCCACCCGAAGTACCGCCACCCGAAGTACCGCCACCCGAAGTACCGCCACCCGAAGTACCGCCACCCGAAGTACCGCCACCCGAAGTACCGCCACCCGAAGTGCCGCCACCCGAAGTACCGCCACCCGAAGTACCGCCACCCGAAGTACCGCCACCCGAAGTGCCGCCACCCGAAGAGCCGCCACCCGAAGAGCCGCCACCCGAAGAGCCGCCACCCGAAGAGCCGCCCCCTGAACCGCCGTTCCCCGACGCGTTGCCACCGCGGCCCGTGCCGCCCGCGCTGCCCGAGGTTCCCCCCGTCGTTCCCCCGACACCGGCAGGTCCGACGGCGCCGTTCCCGTTGTTTCCGCCGCTACCGTTCCCGTTGCCACTGCCGCTACCTGTCCCACCGCCATTCCCGCCGCCGCTGCCGCTCGCGCCGGGACCGCCATTACCGGCGCCCCGGCCGGCATAGACGTGCGCCGCGCATCCAGCCGGATCGGCCGCGCACGGCGAGGCGTTCTCGACCAGCGTCATGATGGTGTCCGCACTGGCGTTCGTGTCGGACGCGGAGTCGGGTGTCGTGTTCTGTGCGACGGCATACGAGCAGCAGCACGCCAACGCGGCTGCGGCCAGCAGGGTTGCACGAGGGCGCCGTCCCGCCGCGCGGAACGGTTGTGTCGTTTTATGCATCATGGCCTCCCCATGCGCGCGATGCCTCGTTGCCGCGCGACGATTTACGTGTAGTGCAGGGGGCTCAGAAGATTCGTTGTCCTATCGTCGGCCGATGACGTTCGGGCCGGCGCTTGACGCCAGCCGCGAACGCTGATCGGCACGCGGGCCCGCCGTGCGGATCCCACTCTGCGAGATTCGTGCCATCGGCCGCTCAGGGCCGTGGCGAAAGGCGTGCGCAGTCGCGCGAGCGCGCATGCGACACTGTTGGGAGGCGTTTTGTTTCCGGAATGAAACGTAGGGGCGTCGTTCAGCGCGCCGGCGCGTCGGCCGCGCGTTGCCAGCGGTGGAACAGGATCGACGCGATCCAGCAGAAGAGGAACAGCGCGACGATGCCGTAGCCGATCGAGCCGAAGCGTTCGCCGATCGCATCGAGCGTGTCGCGCACGGGGCCCGACAGCGCCAGCTTGTCGGCCAGCAGGCCGGCCGCCTCGATCCCGCCGATCGCCAGCGCGACGGCCGCCGACACGAACGTGATGCTCGCGTTGTAGAGCAGCTTGCGCTGCGGATCGTCCATCGCCCAGCCGTATGCCCGGATCATCAGCACGTTGTCGGTCGAGTCGATCAGCGTCATGCCGGCCGTGAACAGCGCGGGAAACAGCATGACCGTATAGACCGGGAGGCCCTGGCTCGCCTGCGCGGCGGCGATCGCGAGCAGGCCGATTTCGGTTGCAGTATCGAAACCTAGCCCGAACAGCACGCCGACCGGGTACATGTGCCAGCTCTTCGACACGAACCGGAACAGCGGGCGCAGCAACCGCGATACGAGTCCGGCGGGACGATGGTCGTGCGCGCCGTCGTGCGTATGCCCGGATGCGCCGCGATAGCGTCGCCACACGTCGCGCAGGATCATCAGGTTCACGCACGCGAGCACCAGCAGGAAGGTGGCCGATACGGCCGTGCCGATCGTGCCGCCGATTTCGCGAAATGCGTCGAACCGGTCGCGCAGCGCGAACGCGGTCAGCGCGATGCCGAACGTCGCGACGATCACGATCGTCGAATGGCCGAGCGAGAAGAACAGGCCGACGCTCACCGGACGCTGGCCGTCCTGCATCAGCTTGCGTGTCGCGACGTCGATCGCGGCGATGTGATCCGCGTCGACCGCATGACGCAGCCCGAGCCCGTACGCGATCGCCGCGGTGCCGAGCAGCAGCGGATGGTCACGCAGCACCGCGAGCGCCCACAGCCAGACGGCGACGTTCGCGGCGATCAGGCCGGCATAGAGGGTCAGCAGGCGGCGCAGGGCAGGGGTGGGGGTGGGCGGCATCGGGCGGGTTCCATCTGACGAATCGCCATCCATTGTGGCACGCGAAAAAAAGCTCGGCGCGCCGATCAAAAAGGGCCGCGATTCGCCGTGTGCGCCGGACGAAAAAAAGCCCGTCCGGAACCGGACGGGCTTCGCGTACCCGCGACAGCGCGCGGGTGAGCAGTGCTTACTTCGTCTTCGCGTTGATCACGGCTTCCGACACGTTCGCCGGCGTTTCCGCGTAATGCTTGAACTCCATCGTGTACGTCGCACGGCCTTGCGTGGCCGAGCGCAGCGACGTCGAATAGCCGAACATCTCCGCGAGCGGCACTTCGGCGCGCACCAGCTTGCCGCCGCCGCCCGCGATGTCCTCCATTCCCTGCACGATGCCGCGCCGGCTCGACAGGTCGCCCATCACGTTGCCCATGAAGTCCTCGGGCGTCTCGACCTCGACGGCCATCATCGGCTCGAGCAGCACGGGCTTCGCCTTGCGCATCGCCTCCTTGAACGCCATCGAGCCGGCCATCCGGAATGCGTTTTCGTTCGAGTCGACGTCGTGGTACGAACCGAACGTCAGATGCACCTTCACGTCGACGACCGGGTAGCCCGCGAGCACGCCCGACTTCAGCGTGTCCTGGATACCCTTGTCGACCGCCGGGATGTATTCACGCGGAATCACGCCACCCTTGATCTCGTCGAGGAACTCGTAGCCCTTGCCCGGGTTCGGCTCGAGCGTGATCACCGCGTGGCCGTACTGGCCGCGACCGCCCGACTGCTTGACGAACTTGCCTTCGACGTCGGCCGCCGTCGTGCGCACCGTTTCGCGATAGGCGACTTGCGGCTTGCCGACCGTCGCCTCGACGCCGAACTCGCGCTTCATCCGGTCGACCAGGATTTCGAGGTGAAGCTCGCCCATCCCCGAAATGATCGTCTGGCCGGACTCTTCGTCGGTCTGCACGCGGAACGACGGATCTTCCTGCGCGAGCCGGTTCAGCGCGAGGCCCATCTTTTCCTGGTCGGCCTTCGTCTTCGGCTCGACGGCCTGCGAGATCACCGGCTCCGGGAATTCCATCTTCTCGAGGATGATCGGCTTGGCCGGATCGCACAGCGTGTCGCCGGTGGTCGCCTCCTTCAGGCCGACGGCCGCCGCGATGTCGCCCGCGCGCACCTCCTTGATTTCCTTGCGCTCGTTCGCGTGCATCTGCAGGATCCGGCCGAGCCGCTCCTTCTTGTCCTTCGTCGCGTTGAGCACCGTGTCGCCCGACTCGACGACGCCCGAATACACGCGGAAGAAGATCAGCTGGCCGACGAACGGGTCGGTCATGATCTTGAACGCGAGCGACGAGAACGGCTCGTCGTCGCTCGGGTGGCGTTCCGCCGGCTTCTCCGGATCGGCGAAGTCGTGGCCGAGGATCGCGGGCACGTCGACGGGCGACGGCAGGTAGTCGATCACCGCGTCGAGCATCGCCTGCACGCCCTTGTTCTTGAACGCGCTGCCGCACAGCATCGGCACGATCTCGTTGGCGATCGTGCGCTTGCGCAGCGCGGTCTTGATCTCGTCCTCGGTCAGCGATTCATGGTCGTGCAGATACTTCTCGAGCAGTTCCTCGCTCGCTTCGGCCGCGGCCTCGACCATCTTCTCGCGCCATTCGTGCGCGAGATCGACGAGGTTCGCGGGGATGTCCTCGTACGTGAATTTCACGCCCTGGCTTTCGTCGTCCCACACGATCGCCTTCATCTTCACGAGATCGACGACGCCCTGGAAATGGTCCTCCGCGCCGATCGGAATCTGGATCGGCACGGCGACGCCCTTCAGGCGCTCGCCGATCTGCTTCTGCACGCGGAAGAAGTCGGCGCCGATCCGGTCCATCTTGTTGACGAACGCGATGCGCGGCACCTTGTACTTGTTCGCCTGGCGCCACACGGTCTCGGATTGCGGCTGCACGCCGCCGACCGAGTCGTAGACCATGCACGCGCCGTCGAGCACGCGCATCGAGCGCTCGACCTCGATCGTGAAGTCGACGTGCCCGGGCGTATCGATGATGTTGATCCGGTGCTCCGGATAGTTGCCGGCCATGCCCTTCCAGAAGGCCGTGGTCGCCGCCGACGTGATCGTGATGCCGCGTTCCTGCTCCTGCTCCATCCAGTCCATCGTGGCCGCGCCGTCGTGCACTTCACCGATCTTGTGGCTCACACCGGTGTAAAACAGGATGCGCTCGGTCGTCGTGGTCTTGCCGGCGTCGATGTGAGCGCTGATCCCGATGTTTCGATAGCGCTCGATGGGGGTTTTGCGGGGCACGTGAACCTCCTGGTGGTTCGGATCGTAAGGGGGCCGGCTGGGCCGGCCCGGACTGGAACAAGCGAGATTTAAAGGATAGCGCTTGTCCGTGGCTTTTGCAGATGCGGGCAGCGTGTGCCGAATCAAGGCGGGCGCCGCGGGCGGGCGAAAAAAAAGCCGGCGCGCTGCGAGCGGCCGGCTCGGGTCGACGCGCGGCGCCGCCGCGGCATGGGCGGTTACTGCGGCTTGGGCAGCCCGTCGAGCTTCATGCCCGGCTTGATGCCCTTCGCGGCGAACCAGCCCTTGCTCATCTCGAGCGCATAGACGCCGTTGTTGCGCGGGCAGTGGTTGTCCGTCGTCTCGGCCTTCATCTCGTCGATGTCGGTGATCGTGCCGTCCGCGCGGATGAACGCGATCGACAGCGGAATCAGCGTGTTCTTCATCCAGAAGCAGTGCACGGCGTTCTCGTTGAAGACGAACAGCATGCCTTCGTTCGGCGCGAGCTGCGAACGGTACATCAGCCCCTGTTCGCGGTCGGCGTCGTTCGCGGCGACGGCCGCGTCGATCACGTACATGCCGGCGCGCAGCTTCACGCGCGGGAACTCGCTCGGCTGCTTGGCGCCGGGCGGCACTTGCGCGCAGGCGGCCTGCATGCCGAGCGCGAGGACGGCGAGCGCGGCGGGAAACACGGCGGCGCGCGCAAGGCGGCCGAGCGACGGGCGCAGGGAGAATGGCACAGCATGGCTCCTGTCTGGAAAGCAAGACCCGCATGGTACGCGATGCGCGGCGGCGGGCACAAAAAAGAAAAAGGCAGATCGCCTTGCGGTGATCTGCCTTTCAACGCCGTAAGAACGGCAGGACTGCGTGTTCTTGACTGCGTTATTACAGCTTGCTTACTTAGTTCGAAGCAGCTGCCGGAGCTTCGGCTTCGCTAGCTGCCTTCTTCGCAGCGTGGTGCTTCTTGGCGTGGTGCTTCTTGGCAGCCTTGTGCTTTGCCGGTGCCGAAGCAGCTGCCGGAGCAGCAGCCGAAGCAGCTTCCGGAGCCGATGCTTGTGCGAAAGCAGCCGTTGCGAAGAGACCAGCGACCAGAGCGGCGATCAGTTTGTTCATGTTGTGTTCCTCAGCTTTAGTTAATTAACCAAATGACCCGGCAATAGGAGTCATGTCGTCTAACGGTGCCATCCACCTTTCGGTTGACAGACGCTTCGAGAAATTTCTCTTTGCGCTGCGGGCGCCGAATCGTATTCGAATAAAACGTCGCTTTCGTGACGCAAACACGGGGTTCGGCTGCCAATGCCGGATAGCTAAGGTTGGCATCTGCGTGGTTTAACGCGCGATCTGCGCGCCCGGTTGACGAAACAGACGACGAAAAATTCGCGCGGCCCGGATCCGCTACCCGGCGGCTGCGAAACCGTCCCACGGCGCGCGCGGCGGCAGCGCGATTGTTTCGCCCGGCGCAATGCCGAGCGCGAATATATCGAGCGCGCCGATGCCGACGCGCACCAGGCGCAACGTCGGAAAGCCGACGGCCGCCGTCATCCGGCGCACCTGCCGGTTCTTGCCCTCGGTGATCGCGAGCTCGATCCACGTGGTCGGGATCGCGGCGCGGTAGCGGATCGGCGGATTGCGCGGCCACAGTGTGTCGGGCGGCTCGATGAATTCGGCGCGGCACGGGCGCGTCACGTAGTCGCCGAGATCGACGCCGCGCGCGAGCGCCTTCAGGTCGGCCGGCCCCGGCGCGCCGTCGACCTGCGCCCAGTAGCGCTTCACGAGCTTGTGGCGCGGCTCCGCGATGCGCGCCTGCAGCGCGCCGTCGTCGGTGAGCAGCAGCAGCCCCTCGCTGTCCGCATCGAGCCGGCCGGCCGCGTACACGCCGGGCGTTTTTACCCAGTCGCCGAGCGACGGCCGCGTCTCGTGCGCGGAAAACTGGCAAATCGTGCCGAACGGCTTGTTGAGGGCGATCAGGTTCATGGCAGGGCGCCCGCCCGGCGCCCCGCACGGAGCGGGGGCGGGCGGTCTATGGCAAATGGCGGAATCTTAATGCATAATACGGAACGGCAAGTCCTCTGTCTTATATAAGACATAAGTGAGGTCTTGATACGCAGTGCCGCGGTTCGCGCCGAAGTGCCCGGTTGGGGCGCTAGAATAGCGGCTCGCTGTTGCCGTCACGGGGTGGCCATGCCGCGCCCCCGCCGCGCGCGCAGCTTCGACCAGCATCACCTGCTCAGCCACGTCACTGGAGTCGATCATGCCGTATCAGCACATCAAGGTTCCGGAGGGCGGTGACAAGATCACCGTCAACAAGGACTTCTCGCTCAACGTTTCCGATCAGCCGATCATTCCCTATATCGAAGGCGACGGTACGGGCTTCGATATCACGCCGGTCATGATCAAGGTCGTCGACGCGGCGGTCGCGCATGCGTACAAGGGCAAGCGCAAGATCCACTGGATGGAGATCTTCGCGGGCGAGAAGGCGACCAAGGTGTACGGCCCGGACGTGTGGCTGCCGGACGAAACGCTGCAGGTGCTGAAGGAATACGTCGTGTCGATCAAGGGGCCGCTCACGACCCCGGTCGGCGGCGGCATCCGTTCGCTGAACGTCGCGCTGCGCCAGGAGCTCGACCTCTACGTGTGCCTGCGCCCGGTCCAGTACTTCAAGGGCGTGCCGTCGCCGGTGCGCGAGCCGCAGAAGATCGACATGGTGATCTTCCGCGAGAACTCGGAAGACATCTACGCGGGCATCGAATGGGCCGCGGGCTCCGAGCAGGCGAAGAAGGTGATCAAGTTCCTGCAGGACGAGATGGGCGTGAAGAAGATCCGCTTTCCGGAAACCTCCGGGATCGGCGTCAAGCCCGTGTCGACCGAAGGCACCGAGCGGCTCGTGCGCAAGGCGATCCAGTACGCGATCGACAACGATCGCAAGTCGGTCACGCTGGTGCACAAGGGCAACATCATGAAGTTCACGGAAGGCCTGTTCCGTGACGCCGGCTACGCGCTCGCGCAGAAGGAATTCGGCGGCGAGCTGATCGACGGCGGCCCGTGGATGCGCGTGAAGAACCCGAAGACGGGCAACGAGATCGTGATCAAGGATTCGATCGCCGACGCGTTCCTGCAGCAGATCCTGCTGCGCCCGGCCGAATACGACGTGATCGCGACGCTGAACCTGAACGGCGACTACATCTCCGACGCGCTGGCCGCGCAGGTCGGCGGCATCGGGATCGCGCCGGGCGCGAATCTGTCGGATTCGGTCGCGATGTTCGAGGCGACGCACGGCACGGCGCCGAAGTACGCGGGCAAGGATTACGTAAACCCGGGTTCCGAGATCCTGTCGGCGGAAATGATGCTGCGCCACCTCGGCTGGACGGAAGCAGCCGACACGATCATCGCCGCGATGGAGAAGTCGATCCTGCAGAAGCGCGTCACGTACGACTTCGCGCGCCTGATGGAAGGTGCGACGCAGGTGTCGTGCTCCGGCTTCGGCGAAGTGCTGATCGAGAACATGTAAGACCCCTTCCGGGGTGGGCCGGCACGATGCCGGCCGCCCCGGCGCTGTCTGCCGGCGCCGGAGCGTTTCGTGGATGGCAGGTTTGTTGGCAGGGCGGCCCGGCATCCGGGCCGCGGCGCCGCGATGCGGCCCGCAGACCCTGCAAGGTAGAACATGACGGCCCTCGCAACACCACCGCCCGGCTGAGCCGGCGCGCCCCTTTCGCGATCGACCCGGTCGCTCCCCGCCGGTTACCGCCGGCGCTCTTCAGTCCCACCATCACGTAGCAATGCTTTGACCACCATGTCCACTTCGCCCAAGATCATCTACACCCTCACCGACGAAGCGCCCGCGCTCGCGACCTATTCGCTGCTGCCGATCGTCAAGGCCTTCACGCGTTCGTCCGGCGTCGCCGTCGAAACGCGCGACATCTCGCTCGCCGGCCGCATCATCGCGGCATTCGCAGACATCCTGCCGTCGGAGCAGAAGGGTTCCGACGATCTGGCCGAGCTGGGCCAGCTCACGCTGAAGCCGGAAGCGAACATCATCAAGCTGCCGAACATCAGCGCATCGGTGCCGCAGCTGAAGGCCGCGATCGCCGAACTGCAGGCGCAGGGCTACGCGCTGCCCGCCTATCCGGAAGATCCGGCGACGGACGAAGAGAAGGCCGTCAAGGCGCGCTACGACAAGATCAAGGGCAGCGCGGTGAACCCGGTGCTGCGCGAAGGCAACTCCGACCGCCGCGCGCCGCTGTCGGTCAAGAACTACGCACGCAAGCATCCGCACAAGATGGGCGCGTGGAAGTCCACGTCGAAGGCGCATGTCGCGCACATGACCGAAGGCGACTTCTACGGCAGCGAGAAGTCGGCGCTGATCGCCGCGGCCGGCAGCGTGAAGATCGAACTGACGACCACCGACGGCGCGAAGAAGGTGCTGAAGGAAAAGACGGCCGTGAAGGCCGGTGAAGTGATCGACGCGTCGGTGATGAGCCGCAACGCGCTGCGCAGCTTCATCGAAGCGCAGATCGCCGACGCGAAGGCGCAGGACGTGCTGTTCTCGGTGCACCTGAAGGCGACCATGATGAAGGTCTCGGACCCGATCCTGTTCGGCCACTTCGTGTCGGTGTTCTACCGTGACGCGCTCACCAAGCACGCGGACGTGCTGGCGAAGGTCGGCTTCAACCCGAACAACGGGATCGGCGACCTCTACGCGCGCCTGAAGGATCTGCCGGCCGACACGCGCGAGGCGATCGAAGCCGACGTCAAGGCCGAGTACGCGGTGCGCCCGCGCCTCGCGATGGTCAACTCGGACAAGGGCATCACGAACCTGCACGTGCCGAGCGACGTGATCGTCGACGCGTCGATGCCGGCGATGATCCGCGATTCGGGCGGCATGTGGGGCCCGGACGGTCAACTGTACGACGCGAAGGCCGTGATTCCGGACCGCTGCTACGCGGGCGTGTACCAGGCCGTGATCGAGGACTGCAAGCAGCACGGCGCGTTCGATCCGGTCACGATGGGCAGCGTGCCGAACGTGGGCCTGATGGCGCAGGCGGCCGAGGAATACGGTTCGCACGACAAGACGTTCCAGATTCCGGCGGACGGTGTCGTGCGCGTCATCGACGAAGCCGGCAACGTGCTGCTCGAGCACGCGGTCGAGTCGGGCGACATCTGGCGCATGTGCCAGACGAAGGACGCACCGGTGCAGGACTGGGTCAAGCTCGCGGTCAACCGCGCCCGCGCGACCGGCGCGCCTGCCGTATTCTGGCTCGATCCGGCGCGCGCGCACGATGCGCAGATCATCGCGAAGGTCGAACGCTACCTGAAGGATCACGACACGAACGGCCTCGACATCCGCATCATGACGCCGGTCGAAGCGACGCGTTTCTCGCTCGAGCGCATCCGTGCGGGCAAGGACACGATCTCGGTCACCGGCAACGTGCTGCGCGACTACCTGACCGACCTGTTCCCGATCATGGAACTCGGCACCAGCGCGAAGATGCTGTCGATCGTGCCGCTGATGGCCGGCGGCGGGATGTTCGAAACGGGGGCGGGCGGCTCCGCGCCGAAGCACGTGCAGCAGTTCGTCGAGGAAGGCTTCCTGCGCTGGGATTCGCTCGGCGAATTCCTCGCGCTGGCCGCGTCGCTCGAACACCTCGGCAACGCGTATCAGAACGCGAAGGCGCTCGTGCTCGCGAAGACGCTCGACCAGGCGACCGGCAAGTTTCTGGACGAGAACAAGTCGCCGGCGCGCAAGGTCGGCGGCCTCGATAACCGCGGCAGCCACTTCTACCTGTGCCTGTACTGGGCGCAGGCGCTGGCGGAGCAGAGCGAGGACGCCGCGCTGAAGGCGCAGTTCGAAGGTGTGGCGAAGGCGCTGTCGGACAACGAGGCGCGTATCCTGGAAGAACTGGCGGCCGCGCAAGGCAAGCCGCAGGCGATCGGCGGGTACTACCGTCCGAACGTCGAGCTGACGAGCCAGGCCATGCGCCCGAGCGCGACGCTGAACGGCATCGTCGACGCGGTCGCCTGACGCCGGCCGCGCACTCGCGCGAGCCGATGCATGTGCCGGTGCGGCGGATTGAACCGTTCGCCGCCCGGCACTCAAGAAAAACGCCCCGGTCCCCCGGGGCGTTTGTCGTTGCGGGGTTGCCATTCAGACGTGAACGATTTCCCATTCGGCGATTTCATGCGGTACTTCGAGCGTCGCGGTGTCGAGTTCGGACAGTTGCTCGCAGTCGCCGCGCGAGATGTGGTCGGCCGCCACTTCGGGGCACGAGAACGCGCCGAGCAGGGCGTTGCCGAACGTCGCTTCCCAGCCGCCGTTACCCGGCAGGATGTAGAACGACCCGAGCGCTGAACCAAAGCGAAATCCCTTCATTTCCGTTCTCCCTTTCTGATCACAAGCGATTCTGTTGCGCCGTCCGCCGGTTCGCCCGGCTGTGGCCCGACTGGCTGCTTGCGCCGGATTCCGTGTCGAACGTCGTGGCGAAGCGTCGGTGCATGGAACCAAGTCTACGTCCGCGCCCCGCTCGAATGGTGCGCGTAGAGCGACTTCTCGAAACAAAAATTCCCTTTTAAAAACAAAGTATTATTTGCAACGTTTTGTATTGCGGAACGTTTTTCGGCATCGCGAAACGGGAAATTTGTGCCCTGCACCACGAATTTTTATAACGCAGTGACTTGTTCCGCATCGTGAAAAATCGGCGGGTGCGAGCATCCGGACGCGGCGGCGGAGAGCGGGAGGGTGGGGCGGAAGGCGCACAGCGCGTTCGCTGGAATGTGCGAAGGGGCGGCGCCCATGCGTGCCGAAATACCGCCCGGCGATGGCGGTCGTGACGCCGTCCGGCGCGGTAACGATGCGTGCTGCGGCGTATCGCCACCCGTCCCGCGGCGGCGTTTTTCGATCCGGCCCTGCGGTTATGATGACGCGATCGCCGCGGCTCTC
Source organism: Burkholderia anthina (assembly GCF_001547525.1). Classification (GTDB taxonomy): domain Bacteria; phylum Pseudomonadota; class Gammaproteobacteria; order Burkholderiales; family Burkholderiaceae; genus Burkholderia; species Burkholderia semiarida. The sequence continues at coordinate 3,232,366 of NZ_CM003768.1, forward strand.
GCGCGGCGCTGCACGGATAACGAGGATCGATTGATGAGACGGAGAACCTTCCTGTCGCGCACCATCGGTGTCGCGGCCGCGTCGCTGTTCGCGCGCGCCGCGTCGGCGCAGCATGCCGGTCACGCGGGCATGGCCGGCATGGATTCGATGGACGACATGCCGGGCATGTCGGGTATGTCAGGGATGTCGGCGCACGCGCAGCACGGCAAGCCAGCGCCGGCTGCCCTGGCGGCCGCCGACGCGCTGCCGGCCGGCGCGCCGCTCGCGACGTTGCGCACGCTGGCCAACGAAAGCCGCGAGCCGGGCACATTCCGGGCCACGCTGGTCGCTCAACCGGTGGCGCGAGCGCTGCTGCGCGGTGCGCGGCCGACCACGTTCTGGCAGTTCGGCCCGGGCACGCAAGGCCCCGTCGTCGGCCCGCTGATCGACGTGCGCGAGGGCGATACGGTCGAGATCCGGTTCGTGAACAAGCTGCCGCAGCCGTCGACGATCCACTGGCACGGCCTGCCCGTGCCGCCCGACCAGGACGGCAACCCGTCCGATCCGGTCGCGCCCGGCGCGTCGCGCGTGTATCGCTTCACGCTGCCGAAGGGTAGCGCCGGTACGTACTGGTACCACCCGCATCCGCACATGATGACCGCCGAGCAGGTGTTTCGCGGGCTGGCCGGCCCGTTCGTCGTGCGCGCCGCGGAGGATCCGCTTGCCGGCTGGCCCGAGCGCCACCTGTTCGTGTCGGATCTGAAGCTTGCGCGCGACGGCACGATCGCGCCGAACGACATGATGGACTGGATGAACGGCCGCGAAGGCCAGTTCGTGCTGGTCAACGGTGCGCGCCGGCCGCGCATCGACGTCGCGGGCGACGAACGCTGGCGTGTCTGGAACGCGTGCAGCGCACGCTACCTGCGCATCGCGTTCGACGACGGTCGCGCGTTCGAGCAGGTGGGCACCGACGGCGGGCTGTTCGACGCGCCGCGGCGCGTGACGTCGTTGCTGATTGCGCCGGGCGAGCGCGCGGAGCTGCTGGTGCGTGCCGGCGATCGTGTGTCGCGCGCGGTGCTGCAGGCGGCCGAGTACGACCGCCGCAAGATGGCGATGTCGCACGACGACGGTCACGGCAGCCTGCCGCCCGATCCGGCGCTGGCGCTGGCCGATGTCGCGTTTGCGCCCGCCGAGGCCCGCGCGCTGCCTGCCACGCTGCGCGCGGTGCCGCCGCTGGGCGAACCGGTCGCGCACAAGACGGTCGCGTTCGGCGAGGAAATGGACATGGACGCGATGATGAAGAGTGCGGCGCACGGCCGCCCGGCGGGCATGCGCTTCACCATCAACGGCGATACGTACGCGCCGCATCGCGCGACGCTGACGAGCCGCCGTGGCGACGTCGAGCGCTGGGAGATCCGCAACGCCACCGACATGGATCACCCGTTCCATTTGCACGGCACGCAGTTCCAGGTGATCGAGCGCGCGTCGAACGGCTCGCGTATCCCCGAGCCGTTCCGCGCATGGCGAGATACCGTGAACGTGCGCAGCGGCGAGACCGTGACGATCCTCACCACGCAGGAGATGTCCGGCGAGCGCATGTTTCATTGCCACATCCTCGAACACGAGGATCTCGGGATGATGGGAACGCTGACGGTGATGTGATGCCGGATCGATCCGCCGTCGAGCCGGTTTGACGGCGGATCGATCGTCCCGCGAGCGTACAGCGGCCGTTCCTGTTCAGACGCATCCGATGTTCGATATCCACGCAATCGGACAGCGCTTAATTTCGTACTTGGCTCATATTCTTTTGAGTTGACGGTCCCTATACTCGGTCGAGTGCAATTTCCATGACGCGCTACGCTGCAGGCCCATGCGGGCGGGCATCGCAGGTGTCGCCATGACGTTGCGCGGTATTGACGCGGGCGCAAGACGATATCCGTTTCTCTCGAATTAATGCGATGTCGCGCCATGAGTGACGAAATCAAGTATTTAGGACTCTTATGAAATTGATAAGAAACCCGATGGGCGGTCTGATGAACGAAAAGCGTGCCGTGCGCGTTCTGACCTTGCGTACCATCGCGGCAAGTGTGATCGGCATGTCGAGCCTGCTGGCCACGGATGCGCACGCGCAACTGTCGTTGCAGGAGCAGATCGATCAACTGAGCAACGCAGTCGGCCGGTTGGGCGCGACGGCCAATTCGCTGGCCGGATCGATCAACAACATCAACGACAGGCTTGCAAATTCTTCGTTGCCGTCACCCGGCACGGGGCAAAACAGCGTCGCGCTCGGGAAAAACTCGAACGCGTCCACCACGGACAGCACGGCGCTCGGCAATTCGGCATCGGCGACGGGCGACGCGAGCGTCGCGCTGGGCAAGGGCGCGAACGCGAGCGCCGAGCAGAGCATGGCGGCCGGCACCGGCGCGACGGCATCGGGCGCGAACAGCTCGGCGGTCGGCGTGAATGCGTCGGCGACGGGTGTGGACAGCACGGCGCTCGGCAATTCGGCATCGGCGACGGGCGATGAGAGCATCGCACTCGGCAAGGGCGCGAACGCAAGCGCCGACCAAAGCATGGCGGCCGGCACCGGCGCGACGGCATCGGGCGTGAACAGCTCGGCGGTGGGTGTGCACGCGTCGGCGACGGGCGTGGACAGCACGGCGCTCGGCAATTCGGCGTCGGCGACGGGCGACGCGAGCATCGCGCTGGGCAAGGGCGCGAACGCAAGCGCCGACCAGAGCATGGCGGCCGGTACCGGCGCGGCGGCGTCGGGCGCGAACAGCTCGGCGGTCGGCGTGAATGCGTCGGCGACGGGCGTGGACAGCACGGCGCTCGGCAATTCGGCGTCGGCGACGGGCGACGCGAGCATCGCGCTCGGCAAGGGCGCGAACGCAAGCGGAGAGCAGAGCATGGCGGCCGGTACCGGCGCGGCGGCGTCGGGCGTGAACAGCTCGGCGGTCGGTGTGCACGCGTCGGCGGCGGGCGTGGACAGCACGGCGCTCGGCAATTCGGCGTCGGCGACGGGCGACGCGAGCATCGCGCTCGGCAAGAGCGCGAACGCAAGCGGAGAGCAGAGCATGGCGGCCGGCACCGGCGCGACGGCATCGGGCGCGAACGGCTCGGCGGTCGGCGTGAACGCGTTGGCCGCGGGTGTGGACGGCACGGCGCTCGGCAATTCGGCGTCGGCGACGGGCGACGCGAGCGTCGCGCTCGGCAAGGGCGCGAATGCGAGCGCCGAGCAGAGCATGGCGGCCGGCACCGGCGCGACGGCGTCGGGCGTAAACGGTACGGCGCTTGGCGCGCAGGCCGCGGCGGCCGGCAATGCGAGTCTCGCGGCCGGAGCCGGTGCGTACGCATCGGGTGCGAACAGCACCGCGGTGGGTGTCGGCGCGCTGGCGGGTGCGGACAACAGCATGGCGTTGGGCGCGGCAGCGGCGGCAACGGGCGACGCGAGCATGGCGAACGGCGTGCGCGCCCAGGCGCTCGGCGCGCGCAGCGTCGCGGTTGGCACGGGCGCGGTCGCGGCCGGCAACGGCAGCGTGACGCTCGGCTCGGGGGCATCGGCGGCCGGCGCGCAAAGCACGGCAATCGGTACGGACGCGGTCGCGACCGGCGCGAACTCCGTGGCGCTGGGGAGCGGCTCGGTGGCGGATCGTGACAATACCGTGTCGGTGGGTACGCCGACGAACGAGAGGAAGATCGCCAACCTCGCGGACGCCGTGCTGCCTTCGGATGCCGTGAACCTGCGTCAACTCAACGCGGTCGCGCGACGTGCCTACAGCGGCGTCGCGGCGGCCACCGCGCTGACGATGATTCCGGATGTCGATCCCGGCAAGACGATTGCCGTCGGCATGGGCTTTGGCAGCTATCTCGGCTATCAGGCCGGCGCGTTCGGCGCGTCGGTCCGGCTCCGCGAGAACCTGAAGATGAAGATTGGCGCCGGCTTCAGCTCCGCGGCGACGACGTGGGGCGCGGGCGCGTCGTATAGCTGGTAACGAATGGCGCCGGCGGCGTTGCCGGCGTGTCGGATCCGGTACGCCGCACGTGCCGCCGGCAAGTGCGGGTATCTGGCGGGCGCGGCGCTTCGGCGGCGCGCCCGTTTTTCATGCGCCGCGCATTCGCGTCTTTGGCGCGACAATCGTATATTGCGCGCCGCGATTGTATGAAAACGGCAATCAAATCGCCGATGCATTGGCGCTTTGAAAGATGCGCCACAAAAAAAGAAACCCGGCATATGCCGGGTTTCTTCATCCGAAATCCGTTGCCTTCAGGCAGCCTGGATATTCGAAGCCTGCTTGCCCTTCGGGCCTTGGACGACCTCGAAGCTTACTTTCTGGCCTTCCTTGAGGGTCTTGAAACCCTGCATGTTGATGGCCGAGAAGTGCGCAAACAGATCTTCACCGCCCTCGTCGGGAGTGATGAAACCGAAGCCCTTCGCGTCGTTGAACCACTTAACGATACCAGTTGCCATTTTCCTACTTCCCCTGTCACACAGTCGCTGCTACTTACCACGAGCACGCTCGAAAAGCTAAACGACCGGAAAATACAGCCGTTCCCCCCTCACAAGCTCACCTTCGGCCTCTTTCATTTCGCCGTCAGACGAATTGAAAAAAGTGCCAGCTTGATTGTTGGCGCTCTTTATTGGAGTGTCAAGTGGAATTTTTAGACGGTTGGAGGGTCGTTGTAAAGAACCCATTTTCAGGGTTTTTCCGGCTTTGCTTTGCAGCATGTGGCCAAGCGCGGGGGCTTGAAAAGCCGCATAATCGGCTCATATACCAGGCTCGAGTGACACGCGTTCGAGTCGTCCCGGCTTGTGGGATACTGGATGCGGACACGACGTTCCGGTGCGATTCCCCCTGACGGTTCGTGTTCCGCGCCATGCGTGAAAGCCGGCACCGCAGCCGGCTTTCGTATGGCGCGAGGGCGATCGCGTGTTCCGGGATACCGGGGAGGGCGCCGGCCGGTCGGTCGGGTAATGGCAGGATTGCGGGCCTGTCCGAGTTGTTTAGAATGGGTGTATGGCGATTATCCCGGACAAGCAGGACAGTACCGTCCTGGAACGCAAGCAGCAGAAGCTCAAGCCGCCTTCGATGTACAAGGTGGTGCTGCTGAACGACGACTTCACGCCGATGGAATTCGTCGTGATGGTGGTCCAGGAGTATTTCAAGAAGGATCGCGAGACGGCCACGCAGATCATGCTGAAGGTCCATCGCGAAGGGCGAGGGGTTTGTGGGGTCTATACGCGGGACATCGCGTCGACCAAGGTTGAGCAAGTCGTTACCCATGCGCGGCAGGCAGGGCATCCGCTGCAGTGCGTGATGGAGGAAGCATGATTGCCCAGGAATTGGAAGTCAGCCTGCACATGGCGTTCATGGAAGCACGCCAGGCGCGCCATGAGTTCATTACGGTCGAGCACCTGCTGCTGGCCCTGCTGGATAATCCGACGGCAGCCGAGGTGTTGCGCGCGTGTGCGGCCAACATCGAGGACTTGCGTCAGAACCTGCGCAATTTCATCCACGACAACACACCTACCGTCCCGGGCACCGACGATGTCGATACCCAGCCGACGCTCGGGTTCCAGCGCGTGATCCAGCGCGCGATCATGCACGTCCAGTCGACGTCGAACGGCAAGAAGGAAGTCACCGGCGCGAACGTGCTGGTCGCGATCTTCGGCGAGAAGGATTCGCACGCCGTCTACTACCTGCAGCAGCAGGGCGTCACGCGTCTCGACGTGGTGAACTTCATTTCGCACGGCATCGCGAAGACGAACAGCGGCGAAGCCGCGAAGTCGACCGACGCGAACGCGGAAAGCGAGGACGCGAACGCGCAGAAGGAAACGCCGCTCGCGCAGTTCACGCAGAACCTGAACCAGATGGCGAAGGACGGCCGCATCGATCCGCTGATCGGCCGCGAGCCGGAGGTCGAGCGCGTCGTGCAGGTGCTGTGCCGTCGCCGCAAGAACAACCCGCTGCTCGTCGGCGAAGCCGGCGTCGGCAAGACCGCGATCGCCGAAGGGCTCGCGTATCGGATCACGCGCGGCGAAGTGCCGGACATCCTCGCGAACGCGCAGGTGTATTCGCTCGACATGGGCGCGCTGCTGGCGGGCACCAAGTATCGCGGCGATTTCGAGCAGCGTCTGAAGACGGTGCTGAAGGAGTTGAAGGAGCGTCCGCACGCGATCCTCTTCATCGACGAAATCCATACGCTGATCGGCGCGGGCGCCGCGTCGGGCGGCACGCTCGATGCGTCGAACCTGCTGAAGCCGGCGTTGTCGTCGGGCACGCTCAAGTGCATCGGCGCGACGACGTTCACCGAGTACCGCGGCATCTTCGAGAAGGATGCGGCGCTGTCGCGGCGCTTCCAGAAGGTCGACGTGACGGAGCCGAGCGTCGAGCAGACGGTCGCGATCCTGCGCGGGCTGAAGTCGCGCTTCGAGGAGCATCACGGCGTCAAGTACTCGTCGGGTGCGCTGTCGGCCGCGGCCGAACTGTCGGCGCGCTTCATCACCGACCGTCACCTGCCGGACAAGGCGATCGACGTGATCGACGAGGCGGGCGCCGCGCAGCGTATCCTGCCGAAGTCGAAGCAGAAGAAGACGATCGGCAAGGGCGAGATCGAGGAAATCATCTCGAAGATCGCGCGCGTGCCGGCGCAGAGCGTGTCGCAGGACGATCGCAGCAAGCTGCAGACGCTCGATCGCGACCTGAAGAGCGTCGTGTTCGGCCAGGATCCGGCGATCGACGCGCTCGCGGCCTCGATCAAGATGGCGCGCGCGGGCCTCGGCAAGATGGACAAGCCGATCGGCGCGTTCCTGTTCTCCGGCCCGACGGGCGTCGGCAAGACCGAAGTGGCGCGCCAGCTCGCGTTCACGCTCGGCATCGAGCTGATCCGCTTCGACATGTCGGAATACATGGAGCGTCACGCGGTGAGCCGGCTGATCGGCGCGCCGCCGGGCTACGTCGGGTTCGACCAGGGCGGCCTGCTGACCGAAGCCGTCACGAAGAAGCCGCATTGCGTGCTGCTGCTCGACGAAATCGAGAAGGCGCATCCGGACATCTTCAACGTGCTGCTGCAGGTGATGGACCACGGCACGCTGACGGACAACAACGGCCGCAAGGCGGATTTCCGCAACGTCATCATCATCATGACGACGAACGCGGGCGCCGAGTCGATGCAGAAGGCGACGATCGGTTTCACGACGCGCCGCGAAACGGGCGACGAGATGACCGACATCAAGCGCCTGTTTACGCCGGAGTTCCGCAACCGCCTGGATGCGATCATCAGCTTCCGCTCGCTCGATGAGGAAATCATCATGCGTGTGGTCGACAAGTTCCTGATCCAGCTCGAGGAACAACTGCACGAGAAGAAGGTCGACGCGCTCTTCACCGACGCGTTGCGCAAGCATCTCGCGAAGCACGGCTTCGACCCGCTGATGGGCGCGCGGCCGATGCAGCGGCTGATCCAGGACACGATCCGGCGCGCGCTGGCCGACGAACTGCTGTTCGGCAAGCTCGTCAACGGCGGTCACGTGACGGTCGACGTCGACGAAAGCGACAAGGTGCAGTTGTCGTTCGACAAGCTGGCGAATCCGCCGCACAAGCCGAACGAAGAGACGGTCGAAGTCGAGTAAGCAATCATTCGTTGTTTATGCGAACGGCGCGGGAAGTTCTCCGCGCCGTTTCGTTTTATCCGGCGCCGGCGGCGCGATGGTGGTGCAGGGGAGTGGTAACGCAGTGACACAACAACAACGGTCGTTCGACGATATCGTCGCGCGCGAACAAGGGTTGCGCCACGCGCTGACGTCGGGGCAGATGGCGATGATCGCGATCGGCGGCGCGATCGGCACGGGGCTGTTCCTCGGCAGCGGGTTCGCGATCGGGCTCGCCGGCCCGAGCGTGCTGGTTTCCTATGCGATCGGCGCGCTGATCGCGCTGCTGCTGATGGGCGCACTCGCGGAAATGACCGTCGCGCATCCGACGGCCGGCTCGTTCGGCGCGTATGCCGAGCATTACGTCGGCCCGCTCGCGGGCTTCCTGGTGCGCTATGCGTACTGGTTCGCGGTCGTGTTCGCGATCGGCACCGAGATCAGCGCGATCGCCGTGTTCATGAAGTACTGGTTCCCGGCCGTGCCCGGCTGGTACTGGGTGATCGGCTTCTCCGCGCTGCTGATCGCGGTGAACCTCGCGAGCGTCACGCTGTACGGGACGGTCGAATACGCGTTCTCGTTGCTGAAGATCGCGGCGATCGTCGTGTTCATCGTGCTCGGCGCGTTTCTCGTGTGGTCGGCGCCGGCCGCATCGGGCATTGGTTTCGCGAACTACACCGCGCATGGCGGCTTCATGCCGAAGGGGCCTTGGGGTACCTGGGTCGCGGTGATCGTCGCGATTTTCAGCTACATGAGCATCGAAGCGGTCGCGATCGCGGCCGGCGAGGCGCGCGATCCGCAGCACGCGGTCACGCGCGCCTTCCGCTCGACCGTGTTCCGGCTCGTGCTGTTCTACCTGCTGACGCTGTCGCTGATGCTGGCGATCGTGCCGTGGACGCAGGCCGGCACCGACGAAAGCCCGTTCGTGAAGGTGATGGCCGCGACGCACGTGCCGTATGCGGCGGGCGTGATCAACTTCGTGCTGCTGATCGCGGCGCTGTCGGCGATGAACAGCCAGCTCTACGTGACGACGCGGATGATGTTCAGCCTGTCGCGCGCGCGCCTCGCGCCGGCGGTATTCGGCCGACTGGGCGCGAACGGCGTGCCGCGCGCCGCGCTATGGATTTCGACGAGCGGCGTCGCGGTGGCGGCCGTGCTGGTTGCGCTCGCGCCCGACACCGCGTTCACGGTGATGATGGCGATCGCGATGTTCGGCGCGCTGTTCACGTGGCTGATGATCTTCGTCACGCACCTGCGCTTCCGTTCGAAGTATCGGGGCCCTACGCTCGCGTTCCGGATGTGGGGGCACCCGTTCGGCAGCCTGCTCGGCGCGGCGCTCGTCGCGGCGATCCTGCTGACGACCGCTTTCACGCGCGAATTCCGGATGACGATGGTGGTCGGCGTCGTGTTCGTCGTGCTGCTGACGCTCGCCTACGCGCTGCATTACCGGCACCGGCACGCGCGCTGATCGTGCGGCCCCGTTTTTCGTGCTGCGTGGCTCAGTGGCGGCCGGTGCTGCCGAAGCCGCCTTCGCCGCGATCGCTCTCGGTGAATTCGTCGACGATGTTGAACTGCGCTTGCACGACCGGCACGATCACGAGCTGCGCGAGCCGTTCGAACGGGTTCAGCACGAATTCGGTCTGGCCGCGGTTCCACGTCGAGACCATCAACTGGCCCTGGTAGTCGGAATCGATCAGGCCGACGAGGTTGCCGAGCACGATCCCGTGCTTGTGGCCGAGGCCCGAGCGCGGCAGGATCAGCGCCGCATAGCCGGGATCGGCGAGGTGGATCGCGAGGCCCGTCGGCACGAGCGTGGTTTCGCCCGGCTTCAGCGTGACCGGGGCGTCGAGGCACGCGCGCAGGTCGAGGCCGGCGCTGCCGGTGGTCGCGTAGGCGGGCAGGTAGTCGCGCATGCGCGCGTCGAGAATCTTCAGGTCGAGTTTCATGCGGTCGTCGAATCGGTCGGGAAGGGCGCGGCGGCCAGTGCCGCCGCGCGGGATCAGATCAGGCGGTTGTCGGGCAGGCGCTTCGCGATTTCCGCGACGAGCGCATGCGCGAGTTCGTCCTTGGGCGCGCGCGGCAGGCGCGTGAGGCCGGCGGCCTCGAACAGCACCACTTCGTTGTCGTCGCGCCCGAACGTCAGCGGGCCGAGGTTGCCGACGAGCAGTGGCACGTTCTTGCGTTTGCGCTTCTCGTCGCCGTGCACGTCGAGGTCGCCGCTTTCGGCCGCGAAGCCGACGCAGAACGGCGGATCGGGCAGCGCGGCGACCGACGCGAGGATGTCGGGGTTCTCGACGAACGCGAGCGCCGGCATCTTGCGGTCGGCCGTCTTCTTCATCTTGTGCTCGGCCGGCTGGTCGACGCGCCAGTCGGCGACCGCCGCCACCGCGATGAAGATGTCGGCATCGGCGACCGCCTGCATCACCGCGTCGTACATTTGCTGCGCGGTCTGCACGTCCTGGCGGGTCACGCCCCACGGCGTGTCGAGCGCGACCGGCCCGGCGACGAGATGCACGTCGGCGCCCGCCTGCTGCGCGGCGCGCGCGAGCGCGAAGCCCATCTTGCCGCTGGAGCGGTTCGTCAGGCCGCGGACCGGGTCGAGCGGCTCGAACGTCGGCCCGGCCGTGATCAGCACGCGCCGGTGCGCGAGCACCTTCGGCGCGAAGTGCGCGACGATCGCTTCATAGATCGCCTCGGGTTCGAGCATGCGGCCGTCGCCGACTTCGCCGCATGCCTGCGCGCCCGAGTCCGGGCCGAGCACCGATACGCCGTCCGCGCGCAGTTGCGCGGCGTTGCGTTGCGTGGCCGGGTTCTGCCACATCTGGCGATTCATCGCGGGCACGACGAGCAGCGGGCAGTCGCGTGCGACGCACAGCGTCGACAGCAGGTCGTCGGCGAACCCGTGCGCGAGCTTCGCGAGGAAATCCGTCGACGCGGGCGCGATCACGATCGCGTCGGCTTCGCGCGACAGGTCGATGTGCGCCATGTTGTTGTCGATGCGCGCGTCCCACTGGCTCGTGTAGACGGGCCGCCCCGACAGCGCCTGCATCGTGACGGGCGTGATGAACTGGGTGGCGGCGTCGGTCATCGCGACCTGCACGGTCGCGCCGGCCTTCACGAGCAGCCGCGTGAGCTCGGCGATCTTGTAGCAGGCGATGCCGCCCGTCAGGCCGAGAACGAGGTGTTTTCCTGCGAGTTCTGCGTGTGCCAACTCAGGCCTCCTGGGGTCAAACGGAACGGCCGGCGCGAAGCCGGCCGTCGACACGGAGTATGCGCGCTCAGCGCGCGCCGCGCACGCGCCGCAGCTCGTCGTAGATCAGCAGCACCGCGCCGATCGTGATCGCGGAATCGGCGAGGTTGAACGCCGGGAAGTGCCACGCGCCGAGGTGGAAATCGAGGAAGTCGATCACGTGACCGTAGACGAGCCGGTCGACCACGTTGCCGAGCGCTCCACCGAGGATCAGCGCGAGCGACAGGCTGAACAGGCGTTGCTGGCCGTGACGGCGCAGCAGGAAGCAGATCACGAGCGTCGCACCGATGCCGAGCGCGGTGAACGCCCAGCGCTGCCAGCCGCTCGCGGCCGACAGGAAGCCGAACGCGGCGCCGCGGTTGTACACCAGCACGAGATTGAAGAACGACGTCAGCGCATGCTGCGCGCCGTACGCGAACGTTTTCAGGATCGCGATCTTCGACAACTGGTCGAACAGGATCACGATCAGCGAAATGCCGAGCCAGGGCGCGAGCGCGCCGCTGGCCGGTTTCGACAGGGTCTTCGCCATATTTATGCAGCGCTCCGGATTTCGCCGTTTTCAAACAGGTTCGAGAAGCAGCGGCCGCACAGCGTCGGATGATCGGCGTGCGCGCCGACATCTTCGCGGTAGTGCCAGCAGCGTTCGCACTTCTGGTACTTCGACGCGGCCACGTCGACGCTTTCCTGCGCGTCGTCGTCGACCTTGACGACCGTCGCGGCCGACGTGATCAGCACGAACTTCAGATCGTCGCCGAGGCTCGTCAGCGCGTCGTAGCGCGCGCCGCTCGCATGCACGGCCACTTCGGCCTGCAGCGACGAACCGATGCGGTTCGCGGTGCGCGCTTCCTCGAGCGCCTTCGTCACGTTGCCGCGCACGTCGCGCAGCAGCGCCCACTTCTCGATCAGCGCGGCCGCGCCGGCGACTTCCGGATACGCATAGTAGGTCTCCGTGAAGATCGTGTCGCTCGCCGGCTGGAACACCTTCCACGCTTCTTCCGCCGTGAACGACAGGAACGGCGCGAGCACGCGCAGCAGGCCTTGCGTCAGGTGGTACAGCGCCGTTTGCGCGGAGCGGCGCGCGCGCGAATCGGCGGCGCTCGTGTACAGGCGATCCTTCAGCACGTCGAGGTAGAAGCCGCCGAGATCCTCCGAGCAGTACGTCTGCAGCTTCGCGACGACCGGGTGGAACTCGTACTTCTCGTAGTGGCCGAGCAGTTCCGTCTGCAGTTGCTGCGAGAACGCGACCGCGTAGCGGTCGATTTCGAGCCATTCGTCGACCGGCACCGCGTGCTGCGCGAAGTCGAAATCCGACAGGTTCGCGAGCAGGAAGCGCAGCGTGTTGCGGATGCGGCGATAGCCTTCCGTCACGCGCTTCAGGATTTCCTCGGAGATCGCGAGCTCGCCCGAGTAGTCGGTCGACGCGATCCACAGGCGGATGATTTCCGCGCCGAGGCGGTTCGCGACTTCATGCGGGTCGATGCCGTTGCCGAGCGACTTGCTCATCTTGCGGCCTTCGCCGTCGACCGTGAAGCCGTGCGTGAGCAGGCCCTTGTACGGCGCGCGGCCGTCGAGCATCGATGCCGTGAGCAGCGACGAGTGGAACCAGCCGCGGTGCTGGTCGGAGCCTTCGAGGTACAGGTCGGCCTGGAACTGCAGCTGATCCTTGTGCGAGCCGCGCAGCACGTGCCAGTGCGTCGTGCCCGAGTCGAACCACACGTCGAGCGTGTCGCGGTTCTTTTCGTACAGGTTCGCGTCGTCGCCGATCAGCTCGCGCGGGTCGAGCGATTGCCATGCCTCGATGCCCGACTGCTCGACGCGCTTCGCGACTTCCTCGAGCAGCTCGAGCGTGCGCGGGTGCAGCTCGCCGGTTTCCTTGTGCACGAAGAACGCCATCGGCACGCCCCACTGGCGTTGGCGCGACAGCGTCCAGTCGGGACGGTTCGCGATCATGCTGAACAGGCGCTGCTTGCCCCACGACGGGTAGAACGCGGTCGCGTCGACGCCTTCGAGCGCCGTCTCGCGCAGCGTCTTGCCGCCGTCGCGCGGCGCCACGTCCATGCCGGCGAACCATTGCGACGTCGCGCGGTAGATGATCGGCGTCTTGTGGCGCCAGCAGTGCATGTAGCTGTGCGTGTACTTCTCGCTGCGCAGCAGCGAGCCGGCCGCGTTCAGCGCGTCGACGATCTTCGGGTTCGCGTCCCAGATCGACAGGCCGCCGAACAGCGGCAGCGACTCGATGTAGCGGCCGTCGCCCATCACCGGGTTGATGATGTCGGAATCGGTCATCCCGTGCGCCTTGCACGACTGGAAGTCCTCGATGCCGTACGCGGGCGACGAGTGCACGACGCCCGTACCCGTATCGGTCGTCACGTAGTCGCCGAGGTAGACGGGCGCGGTGCGCTGGTAGCCGGGGTGGGCCGACGCGAGCGGGTGGTGGAAGCGCAGGTTCGCGAGCTTCACGCCGGGCGCGGTCGCGACGACGCGGCCGGTCAGCTTGAAGTCGGTCATGCAGGCTTCGACGCGCTCCTGCGCGATGATCAGCAGCCCGCGCTCGGTGTCGACCAGCGCGTAGACGATTTCCGGGTGGAGGTTCAGCGCCTGGTTGGCGGGAATCGTCCACGGCGTGGTGGTCCAGATCACGATGCCGCCTTCGGCGCGCGGCAGCGCCGGCAGGCCGAACGCGTGCGCGGTCTTTTCCGGCTCCGCGAACGCGAACATCACGTCGATCGTCGGGTCGGTGCGGTCCTTGTACTCGACCTCCGCTTCCGCGAGCGCCGAGCCGCAGTCGAAGCACCAGTTCACCGGCTTCAGCCCGCGATACACGTAGCCCTTCTCGATGATCTTGCCGAGCGCGCGGATCTCTTCCGCCTCGTTCACGAAGTTCATCGTCTTGTACGGGTTGGCCCAGTCGCCGAGCACGCCCAGGCGCTTGAAGCCGACCTTCTGCTTCTCGATCTGCTCGGTCGCGTACGCGCGCGCCTTGCTCATCACTTCGGCCGCCGGCAGCGACTTGCCGAACTGCTTCTCGATCTGGATTTCGATCGGCATGCCGTGGCAATCCCAGCCCGGCACGTACGGCGCGTCGAAGCCGGCCATGTTGCGCGACTTGACGACGATGTCCTTCAGGATCTTGTTGACCGCGTGGCCGAGGTGGATGTCGCCGTTCGCATACGGCGGGCCGTCGTGCAGGATGAACTTCGGCCGGCCCTTGCTGGCCGCGCGGATCTTGTCGTAGATGCCGCGCTCTTCCCACTCCTTGACCCACTGCGGCTCGCGCTTGGGCAGGTCGCCGCGCATCGGGAACGGCGTGTCGAGCAGGTTGACCGGATACTTGGCCTGCGGTTTCGAATCGGCTTTCTTGTTGCTCATGATGGGATCGCTATCTAAATCGGGGGACGCTCGGGCGTCGTGAATCGGGTAGGCGCGCGAGCAGGCGCGCGAGGGTGCGGCGCCAGGGCGCCGCCGTCCGGATCAGCTAATTCGGTCGGTGGCCGACGTCGCGAAGCCCGTCGCCCGGCTGCCCGGCGCACGGTCGCGCTCGACGAAGTACGCGCGCGCGTTCGCGACGTCCAGCGCGATCGCGCGCGACAGCGCCTCGAGATCGTCGAACTTCGCCTCGTCGCGCAGCTTCTTCAGGAATTCGACACGGACCAGCTTGCCGTACGCGTCGCCGTGCCAGTCGAGCAGGTGCACTTCGAGCAGCACGCGGCCCGAATCGTCGACGGTCGGACGCAGCCCCAGGCTCGCGACGCCCGGCAGCGGCTCGGGGCCGAGGCCGTGCACCTGCACGACGAAGATGCCCGCGAGCGCCGGCCGCTTGTGCGCGATCGGCAGGTTCAGCGTCGGGAAGCCGAGATCGCGGCCGAGCTTCAGCCCGTGCGCGACGTGGCCGCTGATCGCATAGCCGTGGCCGAGCGCCTGCGCGGCCGCGTCGAGATCGCCCGCGGCGAGCGACGCGCGCACGCCGGAGCTGGAAATGCGCGTGCCGTCGCTGCCGGCCACCGTGCCCATCTGCTCGACCTCGAAGCCGTGCTGCTCGCCGGCCGCCTTCAGCGTGTCGAAGGTGCCCGCGCGCTTCGCGCCGTAGCAGAAATCGTCGCCGACCATCATCCAGCGCGTGTGCAGCCCGTTCACCAGCGTGCGCTCGACGAACGCCTGCGGCGACTGGCTCGCGAACGTGTGGTTGAAGTGCTCGACGACGACGCGGTCGACACCGTGCTCGCGCAGCGCCTCGAGCTTGTCGCGCAGCATCGCGATGCGCGGCGGCGCGCCGGCCGGATTGAAGAATTCGCGCGGGTGCGGCTCGAACGTCATCACGCACACGGGCAGGCCGCGCGCGTCCGCCGCCGCGCGCACGCGCGCGAGCAGGGCCTGGTGGCCGCGATGGACACCGTCGAAATTGCCGATCGTCAGCGCGCACGGGGCGCGGCTCTCGGCGTTGGGCAGGCCGCGGAAGACTTTCACGATAGCGGATGCAGCGTCGGGGAATGAGCGGTGGAATGCCGCAAAGCAGAAGATTATAAACGTTCGGGCGGGCCGACGGCCGAGAAGGCGGGAAACGCGAGGGCGAATGGTAAAATTCGCGGATGAAAAAACTCGTGATCCTGATTTCCGGTCGCGGCAGCAACATGGAGGCCATCGTCCGCGCGTGCGCGCAGGAACGCTGGCCGGCCGAGATTGCCGCCGTGATCGCCAACCGGCCCGATGCGGCCGGACTGGCTTTTGCCGCGTCGCACGGGGCGGCGACGGCGGTGGTCGACCACCGGTCGTTCGACGGCCGCGACAGCTTCGACGCGGCGCTCGCCGCCGAGATCGACCGTTTCTCGCCCGATCTCGTCGTCCTCGCCGGCTTCATGCGCATCCTGACGCCCGCATTCGTCAGACGATACGAAGGCCGGCTGCTCAACATCCATCCGTCGCTGCTGCCGAGCTTCAAGGGCATCCACACGCACCAGCAGGCGCTCGACGCCGGCGTCGCGCTGCATGGCGCGAGCGTGCATTTCGTCATTCCGGAGCTCGACAGCGGCGCGATCGTCGCGCAGGGCGCGGTGCCCGTGCGCGCCGGCGACGACGCGGCCGCGCTCGCGCGGCGTGTGCTGGCGGTCGAGCATGTGCTGTATCCGCGTGCGGTGCGCTGGTTCGTCGAGGGGCAGCTGCGCCTCGAGAACGGCCGCGCAGTGGTGGCGCCCGACGAGGCGCGCTGGATTTTCGCGGATCAACCGCATACCGAAACGAGTGAGGGCGTATGAAGCTGCACGGATTCCTGATCGGCCAGACCGAGACTTTGCTGGCCGAGGTGCTGAAATTCGCCGGCCCCGCCGACGCGACGACGAGCCGGTTCTTCCGTGCGCACCCGAAGCTCGGGCACGCGGAGCGCGGCGTGATCGCCGAGGCCGTGTTCGCGGTGCTGCGCCGGAAGATGGAGTTTTCGCATCTGGCCGAGAGCGGCACCGGCACGCCCGCGCGGCGCCTCACGCTGCTGGGCCTGATGCAGACGGTCGGTCGCAATGCGCTGAAGCCGTTCCTGTCCGACACCGAGTCGGCATGGCTCGAACACGTGTCGAAGATCGATCCGGCGAGCCTGCCGGTGCGCATTCGCACGAACCTGCCCGACTGGATTCACCAGGCGCTGTCGGCCCGTTTCGACGCCGAGGAGCTTGCGCAGCTCGCCGCCGCGCTGAACTACCCGGCGCCGCTCGACCTGCGTGCCAACGCGCAGAAGGCGAGCCGCGACCAGGTGATCGACGCGCTGCGCGCGAGCGGCATCGATGCGGGCGCGACGCCGTTCGCGCCGTTCGGCGTGCGCGTGGTCGGCAAGCCGGCGCTGACGCGCCTGAAGCTGTTCGAGGAAGGCGCGATCGAGGTGCAGGACGAAGGCAGCCAGCTGCTGTGCTCGCTGGTCGCGCCGCGGCGCGGCGAAATGGTCGTCGATTTCTGCGCGGGCGCGGGCGGCAAGACGCTCGCGCTCGGCGCGATGATGCGCTCGACGGGGCGCCTCTATGCGTTCGACGTGTCGGAGAAGCGCCTCGCGAAGCTGAAGCCGCGCCTCGCGCGCAGCGGGCTGTCGAACGTGAACCCGGTGCTGATCGACAGCGAGCACGACGCGAAGATCAAGCGGCTCGCCGGCAAGATCGACCGC
This sequence comes from Burkholderia anthina, assembly GCF_001547525.1. Lineage (GTDB taxonomy): Bacteria > Pseudomonadota > Gammaproteobacteria > Burkholderiales > Burkholderiaceae > Burkholderia > Burkholderia semiarida. The sequence continues at coordinate 3,249,379 of NZ_CM003768.1, forward strand.
GTGCTGGTCGACGCGCCGTGCAGCGGCCTCGGCACGCTGCGCCGTAATCCCGACCTGAAGTGGCGCCAGACGCGCACCGCGATCGACGAGCTGACGCCGAAGCAGGCGTCGATCCTCGCGAGCGCCGCGCGCCTCGTGAAGAAGGGCGGCCGGCTCGTCTACGCGACCTGCAGCGTGCTCGATGCCGAGAACGAGCGCATCGTCGAACAGTTCCTCGCCGATCATCCCGAGTTCGTGCTGGTGCCGGCGCAGAAGGTGCTGGCCGACCAGCGCGTCGAACTCGAGACGGGCGACTACCTGTCGCTGTGGCCGCACCGTCACGCGACGGACGGCTTCTTCGCCGCGGTGCTCGAACGCCGCGCCGCGCAGTAACGGCTGGCCGGACGGACGATGGAGAGTCTGCAGAGCCGCCTGCTGTCGCGCCGGCTGGCATCGGTGATTCGCGATTTCCACCAGCCGGTGATGATCTGGCAGGCGGCGATTCTCGTCGGTGCGCTGTGTCTCGCGTGGGTGGCCGCGCGCTTCGTGCACGCTCGGATCGATGCACGGCGCCGGGCGGCCGGACGCGCGCCGGGCGCGGGCGCGCAAAGCCTGAAGCGTGCGTTGTTTCCGTTGTTCGGCGGCGTGTTCGTCGGCGGCGCGCAGTTCGCGTTCGAGCCGTTCATGTCGACGTCGCTGCTGTCGCTCGCGCTCGTGCCGCTGTTCGGCATCGGGCTGATCTACGTGCTGTTCTTCTTCGCGCGGCGCGTGTTCGCGCGCGACGGCCACACGCACGCGTGGCTGTCGGTCGTCGAGAAGATCGTGTCGACCGTCGTGTGGGCCGCGATGGTGATGACCGTGCTCGGCATCCAGCGCGACGTGCTCGGCTGGCTCGACAGCGTGCAGTTCCGGGTCGCGACCGCGCACCTCACGCTGCTGTCGGTGATCTCCGGCGCGCTGTGGGTGTGCGTGACGCTGATGGTCGCGATGTGGCTCGGCTCGGTGCTCGAGGATCGCCTGTCGCGCGCGAGCACGCTCGACGCGAACCTGAAGGTCGTGCTGTCGCGGGTCGGCCGCGCGCTGCTCGTGTTCGCGGCGATCCTGATCGGGTTGTCGCTCGTCGGTATCGACGTGACGGTCCTCGGCGTGTTCGGCGGCGCGGTGGGCGTCGGCCTCGGGTTCGGGCTGCAGAAGATCGCGAGCAACTACGTGTCGGGCTTCATCATCCTGCTCGACCGCTCGCTGCGGCTCGGCGATGCGATCAGCGTCGGCGGGCTGCAGGGCGTCGTCACGCAGATCCGCACGCGCTACACGGTCGTGCGCGGCCTCGACGGCAACGAGACGCTGATCCCGAACGAGAAGCTGATCACCGACGTCGTGCAGAACCAGTCGTCTTACCTGACGCGCGGCTACGCGAAGGTCGCGGTGCAGGTCGCCTACACGAGCGACGTCGAGCAGGCACTCGCATTGCTTGCCGAAGCCGCGAAGGACGTGCCGCGCGTGCTGGCCGAGCCGGCGCCGACGCCGTACCTCGCAAGTTTCGGCGCGGACGGGATCGACCTGGAGCTGGGTTTCTGGATCGAGGATGCGGCGAAAGGCACGTCGGGCGTGCGCTCGAGCGTGAACCGCAACATCTGGCGGCTGTTCGGCGAGCACGGGATTTCCATTCCGTTTCCGCAGCGCGAAGTGCGCGTGGTCGGGCTGCCGGACGGCTTTCCCGCGGCGGCCGCGGCGGCCGGGCGCGATCCGGCTGCCGCCAGCGGTGCGCTGGACGCGCGCGCGCCGGCGGCATAGCGCTCGCGGCCGGTCAATCGTACCGATTTCGCGGTCGAAACCGGATCGCGGGCCTTTCCCAGTCCGCCCATGGACCGCGCGGATTGCGTGAGGGCAAGAAAATGTTCATTTTTTACAAAGACTTGGAACGGTTGAAGTAAAATTCTGGTCTACACGCGGTATGCTTTCATTCTTCTGACGCCAGCGGGCGTCGCTCTCATCACAGGTAACTGCCTTGTTGAATTCCCTGCTCGATTTTCTTTCCCACGGGCTCCTGCATTTTTCGTGGTGGCAGGTCGCGTTGTTCGCGCTCGCCGTCACGCACGTCACGATCATCGGCGTGACGGTCTACCTGCACCGCTGCCAGGCGCACCGCGCGCTGGAGCTGCATCCGATCGCGAGCCATTTCTTCCGCCTGTGGCTGTGGATGACCACCGGCATGCTGACCGGCCAGTGGGCCGCGATTCACCGCAAGCATCACGCGAAGTGCGAGACCGAGGAAGATCCGCACAGCCCGCAGACGCGCGGCATCTGGAAGGTGTTCCTCGAGGGCGCCGAGCTGTATCGCGCGGAAGCGAAGAACGAAGAGACGATGCGCAAGTTCAGCCACGGCACGCCGAACGACTGGATCGAACGCAACGTCTACTCGAAGTACCCGATTCTCGGCGTGAGCCTGATGATGGTCATCGACGTCGCGCTGTTCGGCGTGCTCGGCCTGACCGTGTGGGCCGTGCAGATGGTGTGGATTCCGTTCTGGGCGGCGGGCGTCGTCAACGGCTTCGGTCACTTCTGGGGCTATCGCAACTTCAACTCGGCCGACGCGAGCACGAACCTGTTCCCGTGGGGCATCGTGATCGGCGGCGAGGAACTGCACAACAACCACCATACGTTCGCGACGTCGGCGAAGCTGTCGAACAAGTGGTACGAGTTCGACATCGGCTGGATGTACATCCGCATCATGTCGGCATTCGGTCTCGCGAAGGTGAAGAAGGTCGCGCCCACGCCGCGTCTGAACAAGCCGAAGACGGTGCTCGACCAGGAAACGCTGCAGGCCGTGCTGTCGAACCGCTACGAAGTGATGGCGCGCTACGGCAAGGCCGTCAAGCGTGCCTACCGCCAGGAGCTCGCGCACCTGAAGGAACTCGGTTCGAGCGAGAAGTACCAGCTGATGCGCAGCGCGCGCAAGTGGTTCCACAAGGACGCCGACGGCCTCGACGAGCCGCAGAAGAAGCTGCTGCCGGAAATCTTCGCGAACAGCCAGAAGCTGCATACGTACTTCCAACTGCGCCAGGATCTCGCCGCGATCTGGGACCGTTCGACCGCGTCGCGCGAACAGCTTCTCGCGCAATTACAGGATTGGTGCCATCGCGCAGAACAAAGCGGCATCAAGGCGCTGCAGGAATTCGCGACGCGCCTGCGCCGCTACGCCTGATTCGAAATCGATTAGAATCTCAGGACGTCACAAACCCCGCGTTGGCGGGGTTTTTTCATTTGGGCGGCTGGTTTTTGCAGGATGGCCCAGGCGCCGGAATTGGTGTGAAGTTTGGGCGCCGCGTCAGGGCCGAAAAACCGCTCACGCCGACCGCGTAGCATGGGGCCCAAGTAAGCGCTGAAGCGCCAACTTGGGTCGACCGCGAAGCATGGGACCCAAGTAAGCGCTGAAGCGCTAACTTGGGTCGACAGGAGATATGGAGATGCAATCGACGATCAAATCCGTCGAGTACGACCGGCCGGTGTCGGCAGGCACCGTCTGTAGCGTCGGGCAAGCATGGGCCAAGGTGCCCGATGCGCCGTCCGCCGAGGAGCGCGCTGCGCTGAAGGCGCGCATCAAGGCGTTGCTCGCCCGTGAAAAGGCCGTGCTCGTCGCCCACTACTACGTGGATGCCGAACTGCAGGAACTGGCCGACGAAACGGGCGGCTGCGTGGCGGATTCGCTCGAAATGGCCCGCTTCGGCCGCGATCACGACGCGCAGACGCTGGTCGTCGCCGGCGTGCGCTTCATGGGCGAGACCGCGAAGATCCTGAGCCCGAACAAGCGCATCCTGATGCCCGATCTCGACGCGACCTGTTCGCTCGACCTCGGCTGCCCGGTCGACGAATTCTCGGCATTCTGCGATGCGCATCCGGACCGTACCGTCGTCGTCTACGCGAACACCAGCGCGGCCGTGAAGGCGCGCGCGGACTGGATGGTCACGTCGTCGATCGGCCTCGAGATCGTGGCCGACCTGCACGCGCGCGGCGAAAAGATCATCTGGGCGCCGGACCGCCATCTCGGCAGCTATATCCAGAAGAAAACCGGCGCCGACATGCTGCTGTGGCAGGGCTCGTGCCTCGTCCACGACGAGTTCAAGGGCATCGAGCTCGACCTGCTGCGCGCCGAATATCCGGACGCGAAGGTGCTCGTGCATCCGGAATCGCCGGAAAACGTCGTCGCGCAGGCCGACGTCGTCGGCTCGACCACGCAGCTGATCGACGCGGCCGTCAAGTTCGACGCGAAGCGCTTCATCGTCGCGACCGACCTCGGCATCCTGCACAAGATGCAGCTTGCCGCGCCCGGCAAGACTTTCATCGCCGCGCCGACGGCTGGCAACAGCGCGACCTGCAAGAGTTGCGCGCACTGCCCGTGGATGGCGATGAACGGCCTCGCGAACCTCGCCGACGTGCTCGAGCGCGGTCACAACGAGATCTTCGTCGATCCCGCGATCGGCGAACGCGCGCGCTTGCCGATCGACCGGATGCTCGAATTCGCGGCCGCGCACAAGAAGCGCGTGCAGGCGAGCGGCGACCTGCAGCGCGACCAGCAGCTGTTCGCGAACGTGGGGGCCGCATGAACAACGCCGTCTCCCCGCTGTTCGACGCCGTCCGCGCCCAATACGGGGCGGCATTCGACGAAGCGATCGCGCGCAACGTGGCCGACGCGATCGCCGAGGACGTCGGTGCCGGCGACCAGACCGGGCGGCTCGTGCCGGCCGGCGAGCGCCGCCGCGCGCGGATCATCGTGCGCGAGGAAGCCGTGCTGTGCGGCGTGCCGTGGTTCGAGGCCGTGATCGCGCGGATCGATCCGTCGATCGTCGTGCAATGGCGCTATCGCGAAGGCGACCGGATGATGCCCGATTCGGCCGTATGCGAACTCGAGGGGCCGGCGCGCGCGTTGCTGACGGCCGAGCGCAACGGGCTGAATTTCCTGCAGCTGCTGTCGGGCGTCGCGACGGCGACACGCCGTTACGTCGATCGTGTCGAAGGTACGCGCGCGAAGATCCTCGATACGCGCAAGACGCTGCCGGGGCTGCGGCTCGCGCAGAAGTACGCGGTCCGGGTGGGCGGCGGCGAGAACCAGCGTCTCGCGCTGTACGACGGCATCCTGATCAAGGAGAACCACATCGCGGCGGCAGGCGGCGTCGGTGAAGCCCTCGATGCGGCGTTCGCGCTCGAATCGGGCGTGCCGGTGCAGATCGAAGTCGAGACGCTTGCGCAGCTCGATACGGCACTCGCGCATGGCGCGCAATCGGTGCTGCTCGACAACTTCACGCTGGACATGATGCGCGAAGCGGTACGCGTCGCGGCCGGCAAGGCCGTGCTCGAAGTGTCCGGCGGCGTCAATTTCGATACGGTGCGCACGTTCGCGGAGACGGGCGTCGATCGCATCTCGATCGGCGCGCTGACGAAGGACGTGCGGGCGACGGACTATTCGATGCGGATCGTCGACTGACCGATTCGCGTCCGATCGGACAAAAAGGCCGTTGGCGCGCAAACGCCAACGGCCTTTTTCTTGTGCGGGCGCAGCCGGGAAGGGCGGCGCGCCGCTTAGCGGCGCGAGCGCGGCGTGAGCACGCTCGGCAACGCCTTCGGCAGCGTATGCGGCCAGTCGCGGCTGTAGTGCAGCCCGCGGCTTTCGCGGCGCGAGTACGCGCTCTTCACGATCAGCGTTGCCACGTCGACGAGGTTGCGCAGTTCGAGCAGATCGCGCGTCACGCGGAAGTTCGCGTAGTACTCGTGGATTTCGTCGCGCAGCAGCGACAGCCGGTGCTTCGCGCGTTCGAGACGCTTGTCCGTGCGCACGATGCCGACGTAGTTCCACATCAGGCGGCGCAGTTCGTCCCAGTTGTGCGCCACGACGACTTCCTCGTCCGCGTCCGACACGCGGCTTTCGTCCCAGGCGGGCAGCGCGGCCGGCGTGTCGGCGTCGAAGCCGGCGGCCTCGATCGCCCCGGCTGCCGTGCGGCCGATCACGAGACATTCGAGCAGCGAGTTGCTCGCGAGCCGGTTCGCGCCGTGCAGCCCCGTGTACGACGTTTCGCCGACCGCATACAGGCCGGCGAGATCGGTGCGGCCCGCGAGATCGGTGACGACGCCGCCGCACGTATAGTGCGCGGCCGGCACGACGGGGATCGGCTGTTTCGCGATGTCGATGCCGAATTCGAGGCAGCGCGCATGGATCGTCGGGAAGTGCTCGCGCAGGAATGCTTCCGGCTGATGGCTGATGTCGAGATACACGCAGTCGATCCCGCGCTTCTTGATCTCGAAGTCGATCGCGCGTGCGACGATGTCGCGCGGCGCGAGTTCGGCGCGTGGATCGTGCGAGGGCATGAAGCGCGTACCGTCGGGCAGCTTCAGCAGGCCGCCTTCGCCGCGCACGGCTTCCGAAATCAGGAAAGATTTCGCGTACGGATGGAACAGGCAGGTGGGGTGGAACTGGATGAATTCCATGTTCGACACGCGGCAGCCGGCCCGCCATGCCATCGCGATGCCGTCGCCGGTCGCGGTATCGGGGTTCGTCGTGTACAGGTAGACCTTGCCCGCGCCGCCGGTGGCGAGCACCGTGTGCGGCGCCTCGATCGTGATCGTGCGGTCGTTGTCGACGTCGAGCGCATACAGGCCGTGACAGCGGCGGCCGGGCAGCCCGAGCCGGTCCGACGTGATCAGGTCGATCGCGTGGTGGTTTTCGAGGAACGTGATGTTCGGATGCCGGCGCGCCCGCTCCGACAGTGTCGCGAGCACCGCATGGCCGGTCGCATCGGCTGCATGGATGATCCGGCGGTGGCTGTGACCGCCTTCGCGCGTCAGGTGAAAGCCGAGTTCGGCCGCGTCGTCCTTCGTGAACGGCACGCCTTGCGAGATCAGCCATTCGATCGCTTCGCGGCCGTGCTCGACGATGTAGCGCGTCGCGCCTTCGTCGCACAGGCCGCCACCGGCGACCAGCGTGTCGTCGACGTGGTTCTCGATGCTGTCCGCCGAGTCGAGGACCGCCGCGATGCCGCCCTGCGCGTTATCGCTCGCCCCCTCCATCATCGAACGTTTCGCGATCAGCGCGACACGTCGCGTGCTGGCCAGATTGAGTGCGACCGACAGCCCTGCCAGGCCGCTGCCGACGATCGCCACGTCGAATTTCATGCTGCATCTCCATCGTTACGCTTTTTGATCTTGCGTTCCGTCGGCTGTCGCCGCGGAAAGGGGAGAGCATACCGCGTCGGGGGCCCGCGCGTGCGCGCAAAACAAAAAGCCCCGCATGTGCGGGGCTTTTCGGTCACCGTCAAGCTGGCAGAAACCGGAGATTACTTGATCTTGGTTTCTTTGTATTCCACATGCTTGCGGACGACGGGATCGAACTTCTTGATCGCCATCTTTTCCGGCATGTTGCGCTTGTTCTTCGTGGTCGTGTAGAAGTGACCCGTACCAGCGGTCGACTCGAGCTTGATCTTGTCGCGGGCGCCTTTTGCCATGATTGTGCTCCTTGGGCTTAGGCTTCGCCGCGTGCGCGCAGGTCAGCGAGCACGGAATCGATGCCGTTCTTGTCGATCAGGCGCAGGCCGGCGTTCGAGACGCGCAGACGCACCCAGCGGTTTTCGCTCTCCACCCAGAACCGGCGGTTTTGCAGGTTCGGCAGGAAGCGGCGCTTCGTCTTGTTGTTGGCGTGGGAAACGTTGTTGCCGCTCATCGGCGCTTTCCCAGTTACTTGGCATACGCGTGCCATGAGAGCACTCCTAATACGCTAAATTCGGGGTTCGATCGCCGGTGAAGGTTCCATCGCACCGCCACGTGATCCATGGCTGCACTCAGAACGCCGTAGCCCTTACAGACAAGGCCCTTCGATGGCTAGAACTGGTTGGAAAAAAGACAGACGGCGATTCTAGCAGAAAAAGTTCAGAAAAATCAAACCTAATTTCGCTTCGCCGTTGCGGCGCCCTGGGACGGGCCGCCGCGCCACAGTCTACAGCCAACCGGCCCGCGCGAACGAGAAAGTATCGCTGACGCCGACGACGACGTGATCGAGCAGCCGCACGTCGACGAGCTCGAGCGCGTCTTTCAGCACGCGCGTCAGGCGGCGGTCTTCCGCGCTCGGCTGCACCGCGCCCGACGGATGGTTGTGCGCGACGATCAGCGCCGCGGCGTTCTGTTGCATCGCGCGGCGCACGATCTCGCGCGGATAGACGGCCATCCGCGTGAGCGAGCCGCGCGCGAGTTCCTCCATGTCGATCATGCGGTTGCGGGCGTCCAGATAGACCGCGACGAATACTTCGTGCGGGAGCGTGCCGATCTTCATTCGCAGGCAATCCTCGACGGCGCCGGGCGAATCGATCTGCATGCCGTCCCGTGCCTTCTCCTCCAGCATGCGCCGGGCGATCTCGGTGACCGCGACCAGCCGCGCGGAGCGCGCGGGGCCGATGCCGGGGTGCGCCTCGAAATCGTCGGCGCCCGCTTCGAGCAATCCGCGCAGCGACTTGTACTGCTTGATCAGATCGCGGGCGATGACGAATACGTCGTGACCGGGCTTGCCGGTGCCGAGCAGCAGCGCGATCAGTTCGTCGTCGGTCAGCGCGGCCGGCCCGCGCTCCAGCAGCCGCTCGCGCGGCCGCTCCGGCCGCCAGTCGCCCGGGCGGCGCCTGCGCCGGTTGATCGGGATGACGCGGGCGGGCGGATCGGCCGGCGCATCGGCGGTGTCGCGGCATTCGGCCGACGGCAGGATGAGGCGGGGTGACAGCATGGTCTGAACTCCATTGGCGGCGGGCGGCGTGCGCGACGTCGTCGCACTTTCCGCCTTGCACGCTCAGGTGACTTACAATATTGGCTTTGCGCCGGGCCATTCGGCCGTAGCGGGCGCCGACCGAACGAGTAATTCATGAGCCTCATCGATCTATCCGAAGTGAAGCCCGGTTCCCACGTCACGTTGCATTACCGGCTGGCACTGGCCGACGGCGCCGACATCGTCAACACCTTCTCGGACAAGCCGGCCACGCTGTTGCTGGGCGCGGGGCAACTGGCGCCGTCGCTGGAACAGATTCTGCTCGGGCTCAGGGTCGGCGACCACTCGACTTTTCAGCTAGCGCCCGATCAGGGGTTCGGCCCCCGCAATCCCGACATGCTTCAGCGCGTGACGCTGTCGACGCTGCGCGAGAACGGGATGGTCGGCGACGATTTCACGCCGGGCGAACTCATCGAGTTCAACGCACCGGATGGCGGCCGCTACGCGGGGGTGCTGAAGGAAGTCAGCGAGACCTCGGCGCTGTTCGACTTCAATCATCCGCTCGCGGGCCAGGCGCTCACGTTCGAAGTGAAAATCATCGGAATCCTGTAATCATGAGTACCACCGATACGCTGTCCGCGCAGACCGTCGCCGCCGACGCCGAAATCCTGCTGGCCCAGCCGCGCGGTTTCTGCGCGGGCGTCGACCGCGCGATCGAGATCGTCGAGCGCGCCATCGCGATGCACGGTGCGCCGATCTACGTGCGTCACGAAATCGTCCACAACAAGTACGTGGTCGAGGATCTGAAGAAGAAGGGCGCGATCTTCGTCGAGGAGCTCGAGGAAGTGCCGGCCGGCAACACCGTGATCTTCAGTGCGCACGGCGTGTCGAAAGCCGTGCGCGACGAGGCAGACGTGCGCGGGTTGCGCATTTACGACGCAACCTGCCCGCTCGTCACGAAGGTGCACGTCGAAGTGGCGAAGATGCGCCAGGACGGCGTCGACATCGTCATGATCGGGCACAAGGGGCATCCCGAGGTCGAAGGCACGATGGGCCAGGTCGAGCGAGGCATGCACCTCGTCGAAAGCGTCGAGGACGTGCAGAAGCTCGAGCTCGCCGATCCCGAGCGCATCGCGCTCGTCACGCAGACGACGCTGTCCGTCGACGATGCGGCCGAGATCATCGGCGCGCTGAAGGCGAAGTATCCGAAGATCCGCGAGCCGAAGAAGCAGGACATCTGCTACGCGACGCAGAACCGGCAGGATGCGGTGAAGTTCATGGCGCCGCAGTGCGACGTCGTGATCGTGGTCGGTAGTCCGAACAGCTCGAACTCGAGCCGGCTGCGCGAAGTGGCCGAAAAGCGCGGGGTGGCCGCGTACATGGTCGATGCGCCGGATCAGATCGATCCGGCATGGGTTGCCGGCAAGCGCCGCATCGGCGTGACGGCCGGCGCGTCGGCGCCCGAGGTGCTCGCCCAGGCCGTGATCGCGCGGCTGCGCGAGCTCGGCGTGCGCAACGTCCGCGCACTCGAGGGCATCGAGGAAAACGTGTCGTTTCCGCTGCCGCGCGGGTTGAACCTGCCGCCCGCGGCCTGATTGCCGCATCGCACCCTGCGGAATACCGAAGCGCGCCCGTCGGCGCGCTTTTTTTGTGCCTGGAAATTCGCATCGCAACCGTTATTCCCAAGCATGGTGCAACCTGGTTGCTCCGGGCGCGCCCAATCGTGTCTCAAAATTGGTTGCAATGCAGGAAAACCCCATCGAATCAGGATTATTGGCGTCCTATAAATGGAGTTACAATGCGCCCGTTTTCAAGCCGGAATGGCTTTGAAACGGGTTTTGGCAAGGCGCGGGAGACCATTCGATGCATGTGAAGTTGGCTTACGCCGTGTCCGTCGCCGCACCGGTTGCAATGTTTGCCGGCTGCAGCAAAAAGAGCGACGGCGGGGCGGCCAGGGACGCTGCGGTGTACGCGGCACCGGCGGCCACCGGCGTGCGCGTCGCCGGAACCGGACCTGCGGCGCCATCGGCGCGCCGTATCGCGCAACTGGGCAGGGACAAGGAAAACGGGGCACGTTTGACGATCGAGGAAATCAACACGCATGGCCTGGCGATCGGGCCGGCAGCGGGCATGCAGTTTGTAGCGCGGCAAGTGGCGGGCCCACGGATGGCGGACGATCGCGGCGTTGCCGGTAGCGTGCCGAAGCCATTGTCTCCCCTTCAATTCGATTCGACGAAACAGCGCGCTGCCGCGACCGACCGTGTCGCGGCGCGCAGCCTGGTTCGTACGATGGATTCCGATGCAGTCCTGACGAAAGTCGGGCGCGGCTGTCGCAACGCCTTCCCCGGCGACGCGGCGCGGAATCCGATCCGTCCTGGCGCGATGCTTGCATGGCACTGGACGGGCCAAGGCACGGATGCCGGGAAACCGGATGACGGCCGTCTCGGCATGCTGCCCCACGACTTCAAGGAGGCCACGAACACCGTCCTCGATGTCGTGACGATTTAGCGACGGGACTCATGACGGCACCGGAACAGTGCGGTGCCGTTTTTGTATCCGCTCCGGCGGCAGGTCCGGCCGTACAGGCCGGGCGGCGCGCGCCGGGACGATCCACCCTTACCGGTATCGACTAGTACCCGCAGTGCCGCCGAGAAGGCGCGATTCCTCGCTTACCCGCGGGGCGCAACGTCCTCCGGCAGCACGGGCCAAGGAGCTTTAAATGGATATTTTCGTCCAGCAGGTTCTCAACGGGCTGGTGCTCGGCAGTGTGTACGCCATCATCGCGTTGGGATACACGATGGTGTACGGCATTCTCGGCATCATCAACTTCGCGCACGGCGACGTGCTGATGATCGGCGCGATGGTCGCGCTGTCGGCGATCACCGTGCTGCAGAACCACTTTCCCGGACTCGGCAACGTCGCGACGCTGACGATCGGCCTGGGCATCGCCGCGGTCGTCTGCGCGTTCGTCGGCTTCACGATCGAGCGCGTCGCGTACCGGCCGTTGCGCCGCGCGCCGCGCCTCGCCCCGCTGATCACCGCGATCGGCGTGTCGATCCTGCTGCAGACGGCCGCGATGATCATCTGGTCGCGCAACCCGCTGCCGTTCCCGCAATTGCTGCCGACCGACCCGATCAACGTGATCAAGGCCACCGACACGACGCCCGGCGCCGTGATCTCGGTCACCGAAATCGTGATCATCGCGGTGGCGTTCATCGTGATGGGCGGCCTGCTGCTGCTCGTGCACAAGACCAAGCTCGGCCGCGCGATGCGCGCGATCGCCGAAAGCCCGAATACGGCAAGCCTGATGGGCGTGAACCCGAACTTCGTGATCTCCGCGACGTTCATGATCGGCTCCGCGCTCGCCGCGCTGGCCGGCGTGATGATCGCGTCCGAATACGGCAACGTGCACTTCTACATGGGCTTCATCCCCGGCATGAAGGCGTTTACGGCCGCGGTGCTCGGCGGGATCGGCAACCTCGGCGGCGCGATGGTCGGCGGCGTGCTGCTCGGCCTGATCGAGCAGCTCGGGGCCGGCTACATCGGCAACCTCACGGGCGGTGTATTCGGCAGCAACTACCAGGACGTGTTCGCCTTCGTCGTGCTGATCATCGTGCTGGTGTTCCGTCCGTCGGGCCTGCTGGGCGAACGTGTCGCGGACCGCGCGTAACGGAAGGGGAGCAAACAACATGACATCCATTCAACCGATCGAATCGTCGACGTCGCTCGTCGAAGAGCGCAACACCGCCAAGACCGTCGTCATCGGCCTGCTCACTGCCGTCCTCGTGATCGCCGCGCCGATCGTGATCGGCTCGGCCGGCGGCAACTACTGGGTCCGCGTGCTCGACTTCGCAATGCTGTACGTGATGCTCGCGCTGGGCCTGAACGTGGTGGTGGGCTTCGCCGGCCTGCTCGACCTCGGCTACATCGCGTTCTACGCGGTGGGCGCCTATACGGCCGCGCTGCTGAGCTCGCCGCACCTGACCTCGCAGTTCGAGTGGATCGCGGCGCTCGCGCCGAACGGGCTGCACGTGCCGTTCCTGATCATCGTGCCGATCGCGATGGCGCTCGCGGCGACCTTCGGGATCCTGCTCGGTGCGCCGACGCTGCGCCTGCGCGGCGACTACCTGGCGATCGTCACGCTCGGCTTCGGTGAAATCGTCCGGATCTTCATGAACAACCTCGACCGTCCGGTGAACATCACCAACGGCCCGAAGGGGATCACGGGCATCGATCCGGTGCACGTCGGCGGCTTCAACCTGTCGCAGACGCACTCGCTGTTCGGCTTCCAGCTGCCGTCGGTGTACATGTACTACTACCTGTTCGTGCTCTGCTCGCTGCTGGTGATCTGGGTGTGTACGCGTCTGCAGCACTCGCGCATCGGCCGCGCGTGGGCCGCGATCCGCGAAGACGAGATCGCCGCGAAGGCGATGGGCATCAACACCCGTAACGTGAAGCTGCTCGCGTTCGCGATGGGCGCGTCGTTCGGCGGCCTGTCGGGCTCGATGTTCGGCGCGTTCCAGGGCTTCGTGTCGCCCGAATCGTTCACGTTCTGGGAATCGATCGTCGTGCTCGCCTGCGTGGTGCTAGGCGGCATGGGCCACATCCCGGGCGTGATCCTGGGTGCGGTGTTGCTCGCGATTTTCCCGGAATTCCTGCGCTCGACGATGAGCCCGCTGCAGCATGCGCTGTTCGGTCATGACATCGTCGATACGGAAGTGATCCGTCAGGCGCTGTACGGCCTCGCGATGGTCATCATCATGCTGTACCGCTCGGAAGGCCTGTGGCCCGCGCCGAAGCATGAGGACAAGATCGCGAAACTGGCGAAGCGCAACAGCAAGAAGCCGGTGCGCGCTTAACCTACGGACAAGGGGATAACCACATGAGCGACAAGCAAATCCGACTGTCCGTCTCGGGCGTGAACAAGCGCTTCGGCGGGCTGCAGGCGCTGTCCGACGTCGGCCTGCAGATCAAGGAAGGCGAGATCTACGGGCTGATCGGCCCGAACGGCGCCGGCAAGACCACGTTCTTCAACGTGATCACGGGCCTCTACACGCCGGACTCCGGCGACTTCAAGCTGGACGGCCAGAACTACACGCCGACGGCCGTGCACCAGGTGGCCAAGGCCGGCATCGCGCGCACGTTCCAGAACATCCGCCTGTTCGGCGGGATGACGGCGCTCGAGAACGTGATGGTGGGCCGCCACGTGCGCACCAAGCACGGGCTGCTCGGCGCGGTGTTCCAGACGCCGGCCGAACGCCAGGAAGAGCGCGAGATCAAGGAACGCGCGATCGAGCTGCTCGACTACGTCGGCGTGCTGCAGTACGCCGACTACACGTCGCGCAACCTGTCGTACGGTCACCAGCGCCGTCTGGAAATCGCCCGTGCACTGGCCACCGACCCGAAGCTGCTCGCGCTCGACGAGCCGGCAGCCGGGATGAACGCGACCGAGAAGGTCGAACTCACGCGCCTGCTCGACAAGATCCGCTCGGACGGCCGCACGATTCTGCTGATCGAGCACGACGTGAAGCTCGTGATGGGGCTGTGTAACCGGATGACGGTGCTCGATTACGGCAAGGTGATCGCCGAGGGTCTGCCGCAGGACGTGCAGAAGAATCCGAAGGTGATTGAGGCATATCTCGGCGCAGGGGTGCACTGATGGCAGCGGCAATGTTGAAAATCAAGGGCTTGCAGGTCAACTACGGCGGCATTCAGGCCGTCAAGGGCGTTGACATGGAAGTCCGTCAGGGCGAGCTCGTGACGCTGATCGGTGCGAACGGCGCCGGCAAGACCACGACGATGAAGGCGATCACGGGCCTGAAGCCGTACTCGGCGGGCGACATCGAGTACGACGGCACGTCGATCAAGGGCATCCCGCCGCACGAGCTGCTCAAGCGCGGCCTGGCGATGGTGCCGGAAGGCCGCGGGATCTTCGCGCGGATGTCGATCATCGAGAACATGCAGATGGGCGCGTACCTGCGCAACGACAACGAGCAGATCAAGAAGGACGTCGACCGGATGTTCGGCTTCTTCCCGCGCCTGAAGGAGCGGGCGACGCAGCTCGCGGGCACGCTGTCGGGCGGCGAGCAGCAGATGCTGGCGATGTCGCGCGCGATTCTGTCGAAGCCGAAGCTGCTGCTGCTCGACGAGCCGTCGATGGGCCTGTCGCCGATCATGGTCGAGAAGATCTTCGAAGTGGTGCGCGAGATCTCGAAGGAGGGCATCACGGTGCTGCTGGTCGAGCAGAACGCACGCCTCGCGCTGCAGGCGGCCGACCGCGGCTACGTGATGGATTCGGGCATGGTCACGATGGAAGGCGACGCGAAGCAGATGCTCGACGATCCGAAGGTGCGCGCCGCGTATCTGGGCGAGTAAGCGATCGAATGAACGGGGCCCGGCCGCGCATGGCGCAGCCGGGCTGTCGAAAAGCCGTCACGGGAAACCGTGGCGGTTTTTTTTTCGTGTGGCGGGATTCCGATCGTGCCGACCGACGCGCTCGGCGATCCGCTGCCGGACGCGGGGCCATCGCGCGCCGAATCGCGCCGCGGCCGGCGGCGGTCTTACGCGGCCGGCAGCGTCTTGCCGAACGAGATGCGCTCCTCGACGCGATAGCCGAGCGCCGCGTAGAAGCGGCATGCGTCGTCGTTGCCGGGCAGCACCTGCAGGTTGATCTTCAGGCAGCCGCGCGCGGCGAGCGCGCGTTCCGCATGCGCGATCAGCGCGCGGCCGACGCCGAGCCGGCGCGCGTCGTTCGCGACGCCGAACGAGTAGAGCCAGCCGCGATGTCCGTCGAAACCGGCCATCAGCGTGCCGACGACGCGCGCCCCGCATGTCGCGACGAAGAACAGTTCCGGCTGCGTCGCGAGTTTCAGCTCGATCGATCGCAGCGGATCGCGGTGCGGCGGCGCACCGGCTTCGTCGTAATGCGGGAACGCGTCGCGCCATACCGCGAGCACGGCATCGGTGTCGGCGCGTTCGAACGGGCGGATAGCGACAGCATCGGCGGCGGCATCCATCGCGGCGGTCTCCTTACAGCGTGTCGAGGATCGACCGCAGCATCGCCATCATCTGGTCGATCTCTTCGGTCGTCACGTTCAGCGCGGGCATGAAGCGCAGCAGGTTCGGCCGTGCGGCGTTCAGCAGCAGGCCGTCGGGCTGCATGTCGCGCGCCTTCTCGACGATCTGCGGGCCGATGTCCTTGCCGAGCAGCAGCGCGCGCAGCAGGCCTTCGCCGCGTTCGCCCTCGAAGCCGCGTTCCTCCGACAGCTCGAGCAGCTTGCGCTTCAGATACTCGCCGCGCGCGCGCACGCCTTCGAGGAAGCCGGGCGCGACGAGCTGCGAGATCACCGAATAGCCGACCGCCGTCATCAGCGGGTTGCCGTTGTACGTGCCGCCCTGGTCGCCGGCCTCGAACACCGCGACGTCGGCCTTCGACAGCAGCGCGCCGAGCGGTGCGCCGCCGCCGATGCCCTTCGCGAGCGTCATGACGTCCGGCTCGATGCCGGACAGCTCGTATGCGAACAGCGTGCCCGCGCGGCCGCAGCCGCTCTGCACTTCGTCGACGATCAGCAGCAGGTTGTGCTGCTTCGTCAGCGCGCGCAGCGCCTGCATGAATTCGCGCGTCGCCGGGATCACGCCGCCTTCGCCCTGGATCGGCTCGAGCATCACGGCGACGGTCTTGTCGGTGATCAGCTTCTCGACCGAGTTGATGTCGTTCAGCTCGGCCTTCGGGAAGCCCGGCACCTGCGGCGCGTAGATCGTGTCCCAGCCCGGCTTGCCGCTGGCCGACATCGTCGCGAGCGTGCGGCCGTGGAAGCTGTGGTCGAACGTGATGATCTCGTACGCGCCGTTCTTGAACTTGCGGCCCCACTTGCGCGCGAGCTTGATCGCGCCTTCGTTCGCCTCGGCGCCGCTGTTCGTGAAGAACACCTTGTCGAACACGCTGTGCTGCGTGAGCAGGCCCGCGAGTTTCGCCATCGGCTCGTTGTAGAACGCCGGCGACGGGTTCAGCAGCTTTTCGGCCTGCGTCTTCAGCGCCTCGACGATGCCGTCGTTGCAGTGGCCGAGGCTGTTGACCGCCCAGCCCTGGATGAAGTCCAGATAGCGCTTGCCCGTGTGATCGTAGAGCCACGAACCCTTGCCGTGCGTAAACACGATGTCGGGGCGGTTCGTGATGTACATCAGCGAGTCGATCGGGTAATCGTTCAGGGGCATGGCAGCAGACTCCAGCGGGCGTTGAAAGGGAAACGGGCAATAAAAAAGCCACGGAAGGCCGTGGCTGGTGGGTCGAACAGCTTGTGCGTAACCGGTGAAGCGGAGGAGGGTTACGCGCGAGTCCGTGACGAGCCGGCGGCATCCGGGCGGAGCGGCGAGCGGCGACGTCGGAGAGCGGACAGGAAGCGGTTCATGTGCGCAAGCATAAGGCATCCCGCGCCCCACTGTAAACCGCCGCGATGCCACGGATGTGACATGGGCGGCGCGCAGCGGGGCGCGTTCAGGCGCCCGGCGCTCAGACCGGATGCGCGAGATCGGCGGCGCTCGTGAACGAGTCCGCGTAGAACTCGTCGGCCGGCAGCGCGTGGTGCTGCGTGAAATCGCGCTGCGCGGATTCGACCATCACCGGCGCGCCGCACGCGTACACCTGGTGGCCGGACAGATCGGGCAGGTCCTCGATCACCGCGCGATGGACGAAGCCCGTGCGGCCGGTCCACTGGTCGGCGTCGTCCGGTTCGGAGAGGACCGGCACGTACTTGAAGTTCGGGATCTCGCGCGCCCATTGCTCGGCGAGCTCGGCGAGGTAGATGTCCTTCTTGCGGCGCGCGCCCCAGTAGAGCGTCATCGGGCGCGTGATGCCCGAATGCTTCACGTGCTCGATGATCGCCTTGATCGGCGCGAAGCCGGTGCCCGACGCGAGCAGCACGATCGGCTTGTCGGAATCCTCGCGCAGGAAGAACGTGCCGAGCGGGCCTTCGAAGCGCAGGATGTCGCGCTCCTTCATCGCGCCGAACACGTGGTCGGTGAACTTGCCGCCCGGCATGTGGCGGATGTGCAGCTCGATCGGGCCTTCCTCGTGCGGCGCGTTCGCCATCGAGTAGCTGCGGCGCGAGCCGTCCTTCAGGATGAATTCGACGTACTGGCCCGCGAGGTACTGCAGGCGTTCGTTGGCAGGCAACTGCAGCTTCACGACCATCACGTCGTCCGCCTTGCGTTCGAGCGCGGCGATGCGGCACGGCAGCTTCTTGACCTGCACGCCGTCGACGCCGGCGATTTCACGCACGTCGATCTCGAGATCGCATTGCGCCTTCGAGCAGCACAGCAGCGCGAGGCCGCGCGTGCGTTCGTCGTTGGACAGCGCCGACGCGGCGTGCGGGCCCTGTTCGATCTGGCCCGACACGATCTGGCCCTTGCAGGAACCGCACGCGCCGTTCTTGCAGCCGTACGGCAGATGGACGTTCTGGCGCAGCGCGGCCGCCAGCACGGTTTCGTCCGACTCGACCTGGAATTGCCGGCCGCTTTGCTTGAGAGTGACGTTGAATGCCATAGAACCAAACTAGAACAAAATGGGGGGACCGTGCATGTCGCGCACGGCAGCTACAATGCAAAACCGTTGCGCGTCGCGCAACGGCGGCTACTGATCTCGCAACCAACATGATCGCGACACGAATCCTGCGCCGGCCGCGCGTATTGATCGTCGGCTGCGGCGACGTCGGCATGCGCTGCGTCGCGCAATGGCGTGACGCGCGCCCCGACCTGCGCATCCTCGCGCTGACGAGCCACCCGGCTCGCCGCAGCGAATTGCGCGCCGCGGGCGCGACGCCGATCGTCGGCGATCTCGATCGCCCGGCGACGCTCCGTCGCGTCGCGGGCGTCGCCCGCACGATCCTGCATCTCGCGCCGCCGCCATCCGACGGCCACGACGACCGGCGCACGCGTGCGCTGATCGCCGCAACCTCCATGCCCGCGCGTCGGCCGTCTCCGACGGCACCGGCGGTCGGCCGGCTCCGACGGCTGCGCACCGCGGCGCGACAGGCCGGCGCGCCCGTTCGGGCAGCGCGTATTGTACCCGACGGTCTTCGCGCGCCGAGGCTCGTCTATGCCAGCACGACGGGCGTCTACGGCGACTGCGGCGGCGCGCGCATCGACGAAACGCACCCGCTGCGCCCCGCGAACCCGCGCGCGTTCCGGCGCGTGTCGGCCGAGCGGCAACTGCGTGCGGCGACGGTGCGCGGCGTGCTGTCCGCGCGCATCGTGCGCATTCCGGGCATCTACGCGGCGAACCGTCTGCCGGTCGCGCGGCTCGAGCGCGGCACGCCGGCGCTCGAGCCGGCCGACGACGTCTACACGAACCACATCCACGCGGACGATCTCGCGGCGATCCTGCGTCGGGCGGCCGAGCGCGGCAAGCCGGCGCGCGTCGTGCACGCGTCGGACGACACCGAACTGCGGATGGGAGAGTATTTCGACCGGGTCGCGCAGGCGCTGGGCCTGCCGAGGCCGCCGCGCGTGAGCCGCGCGGACGCCGAACGCCTGCTCGAGCCGACGCTGCTGTCCTTCATGCGCGAGTCGCGGCGCCTGTCCAACGCACGGCTCAAGGCCGAATTGTGCGTGACGTTGCGCTATCCGACCGTAGACGATTTCCTTCAAACGCTCGCGCCGGGCAGCGCGTCAGGTGAGCGCCGGTAACGCCTCGATCAGCAGGAAGCACAGCAGCGCACCGATCAGCGCGCCGATCAGGTTCGGGTGATATTTGTGCTTCAGATGCATCGTGGCCAGCAGCCCGCCGATCACGATGACGCCGATGACCGCGAACGCGATCATCACGGACGACAGTTCGAAAGAATGGTTGATGTTCATGATGTCTCCCCCTGCATCGCCGCTCTTGCAGCTTGTGATTTCAGTATAGCGGGGGAACCTGCGGCCGAGAGGCGGCCGGACACCGAACGGTCGTGCGGATTTTCCCTTACAGGGTTTCGACGGGATTGCGCAGCGCGGAAAGGTCGGCTTCGTCGAGCCAGCGCCATGCGCCGGGCGCGAGATCGGCCGGCAGCGTGAAGCCGCCGATGCTTTCGCGGTGCAGCAATTCGACGCGGTTGCTCGCGGCCGCGACCATCCGCTTGACCTGGTGGTACTTGCCTTCGAGGACGGTCAGCGCGAGCGTGTGCGGGGCGCGGGCGTCGGCGGCGACGGCCGCGATCGGCTTCGGCTCGCCATGCAGTTGCACGCCGGTGCGCAGCGCGTGCAGTTGCGTGTCGTCGAGCGGGTGGCGCACGGTCGCGACGTAGGTCTTCGGCACCTTGCGCTTCGGCGACGTGTACGCGTGCACGAACTGGCCGTCGTCGGACAGCAGCAGCAGGCCGGTCGTGTCCTGGTCGAGCCGCCCGACGCACTGCACGCCGCGCGCGACGAGCGGCGCCGGCAGCAGGCTGAAGACGCTCGCATGGTGCTGCGGATCGCGAGAACACTCGTAGCCGGCCGGCTTGTTGAGCGCGAGATACGCGCGCGCATGGAACGGCCATGCGGCCTCGTCGACCTCGAACACGAGGCCGTCGGTGTCGAAGGTGGCGTCCGGGTCGGTCGCGGCGGCGCCCGCGACGGCGACGCGGCCCGCCTCGATCAGGCCGCGGCACTGGCGGCGCGAGCCGAAGCCCTGGGTGTAGAGAATGCTTTCGAGATCCATAGCGCGCGCATTCTATCAAGCGCCGGTGCATGGCCGGCATGAACGCGCATGCGCTGGTAAGCTGCCGGAACGCCGCACGGTGCGCGGCGCCCGCCCATTCTTCACGGACAGTTCATGCGTTTCGATTCATTCCCGTTCGGCCGCCACGCGGCCGCCGTCATCGTCGCAGCAACCGTTTCGTCGGCCGCGTTCGCGCACGCGCATCTCGCGAAGAGCGACCCGGCGGCGGGCGCGATGCTGGCTGCCGCACCGGCCGCCGTCACGATCGACTTCACCGAGCCGCTGGAGCCGGCATTCAGCTCGATCGTCGTCGTCGACGGCGACGGCAAGACGGTGTCGAACGGCCGCGCGCGCATCGACGCGTCGAACCGCAAGCGCATGACGGTGCCGCTCGCGGCGCTCGCCACGGGCGCGTACACGGTGAAGTGGGTGGCCGTCGCGACCGACGGGCATCGCACGCAGGGCGCGTACGGCTTCGGCGTGAAGTGATGCAACGGGGGCGGCAGGCCAGTGCCACGGTTGCCGCCCGCCTTTATCCGACAGGGAGTTTTCCGTATGAATCCGACGACGCTCGACGCACTCGCCGATTTCCCCCGTCAGCTCGAAGCGTATTTCGCGGCCGTGCCCGACGGCTATGCGCGCTGGACGCCCGACGACTGGGCCGGCATACCGAGCGAGCATTTCTCGCCGCTCGGGCAACTCTGCCACGTGCGCGACATCGAGATCGACGGCTATCACGTGCGGCTGCGGCGCATGCTCGACGAAGACCGGCCGCTGCTCGTGTCGATCGACGGCGACGCGCTCGCGATCGAACGGCGCTACGACGACGCGTATGCGTCCGACGTGCTCGCGGCGATCCGCGACGCACGACGCGAGACGCTGGCGCTGCTGTCGCGCCTCACGCCCGAACAGTTCGAGCGTACCGGCGAATTCGACGGCTACGGCTCGCTGACCGTGCGCGGGCTCGTGCATTACCTGTGCAGTCACGACCAGCAGCATCTGGCCGGCATGCAGTGGCTGCTCGGCAAGATCGACGCGGCGCTGTACGCGCGCTGAGCCGGCCGCCGGCCGCGATCGAGGGCGGAATCCGGCGTCGCCGTCGGTGCGGAAGACCTCCTTGCGCAGCTTCGACTGGACCGATTTTCTGGATAATCCATCCAGCCGCGGCCGGCTGATCGGCGGGGCGCGTGTGCCTACACTCCTAGCTTCGTTCAACGAAAAAAGGAGTCAACCGTGGCAACTCATACGCTCGCAGACAAGGTCGTCCTGATCGCAGGCGGCGCAAAGAATCTCGGCGGCCTGATCGCCCGGGACCTGGCGGGCCACGGCGCGAAGGCGGTGGCGATTCACTACAACAGCGCGGCGTCGCAGGCGCAGGCCGAGGAAACGGCCGCCGCGGTGCGCGCGGCCGGCGCGCAAGCCGCGACGTTCCAGGCGGACCTGACGACGGCGGCCGCGGTCGAGAAGCTGTTCGACGACGCGAAGCAGCGCTTCGGCAAGATCGACATCGCGATCAACACGGTCGGCAAGGTGCTGAAGAAGCCGTTCACCGAGATCAGCGAAGCCGAGTACGACGAGATGTTCGCGGTCAACAGCAAGTCGGCGTTCTTCTTCATCAAGGAAGCCGGGCGGCATCTCGAGGATCACGGCAAGCTCGTCACGCTGGTGACGTCGCTGCTCGGCGCGTTCACGCCGTTCTACGCGGCATACGAAGGATCGAAGGCGCCGGTCGAGCACTTCACGCGCGCGGCGTCGAAGGAGTACGGCGCACGCGGCATTTCGGTGACGGCCGTCGGGCCGGGTCCGATGGACACGCCGTTCTTCTATCCGGCCGAAGGCGCCGACGCGGTCGCGTATCACAAGACGGCCGCCGCGCTGTCGCCGTTCAGCAAGACGGGGCTGACCGACATCGAGGACGTCGTGCCGTTCATCCGCCATCTCGTGACCGACGGCTGGTGGATCACGGGCCAGACGATCCTGATCAACGGCGGCTACACGACCAAGTAACCGGGCCGCCCGCGGCCGCGCGGCGCACCGCACTGGCGCGTTTGCGTGGACAATGGACGGGCGCGAGGCCGCGCGCCCGTTTTCTCCGTGCCGCCGAAGCCGGCCGCGATGCGCGGCGGCCGGCGGCGACCGCCGTTCGAACCCGGGTCTCCCGCCGATGGACAAGCTGGATCAGGTCAGGATCTTCCTGCAGGTTGCCGAGATGGGCAGCTTCATCAAGGCCGCGCATGCGCTCGACGTGCCGCGCGCGACCGTGTCGGCGGCCGTCCAGCAGCTCGAGACGGCGCTCGGCACTCGGCTGCTGCACCGCACGACACGCCAGGTGCAGCTGACCGCCGACGGCGCGCTGCTGGTCGAACGCGGCCGGCGCCTGCTCGCGGAAGCCGACGACCTCGACCGCCTGTTCCGGCGCCGCGACCGCGACGTGGTCGGGCGGCTGAACGTCGACGTGCCGAGCCGGATCGCGCGCCGCGTCGTGGCGCCCGCGCTGCCGTCGCTGTTTCGTCGCCACCCGAAGTTGCAACTGTCGCTCGGCTCGACGGACCGCGCGATCGATCTCGTGCAGGAGGGCGTCGACTGCGCGATCCGCGTCGGGCGGCTCGCGGACAGCAGCCTCGTCGTGCGGCCGCTCGGGCAGTTCACGCTGATCAACTGCGCGAGTCCCGATTACCTGCGCGAATGCGGCGTGCCCGAGCATCCGGATGCGCTCGCGCGCGGGCACTGGGCGATCGGCTATGCGTCGCCGACGACGGGGCGCGAGCTCGGCTGGGAATACTGCGCCAACGGGCAGCGGCACGTGCTGACGCTGCCGAGCCGCGTGATCGTCAACAACGCCGAAACCTATATCGCCAGCTGTATCGCCGGAATGGGGCTGATCCAGATTCCGCGCTTCGACGTCGAGCATCTGCTGGCAAGCGGCGCGCTCGTCGACGTGATGCCCGGCCATCGCGCCGAGCCGATGGAGGTGTCGGCCGTGTATCCGCACCGGCGGCACCGCTCCCGGCGGCTCAACGCGTTCGTCGAGTGGTTCGGGGAGTTGATGGCCGATGCATTGAACGGCGCGGGCGCGAGCGGCAGCGGCGATTGAAGGCGGCAACGCGCGGGTTTCCGCGGGCCGTGCCGCCGTCCGTCGGCCCGTGCGCCGAGCGTGCCGCGGGCGCTCAGGCGGCGAACTGCCGTGTGCGCCCGGTCGCCCGTACCGCGTCGATCAACGCGGCGCCGACGCCCGCGGGCTTCGACGCGAACGCGTAAAAGCGCGCGGCCGGCAGCGCCGGCAGGCCGTCTTGCGGCCCGCACGCGCGCAGGCCGTCGCGCAACTGGCTGCGCGCGAGCGCCGTGACCGCGAAGCCGGCGAGCGCGGCCGACATGCAGCCGGCCATGCTCGCGCTTTCGAACAGCACGCGAAACGGCCGTAGCGCCGCCGCGAGCGCGGACACCGCGGCTTCCCGGTACACGCACGGCTCCGGAAACAGCGCGAGCGGCACGCGTTCCTCGGCGTCGAGCGCCGTATCGGCCGCGAACGCCCACACGAGCGGCTCTTCCCACAGCAGCTCGCCGGGCGTGTCGACCTGTCGGCATTGCTTGCCGAACACGACGTCGAGCCGGCCGAGCGATTGCTCCCGCAGCAGCGACGCGGTGATGCCGACCTTCAGTTCGATCGAGGTGTGCGGATGATTGTCGCGGAACGTGCGCAGCACCTGCGGCAGCCACGTGCCGGCGAAATCCTCGGACGCCCCGACTCGCAGCGGCCCGTGCGCCGGCGCGCCGCGCAGCCGGGCGCGCACTTCGCGCTCCATGTCGACGATGTTGCGCGCGTACGCGTACAGCGTGTCGCCGGCGGGCGTCAGCGCGATCCGGCGGGTCGTGCGCGCGAGCAGCACGGTGCCGGCCGCCTGTTCGAGCCGCTTGATGTGGCCGCTGACCGCGGACGGCGTCAGCGCGAGGCGCTCCGCGGCCGGCGCGAACCCGCGGCTGTCGACGACTTCGAGAAAGGTGCGCAGCAACGCGATGTCGAGTGCGGTCGAGGCGGGGGAGGGCGACGGTTCCATGGATCGATTCGACGCAATATATGAGTAATGAACGATGATACTCCGTGAATCGTGATGAAATGCCGGCCTACCATCGTATGTTCAAGCCCCTCTGGCGGAGTACACGATGACGACCTATGCGCATGCGACGACCGCGTCGCTCGACATTGCCTATCTCGAATGGAACCCGCGCGGCGAACGCGTGGCCGTGCTGCTGCATGGCTGGCCGGACAGCCCGGTCGGCTGGGAGCCGGTGGCATCGGCGCTCGCCGCGCGCGGCTATCGCGTGCTGGCGCCCGCATTGCGCGGCTTCGCGCCGACGCGCTTTCTCGACGCGTCCGTGCCGCGCAGCGGCCAGCTCGCGGCGCTCGGGCGCGACCTGCTCGAATTCGTCGATGCGCTCGGTATCGAGCGGCCTGTGCTGGTCGGGCACGACTGGGGCGCCCGCGCGGCCGCGAACGCGTGCGGGCTGCAAGACGGTGTTGCATCCCGGCTCGTGATGCTGTCGGTCGGGTACGGCACCAACGATCCCGCTCAGTCGCTGTCGCTACAGCAGGCGCGCAACTACTGGTATCACTGGTTCATGGCGACGCCGCGCGGCGAGCAGGCGCTGCGCGACGATCGGCGCGCGTTCGCGCGCCTGATGTGGGATACGTGGTCGCCGCCGGGCTGGTATCGCGACAGCGATTTCGACGCAGCGGCCGTCGCGTTCGACGGGCCCGACTGGGTCGACGTCGTGCTGCATTCGTATCGGCAGCGCTGGGGCTTCGCGCCGGGCACGCCGGCCTATGCCGACGACGACGCGCGGCTGAACCCGGCGCCCGTGCTGGCGGTCCCGACGCTCGTGTTGCACGGCGGCGCGGACGCCTGCAATCATCCGGACAGCTCGGCCGGGCGCGAGCGGTTCTTCGCCGGGCGCTACGCGCGGCAGTTGCTGGACGGCGTGGGGCACTTTCCGCAGCGGGAGGCGCCGGCGGCGGTCGCGGACGCGATTCTCGGGTTCTGCGAGCCGGGTTGACGCGCGCCGGCCGGCCCGGCGCGCGAAGGATCAGCCGCCGACGCGCGGCGCGAGCAGGTCGGCGAGCCCGATGTTCCTGAACATTTCGCGGCGAATGCGATCGCCGACGCGGAACACTTCCTCGGCGCCGTCCTGCGACGGATCGACGAACACGCGGTAGGGGCGCTTGCCGGCCGGCGCCGCGACGAGCTCGGCAATCGCCGTGGCGACGGCGCCGGCGTCGGCGTCCGCCGGCTCGAGCGCGGCGAGGCCCGCCAATGCCTGGTCGGCGACGCCCGCGTACGGCCCGCTGTCGTAGGCGGCCTGCACGGCGGTATCGGCCGGCTTGCCGGCGTGGAGGAAGTGATTCGTGCCGCGGGTGAACGCGCCCGGCACGACGATCGACGTTTCGATGCCCCAGCGGGCGAGTTCGGCCGCGTAGGACACCGCGAGCGAGTCCATCGCGGCTTTCGCGGCGAAGTAGGGCGCGAGGAACGGTGGGGTGCCGCCGCGCGCCGACGAGGACGACATCCACACGAGCAGGCCGCGGCCTTGACGGCGGAGGTGCGGCAGCGCCGCGCGGTTCACGCGCTGGGTCGACACGACGTTGACGTCGTAGAGCTGCGCGAGCTGTTCGGGCGTGAAGGCTTCGGCCGGCCCGAACACCATGTGGCCGGCGTTGTGGACGACGACGTCCAGATGGCCGTTGTCGGCGATCACGCGCTCGATTGCGGCATCGACCGATGCGTCGTCGCCGACGTCGAGTTCGATGGTGCGCAGATCGACGCCGTGTTCTTGCGCATAGGCGGCGACGGCGGCGGCGCGCGGCGCGTTGCGCCCGGCGAGCTCGCGCATCGACGCGTAGACCGTGTGACCGGCGCGGGCGAGCGCCTGGGCCGTCAGCAAGCCGAAGCCGCTGGACGCGCCGGTGACGAGGACGACTTCCTTCATGAGCGATCTCCTGGCGAAAAGACGAATGGCCGCGAGCGGTCGGTCAGCACATGCCGCCGTTGGCGCGCAGGATCTGGCCGTTGATCCACGCGCCGTCCGGGCCGGCGAGGAATGCAACGACGCGCGCGATGTCGTCGGGCTGGCCGAGCCGCTCGAGCGGGTTCAGCTTCGCGAGCCGATCGACGAGTTCGGGACTCTTGCCCTGCAGAAACAACTCGGTCGCGACGGGCCCCGGCGCGACGGCGTTCACGCGGACGCCGCGCCCGCGCATTTCCTGCGCCAGCACCTGCGTGAGGCTTTCGACCGCCGCCTTGCTGGCGACGTACACGCCGTAAGTCGGCATGCGCATGCCGATCACGCTGGTCGACAGGTTGATGATGCGTCCACCGTCGCGCACCCGCCTGGCCGCTTCGCGGCAGACGTTGAACGTGCCTTTCACGTTGATCGCGAACGTTTCGTCGAACAGCGCATCGTCGCAGTCGGCGATGGCCGCCAGCTTCATCACGCCCGCGGAATTGACCACCACGTCCAGGCCGCCGAATGCGTCGTGGGCGGCGTCGAACAGCGCAGCCACGGCCGCCGGGTCGGCGACGTTCGCCTGCACCGCGACGGCATGGCCGCCGTCGGCGACGATCGCGTCGACCACTTCGCGGGCCGGGCCGGCGCTGCCGGCATAGTTGACGACGACCCGGAAGCCGTCCCGGGCGAGCTGGCGGGCGATTTCCGCGCCGATGCCGCGCGACGAACCCGTGACGAGGGCGACCTGTTCCGATGTGCTCATGTCCTGCTCCTGGTGAATGGATGAATGCCGTTCGATCCGGCGACAGGACTACTGTAGGCTTCCTCGATCAATAAAAATAATGAATAATGATAAGTCGATGAATGACTGAAAGTATGTCTCATGGGATTCGACAGCAGGTTGCTCAGTGGTATCGGCGTGCTCTCGGCGGTGATCGAGGCCGGCACCTTCGCGCGGGCGGGCGAGGCGATGGGGCTGACGCAACCGGCGGTGAGCCGCGCGGTCGCGCGGCTGGAAGAGCGGGTCGGCATCCGGATCTTCAACCGGACGGCGCGCGCGATCACGCTGACCGACGAAGGCCGGCGCTTTTACGAGGCGGTCGCGCCGCTGCTGGCCGGTATCGAGGAGGCGGCGCTCGACGCCGGCCAGTCGAAGGCGCGCGTGAGGGGGCGGCTGCGGGTCAACGTGGACGGCACGTTCGGCCACTACGTGCTGGCGCCGCGGATGGCGGAATTTCTCGACCGCTTTCCCGATCTGTCGGTCGAGATCAGCGTGCGGGACCGGATGGGCGACCTCGTCGCCGACGGCTTCGACGTGGCCGTGCGCTTCGGCATCCCGGAGCCGTCGTCGTATCGAGCGCGACTGCTGCTCGAGACGCGCGTGCTGACCTGCGCGTCGGCGGCCTACGTCGCGCGTCACGGCGAGCCGCGGCACCCTCGGGATCTCGCGGACGGTCACCGGTGCGTGCTAATCCGCGATCCGGTGACGCGGCGACCGTACGAATGGGAATTTCATCGCGGCAAGGAAGTCGTGCCGGTCGACGCCGCCGGCAGGCTGATGGTCAACGATACGGGCGGGCTGCTCGGCGCGTGCCTGGGCGGCGTCGGGATTGCGCAACTGCTCGAACTCTATGCGCGGGACATCCTCGCCGACGGGCGGTTGGTCCTGCTATTGCCGGAATGGACCGACGAGACCTTCCCGCTTTACGCGTATCACCACGCGTCGAACCTCGTTGCCGCGAAGGTGCGGGTGTTTCTCGACTTCGTTCGGGAGTTGACGGGCTGAGGACGGCAGGCCGCCGTCGGTCACTCGATGCGGTGAGGAACGCGCGGCCAAAACAAAAAACCCGCGAAGCGGCGAGCTTGCGCGGGTTTCGACAGTGGCAGCGCGGGATGCTGCGAAAGACTGGTGCCCAGGGCCGGAATCGAACCGGCACGCCTTGCGGCGGGGGATTTTGAGTCCCCTGCGTCTACCAATTTCACCACCTGGGCTTGATCCTGGCCGCGCATGGTCGTACGCGGCGAAACGCGAATTATGGCGGAAAACCGGATGCCGGGCAAGCTGCCCGGCATCCGCACGCAAGTCACTGGCTCAGGTAGACGAAGCGGCCCTGCTTCACGACGCCCATCACGCTCGCGCGCTGATCGAGCCCGACGTGATCCTTGTCGCTCGTATTGACGACGCCGTTCGGCACGACGAGTTCGTGCGCGCGTTCGAGCTCGCGGCGCAGCGCCGTGCGGAACGCGGGCGTGCCGGGCTGCGCGGCTTTCAACGCACGGCCGACCGCATCGGCCAGGCGCGGGTACACGCCCGCCGCGTCGCCCGCGAACTGCGTGACCGTGCCGGCGCCGTACTTCGCCTCGTACGCGTCGACGAACGCGAGCGCGGCCTGGCGGGCCGGATGGTCGGCCGGCAGCGTGCGCGCGACGACGACCGGCTGGGTCGGGAACAGCGTCCCGTCGACGTCCTTGCCGCCCAGCTTGATGAATTCCGGCGTCGCGATCCCGTGGGTCTGGTAGACGGGGCCCTTGTAGCCGCGCTCGATCAGCGTGCGCTGCGGCAGCACGGCCGGCGTGCCCGAGCCCGCGATCAGGATCGCATCGGGCTTCGCCGCGATGAGCTTCAGTGCCTGGCCCGTGACGCTCGCGTCGGTGCGGTTGAAGCGCTCGGTCGCGACCACCCGAATCTTGCGCAGCTCCGCGAAGCGCGTGAATTCGTTGAGCCAGCTGTCGCCGTAGCTGTCGGCGAAGCCGATGAAGCCGACCGTCTTCACGCCGTGGTTGGCCATGTAGCGCGTCATCACGTCGGCCATCGCACGGTCGCCCTGCGCCATCTTGAACGCCCAGGTCCGCGCGCCTTCCTGCGGCTCGACGATCGCGCCGGAGCCGACCAGCGTGATCATCGGCGTCTGCGCGGCGGCCACCGCGTCGAGCGCCGCGAGCGCGGCCGGCGTGATGTTCGGCCCGACCACGACGTCGACGTGATCCTCGTCGACCAGCTTGCGGATGTTGCGCACCGCGTTGCCCGGGTCGGACGCGTCGTCGAGCACCGTGACCTGCACGGGCTGCCCGGCGATCGTCTTCGGCCACATCAGGATCGCGTTCTTGCTCGTGATGCCGATCGCGGCGGCCGGGCCGGTGGACGACAGGTCGACGCCGACCTTCAGGTCGGCATGCGCGGCCGCGCAGGCCAGCACGAGGGCGGCGCCGGCGGCGCGGCGCAACGAGGCGGGAAGCCGTGGCAGGGCGGGAAGCGTCATGCGGGAATCTCCGTCGGGCAGCAAAAAGGGGCGCGATATGCGCCCCTGTGTTTATACACGCGGGCTCGAGAAAACGGCGGGACGCCCCGGGTTCTGCCGAGCCCCTCGGGGCCTGGGCGCGCTTACAGCTCGTACGATTCGGATTCGCCCTTGAGCGCCTGTTCGATCAGCTTGCGGTTCAGCGTCGGCGACAGCAGCTCGACCAGCGTATACACATAGCTGCGCAGGTAGGCGCCCTGCTTGAGCGCGACGCGCGTCACGTTGCTGCCGAACAGGTGGCCGACCGGAATCAGCCGCAGGCCGCGGTCGCGCTCGGGATTGAACGCGATGTCGGCCATGATGCCGACGCCGAGTCCGAGCTCGACATAGGTCTTGATCACGTCAGCGTCGATCGCCTCGAGCACGATGTCCGGCGACAGCCCGCGCAGCGCGAATGCATGGTTGATCTTCTTGCGGCCCGCGAACGCGTCGTCGTACGTGATCAGCGGGTACTGGGCGAGATCGTCCAGCGTGACCGGCTTGCGTTCGAGCAGCGGGTGGTCGGCCGGCACGACGGCCGCGTGATGCCACTGGAAGCAGGGTAGCGACACGAGCTCCTTGTAGTCGGAGATCGCCTCCGTCGCGATCGCGAGATCGGCCTGGTCGTGAATCACCATCTCGGCCACCTGCGTCGGGCTGCCCTGCAGGATCGACAGGTGAACCTTCGGGAAGCGCTTCTTGAATTCGGCGATCGCGGCCGGCAGCGAGTAGCGGGCCTGCGTGTGGGTCGCCGCGATGGTCAGGTTGCCCTGATCCTGCGCCGCATAATCCTTCCCGACCCTTTTCAGGCTTTCCACTTCCTGCAGGATCCGCTCGACCGACGCAAGGATGATCCGCCCCGGCTCGGTGAGCGAGCGCACGCGCTTGCCGTGCCGCGTGAAGATCTCGACGCCCAGCTCGTCCTCGAGCTCGATGATCGCCTTCGATACCCCCGGCTGCGACGTGTAGAGCGCCTTGGCGGCCTCGGTGAGGTTGAAATTCTGCCGGACGGCCTCGCGCACGAAGCGAAATTGGTGCAGGTTCATTTATAACCCTTCCGCATATCAACAGAATTTTTTAGTCGTTTGAAATATAAGGCGAGTTTATTACGATTCACCGGAGTTTTTCAAATATGGATATCTGTTTTCGTCATTAGCAATCCAGCCGGCAGCGGTTGACGGCGGTGACGATGGAACGGAGATTCGGGCGCGACGTGGCTAGGACGTCGCGCGGTCACCACGAAAACCCTGGGGTCCCCGAATGTATCAGTACGACCAATACGACCAGACGATCGTCGACGAACGCGTCGCGCAGTACCGCGATCAGGTGCGCCGCCGGCTGTCGGGCGAGTTGAGCGAAGACGAGTTCCGTCCGCTGCGTCTGCAGAACGGCCTGTACATGCAGCGCCACGCGTACATGCACCGCATCGCGATTCCGTACGGCAACCTGCGCAGCGACCAGCTGCGGATGCTCGCGCGCATCGCCCGCGAGCACGACCGCGGCTACGGCCACTTCTCGACGCGCTCGAACATTCAGTTCAACTGGATCCAGCTCGAGGACACGCCCGAGATCCTCGCGAAGCTCGCGTCGGTGCAGATGCATGGCATCCAGACGTCGGGCAACTGCATCCGCAACATCACGGCCGACCAGTTCGCCGGCGTCGCGCAGGACGAAGAGATCGATCCGCGCCCGTGGGCCGAGATCCTGCGCCAGTGGTCGACGTTCCATCCCGAATTCGCGTGGCTGCCGCGCAAGTTCAAGATCGCGGTGTCGGGTTCGAAGCATGACCGCGCGGCCGTGCAGATCCACGACCTCGGCGTGTACCTGAAGAAGAACGCGCAGGGCGAGGTGGTCGCGAGCATTCTCGCGGGCGGCGGCCTCGGCCGTACGCCGATCGTCGGCGCGGTGATCAAGGAAGACCTGCCGTGGCAGCACCTGCTCACCTACTGCGAAGCCGTGCTGCGCGTGTACAACCGCTACGGCCGCCGCGACAACCTGTACAAGGCGCGGATCAAGATCCTCGTGAAGGCGCTGTCGCCGGCGAAGTTCGCGCAGCAGGTCGAGGAGGAGTGGCAGCACCTGAAGGACGGCCCGTCGACGCTCACGCAGGCCGAACTCGACCGCGTGTCGCAGTACTTCCAGCCGCCCGTCTACGAGAAGCTGGCCGACACCGACGCGTCGTTCGAACAGCACCTGCTCGAGAACAAGGCGTTCGCGCGCTGGGTCGAGCGTAACGTCGCGCCGCACAAGGTGCCGGGCTATGCGGCCGTCACGCTGTCGCTGAAGGATCACCGCGTGGCGCCGGGCGACGCGACCGACGCGCAGATGGATCTGGTCGCCGACTGGGCCGACGCGTACTCGTTCGGCGAGCTGCGCGTGTCGCACGAGCAGAACCTGATTCTCGCGAACGTGAAGAAGCGCGACCTGTTCGCGCTGTGGGAAAAGGCGAAGGCGGCCGGTTTCGCGACGCCGAACATCGGCCTGCTGACCGACATCATCGCGTGCCCGGGCGGCGACTTCTGCTCGCTCGCGAACGCGAAGTCGATCCCGATCGCGCTGGCGATCCAGCAGCGTTTCGACGATCTCGACTACGTGTACGACCTCGGCGACCTGTCGCTGAACATTTCCGGTTGCATGAACTCGTGCGGTCACCACCACGTCGGCAACATCGGCATCCTCGGCGTCGACAAGGACGGCGCCGAGTGGTACCAGGTGTCGCTCGGCGGCGAGCAGGGCACGGGCCGCAACGGCGCGCGCCTCGGCCGCGTGATCGGGCCGTCGTTCTCGGCGGAAGAAGTGCCCGACGTGATCGCGAAGCTGATCGATACGTTCGTCGAGGCACGCATCGACGGCGAGCGCTTCGTCGATACGTACGATCGCATCGGCATCGCGCCGTTCAAGGAGCGCGTGTATGCGGCGCGCCAGGCAGTGAACGCGTAACCAACCGGCTAGAAGGAATTTGCAGATGGCTTCGATTATCAAGAACCGCGCAGTGATCGCCGACGCATGGCAGGTCGTGCGCGCGGCGGAAGACGGTACGCTGCCCGCGGTCGACGCATTGCCGGCCGGCAAGGTGCTGGTGCCGTTCGCGTTGTGGCAGGCCGAGCGCGCGGCGCTCGTCGCCGCGAAGACGAAGGACGAACTCGGCGTGTGGCTCGCGCCGGACAGCGAACCGGCCGATCTCGTGGCCGACTTCGGCGCGATCTCGCTGATCGCCGTCGACTTCCCGCGCTTCGCGGACGGCCGCGGCTACAGCATCGCGCGCCTGCTGCGCGAGCGGCATGGCTGGACCGGCGAGCTGCGCGCGATCGGCGACGTGCTGCGCGACCAGTTGCTGTACATGTCGCGTTGCGGCTTCGACGCATTCGCGGTGCGGGCCGACAAGGACATCCACGACGCGCTGAACGCGTTCACGGAATTCACGCAGCGTTACCAGGGCGCGTTCGACGAGCCGGCGCCGCTGTTCCGCCGCCGCGCGGCCGCGGCCGACACCAAGGTGAGCGCATGAGCACCGCGACCGCCACCGCGCTGACGCCGGAACTCGCCGCGAAGGTCGAGCGCCTCGACGCGCTGCTCGCGCGCATCGGCGAGCGTCACGACAAGGTGAAGTTCGCGAGCAGCCTCGCCGCGGAAGACATGCTGCTCACGCACGCGATCCTGTCGAAGGGCGTGCCGATTGGCATCTTCTCGCTGAACACGGGCCGCCTGCACGCGGAAACGCTCGGCATGATCGATCGCGTGCGCGAGCGCTACGGCTACGAGATCGAGCAGTTCCACCCGCGGCAGGACGCGGTCGACCAATATGTGGCCGAGCACGGCCTGAACGCGTTCTACGAGAGCGTCGAGCTGCGCAAGTCGTGCTGCCATATCCGCAAGGTCGAGCCGCTGAACCGCGCGCTGGCCGACGTCGGCGCGTGGGTGACGGGCCAGCGTCGCGAGCAGTCGGTCACGCGCGCGGAGCTGCACGAGGAAGAACAGGACGAAGCGCGCGGGATCGCGAAGTACAACCCGCTCGCCGACTGGACGGAAGCCGACGTGTGGGCGTACCTTGACGCGTTCGACGTGCCGGTCAACCCGCTGCATGCGCGCGGCTATCCGAGCATCGGCTGCGAGCCGTGCACGCGCGCGATCCGCCCCGGCGAGGACAGCCGCGCGGGCCGCTGGTGGTGGGAGTCGCGCGACACGAAGGAATGCGGGCTGCACGTCACGACGATCACGCCGATTCCCGCGAATGCCGACGCCGGCGCCGCGCACTGAAAGCCGACAAGAAACCGAATATTGCGCCGCCCGCGACAGCGGGCGGCACGAACCCAGAAGAGAAGGACTGAAATCATGAGCACGACGCTCGAGCAATCCGCCTTTGCCCCGCCCGCCGGCGCCGACAGCCGCATGGGCCACCTCGACTGGCTCGAAGCCGAGTCGATCCACATCCTGCGCGAACTCGTGGCCGAATGCAGCAAGCCAGCACTGTTGTTCTCGGGCGGCAAGGATTCGGTCGTCGTGCTGCATCTGGCGCTGAAGGCGTTCGGCCTCGGCGCGAACCGCAAGACGACGCTGCCGTTCCCGCTCGTGCATATCGACACGGGCCACAACTACGAGGAAGTGATCGACTTCCGCGACCGCCGTGCGCAGGAGCTCGGCGCCGAGCTCGTGGTCGGCCACGTCGAGGATTCGATCAAGCGCGGCACGGTCGTGCTGCGCCGCGAGACCGATTCGCGCAATGCCGCGCAGGCCGTCACGCTGCTCGAGACGATCGAGCAGCACGGTTACACGGCGCTGATCGGCGGCGCGCGCCGCGACGAAGAGAAGGCGCGCGCGAAGGAGCGCATCTTCTCGTTCCGCGACGAATTCGGCCAGTGGGATCCGAAAGCGCAGCGCCCGGAACTGTGGAGCCTGTACAACGCGCGCCTGCACAAGGGCGAGCACCTGCGCGTGTTCCCGATCTCGAACTGGACCGAGCTCGACGTGTGGCAGTACATCGCGCGCGAAAACCTCGAACTGCCGTCGATCTACTACGCGCACCAGCGCGAGATCGTGCGCCGCAACGGGCTGCTCGTGCCGGTCACGCCGCTCACGCCGATGCGTGACGGCGAGACGAGCGAGCTCGCGCAGGTGCGCTTCCGCACGGTCGGCGACATCAGCTGCACGTGCCCGGTCGAGAGCGACGCGGATGACGTCGAGAAGATCATCGCCGAGACGGCGGTGACCGAGATCACCGAGCGCGGCGCGACCCGGATGGACGACCAGGCGTCCGAAGCCGCGATGGAGCAGCGCAAGAAGCAAGGTTATTTCTGAAGCACACGAGGACATTCACATCATGAGCATCATCGAGAACACCGAAGACCTCGGCGTGCTGCGTTTCATCACCGCGGGCAGCGTCGACGACGGCAAGAGCACGCTGATCGGCCGCCTGCTGTACGACAGCAAGGCCGTGCTGTCCGACCAGCTGTCCGCGCTGTCGCGCGCGAAGAACAAGCGCACGGTCGGCGACGAGCTCGACCTCGCGCTGCTGACCGACGGCCTCGAAGCCGAGCGCGAGCAGGGCATCACGATCGACGTCGCGTACCGCTACTTCGCGACCGCGAAGCGCAAGTTCATCATCGCCGACACGCCGGGGCACGAGCAGTACACGCGCAACATGGTCACGGGCGCGTCGACCGCGCACGCGGCGATCATCCTGATCGACGCGACGCGCGTGACGATCGAGAACGGCGTCGCCGATCTGCTGCCGCAGACCAAGCGCCACAGCGCGATCGTCAAGCTGCTCGGGCTGCAGCACGTGATCGTCGCGATCAACAAGATGGACCTCGTCGACTACAGCGAGGCGCGCTTCAACGAGATCCGCGATGCGTACGTCGCGCTCGCGAAGCAACTCGGCCTGACCGACGTGCGCTTCGTGCCGGTGTCGGCGCTCAAGGGCGACAACATCGTCGGCGCGAGCGAGCGCATGCCGTGGTACGCGGGCGAGCCGCTCCTCGACGTGCTCGAGTCGCTGCCGGTCGAGACGCAGGCGCATGACGCGCTGCGCTTCCCGGTGCAGTGGGTCGCGCGCCAGGACGGCAGCTCGGCCGACGATTTCCGCGGCTACATGGGCCGGATCGAGTCGGGCGAAGTGAAGGTCGGCGATACGATCGTCGTGCTGCCGTCGAACCGCACCGCGACGGTCGCCGAGATCATCGCACCGGTGCCGGGCGGCACCGCGGCCGTGCCGCATGCATTCGCGGGGCAGACGGTGACGATTCGCGTCGAGGAAGACGTCGACGTGTCGCGCGGCGACATGTTCGTCACGACCGCCGAGCCGGTCGAGCCGGCGAAGAAGCTCGAGGCCGACCTGTGCTGGTTCGACGAGGCGCCGCTGTCGCCGCAGCGCAAGTACCTGCTGAAGCAGACCACCAGCACGGTGTTCGCGAAGATCGGCTCGGTCAAGCAGGTGCTCGACGTGCATACGCTGTCGCACGCGACCGACCGTCAGGAACTGAAGATGAACGACATCGGGCGCGTGGCGCTGACGCTGCAGAAGCCGATCGTTTGCGACACGTACGATGCGCACCCCGGTACGGGCGCGTTCGTGCTGATCGACGAGGCGACGCATCACACGGTCGCCGCGGGCATGATCCGCGCGTTCTCGGCGTAATCGTCAATCTGCGCGGCGGCGAACCGGCCGCCGCGGCAGGACCCTAGCGAAGCGACAAACATGGGCAAGGTGTATCTGATCGGAGCGGGACCGGGCGCGGCGGACCTCATCACGGTGCGCGGCATGCGGCTGCTCGAGCAGGCCGACGTGGTGCTGCACGACGCGCTCGTCGAGCCCGCGATGCTCGACCATGCGCCGAACGCGCGGAAGATCGCGGTCGGCAAGCGTTGCGGGCAGCGTTCGACCGCGCAGCATTTCATCAACAAGCAGATCGTCGATGCGGCGCGCGAGCACGCATGTGTCGTGCGGCTGAAGGGCGGCGACCCGATGCTGTTCGGTCGCGCGGAAGAGGAAATGCGTGCGCTGGAAGCGGCCGGCATCGACTACGAGGTCGTGCCGGGCATCACCGCGGCGCTGGCCGGCGCGGCGACGCTGAAGCGTTCGCTCACGCTGCGCGGCGTGTCGCGCAGCGTCGCGTTCGCGACGCACAGCCGCGCACCGGGCAGCGACGAGATCCGCGAAGCCGCGCGCGCCGATTCGATCGTCTACTACATGGGCCGCGACAGCGCACCCGGCATCGCGCAGGCGCTGATCGACGCCGGCCGTGCGCCGGCGACGCCTGTGGCGATCGTCGAGGCATGCAGCACCGCGCGCGAACGCACGCTGACGCTGACGCTCGCGCGGATGGCGGCCGGCGACGCGCAGGCGTGGCTCGATCCCGCGGAGCCGAGCCTGCTGATGATCGGCGACGCATTCGCCGAACGCGCAGGACAGGCGCAGGCGGCCGGCCCGGTGCGCAATGCCGCCTGAGCGCGGCTCGAGCGCGGTACCAAACGAAAAAAGCGCCGCCGGCGCTTTTTTCTTTGGCTACGGTGAATGCGTGGGCTGCTACGCGTCGCCGCTGATCTGGTCGACGCAATAGCGCGCGACCACGTCGAGCACGCCGTCGTCTTCGCCGACGGCCGTCGCGCAGCGGATGTCGACGCCCGGATGCGCGGCGCGGCATGCGTCGACGAGTTGCGGCAGATCGCGGCGCACATGGCCGCCCTGGCCGAAAAAGACCGGCACCACGGTGATGCGCGTGCAGCCGGCCGCGGCTTGCGCGGCCACGGCCTCACCGAGCGACGGCGTCATCAGTTCGAGGAACGCGAGCGACACCTGCGTGGCGGGGGAGCCGGCGCCGCGCAGCCGCGCGGCGAGCCGCTCGAACGGCTCGGCCCAGCGCGGATCGCGGGCGCCGTGGCCGAACAGGACGAT
Source organism: Burkholderia anthina (assembly GCF_001547525.1). Classification (GTDB taxonomy): domain Bacteria; phylum Pseudomonadota; class Gammaproteobacteria; order Burkholderiales; family Burkholderiaceae; genus Burkholderia; species Burkholderia semiarida. The sequence continues at coordinate 3,286,938 of NZ_CM003768.1, forward strand.
ACCGTGCGAATGCATGTCGAAGCCTCCGTCGCGACGCGGCGCTCAGTGCCGGTCGACCCACTTGAGCGCGAACAGGCCGAGCGCGAGATAGATGAGGCCCGGCGTCGCGGCGGTGAGCGGCGCGGGCCACGTGTTCAGCGTGCCGATGTGCGAGAACAGCGTGTTGAGCAGCTGGAAGCTCATGCCGAGCATGATGCCGCCGAACACCTTCACGCCGACCACGCCGGCCCGCGTGTGCAGGTACGCGAACGGCAGCGACAGCACGAGCATCACGAACACCGCGAACGGATACAGCAGCTTGCGCCACAGCGCGATGTCGTAGCGCTGCGTGTCCTGCTGGTTCTCGCGCAAGTGCTGGATGTAGCGGAACAGGTTGATGATCGACATGCGCTCCGGCGACACGAGCAGCACCGACAGGATCTGCGGCGTCAGGTCGGACCGCAGCCGGTATTCGGGCAGCGACACCTGCTGCGACCGGTACACGGGGTTCAGCGCATCGGCCGGCTGGCCGCTGACCGGCTTGATCGGCGTCAGCTCGGTTTCGGTCACGCCCTTCAGCAGCCAGTGGCCGGGCGGCTCGTAGCGGCCGGTCTGCGCGATCCGCACGTTCTGTAGCTGGAATTTCGAATCGAATTCGTAGATGCGCACGTTGCTGATCGTCGAATCGGGCGACAGGCTGCCGACGTTGACGAAGCGCGTGACCTGCTCGCCGTTCTCACGGGCCGCGAGCGTGTCCTTCACCCACACGCCCGACTGGAAGTTCGACGACACCGACGCGCCGAGCGCCTGCAGCCGCACGCGCTCGGACAATTGATCCGCGTACGGCCCCACGAATTCGCCGATCAGGTAGGTGACGATCACGAGCGGCACGCCGATCTTCAGCAGCGAGCGCAGCGCCTGGTTGGTCGCGAGGCCCGACACGCGGAAGATCGTGAATTCCGAGTTCGCGGCCATCTGCGCGAACACGTAGATCGCGCTGATCAGCGCGGCGACCGGGATGATCTCGTAGAAGCGCGACGGCGTCTGCAGCGCGACGCGCAGCACCGCGTAGCCGAACTTGTAGTTGCCGTGCCCGACCGAGTTCAGCTCGCTGATCAGGTCGAAGAAGAAGAACAGGCCGGAGAACGCGAACAGGATGAAGATGAACGTGACGTAGATCTGTCGCGCGAAGTATTTTTCATAGAGCCGCATCGATCATGCTCCCGAGCGGCCGAACAGCGCGCGTGTCAACAGCGGACGATTGCGCACGCGCAACCAGAAAATGAACGCGACGATCGCCGCGACGAGCACGTGCAGCCCGACGAGACCGACGCCGAACGACATCTTGCCCTGCTCGATCTGCGCCTGCACGACGTTCAGCAGGTTCGAGTACGTGAGGTAGATCAGCACGGCCATCACGAGATTGATCGTGCGGCTGCGGCGCGGGTTCTGGTACGAGAGCGGGATGCCGAGCACCATCAGGTTGATCGCGATCAGCGGCAGCCCCGCGCGCCACGCGAATTCCGCGAGGTTGTCGCGCGTCGGGTTGCGCAGCAGGTCGGGCGTGGGCGTGCTGTTGGTGGTCTGCACGTTGACGACCGGCTTGCTCGTGATCTTCACGCCGTAGCGCTCGAACTCCATGATCTTGAAGTTCGGCTGGCCGGGCGTGCCGTCGTAGCGGCGGCCGTCCTCGAGGACGACGAAACGATCGCCGTCCTTCGAGGTTTCCGTGTGGCCCGTCTGCGACACGACCACGTTGAGCTTGCCGTTTTCCGTCGACGTGACGAATACGTTCTGCACCTTGCTCTGGTCGGGCGACATCTTCTCGATGAAGAACACGCGATGATTCGCGGCCGATTCGCGGAACTGGCCGGGCGCGAGCAGCGAGATCTCGTCGCGCTGCTGGAAGCGCGCCTTGATCATCTTGCTCTGCTGGTTCGACCACGGCCAGCCGACGAACGCGAAGAAGGCGATCAGCAGGATGATCGGCGTGGCGAACACGCCGATCGGCTTGATGAGGCGCGTGAGGCTCACGCCCGACGCGAGCCACACCACCATTTCGGAGTCCCGGTACCACCGGGTCAGCACGAACAGGATGGACACGAACAGCGTGACGACGAGCATCACGGCGAGGTAGCCGATCACGGTCAGGCCGATCAGCACGAGCACGTCGCGCGGATCGATTTCGCCGGACGCGGCGTAGCCGACGATGCGAATCATCATCGTCGTGAGCATGATCGTGAGCAGCACCATGAACACGGCGCCAGCCGTATACGCAAGCTCGCGCTGGAGGGAGCGTTCGAAGATCATTCTTGATGAGAAGAGGGCGGGAGGCTGCGCACGCGTGGTGGAGCGCTCGCGCCGCCACGGGAAAAATAGCGGATAATTGCGGCTTTCATCCTTAGCCCAGATTTTATCCGAGGACAAGCGCGATGGACTTTAGCATAAAAGGCTGTGATTGGAGCAAAGGCGAGGCCAAGGGGTTCCTGACCGGGAAGTCCGACTGCATCGTGCTCGGCATCTTCGAGGCGCAGACCCTGTCGGGCGCGGCGCTCGACATCGACACGGCCACCAAGGGGCTGATCTCGCGCGTGGTGAAGGCCGGCGACATGGACGGCAAGCGCGGCAAGACGCTGTTCCTGCACGAAGTATCGGGCATCGGCGCGTCGCGCGTGCTGCTCGTCGGGCTCGGCAAGCAGGATGCTTTCAATCAGAAAGCCTATAACGACGCGGTCACCGCCGCGTGGCGCGCGCTGCTGGCGACCAAGGTCGTCCAGGTCACGTTCTCGCTCGCGCAGCTGCCGGTCGACGAGCGCAGCTCCGACTGGGGCGTGCGCGCCGCGATCCTCGCGCTGCGCAACGAGACCTACCGCTTCACGCAGATGAAGAGCAAGCCGGAACCGGCGTCGCACACGCTCAAGCGCGTCGTGTTCAGCGTCGACCCGGCCGACGAAAAGGCCGCGAAGGTCGCGGTCAAGCAGGCGGTCGCACTCGCGAACGGGATGGATCTCACCCGCGATCTCGGCAACCTGCCGGGCAACGTCTGCACGCCGACCTATCTCGGCAACACCGCGAAGAAGATCGCGAAGGATTGGGGCCTGAAGGCCGAAGTCCTCGGGCTCAAGCAGATCCAGGCGCTGAAGATGGGGTCGTTCCTGTCGGTCGCGCGCGCGTCGGTCGAGCCGCCGCAGTTCATCGTGCTGCACTACCAGGGCGCCGCCGCGAAGGCCGCGCCGGTCGTGCTGGTCGGCAAGGGCATCACGTTCGACACGGGCGGCATCTCGCTGAAGCCGGGCGAGGGCATGGACGAGATGAAGTACGACATGTGCGGCGCGGGCTCGGTGCTCGGCACGATCCGCGCGGTCGCCGAGATGGGCCTGAAGATCAACGTCGTCGCGATCGTGCCGACCTGCGAGAACATGCCGGGCGGCAACGCGACGAAGCCGGGCGACATCGTCACCAGCATGAAGGGGCTGACGATCGAGGTGCTGAACACCGACGCCGAAGGCCGCCTGATCCTGTGCGACGCGCTCACGTATGCCGAGCGCTTCAAGCCGGCCGCCGTGATCGACGTCGCGACGCTGACGGGCGCGTGCGTGATCGCGCTCGGCGCCCACAACAGCGGGCTATTCTCGACGAACGACGCGCTAGCGGGCGAACTGCTCGACGCGTCGCGCGAGGCGAACGACCCGGCATGGCGCATGCCGCTCGACGACGAGTACCAGGAGCAGCTGAAGTCGAATTTCGCGGATCTCGCGAACATCGGCGGGCGTCCGGCCGGCGCGGTGACCGCGGCGTGCTTCCTGTCGCGCTTCACGGAGAGCTATCCGTGGGCCCACCTCGACATCGCGGGCACCGCATGGAAGGGCGGTGCCGCGAAGGGCGCGACGGGCCGTCCGGTGCCGTTGCTCGCGCAGTTCCTGATCGACCGCGCCGGCCAGTGAGGGCGGTACCGACGACGCAGCGGGTGAGCGGGCAATGACGCGGATCGATTTCCACTCGAACGTCGGCGATTCGCTCGCGTACGCGTGCCGGCTGCTGCGCAAGGCCTATCAGGCCGGGCAGCCGGTCGTCGTGCTCGCCGAGCCCGCGCGCCTGCGCGCGCTCGACGAGCGGCTCTGGACGTTCTCGCCGCTCGATTTCATCCCGCATTGCGGCGTCGACAGCGAGCACGCAGCCGGCACGCCGATCGTGCTGGCCGCCGATCTCGATCGCGCGCCGCATCACCACGTGCTGCTGAACCTCGGCGCGACCGTGCCCGCGCAGTTCGCCCGCTTCGAGCGCCTGCTCGAAGTGGTCGGCAACGCGCCGGACGAGCTGGCCGCGGGCCGCGACCGCTACCGGTTCTACCGCGACCGCGGCTACGCGCTGAACAATTACAAGCAGGGCGGCTAGCCGCAATCGTCGACGGAGTGTTCCCGTGACAGAAGCCGATTCATCCTCGATCCCGACGCTGACCGACGTGCTGGTGCCGGGCAAGCCGGCGCCGGCTCGCTCGTCCGCGTCGGCCTCCGCGTCCGTGTCGGCCGCACCCCTGCCGCACGACAGCGCGGCGATTCCGGTGCTCACCGACGTGATCGTCCCCGGCGCAGGTGCCGCGCCGGCTCCCCCGAAAACCGAAGCCGACCCCGAATCCGTCGTCGTCGAACCCGTGCCGACGCCGCACGTCCCGGCTGTCGAGTTGCAGGGAGACGTGGTGACGCCTGCGGATGCGGGCGAGACCGATGCGCCGGCCGAACCGGGCGCCGCCGGGCACGTGGTTGCCGACGAGGCGGCGGCGATGACGGCGCCGCTGCGCTCGTCGCTGGTCGATGAGGAGTTGCCGCAGCACACGCTCGCCGCGATTGCGCGCGAGGCGGCCGTGCACGCGCCCGAGGCGGCAGTGCCGGACGCGGGCCCGTCGGGCACCGCACCGCTGCCGGACGCACCCGCCGCGGCCGCGCTCACGCCCGAGGATGCGCAGCACATCGCCGAGCGGCTGCGCCATCGCCTGACGAACTATCTGACCGGGGCGGGGCGCGAGGCCATCGAAGCGCGTTGTCGCGATGCGCTGCATGAACATTCGGCCTGGCTGGTCGGCCAGGTCACGCGCGAAGTCGCACTCGCACTGGAAACCGAGGTGATGGACTGGGTGCGCGATGCGGTCGATGAAGAAATCGCCCGCCGTCGCGCCGGGCATGCCGGCTGAACGGCCATCGTTCGCGACGGCGAAAAAGAGGGAGCGGCCCGGTAAGGGCCTGCGAAGCCGGCGGTGAGGCGCCGGTCCGCCGGTCAGGGCGGCCCGCCTGCGACGCCCTGCACGGCATGGGCACGCCGCGCGGGTATCCGCGTCAGCGTACCGACAGCACCCACTGGGCAAGCGTGTGCGCTTCGGCGCTCGTCAGTTGCGTATTGGCGGGCATCGGCACGCTGCCCCATACACCGACGCTGCCTTTCACGATCGATTGCGCCAGATAATCGACGGCGTCGCCGCGCGCCGCGTACTTGCCGGCGATGTCGTGGAACGACGGCCCCATCAGCGGCTTGCCGACGGCATGGCAGGCCATGCAGTTCTTGCGTTGCGCCAGCGCGAGCCCGCCGGCCTGGTCGGCACGGGCCGCCGCCGCGCTGCCGGTCAGCAGCGTGGCGAGCAGCACGCGCAATATCGTCTGTTTCATGCGGTTCTCCGCCGGCGGGGACGGCCGGCTTCATGGTCCGCGCATTATAGAAGCAAAGGGGAAGCACGTTTTGCGCGTTCCCCGGCCGCCCCGTTTATCGGGGTCGTATGCGATGCGCGCCCCGTATCAGCCTGTGACCGCCCCCTGGTTCGCCGGCCGGGCGAGCGCCGCGAATTTCGCGAGCACCCCGCGCGTATAGCGCGGCGCCGGCTGTTGCCACGCGGCGCGGCGGCGCGCGAGTTCCGCATCGTCGACGTTCAGTTGCAGCAGCAGCCGGTGCGCGTCGATCGTGATCGAATCGCCTTCCTGCACCAGTGCGATCGTGCCGCCGACGAATGCCTCCGGCGCGACGTGGCCGACCACCATGCCCCAGGTGCCGCCCGAGAAGCGGCCGTCCGTGATGAAGCCGACCGATTCGCCGAGCCCCTTGCCGATGATCGCGGAGGTCGGCGCGAGCATTTCCGGCATGCCCGGGCCGCCTTGCGGGCCGAGGTAGCGCAGCACGAGGATGTCGCCCGCGCGGATCCGGTCGCCGAGGATCGCGTCCATCGCGCTCTGCTCGTCGTCGAACACGCGCGCCGGGCCCGTGATCACCGGGTTCTTCAGGCCGGTGATCTTCGCGACCGCGCCGTCTTCCGCGAGATTGCCCTTCAGGATCGCCAGATGGCCTTCCTTGTACAGTGCACGGTCGATCGGGAAGATGACGTCCTGGTCCGCGCGCGGCACGCCTGGCACGTCCTTCAGCTCGTCGGCGATCGTGCGGCCGGTGATCGTCATGCAGTCGCCGTGCAGCAGCCCCGCATCGAGCAGGATCCTCAGCACCTGCGGAATCCCGCCGGCCCGGTGCAGGTCGGTCGCGACGTACTTTCCCGACGGCTTCAGGTCGCAGATCACCGGCACGCGCTTGCGGATGCGCTCGAAGTCGTCGATCGTCCAGTCGACCTCGGCCGCGTGCGCGATCGCGAGATAGTGCAGCACCGCATTGGTCGAGCCGCCGGTGGCCATGATCACCGACACCGCGTTCTCGATCGATTGCTTCGTGATGATGTCGCGCGGCTTCAGGTCGCGCTTCACGGCCTCGACCAGCACGCGCGCCGATTCGGCGGCCGAATCGACTTTCTCCTGGTCGGGGTTCGCCATCGTCGACGAATACAGCAGCGACATCCCGAGCGCCTCGAACGACGAACTCATCGTGTTCGCGGTGTACATGCCGCCGCACGAACCGGAGGTCGGACACGCGTTCTTCTCGACGCCTTCGAAATCCTCCTGCGACATCCGGCCCGCGGTGAACTCGCCGACGGCCTCGAACGCCGACACGATCGTCAGGTCGCGGCCTTTCCAGTTGCCCGGGCGGATCGTGCCGCCGTACACGTAGATGCCCGGCACGTTCAGGCGCGCAAGCGCGATCATGCCGCCCGGCATGTTCTTGTCGCAGCCGCCGACCACCACGACGCCGTCCATCCACTGGCCCTGCACGCAGGTTTCGATGCAATCGGCGATCACTTCCCGCGACACGAGCGAGTACTTCATGCCTTCGGTACCCATCGACATGCCGTCCGAAATCGTCGGCGTGCCGAAGATCTGCGGATTCGCGCCGGCCGCCTTCACGGCCTCCACGGCCGCGTCCGACAGCCGCTGCAGGCCGGAATTGCACGGCGTGATCGTCGAATGGCCGTTCGCGATGCCGATCATCGGCTTGTCGAAATCGTCTTTCTGGTAGCCGAGGGCGTAATACATCGAGCGGTTCGGCGAACGGGCCACGCCTTGCGTGATGTGCTTCGAGCGGCGGTTGTACGACATGGGGGACTCCATCGTTGTATTGGCGACGCCCGCGAACGGCGTGCCGGTTCGGATCGGTCAAGAATGGAGTGTCCGGTTTGGGATGTCCAATATATTATTCATAGCCTATTAAGTCGTTTTGCGAATGAGTCGAACATGGCCGAACCGACGCCCGACCTGCGCCAGTGGCGCTATTTCGCGACCGTCGCCGACGAGCGCCATTTCGGCCGCGCGGCCGAGCGCCTGTCGATGACGCAGCCGCCGCTGTCGCAGGCGATCCGCGCGCTCGAGGACGCGCTCGGCGTCGCGCTGTTCGTGCGCACCAAGCGCTCGGTGGCGCTGACGGCGGTCGGCGCGGCGCTGCTGCCCGACGTGCGCCGGCTGCTCGCGTCGGCCGATGCGCTGCCGCCGCTCGCGCGGCGGCTCGCGCGCGGCGAGGCCGGCTCGCTGTCGCTCGCGTTCGTGTCGACCGCCGATTACGGGCTGTTGCCGTCGTTGCTGCGCGCATTCGGCGCGCGCTATCCGCAGGTGCGGCTGCAGCTCGCGGAAGCGACGAGCGACGTGCAGATCGACGAACTCGTCGCCGGGCGCATCGACGCCGGACTCGTGATTCCGCCCGTGCCGCCGCGTCATGCGGCCGGGCTGTCGTACCTGCCCGTCGTGCGCGAGCCGCTGGTGGTCGCGATGCCGGCCGGGGCGTCCGACGCGCCCGAGGACGCGCCCGTGCAGCTCGCCGAGGTCGCCGCGTTGCCGCTCGTGATCTTTCCGCGTCGTTTGGCGCCCGGCTTTTATGACATCATTACGGGCTGCTACGGCGCGGCGGGGGAAACCCCGCGCATCGGCCAGGAGGCAATCCAGATGCAGACGATCGTCAGCCTCGTGTCGGCCGGCATGGGCGTCGCACTCGTGCCGCAATCGCTGCGTAACCTGCGGCGCACCGGCGTGGTCTACCGGCCGCTTGCCGGCGTGGCGCCGGTCGTCGAGACGGGCCTCGTGTGGCGCACCGGCGACGTGAGCCCCGTGCTCGCCGGCTTCATCGACGTCGTGCGCGCGCAGGGCCTCGCCACGTGACGTGAACGACGGCGCGCGATCGCCGTCCAATGCGCGGTCCTGCATGTGTGCGACGGCCGCACCGTATTCGAAAACTTCTTCGCTAACCCATGATCATTCACCCGAATTTCGACCCCGTAGCGATCCATCTCGGGCCGCTGGCCGTGCGCTGGTACGGCCTCATGTATCTCGTCGCCTTCATCGCGGCGATCGTCGTCGGCCGGATCCGCCTGAAGCTGCCGCACGTCGCGGCGCAGGGCTGGACCGCGAAGGACATCGACGACATGATGTTCTACGGCGTGCTCGGTACCGTGCTCGGCGGCCGGCTCGGCTATGTGCTGTTCTACAAGGCCGATTTCTACTTCTCGCATCCGCTCGACGTGTTCAAGGTGTGGGAAGGCGGCATGTCGTTTCACGGCGGCTTCCTCGGCGTGACGCTCGCGATGGCGCTGTTCGCGTGGCAGCGCAAGCGGCACTGGCTGCAGGTCACCGATTTCGTCGCGCCGATGGTGCCGACGGGGCTCGCGGCCGGGCGGCTCGGCAATTTCATCAACGGCGAACTGTGGGGCCGCGTGACCGATCCGACGGCGCCGTGGGCGATGTTGTTCCCGGGCGCGATGCGCGACGATGCGGCATGGCTGCCGAAACATCCGGAACTCGTCGAGAAGTGGCATCTCGCCGACGTGTTCATGCAATACCAGATGCTGCCGCGCCATCCTTCGCAGCTCTATGAAATCGCGCTCGAAGGTATCGCGCTGTTCTTCGTGCTGTTCCTGTTCGCGCGCAAGCCGCGGCCGATGGGCGCCATATCGGCGCTGTTCCTGATCGGTTACGGCCTCGCACGTTTCACGGTCGAGTTCGCGCGCGAGCCCGACGACTTCCTCGGTCTGCTGGCGCTCGGCCTGTCGATGGGGCAGTGGCTGTCGTTGCCGATGATCGTCGCAGGTATCGCGATGATGGTCTGGGCGTATCGCCGCCGCGCGGCGAACGCGAATGCGGCTGCATGAGGCGGCTGCACGAGGTGGCTGCATGACGCGGTATCGATGCACGCGCGATCGGCGCGAGCATCGATACCGGATGCGGATGAAAAACGCCGGCCCTCGGGCCGGCGTTTTGCGTTTCGGCGACTGCGCGATGCGCGTTACTTCATCTGCACGGAGCCGTTGACGGTGACCGACACGGTGGCCTTGCCGCCTTCGACCGCGATCGGCGCGCTCATCTTCGCGCTGTCCATCGGCGCCGCGGCCATCGCCATCATGCGCGGGTACGGCTGCACGTTGCGGCCGCTGCCGACGTTTACGTCGCGGATCGTGTAGCTGCTGTAGCCGAACGCCTTCGCGGCTTCGTCCGCGCGGGCGCGGAACGACTTGATCGCCTCGGTCGTGAGCTTCTGCTCGGCCGCGCGCTGCGCTTCCGGCGACAGCGAGAACTCGACGTTCGCGACCTGCATCAGGTTCGACAACTGGCCTGCCAGCTTCGACGCCGCGGCGAAATCGCGCGATTCGAGCGCGACCTCGGTGCGGCCGCGCCATGCGGAGATCTTGCCGTCGCGATCGGTGCTCGGATACACGGAGAACGCGCCCGTGTGCGCGGTGACGCCCGATACGCCCTTGGCCTGCGACAGGGCCGCGTCCGCACGCTGGTTCAACTGCGCGGTGAGGCTGCCCGGGTCCTTGGCCTGCTGCTCGTAGAACAGCGTGATGTGGATGATGTCCTGCGGTACGTCGGCGCTCGCCTGCGACGAGAGCGACAGCACGCCCGCCGGCTCCGGAAAGTGCGGGTTCGCCGTCTGGGCGTGTGCGGCGGGCGACGCGAGCGTGAGCGCGACGGGAACGGCGGCGGCGAGGGCGAGCGACAGCGCGAGTGCGGATTTCTTGGTCATTGTTGGACTCCTTGTGCGAGGGCGCGCACGCGGATCACGCGTGCGCGACGCGGGCGTGCCGCGCGACGAAAAAACGACAGCCGGCCCGATCGGCCGACAGCGGTTGCTTAGGCCGCGCGAACGTGCCGCGAGTTCCGTGACGGCAGGGTGTACTGACCAGATTTGACCTTTGGCGCGCGCCTACTTCATCAACTTTTCGGTGATGAACCGCCATTCGGCGCGCGTGACGGGCGTGATCGACAGCCGGTTGCCACGCGCGAGCACGCGCATGTCGGCGAGCTCGTCGTGCTCGCGCAGCGCGGCGAGCGGCACGAGCGGCGATTTCTTCACGAAGCGCACGTCGACGAGCAGCCAGCGCGGCGCTTCCCGCGTCGATTTCGGGTCGTAATAGGGGCTTTTCGGATCGAACTGCGTGGGATCGGGGTAGGGCGTCGACGATACTTCGGCGAGGCCGGCGATGCCTGGCTCGGGGCAGCTCGAGTGATAGAACAGCACGCCGTCGCCGATCTTCATCGTGTCGCGCATGAAATTGCGCGCCTGATAGTTGCGCACGCCGGTCCACGGCAGCGAGCGCTGCGGTGCGTTGGCGAGATCGTCGATGCTTGCTTCGTCCGGTTCGGACTTCATCAGCCAGTATTGCATGGTCGTGATCGGCGCAGAAGGGGCATGAGGGCCTGCTTGCATGCGCGCGCCGCATGCAAGCAGGCCCTCAAAAAGGAAACGGCATCGGGAGTTCCCGATGCCGTTGGATAGGCCCCCACCTTGGCCGCTAGGCCGGCATCCTGAACCTGAGGTTCAGAATTGGTCGCAGTTAGCAGCACTTCGGGTACATCAGACAGAGTGACGCGCGCGCCCGTGCTACAAATTTCCGCAACCGTGCACATGGCATTGGTTCAAGGAATATATGACCTTGGCGAACCAGGCAGGGAAGCTGACTGAACTGTGATTCGATGCGCCAATTTGACCACCGTTGACCGCCGAGATCAAGGGGAATCGACACGTCGTTTGAAACGTTACTGCGTCTCGTGCTGTGCGAGCACCGCGCCGAGCTGTTCGTTCATCTGGTGCATTGTACGACGGATTTCCTCGGCCGGAAATGCTTCACCGTGCCGCACGCTCGTTTGCAGCCGCAGCAATTCCGATGCAAGCGACAGCGCCGCCATCACCGCGATGCGATCGGTGCCGCGCACCGAGCTGTTCGAGCGGATTTTCGACATTTCGGCGTCGACGCGCGCGACCGCTTCGAGCAGCGCCGCTTCGGTCTCGGCCGAACAGGCGAGCCGATAGGCCTGACCGAGAATCGAGACTTCGATCTGCTTGGTGCTCATGCATGTTCTCCGTGGCTGGCCGCGTCATCGCCATCCGTGCGCGCCTGCGCATCGAGCAGGTCGAGCTGGTTGTCGGCTTGCTCCGCGCTCTTCGAGCGCGGCAGCTTTTCGAGAATCGCGTTCAGTTTCACCTGGGCGTCGTCGATCTTCGCCGACAACGTGTCGCGCTCGGCCGCGAGCGCATTGCGTTCGTCGCGCAGCTGCGCGAGCTCCGCGCGGACCGTGTCCGCTTCCGCGCGCAATTGCGCGACCTGCTCCTCGAGCGCGAGCCGTTCCGAGTGATAGCGCTTGTTCAGCGAAATCAGACGGCCAATATTTTGAGACAGGGTTTCGAGTTCGTTGAGCATTTGCTGCGTCCTCTAAAGACCCAGCATTTTAGCGCGGAATAACGCGCAATCCGACATCTGTAACGTTTCCAGTCGTAACACCCCTGCTTCTTGCCGCGAATGGGCGCGTCTCGCGCGGGTCCGGACGCTTCCTTGACGCTTGCACGACCGGCTCCTAAACTGGCGCCGCCTCGGTGCTCGCGCGCAGGACGCGCGGTTAAACGGGAAGCAGGGTGCGGGCTCCGCGCGCGCCAACCTGCGCTGCCCCCGCAACGGTAAGCGGCCGCGTCGCGTGACGCAGGCCGGCTCGGGCGCGTTTCGCGTGCAGGTCGCACGCGGGCGCGGGCCACTGCGCGTCGTCGCGCGGGAAGGCGAGCCGGACCGCCGCCAGCCCGGATACCGGCCGAGACGGGGAGCCCGCACGGGCTCCATGACGCGCGGCCTGCGGGGAAGCAGGGCGCGCAATGCTTCACGGAACGTTCTTCGATGCCGACCCCAATCGTCCGCCACGCGCCCACGTCGCGCCCGGCCGACTCCCGCAAGCGGATGCGCCGCGCGTCGTGCGTGCGGCCGTGCGCGGCATGAACGCCGCGCGCGCCGCTGCCATCTGGGCCGCGCTGGCCGCCACGGTCGCGCTGCTGTTCGTCGCGTCGCTGTCGATCGGCAGCGTGCCGATGTCGCCGTGGCAGGCGCTCGCGTCGCTCGTGCCGCATGGCGGCGATACCCTCGTTGCCGATATCGTGACGACGCTGCGCCTGCCGCGCGCGCTCGCGGGCTTCGCGTGCGGCGCGCTGCTCGCGCTCGCCGGCGCATTGTTGCAGGTGCTGCTGCGCAATCCGCTCGCCGAGCCGTACGTGCTGGGCGTGTCCGGCGGCGCGGCCGGCTTCGCGCTCGTCGCGATGATCGCGGGCGGCGCGTGGTGGCTCGTCGACGCATCGGCGTTCGCGGGTTCGCTCGTCTCGGTCGCGCTCGTGCTCGGTCTCGCGAGGCGCGAGGTGTGGCGCGGCGAATCGCGCGATGCATCGCCGCGGCTGCTGCTCACGGGCGTCGTGATCGCGGCGGGGTGGGGCGCGCTCGTCACGCTGTTGCTGTCGCTCGCGCCCGACGCGCGGCTGCGCGGCATCATCTTCTGGCTGACGGGCGACCTGAACGGCGCGACGGCGCCGTGGTTCGCGTGGGGCGCGCTGCTGCTGTGCGCAGGCGTCGCGCTGCCGGCCGCGCCGCAACTGAACGTGCTGCTGCGCGGCGACGCCACCGCGCAAGCGCTCGGCGTACCGGTCGCGCGCCTGCGCGTGCGGATCTATCTCGTCGCGTCGCTGGCCGCCGCGGCCGCCGTGACGACGGCCGGCACGATCGGCTTCGTCGGCCTCGTCGTGCCGCATGCGTTGCGGCTCGCGTTCGGCAACGACCAGCGGATGCTGCTGCCGGCCGCGATGCTCGCGGGCGGCGGCGGCGTGATGGCGGCCGACCTGCTCGCGCGCACCGCGATCGCGCCCGCGCAATTGCCGGTCGGCGTGATGACCGCGCTGATCGGCGTGCCGGTGTTCCTGTGGATGTTGCTGAGGAGACCGATGCGATGACGGGTGCCGCACTGAACGCCGCCGCCGGCGACATGCGCTACACGGCCGTCGACCTGACGCTGAAGGCCGGCGCGCGCACGCTGCTCGACGGCTTCACGCAAGTGTTCCGCCCCGGCGAGATCTGGTGCGTCGCCGGGCCGAACGGCGCCGGCAAGACGACGCTGCTCGCCACGCTCTCGGGATTGCAGCCGCCCGCCGCGGGACACGTCGAGATCGACGGCCGGCCGCTTGCCGCGTGGCGCCCCGAACGACTCGCGCAGCGCCGCGCGCTGATGCCGCAGCAATTACACGATGCGTTCAGCGCGACCGTGTTCGACACGGTGCTGCTCAACCGCTTTCCGTATCTCGGCGGCTGGGGCTGGGAGCGCGACGGCGACCGCGCGGCCGCGCGCGCTGCGCTCGCGACGTTCGACCTCACCGCGCTCGCGTCGCGCGACGTGATGTCGCTGTCGGGCGGCGAGCGGCAGCGGGTCGCGCTGGCCGCGACGCTGTGCCAGGATGCACCGCTGATGCTGCTCGACGAACCGCTCGCGCATCTCGACCTGCATCACCAGATCGACTGCCTGACCGCGCTGGCTGCGTGGCTCGCGGCCGGCCCGCGCACGGTGATGTTTTCGTGTCACGACCTGAATCTCGCGCGGCGTTTCGCGACGCATGCGCTGTTGCTCGACGGCCGCGGCCATGCGTGGGCCGGCCTCGTGCACGACGTGCTGACGCCCGAGCGCGCGAGCGACGCGTTCGGCTATCCGCTCGTGCTGATCCGCGAGAACGGCCGCGATGCGTTGCTGCCGGCATGGCCTGCGCGACCATGACCTTTCCTGTTCCGACTTTTCCGATGCGCGGCGCATGCCGCGCGCACGACACGGCTCCTCGATGACGACTCCGACCCAATTCCCGCCCGCGATCGCGCCGCTCGACGACGCATTGCGCCAGCGCCTGCAGCATGTGATCGACCACAAGACCAAGCCGCCCGGCAGCCTCGGCCAGCTCGAGGCGCTCGCGCTGCAGATCGGCCTGATCCAGCGCACCGAGCGGCCGGTCGTGCAGCGTCCCGTGACGATCGTGTTCGCGGGCGACCACGGAATCGCCGCCGAAGGCGTCAGTCCTTACCCGCAGGCGGTGACCGCGCAGATGGTCGCGAACTTCCTGGCCGGCGGCGCGGCCATCAATGCATTCTCGGGCGTCGCGCAGAGCACGCTCGAGATCGTCGATGCGGGCGTCGCGTCGCCGCTGCCGCCGTCGGACCGGCTGGTGTCGCTGCCGCTCGCGCGCGGCACGCGCAACTTCGCGGCGGAGCCGGCGATGACGCGTGAAGAAGCGATGACGGCGCTGGCAGCCGGCGCGGCGCGTGTGCGCGTGCACGCATCGCTCGGCACGAACGTGATCGGCTTCGGCGAGATGGGGATCGCGAACACGTCGTCGGCCGCCTGCCTGATGAGCCGCCTGCTCGACGTGCCGATCGACGCATGCGTCGGGCGCGGCACGGGGCTCGACGACCAGGGGCTCGCGCACAAGCGCGCGGTGCTCGGCCGCGCGCTCGTCAAGCACTCGCATGCGATCGCGCCGCTCGACGTGCTCGCGACGTTCGGCGGCTTCGAGATCGCGATGATGACGGGCGCGTATCTCGCGGCCGCGAGCGAGCGGATGACGATCCTCGTCGACGGCTTCATCGCGACCGCCGCGCTGCTCGTCGCCGAGCGCATCGCGCCCGGCGTGCGCGACTACTGCGTGTTCTCGCATACGTCGCACGAGGCCGGGCACCGGCGCATGCTCGAACATTTCGGCGCGAAGCCGCTGCTCGCGCTCGACCTGCGGCTCGGCGAAGGCACGGGCGCCGCGCTCGCGCTGCCGCTGGTGCGCGCGGCGGCCGCGTTCCTCGCCGAGATGGCGAGCTTCGAATCGGCCGGCGTCGACGATCGTGACGCCTGAGCGCGCGCGCGGCATGCGGGCCGAACTGCGCTACTTCTTCGTCGCGCTCGGCTATTTCACGCGCGTGCCCGTGCCGCGCTCGATCGGCTACGCGGCCGGCGATCTCGATCAGGCCGCACGCTATTTCCCGCTCGTCGGCGCCTGCGTCGGCGCATGGGGCGCGCTCGTCTATCTCGTTGCACTGCGGGCGCTGCCGGCATCGATCGCGGTCGGGCTGTCGATGGCCGCGACGCTGCTCGCGACCGGCGCATTCCACGAAGACGGCCTCGCCGACAGTTGCGATGCGTTCGGCGGCGGCTACACGCGCGACGACGTGCTGCGCATCATGCACGATTCGCGGATCGGCACGTTCGGCGCGGTCGCGCTCGTGATCGCGCTCGGGCTGAAATGGCAGGCGCTCGCGTCGATGCTGCCGCTGCGCGCCGCATGGACGATGATCGCCGCGCATGCGGCGAGCCGCGCGATGGCCGTGAGCCTGCTGACGACGCTCGACTACGTGCGGCCCGAAGGCAAGGCGAAGCCGGTCGCGCAACGGATGGGCGCACGCGCGGCGTGCGTCGCGGCGGTGTTCGGATTGCCGTGGCTGTTCTGGCCGGACTGGCGCATGGGCGTTGCCGCATGCGTGGCGCTCGTGCTGGTGCGCGCGTGGCTGGCCCGCTATTTCGTGAAGCGGATCGGCGGCTATACGGGCGACTGTCTCGGTTTCGCGCAGCAACTGGGCGAACTGGCGATCTATCTCGTGGTGCTCGGATGGACGTCGTCCTGATTCGTCATCCGGCCGTCGGCATCGAGCCCGGCGTTTGCTACGGGCGCAGCGACGTGCCGCTCGCCGAATCGGCTGATGACGGCGCGCGGGCCGTGCGCGCGCATCTGGCGGAACGGGGAGTGCCGTCGCCGGAACAGGTGTGGACGAGCCCGCTGACGCGCTGCGCATCGGTGGCCGAACGGCTCGCGCGGGTGTTCGACGCGCCGCTGCGGCGCGATGGCGATTGGCAGGAAATGGATTTCGGCGCGTGGGAAATGCGGCGCTGGGACGATATCGACCGTGCGGCGCTCGATGCGTGGGCGGCCGACCTGATGCATGCCTGCGCGCACGGCGGGGAAAGCGTCGCGCGATTCGCCGCGCGCGTTGCACGGCAGGCGGATGCGCTTGCGGCGTTCGACGGGCCGCAATGGATCGTCACGCACGCGGGCGTGATCCGCGCATTCGCGTCGCATGTGCTGCGCATACCGCTCGATACGTTGCTCTCGCGGCCGGTGCCGACGGGCGGAGTCGTGTGGCTGCGCATGGAGGATGCCGCGCGAACGTGGGAAGTCGTGCACTGGGACGCATAGGCGCACTTGCGTCTGCATGTGAACGACGCTCTGTCTCGCACACCGTACGCATCCGGGCATCGGTGCGCGATGCATCCGCAGCCCGCCGGAAATCAGCGCGCCGGCCGCCGCGCACGCGCGGCATCCAGATCCTCGCACAGCGCGGCCGCGCCTTGCGCGATCCGCGGCGACGGCCGCGTCAGCAGATCGCCGTCGATCGCGAACAGGTTGTTGCGCGCCACGGCCGTCAGCGCGGGCCACGCGCGCCAGCGCGCGAGGCTCGGCAGCGCTTCGTTCGAACGGGTCGCGCCGGCGGCCGTCGTCACGATCGCTTCCGGATTCGCGGCGAGCACGGCCTCGTCGGTCACGGCGGGCGCCAGCGGCGTGAGCGACGCAAACACGTTGCGGCCGCCGCAGAGTTCGAACACTTCGTTGATCAGGTGCGTGCCGTTGAGCGTCGTCAGCGGGCGATCCCACACCTGGAAGAACATCGTGACGGGCGCGCGTGCCGCGTAGCGTGCGCGCAGGGTGGCGATGTCCCGCGTCAAGGCGCCCGCGGCGGCATCGGCGGTCGATTGCGTGCCGAGCAGCGTGCCGAGCCGGTGCAACGACGACGACACGTCGTCGAGATGTTTCGGTTCGCTGAAGAACAGCGGGATGTGCAGTGCGCGCAGCGCGTCGGTCTGCCGCTGCGCGTTGCCGTGCCGCCAGACGACGATCAGGTCGGGCTTCAGCGCGGCGATGCGTTCGAGGTCGAGCGCCTTGTTGTCGCCGACGCGCGGCACCGCTTGCGCGGCGGGCGGATAGTCGCTGTACGTGACGGTGCCGACGAGCCTCGCGCCGCCGCCGGCCGCGTAGACGAGTTCCGTCGCGTGCGGCGCGAGGCTGATCACGCGCTGCGCGGGCGCGGGCAGCGTGACCGTATTGCCGGCGTCGTCGCGGGCCGTGACGTCGGCGTGGACGAGCGGCGCGTGGGCGAGCGCGGCCAGCAGCGCGGCCGGCGCAAGCCGACGGAACGGGCCGAGCGGGCGCGGACTCATGCCGGGCCCCGCTGCAGCAGCGGCACGCAATGCGCGAGCGCGTCGCCGAGGCGCCGCCATTCGTCTTCGCTGCCCGGCAGGCCGACGCGCACGCTCGACGGGGTCGGGAAGTGCCGCGTCCAGATCCCGCGCGCCGCGAGCGCCGCATGCAGCGCCGCGGCGCGCGGGTCGTCGGTCCAGCTGAAGAGCGGCGTCGCGCGGACCGCGAAGCCGTGCGCGCGCAGCAACGCGGCCAGTCGTTCGCCGTCGGCCGTGAGCCGCTCGCGGGCGGCAGCTTGCCACGCGCGGTCGGCGAACGCCGCGGCGACCGCGTGGCGCGCGGGGCCGCCGACCGTCCACGCGCCGAGCCTGTCGCGCAATGCGACGATTTGATCGGGGCACGCGAGCACGAAGCCCGCGCGGATCCCGGCGAGCCCGAAGAACTTGCCGACCGAGCGCAGCACGACGAGCCCCGGACGATCGACGTGCGGCGCGAGCGACGGCGTCGCGCCCGTATCGGCGAACGCTTCGTCGACGATCAGCGTGCCGCCGCGTGCGGCGAGTTGCGCATGCCAGCCGAGCAGGCGCCCGGTCGGCACGCATTCGGCGGTCGGATTGTTCGGGTTCCCGACGATGACGTGGCGCAGCGTCGCGGGCAGCGTATCCGTGCGGATGTCGAGCGTGACGACGCGATGGCCGTGGCGCGCGAACGCGGGCGCATATTCGCCATACGCGAGCGCCGCGACGCCGGCCTCGCCGGCCGGCAGCAGCGCGGGCAGCGCGCGGATCGCGGCCTGGCTGCCGGCGACCGGCAGCACGTGCGCGGCATCGGGTGCGTGGTAGTACCGCGCGGCGCAGGCCGCGAGGCCGTCGCCATCGTCGGGCAGCCGGCGCCAGGCGTCGGCCGGCACGGGCGGCACGGGATAGCCGACCGGATTGATGCCGGTCGACAGGTCGAGCCACGCGTCGTACGGAATGCCGTGGCGGCGGGCGGCCTCGTGCAGGTTGCCGCCGTGCGCGATGGATGAATCAGACATGATGGGTGGCCATGACGAGTGCGCCGCTCGCGACCAGCAGCGCGAGCCACAGGGCGAGCGTGCGCGTGACGAGCGACAGCGCGGCGACGATGTGAAGGGCGGTTGCCGTGGCGCCGGTGCCGAGCGCCGGGCGATCCTCGATCTCGCCGTGATAGACGGCCGGCCCGCCGAGCTGCACGTTCAGGCTGCCGGCGCCCGCGGCCATCACGGGGCCCGCGTTCGGGCTGTCCCAGTGGCGCGCCTGCGTGCGCCAGCAGCGCCACGCGGCGGCCGTGTCGCCGAGCAGCGCATAGCTCGCGGCGGTGAGGCGCGCGGGAATCCAGTTCAACGCGTCGTCGATGCGTGCGGCGGCCCAGCCGAAGGTCAGGAAGCGCGGCGTGCGGTAGCCCCACATTGCGTCGAGCGTGTTCGCGAGCCGGAACAGCAATGCGCCGGGGCCGCCCGCGACGACGAACCAGAAGAGCGCGCCGAAGATCGCGTCGTTACCGTTTTCGAGCGCCGATTCGACGGCCGCGCGCGACAGCGCTCCTTCGTCAGCGTTGCTCGTGTCGCGCGACACGATGCGCGCGGTCAGCGTGCGCGCCGCGTCGAGGTCGCGCCGCAGCAGCGCGGCGGCGATCGGCGCGACGTGGTCGGCGAGGCTCTTCGCGCCGAGCGCGAACCACAGCAGCGCGACGTGCAGCGCAGCCGCGAACGGCCACGGCAGCACGGCGACGAGCCATGCCGCGACGGCCACCGGCGGCACGACCGCCGCGAGCCACGCGGCGACGCCGACTACGCGGCCGCGCCGCCCCGTGTTCAGCGCGGCTTCGATGCGCGCGGCCAAGCGGCCGAACGCGACGAGCGGATGCCAGCCGGCCGGCTCGCCGATCGCGCGGTCGACGAGCGCGGCCGCGACCGCGAGCATCGCGACGACGGGCAGCGACAGCATCAGCATGACGGGGCGCCCGCCTTGAGGTCGAGCGGCAGCCCGGCAACCAGCAGCGTGACGCGCGTCGCGAGCGCCGCCACGCGCTGGTTCAGGCGGCCGAGCTCGTCGACGTAGCGGCGCGTGACGGAGCCGAGCGGCACGACGCCGAGCCCGATCTCGTTGCTGACGACGATCACCTTCGCGCGTGCACCGCGCAACGCGCGTTCGAGCCGCTCGACCTGCGCCACGTACTGCGCATCGTCGAGCGGTTCGCCGTCGGCGGGGCACAGCAGGTTCGTGAGCCACAGCGTCAGGCAGTCGACGAGCAGGCAGGCGTGCGGATCGTCGAGCCGCGCGAGCGTGCCCGCGAGATCGACGGGGGCGTCGGCGAACCCCCATTCGGCGGGCCGGCGCGCGCGGTGATGCGCGATGCGCTGTTCGAACTCGGCATCGGCGGCGGTCGCGGTCGCGATGTAGGTGACGGGGCGGCCGCTGTCGGCGGCGAGCCGCTCGGCATGCGCGCTCTTGCCCGAGCGCGCGCCGCCGAGGACGAAGGTGAGGTCGTGCGGAATCATCGCGTGATTGTAACGGCGCGGGCGACCCGGCGCGGGCGATAATGCCGCCTTTGCTTCGCGATACCTTCTACACGATGAATGCACCCGAGCCGCGGCCGCGCGGCACGCTGATGATCCAGGGCACGACGTCCGACGCGGGCAAGAGCACGCTCGTCGCGGGCCTGTGCCGCCTCGCGCGGCGCGGCGGCGCGCGCGTGGCGCCGTTCAAGCCGCAGAACATGGCGCTCAACAGCGCGGTGACGGTCGACGGCGGCGAGATCGGCCGCGCGCAGGCGCTGCAGGCGCTGGCCGCCGGCGTCGCGCCGCATACGGATTTCAATCCGGTGCTGCTGAAGCCGACGAGCGACCGCGGCGCGCAGGTGATCATTCACGGCAAGGCGCGCATGAACCTCGACGCGCGGGCGTATCACGGCTACAAGCCGGTCGCGTTCGATGCGGTACTCGAGTCGTATGCGCGCCTGCGTGCCAGTTACGACACGGTGATCGTCGAAGGCGCCGGCAGTCCGGCCGAGATCAACCTGCGGGACGGCGACATCGCGAACATGGGTTTTGCCGAGCGCGTCGACTGCCCGGTCGTGCTCGTCGCCGACATCGATCGCGGCGGCGTGTTCGCGCATCTGGTCGGCACGCTCGCCTGCCTGTCCGACAGCGAGCGCGCGCGCGTGCGCGGCTTCGTGATCAATCGCTTCCGCGGCGACCTCAAGCTGCTCGAACCGGGGCTCGACTGGCTGCGTGCGCGCACGGGCAAGCCGGTGTTCGGCGTGCTGCCATACCTGCACGGGCTGCTGCTCGACGCGGAGGACATGCTGCCCGGGCAAGCGCGCAGCGCCGCCGCACGCGGCGAAGCCGGCGTGTTGCGCGTCGTGGTGCCCGCGCTGCCGCGCATCAGCAACCATACCGATTTCGATCCGCTGCGCGCGCATCCGCAGGTCGAATTCACGTACTGGAAGAGCGGCCCCGTGCCCGACGCCGACCTGCTGATCCTGCCCGGTTCGAAGAGCGTGCAGCGCGACCTCGCGTGGCTGCGCGACGCGGGCTGGGACGCGCTGATCCGGCGCCATCTGCGCTACGGCGGCAAGGTGATCGGCATCTGCGGCGGCATGCAGATGCTCGGCCGCACGCTCGACGATCCGCTCGGCCTCGAGGGCGCGCCCGGCAGCGTGCCGGGGCTCGGGCTGCTCGATTTCGACACGACGCTGCAACCCGACAAGACGCTGAAGAACGTGAGCGGGCAACTCGCGCTGCCGGGCGCGGCGGCCGTGCACGGCTACGAGATCCACATGGGCGACACGCGCGGGCCGGCGCTCGAGACGCCCGCGCTGACGCTGGCCGCCGATGTCCCGGAGGAGGGCACGCGTCCCGACGGCGCGATGTCCGCCGACGGCCAGATCCTCGCGACCTACGTACACGGGCTGTTCGACGCGCCCGACGCCTGCGCGGCGCTGCTCGCGTGGGCGGGGCTCGACGGCGCGGCCCGCATCGATTATCCGGCGCTGCGCGAGGCGTCGCTCGAGCGGCTGGCCGACACGTTCGCCGAGCACCTCGATCTCGACGCGCTGTACGCCGAGTTTCGTTGAGTTCGCGCTGGTCCGCCCTCGCTTTTTCCGCGCCATCGCGTACAACGAAGGAGGGCGGAGGTCCGCCCGAAGGAGGGTGACGATGAGGGCTCGATGGTGGTGGAGCGTACTGCTTGCGGCGCTGCTGGGCGTGTCGTCGGCGGCGCATGCGTGCGATTCGTATGCGCCGGGCGGTGGCCAGTCCGGCGGCGATGCCACGCCAGGCAAGAACGGTTACTGAGCGGGATGCGGGGCATGATCGGTCATGCCTTTTTTCGCGTCAATTCGTTCCAAACGAGAATCAATTTAAGCCGGTTGGCGTGTTTATCGGTCGAATCGATTCGAATAGAGTGCGACCCATTCCCATCCACTCACGAAGGACTCCGTCATGAACCCCAACCGCCTGAACGATTTCGCCGCGACGCTGTTGCGCGTCGCCCTCGGCGTGCTGTACCTCGCGCACGTCGCGCAGAAGGTGTTCGTCTTCACGCTGCCCGGCACCGCGCAGTTCTTTGCGTCGATCGGCCTGCCGGGCTGGCTCGCGTACCTGACCACGTTCGTCGAACTGGCGGGCGGCCTGGCGCTGCTCGCGGGGTTCCGCGTGCGCGTCGCCGCGCTGGTGCTGCTGCCGTTCATGCTCGGCGCGGTGGCCGCGCACCTGCCGAACGGCTGGAGCTTTGCGTCGCCGCACGGCGGCTGGGAATATCCGGCGTTCTGGGCCGTCACGCTGGCCGTGCAGGCGTTGCTGGGCGGCGGCGCGTTCGCGATCGGCGCGCGGGAGGCCGCTCTCCAGCGCGCGTGACGTGAAGGAAAGCGGACGAAAGGGGGCGTGGTGCCGCGCCACCGGTTCCGGTGACCCCCCGTTTGCCGATATCATCGCTCCCTGTATCCGCAATCGAGCGGCGCCTGCCATGCGGCCGGCGCCGCGCGGCTTTTTCGAGGGAATTCATGACGGTCATCGTGGTGGCGAATCCGAAGGGCGGCGTGGGCAAGAGCACGCTGTCCACCAATCTAGCCGGCTATTTCGCGGCGCAGGGCGCATGGGTCGCGCTGGCCGACCTGGACCGGCAGCAGTCCGCGCATGCGTGGCTCGACCTGCGGCCGGCCGGCTTGCCGGCGATCGAGGCGTGGGAACTCGATCCGGAGGCGCCGTCGAAGCCGCCGCGCGGGCTCGAATACGCGGTGATCGACACGCCGGCCGGCCTGCACGGCACGCGGCTCAACGTCGCACTGCAACTGGCCGACAAGGTGATCGTGCCGCTGCAGCCGTCGATGTTCGATATTCTCGCGACGCAGCAGTTTCTGGAGCGCCTCGCCGGCGAGAAGGCCGTGCGCAAGGGCAGCGTCGAGGTCGGAATCGTCGGGATGCGGGTCGATGCGCGCACGCGTTCGTCCGACCAGTTGCACCGGTTCGTCGAAGGGCTCGGCCTGCCGGTGCTCGGCTACGTGCGCGACACGCAGAACTACGTGCAGATCGCCGCGCACGGCCTGACGCTGTGGGACGTCGCGAAAAGCCGCGTCGAGAAGGATCTCGAGCAGTGGCGGCCGATCGTCGAATGGGCCGAGCGCCGCGCGCCGAAGGCCGCGAAGGCTTCCTGAGCGCCCGGGCCGTCCCGGACGGCGCGACACCCAATGAGAAAGGGCCGGATCCCGTGGCGTACGGTATCCGGCCCTTCGGCGGCAAACGGCAGCGCCGCAGCCGCGCGCCGCGGCCCGCGGGCGTGCCGCTCGGCTTACGTCCAGTTCTGCGTCGGCACGTGATCGCGATGGCCCTTGATCTTGTTGCCTTCGTCGATGAACACGAGCTTCGGCTTCCAGCCGGCCTGCAGTTCGGCTTCGTCGACCATCGCGAACGCCGCGATGATCACGAGGTCGCCCAACTGCGCGCGGCGCGCGGCCGAGCCGTTCAGCGAGATCATCCCGCTGCCGCGCTCGCCCTTGATCGCGTACGTCGAGAAGCGCTCGCCGTTGTTGATGTTCCAGATGTCGATCCGTTCGTTTTCGATGAGGCCCGCCGCTTCGAGCAGGTCTTCGTCGATCGCGCACGAACCTTCGTAGTGCAGTTCGCAGTGCGTGACCGCCGCACGGTGGATCTTCGATTTGAGCATGTGGCGCTGCATGGGGTCTCCGTGATGCGTCGTGAGAGGTGCGGGCGGGCCGGCCGTCAGATTTCCAGGTTGTCGATGAGGCGGGTCGCGCCGAGCTTCGCGGCCGCGAGCACGACGAGCGGCTCGCCGGCTTCGAGTTCGGCGGCGCTCGGTGCGATCAGGTTCGCGCGGCGGCGGATCGCGATGTAGTCGGGCGCCCAGCCGCGTTCGGCCAGGTGCGTGTGCGCGTGCTGCTCGAGCTTGCCGAGGTCGCGTTCGCCGCCGAGCACGCTGTCGCGCACGCGCTGCAGCGTTTTCGCCAGTTCGGGCGCTTCCTTGCGCTCGTCGGCCGTCAGGTAGCGGTTGCGCGACGACAGCGCGAGGCCGTCCTCGTCGCGCACGGTCTCGGCCGCGACGATGTCGACCGGCAGCGCGAGCTGCTGGCACATCCGGCGCACGATCATCAGCTGCTGGTAATCCTTCTTGCCGAACACGGCGACGCGCGGCTGCACGCAGGACATCAGCTTCGTGACGACCGTGCACACGCCGGCGAAGAAGCCGGGACGGAACTCGCCCTCGAGTATCCCGCCGAGGTCGTCCGGCGGCAGCACGCGATACTCCTGCGGCTCAGGGTACATGTCGCGCTCGGTCGGCGCGAACAGCACGTACACGTTTTCCTGCTGCAGCTTCTCGATATCGTCCTGGAGCGTGCGCGGGTACTTGTCGAAATCCTCGTTCGGGCCGAATTGCAGCCGGTTGACGAAGATGCTCGCCACGACCGGGTCGCCGTGCTGGCGCGCGAGGCGCATCAGCGACAGGTGCCCTTCGTGCAGGTTGCCCATCGTGGGCACGAACGCCGTGCGGTTCTGGCCGCGCAGCTGGTCGCGCAGTTCCTGGATCGAGCTGATGACTTTCATGATCGGGTAGCGGGTTCCTCGCGCAGGTGCGCGTGGGCGCCGCAGCAGCGGCGCCGGGGTCGAAGCGGACAACGCCGGCGCGCGGGCGGCGCATCGGGCGTCGGCGGATTGTAGAGGATTTGGCCGCGCGACGCATCGATAAAAGAACGATCGTTCACTTTATATCGGGACGTGCCGGACACCCGCCGGACGGCCTTCCGCCGCGGCGAAGCGCGAGCGTCGGGACGAATCGGGAACGGGAAGCGGCGGGGGGCGGCCCTTACGCGGGCAGGTATGCGAGACGCACGTAGATCGGCGCGAACGGCTCGGCCTGCGTGATCTCGAGCAGCGATTCGCGCGCGAGTTCGAGCATCGCGATGAAGTTCACGACGACGACCGGCACGCCGCGCGACGTGTCGAACAGGTCGGCGAACTCCATGAAGCGGGCGTTCTGCAGCCGGCGCAGGATCAGGCTCATGTGCTCGCGCACCGACAGCTCCTCGCGGGAGATCTTGTGGTGCTGGACGAGTTTCGCGCGCTTGAGCACGTCGGCCCACGCGGCGCGCAGGTCGTCCGAATTGACGTCGGGAAAGCGCGGCGTGACGCTTTGCTCGATGTACACCTCGGCGCGCAGGAAATCGCGGCCGAGCTGCGGCAACTGGTCGAGCCGCTGCGCGGCGAGCTTCATCTGCTCGTACTCGAGCAGCCGGCGCACGAGTTCGGCGCGCGGATCCTCGGCTTCCTCGCCGGTGTCGGCCTTCTTGACCGGCAGCAGCATCCGCGACTTGATTTCGATCAGCATCGCGGCCATCAGCAGGTACTCGGCCGCGAGCTCGAGGTTCGACGTGCGGATCTGGTCGACGTAGCCCAGATACTGCGCGGTGACCTGCGCCATCGGGATGTCGAGCACGTTGAAGTTCTGCTTGCGGATCAGGTACAGCAGCAGGTCGAGCGGGCCTTCGAACGTCTCGAGGAACACCTCGAGCGCATCGGGCGGGATGTAGAGATCCTGCGGCAGCTTGAAGAGCGGCTCGCCGTACAGGCGAGCGAACGCCGCGACACCGTCGACCGTGTCGGGCGTCGAATCGGCGCCCGCGGGCGCGGCGATCGCGTCGTCCTGCCGGGCGGCGCTGGCCTCGTCGGCGGCGCTCACGTCGTCAGAAGTTCTGGTAGTAGACGTACGGCGTCTGCTTCACGCGCGATTCCTGCTGCTCGGCGCGCTCCTCGAGATCGATCGGCTGCTTGTCCCACAACAGGGAACGGCCCTTGCGCTGCTCTTCCTCGAGCGTCGGCTTCTGCTGCTTGAGCTGGTTCAGGAACTGCGTGACGTCGGACTGGTACGGCATGGCTGGATCTTCCGTTTCGGGCGGCGCACGATGCGCCGGATTCACGATGGCGGGATTTTACCGCATCGCGGGGAACAGCCGGCGCCAATCGCGCGTCGAATCGGCGGGCCGGTGCCGACGGGGATCGTGCGGCGGCCCTGCCCGGGGCTGGCATTCTTTCACAATCGTTTGGCTGTGACGCCCGCGCCCTGTGGTCAAATACAGGGTTTTCCACGAAACCGTAACAAACCAGCACGGCGAGGTCATATTTGGCGGGGCAGTCGAACCATCGAGCACACACGGCGCATGATGCAGGCCCGCGCGCGGCGCGCGATCACGCCGGCGCCGCGGCCCGCGTCGCGCGGGCGGCCCTCGCGGGCTGCCTGGCCGCGTGCTTCGCGCTGCCGGCCCATGCGAAGTACGACGTCGACATCGACGCGCCGCGCTCGATCCGCAAGCTCCTGAAGACGCATCTCGACATTGCCCGCTTCGCGAAGCGCGACGACATCAGCGACGACCAGTTCGACTTCCTCGTGACCGCCACGCCGCAGCAGGTGCGCGACCTGGCCGCGACGGCCGGCTATTTCTCGCCGATCGTGCGCACCGACGTGCGCACCCGCGACGGCAAGCGCGACGTGCGCATCGCGGTCGATCCGGGCAAGCAGACCGTCGTGTCGACGGTCGACCTGACGTTCAAGGGCCCCGTCGAAACCGAGGATCCGAAGCAGGAAACGGCCACGCGCTTCGCGTTCTCGATGAAGCCTGGCGACCCGTTCACGCAGTCCGACTGGGACGACGCGAAGAGCGCGGCGCTCAGGCAACTGCAGTCGCGCCGCTATCTCGGCGCGAAGATCGCGTCGTCCGAGGCGCGCATCGATCCGCGCACGCAGCGCGCGACGCTCGCGGTCGCGTTCGACAGCGGCCCGACGTTTACGATCGGCAAGGTCGACGTCGACGGCGTGCGCCGTTATCCGGAAAGGATCGTCACGAACGTCAATCCGCTGTCGGAAGGCGAGATCTACGACGTGCGGCGGATCGCCGAATTGCAGCGGCAACTGCAGAACACGCCGTACTACGCGAGCGTCGCGATCGACGTCGGCGACGATACGTCGAAGCCCGAGCGCACGCCCGTGCACGTGAAGGTCAGCGAATTCCCGTACAACAACATTCGCGGCGGCGTCGGCTTTGCCACCGATACCGGGCCGCACGTGCAAGGCTCCTATACGTATCTCGACACGTTCGGCGCCGCATGGCCGCTGACCGTGTCGGGCCGGGTCGACCAGATCCAGCAGTACGGGCAGGTCCAGCTGTCGATGCCGCCGGGCGAGCGGGGCTGGACCAACAGCGTGCTCGCGTCGTACACGAACACCAACGTGTCGGATACGCGCATCTACAGCGCGCGGGTCGGCGTGCAGCGTACGCGCACCGGCCAGTTCATCGACTATGCGTATTCGCTGATGTACTACCAGGACCGGCTCGACCAGAACGGCGCGGGGCCGACCACGAGCCGCGCGCTGGTGCCGCAGTGGGCGTGGACCCGCCGCAACGTCGACGATCCGCTGTTCCCGCGCTCGGGCAACCTGATTCACGCGGAGGCCGGCTTCGCGGTCAAGCACGTGCT
Source organism: Burkholderia anthina (assembly GCF_001547525.1). Lineage (GTDB taxonomy): Bacteria > Pseudomonadota > Gammaproteobacteria > Burkholderiales > Burkholderiaceae > Burkholderia > Burkholderia semiarida. The sequence goes on from NZ_CM003768.1 coordinate 3,314,788, forward strand.
GGCCGACGAAACCTTCATTCGCGGCTACGCGCGCGGGCAGCAATACCTGCCGATCGGCAAGCGCGACCTGTTCGTGTTCCGCGCGGAGCTCGGCGGCGTGTTTACGAGCGGCAGCTCGTCGGGCGTGCCGGCGTCGCTGCTGTTCCGCGCGGGCGGCTCGAATTCGGTGCGCGGCTACGGTTACCAGAGCATCGGTAACAGCGTCGCCGGCTCCGTTTTGCCGACCAAGTACCTGATGACGGGGACGGCCGAATACCAGCACTGGTTCAACCGCGACTGGGGCGCCGCGACGTTCTTCGACATCGGCACCGCGACCGATGCGTGGGGCGAGCGCGTGTTTTATCCGGGCGTGGGCGTCGGTGCGCGCTGGCGCAGCCCGGTCGGCCCGATCAACGTCGACGTCGCGTACGGCTTGCGCAACCATAGCGTGCGCCCGTACCTGACACTCGGCATCGCTTTCTGAACCTGTCGCCCTGTTCACGACGACACGCACGACGAACCGCATGACGAAGGACCCGAACGACACGCCGCCGCCTCACGATCCGGATTCGCCCGACGGCGCGCCCGATACGCCGCCGCGGCCGCCGCGCGCGCCGCGGCGCGGCCGCGCGTGGCGTGTTCTCGCGTGGACGCTCGTGTCGCTCGTGCTGCTCGTCGTGCTGGCGGCGGGGCTCGTGGTGGGGGCGGTGACGACGGAGCGCGGCACGCGGCTCGCGTGGCAGGCGGCCGGCAAGGTGCTCGGCACGCGGCTCGCGGGCACGCTCGACGGCGGCTCGCTCGCGACCGGCGTGCGCTTGCGCGGGTTCGCGTGGACGAGCCCCGACGGCACCGGCACCGAGGTTCGCATCGACCGGCTCGACGGCCGCTGGGCGCTGACGCGCGCGCCGTGGCGGCTGTCCATCGCGTATCTGCGCGCCGGCACGATCGACGTGCGGATCGCGCCGGGGCCGTCGACGCCGAGTACGACGCCGCAGAACCTGAGCCTGCCGCTGCAGGTGCGGATCGACGACCTGCGCGTCGATCGCCTCGCCATTCACGACGGCGGCTCGACGACGCAGCTCGACCATCTCGCGCTGAACGGCCGCAGCGACGGCCGTCACCATGAACTCGTGCTCGACGGCGTCGATACGCCGTACGGCGCGCTGACCGCGCGCGCGAAGCTCGACGGCGTGAAGCCGTTCGCGCTGACGGGCGAGGCGACCTACGCCGGCAAGCTGTCCGACGAGCCGGTCGACGCGCGGGCCCGTGTGTCGGGCTCGCTCGAAGCGCTCGTCGCCGACGTCGACGCGAGCGGGATGAAGCTGAACGGGCGCGCGCACGTCGAGGCCGCGCCGTTCGGCCCGGTGCCGCTCACGCGCGCGTCGCTCGCGTTCGACCACGTGAACCCGCAGGCGCTGTCGCCCGGCGCGCCCGCGGCCGATCTCGCGGTGCGCGCGGCACTCGCGCCGGTGAGCGCGCCGGCGGGCTCCGCGCCCGCGAAGGGCTTCGCGGTGACGGGCCCGGTGTCGATCGTCAACGCGAAGCCGGGCACGCTCGGCGACCATCTGCTGCCGGTGATCGACGCGCACGCGACCGTGCATCTCGACGCACACGCGCAGCGCATCGACGGCCTCGCGCTGAAGCTGATCCGCGACGGCAGCGTGACCGGCGGCGGTACGCTTGCGGGCGGCAAGGGCCGCTTCGACCTGAAGGTCGCGAACCTCGACCTGAACGCGTTCGTCGCCGAGCTGCGGCCGATGCGCCTCGGCGGCCCGCTTGGCGTGACGCTCGCGGGCGACGTGACGACCGTCGATTTCAACCTGAACGACCCGAAGCTCGCGCTCGGCGCGCGCGCCAAGGTCGCGCTGACGCGGCAGCAGACCGTGCTGACCGACACGCGCGTGACGGCCGGCAAGGGGCGCATCGACCTGACGGGCGTGTTCCGCCACGACGCGCATTCGACCTATGACGCGAAGGCGACGCTGACCGCGTTCGATCCGCTGCTGCTCGCCGCGGCGAGCGCGCCGAAGGCGGGCGGCGGCAACGCGCCGGCGAAGGCCGCCAAGGCGCCGGCCAAGCGCGGCGAGACGCGCGTGTCGGGCACGCTGACCGCGTCGGGCGGGTTCGCGCCGCAAGTGTCGACGAAGGCGACCTTCAAGCTCGCCGACAGCCTGTACGACGGCGTGCCGCTGACGGGCGCCGGCGTCGTGCAGCTCGCCGGCTCGCGGATCCTGCCGAGCAACGCGAACCTGTCGATCGCCGGCAACCACGTCGACCTGCGCGGCAGCTTCGGCGCACCCGGCGACCGGCTGCGCTTCGTCGTCGACGCGCCGCAGCTCGACCGGCTCGGCTTCGGCGTCGAAGGGCTCGTGCAGGCGCAGGGCGACCTGACCGGCAGCTTCGCGCATCCGAACGTGACGGCCACCTACAAGGCCGAGCACGTCGTCGTCGGTTCGAACCGGATCGGCACCGCGCAGGGCCGCGCGGACATCCGCGACGGCGCGCACGGCGCCCTCGTGTTCACGGCCGACGCGGCCGACATCGCGCTCGGGTCGTTCCAGTTGAAGTCGTTGCGCGCGAACCTCGACGGCACGCGCGCGAAGCACACGCTCGACGCATCGGCGCTCGGGGTGGCCGGCGGCCGCGTGATCGACCTGACGCTCGCGGCGAACGGCGGTGTGGTCGAGAACCGCGACGGCATGCGCTGGGACGGCACCGTCACGCGGCTCGCGAATCGCGGCACGCCGGCGCTCGCGCTGCAGGCGCCGCTGACGATATCGGCCGGCGCCGGCCGCGTGACGCTCGGCGCGACGCGGCTGACGCTCGAAGGCGCGGCGATCGACCTGAAATCATTCGTGTTCGATCGCGGCCAGATGCGCTCGGCGGGCGCCGTGACGGGCGCGTCGGTCGCGCGTTTCCTCGAGGTGCGCCAGGCGCTGACCGGCCAGCGGCCGCCGGTGCGGACCGACGTCGTGCTCGATGCCGACTGGGATTTCTCGCTCGGCGCGAACGCGACGGGCTACGTGCAGGTGAAGCGCCGCGGCGGCGACGTGACGATCGAGACCGGGCGCGGCATCGCGTCGCTCGGCCTGACCGACCTGTCCGCACGCGCGAGCTTCGCGCCCGGCAACCGGCTCAACGTGACGGCGCTCGCGAAGGCGAGCCGGATCGGCACGCTCGACGCGAACGTCGCGGTGCCGTTCGCGCTGCGCGACGGCGTGTTCGGCATCGTCGACGACGGTCCGCTGTCGGGCCGCATCGACGCCGACATCCCGGCGCTGAAGACGACCGGCAACCTGTTCGGGCCGAGCTACCTGCTCGGTGGGCGCGCGGCGCTGAAATTGACCGTCTCCGGCACGCCGGTGAAACCGAACCTGTCGGGGACGCTGACCGGCGACGAGCTGTCCGCGACGCTGATCGATCAGGGCGTGCAGTTGAAGGACGGCATCGTGCGCGTGAAGCTGTCGGACAACCTCGTCGAATTCCAGCAGGTCGAGTTCCACGGCGGCGACGGCACGCTGCGCGCGCTCGGCCGCGTGCGCCTCGACGGCGAGGCGCCGGACCTGACCGCGAGCATCGTCGCGGACAAGCTCGAACTGTTCGCGGCGCCCGACCGCAAGCTGTCGCTGTCGGGCAAGGCCACCGTCGCGAACGACGGGCCGCGCGGCGCGCTGTCGATCGACGGCAAGTTCATGGTCGATCGCGCGCTGTTCGACCTGCCCGAGCAATCGGCGCCGCACCTGTCCGACGACGTCGTGATCGTGCAGCCGGACGGCACGGTGCGCGGCGAGACGCCGACCGGCACCGCGGCCGCGAAGCCGAAGCCGGTCGACAACAAGCCGGCGCCGTCGCTGGCGCCGCGCGCGAACATCGACGTCGGCCTCGGCAACAACTTCCGCTTCAAGGGCCACGGCGCGGATCTCGGGCTGCGCGGCACGATCACCGTGATGAGCGCGCCGGGCGTGCCGCTGCGCGCGGTCGGCAACGTGCGCGTGACCGAAGGCTCGACGTACACGACGTTCGGCCGCAAGCTCGCGATCGAGAACGGCTTCTTCACGTTCAACGGCCCGGTGTCGAATCCGGGCGTGAACATTCTCGCGATGCGGCGCAACCAGGAGGTCGAGGCCGGTGTGCAGGTGGTCGGCACGATCCAGTCGCCGACGGTCAAGCTCGTGTCGGAGCCGAACGTCACCGACAACGAAAAGCTGTCGTGGCTGCTGTTCGGGCACGGTACCGACCAGGGCAACAACGTCGGCCAGCAGGGCGCGATGACGGCGGCGCTCGGGCTGCTCGGCAGCGTGACCGGCAAGCGTGTCGCACAGACTTTCGGTCTCGACGAGGTGTCGGTCGGCCGCAGCGAAGTCGGCCTGACCGATCCGCAGGTCGTGCTGGTGTCGAAGGCGATCAACGAGCGCTTCGTGCTCGGCTTCGAGCAGGGGCTGCAATCGGCGAGCAACGCGTTCAAGGCGACGATCAACCTGACGCGCTTCTGGTCGGTGTCGGCGTACGGCGGCACGTTCCAGGGTGTCGACCTGAACTACACGCGGCGCTTCGATCGGTGGTTCGGGCAGCGGTGAGGGCGGGCACGGCGTACCGGGCGACGATAAAAAAGCCCCGCACGATTCGACTCGTGCGGGGCTTTTTTGCGCCGGCAGCAGCGCGTTGCGCTTACTTCACGCGCATGCCCGGCTTCGCGCCGCTGTGCGGCTCGAGGATGTAGAGGCCCGGTTCCGCCTTCTCGTCGGTGGCCGACGCGGCGAGCACCATCCCTTCGGACAGGCCGAACTTCATCTTGCGCGGCGCGAGGTTCGCCACCATCACCGTCAGCTTGCCGACGAGTTGCTCGGGCTGGTACGCGGACTTGATGCCCGAGAACACGTTGCGGGTCTTTTCCTCGCCGACGTCGAGCGTGAGCTGCAGCAGCTTGTCCGAGCCTTCGACGGCCTGGCACGCGACGATCTTCGCGATGCGCAGGTCGATCTTCGCGAAATCGTCGATCGAGATCGGCGCGTCGTCGGCGCCGTTCACGGCGGCCGGCTTCGCGTTCGCCTTGGCGTTGTTCTTCGCGTCCTTCGCGGCGTTCGCGCTCGCGGCGGCCGCACCCGTTGCCGCGGCCTGCAGCGAATCGCGGTTCGCGGCCAGCAGCGCTTCGATCTGCTTCGCATCGACGCGCGTCATCAGGTGCTGGTACGCCTTGATCGGCTGCGCCGACGACAGCGGCTTCGCGGCATCGGCCCACGCGAGCGGCGCGATCCCGAAGAACGCTTCGACCGCTTCGGCGACGCGCGGTATCACCGGCTTCAGCGCGAGCGACAGCAGGCGGAACGCCTCGAGGCTCACGCTGCAGGTCTCGTGCAGCGCGACCGCGTTGGCCGGATCCTTCGCGAGATCCCACGGCTTCGCGCCGTCGACGTACGCGTTCACTTCGTCCGCGAGCTCCATCGTGTGGCGCAGCGCGCGGCCGTATTCGCGTGCTTCGTAGCTCGCGGCGATCTGCGCAATGGCATCGCGCAGCTTCGCGACGAGCGGATGGTTCATCGCGCTGTCCTGCACGCGGCCGTCGAAACGCTTGATCAGGAAGCCGGCCGCGCGGCTCGCGATGTTCACGTACTTGCCGACGAGATCGCTGTTCACGCGCGCCTGGAAGTCGTCGAGGTTCAGGTCGATGTCTTCCATCGTCGCGTTCAGCTTCGCGGCGAAGTAGTAGCGCAGCCACTCGGGGTTCAGGCCCGTGTCGATGTAGCTCTGCGCGGTGATGAACGTGCCGCGCGACTTCGACATCTTCGCGCCGTCGACCGTCAGGAAGCCGTGCGCGAACACGTTGGTCGGCGTGCGGTGGCCCGAGAACTCGAGCATCGCGGGCCAGAACAGCGTGTGGAAGTACAGGATGTCCTTGCCGATGAAGTGGTACTGCTCGGCCTTCGAGCCGGGGCGGATCCACGCATCGAAATCGACGCCGTTGCGCGCGCACAGGTTCTTGAAGCTCGCGTAGTAGCCGACCGGCGCGTCGAGCCACACGTAGAAATACTTGCCGGGCGCGCCCGGGATCTCGAAGCCGAAGTACGGCGCGTCGCGCGAGATGTCCCAGTCGGCGAGCTTGGCTTCGCCGGCGTCGCCGAGCCATTCGCGCATCTTGTTGGTCGCCTCGGGCTGCGCGAGGCCGCTCACCCATTCGCGCAGGAACGATTCGCAGCGCGGGTCGGACAGGCGGAAGAAGTAGTGCTTCGAGGTCTTGCGCACCGGCGTCGCGCCCGACACGACCGAATACGGGTTCAGCAGCTCGGTCGGCAGGTAGGTGGAGCCGCACACTTCGCAGCTGTCGCCGTACTGGTCCTTCGCGTGGCACTTCGGGCACTCGCCCTTGATGAAGCGGTCCGGCAGGAACATTTCCTTGACCGGATCGTAGGCCTGCTCGATTTCGCGTTCGGCGATCAGGCCGGCTTCCCGCAGCGCGAGATAGATCTTCTCGCTCAGCACGCGGTTCTCGTCCGAATCGGTCGAGTAGAAGTTGTCGAACGACACGCCGAAGCTGTCGAAGTCGCGCTTGTGCTCGGCCCACACGCGGTCGATCAGCTGCTTCGGGGTCAGGCCTTCCGCCTCCGCGCGCAGCATGATCGGCGTGCCGTGCGTATCGTCGGCGCCGATGTAGTAGACCTCGTGGCCATGCATGCGCAGCGTCCGCACCCAGATGTCGGTCTGGATGTACTCGACCAGGTGGCCGATGTGGATCTGCCCGTTGGCATAGGGCAGGGCGGACGTAACGAGGATCTGGCGGCCGCCTTGCGGCGCCGCAGCCTGCACGGAAGTGAGGTCGGATGCGGACATAGGGTCTGGAGAAGAACAGCGGGAAAAACGACGGGAAACTGCGATTCTAGCAGGGGCGCGGACCCGCGCGGCGAGCATGCGCCGCGACGGGGCGGCAGCGGGGACGAGGCCGCACGTGCGGCGTGCCCGGCCGTGTTGTGCTGCGCTGCAGCACGAATTCGGCGGGCAAAAAAAACCGGGGCGGATACGGCCCCGGAGCAACAACGACAAGAGGAGAATGGTGACGCGCCGGCAACACCAGCCGCGTACCGTAAATACTGACCACGGCCTGCGACAGAAGTTCGAAAATTTTTTCGATTTGTTACCGGCCCCGCCCAAAGCCTTGCCGGGCGGGGCTGTGCGGGCACGGTGCCCGCACGTTTCCCCTCGTGGTCGTGCTTACTGATGCTGTTGCGGCGCGCGCAGGTAGATCTCGACGCGGCGGTTCTGGGCGCGACCGGCTTCGGTCGCGTTGTCCGCGATCGGGTTCGACGGGCCCATGCCTTGCGCCGACAGACGACCGCCGTTCACGCCGCGCTGCACGAGCGCGTTCACGACGCTTTGCGCACGGTTCTGCGACAGCGTCTGGTTCAGCTGCGCCGAGCCCGTGCTGTCCGTGTAGCCGACGATCGACGCCGTCAGTTGCGGGTTCTGGTTCAGCGTCGTCGCGAGGTCGTTCAGCAGCGGCGTGAACGCCGGCGTGATCGCGTACTGGTTCGTCGCGAACGTGACCGAGCTCGGCACGTTCAGCTTCAGCGAGCCGTCCGGCTGCTCGGTGACCTGCGTGCCCGTCTGCGCCGCCGACGGCGCGAGCTTGTTCTTGATCGCTTGCCAGTTGTAACCCGTCACGCCGCCAACCAGTGCGCCGACGCCCGCGCCGATCGCCGCGCCCTTGCCGCCGCCGGCCAGTGCGCCGATCCCTGCGCCCAGCGCCGCGCCCGTGCCGGTGCCGACGGCCGTATTGTTGCCTTGCTGCGTGGCGCAGCCTGCCAGCAGTGCGCCGGCGAGTGCGAAGACGGACAGGCGAGTCGCGATTTTCATGTTCATCTTGGATTCCTCTCTTGGTTGAACGAGTCGACAACGACGACAAACAACAGTTATGGCTCCCTGCGCGGGCCGTCCGAAAAAGGAGGGCCGGCCTGCGCTCGCGGCAGCCGCCGAGGCGCTCGCATGCCCTGTCCGTCAGCGGGGCTGTTCGGGCGGGGCGACGCGTCAGCCTCTACAATATAGGCGGTGAGTGGCCGATTTGGCCCTATAGCATGCCGCACGCGAAGAGTGCGCCGGCTCGCGCGTTCGCGCAATGGCGTGCAACAGATTCTTTCACTTTTCCCGATTTTCGCAGCGTAATTTGATATTTTTTGACGTTTGCGCGCGAGAAAAACGTTTTCACGGAGTCTTGATGAGCATTGACCGGGCACAAGTCGACGCCGCGCTGGCGGCAGTCGTCGACCCCAATACCGGCCGCCCGTATGCGGCGAACAAGGGCGTGCGCAACGTCGCGATCGACGGCGACGTCGTGGCGCTCGACGTGGTGCTCGGTTATCCCGCGCGCAGCCAGCACGACGACGTGCGCGCGCGCGTCGCCGCGGCGCTCCAGGGCGTGCCGGGCGTGCGCGACGCACGCGTCGCCGTGTCGCAGGAAATCGTCGCGCATACGGTGCAGCGCGGCGTGAAGTTGTTGCCGAATGTGAAGAACATCGTCGCGGTCGCGTCGGGCAAGGGCGGCGTCGGCAAGAGCACGACGGCCGTGAACCTCGCGCTCGCGCTTGCGGCGGAAGGCGCGTCGGTCGGCATACTCGACGCCGACATCTACGGCCCGTCGCTGCCGACGATGCTCGGCATCCACGGCCAGCGCCCCGAGTCGCCCGACAATCAATCGATGAACCCGCTCGTCGGCCACGGCTTGCAGGCGAACTCGATCGGCTTCCTGATCGAGGAAGACAACCCGATGGTGTGGCGCGGCCCGATGGCGACGTCCGCGCTCGAGCAACTGCTGCGCCAGACCAACTGGCGCGAGCTCGACTACCTGATCGTCGACATGCCGCCGGGCACCGGCGACATCCAGCTCACGCTCGCGCAGCGCGTGCCCGTCACCGGGGCGGTGATCGTCACGACGCCGCAGGACATCGCGCTGCTCGACGCGAAGAAGGGACTGAAGATGTTCGAGAAGGTCGGGATTCCGATCCTCGGCATCGTCGAGAACATGAGCATCCACATCTGCTCGAACTGCGGCCACGAGGAGCACATCTTCGGCGCCGGTGGGGCCGAGCGGATGGCGAAGGATTACGACGTGAACGTGCTCGGCAGCCTGCCGCTCGACATCGCGATCCGCGAGCGCGCCGACAGCGGCACGCCGACGGTCGCGGCCGATCCCGAAGGCGCGCTCGCGCGTCGCTACCGCGACATCGCGCGCGGGGTCGCGCTGGCGATTGCCGAGCGATCGCGCGACATGACGTCGAAGTTCCCGTCGATCGTTGTTCAAAATACGTAAAACCCTTGCGGGGCGGGGCCTTACGCTGTTTACGGCGCCGCGAGGCGCGGTATCATGGCGACTTTTCCCGGGTCCCTTTACCCGCCCGGCGCGGCCGCCGTGTCAAACGGCCGCCAGCCGGCATGAGGATCGAATGAAACAACGACATCACGGCGTGCGCGCCGGCCGCGCGCGGCGCGCGCTGCTGGCCGCCGCCGCGCTGGGCCTGCTGGCCGGCTGTACCTCCTTTTCCTCGTCGCACGAAAAACGGGCCGACGCGCAGCTGCAGCCGACGGTCGGCTCGCAGGCGCGCGGCGCGGTGACATTCGTCGAGCGCCCGGACGGCGTGCAGGTCACCTACAACCTGGTCGGCCTGCCGCCGAACAGCGATCACGCGCTGCAGGTGCACGAACGCGGCGACTGCAACGCCGGCGACGGCTCGAGCGCCGGCCCCGTGTTCGCGCCGGCCGCCGACCGGCTGCGCGCCGGGGCGCGCGTCGCCGGCGATCTCGGCAACATCCATGCGGACGCGAACGGCGTCGCGGCCGGCTTCATCGTCGCGCCCGATCTGGCCCTCGATGGCGTGCGCTCGGCGATGAACCGGGCGGCGCTGGTGCACCGCGACTCGAGCGACCCGGCGTTCGCGCAGCATGGCGCGGGGCCCGCGCTGGCGTGCGGCGTGATCCGTTGACGGCCGCCGCGTGCGTGGCCCGATGATCGCGTAAAATGTGCGCCTTTCCCGGCCGCCGCTTCGCGGGTAAGGCCCCCACCGACTGTCACGCAGCGTTTCCAGGCGCCCTGAATATGCAACGACCCCAACGCTCACTTCGTTCGTTGTCCCCCGACGGGACGGCCAGCCGCCCACGGCCGGCTTTGCAAAGCCGGCCGGCTGCGCAGGCGCAGAGCGGTGCTCTGCGAATTCCCTGCTACGCCCTTGGGACGGCCCGGCGGAGGCTGGCATGAGCATCAAGTCCGACAAATGGATTCGGCGCATGGCCGAAGAGCACAAGATGATCGAGCCGTTCGTGCCCGATCAGGTCCGCGCGTCCGAGGACGGCCGCCGGATCGTCAGCTACGGCACGTCGAGCTACGGCTACGACATCCGCTGCGCGGACGAATTCAAGATCTTCACGAACATCAACTCGACGATCGTCGATCCGAAGAACTTCGACGAGGGTTCGTTTGTCGATTTCAAGGGCGACGTGTGCATCATCCCGCCGAACTCGTTCGCGCTGGCCCGCACCGTCGAATATTTCCGCATCCCGCGCACCGTGCTCACCGTCTGCCTCGGCAAGTCGACCTACGCGCGCTGCGGGATCATCGTCAACGTGACGCCGTTCGAACCCGAATGGGAAGGCTACGTCACGCTGGAATTCTCGAACACCACGCCGTTGCCCGCGAAGATCTACGCGAACGAAGGCGTCGCGCAGGTTCTCTTCTTCGAAAGCGACGAGGTGTGCGACGTGTCGTACGCCGATCGCGGCGGCAAGTATCAGGGGCAGCGCGGTGTCACGCTGCCGAAAACCTGATCTGGTTGCATAACGTCTCACCAGTTTCCGGGTGACCGCTGCGCGTGACGCGCCGCGGTCGTTCTTTTTGGAGAATCGCCCATGAAGTTTCGTTTCCCCGTCGTCATCATCGACGAAGATTTCCGCTCCGAGAACATCTCGGGCTCCGGCATCCGGGCGTTGGCCGAAGCGATCGAGAAGGAGGGCGTCGAAGTCCTCGGCCTCACGAGCTACGGCGATCTGACGTCGTTCGCGCAGCAATCGAGCCGCGCGTCGTGCTTCATCCTGTCGATCGACGACGACGAACTCATGCTCGGCGAAACCGGCCCGGACGGCGAGCTGCCCGAGCTCGCGACCGCGATCATCGAGCTGCGCGCGTTCGTCACCGAAGTGCGCCGCCGCAACGCGGACATCCCGATCTTCCTGTACGGCGAGACGCGCACGTCGCGCCATCTGCCGAACGACATCCTGCGCGAACTGCACGGCTTCATCCACATGTTCGAGGACACGCCGGAGTTCGTCGCGCGCCACATCATCCGCGAGGCGAAGGTCTATCTCGATTCGCTCGCGCCGCCGTTCTTCAAGGAACTCGTCAAGTACGCGGACGAAGGCTCGTACTCGTGGCACTGCCCCGGTCACTCGGGCGGCGTCGCGTTCCTGAAGAACCCGCTCGGCCAGATGTTCCACCAGTTCTTCGGCGAGAACATGCTGCGCGCGGACGTCTGCAACGCGGTGGACGAGCTCGGCCAGCTGCTCGACCACACGGGTCCGGTCGCGGCGTCCGAGCGCAATGCGGCGCGCATCTTCAGCGCCGACCACCTGTTCTTCGTGACCAACGGCACGTCGACGTCGAACAAGATCGTCTGGCATGCGACGGTCGCGCCCGGCGACATCGTGCTGGTCGACCGCAACTGCCACAAGTCGATCCTGCACGCGATCACGATGACGGGCGCGATCCCCGTGTTCCTCACGCCGACGCGCAACCATTTCGGCATCATCGGGCCGATCCCGCGCGACGAATTCAAGCCGGAGAACATCCGCAGGAAGATCGAGGCGAACCCGTTCGCGCGCGAGGCGATGCGCCAGAACCCGGACATGAAGCCGCGCATTCTGACGATCACGCAGAGCACGTACGACGGCGTCGTCTACAACGTCGAGATGATCAAGGACCTGCTCGGCGACCTGCTCGACACGCTGCACTTCGACGAAGCGTGGCTGCCGCACGCGACGTTCCACCCGTTCTACCGCGACATGCACGCGATCGGCGACGGCCGTCCGCGCACCGGCGCGCTCGTGTTCGCGACGCACTCGACGCACAAGCTGCTCGCGGGCATCTCGCAGGCGTCGCAGATCGTCGTGCAGGATTCGGAGAACCGCACGTTCGACAAGCACCGCTTCAACGAGGCGTACCTGATGCATACGTCGACGAGCCCGCAGTACGCGATCATCGCGTCGTGCGACGTCGCGGCCGCGATGATGGAGCCGCCGGGCGGCACCGCGCTCGTCGAGGAGTCGATCGCCGAGGCGATCGACTTCCGCCGCGCGATGCGCAAGGTCGACGCCGAATACGGCGACGACTGGTTCTTCAGCGTGTGGGGCCCGGACAACCTGTCCGAGGAAGGCATCGGTTCGCGCGACGACTGGATGCTGAAGCCGAACGACCACTGGCACGGCTTCGGCCCGCTCGCGGAAGGCTTCAACATGCTCGACCCGATCAAGGCGACGATCATCACGCCGGGGCTCGACGTCGACGGCGAGTTCGGCGAGACCGGCATTCCGGCCGCGATCGTCACGAAGTACCTGGCCGAGCACGGGATCATCGTCGAGAAGACCGGGCTGTACTCGTTCTTCATCATGTTCACGATCGGCATCACGAAGGGCCGCTGGAACTCGATGGTGACGGAGCTGCAGCAGTTCAAGGACGACTACGACAACAACCAGCCGCTGTGGCGCGTGCTGCCGGAATTCGTCGCGCAGCATCCGCGCTACGAGCGCGTCGGCCTGCGCGACCTCTGCACGCAGATCCACGACGTGTACCGCGCGAACGACATCGCGCGCCTGACGACCGAGATGTACCTGTCGGACATGGAGCCGGCGATGAAGCCGTCGGACGCGTTCGCGAAGCTCGCGCACCGCAAGATCGACCGCGTGCCGCTCGACGAGCTCGAAGGCCGCGTGACGAGCATCCTGCTCACGCCGTACCCGCCGGGCATTCCGCTGCTGATCCCGGGCGAGCGCTTCAACAAGACGATCGTGAACTACCTGCGGTTCGCGCGCGACTTCAACGAGCGCTTCCCGGGCTTCCACACCGACATCCACGGCCTCGTCGCGGAAGAGGTGAACGGCCGCGTCGAGTACTTCGTCGACTGCGTGCGCGACTGATGGCGACGCATGGACGAATCCGGACGATGCGCGCGGCGCTGGCCGCGCTCGTCGTCTGGGCGGCAGGATTGACGGGGCTCGCGGGCGCCGGTGTCGCCCATGCGGAAGTCGCGGCGGCCGACCCGATCGACGTCGCGATGCGGCAATGCCTCGCGCGGCGCGACCGGTCGTCGCCGGCCGGGCAGATCCAGTGCATGGGCGAGGCGCAGCAGCAGTGGCAGGCAGTGATGGACGGCGCGTACCAGCGCCTGTTGAAGGATGCGCCGGCCGACGCGAAGCGCGGCTGGCAGGACAGCCAGCGCCGCTGGCTCACGTGGCGCAAGGACGAGGTGCTGCTGCTGAAGGCCGTATACGACACGACGCGCGGCACCGCGTATGCGATGTCGAGCGCCGACTTGCAACTGCAGCCGGTGCGCGATCGCGCGCTGGCGCTGCGCGGGGCGGCCGATCGCTATGCGCCACCGCCCGCCGCCGTGCCGGTCGCGGCGACGAGCGGTGCGCAGGGCGGCGCCAAGCCGGCGAACGCGCCGCGCGAGCCGGCGCTGCGCCGCGTGCGGCCGTGTGCGCAGGATGCCGCGTGCGAGCACGCGCTGTTCGACCTGAACCGCTATTACCAGAAGCTGCGCCGCAAGATGCCCGCGCATTCGGCCGCGACGCTCGTGCGCGCGCAGCGCGCGTGGGTGGCGTTCCGCGATGCGACGGCGCCGCTCGTCGGCGAGGACGGGCGCGTCGACCTGATCGGCGCGCGCATCGCGACGATGAAGCGGCTGTCGGAGACGGCCGGCAACCGGTAACGGCTGCCGCGCCGCTGCCGAGCCGGCGACACGACAAAACGGGCACCCGAGGGTGCCCGTTTTGCATGGCGCGGTGTATCGCCTACGCCGGCTGCGACATGCCCTGCAGCCCGAACCACGACGGCACGAGCGCGAGCGCATCGTCGAGCGACGCGAGCACGTGCAGGCTCAGCGCGACGATCTCCGGCGTCGGCGCCTTCAGGTCGGGCACGGTGACGACCGCCGCGCCGGCGCCGGCGGCCGACAGCGCGCCGAAGTCGCTGTCCTCGAACGCGATGCACGCGTGGGCCGGCACGCCGAGGCGTTCGGCCGCGAGCCGGTAGACGGCCGGGTCGGGCTTGCCGCGCGCGACTTCGTCGCCGCCCGCGACCGCGCGGAAGAACGGCAGCACGCCGACCGCGTCGAGCCGCGCGCGGATCACGTCGCCCGCGGACGACGACGCGACCGCGCACGGAATGCCGGCCTGCGCGAGCGTGTCGAGCAGCGCAAGTGCGCCCGGCTTCAGCGGAAACTTCGGATGGGGCTCGGGGGCGGCGAGCCGTTCGCGCACGCGGATGCGCACCGCGTCGAACGTAGCGGGGTCGCCGATCAGCCGCGCGAGGATCACCTGGCCTTCGGCGAACGAGCGGCCGACGATCTGCAGGTAATCGATCTCGGTCAGCACGACGCCGTGCGCGTTCGACACGTCGATCCACGTGTTCATGATGGTCCGCTCGGAATCGACGAGCAGGCCGTCCATGTCGAAGAGCGCGGCGGAGAAGGTCATCGGGAGCATCCGTGAAGCGGTGAAGCGGGGAAGGCGACGAGCGGCACGATGGCCGCCCGAATGAAAAACGGACGCCGCGGGCGTCCGTCCGGAACCGCGGGCCGTTACTGGCCCAGCGCGGCGCGGGCAGCCTTGACGGCCGCACGCACCTGGTCGGGCGCGGTGCCGCCCGGGTGGTTGCGGCTCGCGACCGACCCTTCGAGCGTCAGGTAGCCGAACACGTCGTCGCCGATCAGGTGCGCGACGTTCGGCAGTTCCTGCTTCATTTCGTCGAGCGTCAGGTCGGCGAGGTCGATGCCTCGGTCGTCGCAGATCTTCACCGCGTGCGCGACGGCTTCGTGCGCGTCGCGGAACGGCAGGCCGCGCTTGACCAGGTAGTCGGCGAGGTCGGTGGCGGTCGAGAAGCCCTGCAGCGCGGCCGCGCGCATCGCGTCCGGCTTCACGGTGATGCCGGCAACCATCTCGGCGAAGATCCGCAGCGTGTCGGCGACGGTGTCGACCGTGTCGAACAGCGGTTCCTTGTCTTCCTGGTTGTCCTTGTTGTACGCGAGCGGCTGGCCCTTCATCAGCGTGAGGAGCGCCATCAGGTGGCCGTTCACGCGGCCGGTCTTGCCGCGCGCGAGCTCGGGCACGTCGGGGTTCTTCTTCTGCGGCATGATCGAGCTGCCGGTGCAGAAGCGGTCCGCGATGTCGATGAAGCCGACGCGCGGGCTCATCCACAGCACGAGCTCTTCGGAGAAACGCGACACGTGCGTCATCACGAGCGCCGACGCCGCCGTGAATTCGATCGCGAAGTCGCGATCGGACACCGCGTCGAGCGAGTTCGCGCAGATGCCGTCGAAGCCGAGCGTCTTCGCGACCGCGTGGCGATCGATCGGATAGCTGGTGCCGGCGAGCGCGGCCGCGCCGAGCGGCAGGCGGTTCACGCGGGTGCGGCAGTCGCGCATGCGTTCCGCGTCGCGCGTGAACATCTCGACGTACGCGAGCAGGTGGTGGCCGAACGTGACCGGCTGCGCGACCTGCAGGTGCGTGAAGCCCGGCATGATCGTGTCGGCGTTCTGTTCCGCGAGGTCGATCAGCGCGCCGCGCAGGTCGTTCAGCAGGCCGCCGATGCGGTCGATCTCGCCGCGCAGCCACAGGCGGATGTCGGTCGCGACCTGGTCGTTGCGCGAGCGGCCCGTATGCAGGCGCTTGCCGGCATCGCCGATCAGCGCGGTCAGGCGCGCCTCGATGTTCAGGTGGACGTCTTCCAGGTCGAGCTGCCATTCGAATTCGCCACGCTCGATCTCGCCCTTGATCTGCGCCATCCCGCGTTCGATCGCGGCCAGGTCGTCGGCGCTGATGATCTTCTGCGCGGCGAGCATGTTCGCGTGCGCGAGCGAGCCGGCGATGTCGACGAGCGCGAGGCGCTTGTCGAAAAACACCGACGACGTGTAGCGCTTGACCAGCTCCGACATCGGTTCCGAGAAGCGGGCCGACCAGGCCTCGCCCTTTTTGTGCAGTTGGGACGTCATGGCGATTCTTCGAAGGGGAGTTGGGCGGCCGTGCGCCGCCGAGGGAATCCCGCGATTCTAACATTCGCGGGCCGGCCGCCCGCGGCCGGCAGGGACCGCCGCGCTCAGTCGCGCACCAGCACGACGAGCTTCAGGTCCTCGCGGTGCGCGGGTTTCAGCGTGATCTGCTGGTACACGAGGCGGCCGTTGGCCGGATGGTCGAATTCGCGTCGCCCGCCTTCGCGCTCGAACACGTCCTGCGACGCCCAGTACTGCGCGAACGCGTCGCTGCCGGCCGTCAGCGCGTCGATCAGCGCGCGCGTCGGCGCGTCGGTCAGGTGGCGGATCGCGTCGGCGCGGAATTCGGCCGCGAGCCGCCGCGCGCGGGTTTCCCAGTCGACGATCAGCGTGCGTGCAGCCGGCGACATGAACGTGAAGCGCAGCAGGTTGCGGTCGTGCTCGCCGTCGAGCCAGCCGGAAAAGAGCGCGGCGGCCGGCGGGTTCCACGCGAGCGCGTTCCATTGGCGGTCGAGCACGTAGGCGGGCGTCGCGATCGCGGCGACGGTCGCGGCGAGCGTCGGCGGCAGGTCGCCGCCCGCGACGTCGGGCTCGGCCGGGTCGCGCTGCGCGGCCAGCTCGAACAGGTAGGCGCGTTCGGCCTTCGACAACTGCAGCGCGACGGCGATCCGGGCGAGCGCGTCGGCGGAGGCCGACACGGGCCGGCCCTGTTCGATCCACGTGTACCAGGTCGGGCTCACGCCGCACAGTTGCGCGACTTCCTCGCGCCGCAGCCCCGGCGTGCGGCGGCGCGGGCCGGGCGGCAGGCCGACGGCCTGCGGCGACAGCCGCTCGCGATGGGCGCGGATGAATTCGCCGAGCGCGCGGGCGGGCGTGGCGTCGAGCGGCGGGACGAGGGCGGAGGACGGCTGGTTCATGCGGAAACGGCGAAGTGGAAGCGAAGACGCGGCAACGATCGAACGATCAGGCAGGTGGATCGAATACCAGAATAACTGCTTAACTTGTACTGGTACAAATGCGGGCCTATTGTAGCGGCTCGCGCGCTGGCAGGGCAGCGGGCATCCCCCACAATACGTTGCACGGGGCCGGATCGCGCGCGCAAGCGTCGGGTTCGGCCGACGGCATCAAGGAAAGGAGCGAACGATGAAACACCACGACCAGGTCGCCGACGCGTTCGGCACGACGGCCGCCGCCTATCTGACGAGCACGGTCCATGCGACGGGCGCCGACCTGCGGGCGCTCGCCGACGCGGTGAGCGCGACGCCCGACGCCGCGGTGCTCGACCTCGGTTGCGGTGCCGGCCACGCGAGCTTCGCGGTCGCGCCGCACGTGCGCGAGGTGGTCGCGTACGATCTCGCCGCGCCGATGCTTGCGACCGTCGATGCGGCCGCGCGCGAGCGCGGGCTCGCGAACATCCGCACGCAGCAGGGCCCGGCCGAGCGGCTGCCGTTCGACACCGCGACGTTCGACTGGGTCGTGAGCCGGATGAGCGCGCACCACTGGCACGACCTGCGCGCGGCGCTCGCCGAGGTGCGCCGCGTGCTGAAGCCGGGCGGCCGCGTGCTGATGATCGACATCGCGGGCAACGACCATCCGCTCCTGGATACGTACCTGCAGGCCGCGGAAGTGCTGCGCGACGCGTCGCACGTGCGCGACTACCGCGCGGACGAATGGCTGGCGATGTTCCGCGCAGCCGGTTTCGACGCGCGGGTGCACAGCCGCTGGCGTCTGCCGATCGATTTCGATACGTGGGTCGCGCGCATCCGCACGCCGGCCGACAGTGTCGCCGGCATCCGCGCGCTGTGGGCGCATGCGCCGGACGAGGTGCGCGGCTACTACGCGGTGCAGGCCGACGGTTCGTTCGAGCACGATGCGTTGCTGATCGACGCGCACTGAGCGGGCGGCGCGCGCCGCGCCGTTTCGCGATCGCATGAAAAAAGTCGCGATACGCACGAACGCGTATCGCGGCTTTCGTTATCCCGGCCGGCGCGAAACCGCGCCCGCGCCGCCCGCGGATCAGCCGGTGTTGCGCAGGCCGGCCGCGATTCCGTTGATCGTCAGGTGAATCCCGCGGCGCAGCCGCGCGTTCGTGTCGCCCGCGCGGTGACGCTTGATCAGCTCGACCTGCAGGTGGTTCAGCGGATCGAGATACGGGAAGCGGTTCTTGATCGAGCGCGCGAGCAGCGGGTTGGTCGCGAGGCGGCCTTCGTGCCCGGTGATTTCCGCGAGCGCCCGCGACGTGCGCTCCCATTCCGCGACGATCCGCTCGAACACGTGCTTGCGCAGCTTGCGATCGGGCACGAGCTGCGCATAGCGCGACGCGACCGCGAGATCCGTCTTCGCGAGCACCATGTCCATGTTCGACAGCAGGTTCGAGAAGAACGGCCAGGTCTTGTTCATCTTCTTCAGCAGCGTGACGCGTTTCGCGCGTTCGGCGTCGTCCCCGGCGCCGTCGAGATACGCGCTCACCGCGCTGCCGAAGCCGTACCAGCCGGTCAGCAGCAGCCGGCACTGGCCCCACGAGAAGCCCCACGGAATCGCGCGCAGATCCTCGATCTTGCGCTGCTTCGGATCCTGCAGCTTGCGCGACGCCGGGCGGCTGCCGATATTCAGCTCGGCGATCTCGGTGATCGGCGTCGACGAGAAGAAGTAATCGGTGAAGCCCGGCGTTTCGTAGACGAGTGCGCGGTACGCGGCCATCGCCGAGTCGGACAGCGTCTGCATCGCGGCCTCGAACGCGGGCAACTGCGCCGGTGCGTTCGACTGCGGCAGCAGCGACGCCTCGAGCGTCGCGGCGACGACCGTCTCGAGGTTGCGCCGGCCGATCGACGGGTTCGAGAACTTGCTCGCGATCACCTCGCCCTGTTCGGTCAGGCGGATCTGGCCGTTGACGGTGCCCGGCGGCTGCGACAGGATCGCCTGGTAGGTCGGGCCGCCTCCGCGGCCGACCGTGCCGCCGCGCCCGTGGAACAGCCGCAGCGTGATCTTGCGCTCGCGGAACAGGTCGACGAGCGCGAGTTCCGCGCGATACAGCTCCCAGTTCGACGTGAGGAAGCCGCCGTCCTTGTTGCTGTCCGAGTAGCCGAGCATCACTTCCTGCTCGGCGCCCTGGTGCGCGATCAGCGCGTCGATGCCCGGCAGCGCGAAGTAGTCGCGCATGATGCGCGACGCGTCGCGCAGGTCGGGGATCGTCTCGAACAGCGGGATCACCATCAGGCTGTTCTTCGCGTCGCTGCCCGGCACGCCGAGCGTGCCTTCGAGCAGGCCCGTCTCCTTCTGCAGCAGCAGGACTTCGACGAGGTCGCTGACGGTTTCCGTATGCGAAATGATGTAGTTGCGCACCGCACGCGCGCCGAATTGCGCGCGGACCTCGCGCGCCTTCTCGAACACGCCGAGTTCGCTTTGCGCGAGCGCCGAGTATTCGATGTACGGCGAGCGCAGCGGGCGCGGATCGGCGAGCGCGGCGAGCAGCACGCGCAGCTTGTCTTCCTCGGCGAGCGCCGCATAGTCGGCCTCGACGCCCGCGCGCGCGAACAGCTCGGCGACCACCGCCTCGTGGATGTCGGAACTCTGGCGCAGGTCGATGCTCGCGAGATGGAAGCCGAACACTTCGGCCGCGCGCACGAGCGGCGCGAGGCGCGGCGCGGCGAGCGACGCGCCGTGGTGTTCTTCGAGCGACGCGGTCAGCACCTTCAGGTCGGCGACGAACGCTTCCGAATCTTCATACGGGACCGCACGCACGGGCGGCGCGCCGCGGCCGGCGCTGCGCACCGGCACCGTACCTTCGCCGAGACGCACGCGCGCGCTCGCGGCGAGCCGCGTATAGATGCCGATCAGTGCGCGGCGATACGGTTCGTCGACGCGGTGCGGCGACTGGTCGGGCGACGCGGCCGCGAGCGCCTTCACCGCGTCGTTCGCGCCGACCAGCAGGTTCGACACCGACAGCTCGGCGCCCAGCTTGTGCACCTGTTCCAGATAGTGTTCGAGGATCACCGCGGCCTGGCGGTTGATCGCCTCGTCGAGCGTCGCGGCCGTCACGTTCGGGTTGCCGTCGCGGTCGCCGCCGATCCAGCTGCCCATCTGGAAGAACGCGGGCACGCGGGCCGACAGGCCGTGCTCGGCGAGCGCGGCCTCGATGTCGCCGTACAGCGCGGGCAGTTCGTCGAGGAACGTCGCGCGGTAGTACGACAGCGCGTTCTCGATCTCGTCGCCGACCGTCAGGCGCGCGTCGCGCAGCATGCGCGTCTGCCACAGCGCGGTCACGCGCGCGCGCAGCATCGCCTCGTTGTACTGGCGCTCGCGCGCGGTCAGCTCCTGGTCGCGCTCGGCGAGCAGGCGCGCGATGTCGTGCTGCGCGTCGAGGATGCTCTTGCGCTGCACTTCGGTCGGATGCGCGGTCAGCACCGGCACGATCAGCGCATCGTCGAAGAAGCGCTGCAGCAGGCGCTTCGACGCGTTGCCGGTGGTTTTCAGCTGGTCGAGCGCGTACGCGACCGTGCCGGGCTGCGGCGCGGAGCCGGCCAGCGCGTGGATGCGGCGGCGGCGGTTGTGGTGGCGGTCTTCCGCGATGTTCGCGAGGTGCGAGAAATAGCTGAACGCGCGTACGACGCTCACCGTCTGCTCCGGCGTCAGCTTGCGCAGCTTCTTCTCGAGCGTCTGCGCGGCTTCGCTGTCGTCCTCGCGGCGGAACTTGACCGCGGTCTGGCGGATCGTCTCGACGACGTCGAACACCGTATCGCCTTCCTGTTCGCGCACGACGTCGCCGAGCAGGCGGCCGAGGAAGCGGATGTCCTCGAACAGCGGGCGGTCCTTGTCGTCGCGCGCGCGGGTGCCGGCCTTCGGTGCGACGGCGTCGCGGGCCGCGGGGCCGGCGGCTTTCGTCGTGCGTTTTGTCTGACGTATCGCGTCTTTCGGTTTCGTTGCCGTTGGTTTCGTTGCCGCTTTCGCACGGCCGTTCGCGGCGGTGGCGACGGTGTCCGTCGAGGCGTCGGAGGAGGACAGGGCAGCATTGCGGCGCGCCGTACGCGCCGATCCGGAAGACTTCACGATGGGTTTCCTTGGGAAAGCTCGAGTCAAAAGGAACTGCGGAAACTGCGGGAACTGCGGTCAAGCAACCAGCTACGTGCGGCACATCCGCACAACGGCGCCGCGACCCGCACGGAAGCAGGCCGGGCGCAGGCTCCGGGCCCGGGCGGGCCGGAGCGTGCGTGCTACCATTGTTCGATCTTCAATCCCGTCCTTCGATGTTCCAGCAATGAATTCCGAGACCCCCGCGGCCGGGCCGCAACAACCACGACCGCCCGCGACGTTGACGATTGCTTCGCGCGAGAGCCGCCTGGCGATGTGGCAAGCCGAACATGTGCGTGATGCGCTGCGCAAATTATATCCAGCTTGTGACGTGAAAATCCTCGGGATGACGACGCGCGGCGATCAGATTCTCGATCGCACGCTGTCGAAGGTCGGCGGCAAGGGCCTGTTCGTGAAGGAACTGGAAGCCGCGCTGGCCGACGGCCGCGCCGATCTCGCCGTGCATTCGCTGAAGGACGTGCCGATGGCGCTGCCCGACGGCTTCTCGCTCGCCGCGATCATGGCGCGCGAAGACCCGCGCGACGCCTTCGTGTCGAACGACTACGCGTCGCTCGACGCGCTGCCGGCCGGCGCGGTCGTCGGCACGTCGAGCCTGCGCCGCGAAGCGATGCTGCGTTCGCGTTATCCGCATCTCGAGGTCCTGCCGTTGCGCGGCAACCTCGACACGCGCCTCGCGAAGCTCGACCGCGGCGACTACGCGGCGATCATCCTCGCGGCCGCCGGCCTGAAGCGCCTCGGCCTCGAAGCGCGGATCCGCGCGCTGCTCGACGTCGAGGCGAGCCCGCCCGCGGCCGGCCAGGGCGCGCTCGGCATCGAGATCGCCGCGCATCGCGACGACGTCGCCGCGTGGCTCGCGCCGCTGCACGACACGCAGACCGCGCTTGCGGTCGAGGCCGAGCGGATGGTGTCGCGCGCGCTCGGCGGCAGTTGCGAGGTGCCGCTCGCCGCGCACGCGGTGTGGCGCGCGGGCGAGCTGTACCTGACGGGCCGCGTGTCGACCACCGACGGCAAGCGCGTGCTGACGGCCGAGGAGTGCGGCGCGGTCGTGACCGTCGCCGATGCGCTCGCGCTCGGCCGCGCGGTGTCCGACGAACTCGAGGCGCAAGGCGCGCTCGACATCGTCCAGGCGCTGCTCGCGAGCTCGCCGGCCGCGGGCAAGGGCGACGCCTGATGGCGGGCGGCGCGCGCGCGTTCACCGCTGTCCTGACGCGTCCGGACGGGCAGTCCGATGCGCTTGCGTCGCAACTGGCCGACGCCGGCTGCGACGTGCTCGAATTCCCGCTGATCGATATCGCGCCGGTCGACCATCCGGCGCCGCTCGACGCCGCATTCGCGGCGCTGGCCGACTACGCGCTGGTGATTTTCGTGTCGCCGAACGCGATCGACCGCGCGCTCGCGCGGTACGACACGATCTGGCCGAACGCGCTGCCGGTCGGCGTGGTCGGGCCCGGCAGCGTCGCGGCGCTCGCGCGTCACGGCATCGCGGCGCCCGCGCATCGCGTGATCGCGCCGCAAGCGCCGGCCGACGGCGGCGTGCCCCATTACGATTCGGAGAGCCTGTTCGCGAGCCTCGAGGCCGCGTTCGGCGGCGCGCAGGCGCTGGCGGGCAAGCGCGTGCTGATCGTGCGCGGCGACGGCGGGCGCGAATGGCTCGCCGAGCGCCTGCGCGAGGCCGGTGCGGACGTCACGCTCGTCGCGGCCTACCGGCGCGTCGTGCCGGAGCCGCGCGTCGGCGCGTGGGAGCGCGTGCACGCGCTGCTCGACGGCCAGCCGCACGCATGGCTCGTCACGAGCTCGGAAGGCGTGCGCAACCTCCACGAGCTGGCGCGGGCCCATCTGAACGATGCCGAGATCGACGCGCTGAAGCATGCGCCGCTCGTGACGCCGCACCCGCGGATCGAGCAGACCGCGCGCGCATTGGGTTTTGATAGGATTACGCTGACCGGCGCGGGCGATGAGCGCATCGTCCGCGCGTTTCGAACGATGGCCGACGAGGCCGTCCAACCGGCGACAGCCGTACCGGTGACTAAACGCATGACAGATACCAACGATTCCAAAAGCGTCGCTTCCCAGCCGGCCGCTGCATCCGCGCCGCCGTCCAGCCCTCCTTATCTCGCGTCCGAGCCGCGTGCGCGCCGCGGCGGCAGCGCGGTGCTGTGGCTCGTCGTCGTCGTGCTCGGCTGCGCGGCGGGTGTCGGCGGCTACGCGCTGAACCGCAAGATCGACCGGCTCGACGGCACGTTCGCCGCCCGTCAGAAGGCGCTCGACGCGCAAGCGGCCGAAACGCGGACGAAGACCGAGCAGGCGCTCGCCAGCACGCACCAGGTCGACACGCAGCTCGCGCAGCTCGACGGCAAGCTTGCCGATGCGCAGAGCGCACAGCAGGCGCTGCAGCAGCAATACCAGGACCTGTCGCGCAACCGCGATGCGTGGATGCTCGAGGAAGTCGACCAGATGCTGTCGAGCGCGAGCCAGCAGCTTCAACTGACCGGCAACACGCAGCTCGCGCTGATCGCGCTGCAGAACGCCGACGCGCGTCTCGCGACGTCGCAGAGCGCGCAGGCCGTCACGGTGCGCAAGGCGCTCGCGCAGGACATCGAGAAGCTGAAGGCCGCGCCGTCGGCCGATCTCACCGGGCTCGCGATCAAGCTCGACGACGCGATCGCCAGGATCGACGCGCTGCCGCTGTCCGGCGAGGCGATCGTGCCGCACGCGGCGCCGAAGGCCGCGCCGGCCGACGCCGCGTCGTCGGCCGCCGCCGGCGAGCCGCGCTGGAAGGTGTGGTGGCACGGCTTCTCGGCCAGCCTCGGCCAGCAATTGAAGGGCCTCGTGCAGGTGCGCCGGATCGACAACGCGGACGCGATGCTCGCGTCGCCCGACCAGGGCTACTTCGTGCGCGAGAACGTGAAGCTGCGCCTGCTCACCGCGCGGCTGTCGCTGCTCGCGCGCAACGACGGCGCGATGAAGGCCGACCTGCACGCCGCGCAGGCGTCGCTCGCGAAGTATTTCGATCAGGCGTCGAAGGACACGCAGACCGTCGAGGATCTGCTCAAGCAGGTTGACGGCGCAGCGCTGACGGTCGCGGTGCCGAACCTGAACACGAGCCTGAACGCCGTTCAGCAGTTCAAGAGCCGGGGGTAACGATGACGCTTCGAGGAATCGTCTGGCTCGCGATCCTGTTCGCGATCGCCGCGGCGCTCGCCACCGTCGGCCGTTTCGACGCGGGGCAGGTGCTGCTCGTCTATCCGCCGTACCGCGTCGACGTGTCGCTGAACCTGTTCGTGATCGCCATCGTCGTGCTGTTCATCGTCGTGTACGCGCTGCTGCGCATCGTGCGCAACATCTGGCGCATGCCGCAGCGGGTCGCCGCGTATCGGGCGCGTTCGCGCAACGAGAAGGCGCAGGCGTCGCTGCGCGATGCAATCTCGAACCTGTACGCGGGCCGCTTCTCGCGTGCGGAGAAGGCCGCGCGCGAAGCGCTGGCGGTCGACGCGAACCTGGGCGCCGCGAGTCTCGTCGGGGCCACGGCCGCGCACCGCATGCACGAATACACGCGCCGCGACGAGTGGCTGTCGAAGGTCGACGCGCCCGAATGGCAGGATGCACGGCTGCTCGCCGCGGCCGACATGCGCGCGGACGCCCGCGACGCGGACGGCGCGCTCGCCGCGCTGGCCGACATGCAGGCCGGCGGCAAGCGCATTCATGCGCAGCAGGTCGCGCTGCGGGCGCAGCAGCAACTGAAGAACTGGGCCGAGGTGCTGAAGCTCGCGAAGGCGCTCGAAAAGCGCGAGGCGCTGCATCCGGCCGCAGCCGTGCGGCTGCGCCAGCAGGCGGCGGAAAACCTGCTGCGCGAACGCCGGCACGACGCGGACGCGCTGCTCGAGGTATGGCAGTCGCTGTCGACGGTCGAGCGCCAGTCGCCGCGCCTGGCCGATCTCGCGGCCGAGTTGCTCGTGCCGCTCGAACGCCGCAACGAAGCGCGCCGCATCGTCGAGGACGCGCTCGCGCACAACTGGGATGCGCGCCTGCTGCGCCGTTACCCGGACACGGCCGGCGCCGATGCGCTGCCGCTGATCCAGAAGGCCGAGGGCTGGAAGAAGGATCATCCGGAAGACGCCGACCTGCTGTTCGCGCTCGGCAGGCTCTGCCAGCAGCAGCAGCTGTGGGGCAAGGCGCAGTCGTTCCTCGAATCGGCATTGAAGCTGGCTGACAACGAGGCGCTGAAAGTGCGTGCGCATCGTGCGCTCGCCCGCCTGTTCGAGCAGCTCGGCGAAACCGACAAGGCCGCGAAGCACTACCGCGAAAGCGCGCTGGCGATCACCGTGGTCTGATGCGGCGCTGCGGTGCACGCCCCGAATGCCGATCGGCCTTCGGGGCTTTTTTTCGTCCGCCGGGCGGCCGCCGGGACGCACGGTGCCGTCATCCGGCCGGTGCGGGCCTGGCCTGCCCGGAATCGAAACGCCCCGGGCGGCCGGATGATGCCGGCCGTCGGGGCGATCTCGCGAGCACCGGCCATCGACCGGCGTATTCGGTCGTTCGCGGTGCGCCGTTACACGCCGCGCATCACTTGTCGACGAGCCGCTTCGGCACCGACAGCGCAAGCAGCCCGCCGAGCACGAGGAACCCGGCCAGCATGTACATGCCCGCATCGTTGGTGCTCGTCGCCTGCTTGAGCCAGCCCATCAGGTACGGGCTCAGGAAGCCCGCGAGGTTGCCGATCGAGTTGATCATCGCGATGCCGGCGGCGGCTGCCGTGCCGCCGAGGAACGCGGTCGGCAGGCTCCAGAACAGCGGCAGCGTCGTCAGGATGCCGATCGTCGCGAGCGTGAGGCCGAGCATCGCGAGCGCGGTCTGGTGCGCCCAGATCACCGACAGCACGAGGCCGAGCGCGCCGATCGCGGCCGGAATCGCGAGGTGCCAGCGGCGTTCGCGGCGCTTGTCCGCGCTGCGCGCGATCAGGATCATCGCGACCACCGCGGCCGCATAGGGCACCGCCGACAGCAGGCCGATCATGACCGTGTCGGTCACGCCGGTCGCCTTGATGATCGTCGGCAGCCAGAAGCCGACGCCGTAGAGCCCCATCACGAACGAGAAATAGATCAGCGCCATCAGCCAGACACGCGGGCTCGACATCACGGCGCCGAGCGGCAGGTCCTCCTTGGTGGCTTCCTCCGCGTCGACGTTGCGGGCGAGCAGCGCCTTTTCTTCGTCGGTCAGCCACGTCGCCTTCGCGATCCGCTCGTCGAGCGTGAAGAACACGAGCACGCCGGCGAGCACCGACGGAATGCCTTCGAGCAGGAACAGCCATTGCCAGCCGTGCCAGCCGCTCACGCCGTCGAACGCCTTCAGGATGAAGCCCGAGATCGGCCCGCCGATCACGCCGGACAGCGCGACTGCCGTCATGAAGAACGTGGTCATCCGGCCGCGCCGGTGCGCGGGATACCAGTAGGTGAGGTAGAGGATCACGCCGGGGAAGAAGCCCGCTTCGGCGACGCCGAGCAGGAAGCGCATCACGTAGAACATCGCGGGCGTCGTGACGAACATCGTCAGGATCGAGATCACGCCCCACGTCGCCATGATGCGGGCGATCCACACGCGGGCGCCTACCCGGTGCAGGATGATGTTGCTCGGCACCTCGAACAGGAAATAGCCGAAGAAGAAGATGCCGGCGCCGAGCCCGTACACGGTATCGCTGAGGTTCAGGTCGCTCGCCATCTGCAGCTTCGCGAACCCGACGTTCACGCGGTCGAGATACGCAACCACGTAGCACAGCAGCAGGAGCGGCACGAGCCGCCACGACACCTTGCGGTAGGTTGCTTCCTCGAATGCGCCGGACGAGCCCGGCAGCGACTGCGTCGATGTTGCCATGTTGTCTCCTGTCGACCCGGGCTGACGCTTGAGCGGTTACCTGGATCCCATGCTGTGCGGTCGATCGAAGGCCGCGCTCGGGCGCGTGCCTGGATCCGATGCACCGCTGTCCTTGTAATGGGCCGGAGCAGGCGCGGTGGTGCCCGATCCGGTTTCGTGCGAAGCAATGCGGGCTCATCGTATGGCCCGGTGCGACTAGATGCAGCGCCCGCCGTCGACTTCGAGGCACACGCCGGTGATGAATTCGGCTTCGTCGGACGCGAGGTACAGCGCGGCGTTCGCGATGTCCTGCGGCGTCGAGAAGCGGCCGAGCGGAATCGTCGCGAGAAAGCGGCGGCGATTTTCCGGGGTGTCCTCGCAGCCCATGAACTCGGTCATCAGCGCGGTTTCGCCGAGCACCGGGTTGATGCAGTTCACGCGGATGCGGTCGGCGCCGAGCTCGGCCGCGAGCGACTTGCTCGCGGTGATCATCGCGCCCTTCGTGCTGTTGTACCAGACGAGGCCCGGGCGCGGCCGCACGCCGGCCGTCGACGCGACGTTCACGAACACGCCGCCGCCCTGTGCGCGGAAATACGGGACGAAGGTCTGCACGCACCAGAACAGGCTCTTCATGTTGACCGCGTACACGCGGTCGAATTCGGCTTCCGTCACGTCGAGCACGGGCTTGTTGCGGTGCGTGGTGCCCGCGTTGTTCACGACGATCTGCACCGCATGGAAATCGTCGAGCGCGGCCTGCAGCAGCGCGCGCCAGTCGTCCTCCTTCGACACGTCGCCGGCCACCGCGATCGCCTTGCCGCCCGCGAGCGCGATCTCGCTCGCGACGCGCTCGGCCGCCGCGCCGTTGAGATCGTTGACGACGACGTTCGCGCCTTCGCGCGCATAGGTCCTCGCGATGCCTTCGCCGAACCCCGAGCCGCCGCCCGTGACGATGGCCGTCTTGCCGCTCAACCGCATGGTGTGTCTCCTGTGTTTGTCATGAGAGTCGTCGTGTGTCGACCGGCTGCCGTGTGCTGCCGGCCGCCGGTCGTGTGCCGCGTGCCGCGCGTTCAGCCGTGCCGGATCGCGATCGTCTTCAGCGCGGTGAAACCGTACAGCGCCTCGAAACCTTTCTCGCGGCCATGGCCCGAATGGCCGACGCCGCCGAACGGCAGCTCGACGCCGCCGCCCGCGCCATAGTTGTTGATGAACACCTGCCCCGCGCGCAGACGCCGCGCCAGCCGCATCTGGCGTGCGCCGTCGCGTGTCCAGATGCCCGCGACGAGGCCGTACGGCGTGCCGTTGGCGAGCGCGACGGCTTCGTCCTCGTCGACGAAACGCATCGCCGCGAGCACGGGACCGAACACTTCTTCCTGCGCGAGCCGGTGCGACGGCGGCACGTCGCGCAACAGCGCGGGCGCCTGGTAGAAGCCGGTTTCGGGCGCGTCGGCGACGACCTGCCCGTGCGCGGCCATCGGAATGCCGTCGTGCTGTGCGTCGGACAGGAAATCCCACACGCGTTGCTGCTGCTTCGCGTTGATCAGCGGGCCGCAATCGAGATCGGCGCGGCTCGGGCCGACGCGCAGCCCGTTGAACGCGGTGGCGAGGCGCTCGACGAGCGGCTCGTACACCGCGCGCTCGATCAGCACGCGGCTGCCGGCCGAGCAGGTTTGCCCGCCGTTCTGCACGATCGCGGACACGAGCA
This sequence comes from Burkholderia anthina, assembly GCF_001547525.1. Classification (GTDB taxonomy): domain Bacteria; phylum Pseudomonadota; class Gammaproteobacteria; order Burkholderiales; family Burkholderiaceae; genus Burkholderia; species Burkholderia semiarida. The sequence continues at coordinate 3,343,639 of NZ_CM003768.1, forward strand.
CGGGCAGCGCCGCGTCGAGATCGGCATCGGCGAACACGAGTTGCGGCGACTTGCCGCCGAGTTCGAGCGTGACCGGCACGTGGTTCTCGGCCGCCATCTGCGCGACCAGCTTGCCGGTGGCCGGCGAACCCGTAAACGAGATATGGTCGATGCCAGGATGGCGCGCGAGCGCGGCGCCCGCTTCGTGGCCGTAGCCGGTGACGATGTTGAGCGCGCCGGCCGGCAGCCCGGCCTCGGCGGCCAGCTCGGCGACGCGCAGCACGGACAGGCACGCGTCTTCGGCCGGCTTGACCACGCATGCGTTGCCGGCCGCGAGCGCCGCGCCGACGCTGCGCCCGAAGATCTGCATCGGGTAGTTCCACGGCACGATATGGCCCGTGACCCCGTGCGGCTCGCGCACGGTCAGCACCGTGTAGCCGGCCTGGTAGGGGAGGGTTTCGCCGTGCAGCTTGTCGGCGGCGCCCGCGTAGAACTCGAAGTAGCGCGCGAGCGCGGCTGCATCGGCGCGCGCCTGTTTCAGCGGTTTGCCGGTGTCGCGCGCCTCGATCGCGGCGAGTTCCTCGAGATGGTCGGCCACGCGTGCCGACAGCCGCATCAGCGCGCGGCCGCGTTCGGCGGCGCTCGCGGCGCCCCACGGGCCTGCGAACGCGTCGCGGGCCGCGGCGACTGCGCGCTCGATGTCGGGCGCCGTGCCGCGCGCGATCGTCGCGAACGGCTGGCCGTCGGACGGATCGACGACCGCGATGGTTTCCAGTTGCGCGGGCAACGTCCATTCGCCCGCGATGAAGTGCTTCGCTTCTTCCATGTCTCCTCCTGTCGACCCGAGTTAGCGCTTTAGCGCTTACTCGGGTCCCATGGCGTGGTTGGGTGGAGTTAGCGCTTTAGCGCTTACTTGACCCCACGGCGGTCGACCCAAGCCAGCGCTCCAGCGCCTACGTGGATCCCATGCAAAGCCGTTTGCGCTTCGGCACTTTACCCGGCTTCCGTGCCGTGTGGTCCACGCACACCGCCGCCGGCTCGACGGCCGGACATCCGGAACGATTATCGCGCCGATCGTCATCCGGACGCCACCGGTCGATTGGCTATAATGGCGCATTCCTTTTGGGGGCGCCGCGGCGGTGCATCGGCCGCGGCGCCCTGTCCCGTATTCCCATCGACCTACAGAGAGTGCTCATGAGCTTCAATCATGTTCCGGCCGGCAAGGACCTGCCGCAAGATTTCAACGTGATCATCGAGATTCCCGCGCAAAGCGATCCGGTGAAGTACGAGGCGGACAAGGAACTGGGCCTCCTCGTCGTCGACCGCTTCATCGGCACGGGCATGCGCTACCCGGTGAACTACGGCTACATCCCGCAGACTCTGTCGGGCGATGGCGATCCGGTCGACGTGCTGGTGATCACGCCGTTCCCGCTGCTGGCCGGCTCGATCGTGCGTTCGCGCGTGCTCGGCATGCTGCAGATGACCGACGAGTCGGGCGTCGACGCGAAGCTGGTCGCGGTGCCGCACGACAAGATCTGCCCGATGACGGCGAACCTGAAGACGATCGACGACGTGCCCGAGTACCTGAAAGACCAGATCAAGCACTTCTTCGAGCAATACAAGGCGCTCGAGAAGGGCAAGTGGGTGAAGGTCGAGGGCTGGGCCGGCATCGAAGCCGCGCACAAGGAAATCACCGACGGCGCCGCGAACTACAAGAAGTAAGCGGCGTGCCGGCCGCTGGCCGGTGCGTACGGAGCGCAAACCGCGCGTGTCTCGTCAGGAGGCCGCGCGGTTTTGTTTTGCGCGGGCGGTTTTCGGGCTGGCGGACGCGGAGACAGGCGAGGGCGTGGCCGGTGCTTTCTTCGCGCGTTTCGCGCGGGGCGGGGCAACGGACGGAGCGATCGCTTCGGCGGTTTTCGTGGCCGAGGAACGGCGGCGGGCCGGTGCGGCGGCGTCTTCGCGTGTCTTCGCGGCGGATTTGCCGGCGGCGGCTGGCGCCTTCCCGTTTGACGACGCGGAAGGCGGCTGGCCGGTTTTCTTGACCGGTGTGCCCCGCGCCGAGGTCTTTTCAGCGGCTGCGCCGTCGGTTCTTGCGTATTTCGCGTCCGGCGCGGCTCGATTTGCCTTCGTCGACTTCGACGCTTGTTTGCTCTTCCCAGGTTTCGCCGTGCTCGCGGCCGTTGCAGACCCGACAACTTTCCCGGTCTTCACCTTTTTCCCGGCCACCTGTTCCGTGGCAGCCGTCTTCGCCGCATCGTCGACGTTTTCCGCCTGCCCCTTCTTCCGCCCGCGCGCCGTCGCCTTCGTCCCCGTCGTGTCGCCGCGCTCGTCGAGCGTGATCACCACCGGCACCACCGATTCGAGCGTCCGCAAGCCAGCCGCCAGCTCGCGCTTTTTCGCGGGCGTGAGCCGCTTCACCCAGTATTCGGCGCGCGACGCGCTCGACCGGTCGGGCAGCGGAAACGACGCGAGCACCGCGCGCGGCTTGCGCGAGCGCGTGTAGCGCGCGCCCTTGCCGGACGCGTGTTCGTCGAAGCGCGCGGCGACATCGGTCGTGATGCCCGTGTAGACGCTGTCGTCGGCGCATTCGATCAGATACAGAAACCAGGACATGGCGGGGCGGCGGGATGCGAAGCCGCCAGTGTCTCAGAATTTGCGCGTGCTCCGGTGCGCGACGTGGGGCGATGTGATGCGGCTCGCCGTCAGGTACCGCGCCGGAACGGATCGTGTTCGCGCAGTTCGTCGACGTACGCGTGGATATGCTCGGTCTCGCGTTCGAGAAAGCGCGCGACCGCATCGGAAAACGCCGGATGCGCGAGCCAGTGCGCGGAATGCGTGACGGTGGGAAGGAAGCCGCGCGCGAGCTTGTGCTCACCCTGCGCGCCGCCTTCGAACGTATCGAGCCCGGCCTCGATGCAGAATTCGAGCAACTGGTAGTAGGCCGTTTCGAAATGCAGGCAGGGCACGTGCTCGATCGCGCCCCAGTAGCGGCCGTACAGCGTGCCGCCGCCGTGCTCGCCGCGCCGGTACACCGCGAGCGCGCTCGCGATGGGCTGGCCGTCGGCTTCCGCGATCACGAGCAGCAGGTTCTCGGGCATCGTCGCGCCGATCGTGCGGAAGAAGTCGAGGTTCAGGTACGGGCTCGAATAATGTTCGCGGTACGTCTGCCGATAGCAGCGCGAGAAGAAGCGCCAGTCGGCGTCGGTGATTTGATCGCCGGCGAGCCGCCGGAACGTCACGCCCGCGTCGTGCACCTTGCGCCGTTCCGCGCGGATGTTCTTGCGCTTCTTCTGCTCGAGCGTGCCGAGGAAATCGTCGAAGTGGCGGTAGCCGTCGTTGAGCCAGTGAAACTGCACGCCCTCGCGCAGCATCATGCCCATCGATTCGAGCAGCCGCGCTTCATCGCCGGTCGGGAACAGCACGTGCAGCGACGACACGTCGCTCTGCTCGGCGAACGCGAGCAGCGTGGCCGCGAGCCGGCGGCGCGCGTCGTCGCTGGTGGCGAGCAGCCGCGTGCCCTGCACCGGCGTGAACGGCACCGCGCACAGCAGCTTCGGGTAATAGGGCAGGTTGTTGCGCTGGTACGCGTCGGCCCACGCCCAGTCGAACACGTATTCGCCGTACGAATGCTGTTTCGCGTAGACGGGCGCGGCGGCCGCGAGCCGGCCCGTGTGCGTGTCGGTCAGCGTGACGAAGTGCGGCGACCAGCCGGTGTCGTCCACCGCGCAGCGCGCGACGTGCAGCGCGTCGAGGAATTCGTGGCGCAGGAACGGCGTGGGCTGCGCGTCGCGCGCGAGCAGCGCGTTCCATTCGTCGGCCGGCACCTCGGCGGGGGACGACAGGATGCCCGTGCGATAATCGATGCGTTCGTGTTTCAAGCGTGAATCCGTACCGTTGGATGTTGCCGGTTGCGGGCCGTCGCGGCCCGCGCCCGGATCGATTTCGTCAGCCGTTCAAGGCGCGCCGCCGGGCTGCGCCGCTCCCGCCATGAAGACCCGACTCGCTCTCGCCCAGATCAACGTCACCGTCGGCGATTTCGCCGGCAACGTCGCGCGCATCGTCGCGGCCGCGCGCGCCGCGCACAACGATGGTGCGCAACTGATGGTCGCTCCCGAACTCGCGCTGTCCGGCTATCCGCCGGAAGACCTGCTGCTGCGGCCCGCGTTCTACGCGGCGGCGGCCGCCGCACTCGATGCGCTCGCCGACGCGCTGAAGGCGTTCGACGGGCTCGCGGTGCTGGTCGGGCATCCGTTGCGCGGACCGGGCAGGGGTGCGGGCAGCGGACCGGGCAGCGCGTCAGCCGTCGATGGTAATGCAAACCGCCCGATCGAGCGCGGCGTGCCGCCCACCGATACCTTCAACGCGGTGTCGCTGATCGTCGGCGGCGAGATCGTCGGCACCTACCGCAAGCAGGATCTGCCGAACGCCGAGGTGTTCGACGAGAAGCGCTACTTCGCGACCGATACCGAGCCGCTCGTGTTCGAGCTGAACGGCGTGAAATACGGCGTAATCATCTGCGAGGACGCATGGCATGCGTCGGCCGCGCAGATCGCGAAGGCGGCCGGCGCGCAGGTGCTGCTGATCCCGAACGGCTCGCCGTACCACATGAACAAGGAAGCGGTGCGCATCGACATCCTGCGCGCGCGGATTCGCGAGACCGGGCTGCCGATGGTCTACGTGAACCTCGTCGGCGGCCAGGACGAGCTCGTGTTCGACGGCGGGTCGTTCGTGCTCGACGGCGAGGGCGCGCTCGTCGCGAAGATGCCGCAGTTCGACGAAGGGCACGCGATCGTCGAATTCGACGGCGCGCGGCCGCTGCCCGGCGCGATCGCGCCCGAGCTGTCGACGCACGCGCAGGTGTATCGCGCGCTCGTGACCGGCGTGCGCGACTACATCGGCAAGAACGGCTTTCCCGGCGTGCTGATCGGGCTGTCGGGCGGCGTCGATTCGGCGCTGGTGCTGGCCGTCGCGTGCGATGCGCTCGGGCCCGAGCGCGTGCGCGCGGTGATGATGCCGTCGCGCTTCACGGCCGACATCTCGACCACCGATGCGGCGGAGATGGCGCGGCGCGTCGGCGTGCGTTACGACGAGATCGCGATCGCGCCGATGTTCGATGCCTTCCGCGCCGCGCTTGCCGACGAGTTCGCGGGCCGCCCCGAAGACGCGACGGAGGAGAACATCCAGGCGCGCATCCGCGGCACGCTGCTGATGGCGCTGTCGAACAAGTTCGGCTCGATCGTGCTGACGACCGGCAACAAGAGCGAGATGGCGGTCGGGTACTGCACGCTGTACGGCGACATGGCCGGCGGCTTCGCGGTGATCAAGGACATCGCGAAGACGCTCGTGTACCGGCTCTGCCGCTATCGCAACGAAACGACCGACTACGGGCGGCGCGACGTGATCCCCGAGCGCATCCTGACACGCGCGCCGTCGGCCGAGCTGCGCGAGAACCAGACCGACCAGGACAGCCTGCCGCCGTACGACGTGCTCGACGCGATCATGCGGATGTACATGGAAGAAGACCGGCCTCTCGCCGAGATCGTCGCGGCCGGCTACGCGCAGGCCGACGTCGAGCGCGTGACGCGGCTCATCAAGATCAACGAATACAAGCGCCGCCAGGCGCCGATCGGCATCCGCGTCACGCACCGCGCATTCGGGCGCGACTGGCGCTACCCGATCACCTCGCGCTTCACCGAACGGCTCGATTGAGCGGTGCTGGGCCGGATGCGGCCCGCCGGCTTACAATCGGGATCGCGATTTTTCACCCAAACGAGCATTGAGGGACAACCATCATGAAACGCATCACCGCCATCATCAAGCCGTTCAAGCTGGACGAAGTCCGCGAAGCGCTCGCCGAAGTGGGTCTCACGGGCCTGACCGTGACGGAAGTGAAAGGCTTCGGCCGCCAGAAGGGCCATACCGAGCTGTATCGCGGCGCCGAATACGTCGTCGATTTCCTGCCGAAGATGAAGATCGAGGTGGTCGTCGCGGAAGCGCAGGTCGATCAGGTGATCGACGCGGTGATCGGCGCGGCGCGCACCGGCAAGATCGGCGACGGCAAGATCTTCGTATCGGACGTCGAGCGCGTGATCCGCATCCGCACCGGCGAAGAGAACGAAGCGGCCGTCTGAGCGCTGCATTCGGCCAATCAGGTCGATCGGGCCGCGGATCGCACGATTCCGGCCCGCCAATAAAAAACGGTGCGATACCCGGGTGGGTACCGCACCGATACGCGCCTCTCGCAGCAGCGTGGAAAGTGTTGTCGAATCGTTCTCTGGACGGCGCCTGATCAGAACAGGTGCTGGATGCCGGCGTAGACGCCGGTCTGGCTGCCGCCCGGATGCGGGTTGCCCGTCGATACGTCCGTACCGGCCGGATTGGCGTTCAGGCCGAAGTTTGCGTTCTTGCTGTTGCGTACCGTTGCGACCTGCAGATCGAACAGCGTGCGCTTCGAGATGTTGTACGAGCCGCCGACCGTGTAGATGTTCGCGTTGCCGCCGCCGTGGTTCGCGTTCACGTGATACGCGGCAGCGATCAGCGCGGCCGCCGGCGTCGCTTGCCACGTTACGCCGCCCCAGACCTGCTGCGTACCTGTGATTCCGTTGTTCGCGGGCACAATGCCGGTGCCGTCCGCGCGCGATACTTGATACGCCGCCTGCACTTTGAATTGGCCGAGGAACACGTTCACGCCCGCGAAGTATTCACGCGAGTACTGGAACACGTCCGAGAAACGGCCATTGCTGTCGCGCGTTTCGTCGTAGATGCCGCGCAACTGGAACAGCGAGTTCGTATAGGTGACCTGCGCGCCCATTGCACGGCCCGGTGCGTTGGCCGTCGTGTTGCCGTTGAAGCTGGTCGAGTTCGAGAACGAGAACTGGCCGTAGAAGTCGAGGCCGTAGACCGACGGCGACTGGTACGACACGTTGTTGCTGGTCTTGTTCCAGTTGCGGCCGCGCACCAGCGAGGCCGTCGACCAGGCCGACTGGCCGAACGGGTCGAAGTCCCACACGCCGTTGGCGATCGCGAGTTCGCGACCCAGCAGCAGCGTACCGTAGCGGTCGTTCGAGATACCGACGGTCGCGAAACGATCCCAGATCGAGCCGCTCGTGCCGAGGCCGCCGTTCATCGTGTTGAACGCGCCTTCGAGGTGGAACAGGATCTTGTTGCCGCCGCCGATGTCCTCGCTACCCTTCAAGCCCCACAGGCTCGTGCCCCAGTCGCCGCTCTCCGCACGGTAGCGATGGCCGTCCTGCAGGCCGTTCATGTACTCGAGGCCGGCATCCAGGCGGCCATACAGCGTGACGCTGCTCTGCGCGTGCGCCGTCACCACCCCAGCAGCCATCAGCGCGGCCGCGACCAAAGCTTTCTTCATCATCTCCTCCATACCCTGTCAAAAAGTCAACCCAGACTGCACGAGATGCCCGGAGCGCGAGCGCCGGGCAAAAGCGGGATAACCAGGGAGACCTCGTGCAGGGCCGGTAAGCGCGGCACGCGGGCAAGCAGACGGAAAACCGTTGAGCGGTCCCGCGCAGCCGGGTCGGCCTGCGGGGTCTCCTTGTTGTGTCGTGAAGCTAAACTACATTTCACGAACTTCGTTTTGCTACTTTGGTTACTAATTTAGCAAAAATACAATTTTGTGGCGACGGAAATCGTTGTTTGACTAACCGCTGTCGCCAAATTGCCATGCAACACGGTGCGCGACAGGTGTCCCAAGGGTCCTCGATTCCCGGAAAACCCTTGTGCCACAAGGGAAACGTGGTTTCCGCGGGCGTGGGTCAAGGATTGCCACTATTGACGTTGCCAGGGCGCCGGCGTAAGCACGAAAGTCGCGAAATTGGTAAGTATTTCGTAATGATTCGGGCGATTGCCGCCATCGCCGGTCGACGCCGGGAACGCCCGTGCTGCCGCGTGCCGCGCTCAGTCCGGGCTCGGTCGTGCGTCGAGCAACTGCGCGCGAATCCAGCGGTGCGCATCGGTGCGCGCATGTTTCGCGTGCGAGTAGACCTTCACCGTGTAACGCGGGATCTCGAACGGCGCGGGGAAGATGCGGATCGGCGCCGCGTGCCGCAGCGCCTGCGCGGCGCGGTTCGGCACGGTCATCAGGAGTGCCGACTCCGCGATCACGAACGGCGCGGCCAGCACGGTCGGCAATTGCACGGCCACGTGCCGCGCGAGGCCGAGGCGATCGAGCACGTAGTCGACGACGCCGCGCGACTCGTTCCACGGCGTGACGACGACGTGGCGAGCCGCCAGATACTGGTCGAGCGTCAGCCGCCGGCGGATGTCCGGATGCGCGGCGCTCGCGATCACGACGTAGTCGTCGGAGAACCAGTCGAAGTCCTCGATGCCCGGCGCGTCGGCCGCCGATTCCTCGTGGTAGCCGAGCGCGAAGTCGATACGGCCGGCCGCGAGCTCGTCGACGGAAATCTTGCGGTCCGAATGGACGACGCGAATCCGCAGATGCGGCGCCACGTGCTGGATGCGGGCCAGGAACGCCGGCAGTACCGCGAACGCCGTGTAGTCGGTCGCGGCGAACACGAACGTGCGGTCGCTGTGCGCCGGATCGAAGCGGCGCGCGCGGGCGAGCCCCTTCGACATCGCATCGAGCGCGTCGCCGGCCCACGTGGCGATGTCGTCGGCGCGCACGGTCGGCTGCATCTCGTTGCCGAGGCGCACGAACAGCGCATCGCCGATCGCGTCGCGTAGCCGCGCGAGCGCGTGGCTCAACGCCGACGGGCTCAGCGCGAGTTCGTGCGCGGCCGCCGCGACCGACCGGTGGCGGTACAGCGCGTCGAACACGAGCAGCAGGTTCAGGTCGAGGCGGCGCAGATCGGGATGCATCATGTTCAGGTTCGGATGAAGAAACTGCACTTCCTGCAGGCACGGCGCGAACGTAGCATGACGGTTCGAACGGCGCCAGTGCGGTTGCGCGGCGCCGCTTGTCCGTTTCACATCCGGGCCGGAGGAGGGCTCAACCCGTGCAAATCGATATTCGCTCCGCGACCGTCGCCGACGTGCCGCTGATCCTGCGCTTCATCACCGAACTCGCCGTCTACGAGAAGGCCGAGCACGAAGTCGTCGCGACGCCCGAATCGCTCGAACGCAGCCTGTTCGGCCAAGGCTCGCCGGCGCGTGCGCTGATCTGCGAGGTCGACGGCGAGCCGGCCGGGTTCGCCGTGTATTTCTTCTCGTATTCGACGTGGCTCGCGCGGCAGGGGCTGTATCTGGAGGATCTGTACGTGTCGCCGCGTTTTCGCGGCGCCGGTGCGGGGCTGCAATTGCTGAAGGCGCTCGCGCGGGTCGCGGTCGAGTCCGGCTGCGGGCGTTTCGAATGGAGCGTGCTCGACTGGAACGAGCCGGCGATCCGCTTCTACGAGCGCGTCGGCGCGGCGCCGCAGAGCGAATGGGTGCGCTACCGGCTGGCGGGCGACGAGCTGCGCGCGTTCGCCGACGGCGCGCCGGTGAGCGCCGCGTGACGGGTAAACGCAAAACGGGCGCCGCGCGGCGAACCGCGGGGCGCCCGTTCGGGCGTGGCGGGTGACGGGCGTTACTTGAGGCTGCCCGACAGGAACGCGCGCAGGCGCTCGCTCTTCGGATTCGCGAGCACCTCGGCCGGCACGCCTTCCTCCTCGACGCGGCCCTGGTGCAGGAACATCACGTGATTCGACACGTTGCGCGCGAAGCCCATCTCGTGCGTGACGACGATCATCGTGCGGCCTTCCTCGGCGAGCTTCTGCATCACCTTCAGCACCTCGCCGACGAGTTCCGGATCGAGCGCGGAGGTCGGCTCGTCGAACAGCATCACGTCAGGATGCATCGCCAGCGCCCGCGCGATCGCCACGCGCTGCTGCTGGCCGCCCGACAAATGCGACGGATACTGCTTCTCGACGCGCGGCGCGAGGCCGACCTTCTCGAGATACTCGCGCGCACGCTCCTCGGCTTCCTTCTTCGGGATGCCGAGCACGTTCACCGGCGCTTCCATCACGTTCTCGATCACGTTCATGTGCGACCACAGGTTGAAGTGCTGGAACACCATCGACAGCTTGGTGCGCACGCGCTGCAGCTGCTTCGGATCGGCCGCGCGCAGCGCGCCCGTCTTGTCGAGCGCGGTGCGCACTTCCTCGCGATCGACGAAGATGCGGCCCGCGTTCGGCTGCTCGAGGAAGTTGATACAGCGCAGCATCGTGCTCTTGCCGGAGCCGGACGAGCCGATCACGCTGATCACGTCGCCCGAGTTCGCCTTCAGCGACACGCCTTTGAGCACCTCGTTGTCGCCGTACCGCTTGTGGAGATCGTCGACGAAAAGCTTCTGGGTCTGGGAGTTCATCAGTAATCCTGCGAAAACTTACTTGCCTTGCGGGCGCAGATACGCGAGCCAGCGGCGCTCGGCCTGGCGGAACAGCCACACGAGCGTGAACGAGATCACGAGGTAGAGCAGGGCGGCGATGCCGAACGCGTGGAACGACATGTAGGTCGCCGAGTTCACGTCGCGCGCGATCTTCAGGATGTCCGGCACGGTCGCGGTGAAGGCCACCGTCGTCGCGTGCAGCATCAGGATCACTTCGTTGCTGTACAGCGGCAGCGCGCGGCGCAGCGCCGACGGCAGGATCACGCGGCGATACATCGTGAACGGGGACATCCCGTACGCGCGCGCGGCCTCGATCTCGCCGTACGACGTCGCCTTGATCGCGCCCGCGAAGATTTCGGTGGTGTACGCGCAGGTGTTCAGCGTGAACGCGAGCAGCGTGCAGTGCATCCCGTCGCGGAAGAACGCATCGAGCATCGGCGTGCCGCGCACGGCCTGCAGGCTGTAGAGGCCCGTGTAGCAGAGCAGCAGCTGCACGTAGAGCGGCGTGCCGCGGAACACGTACGTGTACAGCCACACGGCGCCCGACAGCCATTTCTTCTTCGACACGCGCGCGACCGCGAGCGGCACCGACAGGCAGAAGCCGAGGCCGATCGACACGACCAGCAGCCACAGCGTGATCGCGACACCGGTGATGCGATAGCCGTCGGTGTACAGATAGTTGCGCCAGTATTCTTGGATGAGTTCGATCATAGGTCAGCCTTGCGGACGCCGGTCGAGTAGCGCTTTTCGAGCCACATCAGCACGAAGTTCGAGATCGTCGTGATGGCGAGGTAGACGGCGCCCGCGATCAGCGTGAAGAAGAAGAACCGCAGCGTGCCCTTGCCGGCGTCCTGCGACGCCTTCACGACGTCGGCCAGGCCGATGATCGACACGAGCGCGGTCGACTTCACGAGCACCTGCCAGTTGTTGCCGATGCCCGGCAGCGCGAAGCGCATCATCTGCGGGAACATGATCCGCGTGAATACCTGCCAGTTCGTCATCCCGTAGGCGCTGCCGGCCTCGAGCTGGCCGCGCGGCACGGACAGGAACGCGCCGCGGAACGTCTCGGTGAAGTACGCGCCGTAGATGAAGCCGAGCACGAGCACGCCGGCGAGGAACGGGTCGATGTCGATCTGGTCCCAGCCGAGCGCGTCGGTCGCCATGTTCAGCCAGATCTGCAGGCTGTAGAACAGCAGCAGCATCAGCACGAGATCGGGAACGCCGCGGATCAGCGTCGTGTAGACGGTGCCGACGCCGTTCGTGACGCGGTTGCGCGACAGCTTCGCGCCGGCGCCGAGCAGCCCCAGCAGGAACGACAGCGCAAGCGAAAGCACCGCCAGTTTGACGGTTTGCCAGGTGCCGGCGAGGATCAGCGGGCCGTAGCCTTGTAGAAACATATGGGGTCCCTGGTGTGGTCCCTGGGGGCGCACGCCGTGCGCCGCGAAAGACGCGCCCGCCAAGCTGCGCGGAACGCCCCGTGCGTATCATGACCGTCCGCCCCGGCAACGGTGCCGGCTCGCCCGTCGCGCGAGCGGCGGGCAAGGGGGCGGGCGGCGCGTGGTTGACTGCCTGTACTGCGCGGACGCGGGGCAGCCCCCGCATCCGCTGCTTCTTCTTGTCCGCGTTCAGCGGGCCGGCGCCGAATAGACGCTGAACGAGAAGTACTTGTGCGACAGCCGGTCGTACGTGCCGTCCTTGTGCATGTCGGCCAGCGCCTGGTTGATCCTGAGCTTCAGGTCGGTATCTTCCTTGCGCAGGCCGATCGCGGTGCCGTCGCCGATCGTCTTCGGATCCTTCACTTCCGGCCCGGCGAACGCGAAGCCCTTGCCGCGCGGCGTGCGCAGGAAGCCGTAGTCGGCCTGCAGTTCGTCCTGCAGCGTCGCGTCGAGGCGGCCCGTGCCGAGATCGGCATAGACCTGGTCCTGGTTCTGGTAAGGAACGATCGTCACGCCCTGCGGTTCCCAGTACGCCTTCGCGTACGATTCCTGCGTCGAACCCTGCTCGACGCCGACGCGCTTGCCTTTCAGCGACGCGACCGTCGGCCGCAGCGGCGAGCCGGCCTTCGCGATCATCCGTGCGGGCGCGTCATACACCTTGTCGGAGAAGTCGATCTGCTCGCGGCGCTTGTCCGTGACCGTCAGCGACGACACGATGACGTCGTACTTCTTCGCTTTCAGCGCCGGGATGATCCCGTCGAGATCCTGCGCCACCCACACGCATTTCACGTTGATCCGCTTGCAGATTTCCTTGGTGAGATCCACGTCGAAACCGACGATCTCGCCGCTCGGCGCGGTCGACTCGAACGGCGGGTAGCTGGCGTCGACGCCGATCCGCACGGTCTTCCACTCCTTCGCGAAGGCGCTGCCCGCCACAAGGGCGAGGGCGGCGCACAGGGCGGCCTTCTTCATTTCCATCCTTCTGTTGCTGACTTTCCGGGGGCGCTCGCGGCCGGTCGGACCGGGCGCCGCGGCGTATTCTAGACGGCCAAAAATCGCCGATAGGCGCTCTGGCGTGGGCGGTCGCCTCGAGGGCGAACGCCAAAAGGGCGGTATTTTACCCGAACGCGATACCCGGAAAACGGCAATCCGGCGCGATCGACCGATTCCTCGATTCGGCTGTTGCGGCAGTCGTGGCATTCGCAACGAATATTCGGGCAATTGGTGGCGTGCTTGCAACAATGAGGTGCATTGGCGGCGGATTGTGGCGCGTTCGGCGTCCCCCTACAGTGGAGGTAAACCCGAACAGAACACCTGCGCCCCCGAGCGTCCACCCCCATGTTCCAGATCCTGCGCGCCGAAGACCGCTGGCACACGCGCCACGGCTGGCTCGAATCGAGTCATAGCTTTTCATCCGCCTGTCGCACCGGGCATGAGCCCGCGCCGGTGCGTCCGCCCGTCGGCGCGTTGTGCGTGCTGAGCGAGGACCTGATCGCGCCGACGCGCGGTTTCGGGATGCAGCCGCGACGCGACGTGGAGATCGTCACTTACGTGCTGGATGGCGTGCTCGCGCACCGCGACAGCCTCGGCTGCGGCGCGATCGTTCGAACCGGCGGCGTCCAGCGGATGAGCGCCGGCACGGGGCTCGTGCACAGCGAAACCAACGCGTCGCGCGACCGGCCGCTGCACCTGTTGCAGATCTGGCTGCAGCCGGCCGGGCGGGGCGGGCGGCCCGATTACGAGGCGCGGCGTTTCGCCGACGACGAGAAGCGCGGCCGGTTGAGGCTCGTCGCGGCGCCCGACGGCGGCGACGGCGCGCTGTCGATGCGGGCGGACGCGCGCATCTTCGCGGGGCTGATCGACGGCGACGAGACGACGGCGTTCGACGTGCCGGCCGGGCGCAGCATCTACGTGCACGTGGCGCGCGGCGAGGTCGAGGTCAACGGCCGCGCGCTGGCGGCCGGCGACGGCGCGCGGATCGGCGGGGCGGACGCGGTGGCGTTCGCGCGCGGCCGGCTGGCCGAGGTGCTGCTGTTCGACGTCGCCTGAAACGAAAAAGGGGACGCAGGCCGATGCCTGCGTCCCCTTCGGCGCCGCGGCGCGACGCGGCCCGCCTGCTTACTGCGCCGGCGCCGACGCGCCCTTGGCGGCCGCGCGATGCTGCTCCCAGCGCGCCTTCATCTTCTCGTGGCGCTGCTCCATGTTCGCGAACTGCTGCTTGAGCGCCGTGCTGACCATCGTCTTCTGCTGGTCGTTCAGTCCGTTGTAGAACGTGAGCCATGCGGCGGACGTCTGCTCGAGCAGTTGCGCGTTCTGTGCCTCGGCCTGCTGGCGCGCCGAATGCATCGCGCTCAGGTCGAGGATCGGCTGGTTCTGCTGCGCCTTGAACTGCTCGCGCATCTGCTCGTGGCTCTTGCGCATCGCGTCACGGTTCTGCTTCATCGTGTTGACGGCCGCCTGCCATTGCTGTTCCTGCGACGCATTGAGCTTCAGCTGGTCGTGCAGTTTCATGATCGCGCCGAACGGGCCGCCTTCATGCTCGCCGTGCATCCGGTGCATGCCGGGGCCGCCCGGCGGCGGCATGTCGTTGGGCTGCGCGGCATGCGCGGTGCCGAATGCGAGAGCGAGCAAGGCGGCGGCCGCGATGGCCACGCGGGAAGTCTTCTTATACATTTCAGAAACTCCTTGAATCCAAAGGGTCCGACGATGCGGTGCCGGGAAAGCCGGGTACCGCATCCGGTAAGACGCAGGTTAGCGATGCAGGCCCCGGCGGGTGTTACGCGGGGTGGCGGCCCGGTTACCGTGCATTACAGTTCCCTTGCGCGGTAACCCGCAGTAACCCTTTCGTCCCTTTGTTTCGTTCTTCGACTCCACCCTCGCGCGCTAAACTTCGAGCCATGACTACCCAGATCCTCATCGTCGACGACGACCAAGAACTCCGAGACCTGCTGCGCGACTATCTCGTGCGCCAGGGGATGGAAGTGTCCGTGCTGCACGACGCGGCGACGCTCGAGAAGCGCCTCGAGCGCGAGCGGCCCGACCTCATCGTCCTGGACCTGATGATGCCGGGCGTGGACGGCCTGACCGCGCTGCGCCAGTTGCGCGCGGCCGGCGACGACATCCCCGTGATCATGCTGACCGCGCGGGCGGACGACGTCGACCGCATCGTCGGGCTCGAGCTCGGCGCGGACGACTACCTCGGCAAGCCGTTCAACCCGCGCGAGCTGCTCGCGCGCGTGCAGGCCGTGCTGCGCCGCCGCCGCGCGACGCCGTCGGCCGCCGCGCCCGAGCAGCGCGAGCCGTTCGCGTTCGGCCGCTTCCTGCTCGATTTCCAGGCGCGCACGCTGTCGGTCGACGGCAAGCCGGCCACGCTGTCGAGCAGCGAATTCGCGCTGCTGAAGATCTTCGTGAACCATGCGCTGCGCACGCTCACGCGCGAGCGGCTGCTCGAGCTGCTGCACGGGCCCGAGTACGACGGCACCGACCGCGGCATCGACGTCCAGGTATGGCGCCTGCGCCGCATCCTCGAAACGGATCCGTCGACGCCGCGCTTCATCCAGACGGTCCGCGGGCGCGGCTACGTGTTCGTGCCCGACGGCGAGGCCCATGCGCAAACCCATTGATTCACTGTTCGGGCGGCTGGCGCTGCTCGTCGTCGGCGTCCTGCTGCTGTCGCACTTCGCGTGGTTCTTCGCGATGCGGCTCGAGCGCAACCAGATGCAGACGCGTTATGCGGTCGAGGAGGCCGCGTTCCTCGTCGATGCGGTGCGCCAGCACGTCGCGCGCACGCCCGACCAGCCGCTGCCGTCGCGCGTGAGGCTCGTGTCGCCGGATAGCGCCGACGTGCCGAAGGGCGGCGATTCGGGGCTGCCGCCGCCGCTGAAGCGGTTTCGCGACGACGTGAGCGAGCGCATGCCGCCCGGCACGCAGGTCGAGATCGGCGCGCCCGGCCATCCGCCGGTGCTGTGGGTGAAGGAGCCGGCCGACCGCAACTGGATCGTGGTCCCCGTGCAGCCGCTGCGGCCGCCGCGCTCGCTCGACCGGATGCTGCTGTGGCTCGGCACGATCTTCTCGGCCGGCGTGATCGCCGCGCTGTTCGCCGCCTGGCAGTTGCAGCAGCCGCTGCGCTCGCTCGCGCGCGCGGTCGCGCGTTTCGGCCGCGGGCAACCGGTGCCGCCGCTGCGCGAACGCGGCCCGCGCGAGCTGCGTCAGCTCACGCGCGGCTTCAATCAGATGGTGGAGCAGGTATCGCAGGCCGAGAGCGATCGCGCGGTGATGCTGGCCGGCGTCGCGCACGACCTGCGCACGCCGCTCGCGCGGATGCGCCTGCGGGCCGAAATGATGGACGACGCGCGGCTGCGCGACGGCGTCGTGCGCGACGTCGACTCGATGTCGCACATCGTCGACCAGTTCCTGGTATTCGCACACGGCGGGGCCGACCGCAGCGAGCCGGTGCCGGTCGATCAGGCCTGCGAGCGGATCGCGCGCAGCTATCGTGCGGTCGCGCCGAACGCGCCGACGGTCCAGACGCGGCTGGAAGCCGATCCCGGCTTTCGGCTGCCGACGGCGACGCTCGACCGGATCCTGTCGAACCTGCTGGACAACGCGCATGCGTACGGCGCGCCGCCCGTATTCGTGGAGACGGCGCGCACGCCGGCCGGCTACGTGCTGTCGGTCAGCGACAGCGGCGGCGGCATCGCGCCGCGCGACCTCGCGGCCGCCACGCGGCCGTTCGTGCGGCTCGATCCCGCGCGCGGCGGCAACGGCCACAGCGGGCTCGGGCTCGCGATCGTCGAGCGGCTCGTGCTCAGGCTCGGTGGCGCATGCGACATCGGCAATCGCCCCGAAGGCGGCCTGCGTGTGTCGATGACGTTCCCGTTCGAGGCCGTGCCGAAGGACGAACCTCACGAACAAGCCGCATGAGCGGCTGCGGCGCCTGCCCGGCCGGGCAGGCGCCGCGCGGCTTCATTCGCCGAACAGCGTGCCGAGCGTCTCGGCCGCATTGCTGTCGATCGTGTTGTAGGTCACCGTGGTGGCCTCGAAGATATAGACGGTCGTATACCGGCCGAGGCGCTCCAGGATTTCCTCCTGCAGCGATTCCGGCACGACGTTCATGTTCAGGTACCATGCCGTGGACGACAGCCGCGTCTGGAACGACCCGTACTCCTGCATCAGTTCATAGAACGCGTCGGCATCCTGATCGCGACAGACGATCACCAAGTTTCCTGCCATTCCCTTCCTCCCGCTCGTCGGTCGATCCCCGTGGCCTGTTGACAGAGGGCCGTGCACATTGCCGCGACACGGCCGAACCGGACCCGGGGGCTAGCCCCGATCATACCTGCTTCACCGTATCCGGCTGCTGATGCCGCACAGGGTTTGTGGCCGCATGCGGGTGGCGGGTTCACGGCCGGGCCGGATCACGGCATAATTCGGGCCTGCGTGCCGGCCGCAGGATCGCGGCCGGGCCGTTCCGTACCGCGCGCCCGCCATCCGTCCATGCGCCGGGCACGATCCCTGCGCTGCCCGCGCCGTCCCGGACGGTTGTGCCTGAAATACAGGTTGGTGTAGTGTCGTGCCGTCGCGGCCCGGCTCGACCGGCCGCGGCCGCGTGTGCGCGCACGGCGCGCCGCGCGCGCGAAATCGCCAGTCAATCGAATTACCGCGCCCGTGCGCTTTGCCATGAATCAACATCGACTGCCGGCTTCGTTCGGCCTTACCGGGGAGGGCGCCTGATGAACGTCGGATTCTTCAATCCGAACCGGACCGCCAACGCATCCGCGTGGCGCGTGCTGCCGAACCGGTGGGACTTCATCGCCTTTCCGCTGATCATCTGCCTGATCGCGATGGCGGTGGTCGGCTTCCACGAAACGATGGCGCCGATCGGCGTGCTGCAGACGCAGAAGATCTCGCTCGATCCGTCGAACCTGCCCGAATACGCGTTGCGCACCACGCTGCGGATGCTCGCCGCGATGGTCGCGTCGCTCGCGTTCACGCTCGTCTACGGCACGCTCGCGGCCAAGAGCCGCCGCGCGGGCATGGTGCTGATCCCGATCCTCGACATCCTGCAGTCGGTGCCGGTGCTCGGTTTCATCTCGTTTACGGTCACGTTCTTCCTCGCGCTGTTCCCGAGCCGCGTGCTCGGCGCCGAGCTGGCCGCGATCTTCGCGATCTTCACGAGCCAGGCGTGGAACATGACGTTCAGCTTCTACCAGTCGCTGCGCACGGTGCCGCGCGACCTGGACGAAGTGTCGCGCGGCTTCCACCTGACGTCCTGGCAGCGCTTCTGGAAGCTCGAGGTGCCGTTCTCGATGCCGGGCCTGATCTGGAACATGATGATGTCGATGTCGGGCGGCTGGTTCTTCGTCGTCGCGTCGGAGGCGATCACCGTCGGCAACCAGACGATCACGCTGCCGGGCATCGGCGCGTATCTCGCGCAGGCGATCTCGGACAAGAACTTCGGCGCGATCGGCTGGGTGATCCTGACGATGACGGTCGTGATCCTCGCGTACGACCAGTTCCTGTTCCGCCCGCTCATCGCGTGGGCCGACAAGTTCCGGATGGAGAACACCGCGTCGGGCGATGCGCCGCAGTCGTGGCTGCTGGACCTCGTGCGCCGCACGCGGCTGATTCATCAGCTGCTCGTGCCGGCCGGCTGGTTCTTCGCGAAGGCCGCGCGGATTCCGCTGCGCCTGCCGCTGTCGGGCGCGATGCGCTTCACGCTGCCGAAAGTCGAGAAGAAGGCGTCGCGCACGGTCGACATCGCGTGGGCCGGGCTCGTGCTGATCGGCACCGCCTATATCGTGTGGCGCGTCGTGAGTTTCGTCGCCACCGGCGTGACGATGGCCGAAGTCGGCCACGTGCTCGTGCTCGGGCTCATCACGCTGCTGCGCGTGGTCGTGCTGATCTCGATCGCGTCGGTGATCTGGGTGCCGATCGGCGTGTGGGTCGGGTTGCGCCCGAAGCTGGCCGAGAAGCTGCAGCCGCTCGCGCAGTTCCTCGCCGCGTTCCCGGCGAACCTGCTGTTCCCGGTGTTCGTGATCGTGATCGCGCGCTTCCACCTGAACCCGGACATCTGGCTGTCGCCGCTGATCGTGCTCGGCACGCAGTGGTATATCCTGTTCAACGTGATCGCCGGTGCGACGTCCTACCCGAACGACTATCGAGAAGCGGCGACCAACTTCCGCATCCGCGGCTGGCAGTGGTGGCGCCAGGCGATCCTGCCCGGCATCTTCCCGTACTACGTGACGGGCGCGATCACCGCATCGGGCGGCGCGTGGAACGCGAGCATCGTGTCCGAAGCCGTGCAGTGGGGCAGCACGCGGATCGAGGCGCACGGCCTCGGCGCCTACATCGCGCAGACCACCGCCGCCGGCGATTTTCCGAAAATCATCCTGGGCATCGCCGTGATGTCCCTGTTCGTCACCCTGTTCAACCGCCTGCTGTGGCGCCCGCTGTATGCCTTCGCCGAAGCGAAGCTGCGGCTCGACTGAGACCGATTGAGAGCGAAACGCGATGCACAATCCGAATGCTGTAAACGCCCCCGTCCAGACGTCCCAGCCGCCGCGCCCCGGTGAAGAAATCCTGCGCGTCGAGCACGTCTGCCGCGGTTTCAACAAGACGCAGGGCGAGCTGCTCGTGCTCGACGACGCGAACCTGTCGCTGCGCGAAGGCGAGATCGTCGGGCTGCTCGGCCGGTCGGGCTCGGGCAAGTCGACACTGCTGCGCATCATCGCCGGGCTGATCGAGCCGACCGGCGGCGAAGTGACGTACCTCGGCAAGCCGCTGCGCGGGCCGGCCGAGGGTGTCGCGATGGTGTTCCAGACCTTCGCGCTGTTCCCGTGGTTGACCGTGCTGCAGAACGTGGAAGCCGGGCTCGAAGCGCTCGGCGTCGGCGCGCGCGAGCGGCGCGAGCGTGCGCTCGCGGCGATCGACCTGATCGGTCTCGACGGCTTCGAGAACGCGTATCCGCGCGAGCTGTCGGGCGGCATGCGCCAGCGCGTGGGCTTCGCGCGCGCGCTCGTCGTCGATCCGACGATCCTGCTGATGGACGAGCCGTTCTCCGCGCTCGACGTGCTGACCGCCGAGACGCTGCGTACCGATTTGCTCGATCTGTGGACGCAAGGCCGCATGCCGATCAAGTCGGTGCTGATCGTCACGCACAACATCGAGGAAGCGGTGTTCATGTGCGACCGCATTCTCGTGCTGTCGTCGAACCCGGGCCGCGTGATCGCGGAGATCAAGGTGCCGTTCAAGCACCCGCGCAATCGTCTGGATCCGGCGTTCCGCAAGCTCGTCGACGACATCTACGCGAAGATGACGGCCCGCCAGACCGGCGAGGCGACGAAGAAGGGGCTCGAGCTCGGCAGCTGGCTGCCGCAGGTGTCGACCAACCTGATGGCCGGCCTGATCGAGACGCTCGCGATGGCGCCGTACCACGGCCGCGCGGACATGCCGGAAATCGCGCGCACGCTGCACCTCGAGGTCGACGACCTGTTCCCGATCGCGGAAGTACTGCAGTACCTCGGCTTCGCGGACGTGCGCGAAGGCGACGTGTTCCTGACGCCGCCGGGGCGCGTGTTCGCGGAGTTCGGCACGCAGGAACGCAAGCTGATGTTCGCCGATCACTTGCTGAAGCACGTGCCGCTCGCCGCGCGGATCAAGAAGGTGCTGAACGAGCGCCCGGGCCATCGCGCGCCGCGCGTGCGCTTCGAGCAGGAGCTCGAGGATTTCCTGTCGGACGGCGCGGCCGAGGAAACGCTCGACGCGGTGATCGACTGGGGGCGTTACGGGGAGATCTTCTCGTACAACGACCAGACCGAGATCTTCAGCCTCGAGGACGTCGAGTCCTGATGCGATCGGGGTGATTCCGACGCGTCCCGCTGGAATCGCCCCGATGCTCCCGGCAGCGTGATTCGGCTGCCGCGACCGCCCTCGGCATTCGCAACGAGCGCCGGACGAGGGATCATCCAATTGTCGGATCGCGCTCCTGCTGGAAGCGCTGCGGATGGCATTCGCCGAGGATGCCGCGGCCGGCTTCGCTTTTCGGCCGCAACGCTTCGTTCACTTCCGCCGCCTTTTTCCCCTTCACCACGCGTTGAATGCCTGCCGCATGGTGCGGAGTGCTTCGATCGCCGCGCGATCACGCGCGTCCATCGGCAATAAATATCAGGGATCGATCAACCGATCGACCGGAGGGGATTTCGGCGCGGAATACTAAATACTGACAAGTGGTTATGAATTTGCCTACGGTTTGATATATTTGGCGCCTTCAAGGCGGCTGAGAGCGCCTTGTTGGTGCGATAGCGTCCAGATCGCGGCGGGTTCGCCCGACAAAAAGAACGAGGTCAATGATGAGTTTCGCAGGAAACGGAAACCCCGCCGGGATGAGCGGGGGCGGCGCAGCCTTGGCCGGCGGTTTGACGAACCTGGGTTCGCTTGCCGGCATGGCGGGCCAACTGGGGGCGCTGACCGGCATGCCGGGCGCGGGGCTGCTGGGCGGTGCCGCGAGCGCGGTGCAACTGGCGCAAACAGGCTTGTCGCTGATGGGCAAGGCTCCGGAGTCGATCGCCGAGGCCATCAACAGCCTGACGGGCGCGCTCCCGCGCCTGACCCAGGACAATCGCTTCATCACGATCGAAACGCCGCTCGGCCCGGACGTGCTGCTGGTCAGCGCGGCGGTCATCGATGAACACGTCAATCAACTGACCGAAACACATCTCGACCTGCTTTCCCATCGCAACAATATCGAACCGCAGGAAATCGTCGGGCAGCGGGTCAAGATCACGCTCGAGCCGCAGAGCCGCAACTTCAGTCTGACGCGTGTCGTGACGTCGGCGGCCGATATCGAGACGAAGCGATATTTCGACGGTTACGTCGCATCGTTCGGCCGCGTCGGAAAGTCGGGTTCGGTCACCCGCTATGAAATGTCCGTCGTTCCGTGGTTCTGGTTTCTCACGCGCTCGACCGATTGCCGGATTTTCCAGAACCAGACGCCGCAGGACATCCTGAGCGACATTTTCCGCGAGATGGGTTTCTCGGATTTCGAGTTCGCGATGCAGGGCGAACGTCCGAAACTCGAGTACATCGTCATGTACGACGAGTCCTACTACAGTTTCTGCTCGCGCCTGATGGAGCAGGAAGGGCTGATCTGGACGATTCGCTACGAACAGGACAAGCACATCCTCGTGATCGGCGACACCAACGCGGTGTTCCAGCCGATTCCGAACCTGAAGACGATTCCGTACGAAGCCAACAGTGCCGCCAGCGAGCAGAACGGCATCGATCGATGGGACGAGGCGTTCAGTTTCCGGGTCGGCAAGATCACGTACCGGGATTTCAACTACAACCAGCCGTCGTCGCAACTAATGCATGTCGAGGTGCCGACCGTCAATCTGAAGCACCCGAACATCCAGACGACCGAGCGTTACCAGTTCCATTCGTTGTATGACCACGGCGATGACGGGCAGCGTTACGCGTGCTACGCGATGGAAGCGGAAGAAGCGCTCGCGCACCGTTTCAACGGCGCCGGTCACGCGCACGGGATGACGACGAGCGGCCGCTTCACGCTGGTCAATCACGGCACGTCCGCCTACAACAACAAGGACTTCGTGATCCTGCGCGTTCGTCACCAGGTGGCGAACGACTATACCCAGCAGACCTCGAAACTGCCGTACCACAACACGTTTACGTGCCTGCCGATCGACATTCCGTTCAGGCCGGAGCGGCGTACGCCCAAGCCGCACATGCAGGGCACCCAGTCCGCGATCGTGGTCGGGCCGAAGGGCGAGGAAATTCACACCGACGGCAGCCGGGTCAAGCTGCATTTCATGTGGGACCGCCGCGGCAAGCTCGACGGTTCCGATTCGATGTGGGTGCGCGTATCGCAACCGTGGGCAGGCAAGGGCTGGGGCGGTTCGGCGATTCCGCGGATCGGCCAGGAGGTGCTCGTCTCGTTCAATCAGGGCGATCCGGACAACCCCATCGTCGTCGGCCGCGTGTTCAACGGCGAATCGGGCAACCCGTATCACGGCAGCGGCGGCCAGACGATGGGGATGCGCAGCCAGACGCACAAGGGCGAGGGTTTCAACGAACTGCGGTTCTCGGATGTGAACGGCGCCCAGGAAGTTTTTCTGCATGCGCAGAAGGACATGAAGACCATCGTCAAGGATAGCGAATCGCATACGGTCGAATCCGGCGCGCGGAACGTGTCGGTGCTCAAAGGCGACGAGAGCAAGCACATCGCGGAAGGCAGCCTGTCGGAAAAGATCGCGAAGGCGCGCTTCACGACGGCCAACACCGTCGGCGTGCAGGCGCTCGCGGGCGATGCCGGGCCGGGCAAGCAGAGCTATCAGGCGACGGACGAGATCGAGCATCGGGTCGGCGCGAGCATCGTGACGCTGAAGCCGGACAGCATCAAGCTGTCCCACGGCGCCTCGAGCATCCTGATCAATCAGAGCGGCATTTTCCTCGATGGCCCGGTGATCCATCTGAACCAGGGGCTGTTCGTCACGCCCGAGCAGGCGATGGCGATCGAGTGGGCCAATCAGCAGGCGGTCATCGCGGCGGGTCTCGCGTCAGCCGATCCGAAGGTGCAGGCCGCGGCACGCAAGCTTCAGGCGACGGTCAAGGCGCAACAACTGGCGAAGCTCGCGGAAGCGGTGTACACGCCCGGGACGGCGCCGCCGGGATGGAAGAACGTGTCGAACGACCCCGAAGCGCTGAAGAAGTTCGGCATGCGGCCGCAGGATCTGAAGATTCCCGGCAGCAATTTCGGCGCGCAGGTCTATGCGCCCGATCCTGCGGTGTTCGGCGACAGCATGAAGCCGACGCTGGCCTTCAAGGGCACGCAGCCGACGGTCAAGGAGGACTGGTCGAACAACCTCAGCCAGGGGCTGGGCGACAATTCGCCGTACTACGATCGCGCCGTGACCCTCGGCAAGAAGATCCATGGTTCCGGCAATGCGGGCGGCCTCGACCTCACAGGCCATTCGCTCGGCGGCGGGTTGGCGTCGGCTGCATCGCAGGCGAGCGGCGCGGGCGCGACCACTTTCAACGCGGCAGGCCTCAATCCTGAAACGTTGCCGCTGTACGGCGCCACGCCGCGGGCGTCGTCGATCACGAACTATCGCGTCGACGGCGACATCCTGACGGGCTCGCAGGAGGGCGGGCTCGGCCCGATCAGCGAGGTGACGTCCCACCTGATGCCCAAGGCGGTCGGCGAGCAGATCACCATTCCGGGCACCAGCGTGACGACGGTCCAGCGGCACATGATGGGCCAGGTGACGAGCGGGCTGAATACGACCGTCGCCGAGCAGCAATCGTCGCTGCTGAGTCAACTTCAGGGACATTGATGAAATACAGCAAGGTCATCGCCGCAGGCGCGGTTGTCGCGGTCATCGGTTTGTCGTCGCCGTTCTGGTGGCCGACTCAAGCACAGGAAACAAAAATGGCAGACTTCAAACGTTACCCGCCCGAAGACTTTTTCACGGGACAGCAACTCGAGCTGGCGCGTGCCATTCGCGACGGGAATCTGGCGCAGGTCAAGGCGCTTGCGCCGCATGCCGATCTCGCTGCGCTGGGCAACAAGAAGGCCAGCCTGCTGTCGTTCGCGGTGCAGGAAGCCGTGCCGGTGAAGGCGGATGCCGCCAACGTGCGCCTTCAGATCGTCAGCGAACTGGTCCGGGACGGCGCGAAGCCCGAACAGCCGTTCGGCGAGAATGGCGCGAACGTCGCGTATCTGGCCGCGCGGGCCGACACGCCGAACCTGCTCAAGGCGTTGCTGGCCGGCGGCATGAATCCCGATCTCAAGTACGACGGCGATACGCCGCTGCTCTTCGCCACCTGCAAGGACACACTGTTGCCGCAAATGCGCCTGCTGGTCGAGCACAAGGCGAACGTCAATGTGCGGGATTCGATGAAGGAAACCGCGCTCTACGAAGCGACGCGCCTGCGGCAATGGGACGTCGTCGATTATCTGCTCGCGCACGGCGCCGATCCGTCGGTGAAGAACGACAACGGTCTCGCGTACGCGAAGGTCCTCGGCGACGAGTTGCAACAGACGCCGAAAGGCTCGCCGCAGCTGGGTCGCATCGAAGCCATCCACAAGCGTCTGGTCGCGGCCGGCGTGCAGTAACGTTGCCCCGTGACGGTTGCGTCGGCTGCGACCGTGCAGCCGGCGCACAGTTTCAATCCGGCGCCTGCCGCGGCGGGCACGCCGAACCGAGAAGAGCATGTCCGAATATCAGATGAACGATGCCGTCATTCAGTTGCCGGCGCACTTCAAAGACAAGACGATTCACCTGTTTACGGTCGATGAAACGGGGAGCGGTAGTAGCGGATTCACTTTCGTGGTGTCCCGCGCGCCGATGGAGCCGGACGATACGGTCGACACGTTCGTGACGCGGCTGGTCTCGGAGATGCGCAAGTCGCTGCCGCGTTTCGAATTGAAGCATCTGGAAAACCGGGAAATCGACGGCGAAACCGCGCGCGAAATCGATTATCGCTGGGTGTCGGAAGGCGCGCCGCTGCATCAGCGCCAGACGGTCGTGATGTCGCCGAAGGGCGGGCGCGAACGCGTGGCGATCAGTTTCATCGGCACCTGTCCGAAGTCGTTCACGGAGGACAAGAGCAAGGAATACAAGCGCCTGCTCGCGAGTGTCGTGCTGGCCCGGCCCGATCGGGCGGCCTTCGCGCCGAGGGCGCTCGGCCAGGACGAGGCCGGCATCGTGTTCGTGCTGCACGAGCCGAGCGCGACGCTGTACGCGCTCACGGGCATGGCCGAACTGTACCGGCACGACGTCACCGAAATGTTCGACGACACCGCGTTCTTCGGCCCGGGCGGTGAGCCGCTGGCGCTGCAGCCCGCGCCGGACGGGCAAGCGGCGTGGCGCGCGATGGACGGCCGTCAATTCGCGCTGTGGACGGCGGATGTGCGCGAGCACGCATCGCTGAGCGATCGACTCGACGCTGTGACGGCGGTGAAGGGCATGACCGGCATGCAGAGCGTCGAGGCCGTGCGTGCTTATCTGACCGCGGTTGCGAACGCGGGCTGACGGAGAGCGGGCGTGGATACATTACTGGCGGCTGCGCGGTTGGGTGATCCGATCGCGCATACGGCATCCAAGGGATGGATGATCGCCGGGCTGATCGCGGGTGCGGTGATCGGCGCCGTCGCGGTGGTCGCGACGGGAGGTGCTGCGTTGACGGTCGTCGCTGCAATCGCGGCGGGCGCTGCCGCGGGCGGCGGTCTCGGCGAAGTGCTGGGCACGATGTCGTGGGCGCCGCGACATGTCACCGGAAGTCTCATAAAGGGTTCGCCCAACGTCTTCATCAACAGTCGCGCGGCGATGCGGGCCATCCTGAGCCAGGGCCTGTGCAGCGACCATGCGGGGCCGCCGCAGGTGGTCGCGCAGGGTTCGTCGACGGTGTTCATCAACAGCCAGCCGGCGAGCCGCAAGGAAGACCGGATGATGTGCGGCGCGTTGATCAACGACGGATCGCCGAACGTGTTCATCGGTGGTCCGGCGGTCGGCGAGTTCAATCCCGAGATCCCGGCGTGGGTGAACTGGACGATGGCCGCGGTGGGCATTGCGGCTGCGGCCGTTCTTGCGGGGCCCGCGCTGGCGCTGCTCGGTGCGGCCGGCGGCTTTCTCGGCGGCGAAGTCGGCGGATGGCTGGGCGGGAAGATCTTCGGCGAGGGTTCGGACGGGCAGAAGTGGTCGATGCTTGGAGGAAGCTTGCTGGGCGGATTCGGCGCGGCGAAGGGCGCCAGGCTCGTCGGCGGCGCGAGAGGAGCGGGCTCCGCGGCTGGCGAACTGTCGGCGCTGGAAGCGGCCGAAGGTGCGGCAGGGGCGACGGAGCAGCCGACGATTTCGCTGTTCGGTGTGCGTGGCGGCGGCCGGACGCCCGACGCAGAAGGCGTTCTGCACGAGTATCAGTACACTGGCCACGTCGGGTATTCATTCGACGGCGGCAAGACGATTTGGGGTTTTGGACCGGCAGTCGGGGATGCGACCGCGGCGGATGTATTCGCCAATCTGAAGTCATCCGGCAGTTATCCGGGGCAACTGACCCAGGACCAGGCAGCATTCTCGCTGATTGCGGAAAATCCACTGCCTGCCCGTGGCGGGGCCGGCACGCTACAGACCGTGTATGAGCAGAAGATACCTGTCACGCAGGAGCAGTACGAATCAATTCTGGCGGCACACGAGGAACTGGTGGCGCGCGGGCCCATGGACGACATCCGGTATCAATGGCCGCCCAAGTCTGGCGGCGCATGGCCGGAAAACAACTATAACTGTGCGACGTTCCCCGGCCGCCTGGGTATCCCGATTCCGGAAACGACCGGAAAATTG
The DNA here is from genome assembly GCF_001547525.1 of Burkholderia anthina. Lineage (GTDB taxonomy): Bacteria > Pseudomonadota > Gammaproteobacteria > Burkholderiales > Burkholderiaceae > Burkholderia > Burkholderia semiarida. Next base: position 3,370,755 of record NZ_CM003768.1, read on the forward strand.
CAGTACTACATGCCCGAACTCGAGAAGGTCGGGACACCGTGGAAGCCGTGACATCAGATTCTATGAGTGAGAAAAAGGGTCTCTATACCGTAGCAGTGGAATCGTACGATCTGGTGCTCGTATCCGTCATCGATTCTCCGAGTCCGCATGTTTTTCGGGCGAAGGTAGAGCGCATCTATTCCAGCGGAAAGGGCATCACGCCGGATAATCTCGGGGCGGAAATCGTGTTCAACGGCGGTCCGCCGACTTGGGGCAACGTGGCACTTCAAGCCGGCGAGCGTGCTCTTCTGTTCGTGAGAGCGCAGGCCGGTGCGTTGAACGAGTATCCGTCGCGCGGGCACATGGTCCTGGAGGACATGGACGGTGAATTGGGCGCCAGATTGCATGTTCCGGAGCTGTGGCTGCGTGAGGATGTGCCGGAGGCCGTGAAGGCTGCGGCGAGTCAGCATCCAACATGGCGGAATGCGTCGATCGTCAAGTTCAGTGTGCTGGAAACTTATCTGAACGGCTTGATCGCGAGGGCCGGGCGCTGAGCCGGGGCGGTTTCCGGACAGCGAAGCGGATAATGCAAGTGCGAAGTTTTTGGAGCTGAATCGAATGACCGATAAGAATCCCGATTTTTCACCGATGCGCATGCGGGCACGCGGATTCGTGTCGCAGGGCCGTATCGAGGACGCGCTCGGGTTGTACGGCGACATCCTGAAACTAGCGCCGGAAGACGCGGCGACGTATGCCGATCGTGGCACGACCTTCGCGATGATCAAGAAGACCGATCTCGCGCTGAACGATCTGAACCGGGCCATCGAACTGGGCTATACGGATCCGTCGGCGTATTGCACGCTCGCGACGATTTATCTCGAAGGCGGCGCCTACCAGAAGTCGCTCGATTACTTCGACCGGGCGCTGAAGCTCAATCCCGACCAGCCTTTCGTCTATTTCAATCGCGCCAGGGCATACGAGACGCTGGGTGATATCAAAGCGTCGATCGCCGATCTGGAGCGGTGCCTGACCTACAACCCGGACGATGCGCTGTCCGCGAAGATCAAGGAAAGGGTGGCGCAGCTTCGCACGCGTCTATAATCACCGTAGCTCGCGAGTACGCAAAACGGCAGGGGCGCCACGCACGATGCGCGGCGCATCGCGTCGTTACTGCAAATTCCCCCACCGATCGACTGCCGGTTCCGCCGACGCCCACTTCCAGTGCGTGCCTTGCTGGCACGCATTCGCGAAATACCAGTCGGCCTTGTCGCCGTCCTTCACCGAGAACGCGAATTCCTTGCACAGCGCGAGCGCCGACGAGTACGCGCGCGTGACGCGCACTTCGCCTTCGCCGTTTTCCAGCGGCAGCGTGTTCTTCACCTTCCACGGCTTCACTTCGCCGACGGCGAGGCTGCCGGCTGTCTTCGCGATCGCGTCCTGCTGGTTCTGATGAAGCTGCTTCATCGTGCGGTTGACGGCTTCGTCGGTCGCGGCCTGCACGGCAATCCCGACGCCCACGCCGACCGCCGGGTTCGCGGTGACGAGGCCCGTCGCCGCGCCGGCCAGCGCACCGCTCGCCGCGCCGACCGAGCCGCAGCCCGACAGCGCGAGCGTCGCCGCGCACAGCGCGCCGATCGCCGCGATACGGATCGCCACGCTCATTGCAGCGCGCCCCAGCGCTCGGTCGCCGGTTCCGCCGACGCCCATTTCCACACGGGGCCGTCGCGGCAGATGGTGGCGACGTAGAACGCCGATTGCGCGGGCTTGTCGGCCTTCGCCGGCGTATCGACCGCGAACACGATTTCCTTGCAGTCGAGCGGGCCGACGCTGATCATCCGGCTGACCGTCACGCGGCCCTGCTCGTCGTCCTCGATCGGGAACGAATGGTGCGTCGACCACGGCGCGACGCCGCCGACGTCGAGCGGACCGGCCGCCTTCGCGATCTGGTCTTGCGTGTAGCGGTGCGCGACGCGTTGCGTGTACTGGACGCCCGCCCGTGCGCCGGCGACGGCGCCCAGGCCGATGCCGGTGGCGACGGCGGCGTTGTTGGTGACCTTGGAGGCGATCGCGGCGCCCGCGATACCGGCGCCGGCCGTCGCGCCTTCGCTGTACAGCGAATTGCAGCCGGACAGCAGTGCGGCCGCGGCGATCACGGCCAGCACGACGCGCGCCGGCGTGGCCCGGCGCGGCGATTCGAAGCGAATGTTCATCCCTGAGTGCAAGTCCTGTCTGGGTGAGCGGCGACGCATGCACGCTCCCGATGCCGCGTCATTGTTTCGCAATTGTCATGGGAAAACTGCAAAGCTTTGACAAATCGCCGTGCGGCGGGCCGCGTGCGCGCGGGCGGCGCTATTGTCGAATAGATGAACGACGAGGGGTCGAAACGTTACAAATTGAAGGTAATTGTTACCTTCGGATGCGATCGCGCGACCTAGACTGTTTTGTTATGGAATGTTTCTACGACGGCCTCGAGCCGCGCCGCATATGAGACGCCCAGCCATGCGCCGTTCGAAACGGTTGTCACACCGGCCACCCGACGCGGCGGCCGGCCATCCGGAAGACCGCCCGCGTCCGCGGACCGACGCGCCATCGGCCCCGCCCGCGGGCGCGCCGGACGAGGCGCCGTCGGACGGCGACCACAACCAGGGTGGTGCTCGCCCGGAAGGGCTCGACTATCAACGCGACCTCGGTCAGGAGCAGGACGCTTGATACGGTCGTCGCCGCATTCCACCGCCGTATTTCATTGCAATTCTCGGAACTGAGTCGCCGCGCGGCCGCCTTCGGGCCGCCGCGCCTGCTTTGGCGCGCGTCGCGCGTCAGCCAATCGAATCGAGGAGGGGAAATCGCATGAGCAGATTGATCGTGGTATCGAATCGTGTCGCCGCCGGCGAGGACACGCGCCCGAGCGCGGGCGGCCTGGCCGTCGGCGTGATGGACGCGCTGCGGGAAACGGGCGGCGTCTGGTTCGGCTGGAACGGCGAGATCGTCGGTGCGCCGGACGCCGAGCCCGCGATCCAGCGGGACGGCAACGTTACCTACGCGACGGTCGGGCTGACCCGGCGCGACTACGACCAGTACTACCGCGGCTTCTCGAACGCGACGCTGTGGCCGGTGTTCCATTACCGCGGCGATCTCGCGCGCTTCGACCGGCAGGAGTACGCCGGCTACCTGCGCGTGAACGCGATGCTCGCGAAGCAGCTCGCGGCGCTGTTGCGCCCGGATGACCTGATCTGGGTGCACGACTACCACCTGCTGCCGTTCGCGCACTGCCTGCGCGAGCTCGGCGTGAAGAACCCGATCGGCTTCTTCCTGCATATCCCGTTTCCGTCGCCCGACGTGCTGCGCCTCGTGCCGCCGCACGAGGAACTCGTCAAGTTCATGTGCGCGTACGATGTCGCGGGCTTCCAGACCGAGGCCGACAAGCAGGCCTTCACCGACTACATCGAGCGGCGCGGCATCGGCGCGGCGAGCGACGACGGGATGCTGCATGCGCACGGCCGCGTCGTGAAGGTTGCGGCCTATCCGATCGGCGTGCATCCCGACGCGATCGCGCAGGCGGCTATCCAGTACGGCGCCCGCAAGCCGGTGAAGATGCTGCGCGAGGCGCTGGGCGACCGCAAGCTGGTGATGAGCGTCGATCGCCTCGATTATTCGAAGGGGCTCGTCGAACGCTTCCAGTCGTTCGAGCGGATGCTCGCGAATGCGCCGGGCTGGCAAGGGCGCGTGTCGCTGCTGCAGATCGCGCCGCCGACGCGTTCCGACGTGCAGACCTACCAGCAGATCCGCGAGACGCTGGAAGGCGAGGCCGGCCGCATCAACGGCCGCTTCTCGCAGCTCGACTGGACGCCGATCCAGTATCTGAACCGCAAGTACGAGCGCAACCTGCTGATGGCGTTCTTCCGGATGTCGCAGGTCGGCTACGTGACGCCGCTGCGCGACGGGATGAATCTCGTCGCGAAGGAATACGTCGCGTCGCAGGATCCGGCCGATCCGGGCGTGCTCGTGCTGTCGGAGTTCGCGGGCGCGGCGGCCGAGCTGACCGGCGCGCTGCTCGTCAATCCGTACGATCTGTCGCAGATGGCCGAGGCGCTCGAACGCGCGCTGTCGATGCCGCTCGCGGAGCGGCAGGCGCGTCACGAGGAGAACCTCGCGCGGCTGCGCGAGAACGACCTGTCGGTCTGGCGCGACACGTTCGTCGCCGACCTGCGCAGTGTCGCGGCGGCGGCGTCGGTCACGCGGCGCGCGGGCCAGCGGGCCGCGCATGCGTGAGTTCGTGCAGCGTGCGGCGAGTGACGACGAAGAAGCCGACGACGCAACCGGCCGCTTCTTCGTCGTGACGGGCGGCCCGGGTTCGGGCAAGAGCACGTTGCTCGATGCGCTCGAGCGCGCCGGGTTCGGACGTTCGCAGGAAGCCGGGCGCGGCGTGATCCGCGACCAGATGGCCATCGACGGTCCGGCGCTGCCGTGGCGCGACCCGGCTGCGTTCGCCGAGTTGATGCTGAGCTGGGAGATGCGGTCCTACCATCTCGCGCGGCACGCGCGCGGGCCGGTGTTCTTCGACCGCGGCGTGCCGGACGTGATCGGCTACCTGAAGCTGACCGGCTTGGCGGTACCCGCGCACGCGGAAGCGGCGGCGCGGCGTTTTCGTTATCACCGGCGCGTGTTCATCGCGCCGCCGTGGCCCGATATCTATGCGCAGGACACCGAGCGCCGGCAGGATTTCGCGGAAGCGGTGCGGACCCATGACGCGATGGTCGATTGCTATACGTCGTACGGCTATCGGCTGATCGAATTGCCGCGCGCGAGCGTGAAGGCGCGCGTGCGCTTCGTGATGGACACGCTCGACGCCGCTTGACACCCGTCGCGGGTGCGGCGCGCGACGGTGTCAGGCCGCCGGGTCCGGCGGCGGCGACGCGATGCGCAGCAGGCTGACGACCGCGGCCACCGCCGCGAACACCGTGGCGACAAAGAGTGCGATCGTCGGCCCGCGATCGGGCGCGAGCCCGAAAATCAGCGCGACGAGCGCGGCGCCGAACGTCTGGCCCGTCAGGCGCGCGGTGCTCAGCATGCCGCCGGCGCCGCCGCTGCGCTCGCGCGGCGCCGACGACAGCATCGCGCGGTTGTTCGGCGACTGAAACAGCCCGAAGCCCGCGCCGCACAGCGCCATCCGCCACACGATGTCGACCGTGCCCGGGTGCGCGCCGATCGTCGCGAGCGACAGCAGCCCGGCTGCAAACAGCGCAAGCCCGATCCCGCCGAGCATGCCGGCCGAATAGCGGTCCGACAGCACGCCCGCGAGCGGCGCGGCGAACACGATCACGAGCGGCCACGGCGTCATGTAGAGGCCCGTCTCGACCTGCGAGAAGCCGAGCGAATGCTGCAGCCAGAACGGCAGCGCGACGAACGCGAGCATCTGCGACGTGAACGACGCCATCGACGTGTAGATCGACAGCGCGAACATCGGGATGCGCATCAGGTCGACGGGCAGCAGTGGCGCCGGCTGCGACAACTGACGCTTCACGAAGAAGTAGCCGACCACGCCCGCGATGGCCAGTTCGGCCGCGACGTACGCATGACCTTCGCCGTGACCGAGCCCGTCGACGGCCGTGATCAGGAGGCCGAACACGCACGCGTTCATCAGCGCGCTCGGGAAGTCGTACGGCGCGTCGTGCAGCGGGTTGGCCGGCAGCGCGCGCAGGCTGCCGAGCACGGCCGCGATGCCGATCGGCACGTTGACCGCGAAGAGCCACGGCCACGACGCGAACGACAGGATCGCGGACGCGACCGTCGGCCCGATCGCCGACGACAGCGCGACCACCATCGCGTTGATCGACAGCCCGCGCCCGAGCATCGACGACGGGTAGATCATCCTCACGAGCGCCGCGTTGACGCTCATGATGCCGGCCGCGCCGAACCCCTGGATCACGCGCATCACCGCCAGCATCGGCAGCGAGCCCGCCAGCGCGCAGCCGAGCGACGCCGCGGTGAACAGCGCGAGCCCGGCGATGTAGATGCGGCGATAGCCGATGCGCTCGCCGAGCGACGCGAGCGGCAGCAGCGTGATCGTGACCGCGAGCTGGTACGCGTTGACGATCCAGATCGACGCGGCGTCGGACGCGTGCAGGTCGCGCGCGATGGTCGGCAATGCGACGTTCGCGATGGCGCCGTCGAGCACGGCGAGCGTGATGCCCAGGGCGACGCAGACGATCGCCCAGTAGCGTTGCGGAAGCGGCAGGCCGGTATCGGCGTTCATGGCGGGAGCGAGAGCAGGGTTGTCCGCGCACCCGCTTGCCGGTTGCGTGCGCAACCATGTACGCGGGGGGCGGCGATGAACGGCCCGGCCGGCGCGGCTGCACCGGGACGGGGCCGGTCGAGTGTATCACCGGGCCGCATCGCGCGACGCCAAGCCGCGCGGTGGCCGGCTGGCGCGCGCATTCAGCCTTCGAAGTCGAGACCGCCGAGCCGCACGAGCGGCTCGGCCTGCGTGCGCGACGCGAGATCGATGTCGCGCGCGCTTTGCCATGCGCCGAGCTTTCTCGGCAGCGCGGCGAGGTAGTGCTCGAAGCGTTGCGGGCCGTCGGGTTCCATCAGCCGCTCGATCTCGTCGGTGTCCCACGTCAGTTCGAGATTCAGCGGATGCACGAAGCCGCTCACGTGCTCGTGCGGCGCGCTGCGGATCTGCACGCGCGTCGGGTGCCCGTGCCCGCCATAGGGGACGACGTCGGCCCGCACGTGGTCGGCGAAGAACGCGGCGATCGCCTGCGCGATGCGCGGCGCGAATTCGGTATCGAAACGGCGGGCGGTTTCGGGCTGCATGAAGGCGTCTCCTGTGTGCCGAAAATCGTAGCACGGCGACGACGCGTTTCGGCGTGGGCGATACCGGTAATCGCGCGTTACCACTTGCTGCATCTATTACGGCCGCGTCCCGCCACAATGCATCGCATCCAGTACCACTTCGCGTGGGAGTCCATCATGAAAAAGATTGCCGCAGTGTGTGTCCTCGCCGGTTCGCTCGCGGTGGCGGGGCCGGCGTCCGCGCATGGCCGCGACGGCGGCGCCGTCATCGGCGCATTGATCGGCGGGGCGGTGCTCGGCGCGATCGTGACGTCCGCGATGAATCCGCCCGTCGCGTATCAGGCACCCGTGTACCAGGCGCCGGCCTATCAGCCGCCGACGTACTACCAGGCGCCCGCATACCAGCAGCCGGCCTATCCGACCTACCGGCAGGCGCAGTACCAGGACGACGGCCCGAACTATTGCTACGATCGCTACCAGCGCGCGTACGTGTGCGGTGCGCCCGTGTCCGGCGGCTACGCGCGGCCGGCCGGCTGGTAAGTGCGGGGCGTGCCGCGTGCGATCGCGGTTCCCGACCGGTCGGCCGGCGTTCGCCGCCGTTCGCTTTGCCGGGCCTTTCGTCGTTTGCGTGGCCATTCTGTGGCCGGAGTGATGCGCCGCCGGCCATCGGCGGGCCGTGCGTGGATACAAACGGTTGCAATTGAACGTCAGTGGCGATGACCGCCGCCGTCGCCGCGACCGTGTCCGCCGCCACCACCTTCGTTCCAGTCGCCACGGCGTCCGCCGCCGCGCCACCAGCCGTTGCCGCGGTTGCCGCGGTCGCCGTCCCAGCGATGATAGTCGCGCCGGCCGCGATCCCAGTCGCGCCCGCCGCCACCGCCCCAGATGTTGACCGTGCCGTACACCGGGGACGGGGCGTACGCATAGCCGGGATCGGAATAGTAGGGCTGCCCGTAGCCGTATCCGGCGTCCGGGGCGACGACGCAGCCGGCCAGCAGGGTAGCGACGCCGGCGGCAGCAATGAGCTTGAGCATGATGTTCTCCGTTGATTGCGCTATAAGTACCGCGCTCGGGGATTGCCGGCTGTTTGCAATTGTGTCGCCAAATTACAGCTCCGTAAGGTCTTGCGACGAAAGTGTTAGCATCCGGGGCTCATTGGTTTTTCAGGAGCACATCGATGAAATTCCCGATCCGGGCCGCGCTGGCCGCCTTCTGCGTGACCGCCGCCGCCGCCTGCGTGGCCGCGCCTGCCTCCGCGCCTGCCGTATCCGCCGAGTCGATCAAGATGTTTCCGCAGGCAGCGGCCGGCCAGCAGCGCGCCGTGATCGCGCTGCCCGCGCTCGAGAACGAAGGCGATGCGCGCGTCGAGCTGATGATCGGCAAGACGTTGCAGACCGACTGCAACCAGCATTGGTTCGGCGGCGAGCTGACCGCCGAGGATGTGAAGGGTTGGGGCTACACGTATTACCGGCTCACCGACGTGAAGGGGCCGGCATCGACGTTGATGGCGTGCCCGGGCCAGGCGCCGCAACAACGGTTCGTGCAGGTGCGCGGCGACGGTCAGCTGCTGCGCTACAACAGCCGCCTGCCGCTCGTCGTCTATGTGCCGGACGGCTTCGACGTGCGCTATCGCGTGTGGCGTGCGTCGAAGGACGTGCAGCAGGCTGCGAAGCAGTAACCTTTCCTTCGGCGGTGTCCTGCCGCTATCTATACACCGGCCGCGCTGCTCGTGCCGACGAGCGCCGGCCATGCGGCCAGCGCGGCCTGCGCGACGGCTTCCAGATCGCGGCGGCTCGCGCCGTCGCGCGCCTGGATCGACATGCCTTGCTGAACCGTCACGTAGTAGCGGGCGATTGCGTCGAGGTTCGCGTGCGTTGATATTTCGCCTGCCGCGACGCCTTGCACGAGGCGTTCCCGCAGCGCGTCGACCGTGCCCTCGCGCATCGCGATCAGCGTTTGCCGGACCATATCGGAACGTTCGGCCGGATGCAGCGCCGACAGCACGATCAGGCAGCCGGCCGGCTTCGAGCGCCGCGTGAACACGCGTGCGGTATCCATCAGGTAGTTGCGCACGGCCTCGTACGCGCTGGCCGCCCGTTCGACGCCGCCCCAGATTTCCCGCCCCTCGGTTGCGCGGTAATGCTCGAGCGCTTGCCGGAACAACGCTTCCTTGCTGCCGAAGGCCGCATACAGGCTCGGCGACGCGATGCCCATCGCGGCCGTCAGGTCCGTCATCGACGCCCCTTCGTAGCCGAGACGCCAGAACACCTCCATCGCGCGATCCAGCGCCGCTTCCTTGTCGAAGCTTCTCGGTCGGCCTCGTTCAGCCATTGCGTCCGTCCCTTCGTCGATATCTGTATCGATCGATAAAATAAATCAATTGACTGCGCGGTGCAACTTGCTCCATTCTGTGTCGGTCGTTACATAAATTGGGAAAGGAACCGACATGAATCGACTTCAAGGCAAGCGTGCACTCATCACGGGCGGCAGCCGCGGCATCGGCGCGGCGATCGCGAAACGGCTGGCGGCCGATGGCGCGGACGTGGCGATCACGTATGAAAAATCCGCCGAACGGGCGCAGGCCGTGGTCGCCGGCATCGAGGCGCTGGGCCGCAAGGCCATTGCGATCCAGGCCGACAGCGCCGATCCGGTTGCCGTGCGCGACGCGGTCGATCGCGCTGCGCAGGCGTTGGGCGGCCTCGACATTCTCGTCAACAACGCGGGGATTTTCCGGGCCGGCGCGCTGGACGACCTCACGCTCGACGATATCGACGCGACGCTGCACGTGAACGTGCGCGCTGTGATCGTCGCGTCGCAGGCGGCGGCGCGGCATCTCGGGGAGGGCGGGCGCATCGTGTCGACCGGCAGTTGCCTCGCGACACGCGTGCCCGATGCCGGGATGAGCCTTTATGCGGCGAGCAAGGCCGCGTTGATCGGCTGGACGCAGGGGCTCGCGCGCGATCTCGGCTCGCGCGGCATCACGGTCAACGTCGTGCATCCGGGGTCGACCGATACCGACATGAATCCGGCCGATGGCGAGCATGCCGATGCGCAGCGTGCGCGGATGGCGATTCAGCAGTACGGCAAGGCCGACGACGTGGCCGCGCTCGTGGCGTTCGTCGTCGGGCCGGAAGGGCGGTCGATCAACGGGACGGGGCTGACGATCGACGGCGGGGCGAACGCGTGAAGGCCGATGCCCGGCGTGAGCTGGCCGGGTGGGAGGCGTGTGTTCGTGTGCCCGTTACTGGCAGCCGAGGCGCTGGTGCTCGGCTTCCAGGTCGGCCCGTTTGTCGTAGGCGCGCAGTTCGTTGCGCGGCTTGCCGTCCGGGCCTGTTCCTCGCACGACCTTCTGGCCGCGGTCGGGCGAATGCGTGACCGCGTCGATGCCGGCGGCCAGTTCCCGGCAGCGGGCGTCGGGGGAGGTGCTTTCCGGGCGCGGGGCTGCCGAAGCCGTGACGTTGGCGATGCCCGGGCTGACGTAGCGCTGTTTGGCGGGAGCCGTGCCGGTGTCGGCGGCGTTTGCGGTGGCGGGCATCGCTGAAAGCGCGGCGAGCGCCGCGATCGTTCGAATCATTCGAGAATTCCGTGTGTTGAACCGAAGAAGGTTCGGAATTCTACGCAATGTTCGGTGCATGTCCGCGGCGAACGGGCGAGGTGCGATCGTGTGTCGCACGTCGTGGCGAGCGCTCGATTGCACCATCTTCGTGTACTGCGCCGCGCGCGCAAGCAATATTCCCCAGACAGCAAAAAGCCCGCTTGCTTTCGCAAAGCGGGCTTCGGTATTTGGTTGCGGGGGTAGGATTTGAACCTACGACCTTCGGGTTATGAGCCCGACGAGCTGCCAGACTGCTCCACCCCGCGGCGCGAAGTGTACTTGGGTCGGTGCGCGGAGTCAAACGATTCGTGCAAAGACGGGCTGATGTCATATCGGGCCTGTTCCTTGAAACCCCTGCCACGCAGGGAAGCCGATGCGTGCAGCCGCAAATTTTTTACGTTCGCCACAATATTCGCGCGCCTGAAACGTCTTCAGATGCATGGAACCGCCACCCACTTCGCAAACGATGACCGACCCAGACCGCGACATCACTGCGACAGTGATGCGTGAGCGAACGAGGCTAGGGAACTTCATTCGGCGCCGGATCCGCGACCCGGACGATGCCGAGGACGTTCTGCAGGATGTGCTTCACGAATTCGTGCAGGCTTATCGGCTTCCGGCGCCGATCGAACAGGCGAGCGCGTGGCTGTTCCGTACCGCGCGCAACCGCATCATCGATCGTTTCCGCAAGAAGAAGGAGCAGCCGCTGACCGATCTACTCGATGCCGACGACGAAGCGGACAGCGAGTATCGCCTGGATCTCGCGCTACCGGCACACGATGCCGGCCCTGAAGCGCTCTACGCTCGCACGCTGCTGCTCAAGGCGTTGCAGGATGCGCTCGACGAGTTGCCGGCGAATCAGCGCGAGGTTTTCATCGCACACGAACTGGAAGGGCTGTCCTTCAAGGAGCTGGCCGCGCAGAGCGGCGTCACGCTCAATACGCTGCTCGCGCGCAAACGCTACGCGGTCCTGCACCTGCGTGCTCGACTGCAACCCATTTATGACGAACTGGATATCTAGAGGAGTCGACGGATGAATTTTCGAATCAGATGTGCGGGCAAGGCGCTACTCGTGGTGGTCGCCATCGGCGTGCTCGGATGGGTCGTCATGATGCTGTGGAACTGGGTGATGCCGGCGCTATTTCTCGGCGCCCGGACGATCGACTTCGCCCATGCGCTGGGCCTGCTCGTGTTGAGCCGCATCCTGTTCGGCGGATTCCGCGGACACCGCGGCTGGCACGGCCGGCGTCATTGGCGCAAGTGGGAAGCCATGACGCCCGAAGAGCGCGAGCAATTCCGGGCCGCATGGCGGTCGCGTGGCAAGCGGCCTACCGAGGAGTGAACATGCGCGAGAAATCAACGGCCGACTGCAAGCACAAGGCGGGCGTGATTGCGCCCGTCGTCGATCTGAAACGTTGCGAAGGCAAGGGCGATTGCGTCACCGTCTGCCCTGAAAACGTGTTCGAGGTCCGGCGCATCGATCAGGCCGATTATCTCGATCTTGGCCTGATGCATCGCTTGAAGCTGCGCGTGCACGGAATGAAAGTCGCGTACACGCCGAATGCGGACGCGTGCAGATCATGCGGGCTTTGTGTGACGGCGTGCCCTGAACGGGCGATCACGCTTGCTCGACGGGCATAGCATCGCTCGTGCTTGCCGATGATCGAACGGCAGCGCAGGGAGCCTGACGGCGGATTGGCAGCCGCTGGATACGCCGTCTACGTCATCAACTTCGTGAAGGAATGGACTTGGCTTCGACCACCAACGCTCTTTTGCAACGGCTTCATGAAGAAAGCCGGAGCGAAATCATCGCCCGCGCACGCGCGCAGTTCCAGGGGCCTAACGAGGCGTTTCCGACGCTCGTCGACGAATACGAAGCGCTCGCCCCGAGGTTGCGAGGACGGTTTCTCGAAACGTTCGGCCTGTTCACCGAGGATTTCGAATCATCGGGAGGCAGTGCTCTATCGTTGGCCGTGTCGGCGGAAACGGGAAGGTTTTTGCGCAACATGGTGCTGTCGCAACGGCCGAGCAGAATCCTCGAGCTCGGCAGTTCCTGCGGCGTGTCGACGCTGTATTTCGCCGATGCGCTGCGCACGTTGGGCCGTGGTGTGGTCATTGCAACTGAATGCGATGCGCTCAAGTGTGCGCGTTTGCGGGCTCATGTCGAAGCGGCGGGCCTGGATGCCTATGTCGACGTGCGGGAGGGCGATGTGTTCGAGACGGTTGCCGAGCTGGAGGGAGCCGTCGACATGGTGTTTATCGACGTATGGGCCGACGCGTACTTGACGCTGTTCAGACAGATCGAGCGCTTGCTGCGGCCCGGATCGGTCGTGCTGGCCGACAACATGTACACGGCCGAAGATGCCGTTCGACCGTACAAGCACTACCTCGACGAGGATCCGCGGTTTTCGACCACGACGCTGGATTTTGAGTCGGGGGTGGAGTTTACGGTCGTTGTGGCTTGAGGGAAGTTTCTTGCGAAGCCGGGGCAGTATCGGCTTGACTGGTCCCCCCGACAGGAATCGAACCTGTATCTAGCGCTTAGGAGGCGCTTGTTCTATCCATTGAACTACGGGGAGAGCCAAGTCCGGACAATCGCGCGAAAAACGCGAACCGGACGGCGGAGTGGACAGCGCGCAGAGTATAGCAAACGCGCGGCGCGTCGGCGGGGCTGAATGCACCCGCGACGCGCGTATCGCGTAATCACCCGCGATCGGAACGGGAAATCAGAAATCGACGACGACGAAATCTTCCTTGCCCACGTCGCACAGCGGGCAGCGCCAGTCGGCGGGAATGTCGGCGAAACGCGTGCCGGCCGGGATGCCTTCGTCGGGCAGCCCTTCCGCTTCGTTATAGACCCACCCGCAAATCAGGCAGACCCAGCTCTGGTATTCGGTTACTTCACTCATGTTGCGCTCGGGATAATGGAATTCGGCGATGCCATCCGCAGCCCTCGCCAGCGGACGAAACGCGCAATGGTACCGGAATTTCGCCGAACGCCAGCGCAACGTCGTTTTAAACGTACGCATCGCGAACAACCGGCGCCATCGCGTCGGCCGGGCATGCGGTGTATGCTTCGTGGGCCTGTCAATCTGAAGGAGGAAACGATGCTCAATAGAAAGTGGATCGCGGGTGCAGTCTGTGTCGCGGCGATGGCCGTATCGACGCTCGCGCGCGCCGAGGCGCGTGTGTTCTTCGTCGAGCCGAAGGACGGCGCGACGGTGTCGAGCCCCGTGCACGTGAAGTTCGGTCTCGAAGGCATGGCGCTCAAGCCTGCCGGCGACATGACCCCGGATACCGGTCATCATCACCTGCTGATCGACGGCAAGCCGGTGCCGAAGGGCGACGTGATTCCGGCGACCGACCATTCGCTGCATTTCGGCAAGGCCCAGACCGAAACCGACGTGAAGTTGCCGCCCGGCCAGCACACGCTGACGCTCCAGCTCGGTGACGGCGCGCACCGTTCCTACGGTCCCGAATTGAGCTCAACGATCACGGTCAACGTGAAATAACCGCGGATTCCGCGCTGGCGCCCACGGCGCCGCGCGCGGGGTCTGCCGATCGGCCGGCCGCGGGCATCCGGCCGGCATTCGCCCGTTTCCGCGGGCATGCAAACCGCGGCCCGCCTCCGCACCGGAAGCCGGCCGCGCCTTGCTCACGGCACCGCGCCGACACGCTTCGAGCGCGCCCCGCGGCGCTCGTCCATCCAGCCGAGCCGATGCCAGCGTCCGCGCCCGGTACAATGGGCGCTTCCGATTTCTCTCTTCGCCGTTTCCCCATGTCGCTCTATTCCATTACCGGCGCGCAGCTCGCGTTCGGTCACGTCGCGTTGCTCGATCACGCGGATTTCTCGCTGGAAGCCGGCGAGCGGGTCGGCCTGATCGGCCGTAACGGCGCGGGCAAGTCGTCGCTGCTGAAGATCGTCGCCGGTCTTGCCAAGCCCGACGACGGGTTGATCACGCGCCAGCAGGAGCTCGTGACCGTCTACGTGCCGCAGGAGCCCGAATTCGAGCCGGGCGCGACGGTGTTCGACGCGGTCGCGTCGGGGCTGGCGCATACGCGCGAACTGCTCGAAGAATACGATTCGATCGCGCACCGCCTCGCGGAGATACCGGAAGGCGCCGAGCACGATGCGCTGCTCGCGCGGATGAACGCGTTGCAGTCGTCGCTTGACGCGCACGACGCATGGAACTGGCGCACGCGCGTGTCGATGACGCTCGCGCAGATCGGCCTGCAGGACGGCGACGCCAGCGTCGACGCGCTGTCGGGCGGGATGCAGAAGCGCGTCGCGCTGGCGCGTGCGCTGGTGCTGCAGCCGGACGTGCTGCTGCTCGACGAACCGACCAACCACCTCGATTTCGACGGCATCCGCTGGCTCGAGGAGCTGCTCGTCGCGCAGCGCGCGGGCCTGCTGTTCATCACCCACGATCGCGCGTTTCTCGATCGCGTCGCGACGCGCATCGTCGAGCTCGATCGCGGCCGGCTGCTGTCGTATCCGGGTAATTTCTCGGCATACCAGACGCGCAAGGCGCAGCAGCTCGAAGTCGAGCGCGTGGAAAACGAGAAGTTCGACAAGCTGCTCGCGCAGGAAGAAGTGTGGATCCGCAAGGGCGTCGAAGCGCGCCGTACGCGCAGCGTCGGGCGCATCGCGCGGCTCGTGCAGATGCGCAACGAGCGCGCGGAGCGCCGCAATGCGCAGGGCAACGTGAAGCTCGACGTCGCGCAGGGCGAGAAGTCCGGCAAGATCGTCGCGGAGCTGACGGACGTGACGAAGCGCTACGGCGGCCGCACGGTGGTCGACCGCTTCTCGACGACGGTGATGCGCGGCGACAAGATCGGCTTCGTCGGCCCGAACGGCGCCGGCAAGACCACGCTGCTGAAGCTGATCCTCGGCGAGCTGAAGCCCGACGAAGGCACGGTGCGCACCGGCACGAACCTGCAGGTCGCGTATTTCGACCAGATGCGCGCGCAGCTCGACCAGGAGAAGAGTCTGGCCGATACGATCAGCCCCGGCAGCGAATGGGTCGAGATCGGCGGCGTGCGCAAGCACGTGATGAGCTATCTCGGCGATTTCCTGTTCGCGCCGGAACGCGCGCGTTCGCCGGTGAAGTCGCTGTCGGGCGGCGAGCGCAACCGGCTGCTGCTCGCGCGCTTGTTCGCGCGTCCGGCCAACGTGCTGGTGCTCGACGAACCGACCAACGACCTCGACATCCCGACGCTCGAACTGCTCGAAGAGCTGCTGGCCGACTACGACGGCACGGTGCTGCTGGTCAGCCACGATCGCGCGTTCCTCGACAACGTCGTGACCTCGGTGATCGCGGCGGAGGGCGACGGCAAGTGGCGCGAATACGTCGGCGGCTTCACCGACTGGCAGATCCAGAGCGAGCGCTCGGAGCAGCTCGCGCAGCAGGAAGCGGCGAAGCGCGCGGTCAAGGAGGCGGCGCCCGCGAAGGACGAACCGGCGAAGAGTGCGGCCGGCCGCAACGCGCAGCGCACGGTGAAGCTGTCGTTCAACGAGCAGCGCGAACTCGATTCGCTGCCGGAGAAGATCGCCGCGCTCGAAGCGGAGCAGAAGACGATCAATGCGCAGCTCGAGGACGGCGCGATTTTCGCGAAGGATCCGCAGGAAGGCACGCGCCTGACCGAGCGGTTCGCGGCGATCGACGACGAATTGCTCGCCGCGCTCGAACGGTGGGAAACGCTCGAGGCGAAGCGCAAGCCGGCGTGACGCGCACGGCGGGTGCCGATCCCGAGATTGGCGCGCCACGCGGAACCAGTAAAATACCGCGCGTCCAGGGTCGCGCCGCGCACGCCGCGCGCCCGCTTTCGGAGCAGTCCAAGCACACCGTTGTTTCGATTCGCTTTTTTACGGAACTCAACGTTTTGTCCACGACGTTATCCACACGAGGTGTGGACAACGTCCCGATGAATGACGAAATTCAGCGCCTATGTCAACGAAGAAACCCAGCGCGGCCTATAGCGAAGCATCGATCAAGGTGCTCAAGGGTCTCGAGCCGGTCAAGCAGCGGCCCGGCATGTACACCCGTACCGAGAATCCGCTGCACATCATCCAGGAAGTCATCGACAACGCGTCCGACGAGGCGCTCGGCGGCTACGGCAAGCAGATCACGGTCACGCTGCATGCGGACCAGTCGGTCTCGGTCGAGGACGACGGCCGCGGTATCCCGTTCGGCATGCATCCCGAAGAGGGCGTGCCGGTCGTCGAGATCGTGTTCACGCGCCTGCACGCGGGCGGCAAGTTCGACAAGGCCGCGGGCGGCGCCTATACGTTCTCGGGCGGCTTGCACGGCGTCGGCGTGTCGGTGACGAACGCCCTCGCGACGCGTCTGGACGTGACGGTCTGGCGCGACGGCAAGATCGCCGAGCTCGGCTTCGCCGACGGCGACGTCGTGAAGCCGCTCGCCACGCAGGCGGCGGGCCGCGGCGAGAAGAAATCCGGCACGCGCGTGCAGGTGTGGCCGAATCCGAAGTACTTCGATTCGCCGAACCTGCCGCTCGGCGAGCTGCAGCGCCTGCTGCGCTCGAAGGCCGTGCTGCTGCCGGGCGTCGAGGTCGTGCTCGTCAACGAAAAGACGGGCGAGCGCCAGACCTGGAAGTATGAAGACGGCCTGCGCGGC
Organism: Burkholderia anthina; assembly: GCF_001547525.1. Lineage (GTDB taxonomy): Bacteria > Pseudomonadota > Gammaproteobacteria > Burkholderiales > Burkholderiaceae > Burkholderia > Burkholderia semiarida. Next base: position 3,387,762 of record NZ_CM003768.1, read on the forward strand.
TACCTGCTCGACGAAATGAACGGCAGCGAGCTGCTGATCCCGCTGTTCGAAGGCGAGCGCTTCGCCGACTCGCGTTCGACCGACGAAACCTTCGCCGAGGGCGAGGGCGCGTCGTGGGTCGTCGCATGGAGCGAGGAAGGCTCGCTCGTGCGCGAGTCGTACGTGAACCTGATCCCGACGCCGGCCGGCGGCACGCACGAGTCGGGGCTGCGCGACGGCCTGTACCAGGCGGTGAAGAGCTTCGTCGAACTGCACAACCTGCAGCCGAAGGGCGTGAAGCTGCTCGCGGAAGACGTGTTCGCGCGCGTGTCGTTCGTGCTGTCGGCGAAGGTGCTCGATCCGCAGTTCCAGGGGCAGATCAAGGAGCGGCTGAACAGCCGCGACGCGGTGAAGCTCGTGTCGTCGTTCTCGCGTCCGGCGCTCGAACTGTGGTTGAACCAGCACGTCGAGCACGGCAAGAAGCTCGCCGAACTCGTGATCAAGCAAGCGCAGGCGCGCACGCGCGCGGGCCAGAAGGTCGAGAAGCGCAAGAGCTCGGGCGTCGCGGTGCTGCCCGGCAAGCTGACCGATTGCGAGACGGAAGATATCGCGCGCAACGAACTGTTTCTCGTCGAGGGCGACTCGGCGGGCGGCTCCGCGAAAATGGGCCGCGACAAGGAATACCAGGCGATCCTGCCGCTGCGCGGCAAGGTGCTGAACACATGGGAAACCGAGCGCGACCGCCTGTTCGCGAACAACGAGGTGCACGACATCTCGGTCGCGATCGGCGTCGATCCGCACAGCCCGGACGACACCGTCGACCTGTCGAACCTGCGCTACGGCAAGATCTGCATCCTGTCGGACGCGGACGTCGACGGCTCGCACATCCAGGTGCTGCTGCTCACGCTGTTCTTCAAGCATTTCCCGCAACTGATCGAGCGCGGCCACGTGTACGTCGCGCGCCCGCCGCTGTTTCGCGTCGATGCGCCCGCGCGCGGCAAGAAGCCCGCGCAGAAGCTCTATGCGCTCGACGACGGCGAGCTCGAAGCGATCCTCGACAAGCTGCGCAAGGACGGCGTGCGCGACACGCAGTGGAGCATCAGCCGCTTCAAGGGCCTCGGCGAAATGAGCGCCGAGCAGCTGTGGGACACGACGATGAATCCCGACACGCGCCGCCTGATGCCGGTGAAGCTCGGCGAGCTCGACTACGAGGCGACCGTCGCGCGGATGACGATGCTGATGGGCAAGGGCGAGGCAGCCGCGCGGCGCGGCTGGCTCGAGGAAAAGGGCAACGAAGTCGAAGCGGACATTTAGTGCAGTGTTCGACGCCAATCGGCACTGATGCGCGGCGGCTTCGCGCCCGTGGCGGCGTCGCAAACGCGCATCCGCTGGCGCATCAGCACCGCTTGACATCGAACACTGCACCGCCGCTTCCGCGCGGCCGGGGATGACGCCCGGCCCGGCCTCACGCCACTTACGAATACGGAATTCAGATGGACGACAACACTTCCGATCTCTTCGCCAGCCCCGACGCGCCCGAGAGCGACGCGCTGACGCTCGGCAACTACGCGGAGCAGGCATATCTCAGCTACGCGGTCAGCGTCGTGAAAAGCCGCGCGCTGCCCGACGTCTGCGACGGCCAGAAGCCGGTGCAGCGCCGGATCCTGTTCGCGATGAACGAAATGGGCCTGGGGCCCGACGCGAAGCCGGTGAAGTCGGCGCGCGTGGTCGGCGACGTGCTCGGTAAATACCACCCGCACGGCGACCAGTCGGCGTACGACGCGCTCGTGCGGCTCGCGCAGGATTTCTCGCTGCGCTATCCGCTGATCGACGGGCAGGGCAACTTCGGCTCGCGCGACGGCGACGGCGCGGCGGCGATGCGTTACACCGAGGCGCGGCTCACGCCGATCTCGAAGCTGCTGCTCGACGAAATCGACCAGGGTACGGTCGACTTCATGCCGAACTACGACGGTTCGTTCGAGGAGCCGAAGACGCTGCCGAGCCGCATGCCGTTCGTGCTGCTGAACGGTGCATCGGGCATCGCGGTCGGCCTCGCCACCGAAATCCCGTCGCACAACCTGCGCGAAGTCGCGGCCGCGGCGGTCGCGCTGATCCGCAATCCGAAGCTCACGCACGCGGAGCTGATGAACCTGATTCCCGGCCCGGATTTCCCCGGCGGCGGCCAGATCATCTCGAGCGACACCGAAATCTCGGCGGCGTACGAAACGGGCCGCGGCAGCCTGAAGGTGCGTGCGAAGTGGAAGATCGAGGATCTCGCGCGCGGCCAGTGGCAGCTCGTCGTGACCGAGCTGCCGCCGAACACGTCGGGCCAGAAGGTGCTCGAGGAAATCGAGGAGCTGACCAATCCGAAGCTCAAGCTCGGCAAGAAGACGCTGACGCCCGAGCAGCTGAACACGAAGAAGGCGATGCTCGACCTGCTCGACGCGGTGCGCGACGAGTCGGGCAAGGAAGCGGCCGTGCGGCTCGTGTTCGAGCCGAAGTCGCGCACGATCGACCAGACGGAATTCGTGAACACGCTGCTCGCGTACACGAGCCTCGAATCGAACGCGACGCTGAACCTCGTGATGATCGGCGCCGACGGCCGGCCGGGCCAGAAGGGCCTGCTGACGATCCTCGACGAATGGGTGAAGTTCCGCCAGTTGACGATGACGCGCCGTTGCCGCCATCGTCTCGCGAAGGTCGACGATCGCATCCACATCCTCGAAGGGCGGATGATCGTCTTCCTGAACATCGACGAGGTGATCCGCATCATCCGCGAGTCGGACGAGCCGAAGGCCGCGCTGATGAGTGCGTTCGGCCTCAGCGAGCGGCAGGCCGAGGACATCCTCGAAATCCGGTTGCGCCAGCTCGCGCGGCTCGAGAAGATCAAGATCGAGAAGGAACTCGAAGGGCTGCGCGACGAGAAGGCGAAGCTCGAGGAACTGCTCGCGAACGAAAGCGCGATGAAGCGGCTGATGATCAAGGAGATCGAGGCCGATGCGAAGCAGTACGGCGACGATCGCCGCACGCTGATCCAGCAGGAAAAGCGCGCGACGTTCGAGGCGAAGGTGGTCGACGAGCCGGTGACGGTGGTCGTGTCGCAGAAGGGCTGGGTGCGCGCGCTGAAGGGCCACGGGCTCGATCCGGCCGGCTTCACGTTCAAGGCGGGCGACCACCTGTACGCGGCGTTCCAGTGCCGCACGCCGGATCGCCTGATCGCGTGGGGCAGCAGCGGCCGCGTGTACTCGGTCGACGTGGCGGTGCTGCCGGGCGGGCGCGGCGACGGCGTGCCGGTCACGTCGCTGATCGAGCTCGAATCGGGCTCGCACCTGATGCACTACTACGCGGCGCCGGCCGACCAGCAACTGCTGCTCGCGTCGAGCAATGGCTTCGGCTTCCTCGCGAAGGTCGGCGACATGGTGAGCCGCGTGAAGGCCGGCAAGTCGTTCATGACGATCGATGCGGGTGCGGTGCCGCTCGCGCCGATGCCGGTGCTGCCGAACGCGACGCAGGTCGCGTGCCTGTCGAGCGGCGGGCGCCTGCTGGTGTTCGGGATGGACGAAATGAAGACGCTGTCCGGCGGCGGCCGCGGCGTGATCCTGATGGCGCTCGACGACAAGGAAACGCTCGTGCAGGCGCTGGCGATCGATCCGGCCGGCGTCGTGCTGATCGGCACGGGCCGCGGCGGCAAGGTGCAGGACGAGACGCTGTCGTACGCGGGGCTCGCGCCGCACATCGGCAAGCGCGCTCGCAAGGGCCGCGCGCCGGACACGAAGCTCAAGGTCGTCACCGAGCTGCGTCCGCTGCTCGGCTGACGTCGCGCGATCGTCCGGATCGTCCGGAACATCCTGGTCAGCCACGGTCGCAGGCCGCACGTCCGCTTCGGCGGGCGTGCGGCTTTTTACTTTCGCGTCGGGATTCGGGCAAGCAAGCGTGGCGCCGTCACGCGCAACTTGCAAAATAATGTGAAATCGCGCCGCGGGCCTGAACCGCGACGCGGCGGGCGGGTCGAACGTCGCTCGATGCCGCGTGCGACGCGGCCGTTCGCTGCACCCCACTCATCACAGGATCGTCCTCATGTCCCACGCCATTGCCGTCGCGCTGTTTCTTCATCTGCTGGCCGTCGCCGTGTGGGTGGGCGGGATGGTCTTCGCACACTTCTGCCTGCGCCCGGCGCTGTCCGACCTGTCGCCGCAGCTGCGCTTGCCGCTGATCGAGGGCGTGTTCGGCCGGTTCTTCAACTGGGTTTCAGGGGCCGTGATCGTGATCCTGCTGTCCGGCGGCTTCCTGCTGATGAGCTTCGGCGGCGCGCATGCGACGTGGTCGCTGCATGCGATGGCGGGGCTCGGCGTCGTGATGATGCTGATCTTCGGGCACATCCGCTTCGCGCTGTTTCCGCGCATCCGCCGTGCGGTGCAGGCGCAAAACTGGCCGGACGGCGCGCGCGCGGTGAACGCGATGCGCCTGCTCGTCGTCGTGAATCTCGTGCTCGGCGTCGTCACGATCGGCGCGGCCGTGCTGTCGCGCGGTTTCTGACCGGCCGGCGTCAGGCCGCTGCCCTTCGTCGCGGGCCGGCGGCACGCGCCGCTACGCCGCCAGCATCGCATCGAGCAGCCATGAACCGGCCGGGCCGAGCGGCCGGTTGCGCGACCAGACCGCATCCACCCGCACGCGGCGAGGCCACCCGCGTGCACGCAGCTCGCACAGGCGGTCGCGCGCGAAGTGTTCGACCATCCAGCGCGGCAGCTCCGCCCAGCCGAACCCCAGTACCGCCATCTCCAGCAGCATCAGGTAGCTCGGCGCCAGCCAGTGCTGCGTGCCGACGACGATCCGGTCGTCGGTGCCGCGGCTTTCGGTCGTCACGTAGGTATTGAGGCGCAGTTCGCGCACGTCGCGCAGCGCCGCATGCGGCACCTCGGCGTCGCCGTATTCGGCGAGCGCATGCGTGCGGCCGACGAACAGCCCGATCTCCGATTCCTCCGCCACCGTCGCCGCGCCGATATCGGCCGGGTAGGCCGCGCGCGCGGCCATCAGCCCGAGTTGCGCGCGGCCTTGCTGGATCAGGTCGAGCACGTCGTCGTGCTCGGCGATCTGGCATTCGAGTTCGAGCGCCGGAAAGCGCCGTTCGAGCGCCATCAACGTTTCCTCGTAGCGCTTCGACTGGTACGTATCGGACACGACGAGCGTGAGCCGCGCTTCCTCGCCGCGCGCGAGCCGGGCGGCCGTGCGATCGATCGCCGCGCTGGCCTCGAGCGCGCGCTGCACCTGCGGCAGTAGCGCGCGGCCGGCCTCGGTGAGCGTCGGCGCGCGCGTCGAGCGATCGAACAACTGCACGCCGAGATCGATTTCGAGATTCGCGATCGCTTCCGACACCGTCGACTGACGCTTGCCGAGCTTGCGGGCGGCGGCCGTAAACGAGCCGAGCAGCGCCGCTTCGACGAAGGCGAGCAGGGCTTCGGGGGCGTGGTGCATGCGGTGCTCCGGGCAGCGTTATATCGGTAAAACCGATGATATCAAACTGGATTGGTACGGTATCGCCGATCAGAATGGCCGGCATGGATCAGCTAACGCATGGGAGTGCATCATGAAACAGATCAACAAAACGGTGACGGAGCGGCTGCTGCACGCGCTGACGTTCGAACTGGTGGCGATCGCGCTGTGCGCGCCGATCGGCGCGTGGCTGCTCGACATGCCGGTGTCGCACGTCGGCGTGCTGACGGTGATGGTGTCGCTGATCGCGATGGCGTGGAACATGACCTTCAACGCGCTGTTCGACCGCTTCGAGCGGCGCGCCGGGTTATCGCGCACGCTCGGCATGCGGATCGCGCACGCGGTGACGTTCGAGCTCGGCCTCGTCGCGATGGTGGTGCCGGTTGCCGCGTGGTGGCTGAACGTGAGCGTCGTCGAGGCGCTGCTGCTCGACCTCGGCATCGTGCTGTTCTTCCTGCCCTACACGTTCTGCTTCAACCTCGCGTACGACGCGCTGCGCGCCCGCTGGATGGCACGCCGGGTCGCCGTGCAGGCCGGTTGAGGCGGCAACGCGGGCCGCGCCGGGCAGGGCGACGGCCGCCGCCCGTCAGTGCGCGGCCCACAGCCACACGCTGCATGCCACGGCAACCGCGCCGTACACGGCATAGACGGGCACCTTGAAGCGCGTGAAGCACAGCGTCGCGAAAGCGCCCGTCAGCCAGTAAACGGGGTCGGCCGGCTCGCGATGCAGGATCTTCACGACTGCGACCACGAGAAAGCCCGTCGTCGCCGCGCGCAGCAGGCGCATCCCGTGCTCGAAGCGCGAATGGCGCTTGAGCCGGAGCAGGTGGTTCTGCGCAAATACGACGAGGCATCCCGACGGAATGAACAGCGCGGCCGTGGCGAGCAGCGCACCGATCCAGCCGTCGGTCAGGTAGCCGAGAAACGGCACGACGTTCAGCAGCGGCCCCGGCGCGACTGGCGACAGCGCGAAGGCGAGCGTGAAGTCGTGATCGGAGATGCCCGTCGCCGGCGACACGAACAGCGTCTTGAGCACCGGCAGCGCGGAGAAGCCGCCGCCGAACAGCGTCATGCCGGCGCCCGCGAGGCGCGGCCACAGCAGGTCCGCCTGGTAATCGCCCGGCAGCGGCACCGCGAACAGCACGACGAGCACGCCGAGCAGCACGAGCAGGCCGCGGTCGCGTTTCGACAACGTGAAATCGACCGCGTCGCGTTGCGACGGCCCCGTCAGCCAGCCTGCTGCAAACGCGGCGAACAGAATCCCGACGAAAGCGGCCGGACTATGCGCGAAAGCGAGCAGAATCGTCGATAGCGCGGCGATCGTCTGTTCGAGCCGCGTGCGCGCGAGCGAGCGCACCTGCTTGACCCACGTGACGCCGATCAGCGCGGCGAGCACCATCCCGAAGTGATTGATCAGCATCGGCGCGGCGAGCGAGCGCACGAGCGGCGTCTGATAGAAGATCGCGAACAGCGTCATCAGGATCGAGAACGGCAGCACGCTCGCGATGCCGGCGACCCATGCGCCGGCGCGACCGTGCAGCGTCTGGCCGACCTGCACGGCGACGTTGCAGCCGACGGGGCCCGGTACGAGCCATGCGAGCGCGACGAGATCGCCGAAGACGTGCGGCTCGATGCGCTGCAGCCGCTCCACGTAGTGGCGTTCGAGTTGCGCCATCATCGAAAGTCCGCCCCACGAGACGGCCGAAATGCCGGCGACGACCTTGAACAAGGCCCATAGGGATGCGGGTGCCTCTTCGACACGCGCGGTCGCTTCGACTTCGACGGTTGTCATGATTGTGTGGTTGGCGCAGGGCCGGATCTCTCGCGTAGGGCCGCGCCGGCGGCCCGCCGACACGTCGGCCCTCCCGATTGTCCGCCGCGCATCGTGACACTACCATGCGCGAAAACGCTAGTTAATGAACTAAACGATCGGATCGGAAAACGTAACAATTGCGGCGGCGCGCAACCCGCGCCGCGGCGGCAGCGGTGTGGTGTTCAGCTGCCCGTGCTGCCGGTCGCGCGTTGCGCGACGACGTTCAGGCGCTCGCCGCGCACGCCGAAGCGTGCGATCAGCGCGGGAATCGCGTCGGCCGGCACCGGGCGCGAGAACAGGAAGCCCTGCGCCTCGATTTCGCCGAGCGCGGACAGCCACGTGATCTGCTCCTCGGTCTCCGTGCCCTCGACGACGACGGTCAGCCCGAGCGAGCGCGCGAGATGCACGATCGACGACACCATCACGCACACGCTGCGATCGTTCGGAATCGCCTGCACGAACGAGCGGTCGACCTTCAGCGTGTCGACGGAGAAGCGGTGCAGGTACGACAGCGACGAATAGCCGGTGCCGAAATCGTCGAGCGCGATCCGGATGCCGAGCTTCTTCAGCGCGACGATCTTCTCGGACACGAGTTCCGGATATTCCATCATCGCGGTTTCGGTGATCTCGATCTCGAGCCGGTTCGCGTCGATGCCGGTGTCGTGCAGCGCCTGCGAGATCGTCTCGATCAGGTCGCCGCGCCAGAACTGCACGGGCGAGATGTTGACCGCGAGCGTCAGCGTGTCGTGGCCTTCGTCGCGCCAGCGCGCGATCTGCTCGCACGCGGTGCGGATCACGAAGTCGCCGATCGGCACGATGAGGCCGGTCGATTCGGCGATCGAAATGAATTCGTTCGCGGAGATCACGCCGTGCTCGGGATGGTCCCAGCGCGCGAGCGCCTCGAAGCCGGTGATCGTGCGGTGCGTGAGGTCGATCTTCGGCTGGTACGCGAGGAACAGCTGCCCCTCGGCGAGCGCGACGCGCAATTGCTGTTCCCAGCGCATCAGGTGGTCGGCGCGATGCGACAGGTGCGGCGCATAGAACTGGTAGCAGTTCTTGCCGGCGTCCTTCGCGCTGTACATCGCGAGGTCGGCCTTTTTCAGCAGGTCGATCTCGCTTTCGTTCGCGACGGTGTGCAGCGCGATGCCGATGCTCGCATGCAGCACGAACGAGCTGCCGCGTACGTCGAACGGCTCGCTGAACATCCGGATGATCGCTTCCGCGAGCCGCACCGCGCGCCGCTCGACGTCGTCGCCCTTCATCACGACGACGAACTCGTCGCCGCCGATGCGCGCGAGCGAGCCTTCGTCGCCGACCGCATCGGCCAGGCGCGACGCGGTCATCTGCAGCACGATGTCGCCGGCGTTGTGGCCGAGCGTGTCGTTGACGGTCTTGAAGTTGTCGAGATCGATGAACAGCAGCCCGAGCCGCGACAGGCTCGCGGGCATCGACACGTCGTTGCGCAGCCCGCGCAGCGTCGCATAGCGGTTCGCGAGGCCGGTGAGCAGGTCGTATTCGGCAAGCTGCGTCATTTCGCGCTCGCGGCCGAGCAGCTTGCCGATCAGGCCGGTCGCGACGCCGAAGAACGCGAGCATCGCGAGCGTGATGAAGCTCGTCATCAGCAGGTAGACGTTGCGCGTGTGGGTGTAGTCCGCGAACTCTTCCGTCTGCGACAGCCCGACCATCACCGCGAGCGGGTAGCCGTCGAGGTGGCGGTACGACACGATGCGCGTCACGCCGTCGATCGGATCGATGATCGTGCCGGTCACGCGCTCCGCGATCGGGTAGACGCCCGACGCGGAGAACGCGCCCGGCGCGTTGTTCACCGAGCCCGTGCGCCGCGCGAGCACGGCGCCCGTGTCGGACACGACCGCGATCACGCCTTCCTTGCCGATGGCCGCGTTGTTGTAGAAATCGTTCGTGAAGTAGCTCGGGTCCTCCGACACCACGACGATGCCGGCGAAGCTGCCGTCCGGATTGTTCAGGCGCCGCGTCATCTGCAGCGTCCAGTGGCTCGACACGCGGCCGAGCACGGGCTTGCTGATGAAGAGGCGATCGTCGTTGTGCGCGAGGTGGACCTTGAAGTGCTCGCGGTCGGACAGGTTGATCGGCTGCGGATGGAGTTCGGCGGTGTTCGCGAACAGGATGCCTTTCGCGTTGACGAGCGACACCTGGATCAGCGTATCGCTGGGCACGACGCCTTTCTCGACGGCGCTCGCGAGATTGAAGCGCGCCGGCGATTTCTCGAATTCGAACTTGACGAAGCGGGTGATCTGGTCGACCTGGTGGATCGCCTTGACCGTATGCTGCTCGAGCGCGGACGACAGGATCGCCGCGGAAGCGGCCGCTTCCTTGTACGCACTGTCCTTTTCAACGGACAGGCGCGCGATGATCACGGCCCACAGCAGCGCGAGCGCCAGCATCCCGAGCAGCGGGATGGCAAACAGCGCACGCCGGCGCGACTTGCGCGGCGCGCGCAGCGGCCGGTTCGGCGGCGTGTGGTTGGACCGGGCGGAGCTCATCGAAGAGGGTGGCGTCCTGCTCGCGTGCGCCATCCGTCTGGATGGCCGGCTATGGTTCGGATTGTCCCGACGTCTGTTCGTTCGCGGGACGCGCAACCATGGACAGACCTCCGAAACAACGGATTAGGCCCGATATTACTGGTTGGAACGTTTTTGCGATAGTTGGGCAAAGCGCGGGGCGCCGGACGCGCCCGTACCATCGCACATCGCGAAATGTCAGTGGGGTGAACGGAACGTGCCGTCGACGACCGTGACGACTTGGCCGCCGATCCAGGTCGTGCCGTCTTCGTCGTAGCGGACGAAGACGCGGCCGTCGCGGCCGATCGCCGTGCCCTGGCGGGCCGTATACGACGGGCCGGGGCGGCGTTCCTGCCGCGTCAGCAGCCCGGCCAGCGCGGCGTTCGCGCTGCCGGTGACGGGATCCTCGCCGGGCGTGCCGAACGTACCGCCCGTCATCAGGCAGCGGATCTCGAACGTCGCGGGGCCGCCTTCGGCGTGCGGTGCATAGGCGGCGAGGCCATCCACGCCGTAGCGGCGGGTCAGCGCCGCCAGCGCGGCCGGATCGGGCGACAGGCCGATGCACGCGTCGGCCGACTTCAGCCGCACGACCAGCCACGGCGCGCCGTTGTCGACCGCGCACGGCTCGGCATCGAGGTCGAGCGCGTCGCTGCGCAGCGCGGCGGCCAGTGCCGCGTAGTCCGAACGGTCGAGCGGCGTGACGCGCGCCGGCGGCGCGGCGAACGCCCAGCCGCCGGCCTGCTCGCGCAGCGCGACCCGGCCGACCCCGCACTGCTGGATCAGCCGGCCCGGCGTGCGCGGCCGCGCGCCGCTTTCGAGGAACGCGTGCGCGGTGCCGAGCGTCGGGTGGCCGGCGAACGGCAGTTCGCCGCCCGTCGTGAAGATCCGCACGCGATAGTCGGCTTCCGGATCGGTCGGCGTGCAGAGGAACGTCGTTTCCGACAGGTTCGTCCAGCGGGCGATCTCGAGCATGGTGTCGTCGCCGAGCGAATCGGCGTCGAACACCACGGCGAGCGGATTGCCCTTGAACGGCGCCGACGTGAACACGTCGACCTGCTTGAAGCGAACCAGACGGCCGGCCATCGCGACGCGCGCGTTACGCGACTTCGGCGATCAGTTCGATCTCGACGCACGCGCCGAGCGGGATCTGCGCGACGCCGAACGCCGAGCGCGCATGCTTGCCCGCGTCGCCGAACACTTCGGCGATCAGCTCCGACGCGCCGTTCGTCACGACGTGCTGTTCGGTGAAGTCGAGCGTCGAGTTGACGAGGCTCATCAGCTTGACGATGCGCGTGACCTTGTTCAAATCGCCGGTGTGCGCGTGCAGCGTCGCGAGCAGGTCGATCGCGATCGAGCGGGCGGCCGCCTTGCCGTCTTCCGTCTGCAGATCCGCGCCGAGCTTGCCGGCCCAGACCTTGCCGTCCTTCTTCGCGATGTGGCCCGACAGGTAGACCGTGTTGCCGCTTTGCGCGCTCATCACGTAGGCGGCGGCCGGCGCGCCGGCGGTCGGGAGCTCGATGCCGAGCGACTTCAGTTTGTCGTAGACGTTAGCCATGCGTTCGATTCCTCGTAGAGAGTCGTGACAGGGAAAAAGGGGATCAGAGGCGCTCGCCGAGGCGCTCGCGCAGCAGCTTGCCGAGACGCGCGACGCCTTCCTCGATCTTCTCGGGCGGCACCGTCACGAACGACAGGCGCAGCGTGTTCTGCTGCGCGTTCTCCGCGAAGAACGGCGCGCCCGGCACGAAGGCGACGTGGTTGTCGACGGCCGCGGCGAGCAGCTTCATGCTGTCGATCTGCGCGGGCAGGTTCACCCAGATGAACATCCCGCCTTCCGGGCGGTTCCACGTGACGCCTTCCGGCATGTGGCGCGCGAGCGCGCCGAGCATCGCGTCGCACTGCGCGCTGTACAGCTCGCGGATCGTCGGGATGTGCTCGTCGAGGAAGCCGTCCTTGATCACTTCGTGCGCGATGCGCTGCGTGAGCGTCGGCGTGTGCAGGTCGGTGGCCTGCTTGGCCTGCACGAGCTTGAAGTGGAGTTCCTCGGGCGCGATGATGTAGCCGATCCGCAGGCCCGGCGCGAGCACCTTCGAGAACGTGCCGAGGTGCACGACGTGGTCGGGCGCCATCGACAGCATCGTCGGCAGCGGCTCGCCCTGGTAGTTCAGCGCGCCGTACGGATCGTCCTCCAGCACCGGGAACGGGCTCGACTGCGCGAACGCGGCGAGCGCGCGGCGGCGCTCGACGGGCAGGCGGCGGCCGGTCGGGTTCTGGAAGTTCGGCTGCGCGTACAGCAGGCGCGCGCCTTGCGTGAGTTCGGGCGTGAGGCCTGCGGGCAGCAGGCCCTGCTCGTCGGTGGGCACCTGCACGTAGCGCGGCTCGTACAGCGAGAACGATTGCAGCGCGCCGAGGTAGGTCGGCGTTTCGACGAGGACCGGGCTGCCCGGATCGACGAGCGCCTTGCCGAGCAGGTCGAGCGCCTGCTGCGAACCGGTCGTGATCAGCACCTGCGACACGCGCACGCTGTAGCGCTCGGCGATCCACTCGCGCAGCGGCAGGTAGCCTTCGGTCGCGCTGTACTGGAGTGCCGCGGCCGGCGCGTCGCGCAGCACGCGGTCGGCGGCGGCGCGCATGCGTTCCGCCGGGAACGTCGCGGGAGCGGGCAGGCCGCCGGCGAACGAGATGACCTCGGGGCGTTCCGTGACCTTCAGGATCTCGCGGATCGCAGAGCTCGTCAGCTTGCGGGCGCGTTCGGAAAGCTGCCAGTGCGGCGGATGCAGGTCGCTCGGATTCATAGTCTCCTCGTTCGGATATCGTGGTCAGTCAAGAAAGGTCGTTCGGGCGGATCGCTTCGACGCCGCCGGGTGGGCGAGCGCGAGCACGATGAAGCCCTCGCGGCTGGGTAGGCAATACCGATCAGGCAAAGCGTCCATTATGGCGCACCTCATCAGCCGGCGCGAGCGGGGCGCGGTGCCGTGGCCACCGTCGAGCGGCGCCCGAGCACCACGGTCGCGATCACGGCCGCCGCGAACAGCCACGTGGACGGCGTGACCGTTTCGCCGAACAGCAGCGCGGAAAAGGCGATCGTGAAGAAAATCTGCAGCAATTGCACCTGGCCGACGCGCGCGGTGCCGCCCATCGCAAGCCCCGCGTACCACGCGAAAAAGCCGATGAATTGCGAAAAGAGGGTCACGTACCCGAACGCGAGCCACGTGCGCAGCGCGAGCGGGCCCGGATGCGCGGCGTGCTGCGTCCACGCGAGCCAGCCGACCGGCAGCACGAGGAATGGCGCCGACACGACGAGCGCCCAGCAGATCACCTGCCAGCCGCCGATCTGGCGCGCGAGGCGCGCGCCTTCCGCATAGCCGAGCGCGCCGATGCCGACCGCGACGAGCATCAGCGCGTCGCCGGCCTGCACGGTGCCGCCGCCGTCGCGCAGCGCGAACGCGATCACGAGCGCGCTGCCGGCCACCGCGCTGGCCCAGAACGCCTTCGACGGCCGTTCGTGCGACAGCCACGCCGCATACAGCGCGACGAACAACGGCTGCAGCCCGTTGACCACCGCGCCGTGCGAGGCCGGCACCGATTTCATCGCCCAAGCGGAGAACACCGGATACGCGATGATCACGCCGGCCGACGTGATCGCGAGGCTCTTCAGTTGCGCGCGGGTCGGCAGCGGCTCGCGGCGCCACCACAGCAGCAGGCCGGCCGGCACGGCGGCGGCGAGCGCGCGGCCGAGCCCGTTGAGCAGCGGATTGAGCTCGGATACGACGATCCGCGTCATCGGCAGCGTCAGGCTGAAGATCATCACGCCGATGAGGCCGAGCAGCATGCCCCGGGTTTCGCGCGAATTCATTCGTGGGTGTCTCCGTCTTGCAGGGTAGGTAGTCGGGCGGATGTTCAGCGCAGCGTGCGCGTGCCCTGCGGCGTGTCGAATTCGGCGACGAGCGCGGGCGGACCGTCGGTGGATTCGACGTCGAGCAGGTGCGCGGCGCCGAGCCAGTCGAGCTGCTCGCGGATCGTATCCGCACGCGGATGGGCGCCCTTGAGCGCCTTCAGCGCGACGCCGTCGTTCGGCAGCGAGTCGGCCGGATGACGCGGGCTGTCCCACTGGATCAGCGACGGCACGAGGCCGTCGCCCGCGCCTTGCCATGCGGGGAAGCTGCCGTCGTCGGGCACCGTGAGGCCCCAGCTCAAGTCGCCGCGCCGCATCGCGACGACGGGCGCGATGCGGGCCGGGTACTGGCGCTGCCACAGCGCAAGCTGGCGCGGGCGGTCGACGCGGGCGACCCAGTGCGCGAGAAACGGGCCCTGCGCGAGCCGAGCCTGAATCGCCGGATCGTCGAGCCCGAACAGCCGCGCGCGCGGCGGCTTCGCATCGTCGCCCGGCGCGGGCGCATCGGGGTCGATCGCGATCACTTCGAGGTAGAGCCCGCCCCACGCGCCGAACAGCGCATTGTGGGTCCGCATCAGCGGATGGCGGCCGCCGCCGGCCGGTTCGATGCCGAGTGCATCGGCGACATGGCGCACGCCTTCGTCGAGGGTACGCGCGGCAATCACGAGATGGTCGAGTGTCAGGGAGCGGGCTGGCATGAGCGTCGGTCGGGAAGCGAAAGTGTCATGGTAGGCGGACGACGTACCGGGCGGGGGCCGGGCCGGCCGGCGCACCGGCCGCGACGCGGGCCGGCGGGCGCGGCGCCTGGTATGGCGCGGCCGGAACGGCGGCAGCACGATCGCCATTCCGGTCAACTGTAATCGTCGCTACCGGCACAGTAACGGTACAATCGGCGCGATAGCCTTCGGTACAGTTGGAGCCGCCGCCCATGTCCACCGTCCCACTCGCCCAGATTCCCGCGCCGCACGACACGGCCACGCTCACGCTCGTCGACCAGCTGGTCCAGTGGGCGCGGCGGCGGATCGACGAACGCGTGTTCCGTCCCGGCATGCGCATGCCGTCGATCCGCAAGCTCGCGCTCGACAAGAGCGTGTCGCGCTTCACCGTCGTCGAGGCCTACGAGCGCCTCGTCGCGCAGGGCTACCTCGACTCGCGGCGCGGCTCCGGCTTCTACGTGCGCGAGCGCACGGGCGCTGGCCCGCAGCCGGCCGACGGCGTCGCGCGCGTGGCCGAGGCCGCGCCCGTGCACAACACGATCGACGTCGTCTGGCTGCTGCGCAACATGCTGCACACCGTCAGCCCGGAGAAGGGCCCGGGCCTCGGCTACCTGCCGGGCCGCTGGCTCGACGGCGAGCTGATCACCGGTGCGCTGCGCGCGCTCGGGCGCCAGTCGGGCGCGCAGATGCTCGGCTTCGGCACCGCGCAGGGCTTCCTGCCGCTGCGCCAGCAACTGCAGACGCGTCTGGCCGAAGTCGAGATCGGCGCGAAGCCCGAACAGATCGTGCTGGTGTCGGGCATCACGCAGGCGATCGACCTGATTTCGCGGATCTACATGCGGCCGGGCGATGCGGTGATCGTCGGCGATCCGGCATGGTTCCAGATGTTCGGCCGTTTCGCGGCGCAGGGCGCGCAACTCGTCGGGATGCCCTATACGCCCGACGGCCCCGACCTCGACGCGCTCGAAACCCTGGTGCAGATGTGGCGGCCGAAGATGCTCGTGATCAACTCGGTGCTGCAGAACCCGACCGGCACGTCGCTGTCGGCCGCGCAGGCGTTCCGGATCCTGAAGCTCGCGGAGGCCTACGATTTCCTCGTCGTCGAGGACGACGTGTACGGCGACCTGTGCCCGCCGAGCTATCCGGCCACGCGCCTCGCGAGCCTCGACCAATTGAAGCGCGTGATCTATCTCGGCAGCTATTCGAAGACGCTCGCGGCGAACCTGCGGGTCGGCTACGTGGCGTGCGCGCCGGAAATCGCGAAGGCGGTGACCGACCAGAAGATGCTGGTCGGGATGACCACGCCCGAGCTCAACGAGCGCGTGCTGTACAAGATCCTGACCGAAGGGCATTACCGGCGCCACGTCGAGCGGCTGCGCGCGCGGCTCGACGGCGTGCGCGACAAGACCGCGCGGATGCTCGAGCGCACGGGGCTCGGGCTCTTCACGATGCCGGCGGCCGGGATGTTCCTGTGGGCCGATACGGGCGTCGATTCGGACGCGCTCGCGGCGGTCGCGCACGAAGCCGGCTTTCTGCTGACGCCGGGCAGCCTGTTCTCGCCGCAGCAGTCGCCGTCCACGTGGATGCGCTTCAACGTCGCGAATTGCGGCGATCCGGCGTTGCCGGGGCTGCTGGCGGGCTATATCGACTCGGCGGTGCGGCGCGCGTCGTGACGCGGAATGGGGGAGGCCCGCTTCGCGAGCCGACGCGGAGGGCGGCGGTCCTTCAAACGGAGCGTTCCCTGACTGGAGGCCGCGTCGCATGGACTCGGGCCTCTTTGCCGCTGCGCGGCACGTTTTGCGCGTTACTGCTTCACGCGCTTCATGCTGCAACGCAATACGTCCGCGCTATCGCTGTTGTACCCGTCCAGGTTCCTGTAGCCCTTCGCGATCCAGTAATCCGGGTAAGCCGGGTCGAAATCAAGCGATATCACGCCGAAACCACAGGGCTGTCCCTTCAGCAAGAAGGCGATTTTCGGTGGGGCCGCGGTCGGATCGCTTCCGATCACTCGATAGGGGCGCTTCGCGCAATGCGCGAAAGGCGTGCGCCATTCGATCGTTTTTTCGGTCAGACGAAGTTGCCCGTCGCATTGCCGGCCGTGGCCGACGAACGTCCCGGCAAGCGGCTGATTGCCGGCCTGGGCCACACCTGCCAGCAGCGCGGTAATAAGGCCCAACGCGTGGGCGATTCTCACGGCGAGCATACGGGTTCCTTGCCCTGCTGAATGGTTGCCAGCGCGTAATCGAGCTTTTTTGCGTAAGTGCCGGGTGCTTTCGTGTTGTAAAGCCGACCGACATTTGCCGTAGTCATCGGCTTCCAGCCAATGATGACTTTGCGTATCGCCGCCTTCTTTTAATGTCACAGGTCATGGCGCCAATTCGGCGTCCGCTCTGACGCGGGGGCCGCGACGATCCGGCGCGGGCGGCGTTTTCGCCCCACCACCGCCAGGCGCCGATGCAGTCGCTCGGCCAGGATCCGGGGCGCGTGCGACATTTGAACAAATTTCCGTCCGCGGCAACATCGGACACGTTCGAATCTATGCGGATCGGTAACCGGTTCGGTCGGCCGCGCAGCCGGCATGCGCGATCCGCTTGCCGCGATCACCCGAGGCCCTTGAAATCGAGTCGTTCGTCCCCAGATGAGCGCGCAAACCCGCTCGGCATGGCATGGCGGGGGCGCCTATCAAGTTCAAGTAAGAGGAAACAGCATCCATGGCACATGAAACGATGAGCTTTCAGGCAGAGGTCAAGCAACTCCTCCACCTGATGATTCATTCGCTCTACAGCAACAAGGAAATCTTCCTGCGCGAACTGGTGTCGAACGCGTCCGACGCGGCCGACAAGCTGCGTTTCGAAGCGCTCGCGGACAACGCGCTGTACGAGAACGATCCGAACCTGCGCATCCGCATCGGCTTCGACAAGGCCGCGCGCACGATCACGATCGACGACAACGGCATCGGCATGAGCCGCGACGAGGCGATCGCGAACCTCGGCACGATCGCGCGTTCGGGCACCAAGGAATTCTTCACGAAGCTGTCGGGCGACCAGCAGAAGGACGCGGCGCTCATCGGCCAGTTCGGCGTCGGCTTCTACTCGGGCTTCATCGTCGCGGACAAGATCACCGTCGAGACGCGCCGCGCCGGCCTGCCGGCGAACGAGGCCGTGCGCTGGGAAAGCGCCGGCGAGGGCGATTTCACGATCGACGCGATCGAGCGCGCGCAGCGCGGCACGACGATCACGCTGCACCTGCGCGAAGGCGAGGACGACCTGCTGTCGTCGCACCGCCTGAAGTCGATCATCCAGAAGTACTCCGACCACATCGCGCTGCCGATCCTGATGCGCAAGGAAGAGTGGGATCAGGAAAAGGGCGAGATGGTCCTGAAGGACGAGGACGAAACCGTCAACCAGGCGAGCGCGCTGTGGACGCGTTCGAAGAGCGACGTCACCGACGAGCAGTACACGCAGTTCTACCAGCACATCGCGCACGACCACCAGGATCCGCTCACGTGGACGCACAACCGCGTCGAGGGCCGCAGCGAATACACGCAACTGCTGTTCGTGCCGGCGCGCGCGCCGTTCGACCTGTGGAACCGCGACTATCGCGGCGGCCTGAAGCTGTACGTGAAGCGCGTGTTCATCATGGACGATGCCGAGCAGCTGCTGCCGCAATATCTGCGATTCGTGAAGGGCGTCGTCGATTCGGCCGACCTGCCGCTGAACGTGTCGCGCGAGATCCTGCAGGAAAGCCGCGACGTGAAGGCGATCCGCGAAGGTGTGACCAAGCGCGCGCTGTCGATGCTCGAGGAACTCGCGAACGCGGAAGACGACGCCGGCAAGGAGAAGTACAAGACGTTCTGGCGCGCATTCGGCCAGGTGCTGAAGGAAGGCGTCGGCGAGGATCACGCGAACCGCGAGCGCATCGCGAAGCTGCTGCGCTTCGCGTCGACGCACGGCGACACCGACGCGCAGGACGTGTCGCTCGCCGACTACGTGTCGCGCATGAGGCCCGAGCAGAGCAAGATCTACTACGTGACCGCCGATACGTGGCAGGCCGCGAAGAACAGCCCGCATCTGGAAGTGTTCCGCAAGAAGGGCGTCGAGGTGCTGCTGCTGACCGACCGCGTCGACGAATGGATGCTGTCGTTCCTGCATGAGTTCGACGGCAAGCCGCTCGCGAGCGTGGCCCGCGGCGATCTGGATCTCGGCGAGCTGAACGACGAGGAGAAGAAGGCGCAGGAGCAGGCCGGCGAGGCGATCAAGCCGGTCGTCGAGAAGATGAAGGAAGCGCTCGGCGACAAGGTGAAGGAAGTGCGCGTCACGTTCCGCCTGACCGATTCGCCGTCGTGCCTCGTCGCGGACGACAACGACATGAGCGGCTACCTGCAGCGGATGCTGAAGGCGGCCGGCCAGAACGCGCCGGCGATGCAGCCGATCCTCGAGATCAACCCGGAGCACGCGCTCGTCAAGCAGCTGAATGCCGACAGCGCCGATTTCGGCGACTGGTGCCATCTGCTGTTCGATCAGGCGCTGCTGGCCGAAGGCGGCATGCTCGACGATCCGGCGAGCTTCGTGAAGCGGACCAACGCGCTGCTGCTGTCGCGCGCCGCGTGAACGCGCGCATGCGATTCGACGGCGCGCAGGCCGGCTGGCGCGAGACGCCGCGGCCTGGCTGCACGCTCGACCAGCGCGACTGGCTGACGCGCGGCGGATCGCTGACCGCGCATCTCGCGCGGCTCGGCCGCGTGGACGTGCGCGTGACGCGCGAGGCTGTCGACCGTCCGTGGTTCGACGAGCCGGACGCGCTCGCCAGTTCGCCGCGCGCGCCGATGTGGGTGCGCGAGGTGATCCTGTCGGTCGACGGCACGCCGTACGTTGCCGCGCACAGCATCGCGCCGCTCGCGGCCAGCAAGGGTGTGTGGCAGGCCATGCGGCGGCTGCGCACGCGGCCGCTCGCGGAGCTGCTGTACAGCGATCCGCAGGTCGAGCGCTCGGCGCTCGTCAGCCGGCGCGTGATCGCCGGTCATCCGTTGTATGCGCTCGCGAGCCATGCATTGCAGGGTGCGCGCGCGCCGCATGCGTTTGTCGCGCGGCGCTCGGTGTTCCAGCGTCACGGCAAGCCGCTGATGGTGACCGAGTGCATGCTGCCGGCGCTGTGGCGTCATCTCGCCGCGCACGGCGACGGGCCGCGATCCGTCGGGTCGTACGGAGACGCGTGATGCTGCAAGGCTTTCCGCCGGTCGTCGCGGCGAATACGCACACGATGATCCTCGGCAGTTTTCCGGGTGAGGCGTCGCTCGACGCCGCGCAGTATTACGCGCATCCGCGCAACCAGTTCTGGCGATTGTTGGGTGCGGTGCTCGGCGAGCCGGGGCTGCATGAGCTCGCGTATGACGCGCGGCTCGAACGCGTGCTTTTGCACGGCATCGGCATCTGGGATGTCCTCGATGCATGCCATCGGCAAGGCAGTCTCGATTCTGCGATCCGGAATGCGAAGCCGAACGACTTTGCGTCGTTGCGCGCGCATGCGCCGTTGCTCAAGCGCGTGTGCTTCAACGGCAAGACGGCCGGGCGGTTCGCCGACGTGATCGGCCAGGCCGGGTACGAGACCCTCGTGCTGCCTTCGTCGAGCCCGGCGAATGCGATGCTGTCGTTCGAGCAGAAGCTGGAGCAGTGGCGCGGGATTCGTCCCTGAAACTCGTTGGATTCAGAGTATCCCGCGAAGCAGTATCAGGTGGACGGCAGCAGGTGGTCGAGTAGAGATACGGTTTCAACGAGTTCATCAGTGAGCCGAACCAACTCGGCGGTCAGACTCGCTGGAAGATCTATGTTGCCCTCGTATTCGGCCGCATTGCGCCTGCGATGGCAGGTATCGAGCACGCGCCATTTTTCGGTCGGCCAGCCGATCGTGTGTTCGAGACACTGAAAGACCAGATATCGGTCGTCGCTCCGGTATCCGTGAGCCCGTAACGCAGCGCGTGACGCGGCGTGAGCGGCATCGTAGGCGAGGATGAACTGGCTCTCCGTTGCCATTCCGTTGCTGCTTGTGACGGTATCGAGCAAGGTTCGAGCGAGGCCGAGCAGATGCTCGAATTCGCCGCGGTTCGCCGGAAGGGGTTTGAGTTTTCCGATGCGTACGAGGTTATCCAATGCGGTCAATGTCGTCCTCGGTTCCTATAATCATCAGCTTCGGTTGGCGCAGCACTTCCGCGAGGAACGGATGACTTTTGCGTTTCCGTTCGAGAAATTCCTCGTGAGTGTATTGTGTGATCTGGACCGAGCGGCCGAGCTGTCTTTCAGCCGATTCGAGTGCGGCCATGATTTGTCCATAGCTGAGCGTCTCACTGACCAACATAACATCGACGTCGCTACCGGCGTGGTCGCTGCCTTGGGCAACCGAACCGTATACAAAGGCGAGTTGTATCTCTGAGGTCAGCGGTGACAGCGCTTCGCGGAGCACCTCGACGACCCCGAAGGTTTTGAGGATGATGAGACGCAGCTCGCTGAAAATGGGGCTGCCGGCGAACGCTCGCACCTGTTTGAGATTGGCGATGCGTCTGGTTTCGATGAGGCCACCTTTTTCGAGACGGTTCAGTTCACGCTGGACGCTGGCACTACCGAGACTGGTCAGCCGGATCAACTCTTTGACGTGAAACCACTGTTCGGGCTGCCCAAACAGGCAGGCCAGAATGGGTTGCTGTGCACTGGAAAAGAGGGCGTCGCCGAGCTTTGTCATAAGCCGTGAGAATAGCACGATCGAGCCAGAATTTAGCACGATCGAGCCAAATTTTAGCTCGATGAGCGACTGTTTCGGCGGATCTAGATAGCAAGGGATATCGCGAGACGTTGGTGATGGCCACGGCGAGCCGTGATGGGCCAGATGTCAAATTGACCAAAATACCAACCAGTTCTGGCGGCTGCTCGGCGCGGTGCTCGGCGAACCGACGCTGCATGAACTGCCGTACGACGCGCGTCTCGAGTGCGTGCTGTCGCACGGCATCGGCATCTGGGACGTCCTCGATGCGTGCCATCGCCAGGGCAGTCTGGATTCCGCGATCAGGAACGCGAAGCCGAACGACTTCGATTCGCTGCGCGCGCATGCGCCGTTGCTCAAGCGCGTGTGCTTCAACGGCAAGACGGCCGGGCGGTTCGCCGACGTGATCGGCCAGGCCGGGTACGAGACCCTCGTGCTGCCTTCGTCGAGCCCGGCGAATGCGATGCTGTCGTTCGAGCAGAAGCTCGAACACTGGCGCCGAATCGTGCTTTGATCGGCCGGCGCTGCCGGTAGCCTGGACGGCCCGCGCATCGGAGCGATCGAAACGACGCTGTCGTCAGGTGGCGAATACGACTTCGATGTGCCCTTCGGCTTCCGACCGACGGTCGGGCCCGACGACGATCCGCACGTCGCGTCCGAGCTTCGCCAGGCATTCGAGCATCTTCGTTTCGCTCACGCCGCGAAACTGCCCGCGCAGCATGTTCGACAGCTTCGGCTGCGTGATGCCGAGCAGCCGGGCCGCATGCTGCTGCGTCCATTGGCGCGCCTTGATGATTTCCGCGATCTTCGCGGCGAGTTGGGCCTTCACCCGCATTTCATCGGCATCGCGCATGCCCAGGTCCGCGTAGACGTTCCCGCTGCCCTGTTCGATTTCGATCATCGCCTTTCTCCTGTTGCGTGTGCTTCGGCTGCTTTCAGACGCGCGCGGATCAGATCGTTGTCCGGCTTCGGTGTCGCGATGCCGCTCGGCGATTTCTTCTGGAAACAGTGCAGCACGTAGACGCTGTTTCCAAGCTTCACCGTGTAGACCGCGCGGTACGTGCCGTTGTCTTCCGATTCCACGATCTCCAGCACGCCTGCCGATCCGAATCCCTTCAAGGGCTTGGCGTGATCGTGCTTGCGCCCTGTCTGCGCCAGATACAGCGCATAGCCGAACGTGTCCCGCACGGTTTCGGGCATGACCTTCAAATCCTTGCGCGCCGAGCCGAGCCAGTACAGCGGTTTGATGTATGGATCCATCGATGAATTTATCCCTGTTTGGGTATATTTTCAAGGGCCGCGCAGGCATTCGGCGCGGCCGTTCGAATGCGGTGTCAGGAGCGGGCAGGCGAGAAGTGGCCACCGACGGGCGGTGGCGGTTCAGCGATCGGATGCTGCCGACGGGAAATGCGATGTGAACGCCCGGCCGGGCGGCCGTTGCTTCACATTGTTGCGTCGCGTGGAGAGTCGAGACAATTCAGCCGTTCGACAGAGCGCCGTCGCGGCGCATCGATGGCGGAAGGAAGGGCGTGGCTGACGAACCGCGACGCATGGGCTTGCGTGTCGCGTCGACGCTCAGTCGTCGTTGCCCCATCGCCAGCGGGGCTGCTCGCCCTTGAGCCAGCACACCGCAGTCAGCAGCGCGACCAGCACCACGAGGCAGGCGGCGTACACCACCGGCGACCGATGCGGCGGCACGAGCCAGGCACTCGCGATGACGCCGATCGCGATGGTCTCTTTTGCATCGCAATTGCGATACATTATCCCGTACGCCCATGTCCCCTGCAAGTCGCCCGAATGGCCAGTCGACCGACCGCTCTCGCCACCGGCGGCCCTGGCCCCCACCAATGCTATCCTCTCGTCCGCTCATCCAGCGTCACCCGGCATCACCCAGCGAGATTCGACCATCATGACCCGACTGATCAAGCGCGCGTCCGCCGAGGCGCGCGCGTTCAAGCAACGCCAGCCGTCCGCGTACAACGGCTCCGAAAAACTCCAGCCGCCTCGCGTGAAGCGCCGCCCGGACCTCGACGAACACGACGACGTGCCGGTGCTCGAAGCGCCGCGCAAGCCGCGCTTCGCGCCCGTGACGTTCTCCGAAGAAGGCGGCGTGCGCTTCCTGCACTTCGGCACCGAGTGGGTGCAGGGCGCGATGCGGATCTCGAAGCCGCTGCATATCGAGCTCGAATACGCGCAGCAGATGATGGCGTGGCTGCTGTTCCTCGAAACGCCCGAGCGGATCGTCCAGCTCGGGCTCGGCACCGGCGCGCTGACGAAGTTCGCGCATCGTTTCCTGCCGCACGCGAAGGTCGAGGCCGTCGAGCTGAACCCGGCCGTGATCGTCGCCGCGCGCACGATGTTCGCGCTGCCGCCCGACGACGCCCGCCTCGTCGTGCACGAAGCCGACGCATGGGATTTCGTCAACGATGCGGCCAACCGCGGCACGACCGGCGCGATCCAGATCGACCTGTACGACGCGACCGCGCGCGGCCCCGTGCTCGACAGCGTCGCGTTCTACCGCGCGGTGCGCGGCTGTCTGGCCGATGCCGGCATCGCGACGATCAACCTGTTCGGCGATCACCCGAGCTTCGTGCGCAACATGAAGCACCTGAACGCGGCGTTCGATCACCGCGTGATCGCGCTGCCGGAAGTGCACGACGGCAACCGGATCGCGATCGCGTTCTCGGGGCCGGCGCTCGACGTGCCGTTCGCGCAGCTCGACGCCCGCGCGAAGCTGATCGAGGACACGCTGAAGCTGCCCGCGCGCAAGTGGGTGAAAGCTTTGAAAGCAACGACCGGCGCACGCGACACGTCGTTCGCGATCTGACGCCGGAGGCACCGGCGCGGGCCGGTGCATCCACGCGACAAGGGGCGGATCACCTCGGGTTCGCCCCCGCTTGACCGCGTGCTCGCGGCTCCTATACTGGCGCGAAGCCAGGGGGAGCCGCAGCCTACCCGTATTGCCGCTCCTCTCGGCGCCGTACCCGCTCAACAAGATCGATAACCGGGATAGAAGAGGAGACGTCATGGCTCACGATGCCGACGCCAACCGGGCCGCCAAGCGCTGGCTCTGGCTGCTGGTACTGCCGCTGATCGCGATGGTCTGGGTGCCGTCGTACAGCAAGATCGAGCCGCAATGGCTCGGCTTTCCGTTTTTCTACTGGTACCAGCTGCTTTGGGTCTTCATCAGCGCGGTGATCACCGCGTTCGTGTATTTCAAGACCAAGAACGCGTGGAAGGCGAGCGGCACGCAAGGAGGTGCGCAATGAATCTCGGCGCGACCTTCGTCTTCGTCCTGCTGTTCATCGGCGTCACGATCATCGGTTTCCTGGCCGCGAACTGGCGGCGCGGCGATCTCGCCCATCTCGACGAATGGGGCCTCGGCGGACGCCGCTTCGGCACGATCGTCACGTGGTTCCTGCTCGGCGGCGATCTCTACACGGCCTACACGTTCGTCGCGGTGCCCGCGCTCGTGTTCGGCGCCGGCGCGATGGGCTTCTTCGCGCTGCCGTACACGATCCTGATCTATCCGTTCGCGTTCGTCGTGTTCCCGAAGCTGTGGAGCATCGCGAAGCGGCACGGCTACGTGACGGCCGCCGATTTCGTCAACGCGCGCTACGGCAGCCGGATGCTCGCGCTCGCGATCGCGGTGACGGGCATCGTCGCGACGATGCCGTACATCGCGCTGCAGCTCGTCGGCATCGAGGTGGTGATCGGCGCGCTCGGTTTCGACACGACCGGCTTCGTCGGCGACCTGCCGCTGATCATCGCGTTCGCGATCCTCGCCGCGTACACGTACACGTCGGGGCTGCGCGCGCCCGCGATGATCGCGATCGTGAAGGACGTACTGATCTACATCACGATCGCGGCCGCCGTCATCGTGATTCCCGCGAAGCTCGGCGGCTTCGGGCACATCTTTTCCGCGGTGCCGCCCGCGAAGCTGCTGCTGAAGGCGCCCGACGCGGCGAGCCTGAACGGCTACAGCGCGTACGCGACGCTCGCGGTCGGCTCGGCGCTCGCGCTGTTCCTGTATCCGCACTCGGTCACGGCAATCCTGTCGTCGTCGTCGGGCAACTCGATCCGCCGCAACATGGCGATGCTGCCCGCGTACTCGTTCGTGCTCGGCCTGCTCGCGCTGCTCGGCTACATGGCGCTCGCCTCCGGCGTGAAGGACATGCCGCAATACGCGCCGTACTTCAAGGCGTTCGGCCCGAACTTCGCGGTGCCCGCGCTGTTCCTCGAGTACTTCCCGTCGTGGTTCGTCGGCGTCGCGTTCGCGGCGATCGGCATCGGCGCGCTGGTGCCGGCGGCGATCATGTCGATCGCGGCCGCGAACCTGTACACGCGCAACATCCACCGCGAGTTCGTGAACCGCAACATGTCGCACGACCAGGAAACGCACGTCGCGAAGCTCGTGTCGCTGATCGTGAAGGTGGGCGCGGTGGCGTTCATCCTCGGGCTGCCGCTGACCTACGCGATCCAGCTGCAACTGCTCGGCGGGATCTGGATCATTCAGACGCTGCCGGCGATCGTGCTCGGCCTGTACACGCGCGTGCTCGACCATCGCGGGCTGCTCGCCGGCTGGGCGGCCGGCATCGTCTGCGGCACGTGGATGGCGATCTCGCTGAAGCTGGCGAGCTCGATCTTCACGATCCATCTGTTCGGCCTCGCGATTCCCGGCTACGCGGCCGTGTGGTCGCTGGTCGTGAACCTGGTGGTGTCGGTGGTCGTGAGCGTGCTGGTGCGCGCGATCGGCATGGCGCATGCGGAGGATCGCACGCGGCCGGAGGATTATCTCGACGTCGTCGAGGGTTGATACGGGCCGAGCGCGGCCGCGTGCCGCGCACGCGCCGCGCGGCAACGAAAACGCCCGCCACCGGGAGGTGGCGGGCGTTCGTTCTTGCGTCACCCTTGTGCGCGTTTCGCGAGTTCCTCGCGCTGCGACAGGTCCTCGACGTTGACCATCCAGTGCACGCCGAAACGATCCTTCGCCATCCCGAAGCCGAGCGCCCAGAACGTCTTGCCGAACGGCATCGTCACTTCGCCGCCGTCGGCGAGCGCATTGAACAGCTTCTGGCCTTCGTCGACCGTCGCCGGGTTCAGCGACAGCGAGTAGCCGGCATGCGCGGCGCCTGCCGGCTGGCTGCCGTCGCCGTCCGAGCACATGATCATCGAGTCGCCGATCGTGAAGCTCGCGTGCATCACCTTGTCGGCCATCTCCGGCGAGATCGGGTAATCGGGATTCGGCGGTGCGTCCTTGAAGTGCATCTTGAACACCGTCTTTGCGCCGAGCGCCTTTTCGTAGAACTGAAGGGCTTCGTCGGCACGACCGTAGAACGTCAGGTACGGTTGAACTTGCATCGTTGTCTCCTGTGGGCCGGGCAGGCGGAGCGGCGCCGGCTCGGGTACTGCGGGGATTGACCGGGACGGGCGCGACGGGATGCGGCCGCCGCACTCGTGACGTGGATTGTAGTGCCCGTGCTCGACGATGGAATGAAAAATAAAAACGGCCGCGAACATGCAGTTCGCGGCCGTTCGTCGTGCCGGTTGACGGCTGTTGTCAGTCTTGCTGACAGATCAACCGACAGCCGTCACGCACGCGCGGTTCAGCGCAGCGCGTCGATCAGCTTCTCGAGCTTCACCGCGTCGGCGGCGAACACGCGGATGCCTTCGGCGAGTTTTTCGGTCGCCATCGCTTCGTCGTTCAACTGGAAGCGGAACGATGCCTCGTCGATCGCGACGCGCTCGGACGGCTTGTCCTGCAGCGTGTCCGGCGACAGCTTGCGGGCGACCGTCTCGTTGCTCTCCTGCAGCTTCTGCAGCAAATCGGGACTGATCGTCAGCAGATCGCAGCCGGCGAGCTCGGTGATCTGGCTCGTCGTGCGGAAGCTCGCGCCCATCACTTCGGTCTTGTAGCCGAACGTCTTGTAGTACGTGTAGATGCGGCGCACCGATTGCACGCCCGGATCGTTCGCGCCGCCGTCCTTCGCTTCATTCCATTCCGCGCCGGCCTGCTTCTTGTACCAGTCGTAGATGCGGCCGACGAACGGCGAGATCAGCTGCGCGCCGGCTTCCGCGCACGCGGCGGCCTGCACGAGCGAGAAAAGCAGGGTCATGTTGCACTTGATCCCTTCCTTCTGCAGCACCTCGGCCGCGCGGATGCCTTCCCACGTCGATGCGAGCTTGATCAGGATGCGCTCGCGGCCGACGCCGGCCGCTTCGTACAGCTTGATGAGCTCGCGACCCTTGTCGATCGAGCGCTGCGTGTCGAACGACAGGCGTGCGTCGACCTCGGTCGACACGCGGCCCGGGATCAGCTTCAGGATTTCGGTGCCGAATGCGATCAGCAGGCGGTCGATGATGAAATCGGTGCTTTCGTTGCGGTGATCGCGGACGGTTTTCTCGAGGATCGGCTTGTACGCATCCTTCTGGACGGCCTTCAGGATCAGCGACGGGTTCGTGGTCGCGTCCTGCGGCTTGTATTGCGCAAGCTGCTGGAAGTCGCCCGTGTCGGCGACGACGGTCGTGTACTGCTTCAGCTGGTCGAGTGCGGTAGTCATGGCGATTCGGAAGAAGAGCGCGGGGCGCCGGGTTCTCACGGGCCGCGCGAGCGCGGCGGCGAAGCGAAGCGGCGCCGGGCGCCGCTTCCGATCCATCATTTTAGGCCCGATTCGTGTCGGGCACGTTTTGGCGTGCCGGGCGCGCGCCGCGGCAGGCGGCGAGCCGCGTCACGCGGGGCGCCGCGCGTTCAGGATCACCTGCGTGACGACGCCCGCGACGAGCCCCCAGAACGCGGAGCCGATCGACAGCAGCGTGAGGCCCGAAGCCGTGACCATGAACGTGACGAGCGCCGCTTCGCGCTGCTTCACGTCCTGCATCGCGTTCGCGAGCCCGCTCATGATCGAGCCGAACAGCGCGAGCGCCGCGACCGACACGACGAGCGCCTTCGGCAGCGCCGCGAACAGCGCGGCGATCGTCGCGCCGAAGATCCCGGCGATCAGGTAGAACGTGCCGCACCACACGGCGGCCGTGTAGCGCTTCGCGTGATCCTCGTGCGCTTCCGGGCCCGTGCAGATGGCGGCCGTGATCGCCGCGAGGTTCACGCCGTGCGCGCCGAACGGCGCGAGCAGCAGCGACGCGAGGCCGGTCGTCGCGATCAGCGGCGACGACGGCGTCGAATAGCCGTCCGCGCGCAGCACCGCGATGCCCGGCACGTTCTGCGACGCCATCGCGACGACGAACAGCGGAATGCCGATGCTGACGATCGACGCGATCGAGAACGCGGGCATCGTGAACACGGGCTGCGCGAGCGCGATGTGGAAGCGGCTGAAGTCGAGCAGCCCGAGGCCGCCGGCCACCGCCGTGCCGACGATCAGCGTCGCCGGAATCGCATAGCGCGGCGCGAGCCGCTTCACGATCAGGTAGGTGAAGAACATCGCGAGCACGAGCGCGGTCTGGAACTGCGCGGCGCGGAAGATCTCGATGCCGATCTCGAACAGGATGCCCGCGAGCAGCGCGGCCGCGATGCCGGCCGGAATCCGCTTCATCAGCGTGTCGAACAGCCCGCTCACGCCGACGGCGGTCAGCAGCAGCGCGCACACGACGAACGCGCCGATCGCCTCGCGGTAGGGCACGCCGGGCAGCGACGCGATCAGCAGCGCGGCGCCGGGCGTCGACCACGCGACGACGACGGGCGCGCGAAAACGCAGCGACAGGCCGATGGTCGTCAGCGCCATGCCGATCGACAGCGCCCAGATCCACGACGAGATCTGCGCGTCGGTGAGGTGGGCGGCGCGGCCGGCCTGGAACATCAGCACGAGCGAGCTCGTGTAGCCGGTCATCATCGCGACGAAGCCGGCGACGAGCGCGGACACGGACGTATCGGCGAAAAAGCGGCGGCCGCCGGCGCGGCTGGCGCTCGCGGTGGGCGAAAGGTTCATGCTCTCTCCGGGGCGGCCGCTCGGACGCGGCCTGGGTATCTGCGGGTGGGTGTCGTTACTTGCTGAGTGCGCGCATCGCGGTTTCGAGGCCCGCGAGCGTGAGCGGATACATGCGCTGGCCGAGCACGTCGCGAATGATCGCGATCGATTGCCGGTATTCCCATAGCCGCTCGGGCTCCGGGTTCAGCCATGCATGGTGGGGGAACTGGTCGGCGAGACGGCGCAGCCACACGGCGCCGGCTTCCGGGTTGTTGTATTCGACCGAGCCGCCGGGCTGCAGCACCTCGTACGGGCTCATCGTCGCGTCGCCGACGAAGATCAGCTTGTAGTCGGGCGTGAACTTGTGCAGCACGTCCCACGTCGCGGTGCGCTCCGCGTGGCGGCGGCGATTGTTCTTCCACAGGTGGTCGTACACGCAGTTGTGGAAGTAGAAGAATTCGAGGTGCTTGAACTCGGCCTTCGCGGCCGAGAACAGCTCTTCGGTGCGCTTGATGTGGTCGTCCATCGACCCGCCGACGTCGAGCAGCATCAGCACCTTCACGTTGTTGTGGCGCTCGGGCACCATCCGCAGGTCGAGCCAGCCGGCGTTCGCGGCCGTGCTGCGGATCGTGCCGGGCAGGTCGAGCTCCTCGGCCGCGCCTTCGCGCGCGAAGCGGCGCAGCCGCCGCAGCGCGACCTTGATGTTGCGCGTGCCGATCTCGACCGAATCGTCGTAGTCGCGGTACGCGCGCGCCTCCCACACCTTCACCGCGGTGCGATTGCCGTTCGACGGGCCGCCGATGCGCACGCCTTCCGGGTTGTAGCCGCCGTGCCCGAACGGCGACGTGCCGCCCGTGCCGATCCATTTGTTGCCGCCTTCGTGGCGTTCCTTCTGCTCGTCGAGCAGCGCCTTCAAACGCTCCATCAGCTTGTCGAGGCCGCCCATCGCCTCGATCTGCGCCTTCTCCTCGGCCGACAGCTCGCGCTCGAGGCGCTTCTCGAGCCAGTCGAGCGGGATGTCGAACGCCTCGGACGGCAGGGCGGACACGCCGTGGAAATACGCGCCGAACGCCTGGTCGAACTTGTCGAAATATTGCTCGTCCTTGACGAGCGTCATCCGCGCGAGGAAGTAGAACGCGTCGATCGACGGCGAGATCAGCCCGGCCTTCAGCGCTTCGAGCAGCGTCAGGTATTCCTTCACCGAGACGGGCAGCTTGGCTGCGCGCAGCGCGTAGAAGAAATTGAGCAGCATGGCCGGGCCTTCGCGGGTGAGGGGGATTACCGGTTGTGCCGGTTCATGTAGACGAGCCGTTCGAGCAGGCTCAGATCCTGCTCGTTCTTCAGCAGCGCGCCCGCGAGCGGCGGCACGATCTGTTTCGCGTCCGCGCCGCGCAGCGCGTCGGCCGGGATGTTCTCGGCGAGCAGCAGCTTCAGCCAGTCGAGCAGCTCGGACGTCGACGGCTTCTTCTTCAGGCCCGACACGCCGCGCAACTCGAAGAAATTCTCGAGCGCCGCGCGCAGCAGTTCCTCGCGGATGTTCGGGAAGTGCACCGCGACGATCTTCTGCATCGTCGACGGGTCCGGAAACTGGATGTAGTGGAAGAAGCAGCGGCGCAGGAACGCGTCGGGCAGCTCCTTCTCGTTGTTCGACGTGATGATGACGAGCGGGCGGTGCTTCGCGCGGACCGTCTCGCGCGTCTCGTACACGTGGAATTCCATCCGGTCGAGCTCGCGCAGCAGGTCGTTCGGGAATTCGATGTCGGCCTTGTCGATTTCGTCGATCAGCAGCACGCTCGGGCGCTCGGCGTCGAACGCCTGCCACAGCACGCCCTTGACGATGTAGTTCGCGATGTCCTTGACGCGCGCGTCGCCGAGCTGCGAATCGCGCAGCCGCGATACGGCGTCGTATTCGTACAGGCCCTGCTGCGCCTTGGTGGTCGACTTGATGTGCCACTGCAGCAGCGGCATGTCGAGCGCGGCGGCCACTTCCTCGGCGAGCATGGTCTTGCCGGTGCCGGGCTCGCCCTTGATCAGCAGCGGGCGTTGCAGCGTCAGCGCGGCATTGACCGCGAGCTTCAGATCGTCGGTGGCGACGTAGTGCGAGGACCCTTCGAAACGCATGGCGGCGCTCTTCTTCATCGGGAAAAAAACCCAGTATAAGTCAGAAGGGCTGTGCGGGCGGGCCGCGCCCGCGTATCGTTGCGGGGCTGCGGCGGGGCGAGCCGGGGGCGCCGTATGGACGCGTTCCCCGCCGACGCGGTACAATCTGGCCGTTTTTTTGGCCTGCGTGGCGACCGACAAGCAAAACGGCGCGGGCCGTTGCCGCTTCGGCGCCAGTTTCCCCTCAAGCTAGGTTACAAGAGCTATGAACAAATTCGTCGGCAAACACGTCGTTGTCGCAGCGCTCGTGGCGCTCGCGGGCAGCGCGCAGGCGGCCGGTGTGGTCGGCAACCCGAAGGACGGGGCGAGCAAGGCCGCCATGTGCATCGGTTGCCACGGCATCCAGGACTACCGCGCGGCGTACCCGGAGGTCTACCGGGTGCCTGTCCTCGGCGGCCAGAACCAGCAATACCTCGAGAACGCGCTGAAGGCCTACCGCAAGAAGGATCGTCACTTCCCGTCGATGAATGCGATCGCCGGCTCGCTGACCGACCAGGACATCGCGGATCTGTCGGCGTACTACGCCGCCCAGAAGGCCGACACGAAGGACAACCCCTACAAGTAAAGCGCGCGCCGCCAATCTCTCCGGCGGGACAGGAGCATTCATGAACAACGCATTCAAGACGGCGGCGGTTGCACTGGCGGCCGGCCTCGCGATCGGTACCGCGCACGCCGCGGACATCTCGAAGGGCAAGGAACTGGTCGAATCGCACAACTGCGCGGCCTGCCACGGCGCGCAGCTGAACAAGCCGATCAACGCCGAATATCCGCGCCTCGCCGGCCAGCACGCCGACTATCTCGTGTGGTCGATGCGCCAGTACCAGATGGGGCTGACGAACCCGCTGCTCGGTCGCAACAACGCGATCATGCAGGCGCAGGTCCAGAACCTGTCGGTCAGCGACATGAAGGACATCGCGGCCTACATCGAGTCGCTGAAGGAAACCGACCTCGTATTCAAGAAGTAAGCGCGACGGGCCTCACGGGCTCGCGCAGCAAGCATGCCCCGCCTCGGCGGGGCATTTTTTTGCCCGCTTCACGGGGCCGCCGGCG
Source organism: Burkholderia anthina (assembly GCF_001547525.1). GTDB lineage: Bacteria > Pseudomonadota > Gammaproteobacteria > Burkholderiales > Burkholderiaceae > Burkholderia > Burkholderia semiarida. Next base: position 3,420,071 of record NZ_CM003768.1, read on the forward strand.
CAGGCCGGGGTGCCGGCCGGCGCACTCAGTCGCGCGACGCGCGGCGCAGGATGCGCTGCAGGTACGCGTCGGTATCGGGCGGCGTGTTCGTCCGCTGCGCTTCCCAGATCGTCTCGCCGAGGCATTCCATGATCGCGTGCTGCGCATCGTGGGTCGAGTCGAGCTTCGCGGCCAGCTTGTCGTGCGCGGCGCGGATGCCGGGCGGCTGGTCGATCGACAACTGCTCGCTGATCGCGAGGTGCATCGACAGGTGCAGGAACGGGTTCGTGCGGCCTTCCTCGGGCGTGTAGTTGCGCGCCGCCGCGCCGTCGGCGTCGGCCAGTTCGTCGTGGTATTCCGGATGCTCGACGATCCAGTCGGCTGCGATCGCTTCGAGCGGCGTCAGGATCTCGCCCGCGCGCTGCTTGCGCCAGGTCTCGGTGAAAAAGCGACGCACGTCGTCGCGGCTTGGATTGAACATGGTGGGGAAACGTCGTGATTCGGGCGGCGTCATGCCGCGTCGGGCATTGTACGCCGGCGCGGCGGACGGCGCTGGCGGTGGCCTCGGGCGGCTGGAGGCGCGCGGCACGGCGCGGGTCGTTGCGGCCGCCCGTCGCGCAACGGGTAAGCGCGGGCTAGGCTCGCCGCCGCCGCGCCGCTACACTCCGACGATTCCCGTCACGGCGCCTTGCTCGCCCGCTTTCACCATGACCGCCACCGTCCGCTCATCGTCCGCCGCCCTGCAGGGCGCGCTCTACGTCGCGTTGTCCGCCGCCGCGTTCGGCGCGATGGCGATTTTCGGCCGCTATGCGTACGCGGCCGGCGTCGACGTGCTCGGGCTGCTGATCGTGCGCTTCGCGATCGGCGGCGCGGTGCTCGCCGCCATCGCGCGGCAGCGCGGCGTCGCATGGCCGCGCGGCCGCGCGCTCGTGCCGCTCGTCGCGATGGGCGCGCTTGGCTACGTCGGGCAGTCGTTCTGCTATTTCAGCGCGCTGCAGCACGCGCAGGCGAGCCTCGTCGCGCTACTGCTGTACCTGTATCCGGCGTTCGTCACGCTGCTGGCCGCGTGGTGGCTCGGCGAGCGGCTGACGCGCGCGAAGGCCGTCGCGCTGGTGCTGTGCGTCGCGGGTTCGGCGCTGATGGTCGGCGGCGGGCACGGCGAGCCGCTCGGGATCGCGCTCGCGCTGGCCGCCGCGGTGATCTACTCGCTGTACATCGTCGGCGGCACCAAGGCGACGCGCGGCGTCGAACCGCTCGCGACCACCGCGATCATCTGCCTGTCGGCCACCGCGACGCTCGTCGCGATCGCCGTCGTGCGAACGGCGGCGTTCGGCGCGCCGCCGCGGTGGCCCGCGACGGCCGGCGGCTGGGCATCGATGCTCGCGATCGCGCTGGTGTCGACGGTCGCGGCCATGCTCGCGTTCTTCGCGGGGCTCGAGCGGCTCGGGGCCGCGCGCACGTCGATGCTGTCGACGCTCGAACCGGTCGTGACGGTCGCGCTCGCGGCGCTGCTGTTCGGCGAAGCGTTGTCGCCGCTGCAGTGGGCGGGTGGTGTCGCGATTCTGGCGGCCGTGCTGGCGCTCGTGCGCGCGGGCGGCGCGGCCGCCGACGACGCGACGGCGACGTCCAACGCGTAGTCGTGAAGGAGGGCACGCCGCCGGCGCCGCGGCGACGCCGGCCGGTTGTCGCGCGTGGCCCGGGCGGCCGGCGCGGCGCGTCGATACGTCAGCCGCGGCTGATGCTCACTCGTTGGGCGGCGGCGTCTTCGGCCGGAATTCGCACAGCGGTTCGATCGCGCAGTGCCAGCATTCGGGCCGGCGGGCCTTGCACACGTAGCGCCCGTGCAGGATCAGCCAGTGATGCGCGTCCTGCAGGAATTCCTTCGGCGTGAACTTCTCTAGCGCGGCTTCGACGGCCCGCACGTCCTTGCCCGGCGCGAGACCGGTGCGATTCGCGACGCGAAAGATATGCGTGTCGACCGCGATCGTCGGCTGGCCGAACGCGGTGTTCAGCACGACGTTCGCGGTCTTGCGGCCGACGCCCGGCAAGCCTTCGAGCGCTTCGCGATCGGCCGGCACCTCGCCGTCGTAGCGCTCGAGCAGGATCCGGCACGTCGCGACGACGTTCTTCGCCTTGGTGCGATAGAGGCCGATCGTCTTGATGTACTCGGTGACGCCTTCCTCGCCAAGCGCGACGATTTGTCGCGGGGTATTCGCGACCGGAAACATTTTCCGCATCGCCTTGTTGACCGACACGTCGGTCGCCTGCGCGGACAGCATCACGGCGATCAGCAGTTCGAACGGCGTCGAGTATTCGAGCTCGGTGGTCGGATGCGGATTGAGGCTCTGCAGCGTTTCGTAGATCGCGCGTCGTTTGCTGGCGTTCATGGAGCGTTCTGGTCGGGCGGCGTGGACGGGCCGCCCGGATCGTCGTTGCCTGCGTCGTTGTCGTGGTCGCCGCCGCCCGACGCCGCATCGGCGTCGCGCTGCGCCTGCTGTTCGGCGAGCCGCTTGCGGCGGGCCTCGGCCGCGTCGATCTGCGCCTGGACGGCCGCGCTCACGCCTTCGGTGTTCTTCGGCCCGGCGCCTTGCCCGGACAGTTCTTCCTTCTTCTTGCGCGCGCGTTCGAGCGCGGCGGCGATGATCGCGCGTTTCTTCGCTTCGGCGTCGTCGGCCGGTGCGGCGGCCGGCGCGCCCGGCTGCACGGCGGAGGGTTCCGCGGCCGGCTTCGCGGTACTCGCGGCGCGGCGGGCCGCGGCGCGCGCTTCGGCGGCCTCGCGCTCGCGACGCTGGCGCGCGAGCCGCAGATCGTGGCGCTCGCGCGCGGCGTCGGCCTGCTCGTGCGACCACGCATCCCAGCCCGTGCGATCGCCGGTCACCGGCAGCATCGCGATGCAGTCGACCGGGCACGGCGGCACGCACAGGTCGCAACCCGTGCATAGCGACGCGACGATCGTGTGCATCTGCTTCGGCGCGCCGACGATCGCGTCGACCGGGCACGCCTGCATGCACAGCGTGCAGCCGATGCACAGGTTTTCGTCGATGAACGCGACCGCGCGCGGATGTTCGCTGCCGTTCACGGGGTTCAGCGGAATCACCGGCTTGCCGAGCAGGCGCGCGAGGCGCGCGATGCCTTCGGCGCCGCCGGGCGGGCACTGGTTGTAGTTCGCGTCGCCGGCGGCGATCGCCTCGGCGTACGGACGGCAGCCGTTATAGCCGCACTTCGTGCATTGCGTCTGGGGAAGCAGATCTTCGATGCGATCCGCGAGTGTTTTGGAATCGGTCACGGTGACAACAGGCTGACAACGGGCGCCGCGGCGCCGAATGGCTCTCGGCCGCGTCGGGCGCGGCCGGAAAGGTTTGCCAAAGCTCGATTATCGCCGATTTCCCGCATTGCGCTGGACGCCGTCTATGCGCATAATCGAACCGCTTTTTTGCAGGGGCTCAGCAGGAGGGTGGCCGCCCGCGGCGCGCCCGTTCCAGGGCGGCCGGCGCCGAGGCGGTGGGGGTGCCGGTCCGGATCAAGCGGCTCACATAGCAAAACGCCACCATGAATCAGCCAAAAATCAAAAGAGATCCTGAAGGTACGCGCCGCCGCATCCTGATGGCGGCGGCCGAAGAGTTCGCGAATGGAGGGCTGTTCGGCGCGCGCGTCGATCAGATCGCGCGCCGGGCCGAAACGAACGAGCGCATGCTCTATTACTACTTCGGCAGCAAGGAGCAGCTCTTCACCGCCGTGCTCGAACACGCGTTCTCCGCGCTGACGGAGGCCGAGCGCGTGCTGGATCTCGACGGCGTCGCGCCGGTCGAAGCCGTCACGCGGCTCGCGCATTTCGTGTGGGATTACTACCGCGACCATCCGGAGCTGCTGAGGCTCATCAACAACGAGAACCTGCACGAAGCGCGCTATCTGCACAAGTCGACGCGGATCCGCGAGATGATGTCGCCGATCGTCGCGAAACTCGGCAACGTGCTGATGCGCGGCCAGAAGGCCGGGCTGTTCCGCAGCGACGTCGATCCGCTGCGCTTCTACGTGACGCTGTCGGGGCTCGGCTACTACATCGTGTCGAACCGCTTCACGCTCGCCGCGACGCTCGGCCGCGACTTCACCGATACCGACGAGCGCGCGGAGATGGTCCGGATGAACACCGAGGTGCTGCTCGCGTATCTGCTGCGGCGCTGACGCGACGAATGGAGGAGCCGGTGCGCCGCTGGTTCGCGGCCGCGCCCGGATAAGAAAACGCCGCCGTGCGCAAGCTACGGCGGCGTTTTTGCGTCGGAGCGCGGTGTGTCAGGCGGCCTTGCGGGCTCGCATGGCTTTGGCGCGCGGGCTGCCTGCCGCGCGTTTCGCGGCCGGCGCGGCCTTGGCGGCGGGTGCCCGGGCGGGCGCGACCGTCACGGCCGGCGCCTTCGCGCGCGTGCCGCGCGTGCGTTTGGCGGCGGTGGCGCGCACCGCCGTTTCCGGTTCCGGCTCCGGCTTGGCGGCCGGCACGACGCCGATCGCGGTCGCATCCTGCGCATCGACCGGCAACTTCGCCGCGCCGTTCTTCGGCTCCGGCGCATGCTCGCGGATGAAGTCGCGCAGTTGCGGGTAGATGATCGTGCGCCAGCGGCGGCCCGAGAAGATCCCGTAGTGGCCGCACTTCTCGGCGGTCAGGCTGCGGCGATCGTCTTGCGGGATGCCCGTGCACAGCTCGTGCGCGACGTGCGTCTGGCCGCTGCCCGAGATGTCGTCGAGTTCGCCCTCGATCGTCATCAGTGCGGTGTGCTTGATGTCCTGCGGCCGCACGCGCTCGCCCTCGACGTCCCACGTGCCTTCCGCGAGCCGGAATTCCTGGAACACGACGCGGATCGTCTCGAGGTAATACTCGGCGGCCATGTCGAGCACCGCGTTGTATTCGTCGTAGAAGCGGCGGTGCGCTTCGGCGTCGTCCTCGTCGCCGCGCAGCAGGCTCTGGTAGAAATCCCAATGCGATTGCGCGTGCCGCTCCGGGTTCATCGCGACGAAGCCCGTGTGCTGAAGGAAGCCCGGATACACCTGGCGGCCTTCGCCCGGATAGTTCGCGGGCACCGTGTGGATCACGTTGTTCTCGAACCACGAGGTCGAGTGCTGCGTCGCGAGCGAGTTCACGGAAGTGGGGCTGCGGCGCGCGTCGATCGGGCCGCCCATCATCGTCATCGTGAGCGGCGTGTCCTCGCCGCGGCTCGCCATCAGCGAAATCGCCGCGAGCACGGGCACCGTCGGCTGGCATACCGAGATCACGTGCAGGTTGCGCGCGCCGATGTGACGGATGAATTCCTGGATGTACGCGATGTAATCGTGCAGGTGGAACGGGCCGACCTCGACCGGCACCATCCGCGCGTCGATCCAGTCGGTGATGTAGACCTTGTGATCCTGCAGCAGCGTGCGCACCGTGTCGCGCAGCAGCGTCGAGTGGTGGCCCGACAGCGGCGCGCAGACCAGCACGACCGGTTCGTCCTTCAGTTGCGTGACGGCGTCGGCGTCGTCCGAATAGCGCTTGAAGCGCAACAACCGGCAGAACGGCTTCTCGATGATCGTCTGCTCGACGATCGGGATGTTGTGGCCGTCCTTGACGATCTGGTGAATGTTGAATTCCGGCTTTTCGTAGTCCTTGCCGAGCCGATACATCAGCTCATAGGCGGCCGCCATCCGCGGTGCGCCGGGCATCAGCGAGAACGGGCTCGACGGATTCGCGAACGACTTCGAAGCGGCCTGAGCCCAGGCCGTGAGCGGGCTCAGCATCGCCCGCTGGAATTCGTGCAATTGGTAAAGCATGCAGACTACTCCCGCGTGGGGGACGGTGCGCAAGGGCGGCGTGGGGCGTCGCGGCGTGCCGTGTGGGTCAGCGACCGGCCATGTTGCAATGCAGCCGGACAATCGTGTCGATCATATCGGACAACGATCGGTGTTGCAATGCAACATTTCCTCGGATTTTCATCAAAGCTTTGCGAATTGACGATCTCTGAACAAGGCTCCCCGGCCGCCGCTCAGCGGCCGGTGGCCACGGCCGGCGCGGGCTGGCCGGCCGCGCGCGCCATCGCGTCTTCGTGGTGCATCAGGTTCATCGCGGTATGCACGAGCGCCACGTGCGAGAACGCCTGCGGGAAGTTGCCGACGAGCCGGCCGGCCACCGGGTCGTATTCCTCCGCGAGCAGCCCGAGGTCGTTCGACAGCGCGAGCAGCCGGCTGAACAGCCGATGCGCGTCGTCGATCCGGCCGAGCAGCGCGTAGCTGTCGACCAGCCAGAAGCTGCACGCGAGAAACGTGCCTTCGCCGGGCGGCAGGCCGTCGTCGTATTCGGTCGTGCGGTAGCGCATCACGAGCCCGTCGTGCAGCAATTCCCGTTCGATCGCATCGACCGTGCCGACGATGCGCGGATCTTCCGGCGGCAGAAAGCCGAGCTGCGGCAGCAGCAGCACGCTCGCGTCGAGCTCGTCGCTGCCGTAGCTCTGCGCGAACGCCTGCTTGCCTTCGTGCCAGGCGTTCGCGCAGACGTCCGCGTGGATGCGCTCGCGCAGCGCGCGCCAGCGGTCGAGCGAGCCGGGCAGCCGGAACATTTCCGCCGACTTGATCGCGCGGTCGAACGCGACCCACGCCATCACCTTCGAGAACGTGAAATGGCGGCGGCCGCCGCGCGTTTCCCAGATCCCTTCGTCGGGCTCCTGCCAGATCTTCTCGAGATGGTCGAGCAGCGCGCACTGCACGGACCAGACCGTATCGTCGGCCTGCAGGCCGCCCACGCGCGCGAGGTGCAGCGCGGCCATCACCTCGCCGAACACGTCGAGCTGGAGCTGGTTCGCGGCGCCGTTGCCGACGCGTACCGGCAGCGAATCCTGGTAGCCGGGCAGCCAGTCGAGCTCCATTTCCGGCAGCCGGCGCTCGCCGGCGATCCCGTACATGATCTGGATCTGCTCGGGTGAGCCGGCCATCACGCGGCCGAGCCACGTGCGCCATGCGCGCGCCTCGTCGTAGTAGCCGCCGCGCATCAGCGCGAGCAGCGTGATCGTCGCGTCGCGCAGCCAGCAGTAGCGGTAGTCCCAGTTGCGGTTGCCGCCGATCTTCTCGGGCAGCGACGTGGTCGGCGCGGCGACGATGCCGCCGGTCGGCTCGTACGCGAGCGCCTTCAGCGTGATCAGCGAGCGGCGCACGGCGGCCGCGTAGCGGCCCTGCACCTGGCAGCGGCCCGACCATTCGAGCCAGTAGTTCTCCGTGCGCGCGAGCATCGACAGCGGGTCGCGCGCGGGCGGCAGCCGCATGTGCGACGCCGCGTAGCCGAGCGAGAACGGCACGCGCTCGTCGGCGCGGACCGTGAATTCCGCGAGCGTATGGAGGTTCTTGCCGGTGAGCGACACCGGCGTGCGCAGCACGACGGTATCGGGGCCGGCGATGGCCTTCATGCCGTCCTCGCGGGTCAGTTGCGTGACCCACGGAATCGAGAAACCGTAGTCGAAGCGCAACACGAGCTCCATGCGCATCTTCATCGTGCCGTGGCGGCCGACGACGATCCGCACCAGTTCGGACCAGCCGTTGCCGGGCGGCATGAAGTCGATCACGGTGACGGCGCCGTCGGCGCTTTCGTAATCGGTTTCGAGAATCAGCGTGTCGCCGCGATAGCGGCGTGTCGTGTGCGTGATCGCGGCGTCGGCGGCCGGAGCAAGCAGCCAGCGGCCGTGCTCGGGCGTGCCGAGCAGCGCCGCGAAGCAGGCGCCCGAATCGAAGCGGGGCCAGCACAGCCAGTCGACGGAGCCGTCTTTTGCGATCAGCGCGGCCGTGTGGCCGTCGCCGACGAGGGCGTAGTCTTCGATCAGGGCGGGCATGGGCAGGCGATCCTTGGGTATTCGAATTCACAATGCGGACGTCGGCGGCCCGGACTTCACGCCCGGGCGCCGCGCCCCGTATACTCGGCCGGGCGGCGGAGCGCATGAACGGCCGGCGTTTCGTCCTATCTCAACACTTGAAGCGACTCGATGCAAGGAGGATTCAATGCCCAACCGTTTACGGGAGCGTGACGCACGCGCTTCGACACGAGGGTTCCCGCTTAGGTTCGCTCACTGGATGAAAGGTTTCGCGATCGTGCTTTCCCTGTCCGCGACCCATGCATTCGCGCAGCAATCGTCCGCCCCGGCCGACGGCGTCTACAACCTGCTCGTCGGCACCTATACGGGCGGCGGCAGCGACGGGATCTACGTTTACCGCTTCGACACCAGGACGGGCAGCGTCGCGCCGGTGTCGTCGGCGAAGACCGTGAATCCGTCGTACCTGTTGCCGAGCCGCGACGGTCGCACCGTCTACGCGGTCAACGAGCTGCCCGGCGACGACGGGCCCGCGACGCAGCGCGGCGGCGTCAGCGCGTTCCGCTTCGACGCGAAGACGGGTGCGCTCAGCTTCATCGACCGCGTATCGTCGGAAGGGAACGATCCTTGCTATCTCGCGCTGTCGCCGGACGGCAAGTACCTCGTCACCGCCAACTACTCGGTCGCGGCCGACCCGGGCGGCAGCTTCGCGGTGTTTCCGCTGCGCGACGACGGCGCGGCCGGCCAGGCCGTGCTGACCGTCCACCACGAAGGCACCGGGCCCGTGAAGGGCCGCCAGGACGGCGCGCACGTGCATTCGACGGTGTTTTCGCCGGACGGCCGCTACCTGTTCGTGCAGGATCTCGGCGCGGACAAGATCTACGGCTACCGCTACACGGTGGACGGCAGCCGCGGGCTGATCAGCCCGACCGACACGCGCTACACGCCGGTGAAGGCCGGCTCGGGCCCGCGTCACATGGTGTTCGGCGCCGACGGCCGCTTCGCTTACGTGACGAGCGAGCTCAACGCGTCGGTCGAGGTGTTCGGCTATCACGACGGCAAGCTGACGCCGGTCCAGACGGTGCCGATGACGGCGCCGGGCTTCAAGGGCAAGGTCGGCGGCGGCGCGATCCACCTGTCGCCGGACGGGCGCTTCCTGTACGCGAGCAACCGCGGCGACGCGAACGACCTCGTGATCTACGCGGTGAACAAGGCCGACGGCCGGCTCAAGCACGTCGGCCGCCAGTCGAGCCTCGGCAAGACGCCGCGCGAGTTCCTGATCGATCCGACCGGCAAGTGGCTGATCGTCGGCAACCAGGACAGCGACACGTTCTACGTGTTCAGCCGCGATGTCGAAACGGGGCAGCTCGGCGCGAATCCGCAGAAGGTCGCGGTCGGCAAGCCGGTCGACTTCAAGCTGGTGCCGGTCGAGCAGTAAATCCCGGTCGATTCCCGGCCGATGCAAGAAGGGCGCTGCCGATGCAGCGCCCTTCGTATTTGGGGCAGCCGCTTGCGCGGCGCGCCTGTATCGATGAATCGCGGCCGGCGGGCCGCCGGCCTCAGTCGGCCGCGGCCGGCACGAGCACCTCGCGGCTGCCGTTGATGCCCATCGCCGACACGAGGCCCGCCGTTTCCATCTGCTCGACGAGGCGCGCCGCGCGGTTGTAGCCGATGCGCAATTGCCGCTGCACGGACGAGATCGACGCGCGCCGCGTGCGCACGACGAACGCGACGGCTTCGTCGTACAGCGGATCGGCTTCCGCATCCGGCGCGTCGCCGAACAGGTCCTGCGTCGCGCCGTCGGCGGCCGGGCCGTCGAGGATGCCTTCCTCGTACTGCGGCTCGCCGAACTGCTTCAGGTATTCGACGATCCGGTGCACTTCCTCGTCGGCGACGAACGCGCCGTGCACGCGCTGCGGATAACCGGTGCCCGGCGGCAGGAACAGCATGTCGCCCATCCCGAGCAGCGACTCCGCGCCCATCTGGTCGAGGATCGTGCGCGAATCGATCTTCGACGATACCTGGAACGCGACGCGCGTCGGGATGTTCGCCTTGATGAGGCCGGTGATCACGTCGACCGACGGACGCTGCGTCGCGAGGATCAGGTGGATGCCGGCCGCGCGCGCCTTCTGCGCGAGGCGGGCGATCAATTCCTCGATCTTCTTGCCGGCGACCATCATCAGGTCGGCCAGCTCGTCGATCACGACGACGATCAGCGGCAGCGTCGACAGCGGCTCCGGATCGTCGGGCGTCAGCGAGAACGGGTTGCCGATCTTCTTTTCCTTCGCTTGCGCGTCGCGGATCTTCTGGTTGAAGCCCGCGAGGTTGCGCACGCCGACGGCCGACATCAGCCGGTAGCGTTTCTCCATTTCGCCGACGCACCAGTTCAGCGCGTTCGCCGCGAGCTTCATGTCGGTGACGACCGGCGCGAGCAGGTGCGGGATGCCTTCGTAGACCGACAGTTCCAGCATCTTCGGGTCGATCATGATGAGCCGCACGTCTTCCGGCGTCGCCTTGTACAGCAGCGACAGGATCATCGCGTTGATCGCGACCGACTTGCCCGAACCCGTCGTGCCGGCCACCAGCATGTGCGGCGCCTTCGCGAGATCGGTGACGACCGGGTGGCCGGTGATGTCCTTGCCCATCGCGATCGTCAGTTGCGACGGCGAATGCTGGTACTGGCGCGATTCGAGAATCTCCGACAGGCGGATCATCTGGCGCTTCGCGTTCGGCAGTTCGAGGCCCATGCAGGTCTTGCCGGGGATCGTCTCGACGACGCGGATCGACGTGAGGCCGAGGCCGCGCGACAGGTCCTTCATCAGCCCGACGATCTGGCTGCCGCGCACGCCGAGCGCGGGTTCGATCTCGAAGCGCGTGATCACGGGGCCGGCCGATGCGCCGACCACCGTCACCGGCACCTTGAATTCCTGCAGTCGCTGTTCGATCACCTGCGCGGTTTGCGCGAGGTGTTCCTCGGTGATCGTTTCGACGTCGTCGGACGCAGGCTCGAGCAGGTCGAGCGTCGGCAGTTCGACGTTGAACGACGCGGGTGCGTGGAATTCGAACGCGTTCGGGCGCGGCTGACGGGCGGCGGCCGGGGCCGGTTCGGTGGCCTCGGTCGCCTGGGTGGCCGGTGCGCCGATCGGTGCGACAGTGGGCGGTGTCGGCGCGGAAACGACGGCCGCCGGCGGAGACGGGAGGCTGGCGCCGGGGAGGGCCGTTGCCGGCGGTGCCGTGATCGGCGCCTCGGTCACGTCGTGCGACATGGACCAGCCCGACGACGTGGCGGCAGCGGCGGGCGGTGTCGTGAACGTCCGCGTTGCGACCGTGGCAGGGTCGAACGCGATCGACGGGGCCTGCGTCGCGGCGGGCGCATCGATCGACATCAGCGGTCCGGTTGCAGCGGCAGGCAAGCCCGTGACCCGGTGAGCCGGCGTGGCGGCGAGCGCGGCTGTCGGCGCGATCGCGCTGAAGGATGGCGACGTCGTGGCGGAAACGGCCGGCGACGCGGGAAGGGCGATGGCCGGCTGCGGAGCGACGGCGCCCGATGAGCCGGGTGAGCCGGATGGAGCGGAGGTCGTCGTACCGGTCGAGGTGATCGTCGTGTCGGCTGGACCCGTCGATGCCGGCGCGGAAGACGGCGCCGCGATCGGCGTGGTTGCCGAAAGCGCGCGCGCCGGCGTTCCGGCGATCGACGAAGAGGGCAGGGCGGCGAACGGGACGATACCGTCGGCGGGCTTCACGTCGGCGTGCGCATCGGCGGCACGTTCAGGCACGTGGGCCGGTGCGGCGCGATCGATGACAGGCGCCGGTTGCGTGTCGTCCTTGTCGTCGGTATCCGGTGATCCGGCCGGATGGCGGGTGCCAGGGTCGCGAACCGCCGCATCGTCTGCCTGCGCGGAGGCGGGATCGGCGGATTCCGATCCCGCGGTGTCCTCCAGCGATTCGGCGACCGGATTCCCGGTCGACACGTCGAAGGCGGAAGCCGGCGGGCTGGCGACGTCTTCCCACGGCGCGACGTCGACGGGCATGTCGAACGAAGGCGCGGCGGCGATCCCGAATGCCGGCGCGGCGGGCGCATCGTCGACGGGAGGGATCTCGTCGTCGGCACGAGGCGAAAACACGCGATCGTCGACGCGGGTATCCGGCAGCGCGTGCGGGGTGGTGTCATCGAACGACGGGGTGGGTGAATCGTCGACCGGAGCCTGTGTCATGCCGGATTCCGCCGGCATGAAGGCGTCGAGCACGATCGGCGCGGTGTCGTCATGCGCAGGTGCGGCTTCGTGTTCGGCCGGGGCAGGGATGTCCTGCGCTGCGATGCCGTGCGTCGCGGAGACGAACGCGTCCGACACAGCCGCCGCTGCCGGCGCGGCCACGCCACCCGCCGCGGCTACGCCGGCAGCGGTTGCGGTTGCCGCTTGCGTCGCGTCGGCCGGCTGTGCGCCGCCCAGCGCCGCCCATTGCGCGGTGCTGGCTTCGATCGCGCGCAGCGTGTCGTGAACGCTCGGCGCAGGCGTGATCGGCGCGGCCGGTTTTTCCGTCCACGCATAGAGCGGCGCGCGTGCCGGCGCGGGCGGCGCCGGGCGGCGGCGTGTCGCGTCCGGCGGCAGGCCGGCTGCCGCCGTGCCCGCGGCCGGACGCACCGGCGGACGCTGCGGTTGCGTACCGGCCGGTCGCGGCGCGACCGTGGCGCGCGGCGTAGTCTGCGTGAGCGCGGCGGTGGCCGGCCGCGCGGCGGTCGGACGCGGCCGGACGGGTTCGAATCCCGCCGGAAGCGGAGCGGGCGCCGGGCGCGGCACTTGCGCGTTCGCCGCGGCGCGCGCGAGGCTGGCGGTGCTGCCGGTGGTCGGCGGCGGCATCGCGCTGGCCGGGATCGGCGCGGGCGGCGCCGGTGTGCGTTGCGGCGCGGCGGGCTTCAGCCAGCCCGACGGCGCGACGGGCTCCGCGAGCGGGCGCGGCGGCGTCTTGCTGCGCGGCTTCGGTCGTGCCTGCGGATCGGGCTTCCACACGGTCGGGCGCGAATACCGGCCGTTCTGGCGCGGCGCCATCGAGTTCACGGTGTGCGCGGTGGTCGGCTGCACGACGTCGTCGTCGCGATGCAGCGCACTGCGCGGCAGATCGGCGATCCCGCGCGCGTCGTCGTCGCCGTCGCGCGACAGCTTGACGCCGAACGACGTGTCGACCCATGCGGCGAACTGCCGCCAGCCGATGCCGGTCAGCCAGGGCAAGCCGGCGAACAACAGCACGACCATCGCGACCGGCGTGCCGATCGGGCCGAGCACGCGGGCGAAGCCGGCCGAGCACGCATGGCCGAGCGCGTTCGTGTCGGGGCCGGACAGCGGGCTCGTCAGCGTGCAGCTGGCGACGAATACCGCGGCGAAGCCGAGCCACAGGCGGATCGAGCCGCGGCCGGCGAGCCCGCCGCCGCCGGGCAGCATCGCCTGGACGAGACGCCAGAAGAGAAGGAGGAACCAGACGGCGGAGATGCCGAACCAGCCGAAGACAACCGTGTGCATGCTTTGAAACAGGAGTGGGGAGGGGCGCGCGGGGCGCGACCCGCCGAGTTTAACCGGCCGGCGAACAAGACTCTAACGCGGCGTGATTCCGATTCACGCCGCGCGACGCACGTGGGTGGCACATGCGCGTGGCGCGCCACGCGAAGGCGGTCGGTCGGCCTTCGCGCGCGCCGGGCGTCAGGGGCTCCGGTGCGTGAACGTCAGCGTCGCGCCGGCCTCGGTCACGATCTGCAATTGCTGCGGCGCGCGCATCTGCACGCCGGTCTTCGCGATGTGGGCGAGCGCGTCGAGGTACGCGGCTTCGAGCTGGCCGCCGAGCGTGTTCGGGCAGGCCATTCGCGTGCCGGCGAGCGGGCCGAAGCTCAGCACGCCATTCTTGATCGCGTAGGTGCCCATGTAGCGGTTGCAGCCCGAGAACCCGCTTGCGCGCCGGATGCCCGAATCGGTCGACAGCGCGAGCTTGATCGGCTCGCCGTTGTCGCCGTGCGGGATCGCGCGTTGCGTGCCGTCGGCGTTCACCCAGCGGGTGAGCTCCCAGCTCGTGTCGTCGAGCAACTGGACGGCGGCGGGGTTGTACGGGTCGGGTTCGGGGGCGGCGGAATCGGGATGGGTCGGCATCGCGCAGGCGGCGAGAAGCGTGGCAAGCGTCAGCGCGCAAAGCGGCGCGCGCAACGGACGAAACAGGCCGGTGCGTGCGCGTGCGGCCGCGGACAGGTGGGACATGAGCCTCGTTCCTCTTCGGATTCTGATCAAGGCGTAAGAGTAACGCACCCGCCCTGCGGCAGGCGAGCCGACACTTCGCGCGTGAAAACGTTCGCGGGCCGCCCACCGGCCTCGCACGACGACGCGCCGGCGCGGCCAAACCGCCCGAACCGGCCCGGATGCCCGTGTTAACATCGAAGCCGTTTTCGTCCTCCAACAGAACCAGCGGGAAATCACATGCAGATCGGTCAGCGGCTCGGTACGCCGCTTTCACCCTCGGCCACGCGCGTCATGCTGCTCGGCGCGGGCGAACTCGGCAAGGAAGTCATCATCGCGTTGCAGCGTCTCGGCGTCGAAGTCGTCGCGGTCGATCGCTATCGGGACGCACCGGGCCACCAGGTCGCGCATCGCGCGCACGTGATCGACATGACGGACGCGGCCGCGCTGCGGGCGGTCGTCGAGGCCGAGCGTCCGCACCTGATCGTCCCCGAGATCGAGGCGATCGCCACCGACGCGCTCGCGGCGATCGAGGCAGCCGGCCTCGCCGAGGTGATCCCGACCGCGCGCGCGACGCAGCTCACGATGAATCGCGAAGGGATCCGCCGGCTCGCGGCCGAGGAACTCGGCCTGCCGACCTCCCCGTATGCGTTCGCGGATTCGTTCGAAGCGTTCAGCGCGGCCGTCGCGAAGATCGGCATGCCGTGTGTCGTGAAGCCCGTGATGTCGTCGTCGGGCAAGGGGCAGTCGGTCGTGAAGACCGAGGCCGACGTGAAGCCGGCGTGGGACTACGCGATGGCCGGCGGGCGTGTGAACCACGGCCGCGTGATCGTCGAGGGCTTCGTCGATTTCGACTACGAGATCACGCAGCTGACCGTGCGCGCGATCGACCCCGCGACGCTCGACACGCGTACCTATTTCTGCGAGCCGGTCGGCCACGTCCAGGTGGCGGGCGACTATGTCGAATCGTGGCAGCCGCAGCCGATGAGCGCGGCGGCGCTCGAGAAGTCGCGCGAGATCGCGCACAAGGTGACCGAGGCGCTCGGCGGGCGCGGGCTGTTCGGCGTCGAGCTGTTCGTGCGCGGCGACGACGTCTGGTTCTCCGAGGTGAGCCCGCGGCCGCACGATACGGGCCTCGTCACGCTGGCATCGCAGCGCCAGTCGGAATTCGAGCTGCACGCGCGGGCGATTCTCGGGCTGCCGGTCGATCCGGCGCTCGGCACGCCGGCTGCGTCGGCGGTGATCTACGGCGGGCTCGACGAGCGCGGGATCGCGTTCGAAGGCGTGCGCGACGCGCTCGCGGTGCCGGGCGCGGACCTGCGCCTGTTCGGCAAGCCGGAAAGTTTCGCGAAGCGGCGCATGGGTGTCGCGCTGGCGAGCGGCGCGACCGTCGACGAAGCCCGCGAACGCGCGAAGCGCGCTGCCGCGGCCGTGCGGCCCGTGTCGGCGCGCTGACGGAACGAGGAGCGGACGATGGCGTCGAGGTGGTTGCGTATCGGAAAGCTGGGCGCCGCGCTGGCGCTTGTCGCGAGTCTCGCCGGCTGCGGCCTGGCGGCCGCCCCGTGCCGCGTGGCGTCGGCGGGCCTCAAGATCGTGCCGCTCGTCGGCCATGTCGCCGCGGCGCCGACCGATGCGTGCGCGGATGTGATAGATCCCTGATTTCGGCCGCCGACGTGCCTTCCCGTCGACCGTATGGACAATCACCCCGCGCGCTGCGATGGCGCGTTTCCACCGTCTCGTGAGAGGACCTGCATGATTCGCTACACCCTCGCCGCGCTTGCGCTTGCCAGCGGTGCCGTTTCCGTCGCGCATGCCGCGCGATTGACCATCGAAGAGATCGACGCCGACACGCGCCAGCAGGTCGTCTACCAGTGCGCGAACCAGAAGCAGCCGGTGCGCGTGTCGTACTGGCTCGCGGGCAACGGCCAGAGCTTCGCGCTCGTGCCGGTCGACGGCAAGCGGTTGCTGTTCGTCGACACGGTGTCGGCGTCGGGCGCGCGCTACCAGGCCGGCCGCTATACGTGGTGGACGAAGGGCAAGGAAGCGACGCTGCGCGACGAGATCGCCGACCCGAAGTCGCCGCCGCTGCTGGGCGACTGCGTGCAGGTCGAGAAGAAAAAGAAGCAGGGCTGAGCGGCGGGCGCGGTCGCGGCACGCATTCGCGTATTCGCGCGTCGTGACGGCTGTCAGGCTGAAGGCCCGGTACGCGGATGGGCGGCGGACCGACTGGTACGAGGCTTCGGCATCGAACCCCCATTCTTGTTTACTGCCCGATACGGATAACCCGTACGGGCGACCGCTCGCCCGCACGGGCTGGGGCAGTCCCGCCGCGCGAACCGCCGCCGTGGCCATTCGCGGCGTTGTCGCGGACAGATTCCCGCACGGTGCTACAATACGGCCCTTTCCGCCGGCATTCGCGCCGAACGGAGTCCGCACGGCCTGGCGTCCAGCGTTCGCATTGAACCGGTCCCAAGCGCCAGAGCGGCGCCGCGCGGCGCGCCGCGGCTCCGTCTATTTCCGAATTGTGATGAGCGCAGGCCCGGCCGGCCTGACGCACGATGTCCCCGCCGCGCCTTTTGAGCGAAACGCCACCATGTCCGATTCTGTCGCCAAGCCCGTCGACGCAACCTTCGATCAATTCGGCCTTGCCGCCGATATCCTGAAAGCCATTGCGGAGCAGGGTTATACGACGCCGACGCCGATCCAGGCGCAGGCCATTCCGGTCGTGCTCGCCGGCCGCGACGTCATGGGCGCCGCGCAAACGGGCACCGGCAAGACCGCGAGTTTCTCGCTGCCGATCATCCAGCGCCTGCTGCCGCAAGCCAACACGAGCGCGTCGCCGGCGCGCCACCCCGTGCGTGCGCTGATCCTCACGCCGACCCGCGAACTCGCCGACCAGGTCGCCGCGAACGTGCACGCGTATGCGAAGCACACGCCGCTGCGCAGCGCGGTGGTGTTCGGCGGCGTCGACATGAACCCGCAATCGGCCGAACTGCGTCGCGGCGTCGAGATCCTGATCGCGACGCCGGGCCGCCTGCTCGATCACGTGCAGCAGAAGACGGCGAACCTCGGCCAGGTGCAGATCCTCGTGCTCGACGAAGCCGACCGGATGCTCGACATGGGCTTCCTGCCCGATCTGCAGCGCATCCTGAACCTGCTGCCGAAGGAGCGTCAGACGCTGCTGTTCTCGGCCACCTTCTCGGGCGAAATCAAGAAGCTCGCGTCGACCTACCTGCGCAATCCGCAGACGATCGAGGTCGCGCGCAGCAACTCGACGAACGCGAACGTCACGCAGATCGTCTACGACGTCGCCGAAGGCGACAAGCAGGCGGCCGTCGTGCAGTTGCTGCGCGATCGCGGCCTCAAGCAGGTGATCGTGTTCTGTAACAGCAAGATCGGCGCGAGCCGCCTCGCGCGCAATCTCGAGCGCGACGGCGTGGTCGCGTCGGCGATTCACGGCGACAAGACGCAGATCGAGCGGATGCAGGCGCTGGACGCGTTCAAGCGCGGCGAGATCGAGGCGCTGGTCGCGACCGACGTGGCCGCGCGCGGCCTCGACATCGCCGAGCTGCCGGCCGTGATCAACTTCGACCTGCCGTTCAGCGCGGAAGACTACGTGCACCGGATCGGCCGTACCGGCCGCGCGGGTGCGACGGGCGACGCGCTGTCGCTGTGCAGCCCGAACGAGCGCAAGCAGCTCGCCGACATCGAGAAGCTGATCAAGCGTCCGCTCGAAGTGCAGACGCTCAAGCTCGACAAGCCGGCGCGCCATCGTCACGACGAACGTGGCGGCGAGCGCGGTGGTGAACGCAACAGCGAGCGCGGTGGCGAGCGGGGCGGCCGGCGCGATCGCGACGAGCATCGCGGCGCATCGGCTCGCCGGTCGGGCAGCGCCGAGCGCGGCGGCCATCATCGCCGCCACGAAGCGCCGGTCGACGACTTCTTCCTGAAGCCGTACGAGCCGCAGGCGTCGGCGAAGCAGCCCGACGACGCGCAGCCCGCGCAGCAGCCCGAGAAGAAAGGGCCGAAGCGGCAGGTCGCCGCGCTGCTCGGCGGGTTCGGGATGCCGCGCAAGCCGTCGGCGTAAGCCGGGCGGCGCGGCGGGGGCGGCGCGTGAGCGCTGCCGGCAAGCGGGTACATGCGACGAGCATGTGCCCGTTTTTCATTGGGTGACGCGATCGGGGCGGGGGGGGGGCGTGCGAGGCGCGGCTATTGCTTGCCGCGCGGGGCGGATCTTTTGATGCCGTGTCGTCGGCAGGCGTGACGGTCATGCTTGCGTCACGTCGTCACGCGATCGGATTAGACGCCGACGGACGCACGAGCGTAGTCGGGCACGCGCCGGTGTCCCGCAGGCGACTCAACCCGCGCGCGGGCCGAAGCGACGCGCCCACGCATCGGTCGCGGCCGCGTAGAAGGACGCCATCGTATTGC
The DNA here is from genome assembly GCF_001547525.1 of Burkholderia anthina. Classification (GTDB taxonomy): domain Bacteria; phylum Pseudomonadota; class Gammaproteobacteria; order Burkholderiales; family Burkholderiaceae; genus Burkholderia; species Burkholderia semiarida. The sequence goes on from NZ_CM003768.1 coordinate 3,438,510, forward strand.
CCGGTAGATCGCCATCGTCCGCCAAACCGAGATGCGCGGCCGCGGCCCGCAGCGCCGGAAGCGGATCGTTGCGTTCGAGCGCCGTCGCGCCCGTCTGCTTGCTGAGCTTTTCGCCGTTCGCATCGACCACGACGGGCACGTGCAGATACGCGGGAGTCGGCACGCCGAGGCATCGCTGCAGGTAGATCTGGCGCGCGGTCGAGTCGAGCAGGTCGGCGCCGCGCACGACATGCGTGATACCGGCATCGGCATCGTCGACGACGACCGCGAGTTGATACGCCCACTGGCCGTCCGCGCGTTTGAGCACGAAATCGCCGACGTCGGTCGCGAGGTTCTGCGCTTGCGTGTGCTGCCAGCGATCGTCGAACGTGACGAGTGCGTCGCTGCCGTCGGGCACGCGCAGCCGCCATGCGCGCGCGGGCTTGCCGTGCAGGCCGGTGCGGCAGGTGCCCGGATAGGCGAGCGTCGTGTGGCGTTCGTGGGCCGCGCGCAGCGAATCGGCGATTTCCTTGCGCGTGCAGCCGCACGGATAGACGAGCCCCGCCGCGGCGAGCCGCTCGAGCGCGGCCGTGTACGCCGCATCGCGCGTGCTCTGCCAGACGGGCGGCGCGTCAGGCGTCATGCCGAAATGGGCGAGGGTCGCGAGGATGTCGTCCGCCGCGCCGGGCACCGTGCGCGGGCCGTCGAGATCCTCGATGCGCACGAGCCACGTGCCGCCGTGCGCGCGCGCGTCGAGCCAGCTCGCGAGCGCGCCGACCAGCGAGCCGAAGTGCAGCGGGCCGGTGGGCGACGGCGCGAAGCGGCCGCGATAGCCGTGATTCATCGGCGGGGCGCGGTGAGACGTGGCGAGGCGAGACGCGCCGTTACGCGGCGCTGGCTGCCTGCACGCAGGCCGGGCACGACTTGCCCGGCACGTAGCTCGGCGACTGTTGCGCTTGCGGCGTGACGACCGCGCGGCACGCGAAGCACGTGACGTTCGCGGTGGGCTGGAGCTGCGGATTCAGCGCGGTGCGGTAGTCGAACACGAAGCAGTCGCCGTGATAGTGCGCGCCGCCGACTTCCTCGAAGTACTTCAGGATCCCGCCTTCGAGCTGGTACACGTTCTCGATGCCGATTTCCTTCATGTGGATCGCGGCCTTCTCGCAGCGGATGCCGCCGGTGCAGAACGACACGACCGTCTTGCCTTCGAGGTCGGCGCGGTGCGCGTCGATCACTTCCGGGAATTCGCTGAACTTGTCGATCCGGTAGTCGAGCGCGTTGTCGAACGTGCCGACGTCGACTTCGAACGCGTTGCGCGTGTCGAGCATCACGACCGGGCGGCCCGCATCGTCGTGGCCGCGGTCGAGCCACGCCTTGAGCGTGCGCGCGTCGACGAACGGCGCGCGGCCGAGTTCCGGCTTGATCGCGGGCTTCTTCATCGTGATGATCTCGCGCTTCAGGCGCACGAGCATGCGGCGAAACGGCTGCGAGTCGGACAGGCTTTCCTTGAACTGCAGCGTCGCGAACTTGCCTTCGAACAGCGGATCGTGGCGGATGTATGCGATGAATGCGTCGGTGGCTTCGCGCGTGCCGGCGATGAACAGGTTGATGCCTTCCGGCGCGAGCAGGATCGTGCCGCGCAGGCCCAGTTCGTTGCAGCGCGCGGTGACGAGCGGGCGCCATTGCTCGTTCGCGTCGAGCGATACGAAGTGGTAGGCGGCGAGGTTGACGATGGTCATGATGGTCCGACGGGAAAACGGCCGCACGCGGCCCGCAAAAAAGGGTGCGAAGCCGGGGCGTTGATTCGAAAAACCGTATTATCCCGCAAACGACGCCGGCATCGGTATCTGGCCGAACGGCCAGCCGCGCGACGCGTCGCCGCGTGCATCGGCCGAACGGCCAACGCGGGCATTTTTTGGGCAGCCCGCGCGGCGGGGCGGCTACAATAGCGCCCATGTCAGATCCTCGCTTCGTCCATCTTCGCGTTCACTCCGAATTCTCGATTGCCGACGGCATCGTGCGCATTGACGACATCGTCAAGGCGGCGGCCGCGGACGGCCAGGGCGCGCTCGCCCTCACCGATCTCGGCAATGCATTCGGCCTCGTCCGTTTCTACCAGGAAGCCCGCGGCAAGGGCATCAAGCCGATCGCCGGCTGCGACGTCTGGATCGCCAATCCGGACGACCGCGACAAGCCGTCGCGGCTGCTGCTGCTGGTCAAGGACAAGGTCGGTTACCTGAATCTCTGCGAGCTGCTGTCGAAGGCGTGGCTCACGAACCAGTACCGCGGCCGCGCGGAGCTCGACGCGAGCTGGCTCGACGGCGAGCTCGCGCAGGGGCTGCTCGCGCTGTCGGGCGCGCAGCAGGGCGATATCGGGCTCGCGCTGGCCGCCGGCAACGAAGAAGCCGCGCGCCGTCACGCCGCGCGCTGGGCGAGCGTATTCCCGGGCGCTTTCTACATCGAGCTGCAGCGTTACGGCCAGCCGGGCGCCGAGGCGTACATCCAGCAGGCCGCGACGCTCGCCGCGTCGCTGAAGCTACCGGTCGTCGCGACGCACCCGACGCAGTTCATGACCGACGACGATTTCACCGCGCACGAGGCGCGCGTGTGCATCTCGGAAGGCGACATCCTCGCGAACCCGCGGCGGCAGAAGCGTTTCACGACCGACCAGTATTTCCGCACGCAGGACGACATGGTCGCGCTGTTCGCCGACCTGCCGTCGGCGATCGCGAACACGGTCGAGATCGCGAAGCGCTGCAACCTGAAGCTCGAGCTCGGCAAGCCGAAACTGCCGCTGTTCCCGACGCCGGACGGCATGTCGCTCGACGACTACCTGGTCCAGCTGTCGAAGGAAGGGCTCGAGACCCGCCTCGCGCAGTTGTATCCGGTCGAAGCCGAGCGCGACGCGCAGCGCGACACGTACTACAAGCGCCTCGAATTCGAGTGCGGGACCATCACGAAGATGGGCTTCCCCGGCTACTTCCTGATCGTTGCGGACTTCATCAACTGGGCGAAGAACAACGGCGTGCCGGTCGGGCCGGGCCGCGGCTCGGGCGCCGGCTCGCTGGTCGCGTACGCGCTCGGCATCACCGACCTCGATCCGCTGCGCTACAACCTGCTGTTCGAGCGCTTCCTGAACCCCGAGCGCGTGTCGATGCCCGACTTCGACATCGACTTCTGCCAGCACGGCCGCGATCGCGTGATCCAGTACGTGAAGGAGAAATACGGCGCGGACGCCGTGTCGCAGATCGCCACGTTCGGCACGATGGCCGCGAAGGCGGCCGTGCGCGACATCGGCCGCGTGCTCGACCTCGGCTACATGTTCACCGACGGTGTCGCGAAGCTGATTCCGTTCAAGCCCGGCAAGCACGTGACGATTGCCGACGCGATGAAGGAAGAGCCGCAACTGCAGGAGCGCTACGACCACGAGGACGAAGTCCATCAGTTGCTCGATCTCGCGCAGCGCGTCGAGGGCCTCACGCGTAACGTCGGGATGCACGCGGGCGGCGTGCTGATCGCGCCCGGCAAGCTGACCGATTTCTGCCCGCTGTACACGCAGGGCGACGACGGCGGCGTGGTCAGCCAGTACGACAAGGACGACGTCGAAGCCGTCGGCCTCGTGAAGTTCGACTTTCTGGGGCTCACGACGCTGACGATCCTCGACTGGGCCGAGCGCTACATCCGCCGCCTCGATCCGTCGAAGGCCGACTGGTCGCTCGCGCAGGTGCCGCTCGACGATCCGGCCTCGTTCCAGATCCTGAAGAAGGCCAACACGGTCGCGGTGTTCCAGCTGGAAAGCCGCGGGATGCAGGGCATGCTGAAGGATGCGCAGCCCGACCGCTTCGAGGACATCATCGCGCTCGTGTCGTTGTACCGTCCGGGCCCGATGGACCTGATCCCGAGCTTCTGCGCACGGAAGCACGGGCGAGAGAAGGTCGACTATCCGGATCCGCGCGTCGAACCCGTCCTGAAAGAGACCTACGGCATCATGGTCTATCAGGAGCAGGTGATGCAGATGGCGCAGATCATCGGCGGCTACTCGCTCGGCGGCGCCGACTTGCTGCGTCGCGCGATGGGCAAGAAGAAGCCCGAGGAGATGGCCAAGCATCGCGAGATCTTCGCCGAGGGTGCGGCGAAGAACGGCCTCACGCGCGAGAAGTCCGACGAGATCTTCGACTTGATGGAGAAGTTCGCGGGCTACGGCTTCAACAAGTCGCACGCGGCCGCGTATGCGCTGCTCGCGTATTACACCGCGTGGCTGAAGGCGCACCATCCGGCCGAATTCATGGCGGCCAACATGACGCTCGCGATGGACGACACCGACAAGGTGAAGATCCTGTTCGACGATTGCGTGTTGAACAACCTCGTCGTGCTGCCGCCGGACATCAACGCATCGCATTACCGGTTCGAGCCGGTCGCGGAAGCCGACGGCAAGCGCTCGCGCACGATCCGCTACGGCCTCGGCGCGGTGAAGGGCAGCGGCCAGAACGCGATCGAGGAAATCCTGCGGGCCCGCGAGGAAAAGGCGTTTACCGACCTGTTCGACTTCTGCGAACGGATCGACCGGCGCGTCGTCAACCGCCGCACCGTCGAGGCGCTGATCCGCGCCGGCGCGTTCGATTCGCTGAACCCGAACCGAGCGCAATTGATCGCGTCGGTGCCGCTCGCGATGGAAGCGGCCGACCAGGCCGAGGCGAACGCGATGCAGGCCGGCCTGTTCGACATGGGCGCCGAGTCGCCGCATGCGCACGCGCTCGTCGACGAACCCGCGTGGGACGACAAGCGCCGTCTGCAGGAAGAAAAGGGCGCGCTCGGCTTCTACCTGTCCGGCCACCTGTTCGACGCGTATCGCGACGAAGTGCGCCGCTTCGTGCGGCAGAAGGTCGGCGACCTGAAGGAAGGGCGTGACAAGCTCGTCGCCGGCATCATCGCGTCGCTGCGCACGCAGATGACGCAGCGCGGCAAGATGCTGATCGCGCTGCTCGACGACGGCTCGGGCCAATGCGAGATCACGATCTTCAACGAACAGTTCGAGGCAAACAAGGCATTGTTCAAGGAGGACGAGCTGCTGATCGTGCAGGGGCAGGCGCGCAACGACGCGTTCACCGGCGGCATTCGCTTCACGGCCGATACCGTGATGGATCTCGAACGCGCACGCAGCCGCTATGCGCAGGCCGTGCGGCTGACGATGAACGGCAACGCCGACGCGCTCGCGCTGCGCCGCGTGCTCGAGCCGCATGTGGCGAAGGACGACCCGGCCGCCGCGAACGCGGTCGAAGCGCCCGCGCCGCGCGGCGGCGGACGCGATGGCGGTCGCCGCCCGCAGGCGCCGCTGCCGAACGGGCTGGCGGTGCAGATTCACTACAGCAATGCGCGCGCGCAAGGCGAAATGCGTCTGGGCGACGCATGGCGCGTGAAGCCGAGCGACGTGCTGCTGGCGGAGTTGCGAGCGGCGTTCGACGGCAGCGTCGTCGAAATCACGTACTGATCGCGTTCCACTTCGACGGCTGTCGCCCATGCACGGCCCGTCGCATCGCCATCGTGCGGTGCGGCGGGCCGTTTTGACGAGCGCGGGCAGGCGGGTCTTGGGCTGCCCATCCGGACGCTATACAATCCCGCGCTGACCGGATGAACTCGGCGCTGGCGCAGGTTTGCGCGGCGGCGAAGCCGGCAGCATGCGCGCAAACGGGGGCGAATTCGCGCGCCGTGCGGCAGTGCGCGACAGGGCCGCTCTGGGCAGGATGCCGGGGCAGGGCTCGTCGCGACGATAAAAACTGATTGTCACCACCACAAGACCATGGCCAATGGGAACCCGATGCAGCGGATCCTCGTGATCCGGATTGATTTTCTGGGCGACATGCTGTGCACGACGGCGTTTCTCCGCGCGCTGAAGGCGCGCTGGCCGGGCGCGGAGCTGCATGTGGTCGCGAACCGCTACAACGCGGCCGCGCTGGCCGGCAACCCGGACGTGCACGCCATCCACACCTACGTGTACAGCCGCCAGTGCGAGCGCAACGACCGTCCCGGACGGATGCGCGCATTCTTCGACCGGCTGCGCCTCGTGCGCCGTCTGCGCCGCTTGCGGTTCGACCTCGTGATCGTGCCGAACGGCGGCATGCACCGCAGCAGCATGCAGTTCGCGCGCCGGCTTCGCGCGAAGGATTGCCGCTGGCACGATGCCGAGACCGAATTCGACGATCGCAAGCCCGAGCATGTCGCGCAGCGGCCGATGTGCCACGAGGCGTTGTCGGGTTTTCGCCTGGTGCCCGAACTCGGCTGCGCGGATCTCGACCGTCTCGAGCTGTCGGTTCATCCCGACCGCGCGCTGCAGGAAGCGTGGCATCGTCTGCTCGGCGCGCGCACGAAGCCGCGCGTCGGGCTGTTCGTGTCGAACAAGGCGGTCGAGCGCCGCTGGCCCGCCGAGCGCTGGCGCGACCTCGGCGAGCGGCTCGCCCCCGTCGCGGATGTCATCGTGTTTCGCGATCCGGCCATCGGCCATGCTGCCGAAGGTGACCTGTGGCGCGACGTGAATGCACGGCATGTCGCGCCGGCGTCGGTCGCCGAGCTGGTCGCGGCCGCGAGCCTGCTCGATGCGATCGTCTCGGCCGACAGCGCGCCCGTCCACCTTGCGTCGGCGCTCGGCGTGCCGGTGGCTGCCCTGTTCGAGGACCGTCCCGAGAAATACCTGCGCTGGCATCCGCTCGGTGTGCCGCACGTGGTCCTGCGCGCGGGCCCGACCGTCGATGCGATCGGCGTCGATGCGGTCGAGCGCGCGGTGCGCCACCTGCTGCCGCAGGCGAGCCACCGCGACGAAGCGCCGGCCGGCACGGCGCGCGCGCGGCCGGCCGCGGTGGCGCCTGCGACCGTGACGATCGCTTCGTAGCGCCCGGCGGGCCGTACCGGCCGCACATACTGCGATGCCCCGCTGCGCAGGGCCGTATCGCGGCAGCCCGCACGACCGGTGTGCGGCGGCGCGCCGGCTGCTGCAAAATCCTGTACATTGCCAGCCTTGTTCAGCCAGCCAGACGATTGCCGTGGCCCTGTTTTCTTCCGCCCGTCCGCCCAGAACCATCCTCGTCGCCGCGCCTCGCCGTATCGGCGACGTACTGTTGACGACACCGCTCGTACGGTCGCTGAAGGCCCGCTGGCCGGACGCGCAGATCGACATGCTGGTGTTTCGCGGCACCGAGGGCGTGCTCGAGCACAATCCGGACGTGCGGCGCGTGATCGTCGTCGCGCAGCGCGCGGGATTGGGCGAGCGGCTGCGCGACGCGCTGTCGATATGGCGCCGCTACGATCTCGCGTGCGCGGCGCTGAGTTCCGACCGGCCGCGTTTCTATAGCTGGTTCGCCGGCCGCAAGCGGGTCGGTCTCGTCGATCCGGATCGCGTCACGTGGCTCACGCGGATGATGCTGCACGGAATCGCGATCAATCACCACGAATCCGCGCATACGGTCGTCAGTACGCTGGCGCTCGCGCCGGTGATCGGCATCGAGCCGGTGTCCGAGGTCGTCGCGCCCGGCATCGGCGACGATCCCGCGCGGCGCGCGCGTTTCGACGCGTGCCTCGCCGAGTCGCCGGCGATCCGCGCCGGCAAGCCACTGGTCGTGCTGCATCCGTATCCGATGTTCCGTTACAAGCAATGGCGGCTCGACGGTTGGGTCGAAATGATCGGCTGGCTGCGCGAGCAGGGCTTCGCGGTGGCGTTGTCGGGCGGCCCGGCCGACCGCGAGCGCGAATATGCGGAGCAGGTCGCGACCGAGGCGGGCGGTGACGTGCTGAACCTGGTCGGCCGCCTGACGTTCGGCGAGAGCGCGGAACTCGTGCGGCGCGCGCGGCTCTTCATCGGCCCCGACACCGGCGCGACGCACGTCGCGGCCGCGACGGGCACCGACACGATCGCACTGTTCGGGCCGTCCGACCCCGTGCGCTGGGGGCCGTGGCCGCAGCACTGGCCCGCGACCGAGAATCCGTGGGCGCTGCGCGGCTCCGGCCGGCATGGGAACGTGTGGCTGTTGCAGGGGGACGGGGATTGCGTGCCGTGCCGGCACGAAGGCTGCGAGCGTCACGTCGACAGCCGCAGCGACTGCCTCGCCCATCTCGGCGCGCAGCGCGTGAAGGCCGCGGCGGCCGAGATGCTCGGGCTGACTCCGCCGGGCCCGGCCGACATCGTCGTCGACACGTCACGGCTGCGCCGCACCGGAACCGACTGAGGCGTGCCTTTTTTCGTTCGCGGAAGGGTTGTTTCGCGAAGCGCCACGCGGCTCGCCCGCATCGATGGCGGATATCCGCTGCCGCCGGCGCTGGTCGGCAGGGCAGCGGAACGTATGCCGGCGTGCGTTACACGCTGCGTCGGATCGCCGACGTTTCGCGCGGCAGCGCTTCGCTGCGTTCGCCGCAGCCGAGCAGAATGCCGGCCAGCAGCACGATCAGGTGCCCTTCGGCGAAATCCAGCAGCAGCGAATTCGCGAGACTGCCGATCGCGAAGATCGCGAGCCACGCGAGCAGCAGGTGCCGCGAGCGCGGATCGAGCGTACGGCTGCCGCGCGCGATCTGCACGATCAGGTTGACGAACAGCAGCAGGCCGAGCGTGCCGAGCTGCACGGCCATCAGCAGATATTCGTTGTGCGGATTCGACGTGAGCTGGCCTTCGGCGGCCGTCTTGCCGGCCGTGAGCTTCTCGAATTCGGATTCGAGGCCGCCCGCGCCGTAGCCGATCACCGGGCGCTGGCGATACAGCTCGAGCCCCTTCTTGTACCACTCGAGGCGCAGCCCGGTCGACGTGGCTGCATCGCTCTGCCGATATTGCTGCACTTCCGTCACGACCTTCGTCAGACGGCCGTTGTGAACCGTGCATGCAGCGACCACGAGCGCGACGCCCGCCAATACGAGCACGCCGGCGGCGAGCCCCGCGCGCAGCGCGGACTGCCGGCGCAGCAACAGCACGAAACGCACCGCGACGACGAGGATCAGCAACAGCGCGATGACCTGCCCGGTGCGCCCCTGCAGCATCACGAACACGTTGACGAGCGCCAATGCCGCGACGAACGCATAGGCGGCGCGCGACAGCGTCGTGCGGGCCGCCAGCGCGAGATCGGCCGCCTGGTAGAAGAGCAGTGCGCCGAACATGCCGGCGGCGATGTGGTTCTTGAACACCCACGCGCGCGACAGCGGCAACTGGGTCGCATACGCCGGCCCGATCGCGGTGAGCCCGAGATAGTTGGTCGTCGACAGCAGCAGGACCACGCACAGCGTGCCGAACCAGCAGCGCCGCACGATCGGCGCCCAGTTCGAATGACGGAACGCGAGCACGGCGAATGGCAGCAGCAGCAGCTTGTCGTACTTCGCGACCCAGTTCCACGCCTTGTTGTGCGGCGCGACCGTATAGGCGACGCTCGCGGCCAGCGCGGCCAGGATCAGCAACGCCGCGAGCGAAGCCGGATCGGTGACGAACGAGCGCAGGTCACGCCAGAATTCGGGGGAGATCACGAGCGCGGCGGCGAACAGCCCGCAGAACACGTTGGTCAGCGCGGTCGAGACGGGCACCATGCACAGCGCGGCGACGGCGAATGCACGGGCGGCGGTCAGGCGCCGCGTGGCGGGAGTGGAAAACGAAAGCATTGGAACCTGTCGTATGGACGAATGCGGCTCGCGGACATCGCGCCCTGCGCCGCGTATCCCGGCGAGCGATCCGGGACGAACGGCGCAGTATACGCGAAGCACGACAGGTTTCTGCGCGGTTTTCGGGGTCTGATCAGCTGAACGCGCGCTTGATTCGCGAGCGCAACAGCGCGCGCTTGAGGCGACCTTCCACGACCGGCGTGTCTAGCGCGATCTGCGTGCCGACCGGCTCGCCGCGATGCAGGTAATAGCGGTCGAACGTCGCCTGGGTCATGCCCCATTTGTTCAGGAACTGGCGACGGCCGTCGTTCTTGACGATCTTGCCGGTGCTCTTTTGCTGGAAGTGGTACACGAGGCTGTCGCCGACGCCGATGAAGATCCGGCAGCCGGCATCCCAGAATTTCATCGAGAAGTCGTTGTCGCTGCTCATGCCCGGCGACAACTCGCTGCTGTAGCCGCCGATGCGGTTCCACCAGTCGCGGTGCACGAGCGTCGGCGGCCACGTCGAGCCGAGCCAGTCCGCGCGCGCGAGCTTCGGCGTCGCGGCGATCAGGGCGGCCGCGTCGAACTGCTCGGCGTCGCGGCCGAAATTGCTGACGACGACGCACGGGTTGCGCGTGTCGACCGGCTCGATCATCGTGCCCGACAGCATGAACAGGTCGGTCGGCATCCGTTCGATGCGGCGCACGAGCGCCGTATCCCAGCCCGGGCAGCAGAACATGTCGTCGTTCATGTAGACGACGTAGTCGCGCGTGGCGCGCGCGGCGGCCAGGTTGACCGCATGGCAGATGCCGATGTTGGCCGGCGACGCGGTGTGCTCGATCCCTTCGTTGCGCACCCAGTCGAGCGTGCCGTCCGAGCCGTCGTTCACGTGCACGATGATCTGGTGGTCGTACGCGGAATGCCGGCGCAGGCTGTCGACGACGAGCTTGAGGTACGGCAGATTGTTCCAGGTCGGGATGATGATGGAGAACATGGCGGTCGGATTCGGTGGTCGTCGTGGCGCTCGGCGCGAGGCGCAGCCGCTCGGGCGGACACGCGCGGTGCGCGCGGCCCGGCATTGTAACGCCGGGCAGGCCGCGCGCCGGGTGCTTGCCTAGCGTGCCGGTTCGTGACCGAGCTTCAGGAAGCGGTAATACACGGTTTCCGCGTTGAACACGGCGATCATGAAGCCCGCGCGACCGTCGAGGAAGCCGCGCCGCAGCACGTAGGTGCGCACGAACGCCCACGCGCCGCGGCCGAGCGCCTTGCCGAAGCCGCCGCGCTGGCCGGCCGCGCGGCGCTGGCGCGCGCCGGCCGTCGAATACGCGTCGAGCTTGCGCACGACCGTTTCGAAATCCTCGTACGAGTAGTGCATCAGCTTGCCGGCCAGGCGCTGTGCGGCGGTATCGAATACGAGGCGCTCGTGCACGAGATCGTCCGAGAACCGCGCGGCGCCGCGCCGGAACAGCCGCGGCACCCAGTCCGGATACCAGCCGCTGTGATGGATCCACTGGCCGCAGAAGCTGGACAGCCGGTCGAGCGCATAGACCTGCGCGGCCGGCGCGCGGATTGCGTCGCGGATCGACCGCGCGAGTTCCGGCGTGACGATTTCGTCGGTATCGAGCGACAGGATCCAGTCGGTGTCGAGCGCGTCGACCGCACGATTCTTCTGCGGGCCGAAGCCCGGCCAGTCGCGCTCGACGATCACGCGCGCGCCGTGCGCCTGCGCGATCGCGACGGTATCGTCGGTGCTGCCGCCGTCGATCACGACGACGTCGTCGGCGAACGACAGCGCATCGAGGCACTGCGCGAGCCGCGCGGATGCGTTGAGGGCGATGAGGGCGACGCCGAGGGTGGGTTCTGCCATGAAATCGTCGAAAAGGCGGAGAAAACGGTGAGCGGCAGTATACCCGCGCGCCGGCCGGCGGCCGCTGCGGCCACGGCCGTGCCGGCGGGGGCGGTACGGCTATAATGTTGGGCCTTTTTCGGCACCCGCCGGACGGGGCGAATCCCGGGCAGCCACGCTCCGGGCGCCGCGTCGCGGCTCAAGAAGGATTGCCTTGGAAACCCAGAACACTCTTCGCAAACCGATGGACGGCACCGGTACGTCGCCGATCACGGTTCTCAAACGCCTGTGGCCGTACATCCGGCCGCTCATCGGCATCGTGGTGCTCGCCGTGATGACGATGGGCGTCGTCGCGGCTACCGAGGCCGGGATTCCGGCGCTGCTCAAGCCGCTGCTCGACCACGGCTTCGGCGCGCACGGCAGCGACCGCGCGAAATGGTACGTGCCGATCGCGGTGATCGGCCTCGCGCTCGTGCGCGGCGTGTCGCAGTACACGTCCAACTATCTGCTCAACTACGTATCGAACCGCATCCTGCTGCAACTGCGGCTCGAGATGTTCCAGCGGATGATCCATACCGGCGCGTCGTTCTTCCAGCGCGAAACCGCGAGCACGGTGATCAACGCGATCGTGTTCGAGGTCAACCAGATCCTGTCGGTGCTGACGGGCGTGATGGTCACGCTCGTGCGCGATTCGCTGACGGTGATCTTCCTGCTGGGCTACCTGTTCTACCTGAACTGGCGGCTCACGCTGATCGTCGCGGTGATCCTGCCGGGCATCGGCTGGCTCGTCAGCAAGATCAATCGCCGGCTGCGTCGCCTGAACCGCGAACACCAGACGCTCACCAACGAACTGTCGTACATCGTCGAGGAGACGGTCGGCGGCTACAAGGTCGTCAAGGTGCACAACGGCGAAGCGTACGAGATGGACCGCTTCACGACGATGAGCAAGCGCCTGCGCGGCTACGCGATGCGCATGACGATCTCGGGCGGCCTCGCGCAGCCGCTCACGCAGTTTCTCGCGTCGATCGCGCTCGCGGTCGTGATCACGATCGCGGTCGTGCAGTCGTCGAACGACCAGACGACGGTCGGCGGGTTCGTCGCGTTCGTCACGTCGATGCTGCTCGTGATCTCGCCGCTCAAGCACCTGATCGACGTCAACCAGCCGCTGCAGCGGGGGATGACGGCCGCCGAGCTGATCTTCGGGCTGATCGACGAGCCGGCCGAGCCGCAGGGCGGCGGGCGGCCGCTGTCGCAGGCGCGCGGCGAGATCGAGTTCCGCGCCGTGTCGTTCGACTACGGCGCGGCCGAGCGGCCGACGCTCGACCGCATCTCGTTCAAGGTCGCGCCGGGCGAAATGATCGCGCTGGCCGGCCCGTCCGGCAGCGGCAAGACGACGCTCGTGAACCTGCTGCCGCGCTTCTTCGACCCGACGGACGGCACGATCCTGGTCGACGGCGTGTCGGTATCCGACTACGACCTCCACGCACTGCGCAGCCAGATGGCGATGGTCAGCCAGGACGTCGTGCTGTTCAACGACACGATCGCCGCGAACGTCGCCTACGGGCAGACGCCCGACCGTGCGCGCGTGCAGGCCGCGCTCGAGGCCGCGAACCTCGCCGACGCGGTCGCCGCGATGCCCGACGGGCTCGACACGCTGGTCGGCGGCAACGGGATGCGGCTGTCCGGCGGCCAGCGACAGCGGCTCGCGATTGCACGCGCGATCTACAAGGACGCGCCGATCCTGATCCTCGACGAAGCGACGTCGGCGCTCGATTCGGAGTCGGAGCGCCACGTGCAGGCCGCGCTCGAACGGTTGATGGAAGGTCGTACGACGCTGGTGATCGCGCACCGGCTGTCGACGATCGAGCGCGCGGACCGCATCCTCGTACTCGAGGCCGGCAAGATCGTCGAAGAGGGCAGCCATGACGAACTGCTGCGCCACGGCGGCCTCTACGCGCATCTGCATCGGATCCAGTACCAGCAGCAGGCGGCGTGACCCAGGGTCATGCGGCCACGCGATGCCGTGTGCTATCTTCATCGGGCAGTCCTGGTCGTTTCTTGTTCGACGTGACACCACGGAGGGAAGGACAATGAAGAGGATGCACGGCATGATGCTGGCCGCACTGATCGCGGCGGGCTGCGCCGCGACGGCGGCGATGGCGCAGGATCACGGTAACCACGGCAATCGCGATGACCGCGGCGGCCCCGGCATGCATCGCGGGCATGGCCCGAAACACGTGCCGCCCGGCCACGCGATGCATCGCGACGACGTACCGCCGCGCTGGGCCGACGGGCCGCGCCGCGACTGGCACAAGGGCGACCGGCTGCCGGACGAATTCCGCGATCGTCAGTACGTGGTCGACGACTGGCGCGGCTACCACCTGAGCGCGCCGCCGCGCGGCTATCACTGGGTCGGCGTCGGCGGCGACTACCTGCTCGTGCAGATCGGCTCGGGCATCGTGCTGCGGGTCGGTCCGTAACCACCCGGCCCGTCACCCGTCACCGTCACGCAGCGTTCCGTTCGTTCATCCGGCTGCCGGGCGCGTCGCCCGGCGCCGCATCACCTGGCCGCCGCGCGGCCGAACCAGCGCCGCTCGATTCTCGACATCACCCAGCACACGCCGAGCGCGCACACCGTGCCGAGCGTCACTTCGCCGAGCCTGATCAGCGGAACGTCCCACAGCGGGCCGTTGCCCGGGAACAGCAGCACGATCGTCGCGGTCACGCCGCCGAGCCGTGCCGCGCTGCCGATGTTCAGGCACCAGCAGCAGACGATCACGACCGCGACCGTGATCGCGTACGCGACGAGGCGATCGCCGCCCAGCGCCGCACCGGCGAAACCGAGTACGCCGCCGACCATCGCGCCGATGAACTGGTCGCGCGACAGCGACATCGTGTCCGAGTAGTTGTGCTGCGTGACCGCGATCGCGGTGATCGCCGCCCATACGGCCTGCTCGGTATGCATCGCGCGGCCGATCGCATACGCGAGGCACGCGCCGCACACCGCCTGCAGCGCCATCAGTCCGCCTTGCGCGAGCCGCTCGCTGAATGACAGCCCCTTGAACAGATCGAAGATCGACTGCTGGATCTGCTGACGGGCTTCGTTGAGTGTCCTGATCGTATCCATCGTGCGTCGGTCAAGAAGCGGGTAGCGGCGGTGCGCCGCCGTCAATGCGCCTGTTCGGGCGATGCGGCCGCCGGTTCGTCGGCCGTCGCATCGCCGTTCCCGACGCGCGTTTCGGGCATCACGAGCCACACCAGCAGCACCGCGAGCGCGCCGGCGGCCGCGAGCCCGAAGAAGCTGACCGCGTTGCCGAAGTGATCGGCGACGTAGCCGGCCACCGCGGTGCTGAGCGTCGCGCCGATCCCGGCCGCGAGCCCGAACAGCCCGATACACAGGTTGTAGCGGCCCTTGCCGCCCGCGACGTCGGCCGCGATCAGCGGCAGCATCACGCCGAACACGGCCGCGCTGATGCCGTCGAGCATCTGCACCGGCACGAGCAGGTACGGACTGCTGACGCCGGCGAACAGCAGCGCGCGCACCGGCAGCGCGGAGAAGCCGAGCAGCAGGATCGGCCGGCGCCCCCAGCGCTGCGCGGAGCGGCCGACCCATGGCGACAGCATCGCGACGATCGCCTGCGGCACGATGATGCACGCGGCGATCACGAGCTGCACGTTCTCGCCCATCCCGGCCGTGACTTCGCCGGCCGCGAGGTTCAGCATCGCGGCGTTCGACAGATGGAACAGCACGACGCAGGCCGCGAAGATCAGCATCCGGCGATCGCGCAGCAGTTCGAGCAGCGTTTCGCGCTCGCCGGCTTCGTCGACGTCGTCAGGCTTCGACGACTGCGGAATCACCTGGTGCGTCGGCTGGATCATCGCGAGCGCGAACAGCGCGGGCAGCGCCAGCACGGCGGTCAGCCAGAACACCGCGCGCGCGGAGAAGTATTCGCCGGTCAGCCCCATCAGGCCGGCCGCGACCGCGCTGCCGATCGACGCCCAGCGCGCGTTGCGGCCGAGCCGGTCGCCGAGGTCGGCGCGGCCGACGAGCGAGAACGAGATCGCGGCCATCGCCGGCACCAGCATGCAGCTGGCAAAACCGTGGAACACCTCGGCGGCGATCACCGGCACGATCGTCGGGCTCGACGCGAGCAGCACCGCGGACAGGATGATGGCCGCGATCGCCCACGCGGCCGCGCCTTTCTTGTTTTTCAGCGCGTCGACGGCGGCGCCGCCCGGCACCTGGCTGACCATCGCGCTGATCGTGCCGATCGACAGCACCATGCCGATCTCGCCCTGCGTCCACTTGTGCGACGCGAGGTAGGACGCGATGAACGGACCGAACCCGGTTTGAACGTTTGCAACGAAAAAGTTGAGCCAGTCGAGGGCCCGGAGACTGCGAACGCTGACGGAATGCTTGATCGTCATCGGGTGGCACTCGCAGACGAAGCCGGCGCCGCCGGGGCAACGGGCGGGAAGACCGCGACGATCGGTTTGTCGGCCGCGTACGGCGGCGACGCCTTGATCTGCGCGTCGTTCAGGTCGAGTTGCGCGCGCAGCGCCTTGTCGCGCGTGACGAAGCGCAGCGCGCCCCAGCTCGCGGCGATCGAACGCCGGTCGGTATTGACGAGCCCGCCGAGGTCGAGCACGACGGCCTGCGGCTGGGCGCCGCGGTCGATCAGCACGTCGACGATCCGGCCGATCTTCGTGCCGTTCGGGCGCTCGACGTCGCTGTCGAGCATCGGCAGGCGCGTCGCCGGCGACGCCGCGGCCGAGCCGGACAGCGGCACGGCCTTCGGCCGCGCGGCCGGCGGCAGGTCGCCCGACGGCACGTCGAGCACGATCGGCTCCTGCTTGCCGCCCGGCGTGAAGCGGAACACGTTCCACGGGAAGATGACCTTGCGGTCGCCGATGCCCATGAAGCCCTGCAGATTGACGATCATCTCGCGCGGCTTGCCGCTCGCGTCGACCACCATGTCGACCGCGCGGCCGACCACCTTGCCGTTGCGGCGCGCGACCTCGCTGTCGAGCAGCGCATGGATCTGGGTACGGTCGAGCGGGCGCGTCGCGACGATCGGCGGGGGCGGAGGCGGCGGCGGGGTCGGCGATTCGGGGCGCTGCACGGGCTTCGGCCGAGCGACCTCGCGGTGCGGCTTCTTCGGCGCTTCCGGCGTCTCCGGTTGCGTCGGCGCGGGCACGGGCGGCATCGTCAGCGGCTCGCCGGCTGTCTCCTCGACCGGCTCGACGAGCGCCTCGCTGATCGGTGCGGGCGGGTTCTGGACCGGCAGCAGTCCGCAGCCGGACAGCAGCGCGGCGGCGGCGAGAATCAGGAAGACCGTCGACGACGGCAACGACTTGCGGGATGCGGGAAACGGGAGTCCGCCGCTCATTGACACTCACTCCATGGGTCGGGGGCGGCCCGAGGGCACGCGGCTGGCGATGGATGGCGGGTGCGGGCGGCGCACCACGCGAGGTGAGAGTTTAACGTGTCTTGCTTTCAGGACCGATTTCGATGGCGGGTTGCAGGCCGGCCGTCGGGAAAAGGAAGGGATCGGAGGCCGGTCGGCGGTTCAGCGGCGGCGCCGGATCGTCGACAACGACGCGGGCGCCGACGGTGCGTCGGCTCGGCGAGCCGAGCCGACGCCCGCGGACAGGGACTTCAGCGTCGCAACGCCCGCCGCGATCATGACCATTCGGAAAAGCGACGCCAGCGTGGCCGGCCGTCGTGGCGGGACGGCGCGAGCGCCGTCTTAAGCCGCGTGAAACCCCGAAATCAGGCGTCCGGATACCACGCGTCGGTGAATTCGCTGACCTTGACGTCGGTCAGTTCCGGGCGGGCGGCCAGCCATCCGCGCACCAGTTCGCGGTCGGCGTCGGTCGTCGTGCCGCGCGGCGCGCCGGAGATCACGTACGCGCCGATGCCTTCGTCCGCGGACGCGACGGTCAGCAGCCCGTTCGCTTCGACGAAGTCGATGAACGCATCGATCAACTGGCCGCGCTCGAGGTCGGTCATGTCGTTGCGGTAATGCGCGGTGGCGTTGAACGCGAGTTCCTGGAATTCGCCGATGTGGAGTTTCTTGCGCTGGCGGCGGTTGTGGCCTTGGCTCATGGTGTGTGGTGAATGCGAAAAGGGTCAATGAAAGGGCGGCGGCGGGGCCGGCGCGGCATGCGCGAACAGCCCGGACGCCGCATCGGGGCACCGCCCGGCAATGCTGGCGGCGGATGGGCGAAAGGTTACATCAGCACGATGTCGTACTGCTCCTGGCTCAGGTTCGATTCCACTTGCAGCGACACCGGCTTGCCGATGAAATCGATCAGCATCGCCAGATGCTGCGACTCCTCGTCGAGGAACAGGTCGATCACCTGCTGCGCGGCAATCACGCGGAACTCGCGCGGGTTGAACTGCCGCGATTCGCGCAGGATCTCGCGCAGGATGTCGTAGCACACGGTGCGCGACGTCTTCACCTGGCCCTTGCCCTGGCAGGTCGGGCACGGTTCGCACAGCACGTGCGCGAGCGATTCGCGCGTGCGCTTGCGCGTCATCTCGACGAGCCCAAGCTGCGAGAAGCCGTTGACCGTCACGCGGGTGCGGTCGCGCGACAGCGCCTTCTTCAGCTCGGACAGCACCGCGTCGCGATGCTCGGCGTTCTCCATGTCGATGAAGTCGATGATGATGATGCCGCCGAGGTTGCGCAGCCGCAGTTGCCGCGCGATCGTGTGCGCGGCCTCGAGGTTGGTCTTGAAGATCGTGTCGTCGAAGTTGCGCGCGCCGACGTAGCCGCCCGTGTTCACGTCGATCGTCGTCATCGCCTCCGTCTGGTCGATCATCAGGTAACCGCCCGACTTCAGGTCGACGCGGCGCGACAGCGCGCGCTGGATTTCCGTCTCGATGTTGTACAGGTCGAACAGCGGCCGCTCGCCCGTGTAGTGATGCAGCTTCGGGCTCACGGCTGGCGTGAACTCGCCCGCGAATTCCGCCAGACGCGTGTACGTTTCGCGCGAATCGACCTGGATGCGCGTCGTGTCGTCGTTCGCGAAATCGCGCAGCACGCGCTGCGCGAGATCGAGATCCTGGTACAGCAGGCTCGTCGCCGGCAGCCGCTGCGCTTGCGCGACGATCGTCGCCCACGTCTTGCGCAGGTACGTGACGTCGCCGGCCAACTCCTCGGAGGTCGCATCCTCGGCGATCGTGCGCACGATGTAGCCGCCTTTCTCGTCCGGCGGGATCACGGCCGTCAGGCGCGCGCGCACGGCCTCGCGCTCGGCCTCGCTCTCGATCTTCTGCGAGATCCCGATGTGCGGTTCCTGTGGCAGATACACGAGCGTGCGGCCGGCGATGCTGACTTGCGTCGACAGCCGCGCGCCCTTCGTGCCGATCGGATCCTTGATCACCTGGACCATCAGTGTCTGGCCTTCGAACACGATCTTCTCGATCGGCTGGTGCGGCGCGCCCGACTGCGGCTCGCCGGCGAGGCGCGGATGCCAGATGTCGGCGACGTGCAGGAACGCCGCGCGCTCGAGGCCGATGTCGATGAACGCCGACTGCATGCCGGGCAGCACGCGCACGACCTTGCCCAGATAGATGTTGCCGACCCGCCCGCGCGACAGCGTGCGCTCGACGTGAAGCTCCTGCACCGCGCCTTGCTGGACGAGTGCGACCCGCGTTTCCTGGGGCGTGAGGTTGATCAGGATTTCTTCGTTCATGGTGGGATTCAGAAGGCGAGGCGCGCGGTGCGCAGCAACGCGGCAGTCTCAAAAAGGGGCAGACCCATGATACCCGAATGGGAACCGTCGATTCGCTCGATGAATTCAGCGGCGCGCCCCTGGATCGCATACGCGCCCGCCTTGCCGAACGGCTCGCCGGTTTCGACGTAGCGCGCGAAGGCGTCGCGCGGGGCAGCCGCAAAGCGCACCGACGAGCGCGACAGCGCGGGCTGCAGCAGTTCGCCGTCGGCGCCGATCACGGCAACCGCGGTGAGCACCTCGTGTTCGCGGCCCGCGAGGCGGGTCAGCATCGCGAGCGCATCGTCGGCGTCGGCCGGCTTGCCGAGGATCGCGCCGTCGATCGTCACGGTGGTGTCGGCGACGAGCACCGGCGCGGCCGGCTTGCCGCTCGCGACGAGGCGCGCCCGCGCGGCCTCGGCCTTCGCGACGGTCACGCGCCGCACGTAAGCGTCGGCGGCTTCGCCGGGCCGTTCGGCTTCGAGCGCCTCGGCGTCCTCGTCGGGGCGCGGCAGCAGCAGCTCGAAGCGTACGCCGATCTGCTGCAGCAGCTCCTGGCGGCGCGGGCTTTGCGAAGCGAGGTAGAGCGTCTGGAAAAGCGGGGTCGGGAAAAGTGCGGGGGGCGTGCTGGACGGCATGGTGTCGTTATCTCGTTGAGCGCGCGCGGCGCGCGTCTCGAGGACGGCACGTCATGCGCGGTGGTAGGGGTGATTCTGCGTGATGCTCCACGCCCGGTAAAGCTGTTCGGCGAGCAGCACGCGCACCATGCCGTGCGGCAGCGTCATGCTCGAGATGCGCAGCAGCACGTCGGCGCGGGCTTTCAGCTCCGGATCGAGCCCGTCGGCGCCGCCGATCACGAACGCGACGTCGCGACCGTCCTGCTGCCAGCCGGGCAGCGCCTGCGCGAGCTGCATCGTGGTCCAGTCGCGGCCGCGCTCGTCGAGCGCGACGAGCCGCGCGCCCTTCGGCAGCGCGGCCTCGATCTTCTGCCGCTCGGCGGCCATCACGCTGTCGGCGCTGCGGCCGCCCGAACGCAGTTCAGGCTTGATTTCGCGCAACTCGATGCGCAGCTCGGGCGGCATCCGCTTCGTGTATTCGTCGAAGCCGGATGCGATCCAGCCCGGCATCTTGTGGCCGACCGCGAGGATGAAAAGCTTCATCGGGGAGACGCGCCGCGACTCAGCGGCGGCGGGCGGCCGTCTTGCGCGCCGGGCGCGCGGGCGCTTCTTCCTCTTCCTCGTCGTCTTCGCTCGCCGTCGCGAAGCCGTTGCCCTTGCCGCCGCCGAGCTTCATCCGCACGGGCTTGTCGCCCCAGATTTCCTCGAGGTTGTAGTACTGGCGCAGCGCCGGTTGCAGGATGTGCACGACCGCGTCGCCGCAGTCGACCAGCACCCATTCGCCGGTGTCCTCGCCTTCGGAGCTGACGACGTCGCCGCCGGCTTCCTTGACCTTGTCGCGCACGTTCGACGCGAGGGCCTTGGTCTGGCGGTTGGAAGTGCCCGAGGCGACGACCACGCGGTCGAACAGTTCGGTCAGGTGGCTGGTGTTGAACACCTTGATGTCTTGCGCCTTGACGTCTTCGAGGGCGTCGACGATCACGCGCTGCAGTTTGCGAATATCCATGGGTTCAGGAATGGTAGAGGCGATGTTGAAGAATATAGGCCCATACGGCGGCCGGCACATGTTCGGCCGACGCGTCGGGCATTTGCGCATGGCGTGCGATGCATTCGCGCAGGTGCGCGCGGATGTCGGTCGCGGCGATGTCGAACGAAAGGGTCGTATCGATCAGCAGGCGGCCTGCCGGCGTGGCCTTGAGCACGTCGGCGCCGGCCTGCCGCGCGGCGATTTCCCGCGCGACGTCCGGCGGCGCCGCGCCGAGCTCGAAGCCCGGGCGCGTCGACACGCCGATGTGCGCGTAGTCGAACAGCGTGCGCCAGTCGCGCCACGTATCGAGGCGCACGAGCTGGTCGGCGCCGATCAGCAGCGACAGCGACGCATCCGGGCCGATCCGCTCGCGCCAGCGCGCGAGCGTCTCGACGGTGTAGGTCGGGCCGGTGTGCTCGATCTCGTCGGTGGCGACGGTCACGGTCACGCCCGGCACGGACAGCGTGCCGGCGGCCGCGCGCGTCATCGCGAGCCGGTGCTCGGCGGCCGACACGTCGCGTTTCTGGTACGGCTGCCCGGCGGGCAGCAACACGAGTTCGGTCAGGTCGAGCAATTCGGCGAACCGGCGCGCGAGCGCGAGATGGCCGTCGTGGATCGGGTCGAAGGTGCCGCCCAGCAAGCCGATACGGCGCGGCAGCGGGGCGGGGCGGGTGGTGGTGTCCAGAGAAACGCGTCCTTTCGTTGGGGCAGCGGGGCGGGCGGGTTCAGACCCAGTCGCGCGGCACGAGGAAGTCGCGATACAGGCGCGCTTCCGGCGAGCCCGGCTCGGGCTGCCAGTTGTAGCGCCAGTTCGCGACCGGCGGCATCGACATCAGGATCGACTCGGTCCGGCCGCCGCTTTGCAGCCCGAACAGCGTGCCGCGGTCGAACACGAGGTTGAATTCGACGTAGCGGCCGCGCCGGTATGCCTGGAAGTCGCGCTCGCGCTCGCCGTACGGCAACTCGGCGCGGCGCTCGACGATCGGCAGGTACGCGTGCAGGAACGCATCGCCGACGCTTTGCATCAGGTCAAACGAGCGTTCGAAACCGGGCTCCGAGAAATCGTCGAAGAAGATCCCGCCGATGCCGCGCATCTCGTTGCGGTGCTTCAGGAAGAAATATTCGTCGCACCATTGCTTGAAGCGCGGGTAGAGCTCGAGGCCGAACGGGTCGAGCGCATCCTTGCAGGTCTGGTGGAAATGCCGCGCATCGTCCTCGAAACCGTAAACCGGTGTCAGATCCATGCCGCCGCCGAACCAGAACACGGGCGCCTCGCCCGGTTTCGTCGCGATCAGCATCCGCACGTTCATGTGCACGGTCGGGCAGTACGGATTGCGCGGGTGCAGCACGAGCGACACGCCGAGCGCCTCGAAGCCGCGGCCCGCGAGCTGCGGGCGCGCCGCGCTCGCCGACGGCGGCAGCGCGTCGCCCGCGACGTCGGAAAAGCCGATTCCCGCGCGTTCGAACACGCGGCCGCCTTCGAGAATCCGCGTGCAGCCGCCGCCGCGCAGGCGTTCGGCCGGCCCGCGCTGCCACGTGTCGGTCGCGAGCGGCGTGCCGTCGAGCGCGCCGAGCGCGTCGGCGATCCGTGTCTGCAGGCCCTGGAGGTACGTGCGCACGCGCGCCACGTCGTAGGTCGAATCGGTCATGTCTGGACTGGCTGCCCCCGTCTGACGCGGGGGCCGTAAAAAAAGCGTCTGCCGGGCATTCTATCGAACCCCGGCAGAGGGGCCGCCGCCGCGAGCGCGCGGGGCGGCGACGGCGACGTCACGCGCTCTTGCGGTTGAGCGCGCGAAAGCCGATGTCGCGGCGGTACTGCATGCCTTCGAAGTTGATCTGGTTGATCGTGTCGTATGCATGCTGCTGCGCTTCGCGCACCGAATCGGCGAGGCCGACCACGCACAGCACGCGGCCGCCGGACGTCACGAGCTTGTCGCCGTCGGCGAGCGTCGTGCCCGCATGGAACGTCACGGCCTGTTCGGTTTCGGCCGGGATGCCGTTGATGCGGTCGCCCTTGCGCGGCGCGTCCGGGTAGCCGTGCGCGGCCAGCACGACGCCCAGCGCGGTGCGGCGATCCCAGTCGAGCTCGACGGTGTCGAGCGTGCCCGCGATCGCCTGCTCGACGACCTTCGAGAAATCGCTCTTCAGGCGCGCCATGATCGGCTGCGTTTCCGGGTCGCCCATCCGGCAGTTGAACTCGAGCGTGCGCGGATTGCCGTCCTTGTCGATCATCAGGCCCGCGTACAGGAAGCCCGTGAAGCGGATGCCGTCCTTCTCCATCCCGCGCACGGTCGGCATGATGATCTCGCGCATCACGCGTGCGTGCATCTGCGGCGTGACGATCGGCGCGGGCGAATACGCGCCCATGCCGCCGGTGTTCGGGCCGCGATCCTCGTCGAGCAGGCGCTTGTGGTCCTGGCTCGAAGCCAGTGCCAGCGCGTGCTTGCCGTCGACCATCACGATGAAGCTGGCTTCCTCGCCATCGAGGAATTCCTCGATCACGACGCGCGCGCCGGCATCGCCGAGCTTGTTGCCCGACAGCATCATGTCGACAGCCGCATGCGCTTCTTCCAGCGTCATCGCGACGACGACGCCCTTGCCGGCCGCGAGGCCGTCGGCCTTCACGACGATCGGCGCGCCCTTCGCGTCGATGTACGCATGGGCGGCGGCCGCGTCGGCGAAGGTTTCGTAGTCGGCGGTCGGGATGCCGTGGCGCTTCATGAACGCCTTCGCGAAATCCTTCGAGCTTTCGAGCTGCGCGGCTTCGCGGGTCGGGCCGAATACCTTCAGGCCGCGTGCGCGGAACAGGTTGACGATGCCGGCCGCGAGCGGCGCTTCCGGCCCGACGAGCGTGAACGCGACGCCTTCGCGTTCCGCGAAATCGGCGAGTTCGTCGAGCGCCGTGATGTCGACGTTCTTCAGACGCTCGTCCTGCGCCGTGCCGCCATTGCCGGGCGCGACGTAGACCATCTGGACGCGCGGCGACTGCGCGAGCTTCCACGCCAGCGCATGTTCGCGGCCGCCGGAACCGACGACGAGTAGTTTCATGGGATTCCCCGCAGACTAGAAAACAGGGCGGCCGGCACGCTCAGGCGCGCCGGCCGCGGAATCGGTCGGGCCGCCGCCGCGACAGGTGCGCGGCGGCCGGCATCTCATTCCTCGACGATGACGGCGTTCGTGTACACGTCCTGCACGTCGTCGAGGTTCTCGAGCGCGTCCAGCAGCTTCTGCATCTTCGCCGCGTCGTCGCCGGTGAATTCGACTTCGTTCTGCGGCTTCATCGTCACTTCGGCGAGTTCGGCCTTGAAGCCCGCGGCTTCGAGCGCGTCCTTCACCGCCGAGAATGCCTGCCAGTCGCACAGCACTTCGATCGAGCCGTCGTCGTTCGTGTTGACGTCGTTCGCGCCGGCTTCGAGCGCGGCTTCCATCAGCGCGTCTTCCGACGTGCCGGGCGCGAACAGGAACTGGCCGACGTGATCGAACATGAACGCGACCGAGCCGTCGGTGCCCATGTTGCCGCCGAACTTCGAGAATGCGTGGCGCACTTCCGCGACCGTGCGCGTGCGGTTGTCGGTCAGCGTGTCGACGATGATCGCCGCGCCGCCGATGCCGTAGCCTTCGTAACGGATCTCTTCGTAGTTCGCGCCGTCCGCGCCGCCGACGCCGCGATCGATCGCGCGCTTGACGTTGTCCTTCGGCATGTTCGCGTCGGCCGCCTTGTCGACCGCGAGACGCAGGCGCGGGTTCGAGTTGACGTCGCCGCCGCCGAGGCGCGCCGCCACCTGGATTTCCTTGATCAGGCGGGTCCAGATCTTGCCGCGCTTCGCGTCGGCCGCTGCCTTCTTATGCTTGATGTTGGCCCATTTCGAATGACCAGCCATACCTTTCTCCGTGCCCGGGCGCGCGGCGCGGGCGATTGTTTCAGTGTGTCGTTGAATCGGCGGCCGTGTCGGCGGGCATGAAGCCGCGGGGCCGCGCGTGTCGAGTGGAGCGTGATTTTATCACGCGGCGACCGCCGGTTCGGGGCCGCCGCGCATGGCCGAACGGCCAGGGCGGCCGTCGCGGCGCGCCGGGCCGCGCGGCACGGCGGCGCCGGACGCCCGGTGCGGTCAGTTCTTGGTGCCGAACAGGCGGTCGCCGGCGTCGCCCAGGCCCGGCACGATGTACGCGTGCTCGTTCAGGTGCGAGTCGAGCGACGCGACGAACAGCTTCACGTCGGGGTGCGCGTCCTGGAACACCTGCACGCCCTCGGGCGCGGCGACGAGCGCGACGAACATGATGTTCGCGGCCGGCACGTTGCGGCGCTTGAGCACGTCGACCGCGTGCACGGCCGAATAGCCGGTCGCGACCATCGGGTCGCACAGGATGAAGATGCGGTCTTCCAGGTCCGGCAGGCGCACCAGGTATTCGACCGGGCGATGGTCGTCGGCGCGGTACACGCCGATGTGGCCGACGCGCGCGGACGGCACCAGGTCGAGCAGGCCGTCCGACATCCCGATGCCCGCGCGCAGCACGGGCACGATCGCGAGCTTCTTGCCCGCGATCACCGGCGCGTCGACCGCCACCAGCGGGGTTTCGACCCGCTTGGTCGTGATCGGCAGGTTGCGGGTGATCTCATAGCCCATCAGCAGCGTGATCTCGCGCAGCAGTTCGCGGAACGTGCGCGTGGACGTGTCCTTGTCGCGCATGTGCGTGAGCTTGTGCTGGATCAGCGGGTGATCGGTGATGAAGAGGTTCGGGAAACGGCTGTCCTGTTTCATGACGGGGTGCCTTGACGGCAAAAGGGGATCGGGGGCGGCGGCGGGCGTGGGCCGGCCGTCGCTCATGGCCGCAATTTTACCAAGGCGCGCCGCGCGATCCGGATATTATCGACGTCTCACGACAATCCGCGTGCCGCGCCCACCCGTTCGCCCGTTTGCCTGCCGGCCGGCGGCAACGGGGAGCCGCGTCGGCACGCGCGCCACCAGGGAAGCGAAGATGGATCTCGGCATCGAAGGAAAGACCGCGCTCGTGTGCGCGGCCAGCAAGGGCCTCGGGCGCGGCTGCGCGGAAGCGCTGGCCGCCGAGGGCGTGAACCTCGTGATCGTCGCGCGCACGCGCGACACGCTGGAGGAAACCGCGGAAGAGATCCGCGCCGGCGCGAACGTGTCGGTCACGGCGGTCGCGTGCGACATCACGACGCCGGACGGCCGCGCGGCCGCGCTCGCCGCGTGCCCGCAGCCGGACATTCTCGTGACGAATGCCGGCGGCCCGCCGCCCGGCGACTTCCGCGATTTCTCCCACGACGACTGGATCCGCGCGCTCGACGCGAACATGCTGACGCCGATCGAGCTGATCCGCGCGACCATCGACGGGATGATCGCGCGCGGCTTCGGCCGGATCGTCAACATCACGAGTTCGGCGGTGAAGGCGCCGATCGACGTGCTGGCGTTGTCGAACGGCGCGCGCTCGGGGCTGACCGGCTTCGTCGCGGGGCTGTCGCGCAAGGTTGCGGGGCAGGGCGTGACGATCAACAACCTGCTGCCGGGGCTGTTCGATACCGACCGGATCGCGACGACGCTCGCCGCGTCGGCGAAGGCGCAGGGCGTGACGGTCGACGAGATGCGCGCGCGCCGCACGAAGGACATCCCGGCCGGGCGCCTCGGCACGCGTGCCGAATTCGGCGCGGCCTGCGCGTTCCTGTGCAGCGTGCACGCGGGCTACATCACCGGGCAGAACTGGCTGCTCGACGGCGGCGCGTATCCGGGCACGTTCTGACCCGCGCTTTTCGATTCACGACGACGACAACCGAACGACGAAGGAACTGGAGATGAGCAAACCCCGTATCGCACTGATCGCGCATGACGCGAAGAAGGACGAGATCGTCACGCTCGCGGGTCAGTTTCGCGAGACGCTCGCGCAATGCCGGCTGGTCGCGACGGGCACGACGGGCGGCCGCATCGCGGCCGCGCACGGGCTCGAGGTCGAGCGCAAGCTGTCGGGGCCGCTCGGCGGCGACTTGCAGATCGGCGCGGAACTGGCCGACGGCCGCGTCGACCTCGTCGTGTTCCTGCGCGACCCGATGACCGCGCAGCCGCACGACCCCGACATCACCGCGCTGGTGCGCGCGTGCGACGTGCACGACGTGCCGGTCGCGACCAACGTCGCGACCGCGCGGATGCTGCTCGACGATCTGGCGAGGAGCATGCAGGACGTTTGCTAGGCGCGGGGCGGGCGCGATTGTCGTTGTACGGTGTCGCCATGTTTGGCCACTACGGCAGGGTGACGCCGCCGGTCAAGGAGAGCGGTGTGGATGACGTAGAATCCGGATACCACCGATTACCGTAGCGGCCAGAACCACACTTCGGATGCCGTCCAGTAGCAGTCTGAACCACAGAGGGCTCGCGCACCGTCGATCAGGTCGATATGCCCGCC
The DNA here is from genome assembly GCF_001547525.1 of Burkholderia anthina. GTDB lineage: Bacteria > Pseudomonadota > Gammaproteobacteria > Burkholderiales > Burkholderiaceae > Burkholderia > Burkholderia semiarida. Next base: position 3,465,718 of record NZ_CM003768.1, read on the forward strand.
ACGCCCGTTCATGTATCCCGGAATGTTCCAGAAGGCCGCCATGCCCTTTCTGGAGGCGATGCCGGTCACGGCGTCGTCGCGCCGAAACACTTCGGCTTTGCCGAAATACGCCGGCTCGGCCAGCATCTTGGCCAGCCTGGCCTGCCCCGCCTCGATGCGGCGCCCACGGTGCGGCCCTTTCTGAATGACCAGTCCGCCGCGCAACGTTATTCCGCTTTTGACAAGTGCCACGCTGATCCGGATGGCGCACGTATTCGCATACGACGGATTCTGGATCAGGTCTTGCCAGCCCAATTCCTGAAAAAGCGCTTCCCTCGAAACGGTCTTGTTGCCTGGATAGTGGCTGCTCAGTATGGAGAACGGTGGTTTCAAGCGAGCGTTCCTCGGTTAGCGGCAAGGGAATTTTTGTCGTAAGGCGTGGGCAACCAACCTCGCTGCGCTTGCCTTCAGTACGTCTCTCGGCAGTTGGCGAAGCGCGGCGAGCACTTCCGAATCGATTTCGCCCGGTTTGACGCGACCGTTGTCGCACCAGTCCTTGCCCTCAGTCGTATCGGCGACCCCGGCCAGATACCCGGCCATCGCGTGGCGTTCGGCGTCGGCGTAGGGACTGCTGTCCGATCGACTCACGCCGTCGAGTAGCCGGGTGCCGTCGACACGAGGGACCGCAGCCGCGGTTGCGCTGCCAATACTCGCTGACAACGACGCGAAAACAAGCAAGTTCTGGACAAGAAAGCGTTTCATGGCGTGGGTTGGGTGAATTGGGCAAAGGGCAAAATAGCACGCTCGTCATCTCATAAATGTGCGTAGCACGAATTCGAATTGCCGGCCGACCCGTGTCGATGTCGCCGGTTCCGGGAGCGCAGTACGACAACGCGGCACGGGAGACGTGTCTTGCACGGGCGCAAGGCCAAATTCGCGGTGCGGCCAGCCTCGGTCAACGCGAACGGAGCGCAAATTCGCACGACCCAAAGGTCTTGATATGAATGTGACCAAGTGTGAACGCGGCCCATGCAATACATTTCCTGCGAAAACCCTACCGAGGTGAAGGGATTGCGACGACGCACTGCACGACCGCGCACGACGCGCGAGAATCGTCCGCCATGACCCGCGTTCACACGCATCGCCGTTGGGACGACGTCGATGCATTCGCCGAACCGGATTTCCAGATTCCAGACAAACGAGGAGCGAAACGATGCCGAAAGCAATCCGATACGACCAGCCGGGCGGCCCGGACGTGATGAAGTGGGTCGACGTCGATGTCGGCGCGCCGAAGGCGGGCGAAGTCCGCATCCGGCAGCACGCGGTCGGGCTCAACTACATCGACGTGTATTTCCGCACGGGCCTGTATCCGCAGCCGCTGCCCGGCGGCCTCGGAATGGAGGCGGCGGGCGAGGTGACGGCCGTCGGCGACGGCGTGACCGCGTTCAAGACCGGCGACCGCGTCGCCTATGTCGGCCAGCCGCCCGGCGCGTATGCGCAAGAGCGCGTGATGCCGGCCGAGCGGCTCGTGAAGCTGCCTGACGAAATCAGCTACGACGACGCGGCGTCGGTGATGCTGCAGGGGCTGACCGCGCACTACCTGCTGCGCCGCACGTACCCGGTGAAGGCCGGCGACACGATCCTGATCCACGCGGCGGCCGGCGGCGTCGGCCTGCTCGTGTGCCAGTGGGCGAAGGCGCTCGGCGCGACCGTGATCGGCACGGTCGGCTCCGACGAGAAGGCCGAACTCGCGAAGGCGCACGGTTGCGATCATCCGATCGTCTATACGCGCGAGAACTTCACGCAGCGCGTGAAGGACATCACGAACGGCGCGGGCGTACCGGTCGTCTACGATTCGATCGGCAAGGACACCTACGTCGGTTCGCTCGACTGCCTCGCGCCGCTCGGCTACTTCGTCAGCTTCGGCAACGCGTCGGGCCCGCTGCCGCCGATCGACTCGAAGGAGTTCTCGTCGCGCGGCTCGCTGTTCTTCACGCGGCCGACGCTGTTCTCGTACATCGCGAAGCGCGCCGATCTCGAAGCCGCGGCCGCCGAGCTGTTCGACGTGATCCTGTCGGGCAAGGTGAAGACCAGCATCAACCAGCGCTATCCGCTCGCCGAAGTCGGCCGCGCGCATGCCGATCTGGAAGCACGCAAGACCACCGGTTCGACGATCCTCGTTCCCTGATCCGCTCCCGCGTGCCGGCGCCGCGCCGGTACGCGCCTATCGCGGGCGGCGCCGCCGCGCCGTCCGTCCCGCCTCGATTCGCTCCGGTCCCGCCCCGCGCGTTTACGCGTTTTTTACACCCGCCCCGACAGCTTTGACCCGCCCTTTACGCGCGTTCCCATAAGGTTCTAGTCGTCCGATTTCGACGACGGAGAACATAAAAATGGATGGGGTTTTCATCGGCGCACTGGTGCTCTTCACCGCGCTGATCCTCGGTTTGCTTGCCGGTTGCGACAAGCTCGTGCAATACGGTCGCGGGGGGCGCGCATGACCTGGATGCTTTGGCTGGCGGGCGCCTCGACGGCCCTGCTGTTCGCGTATCTCGTCTTTGCGCTGCTGCGCGCGGAGGACATCGAATGAACGCGAACAACCTGTTGCAGACGCTGCTGTTCATCGTCGTGCTGCTGGCGGCGGCCGTGCCGGTCGCGCGCTACCTGAGCGCCGTGATGGACGGCAGTTCGCGCGTCGTGCGCGTGTTCGCGCCGCTCGAACGCGTGCTGTACCGCATCGCCGGCGTCGATGCGGGCACCGAAATGAACTGGAAGCAGTACACGATCGCGACGATCGCGTTCAACGCGCTCGGCGTGCTGTTTCTTTACGCGCTGCTGCGCCTGCAGGGCTTCCTGCCCGGCAACCCGCAGCAGTTCGGCGCGATGACGCCCGACGGCGCGTTCAACACGGCCGTCAGCTTCGTCGCCAACACGAACTGGCAGGACTACGCGCCCGAGCAGACCGTCAGCTATCTGTCGCAGATGCTCGGCCTGACCGTGCAGAACTTCCTGTCGGCGGCGACCGGCATCGTCGTCGTGATCGCGCTGATCCGCGGCTTCGCGCGCCACACCGCGCAGACGATCGGCAACTTCTGGGTCGACCTCACGCGCGTGACGCTGTACGTGCTCGTGCCCATGGCGGCGCTCGTCGCCGCGCTGCTGATGAGCCAGGGTGTGCTGCAGAACATGAAGGCGTACCAGGACGTGCCGGTGTTGCAGGCGAGCACCTACGCGGCGCCGAAGCTCGACGCGCAGGGCAACCCGGTGAAGGACGACAAGGGCAACCCGGTCACGGTGACGACGCCGCTCACGAAGCAGACGCTCGCGATGGGCCCGGTTGCCTCGCAGGAAGCGATCAAGATGCTCGGCACCAACGGCGGCGGCTTCTTCAACGCGAACTCCGCGCACCCGTTCGAGAACCCGACGCCGTTCGCGAACTTTCTGCAGATCTTCTCGATCCTGATCATCCCGGCCGCGCTGTGTCTCGTGTTCGGCCGCATGATCGGCGACCGCCGGCAGGGCGTCGCGGTGCTCGCGGCGATGACGGTCGCGTTCGTCATCGCGATCGGCGTCGAGGTGAGCGCCGAGCAGGCCGGCAACCCGACGCTCGCCGCGCTGCGCGTCGACCAGTCGGCCGGCGCGCTGCAGCCGGGCGGCAACATGGAAGGCAAGGAAACCCGCTTCGGGATCGCGCAGACCGGCATCTTCACGGTCGCGACCACGGCCGCGTCGTGCGGCGCGGTCGACGCGATGCACGATTCGCTGACCCCGCTCGGCGGCCTCGTGCCGATGCTGCTGATGCAGCTCGGCGAGGTGGTCTACGGCGGGGTCGGCTCGGGCCTCTACGGGATGCTCGTGTTCGCGCTGCTCGCGGTGTTCGTCGCCGGCCTGATGATCGGCCGCACGCCGGAATACGTCGGCAAGAAGATCGAGTCGTACGAGATGAAGATGGTGTCGATCGTCGTGCTGCTCACGCCGCTGCTCGTGCTGGTCGGCACGTCGATCGCCGTGCTCGCCGACGCGGGCAAGGCCGGCATCGCGAACCCGGGCCCGCACGGCTTCTCGGAAATCCTCTATGCGTTCAGCTCCGCCGCGAACAACAACGGCAGCGCGTTCGCGGGCCTGACGGTCGGCACGCCGTTCTACAACTGGATGACCGCGATCGCGATGTGGTTCGGCCGTTTCGGCACGATCGTGCCGGTGCTGGCGATCGCAGGTTCCCTCGCCGCGAAGAAGCGCATCGCGGTGACGAGCGGCACGCTGCCGACCCACGGCCCGCTGTTCGTCGTGCTGCTGCTCGGCACGGTGATGCTGGTGGGCGCGCTGACCTACGTGCCGGCGCTCGCGCTGGGCCCGGGCGTCGAGCACCTGATGATGTGGCTGGGCGCGTGATCCACCCGTGACGCGCCCGCATGGCGACACATAAAAGACTGAAGAGCTTGAAGAGATCGCAATGACTCAACATTCCGCAACACGGTCCATGTTCGATCCGGCGCTGCTGCGCCCGGCGATCGTGGATTCGTTCAAGAAACTCACGCCGCGCACGCAGTTCCGCAACCCGGTGATGTTCTGCGTGTACGTCGGCAGCATCCTCACCACGATCCTGTGGATCGCGGCGCTCGCCGGCCAGGCCGAGGCGCCCGCGGGCTTCATCCTCGCGATCGCGCTGTGGCTGTGGTTCACGGTGCTGTTCGCGAACTTCGCCGAAGCGCTCGCCGAAGGGCGCTCGAAGGCGCAGGCCGCGTCGCTGCGCAGCGCGAAGAAGGACGTGATGGCGAAGAAGCTGAACGAGCCGCATCCGAAGTCGCCGATCCGCATCACGACCGCGTCCGATCTGCGCAAAGGCGACGTCGTGCTGGTCGAGACCGGCGACGTGATCCCGGCCGACGGCGAGGTCGTCGACGGCGTCGCGTCGGTCGACGAGTCGGCGATCACCGGCGAATCCGCGCCGGTGATCCGCGAATCGGGCGGCGACTTTTCGTCGGTGACGGGCGGCACGCGCGTGCTGTCCGACTGGATCGTCGTCAAGGTCACCGCGAACCCCGGCGAGGCGTTCCTCGACCGGATGATCGCGATGGTCGAAGGCGCGAAGCGCAAGAAAACGCCGAACGAGGTCGCGCTGACGATCCTGCTCGTCGCGCTGACGATCGTGATGCTGCTCGCGACCGCGACGCTGCTGCCGTTCTCGATGTTCTCGGTCGAAGCGATGAAGGCCGGCCACGTGGTGACGATCACCGCGCTCGTCGCGCTGCTCGTGTGCCTGATCCCGACGACGATCGGCGGCTTGCTGTCCGCGATCGGCGTGGCCGGGATGAGCCGGATGATGCAGGCGAACGTGATCGCGACGTCGGGCCGCGCGGTGGAAGCGGCCGGCGACGTCGACGTGCTGCTGCTCGACAAGACCGGCACGATCACGCTCGGCAACCGCCAGGCGTCGATGTTCGTGCCGGCGCCGGGCGTGACCGAGGAAGCGCTGGCCGATGCCGCGCAATTGTCGTCGCTCGCCGACGAAACGCCGGAAGGTCGCAGCATCGTCGTGCTCGCGAAGGAGCGCTTCAACATTCGCCAGCGCGACATGGCGCAACTGCACGCGACGTTCCTCGGCTTTTCCGCGCAGACGCGGATGAGCGGCGTCGACCTGCCGGGCTGCGAGATCCGCAAGGGCGCGGCCGACGCGATCCGCCGCTACGTCGAGACGAACGGCAGCCGCTTCCCGGAAGAAGTGCGCCGCGCGGTCGACGACGTCGCGCGCCGCGGCAGCACGCCGCTCGTCGTGGCCGACCTGCAGGACGGGGTGGCGCGCGTGCTCGGCGTGATCGAGCTGAAGGACATCGTGAAGGGCGGCATCAAGGAGCGCTTCGCGGAGCTGCGCAAGATGGGCATCAAGACCGTGATGGTGACGGGCGACAACCGGCTGACGGCCGCGGCGATCGCGGCGGAAGCGGGCGTCGACGATTTCCTCGCGGAAGCGACGCCGGAAACCAAGCTCGCGACGATTCGCGAGCATCAGGCGGCCGGGCGTCTCGTCGCGATGACGGGCGACGGCACCAACGACGCGCCGGCGCTCGCGCAAGCCGACGTCGCAGTGGCGATGAACACCGGCACGCAGGCGGCGAAGGAAGCCGGCAACATGGTCGACCTCGACTCGAACCCGACGAAGCTGATCGAGATCGTCGAGATCGGCAAGCAGATGCTGATGACGCGCGGCTCGCTGACGACGTTCTCGATCGCGAACGACATCGCGAAGTACTTCGCGATCATCCCGGCCGCGTTCGTGACGACCTACCCGCAACTGCGCGTGCTCGACATCATGCACCTGACGTCGCCGGCGTCCGCGATCCTGTCCGCGGTGATCTTCAACGCGCTGATCATCGTCGCGCTGATTCCGCTCGCGCTGAAGGGCGTGACCTACCGGCCGCTCGGCGCCGCGTCGCTCTTGCGCCGCAACCTGCTGGTCTATGGCCTCGGCGGCGTGCTGCTGCCGTTCCCGTTCATCAAGCTGATCGACATGACGCTCGCCGCGCTCGGCTGGGCCTGAGCCCGCCGCACTTGAAGGAACCATCATGAAATCGTTGATTCGCCCGCTCGTCGTGCTGTTCGTCATCCTGACCGCCGTGACGGGGCTCGCTTACCCGGCCGTGATGACCGTGTTCGGTCAGGCCGTGTTTCCGTCGCAGGCCAACGGCAGCCTGATCGAGCAGAACGGCAAGATCGTCGGCTCCGCGCTGATCGGCCAGCCGTTCGACGCGCCGAAGTATTTCTGGGGCCGGCTGTCGGCCACCGCGCCGATGCCGTACAACGCGGCCGGCTCCGGCGGCTCGAACCTCGGCCCGCTGAACCCGTCGCTCGCCGATCAGGTGAAGGCGCGCATCGCCGCGCTGCGCGATGCCGGCACCGACCTGTCGAAGCCGGTGCCGGTGGACCTCGTGACGGCGTCCGCCAGCGGCCTCGATCCGGAGATCACGCCGGCCGCCGCCGCGTACCAGGTCGAGCGCGTCGCGAAGGCGCGCGGCCTGGCGCCGGACGCGGTCGCGCAACTCGTCGCCGCGAACACGACGGGCCGCCAGTTCGGCGTGCTCGGCGAGCCGCGCGTGAACGTGCTGAAGCTGAACCTCGCGCTCGACGCGGCGCAGGCCGTGCACTGATCGGTCGCGCGGGCTGACCGGCATCCGGCGCGGCCTGAACCGTGCCGGATGCGCTTTTCCCGACGGCGCGCGCGCCGTCTTTGCCTTTTGCGGCGATTTGGAACCACAATGCTCGTACCCGCGCGCATCCGGGCGCTCCGCTTTCCTCACGCATGAATCGTCCCGATCCCGACCAACTCCTCGACAAGCTGCAGCGAGACGAAGAAAAGCAGCGGCGCGGCCAGCTCAAGATCTTCTTCGGCGCGTCCGCCGGCGTCGGCAAGACCTACGCGATGCTGCAGGCCGCGCGTCAGCGCGTGCAGGAAGGCGTCGACGTCGTCGTCGGCATCGTCGAGACCCACGGCCGCGCCGAGACGGCCGCGCTCCTCGACGGCCTCGACGTGCTGCCGCCCGCCCGCATCGACTATCGCGGCCGCACGCTCGCCGAATTCGATCTCGACGGCGCGCTCGCGCGTGCGCCGCAACTGATCCTCGTCGACGAGCTCGCGCATTCGAACGTGCAGGGCGGGCGGCACCTGAAGCGCTGGCAGGACGTCTACGAGCTGCTCGACGCGGGCATCGACGTATATACGACCGTCAACGTCCAGCACCTCGAAAGCCTGAACGACGTGGTCGGCGCGATCACCGGCATCCGCGTGTGGGAGACCGTGCCCGATCGCGTGTTCGACGCGGCCGACGAAGTCACGCTCGTCGACCTGCCGGCCGAGGAGCTGCTCGAGCGGATGCGCGACGGCAAGGTCTATCTCGCGCAGCAGGCCGAGCGCGCGGTGCGCAACTTCTTCCGCAAGGGCAACCTGATCGCGCTGCGCGAGCTGGCGCTGCGGCGCACGGCCGATCGCGTCGACGCGCAGATGCGCGAGTACCGTGCCGACCGTTCGATCCAGCGCATCTGGCAGGCGCGCGAGCGGCTGCTCGTGTGCGTCGGCCCGGGCGCCGAGGCGCCGACGCTCGTGCGTGCGGCCGCGCGCCTCGCCGCGAGCCTGAAGGCCGACTGGATCGCCGTGTACGTCGAGACGCCGCGCCTGCAGCGGCTGCCCGACGCGCGGCGGCAGCGCACGCTCGACGCGCTGAAGCTCGCGGCCGAGCTCGGCGCGGAGACGGCCACGCTCGCCGGCGCCGACGCGGTCGCCGCGCTGATCGGCTATGCGAAGGTGCGCAACGTGTCGAAGCTCGTCGCGGGCGGCTCGCCGAAGGTCGGACTCGCGCGCCGCTTCGCGCGGCCGTTCGGCGAGCAACTGGCGGAACGCGCGGGCGACGTCGACCTGATGCTGATTCGCGCGTCCGCGAGCGACGAGGCGCGCGCCGCGCCGCTCGACGCGCGGGCGCGCGACTGGCGCGATGCATTCGCGCAGTTCGGCACGCACCGCTCGCCGCCGCGCCACTACGCGTATGCGGCGGCGATCTGCGCGGCGATCACCGTCGTCGCGAGCGTCGTGTCCGCGCGGCTCGACCTCACGAACCTCGTGATGCTGTACCTGCTCGGCGTGGTGTTCTCGGCCGTCCGGCTCGGGCGCGGCCCGGGCGTGCTGCAGTCGTTCCTGTCGGTGGCCGCGTTCGATTTCTTCTTCGTGCCGCCGCGCATGTCGTTCTCGGTCAGCGACACGCAATACCTGCTGACCTTCTTCGGGATGCTGCTGACGTCGCTCGTGATCAGCCACCTGACGTCGACGCTCACGCGCCAGGCAAGCATCGCGCAGCGCCGCGAGCGCCGCACCGGCGCGATCTACGCGATGGCGCGCGAGCTCGGCGCGGCGCTGACGACCGAGCAGATCGTCGAGATCGGCAGCCGCCACGTGGGCGAGGTGTTCCGCGCGCGCGTCGCGTTCCTGCTGCCCGACAGTGCCGACCAGGTGCGGCAGAAGATCGAGGAGCCCGATGCGGCCGTCACGCTGACGGGCGCGGAGCTCGACAGCGACGTCGGCCAGTGGGTGTACGACCAGCAGAAGCCGGCCGGGCGCGGCACCGATACCTTGCCGGCGACGGCCGCGCTGTACCTGCCGCTGAAGGCGCCGATGCGCACGCGCGGCGTGCTCGCGGTCGCATCGCGCGAGCCGCGCGAACTCGAGGTGCCCGAGCAGCAGCGGATGCTCGACGCGTTCGCCGCGCAGATCGCACTCGCGCTGGAGCGCGTGCACTACGTCGAGATCGCGCGCGACGCGCTCGTCAACATGGAATCCGAGCGGCTGCGCAACTCGCTGCTGTCGGCGATCTCGCACGACCTGCGCACGCCGCTCACGACGATCGTCGGCTTCTCGTCGATGCTCGCGAACGGGCGCGCGGCCGCGCAGGCCGGCGACGCCGCGGCGGCCGCGCGCCTCGCGCAGCGCGAGGGCGAGCTCGTCGACGCGATTCACGACGAGGCGCTGCGCATGACGGGCATCGTCACGAACCTGCTCGACATGGCGCGGCTGCAGGCCGGCAGCCTGCAGCTCAAGCGCCAGTGGTCGCTGCTGGAGGAAACCGTCGGCGCCGCGCTTGCCGCCTGCCGGCGCGTGCTCGCGCGCCATCCCGTGCGCGTCGCGCTGCCGGCCGACCTGCCGCTGCTGCAGATGGACGCGGTGCTGATGGAGCGGCTGTTCACCAACCTGTTCGAGAACGCGGCGAAGTACACGCCGCCCGATACGTCGCTCGACATCGGCGCGGAGCGCGTGACCGACGACGGGAGCCCGTTCGTGCGCGTGCACGTCGAAGATCACGGCCCGGGCCTTCCGGCCGGCATGGAGGCGCGGATCTTCGACAAGTTCACGCGCGGCGAGAAGGAATCGGCGACGCCGGGCATCGGGCTCGGCCTCGCGATCTGCCGCGCGATCGTCGAGGCGCACGGCGGTAAAATCGGCGCACTCAACCGCACCGCGCCCGACGGCCGCGTGACGGGCGCGCGCTTCTGGTTCACGCTGCCGGTCGACACGCCGCCGGCGGCACCCGCCGTGCCCGACGACGAATCCGACCTGCCGGGCGCATCGCCCCCATCCGAGTCATTGCCCGACCATGAGTGAACCGACCCTGACCGTCGTCCTGATCGAGGACGAAAAGCAGATCCGCCGCTTCGTGCGCGCCGCGCTCGAAGAGGAGGACATCGCGGTGTTCGAAGCCGAGACGGGCAAGCAGGGGTTGATCGACGCGGCGACGCGCAAGCCCGACCTCGTGATCGTCGACCTCGGGCTGCCGGACACCGACGGCCTCGACGTGATCCGCGAACTGCGCGGCTGGTCCGAGGTGCCGGTGATCGTGCTGTCGGCCCGCACGCAGGAGGAGGAGAAGGTCGCGGCGCTCGATGCGGGCGCCGACGATTACCTGACCAAGCCGTTCGGCGTGTCCGAACTGCGCGCGCGGATTCGCGCGCAACTGCGCCGGCGCAACCAGGGCGGTGCGAACGAGTCGCCGAAGGTGACCTTCGGCGCCGTGAGCGTCGATCTCGCGCTGCGCCAGGTGTGGCGCGACGACGCGATCGTGCACCTGACGCCGCTCGAATACCGGCTGCTCGCGACGCTCGTGCGCCACGCGGGGCGCGTGCTCACGCACCGCCAGCTGCTGCGCGACGTGTGGGGGCCGTCGCACGTCGAGAGCCATCACTACCTGCGCATCTACATGGCGCACCTGCGCCAGAAGCTCGAGGCCGATCCCGCGCAGCCCGAGCACATCGTCACCGAGACGGGCGTCGGCTACCGGCTCGTCGGCGCCGTGTGACGGGTGGTGCGCGGCCGCGCGCCGGCAGGGTTGCGCCGGCGCGACAGTTTCGCGACCGCAGCCGGCCTTGCACACCGGCCGTGCAATCCCCGCTATCCTGACCGTTCCCCGAACGAAAACGAGGAGCGTGCAATGTCCGTCCGTCTGGTCGTCATCTGTGCGCTGGCGCTGGCCGCGCCCGGCGCGTTCGCCCAGCCGCTGCCGCCCGGGCAGCAGCCGCCCGCGCGGGCCGCGCTGGCCAATCCCGCGTCGGTCAACTGCGAGAAGCTCGGCGGTCGCCATGTGATCCGTAACCTGTCGAGCGGGCAGGTCGGCATGTGCGTGTTCAAGGACGGCCGCGTGTGCGAGGAGTGGGCGCTGTACCGCGACGACCGGTGCGTCGGCGGGGGCGCGCCCAGGCGCGTGGCGAACTGACCGCGCGGCCCGCTGCGCCCCCGCACCGGCCGCCCGCAAGCCTGTAAGCCGCTTGTTATACTCGGCGCCGTCCGGGGACGACCCCGGGTCATTCGCTTCAACGGGGACGGCCCCATCCGATACGGAGTACGTCGAGATGGCGTGGGTATGGTTGTTGATCGCCGGTTTGCTGGAAGTGGCCTGGGCGGCCGGCTTGAAATCGTCGGACGGCTTCACGAAGCTCGGCCCGTCGGTGTTCACGATCGTGACGGCGCTGGCCAGCTTCGGGCTGCTCGCGGTCGCGATGCGCCAGTTGCCGCTCGGCACCGCGTACGCGGTGTGGACGGGCATCGGCGCGGTCGGCGCGTTCGTGTTCGGCATCGTGATGATGGGCGAGGCGCTGACCGTCGCGCGCGTCGCGAGCGCGGCGCTGATCGTCGCGGGGCTGGTCGGCCTGAAGCTGTCGTCGGCCGCCTGACGACGGTATCCCGGGCGCGCGTGCGCCCGGGCGCCGCGCCGCCTCGCGCAATTGCGCCGGTTGCCCGTCCAGCCTGTCTATAATGGAACGTATTCGGGCCTGAATACCGTCGTGCCTGTCGCGGCACGCGGTGCCGGTCGCCACGCGCCGCGCGGCCAGTCTGTCCGACCCGATCCGGTCAATCGGCAAAACGCACGGGAAGTGCAAGGAGAGGGCCATGATCGAAGCCATTTCCCTCGGCGCGGGGCTCGCGTGGGCGAGCGGCCTGCGCCTGTACCTGACGGTGCTGATCGCCGGCGTGCTGGCGCGGCTCGGCTGGCTCCATCTGCCCGACACGCTGGCCGTGCTGATGTCGCCGTGGGTCATCGGCGCCGCTGCCGTGCTCGCCGTGACCGAATTCCTTGCCGACAAGATCCCCGCGTTCGACTCGCTGTGGGATGCCGTGCATACCTTCATTCGCATTCCGGCCGGCGCCGTGCTCGCGGCCGGCGCGCTCGGCCATGCCGATCCGACCATGCTGGCGGTCGCGGGGCTGGCCGGCGGCTCGCTCGCCGGCGCCGCGCACGTCGCGAAGGCCGGCACGCGCGCGCTGATCAACCTGTCTCCCGAACCGATTTCGAACTGGTTCGCGTCGTCGACCGAGGACGGTCTCGTGGTCGGCGGGCTCGCGCTCGCCTTCTTCGTTCCGCTCGCGTTCCTCGTGCTGCTTGCGGCGTTCATCGCGGCGTCGGCGTGGGCGCTGCCGCGCCTGTGGCGCGGCGTGTCGGGCGGCTTCCGCGGGATGGCGAACCACATGGTGTCGCGGCTCAACTCGATCGGAGGGAAACGCGATTGAAGGGGCCGCAACACGCGGCGCAGCCGCCGGCCGGGCCCTCCGGCCATGACGGGCGCGCGCATGGCGGCCGCTTCGGCCTGCGCGACCTGATCCACCAGGCTGCCCGGATGACCGCGCGCGACTGGCGCGCGGGCGAACTGACGCTGGTGGTCCTCGCACTGGTGCTCGCGGTCGCGGCGCTGACGAGCGTCGGCTTTCTCGCCGACCGCCTGCGCCAGGGGCTCGAGCGCGACGCGCGCCAGATGCTCGGCGCCGATTTCGTCGTGCGCGCCGATCGTCCCGTCGATCCGTCGTTCGACCGGCAGGCCCGCGCGCTCGGCCTGCGTACCGCGACGACCGCCATCTTCCCGAGCATGATCGCGTCCGCTGCGGGCGGGCAGGCCGCCGACGCGGCGCCGTCGCGCCTTGCGGCCGTGAAGGCCGTGTCGCCCGGCTATCCGCTGCGCGGCGCGGTCGAGATCCTGCCGCCCGGCGCGGCCGTCGCGCACAAGGCGGCCGCGATTCCCGCGCCCGGCACCGTATGGGCCGATCCGGCGCTGCTCGACGCGCTGCACCTGAAGGCGGGCGATACGGTGCGCGTCGGGCTGCGCACGTTCACGGTCGCCGCGGCGATCACCCGCGAGCTCGATCGCGGCTTTTCGTTCGTCAATTTTTCGCCGCGGCTGATGATGCGTGCGGACGAGCTCGCCGCGACGGGGCTCACGGGCTACGGCAGCCGCGTCACGTACCGGCTGCTGGTCGCCGGCGACGCACCGGCCGTCGCGCGCTTCGAGTCGTATGCGCATGCGCGCGTCGACGGCGGGAAGCTGCGCGGCGTCGGGCTCGAATCGTTGCGGGAAGGGCAGCCGCAGGTGCGGCAGACGCTGGATCGCGCGCGTCATTTCCTGACGCTCGTCGCGTTGCTGACCGCGCTGCTCGCGGCGGTCGCGATCGCGATGGCCGCGCAGCGCTACATGCGGCGCCATCTCGACGGATGCGCGACGATGCGCTGCCTCGGCGTGAGCCGCCGCACGCTCGGCGCGCTGTTCGCGCTCGAATTCGCGGGCGTCGGCATCGTGTCGGGCGCCGCGGGCGCGGTGCTCGGCTATGGCGGGCACTGGGCGTTGCTGGCCGCGCTCGGCAGCCTGATCGACGTCGTGCTGCCGCCGCCGACCTTGTGGCCGGCGCTGATCGGCATGGGCGCGGCGCTCGTGCTGTTGCTCGGTTTCGCGCTGCCGCCGCTCGTGCCGCTCACGCGCGTGCCGCCGGTGCGCGTGCTGCGGCGCGAGTGGGGCGACGCGTCGCGCACCGCGTGGGCCGCGTATGCGGTCGGCGTCGTGCTGTTCGCGGCGCTTCTGATCGTGGCCGCGGGCAACCTGAAGCTCGGCCTGATCGTCGCGGGCGGCTTTGCCGGCGCGCTGGTCGGGTTCGCGCTGATCGCCCGGCTCGTGCTGTTCGCCGCCGCGCGCGCGGTGCGTGACGCGCGCGTGGCCGCGGGCGTCGGCTGGCGTTACGCGCTGGCGTCGCTGCACCGGCGCGGCACGGCCAGCGCGCTGCAGATCACCGCGCTCGCGCTCGGCCTGATGTGCCTGCTGCTGATCGCGATCACGCGCAACGACCTCGTGGCGGGCTGGCGGCAGTCGACGCCGCCTGATGCGCCGAACCAGTTCCTGATCGACATCCAGCCCGACCAGCGCGCCGATGTCGCGGCCTATCTGGCCGCGCACGGCGTGCGCGACGCCGTGCCCGCGCCGATGGTGCGCGGCCGCCTCGTCGCGATCAACGGCAAGCCGGTGAATCCGGACGCGTACCCGTCCGAAGAGGCGCGCCGGCTCGTCGATCGCGAATTCAACCTGTCGTACACGACCGAGTTGCCGTCCGACAACCGGATCGTCGAAGGCGACTGGTTCGGCACCGCGGCCACGCCGCAGATCTCGATCGAAGCCGGCCTCGCGAAGACGCTGAACGTGAAACCGGGCGACACGCTGCGCTTCGACGTGACGGGGCTGACGGTCGACGCACCGATCACCAGCGTGCGCAAGCTCGACTGGGGCTCGTTCCGCGTCAACTTCTTCGTGCTGATGCCGCCGCCGGTGCTGAAGGATTTCCCGGCCGTCTACCTGACGAGCTTCCATCTGCCCGCATCGAATGCCGCGCTGCTCGATCCGTTGATCGCGCGCTACCCGAACCTGACCGCGATCGACGTCGCGCCGATCCTCGCGCAGTTGCAACGCATGATGCTGCAGGTGGTCGGCGCGGTGCAGTTCCTGTTCGCGTTCACGCTCGCGGCGGGCGTGCTGGTGCTGTACACGGCGCTTGCCGGCTCGCGCGACGAGCGCGTGCGCGAGGCCGCGTTGCTGCGCGCGCTCGGCGCGTCGCGCGCGCAGGTCAATGCGGTGCAGCGCGCCGAATTCGTCGTGGTCGGCACGCTGGCCGGCGCACTCGCGTCGGCGGGCGCGATCGCGGTCGGCTGGGTGCTCGCGTCGCGCGTGTTCGACTTCCAGCTCGCCGTCGATCCATGGCTCGTGCCGGCCGGCGTCGCGGCCGGTGTCGTCTGCGCGGCTGCGGCCGGCTGGCTGAGCCTGCATAATGTGTTGCGGCGCCCCGCGCTGCAGTCGCTGCGCGACGCCTGAGCGTCGTCCGCGGCCCCGAAGATTCCGTTTTCCGACTATCCGTATGACCGATGTGAATGACGATGCGCCGTCGCAGCCGACGGCGTTCGAGCTCGTGGGCGGCGAAGCCCGCGTGCGCGAAATGGTGGACCGCTTCTACGACCTGATGGACCTCGAGCCCGAGTTCGCGCAGATTCGCGCGCTGCACCCGCCGTCGCTCGATGGGTCGCGCGACAAGCTGTTCTGGTTCCTGTGCGGCTGGCTCGGCGGCCCGGACCACTACATCGGCCGGTTCGGCCATCCGCGGCTGCGCGCACGGCACCTGCCGTTCCCGATCGCATCGGTCGAGCGCGACCAGTGGCTGCGCTGCATGGCGTGGGCGATGGAGGACGTCGGGCTGGCGGAGCCGCTGCGCGAGCGGCTCATGCACTCGTTCTACGACACGGCGGACTGGATGCGCAACCGGCCCGGTTGATCGACCGGTACGCCGCTGCCCGCGCGCGGGACGATCTGCGTCTGGGCGCCCGTGCGGCCCGGCGCGACACTGGCCGTTTCCCCCATCGATTCGAGGCTCGCCCGATGACGACACAAGCGCTGTTTCGCGAAGACGCGTATTTCACGCAATGCGAGGCGATCGTCCAGGCCGTCGGCGACGACGGCATCCGGCTCGACCGCACGGTGTTCTATCCGCTCGGCGGCGGCCAGGCCGGCGACGCCGGTACGCTCACGCTGCCCGACGGCAGCACGATCGCAATCGCCGACACGCGCAAGGCGAAGTTCGACGGCGCGACGCCCGACGACGCCGTCCATGTGCCGGCACCGGGCCAGGCGGCGAGCGTCGCGACGCTCGCTCCCGGCACGCGCGTGGTCGCGCAGATCGACTGGCTGCGCCGCTACCGGCACATGCGCCTGCATACGGCCGCGCATCTGATGTGCGCGGTGCTGCCGTACGCGGTCGACGGCTGCAGCGTGACGGCCGACTACGTGCGGCTCGATTTCGCGACGTCCGAGGCGATCGACCGCGACGACGTCGAGCGGCGCCTCGCGGGCTTCGTCGCCGGTGCGCATCCGGTCACGACCGAATGGATCACCGACGACGAGATGGCCCAACGGCCCGAACTCGTGCGCACGATGAGCGTGAAGCCGCCGATGGGCCTCGGCCGCGTGCGGCTGCTGCGCATCGAAAACGTCGACCTGCAGCCGTGCGGCGGCACGCACGTGCGCAACACGTCCGAAATCGGCGGGCTGCGGGTCGCGAAACTGGAAAAGAAGAGCGCGCGCACACGGCGCCTCGTACTGGAGTTTGCATGACGATCGATACCGGGAAGGCGGGCGCGGCGGCGCTCGATCCGCAGGCACGGGAGATTCTCGATTTCTGGTTCGGCGAGCCGGGCTCGGCCGAATTCGGGCAGAACCGCAAGATCTGGTTCAACGGCGGCGCGGCGTTCGACGACGTGCTGCGCACGCGTTACGGCGCGCTGCTCGACGCCGCGTGCGACGGCGCCTGCGATCACTGGGCCGATTCGCCGTCGGGCGCGCTGGCGTTGATCGTCGTGCTCGACCAGTTCTCGCGCAACATCCATCGCGGCACGCCGCGCGCGTTTGCCGCCGATCCGAAGGCGCTCGCGCTCGCCCGCCGCGTCGTCGCGGCCGGCTGGGACGCGCGGTTGCCGAGCGGGCATCACCGTGCGTTCGCGTATCTGCCGTTCGAGCACGACGAGTCGCTCGAGAGCCAGCGCGAGGCCGTGCGCCTGTGCGCGGGCATCCGCGACGAGGCCGGGTGCGAGAGCTATCACCGCTTCGCGTTGCTGCATGCGGCCGTCGTCGAGCGCTTCGGCCGCTTTCCGCACCGGAACGCGATTCTCGGTCGCGCGTCGACCGACGAGGAAACGGCGTTTCTGCGGGAGCCCGGCTCGTCGTTCTGACGGTCCGGATGGGGGCGTGATGGCGGCAGGGGGCGGCGAGCCCCGTGTCACTGCCGGTGCTGTTCGGGCGTGCGCACGTAGACGCGCAGCAGTTCCTCATTGTCGCCCGGCCGGGCGCCCGTCCAGAACAGCTTCCATTCGCTGCCGGGCGCCGGATCGACGGCCCGCACGCCCTGCACGATCATCCACGTGCAGCGCGTCGTCTTCGCGTCGTCGATCGGCGTGTGCTGGATGCCGGAGAAGTAGTACAGCATCGGCGCTTCCGATTCGCCGAGCCCGTGCAGGCTCGCCATGCAGTCGCCGTCGTTCCATTCGAGCGCGAGATGCGCGTTCAGGTCGTCGAACACCGAGCGGTAGCTCTTCGCGACGTCGAGCCACGGCAGCAGCAGCGTATAGATGAGCCCCCACGCGACGAGCGCGCCGGCGCCCCACGACAGCGCGCCGCGCCACAGGCCCGTCGCGCGCAGCTTCGGCAACAGCGTCAGCCAGCCGACCGTCAGCGCGAGCGCGCCGGTCACGAGCGCGGGCTGGATCGGCATCGTCCAGTCGAGCGGCAGCCAGCGGCCGAGCAGCGCGAGATCGGCGCGCGACGCGGCCGGATCGGCCATCACCGCCCAGATCGCCCATGCCAGCGCGACGACCGTGCCGAACAGGATGCGGCTCAGGTAGTCCCACGCGAGATGCACGCGGCGCGGCAGGCGGTCGATCGCCTGCGCGGCGACCAGCGCGAGCGGCGCGAAGAACGGCAGGATGTAGAGCTGGCGCGACGTCGCGGACACCTGCAGCACCACGAGCCCGATACCGGCGAACAGCGCGGGCAGCGCGATACGCGGCTCGCGCCATGCACCGCGCGCGAGCGCGACGATCGCGAGCGGCGCGACCGGGAAGCCGACCAGCAGGAACGCGCGCAGGATGAAGAACGGCTTGTCGTTTTCCGCGCCGAGTTCGGGGACGGAGAAACCGAAGAAGCGCCCGACGTTGTTGTCCCAGAACCACGTCATGAACAGCGTTTCCGAGCGCAGGAACAGCGCGGCCGGCCAGATCAGCGCGAACGGCGCAAACACGAGCGCGGCGACGCCGAGCGCGCGTGCGAACGCGCGGGTGCGGCAGGCCGGGTAGAGCGCCAGCGTGCAGACCAGCGTGGCCGCGAACACGAGCGGCACGAACAGCCCTTTCGCCATCAGCGCGATGCCGACGCCCGCGCCGAAGAGCGGCGCGGCCCAGCGGCCGGCCGGATGCGGCGGCAGCCCGTGCCGCATCTGTTGCGCGCGCGCGACGTGCTGCATCACGAGTTCGAGCAGCCCGCAGAATCCCATCGCCGTGCCGGCAAACAGCGCGACGTCCGTCATCATGTCGTGCACGTGCTTGATGACGACGAGCGTGCTCGCGCTCAGCACGACCGGGCCGAGCACGCGCAGGTCGAACCACGTGTCCGACCGGCTGGCCACGCGGGCCGCGCGCGCGATGAAACCGAACGCGAGCGCGGCGAACAGGGCGCTCGCCAGACGCGCCGCGTCGTGCAGCGGCATCACGCGCTGCAGCAGCCACGCGAGGCTCGTCGCGACCCACGCGTAGAGCGGCGGTTTTTCCATGAACGGCAGGCCGGCATTGGTCGGCACGACGAAGTCGCCGGTCTCGAGCATGTGCTGGATGATGCCGAACGTGTAGGTTTCGTCCTGTTTCCACGGATCGTGCCCGAGCACGCCGGGCAGCGTGTACGCGCACACCAGTGCGGCGACGAACAGCCACGCGCGCCAGCCGAGCGGCAGCGAGCGCTCGCGTGGCGGGCTGATCGCGGCGGTCGAGGCGGCGACGGGCGTGCCGGCGGCGTCCAGCGTCGCGATGACGTCGGTATCGGCGGTCGAGCGGGTGTGCGCGGACGAGGCGGGCACGGGCGTGCGTCGCCGGCCGGGCGCTGCGGTTCCAGGCATGGAAAAGATCTCGGGTCGAGTCGAGCCGGTCCGGCGACATGGGCTGGACCGATTAGCGGCTACATTCGGGTAACGGACAGCGTGTTCAGGACACCTGTCTGGATGTCCGCTAGTAGAGCACGGAATTGTTACGAATGTTTACTGAAACTGTCACGGAATTGTGGAGATTTGTGGCGCCGTGACCGAGGGCGTTATCGACGGCCGTATTGTTGCGCCGCGCGTCAGCTCAGCGGCCGCCGCCGACGTCGAGCAGCGCGCCCGTCGTGTAGGACGCCGCATCGCCGAGCAGCCAGACGATCGCCTCGGCGATCTCCTGCGCTTCGCCGGCGCGGCCGAGCGGCGTCTGCGCGCCGAGGCGTGCCGCACGGCCCGGCTGGCCGCCGCTGGCGTGAATGTCGGTCTCGATCAGTCCGGGGCGCACCGCGTTGACGCGTACGCCGTGCGGGCCCAGTTCCTTGGCCAGGCCGATCGTCAGCGAATCGACCGCGCCTTTCGAGCCCGCGTAGTCGACGTACTCGTTCGGCGAGCCGAGCCGCGACGCGATCGACGACACGTTGACGATCGCGCCGCCGCGCCCGCCGCGGTCGGTGGACAGCCGGCGCGCGGCTTCGCGCGCGCACAGGTACGCGCCGAGCACGTTGGTATCGAACATCCGCCGCAGCCGGTCGACCGGCATGTCGGCGAGCGGCATCGACGGCGCGACGATGCCCGCATTGTTGACGAGCGCGTCGAGCCGCCCGAACGCCCCCGCGACGGTATCGAACATCGCGACGACGTCCGCCTCGTTCGCGACGTCGCCCGCGACGATGCACGCGCGGCCGCCCGCGTCGCGCACGGCCTGCGCGGTCAGTTCGGCCGCCGCCGCGTCGCGCGCGTAGTTGATGCCGACGTCCCAGCCGCGCTTGGCGGCGAGCACGGCGGTCGCGCGGCCGATGCCGCGGCTCGCGCCGGTGATGAGGACGGCCTTGCGGTCGGACGGTGCGGTCATCGCGTGCGGTTTCCGGTGAAGGTTACTTCGCTGTGTCAGGCGCCCACTTGTCGCGGGCGGGCGGCTGGTAGCGGCGCAGCCGCTCGATCAGCGCGACGGGCTCCGATTCGACGCACAGCGCGTCGAAATAGGCCGGCCGCATGAAGCCTTCGTCGACCGTATGGCGCAGCAGCGCGATCAGTGGATCGTAGAACGAATCGATGTTGTAGAGCGCGACGGGCTTGCGGTGATAGCCGAGCTGCGCCCACGTGTAGACCTCGAAGAGTTCCTCGAGCGTGCCTGCGCCGCCGGGCATCGCGACGAACGCGTCGGAGAGGTCGGCCATCATTTTCTTGCGATGATGCATGTCGGGCACGACGTGCAGCTCCGACAGCCCCGTATGGCCGACTTCCTTGTCGACGAGCAGCTCGGGGATCACGCCGACCGCACGGCCGCCGGCCGCCATCACTTCGTCGGCGATCACACCCATCAGGCCGACGCGCCCGCCGCCGTATACGAGCGTGAGACCTGCGTCGACGAGCGCGCGGCCGAACGCGCGCGCGGCATCGGCGTAGACGGGCCGCACGCCGGACGACGAGCCGCAGTAAACGCAGACTGCCTTCATTGCTTCGCGTCCTTGGCGGGGGCCGGGCCGGTGGCGACGGGGCTGCCGGCCGGGCGCGGCGAACCGTCGCGCGGGGGCAGGTAGTCGGTGAACTGGCGCTTGGGCAGCTTGCCGGAGACGAGATCGTCGAACAGCTGGCGCGAACGGCCGCGCAGGTACGGCGCCATGATCGAGATCACGTGCATGCTCACCTGGTGCAGCTCTTCGCGGATCGCGTCCTGGTCGTTGTACTTGCGCGGATGCATCACGTACTGGTACGACAGCCAGTACGTCGAGATCACCGCCATGTTGGTGGCGATGACTTCGATCTCGGCGGGCGTCGCGACCATTTCGGCATCGGAGACGAGCAGCTCGCACATGTCGTGCGCAAAGCGCACCTTGTGGCTGATGATCTGCTTGAAGTGCGTCTCGAGCGTGCGGTTGCGGGCGAGCAGGTCGTTGAGGTCGCGATACAGGAACCGGTAGGTCCACATGAAATCGGCCATGTACTGCAGGTACGACCAGGTTTCGTCGATCGTCGGACGGTGATCTTCGGGGAAGCGCAGCCGCCGTTCGATCTGCTGCTCGAACTGCGCGAAGATGCTGTTGATGATGTCGTCCTTGTTGCGGAAATGGTAGTACAGGTTGCCTGGACTGATTTCCATTTCCTCGGCGATCGTCGTGGTGGTGACGTTCGGTTCGCCGATCTCGTTGAAGAGTTTCAACGACAACTCGAGAATCCGTTCGCGGGTGCGGCGGGGAGGTTTCGCTTCCATGTCGTCCGGCCCTGTGTGTGCCGGACTGGCGGGCGCTGCAATCGATGCTGCGTGATTCGTCCGGCGCGGGTTGCTGTTCTATGTCTGGCCGACGATTATAAACCGGGGTTTCGCCCCATCGGGGCATTTCGTGAGCGCGGCCGCCGCGCGGCGCATGGTGCAGCGCCGCACGCGGGCGGCGGGAAAGAGGCCCGCCGGTTGCTAGAAGCCGAGCCAGCGTGCGACGACCGGTCCGAGCACGAAGCCCCAGGTCGTCACGCATGCGAACAGCGCGACCGTCACGGCCGCGCTGCCGAGGTCCTTCGCGCGCTTCGAGAGTTCGTGACGCTCGAGCGAGATGCGGTCGATCGCGGCTTCGACGCTCGAGTTCAGCAGCTCGACGATCAGCACCAGCAGCACCGAGCCGATCAGCAGCGCGCGCGACGCGGCCGGCACCGGCGCGAACGCGCCGATCGGCAGCATCAGCGCGGCGAGCGTGAGCTCCTGGCGAAACGCGCTCTCCTCGCGGATCGCGACGCGAAAGCCGTTCAGCGAATGCTTGAGCGCGAACCACGCGCGCGTGATGCCGCGGTGGCGCTTGTACGGGTTCGGCGGCAGCGGCGCGAGCCGATCGTCGGGGCCGAGCGGCTCGTGCGTGTGCGCGTCGGCGTCGGCGTGCGGCTCTTCCTCGTCGAACGGGCGGTGCCGTGGCGGCGTCGCGGCGGGGGGCGGAATCTTGTCGTTCAGGTCTCGTTTCAAACGGCGGCACCTTCGGCTGGCGAGTACGCGGTCTTCGGCAGCGGCTTCAGATGCGACGCGAACTGCTCGGATGCCGCGCGCCACGAGAAGCGTTCGGCCCACGCGCGCGCAGTCGTGCGTTCGATCTTCAGCGCCTCGAGGCAGGCTTCCTGCAGGTCCTCGTGCATCGCGCCGGCATGGCCTTCGCCGAGCACGTCGATCGGGCCCGTGACGGGATACGCGGCCACCGGCGTGCCGCAGGCGAGGGCTTCGAGCAGCACGAGGCCGAACGTGTCGGTGCGACTCGGAAACACGAACACGTCGGCCGCAGCATACACCTTCGCGAGCTCCGTCTGTGACAGCACGCCGAGATAGTTCGCTTCCGGGTAGCGCGACTTGAGCTCCGCGAGCGCGGGGCCTTCGCCCGCGACCCACTTCGAGCCGGGCAGGTCGAGGCGCAGGAACGCCTCGACGTTCTTCTCGATCGCGACGCGGCCCACGTACAGGAAGATCGGCCGCGCGGTATTGAGCACCTTCGACTCCATCGGCCGGAAGATGTCGAGATCGACGCCGCGGGTCCACAGCACCACGTTCGTGAAGCCGAATTTCTCGAGGTCCTGCTTGACGACCGGTGTCGGCGCCATCACCGCGAGCGACGGGCCGTGGAACCAGTGCAGGAAGCGGTAGGTCGCGGCGAGCGGAATGCCGAAGCGCGCCTGCACGTATTCCGGAAAGCGCGTGTGGTACGCGGTCGTATACGGCAGCTTGCGGGCGCGCGCATAGCGCCGTGCGGCGAGGCCGAGCGGGCCTTCGGTCGCGATGTGCAGCGCGTCGGGTGCGAACGCATCGATCCGTGCGCGCAGCTTGCGGTACGGCAGGATCGACAGGCGGATCTCGGGGTAGGTCGGGCAGGGCACCGTGCGGAATTCCAGCGGCGTGAGCAGTTCGACGCGGTGGCCGAGCGCCGTGAGTTCGCGCGACGTGCTCTTCAGCGTGCGCACGACGCCGTTGACCTGCGGTTCCCACGCGTCGGTGACGATCATGATCTTCATCGCGGCATGTCCTGTAAGTTGGGTTGTGTCAGGCAGCGGCCTTGGCCTTGCGCGACGTGGCTTCCGACGGCGCGGTGCGCATCACCGTCCAGTAGACGATCTTCAGTTCGCCTTCCATCGTTTCGACGAGCGCGGACAGGCTTTCGACCCAGTCGCCGTCGTTGCAGTACAGCACGCCGTCGATGTCGCGGATCTCCGCCTTGTGGATATGGCCGCACACGACGCCGTCGCAGCCGCGGCGGCGCGCCTCGTCGGTCATCACGGTCTCGAACTGCGAGATGAAGTTGACCGCGTTCTTGACCTGGTGCTTCAGGTACTGCGACAGCGACCAGTACTGGAAGCCGAGCCGGCTGCGGATCCGGTTGAACCAGCGGTTCAGCACGAGGATCAGCGTGTAGAGCGTGTCGCCGAGGTAGGCGAGCCATTTCGCGTGCTGGATCACGCCGTCGAACAGGTCGCCGTGCACGATCCACAAACGTTTGCCCGCGAGCGTCGTGTGGAACGCCTCGCCGCGCACCTGGATGTCGCCGAACGCGAGATCGCAGAACTGCCGCGCGCCTTCGTCGTGGTTGCCGGGGATGTAGACGACTTGCGTGCCCTTGCGCGCCTTGCGCAGGATCTTCTGCACGACGTCGTTGTGCGCCTGCGGCCAGTACCAGCCTTTCTTCAACTGCCAGCCGTCGATGATGTCGCCGACGAGGTACAGGTATTCCGAATCGTTGTGACGCAAGAAATCCAGCAGGTAGGGCGCCTGGCAGCCGCTCGAGCCGAGGTGGATGTCGGACAGCCAGATGGTGCGGTAGCGGTGGGCGGACGGCTCGGGATCCTCGTGTTGCGTTGTGTGCGCGACGGGCGGCTTTTGGGACGCCACGCCGTCGGTTGCCCCCGTGCCGGACAGGAACGCAGTGGCGGCGCGGGCGCCGATGGGGTGGCGAAACAGTGAGGTCGCGGACGTTTTCTGGCCCATGCATGACTCGCGCCGGTTGACATTACCGGCATTCCGCCATGCGGGCGTGACTGTGCCGTGACAGTCACGAGACGTTCTTATTACGACCGTCGAAGGGTGTTTAGCCGTGAATGAACGGACGTTGCGTAATCTGCCGCACTGAACGGCTGACGCTTGTCCGGTCAGGCCAGCCCGGCTGGATGAAGCGGCGCCGGACGAACGGCTTCGTCTGCCGAATGCGGCGCGTCAGCGCGGCAGGGCGACGACGCGTGTGCGGGCGATGCGGTCGTGCGGGAACTGGCGGCCAGCGTGCAGCCGCGCGGCGCCGGCCCACACGACGATCCACGCGGCGGTGAGCGCGAGCGTGACGGGTACCGACAGGCCGAGGAGCGGGTGCAGCGCGAGCGGCGGCAGGAACCACAGCCAGCCGAGCACGTAGCGGACGAGCGCGTGGCCGGCGCTCAGGGGCCGGCCGCTCGACGATTCGAGCCGCAGCCGCCAGGTTTTCATCGGCAGCGTCTGGCCGCCGTGCGTCCAGAACCACACGAAATACGCGCCGACGACGAGCGCGATCCACGCGGCAAGCAGGTTGTGATGGACGAGGCCGTTGCGTTGCTGCGTCGCGAGGCTGAACGCGAGCCCGGCGAAGAATACGACGCCGAACAGCAGCACGCCTTCGTAGAGCAGCGCGGCGAGGCGCCGCCGTACGGACGGCGCGGCGGCCGGGGGCTCGGGCGCGCGGACCTTCGCCACGGCCGCTCAGGAGCCCTTGAACAGCGACGGCGCGTCGGCCGGCGACACGGGCGCCACGGCAGGCGGTGCGGATGCGGCGCCGGCCGTCGACGATGCAGGCGCCGGCAGCGCGGCCGCGCTGGCCGAGGCGGGCGCCGGGGCGGCGGCCGCGCCGCTGGCCGGATGTTCGTGCGCATTGACGAGGCGGCGGACGTCGCGGTCGGCGACGGTCGGCGGCGCGCTGACGACGCTCGGCCGGCGGCGGCGCTCGGCGGCGGCCAGCCGTTGCTTCTGCTCCTCGGGGAGCTGCTGGTAGGCCTTCCACGCGCGCTCGCGCGCCTGCGCCGACAACTCCTTCGCGCTCTGGTAGTTCTCGCGCGCGACGCGGCGTTGCTCGGGCGTCATCTTCGCCCATTCGGTCATCCGTTCCTGCAGGCGCTTCTGGTCATCCGGCGACAACTTCGCGAAACGGGATGCGATCTTCAGCCATTTTCGTTTGCGGGCGTCGCTGAAGCCGTCCCACTGGTCGGCGAAGGGGGCGAGGGCCGCGTGCTGGGCGGGCGTGAGGCGCGCCCACGACAGCGGGCCGGCGGCGGCCGGCAGCGGCAGGGGCAGCGGGGGGAGGTCGGTGGTCAGCCCGGTCGCGGCCGACGCCGGCGCGGCGGGGCTGGTGGTCGCGACGGGCGCCGTCGCCGGGGCCGGGTGGAATCGGGGATACGTGGCGACGTAGGAAACGGCGATCGCGATCACGCATCCGAAAAATACGGCCAGGCCGCGCTTCTGACTCACCCGTGCGATCCCCTCGTTATTGTCTGTCAGTGAGCGCGCGACAGATACGCGTTGAACCCGTGGTCGAGATACGCGTTGAGCGGCAGGTCGTCGCTGAGCATCGCCGCGTCGATGTCGGCGAGCTCGGCGGTGCGCTGCATGTCTTCCCAGTACGCGATGCCGACGAGCCCCGCGAGCAGCAGCGCGAGCGGCCATGCGCGCAGCAGGCGACGGGCGAGCGACGCGGACGGGCGGCCGGCCGGCGGGCGGTTCGCGGGCGTCGAGCCGTAGGCGCCGGCCGCGCCGGCGAAGGCCGGCACGAACACCGGCGCGCTCGCGGCTTCGGGCTTCTTGCGCGCGAGCGCCGCCCGGCGGACGACGGCCAGCCGATCGGTGGTCGCGGCAGGCAGCGCGGCCGCGCGCTCGTCCAGCGCGCGGCGCACCTTCAGCGCGAATTCGTGTTCTCGGTTTGCGGAGCTCATAGCGTGATTCCTTTGGCCTTGAGCGCTTGCGCCAGCGTGTGAGTGGCCCGCGAGCAGTGCGTCTTGACGCTGCCCTCGGAGCACCCCATTGCGGCGGCAGTCTCGGCGACATCCATATCTTCCCAATAACGCATCAGGAACGCTTCCCGTTGACGCGCCGGAAGCTTCTGGATTTCTTCGTCGATCAGGGCCAGAACCTGCTCTCGTTCGAGGCGGTGCTCGCTGCTCTCGACGCCCGCGTTGTCGTCCGCGGATTCGAGCGTTTCGAGCGGGTCGAAGTCTTCGTCGTCGGTGCTGTTCAGCGACGAGAACAGCGTGACCCACGTGTTGCGGACCTTCTGCCGCCGGAACCAGTCGTGGATCGCGTTCTGCAGGATCCGCTGAAAGAGCAGCGGCAGCTCGGCCGACGGCCGGTCGCCGTACTTTTCCGCGAGCTTGATCATCGCGTCCTGCACGATGTCGAGCGATGCATCGTCGTCACGCACGGCGTACGCGGCCTGCTTGAACGCGCGCCTTTCGACGCCCGCCAGAAAGTCGGCGAGTTCCTTGTCTGATGCCATTCCGTGAAGGTATGCGCTGCGGCCCGCTGCGTGGTGAAAAAGGTCGAAAAATTTCGTAAAACCCGCGGATGCTATCAAATTTTCATGCGGCTTGGCACCGGATCGGGCGCCGCACGTTGCGCGCGAACCGCGCCGGCCGGGCGCCGGGCGGCGCGCATGATGCGCTGCGGGATATTTTTCTTGACGAGCCAATCACGACCCGCTATCGTCAGCGATTCGCAACATGAAGTGATGGTCTCATTTGAGGCTGGCCCAAGAAGCCCGCCCTTCAAACTGGACGCGCCGCTTGAACCCGAGCCACAAGCCCGGCAGAGAGCACCCGATCAATTTTTTGCCGAAAATTCGAAAGGTCGAAATGAACATGCCCAGCGCGGAATTCTCCACGTCGGAACCCCTTTCCCCTCCCGATAGCGACTCCATCGGCGGCACCGTGCTCATGAAGGCACTGGCCGACGAAAACGTCGAATTCATCTGGGGCTACCCCGGCGGCTCGGTTCTCTATATCTACGACGAGCTGTACAAGCAGGACAAGATTCAGCACGTGCTGGTGCGCCATGAACAGGCGGCCGTGCACGCAGCCGATGCGTATGCGCGCTCCACCGGCAATGTCGGCGTCTGTCTCGTGACGTCGGGCCCCGGTGTCACCAACGCGGTGACCGGCATCGCGACGGCCTACATGGATTCGATCCCGATGGTCGTGATCAGCGGCCAGGTGCCGACGGCCGCGATCGGCCAGGATGCCTTCCAGGAATGCGACACCGTGGGCATCACGCGTCCGTGCGTGAAGCACAACTTCCTCGTGAAGGACGTGCGCGACCTCGCGGAAACCGTCAAGAAGGCGTTCTATATCGCCCGCACCGGCCGTCCGGGCCCCGTGCTGATCGACATCCCGAAGGACATCTCGAAGACGCCGTGCCAGTACGAGCCGATCAAGAGTGTGTCGCTGCGTTCGTACAACCCCGTCACGAAGGGCCATTCGGGCCAGATCCGCAAGGCCGTGTCGCTGCTGCTGTCGGCCAAGCGTCCGTACATCTACACGGGTGGCGGCATCATCCTCGCCGACGCGTCGCGTGAGCTGAACCAGTTCGCGGACCTGCTCGGCTACCCGGTCACGAACACGCTGATGGGCCTCGGCGGCTATCGCGCGTCGGACAGGAAATTCCTCGGCATGCTCGGCATGCACGGCACCTACGAAGCGAACATGGCGATGCAGCACTGCGACGTGCTGATCGCGATCGGCGCCCGCTTCGACGACCGCGTGATCGGCGACCCGGCGCACTTCGCGTCGCGCCCGCGCAAGATCATTCACATCGACATCGACCCGTCGTCGATCTCGAAGCGCGTGAAGGTCGACATCCCGATCGTCGGCGACGTGAAGGAAGTGCTGAAGGAACTGATCGAGCAACTGCAGACGGCCGAGCACGGCCCCGACACCGAGGCGCTCGCGCAATGGTGGAAGGACATCGAGGGCTGGCGCGCGAAGGACTGCCTGAAGTACGACCGCGAAAGCGAGATCATCAAGCCGCAGTACGTGGTCGAGAAGGCGTGGGAGCTGACGGACGGCAATGCGTTCGTGTGCTCGGACGTCGGCCAGCACCAGATGTGGGCCGCGCAGTTCTACCGTTTCAACAAGCCGCGTCGCTGGATCAACTCCGGCGGCCTCGGCACGATGGGCTTCGGCCTGCCGGCGGCGATGGGCGTGAAGATGGCCCATCCGGACGACGACGTGCTGTGCATCACGGGCGAAGGCTCGATCCAGATGTGCATCCAGGAACTGTCGACCTGCCTGCAGTACGACACGCCCGTGAAGATCATTTCGCTGAACAACCGCTATCTCGGCATGGTCCGCCAGTGGCAGCAGATCGAATACAGCAAGCGCTATTCGCATTCGTACATGGATGCGCTGCCCGATTTCGTGAAGCTCGCCGAAGCGTACGGCCACGTCGGCATGCGGATCGAAAAGACTTCGGATGTGGAGCCGGCGCTGAAGGAAGCGCTGCGCCTGAAGGACCGCACCGTGTTTCTCGACTTCCAGACCGATCCGACCGAAAACGTCTGGCCGATGGTACAGGCCGGCAAGGGCATCACCGAGATGCTGCTCGGATCGGAAGATCTGTAACGGCGCGACGCGCGCTCAGGCCCGATGCGGCCGCCTTCACGAAGGGCGGTGCGGCACGCGGCGGCGCGCGGCGCGAGTGAATCGACACGGCACATTCTGGAAGAAGCGAACATGAGACACATCATTTCCGTCCTGCTGGAGAACGAACCGGGCGCGCTGTCGCGCGTGGTCGGCCTGTTTTCCGCACGCGGCTACAACATTGAAACCTTGACGGTGGCGCCGACCGAAGACCAATCGCTGTCGCGGCTCACCATCGTTTCCATCGGCTCCGACGACGTGATCGAACAGATCACGAAGCATCTGAACCGCCTGATCGAGGTGGTGAAAGTGGTGGACCTGACCGACGGTGCACACATCGAACGCGAGCTGATGCTGATCAAGGTACGTGCAGTGGGCAAGGAGCGCGAAGAAATGAAGCGGATGTCGGATATTTTCCGCGGCCGCATCATCGACGTGACCGAGAAGACCTACACGATCGAATTGACGGGCGCGAGCGACAAGCTCGACGCATTCATCCAGGGGCTGGACGCGGGCGCGATCCTCGAGACCGTGCGCACCGGCAGCTCAGGCATCGGGCGCGGCGAGCGCATCCTGAAGGTGTGATGCCGACGCCGGGTGCGCCGTCATGTCCCGGCCCGCAGTACTCCATCCGAACGAATTGTTGAATTTTTGAATTAGCGAAGGAACCATCATGAACGTTTTCTACGACAAAGACGCCGACCTCTCCCTCATCAAGGGCAAGCAAGTCACGATCATCGGCTACGGCTCGCAAGGCCATGCACACGCGCTGAACCTGAAGGACAGCGGCGTGAACGTGACGGTCGGCCTGCGCAAGGGCGGCGCGTCGTGGAGCAAGGCCGAGAACGCCGGCCTGTCGGTCAAGGAAGTCGCCGAAGCGGTGAAGGGCGCGGACGTCGTCATGATGCTGCTGCCGGACGAGCAGATCGCCGACGTGTACGCGAAGGAAGTGCACGCGAACATCAAGCAGGGCGCGGCGCTCGCGTTCGCGCACGGCTTCAACGTCCACTACGGCCAGGTGATCCCGCGCGCCGACCTCGACGTGATCATGATCGCGCCGAAGGCGCCGGGCCACACCGTGCGCGGCACGTACTCGCAAGGTGGCGGCGTGCCGCACCTGATCGCGGTGGCGCAGAACAAGTCGGGCGCGGCGCGCGACATCGCGCTGTCGTATGCGGCGGCGAACGGCGGCGGCCGTGCCGGCATCATCGAGACGAACTTCCGTGAAGAAACCGAAACCGACCTGTTCGGCGAGCAGGCCGTGCTGTGCGGCGGTACCGTCGAGCTGATCAAGGCCGGTTTCGAGACGCTGGTCGAAGCCGGCTACGCGCCCGAAATGGCGTACTTCGAGTGCCTGCACGAACTGAAGCTGATCGTCGACCTGATCTACGAAGGCGGCATCGCGAACATGAACTACTCGATCTCGAACAACGCCGAATACGGCGAGTACGTGACGGGCCCGCGCGTCGTCACGGAAGAGACGAAGAAGGCGATGAAGCAGTGCCTGACCGACATCCAGACGGGCGAGTACGCGAAGAGCTTCATTCTCGAGAACAAGGCGGGCGCCCCGACGCTGCAGTCGCGCCGCCGCCTCACGGCCGAGCACCAGATCGAGCAGGTCGGTGCGAAGCTGCGCGCGATGATGCCGTGGATCGCGAAGAACAAGCTCGTCGACCAGACGAAGAACTAAGCGCGCCGTGCCGTTCCGGCCCTTCGAATGGAGGGTCGGCATCAAAAAGCCGTCCGAAGGCAGCAGTGCCCCGGGCGGCTTTTGCTATGCTACGTGCTTTGCAATTCACCGAACACAGAACGAATCCATGAACTATCCTCATCCGATCATCGCGCGCGAAGGCTGGCCGTTCATCGCGATTGCAGCCGTCATCGCGCTGTTGATCCATGCCGTCGGGGGCTTCGGCTTCGCGTGGCCGTTCTGGCTGCTGCTCGTCTTCGTCGTCCAGTTCTTCCGCGATCCGCAGCGCCCGATCCCGGCGCAGCCGAACGCGGTGCTGTGTCCGGCGGACGGCCGCATCGTCGCGGTCGAGACCGCGCAGGATCCGTACGCGAACCGCGAAGCGCTGAAGATCAGCGTGTTCATGAATGTCTTCAATGTTCATTCGCAGCGTTCGCCGGTCGATGGCGCGATCAGCAAGGTCGAGTACTTCCCGGGCGCGTTCCTGAACGCGGCGATCGACAAGGCGTCGACCGAGAACGAGCGCAATGCGGTCGTGATCCAGACGGCGAGCGGCAAGACGGTCACCTCGGTGCAGATCGCCGGCCTGATCGCCCGCCGGATTCTCTGCTACGTCCGTGCCGGCGAGCCGCTGTCGCGCGGCCAGCGCTACGGGTTCATCCGCTTCGGTTCGCGCGTCGACGTGTACCTGCCGCTCGGCAGCCGCGCGAAGGTGTCGATCGGCGAGAAGGTCTACGCGTCGTCGACGATCCTCGCCGAGCTCGAACAGTAACCGGCGGGGCGCACGATGGCCGCATTCAAACCGCGTCGGCCGCGCAACGGCGCCGGCCAGACGCCACGCCCGTTCCGCCGCAACAAGGTGATGGCGCCGGATTCGGCGCCCATCGAGAGCCGCCGCGCCGCGCGCCAGCGGTTCCTGAAGACGCGCGGCATCTACCTGCTGCCGAATGCATTCACGACCGCCGCGCTGTTCTGCGGCTTCTTCGCGGTCGTGCAGGCAATGAACGTGCGCTTCGAGATCGCCGCGATCGCGATTTTCGTCGCGATGGTGCTCGACGGGATGGACGGGCGCGTCGCGCGCATGACGCATACGCAGAGCGCGTTCGGCGAGCAGTTCGACAGCCTGTCGGACATGGTGTCGTTCGGCGTCGCGCCCGCGCTCGTGATGTACGAGTGGGTGCTGAAGGATCTCGGCCGATGGGGCTGGCTCGCCGCGTTCGTCTATTGCTCGGGCGCCGCGCTGCGCCTTGCGCGCTTCAACACGAACATCGGCGTGGTCGACAAGCGCTTCTTCCAGGGGCTGCCGAGCCCGGCCGCGGCCGCGCTGATCGCGGGGTTCGTGTGGCTCGCGACAGACAACCGCGTGCCGATGAAGCTCGGCTGGCTGCCGTGGGTCGCGTTCGTGCTGACGATCTACGCGGGCGTGACGATGGTGTCGAACGCGCCGTTCTACAGCGGCAAGGCGCTCGACGTGCGCCATCGCGTGCCGTTCGCGGCGATCCTGCTGGTCGTCGTCGCGTTCGTGCTCGTGTCGTCCGATCCGCCGCTGATGCTGTTCTGCCTGTTCGTGCTGTACGGGCTGTCCGGCTACGTGTTCTGGGCCTACATGGCCGTGCGCGGGCGGGCGAACCCGGCGCGCTCATCGCAGCGCGAGCACTGACGCCGACACGCGATCTGCCCGGAAACGGCGGCCTCGGGGGCCGCCGTTTTCATTTGCCCCTTTTTTTCGGGCCGGCCGCGCCGATTCCCGGGTGCCGTCCGATTGCGCGGTCAACGGAATGTCGCTATAGTCTTTGGCATGACTGTATTTCCCCGCCTCTCCCTCCTTCTAGCCGGTGCGCCGCTACGCGCGCTAGCTTCGGCGCGCCTGCCGCGCTGACCGTTCTCGCCCTCCGTCAAGCCTCGTCTGTTGTTGAGCGTCGCCAGCGGTGGCGCGATCTCGTTACGTTTGACTTCCGTATAAAAGAGCCCTGGAGCCCCCCATGACAGACAAGCTGATCATTTTCGATACGACGTTGCGTGACGGCGAGCAATCGCCCGGCGCGTCGATGACGAAAGAAGAGAAAATCCGCATCGCGAAGCACCTCGAGCGGATGAAGGTCGACGTGATCGAGGCCGGCTTCGCCGCGAGCTCGAACGGCGATTTCGACGCGATCCACACGATCGCCGGGCTCGTGAAGGACAGCACGATCTGCTCGCTGGCGCGCGCCAACGACAAGGACATCCAGCGCGCGGCCGACGCGCTGAAGCCCGCCAACAGCTTCCGGATCCACACGTTCATCGCGACGTCGCCGCTGCACATGGAGAAGAAGCTGCGGATGACGCCGGATCAAGTGTTCGAGCAGGCGCGCCTCGCCGTGCGTTTCGCGCGCAAGTTCACCGACAACGTCGAGTTCTCGCCGGAAGACGGCAGCCGCTCGGACATGGATTTCCTGTGCCGCGTGCTGGAAGCCGTGATCGCCGAAGGTGCGACGACGATCAATATCGCCGACACGGTCGGCTACGGCGTGCCGGAGCTCTACGGCAACCTCGTGAAGACGCTGCGCGAACGCATTCCGAACTCGGACAAGGCGATCTTCTCGGTGCACTGCCATAACGACCTCGGGATGGCGGTCGCGAACTCGCTCGCCGGCGTGAAGATCGGCGGCGCGCGTCAGGTCGAATGCACGATCAACGGTCTGGGCGAGCGCGCGGGCAACACGTCGCTCGAAGAAATCGTGATGGCCGTGAAGACCCGCAAGGACTACTTCGGTCTCGACGTCGGCATCGACACGTCGCAGATCGTGCCGACGTCGAAGCTCGTGTCGCAGATCACCGGCTTCGTCGTGCAGCCGAACAAGGCGGTGGTCGGCGCGAACGCGTTCGCGCACGCGTCGGGCATTCACCAGGACGGCGTGCTGAAGGCGCGCGACACCTACGAGATCATGCGCGCGGAAGACGTGGGCTGGACCGCGAACAAGATCGTGCTCGGCAAGCTGTCGGGCCGCAACGCGTTCAAGCAGCGGCTGCAGGAGCTCGGCGTATCGCTCGACAGCGAAGCCGAACTGAATGCCGCGTTCATGCGCTTCAAGGATCTGGCCGACCGCAAGGCGGAGATCTTCGACGAGGACATCATCGCGATCGTGTCCGAGGAATCGGCGCTCGCGCAGGAGCAGGAGCACTTCAAGTTCGTGTCGCTGTCGCAGCGTTCGGAAACGGGCGAGCAGCCGCAGGCGAAGGTCGTGTTCGCGGTCGAGGGCAAGGAAGTGACCGGCGAGGCGCGCGGCAACGGCCCGGTCGATGCGACGTTCAATGCGATCGAAGGTGAAGTCGGCAGCGGCTCCGAGCTGCTGCTGTACTCGGTGAACGCGATCACGACCGGCACGCAGGCGCAGGGCGAAGTGACGGTTCGGCTGTCGAAGAGCGGGCGGATCGTCAACGGCGTCGGCACCGATCCGGATATCGTCGCCGCGTCCGCGAAGGCGTACATTTCCGCGCTGAACAAGCTGCACTCGAAGGACGACAAGGTCAATCCGCAGCGCTCGTAAGCGCCGCGCAGGACGCAGCCTCGAAACGCCCCGTGCGGCCCTGCGCCGCCGGGGCGTTTGTTTTCATTGGCCGCTCATTCGGCGGCCGGCGCGCGGAACAGCCAGCGGCGGGCGGCCGCGCGCGGCGCGGGGTTGCGCCGGCGGAACTCGACCGCGATCCCGCGCCGCGGCGCATCGGCGACGAACGCGTCGAGCAGCTCGAGCACGTCGTGGTCGATGTAGTCGGCGCGGGTTGCGTCGATGATCACGGCCGCCCGGTCCGGAATGTGTCGCAGGTGGTGCTTGACCTGCACCTTGCCCAGAAACGACACGTCCTTGCGGAACGACAGCAGGAAGTGGTCGTCGTGCTGCGCGAGCGTGACGGGGCTCTTCAGGTTCGCGACGGCGACGGCCAGCACGCTGCACGCGAGGCCGAGCGCGATGCCGAACAGCAGGTCGACCGCCAGCACGCCGACGATCGTCGCCGCGAACGGCGCGAACGCGGCCGGGCCTTGCTTCATGACCGAGCGGAACAGCGCCGGTTTCGCGAGCTTCATGCCGGTGTGGATCAGGATCGCGGCCAGGCTCGCGAGCGGGATCAGGTTGATCAGGCCGGTGAGCGCAAACACGCTCGCGAGCAGCAGGATCCCGTGCACGATCGCGGACATCCGGCTTTGCGCGCCGGCGTTGACGTTGGCCGAACTACGCACGATCACCGACGTGATCGGCAGGCCGCCGACGGCGCCCGCGACAAGGTTGCCGACGCCCTGTGCCTTCAGCTCGCGATCGGGCTGCGTCGGACGTCGCTTCGGATCGATCTGTTCGACCGCCTCGAGACACAGCAGCGTCTCGAGGCTCGCGACGACCGCAAGCGTGATCGCCACGCGCCATACGTCCGGATTGAGCAGTTGCGCGAAGTTCGGGCCGAGTTCAGCATGCTTGAGCGATGCCGCGAGCGCCGCAAACGAGTCGAACTCGGGCAGCGTGACGCGATGGGCGGCGCCCGGTGCGGCTGCCGGAGCGACCATGCCGAGCACGAGCGTCGCGCCGATGCCGAGCACGACGACCGCGAGCGGCGCGGGTACCGAGCGTACCCACGCGAAGCGCTTGAGCGCCGGCGTGTCCCACGCGATCAGCAGCGCCAGCGACACGAGTGCGATCGCCGTGGCGGCCCATGCGGTCGGCAAATGCAGCCAGTTCGCAAACGATTGCGCGGCCGGGCCGCCGATGCCGAATGCGAACGGAAGCTGCTTCACGATCAGCAGCAGGCCGATCGCGGCGAGCATGCCCTTGATGACGGGCGACGGGACGTAGGCGGCGAAGCGGCCGGCGCGCAGCATGCCGAACCCGAACTGCAGCACGCCGGACAGCAGCACCGCGAGCAGGAACGCGGAGAAGCTGCCGAGCTGCGCGATCCCTTCGACGACGATCACGACGAGGCCGGCGGCCGGCCCGCTGACGGACAGGGACGAGCCGCTCAACAGCGCGACGACGATGCCGCCGACGATGCCCGATACGAGCCCGGCGAACGGTTCGACGCCGGAGGCGTTGGCGATGCCGAGGCAGAGCGGCAGCGCGACGAGAAAAACGACGATGCCGGCGACGATGTCGCGCGGCAGGGTGGACAGGCGCTCGTTCAGTTTCATGATTGGGGTGATTTCGTTGACATGGAGGGCAGGGCGCGGGTCAACCGAGCGCGACGGCGGTCGCGGCAGGCTCGGGCTCGGCTTCGGCTTCGGCCGGCGATGGCGCATAGCCGGAATCGAGTTCCTTCAGGTGGCCGTCGGCGAGCGAAAAGATCCAGCCGTGCACGAGCGGCGGCCGTTCGCGCCCGCGCACGATCGGCGACGCACGCAGCAGCCGCACCTGTTCGAGCACGTTCAGCTCGGCGAGGCGATCGGCGGCAGCCATGTCGTCGAGCCCGTCGAGCGTATCGCGATGGCGCCGCGCGAGCGCGCAGAGCGGCGCGATGCGGCGCGCGACGTGCGGCAGGTCGGCGGGCGGCGGCAGCAGCGATGCGCGCACGCCGCCGCACCCGTAGTGCCCGCACACGATCACGTGGTCGACCTTCAACACCCGCACCGCGTACTCGAGCACGCTGGCGGAATTGTCGTCGTCGGGGTGGAACAGGTTCGCGATGTTGCGATGAACGAACAGCTCGCCGGGCGCGCAGTGCGTGATGGTCTCGGCCGGCACGCGGCTGTCGGCGCAGCCGATCCACAGTACGCGCGGATTCTGGCCGCGTGCGAGCGCGTCGAAGAAGCCGGGCGTGTGTTCGCGCGTCTCGCGGGCCCAAGCAATGTTGGCAACCAGCATGCTCTTGGGGCGGTTCATGAGGACTCCTTTTTGATCAAGGCAAATAAATATCGAGCGAAATGGCGCAGCCGCATTCTTTCTAAATTGAAAGGTTCGATTTCGACTGATATTAGGGGTATGCCCTAGCACTCGGGGTGGGTTGAAACAAATTGTTTCAAATTGATTGGGCGTAGTGCATCGCCTGCACCAGTGCGACGCATGACATGCACTAGCTATGCCTATTTAGGCTCAAGCGCCCGCATGACGGGGCGTTCAGCGTATTGCCATCGGAATATTAACGATCGGAAAAGTTTTCCGTCTTATTCCTGCAATTAAATAAGGCAGCGGAAAAAATGAAATGGCCATTCGGCAATCATTCGTGAATGGCCATTGCGACAATTGCGTGTCGATGCGCAATCGGTCAGAACAGGGTGCGGCGATCGGGATCGTGCAGCGGGTCCGGCGTTTTCTGCGTGGTGCGCAGGATGCCCTGCGGATCGAAGTAGAAGCTGTACATCATGTACCAGACGTTGTCCTCGAGATACCGGTACGTCCATACCTCGCGCTTCATCAGCGGGAAGTAGGAGGTCTCGACCGGGCGTCCGAAATTGACGAGGACGTCGGTCTTCGTCCACTTGCCGATCTCCGCGCGATAGAACTCGCTCGGCTGCAGCACCTGGCGCACGTTGACGATCCGGTGGGCGGCATCGACGTCGGCCGCGATCGTGATCTCGCCCATCGGCTGGGTCGGCCACATCAGGCGCTTGCCGCCGCCAGGCAGGTCGTAGATCTCGCGCGGCGGGCCCATGCGCGCGACGATCGCCGACTCGTCCTGGCCGGCCTGGTATTGCTGCCACGGTTGCGCGCAACCGGCCAGCAGCGCGGCGGCGCAGGCGGCGAGCACCGGCAGGCGCGCGGGAATGCGAATGCGCATCGGATTCTCCAGAACACGGAAACAGGTCCCGTTTTTATCACGGACGGCGCGCGATCGCGCATCGGCAGGAAAAAATCGATGCGGATCGGGCCCGCCGCGCTTGCGGGCGGCCGGCGCACCGGCCTATGATCCGCGCTTCTCGGGCAGATTGAAGGGCAGGTGGCCGATGCAGGGATGGAAGCGGTGGGCGCTCGCGTGGAGCGCGGGGTGGGTGCTGGCGTCGTCCGCGTCCGCCGGCGGCGAGCCGGTGCGGATCGCGCTGATCGAAGGGATGTCGGGCCCGTTCGCGAACGCGGGCGCGGCGGTCGAGCGCAACCTGCGCTTCGGCGTCGAGCAGGTCAATGCGGCGGGCGGCGTGAAACTGCGCGACGGCGCGCACCCGCTCGAACTCGCCGTGCTCGACAGCAAGGGCAGCCCGGAAGAGGCGCTCGTGCAGTTGCGCGCGGCGGCCGATCGGCATATCGGCTTCGTCGCGCAGGGCAACAGCTCGGCCGTCGCCGCCGCGCTCGTCGCGGCGCTCGACAAGCTGAACGCGCGCGATCCGGACAACCGGATGCTGTTCCTGAACTACTCGGCGGACGATCCGGCGCTGACCGGCGCGCGCTGCAGTTTCTGGCATTTCCGTTTCGATGCGCACGCCGGCATGCGAATGGCCGCGCTCGCGGACGTGATGGCGCGCGATCGCGCGCTGCACAAGGTCTATCAGCTGAACCAGGACTACAGCTTCGGCCATGACGTCAGCACCCTCGCGCGGCAGGCGCTGGCCGCGCGGCGCCCGGACGTGACGATCGCCGGCGACGAATTCCACCCGATCGGCCGGATCAAGGATTTCTCGCCGTATATCGCGAAGATCCGGGCGAGCGGCGCGGACGCCGTCGTGACCGGCAACTGGGGCAACGACCTCACGCTGCTCGTGAAGGCGGCGCGCGAACAGGGGCTGAACGCGAAGTTCTATACGTTCTACGGCAACAGCCTCGGCGCGCCGGCGGCGCTGGGCGACGCGGGTGTCGGCCGCGTCGTGGCGGTGGCCGACTGGCATCCGAACGCCGGCGGCGCCAGATCCGACGCGTTCTACCGCGCGTTCCGCACCCGTTTCCCGGCCGCGCAGGACGACTATCCGGTGCGGCGGATGAGCCAGATGATCGAGATGCTGGCCGCCGCGATGACCCGCGCGGGTTCGGCCGACCCCGTCGCGGTCGCGCGTGCGCTCGAGGGCCTGCCGTTCGACGACGGCTTTCACGCGTCGCGGATGCGCGCGCAGGATCACCAACTGATCCAGCCCCTTTACGTGATGGAAATGGACAAGGTCGGCACGCCGGGCGTGCGCTTCGACAACGAGGGATCGGGCTATGGCTTCCGGACGGTCCTGGCGGTGCCGGCGCAGCGCACGGAGATGCCGTCGACGTGCTCGATGACGCGCCCGTGACGGGAGGCGGCAAGAACGGCACCGAGTTGTGCTACAATGCGCGCCGGTTGTAAGTCACGGCACGGCCATTCTTCCGTGTCCGCCTGTTCAGTTAGAAAGGAAATCACATGTCTGTTGCAGATATCAAGAAGTCGGAAGTCGTTGCTCAGTTCGCCCGCGGTACCAACGACACGGGGTCGCCCGAAGTCCAGGTCGCACTGCTGACCGCACGTATCGTCGAACTGACGGGTCACTTCAAGACCCACGCGAAGGATCACCACAGCCGCCGCGGCCTGCTGCGCATGGTGAGCCGCCGCCGCAAGCTGCTCGACTACCTCAAGGGCAAGGATGCCGATCGTTACCGCGCACTGATCGAGAAGCTGGGTCTGCGTAAGTAATCGAGGCGATTGCCGCCAGCAAGATGCCTGTGTCAGTCCGCTGATACAGGCATTTTGTTTTTGCGCGGTGCGTAGCGTCACACGCATCGCAGGCTGTCCGGCACGTTCGTGCGGGGCCGCCGCCACGACCGATACCGGGGCAGGATTTGTGTCATTCCAGCGCGTCGCTGCGTGAGCGCCGCGCTGGAATGGCATAAAAAACACACCTTGCTCCGGGTGATTCGGTCGGGACGCCGCCGCGCGGGGGTCACCGGCGCGGCGAATGAAATGCATGAATACAAAGGAGCAACCATGTCCATGTTCAACAAGGTCGTGAAGGAATTCCAGTGGGGCCAGCACAAGGTGCGCCTCGAAACCGGTGAAGTCGCTCGCCAGGCAAGCGGCGCCGTGATCGTCGACGTCGAGGATACCGTCGTGCTGGCAACCGTCGTCGGCGCGAAGTCGGCGAAGCCGGGCCAGGATTTCTTCCCGCTGACCGTCGACTACCTCGAGAAGACCTACTCGGCTGGCAAGATCCCGGGCGGCTTCTTCCGTCGCGAAGGCCGTCCGTCGGAGCACGAGACGCTGACGTCGCGCCTGATCGACCGCCCGCTGCGCCCGCTGTTCCCGGAAGGCTTCTATAACGAAGTCCAGGTCGTGATCCACGTGCTGTCCGTGAACCCGGAAATCCCGGCGGACATCCCCGCGCTGATCGGCGCATCGGCCGCGCTCGCCGTGTCGGGCCTGCCGTTCAACGGCCCGGTCGGTGCCGCGCGCGTGGCGTACATCGACAACGCGTACGTGCTGAACCCGACGCGTGACCAGCTCAAGGCATCGAGCCTCGACCTCGTCGTCGCGGGTACGGAGCGCGCCGTGCTGATGGTCGAGTCGGAAGCCGATCAGTTGTCGGAAGAAGTGATGCTGGGCGCCGTGGTGTTCGGCCACGAGCAGATGCAGGTCGCGATCGACGCGATCCACGAACTGGTGCGCGATGGCGGCAAGCCCGAGTGGGACTGGCAGCCGGCGCCGAAGAACGAGGCGCTGATCGCGCGCGTGACCGAGCTCGCGCAGAACGATCTGCTCGCCGCTTACCAGCTCCGCGACAAGCAGGCGCGCTCGGCGAAACTGAAGGAAGTCTACGCGGCGACCTCGGCGAAGCTCGAGGAAGACGCGCTGGCGGCCGGCACGGTCGCGGCCGACAAGGCCACGGTCGGCAATATCCTGTTCGACATCGAAGCGAAGATCGTCCGTTCGCAGATCCTGAACGGCGAGCCGCGCATCGACGGTCGCGACACGCGCACCGTGCGCCCGATCGAGATCCGCACCGGCGTGCTGCCGCGCACCCACGGCTCGGCGCTGTTCACGCGCGGCGAAACGCAGGCGCTGGTCGTCGCGACGCTCGGCACGAAGGGTGACGAGCAGATCATCGACGCGCTCGAAGGCGAATACCGCGAGCGCTTCATGCTCCACTACAACATGCCCCCGTTCGCGACCGGCGAAACGGGCCGCGTCGGCTCGCCGAAGCGCCGCGAAATCGGCCACGGCCGCCTCGCGAAACGCGCGCTGGTCAAGTGCCTGCCGAGCGCCGACGAATTCGGCTACTCGATCCGCGTCGTGTCGGAAATCACCGAATCGAACGGTTCGTCGTCGATGGCGTCGGTGTGCGGCGGCTGCCTCGCGCTGATGGACGCCGGCGTGCCGATGAAGGCGCACGTCGCCGGTATCGCGATGGGCCTGATCCTCGAAGGCAACAAGTTCGCGGTGCTGACCGACATCCTCGGCGACGAAGATCACCTCGGCGACATGGACTTCAAGGTGGCCGGCACGGAGCAAGGCGTGACGGCGCTGCAGATGGACATCAAGATCCAGGGCATCACGAAGGAAATCATGCAGGTCGCGCTCGCACAGGCGAAGGAAGGCCGCCTGCACATCCTCGGCAAGATGACGTCGGCGGTGTCGGGTGCGAACACGCAACTGTCGGAATTCGCGCCGCGCATGATCACGATCAAGATCAACCCGGAAAAGATCCGCGACGTGATCGGCAAGGGCGGTTCGGTGATCCGCGCGCTGACGGAAGAAACGGGCACGACCATCGACATCTCGGACGACGGCGTCGTGACGATCGCGAGCACGAGCAGCGAAGGCATGGCCGAAGCGAAGAAGCGCATCGAGCAAATCACGGCCGAGATCGAAGTCGGCCAGGTGTACGAAGGCACGGTGCTCAAGCTGCTCGATTTCGGTGCGATCGTGAACCTGCTGCCCGGCAAGGACGGCCTGCTGCACATCTCGGAAATCGTCAACGAGCGCGTGAAGGACATCAACGACTACCTGAAGGAAGGTCAGCAGGTGAAGGTCAAGGTGATCCAGACGGACGAGAAGGGTCGCGTGCGTCTGTCGGCCAAGGCGCTGCTGAATGAAGCAGCGGCGGCAGCGCAGTCGGATACGCCGCCGCAGCAGTAAGCGGACAGGCGGATCAACGGCCGGCAGTGCGAAAGCGTGCCGGCCGTTTTTTCTGTAGCATCGTTGCGCGGCGCAGCAGCGCCGGCGAGGCGCCCGCGTCGTGCGCGCGTGCCATCCGATTCCGATCCTGGAGCGATTCTCACCATGAAAGCCATCGAAATCACCGAATTCGGCGCGCCCGACGTGCTGAAGCTCGCGGAGCGTCCGCGCCCCGAGCCGAAACGCGGCGAGATGCTGATCAAGGTGGCGGCTTCCGGCGTGAACCGGCCCGACGTGTTCCAGCGCAAGGGCGCCTATGCGCCGCCGCCGGGTGCGTCGGATCTGCCGGGCCTCGAGGTCGCGGGCGAGATCGTCGGCGGCGATGTGTCCGATGCGGCACTGAACCCGTTCGGCCTGAAGCTCGGCGATCGCGTGTGCGCGCTGCTCGCGGGTGGCGGCTATGCCGAATATGCGGTCGCGCCGCTGCCGCAGTGTCTGCCGGTGCCGGACGGCCTCACCGATATCGAGGCCGCGTCGCTGCCCGAGACGTTCTTCACCGTGTGGAGCAACGTGTTCGACCGTGCGCGGCTCGGCGCGGGCGAGGGCGGCCAGCAGGAGACGCTGCTCGTGCAGGGCGGCTCGAGCGGCATCGGCGTGACGGCGATCCAGATCGCGCATGCGCTCGGCTTTCGCGTGTTCGCGACGGCCGGCACCGCCGACAAGTGCCGTGCGTGCGAGGCGCTCGGCGCCGAGCGCGCGATCGACTACAAGACCGAAGACTTCGTCGAAGTCGTGAAGTCGCTGACGCACGATCGCGGCGTCGACGTGATCCTCGACATGGTGGCGGGCGCGTACGTGCCGCGCGAGTTGTCCGCGCTCGCGGACGGCGGCCGTCTCGTGCTGATCGCGCTGCTCGGCGGTGCGAAGGCCGAGGTCAACCTCAACGAGATCCTGCGCCGCCGACTGACGGTGACGGGCTCGACGCTGCGCCCGCGTCCGGTCGAGTTCAAGGCGCGCATCGCCGCGCAGTTGAAGGCGCGCGTGTGGCCGCTGCTGGCCGACGGTCGCATCAAGCCCGTGATCTATCGTGTGCTGCCGGCCGGCGAGGCCGCACAGGCGCATGCGCTGATGGAGAGCGGCGAGCACATCGGCAAGATCGTGCTTGATTGGGGCGCGAACGCGTGACGCCCGCGCGGCGGGCTTGACATGCGCGGTTTGACCGGTTCAAGCCGCGCGCAGTAAAATCGCGGGTTTGCTTCGCCAGATCCAACCTGACGGCCGGGTTCCGGCACGTTAATGACAAGATAGTGACGAGACAGACACGATGTCGAAACAACGAACAAAGCGAGTGATCGGCAACTGGAAGATGCACGGCCGGCTGGCCGGCAACCAGGCGCTGCTGAACGAAGTGGTGCAGGGTGCGGGTTTGGTGGCGGCTGAAACGTCGATCGGCGTGTGCGTGCCGTTCCCGTATCTCGCGCAGGTTCAGGCCCAGCTCGGCGGTGGCCGTGTCGCGTTCGGTGCGCAGGACGTGTCCGCGCACGAGCAAGGCGCGTTCACCGGTGAGGTGGCGGCCGCGATGGTGGCGGAGTTCGGCGCGCAGTATGCGATCGTCGGTCATTCGGAGCGTCGCGCGTATCACGGCGAAAGCAACGAGACGGTCGCGGCGAAGACGCAGCGCGCAGTCGCGGCCGGCCTCACGCCGGTCGTGTGCGTCGGCGAGACGCTCGACGAGCGTGAGGCGGGTGCGACCGAGCTGGTCGTCGGTGCGCAGCTCGACGCGGTGCTGGCCGTGCTGACGGCTGACGAGGCCGCTCGCATCGTCGTCGCGTACGAGCCGGTCTGGGCGATCGGCACGGGCAAGAGCGCGACGTCGGCGCAGGCGCAGGACGTGCATGCGTTCCTGCGTGCGCGCCTGGCGGCAAAGGGTGCGGCGGACGTGTCCGTGCTGTACGGCGGCAGCGTGAAGCCGGACAACGCGCAAGAACTGTTCGCGCAGCCGGACATCGACGGCGGCCTGATCGGCGGCGCGTCGCTGAAGGCGGAAGATTTCCTGGCGATCTGCCGGGCCGCGCGTTGAGCGGTCCGGGATCGAATTGAACCATGACGGCGGCCGGTCGGTCCGGTCGCCCGATCCAATCGGGTGGGTGTGATGCTGTTATTCAAGACGCTGATTATTGTGGTGCAGGTGCTGTCGGCACTCGGTGTGATTGGGCTCGTGCTGCTGCAGCACGGCAAGGGTGCCGACATGGGCGCTGCCTTCGGCAGCGGCGCGTCGGGCAGCCTGTTCGGCGCGACGGGCTCGGCGAACTTCCTGTCGCGCACGACGGGCATTCTCGCGACGATCTTCTTCGTCGCGACGCTCGCGCTGACTTACCTCGGTTCGTACAAGTCGACGCCGTCGGCGGGCGTGCTCGGCACGGCCGTGACCGCGCCGGCCTCGGCTCCTGCGGCATCGGCGCCGGCTGTCGCGGCGTCCGCCGCCGCCGGTTCGGCCGCGAGCGCGCCGGGCCAGGATGTCCCGAAATAAAAAGTTAATTTTTTTGCGGTTGTGCGTTGAACAAATCCAGGACTCGGGTTAGAATTTAATTCTTGAAGCGATTCGCGGGAACAAGCAGCACAACCCGAGTTGCATGCAGTGCCGACGTGGTGAAATTGGTAGACACGCTATCTTGAGGGGGTAGTGGCGAAAGCTGTGCGAGTTCGAGTCTCGCCGTCGGCACCAAAGTTACTCAATGCCAGCCGCTTCTAGTGGCTGGCATTTTTCATTTCTGGGGTGTGCTTGCGGTTGTCTTGCGATCGCCTGTACTCC
Organism: Burkholderia anthina; assembly: GCF_001547525.1. Lineage (GTDB taxonomy): Bacteria > Pseudomonadota > Gammaproteobacteria > Burkholderiales > Burkholderiaceae > Burkholderia > Burkholderia semiarida. The sequence goes on from NZ_CM003768.1 coordinate 3,509,878, forward strand.
GAAATGATTCCTTCCGCCGGAAGTGGTATTCTCCGGACGCTCAGAACCAACCGATAGAGGATTGCCTTGAACCTCGCAGCCTATTACCCCGTCTTGTTGTTCCTCCTCGTGGGCACTGGTTTAGGTATAGCGCTGGTCAGCATCGGCAAGCTCCTTGGTCCCAACAAGCCGGACGTCGAGAAGAACGCACCGTACGAGTGCGGCTTCGAAGCCTTTGAAGACGCCCGGATGAAATTCGACGTCCGGTACTACCTCGTCGCCATCCTGTTCATCATCTTCGATCTCGAAACCGCATTCCTGTTCCCGTGGGGCGTCGCGCTCCGGGACATCGGCTGGCCGGGTTTCATCGCAATGATGATTTTTCTGCTCGAATTCCTGCTGGGCTTTGCCTATATCTGGAAGAAAGGCGGGCTCGACTGGGAGTGATGGGTTAATCGCCGGTTTGCATGGGCGGCCGCGCTCGGTCGCTCGTCTGGAGTGGAAAGCAAATGAGTATCGAAGGGGTCTTGAAGGAAGGGTTTGTCACCACGACGGCTGACAAGCTGATCAACTGGACGCGTACCGGCTCGCTGTGGCCGATGACGTTCGGGCTCGCGTGTTGCGCCGTCGAGATGATGCATGCGGGCGCGGCCCGTTACGATCTGGACCGGTTCGGCGTCGTGTTCCGCCCGAGCCCGCGTCAGTCGGACGTGATGATCGTCGCCGGCACGCTGTGCAACAAGATGGCACCCGCGCTGCGCCGCGTGTACGACCAGATGGCCGAGCCGCGCTGGGTGATCTCGATGGGGTCGTGCGCGAACGGCGGTGGTTATTACCACTACTCGTACTCGGTGGTCCGCGGCTGCGACCGGATCGTGCCGGTCGACGTCTACGTGCCGGGCTGCCCGCCCACGGCCGAGGCGCTGGTCTACGGCGTGATCCAGTTGCAGGCGAAGATCCGCCGCACCAATACCATCGCCCGTCAATAAAGCCCCGAGCGTCCCCTCAATATGGCAAGCAAAATCGAGACCCTGAAGGCGAACCTCGAAGCCGCGCTCGGCGCGCGCGTGGTGAGCCTCACCGAAGCGATCGGTGAACTGACGCTCGTCGTGAAGGCGAGCGATTACCTCGAAGTCGCAAAGACGCTGCGCGACGATCCGAAGCTCCGTTTCGAGCAACTGATCGACCTCTGCGGCGTCGACTACCAGACCTTCGGCGACGGCGCCTACGACGGCCCGCGCTTCGCGGCCGTGTCGCACCTGCTGTCGGTCACGAACAACTGGCGCCTGCGCCTGCGCGTGTTCGCGCCGGACGACGATCTGCCGATCGTGGCGTCGCTGGTCGACATCTGGGCTTCCGCGAACTGGTATGAGCGCGAAGCGTTCGACCTGTACGGCATCGTGTTCGAAGGCCACCCCGACCTGCGCCGCATCCTCACCGACTACGGCTTCATCGGTCACCCGTTCCGCAAGGACTTCCCGGTGTCGGGCTACGTCGAAATGCGTTACGACCCGGAAGAGAAGCGGGTCGTGTACCAGCCGGTGACGATCGAGCCGCGCGAAATCACGCCGCGCGTGATCCGCGAGGATCGCTATGGCGGTCTGAAACATTAAGGGGGCGTCATGGCAGAAATCAAGAACTACACGCTCAACTTCGGCCCGCAGCACCCGGCAGCGCACGGCGTGCTGCGCCTCGTGCTCGAGCTCGACGGCGAAGTCATCCAGCGTGCCGATCCGCACATCGGCCTGCTGCATCGCGCGACGGAAAAGCTCGCCGAATCCAAGACCTTCATCCAGTCCGTGCCGTACATGGACCGTCTCGACTACGTGTCGATGATGGTCAACGAGCACGGCTACGTGCTCGCGATCGAAAAGCTGCTCGGCATCGACGTGCCGGAGCGCGCGCAGTACATCCGCGTGCTGTTCGACGAAATCACGCGCGTGCTGAACCACCTGATGTGGATCGGCGCGCACGCGCTCGACGTCGGCGCGATGGCCGTGTTCCTGTACGCATTCCGTGAACGCGAAGACCTGATGGACGTGTACGAAGCGGTGTCCGGCGCCCGGATGCACGCGGCCTACTATCGTCCGGGCGGCGTCTACCGCGATCTGCCTGACGCAATGCCGCAATACAAGGCGTCGAAGATTCGCAACGAGAAGGCGCTCGCGAAGATGAACGAGGCGCGCAGCGGCTCGGTGCTCGACTTCATCGACGATTTCTTCACGCGCTTCCCGAAGTGCGTCGACGAATACGAAACGCTGCTGACCGACAACCGGATCTGGAAACAGCGTCTGGTCGGAATCGGCGTGGTGAGCCCGGAACGTGCGCTGCAGATGGGCCTGACGGGCCCGATGCTGCGCGGCTCGGGCATCGCGTGGGACCTGCGCAAGAAGCAGCCCTACGAAGTGTACGATCGCATGGATTTCGACGTGCCGGTCGGCGTGAACGGCGATTGCTACGACCGCTATCTGGTGCGCGTCGAAGAAATGCGCCAGTCGGTCCGCATCGCGAAACAGTGTATTGATTGGCTCCGCAAGAATCCGGGGCCGGTGATGACGGACAATCACAAGGTTGCCCCGCCGTCGCGCGTCGGCATGAAGACCAACATGGAAGACTTGATTCACCACTTCAAGCTCTTCACCGAAGGTTTCCATGTGCCGGAAGGCGAAGCGTACGCGGCGGTCGAGCATCCGAAGGGTGAATTCGGCATCTACCTCGTGTCGGACGGCGCCAACAAGCCGTATCGCCTCAAGATTCGCGCGCCGGGTTTCGCGCACCTGGCGTCGCTCGACGAAATGGCGCGCGGTCACATGATCGCCGACGCCGTCACGATCATCGGTACGCAGGACATCGTGTTCGGCGAAATCGATCGCTAATGGTTGCGCCGCCCGCGAGCGCGGGCGGCGAGCAGTTAGTCACACGCGAAGCACCATGCGGTATGCGCCGAACCGGCGCGGCTTCGCAAGCTGTCAACAGAGTGAGCGCCAGGTCTGCCGTCCATGCACCCCAGTGTGCGGCAGGTTGTTCGTTCGGTAGGAATTGAAAGAGTCGTGTCTGAAAATGATCTCAGCTGAAGGCCTGAAGGAAATCGATCGAGCGTTGACGAAGTATCCCGCCGATCAGAAACAGTCCGCCGTGATGTCGGCGTTGGCCGTGGCTCAGGAAGAGCATGGCTGGCTGTCGCCCGAACTGATGCAGTTCGTCGCGGACTATCTCGGCATGCCGGCCGTCGCCGTGCAGGAAGTCGCGACGTTCTACACGATGTACGAGCTCAAACCGGTCGGCAAGCACAAGATCACGCTCTGCACGAACCTGCCGTGCCAGCTCGGCCCGCACGGCGGCGCGGAAGCGACTGCCGACTACCTGAAACAGAAGCTGGGCATCGGCTTCGGCGAGACCACGCCCGACGGCAAGTTCACGCTGAAGGAAGGCGAATGCATGGGCTCGTGCGGCGATGCGCCGGTGCTGCTGGTGAACAATCACAGAATGTGCAGCTTCATGAGCCGCGAGAAGATCGACCAGCTGCTTGAGGAGCTCTCGAAATGACGTCCCTCCACGACCGTCACATCAAACCGCTGATCCTCGCTGGTCTGAACGGCGAGAACTGGCACCTCGAAGATTACGTTGCGCGCGGCGGCTACAAGCAACTGCGCCGCATTCTCGAAGAAAAGATTCCGCCCGAGCAGGTGATCGCCGACGTGAAGGCGTCGGGCCTGCGCGGCCGCGGCGGTGCGGGCTTCCCGACCGGCCTGAAGTGGAGCTTCATGCCGCGCCAGTTCCCGGGGCAGAAGTACCTCGTCTGCAACTCGGACGAAGGCGAGCCGGGCACGTTCAAGGATCGCGACATCCTGCGCTGGAACCCGCACGCGCTGATCGAAGGCATGGCCATCGGCGCGTATGCGATGGGCATCACCGTCGGCTACAACTACATCCACGGCGAAATCTTCGAAGTGTATCGACGCTTCGAAGCCGCGCTCGATGAAGCGCGCGCGGCCGGGTTCCTCGGCGACAACATCATGGGCTCGGAATTCTCGTTCCAGCTGCACGCGCACCACGGCTACGGCGCGTACATCTGCGGCGAGGAAACGGCGCTGCTCGAGTCGCTCGAAGGCAAGAAGGGCCAGCCGCGCTTCAAGCCGCCGTTCCCGGCGAGCTTCGGCGTGTACGGCAAGCCGACCACGATCAACAACACCGAGACGTTCGCCGCGGTGCCGTTCCTGCTGTCCATCGGGCCGCAGAATTACCTCGAGATCGGCAAGCCGAACAACGGCGGCACGAAGATTTTCTCGGTGTCGGGCGACGTCGAGCGTCCGGGCAACTACGAAGTACCGCTCGGCACGCCGTTCGCGACGCTGATGGAGCTCGCCGGCGGGATGCGCGGCGGCAAGAAGATCAAGGCCGTGATTCCGGGCGGTTCGTCGGCGCCGGTGATCCCGGGCGACATCATGATGCAGACCGATCTCGACTACGACTCGATCGCGAAGGCGGGCTCGATGCTCGGTTCCGGCGCGGTGATCGTGATGGACGAGACGCGCTGCATGGTGCGCTCGCTGCTGCGCCTGTCGTACTTCTACTACGAGGAATCGTGCGGCCAGTGCACGCCGTGCCGCGAAGGCACCGGCTGGCTGTATCGCGTCGTGAACCGTATCGAGCACGGCGAAGGCCGCCAGGAAGATCTGGACCTGCTGAACTCGGTGGCCGAGAACATCATGGGCCGCACGATCTGTGCGCTCGGCGATGCGGCGGCGATGCCGGTACGCGGGATGCTCAAGCACTACTGGGACGAATTCGCGTACCACGTCGAGCACAAGCACTGCATGGTCGGCGGCCACGCGCACGCGGCGGCAGCCTGAGCGAACCCGGTTGCGGAATTTGAGCGCACGGTCGGGCGAACGCGCGAACGGGCGGAAATAGGTTAAGGACCATTCACCATCATGGTTGAACTTGAAATAGACGGCAAGAAGGTCGAGGTGCCCGAAGGCAGCATGGTGATCCAGGCTGCGCACAAGGCGGATACGTACATTCCTCACTTCTGCTATCACAAGAAACTGTCGGTCGCGGCCAATTGCCGGATGTGTCTCGTCGAAGTCGAGAAGATGCCGAAGGCCGTGCCTGCCTGCGCGACCCCCGTGTCGGCCGGCATGATCGTGCGCACGCAATCCGACAAGGCCGTGAAGGCGCAGCAGTCGGTGATGGAATTCCTCCTCATCAATCACCCGCTCGACTGCCCGATCTGCGATCAGGGCGGCGAATGTCAGCTGCAGGATCTGGCGGTCGGCTACGGCAAGTCGTCGTCGCGCTACTCGGAAGAAAAGCGCGTGGTGTTCCACAAGAACGTGGGCCCGCTGATCTCGATGGAAGAGATGTCGCGCTGCATCCACTGCACGCGCTGCGTCCGCTTCGGCCAGGAAATCGCCGGCGTGATGGAGTTCGGCATGTTGGGCCGCGGCGAGCACTCGGAAATCACGACGTTCGTCGGCAAGACGGTCGACTCCGAAATGTCGGGCAACATGATCGACCTGTGCCCGGTCGGCGCGCTGACCAGCAAGCCGTTCCGCTACAGCGCCCGTACGTGGGAGCTGTCGCGCCGCAAGTCGGTGAGCCCGCACGATTCCGTCGGCGCGAACCTCGTCGTGCAGGTGAAGAACAACCGCGTGATGCGCGTGCTGCCGTTCGAGAACGAAGCGATCAACGAATGCTGGATCTCGGACAAGGACCGCTTCTCGTATGAAGCCCTCAACAGCGAAGAGCGCCTGACGAAGCCGATGCTGAAGCAGGGTGGCCAGTGGATCGAAACCGACTGGCAGACCGCGCTCGAATACGTCGCGAAGGGCCTGAAGGGCATCGCCGCGGATCACGGCGCGAACGCGCTGGCGATGCTCGCGAGCGCGCACAGCACCGCGGAAGAGTTGTTCCTCGTGAAGCAGCTCGCCAACGAACTGAACACGCCGAACGTCGACTTCCGTCTGCGCCAGCAGGATTTCTCGGCGCCGGTCCAGGGCGCGCCGTGGCTCGGCATGCCGATCGCCGATCTGTCGAACGTGGACGCCGCGTTCGTCGTCGGTTCGTTCCTGCGCCGCGACCACCCGCTGTTCGCATCGCGCCTGCGTCAGGCGGCGAAGAACGGCGCGAAGCTGCACTTCCTGCACGCGACCGCTGACGATTCGCTGATCCCGACCGCGCAACGCATCGTCGCCGCGCCGTCCGCATGGCTCGACGAGCTGGCCGGCATCGCCGCGGCCGTCGCGCAGCTGCGCGGCGTCGCGCTGCCCGACGCGCTCGCAGGCGTCACCGCGTCGCCGGCGGCCCAGGCTGTCGCGCAGTCGCTCGCGAACGGCGAACGCCGCGCGGTGCTGCTCGGCAACGCCGCGGTCCGTCATCCGCAATTCGCGAAGCTGCACGCCGTCGCGCAGTGGATCGCCGACAACACCGGCGCCACGTTCGGCTTCCTGACGGAAGCGGCGAACACGGTCGGCGCGCACGTCGTCGGCGCGCTGCCGGGCGAAGGCGGCCTGAATGCACGCGAAGCATTCGCGCAGCCGCGCAAGGGCTACGTGCTGCTGAACGTCGAACCGGAATTCGACACCGCCGATCCGGCACAGGCATTGGCCGCGCTGAACCAGGCGGAGATGGTCGTCGTGATGTCGCCGTTCAAGCACGGCCTCGACTACGCCGACGTGCTGCTGCCCGTCGCACCGTTCACGGAAACGGCCGGTACGTTCGTCAACGCGGAAGGCACCGTGCAGAGCTTCAACGGCGTCGTGCGCCCGCTCGGCGACACGCGCCCCGCCTGGAAGGTGCTGCGCGTGCTCGGTAGCCTGCTCGGCCTGCCGAACTTCGAATACGAGACCGCGGAAGAAGTGCGTGTCGCCGCGCTCGGCGACGCCGGCGTCGCGGGCCGCCTGTCGAACCAGACGTCGGTCGCGCCGGCCCGCGCCGCGGCGAATGCCGCGAACGGCGGTTTCGAGCGCCTGGCCGACGTGCCGATCTATCATGCCGACGCGCTTGTGCGCCGCGCAGGTGCGCTGCATCTGACGGCCGCCGCGAAGGCGGCGCATGCCGCAGCCCTGCCGGCCGCGCTGTTCGACAAGCTGGGCTTGAAGGAAGGCGACGCCGTGCGCGTGCGCCAGGGCGAGCGTGCGGTGCAGTTGCCGGCCGTGCGCGACGCGAATCTTGCGGAGACGGTCGTTCGCGTGTCGGCGGCGACGCCTGCCGGCGCAGCGCTCGGCAGCCTGTCCGGTGAACTGGTGGTGGAGAAGGCGTAAATGAGCTTGTTCGATACGATCAACGCGGGCGGGGCCGAGCTTCTCGGCTTCGCGTGGCCGACGGTGTGGGCAGTCGTGCGCATCCTCGTCGTCTCCGTCGTCATCCTGCTGTGCGTCGCGTACCTGATTCTGTGGGAGCGCAAGCTGATCGGCTGGATGCACGTGCGTCTCGGCCCGAACCGCGTCGGCCCCGGCGGCCTGCTGCAGCCGATCGCCGACGTGCTGAAGCTGCTGCTGAAGGAAGTCATTCAGCCGAGCGCCGCCAGCCGCTGGCTGTACCTGATCGCGCCGGTGATGACCGTCGTGCCGGCGTTCGCCGTGTGGGCGGTGATCCCGTTCCAGGCGGAAGCCGTGCTCGCGAACGTGAACGCGGGCCTGCTGTACGCGATGGCGATCTCGTCGATCGGCGTGTACGCGGTGATTCTGGCCGGCTGGGCGTCGAACTCGAAGTACGCGTTCCTCGGCGCGATGCGCGCCGCGGCACAGATGGTGTCGTACGAAATCTCGATGGGCTTCGCGCTGGTGCTCGTGCTGATGACGGCCGGCAGCCTGAACCTGTCGGAAATCGTCGGTTCGCAGCAGCACGGCTTTTTCGCCGGCCATGGCGTGAACTTCCTGTCGTGGAACTGGCTGCCGCTGCTGCCGGCGTTCGTCGTCTACTTCATCTCGGGCATCGCCGAAACGAACCGTCACCCGTTCGACGTGGTGGAAGGGGAGTCGGAGATCGTCGCGGGTCACATGATCGATTACTCGGGCATGGCGTTCGCGCTGTTCTTCCTCGCCGAGTACATCAACATGATCGTGATCTCGGCACTGGCCGCGACGCTGTTCCTCGGCGGCTGGGACGCCCCGTTCGAATTCCTGTCGTTCATCCCGGGCATCTTCTGGCTGGTGCTGAAGGTCTTCGCGCTGCTGTCGGTGTTCATCTGGGTCCGCGCGACGTTCCCGCGCTTCCGTTACGACCAGATCATGCGTCTGGGCTGGAAGGTGTTCCTGCCCGTCACGGTGATCTGGGTGGTCGTGGTCGGCTTCTGGATGATGTCGCCGCTGAACATCTGGGTGAAGTAAAGATCGGACGAAATCATGACGGCAATCCAACACTTCTTTAAGACTTTCTTCCTGACCGAGCTGCTGAAGGGGCTCGCGCTGACCGGTCGCTACACGTTCAAGCGCAAGTTCACCGTGCAGTTCCCGGAAGAGAAGACCCCGATTTCGCCGCGTTTCCGCGGGCTGCACGCGCTGCGCCGCTATGAAAACGGTGAAGAGCGCTGCATCGCGTGCAAGCTGTGCGAGGCCGTGTGCCCCGCGCTGGCGATCACGATCGAATCGGAAACGCGCGCGGACAACACGCGCCGCACGACGCGCTACGACATCGACCTGACGAAGTGCATCTTCTGCGGTTTCTGCGAAGAGAGCTGCCCGGTCGATTCGATCGTCGAGACGCAGATTCTCGAGTACCACGGCGAAAAGCGCGGCGACCTGTATTTCACGAAGGAAATGCTGCTCGCGGTGGGCGACCGCTACGAGAAGGACATCGCCGCGGCGAAGGCTGCCGACGCGCCGTATCGTTGATTGTGTTTGCAGTGCCGGCCCGGCATGAACGATGAACGGGCCGAGCCGCCGCGACGGGTGCGGGCGTCCCGCAAGCCGCGCCTGACTATGGCCTAACGATGAACCGGTAATCATGGAATTCACGACCGTACTGTTCTACATCTTCGCGCTGCTCCTGGTGGTATCAGGGCTGAAGGTGATCACTTCGCGCAACCCGGTGGCGTCTGCGCTTTTCCTTGTGCTGGCGTTCTTCAACGCCGCCGCGATCTGGATGCTGCTGGAGGCCGAATTCCTCGCGATCCTGCTGGTTCTGGTCTACGTGGGCGCGGTGATGGTGCTGTTCCTGTTCGTCGTGATGATGCTGGACATCAACATCGACTACCTGCGCCGCGACTTCAAGCGCTTCGTCCCGATGGCAACCGTGGTCGGCGCGATCATCGTGATCGAAACCGCGCTGATCCTGTGGCGCGGCTACGGCGACACGCACACCGTGCATGCGATGGCGACGGGCGAGATGGCCAACTGGTCGAATACGCGCCTGATCGGCAAGGTGATCTACACCGACTACATCTTCGCGTTCGAAATCGCCGGCCTCGTGCTGCTGGTCGCGATCATTGCCGCGATCGGGCTGACCGAGCGCAAGGGCAAGGACAGCAAGCGCCAGCGCGTGTCGGATCAGGTCAAGGTGCGCCGCAACGACCGCGTGCGCCTCGTGAAGATGGAAGCGGACAAGCCGCAGCCGGAAACGGCGCAAAGCGAAGCCGGCTCGGGCACCAACGGCTAAGCGGAGGAAAAGAAAACCATGCTGACTCTTGCTCACTACCTTGTGCTCGGCGCGATCCTCTTTGCGATCGCGATCGTCGGGATCTTCCTGAACCGCCGCAACGTCATCATCATCCTGATGTCGATCGAACTGATGCTGCTGGCGGTGAACACCAACTTCGTCGCGTTCTCGCATTACCTCGGCGACGTGCACGGCCAGATCTTCGTGTTCTTCGTGCTGACCGTCGCCGCAGCGGAAGCCGCGATCGGTCTCGCGATTCTGGTGACCCTGTTCCGTAAGCTCGACACGATCAATGTCGAGGATCTCGATCAGCTCAAAGGTTAATTTCAGGCAACGCTGTTATGTCAACGACACTCAATGAAAACCTGCTGCTGGCGATTCCGCTCGCTCCGCTGGCCGGCTCGCTGATTGCGGGGCTGTTCGGGAACGCAGTCGGGCGCAAGGGCGCACATCGGATCACGATCCTCGGCGTATTGATCGCGTTCCTCCTGTCGGCGAAAGTCTTCCTCGACGTGATGGGCGGCGCGAGCTTCAACGCGACCGTCTACGAATGGATGAACGTCGGCTCGCTGAAGCTCGAGGTCGGCTTCCTCGTCGATTCGCTGACCGCGATGATGATGGTCGTCGTGACCTTCGTCTCGCTGATGGTGCACGTGTACACGATCGGCTACATGGCGGAAGAGGACGGCTACCAGCGCTTCTTCTCGTACATCTCGCTGTTCACGTTCTCGATGCTGATGCTCGTGATGAGCAACAACTTCCTGCAGCTGTTCTTCGGCTGGGAAGCGGTGGGTCTGGTGTCGTACCTGCTGATCGGCTTCTACTTCACGCGCGAAAGCGCGATCTACGCGAACATGAAGGCGTTCCTCGTGAACCGCGTGGGCGACTTCGGCTTCCTGCTCGGCATCGGCCTGCTGCTCGCGTTCGCCGGCTCGATGAACTACGGCGAAGTGTTCGCGAAGCGCGCGGAGCTCGCGAGCCTGCACTTCCCGGGCACCGACTGGGGCCTGCTGACCGTCGCCTGTATCTGCCTGTTCATCGGCGCGATGGGTAAATCGGCCCAGTTCCCGCTGCACGTGTGGCTGCCGGACTCGATGGAAGGGCCGACCCCGATCTCGGCGCTGATTCACGCGGCGACGATGGTGACGGCCGGCATCTTCATGGTGTCGCGCATGTCGCCGCTGTTCGAGCTGTCGGATACCGCGCTGTCGTTCATCACGGTGATCGGCGCGATCACGGCGCTCTTCATGGGCTTCCTCGGCATCGTCCAGAACGACATCAAGCGCGTGGTCGCGTACTCGACGCTGTCGCAGCTCGGCTACATGACCGTCGCGCTCGGGGTGTCCGCTTACCCGGTCGCCGTGTTCCACCTGATGACGCACGCGTTCTTCAAGGCGCTGCTGTTCCTCGGCGCCGGCTCGGTCATCATGGGCATGCACCACGACCAGGACATGCGCAACATGGGCGGCCTGCGCAAGTACATGCCGATCACATGGATCACGTCGCTCGTCGGCTCGCTCGCGCTGATCGGCACGCCGTTCTTCTCGGGCTTCTACTCGAAGGACTCGATCATCGACGCGGTGAAGCTGTCGCACCTGCCGGGCTCGGGCTTCGCTTACTTCGCGGTCGTGGCGAGCGTGTTCGTCACCGCGCTGTACTCGTTCCGCATGTACTTCCTGGTGTTCCACGGCGAAGAGCGCTTCCGCAAGCCGAAGCATCCGGAGTCGCCCATGGGCATGGCTGCCGCGCACGGCCACGACGATCACGGCCATGGCCACGGTCATGACGACCACGCGCACGAGCCGCACGAGACCCCGTGGGTCGTGTGGGTGCCGCTGGTCCTGCTGGCGATCCCGTCGGTGATCATCGGCGCGATCGCGATCAGCCCGATGCTGTTCGGCGATTTCTTCCAGCACGGCGTCGCATTCGACAAGGTGATCTTCATCGGCGAAAACCATCCGGCGCTGGCCGAGATGGCCGAGGAGTTCCACGGCTGGGTGGGCATGGGCCTGCACTCGGTGTCGGGCCTGCCGGTGTGGCTCGCGCTTGCCGGTGTCGTCGTCGCGTGGTTCCTGTACCTGAAGCGTCCGGAGCTGCCGGCGTCGATCCGCCGCGCGTTCGGCCCGATCTACACGCTGCTGGACAACAAGTACTACATGGACAAGATCAACGAAGTGGTGTTCGCCCGCGGTTCGGTGGCGATCGGCCGCGGCCTGTGGAAGGAGGGCGACGTCGTGGTGATCGACGGCCTCGTCAACGGCAGCGCCCGGTTCATCGGCTGGTTCGCCGGCGTGATCCGCTTCCTCCAATCCGGTTACATCTATCACTACGCGTTCGCCATGATCATCGGCATGCTGGGGCTCCTGACCCTGTTTGTAACGCTCGGCGGCAAATAAGGCGGGGAGACAACACTAATGCACGCTTTTCCGATTCTCAGTACCGCGATCTGGCTGCCGATCGTTTTCGGCCTCCTCGTGCTGGCGGTGGGTAACGACAAAAATCCGGGGACGGCTCGCTGGGTCGCGCTGATCGGCGCGCTGCTCGGTCTCGCGGTCACGATCCCGCTGATCACGGGCTTCGACTCCAGCACCGCTGCGCTGCAGTTCGTCGAGAAGTCGACGTGGATCCAGCGCTTCGACATCGCGTATCACCTCGGCGTCGACGGCATCTCGATGTGGTTCGTCGTGCTGACCGCGCTGATCACGGTGATCGTCGTGATCGCCGCATGGGAAGTGATCACCGAGAACGTCGCGCAGTACCTCGCCGCGTTCCTGATCCTGTCCGGGATCATGATCGGCGTATTCTCGGCGGCCGACGGCCTGCTGTTCTACGTGTTCTTCGAGGCGACCCTGATCCCGATGTACATCATCATCGGCGTGTGGGGCGGCCCGAACCGCGTGTATGCGGCGTTCAAGTTCTTCCTGTACACGCTGGCCGGCTCGCTGCTGATGCTGGTCGCGCTGATCTACCTGTACACGGAAACGCACTCGTTCGACCTCGCGACGTGGCAGAACGCGAAAATCGCGATGACGCCGCAGATCCTGCTGTTCATTGCGTTCTTCCTCGCGTTCGCGGTGAAGGTGCCGATGTGGCCGGTGCACACGTGGCTGCCGGACGCGCACGTGGAAGCGCCGACGGGCGGCTCGGTCGTGCTGGCGGCGATCATGCTCAAGCTCGGCGCATACGGTTTCCTGCGCTTCTCGCTGCCGATCACGCCTGACGCGAGCCACTTCCTGGCGCCCGTCGTGATCACGCTGTCGCTGATCGCGGTGATCTACATCGGTCTCGTCGCGATGGTGCAGGCCGACATGAAGAAGCTGGTCGCGTATTCGTCGATCGCGCACATGGGTTTCGTCACGCTCGGCTTCTTCATCTTCAACCAGCTCGGCGTCGAAGGCGCGATCGTCCAGATGATCTCGCACGGCTTCGTGTCGGGCGCGATGTTCCTCTGCATCGGCGTGCTGTACGACCGCGTGCACTCGCGCCAGATCGCCGACTACGGCGGCGTCGTGAACGTGATGCCGAAGTTCGCGGCGTTCGCGATGCTGTTCTCGATGGCCAACTGCGGCCTGCCGGGTACGTCCGGTTTCGTCGGCGAGTTCATGGTGATTCTCGCGGCCGTCCAGTACAACTTCTGGATCGCATTCGGCGCGGCGTTCACGCTGATCCTCGGCGCGGCCTACACGCTGTGGATGTACAAGCGCGTGTATTTCGGCGCGGTGGCGAACGATCACGTCGCAAAGCTGAAGGACATCGGCCGTCGCGAATTCCTGATGCTGGCCGTACTCGCCGCGTTCACGCTGCTGATGGGCCTGTATCCGAAGCCTTTCACCGACGTGATGCACGTTTCCGTCGAAAACCTCCTCTCCCACGTCGCGCAGTCGAAGCTGCCGCTGGCCCAGTAATCGCGAGCGGAGGAACTCAAGATCATGCAAAACGCCCCTATGAATGTCCTGTTGCCTGACGCGCTGGTGCTGGCCGCCATCGTCGTCGCATGGCTGAACGACACCTTTACCGGTGCGTCCGGCCGCCGCCTGACCTATCTGATCGCGGTCGTCTCGTCGATCGTCGCCGGCGTGTGGTTCGCGGTCCAGGCGCTCGACCCGCAGCAGTACTACTTCTTCTCGAAGATGGTCGTCGTCGACTCGTTCGCGAGCATGATGAAGGCTGTCGTGTCGTTCGGTTTCGCGGTCTCGCTCGTCTATTCGCGCAAGTACCTCGAAGACCGCGACATGTTCCGCGGCGACGTGTTCCTGCTCGGCATGTTCTCGCTGCTCGGCCAGCTGGTCATGGTGTCGGGCAACAACTTCCTGACGCTGTACCTCGGTCTCGAACTGATGTCGCTGTCGCTGTACGCGGTCATCGCGCTGCGCCGCGACGCCGCGCAGTCGAGCGAAGCCGCGATGAAGTACTACGTGCTGGGCGCGCTCGCATCGGGCTTCGTGCTGTACGGCATCTCGATGCTCTACGGCGCGACCGGCTCGCTCGAACTCGGCGAAGTGTACAAGGCGGTCGGCGGCAACACCGACGCGGCTGTGCTGATGTTCGGCGTGATCTTCATCGTCGCCGGTATCGCGTTCAAGCTCGGCGCCGTGCCGTTCCACATGTGGGTGCCGGACGTCTACCAGGGCGCGCCGACCGCGATGACGCTGTTCGTCGGCGGCGGCCCGAAGGTTGCCGCGTTCGCGTGGGGCCTGCGCTTCCTGGTGATGGGCCTGCTGCCGCTCGCGCAGAACTGGCAGACCGCGCTCGTGATCCTCGCCGCGCTGTCGCTGATCGTCGGCAACATCACCGGTATCGTCCAGCGCAACATCAAGCGGATGCTCGCGTACTCGGCGATCTCGAACATGGGCTTCGTGCTGCTCGGCCTGCTCGCCGGCATCGTGAAGGGCGACGCGGCGGCGCCGGCGAACGCCTACAGCTCGGCGATGTTCTACGCGATCGTCTACCTGATCACGACGCTCGGCTCGTTCGGCGTGGTGATGCTGCTCGCGCGCCGCGATTTCGAAGCCGAAACGATCGACGACTTCAAGGGCCTCAACAAGCGCAGCCCGGTGTTCGCGTTCGTGATGATGGTCATGATGTTCTCGCTGGCCGGCATTCCGCCGACCGTCGGCTTCTACGCGAAGCTCGCGGTGCTCGAGGCGACCGTCAACGCGGGCCTCACGTGGCTGGCCGTGCTGGCCGTGATCACGTCGCTGTTCGGCGCGTTCTACTACCTGCGCATCGTGAAGCTGATGTACTTCGATGCGCCGCAGGATTCGACGCCGATCTCGGGCGATTTCTGCAAGCGCACGATTCTCGTGCTGAACGGCCTGGCCGTCGTCGTGCTCGGCCTGATCCCGAGCCCGCTGCTGACCGCCTGCCTGCAGGCAATCCGCCACACGCTGCCGCTGTAATGTCGGCAGCCGGCTGGTTCATCGTGCTGTTGGCGCTCGTATGCGCCAACCTGCCGTTCCTGAACCAACGCCTCTTCGCCGTCGTGCCGTTCGGCGCGACGAAGAAGAGTGCGTGGGTGCGGATCGGCGAGCTGATCGTGCTGTACTTCATCGTCGGCGCGCTCGGCTTCTGGCTCGAGTCGCGCGCCGGCAACCGCTTCGAACAGGGCTGGCAGTTTTACGCGATCACGTTCAGTCTCTTCGTCGTGTTCGCGTTTCCCGGCTTCACGTTCCAGTATCTCGTCAAACGACGCTGACGGCTTCGGCCGTCCGTCGTGCTCATCCAGGAGCCGCCGATGGCCGAACTACCCAATCACGACGCCGCACTGACCGAAACCTGCCTCGAGAGCGAGGCGATCTTCGAAGGCGCGTTCCTCAAGCTCAAGCGCGATACCGTCCGTCTGCCGGACGGCAAGAAAGCCACGCGCGAATACGTGCAGCATCCGGGCGCGGTGATGGTGATCCCGCTGTTCGACGACGGCCGCGTGCTGATGGAGAGCCAGTTCCGCTATCCGATCGGCAAGGTGATGGCCGAATTCCCGGCCGGCAAGCTCGATCCGAACGAAGGCGCGCTCGCGTGCGCGGCGCGCGAGCTGCGTGAGGAAACGGGCTACACGGCGCGCGAATACGTGTTCCTGGCCCGCATTCACCCGATCATTTCCTATTCGACCGAATTCATCGACCTGTACCTCGCGCGCGGGCTGACGGCCGGCGAGCGCAAGCTCGACGAAGGCGAATTCCTCGAAACCTTCACCGCGACGCTGGACGACCTGCAGGAGTGGGTGCGCACGGGCCAGATCTCCGACGTGAAGACGATCATCGGCACCATGTGGCTCGACAAGGTGCTGTCCGGCACGTGGCCGCTCGGGCCGGTCGTCACGCCCTGAGCGCGGCGTCGGCGGCGGCCGGGGCGCCGCGTTACAATCTGGCGACGCAGTGCGTTCGCGCTGCGCAATCCGGATTTAGCACGATCGTTCACAAAACCGCTTTTTGCGCTACACTCGTCACACGCCCTGATTCAGCATGAAGGTCCTCGATTTACAGTGTCCGCACGGTCATCGGTTCGAAGGCTGGTTCGCTTCCGCCGATGAATTCGAAGCGCAGTTGTCCCGCAAGCTGGTCGAATGTCCGGTGTGCGGAACGACGGAGATCAACCGGATGCCGTCGGCGCCGCGCCTGAACCTGTCGGGCGCGACGCAGCCGCAGCCGGCCGATCCGCGTGCGCTGCAGGCGCAGGTGATGCGCGCGCTGCGCGAGGTGCTGGAGAAGACCGAGAACGTGGGCGAGCGCTTCGCCGAGGAAGCGCGGCGCATTCATTACAACGAGGCGCCGGCACGCAGCATTCGTGGCGTCACGACGCCGGAGGATGCGCAGTCCTTGGTCGAAGAAGGCATCGATGTGATGCCGCTGCCGATTCCTGCCGCGCTGAAAGAACCGCTGCAATGACGTACGCAGTGTGTCCTTGGCCGGGCCGGACGGTCGCGGCCAGCCTTGCATGAGATCGGAGCAGGCGCTAGAGCGCGAACTCGGGTCGACCGCCGTGGGGGTGGAGTAAGCGCTAAAGCGCTAACTCCACCCAACCACGCCATGGGACCCGAGTAAGCGCTGAAGCGCTAACTCGAATCGACCGCCGTGGGGGTGGAGTAAGCGCTGAAGCGCCAACTCCACCCAACCACGCCATGGGACCCGAGTAAGCGCTGAAGCGCTAACTCGAATCGACCGCCGTGGGGGTGGAGTAAGCGCTGAAGCGCCAACTCCACCCAACCACGCCATGGGACCCGAGTAAGCGCTGAAGCGCTAACTCGAATCGACCGCCGTGGGGGTGGAGTAAGCGCTGAAGCGCCAACTCCACCCAACCACGCCATGGGACCCGAGTAAGCGCTAAAGCGCTAACTCGGGTCGACAGGAGACACTGCGCATGGATCTGGATTATTCCCCCGCCGACGACGCGTTCCGCGCCGACGTCCGCGCCTGGCTCGAGGCCAACCTGCCTCACGCACTGCGCGCCAAGGTACTCGATCACAAACGACTCGACCGCGAGGATTTCGCGAGCTGGCACCGGATTCTCGGCCAGCGCGGCTGGTCCGCGCCCGCTTGGCCGGTCGAATATGGCGGCCCGGGCTGGAACGCGACGCAGCGGCACATCTGGGACGAGGAGTGCGCGCGCATCGGTGCGCCGACCGTGCTGCCTTTCGGGGTGTCGATGGTCGCGCCGGTTCTGATGAAATACGGCAGCGAAGCGCAGAAGCGCCGCTATCTGCCGCGTATTCTCGACGGCTCGGACTGGTGGTGCCAGGGTTATTCGGAGCCGGGTTCCGGGTCCGATCTCGCGTCGCTGCGCACGCGCGCCGAGCGCCACGGCGATCACTACGTCGTCAACGGCCAGAAGACCTGGACCACGCTCGGCCAGTACGCCGACATGATGTTCTGCCTCGTGCGCACCGATCCGGCCGCGAAGAAGCAGGAAGGCATCTCGTTCCTGCTGATCGACATGAAAACGCCCGGCATCACGGTGCGCCCGATCGTGATGCTCGACGAGGACCACGAGGTCAACGAGGTGTTCTTCGAGGACGTGAAGGTGCCGGTCGAGAACCTCGTCGGCGACGAGAACCGCGGCTGGACCTACGCGAAATACCTGCTCGGCCACGAGCGCACCGGCATCGCGCGCGTCGGCGCGTCGAAGCGGGAGCTCGCGTTCCTGAAGCGCATCGCGTCGAACCAGCGCAAGAACGGCAAGCCGTTGCTCGCCGATCCCGTGTTCGCCGCGAAGGTCGCGGCGCTCGAAGTCGAGTTGATGGCGCTGGAAGTGACGGTGCTGCGCGTCGTCAGCCGCGAGACGAGCGGCAAGGGGCCGGGCCCCGAAGCGTCGATGCTGAAGATCAAGGGCACCGAGGTGCAACAGGCGCTCACCGAGCTGATGGTCGAAGCGATCGGCCCGCTGGCCGCACCGTTCGACGTGCCGTTCCTCGCCGGCGAACGCGAGCACAGCATCGCCGGCGACGACGATGCGGCGCCGCTCGCCGCGTACTACTTCAATTACCGGAAGACGTCGATCTACGGCGGGTCGAACGAGATCCAGAAAAACATCATCGCGCAGATGATTCTGGGGCTGTGATCAGGGAACGGAGACAACCATGGATTTCAGCTTTACCGATGAGCAGCAGCAGTTCGCCGATGCGCTGCGCCGGTATCTCGGCGAGCAATACGGCTTCGAGGCACGCCAGGCGATCGTGCGCAGCGATACCGGTGTGTCGGACGCGCAGTGGAGCGCATTCACCGAACTCGGATTGACCGCGTTGCCGGTGCCGGACGCCCAGGGCGGCTTCGGCGGCGGGCCGGTCGACATGCTGGTCGTGATGCAGGAGCTCGGCCGCGCGCTCGTGATCGAGCCGTACTGGGCCACGGCGGTCGGCGTCGAGGCGTTGCGGATCGCCGGCTCCGGCGCGGGCGACGACGCCGCGCTGCTGGAGGCGATTGCACAGGGACAAAAGCGCGTGGCGGTCGCGTTCCATGAGCCGCAGGCGCGCTACGACCTGTACGAACTCGACACGCGCGCGCGCGAGCAGGACGGCACGTACCGGCTGACCGGTATCAAGTCGGTCGTTCAGCACGGCGCCCAGGCGCACGTCTGGATCGTGCCCGCGCGTGTCGACGGCGGCGGCATCGGCCTCTTCGTCGTCGAACGCGATGCGGCCAACGCGAAGGTGGTCGACTACCGGACCATCGACGGCCAGCGCGCCGCGACGCTCACGTTCGACGACACGCCGGCCCGACTGCTGACGGGCGGGGCGCGAGACGCGGCGGCGCTCGAGCAGATTGCCGATTACGCGACCTTTCTGCTATGCGCGGAAGCGGTTGGCGCGCTCGACGAGCTGAATCGCGCGACGGTCGAATACACGAAGACGCGCGAGCAGTTCGGGGTGCCGATCGCGCGCTTTCAGGCGCTACAGCACCGGATGGTCGACATGCTGATTCATGCCGAGCAGGCGCGTTCGCTGACCTATCTCGCGGCGGTGCGCTATGCGAACGGCGATGCCGACGCGCGGCGCAAGGCCGTGTCGGCCGCGAAGGCGCGGGTCGGATCGGCCGCGCGCTTCGTCGGCCAGCAGGCGATCCAGTTGCACGGCGGCATGGGCGTGACCAACGAGGTGGCCGCCGCGCACCTGTTCAAGCGGCTGTCGATCATCGAGACGACGCTCGGCGATACCGATCATCACCTCGCCCGCCTCGCGGCGCTGCCGGATTTCGCGCAGACCGACGTAGCATGACGGCGACGCGCGAGCGCGCCAGACAAGGAGACTTATCAGTGGGCATCAGTTACGAAGATCTGGTGGTGGGCAGTACCACCGAAGTGGGCCGCTACACGTTCGAGCCCGACGACATCAAGACGTTCGCGCAGCGCTACGATCCGCAGCCGTTCCATGTCGACGAGGAAGCAGGGAAGGCATCGCACTTCGGCGGGCTCGTCGCGAGCGGCTGGCATACGTGTTCGGTGTTCATGAGCCTGCTGGTCCAGAAGCTGGGGCCGGACTCGACCAGCATGGGCTCGCCGGGCATCGATTCGATCCGCTGGCTGAAGCCGGTACGCGCCGGCGACACGATCACGATGTACCAGAAGGTGCACGACAAGCGCGTGTCGGAGAGCAAGCCCGATCGCGGCATCGTGTCGACGGAATGGGTCGGCGTGAACGAAGCCGGCGAGACGGTGATCAGCGTGCACACCAAGGTGATTTTCGGGCTGCGCCATCCGGCAGGCGCGAACGCATGAACGACGTGACCTTGCCGCTGATCGCCTCCGCGCAGGCGCTGCAGGCGCGGGTTGGCGCGGAGCCGCTCGCGAGCGGCTGGATCGAGATCGACCAGCCGCGCGTCGACGGTTTCGCCGACGCGACCGGCGATCATCAATGGATTCACGTCGACCCCGAACGCGCGCGGCGCGAGTCGCCGTTCGGTGGGCCCATCGCGCACGGGTTCCTGACGCTGTCGCTGATTCCTGCATTGATGACCGACGCAATGCGCTTCGAGCAGAAGATGGGCGTGAACTACGGGCTCAACCGCGTACGGTTCTTGAAGCCGGTGCCGGTCGGGGCGCGCGTGCGCGCGCTGTTCGCGGTGAAGGAAATCGCCGACGCCGCACGCGGCGGTATTCAGGTGACGTGGTCGGTATCGATGCAGATCGAGCGTCCCGACGCGCCGCTGCCGGTATGCGCGGCGGAATTCATCACGCTGCATTACTTCTGAAGCCCGCAGCGGCACGCGGATGCCGCTGCGTCCACCCTGCGTGTCAGTGCTTCGCGTATTGCGTTGCGCCGAACAGCACCTCGCGTGCCTTGTCGTCCTGCAGCGCCTTGCGCATCGACGCGAGTACCTCGACGCCGCGCTGCACGGCCGGTCGCGCGGCGATCGCCTCGTGCCAGCGCTTCACGTTCGGCAACGCGTCGAGCTCGATGCCCTGGTTCCGCCACGAACGCGTCCACGGGAACGTCGCAATGTCCGCGATCGTGTACGTGTCGCCCGCGAGATACTCGGATTCGCCGAGCCGCTTTTCCATCACGTTGTACAGGCGCTTCGCTTCGTTCGTGTAGCGGTTGACCGCGTACTCGATCTTCTCCGGCGCATACAGCCGGAAGTGGTGCGCCTGCCCGAGCATCGGGCCGACACCGCCCATCTGGAACATCAGCCACTCGAGCGTCGCATAGCGCGCGGCCGGATCGGTCGGCAGGAACTTGCCGGTCTTCTCCGCGAGGTAGATCAGGATCGCGCCCGATTCGAACAGCGAGATCGGTTGGCCGCCGGGGCCATCCGGATCGACGATCGCGGGGATCTTGTTGTTCGGGCTGATCTTCAGGAACGCGGGCTCGAACTGGTCGCCCGCACCGATATCGACCGGATGGGCGCGATACGCGAGGCCCGTTTCCTCGAGCATGATGTGCACCTTGTGGCCGTTCGGGGTCGCCCAGCTATAGACGTCGATCATCGTCAACTCCTGTGTGGCATGCGCGAAAACGGCGCCGGCGGCGCCGCGACAGGCGGTCATTAGAGCATGGATCGACGCGGGCTGCTGGCGGCGGAAACGCCCGTGCCGGCGGGCATGCGCGGCCGGGCCCGCGAGCGTCGTCGGCGGTGCTCGCGGCGTCGACGTGCCGCACCGGATGGACGCGGTGGCGTGGCGTCGGTTCGAAGGCCGACGCGGTGGATCAGCGCTTGTAGCGCGGTTGGCGCTTCTCGAGAAAGGCGCTGATGCCTTCGAGCCCGTCCGCATGATGCAGCGACGCGACGAAATGATCGCGCTCGGTGCCGAGGTGCGCGTCCAGCGGTTGGGCGGTCGCGTCGTCGAGCAGCGACTTGATGCGCGTGAGCGCGTTCGGCGAGATGCCGGCGAGCGTGTCGGCCCACGCCAGTGCGTCGCTCAGCGCCGTGCCAGGCGCGGCGAGCCGATTGACGACGCCCAGCGCATGCAGGCGTTCCGCGGCGACCGGTTTGCCTTCGAACAGGATCTCGGCGGCGGTCGCACGCGGCAACGCGCGGGCGAGAAACCACGAGCCGCCGCCGTCGGGTGTCAGGCCGACGCGTGCATACGACATCACGAATTTCGCGTCGTGTGCGGCAACGATCAGGTCGCACGCGAGCGCGAGCGAGAAGCCGGCGCCGGCCGCGGCGCCTTCGACGGCCGCGATCACCGGCTTCGTCGACGCGCGGATCGCCGTGACCCATGCCGCGAGCTGATCGATGCTGTCGGCCTGGAAGGACGGATCCTTCGAGCGATTCTCGAGCAACCGGTTCAGGTTGCCGCCTGCGCAGAAGAAGCGATCGGCACCCGTCAGCACGACGGCGCGAATCGCCGGATCGCGCTCGGCGGTGGCGAGCGCTTCGATGCCGGCCGCATACATGTCGGGATGCAGTGCGTTGCGCGCACCGGGATTGGACAGCGTGAGGACGAGCGTCGATTCGCTCTCGGGCGGGCGCGAGGCCAGCAGTTCAGCACTCATGCGAGCGTGTCTCCATCGGGTGGCGCGGCGACGCCGAGTGTATCCCGCGAACAGCGAGGGCTGTCGCCGAAGCGGATGTAATGTTGTCGTGGCGGACGAAAAACTTGCTTTAGACTAGCACGAACGTGCTTTTCGGCGCGATGAATCTCGAGGCGGCCGGCGTCGATGCGGCCGTGCTCCAGCAACGAAGGAGACTCCGATGCTACAGCTGTGCGGTATTCCGTTGTCCAACTACTACAACAAGGTGAAGTTCGTCCTGCTCGAGCACGATATACCGTTCGAGGAGTCGGTGTGCGCTTTGCCGGTCAGCGATCCGGTGCAGCTCGCCGATTCGCCGCTCGGCAAGATTCCGTTCCTGAAGACCGAAGAGGGTGCGCTGTTCGAGTCCCAGGTGATCATCGAATACCTGGCGGCGCGCTATCCCGAGAAAGGCATTTTGCCCGCGAGCCCGTTCGCGGCGGCGAAGGTGCGCGAACTGGTCGAGACGCTCGAGCTGTATCTCGAATGGGTGGCGCGCGAGGTGTACACGGAAGCGTTTTTCGGCGGCAAGGTCAGCGACGGGATGAAGGCGCACGTCGAGAAGCGCCTGCCGCGCGCGATCGATGCGTTCAAGCAGATGACGCGGTTTTCGCCGTATGTGCTCGGCGAGTCGTTCGGCCTCGCGGACATTGCCGCGTGGGTTCATCTGCCGGTGATCGGGATGGCGACGAAGGCCATATTCGGCCGCGACTTCCTGCTCGATGCAGGCATCGACTGGAAGGCGCACGCCAAAACGGTGAGTGAACGCCCTGCCGCGCAGCGCGTGGCAGCCGAGCGCAAGGCGTATGTCGAAGCGGCGAACGTCGCGCGTTCGTAACCGCGTTTCCCGAAGGGCGGCGTGCGGCCGCCCCCGTGCGGGTCTTACAGGCGGGCGAGCCGCTCGAGCGCGGATGCGAGCGTGCTTTCCCGCTTCGCGAAGCAGAAGCGCACGACGCCCGATTCGTGCGGCTCGTGATAGAACGCCGACACCGGAATGGCGGCCACGCCGATCTCCGACGTGAGCCACGTCGAGAATTCCGCTTCGGGCAGGTCGCTGATCGCCGAGTAATCGACGCACTGGAAGTACGTGCCCGTGCACGGCAGCAGCTTGAAGCGCGTGCGCTCGAGGCCGGCCCGGAAGAAGTCGCGCTTTTGCTGATAGAAGCCGGCGAGCGACAGGTACGGCGTCGGGTCGCGCAGGTAGTCGGCGAGCCCGATCTGCATCGGCGTGTTCACCGTGAATACGTTGAACTGGTGGACCTTGCGGAATTCAGCGGTCAGCGCGGCAGGCGCCGCGACGTAACCGACCTTCCAGCCGGTCACGTGATAGGTCTTGCCGAAGCTCGACACGATGAAGCTGCGTGCGGCGAGTTCCGGATAGCGCGCGACGCTCTCGTGGCGCGCGCCGTCGTAGACCATGTGTTCGTAGACCTCGTCGGACAGGATCAGCACGTTGGTGCCGCGCACGATGTCCTCGAGCTTGCGCATGTCCGCCTCGCGCCACACGGTGCCCGTCGGGTTGTGCGGCGTGTTGATCAGGATCATCCGCGTTTTCGGCGTGATCGCGGCCGCGAGACGGTCGAACGGGATCGCGTAGTCGGGCGCCTCCAGCGTGACGAACACGGGCTTGCCGCCGGCGAGCTCGATCGACGGCAGGTAGCTGTCGTAGGTCGGCTCGACGACGATCACTTCGTCGCCCGGATGCACCGCGCACAGGATCGCCGTCAGCAGCGCCTGCGTCGCGCCGGCCGTCACGGTGATTTCGGCGGCCGAATCGTAGCGCCGGCCGTACACCCGCGCGATCTTGTCGGCGATCGCGTCGCGCAGCGGCGCGACGCCGGCCATCGGCGGGTACTGGTTGTGCCCGTTGCGCATCGCGGCGGCCACCGCATCGAGGATGCGCGGATCGCAATCGAAATCCGGGAAACCCTGGCCGAGGTTCACCGCCCCTTTTTCGGCGGCAAGCGCGCTCATCACCGTGAAGATCGTCGTGCCGACGTTCGGCAGGCGCGAGGGGAAAACGGGTGTCGTTGGCATATCTGAAGGAGCGTTCATCGATACGGTCGGAATCGGGTGAGGTGCGTCAGGCCGGCGTCGCCGTGACGGGCGGCGCGGCGTCGAGTGCGCAGGCTTGCGCAAATGGCGCGGGTTGCGCAATCCGGAAACCGAAGTCGCGGGCGGTGCGCTTCGCGAGCTTCAGCAGCGCGCGGTCTTTCGACACGAGCCAATCGGCGTGCGCGGCGCGCGCGAGTTCGAGAAACTTCTGGTCGTCGCGGTCCTTGCACTTCGGCAGCGGCGGCGCGCCGGCGTCGACGGGCGGCGGTTCGACGAGGCTCGCGAGCCGGGCGACGGTCGCGAGCGCGGCCGCCTTGTCGATCGCGCGCGACTGGAACTGCGGATAGTCGAGCACGTATTCGAGTTCGGTCAGGCAGCGGCCGTCGATCACGGCGGCCAGCGTGCCGTGCTCCAGCGCGGCGCGGATCGGGCGCGTGGCGGGGTCGTCGAATACGAGGATGTCGATCCAGACGTTCGAATCGAGCACGACGCGGCATGCGGCATGCGGGGCGAGAGAGCGGGTCATTCGTTACAATCGGTGGTTTTCGTCTGACCGCAAGGCACGGCGTGCCAGCGAGCCTCTATGATAATCGTTCTCTCTCCCGCCAAATCCCTCGACTACGACACGCCCGCACACGTCCAGTCTTACACGAAGCCTGCATTCGTCGACGACGCGTCGGAGTTGATCGACGGCCTGCGCAAGCTGTCGCCGCAGGACATCGCGACGCTGATGGATATTTCCGATCCGCTCGCGCGCCTGAATTTCCAGCGCTACGCCGACTGGTCGCCGACCTTCACGCCGGCCAACGCGAAGCAGGCGGTCCTGGCGTTCAACGGCGACGTCTACGAGGGTTTCGACGCGAAATCGCTGTCGTCCGCCGATCTCGACTATGCGCAGCATCACGTGCGCGTGCTGTCGGGCCTGTACGGGCTGCTGCGTCCGCTCGACCTGCTGCAGCCGTACCGGCTCGAGATGGGCACGCGGTTCGCGAACGCGCGCGGCAAGGATCTGTATGCGTTCTGGGGCGATCGCATCACGCGGGCGCTGAACGAGCAACTCGAGACGCGCAGCGGCGCGGCGCGCGTGCTCGTCAACTGCGCGTCGACCGAATACTTCAAGTCGGTCAAGCCGAAGCTGCTGGCCGCACCGGTCATCACGCCGGTATTCGAGGACTGGAAGGGCGGCCGCTACAAGATCATCAGTTTTCATGCGAAACGCGCGCGCGGCCTGATGGCGCGGTTTGTCGTCGAAAACCGTATCGCCGACCCGAAGGCGCTGAAGGAATTCGCCACCGAAGGCTATGCGTTCGATGCGGCTGCGTCGAACGATTCGACTTACGTATATCGCCGGCGCATCGGCGAGTGACCCTGCCGGCCGTTCGCGAGACGGTCGGCGCATGCTTGAGGCCGGACGGGCGGTACACCGCCTGCTTCGGTCGACAGCCTCGCATGGGGCTGGCGTAAGCGCTGAAGCGTTAACGCCGGTCGACAGCTTTGCATGGGACTGGCGTAAGCGCTAAAGCGCTAACGCCAGTCGACACAGGAGAGAAAGATGGCACTTTCGATCACCAGTAATTTCGACGCAGGCGCAATCGACGTCGTGTCGTGCGACCGCCCCGACGCAATCCGGCTGCGCGTGCGCGGCGACAATCGTTCGGAATTCGCGCAATGGTTCTACTACCGCTTGACGGGCGCGCGCGGCGAGCGATGCGTGATGACGTTCGAGAACGCAGCCGAATGCGCGTATCCGTCGGGCTGGCGCAACTACCACGCGGTGGCGAGCTATGACCGCGTCGACTGGTTCCGCGTGCCGACGACGTTCGACGGCAAGACGATGACCATCGACCATACGCCGGAGTTCGACAGCATCTACTACGCGTATTTCGAACCGTACTCGGAAGAGCGTCACGCGGCGTTTCTCGGCGCGGTCCAGCAGTTGCCTCAGGCGAGCGTCGTCGAACTCGGCCGCACGGTCGAAGGCCGTCCGATGTCGCTGCTGACGCTCGGCACGCCCGAGCTCGACGGCGCGCCGAAGAAGAAGGTGTGGATCATCGCGCGCCAGCATCCGGGCGAGTCGATGGCCGAGTGGTTCGTCGAAGGGCTGGTCAAACGGCTGGCCGGATGGGGCGACTGGGCCGGCGATCCGGTTGCGCGCAAGCTCTACGATCGCGTGACGTTCTACATCGTGCCGAACATGAATCCGGACGGCAGCGTGCACGGTAACCTGCGCACCAATGCGGCCGGCGCGAACCTGAACCGCGAGTGGATGGCGCCCGATGCCGAGCGCAGCCCCGAAGTGCTGGCCGTGCGCGACGCGATCCACGCGATCGGCTGCGACATGTTCTTCGACATTCACGGCGACGAGGATCTGCCGTACGTGTTCGTCGCCGGCTCGGAGATGCTGCCGAGCTTTACCGAGCAGCAGGGCAAGGAGCAGGCCGCGTTCATCGAAGCGTTCAAGGTCGCGAGCCCGGACTTCCAGACCGAGCATGGCTACGCGGCGAGCAAGTACAAGGAAGATGCGCTGAAGCTCGCGTCGAAGTACATCGGCCACCAGTTCGGCTGCCTGTCGTTGACGCTCGAAATGCCGTTCAAGGACAACGCGAACCTTCCCGACGAGCGCGTCGGCTGGAACGGCGAGCGCAGCGCGGCGCTCGGCGCGGCGATGCTCGCCGCGATCCTCGTGCACGTCGACACGTTCGCGTAGGCGCTGCCGTCGTCGCATGAAAAAAGCCGGTGCATCGCGAGATGCGCCGGCTTTTTGCTGCTGTCGTTGCCGCTCCGTCGTATCAGGATTTCTTCGCGGTTTTCTTCTTCACGGCTTTCTTTTGGCCGGCTGATTTCTTCGTTGCGACGGCCTTCTTGCTGCCGGTGCGGCCCGATGCCTTCGCCTTGGCTTTGCCGCGGTGCGACTTGCCCTTGAACTTCTTCGTCGAGGACGACGAGCGCTCGACGCGCGGCTTCAGCGGCGGAACCGGGTCGTTCCAGCTGAACGCAAGCATTTGCTGGCCGACATAGCCGCAGCGAAACTTCAGCGGCGTCGGATCGCTGCCGTTGCTGTGGATGCCGAGCCCGTCGACGGTGACGATGTTGTCGACTTTCACGCGCTGCTTGCCCTGGTCGAACGAGTCGTTCCACGGCGTGATCGTCGCGTTGCCGCTGTCGAATGCGTTCGGCGCGAAGTCCACGCGGTCGAACGCCGTCGATGTGCTGGCGATGAAGCTGCCGTGCGCCGCACAATCCGCGGCGAGCGGATCGGCATGCATCTCGTTGACGAATTTGTTGATCAGTTCGGAGCGCTGGTCGAGCAGGTCGGCAAATACCGGAGCGGGAAGCGCAAGCGACAGGCCCGCGATACAGGCTGCCAGCTTGCCGAGCGCCCGGAAAATCCGGAGCGAGGCAGGTGAGCTGTCCATCTGGTTATTGGTGAGGAGCGAAGGAGACATCGGGCACGTATAGAGGCCCGATGAAGAACAGGAGTTCAATCTTAGCGTAAAAAAGTTGTGCGGCAGTAGGCGACGTACTCGGCGTGCGCCGCGGAAAGTGCCCCGGCACGCAGATGCGTCGAGCCGATCCGGAGAAAATTCAGGCGCGCGGGCCGCCGAGGCGGTAGCGCCGGACGTCGAAGGTCGTGACCCACGCAGGGCGATAGACGGCGATGAGTGCCGTTGCCATACCGGTGAACCATGCTTCGCCGAGCGCGAGCAGCGCGGTGTTCAGCAGATAGCCGGCCGGAATCACGACGGGCACGCCGTCCGCGAGCGCGAGCTGAACACCGGCCGCCGCGGCGGCGACCGCGACGATCGCGATGGCCGGCGACAGGAAGCCCTGTCCGGTGATGAACGACGCGAGGTTGTGCGGCAGCCAGGCAAGCGCGGCGCGTTGCAGCAACGCCGACACGCCGACAGGCAGCGCACCGTAGACCAGATAGGTCAGGCCGACGCCTTGCCACGGCGCGTCGAATATGACTGCGGCTATCGCCGTGACGGCGCCCATCGCGACCAGTGCGAGTGTCCAGTCGAACAGCGTGACGAGCAGCGTTGCGCCAAGC
The DNA here is from genome assembly GCF_001547525.1 of Burkholderia anthina. Classification (GTDB taxonomy): domain Bacteria; phylum Pseudomonadota; class Gammaproteobacteria; order Burkholderiales; family Burkholderiaceae; genus Burkholderia; species Burkholderia semiarida. The sequence goes on from NZ_CM003768.1 coordinate 3,538,008, forward strand.
AGATGCATGACGATGCCATCTTCGAGCCATGCGTTCGAGGCCCACAGGACCGTGATCGCAGTGACGAGCGCGAGCCACACGTGCTGAAGCGTGGCGTCCTGCAGGCGTACGAACGGGCGATTCCACATCGCGAGCGCGAGCAGGGCCACGGCGGCGATCCAGCCACCGATGCCAACCCAGAGCGGAAGCGGTGTGAAAAGAAAACCCATGCGTCCATATTACTCGTTGAGCATCAAAGGTGGGAGCCTGCACATGCCCGACCGTCGCAATATCGAGACTGTTGGCCTAGCGTCCGCGCCGGAACCGTGCCGGCGGCTCGGCGGCGAGCGGCAGGTCCTGCGTGCCGGCGTTGGCGATAGGCAACGGGTACGGGCGGTCATGCCGTTGTGTCCGCAGCGGAGCCGGGCCGTGTTCGCCGATGGCCAGCTTGCGGGCGCGATTGCGGTTCGCCAGCAGTACCTCGAGATGGGGCGACAGCCAGCCGTTGTAGATCGCGACCGCGGCGGCGCGGTTAGCGGCGCCGAGCTGCTGGAAGATGCTCGCGAGGTGGATCTTCACGGTGCCTTCGCTGATGCCGAGCGTACGGGCGATCATCTTGTTCGTGCTGCCCATGTGGACGAACCGCATGATCTGTGCTTGGCGCGGCGACAGGAGGCCGCTCGGCGGGCGCCGTGGAAGCGAGCCGGCGAGCGTCTGGAAATGGGCGTCGTGACGCGCCATTGCCGTTGACGGCAGCAGGCTGAGGGCGATCGGCGGAATGTAGTGTCCGCCCAGCAGTACGATCTCGAGCGCACGCACGATCAGGTGCGGCCGCGTGGAATGCGGGATGACGCCCGCGACGCCGTAATTGAAGAAGCGCTGGATGGCTTCGGGCGAGATGTCGTCGACCAGAACGGCGACCGGTGTCGGCGAGCATGCGTTGCCGAGCGCCTGAAGCTCGCTGAGCCGGCCCACGTCCAGCCAGTCGATCGCGACGAGGTCGAAACGCTGGGTGCGCAGCAGCCGGCGTGCCTGGAAACCGTCAGGCGCATCGTTGATGCTGGCGTGCCGGTCGATCTGCCGCAACAGGGTCTTCAGTCCGTCACGCCGTTCGGCGTCTGAGTTAAGTACCAAGAACCGCATATTCAACCTCCATAAGGTGAGTCATTGATTTGCCGTTGGGTATAAGCTGGCCCCGATCATGACAAAGACCTTACACGATGTCTGCTTGGCTGAAAGGCTTAGGAAAAGTTCGAAATTTTGGGCGGCGGGGCAGCGGACAAGAAAAAAGCCGCTCCGGTGGTCACCGGAAGCGGCTCTGGGCGGGACAGGCTGTCGGGGCCTGCGGGGTGGATCAGTGAAAGTGCGGTTGGGCGGGCGACGCGTCTTCCGGCATTTCGGCATGGACGATTTCACCGAGCGGATCGGCGTAAAGCGGTACGCCGCAGTCGTCGCAGTATTCGGGTTCGAAACGGCCCGCGTGCCGCCGGACGTCGGTTACGCCGCATTCTTTCAGCAGGCTCACGATTTCCTCGAGCGGTCCTTCGATCGGCGCTTCGCCCTCGAGCGTCGCGCTGTCGATCGATACGTCGCCGTTTTCACGGCCGTAGAGCGGCCACACGACACCATAGATCACGTCGTTGCTGGCACGCCGCGTGAAGCCGACGCGATACTCGTCGATGCGACGTTCGCCGAAGCCGGCGACCACCGCGCGCAACTCTTGCGGCGCTGCACCAAGTGTGTCGAATAGATAACGAATGGCCGTTCGGACGGTGTGCGGACGCACGCGTTCGTCCGCATCGCGGCAGGCCGAGTAGTACGCGTCCGGAAGCAGGCATTCGAATTCGCAGCCAGGCAGCGCGATCGACAGGTTCGGGCCGCCCTGTGCGGCCCATTGTTCGAGGCACTGACCACGCTCGATACGGCTGCCGTTTTCTTCTTCCTGCCAGCGGAACAGCGGCGAGCCGGCAGGCGCGGCAACGACCGCCAGCAGGAAGCGCGGATCGGCCAGGATCGGCGAAGTTTCCGGCAGGTCGCCGAAGCTCAGCTTCGGGGTGTGCTGGCCGATCGCCGCATGTGCGAGCTGCTGGGCGAGCCGGTAGGTTTCCACATGGTGTCGCGGCAACTGGTCGATGCTGTAGAGGAACGGGGCGAGCCCGACGAGCGTGCCGTTCGCCAGCACGTGCGCCTGCAGGTGCGTTCGCAGTGCGTCGGCAACGTCGCCCTTGAGCGGACCGGACGGAATCATGTAGCGCGTCCAGGCGAGAACCGGGACGGCGACCAGCAGCGCATCGTACGGTTGGCCGTCGTGTTCGATCACCATCGACTCGCTGTGCGTCTCGGCCATGTCGGCGAGCGCGCCGTAGGCGTCGGGATGATTCTGTTGAAGATGGTCGAGCGCGGCATCGAGCGTCGTCTGATTGCCGTTGCGGACAATCTTGGCGAGCAGCGCATCGAGCTTCGCTTCCCAGAAGCGATCCTCGATGCGGCTGCCCGACGCGAAGAGCGCAAGTGACAGACCGACCAGTTTGTCGGCATCGGGGGGAAGGCGTTTGGCGATTCGCTGGCGCATATTAAAGACGTATATAGAAAGAGGCGAAGAACCTCACATTCTAGTCCGTTCTTTGCACCATAAGCGGTCTGGTGCCGACGCATGGCCGGACGGCCGAATTGCGTAAGAAAGTTGCTTCAAGCCCCTTGCGCGAATGCCGCGAGCTGCTTAGAATCACGCCTCTTTCGCGCTACCGGAAACGCGGTGCGGGAGAGAGGGAAGCGGTACTGTTGGGGTTCGGTGGTAACGAACCGCGGCGGCGCAGGAAGTTGGGCCCGCAGTCGCAACGAAGTCGTTCAGAAAGTTGTTGACGAGCTGCGAAACACGGTTCATAATCTCGCTTCTCTGCTGCTGAAAACGCAGCGCTGCCGGGAAACACGGAGTTCCTCGCAGAAACGCTCTTTAAAAATTAACAGCCGATAAGTGTGGGCGCTTGATGAAAGCGAGCTGATCCTCGGATCAGATAGCGAAAGTATCAAGAGTCTCACACTAAAGTAAGTCAGGTTTATGAAGTGATTCATATTCCTGTCAGCTTTGAGTGAGCGACCGGTTCTTAACGGAACCGAAAACAGTAACAGGTTTGAACTGAAGAGTTTGATCCTGGCTCAGATTGAACGCTGGCGGCATGCCTTACACATGCAAGTCGAACGGCAGCACGGGTGCTTGCACCTGGTGGCGAGTGGCGAACGGGTGAGTAATACATCGGAACATGTCCTGTAGTGGGGGATAGCCCGGCGAAAGCCGGATTAATACCGCATACGATCCATGGATGAAAGCGGGGGACCTTCGGGCCTCGCGCTATAGGGTTGGCCGATGGCTGATTAGCTAGTTGGTGGGGTAAAGGCCTACCAAGGCGACGATCAGTAGCTGGTCTGAGAGGACGACCAGCCACACTGGGACTGAGACACGGCCCAGACTCCTACGGGAGGCAGCAGTGGGGAATTTTGGACAATGGGCGAAAGCCTGATCCAGCAATGCCGCGTGTGTGAAGAAGGCCTTCGGGTTGTAAAGCACTTTTGTCCGGAAAGAAATCCCTGGCTCTAATACAGTCGGGGGATGACGGTACCGGAAGAATAAGCACCGGCTAACTACGTGCCAGCAGCCGCGGTAATACGTAGGGTGCAAGCGTTAATCGGAATTACTGGGCGTAAAGCGTGCGCAGGCGGTTTGCTAAGACCGATGTGAAATCCCCGGGCTCAACCTGGGAACTGCATTGGTGACTGGCAGGCTAGAGTATGGCAGAGGGGGGTAGAATTCCACGTGTAGCAGTGAAATGCGTAGAGATGTGGAGGAATACCGATGGCGAAGGCAGCCCCCTGGGCCAATACTGACGCTCATGCACGAAAGCGTGGGGAGCAAACAGGATTAGATACCCTGGTAGTCCACGCCCTAAACGATGTCAACTAGTTGTTGGGGATTCATTTCCTTAGTAACGTAGCTAACGCGTGAAGTTGACCGCCTGGGGAGTACGGTCGCAAGATTAAAACTCAAAGGAATTGACGGGGACCCGCACAAGCGGTGGATGATGTGGATTAATTCGATGCAACGCGAAAAACCTTACCTACCCTTGACATGGTCGGAATCCTGCTGAGAGGCGGGAGTGCTCGAAAGAGAACCGGCGCACAGGTGCTGCATGGCTGTCGTCAGCTCGTGTCGTGAGATGTTGGGTTAAGTCCCGCAACGAGCGCAACCCTTGTCCTTAGTTGCTACGCAAGAGCACTCTAAGGAGACTGCCGGTGACAAACCGGAGGAAGGTGGGGATGACGTCAAGTCCTCATGGCCCTTATGGGTAGGGCTTCACACGTCATACAATGGTCGGAACAGAGGGTTGCCAACCCGCGAGGGGGAGCTAATCCCAGAAAACCGATCGTAGTCCGGATTGCACTCTGCAACTCGAGTGCATGAAGCTGGAATCGCTAGTAATCGCGGATCAGCATGCCGCGGTGAATACGTTCCCGGGTCTTGTACACACCGCCCGTCACACCATGGGAGTGGGTTTTACCAGAAGTGGCTAGTCTAACCGCAAGGAGGACGGTCACCACGGTAGGATTCATGACTGGGGTGAAGTCGTAACAAGGTAGCCGTATCGGAAGGTGCGGCTGGATCACCTCCTTTCCAGAGCTTCTCGCGTAGTTGAGCGCTCACGCTTATCGGCTGTAAATTAAAGACAGACTCAGGGGTCTGTAGCTCAGTCGGTTAGAGCACCGTCTTGATAAGGCGGGGGTCGTTGGTTCGAATCCAACCAGACCCACCATTGTCTGGCGGTAGGTACCTGAGGGAATCTGTACTCATGGGGGCATAGCTCAGCTGGGAGAGCACCTGCTTTGCAAGCAGGGGGTCGTCGGTTCGATCCCGTCTGCCTCCACCAATCTTCAATGACAAGCGTTCGAACGAAGCGTGGTTCGAGTCTTTGTCATTGGCGATTGAGCCAGTCAGAGCGGTACGAAAGTATCGGCTGTCGTTCTTTAACAATCTGGAAGAAGTAAGTAATTTGGATAGCGGAAGCGTCTTTGAGATGGACGTGGAAGCTATCCGGGTTGTGATTGTATCGATGTATCTCAAGATGATTCGAACTTCATTGTTCGGCTCGATTTTGGAATACGGCACAACGCGAGAACTCAACCTGTAGCGGCTGTCGTCCCCCATGCGGGGATGGGGCCCTCGTAAGCGCTAAAGCGCTAACGATGGCCGACATGAGACAGACTCGTTATAGGGTCAAGCGAACAAGTGCATGTGGTGGATGCCTTGGCGATCACAGGCGATGAAGGACGCGGTAGCCTGCGAAAAGCTACGGGGAGCTGGCAAACGAGCTTTGATCCGTAGATGTCCGAATGGGGAAACCCACTCCTTATGGAGTATCCATGGCTGAATACATAGGCCATGTGAAGCGAACGCGGTGAACTGAAACATCTAAGTAACCGCAGGAAAAGAAATCAACCGAGATTCCCAAAGTAGTGGCGAGCGAAATGGGATGAGCCTTGCACTCTTTATTTGTATTGTTAGCCGAACGCTCTGGAAAGTGCGGCCATAGCAGGTGATAGCCCTGTAGGCGAAAACAGTATGAAAGAACTAGGTGTGCGACAAGTAGGGCGGGACACGTGAAATCCTGTCTGAAGATGGGGGGACCATCCTCCAAGGCTAAATACTCGTGATCGACCGATAGTGAACCAGTACCGTGAGGGAAAGGCGAAAAGAACCCCGGGAGGGGAGTGAAATAGATCCTGAAACCGCATGCATACAAACAGTCGGAGCCTCGCAAGGGGTGACGGCGTACCTTTTGTATAATGGGTCAGCGACTTACGTTCAGTAGCAAGCTTAACCGTATAGGGCAGGCGTAGCGAAAGCGAGTCCGAATAGGGCGTTCAGTTGCTGGGCGTAGACCCGAAACCAGGTGATCTATCCATGGCCAGGATGAAGGTGCGGTAACACGTACTGGAGGTCCGAACCCACTAACGTTGAAAAGTTAGGGGATGAGCTGTGGATAGGGGTGAAAGGCTAAACAAACCTGGAAATAGCTGGTTCTCTCCGAAAACTATTTAGGTAGTGCCTCGTGTCTCACCTTCGGGGGTAGAGCACTGTCATGGTTGGGGGGTCTATTGCAGATTACCCCGCCATAGCAAACTCCGAATACCGAAGAGTGCAATCACGGGAGACAGACATCGGGTGCTAACGTCCGGTGTCAAGAGGGAAACAACCCAGACCGCCAGCTAAGGTCCCCAAATATAGCTAAGTGGGAAACGAAGTGGGAAGGCTAAAACAGTCAGGAGGTTGGCTTAGAAGCAGCCACCCTTTAAAGAAAGCGTAATAGCTCACTGATCGAGTCGTCCTGCGCGGAAGATGTAACGGGGCTAAGCTATATACCGAAGCTGCGGATGCGAGCTTGCTCGCATGGTAGGAGAGCGTTCCGTAAGCCTGCGAAGGTGCCTTGTAAAGGGTGCTGGAGGTATCGGAAGTGCGAATGCTGACATGAGTAGCGATAAAGGGGGTGAAAGGCCCCCTCGCCGTAAGCCCAAGGTTTCCTACGCAACGTTCATCGGCGTAGGGTGAGTCGGCCCCTAAGGCGAGGCAGAAATGCGTAGCTGATGGGAAGCAGGTCAATATTCCTGCACCATTGTTAGATGCGATGGGGGGACGGATCGCGGAAGGTTGTCCGGGTGTTGGACGTCCCGGTCGCTGCATTGGAGAAGGCGCTTAGGCAAATCCGGGCGCGGGATTCAAGGGTGTGGCGCGAGCTCCTTCGGGAGCGAAGCAATTGGAAGTGGTTCCAAGAAAAGCCTCTAAGCTTCAGTCTAACGATGACCGTACCGCAAACCGACACAGGTGGGCGAGATGAGTATTCTAAGGCGCTTGAGAGAACTCGGGAGAAGGAACTCGGCAAATTGGTACCGTAACTTCGGGATAAGGTACGCCCTTGTAGCTTGACTGGCCTGCGCCAGGAGGGTGAAGGGGTTGCAATAAACTGGTGGCTGCGACTGTTTAATAAAAACACAGCACTCTGCAAACACGAAAGTGGACGTATAGGGTGTGACGCCTGCCCGGTGCCGGAAGATTAAATGATGGGGTGCAAGCTCTTGATTGAAGTCCCGGTAAACGGCGGCCGTAACTATAACGGTCCTAAGGTAGCGAAATTCCTTGTCGGGTAAGTTCCGACCTGCACGAATGGCGTAACGATGGCCACACTGTCTCCTCCCGAGACTCAGCGAAGTTGAAGTGTTTGTGATGATGCAATCTACCCGCGGCTAGACGGAAAGACCCCATGAACCTTTACTGTAGCTTTGCATTGGACTTTGAACCGATCTGTGTAGGATAGGTGGGAGGCTATGAAGCCGGAACGCTAGTTTCGGTGGAGCCGTCCTTGAAATACCACCCTGGTTTGTTTGAGGTTCTAACCTTGGCCCGTGATCCGGGTCGGGGACAGTGCATGGTAGGCAGTTTGACTGGGGCGGTCTCCTCCCAAAGCGTAACGGAGGAGTACGAAGGTACGCTAGGTACGGTCGGAAATCGTGCTGATAGTGCAATGGCATAAGCGTGCTTAACTGCGAGACCGACAAGTCGAGCAGGTGCGAAAGCAGGTCATAGTGATCCGGTGGTTCTGTATGGAAGGGCCATCGCTCAACGGATAAAAGGTACTCTGGGGATAACAGGCTGATACCGCCCAAGAGTTCATATCGACGGCGGTGTTTGGCACCTCGATGTCGGCTCATCTCATCCTGGGGCTGTAGCCGGTCCCAAGGGTATGGCTGTTCGCCATTTAAAGAGGTACGTGAGCTGGGTTTAAAACGTCGTGAGACAGTTTGGTCCCTATCTGCCGTGGGCGTTGGATATTTGAAGGGGGCTGCTCCTAGTACGAGAGGACCGGAGTGGACGAACCTCTGGTGTACCGGTTGTCACGCCAGTGGCATCGCCGGGTAGCTATGTTCGGAAGAGATAACCGCTGAAAGCATCTAAGCGGGAAACTCGCCTTAAGATGAGATATCCCTGGAGGCTTGACCTCCTTGAAGGGTCGTTCGAGACCAGGACGTTGATAGGTCGGGTGTGTAAGCGCAGTAATGCGTTCAGCTAACCGATACTAATTGCCCGTAAGGCTTGATCCTATAACAAGTCTGCCTTGTGTCGATGATCGTTAGTGCTTCAGCACTTACGAGCATCCCACGCAGAGCGTCGAGCAGCGAAGCTGATCGATGCGGCGCGCCGGTTGAAGTGCCGGTGACCTGCGTAGCAAGACGAGACATGTTGGATTCTCGTGTGTGATACACACAACCTAATTACTGCTTCTTCCAAGATTGGTTCTGTTGGCCACGCCAGCAGAACAACCCCCTTTGCCTGATGACCATAGCGAGTCGGTCCCACCCCTTCCCATCCCGAACAGGACCGTGAAACGACTCCACGCCGATGATAGTGCGGATTCCCGTGTGAAAGTAGGTAATCGTCAGGCTCCCTAAGCCAAGAACCCCCGCCCGAAAGGCGGGGGTTTTTGCATTTCGGCATCCCGAAAGGCATGCTTCGGGCCGCACCCGTTCCATCTGCGCTCCTGCGCTCCTGCGCTCCTGCGCTCCTGCGCTCCTGCGCTCCTGCGGACCTGTCCGGTTTCAGTCCGGACTGCAGTTAGAGTCCGAGGTTAAAAACTGCTGCTTTTCGTCGTGCGCCCGGGCGAACTGCGCCGGCGTGAGATAGCCGAGCGAGCTATGAGCCAGCTCGGTGCTGTACTCGATACACAATTCCTCAATCAGCCGCTTGGCGTGGCGCATTGAGGCGAACCGGTGTTCGCTCAGGCATTCATTTCGGAACCGCCTGTTGAAGCTCTCGATGTCGGCATTCTCCACCGGCTTGCCAGGTCGAATGAACGACGGCGTAACGCCCGCTTCGTAGGCCCATGCACCCAGAACCTTATCAGCGGACTCCGGTCCGTTGTCGACCGTGATGGGTGTGGGCACGCGTCGCATCTCCTTGGGCCGCTCGAGCACTTGCTGCGCTCGTAAGCCCGGGAGCAAAGTATCAACTTCGATGGCCAGGCACTCGCGCGTATAGTCGTCAACCACGTTCTGGCATCGAAACCGGGGCCATAGACCAGCCTGCCGGAAACGCGGTCCATCGACCAACTCTGATCCGGGCCTGTTGGTAACGGCAGCGGCGTGCGCTCGACGGCCGCAATACGCTTGCGTCGCCGCTTGCGCACGCCCAGTCCCGCCTTGCTGTACGGGCGCCGGATGGCTTGTGGCTGGCGAAGCACGCGTGCACGTTTATTCGCCTGAATCGCCGGACGTTGCGGCGGCCGGCCCCGCCACACCGACCAGCAAGTGCGGCAACGACAATGCGAACTGGCGCAGCAGCGGCCACGGTTTGGCTCGCCTCGCCCGCACGTCTTGCTGCGCCGAGAGGGTCTATCGCTTCGCCTGAAACGGCGAAAGAAGCGTCCGAGTCATTGGCGCGGTCATGCCGACACCCAATGGCATCGACAAAAGCCGGGCGGTGGACTTCGTTGCTGACGCGCTGGTGCGTGGTCGACGTATTCGAATGTTGGCCATTATCGATACGTGGAACCGGCGGTTTCCGCACATCGAGGTCGACTTCTCGCTGGTGGATGTTCACGTGGCGCGTCTGCTCGAGCAATTGCGACAACGAGGACGGCGCCCCAATCTGGTTCTGGTGGATGGCCGCGCACGAGCGGTTGCGATTTCGCGTAATACCGACGATTCGCAGCGGTCAGCATGACCAGATGCTGACGTTGGCCTGCTGCCTCCTAGAGGAGGCGAAAAGCTCTGTCCCACAGGCCGCCCCTGACGAGGAAGCCAGAGCGGCCCAAGGTCGCCTGTAAGTCCCTATTTTCCGCTGAACGCCCCTCCGGGCCTCCGCGAACAGCGGGCGACCGCGCCGGGTACCCCGCCCGGCACGAAATTTGCCGAAATTTTGTGCTTACCCGCTTGGCATTGTGCGAAAGAGGCCGTATGATGGCGGTCTTTCGTTTTTAGCGCAGATGCAGATCGGCGCTGAAGGCGGAGTCTGACGAAGATGTGGTGCCGGTCGGCAACATCTCGCGCTTGCCTTAGCCGGGCAAGGGCGGCGATCGGCGGGAAGCAGAGGTCGGGAAGAACGTGAAAATAATCTTCCGGATATGCTTGACAGGAGTGCGATGCACCCCCATAATCGTCAGTTCTCTACGGAGGGGTGCCCGAGTGGCTAAAGGGGGCAGACTGTAAATCTGTTGGCTTACGCCTACGTTGGTTCGAATCCAACCTCCTCCACCAAGATATCAGCGCAGTGAGCGGCAAGGAATCGTTAGTGGCCCGTGCGGGTGTAGCTCAATGGTAGAGCAGAAGCCTTCCAAGCTTACGACGAGGGTTCGATTCCCTTCACCCGCTCCAGACCGCTAAGTTGAAGCGTAGCGCCCATGTGGCTCAGTGGTAGAGCACTCCCTTGGTAAGGGAGAGGTCGGCAGTTCGATCCTGCCCATGGGCACCAGCAGTAAAAAGTCAGTGTCTTGTTTGCGCGCGGCGCAACCTGTGAAATTCCTTTTGGGAGTTGAAAATGGCCAAGGAAAAGTTTGAGCGGACCAAGCCGCACGTGAACGTTGGTACGATTGGTCACGTTGACCATGGCAAGACGACGCTGACGGCAGCGATCACGACGGTTCTGACGAAGAAGTTCGGCGGCGAAGCGAAGGCGTACGACCAGATCGACGCGGCACCGGAAGAAAAGGCGCGCGGCATCACGATCAACACGGCACACGTCGAGTACGAAACGGCTAACCGCCACTACGCACACGTCGACTGCCCGGGCCACGCTGACTACGTGAAGAACATGATCACGGGCGCGGCGCAGATGGACGGCGCGATCCTGGTTTGCTCGGCAGCAGACGGCCCGATGCCGCAAACGCGTGAGCACATCCTGCTGGCGCGTCAGGTTGGCGTTCCGTACATCATCGTGTTCCTGAACAAGTGCGACATGGTGGACGACGCGGAACTGCTCGAGCTGGTCGAAATGGAAGTTCGCGAACTGCTGTCGAAGTACGACTTCCCGGGCGACGACACGCCGATCGTGAAGGGTTCGGCGAAGCTGGCGCTGGAAGGCGACACGGGCGAGCTGGGCGAAGTGGCGATCATGAACCTGGCAGACGCACTGGACACGTACATCCCGACGCCGGAGCGTGCGGTTGACGGCGCGTTCCTGATGCCGGTGGAAGACGTGTTCTCGATCTCGGGCCGTGGTACGGTGGTGACGGGTCGTGTCGAGCGCGGCATCATCAAGGTCGGAGAGGAAATCGAAATCGTCGGTATCAAGCCGACGGTGAAGACGACCTGCACGGGCGTGGAAATGTTCCGCAAGCTGCTGGACCAAGGTCAGGCAGGCGACAACGTGGGTATCCTGCTGCGCGGCACGAAGCGTGAAGACGTGGAGCGTGGCCAGGTTCTGGCGAAGCCGGGTTCGATCACGCCGCACACGCACTTCACGGCTGAAGTGTACGTGCTGAGCAAGGACGAAGGCGGCCGTCACACGCCGTTCTTCAACAACTACCGTCCGCAGTTCTACTTCCGTACGACGGACGTGACGGGCTCGATCGAGCTGCCGAAGGACAAGGAAATGGTGATGCCGGGCGACAACGTGTCGATCACGGTGAAGCTGATCGCTCCGATCGCGATGGAAGAAGGTCTGCGCTTCGCGATCCGCGAAGGCGGCCGTACCGTCGGCGCCGGCGTCGTCGCCAAGATCATCGAGTAAGCCAGTTATTCGTTGATCGACAGTTTTGGGGCTGGCAGCAGCCGGCCCCAACATGGTTTAGGGGTATAGCTCAACTGGCAGAGCGTCGGTCTCCAAAACCGAAGGTTGGGGGTTCGATTCCCTCTGCCCCTGCCAAAAATCGCCACGTGTCCCACGTGGCATTTGTTTTAAGGTGTTATGGCGAATCCATCCGTCGAAACTGTAAATACCTCCGGCGATAAGCTGATGCTGGCCTGGGCGTATTGCTGGTGTTGGCCGGATTCGTGGGCTTCTTCTGGCTGGCCAATCAGCAGTGGTATGTCCGCGGTGCCGCGTTGGCGGTAGGTATCATCGCCGGCGTGGCCGTCGGGCTGATGTCCGCCCCTGGCAAGAGCCTCATCGCGTTTGCCAAGGATTCGTACAAGGAAGTCCGGAAGGTCGTATGGCCCACCCGCAAGGAAGCAACGCAAACCACACTCGTCGTGTTCGGTTTCGTGCTCGTGATGGCGATTTTCCTCTGGTTGAGCGACAAATCGATCGAATGGGTGATTTTCTCGGCGATTCTGGGTTGGAAATGATATGAGCGATACTCCGGCATCCCCGAGCGGAAAGCGTTGGTACGTCGTGCACGCCTACTCCGGTATGGAGAAGAGCGTGCAACGCGCGCTTCAAGAGCGCATCGAACGTGCTGGCATGCAGGACAAAATTCGGTCAGATCCTGGTTCCGACCGAAGAAGTGGTCGAAGTCAAAGGCGGCCACAAGGCTGTGACCGAACGTCGTTTCTTCCCTGGCTACGTGCTGGTGGAAATGGAAATGACGGACGAAACGTGGCACCTCGTGAAGAACACCGCGAAGGTCACTGGTTTCGTCGGCGGTGCCGCGTAACCGCCCGACCCCGATTTCCCCGAAGGAAGTCGAGAAGATCATGTCGCAGATGCAGGAAAGGCGTCGAAAAGCCGCGCGAAGACCCTGTTCGAAGTCGGCGAGATGGTGGCGTGTCAAGGAAGGCCCGTTCACGGACTTCAACGG